>CANMUP010000014.1 GCA_947501105.1 uncultured Flaviramulus sp. | reverse complement strand
ACAGTTATGAAAAATTTGAGATTTGGGGTAATGGAGATATCAATTTTGTCAACTCAAAAGGACGCTATTTTACCATAGAAAAAACATTTTTAATCCAAAATTTTGATGAATTGATGACAGCATGAAGAAGCTGCTGTATTTATTGGGGTTAAAGCCGTCATCATTTATTCATCATTTTGTCATCAAAAAATATAATGATGACAGGATAAGGCTATTAAAA
>CANMUP010000013.1 GCA_947501105.1 uncultured Flaviramulus sp. | reverse complement strand
CTCAAGGAGATCTTTGACAACAACATGACCTATTTGACAAATGATAGCTTTAGCAGTCAGTTTAATGCCGATTGGGCAAATAAGCTTTTAATCTGCATAGATGAAGTCTTATTCAATAAGGAAGAACTCACGGAGCGCATCAAATATTTAAGTACTACTAACATCAATAAGCTTGAAGCTAAAGGAAAAGATAAACGGGAAGTCGAATTCTTTGGAAAGTTTATTCTATGTAGCAATAACGAAGAGAGTTTTATAAAAATAGA
>CANMUP010000012.1 GCA_947501105.1 uncultured Flaviramulus sp. | reverse complement strand
CCGTTTCCATCATCAAAAGTCCAGTTGATAACAAAAGTACCTTGAGTATTATAAGTTAACGGATCAGTAGTTGTTCCTGTAATAGATCCCGAACAGTTGTCTGTTGTTGTAGGAGCTACAGCAGTTGCAGAACACTCACCCGTTACATCAGCAAGGGTTGGAGTTGTAGGATCCGTGATATCATCCACGATTACATTTTGTGGTACGATAATAACATTCCCGTTTCCATCATCAAAAGTCCAGTTGATAACAAAAGTACCTTG
>CANMUP010000011.1 GCA_947501105.1 uncultured Flaviramulus sp. | reverse complement strand
AAAGATAAACGGGAAGTCGAATTCTTTGGAAAGTTTATTCTATGTAGCAATAACGAAGAGAGTTTTATAAAAATAGATTCTAATGAAACGCGGTTCTGGGTGATTAAAGTACCTGTGATAGAAAAAGAGAACATCCATTTTCTGGAGAACTTGATTAAAGAAATCCCTGCATTTATTCATTTTTTAGCAAATAGGAAATTAAGTTCAAAACATTTGACCAGAATGTGGTTTACGCCACAACAAATAAAAACCAAGGCACTATTAAAACTAGTTCAGAACAACCGTAACCGAGTAGAAAAGGAGCTGGCCAGTATTCTGCTGAGTGTTATTGAAAGGTTTGATCTTGAAGAGGTAAACTTATGTCCATTAGATGCCTTATTAGCGCTCAATAGAACCCGAGTAAAAACAGATTTAACGCAACTCAGACGGTTGCTGAAAAAGGATTGGAAATTAGAGAATCAGAAAAACTCAAACAGTTATGAAAAATTTGAGATTTGGGGTAATGGAGATATCAATTTTGTCAACTCAAAAGGACGCTATTTTACCATA
>CANMUP010000010.1 GCA_947501105.1 uncultured Flaviramulus sp. | reverse complement strand
TTTCCATCATCAAAAGTCCAGTTGATAACAAAAGTACCTTGAGTATTATAAGTTAACGGATCAGTTGTTGTTCCAGTGATAGATCCTGAACAATTATCATTAGTTGTAGGAGCAGTAACTGTCACTGAACATTCACCCGTTACATCTGCAAGAGTAAGTGTATCAGGATCCGTTACGTCATCCACGATTACATTTTGTGGCACGATAATAACATTCCCATTTCCATCATCAAAAGTCCAGTTAATAACAAAAGTACCTTGAGTATTATAAGTTAAAGGATCAGTTGTAGTTCCCGTGATAGAACCTGAACAATTATCATTAGTTGTAGGAGCAGTAGCTGTTGCAGAACACTCACCCGTTACATCCGCAAGGGTAGGTATATCAGCATCTGTTACATCATCCACAATCACATTTTGGTCTACATCAATACTGTTTCCATTCCCATCATCAAAAGTCCAAGTAATAACAAAGGTGCCTTGAGTATTATAAGTTAACGGATCAGTAGTTGTTCCAGTAATTGCAGTACCATTACAATTATCTGTAATTATAGGAGCAATAGCCGTTACCGAACATTCACCAGTTAAATCAGC
>CANMUP010000008.1 GCA_947501105.1 uncultured Flaviramulus sp. | reverse complement strand
ACCGATGGAGATGGTTTAACAGACTGTGAAGAAACCACTGGGGTTGATGATCCAAGTACATTCCCTGTACCAACAGGTATTACTGATGAGACAGATCCCTGTGATCCAATAACAACTGGTTGTCAAGCTATAATTGAAGTTACTAAGACAGCCGAAGTTTTTGGAACATCATTAGATGATAGAATAGAGTACACTATTGAAGTTAAAAATACAGGAAACATTGTTTTAACAGATGTAACTTTAGTAGATACATTCTTAGATGCTAATGGAAATATAATTTCTTTAACTCAAGAACCAGTGTATGATAGTGCAGATTATGGAAGTCTTGAAGGAACACTTCTTGTTGGAGAGACAGCTATCTATCATGCGAGTTTTACAATTACTCAGGAAGCTATAAATGCTGGAGGAGTTAGTAATAGTGTTGTTGCAATAGCATCAACTAGATCATCAGGTACAGTAAGTGATAATAGCGATGATGGAAATGACTTTGATGGTAATACTGTAGATGATCCAACAGAAACTGACTTGGGTTGTGTTATTATATTCAATGAGTTTTCACCAAATGGAGATGGCGTTAACGATGCATTTATAATTAATTGTATTGATAATTATCCTAATAATACGCTTAAAATTTACAACCGTTGGGGTAATATAGTTTATGAAAAGCGTAGTTATTATAATGAGTTTGACGGAATTTCAAATGGAAGAGCTGTTGTAGAGAAGAATAAAGAATTACCAGTTGGTACGTACTATTACATCTTAGATTTAGGTGAGGGTTCGAAACCACGAGTAGGATGGATATACATAAATAGATAAAGTATACGACTAAAAAGAATTTAAAATGATACAAAAATTATTGTTATTAGGAAGTTTAACTTTAGTAGTGTTTTCACTATTAAGTATAGAAGTAAACGCACAACAAGATCCTCAGTACACTCAATATATGTATAATACAATGAGTGTAAATCCAGCTTATACTGGACAAAGAGAAGTGCTTAGTATAACTGGGCTATACCGTACACAATGGGTTGGTATAGAAGGAGCTCCAAAAACACTAACATTTGCGGCACATTCTCCTTTAAGGAATAAGAATCTAGGATTAGGATTAAGTCTAGTAGCTGACAAATTAGGCCCATCTACAGAAACACTTTTTGATGTTAATTTTTCGTATACAATTCCTGTAAGTCAATCAGGAGAGACAGAGTTGTCTTTTGGACTTAAAGGGGGGGTTCATTTTCTAGATACGGATTGGAGTAAAGGTGTTTTTCAAAATCCAGATGTAGCATTTAATGAAAATGTGAGTATAAAATCCCCTATTATTGGAGCAGGTTTTTATTTGCATTCAGATAATTGGTATCTTGGATTAGCGGTTCCTAATTTTATTAAAACACAGCACTATGATGATTTTATAGAATCAACTGCAGAGGAGCGTTTACACTTGTTCTTGATTGCTGGTTATGTGTTTGATTTAAGCGAGCGTACAAAGCTAAAACCCGCAGCGCTTTTAAAAGCCGTTTCTGGAGCTCCAGTAATAGCCGATTTATCTATTAATGCATTATTTGAGGATAAGATTACTTTAGGATTGGCATATAGATGGGATGATTCTGTAAGTGGGTTATTTGGCTTACAATTAAATGATGGGCTCTATGTAGGATATTCTTATGATTTAACAACAACTGGTTTAAATAATTATAATAGTGGTACACATGAAGTCATGTTAAGGTTTGAACTACAGCAATTAGGTAAAATTTTATCACCACGATTCTTCTAAATACTGAAAATATGAAACTAAATAAATATATACTATTGATAGGTGCTTTAGGATTAGCTTTACAAAGCTATTCTCAAGAAGGAACTATAAAAAGAGCAGCTAAAGATTATGATAAGTTTTCGTATGTTAAAACAAGTGAAGTATTATTAACTGTAGCAAACGAAGGTTATAAATCTGTTGATTTGTTTCAGAAATTAGGAAACTCATTCTATTTTAATAATAAAATGGAAGAGGCTTCAAAATGGTATGGCGAATTAATGATGCTTAATGAGGATGTAGATTTAGAGTATTATTACAGATATGCTCAAACATTAAAATCAATTAAGAATTATTCTGAAGCTGATAAATGGATGCAAAAATTTGCAAGTATTAAGTCTGATGATCTTCGGGCTAAGTCATTTACGTCTAAACTAGACTATCTTTCAAGCATTGAAAATGTTAGTGAAAATTTTGCTGTTGAAAATATGGATATTAATACTGAGTATTCTGATTTTGGTAGTAACCAATATAAAAACAAGTTGGTTTTCTCATCGTCTCGCGAGCTTACAGAAAAGCTTTATAAATGGAATGAGCAACCTTATTTAGAGTTATTTACAGCAACTAGACAAAACGATGGTAGTTATGCAAACGTAGAAAAGTTTGATGATGTTATTAATACTAAATATCACGAATCTACAGCTTCATTTTTACCAAACGATCGTATTGTATATTTCACACGAAACAACTATTATAGAAAACGTTTAAAAAGGGATGGAACAGGTATTAACCGTTTGCAATTATATCGTGCTATATTTCAAAAAAATGGGTCTTGGGGAGGTGTTAAATCTGTTCATTTTAATAGTATAAATTATAGTGTTGCTCACCCATCAGTAAATGCAAAAGGCGATAAATTATATTTTGCATCAGATATGCCAGGAACTCAAGGTAAATCAGATATATATGTTGTTGGTATTAATGAGGATGGTACTTTAGGTGTTCCAAAAAACCTTGGAATGATAATAAATACTGAAGATCAAGAAACCTTTCCTTATATAAACTCTAAAGGCGATTTATACTATTCTTCTAATGGCTTAAATGGTTTAGGCGGATTAGACATATATATGATTAGAGACTTTGAAGAAAAGTTTAGCAGCAATCAACCGCTTACGGTTGAAAATGTAGGAAAACCTATAAATAGCTCAAAAGACGATTTTGGGTATTATGAAAATCTAGGAACAAAAGAAGGTTTTTTTACATCAAATAGGGATGGTGGAAAAGGTGATGATGATATCTATAGTTTTAAAATTCCAGACTGTTTACAAAATATAGATGGTTTTGTATTTGATAAAAAAACAAAAGATCTCATAACAGGAGCAACTGTTAGGTTATACGAAGAGTCTGATAAAGAAGTGAGTAGTATGATAATTGGAGTAGATGGCAAATATATGTTTAGCGATTTAAGATGTGAAAAAGAGTATTTAGTTCGTGTTGAAAAAGAAAACTATAGCACAGATGAAGATCGTATTGTAACTACAGATATAAGAAATCAAACTGTTAGTTTAGATTTAGAAATAGAGCTTGAAACTATACCTTTAACTAAAGGAACTAATCTGAGGGAAGCGATTAACTTAAACCCAATTTATTTTGATCTCGACAAGTTTAACATTCGTATAGATGCTGAAATAGAGTTACAAAAAATTATAGCGATACTAAAACAGTATCCAAATATAAAAATCTATATTAAGTCGCATACAGATAGTAGAGCGACAAAGGCTTATAATGATATTTTATCAAGTAAAAGAAATGTTTCAATAATAAAATATCTAGTAAATATTGGTGGTATAGATACAAATAGACTTACAGGTAAAGGTTATGGAGAACGTCAATTATCTAATAAATGTGCTAATGATGTTAAATGTTTAGAGGAAGAGCACCAACAAAATAGACGTAGCGATTTTATAATTGTAGAAAACTAATATAGCTTTAAAGTAATACTTAAGAGCATTCATAACTTATAAATGCTTTTTTATGCAGCAATACTTTACTATTTTAGCAATATGAAAGAAGAACAAGTAATTCTTGTAAACGAAAAGGATGAGCAAATTGGTTTGATGCCAAAAATGGAAGCCCATGAAAAGGCCTTATTGCATCGAGCATTTTCTGTTTTCATCTTTAATGATAAGAATGAATTAATGTTACAACAACGAGCGTTAGGTAAGTATCACTCTCCGGGTTTATGGACCAACACATGTTGTAGCCATCAGCGGGATGGAGAAACTAATATTGAAGCTGGTAAACGTCGTTTGCAGGAAGAAATGGGTTTTGTTGTAGAGCTTAAAGAATCTATTTCATTTATTTATAAAGCACCTTTTGATAATGGCTTAACAGAGCATGAATACGATCATGTTTTATTGGGTAAATATAACGAATCTCCAATAATTAATAAAGATGAAGTCTCCAGTTGGAAATGGATGCCATTAGAGGACGTTGAAGCTGATATTTCATTACACCCAGAGGTTTATACCGAATGGTTTAAAGTAATTTTTGATAAATTCTACGAACATATAAACTTAGCAACAAATGAAAGTAACAGTTAGTAGGAAGGCTCATTTTAATGCAGCGCATAGATTGTATAATGCAGATTGGACTGATGCGCGGAATGCTACCGTTTTTGGTAAATGCGCAAACCCAAATTATCATGGCCATAATTATGAATTAATTGTTTCAGTTAAGGGAGAAATTCATCCAGAAACAGGTTTTGTAATGGATATGAAAGTTTTAAAGCATTTGATTGAAGCTGAAATTGAAGAAAAATTTGATCATAAAAATTTAAATGAAGAACTTATTGAGTTTAAAGCACTAAACCCAACTGCTGAAAATATAGTTGTGGTTATTTATAATATAATAAAACCAAAAATAGACTCTCATTTAGATTTAGAAATAACGCTTTACGAAACACCGCGTAATTTTGTTACTTACTCAGGAGAATAATTGGTTTACTCCTTTTTACAAAATTCCCCCTAATTAATACTAAGTGATTACACTTTAATGTTTAATTATTTACTTATTTTTGCACCTAAATTAAATTAGAAATTATGGCAAATGTTAGAAACCTAAAGAAAGATATAAACTATGTTTTAGGAGATATTATTGAAGCAGTTTATGTTTGGGAATATTCAAATACAGATAAGGATACTAAAAAGAGTGAAGCAATTATTGACGAAGCAATTGAAACGTTTGATATTTTAATAGCAAAAGTAAATGCTAAAGATGTTGAAAGCCCTAAAGCTCACTTTAAAGCTATTAATGCAGAGTTAGAAGAAAAAGGACGAGCATTAATAGAAAAGATTAATAAACTAGGATAATTTTTTTAGCGGACTGCTTGCATATTATTTTTTTGCTATTATATTTGCATCCGTTAAAACGCCGATGTAGCTCAGCTGGCTAGAGCAGCTGATTTGTAATCAGCAGGTCGTGGGTTCGAGTCCCTCCATCGGCTCTAAAAAAAGCCTTTCATTATTGAAAGGCTTTTTGTTTTTTTAATATTTGATTTATTTATTTTTATTGTCTTCTTTTATTTCATCAATAAATACTTGTAATTTTTTTCCATATTTTGATGCTTTCACCTTAGGTGTTAAAGAATTATTTATGGTGTCTAATAATTTAATTCGTGCGTTATAAACCTCTGTTAATGCAAGAAAAGGAGCTACTTCACTATCCTTATTATTTATTGCAAAATTTACAGCGTATAAATACTTGCGTTTTAATAAACCATTATATTCATTTTCAATTGCACTAAGTTTTGCAGTATCAGCTACTTTTTGTGCTTCAAATTGTTCTTTGATCAATTCTAAATTTCTATTATTTAACCTAGAAATCATGGCTTGATATTCTTCCCAGGTAGTTTGTTGTTTAGAGCCTTTAATTTTTGCATCAAAAACAAAGTTTTTTAAAGTAGTGTTAATTTCGGTAACACCTTTATCAGCAAAAAAAGCTATTGCATCATCTTGATTGGTGTTTTTATTAAGATATAAATAGAAAACCTCTGGAGATTCTATATCGCTATACAATTCAAATTCAGAATTTCCATTAATCATTATAGAATCTACAGTTACAAGAGCAGTGTCTTTTGCCTTTTTAAGATAAACTGTTCCTTTTTTTAGGCCCTTAATATTTGTTTTAACAATTAAATCGGGCTGTTCTTTGGTACAAGAAACTATTAAAATAAGTAAGGCAAATAGCGATAATCTTTTCATAATTTATTTTTGATTTTTTAGGAATGACAAATATCCTATAATTATATTTTAAATACTAACAGGAGAGAATAATTTATAAACCCAATAAGTATATTAAAGTTATGTTAATAGAATGGCTTACAGATAAGTTTGGCACAGATATTGTTTAGTAATAAATAATTACATTCTAATAAAAAGTTTATTGAGTGGTTACTTTAAACTTAAAAAATGTAATTCATATTTTTGGTTGGTTAGTTAGTAAAAAAGCATCTTATTTTAAGATGCTTTTTTTATGCAGGCAATTGTATTTCATCGATGAAATGCATATTTTCATCTTTAAATGTTAAAATTAAGTGTATTTCATCGATTTATTATGTTTTTTATCGTAAGTATATTTTTATTAATTATATATTTGGTGTGTACTAAATAACATACTTTTTAGTTCAATGGATTAATTAATTAATATTTGCATTATGTTGTTGGTATAGAGACCCTAAATCTACATCGTAATAAAAAAGCAAATTGAAAAGAAACCGAGTTTGAGGGAACTCGGTTTTTTTGTGCTTCAGTTTTAAGGAATACATTTATTTTATATAAATTAGCTTATAACCATTTATTTATGAAACTTTTTTCAATCCTTTTATTATTGCTAATTAGCTCTTTATCTTTTGCGCAATTGCCAGAAGGCTTTACTTATGTAGACGATGTTATTCCAGATTTAGAAGTAGAATTGAGATATAATACATCAAATAATTTTGTTGGAAAGCATATAGATGGTTATCATTCAAATAAACTCATTTTAACAAAGCAAACTGCCCAAGCCTTGAAATTGGTTCATGAAGATTTGCAAAATATAAACTTATGTTTAAAAGTTTATGATGGGTATAGGCCACAACAAGCAGTAAACCATTTTGTACGTTGGGCAAAAGTTTTAAATGATACTATAAGCAAGGCCGTTTTTTATCCTAATGTAGAAAAGAGAAGCTTATTTAAAGAAGGTTATATTGCAAGTAAATCAGGACATAGTAGAGGAAGTACTATAGATTTAACAATTATTGATGGTAATACAGGAAAACCATTAGATATGGGAAGCACATACGACTTTTTTGGACGAGAATCTTGGGTTAATTTTGAAGGAATTTCCAAAAAACAAAAAGAAAACAGGCAACTGTTACAAACTATAATGCTAAAACATGGGTTTAGAAATTACCCAAAAGAATGGTGGCATTTCACTTTGAGACATGAACCCTTTCCGAATACTTATTTTGATTTTTTAATTAAATAAAAAAAGCGGCCATCTTAAAAAGAGAACCGCTTTAACTAGTTTGATTGGTTTTATATTTATTCTTTATCTAAATTTTTAGTCATATTAAAACCTACAAATAATGAAGCGCCGGCTGTTAAGAAAATGGTTGCTGGGTATATTTCATCACCTAAGTTTGTGTTTTTATAGAGTAAAGTAGCAATAAATATACCAATACCAATCCCCATTAATAGTAAGGCTAAATTTAGGAGTAATACCTTCCAAATTGGGGCTGTGTGGCTTCTTCCTTTCATAAAGATACTTGCATCTGCCCCTTTTTCTATAAGTGCTAAGCGTTCTTTATTACGTGTTGAAAAGTATAAATAAAATACTCCAAAGATTGCACCAAATATAATTGGTATGATAATTAATTCTGATCCCATAATGTTTCGTTTTTAATTGATTAATTTTAATGTGTTCATAACCTATGACGATACGTTTTTAATTTTGGTTACACTTTTCTTAAAAAATCTTTTTTCTAATTATATGTAACCTTTAATAAAATATAGTCGTCTTACTTAAAAATGACCACCAACAACGATCAACATTATATCAACCAAATTATTAATGGCGACACTAATGCATTTTCAGTTTTAGTAGATCGTTATAAGGACTTGGTTTTTACTTTGGCATTGAGAATGCTAAAGAATAGGGAAGAGGCTGAAGAAGTATCACAAGATACTTTTATTAAAACTTATAAATCGTTACATAAGTTTAAAGGCGATTCTAAATTTTCTACATGGATTTATAAAGTAGCTTATAATACATGTTTAGATAGATTAAAGAAGAATAAAAAGCATTTTAATGATGTTGCAATTGATGAGTTTACAGAGCATCAAATAAAAACAATGGATAATGCTTTAGACAAAATGGAACAACAGGAGCATAATCAAGCTATAAAAGATTGCTTAACTTTGTTACCTAATGATGATAGCTTTTTGCTAACATTATACTATTTTGAAGAACGTTCTTTAGAAGAAATTTCTAAAATTATTGGTATTAAAGCTAATAATGTAAAAGTAAAAATATTTAGAAGCCGAAAAAAATTGGCTTCTATATTAAAGCAAAGGTTAGAGCCAGAAATAATTGAACATTATGAAAGAGAACGAAGATAAATACTTAGATAGTTTTACAAAAAAAATTATTAAAAAGGCTTCTTTAGAGAGCCCTTCAATTCATTTTACTTCAGAAATAATGTCTCAAGTAAAAGCATTAAATAAAAGTAAAGCTATTGCTTATAAGCCTTTAATTTCCAAAAAAGCGTGGGTTTTTATTTCTTTAAGTTTTATTGGACTTTGTACATATTTAATTTTTGGTACAGAAACACAACAAAGTAGTTGGCTTAATGGTTTAGATTTTAGTTTATTATCTGATAGCAAATTCACCAATGTTTTATCTGGTTTTACGATGTCTAAAACCTTGATGTATGCTATTGCCTTTTTCGGATTAATGCTTTGTATTCAAATTCCGTTTCTTAAGAATTATTTTGATAGACAATACGAAGTTTAATTTAATCAATGATTAGTTAATCTATTAATTTCAAATTGGTGCTGAGGAAACTTTGATACGAGTAGTTTTCTTTTTGGGAGCTCAAAATCATTAAAATCAAAGCCAGGAGATACAGTACAACCTACTAAAGTAAAATCATTAGTATTAATAACTTCAGCTGCAAAATATTGTTTAGCTTTTACTACATATTGAGGTAATTCTCCTTTTTCTAAATTATTTCCAATAATAATCTTTTTGTATACACCGTCTTCAGAAATTACATGAAGTTTTATTGGCGAGCCTTTGTAAAAATGCCAAATTTCGTCTTGCTTAATTCTGTGAAATGCTGAAAAACTATCAGAAGTTAAAAGAAAATAAATGCATGTTGAATAATTCCTTTTTTCTAAAAAATCTTCACCAAGCGAATCTACATTTATAGATCCTTGGCTTCTATAAGTTTCCTTAAAAAAACCACCTTCAGGATGTGGTTGTAATTGAAGATTTTTAATTATTTTTTCGGCTTCAGTCATATTTTTCATTTTTAATACCAACGCTTCTTTTTCTTTTTAGAAGCCACACTTTTACGACCTTTTTTGTGTTTGCTTCCTGTTTTTTTAGACTTATGAACAATAGGCTTTGCTTTAGGATCTAATGGGTAAGGATGATTTTCTTCAATAGGAATTTGCACATTTATTAACTGTTGAATAGTTTTAACGTATGTTTTTTCATCAGCAGAACATAAAGAGTAAGACATACCTGTTTGGCCTGCACGACCAGTTCTTCCTATTCTATGCACATAAGTTTCTGGTACGTTTGGCATATCAAAATTTACAACAGCATCCAATTCGTTTATATCAATACCACGCGCAGCAACATCGGTTGCTATTAAAATATTTACATACCCGTTTTTAAATTTTTTTAAAGCATCTTGTCTTAAATTTTGGGTTTTGTCTCCATGTATAGTTTCAACCTTGTATCCATTTTTTATAAGGGTTTGCTCTAATTTGTCAACGCCAAATTTTGTTCTTCTAAAAATAAGAATATTGCCTTTAATAGTGTTTCGTAATAAATGCAAGCACAATTCAATTTTATTACGTTTTGGCACATAATATAATACCTGACTCACATTTATTGCAGCAGAAGAGGTTGGGGATACTTCAACACGTTCAGGAGATTTTAAAATGGTATTCGCAAGCTGCTCCACTTTGTAGGGCATAGTTGCAGAGAATAACAATGTTTGTTTACTATCAGGACACAAACGCTCAATCTTTTTAACATCATCAATAAAACCCATATCTAGCATTAAGTCGGCTTCATCAAGTACAAAGGTTTCAACATAATCTAAATTGAGATTATCTTGTTTGTGTAAATCGAGTAATCTACCAGGTGTGGCAATAAGAATATCAATACCTTTATTTAGAATATCTTTTTGAGGTTCAATAGATGTACCACCATAAATTACTGTCGACCTTAAATTGGTGTTTTTACCATATACTTTAAAGTTTTCATTAATTTGAATAGCTAACTCTCTTGTAGGGCTTATAATAAGGGCTTTAATTTTTTTTCCTTTTTTTGGAGCATCTTGCTTATCGAATAGCAGTTGTAAAATTGGTAAAGCAAAAGCTGCTGTTTTTCCTGTTCCTGTTTGAGCTGATGTAATAACGTCCTTTTTTCCTAAAACGAGAGGAATAGTGCGCTCTTGCACTAAAGTTGGATCATCATAACCTGCATCGGCAATAGCTCTTAAAATAGGTTTATTAAGTTGTAAGTCTTTAAACGACATCTATTAGTAATTTGGGGCAAAGATAGTTTAAATAGTATAGTTTTTATGATTCGTCACACCATGCAACAGAAGCGAGTTTCCAATGGTTAGCAACTTTTATAAATTGAAGTGTTTTAACTCCATTACTTTTAAAATACTGACCATTTAATTCTCCAGATTTCTCATAATTACAAAACCGATGGCTATGGTATTATAAATTTCTGTTTTATGTGATACTTCATATTCAGAGAAATTTAAGAGTGTCCCATTAGTTAACATTTCTATTCTTGGAGCCATAAAGCTATCTATACTATATATTAATGTGTTTCCGTCTGTATTACTAGTAATAATACCTTCTTTAATAAACATTTCCTTGAGAGCGGAAACATTAGGAATTCTATTACTGGTATTTGTAAAGACATCGAAAAATTGAGATGTTAGATTATTGATTAGATTCAAATCATTGTTTGATGACATAAAGCGAAATTTATATAGCAGATTTATTTAATGAATCTGTTTAACTTTTTTCTTTTTTTAAGAGGAAGCGCTTCAATTTTAGAAGCTATGCTTATATGCTCTTGATTTTTTTCTTCTGAAAAAAGTAGATTAAAAAACTGAGCAGTTGTAAGACTATTTTTTGCTTGCTCAATTAACTTAAAGGAATCTCCTTTTTTTACGAACCCTTCCTCTAAAACACGTACATATGTTCCAGGTAATCCACTATCTATAAACTGCTTTAAAGCGTTTTGTGTTCCTAGTTTTATTCCAAATTTAAAACAAGGTTCTCTAGGTTGGGTAATTTGTACTAGGGCTTCACCAATTTTATAAATACTACCGATAAGAATTTTTGTTTCATCTAAATCTTTAACCGTTAGATTTTCACCTAGCATACCATAATTCCAACTTAAATTTGGATACAGGTTTTCCCAATGTGCATATTGATTGGACGAAAATAAATAACAGGCTTTATAAACTCCACCATGAACACGTCTATTTGAAATTTCGTCGCCTCTAACAGACTCTTTTTCTAAATAAATAGGAGAATTTGTAGATGTTTTATATATACCTGTTGTTGTTTCTTGCCCGTTCCAAATAATCGTTGTTGGTTTTGCAATATTTGTTGAAATAATTTCCATGCCTTAAAAGTAATGAAAAAACAAAATGCTTCTTTTTAAAAAGAACTATTATTTATCATCAAAAGGACAAGCTTTAAAATATTCTTGAAGATTGAATTTTCTATCTTGAAATGTTTCGTTTAATATTTTAAAATGCTGAATTCTGTCAATTCTAAATGCACGATAGGTGTTACGTAAATAGCACCATGAAATTAAAATCCATTTACGATTAGTGGAAAATAAAGCGTAAGGTTCAATTTTTCTAAAAGTAATATTTGGATCATTAACTTTACGGTAATTAATTTCAACAAAATTAAAATTTGTAATGGCTAATTGTATTTCTGATAGGGCATTACTAGATATGTTTTCATTAAAAGAATCAAAAACAAAAATTTTGCTATTCAACAATTCACTTTTTTCTTGAATAGAAGTTCTAAATACTGATTTAATTTTAGTTAAAGCTTCTTCAAAATCGGTTACAAATGAAGAGTCGTTTGTTTGTTTAACCAAATGCTGTGCAGTAATTAAAGCGTTAGCTTGTTTTTCAGTAAACTGAACAGGAGCAACCGTATAACCGTCCATTAAAGAATAGCCTCTACCTTCAATTGTTGTAACAGGTATTCCAGCTTGTTCTAATTTTCTTATATCACGATATATAGTTCTAACACTTACTTCAAACCTTTGTGCAAGCTCTGTAGCTGTTAAAAGTCGTTTCGATTTTAGCAACGTAAGTATTGATATAAGCCTAGATAATTGAGACATATTGACAAAGATAGTGAACCGACTTGCAATTCACTATCTTGGATTTTAGTTAAAAAATTACATCATAGAATGTAAAGCCACTCTATTGCCTTCAGTATCTAAAAATTGAGCGATAAAACCATTCTCGTCAATATTTGTTTTTGGCATTAAAATTTTACCACCACATCTTTCAACTCTAGATAGAGGTAGCCCTAAGTCTTCGCCACCATTTAAATAAATTGTAGATCCATCTGTGGTAGGGTTTTGCCCTTCTGCTTCAATAATAGCACCACCAATACCTTGGTTTTTTTCATCGTGAGTAAAAATACCATATTTCATGCTTTGTTCTGGCATGGGGAAATCTGATATTTCAGTTCCTAAAACGGTTACATAAAATTGCTTTGCCCTGTTGTAATCTTTCACTGGAATTTCAAACCAGTTAACTGCATTTTTCATTTTTAAATTGATTTAATTGTTAAACTTAAATGCAAATTTATTAGAGCTTATGTCGAAGTGTGTCAGGGGTGTTTTTTTATTATTATTTTGTTGCAATAATAAAAAGATAATCGCCTAAATTGTTTTCATAAGATTTTATAATATCGTCTATTTTTTGAGTAGCGATATCTTTTTTTAGTTGATTCAAACCAGCCTCAATTTCTTCTGTATTAGCGAGTGATGAAAAGGAAGATATACCATGTCTTACTTTTGAGTTTAAATATAAGTTTGGGTTATGCTTGCCATTGTATAAAAAGAAATCTTTTAAGTCTGGTTTAATACTATATAATTCTGTTTTAATTGAAGCAAAACCAGTTTGGTTCATGATATTTTTGATGATTTTTAGGGATGGCATTTGCAACATAGAATCTTTCATCATTTTTGGAAAATAATGATTTAGCCAATACCCAGTCATTTGTTTTGGCGTAGAAGTGAAAATAACCAAATTACCATCATTTCTTAATACACGATGCAATTCTTTAAATCCTTTTTCTAAATCTTTCCAATGATGAATGGTTAAACTACCTATAATTCCATCAATGCTTTCAGAATTCAAATTTAAGTATTCAGCATGTCCAATTTTCCAATCTATATTTGGGTTTTGTAGTTTCGCTTTCTCTAGCATTTCTTTTGAAGGATCAACACCAATAAAATTAAAGCCTTCCTCTTGTAATTTGCTTGTATAATTCCCAGTTCCGCAACCAATATCTAAATATAATCCATTTGATTTAGGGTTTAAATTAGCTAATAATCGTTTAACAAGATAATCATCTGCTTTTCTTGTAGCGTTATAATTTACTCCAATATCATCATATTTAGCATTCATCTTATTCCGTATAAACTTGTCCGCGATGTGGTTTTAAAGCATCTCTAATAGGCTTCATAATGTCTTCTGTTACAACCATAAAAGCAATAGCGTGAAGATTTGTAATAGGCTCAAATCCAGTAATATTAAGTTCTAATTTCTCTAAGCGGATAAAGTCTTTTAAATGTATTTCATGATGCTCAGCAATTTTTAAAGCATCAGGGCCACGAAAATCCCAAATAAGTTTTAGTTTACGCATTATTTATTATAATTAAAGGAGAGGTTAAATGTAAAGATATATTATATAAATAAGAGTAATATTTTTACTTTTTAAACGTTTGTTAAAGCAACTTGTATTATAGGTTTATATTAGTATTTTTGTATCCACTTGAATAATTTTTTCTTCATGCAATTAAAACATTTTTTTACTCTATTATTTACAGCAATAGTGCTACAAATTAATGCACAATCAGAAACAGATGAAGTGCTTTTTACAGTTGATGAAACACCTGTTTATATTTCAGAATTTTTAAGAGTGTATAATAAGAATCTTGATTTAGTTCAAGATGAATCTCAAAAAGATGTAGATGAATATTTAACACTTTTCACTACTTATAAGTTAAAATTAAAAGAAGCGAAAGCCTTAAAGCTTAATGAAAAGCCTTCGTATTTAAGAGAGTTAAATACATATAGAAAGCAATTGGCAAAAAACTTTATTTATGATAATAAAGTTACAGATGAATTGGTTGAAGAAGCTTACGATAGAATATTGCACGAGATAAAGGCAAACCATATTTTAATTAAAATACCTGAAAATGCAAACCCACAAGATACTTTGGTGGCGTTTAACACCATTAGTAAACTTAGAGAAAGAGCTTTAAAAGAAGGTTTTGAAACAGTTAGAAAAGAAGTGCACAACGGCAAATCTATTTTTGGTGAAGAATTAGGGTATTTTTCTGGTTTTAGAATGGTTTATAAATTCGAAAACGAAGCTTTTAGCACCAACGTTGATGAAATTTCTCAGCCTTTTAGAACTCGTTTTGGCTACCATATAGTTAAAGTTTTGGAAAAACGTAAATCTAAAGGTGAACGCACTGTAGCTCATATTATGATTAACATTAAAGAAAATGATACTTTAGGAGAGAAACCAGAAACTAGAATACAAGATATTTATAAAAAACTGAATCAAGGTGAAGCTTTTGAAGATTTGGCTAAACAGTTTTCAGATGATAGGAATTCGGCATCAAAAGGCGGATTGTTATCGTCTTTTTCAAGCGGGCAATTAAGTTCGCCAGAATTTGAGGATGTTGCTTTTAATTTAGAGCATATTGATGACGTTTCGCAGCCTTTTAAAACTAAATATGGTTGGCACATAGTTAAATTACATGCAAAAAAGTTAATACCTCCGTTTCAAGATATAAAGTCGGAGTTGGAAGCCAAAGTAAAACGTGATGAACGCTCTAAGTTAATTGATAAAGCTTTAACAACTAAACTTAAAGCAAAATATAATATTAATGATAGTCAGCCAGCTTTAGCGTATTTTGTTTCGTTATTAAATGATGATTATTTTAAAGGAACATGGAAGCTCCCAACAGATTTTATAAACGATTCACTTTTAATAAAAATAGAAAACCTGCAATTTACCTTTAAAGAATTCGGTGTTTATTTACAAAAAACGCAACGAGGGGTTAATCCTAAATCTACATTTAAAGCCATAGTTTCAGAAAAGTACAATGCGTTTTTAAATAAGAGATTGATACAATATCAAGAAAATCATTTAGAAGAAGAAAATGAGGAATTCGCTCATATAGTTAACGAGTATAGGGATGGATTGTTATTGTTCGATTTAATGGAAACGACTATTTGGAATACAGCAAAATCGGATTCATTAGAAACTCAAAATTATTACAAAACAAACAAAGAAAAGTATATGTTGCCCGAACGTGTTGATGCCATTGTCGCATCGGCTACTAAGCAAAAAACTTTAAAGCGAGTTGCTAAATTATTGCAGCAAGATATGAGTTTAGAAGATATAAAGAGGTTGGTGAACAATAATGGTGAAGTGCATGTAGTTTTTACATCAGGTATTATGGATGCAAGGCATCAAGCATTCCCTGGTAATTTTGAATTTAAAAAAGGGATCTCTAAAATTTACAAGCATAATAAAGCTTTTATAGTGGCTCAAGTAAAAGAGGTATTGCCCAAAAAAATAAAAACTTTTGAAGAAGCAAAAGGCTTAATTATTAGTGACTATCAAGCCTATAAAGAAAAGAATTGGGTTAAACAGTTAAAGGAGAAATATAAAATTGTTGTTAATCAAAGTGCCTTGAATAAAGTAAAAAATCAAATTAAAAATTAGCCATTGAAGTTTTATAAAATCATATTTATACTAATAGTTATAATAATTACTTCCTGTACTTTTTTTAAAAAGACGGAAGAAGGTACACCTATTGCAAGGGTAAATGAAACCTATTTGTACTATGATGATATTAAAGATTTAACAACAGAAGCTACAACAAAAGAAGATAGTATTTTGGTTGTGCAGAATTTTATTAATCGTTGGGCAACGCAGCAACTTTTTGTAGATGGTGCTATGCTTAATTTAAGTGAAGAAAAACAAGAAACATTTAATAGGCTTATTGAGCAATACAAAAATGATTTATATACTAAAGCCTATATGGAAGGTTTGGTTAAAAAAAACATAGACACAACTGTAGCAAGTAATGAAGTAGAGGTTTATTATGAAAAAAATAAAGAAGCATTTAAGTTAAATGAAGAGCTTATAAAGTTTCGTTATGTACACGTAGATGAAAATATAATCAACTTAAAATCTATTGAAGAAAAGTTTAAACGCTTTAATTTAAAGGATAAAAAGGAGTTAGACTCTATGTCAATTCAGTTTAAATCCTTTTCATTAAACGACTCTATTTGGATAAAAGCTAACCAGGTTATTGATAAAATTTCAGTTATAAATCCAGAAAATAAAAATCAACTGTTAAAAAAATCTAATTTTTTACAACTCAAAGATTCATTAGGAGTATATTTGATGCAAATTAATAACGTTTTGTTGCGTAACGAAACCGCACCATTAGAATATGTTAAACCAACAATAAGGCAAATAGTTATTAATAAAAGGAAGTTAGAGCTTATTAGAGAATTAGAAAAAGATATTACAAAAGATGCTATTAAAAACAAACAATTTGAAATTTATAATTAATTTAAAACATACATTAGTTTTAAGCATAACCTTACTAGTAGTAAATGTTATGTCTGCGCAAGAAATTATTGAAGATGAAGTTAAAGAAACCGTAAAAAAAGTAGATACTGTAAAAAGTGCTATTAATGCTAAAAAAGTAGATGGCGTAGCAGCTGTAGTGGGCGATTATATTATTTTAGATTCAGATTTAGATAAAGCTTATTTACAATTACAAGCTCAAGGTGTTAATACAAAAGATATTGAACCATGTAGTTTATTTGGAAAATTATTAGAAGATAAACTTTATGCACATCATGCTATTCAAGATAGTATTCAAGTATCTGATGCAGAGATTCGCCAACAAGTAGATTACCAAATCCAGCAGTTTTTACAGCAAACGGGTGGTTCTATGGATAAACTTTTAGAATTCTATAAAAAAGAAGATGAAAAAAGTTTTAGAGATGAAATGTTCGAAATTAATAAAAGCAATCAATTAGCGGCTAGAATGCAAGCTAAAATTGTAGAAGAGGTTGATGTAACTCCAGATGAAGTTAGAATATTTTTTAATAAGATTCCAGAAGACAAAAGACCAACCTTTGGAACAGAACTTAAAGTAGCACAAATAGTAGCTGAACCAATAGTGTCGGAAGCCGATAAGCAAAAAATAATTGATCGCTTAAAAGGTTTTAAAGCCGATGTTGTAGAAAATGGTGCTAGTTTCAGATCAAAAGTGGTCTTATATGGTCAAGACCCAGGAATGAAACAATCTGGTTATATTTATACTTTAGATAGAAAGAAACCACGTTTCGCGAAGGAATTTAGAGATGCAGCTTTTTCACTACAGGAAGGGGAAGTTTCAGATCCTTTTGAGACTGAATTTGGATTTCATATTATTAAACTTGAAAAGGTTAGAGGTCAACAATACGATGTAAGCCACATTTTATTAATAGCTAAAGTATCAGATGCTGCTGTTAAAGAAGCTAAAGAGCGTCTTGAAAAAGTTAGAAAAAGTATTATTGCTGGCGATATTACTTTTGCTGAAGCAGCAAGAGAATCTAGTGATGAAAAGGAAACTAAATTCGATGGAGGACAATTAATTAATCCACAAACACAAGATTATAATTTTGAATTAACTCGAATGGATCCAGAATTGTATGCACAGATTCAAAATTTAAAAGATAATGAGTTGAGTTTGGTGTTAAAGGAAGAAGATAGAACAAGGAATGTTAAATTTAAAATTTTAACCGTTACAGGTAGAATAGATGAACACGAAGCAGATTATGCGCGAGATTATTTAAAGATAAAGGAGCAAGCTTTAAACGAGAAAAAAGTGATAGCTATTGAAAAATGGCAAACTGAAAAAATATTAGACACCTATATTAAAATTAGTGGAGCACATAGAGATTGCGATTTTTCTAGTAACTGGTTAAAAAAATAAATATATGTCGGATGTAGCTGCCGTAGAACAATTTGTAAAGCGATATAAAGATTTAAAAACTGAAATAGCCAAAGTTATTGTTGGTCAAGACGAGGTTGTAAATCAAATTTTAATTTCCATTTTTTCTGGCGGACATTCATTACTTATTGGTGTTCCTGGTTTAGCAAAAACATTAATGGTTAATACCATTGCGCAAGCTTTAGGACTTGATTTTAAGCGTATTCAATTTACTCCAGACTTAATGCCTAGTGATATTCTTGGAAGTGAAATATTAGATGAAGACAGGCATTTTAAATTTATTAAAGGCCCAATTTTCGCTAATATTATTTTAGCAGACGAGATTAACAGAACACCTCCAAAAACACAAGCAGCTTTATTAGAAGCAATGCAAGAACGCGCCATTACCGTTGCTGGACATCATTATAAATTAAGTTTGCCATATTTTGTTTTAGCAACACAAAACCCTATTGAGCAAGAAGGAACATATCCGTTACCAGAAGCACAATTAGACCGTTTTATGTTTGCTATCAATTTAGATTACCCATCTTTTAAGGAAGAAGTTCAAGTGGTAAAAACAACAACTACTGATAAACAAGCAAAAGTAAACGCATTGTTTTCTGCTCAAGAAATAATAGATTTTCAACAGCTTATTCGTCGTATGCCAGTTGCTGATAATGTTATTGAATATGCCGTAACTATGGTTAGTAAAACAAGACCAAATGCTGATACTGCAAACGATTTGGTAAAAACATATATAGACTGGGGTGCAGGACCAAGAGCTTCTCAAAACTTAATTTTAGCAGCTAAAACACATGCAGCAATTCATGGTAAATTTTCTCCAGATATAGAAAATGTTCAAGCTGTGGCTAATAGTATTTTAAGGCACCGTATTATTAAAAATTATAAAGCAGAAGCTGAAGGTGTTACTGAAGATAAAATTATTAAGAGCTTGTTTTAGTGAGGCTAAAACCATTTATTATTCCTATAGTCTGTTTTTTAATCGGAATGGGGTTAACTTCTATAGGGGCTCTATTTAAAATAATTCATTTTGAATTAGGGTTTATAACAGGAAACGTATTGCTCTCCACCAGTACAGGGTTTAAATTAGTTGCTATAATATTAGCTATTACAAAGCTAATTGATATTTATAGAAACAAGAAGCATTAATATTTACTACCTCTAATTAGAGATATTATTAACCTTTATTGACTCAAACCCATCATTTAACTCGTTAGTTCGTAATTGCGGCACATAATTATAGTAATACTTTATATAATCTATTTGTTTTTTGTTTACACAAGGTAATTCTCCATTTCCAGTAGCCCAAAAAAACACATCTTCGTTTGGTGAATTAAACTCAAAACCTTCAATATAATGCTTAGTAAACTTTGCTTTGATTTTTGTGTTTTCCTCAGGGATAATGATGTTTTTTAATTTAAAAGTGTTTAACTCCATTGCAAAATTATTATTTGTGAAAGCATTCAGATTTATAGTTACAAAAATAGGAATAGCACTTAAAATGATTGATGATGTAACTAAATACAAACCAACTTTTTTGTTCTTTATAATAGATGAAAATACCTGAATAGCTAAAAAAGAAACAAATACAAAAAAGAACCTGTATTGAGGTGAAGCAAACCATAATATCGTAAGCTGAATAATAGCTAACAAATATATTACCAACAAGCTAGACTTATTTTTATTCTTATAAATAAACCAAGGAAAAATAATTAATAATAGCACAAATGCTTTATTAAACAAACCATCTAGTTTTGGTAGAGTGAGCCATACTTTTATTTTTTCAAAAAAACCTAATTGAGAGACATCAATATTGCTCATGCCTTCTAAATAAGTACCTAACTTATAAAATTCTAAAAGTTTTTTTGGTACTTTCCAATCAAAATTTAGAACATCTATTTGTGCTATAGGATAAAATAAGTAACCAGAAACAATTGCATTTTTAGTAATAAATAGCCCTAAAATTGTTATGCATAAAATTGAATACTGCCACAATTCTCTTTTTAAATTTTTGAAATTATTAATAAAAAGGATTATTAGTAAAACAGATAAAACGACCATACTCACTTTAACAAAACATAAAAAAAGAACTAAGCTTAAAATTATTTTAAAGTCGTTAATAGTAATGCTTTTATATTTAATAATAAATAGATAAAAAATATAAGGAGTTATTAAAAAAATGATTAAATCTGGAGAAGGTGCATTAACAAATTGCATTAAAAAAAGAGAAAATAAGAGTACTAATCCTAAATTAAAACTTTGAATGTTTTTGCGATTGTTGTAGCTATTTAATTTTTCTATAGCCCAAAATCCAAATATTGCAAACAAAAACCCATTTAAATCATTATAAAAATCAGATAAAAACGGAAAATTAAATCCAGCTTGTAATGCATGCCATGATGAATTTTGACCAAAAAACATATGTAAATTAGCCAATCCTTTTACGTATCCAAATTCGTTAATCCATTTTATAGTTTGTATATAATAGGTTTCATTGTCAATTAAATATGGTTTAGTACTACTTTGCGCTAATATGATGAAAAACAGAAATAGATAAAGAAATTTATAAGGAATTTTTAACTCTTTAAACAATAGTATTATAGAGTTGTAATATGTTTTAAAATCACTCCTATTACTGTAAATAAGTATAATATTTAGTAATAAAATAAATACGTAGTACTCAATATTAATTCTGATAAAAAAGGCAAAAAAACTTGTAATAATTGTATAAAATAAAAGCCCAAAAACCTGAAGAAGAATAGGGTGACAGTTTTTAATACCTAAAACTTTAGTAAATAGAATTCCAAAGTTTTTAGTTGTAATGAAAATGTATATCCAACTTAAAAAAATAAGTAGCATGCAGTTGTTATTTGTTACAAACTTAAGGTTATTAAAAATATAAATAGAAGGTTGTTATACTGATATTACTTTTTTCGATGAATAAAAAACTAATCAGAAAGCATTCTTTTTTTATTAATTTATAAATTTTGATATGATTATTTTATTGAATCATTATATTTAGCGGTAAATAACACATTGTAATTACGAATTATTTAAAATTATAATAGATTTGATTAGATTTTTTTAATACATGCTATTATTCGTATTTTTGCAAGACTTTCAAAAACAGAATAAATTTAAATAGATAAAATATGGCATTTGACATCAATATGATAAAAGGTGTTTACACCAAAATGGCAGAACGTGTTGACAAAGCTCGTGAGATTGTGGGTAAACCATTAACACTATCTGAAAAGATATTATATTCTCATCTTTGGGATGGAAACCCTACTAAAGCTTTTACTAGAGGGAAGGATTATGTAGATTTTGCGCCAGATAGAATTGCATGTCAAGATGCAACTGCTCAAATGGCTTTATTACAGTTTATGCAAGCTGGAAAGAATAAAGTAGCAGTACCAACTACAGTACATTGCG
Source organism: uncultured Flaviramulus sp. (assembly GCA_947501105.1). Lineage (GTDB taxonomy): Bacteria > Bacteroidota > Bacteroidia > Flavobacteriales > Flavobacteriaceae > Wocania_A. Next base: position 56,074 of record CANMUP010000008.1, on the reverse strand, counting down.
ACCACTTAATTCAAGCTAAAGAAGGAGCGACAACAGACTTAAAGCATGCAAATAATGTAAGTAGTGAAGTTTTTAATTTCTTGGAATCTGTTTCAAATAAATACGGAATTGGTTTTTGGAAACCAGGAGCAGGAATTATTCATCAAGTTGTTTTAGAAAATTATGCATTCCCTGGAGGAATGATGATCGGTACAGATTCACATACAGTAAATGCTGGTGGACTAGGAATGGTAGCTATTGGTGTTGGTGGAGCAGATGCTGTTGATGTTATGGCAGGTATGGCTTGGGAACTTAAATTCCCTAAATTAATTGGTGTTAGATTAACTGGAAAACTATCTGGTTGGACAGCACCTAAAGATGTTATTTTAAAAGTAGCTGAAATTCTTACCGTTAAAGGAGGAACAGGAGCTATTGTTGAATATTTCGGAACAGGAGCAACGTCAATGTCATGTACTGGTAAAGGTACAATAAGTAATATGGGAGCTGAAATAGGTGCTACAACATCTACTTTTGGTTATGATGAATCTATGGAGCGCTATTTGCGAGCTACAGATAGAGCTGATGTTGCTGATGCTGCAAACCAAGTTAAACAACATTTAACTGCAGATGCTGAGGTATACGCAAATCCAGAACAATATTTTGATCAAGTAATAGAAATTAATTTATCAGAATTAGGACCATTATTAAACGGACCTTTCACTCCAGATTTATCTACAGAAGTAGGATCTGCAATGACTGAAAAAGCAGCGTCTAATGATTGGCCAATTAAAGTAGAGTGGGGGTTAATAGGATCTTGTACAAACTCGTCTTACGAAGATTTATCAAGAGCATCATCTATTGCACAACAAGCTTTAGATAAAGGTTTAAAAATGAAAGCCGAATTAGGGATTAACCCAGGTTCAGAGCAGGTACGTTATACTGCTGAGCGCGATGGTATTCTTGATGTTTTTGAAAATTTAGACGCCAAAATATTTACCAATGCATGCGGACCATGTATCGGGCAATGGGCAAGATATAGCGATCCTAAAAATGCACCAAAAAATAGTATCGTGCATTCTTTTAATAGAAACTTTGCTAAGCGTGCCGACGGAAACCCAAATACACATGCATTTGTTGCATCACCAGAATTAACAGCTGCAATTGCAGTTGCTGGTCGTTTAGATTTTAATCCATTAACAGATAAGTTAATAAATGAAAATGGCGAAGAGGTTATGTTTGAAGAACCAACAGGATGGGAGTTACCACCAAAAGGTTTTGCTGTGGATGATAATGGTTATTTAGAGCCTGTAGCAGATGGAAGTCATGTGCAAGTTTCTGTTAAAGACGATTCAGAGCGTTTACAATTATTAACACCATTTACGCCTATTGGCGGGTCTATAACAGGAGCTAAATTGCTTATTAAAGCCTTTGGTAAATGTACTACAGATCACATTTCTATGGCAGGACCATGGTTACGTTTTAGAGGTCATTTAGATAATATTGCAAATAATACTCTAATTGGAGCCGTTAATGCGTTTAACCAAAAAACAAACTTTGTTAAAAACCAATTAACAGGTGACTATGGTGGCGTTCCAGATGTGCAACGCGAATACAAAAAAGCAGGAATACACACTATTGTTGTTGGAGACCATAACTACGGAGAAGGCTCATCTCGAGAGCATGCTGCAATGCAACCAAGGCACTTAGGTGTTGCTGCGGTTATTGTAAAATCTTTCGCGCGTATTCATGAAACAAACCTTAAAAAGCAAGGGATGTTAGGTTTAACGTTTGCAAATGAAAGCGATTACGATTTAATTCAAGAAAATGATACTTTTAACTTTGTAGATTTAAACGAATTTGCTCCAGGTAAACAATTAACACTTGAAGCAGTTCATGATGATGGAACAAAAGATACTATCAAATTGAATCATACTTATAATGATGCGCAAATTACATGGTATAACGAAGGTTCAGCACTTAATTTAATTAAGAAGCAAAACGCATAGTTTTAACCATTATAATATCAAAAATCCAGCTTTTATAGCTGGATTTTTTAGTTTATTCGATTTACGATTTGGGCGTTACCACAAGGGTCGGGCTTTCCGCTATATCTTTTTAAAACCTCATAGCGAGGAGCGAGCGTCGTGGCTATCAGTTTATTATTTACTTAAAAGCTAATGTAGTACTAGCCATTTTTAAAAAGGATGCCACTGCAATCCCTAACGCAGATATCTGTTAGCTTATGTAATTAAACCAAAATTAGCTTTACTTTGGAGAGGTTCGTTTAACGTGTTTGTGTAGGTCTAAAATAATAAAAGATACCGAACCAGAGGAAACCCTTCGAGTTTCCCAAGTACAATATGTTGCGAGCCACTAGCAACATTTTAAACTTAACTCCAACTATTTATCAAACAAAAAACATTTGCTACTCCTAATACAAGTTCAAATAAAATTCCTTGCGTAATTTGCTTGCTTGGTTTACCATCTGCTTTGAAACTGATTAATCTACCAATTGCGAAACCTACAAAAATTAGAGATGCAATAAAGTGAGAAGTAAAGGTTAACTTTTCAATAAATATACCGAGTGCAATAATTATTCCTGCGGAAAGCATTACTGCACTGACTCCTCTCATTTCGTTTAAAAGGCTAGCATCATTTTCTAGTTTGATCCCTGAATTCTTTAAATAGGTTTTGATTGGATTGCTTAACCTCATTACACCTACAAAGACAAGCATTAAGGCTGATAACGACAAGATTACGATTCTGATAATTTCCATTTTAAGTTTTTTTATTATTAATATTTCTACAAATGTAAATTGAGGTTGTGACAAAGGTGTGTCAAGGGTGCTTTTGATTCTTTACATATTTTTCAAAATATTCTTTTATAGTCATATTATGCGGGTTAAATGTTTTGCTTTCAGTAACAAGATTTTCGATAAAATCTATTCTAAAGTGTCTAAAATCATTTCGCAATCGACAAAAAGCTATTAACAAGAAATCTCCGTGAATGCTGTAGATAGCAAAAGGTTCAATGTTTCGAGTGGTTGGTTTATTTTCAGAAGAAAGGTAATCTATCGTTAAGACTTTATATTGGGTTATTGCAGATTGTATTTGCATTAGATTATTACTCGTTTTCTCTTCATTGTTGTTCCCACTAAAGTAAATTCTATCAGACAATAAATCTGCATTTCCTTTTTGAGAGTATCGTAAGATGGCTTTTATTTTTTCTAATGCACTAGTAATGTTATCAACTAATGACTGGTCTTTGTTTTTGATTGCTAATTGTTCTATCGTGATTAAAGCATTGGCTTCCTCCTCTGTAAAAAGAACAGGTGGAAGGTGATAACCTTCCATAATAGAATAGCCTTTCCCTTCTTCGGTTACAATAGGTATTCCTGATTTTTCAAGTGTGCGAATATCTCGATAAATGGTTCTTACACTAACATCGTGTTTTTCAGCAAGCTGTTTTGCCGTAATAATTCTTTTAGATTGTAGTTGAGTAAGAATAGCAGTTAATCTTGAAAGTCTTGGTTTTTCTTTTTCTTCCATTTTCGTATTTTCTGCTAGTGGCTAATGTTTTTCAAGTATATGGGTCCGTTTTAATACTGAAATAAATTCAGCACATGTGATTTATATACAACGTTAAACGAAGCTATCGATTTTTTCTGATAAAGTCAAGCAATACTATAAATTGAAATAACTAAGAAATTTAAAAATGCTTAATAAAATTATTGAATGAATTATTTCAAATTCAGAAAATCAAAATTGTATTTTTACAAAAACTTCAAAAATGAATTCCAGAGCAACCCAACTTAAAGCTTTTGATAGATTATTAACCATTATGGATGAGTTGCGTGAGCAATGTCCTTGGGATAAAAAGCAAACCATGGAAACATTACGTCATCTAACCATAGAAGAGACTTATGAGCTTGGTGATGCTATTTTAGATAAGGATTTGGGTGAAGTAAAAAAAGAGTTGGGAGATGTTTTGCTTCACATTGTATTTTACTCAAAAATAGGAAGTGAAACTAAAGCTTTTGATATTGCTGATGTTTGTAATAGTATTTGCGAAAAGTTAATAAGCAGGCACCCTCATATTTACAGTGATGTTAAAGTTGAAAACGAAGACGATGTTAAACGAAATTGGGAAAACCTAAAACTAAAAGAAGGAAAAACTAGTGTTTTAGAAGGCGTGCCTAAAAGCTTACCTGCTTTAGTAAAAGCTAATAGAATTCAAGAAAAAGTTTCTGGAGTTGGTTTTGATTGGGAAGAACCTAATCAGGTTTGGGAAAAAGTAGAAGAGGAATTAACTGAATTTAAAGCCGAAGTAGATTCTGGTGACCATGATAAAATGGAAAGCGAATTTGGAGACGTTATGTTTTCTATGGTAAACTATGCACGGTTTTTAAATATAAATCCAGAAAATGCTTTAGAGCGTACTAATAAAAAGTTTTCAAAACGATTTCAATATCTTGAAGCTAAAGCAAAAAGTTTAAACAAACCCTTAAAAGATATGACACTTGCTGAAATGGATGTGTTTTGGGAACAAGCTAAACAATTACCTAATTAGATTTTTTTTAATAAACAACAGAAATATATGTAATAAAAAAGCCAACTATTTAGTTGGCTTTTTAGTTTTCATAAAATTTTTTTAATAAAGTTCCTTGATTTTGGTAAGCTTCGTTTTCCAAAGGGTTAAAGCTTGCTTATGTGTTTTAATGTTATTATGAACTTCTTTTACCAGAGGGTTTTCATCATCAACATTTGTGAAAAATTGTAAATTGTTTTCTAATTGATTAATCTGGCCTTTTACCTCGTCTATTTTTTTTCTTATAAATGAACGTTCATTATCTAAATTTCTATTGTCGTTATCAGTTCTATTTAAATTTTCTAATTTGTTTTCATACTTAATCATTTCAACTTCATTCTTATCCATTTTTAAGTTTGAAAATAAACCATCTAAAGATTTATTAAACTTTCCTTCAATATATCGCTTATCATTTGGTACTCTACCAATGCTTTTCCATTTCTCTATTTGCTCTTTTATGGTCGACAAATCTTTGTCTTTCTCTCCAGATAAGCTTAATTCTTTTAGCGAGCTTAAAAGCTCTTGTTTTTTGTTATAAGCATCAACTTGTTCATGGTTTGCTGCATTTCTTTTTGAATGTAGTTTATCAAAATAATAGTTACAAGCAGTTTTAAATTGCTTCCATATTTTGTCACTGTCTCTGCGCGGTACATGACCAATTTTTTTCCAATCACTTTGGATTTTTTTCATCAACGCTGTAGTAACCTCTACATCTTCACTTTCTTTATTGTCCTCAGCAATTTTAATGAGTTCAAGCTTTTTCTTAAGGTTTTCAAACTGCTCTTTTTTTAACCCTTTATAAAAAGCATTTTTTTTCTTGTTAAAAGTTCTTACTGAATCTTTAAACTTTGCCCATGTTGCTTCGTTAACTTTTATAGGCACTTTCCCCGCATTAAAAAAATTATTGCGTAATGCTTCAATTTCTTTTATTTTCTTTTGCCAAGAACTGTGAGAACTACTTTCTTGAGCATTAATAACATCTATATTAGCTATAATTTCAAGCTTGTTTTCAAGATTTTTTTCGTAAACCTTATCAATTTCCTTGTAATAAACTTGACGTTTATCATTGATTATTTTTGTAGCTACTTTAAACCTTTCCCAAATACCTTCTCTATGCTCTCTTCCAACAGGACCAAGTTCTTCTTTCCACATTTTATGAAGTTCTTGTAACTCTCTAAAAGAACGCATTACATTGTCATCTTGTGCTAATTCTTCTGCACGCTCGATAATTTTTAATTTTTTATCTAAATTATGCTTAAAGTCTAAATCTCGTAAATCTCTATTTAAATGTAAAAAGTCATAAAAACGTTCAACGTGATGGTGATACGAATTCCAAGCATTATTGTATTTATCTCTTGGTATTGGTCCAGTGTTTCTCCACTTTTCTTGTAACTCTTTAAAGTGCTTGTATGTAGTATTTATATTTTCTTCAACGCTAAGCAAACCTTTTAACTCTTCAATAATTTCAAGCTTATCTGTTAAGTTTTGCTTCAGGTTTTTTTCTAAACTTTTATAATGCTCGTTAAGTTTATTTCTATATTCTTTATAAGCAGTTTTAAATCGTTTTTGAATAGGAGAGGAGTAATAAAAATCTATTTCATTCCCGCCATCGTTTAAGAACTCTGTTTTTTTCTCATCTAATAAAGCCTGAAATTTAGTTTTAAACTCATTATTTATATCATTTACAGGAGATTTTATAGCTTGAATCTTTTCATTTTTCACGAGCTTTTCTAGCTCGATTGCCAAAGATTCTAACGACATTTTATCGTATTCTTTTACCTCAATACTGTGGCGTTCCTTATTGCCTTCATCTTCAGCATCTTCAGCATTAGATTCTTCAATTTCATTTATAACATCTTCATTTTCTGAAGCTTCAATTTCTTCTTCTTCTTCTTTTTGTTCAGGGCTATTCTCATTTACAGTTTCTGTTACTTCAGAAGATGTTTCATCACCATTTACTTGTGGAGTCTCAACAGGTGTGGTTTCATTAAGTTCAGATGATTTGTTTTCAGTAGTATCATCATTATCAATGATTAATTTATTTTCCTCTATTCCGTCTGCTTTTTGCAGGTTATCTATCTCAGACATTTTAAAAAATGTTTAGGGTTCGTTTAATACTTTAAAGTTTAAAGATAATAACAACTCTAGTATTTACAAAGAGGAAGCAGTGCTTTTAACGCTTTGAGTAATTATTTTACTACAAATTCCAGATAGACCATGCTTTTTCAGCTTGAAATTTTAACATATCTAATCCGTTAATTATAGTAGCTCCATTAATTTTACCCAAATTAAGAAATTTGGTTTCTTCAGGATTATATATTAAATCAAATAAAATATGCTTATTAGTAATAGCTTTATAAGGAATTTCTGGACAGTCATTTACGTTAGGAAATGTGCCCAAAGGCGTGCAGTTTATTATAATTGTGTGTTCATTGATAGCTTCTTCAGATAGCATATTGTAAGTAAATTGAACTTTGTTTGAAGCAGTTCTTGAAACATAACTATAATCTATATTTAGTTGTTTTAAGCTAAATGCAACTGCTTTACTTGCACCTCCCGTACCAAGAATCAATGCCTTTTTATGATGCGTTTTTAAAAAGGGTTTTAGTGATTTTTTAAAACCATAACAATCCGTATTGTAGCCTACTAGATTTCCTTTTTTTGTAACTTTTATGGTATTTACAGCTCCAATGACTTTCGCTTTTTTATTCACTTTATCAAGAAATGGAATCACTTGTTCTTTATACGGGATAGTAACATTTAATCCTTTTAAACCTTCTGTATTTTTTACTAATGAAGGAAAAGAATCGATAGAGTCGATATCAAAATTCTCGTAAGTAGTATTATTAATTTTTTCATCATCAAACTTTTTTTTAAAATATGATTTTGAAAATGAATATGATATGTTTTTACCTAAAAGCCCTAATTTGTTCATTTGATTTTTCTAGTTTTTTTACCATAAAATTCAAGAGCTAAAACTATAGAGATGCCCAAAAAAATATATGCAATGGCATATAAAGTTTCTGAGCTTAGCTCTGGCAGAAAGCGTTTGTAGTTAGCAATTATTTTTTCTCCGGTAGAATCTAATATAAAACTGCCATCGGTGTTTATTTGGTAAATTGTTTTTTTCCATGGCCACACTACTCCTAAAGATCCAACAATAAAACCAATAATAGCAGAAAGCGTGATACTTTTATAATGCTTTAAAATGTAGCTTAATACATGCGAAAATGTGACTAAACCTGTAACTGAACCTAATGTAAAAACACCAAGAACTTTGAGCATTCTCATGCGTTCAGTATTTTCGATAAAGTTAAAATCACCTCTTAAAATATCAGAAAAAGTATCATATAAAGCATTAACAGAGTCTACTAAAAGCAATACATAATTACCTAAAATAATAAGAATAAACGAACCAGAAAAACCAGGAAGTGTCATGCCAGAAACACTAATTATTCCGCATAAAAATACAAACCAAAGATTATCATTTTCCTTTGCAGGATTTAAAAAGCTAATGCTTAAACCTATTATAATACCGATAGCTAATGATAGGTATGTTTTGTAATTCCAATCCTCAAAATCTTTATAGATATAATAAATAGAACCGATTATCATTCCAAAGAAAACACTCCAAACAAATAATTCGTAATACTTTATTAGATAGTCTAAAATTTTTGAAACACTAAAATAGCTGACTATCATTCCAAAGAAAAGTAAACCTAAAAACCTCCCATTTATGTATTGATAAAAACTTTTGAAACGCCCATTAATAAGTAATTTGAATGCTTTACTATTTACTTTTTGAAGCGAGTAAATAAACTCTTCATAAAAGCCAGCGACAAAAGCTACTACACCACCAGAAACACCAGGAACTTTATTTGCAGCACCCATACCTAATCCCTTAAGAATAAGAAACAGTTTATCAGTAAAAGTTCTGGTGCTTTGCATTATTGTTTTTTCGTGCCTAGTTTTTCAAGAATAAAAATAGTTAAAAAACCGAGAATCATTAAAATTACTGCCATCGTAATTTGGTTTTCACCATCAAAAGAAAAAGGCGAGATACTTTCTTCTAATAGAGGTGTTTTTATTCCTTTTGAGTTTGTATGCCATGTTAAAGTTTTTTTCCAAGGCCAAACTTTATTTAAAGACCCAAATATAAACCCAGTAAGTAGTGCTAATGTTACATTATGATGATGCTTAAACAACCATTTTAAGACACGGCTAAAACTAAGTAAACCTACAAGAGCACCTATTGTAAAAATGGCTATTCTTTTTATATCAAAATCATGTAAAGCATCGCTTAATGTTTTATAAGCACCAAGAATTATTAAAATAAAAGAGCCAGAAATACCAGGGAGTATCATGGCGCAAATAGCAATGGCGCCAGCAAAAAATAAAAACCACGAACTGTCATTATTAGCCAAAGCAGGAAGCGTAGTAATATAAAAAGCAATACATGCACCAATAATTAGAGATACTAGCACTGCAATATTCCACTTGGTAATTTGCTTACCAACAAAATAAATACTAGCTACTATTAAACCAAAAAAGAATGACCAGATTAAAATTGGGTGGTATTCAAGCAAATATTTTGCTAGCCTCATAAACGACACAAAACTTACAACGATGCCTAATAAAAGTGCCGTTAAAAAGTTTCCGTTGGCTTGTTGCCAAAACGTTTTTAAGCCTTTAGAAAAAAGAGTTTTAAATAAGGAAAGATTAACATTGCTAATGGTTGAAATTAGTTCTTCATAAATACCAGAAATAAAAGCAATAGTACCACCAGAAACCCCTGGAACAGCATCGGCAGCACCCATAGCAATTCCTTTTAAAGAGATGATTAAATAATCTATAAAACGTCTTCGCATGCTTAGTTAGTTTTTGCTTAAACCAAAGGTATGCATTTTAGTGAAACGTTTACTTATAGATTTGCTTTTAGTAAGTTTTTTACAAAGATTTTATTAGAAACTTCAGGAAAAAGTTCTTCAATTATAAAGTTGTATTCTTCGTTATGTTTTAATCCGTTTTTTAAATAAAAAGTGCCTTTATCTTTTTCATTTAAAGAAAAATATAAACCAGCTAATCGGAATTCTATTTCAGCATTTTCTGGGTAAAATTCAATAGCTTGCTCAAAATTGTATATTGCAGCTTGTGGCTCTCCTAATTTAATTAATAAATCTCCTCGAGATAACCATGTGTTTAGTTCGTAATTTCCTAATTCTAAAGTTTTTTTGTATCCGCGTTCTGCTTCTTCGTATAGTTTTAATCGTTGATTAATTTGCGAATACAATTTCCAATACATTACATTCTCTGTATCAATATTTATAGCTTTATTGATATAATATAACGCCTTTTGGTAATTTCTTTTTTTATTATAAAACTTAGTAATAGCAATCCAACCTTTATCTAATAAAGGATCTTCATGTACAGTTCTGTAGTAATATTGAACCGCTAAGTCATCATTTTTTAATTTCTCGTAGCAATTACCAACTCGTAACAATGCAAACGATGTGGGTTCATCTAATTGAAGAGAAATATTATAGTTTTCAATAGCATCTTCGTAGCGTTTTAACTTTTCAAGAACTTTTCCGCGTTCTAAATACGCGCCAACAAAAGTATCGTCAGAAATAATAGCAAAATCATAAGCGGCTAAAGCTTTTTTATATTTTTTTAAAATAACATATTGCTTTCCTAATTGATGCCATGCAACTTCACAATATGGGTTTTTATCTAAAAACACATTTAAATAGGATATTGCATCTTCATTTTGGTTAAGAAATTCAAAACAATAAATAACATTATAAAGCGCAGAGTAATCATCTAAATCTTGCTCTAAACATTTCATAAAGTAAGTTTTAGCATCTTCAAATTTATCTAAAAACAGATATTCCATTCCTATTAAAGAATACAAATCTATAACATCATCTGTAAGTTTCAACGCTTTTTTTAAAACCTCAATAGCCTTTAAATGTTCATCTTTTTTCGATAAAACATTAGCCTTTTGAATGTATATTTCTTCATTTAGAGGATTTAAAGAATAAAGCTCATTTAGCAAAGTATCAGCATCAGGTAATTTATCTTCAAAAACATAAATTTCTACTTTAAATAGTTTTAAATTAATTGAAGTTGGGTGCTGGTCTAAACCTAATTTAATCGCTTTTTTTGCTAAAGCAATTTTACCTTGATTAAGATAGTGGTGAATGATGTTTTCAAATTCTTCTGAATCGAAGAATAAAACATGATTAGTTTTTAACATCGATTCAAACTTTGTAAGAGGCAAATTGTTGTTGTCGTTATGACTAAACTCCATAAGCACATTGTAAGTTTCTTCGTTAATAAATTTAAGGCTCTATTCTAATTTTTGAGACTTATATCTCAAATGTTTTTAACAAAGTAATCAACAGTTGTACCATAAATGGGGTTTTGAATGCGGTTTTGTTTGATTTTCAATAGATTGAAAATTAATTTTCTTGTTGTATAGTATTCAAAATATCAATAATAATGGCACATCCTTTAGTGATTTCCTCATTTGAGATGGTAAGAGGAGGAGTAATTCTTACTGCTTTGGGTTCAAAAAGGAGCCAAAAAAGTATTAAACCTGCGTCTTGACATTTAAGAATTAACGAATTTGTAATTTCATCTGAAGGTGTAATAATGGCAAGCATTAATCCTTTGCCACGTATTTCTTTAATTAAAGGGTGCATTAAAAGGTTACGGAAGAGTTGCTCTTTTTCTAACGCTTGATACATTAAATTACTTTTGATTACTTCTTGTAAAGTAACTAAAGCCGAGGCAGCGATAACTGGATGCCCACCAAAGGTTGTAATATGCCCTAGTTTTGGATTGTCACTTAGTAAACCCATAAGTTTATCAGAAGCTGTAAATGCCCCAATTGGCATGCCACCACCTAAACCTTTTCCTGTAACCAAAATATCTGGAGAGCAATTAAAATGCTGAAAACCAAAAAGCTTACCTGTTCTGCCAATTCCTGATTGAATTTCATCTAATATCAATAAAGCTCCAACTTCATCACAACGGTTTCTAACTTTTTTTAAATAGTCATTCTCAGGCTCGATAAACCCAGCACCACCTTGAATAGTTTCTAAAACTACACAAGCGGTTTTTGTTGTAATGTGCTTTAAGTCTGTTTCTTTGTTAAAGTCAATGAACCGAATGTTTGGTAGCAATGGACGGAACGCTTGTTTGCGTTCTTCGTAACCCATAACGCTCATAGAACCCATGGTATTACCATGATAAGCTTTATCAGCGGCTATAATTTCAGTTCGGCCTGTAGCTCGTTTTGCTAATTTTAAAGCGCCTTCAATAGCCTCAGTTCCAGAATTTGTTAAATATGTTTTTTCTAAAGATGAAGGAAGCTGTTCTGCTAATAGTTTTGTGAGTTCTACTGCTGGTTTTTGAATATATTCTCCATAAACCATAACATGCATATACTTATCTAATTGAGATTTTATGGCATTAATCACTTTTGGATGATTATGCCCTAGTGTACATGCAGAAACTCCAGCTACAAAGTCGAGATAGGCTTTGTTATTAACATCGTAAATATATGAACCGCTAGCACGAGAAATCTCCATAGCTAAAGGGTGTAGTGAGGTTTGTGCTTGATATTTAAAGAAATCTGATGTCATTTATTATTGCTCTTTTGAGACATCATTAGCATTGTTTAACTTCTTTTTATCTGCTTCTGTTAGCTTGCGCGGGACAACTTTCTTTTTAGTTGACTTTGGCAAATTCCTTGAAGCCTTAGATTTTCCTTTTGAAGTTGTTTTAGAATCTTTTTCTGCTTTTTTAACACGCTCCAGTACATCTTCATCTACAAAATCTTCTTGAGGAACATAATCTTCCAACCCTTTTATAACAGGTAAAACTAATGGTGGATCGTCTTTAAATAAATCTTCAACACTCTTAGGCCGTTCATCTTCTCTCCAATCAAAGCCTTTTAATAGCTTTTCATTTTTTGGGTATTTAGATTCTGGATAACCATCACCATCAACTTGGTTGATTTTTCTAACTTCTTCAATTTCTCTATCTACAATTAAAATTTTAATACTTCCAGATTTTGATTTATCAATAGATATCAATTCATTTTCTTCATTTCTAAAATAGTAAATAGATTGTGCGTTTTTTAAAATATCTACTTGATATAATTCATTATTATCATCAAATAAGCCTACTAATTTTTTACCATTTATTTGATTGTAACCTGCATCTAAAGTGTCTTTACTTATAATAAAAGCATTATCGAATACAATAAGCGAATCTAATTTTTCGGTTTCAGGATTAGATTTTAAATGAATTGTATCACCAGTCATTTGGTTTTTAATATTCCAAAGGATAGGCTTTCGTTTTACAGAAAAGGCATCATCATTATCAAAACGCGAAATATTTATAAGCTTTGTTAAACCAATTTCTTGATTTGAATGTATAGAATCTGCTTTGGCACTCATATCCGATTTAAAAAGGCGTGCATTTCTAAAGGCTCTGGTAATTCTTTTTTTAGGTTTGCCTGTAACCATAAGTGTATCAGCGTGTATATAAATGGAATCTTTTTGTTGTATAGTAATAGCTAAAGCACGCTTTGTTATAAACATTGAATCTTTTTCCTTAAATACTTCAGCATAATGACCTTTTATAATACTTTTATTTATGGTATCGGTTACGGTTATATTGTTGGTGGCCGATGCAAAACTGGTATTGTTATCAAAGTATAAGCTATCACCTTCTATAGTTCTGCTTTCATAATCTATTTTTGCTTTTTTTACTGCATAACCTATTTTAGTTTCGGTATCGTAAAAACCTTTTTCGCAATAGGTGTTACTTTCGGGAGTGGTTATAGTAGAAGGGCCAAATAAATAGGCGTGACCAGTTTCATCATAAAAGTCAAAATAATTGGAATTTACTACGGTACTATCATTAGTTAAAACTACATCTTCTTCAAACTTATATTTTTTTGCATCCATGTAATAGCGTCCAATTTTACTGGTAATAGTTCCTGAAGAATCTATTTCTACATTACCGCCATTTCTATAAAATGCTTGTTGTTTCACACGATCAAAGTATAATGTATCAGATGAAATTTTTGAATCAGGATTCTCTAAAATCACATCACCGCTGGCAAATGCTAATTGAGTTTTTCCGCTATATTCAGTGTATTGAGATGTCATTGTAATTGTATCACCTTGCTTTACAATTACATTCCCATAGGCTTCAATAAAATCTTCATTTTTATAATGTATCGCTTGGTCACACCACATATTTATACTTTCATGTATAATATGTACTTGTTGTTGGTCATTACGAGTAAGAATTTTTGCTCCAGGATATTTTTCTTCATCAAAAGTTAAAAATCCTGCATATTCTATATTGATTTTTTTTTGAGCTTGACAAAATTGGGATTGCCCTAAAACAATAAAAAGTAGGATATAAAAAAGATATGATAGTCTCAAAGTAAAAATTTGTTTGTAGCAAAAATAACGATAATAATAATGTTTAATTATCTGTTATGTTTTTTTTATGATTTTAAAGTATGATTATTTTAAATCTTTAATAGTTATATATAATTGCTCTATAACGGCTCTCATTTTATCAATATCTAGAGTTTCAATAGTATCGTTTTTAGTATGATAATTTTTATTTCTGTAAAAAGCGGTATTTGTAATCATTACTGCAGGGGAGTTAAAATTCCAATAGTTTAAATGGTCAGAGTAATCTACACCTGCAACCAAACTAGAGCCTTTAAAAGAGTTAGTTTTAATTACATGCTGTTGTTTCATTAGTAGTTCAATTTGCTTCCCAAACGCACCACTTTTTTCACTTTGTACTACAGTAATAAAATCGGCAACAGTACCATATTCTATAGCCATTTCCTGTATAGGGTAATTTTGAGACCCTTCTTTGTCATTGTAATAACCAATCATTTCTAAACAAACCATGCCTTTTATAGGGATGTTGTTTGTATGTAAATAATTGGCATGGATATAGCTTCCCATTTGCTTGGTTCTAAAAAACGGAGGCTCTTCTAAAGTGTAGGCTACAAAATCTATTCTGTATTTTAATTGTTCTTTTGAAAGTAAGCGCGCTAGCTCAAGTAAGCCTACAACGCCACTAGCATTATCATCTGCTCCTTGTTGATTACCACATACATCATAATGTGCCCCAATAATAATACGCTTTTTATGTTTTACGCCAATAGAGCCAATAACATTTTTATAAATAGCTCCATTCGCTTTGTATGGTTGAAAGATTGCGGAATCACAAACTTTGGTAAATTCAGATTTAATATAGTTTGCTACAATATTGAGGGATTTTATATTTTGGTAATTTCTACTTTTTGGAGTTTGGGTTATTTTTAGTAAATCGGCTTCAATTCTGGTTTTGTTTGTAAGCTCTAGAGTCTCTATAACAGGCATGTCTTGGGTAAATACGTTATTATTAAAGCCAAAAAGGATAAGTAAAGTAATTATTATATTTTTTTTCATTATTGTATTTGCTTTTTTTGCGATAGTATTATTTATGCATTGGCATAAATGATACTATTAAATATAATATTTGAGGGAGAAATGAATTATTTTAATTGATCAATCTTGTAATTGATGTCTCCAATAAGCGAGACAGAGTTATCGTAAGTAGAATACTTTTGAAATAATGCACCCGAAATAGTTACATCTAAATCATTCTTGTAAGGGACTTCAAGTCCTTTTATTCTTATTAAATCAAAAATGTATGGTATAAATTTCGACTCGTTAAACTGTTCATTTATTGAATTATAAACTTTAAGAAAAAGATCTTCATATTCCCCAAAAGGAGAAGTAGTTATACTAGAAATTCCTATTGTCATTTTTTTTCCAAGTATTGGATGTGTAATTTCTTTAAATTTATCTATTTCTAAAATTTCAATTGTAAAATAATTATTAATTAAGCTTTTATGAAAATGTAATTCAGTTACATTATTTAAAGTTTCTTTTATTTTAATAACGCCTGAAAGATTAGGTACTAAACCAGCTGTTGTTGAAAATATATTGTCCATATCCAACTTCGATTTTAGCTTATCTATAAAGCCATTTATCCATTTCTCATCATGTATATTTGAATTAACAATATTATCATAGATTTTTTTATTTAACTTTTTAATTCCAGAGTATGTATTATACTTCTCGCTATCTTTTTTTAGCCCAATAGGATAATGTTTATTTATAAAATAATGAATTTCTGGAAAACTTTCCAGAAATTCATTATTAGTAATAATTTTATATTTCATTTTTATAACTTTATGTTTTAAGGACAATATATTGCTGGTGAAATTGAAACACCTGGACATCCATAAGGAATTGCAATAGCAGAAACTCCTGTGTTTATTCCTGCTAATAAATTCAAATTTGTGGTTAAGAGCCCCAATATTAATGTTCTAAGTGCAGTAGGAGTAGGGTTAAATATTCCTTGAGTATTATTTAAATAAACTAATACTTCGTTCATAGTAAGTCCCCATGCTACATTAAATTTTACTGATGATTGTGATAAGGGTAAATTATAATTTGGTATAGTAACACATAATGTTGACAGTTGAACTGCAAGTTTTCCTTCAGTCGGATGTTGAGCTGAAAACCCTAATCCAGAAATATTTGCTACTGAAGCGCTTCCAATGGTTTTGAAACTATAAGTTCCACATAATTGATTTTTATTTTGATCATCTTCAGTATAAATAGATACACAATTCCCACTACTATCTTTAACATAACCTTCAGAACAACCTGTACTACCAGTGCTTCCACCACCAGATATTGGACTCCAAGTATTATTGATATTACCACCGCCTCCATTTAAATATAAAATTTCTAACGGAATATAATGAATAGTACCAGGGTTGCTTGCCGTTATAACAACCTCTTCGCCTTCCATACCACATGCAATGCCCCAACATTCTTCTTCATCTCCTTTTGAAAATATACTTTTTGAGGGTTTTGACTCATCAGTTGGCTTTAAAAACCTTGATACCAATATATCGTCAACAACTCTAAATGCATTAATATAGTTGCCATCTAAATCTGTGATATAAAGTTTTCCTGAAAACTGTTCGCTATTTGAACCTTCATCTCTAACCATACTAAAAATTACAGATTCTATAGTACCCTCTATTTTTAATAATAAAATACGGCTATATAGATTACTGTATGTGGTGTATGCAGGAATGATGGTTAGAGATTCGTTACTATTATCGATTTCTTCATGAGAAATAAAGTCTAGATTTGCAATCGCGTACGTCTCATTTTTCGATTTCGAATTTTTTGAAAATTCATCAATGTTAAATAAGTTTTGAGCTTCAGTAATGCTTACGGTTTCAATACTGCTTTGCTGTTCTATAGTTATTTCTTCTTTAGCACAGTTTGTAAACACTATGGTAATGAATAGTAAAAGGATCGTTTTTAAAAATGTTTGCTTCATGTTATTTTATTTTTGTTAATAGATGAAACAATATTAGTATTTGTATTTTCATATAAAGTCCAGTTTCTATATAAAGTTAAGGATTTCGGACATCTTTCTTATACTCCATAGGTGTTTCTCCTGTAAATTTTTTAAACGCTGTATAAAAACTGGACTTTGAATTAAAACCTGATTCTAAACCAATGGCAACTATGGTATAATTATTATAATCGGAATTAGCCAACATCTCTTTTGATTCTTCAATCCTCAATGAATTGATATAGTCATTAAAGTTTGAGTCAGTATTTTTATTTATTAGTTGTGATAGATAGCCTTCACTTAAATCAAATTCTTGAGACAAGGTTTTTATAGATAAATTTGGATTTAAGTAGGACTTATTTTTTAAAATTGAAGAATTAATTTTTGAGAAAGATAAAGAAACTTTATTGTTTTTTTGTTGCTTGTTAGTGACTTGTTTATTAAAAATCATGCCTCTTATTTCTACTCTCTCATTATATAAATGCCTTTGTAAAATAGCTGAATAACCAATCCAGTAAATTAAAATGGAGATACCAATCCATAAAGGATAGTATTTATAGTAACCTTTGTTAAGATAGTTTTCGAATAAGTTAAATGATAAAACCCATAAAAAGCATAAGATGATGCCTAAGATTAAACTATATTTTAACCATTTGGTTTTTATTAAAACTTGATTTGATTTGTATGTTTGGTTTTTCTTTTCATACTTCTTTAAAATGAAAAAAATTAAAATTATTAGAACCACCGAAAAAATTATTGAAATATATTCAACAACTATGTTTAAAAATTTTACAATGAGAATTTCATTGCTTAATGAATTCCTTATCATTAAATAAATAATACTAAACGAAAAAGGAGTAAAAATGTATAGTATATGTTTTTTTAAAACTTTTTGTTGAATAAAGCTTTTTACAAAAAAATAAAAAAAGGGAAGCATTAAAAATTCAAAAGGAAAATATAATACAGTATTATTTTCGTAAAGATATCTAGGTATCATATTAGTGTCAATTAGCCAATATTGTAAATTGCTTAATGATAAAGATAGAATTGTAAATGCTAGAAAGTTATTGGTGAAAGATTTTAGGTTTTTATTTATAAGTATAATTAGGCTAAAAATAAAGCCATGTATTACACCTGCGATTATGATGATGTTGTAAATATTAAAGTTTAAATCGTTCATAAACCAAATATAAAGAAAAAGACTACTTGAAAAAGTAGTCTTTAATCTTATTTAAATATATGTTTAAGTTTCTATGAAACTAATTGTTGTCTAAAAATAGTTTGTTTTCTATCAGGACCAACAGATACAATGGTTATTGGAATTTCAAGCTCTTTTTCTAAAAACTCTATGTACTCGTTTAAAGCTTTTGGTAATTGAGAAGCTTCAGACATTTCAGTTAAGTCTTCGCTCCAGCCACTAAATTCAGAGTAAATAGGTTCTACATTTTCTGGTTCAATATTGTAAGGGAAATGTTTTATAACTTCACCTTTATATTTATAAGCTGTACATACTTTTAAGGCTTTAAAACCAGAAAGCACATCTCCCTTCATCATCATTAATTGTGTAACGCCATTTACTTGACATGCATATTTTAAAGCTATTAAATCTAACCAGCCACAACGTCTTGGTCTGCCAGTTGTTGCACCAAATTCGTTACCAATTTTTGCCATGGTAGCACCATCTTCATCAAACAATTCGGTAGGGAATGGGCCAGAACCCACTCGGGTTGTATACGCTTTAAAAATTCCGAAAACATCACCTATTTGATTTGGCGACACACCTAAACCTGTACAAGCCCCAGCTGCTGTTGTATTACTAGATGTTACAAATGGATACGTACCAAAATCAATATCGAGTAACGACCCTTGAGCACCTTCGGCTAAAATAGTTTGTCCAGATTTTTGTGCTTGGTAAATATATTCTTCAGAATCGATAAATTTTAAAGATTTTAAAACTTTTACAGCTTCAAAAAATTCTTTTTCTAATTCAGCTAAATCATATTGAACATCAACATTATAAAAAGAAATCATTGATTCATGCTTATTAGCCAAAGCTCTATAGCGTGTTTTCCAATCGCTTAGCTCTAAATCGCCAACACGAATACCGTTACGACCAGTTTTATCCATATAAGTTGGACCAATACCTTTAAGCGTAGATCCAATTTTAGCTTTTCCTTTTGAGGCTTCACTAGCGGCGTCTAACAAACGGTGGGTTGGTAAAATAATATGGGCTTTACGAGAAATAAGAAGTGATTTTCTGTAATCTACATCTTGTTCTTCTAACTTATCTAGTTCTTTTTTAAAGATAACAGGATCAATAACTACCCCATTTCCCACTAAATTTGTGGCATCGTCGTGAAAAATCCCAGATGGAATGGTGTGTAAAACATGTTTTCGTCCGTTAAAAACTAAGGTGTGTCCTGCATTTGGGCCACCTTGAAAACGAGCAATAATGTTGTAGTTGGATGTTAGTACGTCAACAATTTTTCCTTTGCCTTCGTCTCCCCATTGTAATCCTAGTAGTAAATCTACTGCCATTGTAAAAATTAGTTATTTGGTTGATTTTCTATTTCCGTAAAAATAAAGTGAATGGTTATTAATTTCGATATCAAAAACTTCTTCGATGGTTTTCTTTATAGATTGAATTCGCGGGTCGCAAAACTCAATAACTTCACCGGTATCTGTTAGTATAACATGATCGTGTTGCCTATCGAAGTATGATTTTTCGTAATGTGCTTGGTTCTGTCCAAACTGATGTTTTCTAACTAAACCGCATTCTAAAAGTAACTCGATGGTATTATAAAGCGTAGCACGAGAAACACGATATTTCTTGTTTTTCATGTTAAGATACAAAGACTCTATATCGAAGTGCTCATTGCTATTATAAATTTCTTGTAGTATAGCGAAGCGCTCAGGAGTTTTTCGGTGTCCATTGTTTTCTAAAAAGCTAGTAAATACGCTTTTAACTATGTCTTGATTTTTTGTATCTGCCTTTGCATTCATAATTTCGTCGCAAATTTACACTTTTTTTACACTCTAGTAACCTTATCTATGCCATTAATTTTTTTAAGTTTTATCAACAGCTTTTTTATGATGGTATTATTTTTTACAACAACATTTATTTTTCCGGAAAATAACCCGTCATCACTTTCAAAACTAATACTTTTCATGTTTACGTGCATGTTTTCTGAAATAATATTTGTTATATCGTTTACCAAACCGATATGATCGATTCCTGTAATAACAATTTTAACTAAAAACTCTTGTTGCGATGAATCTATCCATTTAGCAGGCATAATTCGGTACGCATAATTGGACTGTAAACTCAATGCATTTGGGCAGTTTTTTTTATGCACCTTAATGCCTTCGTTAACAGTTAAAAATCCAAATACATCATCTCCAGGAATTGGGTTACAACAATTTGATAATTTATAATCTAGTTTTTCTTCTTCTTTACCAAAAACTAGCGAATCGTATTTAGCTGTAACTTCATCTTTTTCTAAGTCTTCTTTTTTTATGGCTTGCTTTCTTGATATTTTATTTTTAATAAAACTCATTAAAGCATTACTTCTAGAAGCCGCATAATCTTTAAGCATTGGATTATCTATAGTGCCAATACCAACTCTATAAAATAAATCGAGGCTTGTTTTTAGTTTAAAATAGTTTACTAATTCATTTATTGATGATTCGTTAAGCGTTATTTTGAGTTGTTTTAGTTTTCTTCTTAATATTTCTTTGCCTTCTTCTCCAATACGCTTTTTATCTTCTTTTAAGGCTGATTTAATTTTGCTTCTAGCCCTTGCTGTGGTTGAGTAATCTAACCAGTTGGCATTGGGTTTAGCTGATTCTGATGTTAAAATATCTACTTGATCACCACTTTGCAATTCGTGACTTAAAGGCACAAGTTTTCCGTTTACTTTTGCACCGCGAGTTTTCATGCCAACTTCAGTATGTATACTAAAAGCAAAGTCTAAAGAGGTTGCTCCTTTAGGCAAAGATTTTAATTCTCCTGCAGGCGTAAATACAAATATTTCTTTTGAATATAGGTTTAATTTAAATTGCTCAACAAAATCAACAGCATTAGTATCTGGGTTTTCAAGAGCTTCTTGAAGTCTATTTATCCAGGTTTCTAAACTATCTTCTTTTTCGTTAGTTTGTTTGTATTTATAGTGAGCTGCATAGCCTTTTTCTGCAATTTCATTCATACGCTCACTACGTATTTGTACTTCTACCCAACGGCCTTTAGGCCCCATTACAGTTATATGTAAAGCTTCGTAACCTGTTCCTTTTGGTGATGAAATCCAATCACGAAGACGCACAGGGTTTGGTCTAAAATGATCGGTTACAATTGAATATATTTTCCAAGCAAAAAACTTTTCATTTTCTTCATCGCCTTTGTAAATAATTCTAATGGCAAACTTGTCGTAAACTTCATCAAACGAAACGCCTTGTTTTTGCATTTTTCTACGAATAGAAAAAATAGATTTTGGCCGCCCTTTAATGGTGTAATCCATTAATTCTTTATCTAAAGAATTTTTTATAACCTGACTAAACTCTTTAATATACTTGTCTTGCTCTTCTTTGCTTTCTTTTATCTTATTTAAGATATCGTTGTAAACTTCCGGCTCGGTATATTTTAAACCTAAATCTTCAAGTTCAGTTTTAATATTATACAAACCAATTCTATGAGCTAGTGGGGCGTATATGTATAGGGTTTCTGATGCTATTTTAACTTGCTTGTCAGCACGCATAGAATCCATAGTTAACATATTATGAAGTCTATCGGCAATTTTTATAATAATTACTCTTACATCATCATTTAATGTAAGGAGCATTTTACGAAAATTCTCTGCTTGAAGCGATATATCCATATCTTTTTTAAGCGACGATATTTTTGTAAGCCCGTTTACAATTTTTGCAACGGTTTCTCCAAATAATCCTTCAATATCCGATATAGAATAGTCTTCGCTGTCTTCAACAACATCATGTAGTAATGCCGCCGCAATAGATGTGGCATCTAAACCAATTTCTTGAGCTACAATTTTGGCGACTGCTAAAGGATGGAAAATGTAAGCTTCTCCAGATTTCCTACGCTGATCTTTATGAGCATCAAGTGCAACATCAAAAGCACTTCGTATTAATTTTTTATCTTCTCTTGAGAGTGTACGGTAGCTAACCTTTAATAACTCTTTATAGGCTTTGGTAATGGCAATATTTTCTTTTTCTAAGGCGTCCTCTGTCATAAATTAAAAGTAGCATAAAGAAAATTAACAGCCAACTAGAATTTAACTTTTTGTGGTTAAAAGCTCGAGTTTTATGAATTTAAAAAATTCACAAGTAAATTCACGGCTTTTCCACGGTGTCCAATACTATTTTTTAGGCTTAAATTCATTTCAGCAAAAGTTTGGTTGTAACCTCTAGGTTTAAAAATAGGGTCGTAACCAAACCCTTCTTCACCATGTTTAGTTGAGGTAACCTCTCCTTTGCAAATACCAGTAAACGTATGTTGTTTGTTATTAAATTGTAAAGCGATTACCGTTTTAAATTGTGCATTTCGGTTTTTTTTATGGCTTAATTCAGAAAGTAACTTATCCATATTATCATTTGCATTGCGCTGTTCTCCAGCATAACGAGCCGAAAACACTCCGGGTGTGCCATTTAAAGCGTCAACTTCTAAACCCGTATCATCAGCAAAACAATCGAAACCATAATGCTGTTTTATATATTCTGCTTTTTGGATAGCATTACCTTCTATAGTGCTTTGGGTTTCAGGAACATCTTCAAAACAGCCAATATCTTTTAAACTTAAAAGTTTGATGTGAGTTGGTATTAAAGCTTGTACTTCTTTTAATTTATTAAGGTTATTGGTTGCGAATACGAGTTGCATGAAATGATATGTTTAGTTAATCAAAAATAATACTATATATGTCTAATTAAAAGAATAATATTTAAAGCTTTTTTATATCTTTAATATCTAACTGAAACCAAATATGACTACATTCAATTCACCTCTCGAAGCCTTTATGCATTGGGAAAACGAAACTCCAGAGCGGGTTTTTATAAAACAACCTGTTAACGGAAAAGTTATTACCTATACGTTTAAAGAAGCCAAAGAAGAGGTTTGTAAAATAGCTTCAAAATTAAAAAATTATAATTTACCAGAGCGAAGCCATATTGCTTTACTTTCAAAAAATTGTGCCCATTGGTTGCTATCTGATTTAGCTATTATGATGGCTGGCTTTGTATCCATTCCTATCTATCCAACTTTAAATGGAGCATCGATTAATCAAATTTTAGAGCATAGTGAATCTAAAGCTATCATTATTGGAAAGTTAGATGATTTTGATTCACAAAAAGCTGGAATTCCAGATATTCATAAAATTAGTATTGGTTTGTTTGGAGAAAATGAAGGTGATTTATGGGAAGACATAGTTCAGTCTGAAAAACCATTAGAAACATTACCAATAATTGATGCTAACCAATTACACACTATTATTTATACATCTGGAACAACCGGAACACCAAAAGGCGTAATGCATTCTGTTGGTAATATTATGGAAAGCATGCGCGTTATTAAATCTATAATTAAACTATCTCCGTTACCACGATTGTTTTCTTATTTGCCTTTAGCACATGTTGCTGAACGTGTTGGTATTGGTACACATGGTATTGTTATTGGAGCAGAATTTTCGTTTCCAGAATCCTTAGAAACCTTTGCTTCAGATTTAGAGAAATGCCAACCACATTTATTTTTAGCAGTACCACGGATTTGGGCAAAGTTTCAAGAGAAAATTCTAGAAAATCTTCCGCAGAGAAAACTAAATATCGTATTAGGCATTCCTTTTATTAACCGTTTAATTAAAAATAAATTGAAACAAAAATTAGGCTTAAAAGATGCTACATTTATTGTTTCTGGTGCGGCACCATTATCTTCTAGTTTAATACATTGGTTTAAAAAAATTGATGTTACTATTTTTCAGGTTTATGGTATGACTGAAGATTGCATTATTTCTCATGCTACAAGACCAGAAGGAAACAAAATAGGAACCGTTGGTAAAGCTTTAGAAACTGTTCAAATTAAATTCTCGCCAGAAGGCGAAATTTTAATAAAGAATAACTGTTTAATGAAAGGCTATTATAAAGCACCAGATATTACAGCTAGTGTTTTTGATGAGGCAGGTTATTTTAAAACAGGAGATAAAGGCGAGTACGATCATGATGGATATTTAACCATTACAGGTCGTGCGAAGGATGAATTTAAAACCGATAAAGGCAAATATATTTCGCCTTCACATATTGAAATGCTATTATCAAAAAATGCAGATATTGAACAAATATGTATTGTTGGTACTGGAATTCCGCAACCTATAGCTTTAATTACACTGTCAGAACTTGGTAACGCAAAATCTAGAGAAGATTTATCTAAAGGATTAATTGATACGGTAACCACTATAAACCCAAGTTTAGAAAAACATGAAAAGGTTGAAAAAGTAATTATTATGAAGGAAGATTGGACTGTAGATAACAACTTAATTACGCCATCATTAAAAGTAAAAAGGAATAGTATTGAAAAAATACATCAACAATTTTATAAAGAATGGTTTGCATTGACTGATATGGTGATTTTTGAATGAATTAATAACATTTATGATTTTATTATGACAAAAATCATCTTTAAAAAAAGAAATCTCTATTAACTTTGAGTAAACATTAAAATTAAAGATTATGACAATAAATATTCAATATGTTCAAATGGCAACGAGCGAAACTATGAGCGATTATGTAACAGATAAATTAGAAAGACTTCATAAAAAATATGATTGGATAATTAAGGCTGAAGTTCATTTCCTAGTAGAACACAATGCCAAAGAAAAAGGGAAAATATGTAAAATAGAATTAAGTGTTCCTGGACCAAGAATATTTGCAAGCTCTGATGAAGATAATTACGAAGATGCAGTAAAAAGAACCATTAAAGATTTAGAAATTCAGCTTAAAAAAAGAAAACAAGTGTTTAACACACATTAATATGGATATTGAAGCCTATAGATTGTATTGTTTGTCTAAAAAAGGCGTTACAGAATCCATCCCATTCCCCAAACTTCAAGATGTTTTAGTATTTAAAGTTATGGGCAAAATGTTTACAGCTACAAATATAGATACGTTTGATAGCTTTAGTATAAAGTGTGTTCCAGAAACTATTGAACAGCTAAGAACTCAGTACAGTGCTTTACTTGAGCCATCTTATTTTAGTAAAAAACATTGGAGTAGGGTAGTTATGGATGGATCAATTTCAGATCGTATATTATTTGAATGGTTAGATATATCTTATAATCTTGTAGTTTCAAAACTTACTAAGAAGCAAAGATTAGAGCTTGAAGCAGAGTAATTATATAACCCTATAATTGAAAATTATCTTTTAAAACTGTTTCTTCAGAGGCATTTAAAAGCTTAATATGTTTTACTTCGCCAGCGCCTAAAAACCTATAGCGGATACCAACAAGTTTTCCTAGGCTTTCATTATATTTTGCTGAAAAAGTTTCACTATCGTTTATAAAAACTTTCAACTGTTTTTTTACAACATTAATCTTGATGTTTTTAAAAGAAGAAAGATCAAGCCCAAATGAAGATAAATCTTGCTCTTTTCCATTCATATATACATCATTTAGCATAACGTTAATATTTGAAATGCAACCAGGAATAGTAAAAGGAATAATTAAAGCGCCTTTTGTGCCTATTATATAAATTTGAGTAGTTTGGCATACAGCCCACTTTTCGTTGAAATTATTTTTAAGAGTAGTTTCTAAATTAAAATCATCTCCAGAAATGTTCCCTAAATCATTAATAAAATGATATGTAGAAACTATAGGTGTTTTTAAAGATTTTATTTCTGTAAGAAGATCATCATCTAGTTTAAGTCCATCATCAACAAATTGCTGAGGTTTCAAATACTTTGGTATTGGTTTGTAATCTATGGAAGCAGACCAATCATTTGATTTAATAAATAAATCATGCTCTTTTATAACGTTACCATCTACAACAAGTTTTGCTCTAAAATATCCCGGAAAATAGTAAATGCCGGTAGCTTGTTTTTGTTTGTTGTTTATTTTTATGGTTTTGGTTACATCCCAATATTGTTGAATATATATACTATCTGATTTTATATTAGATAAATCAAAATCAAAAACTACAGAATTGGGCATACCATTAGTAATTGTTCTGCTAGAAAATTTAATTTTTGAAATATCTTCTGTTGTTAATTCGTTTTTATTGGAGCTAATAGTAGAGAAAAGAGATATAAATAATAAGGCTAAAAAAGCCGCCAACGAAAAAACAATAGGCATATTAACTAATGTTTTTTTAATTGATTTATTACTGTTTTGATGATTTTTATAATCCCTCCAATTAGAATACCCAATAAACTGAGATAAAGCATTTAATGTACTAATGCTTGGGGAGCTATTGTAATTTACTTTGCCCCAAACACGTTTTAAAGTAGTTGGGCTAAGTAATACTTTTGTTTGTTCTTGTATGGTTTCACTTAATTCTATAAAAACTTCGCTATGCCAGTTTGATGATTCTCCCCAGCCCAGTTTTTCTTCAATTTGAAGAATGCACTTGCTAATTAACTCGTATTCTTTTTGTGTATTCATAGATTATTACAAAAATCGCCTTTTTTTTGATGTTGTACAATATTGAATGGATTTGAACGAACTTGTTTGAGTGGATATGAGTATTAATTTTCAATTTTATAGAAAATCTTTAGTCATGAAAAAAATTATAACACTATTTACGTTAATTATTACAGCAGCTAGTTTTTCTCAAAATATAATTCCTTTAGATACAGTACATTGGAACGTTAGAGCACAATCTTTTGTTGTTGAAAAATATAAGGGAAAAGAGTCTGTATACATCCAAGGAGGATCTATTATTCTTAAAGATGCAGCGTTTTTAAATGGAACAATTGAGTTTGACGTTTATTTAAAAGAAGAGCAAGCGTTTCCTGGTGTTGAGTTTAGAACAGTGGGGGCAAATAGTGAAATGTTTTTTTTGAGACCACATCTTTCTGGAAAAGCTGATGCTAATCAAGCTGCACCTAGAGTTAATGGAGTTACACCATTTCAACTTAATTTTGGACCCAAATATTCATTTCCTTATAACTACAAGTATGATGATTGGACACATGTAAAAGTGGTAGTAAATAATGATAAAGCACAGGTGTTTTTAGATTATGCTGATACCGCTAATTTATCTTGGAATCTTTCTCATAAGCCAATTGTTGGAGGTGTTACAATAAGAGGAGGAAGGTTTACTGGAATGCATTTAGCAGACATAAAAATTGATAAAAATGCTACAATATTAGTTAATTTTAATCCAGTTGAAAGAGAACCAATTGCAGGACTCATTCCTCAATGGGAAATCTCAGATATGTTTGAAGAAAAACTATTAAATAACCCAAATAAATTAAGTGAACTGATAAAAAACAGAGATTGGCAAGGTAAAATTAAAGTAGAAGAGGGGACAGCAGCAAACATTTCTCGAATTCAATTATTAAGAAATGGAAAACCAGGAAATACTGTATTTGCAAAAATTGTTATTAACTCTAATAAAGATCAATTAAAGCTTTTTGAATTTGGTTATAGTGATAGAGTTGTAGCTATTTTAAATGGAAACCCAATTTATAGAGGTACAAATAGATGGCGCTCTAGAGATTATCGTTATTTAGGAACTGTTGGGCTATTTGATGGTATTTATCTAGATTTGAAGAAAGGAAAAAACGAATTACTAATGGCAGTTTCAGAAGATTTTGGAGGCTGGTTAATCACTGGGAAATTAGAAAACAAAGATGGAGTTAAAGTAGAATAAAGTACATTAATTACATGAAAACCAATAGAATATATTTTTTTTTATAAATAAACGTTAAAAGATTTGGATTACTAGACGAGTGGTCATATTTTTGCCTCATAATTTAAGAAGATGCTTAAAACCCTTAAACATGATGCCAAAGCAGATTTCCTTTTAGAAAAAGGAATGGAGATTTTGTGGAGTAAAGGGTATAATGGTACAAGTGTAAATGACATTGTAAAAGCTGCTGATGTACCCAAAGGATCTTTTTATTTTTATTTTGATTCAAAGGAAGATTTTGCTGTTAAAGCAATCGATAAATATTTTAATGGACATTTTGCTTTAGCAAAAGAGATATTAGAAGATAAATCACTTTCTCCAAAACAAAGGCTTCATGATTTTCATGATTTTAGATATAATATCTTAAAAAATGAGATGTGTTGTAAAATGGGGTGTTTAGCAAGTAACTTAGGTAACGAAATGTCTGAACATAGTGAAAGAATAAGAATAGCAATTCTTGTTAAAGAAGAAATGATGCTGTCTATAATCACTAATGTTATACAAGAAGCACAAGATTTAAAGGAGATACAAAACCCAATGGAAGCAGCCGTAATTGCTGCATTTATTGAGGATGCAGGAAAGGGGTCTATGATTAGTATGAAAGAAATGAAAAGCTCTGAACCTATTGACAATTTTATGATTATGGTAAAGGAAGTTCTTTTGCAATAATTTTTTTTGAATAACTTATAGATGACTGGTCAATTATTGAAATAACATTATATATTGTCCTCTTATTTATTATAACAAACGTCTTAATAATAGAAATCAATTAAAATCAATCAGTCAATATATAAGTGACTGGTCAACTAATCTAATTTAAAGTATGAATGCACTTAAAAAAGTAAGTAATGCCTCAAACAGATTTGCTAAGCAATGGGCAGAATTTGTTATTAAAAGGAAATGGCTTGTTCTTGTTGGAACTCTAGTTCTAGCCATGGGATTAGCGTCAAAAGGAAACATGGAGTTTGATGGAGACTATCATGTGTTTTTTAGTAAGTCTAATCCAGAATTAGAAGCCTTTGATGCGCTTCAAGAAAAGTACACAAAAGACGATAATGTTATTTTAGTACTTTCTCCATCAAATGGAAATATTTTTACTAAAGATAATCTTGTGGCTATTGAAGAATTAACTGCGGAATCATGGAATACACCATATTCATCGCGTGTTGATGCTGTTACAAATTTTCAGCATACCAGCGCAGTTGATGATGATCTTTATGTAGATGATTTGTCTTATGAAACATCATTAAAAACTGATGCAGAAATTGAATCTATTCGCGAAAAAGCTTTAAAAGAGCCACTACTTGTAAATCGTATTATTAACGAGAAAGGCAGTGTTACGGCTATAAATATTACAGTTAGACTGCCTGGTTTAAGTGTTGATGAAATTCCAGGAGAGGTAACGCCTTTTGTTAGGAACTTGGTGGATGACTTTAAAGAGAAACACCCAAATTTTGAAGTGCGTACCTCTGGGTTGATTCCATTAAATACTGCTTTTTTTGAATCATCAATGGCAGATATGGCATTAACATTATTGATGCTAGTCATTGTAATCATAACGACTTTTATTCTTACTAGAAATATTTATAGCACAATTGCCACTCTAGTAGTTGTTATGTTTTCAATTATGAGTGCTATTGGATTTGTTGGGTTAATGGGAATTAAATTAACACCACCGTCAGCAGTATTTCCAACCATGATTTTAACATTAGCTGTTGCTGATAGTATTCATATACTAATAACGATGTTGCAGAAAATGCGTAACGATGGATTTAATAAATATGGTGCTTTAATTGAATCTATGAGACTCAATTTTATGCCTGTATTTATTACGAGTTTAACAACTATAATAGGATTCTTAACCATGAACTTTGGTGATGTTCCACCATTTTGGGATTTAGGAAATATTACAGCTTTTGGAATGTTTATGGCATTTTTGTTCTCAACAACTACGTTACCTGCATTAATGGCAATATTTCCTGTGAAAACAAAAACTAAAAAAGCTACTAATAAAGTTAGAAAAAATTGGTATGCTTCATTGGGAAATTTTGTTGTTAAACAACCGGTAAGGCTTACTGTCATTTCATTAGTTATAATTGGAGGATTATCTTTTCTAGCCACTAAGAATACTTTTAATGATGAGTTTATAAACTATTTTGATGAGAGTGTTACGTTTAGAACAGACACAGATTATATAAGCGAAAACCTAACAGGGATTTATAATATAGAATACTCTATAGGCAGTGGTGAAAGTGGTGGAATTAACAACCCCGAATATCTTCAAAAGCTAAACGAATTTGAAGACTGGTTGAATGAACAACCAGAAGTTATACATGTTAATGCTTTTAGCGAGGTAGCACGTCGAGTAAATCGATCAATGCATGGAGATGATGAAAGCTTTTACAAAGTGCCAGATAGTCGTGAAGAAGCTGCTCAATATTTATTGCTTTACGAGCTGTCTTTACCCTTTGGATTGGATTTAAACAATCAAATAAATGTGGACAAATCTGAGTCTCGTGTTACAGTAACGCTTAAAAATATTGATAGCCCGCAAATGATTGCTTTTTCTGAGCGAGGAGAAAAATGGTTACGTGAGAATACACCAAAGGAAATGCATGCATTAGGGGTAAGCCCGATGCTGATGTTTTCAAAACTAGGATTTAGACAAGCTGATAGCATGTTGAAAGGAAATATAATTGCATTAATATTAATTTCTTTAGTCCTTATGTTGGCGCTAAGAAACTTTAAACTTGGTTTGCTTAGTATCATTCCTAATGTGACTCCAGTACTTGTTGGTTTTGGTATTTGGGCACTTTATAAAGCACAAATTAATACAGGAATGGTGATTGTTTTTGGAATGACACTTGGAATTATTGTTGATGACACCGTTCATTTTATGAGCAAGTTTTTAAGAGCCAAGCGTGAGTTAGGCTATGATTCAAAACAAGCTGTAGTCTATGCCTTCGAAACCGTTGGAAAAGCTTTAGTAACAACAACCATAGTGCTAATAGCAGGTTTTGCGGTGCTTTCTACATCATCATTTGCATTAAATAGTTATATGGCAAGAATTACGGTAATTATCATTATAGGAGCTTTAATTATTGACTTCATTTTGTTACCATCGCTGTTAATTCTTACTAGTAAAAAAGAATCCAAAACTGTTGAGAGTAGAGCAGAACTTAACCAAATTATATTAGATAAATAATTCAAAAAAATAAAAACAAAAAACATGAAGAATACAATTTTAGCATTCACAATTTTATTTGCAATAGGGTTGCATGCACAAACTGCCGAAGAGCGCGGATTAGAAATAGCAAAAGCAGCAGAACAAGCTGATTTAGGTTTTGTGAGCTCTATAGTAAACTTAAAAATGACCTTAAAGAATAAAAACGGACAAACTAGTGAAAGGTCTTTAAGTACACGAACATTGGAACTTATAGAGGATGGTGATAAATCCTTAATCGTTTTTAATAGCCCGAAAGATGTTAAAGGAACATCAACACTTACATTTACACACAAAATTGGTCCAGACGATCAGTGGTTATTTTTACCATCAATTAAACGTGTAAAACGAATTTCTTCTAATAATAAATCTGGACCTTTTGTAGGGAGTGAGTTTGCTTACGAAGATTTATCATCGCAAGAGGTAGAAAAGTATGGTTATAAATTTTTAGAGTCTAATGGAAGTCTTCTTGTAGTTGAGCAAGATCCTGTAGACCCAAAATCTGGATATACAAGACGACTTGTAACCTATAATAAAGACAAAGGTTATAGAATAGAGAAAGTAGACTTTTACGATCGTAAAAACTCGCTTTTAAAAACATTAACATATTCAGGTTATAAATTATATAAGAATAAGTTTTGGAGAGCTGCAACATTTAATATGGTTAATCACCAAAGTAATAAAGAAACCTTATTGAATTTTTCTGATTACAATTTTGATGCGAATTTAACCGAAGAAGACTTTTCTCAAAACGCTCTAAAAAGAGCAGGACAATAATAGTTTTTAATTGGTGACTGATGTGGAAAATTGGAGGCTAGAATTTTTAGCCTCTGGTTTCTTCCTAAAAAAGAAAAATTTTGAAACATATAATATTATATATAGTTTTTGTGATATTCTCATTTGCAGGGTTTTCACAAGAAGCAAAAGATGATTCTTCAGTAGATCATGATTTTGAATTGGAACTTGAAACGGAGTATAGGTATTTTTATAAAGATGCTTTATTTGCAGAGCAGAAAGACCATTTTCCAGCATTTGCAATAAGACCAAAGTATACCTTAGATTGGAATAAAGGATACGAAAGCATAAATTTTGAAGGCTTTTTCCGTTTTGATGTTGACGATGAGCGAACCCACTGGGATATTAGAGAGCTATATTACCAAAAAGCTAAAAGCAATTGGGAACTTAGCGTAGGGTTGAAAAAAATATATTGGGGCGTTACAGAAAGTAATCATTTGGTAGATATTATTAACCAAACTGATGCTGTTGAAAGCTTTGATGGTGAGCAAAAACTGGGGCAACCTATGGTGCAATATTCCTTAAGTACCAATTTTGGAACTTTTGATTTATTCTATTTACCATACCACAGAAAGCGCACATTTGCTGGCTCTAAAGGGCGCTTAAGATTTCCTACTATTATTGATAAAGATGATGTTGCCTATGAAAGTGGCGCAGAAGAGTGGCGACAAGATTTTGCTTTTAGATATAGCCATAGTTTCGATATTGTAGATTTAGGCGTGTCACATTTTTACGGAAATGGTAGAGAACCCCTTTTTGTTTTTGATCAATTTGGTAATATCAATTCATTTTACCCCGTAATAAATCAAACAGGTTTAGACCTTCAAATTACACATAATGCATTTTTATGGAAACTAGAATCTATTTACAGATCGAGTGATGCTCAAGATGTTTTTGCATTTACAGGAGGTTTTGAGTTTACTATAAGTAATATTAAAAACTCTGGAATTGATGTAGGCCTAATAGGAGAATATTTATATGATGATAGAGACGAATTGGCACTAAATGCATTGCAAAATGATGTGTTTTTTGGAAGCCGGATTGCATTTAATGATATTCAGGATACTTCAATTTTAATAGGAGGAATATCCGATTTAGAATCCAGTAGTAACATTTTTAGTATTGAGGCTTCAAGACGTATAGGAAATAGTTGGAAAGCAGAATTAGAAGCACGAGTATTTAGTAACATTTCTGATAGAGAATTCATATTATCAAATTTTAAAAATGATAGTTTTTTAAGATTTACGATAATTAAATTCTTTTAATGATAGGTTAATAGCAGTAAAGGCTGAGTTTTAATTAACTCAGTCTTTATTTTTTTACTACCGGTGATGATAAGGTTCATTTCTTAAAATAGTAAAGCCTCTATAAAGTTGCTCAACAACAAATAAACGCACCATTTGATGGGAAAATGTCATCTTTGATAATGATATCTTTCCAGTTGCTTTTTTGTAAACGGCTTCAGAAAACCCGTAAGGACCACCAATAACAAAAACCAATTGCTTAATACCAGAATTCATATGTTTTTGTAAGTATTTAGAAAAGTCTACAGAGTCTAGTTGCTTTCCATTTTCATCTAATAAAATTAAAGCATCAGTAGTTTTAATTTTTCCTAAAATAAGCTCGCCCTCTTTTTGTTTTTGCTGTGTTTCACTTAAATTTTTCGAGTTTTTTATATCTGGAATAACATCTAAGGAAAACTTAATATAAAACCCAAGTCGTTTTGTATAATCATTAATTAAAGATTGAAGCTCTTTATTATCCGTTTTACCTATAGCTATTAGTTTTATGGTCATGTAGCAAAATTAATGTTTACAGTTTCAAAAATGAATTTTATATAATAATTAGTTTTAAAATATTTCTTTACAATAGTAAATCAATTTCTTATTTTAGCACAAACTATACTAAAACATGATTACACAAGACCAATTTGATTCAGAATTAAAGTATATAATTTCTAACGCTATAAGAGAAGATGTAGGTGATGGAGATCATAGTTCATTGGCATGTATTCCTCATAATGCTAGGGGGAAAGCAAAGCTTTTGGTAAAAGACAAGGGTATTATTGGAGGCGTTAATTTTGCAAAAAAAGTATTTGCTTACGTAGATAAAAACCTAAAGTTAGATGTACTTATTGAAGATGGTACTAAAGTTACCTACGGTGATATTGTTATGTATGTTGAAGGTTCTTCTCAATCTATTTTAAAAGCAGAGCGTACCGTTTTAAATGCTATGCAACGTATGAGTGCAATTGCTACAAAAACAAAAACTTTTGTAGATTTATTAGAAGGAACTAATACTAAAATTCTAGACACACGTAAAACTACTCCAGGAATTCGAGTTTTAGAAAAATGGGCAGTAAAGTTAGGTGGCGGCGAAAACCATAGGTTTGCTTTGTATGATATGATTATGCTTAAAGATAATCATATAGATTTTGCAGGAGGTATTACCAAGGCTATTGAAACGACAAAAGAATACCTTAATGTAACAGGGAAAGATTTAGATATTATGGTTGAAGCTAGAAACTTAACCGAGGTTGAAGAAATTTTAAAAAACGAAGGTATTTATAGGATATTGCTTGATAATTTTGATTATGAAGATACTAGACAAGCCGTAAAAATGATTGGTAATAAATGCTTAACAGAATCATCTGGAAATATAAATGAAACGACCGTAAGGCATTATGCCGAATGTGGTGTAAATTATATTTCGTGTGGCGCTTTAACACATTCTGTACACAATATGGATTTAAGTTTGAAGGCCGTAAAATAGTATACGTATTACACATATTACCCAATAGGTAACGGCTTAAAAAAACGACTAAATAATATAAAAGTGAGCGAGTCCATTGAAGATAAACTTGATAAAATTCCTGTAATTAATGTATTGGTTCGTTTTTTTAAGCAAATTAAATTACCAGGATTTGAGGGGCTTTCTGTTTACGATCTTCTAGAGATGTATATTGTCGGAATCGTTGAGGGCGCCTTAACTACTAGGGCAAGTGCTATTGCTTTTAGCTTTTTTACAGCTATTTTCCCGTTTTTATTATTTGTAATAATTATAATTCCCGTTTTACCATTTGAAAATTTCCAACATGAGTTTTTAGATTTTTTAGATTCTTTTTTACCGCCACAAACTTCAGATTTTTTTAATGACAATATTTTTAATAATATAAGTACAACTAGCCAAGGTAGTTTGCTGTCTTCTGTATTTATTTTATCAATTATATTAATGACTAATGGCGTAAATGCTGTGTTTTCTGGATTTGAACATTCATATCACGAACAGTTAACACGTAATGTGTTTAAGCAGTGGTTGTATGCATTGGGGGTTGCCATTATTTTGGCTTTACTATTAATAATCACAGTTGGTGTATTTGGATATTTTCAAATTTATATTATCAATCCGCTTTACGAACGAATAAGTGGAGAAATAATTAATCAGACCGATTCTGGATTAGCATGGATATTATTCTCGAAATATGCCTTTTTTGTTATTATGGTGTATTTGGCAACAGCCACTTTGTATTATTTTGGTACAAAAGAAGGCAGACATTCTAAATTCTTTTCAATAGGGGCATTATTTACAACGCTACTTATTATTTTAACGTCTTATTTGTTTGGCGTTTATATTGAGAATTTTGGACAGTATAATAAGCTCTACGGATCTATTGGTGCGCTTTTAATTTTATTATTTTATTTGTGGCTTAATGCAAATATTTTATTGCTAGGTTACGAATTAAACGCATCTTTGAATAAACTACGAAAACGATGCTAGTTTATGCAACATTTTATTGATGTTATTATTCCAATTCCGCTTCCAAAGCTATTTACATATAGCATAACACCTTCTGAATCTAATTTTTTAAGTGTTGGAATGCGAGTTTCTGTGCCTTTCGGAAAATCAAAAATATATACAGGAATTGTTTCTAAAATTCATAACCAAGCACCAACCATTTATGAGGCCAAAGAAATCCATCAAATTTTGGATGATACGCCAATTGTAAACGAAAAGCAATTGCAATTGTGGCAATGGATTTCGAATTACTACATGTGCACATTGGGTGATGTAATGCGAGCAGCTTTACCAAGTGGTTTTATTT
The DNA here is from genome assembly GCA_947501105.1 of uncultured Flaviramulus sp. Taxonomy (GTDB): domain Bacteria; phylum Bacteroidota; class Bacteroidia; order Flavobacteriales; family Flavobacteriaceae; genus Wocania_A. Next base: position 20,008 of record CANMUP010000008.1, on the reverse strand, counting down.
TAGAAAGCGAAACGGTAATCACAAAAAACAAACAAACTATTGACGAATCTGTTTTAAAAGATGATGAGTTTTTGGTTTATGAAGCATTGCACCATCAATCGTCGTTAAAAATCCACGATATTTCTAATATTTTAGATAAAAAGAACGTATTGCCAGTAATTAAAAGGTTGATTGAAAAAGAAGCTATTACTGTCGAAGAAGAGGTTTACGAAAAGTATAAACCTAAATTAGTGCGTTATGTAAAATTACATGCTGATTTTTCTTCAGAAACCGCGCTGCAAAAATTATTAGATGATTTAAGTCGAGCACCAAAACAGCGTGAAGTTGTTGTGGCTTTATTTTCTATTTCAGCAAAAACGAAGAAGCCTGTAAAAGTTTCAGATTTATCAGAAGAAAGTAATGCTTCAGTATCAATAATTAAGACCTTAATCGATAAAGGAATTCTTGAAGAATATCATATTCAAACGGATCGTGTTCAATACTCTGGAGATGATAATGAGGATTCTAAAAACCTTAACAGTTATCAAAAATCCGCTTTAAGCGATATAAAATCATCTTTTGAAACACATGCTGTAACACTGCTATATGGGGTTACATCATCTGGAAAAACCGAAGTTTATGTAAAGCTTATTGAAGATGCTATTAACAATGGAAGGCAAGTATTGTATTTGTTACCAGAAATTGCTTTAACTACACAATTAGTAACCCGTTTGCAGAACTATTTTGGTAAGCAAGTTGCTATTTTTCACTCTAAATATTCTGCTCACGAACGTGTTGAGGTTTGGAATAATGTTTTGAAAAATTCCGCGAAAGCGCAAATTGTTTTAGGAGCGCGGTCATCCATATTTTTACCGTTTAGCAATTTAGGATTAATAGTTGTTGATGAAGAGCACGAACAGTCATTTAAACAGTTTGATCCTGCACCTCGCTATCATGCGCGCGATACATCTATTGTTTTAGGAAATATGCATAATGCAAAAGTGTTATTAGGGTCGGCCACACCAAGTTTAGAAAGCTATTTTAATGCTAAACAAAATAAGTATGGTTTGGTTGAATTGATGCAACGATATAACGATGTGATGATGCCAGAGATTGAGTTGGTAGATATTCAGGAAAAGCTGAAAAAGAAACGTATGAAAGGGCATTTTAGCGATCGATTGATTGAAGAAATATCTGAAACCTTAAAAGCAGGACAACAAGTTATATTGTTTCAAAATCGTCGTGGATTTTCGCCTATAGTAGAATGTAAAACTTGTGGACATTCCCCTCAATGCCCTAATTGTGATGTGAGTTTAACCTATCATCAATACCGTAACCAATTGCGTTGCCATTATTGTGGCTATGTTATGGCGATGTTGCAAGATTGTATGGCATGTGGTAGCCAAGATATAGATAATAAAGGTTTTGGAACTGAGCAAATTGAAGAAGAAGTTAAACAACTCTTTCCAGATTATAAAGTGGCGAGAATGGATTTGGATACCACACGAGGCAAATATGGTTACGAAAAAATAATTACCGCTTTAGAACAACAAGAGATTGATATTTTAGTAGGCACACAAATGCTAACAAAAGGACTAGATTTTAGAAATGTGAGACTTGTAGGTATTATGAATGCTGATAATATGCTAAATTTTCCAGATTTTAGAGCACACGAGCGTAGTTTTCAGTTAATGCTACAAGTATCGGGTAGAGCAGGACGAACTGATGAAAGAGGTAAGGTTTTAATTCAAACCTATAATCCGCATCATAATATCTTGCAGCAGGTGTCTACCAATAGTTATGTTGAGATGTTTAACGAGCAAATGAACGATAGATATAATTATAAATATCCGCCAGTTTATAAGCAAATTAAAATTACTTTGAAACATAAAGATTATAATAGGGTAGAAGTGGCTTCAATTTGGTTAGCCAAATCTTTAAGGCAAATTTTTACTGAAAATGTTTTAGGGCCAGAATCGCCACCAATTGCCAGAATTAGAAATCAGTTTCATAAAAATATTTTAATAAAAATTCCTAAGCAACAAAGTTTAGCAAAAACAAAAGAAGCCATTATTAAGATAAATAACAGCTTCTTTAGTATTAAAGATTTTCGGTCGGTTAAAGTAATTTTAAATGTCGATAACTTTTAATTTAGTATTATTTGTTATTGAGCTTTTAAATATTATTTAAAGCATCAACAAGTTGTGTCTTTTTATTTCTACTTAAAGGAATTTCATAAGCACCAACTTCAACATTTTTACTGTTAAATCTATCTATTTTATCAAGATTAACAATATAAGATTTGTGAATTCTTAAAAATTTATTTTCCGGTAATTCTTTTTCAAAAGATTTCATAGTAGATAATACCACTAAGCTAGTTTCTTCTGTAACTAGTTTTACGTAATCACCAAGAGCTTCAATCCATTTAATATCCTTAATATAAACTTTACGTTTTTTAAGGTTACTTTTTACAAAAATATGCTCGCCATCTTCTTCATTAAAATCTAGAGTCAATTTATGCTGCTCTAGAGCTTTATCTACAGATGTGTTAAAGCGTTCTCTGGTAATTGGTTTGTGTAAGTAATCGGTTGCATCGTAATTAAAAGCTTTAAAAGCATATTCGGTTTTACCGGTTACAAAAATAATTTGGGGTTTGTTGTTTAATACGTCTAAAAGTTCAAATCCATTTAACACTGGCATTTCAATGTCAAGGAAAATTAAATCTACTTGATGCGTATTTAAACCATTTTTAGTTTCTAAAGCACTACTGTACTCTGCAATTAAGTTAAGAGAGGGGTGATTCTCGACTAACTTAACTATAGAGAGACGTTGTATTGCTGAATCGTCTACTACTACACAGTTTAAAGTCATAACATTTTATATTATTTCGGTTAAGATATCGACAATAGTACGAAAAATTCGGTTAAAAACCAAAAAACATCGTTAAAACGCTTGTTTTAACATAATTTTAACACTTTCAGAACAACTAATTTTAACATTTTTTAAGCAATGTTTTTTTGTCGAAAGAATAGAAGAATATAGTTGTGTAATATAAGTAAATTATTTATTTTTGCACCCAATTTTTAACAATAAAAACGATTTTTATGAATCATTATGAAACTGTTTTCATCTTAAATCCCGTTTTATCTGAAGATCAGATAAAGGAGACAGTAAAGAAATACGAAGATTTTCTCGTTTCTAACGGAGCTAAGATGGTATCAAAAGAAGATTGGGGGCTAAAAAAGTTAGCTTACCCAATTCAAAACAAGAAAAGTGGATTTTACCACTTATTTGAGTACACCGTTGCTGGAGAAGTAATTAACCCTTTAGAGGTAGAATTTAAGCGTGACGAGCGTTTTATGCGTTATTTAACTGTAGCATTAGATAAACACGCTGTGTCTTGGGCAGAGAGAAGAAGAGATAAACTTAAAGTAAAAGCTTAATTATGTCATCAATAGAACAACAATCTAAAGGAAAAAAAGACGGAGAAATTAGATATTTAACTCCTCTTAATATCGATACAAACAAGACAAAGAAATATTGTATGTTTCAAAAGTCTGGAATTAAGTATGTTGATTACAAAGATCCAGATTTTTTAATGCGATTTATAAACGAGCAAGGTAAAATTTTACCAAGACGTTTAACTGGAACATCTTTAAAGTATCAAAGAAAAGTTGCCGTAGCTGTAAAAAGAGCACGCCACTTAGCATTGATGCCTTACGTAGCAGATTTATTAAAATAAAATACCAATAACAATGGAACTTATATTAAAACAAGACGTTGAGAATTTAGGATTTAAAGACGATATTGTAACAGTTAAGAACGGTTATGGTAGAAATTTTTTAATTCCTCAAAAGCAAGCTATTTTAGCTACAGTTTCTGCTAAAAAAGTATTAGCAGAAAACTTAAAGCAAAGAGCTTATAAAGAAAAGAAAATAGTTGATGATGCTAATAAAATTGCAGAAGCAATAAAAGCATTAGAAATTAAAATACCAGCTAAAGTAGGTACAGGCGATAAATTATTTGGATCTGTAAATAACATTGATGTTGCTACTGCTTTAGAAAAAGAAGGACAATCAATTGATAAAAAGTTTATTACTGTTACTACAGTAAAAAGACTAGGTAAATATACTGCTGTAGTACGTTTGCACAGAGAAGTATCAGTTGACTTAGATTTTGAAGTTATTGCACAAGCATAACTAAAAATTTTTTAATAAAACTTTATGTTAAAAGCCACTCGAAAGAGTGGCTTTTTTTTTATTACTTTTGTTAGTATCTTATTATGCGTGCATAATATGTGTTTTACTAACTCTAACAACTTTATACAAATGAAAAAAACAGCATTTTCAATTTTCTTTTTGTTTTTTGGCTTAATTGCATTTTCGCAGGTTACAACATCAAACATTAAGGGCTTAATTTTAGATGAAGCTTCTGTGCCATTACCAGGGGCTAATGTAGTTGCAATACATACTCCAACAGGGACAACGTTTGGAGCTGCAACTAATATAGACGGTCGATTTAATTTATTAAATTTAAGAGTTGGAGGTCCTTACTCTATTACTATTAGTTATGTTGGTTATCAGGATCAGTCTTTTAATGATGTGTATCTAACTTTAGGTAAAACTCTAAATTTAGATGTATCTATGGTTGAAGATAGCGAACAACTTGACGCTGTTGTAATACAAGGTACAGGAGGTACTGGCACTTTTGGTAGTGATCGTACTGGAGCAGAAACTAGTGTTGGTAGACGAGAATTAACTCGCTTGCCTACTATTTCAAGGTCAGCAGCTGATTTTACTAGGTTAGAGCCTTCATCTACAGGGAATTCATTTGGTGGTAGAAATGATCAATTCAATAACTTTTCTTTGGATGGAGCTATATTTAATAACCCATTTGGTTTAGATGCACCAACACCAGGGGGGCAAACAGATGCACAACCAATTTCTTTAGATGCTATTGATCAAATATCAGTTTCATTGGCACCATATGATGTGACCCAATCTGGTTTTACTGGAGCTTCAGTAAATGCCGTTACTAAAAGCGGGACAAATGAATTCCATGGAACCGTATACGGTTTTTACAGAGATGAAAGTTTTACTGGAAGTAAAGTTAATGGGCAAGATGTGCCAACTTCAGATTTAAAACAAAATCAATATGGGTTTAGTATTGGTGGACCAATAATTAAAAACAAACTATTCTTTTTCGCTAATTTTGAAAAAGATGATAGAACAGATTTAGGCTCTAACGGTTGGGTGCCTAATACTGGTTCGGGTGCTGTTAATGAATCTAGAGTTTTGGAAAGCGATTTTATTGCTGTACAAAATGCTCTGACTAATTTAGGTTATAACACAGGGCGATATAAAGGATTTACTTATGATTCAGAATCAAATAAGGGAATATTTAAATTAGATTGGAATATAAATGATAATAATCGTTTAGCTATTATTTATAACTGGTTGGATGCCTCTAAAGAAAAACCAGCTCACCCAACGGCTTTAGGTTCTAGAGGACCAAGTTTTCAAACATTACAATTTGAAAATTCTGGATACCAAATTAATAATAAATTACAATCAGTTCAGCTAGAATTAAACTCTACTTTAACAGGTGATATGACTAATAAACTTCAAGTTGGTTATACTCATTTTGATGATTTTAGAAACCCTTTATCTGGACCAGCACCAGTAATAACAATTCAAGATGGAGCTGGATCGAATTATTTAGTAGCAGGACATGAACCTTTTTCTATTAATAATAAATTAGACCAAAAGGTATTTCAGTTAACAAATAATTTAAATATTATTGAAGGAAATCATACGTTTACCGTAGGGTTTTCATTTGAAAAGTTTCAATTCAAAAACTCTTTTAATTTAGTAAACTACGAATCTTTTAATTTTGGAATATTCCCATATTTTGGAATATTTAGCCCATATCCAGATGTGCAAACATTTTTAAGTAACGCACAAACTGGAGGTGTTGTAGATCAATATCTAACAGCTACTCAAAATGCTTTTGATTCATTTAATGCTAATGGAACTGGTAATGATGGTGGTTGGAAACTAGCAGAACTTAATGTAGGGCAACTATCTTTTTATATGCAAGATGAATGGAATGTTACTGACGCATTTAAACTAACATATGGGGTTAGGTTTGACAAGCCATTATATTTTGATACTGCAAGCTTAATTCAAAAGTATATTGATACAGATAATGGAGCTAATAGAGATAATACAGTGTCATACTTTAATCCAAATAGAAACCAAGAAGTTAATTTAGATTCAACAACCTTACCTAATAACGATTGGTTGGTATCCCCAAGATTAGGGTTTAATTGGGATGTAAATAATGAGAACAAAACTCAAATTAGAGGAGGAACAGGTTTATTTACAGGGCGTTTCCCTTTTGTGTGGCTAGGAAATCAAGTAAGTGGCGCAGATGATGGCTTCTTCCAATTAATAGACCCAGATTACAAATGGCCTCAGGTTTGGCGTACTAATATTGGTGCTGACCATCGATTAGAAAACGGAATTACACTTACTACCGATATTTCTTATACTAAGGATTTAAATGCAGCTCATGTACAAAATTGGGGACTAAGAAATCCATCAGGAACACTTAATGCTCCAGGGGATAACCGACCAATTTATACGTCTGGAGATGCAGGTAATAATGCTTATGTATTTACAAATTCGGATGAAGGTAGAATTTGGAATGTAACATTAAAAGCACAAAAAACGTTTGAAAATGGTTTTTATACCAGTTTGGCTTATAATTATTTAAATGCAAAAGATGTGAATTCAATTGAAGCTGAAATTACTGGGGATGCTTTTGATTTTAATCCTAATTTAGGTAATGCAAATAATGATGTATTATCATATTCTAAATATGGAGATACGCATCGTTTTATTGGTGTTGCAAGTAAAAAATGGGCGTATGCTAATGATAAATTAGCAACAACAATCTCTACGTTTTTTGAATATGCACAGGGCGGTAGATTCAATTACACTTATGCTGGTAATATAAATGGAGATAGTTCATTCCAGAATAATGATTTGATTTATATCCCAACATCTAGCGAAGTGCAGCAAATGCAATTCTCTGGGGCAGGACAAGCCGAAGCCTATGAGAGATTTATTCAACAAGACAATTATTTAAGTGATAATAGAGGGCGTTATTTTGAACGTTACGGTGCTTTAGCTCCTTGGAGAGGACGTTGGGATGTTAAAATTTTGCAAGATTTTAAATTTAATGTAAAAGACGATAAAGCCAATACCTTGCAATTAAGCATAGATATATTAAATTTTGGAAATTTACTAAATTCAGATTGGGGAGTTGTAGAACAGCCTAACAACCTTTCTCCAATTAGTGTGGACACTTCAGGAGGAACACCAGTTTATACCTTTGATGATACGCTTACAAATTCATTTGGATTTGATTCTAGTTTAGCATCCAGATGGCAAGCTCAATTTGGTTTACGCTATATTTTCTAAAATATTAGTATATATATTATTAAATTTGCGCTCCTAATTAAGGGGCGCATTTTTATTATGCCTTTTGCGTAATAAAAGTAATAATTACAAAAGATGAAATATAGTAGACTTACAAAAGAACAGTTTGAGGAATTACACCAAGAGTTTATAAATTTTTTGGCAACACAATCGGTTACTGCTGATGAGTGGGAAAATTTAAAAGTAAATAAGCCAGAACTTGCAGAAACAGAGTTAGATGTTTTTAGTGATTTAATTTGGGAAGGCGCTTTAAACAAAGCCAAATATTTAGAGCATATTTCGTCACAACATATGTATCTATTTAATTTGGGTGAAGATAAAATGCATGCCATTGTTATTAATTTAAAAAATGATGTTGATATAACTACTGAAGAAGGTTACAAATGGTTGCGTGAAAACTTAATGGACGAAAATGTTGAATTTTTACAAGCAGATAAAGATTATACAGATGATAAAAACCTTGATAAATTTAAAATGATTGAACAAGGAGCTGTTATTACAAAAGGTGATTTGTATAAGTATTTTGATACACTGATAAATTAAACGTTGATGCTATGCTTTTTTTATAAAAAAGCTCGTAATAACGTTTTCATTAATTATTTTTGTTTAAGCAATGTTTTAATCGTTGTTTTGTCATTCTGCACTTGATGCGGAATCTATTTAAAAGAATTAGTAATCATTAAATGAGATATCTGCTTTTGCAGGTAGTTGATATGGCTCAAAAACCAAGTATTCCAAAAGGCACGAGAGATTTTAATCCAGAACAAGTAGCAAAACGTAATTATATTTTTAATACCATTCGTGGCGCTTTTGAAACTTTTGGATTTCAACCTATTGAAACTCCAAGTTTTGAAAACTCAGATACTTTAATGGGAAAATATGGTGAAGAAGGAGATAGATTAATTTTTAAGATTTTAAACTCTGGTGATTATTTATCAAAGGCTAATGAGCAAGCTTATTCAGAAAAAGATTCAAACAAACTTACATCATCAATCTCTGAAAAAGCATTACGTTATGACTTAACCGTACCATTTGCACGTTATGTTGTACAACACCAAAACGAGATTGAATTCCCGTTTAAACGCTATCAAATTCAACCTGTTTGGCGTGCAGATAGACCGCAAAAAGGTCGTTTTAGAGAGTTCTATCAATGTGATGCCGATGTAGTTGGAAGTAAAAGTCTTTGGCAGGAAGTTGAATTTATCCAGCTTTATGATGCTGTTTTCTCAACATTAAAATTAGAAGGTGTCACAATTAAAATTAACAATAGAAAAATACTTTCTGGAATTGCCGAAGTTATTGGTGCTAGTGATAAATTAATTGATTTTACTGTTGCTCTTGATAAATTAGATAAAATAGGAGAGGAGAAGGTAAAAGAAGAGATGTTGAATAAAGGCATTTCTGGAGAAGGCATTACTAAATTACAACCTTTGTTTACGCTTTCAGGTTCTTTCGAATCTCAAATTGAAAGTTTAAAAAGCATTCTTAATACTTCCGAAGAAGGGCAAAAAGGCATTGAAGAATTAGCGTTTATAAATAAAGCCATAAAAGAACTTGGTTTGCAAACAGCCACTTTACAGCTTGATGTCACCTTAGCCCGTGGACTAAACTATTATACAGGAGCCATTTTTGAAGTAGGTGCACCAAAATCTGTACAAATGGGCTCTATTGGTGGTGGTGGTCGTTATGATGATTTAACTGGTATTTTCGGGATGAAAGATGTTAGTGGAGTTGGTATTAGTTTTGGTTTAGATAGAATTTATTTGGTTATAGAGGAGCTTGGTTTATTTCCAGAAACGGTGACCAAAAATATTGAAGTTTTATTTATTAACTTTGGTAATGACGAGGCTTTATTTAGTTTAAAAGCTATTAAACAATTGCGTTTGCAAGGTGTTAATGCCGAATTATATCCTGATGCTTCTAAAATGAAAAAGCAAATGAATCATGCAAATAAACGTGAGATACCGTTTGTAGTTTTGGTAGGCGATGAGGAAATAAAATCTAATACTTATACATTAAAGAATATGGATTCTGGTGAGCAATTTAAATTATCACTTCAAGAATTAATTAATCATATAAAATAAAAAAGAGTCCTAAATATTATAGGACTCTTTAATAAAGTACAATCTTGTAATAGGTTGATTTGGTTTTTTATACTAGACTATACTTATCGACTAACTCAATTTATTAATACTTTTTTGGAAAGTTTTCCATATTCTGTTTCTATCTTTAATATGTAAGCTCCAGTTTTCATTTGTGAAGCTTTATATTTTAAATAATCGTCGTTTGATTTTATTTCAAATTTGAATAAAGACTGCCCTAAAATGTTAATCATTTCAACAGATTCTATAAGTTGAGCATTAGGGTTGTGTATTACCACATTCATCTCTTCATTAGAAAAATATACTTCAATTGGGTTTTTATTTGCCTCGTCTGTACTTAATGATTCTGATGCTTTAGAGAAAGTTAGCTCAAAACGGCTTAAGTATTCGCCAACAGCTAAATGTACATCGTATTTACTTTCTTTTAAATCATGATATATATTCAACTCTTTATCGTGTAAATAAATAGCTTTATTACTATCTATATTTTCTAATTCATCAATTTTTATAGAGGCTAAACCTTCTTCATTAATTTTTACACCCAAAGGAAATATTTGGTTGGCGTCAAAATTATTTACGGCTTGAATAACAAAGTTTTTATTATTAAATATCCAAAACAAGTCTTCTACATTATCTTCAATTAAAGGGGCATCGTAACCTTTATCAATACCGTTAGTTGCATTCGTATCTATACCAACTAATAATTGACGATGATAACCTTTAGGTGAATCTAACATCAATCTAATTTTTTGTCTATAGTCAGTATCGGTTTTGGCCGTACTTGATTTCCCTTTTGTTTTTTCACCTTTTAAGAATAAAGAAGGATCAGAAGCTTCTGTTTTAAATATTCGCTGACTGTTTTTAAAGGTCACTGTTCCTCCGGCATCGGCTGTTACAAAGAATCCTTGACTAACTGGAATGTATTGTTGTGGAACTTTTGTTCCTATTTGTCCAGAGGCATTAATTCTTGTATCAGTTGAAACGGCTCTAATACCACCTATTAAAGTATAAGTTGCATAACCACCTTGGTACTCTCTTAAAACGTGAGTATCACCAGCAAAGTGATCCCAGAAGTAAAGCGTACCATCAATAATATTAGTTGCTGCTCTACCAGCTCCGTCGCTAATATTGTCGAGTATAAACTCGTTACCATCTATGGCAGATGCATACGGGTTGCCAACTAAATAATCGTTTCCTGCCGATAATGTTAATGTTATGTCACCATTATGTGGTTTTCCGTTAAATACATAATTTTGTTCTTCAGTAAACGATGTTGCGCTATTATCAACTCCTTTCATGGTGTAACCTTCTCCTGCTAATAAAGTTCCTGTATTTTTTACATGTTGCCACGACGCATAATCATCGGTTAATTTATTGGCATACTTCCAAATCCAAGTACTAGCTATTCCAATTGGTGTAGTTCCTGGAGAACCAGGATTACCATTATACCCAGAGACATAAGTAATTGGTAGCGGTGTATTTGCTACTGAGCCATCACTTAATACATCTGGAATGGTATAGCTGTTATTGTTACTTGTTGTATTACTAATACCTACAGGAGAGGACCAATAATTATAAGTATATAAGTCTTTAGTGCCTTGTTGATCTCGTTCTAAGGTCCCTCCACTTGTAACATCAATAGAACTATCTGAGCTTTGAATAAGTTGAGATTCACCTTGTAAATCAATATCTCCATTCAGTTTTAAATACCATGTGTTGAATAACCCAGAGTCCCCATTTACTTCTAACTTACTTCCGCTGTCTAAAATTAATCCAACCATAGAATGGTTAATACTAGTTTCCATATTGCCTTGAATATGTACAATAGCACATTCTGGATGAGCCCCTGAAATATCCCATACGTCACCATGAATCCAATTGTTTGTATTAGACCAATCTCCAGAGCAGGATAGTGTTGTAGTATAAGGTAATGGAGCAGTTCTTTCTTGGTAAGTTCTCATGTTATTCAAGTGTCCATCTACGTTTGAGTTTGATTCATCTGGTGTGTAGCCAGTTTCAATAATACCCATTTTATAGTACAATTCTAAATCACTCCATTGTAAACCTTCAATATCCTTTGGAATTACTGTTCCTCTTATATTTCCTGAATTATTTTCAATTTCTTGATTTATTTGTCTGTGTAATTGATTTAATGTTAAGGCTTTATTGTAAACACGAGTTTCGTAAATAGAACCTTCAAAATAATTATTATCTAGCTCTGTATTTCTTCCTATTTCAAAATCATGGTCAGAATTCCAAGCTGCATCGTTATTAAGTGTTGTGCCAACCATCCATGGACTAGGGTAATTCCATATATTATTTCCGTTTAGGTAAAGGTCAATAACACCTGTGTTTCCATCAAATTTTAAAGCGACGTGATACCAAAGATTTTCTGAAAGGGCATCTGTGTCTGGAGAATCAATATTTGAACCAGCACTAGTTTTTATAAATGCTTTTAATTTTTTATTAGAATCTACATAAAGTCTAAAGTTCCGCTGCCCCATTATTTCTCCACCATCAAACCCATTATCAAGTTTAAACCATGCCATCATTGTAGCTTCAGATTTTCCACCTAAAAAAGCAGCTCTGTCAATGTAATCGTTTACGCCATCAAAATCTAGAGTTTGAGGTATGCAAAAACTAAAATTACCTAGACCAGATCCATGCATAACGTTTGGTGAGCATGTCGAGCAGTTTTGCCATAAAAAAGTAACACTAGTTATATAGTCATCGTCTAAAAAATTAACACCTACAATGGCATCTGTCCCACTTGTAGAGGACGCGTTAGCATCAACAACTCCTGTAGCATTATTTGCAGTATAAGAAGGGCTCGCTGAACTAGTGAACGTTGGATATATTGTACCTCCACTAGTTGTAGTTGCGGTGATGGTATACATATCTCCATTTGTTCCATTAGAGTTTACGTGTGATAAATCAAAAGATAAAGCATAGATTGGTGTACTAAATGTTATCGTACATGTTATTCCTGTTGAAGAAAAACCATCAGTTATTAGATCTAGATTTTCATAAGATGGTGTAGCTGAAAAACCTACTTTAGGAGTTTGCGGGCCATCCCAAGTACCAAAAGTTCCAGTTTCTCCAGTAAAAGTTACTGTGAAATCTATTCCAGAGTTATCAACATTTGTGAATACATTAGATAATACGCCTTGGGTCAACCAATTAAATTCATTTGAAGCGACTGGCGTTGATGACCAATCTAAAGTGAAATTTTCTCCACAAGATGGAGGAGAATGCAGTTGTGCATGTAAAATATTACCAAATAAAATAAAAAGAAGTATAAAGAACACTTCCTTTTTAAGGCTTCGTAAAATTGTTTTCATAAGTTGGTTAATTTAGTTTGGGGCTAAATCTTTAACTATCAATAGCTTGAAAAACAAATATAACAAAATATTTTAAAAAACATCGATAAAAGGCAAAAAATATCGTTTAAATGGATTTTTTGTATAAAAAAAGAGTCCTAAAAATTAATTTAGGACTCAAACAAAGCATAGTTAAGTAAAAAATAGATTTGGGGTCTACACTTCAACTATTTTATTAATATCTTTTTTGAAAGTATGGCATCGTTTGTTTTCATTTTTACAATATAAACTCCAGCTGTAATACTTTTTGTTTTATGCTCAATATAATTTTCGTGAGACTTGCTATTGAATTCATAAATAGATTGCCCTAAAATATTATATATGCTTACAGATTCTATATATTTTAAATCTGGGTTATGTACAATAAAGCTTTCTTTTTCGTTTGAAAAATAAACTTCAAGGTTCGCATTTTCAAAATCATCTGTTCCTAAAGAACTCTTTGATGGATCAGAGAACGTAATTGCAAAACGATTTGAATACTCGCCAACTGCTAAATAAACTTCGTAATTGCCACCTTTTAAGTCATGGTAAAGATCTAATTCCTTATCATGAACATAAATGTTAGTGTTTGAGTCTATGTTTTCTAAAGCATCAATTTTTATGGTCGCTAATCCTTCCTTATTGGTTTTAATACCTAAAGGAAGTATTTGATCATCATTAAAATTATTAACGGCTTGAATAATAAGTTTAGCACTATTAAATTGCCAGTACATATCTTCTTTATTGCTTTCGGCTAGAAGGGCATCATAACCTAAGTCAAAATTATTTGAAGCGTTAGAATCAACACCAACAAGTAATTGACGATGGTATCCCTCTGGTGAATCGTACATTAATCTAATTTTTTGCCTTGTATCAATATTTTGAGTCTTAGCACTAGATTTAGTTTTAGATCCATTTTTAAGGAATAATGATTCGGAAACACTTTCTTTTCTAAAAGCACGCTGGCTATTTTTAAACTGAACATTACCTCCTACTACCGCTAGAGTAATACCAGGATCGTTAGGATCGCCAACTAAAGAAGCATCAGCTATTGATGATACAAAGAAGCCTTGACCAACAGGAATGTATTGTTGAGGTGTCATGGTTCCCACTTGTCCAGAAGTATTAATCCTAACGTCATTAGAAATAGCAACAGAACCTCCCATTAATGTATAAATAGCGTAACCACCTTCGTATAAAGCTAATTCATGTGTATTATTTGCAAAATGATCCCAGAAATATAAAGCACCATTAATAACGTTTGTTAGGTTACCCGCTTTGCCACCATCTGTAGCACTTATGTTATCTCTAATAAACTCGTCGGCATCCATAGCAGATGGATATGGATTTCCAACTAAATATTCATTTCCAGCACCTAATGTTAATGTAAAATCTCCATTATTTGGTTTTCCTTGTAATATATAGTTTTGATCTGGTGTTACAGTACCAGGTCCTTTCATAGTAAAACCTTCACCAGTATTTAAAGATCCTGTACTTCTAACATGTTGCCATAGTGAGTATTGGTCTCCTGTTAAATTAGCATATTTCCAAATCCAATAATCTGCATTTGCAGGAGCTGTTGTCCCGTTAAGACCTGAGGTTAAAAAGGCTACATTGGTAAATACATCTGGTAAGGTATAACTATTGTTGTTTGTTGTAGCATTGCTAACACCAACTGGCGAACACCAATAATTGTACAAATAGGTGTTTGAGTTTCCTTGTTGATCTCTTTCTAGGGTTCCAGAACTGGTGGCATCTAAATCACTACCATCTGTTTGTATAAGCTGCGATTCGCCTTCTAAATCTATAGTGCCATCAAGCTTTAAATAATGGGTTACTGTTAAACCGATACCATCATTTGATGCAGTATCTCCATTAACTTGTAAATCGCCACTGTTTATTATTAAACCTTGTACAGAACAATCTCTAGATCTAACACCAGTTGGTGATGCGCCTAAATAAACATTATTATTGATTTCAACAATATTCCAATCAATAGGTGTTGTACCATCTATAATAGAAAAAGCATTAGGTAAAGTTTGTACTGTATTGTTTAACCAAGTCGCATCTGCATCCCATGAACCAACAGCTTGCGATTCATAAGGAAATGGTGCCGTTTGGTTATCTACAGTATCTAAATTTCTTAAAGCACCTTGATGATCATTCCCAGACATATCATTTGTATTTGTGTAGGTGTACACAGACATAGGATAATATCCAGCTAAATCAGACCAAGGAATTGCACTTATTTCATTATTAGTAATTGTTGTAGGGATTATATCTCCTTGAATTAAAGTTGGAGTAGGTACTATTGAAGCATCTATAATTTCTTGATTCATTATATAGCGTAATTGATCTACAGAAAGTGCAATATCCCATACTCTCACTTCATCAATGTTTCCAGCAAAATAATCTGTTGTATTTGGATCATAACCATCAGCCGCAGCAATTAAGAATTTTCGCGATGTTGCTACTGGAGCTGCTAAAGATGATGCCGTTGTACTTGGATCTGGAACACCATCAATGTATAAGGTTGCCGTTCCACTATCAAAGATTACTGCTACTTGATGCCATTCGTTTTCAGGTATAGCAACTGCTGTTGTTAAAGTTACTGCGCCACCATTATAAGTAAATACAAGTCTTCCAGTTCCGTTTATTCTTAAATCGTAACCTTCAGTAAATGCGGCATCTCTTTTTGATAAAATAGAAGCATTTGTTGTTCCTGTATCTCTTTTAATCCATGCAGAAATGGTAAATTCAGTAGTGTTTAAATCTAAATGATCTTCAACATCTATATAATCAACTAAACCATCAAAATAAACTGAGCGTTCAACTATTACTTGAGGCGCGTAGCCAAAAGTGATATATTTAGTAGCATTAAAATTGTAATCTGTTTCTAAGTTTCCGCTACCATCTGGTGTCATTACTCTATAATCTGCAGTTGGGTCAAAAACAGGTGTATCAGAAATAAACATTAAAAAACTTCCAGGAGGAGAAATATTTCTTACGGCATTCTGAGGTATACTAACTTTACAAGAAGGAATGTCTCCTCCAGTTTCTACCACTTTCCATATGCGTTGCATACCTGTAAAACTTACTGGAGTTGATAATCCACCAATTCCAGCACTCATATCTACATTTATTACAGATGCAGCTAAATTTAAGTCTACGCCATTATTACCCCAAACTAAAAACTCTTTATTATTAAATGTTGTTGGGTTGCTTGAAACATTATCACTATTGGTAGTATAAATATCACTTAAGCCAATAGTTAAAATACCTTCTATAGGCCCGCTTCCATCTGTAGCATCATTTATACTACTGGATTGTTTTTGGTTTAATTCTGAAACATCATCTCGACCAATACCAGCTATATCATGATTATACCCTACATTGGCAGATTGGTCCCAAATAACGGTACCATCTGAATTTACATAATCTTTTTGAGTCCCATTTGAATCTGGATCTAGTGTAATACCATATTTAATTCCTAAATAAGATTGAATTCTATTACGAGCATCTGTATCATTTGCATCATTATTGGTTGCAGAGTAAGTAATGATTTCAGCTATACGACCATTAAAACTTCCTCCCCAATATTGACTTCTTCCAATGAAATATCTTTTATTATTAATAGAAGAGAAATCTGCAGCATCATTTTCTAAATCATCAATTCTAGTAGAATTTAAATGTATTTCCTCTGCAGTATTGGTTGCGTTATGTCTAAAATTTAAAATTCCTATTTTATTTAGATTAGTACCAGCGCTTGTATCGGCCGAACCGTAACCAGGACCTCCTGTCCCTGTAGTACCACCAATGCAATAAGCTAAATATTCACCAGCTAAACGTGCAGTGTAACCTCCGTATCCAAATCCAGTTACGTCTTCTGTAAAAGATGTAGTAGCTGCATCGGAGTCGTCACCTGTAAAAGTATCCATTGGTATCATACTAGTAGTTACTGTGATATCTGGTATTATAACAACAAATAAATCGTTACTATTAAATCCTCCAGTTCCTTTTAATACGTCACGGTCGGCTAATAAATAGGTCATATCCCCAGGAGCCGTACTATTATCGTTATCAAATTCAATAACTGGATTGAAGTTAAAATTATCTGTTGTGTTATTTCTATATGTAGGAGCTTGGGCTGTTATAGTAGTTTCGGCATGATTACCTTTTCCTTTATCAAACCATTGATTAACACCAGCTCCATCAGTACCAATAGTTGCTCCGTCTAATTGATCTGCTTTTAACCATAAATCTAAATTTGAAGAAATACCTCCTGGACCTACTGTTGGAGTACAAAATACGGTTCCAGTAATAGTAACATTATCAATGTAAATTAAATCTGTTGTATCACTTGCACTACTTCGAACTCTAAACTGCGATGTTGTCCCTGAAGAAAAGGAGAAATCTGCATCTAATAATGTAGATGTTTTACTGTAAAAAATTATGGTATCTCCATATAAAAAATCTCCTGATTTACCAGCTGACGATGTATCACCACAATGATATGTGTCTACAAGAGTCCACGAACTTCCACTATCGTTACTATACTCAATAAAAAATTCTTCATTATCTTCAACATTAAATGCTGTAAAGAAAAATTTTATATCAACTTTATCATAATTATCTATATCAAATAATGGCGATAATACAGATGAATTATTCCCAGAAGCATCAAGACTTCTAATTTCTAAACTGTAATCATTAGAATAAGATCTAGCAGTATTGTTTACTCTTGCAGCATCAGTACCACCATCTGTCCAACCATCTAAACCACTTTCAAAGTCTGCTGTATGTAAAACTGTTGATCCACAAGGAGGCGGTGTTATTCCTGTACCCTGTATGCTAAACGTATAAGATCCTTCATCAGCATCATTATTAGCAATAGTAACTGTAGCAGTTCTTAAACCATCAACACTAGGGTCGAAAGTTATAACATAGGATGTGTTACTACTAGCTGTTATAGGTGTGCTAGGTATTGTTGTTACTGCAAAATCTGCAGCATGTGTGCCAGATATGGCTACATAAGGTGAACCTCCAGTAAGATTTAAACTGTTTACGGTTCCTAAGTTTTCAATTATAAAAGTATTTGCAGCAGTACCAGAAGCAGTTACGACACTGCCAAAATCTGTATTATCTGTACTTGTAGGGGTAATGTCTCCACTTGTAATACTATTACCTAAGCCTGTAACATCTATTTCTTGAGCTGTTGTTGTACCAGTACCTTGAATATTAAAAGTATATGGGTTTTCATCAGAATCATCATTTGCTATACTAACTGTAGCTGTGCGTAATCCTGTAGCACTCGGATTAAATGTTATAGTAAAAGTTGTATTTCCTGAAGCCGCAATTGGAGAAGATGGATTTGCAGTTACTGTGAAGTCTCCTGAATGTGTACCACCAATTACTACTAAAGGACCACCTGTTAAATTAAGTGCTCCAGTACCTGTATTTTGAATAGTAAATATATTAGGATTAGTACCAACTGTAACATCAACGTTTCCAAAGTCTGTGTCATTAGTTACAGATGGTGTGTCTGTTAATGGTGCATCATGTGCAATATTACTTCCAGCACCTTGAATATTTATTTCTGGAGTTGGAAGAGCAAGTACACCTTGAACCAAAAATTCATCAAAGGCTACACCATCACGATTTGTACTACCATCAGAATAAAAGGTAACTCTAAACACAGTTTGAGCATTTCCGTCAAAACTTCCATTCTCTGTACTTAAACTTGTTGACTGCGCTACCCATCCTGTATCACTATACCACCCATTCCAAAGGCCATTAACACTACCATCATACCATGCTGGACTACCAGCCAAATCACTCCATGAAACTCCATTGTTTAATGAGTATTCTATCTTCATTCCATCATAAGTATCTTCCGATTCTATCCAGATATCTAAATCTAATGTAATTGTATTGTATCCAGTTAAATCTATTACTGGGCTTGTTGCTACAATTAAAGTGTTATTATTATATCTAGTTGATCCACCATATTGTTGAGAATACATATAATTTCCTGTTGCACCACCAGAATGTTCAGCAATTGAACCATTGATCCAAGCACCAGTTCCTAATCCAGTTGAAGTTAATGTCCAACTTCCAGCTCCTGAAGTAAAACTTTCAGAATAAATTGTCGTTTGCGAATACGCATTTGTTGAGAGTAATATACCTACTATAAGTATACTAAATCTTATTAGAAAAGTAATTTTTTTCATAAGAGGTTAAGTTTTTAGCTTGGGACTAATTATTTTAAAGCCCAAACTTACATTATAACTCCATGAAATGCAAAATTAATCGATGAAATGCATTGTGTATTTTATAAAACATTGTTTATCAAGTATTTATATATAATGATTGTTCTTTACACATTTATATATATACTTAAATTTGTAGGCAATTATGAATATGTGTGTAGTATAAATATTATTTATATGATTTTTATCTAAAAATTTATTCTTTAAAAATGGTATATAACAAAAAAGGTTGATTTTTTAAAATCAACCTTTTTATAGCTATGTTAAGTTTGTTTGCTAGATTAATATTTAATTAACCTCTTAACAATACTTCTTCCAGTTTCATTATTAATAATCTTTAATAGATAAGGAGCTTGTTCTAGCCTGCTTAAGTTAGAAACATTTATTCTTCCATTAATACTAGAGTATTGCTTACTAAATACAAGTCTTCCATTTAAATCAAATATTGTGATTTTAAATTCGCTGTTATTATAACTATGTGGTAATTTAATATTAAGATTACTATTAAAAGGGTTAGGTGTTATAAGAACATTGTCAAGATTAAAATCATCTATATCTAAGGCACTATCTGATGTTGCAGGATTACAATCATCGTCAATACCGTTACCTAAGATTTCAGTAACTCCTGGATTAATAGACGCTCCAGTAACCGGTGTATCATCACAATCATCAACAGTCGGAGCCACGGTAGAATATCCACCAGGGTTCGTACACTGTGTTGCGGTTAATTGCGAACCAAAGTATCCGTCACCATCAGCATCCACTCCTAAGTACCATACGGTAGCCGGATTAAT
>CANMUP010000007.1 GCA_947501105.1 uncultured Flaviramulus sp. | reverse complement strand
ACTGGAACAACAACTGATCCGTTAACTTATAATACTCAAGGTACTTTTGTTATCAACTGGACTTTTGATGATGGAAACGGAAATGTTATTATCGTACCGCAAAATGTGATTGTGGATGACACCACGAATCCAACTATTATATGCCCTAGTGATGTATCGGTGAATGTTGATGCTGGTTCATGTGAGGCTTCTAGTGTAAACCTAGGAACTCCAACCACAGATGATAACTGTTCAGTAGCTTCAGTAGTAAATGATGCGCCTGTATCATATCCATTAGGTGATACTATAGTAACATGGACCGTGACAGATGGTTCTGGTAATACAGCAATTTGTACACAAACTGTAACAGTAACAGATGACGCAGATCCAACTATTGCATGTCCAATAGATGTAACTGTAAATGTAGATACTGGCTTATGTACAGCAACCAATGTTGACTTAGGCACACCAAGTGCTTCAGATTGTACAACATTAACAATTAGTAATGACGCCCCTACTTCTTTTCCTCAAGGAGATACAGTAGTAACATGGACTGTTACTGATGAAGCAGGCAATAGTGTAACGTGTACTCAAGTTGTAACAGTATTAGATAATATTAATCCAACTTTTGTAGAAACTTTACCTGCAGATACAACTGTAGAATGTAGTGAGATTCCTGACGCTGAAGTTTTAACAGCTACCGATAATTGTGGTACCGCTGAAGTTACTTTTGCCGAAGAAAGAATTGATGGTTCTTGTGTTTCTAATTATACATTAGTACGTACATGGACAGCAACAGATGCAAGTGGACTTATAACTGTTCACACGCAAAATATAACTGTTCAAGATACAACTAGACCTGAATTTGAAGGAGCATTGCCAGGAGACATAACTGTGGAATGTGATGCTGTTCCAAATGCAGCAACATTAACAGCAACAGATAATTGTAGTGATGCTAATGTAGCAGTAAGTGATGTAATCACAAACGGAAACTGTGCAAACAACTATACTATTGAGCGTACTTGGATTGCAACTGACGCTTGCGGATTAATAACTTCGCATACACAAACTATAACAGTTCAAGATACAACTGCTCCAATGCCTACAACAACATTTGATGAAACATTAGATGTGAGTTGTGCTGATGTCCCAGATGCTCCTGAATTAGAGTTTTCTGATAACTGTTCTGATACTGCTGGTATAACTGTAGTTTTTGAAGAAACTAATTCGTTTGATGAAAATGTTTTAGTTGATTATCAAATTATTAGAACATGGACAGTAACAGATGAGTGTGCAAATCAAGAAACGTATACACAAACATTAAATGTATCTCTTGATGAAATTATTACCGATGTAATTGCTCCAGATTGGTGTTACAAAGAAGGTATTGTAGATTTAAATGGTCTTTTAGGAGATGTAAACCCTAATGGAACATGGGAACTTCTTGAAGGAGATCCTGTAGCTACTCTTACTGATAATATATTTGATCCAACAGTACTTGAACTAAGTGAAGACTTCCTTCCTAAAGATGGTGGAATTGATTATAGATTCAGATATACTACTACGGAAGATGGTTGTATAAGCATTTACGAAGTAACAATGAATATACATGCAGATTGTGATGTATTGCCATGTGGTGAAAATGATATTGTTATCTCTAAGGCAATAACACCAAACGGTGATGGCTTTAATGAAACTTTTGACATTGCTGGTATTGATTTATGTGGATTTACAGCAAACATAAAGATATTTAATCGTTGGGGAGCTTTAGTTTATAGCTCAAACAATTACACATTAGGTAGTATTAAAACATCTGGATCTAAAGGTGACTGGGATGGATCTTCTCCTAAATCATCTATAGGAAATGCTGGTAAATTACCAAACGGAACATATTATTACATTATCAATTTAGAAAATAGTGGATTGAAACCATTAACTGGACCAATTTACGTAGGAACCAAATAAAAGACTTAACCTATGAAACTTATTAAACATAACATAATCGCTATTGCCTTGTTAAGCTGTACGATTGGAGTTGCACAACAATTACCGCAATTCACACAGTATATGTTCAATACAATCTCAGTAAACCCTGCTTACGCAGGTAGTCGAGAAGCCTTAAGCGTTGTTGGATTACACAGAAGCCAATGGGTTGGTTTTAAAGGCGGACCAATAACACAAACACTTTCTATTCATACACCACTTAGGAATGATAGAATTGGATTGGGTTTATCTTTTATCGAAGATGATTTAGGTCCACAAAATTTTACATATGTATATGGCGATTTTTCATATACCATTCCAACTGGTGCCGACGGTAAATTAGCCTTTGGTTTAAAAGCTGGTTTTACACAGTTTAGTTTTGATACAGATTTTCGTAATGATCCTGGCAATGTAAATGACCCATTAATTTTTGGTACTGAAGATAGATGGACACCAAATTTAGGTGCGGGTGTTTTTTGGCACTCCAATAGATGGTATTTAGGCTTATCTGCTCCTAGAATATTAAATAATGATTTTGCAAATAAAGATAATAGCTTTGAAGCTTTAGAACGTATCAGTTATTATTTTACTGGTGGCTATGTATTTGATTTAAGTAAAAACATAAAACTTAAACCTGCAGTATTATTAAAAGCAACTAACGGTGCACCAATATCTTACGACTTTACTGGAAGTTTCTTATTTAATGAGAAATTTTGGTTGGGTGCTTCTTACAGATTAAATAATGAAACTGGTGCTCTTGGAGGTTTTGCCGATTTTCAAGTCTCAAGACAATTACGTGTAGGTTATGCATATGAAAAACCAATTTCAGATATTGCTAGATATACCACTGGTACTCATGAGATATTATTAATTTACGAATTCAAATTCTTAAGCTCTAAATTAAAATCACCAAGATATTTCTAACAAGAAATTTTTGTATAGATGAAAATGAAAAATCACATATTAATTTGTTTAGCTTTAATGCTTAGTGTTTCTGTTTTTGCTCAGCAAGGAAAGCAAAAAAGAGCTGACACTTTATTCAATAAATTCTCTTTTGTAAAAGCAGCAAAAGTTTATAAAGATTTAATTGAAAAAAACTATAATAAGGATTATGCTACAAGAAGATTAGCAGATTGCTATGCTTATTTAAGGAATCCACAAAACGCATCCAGATATTATAAAAAAGTGGTTGAGCAAGAAAACGTACCTATTGAATATTATTATAGCTATGCACAATCGCTTCGTGGTATTAAAAAGTATAAAGAGTCACAAATATGGCTACAACGCTTTAAAGATTCAGGAGGTGTTGTAAATGCTAACGATTTCTCAAAAGATGTTAATTTTATAACCAGTGTTTTTAATGCAAAACAGCAATATTTTTTAGATAGAGTTCGATTCAATTCTAAATATAGCGACTTTGGAGCCTTTGAACAAGATGGAAAAATTTACTTCGCTTCTTCAAGAGACGAAGGTGTTTCAGTAAAACGATTATATGGTTGGAACGAACAACCTTTTTTAGATGTTTATGTTGCAGAAGTAGGATCAAGAAGAAATGTAGATCATACAGGAAAACTAGAAGGTGATGTAAATTCTATTTACCATGATGGTCCTGTTACCATTACAAAAGATGGTCGTACCATGTACTTCTCAAGAAATAATTATAATGATCAAGTAAGGAAAAGAGACAATAATGGCTTAACCGGTATGAAAATATTTAGAGCCACTTTACAAGACAGTATATGGACAAACGTTGAAGATCTTTCAATAAATAGTGATGATTTTTCTTCACAACACGCAGCTTTAAATAACGACGATACTAAACTATATTTCACATCAGATAGACCTGGTGGTTATGGTGGTTCAGATATTTATGTTGTAGATATTAACCTTGACGGTACATTGGGCGAACCAAAAAACGTTGGAAATGTTATAAATACTGAAAGTGCTGAAGGGTTCCCTTTTATAAATAACGAAGGTGTTTTATTCTTTTCATCTGATGGACATACAGGCCTTGGGCTATTAGATGTTTTCGCAACAATTAAAGGAGAAAACAATGACTTTGTAGATGTTGTAAACTTAGGTGTTCCTGTAAACTCAAACAAGGACGATTTTTCTTTTAGCATGAACCCTAACGGAATTACTGGATATTTTGCATCAAATAGAAGAGGTGGTCGTGGCGATGATGATATTTATGCTTATCACAGAGAACCAATCATGCAAGTTGAAGGTGTTGTTACAGATGCTATTAACACAAAACCAATTGCAAACTCTGTTATTACCTTATTTGATGACAAAGACAATCAAATTGCCTATATGGTAACAGATGAAAACGGATTTTACCAAATAAATATTGACAGAAATAAAGACTACAAAATTGTTGGTAGTCAAGAAAAGTATATTGATGATTACCGAACATTTACGTCAAAGAATGTACAAACAGAGCTTGTTACAATTACAGCAAATTTATTATTAAACCCAGTACAAGATGTTGTAAAACTTGCTGAATTAAACACCATATACTTTGATTTTAATAAATATAACATAAGAGAAGACGCCGCTTTAGAATTGGATAAAATTGTAAGCTTAATGCTAAACGATTATCCAGATATGGTAATACGAATTGAATCGCATACCGATTCTAGAGGTGAATTAACGTATAATGATAAGTTATCAATTGATAGAGCGAACTCAACCTACGAATATTTAATTTCCAAAGGTGTCGATCCAGTAAGAATAACTGAGCATCAAGGATTTGGTGAGCGTAGATTAACCAATGGCTGTGAAGATGGAGAAGATTGTGAAGAAGAACAGCATCAATTAAATAGACGTACTCAATTTATAGTCGTAAAAATGGAATAACCAACACAATATTAACCTAATTGTGTTTTTGTAAATAAAAATATCTTTTAATTAATTAGATTTTTTAATTAAAATAATGACCCCATGAAATTAAAAAACTACATACTAACCTACTCTATATTAATGCTAAGTTTTGTGGCTTCAGCACAATATGGCTCACAAAAAAAGGCTGATAATTTATTCAATAAATTTTCCTTTGTAAGCGCTGCAGAGGTTTATCATAATCTTATTGAAAAAGATTTTAATGCAGATTATGCAACTAGACAGTTGGCAGATAGTTATGCATACATGAGAAACCCTGATAGTGCAGTTGTTTACTATCAAAAAGTGGTTCAGCAAGAAAACATTCCTGTAGAATACTATTATAATTATGCACAAGCTTTAAGGGGTATTAAAGAATATAAAGAATCTCGAGTGTGGTTAAGACGCTTTAAAGAAGCTGGTGGCGTTGTTAAAAAAGATAGGTTTTCAAAAGATAGTGATTTTATAACATCAATATTTAATGCGAAACAGCAGTATTTTTTAACCGATGTTAATTTTAACTCAAAGTATAGCGATTTTGGAGCTTACGAGTACGATGGTAACATTTACTTTGCTTCATCTAAAGACGAAGGCGTTTCAACAAAACATATTTATGGCTGGAACGAAGAGCCTTTTTTAGATATTTATGTAAGAGTAAAAGACAGTAACGATAGCATTGTAGGACATAAATCTAAATTAGAAGGTGATATAAATTCAATATATCATGATGGCCCATTAACAATTACAAAAGACGGAAAAACCATGTACTTTTCTAGAAACGATTTTAATAAAAACGTTTTAGGAAAAGATGAAAAAGGTATGACGCATTTAAAAATTTATAAGGCATCTTTAGTTAATGGCTTATGGACAAATATTGAAGATCTTAATTTTAATAGTAAAGATTATTCAACTGGTCATCCGTCGTTAAATAGCAATGATACCAAGTTATATTTCACTTCAGATATGCCAGGTGGCCAAGGAGGATCAGATATTTATTATGTAGATATCAATAACGATGGCTCTTTAGGAACCCCTCAAAACTTAGGAAATGTTGTAAATACTGATAAAAATGAAATGTTTCCGTTTGTAAATAGTGAAGACGCTCTGTTTTTCTCATCAGATGGACATGCCGGATTGGGTCTATTAGATATTTTCGGAACTGTTTCTGATGCAAATAATAATATTATAAGTATTTTAAATCTTGGTGTTCCTGTAAATTCAAGTAAAGATGATTTTTCATTTTTTATGAATAACGATGGCTTATCTGGATACTTTGCTTCAAATAGAGATGGTGGCGTTGGTAGCGATGATATTTATGCCTACGACAGAATTCCGCAATTAAGAATAGAGGGAACAATTACTGATGCAACTACAAATTCACCTGTACCTAACGCTGTGGTTACTTTGTTAGATAGTAACGATAATAAGATTGCTGATTTACAAACTGATGAAAACGGACATTTCGAAATTAATATTGATAGAGATACCGATTATAAAATAAGTACAAAAAAGGAAAATTATATTGACGATTCTAGAACAGTTACTACAAAAGGCATCGAAAATAGTGTAACAAGCATTAATGCAGATGTTGTTTTAAACCCTGTTGTAGATGAAGAATTACCAATTACTGAGCTCTACCCTATTTACTTCGACTTTAATAAATATGATATTCGTCGTGATGGTACAGTTGAGTTAGATAGAATTGTTGATTTGATGATGAATAAATACCCAAGCATGGTAATTAAAATTGAATCGCATACCGATTCTAGAGGTACATCAGAATACAATGACGTACTTTCAAAAGAAAGAGCCAATGCCACTTATAAATATTTAATTGCAAATGGTGTTGATGCTTCAAGAATAACCGAATATAACGGTTTTGGAGAGCGCAAATTAGCGAATGATTGCGACGGTACTATAAACTGTACCGAAGAGCAACATCAGCTAAACAGGCGTACACAATTTATCGTGATAAAAATGGAATAACGTAAAGCTAAATTCATAATTATTAAAAACCATCAAAGGAGTCTTCTTTTGGTGGTTTTTTATATATTAGATTATAATTCTAATCCTTTAGTTGTGTGTAATTTAAGTCATCCTTGAAATTAAAATGATTTTACCTAAGAATAATTACTTAAAAGCAAGAGACTTCATATTGACAAATGCGAGAATGATAGAAAGGCGCTTGTTTGAATTTTATTTTGATAATGGAACTTCAGAAGGTGTTTTTAATGCTGTTTATGCTTACCGAAACCATGATGGTGGATTTGGACACGGAATGGAACCAGACACAGCATCACCAGAAAGCCAACCTCTTTTTAGCATTATGGCACTTGAAATTCTCGATGAAGTTGGTTATCTGACCAAAGAAATCATTCTAAATGACTTTATGCCTTATTTTGAAAGCATAACAACAGAAAAAGGTGGAATTCCATGGATGTTTAGACCCAAAAGCAACTATCCTTGTGAAGAACATTTTAAAACAGTTAAAGAATGGGCTGCTATAAGTACCACTGCGCCACTACTTGGAGTTTTAGAAAAATATAAGATTGATATTCCTTGGATGAAGAAAGCAGAACAGTTTGTTTGGAATGAATTTGAGAGAATAAAAGATAAACATATTTTTTGCTATTTATGTGTACCAAGATGGTTAACATTTTTAAAGTATACTAAAAATCAAAATAAAGCAAAAAAAACAATTAACAACTTAAAGAATTGGATAATGGTTGATGGGGTTATTTGCAAAGATAAATCAGATAGTGGTTGGGGGCTTTATGGAAAACCACATAGTTTAAATTATGCGCATTCTTCTGAAAGCATTCTATATTCTTTATTTACTAAAGAGACTATTGAATCTGACTTAAAAGAAATAATCAATAGACAAGAAAATGATGGTCGGTGGAATACTTGGTATGGAATTAGCGAAGGGACAAAATTAGAATGGGCTGGAATGCAAACATTATGGACGTTAAAAATTCTGAAAAATTATGATAAAATTGAAAAGTAAATAAAAATGTTTTACATAATACAGTTTATAATTTATTACTAATTCTAGCCTATTATAAAAAAATCCCCTCAGAAAACTGAGAGGATTTTATACCTAAAGCTAAATTCAATAACTATTTAGTTATTAAAATAACCAGTTAATTCCTTTTGCTGCATACCTAATACAGCATTTGCTAAAAATCAGTAAATTAAAAGGTTATGTTTTTATTGTTTATAAAAAACAATATTATTTTTTTATGAAAATGTTTGTAAAATACCATCTTCCATTTTCACTTTTTTCTGCCGATATATTAAAGTTTGAAAAATCACCTTCAATATTTTCTCGGTGTCCATCGCTTTTAATCCAAGCGCTAACTACAGATTTGGCGCTACTGTAACCATAAGCTACATTTTCTGATACTTTTTTAGCACCAGCATTAGCTTTTAAATAGTTACTACGTGTATAAAAATTATCGTGAGATATTTCGTTTTGATCAACCATATAATCGGTATGGCTATATGCTACAGATTTAACAATTTGTAAATCTTCTAAAGGAATTAAGCCTAATGTTAATCGGTGATCATTAATAAGGTTTAAAATTTCTGTCTCAATTGCTTTTGTAGGTGGTACAACTAAGTTTTCGACTAAAGCATCAGCTTTTTCATCAATGCTATCTGTTGAACAAGAGAATGTCAAAGTAGCTAACAATGCCAGTAAAGGCAGCTTTTTTAATAACTTCATAAGTAGGTAAATTTAGATTTGGTCCTATAAAGTTATTAACCATATGCTGGCTATTAATATATTGATACTTAAAATCGATGAACGACAAACTTAAAATCGATGAAAAGCGTTTTTTATCGATTAAATGCATTTTTTAATTTTAAAATAGGCATTTAAACTGTTATTTAGGGAGATAATCGATCAATCATCCAATTAAAATCACTTTGTAATTTATATCGTATCCTATCATGTAATCTATTTGGTCGCCCTTGCCAAAACTCAATTTCAACAGGTTTTACTATGTATCCGCCCCAATAATCAGGCCTTGGTATTTCTTTACCTTCAAACTCTTGTTCTAGATTTTGCAACTTATCTTCAAGATACTCACGACTTTCAATAGCATCGCTTTGATTTGAAACTACAGCTCCTAATTGGCTACCTCTTGGCCTAGATTCAAAATAACCGTCACTTAAATTCTCAGCTATCTTTTCAGCCTTACCTTTTATTATAATTTGCCTTTCGGCACTATGCCAAAAAAAAGATAAACATACATTTGGATTATCCTCAATGGCTTTACCTTTCTCACTTTCATAATTTGTATAAAATATAAAACCTTCGTATGTATATTTTTTAAGTAGCACTACCCTGCTCTTTGGGTAACCATCTTTCCCAATTGTAGATATTGTCATGGCATTGGTTTCATCTTCAGCAAAAAACTTATCTACTTCATAAAACCATTTCTGGAATAATTCCATTGGGTTTTCTGGCACATCCTTTAATAGTAACTCGTGCTTTTCATAAGATTTTCTGTAGTTGCCTAAATCCTTTTCCATATACTGTGCAATTTACAAGATTTTGAAATTATAATGCATTTTTTTATATCTTAATACTTTAAATTTTAACAATATGAAGTTTAATTGTTCAGTAGATATAAATCAACACACTGATAAAGTTGTAGACATTTTTTCAAACCCTAAGCATTTAAAATATATTCAAGAAGGTTTCATTTCAAAAGAGCTTATAAGCGGCATAGCTGGAGAAAAAGGAGCAAAATCTAAAATGACTTACGAAAAACTTGAATTAATTGAAACTGTAATTACTAATAATTTGCCTGAGGAGTTTTATGCATTATATGAACATAAGCATATGACAAATACCATGAAAGTTTCATTTATCGTCTTAAATGACTCTAAAACTCGTTATAATTCTGAAATCCATTATACTAAATTCAATGGTGTTTTTATTAAAGTAATAACTAAGTTATTTCCAAAAATGTTTAAAAAGCAAGTTTTAAAGTGGATGAATTTGTTTAAAAACTACGCTGAAAATTATAATTAATTAAAAAGAAAATGGGACGTATTCATTTATTTGAGTTTGAAGATTTAAAATGGTTTCCATCTTTTTTAAGAAATTATATGACAGATTTTTTACAATTTATATCTAATAAATTTGATGTTTATAAACCGATAGTACCCATTATTGAAGAAGGTTTAGAAAAAAGCAAATCAAATACTATTGTAGATTTAGCTTCTGGTGGCGGAGGTGGAATACTAAAACTTAATGAGCATTTATTAGAAAGCAGACCCAATTTAAAAATTATTTTAACTGATTATTACCCTAACATTGAAGCTTTTAAACAAACTAAAGCGTCAGCAAAAAATATTGAATACATTACTACTTCTATTGATGCATTAAGCGTGCCTAAAAGCTTAGAAGGTTTAAGAACTCAGTTTTTATCTTTACATCACTTTAAACCCATGCAAGCACAACAGATACTCCAAAATGCTGTAAATAATGAAAGCGCCATTGCTATTTTTGAAGCTCAAGAACGAAACTTAAAGAGTGTCATCTTTATGCTTTTATCTCCATTAAACGTACTATTGTTAACGCCTTTTATAAAACCCTTTAAGTTTGGAA
The DNA here is from genome assembly GCA_947501105.1 of uncultured Flaviramulus sp. GTDB lineage: Bacteria > Bacteroidota > Bacteroidia > Flavobacteriales > Flavobacteriaceae > Wocania_A. Next base: position 104,208 of record CANMUP010000007.1, on the reverse strand, counting down.
GATTATTGTTTACTTATCTAATCCCTATTCTACCTATTTTAGTATGTTGGGACGGATTAGTTTCGGTATTAAGAACATATTCTATAAAAGAAATAAATAATCTAATTAACAGCCTTAGTAATGGAAATTCTTTTGAATGGAAATTAGGTAAAGTAAAATCTGGCCCAAGTAAAATAACCTATCTTTTAGGGTATAAAAAATAAAAAAACTTCTTTTTTTAAATTATCTGTGTGAATATTCTTAAATTAGTGTTCCCTAAAAAACCAACATGAAGTTCCAAGACTCTGAGCACTTTAATACATTAAAGCACTACAAATTAGAAAAACCCTTTGGTGATTTTTACTTTCTTGAAACATTTTTTATTGCTGAATTAAATGAAGGAGTCCACTTTGATTGGGAAAATGTAATTGAAGTAATGAGTGAAGTAATAACCTTTTATGGCAAAAGTGTAAAGTTAGCTTATCTTTCAAATAGAGTTAATTCGTATTCTATGGATCCGCATTCTTGGGAGAAAGTTCGCAAGAAATATGATATAATTATAGCTAGTGCTATAGTATATTACAATGACTTCACATTTATGAATGCTACACTAGAAAAAAAATTCTCAAAAAGGAGTATTAAACGTTGTCTCTCTCTGGATGAGGCCATAGAGTGGGTTTTAAATTTAAAAGAATTTAATTAAAATTCGAACGTCTTGCCATCTTCACTCAACTCAACATTATCAAAAACTTCTTGAGCCTCTTCTTTAAAAGCATTTAAGCCATCGTAACGCGTTGAATAATGCCCAAGCAATAATGTGCCAACATTTGCAAGCTTAGCTATTGTAGCAGCTTCTTTTGCTGTAGAATGCTTAGTTTTTGGTGCTAAATGTGCATGTTTTTCTAAAAAGGTAGATTCGTGATACAACACATCTACGTTTTTAATTATTGGAATAATATCTTCTTTATACATGGTATCACTACAAAATGCATAGCTTTTTGGTTTATTAGCTGGTTTAGTAACCTTTTTGTTATCAATTAAAACACCTTCTCTATTTTCAACATCAAAACCTTGTTTTAATTTTCTAAAATATGCTATATCGATATTTGCGTCTTCAACAGCATTAATATCTAATTTACGTTCGCCTTCCTTTTCTTTAAACAGATAACCGTTAGTGTAAACACGATGGTTTAACGGAATCGTATAAACTTCAACCTTATCGTCTTCAAAGATTAATTCAGATTCTTTTGAGGTTAACTCATGGAAAAAAAGCTTATAATTTGTCCAAGAATCTGCTAACTTCATTTGAAGCGTCACAACCTCCTTGATGCCTTTAGGCCCATAAATATGCAAATCGGTTTCACGAGTTAATAGTCTAAATGTAGAAATCAGCCCAACCAAACCAAAAAAATGGTCGCCATGTAAATGCGATATAAAAATGTGTTTTATACGATTGAATTTAATTTTATGCTTGCGTAACTGAACTTGTGTGCCTTCTCCACAATCAATTAAAAACATATGATTATTAATTTCTAAAACCTGTGATGTAGTGTTTGTTAAAGCTCGGGGTGTTGCACTATAACAGCCTAATATAGAAAGCTTCATATTATAAAACAGGTGTGTAATTTATTGAATCTTCGGCTGTAAATTTACTTTTAAAACTAAATGCGTATGGTGTATCTCCATGTTTGTTTAAATAATCTAATCGATCTTTAGCATCTTGAAATGTTGGCTCGTAGCCCTCTGGAACATACCAAAATGCCATATGCATCATTTTCATTTTACTAAACCATTCTTTTTTACGCTTAAAAACTTCAATGTGACCAGAATTATAAGTGTATTTAAAAAGAGATTCTAAATTTTCCCAAACTGACATGTTAATAAGGAGTGTATCGTCTTGAAAAACTATAGCGCCTAATTCTTTGTCTTCATCTTGCATGCGCCAAATAAAACCGTCAGCAGAATCTGCAATAGCATTAATTTTATCAAGATTATTTACAAAATCTTGCATTATTGGATCATCCATTGGTGCCAATCGTTTGGCAATATTTACTTGAGCAAGGTGGTATTCTTTCATGTTAAAGCCCTAAATCGCGTTCCATGTCTTCCATTTCAATAATATCGTATGCTTCTTGAATAGTAGGCACTACAACTATTTCATCTGGGGCATCATCTAAGTTTACTTTATCTGAAACAATAACAAAGGATTGTTTTGCTGCTCTATGCATATTGGATAGTTCTAAAAATTCAACAATCTCAGATAAACTAATTTTGGTAAGCGTAGTTAATGAAACTATAATATTATTATTTTTAAATTTAGGATACAATGCTTGAATTTTTTTAACCAATTCAATTATTGTGGCCTTTTCTTGTGTAATTATTGAAATATTTCCGTTTTGACTTAAAATCATGACTTACTGTTTTATTTTTGAAGCTAGTAAATATATAACTGCCATTCTGATAGCTACGCCATTTTCAACTTGATTTAAAATAATGGCTTGTTTAGAATCGGCTACATCGCTAGTAATTTCTACACCTCTGTTTATTGGTCCAGGATGCATAATAGTTATTTCTTTATCTAAAGAATTAAGCAAATCTTTATTAACTCCAAACTGTTGTGTATACTCTCTTGTTGATGGAAAATAACTGATCTCCATACGTTCATTTTGAACACGAAGCATATTTGCTACATCGCACCAATTAAGTGCTTTACGCAAGTTTGCTTCAACTTTTACTCCAAGCTTATCAATATACTTAGGAATCAATGTTTTTGGTCCACAAACCATAACTTGAGCACCTTGTAATTGTAAGGCAAATATATTTGAAAGTGCTACTCTGCTATGTAATATGTCTCCTACAATAACTACTTTTTTACCTTTAACATCACCTAATCGCTCTCTTATTGAATACGAATCTAGTAATGCTTGGGTTGGATGTTCATGTGCCCCATCTCCTGCATTTATAATACTAGCCTTTACATGTTTTGATAAGAATACACCAGCACCAGGGTTTGGATGACGCATAACAACCATATCTACCTTCATTGATAAAATATTGTTTACGGTATCAATCAAAGTTTCTCCTTTTTTCACAGAAGATTGTGCTGATGAAAAATTAATTACATCGGCAGACAAGCGTTTTTCGGCAAGCTCAAAAGACAACTTTGTACGGGTAGAATTTTCAAAAAAAAGGTTGGCAATAGTAATATCTCGTAGCGAAGGTACTTTTTTAATGGGTCTGTTAATCACTTCTTTAAAGTGGTCAGCAGTTTCAAAAATAAGTTCAATATCTTTTTTGTTTAGATATTTAATTCCTAATAAGTGGTCTACACTTAATTCGCTCATTTTTTCTTATTTATTTTTCAATTAAGTAAACTGAATCTTCATTATCATGCTCCATCCAATTTACTTTTACTTTTTCGTTATTTATTACATCTACCTGCCTCCCTCTGTAATCTGGTTGAATAGGTAAATGTCTGCTAAAACGTCTGTCAATTAACGTTAACAACTCTATTTCATTTGGTCTGCCAAAAGATTGAATTGCTGTTAAAGCTGCTCTGATACTGCGCCCTGTATATAAAACATCATCAATAAACACAATGTTTTTGTCTTCAACTAAAAAATTAATTTTAGTTGCATTCGCCTCCAAGGTTTTCTCACCTCTTCTAAAATCATCTCTATAAAAAGTGATATCTAAATGGCCTAATTGAATATTTTTAACCTTGTAATTTTCTGTTAATATTTTAGCCAATCTATCTGCTAAAAACACACCGCGAGGTTGTAAGCCTATTAAAACAGTATTTGAGAAATCGTTATGTTTTTCAATAAGTTGACAAGCCAATCGATGAAGAATGATGTTTACCTCTTTTGCGTTAAGTAAAACTTTTTGACTCATATATACTATCCAAACGTATCTGGGGTACAAAGGTAATGCAAAATTTTAAAAATGTAAGGGTATTATTTACAATAAAAAAAGCCTCTCATTTCTGAGAGGCTTCATTTTTTATAAAAATCTGGTAATTATTTCTTACCGTCCATTTTATCTTTAAGAGCTTGTAACGCATCATTAGCATCTCCTAAAGTAGGTTTTGCTTCTGCTGCTGCACTAGCCGCTTTTTTAGCTGCTGCTTTTACATTCTTAATCTCTTCTGCTCTAAAGATAGCTGTATGTGAAGCTACAACACGTTTAAATTCCTTATTGAATTCAATAATTTTAAACTCAGCTGTTTCTCCTTTCTTAAGCTTGTTTCCATCTTCTTTTTCAAGATGACGAGAAGGTATGAATGCAACGATATCTTCGTTAAAAGTAACTGTAGCACCTTTATCAACGATTTCTGTTAATGCTGCTGTATGTACTGTTTCTAAAGCGAATTCAGTTTCATACTTATCCCAAGGGTTTTCAGTAGTTTGTTTATGACCTAAAGATAATTTACGTCCTTCAACATCTAATTCTAATACAATCACATCTAATTTATCGCCTACAGCGCAGAATTCAGATGGGTGTTTGATTTTCTTAGTCCAAGATAAATCTGAGATATAAATTAATCCATCGATACCTTCTTCTAATTCAACAAAAACACCAAAGTTTGTAAAGTTACGTACAACACCTGTGTGCTTAGAACCAACAGGGTATTTACCAGTAATATCTGTCCATGGATCTGGAGTTAATTGCTTAATTCCAAGAGACATTTTGCGATCTTCTCTATCTAAAGTTAAGATTTGAGCTTCAACTTCGTCTCCAACTGATACGAAATCTTGAGCAGAACGTAAGTGAGTTGACCAAGACATTTCTGATACGTGAATTAATCCTTCAACACCTTCTGCTACTTCAATAAACGCACCGTAATCAGCGATTACAACTACTTTTCCTTTTACTTTATCACCAACTTTCACCTCTTCTGCAAGAGCTTCCCATGGGTGTTTGCTTAATTGTTTTAATCCTAATTGGATTCTTGATTTGTTCTCATCAAAATCAAGGATTACAACATTAAGTTTTTGGTCTAATTCAACTATTTCATTTGGATGATTAATTCTAGACCAAGATAAATCTGTGATATGAACTAAACCATCTACTCCACCAAGATCAATAAATACACCGTAAGATGTAATGTTTTTAACAACACCTTCTAATACTTGACCTTTTTCTAATTGACCAATAATTTCTTTCTTTTGTTCCTCAATATCAGCTTCAATAAGTGCTTTATGAGATACTACAACGTTTTTAAATTCGTGGTTGATTTTCACAACTTTGAATTCCATTGTTTTATTTACGTACTGGTCGTAATCTCTAATTGGTTTAACATCAATTTGAGAACCTGGTAAGAATGCTTCAATTCCAAAAACATCTACAATCATACCACCTTTAGTTCTGCATTTAACAAAACCGTTAACTATTTCACCAGTTTCATGAGCTTTATTTACTCTATCCCATGCTTTAATTACACGTGCTTTTCTGTGAGATAATACTAATTGCCCTGTAGCGTCTTCACGAACATCAATTAATACTTCTACTTTGTCTCCTTCTTTTAAATCAGGATTGTAACGAAATTCGTTTAAAGAAATAACACCTTCAGATTTTGCATTGATGTCAATAATAGCGTCACGATCTGTAATATGAACTACAGTACCTTCAACTACTTCATCATCTAAAGTGTCAACGAAATTTGCTGCTACTAATTTTTCAAATTCTTGTAATTGTTTGTCATCAACTTCATCAATTCCTTCTTCGTAATTGTGCCAGTTAAAATCTTTTAAGAATTTTTCAGGGTTTGCTTTTGCTTCAGATACTACTGGAGCTTCTACAGTTTCAGCTTGAGTTGCCTCAACTTCAGCTTGTTTTGCTTTTTCAGCCATTTAATTTAATTAAACAATGTAATTTGCAAAATGCAACTACATTGAGATTTGTATTCTGTATGCTTCGGAAGATTTATGCGTTTAACACACAGAAGTGTTATTTTTATTATTGTTTCATTCCTTTTATCTTTCCGATAATTCGCTAAAAGGAGTGCAAAAATACATATTTTTAGGATATTAGCCTAATTTGATTAAACTATTTTAAATCGCTGGTTAATAGAACTATAATTAAATTAAAAAAAGCTTTTTATTGACCAACCTTTTATTATATTTATGATATTAACACTTAAAAATTTATAACACTTATGACTATGAAAGCAAAATACCAATCGGTACTAGATTTAGGGCAAGAATTAAACATACAAAATGGTGATGTACAAGAAGAAAATGGCGTTTTAAAAGTTTGGGGAACAGCTAATACTCCTTATGAAAAAAACTTAATTTGGGATAAAATTAAAGCAGTTGGAGGCGAAAACCCTTCCGATATTATGGCTGATATAAAAGTTGCTGACGAAAGTGTTTTCCACAGACACGTAGTTAAACCTGGTGAAACATTAGGCAAAATTGCTAAGCATTATTATGGAGATGTGATGAAGTACAAAAACATTTTTGCAGCGAATTCAGATATTTTGAAAAATCCTGATTTAATTTTTCCAGATCAAGAATTAATTATCCCTAATCTATAAAGAATAAATCCAAAAAATAATAAGCGGCTGTATTTTGATAATCTCAATAATCAGTCGCTTTTTTTTATTCACAATCTTCTAAAGTCATGTTTACCAATTGCAGCACTTTATCAAATTGTTCTTGAAGAGTTAAATTAGAATTATCAATTTCTATAGCGTCATCAGCTTTCATTAAAGGCGAATCTTTTCTATTAGAATCGATATAATCGCGTTCTTGTACATTACGTAAAACATCTTCATAGGTTACTTTATCTCCACGTTCAATAAGCTCTTCATATCTACGTTTTGCCCTTGTCTCTGCTGATGCTGTCATAAATATTTTAAGCTCTGCGCCAGGAAAAACAACTGTACCTATATCGCGTCCATCCATTACTACACCATTATTTTGCCCAAGTTTCTGTTGTTGCTGAACTAATAGTTCGCGAACCTCTGAAACAGTGGCTACTTTGCTTACAAAACTTGAAACTTCCAAAGTCCTAATTTCTTTTTCAATATTAATGCCATTTAAATATACTTCTGCAAACCCTAATGTTTCATTAAACTTAAAACTAATTCTAACATCTTCTAATTTAGATACTAAACCATCAATATTAAAATGATTATTATCAATAAAACTGTTTTGCATTGCATAAAACGTAATGGCTCTATACATGGCTCCAGAATCGACATAAACATAACCCAAATGTTTTGCTATTTGTTTCGCTACGGTACTTTTACCTGTTGAAGAAAAGCCATCAATGGCTATTGTTAATTTAGACATATGAATATTGAAAGCTACAAAAGTACTTATTGCAAATCTATTTGCAAACCAAAAAAGTTAGAATTGGCTGCACTAGTATATTTTGCATGGGTGTAACTAAAGCGCATTTTATTCATTTTTATTGAAATACCTGCAGATAGCCCTGAAAAATTGCGCTGATCTAATATTCGTAATTCTTCACCTCTACGGAAATTATAACCTAATCGAATGTTAAAACCGCCTTCTGGGAATAATTCCGCACCAAGAATAGTGTGTCTAATTACTTGCCCTAAAAAACCAATCTTTTCGTTAGATTGATTACCACTTAAATCACTTGTGGTTCTGGCTGGATTAGGTCTAGCAATGGGCCAATCTTGAAGATTTTCAAAGGTTACATGCCAGCGAATAGGTACATGTTCTAAAGTTTGCGACATGCCAAAATCAACTTCAAATGGCAAAGGTTCATTCAAATCAGCATAGGTTGTTATTTGACTCCCCAAGTTCCTTACTGCTACAGCTGCATGAAAATCTAAATCTTCATTGATATATATTAGCCCTAAATCTACGGCAGCTCCAAACGAACTATATTGCTCTAATTTGGAAGTTATTAATTTTAAGTTTCCTCCAAAATAAAAATCAGAATACCCAATTTGCGTAGCATATCCCATAGATAAAGCTGCTTCATTACCTGTAAATGACCCCGTTGAATTTCCGTTTTCATCATAACCTTCAAATGACCCATAGTTAATATAAGTAACACCAGCATGAAAGGTTTGAGTGTGTCTATCAACTGTATATGCATATGCTGCAGTACCATAACTAATCCCTCCTAAATAACTTGTATAATTAACAGCAAGTTGATTATCCATTTCTACATTAATGGTAGCTGGGTTATAAAGCCCTTGGGTAACATCATAATCTACATTGGTTAATACTTTACCGCCTAATGCAGCTTGACGTGGTGAGGATATCAAATTAAGGAATTGGTAAGTAGCTTCGCCTCCTACTTGTGCAAAAGTTAAACTGCTTACAAACAAGCAAAAAATAGTGATAATTTTCTTTAGCATATTTACTGTTACAAAGTAAGTAAATCTATCTTAAAACGGCAGCAAGTATCTTTTATTTTAAAACATAAAAAAACCTCGATTTAAAATCGAGGTTTTAAGCCTTATGAGTATGTTAAAGTTTTTTTGGATTTTTTACCTTTTGATTTGTTAATGCTAATTTAATAACATCACTCATATCTGTTACATAATGAAAAGTCAACCCCTTTAAATAATCTGGTTTTATTTCTTCAATATCGCGTCGGTTTTCTTCACAAAGTAAAATCTCCTTGATTCGAGCACGTTTAGCCGCTAATATCTTTTCTTTAATACCGCCAACAGGTAATACTTTTCCACGAAGAGTGATTTCTCCGGTCATTGCTAAACTTTTCTTTACTTTTTTCTGAGTAAAAAGAGAAACCAGCGACGTAAGCATAGTAACTCCTGCACTTGGTCCATCTTTTGGTGTTGCACCTTCTGGTACATGAATATGCACATTATATTTATCGAAAATCGATGCATCAATACCAAAGGCTTCAGCATTCGATTTAATATACTCCATAGCAATAGTAGCAGATTCTTTCATGACTTTACCAAGATTACCAGTAATAGTCATTGTTCCTTTTCCTTTTGAAAGAATGGATTCTATAAACAGGATATCACCACCAACACGTGTCCAAGCTAGCCCTGTAACAACGCCAGCTACGTTATTATTTTCGTATTTATCACGTTCTAATTTTGGTCCGCCTAAAACTTCTATAATATCTTCATTAGAAATTTTGATATTATAATCTTCTTCCATAGCAATGTTTTTGGCCGCATAACGCACCATTTTCGCTATTTGCTTTTCTAAGCCACGAACTCCTGATTCGCGTGTGTAACCTTCTACAATCTTTTCTAATTGAGCCTTGCCAATTTTAATATGATCATTAGTTAAACCATGTTCTTTTAATTGCTTTGGTAATAAATGACGTTTACCAATTTCAACTTTTTCTTCTATAGTATATCCAGTAACATTAATAATTTCCATTCTATCTCGTAATGCAGGCTGAATGGTAGATAAACTATTTGAGGTAGCTATAAACATAACTTTAGAAAGGTCGTAACCCATTTCTAAGAAATTATCGTAAAACTCACTGTTTTGTTCAGGATCTAAAACTTCAAGCATGGCAGAAGATGGATCTCCTTGATGCGAATTTGACAGCTTATCAATTTCATCTAAAACAAAAACTGGATTTGATGTTCCTGCCTTTTTAAGACTTTGAATAATACGCCCTGGCATTGCACCAATATATGTTTTACGATGTCCGCGTATTTCTGCTTCATCTCGTAAACCACCTAAAGAAATACGTACATACTCTCTGCCTAAAGCCTCTGCAATAGATTTACCCAATGATGTTTTACCAACTCCTGGAGGGCCGTATAAACATAAAATTGGTGATTTCATATCATTACGCAATTTTAAAACTGCTAAATATTCAACAATTCTACGCTTAACATCTTCAAGTCCAAAATGGTCTCTATCAAGAATTTTTTTAGCACGTTTTAAATCAAACTTATCGTCACTAAACTCATTCCATGGCAAATCTAAAAATAACTCTAAGTAATTACGTTGAATAGAGTATTCTGCAACCTGTGGATTCATACGTTGCATTTTTGCTATTTCTTTATTAAAATGCTTTGCTACATCTTCATCCCAATGCTTTTCTAAAGCACGCGCTTTCATTTCTTCTAATTCTTCATCATGACTTACACCGCCCAATTCTTCTTGAATCGTTTTCATTTGTTGATGCAAGAAATACTCACGCTGTTGCTGATTCATATCCATCTGCACTTTAGACTGAATATCGTTTTTAAGCTCCAATTTTTGGAACTCGACATTCATAAACTTAAGTGTAGCAAGTGCGCGCTTTTTTAAATCATTGTTTTCTAAAAGAGATTGCTTTTCCTCTACAGAAAGATTCATGTTAGAGGATACAAAATTCACCAAAAACGAATTACTCTCTATGTTCTTAATAGCAAAGGACGCCTCACTTGGTATGTTTGGGCTTTCTTTAATAATCTCCAGCGCTAAGTCTTTTATAGAATCTATAATTGCCGAAAACTCTTTGTTTTTAACAGCTGGTTTTGCCTCTGGCATTTCTCTAATAGTAGCATTCATATAAGGCTTTTCAGTAATAACCTCAGCTACTTTAAAACGTTTTTTTCCTTGAATAATAACCGTTACATTGCCATCAGGCATTTTTAAAACACGAAGAATTCTAGCTACTGTACCTGTTTCGTGAATATCTTTAGCTGTTGGGTTTTCTACCGATTCGTCTTTTTGAGCCACTACACCAATAACTTTACTGCCTTTATTAGCATCGTTGATTAGTTTAATAGATGTATCTCGGCCAGCTGTAATTGGAATAACTACTCCTGGGAATAATACGGTATTTCTTAAAGAAAGAATAGGCAGTGTTTCTGGCAATTCTTCATTATTTATTTCTTCTTCATCTTCAGGTGTCATTAATGGAATTAACTCTGAATTTTCATCAAATTCCTGTAATGACAAACTGTCAAGGGTTATAAAATTAGATTTCTTCATGTATATATTTAAGTCAATCTGTCATTAAAACAAATTGCTTTTAATTTTTACGGGTTTTACAAAAATGATAAATAACTGAACATCAATCGATTAAAAACAAAACAGATTACATATTCACTATATAAATTCAATAGCTATGCCACAGTAAAATTATGAAAGCACAAAATATTAAAAACTAACATAAGTCATAAAATCAATTATCAATATAGTATTATATTCGCTCACTTAATTATAAACCAATCATACAATGAAATTAAAACAATTCTTACTTATTACATTATCCATTACTTTTTTTACTTGTAGTACTGAATCTGTTAATAACCCAGAGGAAGAAGAAAATACAGACTCAACCTTAATAAAAAAAATAGTATATGATAAAGGAACTGCGAACGAATACACTGAAACTTTTAACTATGAAGGTAATAAATTAACTAGTGTAGATGCTGGCGATGGTTACAAAAACATTTATACGTATGATAGTGATAACAATTTGATTAAGGATGACTTTTTTGAAAAAAATGAACTTATAGCCTCTGTATCCTTAGAGTATAATTCTGATGATAAAGTTGCCATGTATATTGAAACTTTTTTTGAAGGTTCAGGACTAAGTGATCGTCAATACAAGCATGTTCTTACATATAACAATGATGGCACCATAACCAGTAAAGTTTACGGAAATTATAATGGAACTGGGTTCCAATTAGACTTTACTGAAATAATTACTCTTGATGGAAAAAATATTTTAGAAGTTTCACATAATGATGGATATAAAATTGCCTATACATATGACAAAAAAAATAATGCTTTTAAAAATATTCATGCTATTGAAGTTTTAAATATGTTAAGTGAAAATGAATTTGGCTCATTAATTTATGGAAATACTAACAATATTCTTAGCTTTATAGAAAGTGGTGCGAGTAGCTATAACTATATTGACACATATGAGTATACTTATAACGAAAATGATTATCCAAAAACTTGTATTTACTCATCAAAGTATGGTAATCAAACTGAGGATATAGAAACTATAGAGTATTTTTACGAATAAAAATAAAATTTCTTCTAAAACAAAAGGAGCTAATTCAATAATTGAATTAGCTCCTTTTGTTTTAGAGATGCTCAAATCTTCCCCATTTTCTTCAAAACATATAATAAAACTATTGGCAGTGCTAATAAACCAACGAAGAGTAAATCGCTATTAAAAAGTGAGGGAGATAAAACTAAAGTTGCAATATAACCTCCAACTGCTCCTCCAAAATGTGCATCATGACCAATGTTACCTATTCTTTTTTTCATTCCATAAATAGAATAAAGTAAGTACCCAATCCCAAAAACAAAACCAGGAATAAAAAAGTTAATTTCCATCCATGGATCAAATAAAATTGCTGAATAAATTATACCCATAACTGCACCACTTGCACCAACGGCACTATAATGGTATTCGTTTTTATGAAAATATAACGATAATACATTGCCAACAAATAGACTCGCAAAATAAATGGTTAAAAACCCAACAACACCTAATTCATAAATAACAATACCTGAAAAAAAATAAAGTGTTACCATATTAAATAATAAATGTTGAGTATCTACGTGCAAAAATCCGGAACTAAACATTCTTATTTGCTCACCTCTTTTTACAGCACCAACATTAAACTTATATTTTTCAAAAAAGCCATAATCACCAAACCCCTTATAAGAGACAATAACATTAGCCGCTATAATTATAATTGTAACTAAATCTAATTTACCCATAGGGTTTAAACGTTTAAAATGAAATTAATATATCTTTGCTGCTACAAATCTAAAATTAATTAATGCAATTTCTAGTTTATATTATTGTTTATCCATTTTTATGGCTAATTTCTATATTACCTTTTAAATTACTCTACCTATTTTCTGACGGCATTTTTATTTTGTTGTATCATATTGTTGGCTATAGAAAAAAAGTAGTTTACGAGAATTTAAAGCTTGTTTTTCCTGACAAATCTGAAAAAGAATTAATGCGTATTTCGAAAGCATTTTACCATCATTTTTGTGATTTGATGCTAGAGTCTATAAAATCTCTAACGATATCTGAGGCTGAAATGAAAAAGCGCTTTACATTCACAAACATTGAAGAAATTAAACAACATGAAAACAATAACAGAAGCATAGTTTTAATGTGCGCTCACTACGGTAATTTTGAGTGGAGCTTTATTCTTCAAAAGTATATTAGTAGTAAAGGTTATGCTGTTTATAAACAATTAGCAAACAAATATTTTGATGCTCTAATAAAACGTTTAAGAGCTAAATATAATAGCTATTTAATCACTACAAAAGAAACCATTCCAACATTGATAAAAGCCAAACGAGATGGAGAATTAACTATAAACGGATTTGCCGCAGACCAATCTCCAAAAATTAATAAAGCGTTTCATTGGAATACATTTATGGGCATCAATGTCCCTATTCATACAGGTGCCGAAATGTTAGCAAAAAAGCTAGATATGGCTGTTGTCTTTTTTGCTGTAAAAAAAGTTAAACGCGGGTATTACGAAACCACATTCAAAACAATTACCACTACCCCAAAAGACTATAAAAGTTATGAGATTACCGATATTTATATAAAACTTGTAGAACAGCAAATCATTGAAGCTCCAGAATATTATTTATGGACACATAAACGCTGGAAACATCGTAAAAAATCGCCACATTAAAAACTATTTTATTTGCTAGAGTAGCTTGCTAAAAACTGGGTTCTTTTTTAACCCATTTTCCATCCTATCTGATAAAAGCAAATGAAAATCATGATTTGCTTCTACAACAACAGGACCATTTGGAGTAATGGCAACGTCCCAACCCAACAAAGGGAATTTTAGTAAAACTGCTACGTTTGTTATTATTTCTTTAACTTGAGTGTAACAAGGAATTTGAAAACTATCAAAAACGATTCCTGTATCTGGATGTTTATAAAAAACTCCACTACCATTATCAATTAGTTGTATCCCTTCTTGACCCATTTCACCAGTCTCCTTATTAAAAGAAACCACTATACCTCCAGCATGAGCATTATCGACAATTGACCCTGTTCTTCCTAATCTTATAAATCCAGATAAAATCTCTACTTTGCTTTCTTTGTTTTTGTAAGTAACAATTCTTAGCGTATTTACACTAAATTTATTTATTTTATTGAGAGAATTATGTTGTGCAATTACGTCTTGAAACATAAATTCTTGAGAAAATATTAAATTTATTAAGGTATCATCTAAGTTTTTGAGTGTATTCTTGTCTAAAAGAAAAATATTTTGCCCCATTCTTCCATCTACGGGCTTACAAAAAAAACGCTGTACATTTTCTTCATCAAAAATTTTATTTATAAAAGAGAAAAGCTCTTTTTTACTTTTAATTTCAAAAACATCTCCTTTATAAGTGAATTTATTTTTTGAATTATGAAAAAATATTTTGGGTGTAGATATATTATTTTTAACTAGAAGCTCTTCAAATAATAATTTGTTTTCAACCAAAACTATTTGATCAGCTGCCTGTGAGCATGACCATTCTATTAATTTTTCGTTTTCTTTTAAGCTTAAATAGTCTTTATAATTTGAAGCACTTTTTCTATAAAGAAAATGAGTAATATAATTTACTGGGATATTTTTTTCAGAGAGATAAAGTGTTATGAATTCTTTAATAATTTGTAACCAGTTTTTTTTGTGCTTATCTTTTAAAAAAGATAATAATATTTGCCTTTTTCTTTTAGGTATCATAATTCATGATTTATCATTTATTTCACAAACTTTGCAGAGTAAAATTTCCTAGCCAATCTTTATTTAAACTTTTAAATATACTTTCGTATTCCTCAAAACGATGTTCTCGTATGGGCTTAATTTTTGGATCTATATCAAAATGCAATAATAAACATGGCGATATATTGTTATATTTCTCAACATACTCGTATCTAACCAATTCATTATTTTTAATGCGTTGTTTAATTTTATTATGATACGGATACATATAATTTAACCTTTAGCAATTGCACCAATCTCATCAATAAATTTATCGGCTAACTCATTAGCTTCCTCTTGCGTTTTAGCTTCGGTATAAATTCTAATAATAGGTTCTGTATTACTTTTACGAAGATGTGCCCAACTTTCAGCAAAATCAATCTTTACACCATCAATAGTAGTTAATTGTTCATTTTGATAACGGTCTTCCATCGCTTTTAAAATACCGTCAACATCTAAACCTGGTGTTAATTGTATTTTCTTTTTACTCATAAAGTAATCGGGGTACGTTCTACGAAGTGCACTAACACTCATTTTCTTTTCTGCCAACAAACTCAAAAATAAAGCTACACCAACCAATGAATCACGTCCGTAATGCGAGTCTGGATAAATAATCCCACCATTACCTTCACCACCAATAACAACCTTATTTTTCTTCATTAATTTAACAACGTTCACCTCTCCTACTGCACTGGCTTCATAACTACCACCATGTTTTTCCGTTACATCGCGCAATGCCCTAGTAGAGCTCATATTACTTACTGTATTTCCTGGAGTTTTACTTAACACATAATCTGCACAAGCCACAAGTGTATATTCTTCACCAAACATGTTTCCGTTTTCATCCATAAAAGCTAATCGATCAACATCTGGATCTACAACTATTCCAAAATCGGCGTGTTCTTTAACTACTTTTTCAGATAAATCTCCTAAATGCTCTTTTAGAGGTTCTGGATTATGCGGAAAATGGCCAGTTGGGTCACAGAATAACTTTACTGGATGCACACCTAATCGCTCTAAAAGCAAAGGAATGGCAATGCCTCCTGTTGAGTTAACACCATCAACCACCACTTTAAATTTAGCCGCTTCAATAGCTTTTGCATTTACTAAGGGTAAAGCTAAAACTTCATCAATATGTAAATCTATATAAGCGGTATTTCTTGTTATCTTCCCTAAACTATCTACATCAGCAAAAATCATATTATCACTTTCAGCAATATCTAAAATTTTAGCGCCCTCTAAGGCATCTAAAAACTCACCCTTTTCATTTAATAATTTTAAAGCATTCCATTGTTTTGGGTTATGACTAGCCGTTAAAATAATACCCCCATCTGCATGTTCCATAGGCACAGCAACTTCTACCGTTGGTGTAGTAGATAAGCCTAAATCAATCACGTGAATTCCTAATCCTACCAAAGTATTCATTACTAAGTTCTGAATCATTTCACCAGAAATACGAGCATCTCTACCAACAACCACTCTATAGTTTTCTTTGTTACGTTGTTGTTTTAGCCAAACACCATAAGCCGCTGCAAATTTAACCGCATCAATAGGTGTTAAATTATCACCTACTTCTCCGCCAATAGTTCCTCTAATTCCTGAAATTGATTTTATTAATGTCATGTAAATTATTTTTTTACAAATATAATATTCAAACTGCTAAACTTAACTATGAATTTGTAAATTACACCAATGAATTTTTTAGCTCACATTTATTTATCTGGCGAAAACGATTTAGTAACCCTAGGTAACTTTATTGCAGACGGTATTAAAGGAAAAGATTATAAAAAATTTTCGAAGGATATTCAAATTGGTATTTTATTGCACCGAAACATCGATACGTTTACTGATGCCCATAAAACAGTTCGAAAAAGCACAAAACGACTACATGAAAAATACGGACACTATTCTGGTGTAATTGTAGACATTCTATACGATCATTTTTTAGCAAAAAATTGGTATAATTATTCTGATATTCCTTTAGATGTTTATGTAGATACTTTTTATGATTCTTTAGAGGAGCATTACAATATGCTTCCGCTTCGCATTCGAAAAATGATGCCCTTTATGATAGCAGACAATTGGTTATTAAGTTACGCATCTATTGATGGCATTTCTAGGGTTTTAGATGGTATGAATAGAAGAACAAAAAATAGATCAGGAATGGACGAAGCTGTAAATGAACTTGAAGAGTTTTATACAGACTTTGAAAAAGAATTCACTTCTTTTTTTGATGAACTTATCGAATTCTCTAAACTCAAACTAAAAGAACTTAACAATACCATATGAAACATTCTATTTCACTTTTTCTAATTCTATTTTTAATAATTTCTTGTAAAAAATCAGAAGAAAAAATAGAACACATTTCTAAAAGAGGCTTGATTACACAAAAAGCTATGGTTGTTTCGGCAAGAGCTGAAGCCTCTAAAATTGGTAGCGATATTCTTAAAAAAGGAGGCAATGCCTTTGATGCCATGGCAGCAACTCAATTAGCATTAGCAGTATCATACCCTTATGCTGGAAATATTGGGGGCGGTGGTTTTATGGTTTACAGAAAAGATAATGGTGAAGTTGGAGCTTTAGATTTTAGAGAAAAAGCACCTTTAGCAGCCACTAAAGACATGTATTTAGATGAACATGGAAATGTTATACCAGAAAAAAGCACTTTAGGTGTTATGGCAGTTGGGGTACCAGGTTCTGTTGCCGGTGTATTTGCTGTTCACGAAAAGTTTGGCAGTTTACCTATTGAAGATATTATTACCCCCTCAATAGAACTTGCGTATAAAGGCGTTGTAGTTACTAAAAAACAAGAAAAAAAGATTGAGCATTATATGCCTTTAATAAAAAAAGCAAACAGAGATTCTACACTGTTTCATAAATTCTGGAAACAGAATGACACTATTAAATACAGAGCTTTAGCTGAGACATTAACTAGAATTATGAACCACGGTAAAGATGAATTTTATAAAGGAGAAACAGCAAAAAGGCTTGTGAAATTTATTCAAGACAACGGTGGTATTATTACCGAAGAAGATTTAGCTAAATATAAAGTTAAATGGCGTGAACCAACTACATTTAGTTACGATGATTTAAAAATAATTTCTATGTCCCCTCCATCAAGCGGAGGTATTTGTTTAGCTCAAATTATGAAAATGATTGAGCCTTTTCATTTAAATGAATTTGGCCATAATTCGTTAAAAACTATTCAAATTATTACTGAAGCTGAGCGTCGTGCTTATGCCGATAGAAGTTTTTATTTGGGTGATCCAGATTTTGTAGAGATTCCAAGCAATACTCTAATAGACAATGCATATTTGAGCGGAAGAATGAATGGTTTTTCATTTGATAAAGCCACGAAATCTAGTGATGTATCACATGGTAATATTCAGGTTATAGAAAGTGATGAAACTACGCACTACTCTATTGTAGATCCGTTTGGGAATTCTGTATCGGTTACTACAACAATAAATGGAGCTTATGGCTCTAAGTTATATTGCTCTGATCTTGGTTTTTTCTTAAACAACGAAATGGATGATTTTAGTAGCAAACCAGGAGTTCCAAACATGTTTGGAGTAACTGGTGGTGAAGCAAACAGCATTGCTCCTCAAAAACGTATGCTAAGTTCTATGACACCAACTATTGTTGAGAAAAACGGCGAGTTATATATGTCATTAGGCACACCTGGGGGATCAACTATTATAACTTCAGTTATGCAAACTATTGTAAATGTGCATGAGTTTAATATGACCATGCAAGAAGCCGTAAATGCGCCACGCTTTCATCATCAATGGTTGCCTGATGAAATTAGAATGGAACCCAATTCATTCGACTCAAAAATTATAAATCAGCTTAAAAATCTTGGTTATTATATTAATGAAGAGGATGCTCCAGTAATTGGCAAAGTCGATGGAATCATGGTTTTGCAGGACAAAACGCTAGAGGGTGGTGCAGATCGTCGAGGTGATGATACGGCTGTCGGTTTTTAACATTTTTCCTTTTCTTAGTCAGTTCTGTTTAATAATTTAGGCCTCGAATTATCTATTCTAATCACTTAGATAACAAAGGATTAATAATGAAATCAAAAAAGGTATTCAAAATAGCTACTGGAGTAATTATATTCCTAACACTACCTAGTTTATTATTTTTTGGTTTTGTTTTTTTTAAATACAATGAAGAGCTTCCAACTGGAATTCAAGGAGAAAAGGCAGATGCATTAGCTTATAAAATGCTAGATGCATTAGATTATGATGCCTATAAAAACACCAATTATATAGAGTGGACTTATAAAAAACGTCATCATTTTGAGTGGAAAAAAAATGAGGATATCTGTGATGTTTTTTGGAAAGAATATCGAGTTAGCCTAAACCTAAAAGACTATTCATTAAGTAAAGTATTTGTTCATAGCTTTAGAATGAAAGGGGAAATGGCAGATAATCTTATTAGTGAAGCTATTGAGATTTTTAACAACGATTCTTTTTGGCTTGTTGCGCCTTACAAAGTCTTTGATAAAGGTACGGAACGTAGATTAGTTACTCAAAGCAATGGTGAAGAAGCTCTATTAGTTACTTACTCTTCTGGGGGCACAACACCAGGTGATTCTTATTTATGGTTATTTGATGAAGCTGGTAAACCAAAAAGTTTTAAAATGTGGACCTCTTTACTACCTATTGATGGTTTAGAAGCCTCTTGGAGTGATTGGATTACTACTGATAGTGGAGCACAATTACCTACGTTTCATAAACTACTCATAATTGGTTTAGAAATGGGCGTTGTAAAAGGGACTAAGTAAGTATTAAAACTTCTAATCAATAATAAATCAGGAACAAATCTTTACAGAAATTTAACAACTTAATTGTACCTTTGAAACTATACCTTTCTGAGGTAACCTTTTAAAGAACTCGCCAACAGAAATGGTAAACTAAAAATATAACAATCAACAAATAAAAGTTTTTTATCTAATGAATAGTTTCAAGTTTACAATGATTTTTATTGGATTTTTAATTGTATCGTGTAACCAGAAAAAAGATCAATTATTCATTAGTGCTAAAACTCAAGAAACTGGTTTAAGTTTTAAAAACACTATCACTGAAACTAATGAGCTAAACATTCTTGACTATATCTATTTCTATAACGGTGGCGGTGTTGCCATAGGTGATATAAATAATGATGGGCTTGCAGATATTTTCTTCTCTGGTAATCAGGTAAAAAATAAATTATACCTCAATAAAGGAAATTTAAAGTTCGAAGATATTACAGATCAAGCTAAAGTTAGTGGTAATAGCTCATGGAATACAGGAGCTATAATGGGAGATGTTAATGGAGATGGGCTTTTAGATATTTATGTTTGCGCAGTAGTAGGTTTAAACGGGTTTGATGGTCATAACGAGCTTTACATAAATAACGGAGACGAAACATTTACTGAAAGTGCATCGAAATATAAGCTAGATTATCAATCGTATAGTTCTTCTGCTGCCTTTTTAGATTATGATTTAGATGGTGATTTGGATATCTACCTTTTAAATCACGCGGTACATACTGATGACTCGTACAAAGGTGTAATGCAGCGTCAAAAAAGAAATTATAAAACAGGAGACAAACTACTAAGAAACGATGGTGAAACTTTTACCAATGTTAGTGAAAAAGCGGGTATTTATGGAAGCATCAGTGGTTACGGGTTAGGTGTAGCTATTGCAGATTTTAACCAAGATGCTTACCCAGATATTTATGTTGGAAACGATTTTTATGAAGACGATTATTATTATCTAAATAATGGAGATGGTACGTTTTCTGAAAAATTAAGAGATTACTTTGGACATGCAAGCAGGTTTTCAATGGGTAACGATGTAGCAGACATAAATCATGATGGTTGGCAAGATATCATGTCGTTGGATATGCTCCCAAGAGATGAAGTGGTTTTAAAATCATCGCAAGGAGATGATAACGTACAAACGCAAAACATAAGAAAACTTATGTTTGGTTATCATTATCAGTTTACCAGAAATATGCTACATATTAATCAACAAAATTCAAATTATTTAGAGACCGCTCTAATGAGTGATGTTGCAGCAACAGATTGGAGTTGGAGTTGTCTTTTTGCAGATTATAATCAAGATGGAGAACAAGATATTTTTATAACCAATGGTATTTTAAAACGTCCAAATGATTTGGATTTTACAAATTTTTTCTCAAACAATGAAATTCAAAAAAACTTATCAGAATCAAAAATAATGAGTCAAGAAGCTCTTGATGCAATGCCTTCTGGAAAAGTTAATAATTATATGTTTAAGGGGAGTAAAAACTTAATGTTCAAAAACATGTCTAAAGAATGGATTCCTAACGATGAATTAGCGTCTGGAGCTACGGCATTAGGAGATTTAGATAATGATGGAGATTTAGATATTGTAGTAAGTAATCTTAATGAAGAAGCCTCAATTTATGTTAACCAAATAAATAATCAAACAACAAACAAAGCAAATTATCTTAAACTAAAATTTAATTATACAAACTCAAACTCTTCTGGCATAGGAACAAAGGCTTTTGTTTATAAGGATGGTAAGCTTCAATATAAAGAACTTTATTGTGCAAGAGGATTTCAAGCTTCATCAGAACCAATAATTCACTTTGGCTTTGGTGATATTCAAAACATCGATTCACTCAAAATAATATGGCCAAATAAAACCAGCCAAACCATATTTAATGTTGCTTTAAACAAAACGTTAACTATAAAACCTTCTAATGCAAAACCTTTCAACTATAATTCACTACTAAAAAAATCAAAAAAAGTATTTAAAAAGTTAGATAATAATCTTGGTATAGATTTTACACATGTTGAAGATAAGTATCTTGACTTTAATAGACAGAAACTTATTCCATATCGTGTTTCAGACCGTGGACCAGCAGTTGCTGTTGGAGATTTAAATAATGATGGAAAACAAGATGTTTACTTTGGTGGCTCTAAACTAAAAGCAGCAAAAGTGTTCTTTCAAACAGACACGGCTTTTACAGAAAAAAGAATAAAAGTATTTGCTAACGATTCAATAAAGGAAGATGTTGAAGCTGTAATTGCAGATTTTAATAGTGATAATAAGAACGATTTAATTATTGGATCTGGTGGTGCAGATTATAGCAATAAAACAAAACCGTTACTTGATAGTTATTACGTTCAAAATGAAAATGATTTCAAAAAAGAAAAATTTCCAGAATTTTATGAAAATGCTTCAATAATTATTTCAAATGATTTTGATAACGATAATGATTTAGACCTTTTTATTGGAAGCAATTCAGTTTCAAACGATTTTGGAAACATTCCCAATTCCTATATTTTAGAAAATAATAATGGTAGTTTTTCAATATCTCAAAATAAGGCATTACAAAATGCAGGCATGGTTACCGATGCCATTTGGAACGATTTCAATAATGATGGACAAACTGATTTGATTGTAGTTGGTGAGTGGATGGCTCCAAAATTCTTCAAAAATAATAATGGTGTGTTTACAGATGAAAACCTTGTTGATTCAAAACTAAAAGGGCTTTGGAGACAGATTACTCCTTTTGATATTGATAATGATGGTGATACAGATTATCTTTTAGGAAATTGGGGGTTAAACTCAAAATTTAAAGCCTCTAAAGAACATCCTATGCGTATGTATTATGCCGATTTTGATGGGAATGGACGTACCGAAACTATAGTTTGTACTTATAAAGATGGGAAATATTATCCATTGCAAGGACTAGATCAATTAGCTAGTCAAATGGTTAATTTGCATAAAATATTTACTTCTTATAAAGATTTTGCTGGACAACCAATTGATGCTATTTTAAGCAAAACATTACTCGACAAAGCAACCATACTAGAAGTTGATGAACTACGATCTGGTTATCTCAAAAATGAAAATAATCGTTTTGTATTTGTACCTTTTAAAAACGAGTTACAAGTGTCGCCATTAACTTCGTTTTTATGTTTTGATTTTGATTCTGATGGGCAAGATGAAGTGCTAGTTGCTGGAAACTATTTTGGTGTCACACCTTTTCATGGTAAGTTCGACTCCTTTCCTGGTGCACTCATCAAAAACGAAAACAACATTATTTCAGGAAATAAAATCGGATTAAAATTTAGTGATAAAGCCATCAAAAAATTAAATATTATTTATTTAGATAAAAAACCATATCTGTTAACAACTATCAACAACGGTAAAGCTCAAGTTTACGAACTTATAAAATAATTTAAAAAGAATGAGATTAAATAAAGTAGCATTTATACTCCTTACAATATGGTTGTTCGCAATGTCTTGTAAAGACAATTCAAAACCAATTGTTATTACACCAAATGATTATCACACCTCAATAGATAAAGTGGTGGATATAATGGTTCATGACATTTTTTCGCCACCAGTTGCTAGTAGAATCTTTGCGTATCCAAATATTGCTGCTTACGAAATTATGTCTCAAAACAACAACGCATATAATTCTTTAAATGGTCAAATAGCACATTTAAAGAAAATTCCAAAAGCAGATAAAACAAAAAGCGTTAATTATCAATTGGCAGCATTAATTGCTCATATTGATGTAAGTAAGCAATTAATTTTTTCTGAACAAAGCATAGAAGTTTTTCGCGATAGCCTATATCAAGTTTGGGAATCTATAAACCAATCTGAATTTGAGGATTCAAAAGATTATGGGCTTAAAGTTTCAGGTTTTATTGGTAAATGGATGAATGGCGACAACTACAATGAAACACGCACCATGTCAAAGTTTAATATAGACCCAGAAGATGAAGAACGATGGCAACCTACTCCTCCTTCATATATGGATGGTTTAGAGCCACATTGGGGCAAAATAAGACCTTTTGTTATTGATTCTTCAGATCAATTTAAACCTATTCCTCCACCGTTATTTTCAATGGACGAAGGTTCAAATTTTTATAAAGAGCTTAAAGAAGTTTACGATATAAGTAACCAAATAACTAAAGATGGTGATGAATCTGAAGAAGTATTAATAGCACGTTTCTGGGATTGTAATCCGTATGTATCTGTAACTCGTGGGCATTTAATGTTTGCAGTAAAAAAAATAACACCAGGAGCCCATTGGATTGGTATTACAAAAATTGCGTGTAAAACGGAAGAAGCTGATTTTGACAGAACTGTTTTTGCATATACTAAAACATCTATTGCAATAGCCGACGCATTTATTAGTTGTTGGGACGAAAAATACCGAAGTAATCTAGTAAGACCAGAAACACTTATAAATAAATATTTTGATGACGATTGGAAACCCATATTGCAAACACCTCCTTTTCCTGAATATACAAGTGGGCATTCTGTAGTTTCTGGTGCTGCATCAACAGTTCTAACAAATGTTTTTGGAGATAATTTTAGCTTTTTAGATGATACTGAAACCACTTATGGTTTGCCAATACGCCCTTTCTCTTCTTTTAACGAAGCTGCTCAAGAGGCAGCAATAAGCAGAATGTATGGCGGTATCCACTACCGATCTGCTGTTGAATTAGGAATTGGACAAGGTGTGAAAATTGGCGATTTAGTTAATGAAAGCTTAATAATGAAAAACTAAAAATTACTTTGTTTTTTATTAAGCAAAACTGAAACTAACCATTTCTAAAACTTCTGTTTTTCAGAATAATAATTCATCACAATTTCGCAACTAAATCGTATCTTCGCAACTTTGCATTTCTATGACTAATTTCGAAGAATTTATTGAAGTAAAAGGAGCACGAGTACATAATCTTAAGAATATAGATGTGTCAATTCCTCGAGAAAAACTTGTAGTTATTACAGGGCTTTCTGGTAGTGGAAAATCGTCTTTGGCTTTCGATACAATTTATGCTGAAGGGCAACGCCGTTATATAGAAACATTTTCGGCTTATGCTAGACAATTTTTAGGCGGATTAGAACGACCAGATGTAGATAAAATTGATGGTCTGTCTCCAGTAATTGCTATCGAGCAAAAAACTACAAGTAAATCACCTCGCTCTACCGTTGGTACTATTACCGAAATTTATGATTTCATGCGCTTACTTTTTGCGCGTGCTAGTGATGCTTATAGCTACAACACTGGTGACAAAATGATAAGTTATAGCGACGAGCAAATTAAAGCGCTTATTATTAAAGATTTTAGCGGAAAACGCATTAATATACTTGCGCCTGTTGTAAGGTCAAGAAAAGGACATTACCGCGAATTGTTCGAGCAAATTGGCAAGCAAGGTTTTGTGAAAGTGAGAACAGATGGAGAAATTCGAGACATAGCTAAAGGTATGAAGCTCGATCGATACAAGACTCACGATATTGAAATTGTTATTGATAGGCTGATAATTGATGAAAATGCAGATAATGATAAACGCCTTACAGAAACCATTAATACTGCTATGTATCATGGTGAAGATGTGCTGTTGGTAATAGACCAAGACACCCAAGAAACCAGATATTTTAGCAGAAATTTAATGTGTCCTTCTTCTGGGATTTCATACCCAAATCCTGAGCCAAATAATTTTTCGTTCAACTCTCCAAAAGGCGCTTGTTCAAATTGTAATGGAATTGGTGAATTATACCAAGTTAATGAGAAAAAAATTATTCCAGATGATTCTCTTTCAATAAAAGGTGGTGCATTAGCACCTCATGGACCAGAGAAAAATTCTTGGATTTTCAAACAATTTGAAACCATTGCACAACGCTTCAATTTTAAATTAACCGATGCCTATAAGAGTATTCCTAAGGAAGCTAAACATATGATTTTGTATGGCGGTAATGAAAAGTTTTCTGTTGAAAGTAAAACTTTAGGCGTTACACGCGATTATAAAATAGATTTTGAAGGTGTTGCAAATTTTATCGAAAATCAATATAAAACTGCTGAGTCAAGATCTCTAAAACGTTGGGCTAAAGATTATATGGATAAAATCAAATGTCCAGTTTGTGAAGGTTCTCGATTAAAAAAAGAATCGCTTTATTTTAAAATAAACAATAAAAATATTGCTGAGCTTGCCAACACAGATATTGTTGAACTAGCCGATTGGTTTAACAACTTAGACGAGCGCCTTTCAGAAAAGCAATTCAAAATTGCTGAAGAAGTTCTAAAAGAAATTAAAACACGATTACAGTTTTTACTTGATGTTGGACTAAATTACTTATCGCTAAATCGAAGCTCTAAATCTTTATCTGGAGGCGAAGCACAGCGTATTCGGTTAGCAACGCAAATTGGATCTCAACTAGTTGGTGTGCTTTATATTTTAGATGAGCCCAGTATTGGTCTTCATCAGCGAGACAACGAAAAACTTATAAATTCTTTATTATCATTAAGAGATCTTGGAAATTCTGTTATAGTAGTTGAACACGATAAAGATATGATAGAACGTGCCGACTATGTAATTGATATTGGCCCAAAAGCTGGGAAACACGGGGGAGAAATAATTAGCATTGGAAACCCTGATGAGCTAAAAACTCACGATACACTTACCGCAGATTATTTAAATGGAAATAAGGAAATTGAAACCCCAAAAACTCGTAGAAAAGGAAATGGTAAGTTTTTAGAACTTAAGGGTTGTACAGGAAATAACTTAAAAAATGTTTCGGTAAAGTTTCCTTTAGGAAAAATGATAGGCGTTACAGGTGTTTCTGGTAGCGGAAAATCTACCTTAATAAACGAAACCTTATACCCCATTTTGAACGCACATTATTTTAATGGTGTAAAAAAACCAATGCCTTATAAAAGTATTAAAGGATTAGAACACATTGATAAAGTTATAGATATTAACCAATCACCAATTGGGAGAACTCCTAGAAGTAATCCAGCAACCTACACAGGTACTTTTAGCGAAATTAGAGCCTTGTTTGCTAAAATCCCTGAAGCTATGATTCGTGGCTATAAAGCAGGTCGGTTTAGCTTTAATGTAACTGGCGGTAGGTGTGAAACCTGTAAAGGTGGCGGGTTACGTGTTATAGAAATGAACTTTCTACCAGATGTTTATGTTGAATGCGAAACCTGCCAAGGTAAACGCTTTAATAGGGAAACATTAGAAATTCGCTATAAAGGAAAATCAATTAGTGATGTTCTAAATATGACTATTAATGACGCAGTAGGCTTTTTTGAACATATCCCTAAAATTTATAAAAAGCTTAAAACAATAAAAGATGTTGGCCTGGGCTATATCACCTTAGGGCAACAAAGTACAACGTTATCGGGTGGTGAAGCCCAACGTATAAAACTTGCTACCGAATTAAGTAAACGCGATACAGGAAATACTTTTTATATTTTAGACGAGCCTACTACCGGACTTCATTTTGAAGATATTAGGGTACTAATGATTGTGCTTAATAAATTAGCAGATAAAGGTAATACCGTATTAATCATTGAGCATAATTTAGATGTTATTAAAACCGTTGATTACATTATTGATATTGGCTATGAAGGCGGAAAAGGTGGTGGACAGATAGTTACCGTAGGTACTCCAGAAGAAATTGTAAAACATAAAAAGAGCTATACTGCAAAATTTCTTAAAAAAGAACTAACTTAGCAAGTTTGCAAAAATAAAATACTGAAACATATGAGAAAAGAACAACACCATAAAGGTTGGAATGAGATTAAAACAAACGATTCATGGGCTATTTTTAAAATCATGGGTGAGTTTGTTAGTGGTTATGAAAAACTTAGCAAAATTGGTCCTTGTGTGTCCATTTTTGGTTCAGCAAGAACAAAACCAGATAATAAATATTATAAATTAGCCGAAAGTATTGCCAAACGCATTGTAGAATCAGGTTACGGTGTTATTACTGGTGGCGGACCAGGTATTATGGAAGCTGGTAATAAAGGAGCTCACCTGGGTGGAGGAACATCTGTAGGGTTAAATATAGAGCTACCTTTTGAACAACATGACAATCCCTATATTGACCATGACAAAAGTTTGGATTTTGATTATTTCTTTGTGCGCAAAGTCATGTTTGTTAAGTACTCTCAAGGTTTTGTTGTTATGCCTGGTGGGTTTGGTACTTTAGATGAACTTTTCGAAGCTATTACACTTATACAAACCCATAAAATTGAAAAGTTCCCTATTATCTTAGTTGGTACTGATTTTTGGGAGGGTATTTTAGACTGGGTAAAAACCACGCTTTTAAGTAAATTTGGAAATATTTCTGCAAAAGATTTAGATTTGATTAATTTGGTAGATACTGAAGAAGAAGTTATCACAATTTTAGATACTTTTTATAAAGAATCAGACTTAAGTCCTAATTTTTAACAGTCAAATCCTTTATAACCAAAAGGCTTTACGACTAACCTAATACTATATTTTATTATATTGCAACGCCTTGTATTGTTATTAACCTTATTAATGTTATAAAATAAATTGAAGTTACGCCTTTTTTTCTGTTTTATATTTGTCTTCTCAAGTATCTCAAATTTTAGTCAAAATAAAATTGACTTAAAAGCCGATTTTGATATTGAAAACAGGAAAATTACTATATCTCAAACCATTCAATATAAAAATACATCGAAAGATGAGCTTAAATCTATTTACTTAAATGATTGGAATAATAGCTATTCAACAAAAAAAACACCTCTTGCCACTCGTTTTGCTGAAGAGTATAACAACAAATTCCATCTTGCCAAAAACGAAGACAGAGGTTATTCGGTAATTACTTCTATAAAACAAGATAATGAGAACTTGATTTTTAATCAGCTAAAAGATCAGGTTGACATTATAAAAGTAGATTTAAAAACACCACTAAAAGCAAACGAATCATATACTATAGATTTAGAATATATTGTACAAATCCCAAAGGATAAATTTACAGATTATGGTATTTCTGAGTCAGGCGATTTAAGTTTAAGATATTGGTACATTACACCAGCAATTTATAATGGTAAGTGGCAATATTATAGCAATAAAAATTTAGATGATTTATTTATACCTAAGGCAGATTTAAATTTAGAAATCTCTTATCCAAAAGATTATATAATTACTTCAGAGTTAAATTCAAATAAACCTACACAATCATTTAAAAAACAAAATGTTACACTGAAAGGAAAAGATAGAGTTAGTAACAAGCTATTTATAAGCAAAACTTCTAATTTTGAAACCATTCAAACCAAAGGGCTATCATTAACATCAAATATAAATGGTGAGAAAATAGAACTATTAGACAGGGTTTTAATTACAGAAAAGATTACAGAATTCATATCTAAAAACCTAGGTAATTATCCTCATGAAAAAATATTATTAACTAATATTGATTATAATAAAGACCCAATTTATGGCTTAAATTTTCTACCAAGTTTTATTAAACTTTATCCAAATAACTTTCAATATGAATTAAAACTACTTAAGGTTGCCCTTCACAATTACTTAGAGAACACACTGTTAATAAACCCAAGAAAAGAGCAATGGTTATTTGATGGTTTACAAATTTATTATTTGATGAATTATGTAGAAGAGCATTATCCAGATATGAAGTTTTTAGGGTCTCTAGCAGAGTTTTGGGGTGTTAGGTCTTTTCATGCTGCTGACATGACTTTTAATGATAAATATGTATTTGCATTTATGTCGATGGCAAGAACCAATAGAGATCAGCCATTAACCATGTCAAAAGATTCTTTACTTAAGTTTAATAATAGTATAGCTAATAAATATAAAGCTGGTGTTGGTCTTAAATATTTAGATGATTTTATAAACTCTAATATTTTAGAAAATGCTGTTAAATCTTTTTTAGAACAGACAAAACTAAAACAAACATCGCCTGAAGCATTTGAAGCCTATTTAAAAACTAAGACATCAAAAAACATTGATTGGTTTTTTAATGATTATATAAATACTCGCAAAAAGATTGATTTTAAAATCAAGAACGTTAAAAAAACTAAAGATTCAATAACATTAACTATTAAGAATAAAAGAAATAGTAACACCCCTATTTCCTTATATACTCTAAATAATGATAGCATTGTTTCAAAATCTTGGATTGAAAATGTTACAAAAAATAAAACCATTACCATACCCCGAAACGATGCTAACAAGTTGGTTTTAAACTATAATAGATTAATTCCAGAGCATAATATAAGAGATAATTGGAAATCATTAAAAGGTTTTTTCTTTAATAATAAACCCTTTCAGTTTAGACTTTTTAAAGACATAGAAGATCCAAATTACAACCAAGTGTTTCTAATGCCAATAGCAGAGTTCAATAATATTTACGATGGCCTTACATTAGGAATAAAAGCCTATAACACAACACTGTTAAGAAAACAATTCAACTATAGATTTCAACCGAGATACTCATTAAAATCAAAATCTTTTACTGGTGCAGCCTCTATATCTATGACGCATTATTTACAAAATAGCAATCTTTATTCTATTAATTATGGTATTAGAGGCAGCTACACATCTTATGCTAGTGATTTGTTTGTTAGAAAAATAATCCCGTCGGTTACGTTTTTATTTAGAAATGATAGTGATTTTCGGTCAAATAAACGTCAAAGATTAAAGTTTAGATATTTAGATATTAATCGAGATGAAGACCTAAGCAATACCCTAAATACAACCGAACCTAATTATAACATATTCAATATAAACTATTTAAACTCTAATGACAATCTAATAAATTTTAGCAAATGGTCTACAGATTTACAAATAGCAAAAACGTTTAGTAAAGTATCATTCAATTATGAATACAGGCGTTTATTTGAAAGTAATCGACAATTAAATTTGAGATTTTACACTGGTGCATTTATAAACAACAAAACAGATATTACTTCTGATTACTTTAGTTTTGCATTAGATAGACCTACCGATTATCTATTTGATTATAATTATTTAGGGCGTTCTGAAGCTAGTGGGATATTTAGTCAACAATATATTACTGCCGAGGGCGGATTTAAATCTAAGCTAGAAACTCCATTTGCTAATCAATGGATTAGTACAATAAACGCCAGTACAACACTTTGGAAATATGTGTTAGCATACGGAGATGTAGGCTTTGTGAAAAACAAATTCAATAATGCAAATTTTGTTTATGACTCTGGTATTAGAATTAATTTGGTAACTGATTATTTTGAAGTATATTTTCCCATATATTCCAATCTAGGATGGGAAATTGGGCAACCAAATTACGATCAAAAAATAAGATTTAAGTTTACAGTAGACCCACAATCTTTATTAGGTCTATTTAGAAGACGCTGGTATTAGTGTGTTAATTTTTTATATAATTATCTAATATTATACCTTTTTGATTAATTATTCGTAATTCAATAGTTTTTTTTAGCAAATTTTTAAGAATAATTCAAAATCTTTGCTCCAGCAATAATTGCAAAACCAATAAACTTTAAGTACTTTTGCAAAAGTAAAGCTCTTAACATATGCAAACAATTCCTGATTTGAAAAACAACATATCTTTCGAAGATTTTAAAGCAGAAGTTTTAAATGATTATAGCCTAGCTGTAAAAAGTAGAGAATGTAGTTTACTTGGTAGACGTGAAGTTTTAACAGGAAAAGCAAAATTTGGAATTTTTGGCGATGGCAAAGAGGTGCCACAATTGGCTCTTGCAAAAGCATTTTTAAAAGGCGATTGGAGATCTGGGTATTATCGAGATCAAACGTTTATGATGGCAATTGGAGCGCTAACCATCGAGCAATTTTTTGCAGGCCTTTATGCAAACACAAATTTAGAATTAGAACCTATGTCTGCTGGCCGCCAAATGGGAGGTCATTTTACAACACATAGCTTAGATGATAGTGGAAATTGGAAAGATTTAACTAAACAATACAACTCGAGTGCAGACATCTCTCCTACTGCTGGTCAGATGCCTCGCCTATTGGGCTTAGCTCAAGCTTCAAAAATATTTAAACAAGTAGAAGGCATTAATACCACCAATTTTTCTAATAATGGAAGCGAAGTGGCATGGGGAACAAT
Organism: uncultured Flaviramulus sp.; assembly: GCA_947501105.1. Classification (GTDB taxonomy): domain Bacteria; phylum Bacteroidota; class Bacteroidia; order Flavobacteriales; family Flavobacteriaceae; genus Wocania_A. The sequence goes on along the minus strand of CANMUP010000007.1, from coordinate 72,651 downwards.
TGGTAATGCCAGTACAAGTGAAGGTTTATTTTTTGAAACCATTAATGCCGCTGGTGTTTTACAAGTCCCTATGGTTATTAGTATATGGGATGATGATTATGGTATCTCTGTGCATGCTAAGCATCAAACTACTAAAGAAAATATTTCAGAAATATTAAAAGGATTCCAACGCGATAATGAGCAAAATGGTTACGAAATATTGCGAGTAAAAGGCTGGGATTACGCAAACTTAATTGAAACATATCAAGAAGCTTCTGCTATTGCCAGAGAAGAACATGTGCCGGTATTAATTCATGTTAATGAGTTAACACAGCCACAAGGTCATTCAACTTCTGGATCGCATGAACGTTATAAAAGTCCAGAGCGTTTAGAATGGGAAAATAAGCATGATTGTAATTTAAAAATGCGTGAATGGATTATTGAAAGCGGTATAGCGACCAATGAAACGCTTACTGAAATAGAACGCAATTTAAAAAAAGAGGTTAGAGAAGCTAAAAAGAATGCATGGACAACATTTTTGAAACCTATACAAAACGAACAACAAGAATTAATCTCCATTTTAAATAGCTTAATAGCATCTAGCACTAACGGTGTTTTTATTAAACCTATTCAGGAAAAATTATCAGCAATAGATGAGCCTACAAGAAGAGACATACTATCGTATGCAAGAAAAGCACTAAGGTATACTTTAGGAGATACTAATGACGCTAAACAAGAACTAGCAAATTGGATTAATAACCTTTTTGATAAAGTACAGCCAAAATTTAGTTCGCATTTATATTCTGAGACTGAAAAATCTTCTGTTCTTGTAGATGAAGTTAAACCTAGTTATGATAATGATGCCATTCAAGTAGATGGTCGTATTATAATTCGTGATAACTTTGATGCAATATTTAAAAACTATCCTGAAGCTTTGGTTTTTGGGGAAGACTCTGGTAATATAGGTGATGTAAACCAAGGTTTAGAAGGCTTACAAGAAAAGTATGGCGAGCTTCGTGTTGCAGATGCTGGTATTAGAGAAGCTACCATTATTGGACAAGGTATTGGTATGGCACTACGTGGTTTAAGGCCCATAGCCGAAATACAATACTTAGATTATATTTTATATGCTTTACAGGTAATTAGTGACGATTTAGCTACCCTTCAATATAGAACCAAAGGAAAGCAAAAAGCACCATTAATTATTCGAACTCGTGGCCATAGACTAGAAGGGATTTGGCATTCAGGTTCGCAAATGGGTGGTATTTTAAACTTAATTCGAGGCGTTCAAGTTTTGGTTCCAAGAAATATGACCAAAGCTGCCGGTTTTTATAACACACTTCTACAAGGTGATAATCCTGCTTTAGTCGTAGAATGCCTTAACGGATATAGATTAAAAGAAAGAATGCCGAATAATTTAAGTGATGTAAAAACACCAGTTGGTGTTGTTGAAACCTTAAAAACTGGCTCGGATATTACTCTAGTGTCTTATGGCTCTACGCTTAGAATTGTAGAACAAACTGCTAAAGAACTTTTATCGGTTGGTATTGATGCTGAAGTAATTGATGTACAATCTCTATTACCTTTCGATATAAATCACGATATCGTTAAAAGTATAGCAAAGACTAATCGTGTAATGGTTATTGATGAGGATGTTCCTGGAGGTGCTTCTGCTTATATTTTAAATGAAATATTAAATAACCAAAAAGCATTTCAATATTTAGATAGCGAACCTAAAACATTAACTGCAAAGGCACACAGGCCAGCTTATGGTAACGATGGTGATTATTTCTCTAAACCATCAGCCGAAGATATTTTTGAAGCTGTTTACGATGTTATGCATGAAGCAAACCCTGAAGATTACCCTAAATTGAGATAATTAAACGATATATACTTATACAAAACCTTTCTTCATCTCAGTCGAAAGGTTTTTTATTTATATATTTATACTAAACTGTAAATATGCTTACCAAACAAGATAAAGAACAATTACGAAGTACAATTTTTAGACATCTCGATGGTATAGCAACAGCTCCTACTGCCTATTCGCTTTATAAAAAAGGTACATTACAATATTTGATAGATAATAAAAAAACGACTCTTAAAACTATTGCTAAGCAATTCAATGCTAACGAAGGCTATCTAAATGTTAGCTTGCGCATTTTGTGTGCTCAAGGATGGTTAACTCAACATATTAACAACACAAATAACACTATAAGTTTTGAAATAAATTCACAAAGTGAAAAGGCTTTTAAACTTGTTCCATTATATAAAGATGCTATAAACCTATTAAATTATTCGGTTAAGTTTCCAGCTGAACGTATCGGACCAGATGCTTTTAATGCATTAGAAAAAATATTTAATAAGTTTGAAAACAATTTTGGGCTTACAAACTTCGACGACAATTCAATTGAGCATCAAATACTAAAACATATAGAAGGTGTTATTGCGGCTCCTATTATTGTTTTATTAGGTGTTAATGGCTTATTCCATAAATATTTTATGGAAGCATCATTTAGAGCTCAGGAGTACCATAGCAATCCAGAAAGTTTTAAAAAAATACTAGATTTCCTGTCTCATTTAGGGTGGTTTACAAAAAAGAATGACACTTATCAATTTACAGACGAAGGATTGTTTTTTGCGAAACGTGCAAGCGCATATGGTGTAACTGTCTCATATTTGCCAACCTTTGTTAAGTTGGACGATCTTATTTTTGGAAACCCACTAGCTTTAAAAACTAAAGAACCAAACGACACCGAAAAGCATGTAGACAGAGAAATGAATGTTTGGGGAAGTGGAGGCGCTCACTCTACGTATTTTAAAATTATAGACGAAATAATCATTAAACTATTCAACAAACCTATTGACGAACAGCCAAAAGGAATTTTAGATATGGGCTGTGGCAATGGTGCCTTTATACAACATATTTTTGATGTTATTGAATATAAAACCTTGCGCGGTAAAATGCTTGATGAGCATCCATTATTATTAGTTGGAGCCGATTTTAATCAAGCCGCTTTAAAAGTAACTCGAGCAAACTTGATTAAAGCTGATATTTGGGCAAAAGTGATTTGGGGAGATATTGGCAGGCCTGATTTATTAGCAAAAGACTTAAAAGCAGATTACAATATTGATTTAAAAGATTTGTTGAACGTCCGTACGTTTTTAGATCATAATCGTATTTGGGAAGAACCAAAAACAGAAACAAATAGAATTAGCAATTCTACTGGGGCATACACATATCAAGGCAGCCATATTAGCAATAATTTAGTTGAAGATTCTCTTTTTGAGCACTTACAAAAATGGAAACCTTATGTAGAAAGGTTTGGCTTATTAATTATAGAATTGCATACTATAAACCCAAAGCTAACTGCATCAAATTTAGGCAAAACAGCAGCAACAGCATATGATGCTACCCACGGATATAGTGACCAATATATTTTAGAAGTAGATGTTTTTAATAGAGTTGCCTCTGAAGCTGGTTTGCATCCAGACCCAAATTATTTTACAACATTTCCAAATAGCGAGTTAGCAACTGTAAGTGTTAATTTATTAAAAGGAAACTAATTTCCATTTGAAAACTATATGAAAGCCGTATCGCTTAAAGAAATAAAACAAGAGCTAAATACACTATCAACTGCCGAAATTCAAGAGCTTTGCTTGCGCTTATCGCGGTTTAAAAAAGAAAACAAAGAATTACTCACCTATTTATTGTTTGAATCTCATAACGAAAGTGGTTATATCGAATCTGTTAAAGGTTATGTAGATGATGAATTTGAAGTCATAAACATCAAAAGCTATTTTTACATCAGAAAGAGTGTACGCAAAATTTTAAAAAACATAAAAAAGTATGTCCGGTATTCTCAAAAAAAGGAAACTGAAGTAGAGCTCCTACTCTACTTTTGCCAGAAACTGAAAGACTTCTCACCTAGTATAAAATATAGCACGCAATTGCAAAACACCTATAACCGACAAATCCTTTTAGCTAAAAAGATAATTGCAACATTACACGAAGACTTGCAATACGATTATAATTTGATGTTAGACGATTTATAGATTGTTAAAAACTTTGTTTCTCACTGGTATATTCTTAGTTGATTTTGTAAAAAAATTCAACTAAATTCGTTTAACGTTTAATATAAATTACCTGTGCAGAACTCGTTTCAGTATTAAAACGGATTCATATACTTGAAAACATTTGGCACAAATATTATGAACCATATCGAAGAATACAATATAAAATTACCACAGATTGAATCTTTCACAGGCAGAATTGAAGATTTAATAAAAAAACTTCTGTCAGATTCAAATATTAAATATCATTTCACAGAATCAAGAACAAAATCACTTGATAGTTTTAAATCAAAAACAAAAAAGAACAAATACTCCAATCCGTTAACAAATATTACTGACTTAACAGGTATCAGAATAGTAACATATTACCAAGAAGACATTGAAATAATCTCAAGTATCTTAAAAGAAAATTTTGAATTAGATACTAAAAATTCTATTGACAAGAATCAAACTTTAAATTCAAATGAATTTGGATATCAATCAGTCCATCTTGTTATGTCTTTGAATAAATCAAGAAATAAACTACCAGAATGGAAACCCTACAAAGATTATAAATTTGAAGTACAAGTAAGAACAGTTCTACAACACGCATGGGCTTCAATTTCACATACTTTAGATTATAAAAGATCATATGAAGTTCCAAAATTATTAAGAAGAAAGTTATTTCGGTTAGCTGGATTATTTGAATTAGCAGACGAAGAGTTTTCTGAACTAAAAGTTGATTACAAAAATCTAGAAGATGCGATCAACTCTAATAGCCCAATAAATGAAATTAATGTCAGCAATGAGCTAAACTTAATAACGATAGAGAAATATTTCAATGAAAATATTGATTTAACAAAAAAATTAATCAATGTTGGTGAAAAAAGTGGATTTGAAATCTTAGAAGATGAAGAGGATTATGATAAAGATTCTTCGAACATACTAAGTATATCAAAGTACTTTTTAAATATTGATTCTATTGAAGAATTAAATCTATTATTAGAAAAAATAATAATCCATTCATCCATTATCTATGACAAAATATTAAGAGACACAGAAGATAAAGAATGGGTAGCTAATTCAAGATTTTTAGCCCTACTGCTTGTTGTTTATTTAGCTGAAAACATTTTAATAGATGACCTGAAAGAATTAGGTTGGGATGAAGAGATAGCTGAAGAAACACTAGAAGGAATTAAATTAGCAAGAAAAGCAATGCCTAACAACGGGGATAATTAATTACTCCTTCTGTATACACGGAAAACCCTCGCACTCAAACACGAACGAAATCATACACAAAAACGTTAAACGAACCTCAAAAATTTACTCATTAAGTAACTCACCCACAAAAGCTTCAAACTCAGTTTTAAATTCCATATATTTTTCTCCAGTTGCAGGTCCATTAAAACCTGTGTGTATTTTTCTAACCACACCTTTTTTATCAATAAAAATAGTAGTAGGATAACTTAAAACATGGTTAAGCATAGGTAGTTTTTCTTGAGCTTTTACTTTACTAGAAGAACCATACTGTGCTAATAAAATGGGGTATTCAATTCCAACTCTTTCTTTTAATCTTTTAATACTGTTAAAAGCTCCTGCTTCAGTTTTAGCATACTCGAAAGCTAAAGCAACAATTTCAATATCTTTGGTTTTATTGTTTTTATAAAAATCGGCATAGTATTTACTCTCGTCTAAACAATTTGGACACCAAGTTCCCATAATTTGTATCAAAACCACTTTGTTTTTAAAGCGTTCATCTTCCAAAGATATCATATTGCCATTAGCACTAGGGAATGCAAACGCAACCTTATCATAACCTTCTTTTAAAAACGTAAGAGCGTTAGCATCTGGCAACTCATAATTTTCATTTCGCTTAGCTACAAAAGGTTCTTCCCAATGGTTTCCTGAGTAAAACTTACCATTTAAAGTACTATCTGTTACTGTTGCAGTGAATAAAAACGCGTGAGCACCATCAAAGGTTGAAAGCTTTAATTGATTACCATCAACTACGCCTTCTAAATAACGATAATCGCCTGTAGTGGTTCTAAACGTTCCTGTAACTTTGCTTCCATTTTGCTTAAAAATACCTTTAGCGATATATCTGTTATCCTCAGAATCTCGACTAAAAACAGTTTCCCAGTTTCCAGAAACATCGTGTTTCGGATTAGTTGAAACATCAAATCTAGTTTCGTTTTTTTCTGCAGCAAACGGTACAATTCTGTTAAGACTCGTTTTAATAAAATCTCCTGTTAATTTAGAATCTTCAATTTTTGCCGCTATATAGCCTTCAAAAACTGACATTTTAATATAAACCGAATCGTTTTTATATTCAATATCATCAACATTTATAACTTCTTCAGCATTAAAAATTTTTAAACTTGTTTCTGAAACAACTTCAAAGTTAAAAGGCAATGTTTCAGATTCACTTACCTGTAAAACAGCTCGATATGTTCCTAATTCTAGTTTATTATTTGCTTTTTCTTGCTTACAAGAAAACATCAAAAGAATTACAATAGCTGTTATAAAATGCTTCATAAATAGGGAATTAAATTAGATTATTCGAAATAACAACAATATACTAACATAAAAAAGCCAATTTTTACGCTTTTAGCCTTTATAAATGATAGTGCATGTTTGAATACTAGTTCCATTATTTTATCTTTGTTCGCTTAAATAGCAAATGATTTATGAAGATTTCATATAACTGGTTAAAACAATTTATAAAGACAGATTGGGCACCAGAACAAACTAGCGAACTACTGACCGATTTAGGACTTGAAGTTGAAGGTGTTGAGCGTTATCAATCGGTAAAAGGCGGTCTAGAAGGTGTTATAGTTGGTAAGGTTTTAACTTGTGATAAACACCCAAATGCAGATAAACTTAAAATTACTACGGTTGATATAGGTGGAGATGCACCTTTACAAATAGTTTGTGGCGCACCAAATGTCGCTGCTGGACAAAAAGTGCCAGTTGCTACAATTGGAACGACTTTATATACTGAAGAAGGTGAAGCTTGGACTATAAAAAAAGGAAAGATTCGAGGCGAAGAAAGTTATGGAATGATCTGCGCTGAAGATGAATTGGGCTTAGGGAAATCTCATGATGGCATTATGGTTTTAGACGATACCGTTAAAGTTGGAACTCATGCAGCCGATATTTTTGATATTGAAAACGATTATGTTTTTGAAATTGGTTTGACGCCAAACAGAGCTGATGCCATGAGTCACCTTGGTACGGCACGCGACTTAAAAGCTGGGTTAGTTCAAAAAGATATTAATTTAGAACTGATAACACCGTCTGTAAGTGCGTTTCATATTGATAACCGTATGCTAAAAATCGATATTGATGTATTAAATAAAGATTTAGCACCGCGTTACTGTGGAGTAACAATTTCTGGGCTAAAGGTTGCAGAATCCCCAGCATGGTTACAGCATCGTTTAAAAGCTATTGGTTTAAGCCCTATTAATAATATTGTTGATGCTACTAATTATGTACTGCATGAGTTAGGACAACCACTCCATGCCTTTGATGCAGTAAAAGTATCTGGTAATAAAATTGAGGTTAAAACACTAAAATCTGGTACTAAATTCACAACTTTAGATGGTATAGAACGTGAGTTACACCAAGATGATTTAATGATTTGTGATGCAGAAAAACCTTTGTGTATTGCTGGTGTTTTTGGTGGTATTGATTCTGGTGTTACTGATAGTACAACAAGTATATTTTTAGAAAGCGCATATTTTAACCCTATTAGTATTCGTAAATCGGCAAAACGCCATGGTTTAAATACTGATGCTTCGTTTAGATTTGAGCGCGGTATTGATCCAAACATTACTGAATATGCCCTAAAACGTGCTGCTTTGTTGATTCAAGAATTGGCTGGAGGCGAAATTACTAGCGATTTAATTGATGTATATCCTAACAAAATTGAAGACTTCCAGGTACGTTTAAGTTTTGATAATGCGAAAAAATTGATTGGTGAAGAAATTCCTCGTGAAATTATTAAAAGCATCTTAACTTCGTTAGATATTAAAGTAAACAATGTTACCGAAACTGGTTTAGGACTAACTGTTCCTGCTTATAGAAATGATGTACAACGTGAAGCTGATATTATTGAAGAAATTTTGCGTGTTTACGGGTATAACAACATAAAAACAACTGAAAAATTAAATGCTTCAATTTCTAGTACCTCACGTTTTGAAGATCACAAAATTCAGAATATTGTTGGCAATCAATTAGCTGCTCAAGGATTTTACGAAATTCTTGCTAATTCGTTAACAAACCCAAATTATATTGCTTTAAGCGAGCAACTAAAAGAAGAACATAACATTACCATGCTTAACCCTTTAAGTAATGATTTATCGGTTATGCGCCAGTCTTTATTATTTTCAGGTTTAGAAGCTATTTCGCATAACATTAATAGAAAACGACAAGATTTAAAATTCTTTGAGTTTGGTAAAACATATCATAACTATAATGATGCTAGAGAAGAGGTTAAGCATTTAACACTTTTTGCTACTGGTAATCAAAATAAAGAAAGCTGGCATACATCAGCTAAAAAGAGTGACTTCTTTTTCTTAAAAGGAAGTATTATTTCGTTATTAAACCGCTTAGGCATTTCTAGATTTAATGAGACACCAGTAAAAAGTGATTTATTTAGTGAAGGCTTAACTTTAAGCTTAGGCAAAACTAAATTGGCAGATTTTGGTTTGTTAAAGAAATCTATCCTAAAGCATTTTGATATTTCTCAAGAAGTACTATTTGCAGATTTTAATTGGGATGCGATTTTAGATATTGTAAAAAGAAATAAAATTAATTTTAAAGCGATTCCAAAATACCCAGAAGTAAAGCGTGATTTCGCGTTATTACTAGATGATTCTGTTACTTTTGAATCAATTCATAAAATAGCTAAGCAAAGTGAAAAGCAATTGCTCAAAAATGTAAGTCTATTTGATGTGTACCAAGGCAAAAATTTACCAAAAGGCAAAAAGAGTTATGCTGTTAGTTTTACCATTCAAGATGAAAACAAAACACTTACCGATAAGCAGATTGATAAAATAATGAATAAACTACAGGCTAATTTTGAAAAACAGCTAGGAGCAGAATTAAGGTGATTTTGAAATTAAGAAGTAGCTTTATTTTCATTGTTACAATTTTTTTTGCTTTTAAGTTGAATGCACAGCAAAATACAATAAGCACAAATAAGAGTAATGACACTATCTCTATCGGAAGATTGGCGCTTTATGATTTAAAGCAGGGCATCAAAGGAGTTCGCTATTCGTTTACAAGACCTTTACATTGGAAAAAAAAAGATTTCACAACTTTAGGAACTGTAATTATTGGAGCTTATGCTTTGTCGACTATTGACGATGAATCAAGTACATTTTTTGTGCGCAATGAACCTCATGTTCCAAATTTATTTCAAGAAGTTGGTACTCGTTTTGGAAGCCCCCAAGTATATTTTATTGCTAATGCTTCTCTCTATGGATTAGGACTATTTACAAGGAATGAAAAACTAAGAAAAACTAGTGTTTTAATTATTTCGTCGTCTTTTACTAGTGGTATTATTCAAAGTTTAAGCAAGACTGCCTTTGGTCGAGCACGACCTGGAAACGGATACAATAGTAATGAATTCAGGTTTTGGTCTAATAAAGCTAAATTTCACTCATTTCCTTCTGGTCATACCGTTTTATCTGTGACTATGGCACACGCTATTGCAAAACAGTTTGACAATACATGGTCTAAAGTTGGGGTGTATTCTTTAGGTGCAATTGCACCAATTTCTAGACTTTTTACTGGTGCACATTGGTTAACTGATATTGGAATTGGCGCGGTTTTAAGTATTGTTGTAGTAGATTCTATAGATAAGTTGTTGTCTAAAACAAAAGCATACAATTATACTAAGAAAGAAAAGCAAATTTCTTGGAATTTTACTTTTAGCGGAAAAGGAATTGGTTTTATTGGAACTTTTTAAGCTAATTATTTATGCAATACTTTCTATCTAAACCAACCAAAATTTCGTATCTTTAGTAAAGAACCTATAAAACCTATCGCTATGTCTGATTCAAATTATATAAAAATATTTACTGGAAATTTAATTATTACTGAACGAATAATAAATAGTTTGAAGGACTCAGGCATTAATGCCATTGTAAAAGAACAAAATGAGTCGGGTCTTGACCCGAAAATTTATGGAGGCCATTTACTTCAAGAAATTCTTGTACACAAAGACGAACTTGATAAAGCTGTTTTAATTGTTGAAGGTATTACTTCTGGTTTAGAAGCCTAAAACGAGTAGTCTAGTTATTAAAATAACTGAATTAAGATTCCAATCGTGCCAATAATAATACATAATGGAGAGTAAAACTTTGTATCCAACCTTCCAAAGTTTGTGTGTTTTATTTTTTTAAAAAATCCAATATATTTAAATTCTCCAATAGCTCTAAAAATAAATATTCCTGGTATTAACCAACCTCCGTAGGTGAATATCCAATTCGGGAAACTAAAATTAATCAAACCAGATTTTACTAAATAAAAAGTAGCGAAAAACAATAAGCCCAATCCTACTATTGCACTATCTGGTTTTTTTGGGTTTAATACGCGCTCTCCAGATTCATTTGTTGGCAAAGATTCGGCAAAACCATAAGTTCCACCAATTACCCAATTCAAATGAATAATTCCTAAAACAAAAAAAATTAAAGTCAATATCAATGATAAGACCATAATAAAGGCTTATTTCTTAAACTGTAATGGCATACATTTTATTACGCAACTCCTTAATTTTGGAATCTTGCATATATTCATCAAACGTTGTATATCTGTCAATAACTCCATTTGGTGTTAACTCCACCACTCTATTTGCTACGGTTTGCGCAAACTCATGATCATGTGTAGTAAACAAAATAGTACCTTTAAAGTTTTTAAGCGAATTATTAAAAGCGGTAATACTCTCTAAATCTAAATGATTAGTTGGCTCATCTAGTTGAAGTACATTCGCTCTTGTCATCATCATACGAGATAACATACAACGTACTTTTTCTCCTCCAGATAATACAGAAGACTTTTTAAAAGCTTCTTCGCCACTAAAAATCATTTTACCCAGAAACCCACGAATATTAACTTCTTCTCGCTCTTCTTCAGTTTTCGCCCATTGACGTAACCAATCAATTAAAGTCAAATCGTTATTAAAAAATTCGCTGTTATCAAGTGGTAAATACGATTGTGTAGTTGTAACACCCCAAGCAAATTTACCTGAATCAGCTTTTTCTTTATTATTTAATATTTGATAGAATGCTGTTGTAGCCCTAGAGTCTCTTGAAAAAACAACAACTTTATCGCCTTTATTCAAATTAATATCAATACCCTTAAATAAAACTTCTCCATCAATCGAAGCAGACAAGCCATTTATATTTAAAATTTGATCACCTGCTTCTCTATCGCGCTCAAAAATAATAGCAGGATAACGACGACTAGTACGCCTAATATCTGCTATATTCAATTTTTCAATCATTTTCTTTCTACTTGTAGCTTGCTTACTTTTAGCAACGTTAGCAGAAAAACGACGTATAAATTCTTCTAATTCTTTTTTCTTCTCCTCAGCTTTTTTGTTTTGTTGTGCATGTTGTCTTGCAGCTAATTGAGAAGACTCGTACCAAAACGTATAATTACCAGAAAAGTGATTTATTTTTCCAAAATCAATATCAGAAATATGAGTACAAACAGCATCTAAAAAGTGACGGTCGTGAGATACAACAATAACACAATTATCATAATTTGCTAAGAAATTCTCTAACCAAGAAATAGTTTCGTAATCTAAATCGTTGGTAGGCTCATCCATAATTAACACGTCAGGATTTCCAAACAAAGCCTGCGCTAATAACACACGTACTTTTTGTTTTCCATCCAAATCGGCCATTAAAGAATAATGAAATTCTTCCTTAATACCTAAATTAGATAACATTGAAGCCGCATTACTATCAGCATTCCAGCCATCCATTTCTTCAAATTTCACCTGAAGCTCTCCAATTTTTTCAGCATTTTCATCTGAATAATCAGCATAAAGCGCATCAATTTCAGTTTTTATTTTATATAATGGTTTGTTTCCCATTAAAATCGTTTCTAAAACGGTATGCTCATCATATAAATTATGGTTTTGCTCTAGCACAGACATACGTTTACCCGACTCTAAAGACACATGTCCCGATGTTGGGTCTTGTTTCCCAGAAATAATCTTTAAAAAAGTAGATTTCCCAGAACCATTTGCGCCAATAATTCCGTAGCAATTACCATTATTAAAGGTGGTGTTAACCTCATCGAAAAGTACACGCTTTCCAAATTGGACAGATAAGTTAGAAACTGATAACATAGTGTTTATTTAATTTTTTGCAAAAGTAGAAAAATGAATTGGTAAGTGGAAACATACTTAGCTTATTTTTAAATTGAAAAACATAGTTCTATAAGTGTTTTTAGCTATTATTCCTACAATAACATTTAACAACGCCTTAACAGCACTTTATAAATACAAGCCATATTTTTGTTATACTTAGCATTATGCTAAAACAATTTTTTGAAGAGGGAATATGAAATATTATTATTGGATACTTTGTGTTGCGATTATATTAACTGGTTGTAAAAAAGATAACACCCAAAATAATGGTGATTATGCTTTTTTAGGCGGTGAAATTATTAATGCAAATAATAATTTTGTTGTACTATCAAAATCCAAACACATTATTGATACAATCAAACTAGATGGCAATAACAGGTTTATTTACAAAGTAAATAATTTAAAATCTGGACTTTATACCTTTAAACATGGTGGCGAATATCAAATGGTTTTATTAGAACCAAATGATAGCATTATGTTTAGACTTAATACATTGGAATTTGACGAGTCGCTAGTGTATACTGGTGAAGGAGCCAAAAAGAATAACTACTTAATAAATGAGTTTTTAAGAAACGAAGTTGAAGAAAAGAAGGTTTTTAAATATTGTCAATTAAGTGCAGAAGATTATCAAAAGGAAGTTGATTCTTTAAAAAACATCAAATTAAAAAAACTTAAGAAGTTTAAAAACAAATACGATACTTCTGATTTGTTTAATAAAATCGCTCATGCAAATATTGAATACAACTACTATTTTAACAAAGAAATTTATCCGTTTGTACATTACAGAGGTAATAAAAGTGACATTTTAAACTCGCTACCAAAAGATTTTTATAATTACAGAAAAAATATAAATTACAACGATACTTTCCTAAAGGACTATTTTGTTTATAATACCTTTTTACGTTGGAATTTTAGTAACATTTCGCTTAAAGAACATTATAAGCACTCAGAAAGCAATCATTTTAAAAGCTCGAATATTTGCTATAATTTAGATAGACTGGTACTTATAGATAGCTTGGTAAGCAATAATCAAATAAAAGAAGATTTACTTTACCATTACACAATAACTTTTTTAAATAAAAGCAATAGTGAAAAGAACAACAATACTATTTTAAAATTCTACACAAACAAAAGTTCGAATAAAGAAGGAAAAGAAGACATTACACGTTATGCCAATGCTTTAAATAAATTAAAACCTGGTGCAGCATTTCCTGAGGTAAAATTAATAGATGCTAATAATACTGAAACAAGTATTAATGCTATTATAGATTCGCCTGTAGTTATTTGTTTTTGGTCACAAACGTATTACGAGCATTTTAAAGAGAGTCATCATAAAATTCGTAAATTAAAAGCTAAATACCCAGAAGTAAAGTTTATTGTTATCAATATAGATGATTATGGATTAGAAGCTTCTTTAAAAGTATTGAAAAGAAACAAAATTCCGTTTAAAGGCCAGTATAAATTTAAAAAACCACATGCATCAAGAGAAGTTCTAGCAGTTTATCCAATGACAAAAGCTTTTATTATAGATGAAAACCAAAAAATAGTAAACAGCAAAGCAAATATTTTTGCTAGAAATTTTGAAGAGCAGCTTTTAGGTTTAATAAATAGGTAAAAAATATACTCAAATAAAAAAGCCTCGACTTATATTAAGTCGAGGCTTTTTTTATGTCGAAAAAGAATATGTTTAATTTCCTTTTTTATAGTCTGCTAAAAACTTAGCTAAACCAATGTCTGTTAAAGGGTGTTTTAATAAGCCTTCAATAGAACTTAATGGTCCTGTCATAACATCGGCACCTAACTTTGCACAATCAATAACATGCATAGTATGGCGTACAGATGCAGCTAAAATTTCAGTATCAAAAGCATAATTATCATAAATATGTCTAATTTCAGCAATCAAATTTAATCCATCAGTAGAAATATCATCTAAACGACCAATAAAAGGCGATACATAAGTAGCTCCAGCTTTTGCTGCCAATAAGGCTTGACCAACAGAAAACACTAGTGTAACATTAGTTTTAATGCCTTTTTCTGAAAAATATTTGCAAGCTTTAACACCATCTTTAATCATCGGTAATTTTACAACAATTTGGTCATGCAATTCTGCTAAAGCTTCGCCTTCTCTAACCATACCTTCAAAATCAGTCGAAATAACCTCAGCACTCACATCACCATCAACAATATTACAAATATCAACATAATGCTTTAAAATATTATCATGCCCTGTAATGCCTTCTTTAGCCATTAACGATGGGTTTGTGGTAACGCCATCAAGTACACCAAGGTCTTGAGCCTCTTTTATCTGATCAAGATTTGCAGTATCAATAAAAAATTTCATTCGTATATATTTAGTTGTGTTTTACATTTTGGGCGTTACTCTCGCAACTAAAAAAGTTGCTCAAATCAGGCTATTCGCTATATCTTTTTTACAAAAAAAGTAAAAAAGGATGCCGCTACTATCCTTAACGCGTTGCAAATCTACAACTTTATATACCTTTTAAAATTGTTTTTTAATTAAAAAATATTAACAATTTAATATATATATACTCAGTTATTTAATGGCTATTGTATAAGTTTTTGAAGTACTATCTGTACATAACGAATCATCATACCTCTGGTTACCGTATTCATCATAATAATATTCATTAAGTGGATCGACATCCAAATACACGGTAAATGTATATCTACCAGCCTTGGTAGGCATACCTTCAATATAAACATCTCTGTAATCTATAATCACTTCCAAACCATCTGGAATCTTACCACGTACATCAAAATAGTAGTCGTAAGCATTATCTTGGGGTTCGTTTTTAATTTGTGCAGAAATTATTTCAGAATAATATTGATTTACACCGCCAATAGCGAGTTTTTTATCAGATAGCACTGGGCGAACATTAATAATGCAGTCCACTACATTTTCGCAGCTATTAAATGAAAAAAAAGAAAATAAAAGAATGATAAGTATTGATTGTTTCATGATGAAAGATTTTTTAAAACAATCTGTATCAACTAATATGCCAAAAATATTAAAGCTTATAATGGTTCATCAATAACTTTTCATAAACTTTATCCGGAAGTATCCTTTTAAGAACAATAGAAAACTTTTGCATAAACTCCCCTACTTTATAATGTCCTTTTGGTTTTTTTACATTTATAATTTTATAAATTGCTTTGGCCATCATATTTGGATTACTACCAGAATCGACGTGCTCGTTCATTAATTCTAAAGTGTTTCCGTAAGAAGTTTTGTATGGAGAGTCTTCTAATAATGGAGCGTGATATCGGCCAGCCGCAATGTTAGTAGCAAAATCTCCTGGTGCCACATTAGTCATATTAATATTAAACGCCTTTAACTCCATTCTAAACGCTTCGGTTAAAAGTTCTAATGCACCTTTACTTGCACTGTAAACACCACGATAAGGCAACCCCATGTAACCAGCAAGAGATGTTACATTTATTATTAAACCCGATTGTTGTTTACGCATTTGCGGTAAAATAGCTTTAATTACGCTTATGGGACCAAAAAAATTGGTTTCAAAATTGGCTTTAATTTCTGCTTCTGGCGTTTCTTCTATAGGCCCAGTAATTCCAGCTCCTGCATTATTAATAAGTATATCTATTTTACCTTCGGTATTAATAATCGTATTTACCGTTTTATTAATAGTATCAATATTTTTAACGTCTAATTGTAGTATAGAGAATTTACTGTTTTTATAATTATCTGGATTTCTGCTGGTTCCGTAAACTACAAAACCTTTTTGGGTTAGATACTCGCCAACAGATTTTCCTATTCCAGAAGAACCGCCTGTAATTAAAACAACTTTAGACATTATTTATATAAAAATTAAAAACTTAAAGATATGAAGATTTACCAAACTAAAAGGCACAAAAAAAGGCAAGCTACCTACATCACACCGCTACGACCATTTACCTTTGCTGCGTTCCCGCCCTGGAGGATTCAACAGGAGCTGGTTGTGTAGGACTTGCCGGCTGCAAAGATACAACCTTTTAAAATTTTCACAATAATTTTTTAAACTGTTTTTAAATAAATATCTTGCTCCAAATTTATAGTACAAAATGAATACATACAAAGCTCTCACAATCATATTTTTAGGCTTACTTTTTATTTCTTGCGGTTCAAATTCTGGTCAGAAGAAAAGTGATTTCTCTATTAAAACAAATGCCGAAAAAGGAAATATTTCTATATCCGAAACCTTAAACCTTTCTTTAGAAAACAAAAAGAGCCACATTATAGATTCTGTTTCATATACTTTAAATGGTGAAAAAATTGACGAAAAACAAGCACTAAATAACTATAAATTAGGAAAACATACTCTAGAGGCTACCGTTTATTTTAATAATGAAAAGCAAACCACAAATACAAGCATAACTATTTTGAATAGCGAAACACCTAAAATTTATAAGTTTAACATTATTAATGAATATCCACACGATATTACTTCTTATACACAAGGGATCGAGTTTTTTAACGATACTATTTATGAAAGCACGGGGCAATATAAAGAATCAAAACTCAGAAAACTTAATTATAAAACTGGTGAGGTTATAAAAAATATAAATTTAGCTAACGAATATTTTGGAGAAGGGTTAACAATTTTAAATGATAAAATTTATCAACTCACATGGCAAATGGATGTTGGATTTGTTTATGATGTAAACACCTTTGATAAGTTAAGCAGTTTTAGTTACGGTAATAGTAAAGAAGGTTGGGGATTATGCAATGATGCAAATACTATTTATAAAAGTGATGGTACTGAAAGAATATGGCTTTTAAACCCTGAAACTTTAGTTGAACAAGACTATATTCAAGTGTTTACTAATAAAGGTAAAATTGGACGGATTAATGAATTGGAATGGATTAACGGACAAATTTATGCGAACATTTACCAAAAAAATGGTGTAGCCATTATTAATCCTAAAAATGGTGCTGTAATTGGTGTTATTGATTTTTCTTCATTAAAAGAAAAAGTAACTCAACACGAAAAACTAGATGTTTTAAATGGTATTGCTTACAACCCAAAAACGAAAACCATATTTGTAACTGGTAAACGCTGGGATAAATTATTTGAAGTTGAGATTGTTGAAAAATAATACTCATCTTATCAAAAATCTTCTGTTTAGCTATAGTTTCTTGCTGACTGTAGAAATAATTTATTACTAATAACATTAAATTTATTACTTTACTATATCATATAGATCTATGTGATATAATAAAGCATGTTTTGTTTTAATGCTTGCATAGTCAGGTTAATGATTATAGCTAAAAGAACATTTCAACAAAATATCAGCAATAATTATTTACACTAATTAAAGAAACAAATTCTTATATATGCCTTTAACCATAGTTATTCTTGGAATAGTTTTATTGTTTTTTCTAATAGCCGTATCCAAACTTAATGCATTCATTTCATTCATTATAGTCTGTCTTTTTGTTGGTATTCTACAAGGCATGGGCTTAGAGCAAATCACTCAATCCATCCAAACAGGAATTGGAAATACTCTAGGGTTTTTAGTCATGATTCTAGGTTTAGGCGCTATGTTAGGCAAACTGGTTGCAGATAGTGGTGCAGCGCAAAGAATTACATCAAAACTTGTAGCTTCATTTGGGGTAAAATATATTCAGTGGGCCGTTGTTTTAGCAGGATTTATTGTAGGTATTCCTATGTTTTATTCTGTTGGATTTGTAATATTAATTCCCTTGGTATTTACAGTAGCTGCAGCTACTGGTTTACCATTAATTTATGTAGGCTTACCTATGCTTGCTTCTTTATCTGTAACCCATGGGTTTCTTCCTCCTCACCCTGCTCCTACTGCTATTTCGGTAATGTTTAAAGCCGATATTGGCAAAACCTTGCTCTATGGAATTATAATTGCAATACCTGCCATAATTATTGCTGGACCATTATTTTCTAGAACAATAAAAAATATAGAAGCCACTCCTTTAAAAGAATTTTACAATCCTGTTATTTTAAAAGATGAAGAAATGCCAGGAATTGGAATTAGCATCTTTACAGCACTACTTCCTGTCATTTTAATTGCACTTTCTACAATTTTTAATCAATTTTTAACCGAGGGATTATTGAAAACTATAGTTAATTTTATTGGTAATCCTGCCATTGCAATGCTTTTATCGGTTTTAGTAGCCATTTATACTTTAGGTATTGCCCGAGGCAAAAAAATGCCTGAGTTAATGAGCTCTGTCTCAAATGCAGTCTCTAGTATTACTATGGTGCTTTTAATTATAGCTGGCGCTGGTGCTTTAAAGCAAATTTTAACAGACAGTGGTGTAAGCGATTATATTGCTCTTTTATTAAAAGATTCAAACTTATCGCCTTTAATACTTGGTTGGCTAATCGCTACAGCAATTCGAGTTTGTGTTGGTTCTGCTACTGTAGCAGGATTAACTGCTGCTGGTATTGTACTCCCATTAATCTCAAGTACAGGTGTTAGCCCAGAATTAATGGTGCTAGCCATAGGCTCCGGAAGTTTAATGCTATCTCATGTAAACGATGGCGGATTTTGGATGTTTAAAGAGTACTTTAATCTTACAGTAAAAGAAACGCTTTCCACATGGAGTGTTATGGAAACTACCGTTGGTATAATGGGATTAATTGGCGTTTTAATATTAAATACATTTATATAAAATATGTTACCATCAGAAAAAGTAAAAGCATTAGGATTAAAATTTCCACCAGCCCCCAAACCAGCAGGAGTATACAAACCGTTGTTAGTTGTAGATAAATTTCTATATATTTCTGGCCATGGCCCTGTAAATATTGATGGTAGCCTTATGCAAGGTCGAGCAGGAGATAATATTAGCGATGAAGAAGCAAAAGTGGCTGCTAGACAAGTTGGTTTAACAGTGCTTTCATCTATAATTACTCATTTTGGAAGTTTAAATAAAATTAAAAGAGTAGTTAAAGTTTTTGGTATGGTAAATTGTACACCAGATTTCATCAATCATCCCTATGTTATAAATGGATTTAGTGAGCTTATGGCTGATGTTTTTGGAGAAGAGCATGGAATTGGTGTAAGAAGCGCAGTGGGCATGATGCTTCCTGATGGTATTCCTGTAGAAGTTGAAGTTATGTTTGAATTATATTAAACTATGCAAAACCCAGATTGGTATAAAATTAGCAATGCAGAAGATTTGATTACGCCTTCCCTTTTGGTTTATCCAGAAAGGATTGAAAAGAATATTCAAACCATGATTAAAATTGCTGGTGGTACTGAAAATTTGCGTCCACATATAAAAACCCATAAAATTGCTGAAATCATAAAGCTGCAATTAAAATATGGTATTACTAAGTTTAAGTGTGCTACCATTGCCGAAGCAGAACTTTTAGCCATATGCAAAGCCAAGGATATTCTTTTAGCGCTACAGCCTGTTGGGGTTAATATTCACAGATTTTTTCAGTTGATTAAAAAGTATCCAAACTCTGAATTTTCAACCATTATAGATAGCTATGAAACAATAGAAGAAATTTCAAAAATAGCTTCAGAAAAGAATATGACTATTCCGTTATGGCTAGATGTTAATAATGGTATGAACAGAACGGGAGTTTCTGATAAAGTAATGGCTTTAAAACTATACAAAAGCATTGCTACAAATTCTAACTTAACAGCTAAAGGTTTACATGTTTACGACGGGCATATTAAAGACTCAGATTTAAGCTTACGCGAAAAAACATGCAATAATGCTTTCAAAATTATTTCAGATCTAAAAAACGATATAGAAGACTCTGAGCTTAAAGTTCCCTTTATTGTAGCTGGCGGCACACCATGTTTCCCTATTCATGCAAAAAGAAAGCATGTTGAAGTTAGCCCTGGAACACCATTGCTATGGGATCAAGGTTATAAAAATGCCTTTATAGATTTACCTTTTCTTCCAGCGGCAGTTTTATTGGGAAGTATTATTAGCAAACCCAAAGAAAATTTCATTTGTTTAGACTTGGGTCATAAATCAGTTGCTGCTGAAATGACATTCCCTAGAATGGAAATATTAAATATTCATGATTGTAAACAAATGAGTCACAGCGAAGAGCATTTAGTTTTAGAGTGTAATGCTTCAGACAAGTATAAAATAGGAGATGTTTGTTATGCAGTACCAATGCACATATGTCCTACAGTAATTAAGTACAGTGAAGTTTTCACTGTTTCAAACAATAAAATAGCAGGCTCATGGAAAGTAGCTGCTAGAGATTATAAAATAACCATATAAATTAAACCATAGAATGTTTATACTAGACGCTCATTTAGATCTTGCAATGAATGCCTTAGAATGGAATCGGGATTTAACTTGGACTGTTGAAGACATAAGACATAGTGAAATAGGAATGACTGATAAGCCAGATAGAGCAAAAAATACGGTTTCTTTAGATGCTATGCGAAAAGGAAATATTGGTCTCTGCGTAGCAACTCAAATTGCTAGATATGTAAAAAAAGGAAGTTTATTACCTGGTTGGAACTCACCTCAACAAGCATGGGCACAAACCCAAGGGCAGTTAGCTTGGTACAAAGCCATGGAAGATATTGGTGAAATGGCTCAAATTACTAATCTAGAACAATTGAACAATCATTTAAGTTTATGGAAGCAAAATACAGCTAAAAAGCCCATTGGATATATTTTAAGTTTGGAAGGTGCCGATTCTATTGTAAATATTGATTATTTAGAAAAATCATATGAACAAGGGCTTCGAGCTATTGGGCCTGCACATTATGGCCCTGGCACTTATGCACATGGTACCGATTCGATTGGTGGTATTGGTATTAAAGGAAAAGCTTTGCTTAAAAAAATTGAGGAATTAAATTTAATTCTCGATGCTACACATTTATGCGATGTAAGCTTTTGGGAAACTATGAAGTCATACAATGGTCCTATTTGGGCTAGCCATAATAATTGTAGAAAGTTTGTAAATCATAATAGACAATTTGCAGATGAACAAATTATTGAATTAATAAATAGAGATGCTGTTATAGGAATAGCTTTAGATGCGTGGATGATGGTTCCAAATTGGATCCGCGGAGAATCTACTCCCGAAAGTATGGGTGTTACTTTAAATCAAATGATTGATAATATAGACCATATTTGTCAACTTTCTGGGAATTCGTTGCATGTTGGTATAGGAACTGACTTAGATGGCGCTTTTGGAAAAGAACAGTCACCTAGTGACTTAGAGACTATAGCTGACCTTCAAAAAATTCCAGAAATGCTATCAAAAAAAGGGTATTCAAAGGAAGATATAGAAAACATAATGAGTGAAAACTTTATAAAATTTCTTCAAAGAACATGGAAATAAATATGCTACTTATATTTCAAAAATAACCTATAGACTATGAAGTCATTCTTAATGTTGTTTATTTTATCTTTTATTCTGTTAAGCTGTAAATCTACTCTCAAAGAGCATATAAATAGCTCTACAAATTTAGTTCTATCGAATGATTGGTACCTTTCTGGTCCAACTATAGAAACTGAAGATAAAATAAATAATTTTCGAAAAAAAAATGGTGTTGTTCAAGTAACAGCAAATAATTTACCTACTGGTGAAATAGAGTTAAATGTTATGATTACGCCATCTTCTTCAAATGATGGTCCAACAACTAAGCTTAATAATAATTCTACTTTTTTACAGCTTACCTACAAATCATCTCACCTTATAAAGCTACAGGCACGAGAAGGAAATAAATCTGGTACTGGTTGTATACATGGCGGGTCGCACCCAAGAGTTGATTTACAAGCTTCTCCAGAAAAATTTACTACTGTAAATATACCATGGACAGATTTTAGATTAGATGGAAAATCGGATGGAAAACTATTAGACATTAATAATTTATGCAAATTCAATTTTGTTAATTACAATCCTGTTGCAAAAGCAACTTTAGAAATTACTTCAGTAAAAATTGAAGGTTTTAAATTGTAACTCTTAGATTTAATAGAACACATTAAAATGACTTACGAACCGCACTTTGGGTACATGGACAATTACTAATACCTTGCAGAAAGTCTATTCCTATGGTAACAACATGGGTACCTGAATTAAATCTTGACAAATCATTAATAGTTACTTGGTAAGCATAACCAAAGTAGAACTGTCTCTTTTTGAAACCAGCCATAGGACCCACGTTAAGGGGTTTAAAAAATTGATCATTTAGAAAACGGTAAGATATACCTGCCCAATAATAATCATCATTCTTATTATACTTTCTAAATTTAAAATTAAAGTCGGTAGCAGAACGCTTATCACTACTAAATAATTGATAAAAGATAGAAGGTTCGTATTCTAAACCACTCTTTTTCGGACCTCTAAAAGTAAAACCAGAATATACTTGATAGTTAGAAAGTAAATTAGGTTCTAATTTTCTTAAAGAACTATCAAAGTCTTTATCTAATATATTATTAGCATTAAAACTAACAAAGAATCCTTTATATCTGTAAAGTGCACTCACATCAAAATTATGATTTGATGTCCGCCTATCATCAGTAACAAAAGGGTCTATAATTGGATTTTCATAACCTGTATTGAAATTATTAATATCTATTCTGAAATTATTTAGGTTATACGAAATACCAAATGACAAATATTGTTTTGTGTAATAATCTAAAACCAAATGATGCGCAAATGAGAATTTAGCTCCTGTTTGGATAGTATTTCCGTTTCTATCATTATAAAGAGAGACACCAATACCCGAACGATCTGCAATTCTAAAATCACCATAAATAGATTGATTATCTGGAGCTCCTTTTATACCAACCCATTGGGTTAATCCGTTAGCTCTAATTTTTAAATTATCACCAATACCTGCATAAGCTGGAGATATAACAAATTCGTTATCTGCCAAATACTGTGTAAAAACAGGCAAATTTAACTCTTGGCTATAACTACACGTTACAGTAATAAAAAGAATATATATGATTAGTTTTTTCATTTTAATTTTTTTTGAGGGTTTTATCTGTACAGTGTAAAATGTCCAACAAACTCACGGTCGTCCAGATTATCATTTAATTTTACTACATACCAGTAATCGCCAGTAGGAAGCTCTTTGCCATTGTATTTTCCATCCCATTTTTGTCCCACGCGTAAAGTTGCTATTTTACGACCATATCTATCAAAAATATCAAACGTCATATCTCTATACTGATCTGTACAACCTGGACCCCATCCATCTAGAACACCATCATTATTAGGTGTAAAATAATTAGGGATACACACATCAACATATTCAAAATATCTAGTAGCAATGGCAACACAACCATTACTATCTGTTACCGTAACTGTATAATCACCAGACGCATAAATAAGGAAGGTATTAGTACTTCCATAGGACACACCATTTAGTGTATACTCATAATCTCCTGATCCTCCTGAAGCTACAGCTACAATTTCGTTTAGTGCACCGTCTTCTAAAACCAATAATAAAGGCTCATAAGCAATAATATCGAAAGTATCGGTTCTAACAATACACCCATTTGTATGTCTTACATCTATAAAATGATTTAATCCTGGTGGCACATCTATAAATACATTACTCGCTTGATATGCCCCTCCGTTTAACGAATAGTCTAAATCTGATGGGTTTACACTAGCATCAACCGTAACAGTAACTGTGTTGGTTGATAAATTATTTGTACAACCATAATCAACTACAACCATAGGATCTATTAATACTGATGGTGGAAATGTGATATTCCATTCAGATTCACAACCTTGTGCATCACGTACGTATACTACATGGTCGCCACCAGCTAATCCTATAAAATCGAATTGGGTTTGTGTTAAAGTTCCTGTTGTATATGTACCATTAATATCGTCTAAACTAACACTGTACGGTAGGTTTCCTCCAGAAATTTCAATACTAAATTCGCCATCTAAATCGCCATTACAAACTTCTGGAATAATTGAGTTTGGAACAATACTAAGTGTTACTTGAATAGGTTCGTTAATAGTGAAATCTAAAATAACAAAACAACCTAATTCATCTTGAGCAATAGCTTGATAAGTTCCTGGAGCTAAATCTTCAAAAAGAGGAGCGTCAAAAAATTGATTTAATTGAGGTGAAATAGCATATTTTATAACTCCTGTTCCGCCAGAAGCAGTAATTTCCATCACGCCATTATTACTTCCTGTACAAGTAACATCTGTTACCGTAAAGTTTGCAATTAATGGTGCTGCTGGTTCTGTAATTATTGTTTGTGCACTTGTAGATAAACAGTCTCCGCTATCTACCTGTACTTGATAGGTACCAATTGGTAAATCAGTAAATACTCCTGGACTACTTTGTATTGGTGCTGGGGCAATATCTGTACCTGAGCCATCTTGCAATGTATAAACATAACTACCTAAACCACCTTCAGCAGATGCTATAATTACACCTGTACTATCACCAGCACAATTAATTGAGGCATTAGTGGTATCTAGGCTAACTAATAATGTTGGTAGCGGATCTATTGTTATTTCGTTAGAAACAATGGATATACAACCGTTAGCATCTCTAACATAATACATATAGGTTCCTGGTGTTACACCAGTAATTGTTGTAGATGAAGCAAAAGAACCTAAAACGGTTGCAAAAGTAGCAGAGTTGCTGTACTCATAAGTTCCTGTTCCACCAGTTGCACTTAAAGTAAGTGTAGCATCTGTAGTACAAGTTGGCGTTGTTGCTACAACTAAACTTGCTAGTATTTGAGTTGGTTCAGCAATAACAACATCAGCTGAAGTGAATACACAATTATATCCATCAGTAACCACTATATTATAAGTTCCTGCTCCTAATCCATTAAACACATTTGATGACTGAGGGCCAGATGTACTGGTTGTTGGAGAGGTCATATTTAATGTATATGAGTAGTTGCTCCCTTGTCCACCACTCACAGCATTTACTGTTATTGATGCATTAGTATCTCCAAAACAAGACAATAACGTAGTATTTGCAGTTGCTGTAGCCGTAATTGGAGGTGGAATAACTAATGTTACTCCATCGGATGCTATACAACCACCGGCATCTCTAACGTTAACCGTATAAATACCTGCTGATAAATTAGTAAATGTTCCGTTTGGCGAGTATGCAACTGTTGCTGCTCCTGTTAACTCATACTCATAAGTTCCCCAACCACCGCTTCCAACAGCAGTAATTGTTCCATTATTATCATCACAAGTTACATTTGAGGTTTCAGTAGCTACTACAGACAAAGCATCAGCTGGTGATGCAATAATTACATTCGCTGTATTAGAACAAAACGGGCTAGCAGTTTCTGTAATAACAACAGAGTAACTACCTGCTAAAAGACCTGTTACTATTTGTGGATTTGTAGATGTATTAGCAGCTACAATACCAAAAACTGAGGCACTAGAACTATCAAATATTTCATAATTATATGACCCTGAATAACCACTCACATTCAATTCAATCGAACCATTATTATCACCAAAACACGTTACTGCAGTTGGTGTTGTGGTTATTGTTGGAAGCGTTGCTGTAGGTACAACTATAGTTGCATCTTCAGAACATAATGTAGTAGCATCTGTTATTGTTACGGTATATGTACCAGATGGCACACCCGAAAACACATTACTACTTAAACTAATTGATGCAGGGTTTGGGCTAATAGCATATGTATATATTCCTGTCCCACCTGAGCCTGCAACAGTAATTTCACCATCATCATCATTACAAGTTGCTAATGCTGTTAACGTTGGGATTAAATTTATTGGTGCTTCTATAGTTACCGTTACTAAATTTCCGCAACCATTAGCATCTTGAACTTCGATAGTGTGTGTGCCAGATGCTAAATTTGATACGGTAAATGGTGTTATACCTGTTTGAAATGCACCACCATCTATACTATAACTATATGGTGCAATACCTGCTGTTGTTAATACAACATCTATTTCAAAGTTACCTTCGGTTACCGTACATTGATTAGTAACTATAGCTGTTATAACTGGTTCTGGGTCTGCTGGTAAAACTATAACTGGAGTTGACTTAATACAGCCATTAGCATCTATAACATGTACATAATAACTATTGGCATCAACATTAAAAGTACTAGCAGATGCCCATGAAAGATCTGTAGCCAATGGCGGAACTGCCGATGTTGTAATTTGATATAAATATGGTGCAGTACCGTTTGTAGCTATAGCACTAATTAACCCTGAATTAGGATTACAATTTGCGTTTTTGTCAACTGTAGCAGTTATATCTAAATCTATTGCAGATTCGGTAATTTCAAAAATTGCGGTTGCAGATTGACATCCATTAAATGAACCTGTTCCGTTTTCAGTAAAAACAATATAATATTGTCCTACAGCTAGTGTTCCAGGTGATGGTGTTGTTACCGTTTCTGGCGTTCCAAAAGTAACCGGTAAATTTGTTGGTCCATCTACTAATACATTCGTAAATGCGGTATAAATTGTATAATCTACTGAAGTCGTTGTACTATCAAAGTTATCAATAGTAAAAGTTACGCTACCATTGCTTTCTCCAATACATACCACATTATTAGGAACCACTGATGATGTTAAAGTTGAAGCTGGAGCTATTGGTGCATCAGCAGATTTAACATAATAACAATCCGTTACAAGATCATGTACAACAAAAGTATAAACAACTCCTGGTATTAGATTTGTAAATGTTCTTCTATTTGGGAACCCTACATCTGAAGGGAAAAATGTTGACGTATAAGGAGCAAAATTAAATTCTAAAATACCAAACTCATAACTGCCACTACCCACAGCAGATATGGCTTCTACAGTTGCTGTACCTCCAGAAGTACAATCTGGTACTACTGTAGTAACATCAATAAGTAAATCTGATGGTGGTGATGCGATAACTATTTGCTGAGAAAGACTACAACCATTATCATCAACTACATTTATAGTGTAGGTACCAAAATTGATAATATTGAATGTATGATTTTCATTTGATACAGCTGAATATGGATTACCAGGAATAACATCATTAAAGTTATTAGTAATATAATATGTAAAAGGAGCAGTTCCTCCTACAACATTTTCAACAGTAATTGAACCTAAACTTGAACCTCCAGGATTATTACAAGTAATATCTACCTTGGTTAAATCAAAAGTAATCGGGTTAGGTTCTGTAATTGTAATGGTTTCAGTATCTGTACAAGATTTAGAATCTGTTAATGTAATTGTGTATGTTCCTGCTGGTAAACCACTTGTTTGTGTACCGTAATCTGTACTTGTTGTATCATTATTAACATTAATTACAAAAGGCGGTGTTCCTACTGCATTATTAATGGTTATTTGAATAGCCGCATTAGAATCTCCACTACATAAAATAGGTTGTGTTTGCACTACCGAAATAATTTCTGGTAATGTAATAGCATTTATAGTTTGTACATTAGATATGGCAGTACATCCATTGGCATCAGTTACTTCAAATTGATATGTCCCATCTGTAGACGTTGTATAAGTAAATGGAGTGCCTGTTGCTCCTAAAGAAGTATAAGCTCCTCCATTAAATGAAACAGCATAAGTAAATGGTGAAACACCTCCAGAAATTGTTCCTGCAATTGAAGCATCTGGTGATACCGTACAGTCTAAATCTTTAGTTAAAACAGTGCTTACTGCAATTGGTGGCAATGGAGCAATAGTGTACGATTCACTGTATACACAATTATTTGCATCTCTTACTTGAAATGTATAGGTATCGGGTGATAATCCTAAAAACACATTAGAAGATTGATATGCCGTTACCGAAGCAGCCGGAGCAATTATTTGGTACTCTAATGGTAATGTACCACCAGTAGTTCCAGTAATTGTAACATCTGTTGTAATTGTAGGACAACTTAAAGGTGTATTGCTAAACGCTAAATCTGTTGGCGGATTTAGTGGATCAATAGTTATTGGGGCAGTAATAAAAGTACAATTATTTGCATCTCTAATAGTTACTGTATAAGTACCATCTGTTAGTCCAGAAAATGTTGTTCCTGGTTGAAAAGTAAAGCCATCAAGACTATAAGTATACGGTGGGTTTCCACCAGAAACCCCAGAAACTGTTATAACACCGTTAGTTATACAAGTATAAGGCGTAGTTAATGTTGCTGTTCCTGAAATTGCAGTTGTAGCAACAATAGATACAAGTTGTGGTGGTGTTACACACACATCTGTTCCAAAAGTATATTGAACGACCACATCATAATCTCCCGCAGCAAGTCCAGTAAATGCAGGTGAGCTAAAAAATGTTACACCATTATCAATACTGTACTGCAAACTATTCCCATTAGGATTAGTTACATTAACATTTATTGCTCCTACGTTGCCATCATCTGAACATAAGATATCTGTTTTAGTAACATTAAAATCTGGAGCTGGAGTTGCATCAACTGTTATTGATGTATCTGCTGAACAGTTATTAGAATCTACAACAGTAATATTATATACTCCTGCATTTGGAACGTTTATTATTGGTGTCGTTTGAAAAACTGTAGTACTGTTAACAAAATAGAAGTATGGCGGCGTACCTCCTACTGGATAAACAGTAATTTCTCCATCTGTACAAGTTAACGGTTTTGTTAATGCCGAAGTAGCTTCTAATAAAGGAGGGTTAATAATATCAATATTTCCAGAATAAATACAGCCGTCTTCAGTAGATACATTTACTGTGTAAGTTCCTGGGTTTAAATTTGAAAATGTATAATTATTATCATTTATAGGTCCTACACTATTTACTAAAGTAGCCCCATCATAAATTGAAAAGAAGTATTGAGGGCGAACATCATTTGCAGCTAATACCACACTACCTAATTCACCATTACAATATGGCTGAGTAATAATTGTTGAAACTGTAAAATCTCGTTCTCGTATTTGAACATCTGGCACTGAAAATATACAAGGGTTTGGAGTAACACCAATTTGTCTTACATATACACTATAAATATTAGGAGTAGTAATTGAAAATACATTACTCGCTTGATAGTTTGTACCATCAATACTATACTCATACCCGCTAGGCACACCGCCTACAACAATTTCACCTGGAGTAGTACAGTAAATATCTCTAGACG
This sequence comes from uncultured Flaviramulus sp., assembly GCA_947501105.1. Classification (GTDB taxonomy): domain Bacteria; phylum Bacteroidota; class Bacteroidia; order Flavobacteriales; family Flavobacteriaceae; genus Wocania_A. Next base: position 43,180 of record CANMUP010000007.1, on the reverse strand, counting down.
TAACTGTAGGGACAAGTAAATTAGTATAAACATTAAAATAGAATTGATTAAAACAACCTCCAGTATAATTTAAGGTTAACCTATATTGACCAGCTGTATCTATTAAATAATTAGGTCCAGTTTCTACTTGATTCCAAGTACACCCTGGATCTTCATTAGCACAATCTTGGTCTACAACAGCGGCACAACTTGTTTCATCAAGTTTTTCCCAAATTATAGAGGACGTATCTGTTATATTAGTTTGAATATATCTTGTATCTCCTCCTCCGCATAAGAAAAAATTGGGCAATTCTTTACCATCGTTTGGACAAATAACTACTTGATCTGCAAAAGGGATTAATGGGTTTGTAACTCCTGCACCAAAAGTAACAACATTAAACTCTTGATTTATTGACTGACAAGGTGCTGTAGCCGTATTACGAACATAGTAAGTACCTACATTAGTTACAGTTATGGATTGTGTTGTTCCTATTACTGGAGTTCCTGTAGGACTTGTAGACCACGAATAAGAATCATATCCGTCTCCTGCTGTTAGCACCGTACTTGCTCCACAAAGGATAACATCTTCAGTAAATGTACAGTCAATATCTGCTAAAAAATTAGTAGCAGACGGGTTTAATAAACAACCTGCATTAGTATTAAAACTTGGATCATCAGATATTGTAAATGTTGGATTTAATGTTCCGTTATATGTTGCAAATGCTTGATTACTAATAATATTATCACAAGCATCATTTAGCAAACTACAAGTTTGAACAACGGTTACCTTAATGCGAATTTCTTGTACAGGATCATTTTCTTCAACAACAGAATTATCAATACTAAAAATTATTTCTCTTGTAACAGGATTGTAACTTTGCACTGATACACCTGGAGGTAAAACACCTAAATCTGCAGGATAATTAAAAACTATATTTATAGGAAGTATATCTCTAATAGTAAGATTTGTAGCATCATCATTTCCTGTATTTTGAAAACCAATAACGTAATTTAATTCATCTCCGAGAGCTACTAGTTGACCTCCAATATCATTTCCTAAAGCATCTTCAACAATTTTAGTAAGTACAATATTTGGTTCAATAATATCAACAGCTAAAGCATAGAAATAAGGAAAATAAGTATCTCCGCTTGTTTCTAATCGGACTGTCCCAGATGTTGCATCATTAGCAATAACTGTATTTCCTGGGTTAGGAACAACCATTACACCTGTATCAAATCCTAAAGTATTGGTACTATTTGGGTTTCTATTGTTTACAGGGGTTGCACTTAATTGTGTAACTGAACTATTAAAAAAGTTAGTTGCTGGTCTATCTGCAGTAGAAAGGTTTACGCCATTAAGTAATAACTGGTCGCCCAAAATTGGACTATCACCTTCTAAAGTTGCAAAAGCAAAGTTTGCTCTAACTGGTGCTGGAGCTGGAACTGTTCTGAATCCAGAAACTGGAATATCTAGTGCAGGGTTTCCTCCTGCTAAACTTATAGCACTAAAACCATCAAAACTAGTAATTGACTTTCCAGGTAATGTAGGGTTCTCATAAACAATAAACAAAGACCATCCAGCTGAATGCCCAGTGCCATTATAAGGGCTATAAGAATCAGTCTGTCCCTCCGCACTAGAAACATTAGCAACGGTGTAAGTTCCTAAATCTGTTCCTAAACTTGTAACAATACTTGTAACATCTGCGTAACAAGCATAAGGAAAACTATCGCCACCATCAACAGAAGTTCCGTTAGCATCAAATACAACAGTTCCTGTAATATCATTATAGCCACCGGTTGGTCCTCTAAACTTAACATTTGTAATAGGCTCTGGTCCATTTGTTACTGCTCCCCAATATAATCCTGCATGAATAATTCTATAGCAATTAGGATCTGGAATAACTAAGTCTGCGCTAGATGAGCTAAATGTTGACGCATCTCCATCTATATCAATATACTGCATATCAACATTATGGTTATAAACAGTATTATCATTAAAGGCATTATTGTCTGGCCCTAGAATATTATTACCAATTAAAACTATATCACCTTTTAAATCCTGATTAAACCTAGGAGTAAAAGGCACAAAGTTTTGAGAAAAAGCTTGTAGGCTCACCAAGAGAAATAAAACAACAAGTCCAATGTTTACATAAGTAGTTTTTTTCATAGTCGATTAGTTTAGCTTTTCTTTTTTCTTGGGGGCATTAAAAAAGAAATGTTCTAGCTATTTAAAATCAATAAAGTAAGCTTATATCTACTTTAAAAGCATTTCATCTATATTTAATGATTTTAAACGGTATAAATATCGTAATTTTTTTTGTAACAAAGAGGAAGACTAGCAATAAATTGAGCAGTTTATCGATGAAATGATACATTAAGCTTTAAAAAATATTTAATTTGTAGTCTTTTTAATGCAAAAATTAATATTTGCTCAATTATTTTTAATTTTCTAAAATTTCTAGAAATAGATAAAAGCGGCCATAGAAGTATACAATCATGCTTAAAACACAATCAGATATTGTGAAAAAATGACACAAGAGTGCGACCAAACTAATTATTCGTTTTCTATTTTAACCAGAGACATGTTACCATTATATGGTTTACTTCCTTTTAATTCCATTGCGCTTCTCGCAGATTGAATATTATCAAATTTTTGGTAATAGATATAATATTTACTTGTAGTTACATCAAAGAAGAAATCTATATCAGATTGTCCTGCAGCTACAGCTTTTCTTAAAAACTCGTCTCTTTTAACTACATCACTATGTACGCCAATTACAGCATAAAATCCACTTTCGGTATTTTTTACATCTTTAACAATCTGTATGCTAGTACTCTGCGCTTCTCCAGAATCAAAATCTTCTGGTGTTAAAGGTTGGGATGCTACAGTCGTAAATTGTTTTATTTGGTTTAAAGCCGCTCTGTCTTTTTGGTATCTGTCTTCTTCATTATCGTAAGCTGCACGCTTAATTCTTCGTTTTCTTTCTACCTCGGTTGCTACTTTAATAGTTTCTAAAGTAGATAACAAGTTGTCTTTTGTTCTTAAGGCTTGTATTTGCTCCGTTTTTAAATCTTGAATTGCTTTAGAATAAAATGCATTGGATGGATCATTCACATCACTAACTTCTTTAAGTCTTTCGTTATATAGGTTCTCCAATTGCGATATCTTTTCATTTTGAGAATTAATTATATTATCAATCTCAACTTTTAAAGATTCTAACTTTGCATTTTCTGCTGTTACGCTTTTAAATGGTTTTGGAGCTTTATATATACCTCTTTCACTTAAATCATTTTCTTCTTTTAAATCTTTAAGGTCTTGGTCTCTTTCTGCAACTGTTTCACTTAATTTTGTTAATAATTCTTGTTGTTCTATTTTAGAATCCGTAGACAACTTAGTAAGATCGTATAAGTATCTAGTGGTTTCATCAGTTGGTGCAGGAACAATTACACCGTCCAATTCTATCATCTTAATTTTTTCATCCTCTTCAGCCTTCTTCTGTGCTTCAGCTTTCGCTTTTTCCTCAGCTAACTTAATTCTGGCTTGCTCATCCGCTTTTTCTTGAGCTAATTTAATTTTTGCTTCTTCTGCTACTTTAAGTTTAACTGCTGCTGCTTCATCAGCTTTCTTCTTAGCATCAGCTTTAGCCTGCTCCTCTAGCTTAATTCTAACCGCCTCATCAGCTTTAGCCTTTTCTTCTACTAAGGCTATATTTTTCAGCTCTTGCTCTGACTTAACGCTAGAACTATCAGTTACTTTAACTAAATCTTCTTGCTCAGTTTTTACTTTATTTTGTTGCGAAGCCTGTTTTCTTTCTTCAGCTTTTGCTATTGCTGCTAATCGTCTTTCTTCAATTCTGGCATCAGCTTCTTCCTTAGCAATTCGTCTTTCTTCAGCGCTTAACTTTGGTGTTGTAGTGCTTTTAGCGAGCACCTTTCTTTTCTTTTTGCTAGTTAAAAGTGCTTGTTCATCATCATCACCACTATAACTATATCGCTCTTTATTTTTGAATTTATATGCTAAAGTAATTTCATGAGAGTTTCCAAAATTTGAAAAATCACCTATAGACTTCTCATAATTGTATTCTATGGCAATTTGAGTACTAATATTTAATCCTAATCCTCCTGAAACACCATATAAGCTATTATATCCTGCTTGTGCCCAAATACCTTTAGGAACACTTAGCATAACCAGTCCTGAAAGAACAGTTTGATCTTTTTTAAATTCTGATCGTAATAATCCTGAAAACTTACTTTCGTCAAAAAAACCACGACTATTTACATAACCTGTATACATTATATGTCCTTGAACGCTCTGTTCTGGATTATCTTCAATAAGTTCTGAAGTGAGTAAATTATAAGAAACTGCATTATTTATAGATACTCCAAAATCGAAGAAATCTGTACCATAATTTATACCAGGATTTACTGTAATTATAGAATTTGAAGGAAAGTTTTCTAAAGATGGGTCTGGAAAGTTTGTGTTTACTCTGCCTTCATTTATACCACTCTTGTAAAATCCAAGGTTAAGCCCAAACGTTAAATTACTATCGGTATTTAGAACAGCGTTGTATGCAAAATTTAAAACACCTCCAAAAGTTGTTAATACTCCATAATCTTGTTGAAATACTCCAACACCAATACCCATATTTTCTCTAAACCTACCTGCATAACTTGCTAAATATGTTAACGGAGCATCATCAAACTGAACCCATTGCCTTTTATTATAAAAACTTATATACTTATTTTGCTCTCTTACAAAACTAAATGTTGGATTAATAGTGTATTTATTAAACTTTAAAGAATTTCTTGTAGGTATGTCAAAAGCAACAATTCCATCCTCTTGAGAATAGAATTGCTGTGTAATACAGAAAAATAAAACTATATGTAATAGCAATTTTTTCATTCTATTTAATGACTGTTATAGAGCCTTTTTTGGTTTTATTATCTTGAGTTGTTATGATATAGTAATAAACAGGGTTTATAGCTTTAAAAGCTAATTGATTTTCTGGCCAATTATTTAGATAGTTATCCGTTTGAAGCATTACTTTACCTTGCGCACTAAGTATGGTTACAGATGCATTTGCTCCGTTTACATACTCTTGAGGAATTATCCATGTATCATTTATTCCATCACCATTAGGACTTATTAAGTTTGGAATACTAGAAACATTTGGAAAAGCTGTGCTTACCTTAAATAGAAATTCGCTTGTGGATATACACCCAACAGTTTGTTTAATAACGACCTTATAGCTACCCGTTTGAGTTGCTTCATAACTGTTTCCTGTAGCACCATTAATTAATGTGTCATTTAAATACCATTTAAATTCAGGACTACTGGCTGTTGTTGTTACTGTAGCTACTAAAGTTTCATTATCTTCAATCATATTAATCTCTGGAACATCAATTTCACTAGTAAATCCAACACCATTTAAATCTATTGTTGCACTAGTGGCACAATCTCCTAAATTGATATCTACAGAAAACTCTCCAGACTCATTAGTAACAAACATTTGATTTGTTGCTCCTGTAATTTCTGTACCATCTTTATACCATTGATAACTAACACCGTTTATTGCACTTAAAGTTGTTGATCCTTGGCTTGCACAATACGGATTACCAAGACTAGAACTAATAGATGATGTTCCGTTTGTAGTAGATTCACTTACTGTAACTCGATTTGAAAATGAATTTGATGTACATGTACCATAGTTAGTTTCAGCAAAATAAGTACCTGGTTGATTTACAGACAGAGTATTTCCTAATGCTACAAAAACAGATGTAGTTGGGCTAGTTACTTTGTACCAATTAAAAGTAAGTGATGGATATTGTAGAGGTGAATCGTTATCGCCTGTTCCAGGGTTATCTATAGTTAACAAATAACTACCTCCAGAACAATACACACCTGTATCAATCAAATTGTTTATTGAGAACGGTGTATCTTGAATTTTATAATATGCAGGAAAAGCTACCGAACCCGTACTTGTAGCAACTGGGGCTGTACTTTTTACTCTAACCTTATAAGATTCGCCAGCAGTATCAACTGGTAAAGAAATGCTTAAAGTTGCTGGAGATGTTATAACTGCTCCTTGAGCAGAAGTATATACCACGGTTGCATTTGAAAAAGCACCTGTTTCATCTGAAAGTTCGATTATAAATTGGTTGGTAGAACTTAAATTTCCTTCGGGAGAAAAAGAAAACGTAACATTATAAGTGTTGAAAGAAGGACTTGCACAAGCTTGACTAAAGCCTAAGCTTGGTGTACTAATAACCACTTGTGCACCTATAATTCTAGGTGCAAAAAGTGTAAAAAGCGCAACAACACAAGTAATGTAAAAATTCTTCATTCGATATTATTTTCTTTAGAAGAGAAACTCTTATCGTTCTTATTATAGAATTTTCATTACCTGTTTCAATATTACTGGGTTAATCATAATAAATTCCAATGTTTAAAATAAACAGGAAATCGAAAAGTTCTATCAAACTAATAATAACTAGATTCACTTCTAATCGTCTATTCGCTTTAAATCTGGATCAACTTCATTTGAAGCTATTATTTTATTAATTCTTAACCTATAATCTGGTCGTCTTTGGTTTTTTAAATCAATAAACGTTTCAGAATCATTACTCTTAGAGTATACATTAAAAAAGGCGGTGTTACCATACCAATTTTCTAAATCTTCATTATTCATATTGTTTTCAACAAAAATATTACCATTGCAATTGTTAAAATACATATCAGTAAACTTGATTTTTTCTAAGTTTTCCTGATTTACTCTAATTTTATCTTCAAGTAGAACAGCTGGATTAAAACCAGAAATAACACTTTTAACCATTTTAAGTGAAGCATTATGGCCAACATAAACTGCTTCTTTTACTAAACCTTGTCTTATATCTGATTTTAAATCATCACTATCAGTTATTAAGGTTATATTTTTTGCAACTACTAAAGTTCCTTTTTTTGTAAAATCTACTTCCTCTTTATTATCATAAGAATTAATCTGTAAACATCTAGCTCCAGAACTATTTGAAACATATGGTGAACGAATTGCTAAAGAGTTGGATAAATTACATTGCGTTCCATAATTAAATTTAAAATCGTTACTATTTGATTTATACGAAACGGCTTTGTTTAAATTAACTTCACCTCCTAATACTTCAAATGAATTACCAGCACAATGGCTAACCATTATATTCTCTAATACGGTTTCATTCCCTACACTAGCTAACAAGAGCCCATTAAAGTATCCAGCATTTTTAATTCTTTTGCCAGCATACTCAATTCTTACATATCGCAATATTCCAGAATTACTTGCTGGGTTTTCACCTCCATAGTTAGAGTTTGCATAGATAGTAGCATTAAGTTGTGTGTAATATGATGCTACAGATCCGCTTCCAAATTTTGTTGTAGGTGCATCACCAAGAATAATTAATCCACCCCAATCTCCTGCTCTTTTAACACTTCTATTTGATGTGAAAATAATAGGGTCTGTTTCTAAACCATCGGCAATTATTTTTGCCCCTTTAGAAATAGTAAGTGATCCTTTTGTAGCGTAATCACCTATTATTACCGTTCCTGGTTCTATTGTGAGAGTCGTGCTATCGGTTACAAAAACACTACCTGACAACAGGTATACATATCGCTTTGAGAGTTTTGTGTCTTCAGTTATATTACCTGCTAGTATTTGTGTTGGTTCACCATGGTCAACAAGTTTAGGTTTAAACTCCGTCCAATTGTGTAACCAATTATCAGTACCAATTATCCCTTTTTCTTGTTGCCCAAAAATGTTTCCCGCAACTAGAAGAAATATACATAGTATTTGAGTAAAATTTTTCATGAGTAATTTTTTATGTTAAATAGCAAATAAATTTATCAATTATATTAAGCTCAAATATATAACAAAAAATCTATGAAATACCAATTATTTCGATAAAATGCTTAAAATGATTAAATTTTGTATTTAATTTTATCGATGAAATGCATATTAATAAGACAAAAAAAAGGAATAAAAGAAATATATAGATATTATATTTCTTTTATTCCTAATTCTAGGTTTATAAATAATAATAGAAAAACTAAATCTATTATCTAATTAATAATTATCAATGAAACTCACTATATTCATGTAATGATTTCATGGTTTCTTCATAAAATAGAATAGCAGCAATTAAATTACTAGTATCAGAATAAGGTAAAATTCGCCTTTGAAACTCATTATTTGTTTCCAAAAAGCTATTGGTAGCATCAAATTGGTCATCAAGTGCTGTTCTATTATCTTTATCGTTTGGAATTCCTAAAGTAGTCATTGTAACCCCAGGTTTAGTAGCAAATGCTATATATGGCAACAATTTAACAAGGCTTTCTATTCGCTCAACATACAAATCAAGCAACTGCCCTTTTTGCATTCGATCTAGATCTTCTTTAGTATGATATTTCCTTATAGAAACTTTTTCGCTAATAATACTTTTTGCAACTTTCTTTTTTTGAGCAAAACCAATGCCTGTCACAAAAAAGAAACTAAAACTTATTAAAATAATTCTTACTTTCATGTCGAAGATTTAAGGGTTTAAAAAGCAAATTTATGTAATTAATCGTAAAAAACAAGCGTTTCATCGATTTTTTTATAAATTTATTTAGTTTTATCATTTTTAAAAAAAACTTTTTCACCCAAAAAGTATGGTTTTCTGACTATATTATATGTGGTTATCAAATAGGTAGTAGCGGTATCTTAGAATTAATATTACTTCCTAATACAGAAAGTGATTAACTAGTATTCATAAACCCTAATCTGTAGGCGGCACAAATTTGATATAAAAAATTATCTAAATAATTAAAAGCAAATCAAAATACTATATAATTTACACAAAACTAATATATATTTAAAATGAGCTCAAAAAGTTCTAACTTTTATTCAAAATTTCAAAAGAATCGTTTGAGGTTTTGTACGTTTAGCAATAAAACTTTAAATGAGAAAAACAAAACACTTGGAAATCCTTTATAACTAACGCTGTTGAATTAAAAGGCCAGCACATAGCAACGTGTATAATCTCCTTTTCACCTATAGAGAATCTTAACAAAATTTAACGATATCTAATAATCTAGTCGCTTTAAGAATAGCTCTTTATAGGTTTTACCAATTGGAATCGACTTATCATTGATAAAAATCTGACTACCGTAAACTTTTTCAATTTTATCAATATTGATAATGTATGATCGATGCACTTGTATAAAAGAAAAATTCGCTAATTTATCTTTCCAATTTCGCAAACTATCTGATATCAAGATTTCTCTATCCTTGGTAATAACATTTACATAATCTACTTCGGCTTTTAAGTATAAAATGTCATCAATTTCTACTTTATAGATTGTTTTATCAGCATATAAAAAGAGCTGTTCGGTTTTTTCTTTCTGTTGCATTAAAAACTGATTCCTAGCCCGTGTGACTGCTTTAAAGAATCGCTCATAAGAAAATGGTTTTACTAAATAATCTAAGACAGCTTCCTCAAAAGCTTCAATTGCATGATTAGAATACGCAGTTGTTACGATTACTTTTGGTGGATGGGTAACAGTTTTTAGAAAAGACAAGCCGTTTAGTTCTGGCAGTTGAATGTCTAAAAATAGAACGTCTGCTCGCTTTAACTTCTCTAGAGGAATGTCTAATCCGCTTTCGTACATTCCGATACAATTTATAAAAGGCGTTTTGTCTATATACCCTTGCAAAATCTCTCGTGCTGATTGTTCATCCTCTAAAATTAAACAGTGCATCATAATTCAATTTTCAATAGTACGTTAAATAGATTATTTTCTTTTTTAATCTCAAGTTGATGTTTCTCTGGGTATAACAATTGTAAACGATTTTGAGTGTTTTTTATTCCTACTCCGCTTTTTTTCCAGCCCAATTCTAGTGATTCTTCGGCATTTGCTAGAAATGGATTTTGGCATTGAAATATCAATTCATTATTCTGCAATTGTATATTGATTTTAATCAAATGATTTTCTCCTTTTAAAATACTCGCATATTTAAATGCATTTTCTATAAAACCAATAAATAACAATGGGGAAATGTGCTTTTCTTCGGAATCAATTTTTGATATGAAGTCAACTTTTACTTTACGTAACAAACGCTCCTGTTGCAAATTAATATAATCTTTTACATGCTGAATTTCTTGCTGAACGAGTACTTGTGCCTTTTGCCCTTCGTGTAATAAATACCTGAAGCTATCGGACAATTTTAGAATCAGCTCAGGTGTTTTCTCATCTTTCTTCAAAGCGTTCGCATAGATTGTATTAAGCGTATTAAACAAAAAATGCGGATCTACTTGAGCTTTTAGTGCTTTTAACTCTGCTTCTCTTTTCTCTTTTGATAATGAATCAATCACTAACTGCTTCTTGTACAAATCCTTTACTGAGTATATGGCAAAGAAAACAATTCCGAAGCTGATATACGTCAACATGTTTGCTATAAAGTGTTTCCAGAAATGAGCATTTTCTTTATGAAAAACTCGATCAGAGAATTCATAGATAACGGCATTTAGCACAAAGGCAATAATTACAAAAGGAATGTATTTCAGTAGGTTCTTCTTTGGGAAAAACCATAGATATAAAAAATAAGAAATAGTTATTTTAAACAGCAATGAATTCAGTTCGTGTGCAAACGTCATCATATAACCACCTTCCCTTCCTAAGTACTTTATATAGGGATAAAACAACACAATACTCCATATAAAAATATGAAGTATTGGTTCCATTTTTAAAAATTTATGATATCTACTTTTCTTTTTTTCCAAGATTAGCAAGTTACAATTTTATTCATGTGAAATGATCAAATTTTTTAGAACAGCTTTGGCAAAAATTACTTTTTCACCTGTAGTACCACTAATACGAAATATCAAATGTCCACCAGACAATGGATTGCAATCTTCTTGTTCAAAAATCATTTTATCATTGAGTTTAAACCATAAACGGTTGCCTTGTTTTCCGATTTCAACATCGTACCATTCATGGATACCCATAATGTTTTCTGCTTTTGTAAGATGAAAACCTTTAGAACGTGGCGATATATTTTTAAAAAAGAATGGTTTATAGTTATGAGAAACATTATTAAATGTTAAGTTATAATGTTCTAAGTGAGTTCTCCATGTCCAAAACCCCATGCCTTTGGTATCTTCTGGTGGAAGTGTGATTCCTTGAGACTCACCAGCATCTGAGGCAGAAAAAAGAGCTATTAAAACAGCAGAATCAGACAAAGCTTTTACTTTATAATTTAGAATAATGTCTCCTTTGTAACTTTTAGGGCTCACTAAAAAATAGCCGTCAGCTCCTTCAGTTTCCTCAATAATGAGCTCCTCTCCTACTACTGTTGACTTTCCGTTATCTAGTGTTCTCCATGTAGAGAGCTCTTGTGCAGTAATAATTTCTTTATTTAATGTTGTTTCTGAGCAGTTTACTAGCAATACAAGCAAACAAAAAAGGATAGTTCTTGATACAATTGTTTTCATTATAATGGTTTTAAATAGATTAATCGGTAGTTCCTCCGTAGTTATAGTTTCGTGATTTCCTACTTCTAATTTTTCCTTTGTTCTGAAATATTCTATAGTTTAGATTAAGCATCCATGCGAAAGTTTGCGATTGGAATTTCCAAGTTTCATTTTGGGTTATTTCAGGTAATACTATCATACTCCTGCGCAAATTAGCATCTAGTGCATCTACTATTCGGAAGCTTGTTGTTAGTCTATTATCCAAAAACGAAGCCCTAATTGCAAAATCGATGCGGTTTCTAGGTTCGGTAATACTATACACGTTTTGGTTTCTTGGTGTATGACGATAGGTGATGTCTGTACTGATATTTTTTGTTATTTTAAAAATGTTTTTCAATATGATATTAGAACTGTATAAGCTATTCCAAGTTATATCTGGCTGATTTGCCTTGGTATAATAATAGTTCGCAGAAAGTTCTGAATTCCAATAGCTAGCAATTTTATATTGAATTGTATTTTCTATTCCGAAAGAATTTCTTTTTCCAACATTATCAAAATTTATAAAACGAACTCCATCTGCATCAATAGTTTCTACCCATTGAATGACATCTGTACGATATCGGTAGAAAGTTGATGCTGAAATATTTAATTTTTTTCCATTGTATTGATAATTTAATTCAAAATTATCGGCAAACTCTGGTTGTAAATTCGGATTGGAATTCCATTGAAAATATTGATTCCCAACTTGAAACGGATTGATATGACGAAAATTAGGACGTGAAATTCGTCTACTATAACCTGTACTAAAGGTATTCTTATCATTTGAGGTATAGGATACATGGACTGATGGGAAGAGGTTTGAAAATTGTAGATCACTAACCTGATTGTTTGCTGTGTTATTAGAGTCTGATGTAAAGTGCTCATAGCGAAGACCGGTTTGCCAATTGAAATTTTCTGTTTTAAATCTTGTTAATCCATAAATTCCAATCAAGTTTTCTTTATAATCAAAAGCATCTTGAGTATCAATACTTGCATTTGGTGTAAATTCTCTAAAGCTTCTTAACTTTCTATAATTCCAAGAAAAACCAGCCTCCAGTGTTATTTTCTTTATTGGCAATGTATAATCAAAAGCTAATGCATGTAAATCATTTCGATTGTTTTGTAATTCATCGAATAAAAAAACGCCTTCTTCAATATCAGATGCAGGCAAAATATTTTCATTATTCGTTAGATTGTAATCCAATTCTAAGTAATGCCCCTTTGAAGTAAACTTCTTCCTGTAATTGGCATTATAAACTGTCGTTTTGTGCATATGTGATGAATTTCTTGTGTACACATAGTCTGGGCGACCGGTTACATTGGAATAAAAAGTGTTGTTATGGAAGCTATGTGAATCATCTGTATAATCGACCTGAAAGGATAATTCGTTGCTTTCATTTAAGAAAAAATCTATTCCTGATGAAATGTTATTAATTTTCCCATTAAAATCATGTGGTGCAAAAAAATTACGTGTATTTCCGTTAGTATACTCTTGATAAATCCATTGCTTACTATCCATGCTTCTTCTGCTATTTGATGCATTCAATCGAATATTTACAGAAGAAAGATTATAATTCGCATCAAAGCCATATTGATGGCGTTTTGTACCCACAGATGAATTTAATGTGAGATTCAATCCATAATTCGCATTCTTTTTTAGAATTATATCAATGATTCCAGAGATTCCATCTGCTTGATTTTTGGCAGATGGAGACGTAATAATTTCTATTTTATCTACTGATGAAGCAGCAATTTGCTGCAAAAGCTCTGTTGTATTTAATGGTGATGGTTTCCCATTCACTAATACTCGAACATTACCACTTCCACGCAGTGAAATTGTTCCCGTTCCTAAATCAGTTTGTATTTCAGGAATTTGATCAAAGGCTTCTAAAGCTGTGCTTCCTGATTGTTGTAAATCTGCTCCAAGATTTATTGTTTTACGATCAATTTTAAGTTGTGTGGTGTTTTTTTTTGCTTGTATAACGACTTCTTCCAATTCATTGTCCGGTTGTAAATTGATGACAATAGCATTGGAATCACTAATCTTGGAAATCGGCAACATATAAGTTTTGTATCCAATAAAACTTACCTCAATATGTGTTGCATCTTTATTGTTCTTCAATTGAAATTCACCATCATCATTGGTCGAAATACCATCAATGAGATTTGTGCTATTATAAATAACAACAGTGGCATAAGGAATATTTTCCTGAGTATTCGCATCCTTTACAACCCCTTTATAAAGAAGATTTTTTTGAGAGAAGACAGGTGCAACACATATTAAAATAAGTAGTAATGAAAGTACTAATCGCATTATTATTGAGTTTTTCAATACTCAAATGTGATGCTCTTATTCTAGAATAGGAATTTTATTCTGTGAACTTGCTCAGTAGCTCTGTTAACTAATATCAACATTAACACTTCCTTGTAGCAAACGTCTTAATTTCCATTCTACCCACATTCCACTCCTGCCCTATTCATAAGGATTTCAATGAAAATGGTATAAAACGAAACAATTACTTTGATCTATTTGCCAATACAATATGTAACTTTTCAACATTTATAGGTGTTTACGTGTTTCGAGGTGTAAATATGACACAAAATTTTCATCCTCATTTTATTAGTTCGGTAATATTTTCTTCATTTACAATTGTAATAAATAAAGGGCGATTAACTAATTGAAAACAACAAATTTTAATCTTTTGAGCGAATTAAGGGTTTTAATCGGCTCATTTTTTATTGTAAGGCTATATTAAGAACCAACAAAAATTAGAGAATTTGTGATCCCTACAAGTCTATGTGTGCAATCAAAACTCTTAATCCAAATTTCAACTAAAAATCCTCATACTACTTTGATTATTCAATCTTTTGTACTTAATTTGTTATACTAAGGCTTTAACCATAGGAGCTTTTAGCTGAACAAATTGAAAAATGTTTATAAGTTCGGTCTTTTGAAAATTAGGAAGTCATATTCAAAAGAAGCTTGCGGATTGAGTAACCGAAATTTAAAGCTAACTTCCGCTATAAAAAGCATATCTACGCAGTATAAATTGTGTTTTGTCCCCAAAATACAATATCAAATTATGATTTGATTTTAGTTATTAATTCTTTTTAGGAGGGCTACATGCTTTCGTATTCTAATAACTTTTATCATATTTATAATGAACACAAAATATATTGATTTAGTAAATCAAACTTTTGATTTCCCCCAAGAAGAATTTCTTCTTGACAAAGACCACTTACGCTTTCATGATATAGACCTAAATAAATTGGTTGAAACTTATGGAGCACCTTTAAAATTTACATACTTACCTAAAATATCCGATAATATAAATAAATCAAAGGTATGGTTTGAGAATGCCATTAAAAAGCATAGTTATAATGGGAACTATAACTATTGCTATTGTACAAAAAGCTCACATTTTAAGCATGTTTTAAATGAAGCTTTGAAGAATGATATACATATTGAAACCTCTTCGGCTTTTGATATTGATATTATTGAAACTTTAAAAGAAGAAGGAAAAATAAATGACAATATGTTTGTTATAAGTAATGGTTTCAAGCGTGCTCAATACATCACAAATATTGCGAGGCTAATTAATAACGGTCATCAAAATTGCATTCCAATTATTGACAACTATGAAGAGATTGATTTGCTTTCAAATGAAATACATGATAACTATAATATAGGCATTCGTATAGCTTCAGAAGAAGAACCAAAATTTGAATTTTATACGTCGAGATTAGGCATAGGTTATAAAAACATTGTGCCATTCTATAACAAGCAGATTAAAGACAATCAGAAAGTGCAGCTAAAAATGCTTCATTTCTTTATTAACACAGGTATTAGAGATAATGCATACTATTGGAATGAACTTTTAAAATGTCTTAAAGTTTATACAAGTTTAAAAAAGATATGTCCTACCCTTGATAGTTTAAATATTGGAGGAGGATTTCCTATTAAAAACTCATTAGCATTTGATTTTGATTATGAATACATCATAGATGAAATTATTAATCAAATTAAATTAACCTGTGAAGAGGAAGACGTAGATGTACCAAATATTTTTACAGAGTTTGGAAGTTTTACTGTTGGAGAGAGTGGCGGAGCAATTTATGAAGTGTTGTATCAAAAACAACAAAACGATAGGGAAAAATGGAATATGATAAACTCTTCCTTTATAACTACACTTCCAGATACTTGGGCGATTAATAAACGCTTTATTATGTTACCAATAAATCGTTGGAATGATACTTATGAACGTGTTCTTCTTGGAGGATTAACTTGTGATAGTGATGATTATTATAATAGCGAACAACACATGAATGCTATCTATTTACCAAAATATCATAAAGATAAACCATTATACATAGGGTTTTTCAACATTGGAGCTTATCAAGAATCAATAGGTGGTTATGGAGGTTTACAGCATTGTTTAATCCCTGCACCAAAGCATATTTTAATAGATAAAGATGCTCATGGAAATATCACAACACAATTATTTAGAGAACAACAAAAAAGTGAAGAATTACTTGAAATTTTAGGCTATGATAAAAAACCTGAAACTAATACGATGCAAAATTTAAATACTGAATTGCAATTAGCAGACAAATAAAAATGGAAACCAAAACTTACGCTGGAATATCAGAAGAGTATGCAAAATTGGAGCATGCAAACATTGTATTAATTCCTGTTCCCTATGATGGAACAAGTACATGGCAAAAAGGAGCAGATAAAGGACCAAAAGCTTTTTTAGAAGCTTCTGAAAACATGGAACTCTACGATATTGAGACAGATTCAGAAGTTTATAAACAAGGTGTTTACTTAACGGATGCAGTTACTGAAAATACCTCTCCAGAAAATATGGTGGATGCAGTACATGATGTCACAAAAAAATACATCAAGAAAAATAAGTTTGTAACTATTTTTGGAGGAGAACATTCTATATCGATTGGTACTATTAGAGCATTTAATGAGATGTTTCCAAGCTTAACAGTATTACATATAGATGCCCATGCTGATTTACGACAACGTTATAATGGTAGTTCTTGTAATCATGCTTGTGCCGTTTATGAAGCCAGTCAAAATACCAATTTAATTCAAGTGGGTATTCGTTCTTTGGACATAAAAGAGAAATCTATTATGAATTTAGATAAAACTTATTTTGCTCACGATATGGCAATAGATGATTCTTGGATGGATTCTGCTATTGACCAGATGACAGAGAATGTGTTTATAACATTTGATTTAGATGCTTTTGACCCTTCAATATTACCAAGCACGGGTACACCAGAACCAGGAGGATTATTTTGGTATGAAACCATAGATTTTTTAAAGCAAGTATTTGCAGAAAAAAATGTTGTTGGCTTTGATATTGTTGAATTATGTCCTAATGAAATAGATAAATCTTCAGATTTTCTTGCGGCTAAATTGTATTACAAAATGTTAAGTTATAAGTTCCAAAAGGATATAACAGAAGACGATTATGACAATGCTTATAATAATAAACCACTAACTAATAATTTATCAAAATACAAGGAGAAAGATGACTACTAAAGGCGCAATTTCAAACTTTATAGAAACATATTATTTGCATTTCAATGCTGCTACTGTAGTTGATGCAGCAAAATCATATGAAGAGCAATTAAATAGAGGCTCAAAGATGTTAGTGTCTTTGGCAGGTGCAATGAGTACAGCAGAAATAGGAAAGATTTTTGCTGAAATGATACGACAAGATAAGGTGCAAATTATTTCTTGTACAGGAGCAAATTTAGAGGAAGATATTATGAACTTAGTGGCACATTCTCATTATAAACGTATTCCTGATTATAGAGACTTAACCCCGGAAGAAGAATGGGATTTATTAGAACAAGGCCTTAATCGCGTTACAGATACATGCATTCCAGAAGAAGAAGCTTTTAGAAGATTGCAAATACACATTTATGCCATCTGGAAAGAAGCTAATGATAAAGGCGAACGTTACTTGCCGCATGAATATATGTATAAGTTGCTTTTATCCGGAGTATTGGAAGCTCATTATGAAATTGATTTAAAAGATTCTTGGATGTACGCAGCAGCAGAAAAGAATTTACCCATTATTTGCCCGGGTTGGGAAGATAGTACTATGGGGAATATCTTTGCAAGTTATGTCCTTAAAGGAGAGCTTAAAGCCAGTACGATGAAATCTGGAATCGAGTATATGACCTTTCTTGCAGATTGGTACACAGATAACTCTGAAAATGGTATTGGTTTCTTTCAAATTGGCGGAGGAATAGCAGGAGATTTTCCAATATGTGTTGTTCCGATGTTATATCAGGATATGGAGCGTACAGACACACCCTTTTGGAGTTATTTCTGTCAAATAAGTGATTCCACAACAAGTTATGGTTCATATTCAGGAGCTGTTCCTAATGAAAAAATAACTTGGGGAAAATTAGATATTAATACACCAAAATTTATAATAGAGAGTGATGCTACGATTGTTGCTCCGTTAATCTTTGCCTATTTGTTAGGCATGTAACACAAAATAAAATGATACGTAAAATTGTAGATTATCAAAAGTTGAATGAAGACATTTTAAATCTTCTGGTAGAAAAATTCCCTGATGGATATTCTGATAAGGATATAATTGCATTCAGAAATGCACAAAATGAATACATTGAAGCCGTTGAAGTAAGAACTGAAGATACAGTCTATTTAGTAAAAGTTGGAAAACGATTAGTTCAAGCTATGGAAGAACATGAAGATGATGATTCTACTAATGATAATGTAAATATTGATGCTTTAAACGAAGACGATTTAGAATGATTTATGAAAATTAAAAACCATAAATATAAGTCTAAACTATTAATAGTAGAAGACGCTTCAATTTTAGTTCTTCAAAAAAAGGAGGATAAGAAAAGGTTTGTACTTGCAGGTGGTTTTCTCAAAAAAGGCGAATCTCCAGAAGAAGGACTTATTAGAGAAGTTTATGAAGAAACAGGAGTGCGTTTAATTAAAAAGAATTTTAAGTATTATGCTTCAAATACAGTAATTGATAGTGAAAAAAGAGCTTTAACAAGGCATTATTTTTTACTTGTAACCAATGGACAAAAGTTTGAAAATAGAGAGCCTAATAAGTTTAAATCATTGAAATGGGTTAAATGGACAAAAGCTTTAAAGTTCATCAACCCTTCTGATAAAAATACAATAGAACGTTTATTTAATAGTATTGATTAAAATTATAAAATGACTTGTTATGAAGCCGAGATACGAAACAGTAGTATTTAAATCTCATAAAAATGGATTTTACACATTTACTATAGATAATGATGTAGATATGGTTTTTGAAGAAATACACCCTCAAATATTAATGAGGTTTGATTTAAAGAATGATAAAAGTTTGATAAATAAAGTATTTCATTTAGCATATTCTGAAAGTATTGTTGATGATGAAGATGACCTTATTATTTATAGGATAGAATATTTAGAACTAATTAACTCAAATTAATATGGACAATTTATTTCATCTTTCATTACCTTGTATAAACTTGGTAGAAACCAAAATGTTTTATGTAGATACAGTAGGAGCTTCTTTAGGAAGGTATTCTAATAATTGGGTAGATATTAATTTATTTGGACATCAAATAACTTTTACCCAAGCAGGTAAATTTAATTTTAATAGCCCTAATTATGTATTCGAGGGGAAAACTTTACCTTCCTTTCATTATGGAATAATATTAAATGTAGATACCTGGGGTACTATGTATTCTAAACTTAATAAACTGAATATAGAAATAGTAACAGAAGCTACTTTTTTGAAAAACAAATCAGGAGAACATTTGTCATTCTTTGTAAAAGACCCAAATGACTATATGTTGGAGTTTAAAAGTTTTAAAGAATCGGAATCTGTTTTTTCAAATAATTAAACTAGTATTGGACATGTATGCCTTCATTTAGATAAGTAGAAAATTATTCACCAATGCAAGCTCTACAACTTCTAGAGAGGGCAAGGGAGCAACCAGAACCTGTGTCATGCCAAATGGTGCAAAAATTAATGAAATATTAAATTTTGCTGATGATGGTAAAATGGAAATGCAGTATATTATAACAAATGGATCTTTTCCCGTTACTAATTATGTAAGTGATGTGAAAGTGTTATTAAACTAATAAAGACTGCCTATTCAGACAGTCTCTTAAATTTATTGTATTATTATTTTGAGTCTTTATTTTAAAAAGCTGGCAGTGTATCGTCATCATCACAATCTGTCAAATCAGCTTCAAAATACATTGCCCAACTATTACCTCCAAAGTCATTTCCCTCTGCCCAAGCTGTTTCTTCAGATGGACCATCTACTTCTGCAAGTGCTGCAAAACACAATTCTCCTGTAATTTCACCTATATCTATTGTATAAGTAACTTGAGTTGTTCCATCTTCATGTACACTTGTATAATCAAAATGACCAATTTTTGGATTATTTGATCCTGTAGTTGGGAAACCATCTTCTTCACAATTGGTAATATGTAAATGTGTGGCATCTAAAACCCAATCACCATTTGTTATATATGTTACTATTAAATTATCTCCTTCAATATCTATAGTTACTGTTCCAATTTCATGATGTTGTCCAGCTATTAAATTAACTGTATGACAGTGTTCATCTGAAGTATCATCTATTGAACTATCACTTTCTACAACATCAAAACTCTTTTCTTTTTTGGATGATTTTTTCTCAGCTAAAACTTGATTGTTAGATTGTTCTATACTTTCCAGATTACACCCAAAAAACAACAATCCTAGACTCAAAAGAGACATTCGAGCTATACTTTTCATAACATTTTCTTAAATAGGTTAACACATCAAATATAGCCAGAGGCAAGATGAAAGCATAATATTTTCGTCGAAACGCATGAATTATACAAAAAAGAAGGTTTAGTATTACAAGTAATAATGTTTAACACTAACCTGCCTACTTAATTTTGTTAAAAAGTTAAACCTACTAAAAAAACCCATTCTAAAAGAAAAGAATGGGTTCTTGATAGTTATTTTTATCAGAATTTCATTCCAACTCTAATACTATTGTTCCAGCTGACTCTATATTACCAACTTCAACACTTACTTCAGCCGAAGTATAATCAACATAACCTTCTCTAGAAATCTTTAAAATATAATTTCCAGCTTCAAGACCTTGAACTACAAAATCTCCGTTTTCATTAGTTAATGTGTCTTTAACTAGTATGCCATCTGTAGTATAAACTTCTACTACTAGATTAGAAATTGCTGTTTCAACTTCTTCAATATTTTCAACTACTTTTCCACTTATAGAACCAGAACTAACTTCTGCATTAACTTTAATGACAGGTTTTAAAATATATTTCCCCGAATTACCTGCTTTAACAATAGACTTCTGAACATTCCAATCTAATATGAATGAATACACAAATCCAGCTTCTAACTCTTCATCTAAATTGAGTTTTAAACCTGATTGTTCTGCACTTGGAGTATCTAAGGAGACTAGCTCATCTCCCCCTTCTATTTTAAGCGTATTATTATCACTTAAAACCAATCTTACTTGTTTTAATATACCAACTGGCACTACTTCATTTGTTAATAACAAGCTATTTCCAGCTATAAGCTCGGTAATATCAACATTTATTGGATATCCACCTTCAGGAGTAAAACTTTCCCAACTTTCTTCTTCATCAGAAGATTTGTATTGTATGTCTATAATTTCAATATTAACTTCTAAATAATCCCCTGGTTCATCAACTAATTTTAATTGAACTCTAGCCGTTTCTTTTTTACTGCTGTTATCACTATCACAATTAACCATTAATAATAGTGCCATAATAGTTACTACAGTTCCTAAAACACTTTCTAAATACCTCATACTCATAACTTCCTTTTTTATAGATGTTTACAAAAATAAGACCTGCTTTAAAAAAAGTCTAATTCTTTACAATCTTTTCGTTAAAATGCACTGTTTTTATTAAGCAAAGAAAAAAGCTAACCCTTAATTGGATTGACCTTTTATAAAACCTAGTTCTAGATCTATTAGTTAGCTTCAGATTTTTTTAACCTTTTACCTTTTTTAACTTTCTTTTCCAATATATCAGCTTCTTTTTCAATAGCTTCTAACTTTTCCATTTTTTCGCTATAGTCTTCATCTGTTATTTTGCCTTGCTTCTTTTTAACTTTAAGCTTCTCCTTGGCAACTTTAACCCTTTCCCTTGCATCATTGGCTTTGGATTCACCTTTTTTCACGGTGTTTTCTAATTGTTTTGTTTTCTCTTCTTTCTGTAACTTAGCTTGTCTTGCACGTTCCTGTCCATAAGCTTTTCCTTCTAACCCAAATTTTTCCTTTCCATAAGAATTACCCTTTTCTTCAAACTCTTCAATTTTTTCTTTCTTCTCCTTTTTTAGCTTTTTTTCTACCTTATCCTTCTTTTGTTTATTTTCCTGAATTTCTTCTTGTACATTTTTTTTCTCTTTCTTAATTTTCTTTACTGTTTTTTCCTTTTTACCAGCATGCTCAGGTTTTTGAGCAAATCCAACAGCTACAAACCCAACTAGTAATATAACTGTAAATATAGTTTTAAGTGATTTTTTCATAATATTTAGTCTTCTATTTCGTTTAACATAGTATCCAATTTTTTAATGGATGCTTCTATACTTTTTTCTGTATTTTTAAGCTCTTCAGTAACTGCTTCTATAGATTCTATTTCTTGTTCTAATACTGTATTCTCTGCTTGATTATTTTTTTCTTTCTTACCTCCACAACTTATAGCTAATAGTACCAATAAAATAATAATACTTTTTTTTAACATGATGTATAAAATTTTAGTTATCAATAATTTTAAGACACCTTATTTTAATTTTGGTCACTTTTTTTCATAAAAAAAAGGAGGCTAAAATACCTCCTTATATATTCTCTTTAAAGAATAAGTCTAACATTAATTTGTTAGGGATATAGCTATTAATCCTATCAATTAAGAGAAACACCAAAAATGTTGGGCATATACAAGATACATACTATTTAGTATAATTAGCTAAACATATGTTAATTCCTTCTTTAATTAGATGAGTATATTTAATAAAAAAGGCGAACATACGTTCACCTTTTTTGCCCCAAATCTACCATGAACTTAACCTACTTATGTTATGGTGATTCAAACATAAATAAGTTCTATCAATTAAAATAGAATTTTCTATAAACCTCTTATCTAATCGTTTAAATGAGCTTAATCTATTTAATAGTAGTAGTTTTCAACCTCTCTATTACTAAAAACATCCATTAACAATTAGATTATTAAAAACAACATATTACTTCCTTTTTACTATCTTAGTAACAAACCACACATGAAATTATTAAAAATTCTATGTCTAAGATTTTATTAATCTGTATTGTTTTTACACTTATAGGGTGTTCGCAAAACAGCTATAAAAAAATGGAGCAGAACACTATTATTAATCTCTATGACGCATTTGGAGATGATAAAGAGGGCATAATTAAGGACTTTGGGTTTTCATGCATAGTTAAATATAAAGGCAAAACAATATTGTTTGATGGTGGGACAAATGCAAATATTTTTAAAGGTAATGTGGAAGCTTTGAATATCGATTTGTCGCAAATTGATTTTGCTATAGCTTCACATGCACATTTTGATCACATTAACGGTTTTGATTACCTCCTAAAAATTAACCCTAATGTTAAAATCTATTTTCCGTTTGACTTATTTTGGGGAGCCAATATTCCTTTTGATATTTCTGGTACAGATTCCACGGCAACAGATTCCCTAGATAAAAGAATGCAATATTTTGGAGGAGATTACAAAGATTATCATTTCAACCAAACAGGACGGTTTTGGAATGCTAATATTGAATTTATTAAAGAGAATACAGAAATTGAGCCAGGCATAAGGTTAATTACTACGTCTTCTGAATATATGGGATATTTTAACAAATACCCTAGTCTTGATGCATGTGAAAATTGTGAATCTCATAATGCTAAATTTAATGGTCTTAAAGAAATTTCTCTGTCTCTAAAGTCTGATGAGGGTGAAATATTGTTTGTAGGTTGCTCTCATAGTACTGTTGAAAAAATTATTTCTGAATCAAAAAAGTTTACTAAAAACAATATTGAAATGGTTTATGGTGGTTACCACCTTCTTCCTTATGATAAAATTGCACTATTAGATTTAGCCAAAAGATTAAAAAATAATTTGAAAGTTAATAAGGTAGCTCCTACGCATTGTACAGGTCATTTAGCTTTTAAAATCTTACAAGATTATTTTGGAGAAGATTATGTATTTGCCGGATTAGGAGAAAATATAAAATTTTAGCATATGGATAAAAAAACTAAAGGTTCAATAATGCAGATTGTAAAAATTAAAACAAAGCTATCTGAAGATGACATGTTCAAAATTGCAAAAGAGCGTGAGCCAGAGTTTAAAGCAATTCATGGCATCATACAGAAATATTATGTAAAAATGCACGAATCTGGCTATTATGGAGGTGTATATATTTGGGATTCTATGGAATCATTGAAAAAGTTTAAAGAATCTGATTTGGCAGCTACAATCCCAAAGGCTTATAAAGCTATCGAACCACCTTCAGTTGAAATAGTTGACATCATGTTTGAACTAAGAGAATAAAAATATCAAAACTTTCAAATAGCCAATTATCAGCATAAAAACAATGCTTAACTTGTAGTTGTATTTTTGGGTGGATATTGCACCCATTATTCGAACTTAAAAAAGATAACAGGAGTTTGTTATATATATGAGACCTAAAGAATTTAATAGAAACAATGTTTTAGAAAAGTGCTTAACCCTCTTTTGGGAGGAAGGGTATAATGGAACTGGTATTCAAGAAATAGTTGACCGAACCAATGTGAATAGATATTCACTTTATGAAGAATTCGGAAACAAAGAAGGCATATTACTTGCTTCTCTAGAATTATATAAAAAGAGGCATATTGACTGGAAGTTATTGTCTCAACCTATATCAATTGAGAAGAGATTATTTCAATTTTACATGAGTTTTTTTAACCCATCCAAGAACAATAATCATCCCATAGGGTGCTATATTTCCTCTATGGCTATGGAACTCAGAGAAACTCATGAAATGCAAGCGTTTTTTAATACGTACTTGGATTTTCTAAAAGACAGATTCGAGCAACTGCTCAAAGAAAAATTAACACTAAGTATTGATACGTTAAAGATAACGCCACAGCAACTAACCACTTTCTATTGTACAAGTATGGGTATGTATGTGATTTTTTCGCATAAAGAAGCAGAGAAATATATTCAAAATAATTTAAACTTAATCACCAAATGTATAAACGTATAGACCTGGATCAACTGATTAAAAAAGCTGTTCCTATATTCTGGGAAAATGGCTATAGGGCAGTTTCATATCAGGAACTTGCCGAAGGGATGGGAATAAGCAAATCTTTCTTATACAATCAATGGGGAAAAGAACAACTTTTATTGGATAGTATTGACAGTTACTTGTCCGAAAATATTGATCCTGTATTTCACTTTATTGAACATAGTAAAAAAGGGGTTGAAGCTATTAGAGAAGTTTATCACGAAGTAGCAAATTCAAATTTTAATGACGACCCTTGTACTTGCATGCTCATGAATATTGCATTAGAGCTAAAACAAGAGCTGAAAACCCTCAGTCCTGTGTATGACCAATTTCTTAAAAACATGAGAAACTCATATAGTGCTGCACTGCATAACACTTATAAAGCTGGAGGGATTAAAGACATCAACAAAATACCTGAGTTTGTAGAAATGTTAGTAGGATTGATGTTCGGATTAAACTTACTTCTACATTATAAACAGAGTAGTGAACTTATTGTCTACATTGATTCGTTCTTTGATCTTATTGAATAATGAAGACAAATACGTTTTGTTAAAAACATCAAAAAAAGCAGGCTTTGTAGGACCCTGCTTTTCTATTGTTTTAACACTTCAGGGTTTAGTCCATCCAACCCAATTCACGTAATGCCCATGGTGCATTCCAAATTTTGGTCATACTCGATACTTTGCCATTGTTATTCATTTTTATGGCATAAACATAATCGGTATTTGTAGTTTTTTGAGTTGGTGGAATAGGTCCACCCTCTCCAGTATGTGTTCCAATAAATGTTGAGAAAAAAATAGCAGTATTGGTTTCTTCATCAAAAGCAGAAGCGTGAACTTCATATCTACTTCCAGGCATTGTCACATTACTCAAACCATATACCCAATCCACATAACTTTTAATGTCATTAACATTGGCTAATGCTTGAGATTGACAATCAAATTTACCATTACCGTCTACATATGCTGCACAGGCTTCCCAACCTTTTGCAGATTCACAATTGTGAAAGAATTTTTGAGCATTTTCGAATAAAGTCATAATATTTTGTTTTAATGGTTTATATATGCAATACTATGGAGTATTGTTCATCATCTAAATAATTTCGTTCAGAAACTCCTCATTGAATTTAGCTAAATTTGTATTTATCAACTCTAAAAAAGAAATAACAAAATGTCTTATGAAAATCATTAATAAATTTCAAATAAAAAGAAACTAATCATCTAAAAATTGAAGTTTTAATCCTAAGAATTCCTTGATACTTGTATCGGTTGTAACATACAAGATCTGTAAATTTCTAATAGAACTGGATTATCAAAAAATAATGTCAGTCTAAAATATGCTCTCGAATACTCAATTGCATAACAAACCACACAAATACATTTACTAATTAAAAGAATACTAAAAAGACGTACATAGATACATACAGGTATATATGAATACATTATGGCAAGCCACTGGAGGTACCACTTTAAACTTAAAAAACCCTTAGAAATCAAGGGTTTTTTAGTTGCTGCTCTAAAATATGATCTATTTTATAAAGTCTTACATTTAAAATTATACGTCTCAGTTCAAAATTTTCCCATTATTATTAATCAAACTATTTTTATTAATACTACAAATTAAAGCAAACCTCTTAACTTGTCTAAGAAAGAGGTTCTTGTTTACAATTTAATTAGTGCTTAGAAGGTCTATTCTTCAAAAGTTTTATATTCTTAGTTAATGCTCTCCTTCTTTAGCTTCTCCAGACTGGCTCATTGCCATTTCATGGTCATACTGACAACAACCTGGTAAACCCTTATAAGCTTCTTCGCTACCAGATACTTTTTCAGTATCATAGCCAGAAGCAGCTATAGCATTATGAATAGCTGTGACATCAGTTTTAGAATCGTCAAAAGTTACATCAATTTTCTTCTTATCTACATCCCAAGTTGCTTTAGCAACACCATCTACACTATTGGCTGCTTTTTCAATAGTCTTTTTGCACATACCACAATTCCCTCTAACACCAAAGGACAAATCTGTCATCGCCATTTCACGAGAAACTTCGGTAGTTGTCTCTGTTTTCTGTTTTGAATCATTTTTACAGCTCACTAAACCAATAGCTGCAATTATCGCTACACTTAAAATTACTTTTTTCATCTTTAAAAATTTAATTGTTATTATTTATAATTGATTATTCTATTACTTGTTTTACTTCTCCACAGGTAAGCATGGCTTCCCCAAAATATGGATTGATTACTTTTTCTTCCTTACTCAACCAATATGCTCCTTTATTACTATCTGCCATCGGACAAAATTGATAATAAACCTTTTCGTTTACACCAAATAACTGAAGAACCTTTGCTAAATGTGAAGACAGATGTTTAAAATGATTTCTCTGCTCTTTAATATTTGATGTGTTTGAAATTGAATTTGTTGAAGCTTTTAATTTTTTTTCTAAAGTCATCCAATGGCTATGCGCATTATCAGTTAATAATTTCATATCTACTTTCCCTAAATTCGATACTAATGCTTTTGCATATTCATTCGCTTTTTTAGAATCCTCCTTTACCAAAGCTTCTTTTAATTTGATATAATCATAAAAAACTGTTTTCAATTGATTTTGAAAATCTGCAGACACTTCTATTCTTTCATTCATATTAGAATGATTTTCATTTGTGCTTGATGGTTTTGAATCCACACCAAGATGTCCTTCATGACCAGTCATCACCTTAGCTCCTTCTTTATTCATCATGGATTTTTTACCTTGTAATTGGGCAGCAGCATCTACAGTAAACGTGCCGTTAGTTACAATTTCATCTCCATTATCAACCCCTTCTAATACTTCATAATTTTCTCCAATCCTATTACCTAATACTACTTCTCGTAATTCAAATACAGGCTCGTTAGCATTCTTCTTTAGGTACACTACGGAGCGTTTTCCTGTCCATAAAACAGCACTTGAAGGTATAACAGATATTTGTCCTTTAATTACGTTAACAGGCTTTATATTACCTTCTATAAACATACCTGGTTTAAACAAATCTTTTCCATTGTTTAAAACAGCTCTCAATTTCATTGTCCTTGTTCTTACATCAAGTATAGGGTCTATAAAAGAAACTTTAGCTTTAAATATTTTATCAGGGTATGCATTTGTCTTAATAGAAACTTCCTGTCCTACCCTAAACATATCTATTTGATTTTCATAGACATCAAAATTCGCCCAAACCGTATTTAAATTCGTGATTTTTAACAAAGGCTGTCCCTGCTTTATTGAAGCACCTTGCTCTACTAATTTTTTAGATACCGTACCAGATACAGTAGCATAAACAGAAAAATTCTCTTTTACTTTTCCAGAAGCTTCAATCTGATTTATTTGGGTATCTGATAGCTTCCAAAGATTTAACTTATTACGAACGGCCTTATATAATTCTGGTTGAGATTCTTTTAAAGAAGAAGTTGTAATAAGTTCCTGTTGTGCAGCAAATAATTCTGGAGAATAAATAGTTGCCAATAACTGACCCTTTCTTACTTTTTCTCCTGTATAACTGACATTTAGTTTTTCTATTCTACCAGAAAAGTAACTGACTTGAACTACATTAGCTTCTTCATTTTCAACTATTTTCCCAGAAAGCTTTACCGTATTTCCTTCAGCTTTACTATGACCTACAACTGATGTTTGAATGTTAGCCAATGCTATTGCATTTTTAGTCAGTTTAAATTGGTCTGCGGTTAGCCCATCAGCTCCAGCTTCCGCAGGAATTAAATCCATACCACATATTGGACAATCTCCTGCTTCTGGTTGCATAATTTGCGGATGCATAGAACATGTCCACATTTGATTGCTTTCTACTGTTTCGTTATGATTATGTGTTGTTTCTTCATTGGAAGTATTACCAAAAAGCAACCGTCCTAATAGTAGCCCTACAACTAATATTCCGATATAAATTATATATTTTTTCATTTCTATTTATTTTTTCGTTTTAATAATTTTCTAACTGATGGAGAACTTGTAAACCATAATAATAAGCCACTCAAAACTGTAATTAATCCTAAAAGAGAAAAGGCTCTTAAAACAATGGTGTTAAAGTTATCTCTACCTTCATAATCCATTGTATGGGTCATCCATAAAAAATCGAACCAACGCCAACTTCGATGTCTAACTGTTTGAAATTTTCCATCTTTAATAGAGACATAAGCTTTGATGGACTCATCTGATTTATATGATATAACATAAGCTGGTAATAATCGTTCTCTATATTCGTGATGTTTACCAGCTTCATTGATTTGTTCAATAGTTTCTACTTCCAAATCACTTTTCATGTGGTTTTCAGCTATATATAAAGCTTCATCTTTTGATATGTAATTTTTTAGGCTTCCATCAATGGCATTATATAGTTGATTTTTATTTATCCAATAGAATGGTGTATTACCAATGTTTCGTAACTCAATAGTATTTAAACCACCAGAAACATTTAGTTGTGCTGGACTAATAAGGTTATTGAATGATTTCGGTTGATAATCAGAATTTTTAAATTGGTCTCCATGAATATCATCTATATCTGTCCAGCTAAAGTATAAACCACTAATTGTCCAGAACAAAAACTGAACGCCTAAAAACAATCCTAAATAGCGATGTGTTTTCCTGAGTTTTAATGATGTTTGCCTATTTACCATATTCGTTTATATTTTAATATTCCTTAATCTTAATGCGTTTGCAATAACCGAAACTGAACTAAAACTCATTGCCAAAGCTGCAATCATTGGAGAGAGTAACAGTCCAAATACTGGATATAAAACACCTGCTGCTACTGGCACACCCAATACGTTATAAACAAAAGCAAAAAATAGATTCTGCTTTATATTTTTAACAACACCGTGACTTAACTTTTTAGCCTTTACAATGCCCTGTAAATCTCCTTTTACTAATGTTATTGCTGCACTTTCAATAGCTACATCTGTTCCTGTTCCCATAGCAATCCCAATATCCGATTGTGCCAAAGCTGGGGCATCGTTAATTCCGTCTCCTGCCATAGCTACTATTTTCCCTTGTGATTGTAGTAATTCTATTTCGTTGAGTTTATCTTCTGGAAGACATTCTGCTTTATAATGTTTTAGATTCAACTGGTCTGCTACTGCTTTTGCAGTATTTTTGTTATCTCCAGTCAGCATTATGACGTCAACACCATTGTTTTGAAGTGCTGTAATAGCCTTTTGACTTGTTGTTTTAATTGCATCGAAAATAGTAACATAGCCTACAGCATTATTATCTACTGTTATGTATGAAACTGTTTTACCTTGTTCTTGTTCTACCAAAACCTTGTTTGCCAAACTTTCAGGAATAGCTATAGTATATTGTTCTAGTAATTTTGCATTACCTAAAGCAACCTTTTTATTTCCAACAGTACCAACAACTCCCTTTCCTGCTACCGCCTGAAAATCATTTACTTTAGTAATAGACACCTTTTTTGATTTACCATAGTTTACGACAGCTTCTGCTAAAGGGTGCTCGCTATATTGGTTTAATGACGTTATATATTCTACTAAAACTGTTTCCTTTTCAGCACCAGTTGCTATAACTTTTTCCACTGAAGGTCTTCCTTCGGTTATCGTTCCTGTTTTATCTACAATTAAGGTGTCAACTTTATTCATTTTTTCTAAGGCTTCCGCATTCTTAATCAAAACACCAGATTGTGCGCCTCTTCCAACACCAACCATAACCGACATTGGTGTAGCTAAACCTAATGCACAAGGACAGGCAATAATTAATACAGCAATAGCATTGACAAAAGCAAAAACATAAGCTGGTTCTGGACCAAATACAGCCCAAACGATAAATGTTATTACAGAAACAATTAATACTATCGGGACAAAATATTTAGAGATTCTATCAGCTAACTTTTGAATTGGTGCTTTTGAACGACTTGCATTATTAACCATGTGAATAATTTGAGAGAGTAAGGTTTCTGCACCAACCTTTTCGGCTTTCATTACAAATGATTTTGTACCATTGATTGTACCAGAACTCACTTTATCATCTATATATTTGTCTACAGGAATAGGCTCTCCTGTAATCATAGATTCATCTATACTACTATGCCCTTCTACAATACTACCATCAACTGGAATTTTTTCTCCTGGCTTTACACGTAATAAATTGCCTTGTTCAATTTTATCAATCGCAATTAATTTATCCTCCCCATCACTTACCAAGGTCGCTGTTGACGGCACTAGCTTTAATAATTCTTTTATTGCTCCACTTGTTTGACTATGGGCTTTAGCTTCTAATAATTGTCCTAATAATACTAATGTGAGAATGACAGTTGTAGCTTCAAAATATACAAATACGTTACTGTCAGTAGTTTTAAAATCTTGTGGAAACACATCTGGAAACAACATAGCGAATACACTAAATATCCATGCAATGCCAGACCCAATTCCTATAAGCGTAAACATATTAAGGTTCAACGTTTTTATGGAAGTCCAAGCACGTTCAAAAAACATCCAAGTTGCATAAAACACTACTGGAATTGATAATGCAAATTGTATCCAGTTCCATTGCTTTTGTTCTAAAACAGTATATAACGGATTGTTATTTAGCATTTCTGTCATGGCTATTAAAAATATGGGGACGGTAAAAGCTACAGCAACCCAAAACTTTTTTAATAGTTTCTTATAGGTTTTGTCTTCCTCAGAAGTATCAGCTTCCAATGGCACTAAATCCATCCCACAGATAGGACAAGAACCAGGCTCATCTTTAATAATTTCAGAATGCATAGGGCATGTAAATTGAACACTCGAAGGGACTATACTTCTTTCTTCTACCAAGTCCATTCCACACACAGGGCAATTTCCTGCTTTATCATAGGTTTTATCTCCTTCACAATGCATAGGACAGTAAAAAGCACCTGTGCCTTTCCCTTTTGGAGCTTCTTCTTTCTTTAATTCCTTATGATGATGTTCTCCTATATTATGTATGCTATATCTGTCACTATCTTTCTTTAAAGCTTCCTGAAAAGTTTCTAAAGAAATATGCAATTCCATTTCAATAGTCGCTTCTGATTTTTCTAAATCGACTATTGCATTTGAAACACCTTCCACTTTTGAAAGTGTTTCCTCTACATGACTTCGACAACCGTTACAGGTCATTCCATGTATGTGATATGTATGTTTCATTTTTTTATAAATTTTAGAATTAACTCCCAAAACTATATTTACTTCAGAGTTGTTGTTTTTCTAATTATGATTAATTTTTATATAATTTTGTCTAATTCTTTTCTATTCCAATCTTGTAACTTTTTATATTGTGACATTGACATACCTGTTACAGATTTAAACTACTTCGCCAAATGACTACTATTATTATAATTAAGGCTATAAGCTATTTCAGAAAAGTTTAACTGATTTATTTGAATATGTTCTTTTACTTTTTCAATTTTTAAATTGATAAGGTATTTTTCAAGTGTTATTCCTTCTGATTTACTAAAATATCTACTCAACGAAACATAGCTCTTTCCTAATTCTTTTGGTAATTCTGAAAGTATATTCTCTACATCATTTTTCTCTATCTTTTGAATCATCGATATTTTAATTTTTTCAATTAATACTTCTGATGCTTTATTAATGAGTTCAAAACCTTCAATTTTCAACAATTCTTCAAGTTTTACAAAATCAATCTCTTTCTCTCCTTGTACAACAACTTTTCCAAGTTCAATAGACTCAACTTCTAACCCTTCTCTTTTAAGTTGCTGTTCAATAATTGTTTTACAACGATTACAAACCATATTCTTTATACTCAGTGTATGCCTCATAATTATTCCGTCAAATAGTTAATAATTGTTGATTGCACATAATAGTTCTTCACAGATTCTATTTGATTAATTTGAAACTTTAATTGTAATTCTTGGATGTCTAAAACATCATT
Source organism: uncultured Flaviramulus sp. (assembly GCA_947501105.1). GTDB lineage: Bacteria > Bacteroidota > Bacteroidia > Flavobacteriales > Flavobacteriaceae > Wocania_A. Next base: position 10,432 of record CANMUP010000007.1, on the reverse strand, counting down.
AAAATCAATCGTTCCTGTTTCATAACTTTTTATCAAAATGTCTTCTGCATCTTTTGCCTGTTTTAAGTTTTTGGCTTGCGTATCATAACTAATTCGTGAAGCTATTCTGTTATTAATTGCTTTAGATAAAGCAGTTTCCAAAACATTTTCTCTTTCTTGTTTCTGAAATGTAATTTCTTGTTGTTTTAAAGCGTTCTGTCTTGTTTGCGATTTGTTTTTCTTATTGAAAATCGGAATTGAAAGCGACACCATAGGCATAACAATATCTTTTCCGTTATCACTAAAATTCATGTTTGGTCGTTCAGAAACCGAAACATAATCCAACCCAAAACCAATCATAGGTTGACTGTCTTTTTGATTTAGTAATTCGGATTGTTCTACAGATTGAAACAACCTATCATACTTTGTCAACTCAGGATGCAATGCTAAATTTTCGGTATCATTTAAAGCATCATTTAACGGTATAGTTAATTCATTTATTAAATCAATTTCAACAGACTTTTCCCTGTTTAAAAGCTTATTCAATGTTGTTTGTTCTGCTAAATACAACTGCGCCAATACTTGCTTAGATTGCTCTAACTCGTTTTGTCTCATCTGCAATCTTAATACATCAACTGCTGAAGTTTTACCCACTTCAAGAGACTTTAAAGCCAATGTTTCGTAGGTTTTAAGTAATGCTATATTGTCATCTAAAACCCTTTGTTTTGTTTTAAGAGCATAGAGGTTATAGTAAGACTGAGATACAGAAGCTACTAACTTTCGTTTTGCAATCGTAATATCTTCATATTTAGCGTCCGCCAATGAGTTAACATAATTTTCTCTGGCTGTTATAGAACCAAACCAAGGCATCATCTGTTTTGCAGAAATTTTAAAACGTTGTGCTCCAGTTCTTGTTTCAGGCTCGCTTACAAAATAGCCTACTCCAAATTCGGTGTTAGGAATAGTATTAACTTCATTTACTTTTTCTGAAGCTATACTATATTGTAATTCAAATTTCTGAATCTCTGGATTATTCGCTAATGCTTCATTAATTAATATTTCCAACTGTTGCCCATTTGAAAAATTAAATGTCATTAGACCAAGTAGTATTAATACTAATCTTTTCATTTTGCTACTTTTTTAAGTTGTAATTCTGCTTTCCAACTGTATAAAACTGGAACAACAAATAGTGTAATTAAGGCAATCAGCATACCTCCAAAGCTTGGAATTGCCATAGGAATCATAATATCACTACCACGTCCCGTTGATGTTAGTACCGGTAATAGTGCTAATATCGTAGTTGCAGTTGTCATTAAACAAGGTCTAATACGCTTTTCTCCTGCTTCTACTACAGATGCCCTTATAGCTTTCTTATTAGCGGGTTTATTTCTATCAAATATTTGAGTAAGATAGGTTGCCATAACCACCCCATCATCCGTTGCTATACCAAACAGAGCTATAAAACCAACCCAAACGGCTACACTTAAATTAATAGGATGCATCTGGAACAAGTCTCTTAGGTTTTCTCCAAAGAAATTGAAGTTTAAAAACCAGTTTTGACCATATAACCAAATCATGATAAAACCTCCTGCAAAGGCAACGGCTATTCCTGTAAACACCATAAAAGATGTTGCTACTGAGCGGAACTGAAAATATAGAATTAAGAAGATAATGAACAATGCTAACGGCACTACAACCGATAAGGTTTTTTCTGCACGCAATTGATTTTCATAAGTTCCTGTGAATTGATAGTTAATCCCTTTTGGAACTACTAATTCTCCTGAATCAATTTTTTGTTGAATTAAGGTTTGTGCATTTTCAACAACATTAACTTCCGCATACCCATCTAATTTATCGAACAATACATAGCCCACTAAAAAAGTATCTTCACTCTTAATGACTTGTGCGCCTTGTTCGTAACGAATAGTTGCTAATTCACTCAATGGAACTGGACTTCCTTTCTCTACTGGGATATAAATGTTTTCTAAATCTGAAGGATTGCCTCGTAATTCTCTTGGATAACGCACTCTAACCCCGTAACGTTCTCTACCCTCAACAGTTTGAGTTAATACCATACCACCTACAGCAACCTTTAAAACGTTTTGTACATCTTCTATAGAGATACCATAACGTACTATCTTTTCCCTATCTATATCGATTAACAAGTATGGTTTACCAACAATTCTATCGGCAAAAACAGCTTCAACTTTAACTCCTTCTGCTTGTTTTAAAATATCTTCTAACTGAACACCAAAAGCCTCAATTTGCTTTAAATCCTGACCTTTTACCTTAATTCCCATTGGAGCACGCATGCCTGTTTGTAACATTACTAAACGTGTCTCTATGGGCTGTAACTTAGGAGCTGATGTAACTCCTGGCAACTTAGTTACACGCACAATCTCCTTCCAGATGTCATTTGGATTTTTTATTTCTGGTCTCCAGTTTCTATAGAACTCTCCACCATTATCTTCAATTAATTGAGACCTTTCGACTGCGCTCAAGGTGACATTTTTGATATTATTGGGATTAGTAATAAAACTTCCATCTTTCAATTCAAACAAACCATCTTCGCTAACTTTATAGCGTTGGCGTTCCCCATTTGTATTTAACATATATTCAGGTTTATATTGAATCATGTTTTCATACATTGATAGTGGAGCTGGGTCTAAAGCAGATTCTGTCCGACCAGCTTTCCCAACTACAGTTTTAATCTCTGGAATGCTTGCCACAGCCATATCTAATTGCTGAAGTACTCGTTTGTTTTCTTCTACACCTGAATGTGGCATGGAAGTAGGCATGAGTAAAAAAGAACCTTCGTTTAATGATGGCATAAATTCTTTGCCTGTATTTTTCATTATGAAGAATCCACCAATCACAATGAGAGTTGGAATAGATAGAAATAAGATTTTATTAGCTAATGCCCATTGTAAAATGCGAGTATAATATCTTCTAAATAATGTAAACACACTTAATAAGCCAAAACATATCAACCCAACAAAAATGAGATTCCAAAAGATGCTTTTATCAACACCTAAAGGTCTCCAGTATTCAGCAAGAAGGAAGACGATTGTTACTGCTGAAATAACAATATTTATAAGGTTCGCTCTTTTTTCTGAAAGTTGCCCATTAGATTTTAATAAGGCTGTAATCCCAAATGCAATCAATATAAGACCGATCCAATATCCAGAGATTATTGTTACAATACCTATTATGATTAAAAGCCCATTTACTAAATAATTAAATGTCTTTTTTATATTTTTCTTTTTAAATAGAAATGCTGCAAATGGGGGTATCAAGAATAAGGCAACTATTATGGAAGCAGTTAAAGCAAAAGTTTTTGTAAATGCCAGTGGTCTAAACAATTTTCCTTCTGCACCTATCATTGTAAACACAGGAATAAAACTTATAATAGTGGTCATAACTGCCGTTACAATTGCTCCTGAAACTTCAGCGGTTGCATTATAAACCACAGTATTTATTGGTAAATTTTCTTTACTTTCATCTAAGTGCCTAATTATATTTTCTGAAAGAATAACACCAACATCTACCATCGTACCAATAGCAATAGCAATACCAGATAAGGCTACAATGTTTGCATCAACTCCAAAGAGTTTCATTGCTATAAACACCATTAAAACAGCAACAGGTAATAAACCAGAAATAAGAACTGAAGCTCGTAAATTGAACACCATAATAATGATGACCAAAATTGTTATCAATATCTCTAAAGTTAAAGCTTCATTAAGTGTTCCTAACGTTTCTTGAATCAATTCTGTTCGGTCATAAAAAGGCACAATAGTCAATTGAGATGTTTTTCCATCACTCAATACTTTTGAAGGTAATCCAGAACTTAACTCACTTATTTTTTCTTTTACATTTGTGATGACTTCCATTGGATTTGCTCCATAACGAGCCACAACCACTCCTCCAACAACTTCAGCACCTTCCTTATCCAAAATACCTCGTCTTGTAGCTGCTCCTAAAGACACATTTCCTATGTCTTTAATTCTAATTGCAGTAAAGTCTTCAGAAGTTATAACAGCATTTTCTATATCTGCAATGGATTTTATATAGCCTAACCCTCGAACCAAATATTCAACCTGATTAATCTCTAAGGTTTGTGCGCCTATATCTTTATTGCTTTCTTTTACTGCCTTTACAACATGATGCAAACCAATATTGTATTGTCGCATTAACTCAGGATTAACATCGACTTGATATTCTTGAACATACCCACCTATAGAAGCAACTTCTGAAACACCACTTGCTGATGATAAAGCATACTTTACATAGTAGTCTTGAATACTTCGTAATTCATGTAAATCCCAACCTCCAGTTACATTTCCGTTTTCATCACGTCCTTCAAGGGTGTACCAAAATATTTGTCCTAATCCTGTTGCATCAGGTCCCAAAGCTGGATTTACACCTTCTGGAAGTAATCCACTTGGTAATGAGTTTAGCTTTTCAAGAATCCGACTTCGACTCCAGTAAAATTCTACATCTTCTTCAAATATGATATAGATACTGGAAAATCCGAACATAGATGAGCTACGAATGGTTTTTACTCCTGGTATTCCCAATAATGAGGTGGTCAATGGGTAGGTAATTTGGTCTTCAATATCTTGTGGGGAGCGACCATCCCATTTTGTAAAAACGATTTGTTGATTTTCCCCAATATCAGGGATGGCATCAACGGCTACAGGGTTACTTGGTAAAAAACCAGTATCCCAATTAAAAGGAGCGTTTACAGTTCCCCATCCTATAAAAAGAACGAGCAATAAAACTGCTACAAGTTTATTTTCTATTAAAAATTTTATGCTTTTATTTAGCATTGTGTATGATTATTAAACAGTTAGACATTGATGTTAGAAAAACATCGAATACAACAAATTATCCTTATAGCATGTACTATAGGATAAACAGTCTATTGTTTAAAAATCAAATTAAATAGGTCTCGTCAAGCTTGAAGATTTGCCTTATGACGAGTGGCGGTTTGTATTCTTCGTAAGAAGATACATTTTTATTTAAACCTTCAAAAAGATTAATATAAGTAGATATAAATGAAGCTATAAATACTTGTTGGTCGAAAGTTAATTTATCAAAAGATATTTTTAACTCATCCTGACCTCCAATGGTAATTTGTTCATCTGTACAACAATTCTTTTTTGTAACAGCACAATCAGTACTTGAAGGGTTTTGCATTTCCATACCACAACCTTTTGTTTTATGGAATACGGCAGTCTCAACCAAAGTACCTCCACAGTAGTGCATATCTATTGTAAATGACATCGTAGAAAATAAAACTACAAAAGCCATTAAAATGGATGTTATTTTATGAAATACCTGTTTCATATTACATACAAAGATATAAAATCCCTCTTCATCTCAACTTGATTTAACTTATATTTAATAGCGTAAGAATAAAGACTATCTCAAACAATTAAAAAATCAACTAACTCATAAACAAAATCATTTAGTCTTAAATATGCTCTCGAATACTCACTAGCATACAGAAACACACAACTACATTTACAAAATAAAGACACATCCAAAATGAGCATACAGATGTACACTGTTACATAGAAGCGCAAATTGATAAGCTACTGGAGGTACCACAGCACAAAATCAATAACTAACTAATATTGTGTGAGTTACATCCTTTTTTTTTAAACAGTAATTTTTGCGTTAAATACTCTAATTATTAAGGTTACATATGTATACCATATGTAACTTTTATTTATTCATAAGGGCAAACTAACTTTAAGGTGTAAATGGGAGACAAAAGCAGTATTTCGCTAACGGTTTAAGTTGTAAATATTACTAAATCCAAAACTCATGTTAAGAGTATTTATCGTCAATAATTTTTCTTTTTATGCTCTAATGTATCTCGATCTGTATCTTCCATAAGCTTTACAATTTTAAAGTTTAGCTTCTAAAAAAAACTAGGTTATGACCAAAAATTTAAATTTTGGGCTATAAAAACAATGTTTATAGCTCAAAATATACATATATTTGAGCTATAAAAGTAAATCTTATAGCTCATGGCACGTAATATTTGGAACTGGCAATTAAAAGATTGGCCTCATTTTTCTTATGATGACAATGCTTTAAAACAGTTAGAATTAAAATTTTCTCAAAATATAGGGACTGTCTTAGGTGCATTTAAACATGTAAAGGATAATGACAAAGAACAATTTATTGTTGAAATATTATCGAATGAAGCTCTTAAAACTTCTGAAATAGAAGGTGAATATCTTGATAGAGACAGTATACAATCTTCCATTAAAAAAAATCTTGGCCTCACCACAGATAAAAAAAAGATTGCTGCTGCGGAATATGGTATTTCTGAAATGATGGTCGATTTATATCGCAATTATCATTCTCCATTAGCACATAAGCAACTTTTTAACTGGCACAAGATGCTTACCAATGGTAGACGAGATTTAGCCGATATTGGTGTATATCGCACACACGAAGATGCCATGCAAGTAGTTTCTGGACGATTAGATAGACCTACAGTTCATTTTGAAGCGCCACCATCACATAAAATGCAACATGAAATGGAACAATTCATTTCTTGGTTTAATACCATGCACTCTAAAACGGAAAAATCAATTTTACCAATTGCTAAAGCGGGTATTGCACATCTTTATTTTGTTAGCATCCACCCTTTCGAAGATGGCAACGGACGTATTGCCCGAGCCATTGCCGAAAAATCAATTTCTCAAAGTTTAGGGCAACCTGCATTAATTTCATTATCAAAAACAATTGAAGCCAATAAAAAGGCGTATTACGAATCTTTAGAAAACAATAATAAGACCTGCAATATTACCGATTGGTTGCTTTACTTTGGACAAACTATTTTAGATGCCCAAGTAGAGACACTTAAACTAATTGATTTTTTAATTGAAAAAGCAAAGTTTTTCGACCGCTTTAACGCTCTTATGAATGAACGCCAATTAAAAATTGTCAAACGTTTATTTGATTCTGGACATCAAGGTTTTGAAGGCGGTTTAAGTGCCGAAAACTATACTCGAATTGCCAAAACCTCTGCATCTACAGCGACTCGTGATTTAAAAGATATGGTGGGTAAAAAAATGTTATTTAAAACAGGGGAACTAAAAAGCACCCGATATTGGTTGAAATTAAAAGATTAACCCTTTAAAAGTTCACTTTTTGCTGACGTCTAACATTCTTATCAGCCATTTAGATTTTTAGAATTGATAAATAGATATTTTAATTTAGAAGTAGAGGATGAGATTATTGAGGAAGTGAAAAAAGTGAATTTCACAAAAAGTGAAAGTAACACTAATGAGGTTTTCGTAATCATAAAGGAATCAAATGAAGGTGATTTTAATAAGTTTAAGCAGGAACTTTTTTCGTATGGATATGATATCTCAATAATGAGAAAAAGGCACAAAATATATAAGATTAATGTCGTCTTGTCTAATATACCAGGTTTAAAAAGAAAGTTTTTTGAAAGAGTTGAAGAATTAATTGTAAAATATCATTTAGAATTTATTGAATCAAATTATTAAAGACTTAAAATGACAAGATTTATTTGAAAATTAAAACACTTATTTGTTATACCCAACACAACAACAAACCCAAGATTAAAATCATGGATTTTCCTTTGTAGCGATGTAGACTACCCCCCCCCATTTTTAGGGAAGGCTACAGCGAGAGGGACTCAATCCACCAATCTATGGGTTTTGAACCCCATGACTGTGAATACTAAGTAAATCTTACTTTATAAAGTTATAAGAGACCGATACTGTACTTATTACAATAACAACAATAAATACCACCACCGCCCAATTAGGATAAATTTTAGCTTGGTTAATTTTATTATTAAATCGATTTTCAAAACGTTCAATAGCTTTTAAGTGAGATGTCATTTCTTTTTGGTGTGAAAAAAGTATAGTTTTATATTCCGATAAATCCATCTTAATTTTGGTGTCATTTAATTGGTCATTGATTTTCTCTAGTTTCTCAACGCCATTTTTGAAATCATCAATTTCATTGACCAATAGTGCTGTTAGTTCTTCAAGTTTTGTCATGATTTTTGTATTTAATAACCAATACCTTTATCGATTGCTTTTTTTATAATGAACTTGGTAATCTTTAAGGCTAAGTTTGGCGTCAAGTCGACCACTTTCCCGGCTAGATTAATACTTACTTTATTTCCTTTCAATATGCTTGCTTCATTCATTCCAGACATTTGTTTGCCAATATTCCCAAGCGACATATTGCGGTGCACCTCACTGCCTTTAAAGTTGTGTCCATCAAATTCAAATCGAAATCCTTGTAATTTGTTTTGATTGTTTATAGTTGGTATCACCTTAACGCCATTTACTTGCATCGTCTTTACATAATCATCAAAGGATTTGGGCTGAAATTGTTTTATGGTCAGATCATGGCGTCGTTTGATTTCTGAGCGTATTTCCCTAAGGTTAAATTCCTTTTCAAATTGTACTTGTTTAACGGTTGTGAGTCCCATGCTTTCAGCGACTTTTTCTGCTGCAAGCTGACTCCGTTTCCCAATAAAACTATCGTTATAAGCAACGCCTTTAAAGTCGATCCGATTGACATACAAATGGATGTGTTTGTGTTCCTTGTCTTGGTGCACAAAGGCAATGGCTTGCCGTTCCTTTAATTGCATCTCTTTTATAAATTGTCTTGTTATGGCTTCTAATTCTTTTTTATTTAGACTTTTACCATCTTCTATAGTTGGACTAATAACAAATGAGAGGGTATTCTTTTTACAGTGGTAATTTTGATCCTGGAGCATTTTAAATTCTTTTGTGATTTCGGTAGGCGAATCTCCATGCAAGAATTCCTTTAAAACTATTTCAGCTTCCTTTTCCTGGTTCCATCCATATGCCATCGATGCTCTAGTATGTGATATACTTTTTCCTTTCCCTATCATTCCTGAAATTTCTTAAGATGAGATTTAATGTCATTGGCTAGCTCATATACCGTTTCAGTCAATTTAGGATTTCGTTTTCTGTACATGTTGCCAATAGACTTAAAATTATTGTGATATTTAATCAGCATTTTATAAAGTTCTATATGTTCATCGGTAAAGCGCTCTGTAATTTCTTTTTCAAATAGACTACGCCGTATATATTCACTTAAGGTTAATCCACTTCTTAATGCTTTAACTTTTAGAAGCTTCTTTTCATAAACAGAACATCGAAACTTAACGAGATCTCCCTTCCCCTTAAACACTCTTTTTTCTTTGCGACCAAGGGGAGTAAACAAGAATGTGTCCACAGACACACATCTTGAATTCCTACTCAAGAGCATTTTCGTTTCAGATGAAGTTTCGTTAAAATCCAATTCCACACTATCCGAATGATTTAGTATATCAGTAGGAATCTTTAGATACTGCTCCTTTTTATCTTTTGATTTAAAATTAAATGTCTTCTCTTTTTTCATGACTCAATAAATCGTTTAAATCTTTATAATTCTTATAGCTTGAACTTTTGTCAATACTTACTTTGTACTTATCAGTTAAATATTGAGCTGCCTTTTGACCAGTACTATCATTATCCAAATACAAATGAACTAAGGCGTACTTGGAAATGTATTTTTCAATATTATTTATAAAACTGATGGAGTTTAAAACAAGGATATCTGAAGTGTTTAACAAAACGTCATCCATTATTGCAAGCGACAACAAATCAAACATCCCTTCTAAAATGATTAATTGATTACAATTCCTTTTGATGTATGTATAGGATTTAGGGCTGCAACAATTTTTAAAAATCTTATTCCTTAATTCCCAACCACCTCGATTATTCTTTAATCCAATGGCGAAATATTGTGAGTCTTTATAGGTGTACCAAACTTCTTTGCAATAGGTTTTCACAACAGGCAAAGTAATATTCCTGGAGTCTACATATTGAATTAAAGCAGGGTGTGTTATATCTTGAAGTTTTAGGATGCTAATACCTGTTTCCCTTTCATTAAAAACGAGTTGCTTCTTAAAAGGAATAGTATCTATACTATCATTCAAAAACGCCAAGGTTTCTTTTATGGAACATTTTAAAATCTTGCATACTAAATCGATTACGTTCCCTCCTATACCCTCACCGTGGTCGTACCATCGATTCTTGGTTTTAGAGACTTTAAAAGAGGCTTGGGTTTCTGACCTGAAAGGACTTAGAAACCAAGCTTCTTTTTCCGTTGTCTTTTTGGGAAAGTGTCCTAATTTTTCTAGCGCCTTCACGATAGAAAAGTTACGGGCTGTTTCACAATTTATTTTTCTTTTCATTAGCCAATGTGTTTTAAGGTGTTTTTTTGATATTTTGATGATTTCATATGTAAAGCCTTATAGTCATTACGATTGCTTAGTCATCAATTTTTCATCATTTCATCATTCTTGATTTTTAATAGCCTTATCCTGTCATCATTATATTTTTTGATGACAAAATGATGAATAAATGAT
>CANMUP010000006.1 GCA_947501105.1 uncultured Flaviramulus sp. | reverse complement strand
GCCGATGGTACTGCATTTGTGGGAGAGTAGGTCGTTGCCTTTTTTAATCCTCAACATTTATTTGTTGAGGATTTTTTGTTTTAATAGAAATCCTTAATTTTGTATAATACATTTGTAGTCTTATTGTTATAAATTATCAATAAAAATAGTTTTGTATGTATATAAGTTCAACTATTTGATAATTTTAATGTACACAATTAATAAAGGCTTAATTTCTACTATGAAAGGTTTAAAGATTTCTTTTCTTTTATATGCTTTAATATTTTCTTCAATCAGTTCATGGAGTCAAAATGAGACGAACAATTGGTATTTTGGTGAACGTGGCGGGTTATTATTTGATCTTCAGAAGGACCCAAATGTACTTCTAAATGGGAAAATGATTGCTGAGAATGCATGTGCAACAATTTCTGATAAGGATGGAAACCTTTTGTTTTACACTAATGGAACTAACATATGGAACAGTAATCATAATATTATGATTAACGGAGTTCTTGTCGAACCTTTGGGGATGGTAGATCCAATTAATGTAAAACCAAATATTCTGCTTAATGTTATAATTATTCCAATTAAAGAAAGCGAAGGTTTGTATTATGTTTTTACAATTACTTCAGCTGATGGTTTACGTTATTCTCTCGTTGATATGGAGAGAGATAATGGTTTAGGAGAAGTTGTTTTTAAGAATAGAGTATTATTGCCTGGTGAAGGTATTGGTAAGTTAACAGCTGTACACCATGCAGATGGTAAATCTATTTGGTTATTAACTACTAAAAAAAATGAAAATAGTGAGTACTCCTGGTTCTATGCCTATAAAATTGAAACTAATGGCAATATAGGAAATGGAATTATAACTAATGATACTTATTATAAAGGCTTACAAGAAGGACAAATGAAGTTTTCACCCGATGCTAAAAAGATAGCTTGTGCAAATTATAGACCTCAATCACTTTCTGATCATTTAATGATTTTTGATTTTAACCCTGAAAACGGAATTGTTAGTAATAGGAGAAATGTTTTGACTTCTTTTATTTTTTTTGAGGTAGTTTCTGCATTTGGAGTAGAGTTCTCAAATGATTCAAAATATTTATATGCTTCTTTGATTCGCCAGGGAATGTTTAGAGAGAATAGTAATGAATTTCAACCAGATGAAATAAGGAAAAATTTATTGTATCAATATGATTTGTCTAACCCAAACCCTCAAATAAACTGGACATCTATAGATGAAGCCCAAAATGAATTAACAGCGGCAAGCTTACAATTAGCAAAAAACGGAAAAATATATAGGGCATTAACTATTGATAAAAGTCAGGGAACACCATTACTTGGAGTTATTAATAACCCACATGAATTAGGAGAAAAAATAAATTATACTAATAAGGCTATAGATTTAGGCAGCAATAGGTCTAGATTAGGCCTTCCAAATTTTATTCAATCCTATTTTAGAACTAGAGTATTAGCGGATAATGCATGCCTTGGTATACCAATTCCTATGGAAGTGGATACATACGCTGATATTACTGAGGCAATATGGGATTTTGGTGATGGAAATACTTCAAATGAAATAGAACCTCAACACGCATATACGGCGCCTGGAAATTATCTGGTTACCGCAATAATTACTATTAACGATTGCCCTATAACAGTTACAAAAGATATAGAAGTGTATAGTCTTCCAAACTTAGAGGCAAATCAAGAATTAGTACAATGTGATCTAGATACTGACGGTATCTCAATATTTAATTTAAATACAATAAGAGACAAAATAACAAATCCTTTGTACAATGAAGAATTGGTATTTTATGAAACTAGATTAGATGCTGAATTAGATATGAACCAAATTTTAAATCCAGAAAATTACACGAATATAGCGCCTAATCAGGAGGTGTTTATTCGAGTTGTAAATGACAATGGTTGTTTTGAAATTTCTTCATTTTTAATTTCTGCAGTTTTTGTTAATTTAGGAACAATTACTGAAATGTATGCTTGTGATAGTTCTGATTTAAATTCTAATGATGGATTAGGTTTATTCCCTTTAGGGTTTAAGAGAGCAGAAATTAGAGATGAAGTAGGTTTAGAAGTGTCAACAATTTTAGAATATTATCCAACTCTAACTGATGCTTTAACAACACAAAACGAAATTGATGACCGTTTTTTTACTTCGCCATCTACTACTATATGGGTTCGAGCTCTAGAAGAAAATTTAGCCTGTAGCGGTATAGCACCAATTAATTTAATTGTTAACTCAACTCCAAAAATAGATATTGAAGAAGAATATTTAATCTGTAAAAATCAACCTATTAAACTTTTAGGTGATATTTCAAATGATAGGTTTGAGTGGGTTAACAATAATGGAACTATTTTGTCAACGCAAAGAGAATTTAGTTTTGTTGAACCAGGGGCATATCAACATATTGCATATAAAGCAGAAAATGGCATAGAATGTACAAATACTTTTGATTTTGTAATAACAAGAACTGAGCAACCAACTTTTAATAATATTGTTGTAAAGAAAATATCTAAAAACACACATTCGATTAATATATTAATAGATGGTTCAAGTAATTACGAATTCTCAATAGATAATATTAATTACTTTGAAGAGTCAAATTCCTATAATTTTGAAAATGTTCCTGCTGGTAAACATACTATTTTTGTTAGAGATATAAATCAATGTGAGCCAACAATTCAAAAGGAAGTATATATTTTAGGGTATCCAAGTTTTTTTACTCCTAACAACGATGGAATTAATGACTTTTGGACTGTACTTGGATTGTCAGAAAATGAATTAGTATCAACTCGCATTAATATTTATGATCGATTTGGTAAATTGATTACTTATTTAAATGAGCAAAACAATTATAGATGGGATGGTAGTTACAATGGTAATTTGGCTATGCAAAACGACTATTGGTTTGAAGTGATTTTTATGAATGGTGTTATTGACCGTGGTCACTTTACACTCAAGAGGCATTAATTTTTTTGAATGCTAGTTTACCAAAAGATGATCTATATTTTCTAATTGTTACACAATAATATAAGCTTTACATTTCATTAAAAAAAAGATAAGATTTATTTTTTAGGTTTTGTAAGTATTGATTAGTTGAGAGACTAAATCAACAATAATTTTTAAATTCAACTTATTTAGTTATTTTAGTCTTCATGAATATTATTATCCAATCTACTTTAAAAACGCTTCAAAAATCTAAAACCTTACTTGATAGTTTAAATGATGATGATTTATGTGATGCTTCTTTAGCTCCATACTACTCAAGTATTGGCAGTCATATTAGACATATATTAGATTTTTACGATTGTATATTTAACTTGAATTCTGATAGTACAATAGATTTAACAGCTAGAAGTAGAAATAAAGATGTAGAGTCTAAGTGCGGTTGTGCTAAAAACTACTTAAATGAAATTATAGAGAGATTAAGTATAGCCGATTTTGATATGAATGGCATAGTGGAAGTAATTGATGATTTGGGTTTAGGTAAAACAAAAATAAAATACACTTTGGGAGCTATTTTTGCACAGGCCAATAGTCATACCATTCATCATTATGCTATTATAAACTATATATTAAAAGGTTTGAATATTTCTTTTAACGATACAGGTTTTGGATATAACCCAACAACTCCGAAGACTATTACACTAAATTAATTATTTTTTTTAAACATACTATCTAGTACAGTGTTAATGCCTTTAAAAGCAATGAAAATGGCTAAAGCACAAATAATTATTGCAATTATTAATATAGGAATATATAGTGGCTTTTCTTTATTGGTTAAGGCAATATATACGAGCGTTGGGCCTAAAAACATACAACCTAGAGAAACCCCCATAATTTTTAATCCCTTTACTAGAATGTTTTTATCTGTTTTATTCGTTTCCATTAATGTAATTTTGCACAGCTAAACGAACACTACCAAATTCATCTAATAACTGTTTGGCTTTTTCTTGAGGGACATTAATTTCGTTCATAATCATTTTCATACCTCTATTTACAAGTTTATCATTACTCAATTGCATATCTACCATCTTATTACCCTTTACATGCCCAAGTTGAATCATTGTTGTTGTGGTAATCATATTCAAAACAAACTTTTGTGCTGTACCTGCTTTCATTCTTGAACTTCCAGTAAGAAATTCTGGGCCTACAATGACTTCGATAGGATATTTTGATACTTTAGATAGCGGACTATTATTATTACAAGTAATACATCCAGTAATAATATTATTATTGTTGCAAGCTTCTAGAGCAGAAATAACGTAGGGTGTAGTACCAGAAGCCGCAATACCTACAATAACATCTTTATCACTAATATTATAATTTTGTAAATCTTGCCAGCCTTGAGTTATTGAATCCTCAGCATCTTCAACAGACTTTCGTATAGCAATGTCACCGCCAGCTATTAACCCTACTACTAGTTCATGTGAGACTCCAAATGTAGGCGGACATTCTGAGGCATCTAAAATACCTAAGCGCCCACTTGTACCTGCTCCAATATAAAATAGTCGACCCCCGTTTTTTAATTTTGAGACGATTTGTTCTATTAATAATTCTATTTGTGGAAGTACTTTTTCTACTGCTAAGGGAACAGTTTTGTCTTCGTTATTAATATTAGTAATTAATTCTTTAACACTCATCTTTTCCAGATGATTGTAGTTTGAATCTAGCTCAGTTGTTTTTATAAAAGTCATAATTCAAAAATAATAAATTAATCATGAAATCAATCGAAAAGTATAGTGTCAACTTCTATTTTTTTATCATTTATAAAATCGTAAAGTGTTAATTGCCTTAGAGTATAGTAGTCTTGCCAAAATTTCTCTAATGAATTTAAATACTGAATTACTGCTTTGTCTTTTTCTTGTAATGCAATGTTTAAGTCTGAAATGGTTATTTTTGATAAAACATATCTCTTCTTTGATATGTCATATCTTTTTTCGGCTATTTCTTTTGCCTTTTGTGCTGTTGCTAAAAAATCTCTTTGGCTAGACCAATTTAATACATGCAAGTATATTTCTTGTTCAAAGGCTTGTTTGTCTTGTTCAATATTGTTTTTGGTTAGATCTAAATCAGCCTCAGCCATTTTTTTTCTTGATTTTGATACGCCCCAATCAAATATAGGCATAGAAATTCTTAGTGAAAGACTTTGTTGCTTATTGTAATTATCAAAAAGGGAATTAAAATCGTTGCCATTTTGAGATATTCCTAAGTTAGCATCAAGGCTTAATTCTAACTTATTACTTCCTTTAACCCGCGCTAATTCTTTTTCAGCCTCTAATCGTTTTCTTCTAAATTCTATAACAGATTTCCTGTTAGATTGTGCTTCTTCAATAGCTTTGTCAATATCTACTTCAAATAAAGGTAAATCTTCAGGAACATTTAATTCTATATTTTCGTTATCGAGCTCTAAATAACGAGATAGATCTTGCGATGATTTTTTTAAAGCAATAGTATTAGTTGTTACATTGTTTTTTGAGTTTAGTAAAGATAATTCCATTTGCAATAATTCATTTTCAGCTATTTTCCCCATTCTGAATCTGCCTTTAGATATTTGATAGAGAGTATCTTGGTTTGATACATTTTGCCTTGCTATTTTTAATTGCATTTGTGCTTTTAATAGTCTGAAATAATATTGACAAGTATTTAAAGAAATCCCTTCCATATTTTCTATGAACTCTCTTTTGGATTCTTCATAAACTAGAGGCTCAATTTTTTTATCCCATCTAAAAGGATTATAAAACAAAGAGTTTTGTCGATATCTTAAAGAAAACGGAATTACGGAATAACCAATATTGTCATTTAACCCAAAAAGTTCTACGCGTTCTAAATTTGAGAATAGTGATAAGGTACCTCCTGTATAAGGAATATTTTGAGAAACAGATAAACCACCTTCAATAAGTAATTGATCTTGATTTACAAAAATGTCCTGTCCCGCATCATTAGTAATTCTTGTTGTAGCTTTGGTATACTGTGGTAACGTTGCATTGAGTCTAAATTGAGGAAGAAATCTAGCTTTATAGTTTTTAAAGCGCCAATAATTAGATTGGTTTCTATTAAGACTTGTTTTATAATCTGGCGATTTTTTTTGAGCAATACTTATTGCTTCTGTTAAAGTTATTTTTTTTGATTGAGAAAAAGTAAGTAATGGAAAAATAACGGTTAGGATAAAAAATATTTTTTTCACATGTCTATATTTTAAGTTGATTGATATAAGTTTGTTATTCTGATCTTAATGCTTCAATTGGTCTTTTGTTTGCTGCAGCCTTAGCAGGAAATATTCCAAAAACCAAACCAACAATAACCGCTATAAAAAAGGATAATAATACGGAGTTAGCTGAAAGGACAGTTTCTATTCCCGAAGCCATTTCAATAATGTAAGCCCCTAATATGCCAGTAATTATTCCAATAATACCACCGCCTACACTAATAAGTATAGACTCTGATAAAAATTGTAAAATCACATCTTCTCTTGTTGCTCCAATTGCTCTAATAATCCCTATTTCTTTAGTTCTTTCAAGAACAGAAGCTAGCATTATATTCATAATACCAATACCGCCGATTAATAAAGAAATGCCAGCTATAATACTTAAAACTATATTAAAAATTTGCTTTGTTTTTTGTTGTTGCTTAAGAAGTTGTATTGGAATAGTTATTTCAAAATCTAGAACATCATTATGTCTGCGTTTAAGCATCTTACTTAAAACTTCAGCTGTGGCTTTTAATTCATTCGAATTTGCAACTTGAACAGTTAATTTGTCTATTTGATGATAGTTTCCTCTTGGTTGCTTTTTTTTAGGACCATTTTGATTTCCTCTCCTCACGTTGGGTTTGTCTACAATAACTTTTCTGTCTTTATAACGAACTAAAAAAGTTTTTATAGGTACATATACATCTTGGTTTAAATCTCTTATACCTAAATTTTCTTGGGCTTTATCTGATATCAATTTTTCTTCAATAACACCTACTACTTGCAACCAAACATCTTTAACTTTTATTTGTTTGCCCAATGCACTTTCTCCTGTAAATAGTTTTTTTTCAACTTTTTTACCGATGATACACACTGGAAGTGCATTGCTAATTTGATAATTGGAAAACATTTTTCCTTTTTCTAAACTAATGTTAGAGGAAATAAAAAAAAAGGGAGATACACCAATTAGTTTTACTGAATTCTGTTTACCGTTATTAATAACGTAGGTGTCTAGTATGATTTCTGGGCTGACTAATTTTACACTGGGAATATTGTTTTTAATACTTTCTGAATCTATTATATCTAAGCCTTTAGAAAACCTTTTCGATTCATTTTCTTCATTTTCTGTTCCCTCAGTATCACTTTCTTCATCTTTCTTATCTGGTATTGGAGTGACTACAATATTATTAACACCTACTAACTCTAGTTGTGCTAAAATCTCTTTCTCTGCTCCATTGCCTATGGCTAGCATGGTAATAACAGATGCAACTCCAAAAATAATTCCTAAAGCTGTTAAAAATGTTCTTACTTTATTTGTTTTTATAAACCAAAATGCTTCTGTAAAATTAGATTTTAGTTTTTCAAAAAGTAGCTTATCTATCATATCTATTCTAAAGTGGTTATGCTTTTTTCTTCATAACCTTCTGGTTTATTTAAATACACCACATCATTTTCTTCTAAGCCTTTGTTAATTATAATTACTTCGTTATTAGATAAGCCAAGTTCTACTTCTTTTTTATTTATAGAATAACCAGATTTTACGTATGTATAGCTTATAGAATCTTTAGAAAAAATGGCTTCAAGAGGAACCATTAATACATCCTCTTTTTGATTTGTTAAAATTTTATTTGATGTTGTCATTCCAGGTCTAATGTTTTCGTTTGAACCATTAAGCTTAATTAGTACTTGAAATAGTTTTACATCTGAACCTGCTCTAGTTTCACCCACATTAGCAACTTCTGTAACAACTCCATCTAACTCAATATCTGGAAAAGCATCAAAACCTATTTTTACTTTTAAGTCTTTTTTTATTTTTCTTATATCTACTTCATTGCTATATGTTTTAGATTCCATTTTAGTTAAATCTGGTAAACTAGCAATAGCTGGTTCCCATGGAGAAATAGAAGAGCCCACTTTTTTCTTAGTTCCATTCCATTCTTTTACATAGGTAACCATACCTTCATCTTCAGAATAAATGGTGAATTTTTTTTGTAATTCGAGTAATTCTTTAATACGTTTTTTTATTTTAGAAACTTCTGTACCTACTTCTATCATTTTTGCATTGGCCTGTCTCTTTTTAATAGAATAGTCCGCCTTTTTTTCCCTCAGTCCACGTTCGTTTTTTTCAATTTCTATCTCAAGCTGTCTAATAGTTGTAGGTGGCTCATAAATGGACCTTTCTAATTCTAATTTTTTTTCTTCAATATTGAATAGAAGGTCTTTAATAGTATTTCGCTCTTGCTTTAACGTTAAAGTTGTATCAAGTTGTTGTTGGGTATATTTGGACTGTTCCTTCTCTAGATTTAATTGGGCATCTAATATTTTACCGTTAAGTTCAGAAACATCAAGCTTACCAATGTACCCGCCTTTTTTAACAACGGTGCCTTCTGGTACTAAGTCTTGAATTTTAATTTGATAAATTCCAAAACGCCTAGCATTGGTGGGGGCATTTATTTTTTTTGAGCTAGTAGATTGTGCTTCCCCTGAAATAAATATTTCATCTAAAAAAACACCTTTAGTTACTTTTGCTGTTAACGAAATATCTTGATTGCTGCTTGAACTAAAATAGAAATAAGAAATAATTAATAGGATTATTACTCCTATAATGATGGTTAATTTTTTTTTATTCATACTGGCTGGTTTTTTGATTGATGAAATAAATAACTATTTAAAAGTAGTATACCAATAATTTCTTACAGTTAATTAAATCTTAATTTTTTAATTAATTATATTTTTGATAACAATCAGTACTATTTTTTAACAATAATTTGATGCATTAAACAAATAACGCACAATTTTTGTGCCAAGTATCTAATAAGGAAACTATTCTATTATTTAAGTAAAAATATTGTTTCAGAAGTATTGCAAAATGAACCAAAAGATAGTTGTTTGGACTAGTTTTATTAATGTGATTGCTTCTTACGTTGTTGGTTGGATTTTGTGAAGGCAATAGAAATTCATAGCAATTAGTGTTTTACCTAGCATTTCATACATAAAAAAAGCTCCTTATTAAGGAGCTTTTATAATATATATGTGTGATTTTTTTACAAGATACTATTAAGTGTATTGCTTGGTCGCATTGCTTGGTTTATTAAAGCCTCATTTGGCTCATAATAACCACCAATACTTATTGGTTTTCCTTGAATTTCTGTTAATTCTTCTATAATATTAGTTTCATTATCAGCCAATTGTTTTGCTAATTTTAAAAACTCTTCTTTTAACGCTCCATCCTTATTTTGGTTTGCCAATTCTTGAGCCCAATACATGGCTAAATAAAAATGACTTCCTCTATTATCTAATTCTCCGGCTTTACGAGATGGCCCTTTCTTGTTTTCCAATAATTTATCTGTGGCATCATCTAAAGTCTCGCCTAAAATTTTTGCTTTCGAATTATTATTTACTTCACTAAAATGCTCTAAAGAAACAGCTAGTGCTAAAAATTCACCTAGAGAATCCCAGCGCAAATGATTTTCTTCCAATAATTGTTGCACGTGCTTTGGTGCAGAACCACCAGCCCCAGTTTCAAATAACCCTCCACCATTCATTAATGGAACAATAGACAGCATCTTTGCACTAGTACCAACTTCAAGAATTGGAAATAAATCAGTTAAGTAATCGCGTAAAACATTACCCGATACAGAGATTGTATCTTTTCCTTCTTTTAATCTTTCACAAGTAAAAATGGTTGCGTCAATAGGGGATAAGATTCGTAAATCTAACCCGTTTGTATCATGATCTTTTAAATAAGTGTTTACTTTTTTAATCAATTCTGCATCATGTGCTCTATTTTCATCAAGCCAAAAAACTGCTGGTGTTTGAGAAGCTCTTGCACGAGTAACTGCTAATTTCACCCAGTCTTGAATTGGTGCATCTTTTACTTGACACATTCTCCATATATCTCCAGCTTCTACAGTGTGCTCAATTAAAATATTACCTGAAGCATCAATTACTTGTACGGTTCCATTTTCAGAAATTTCAAATGTTTTATCATGAGATCCGTATTCTTCAGCTTTTTGCGCCATTAGTCCAACATTAGGTACTGTACCCATGGTTGTTGGATCGAAAGCACCATTTTTTTTACAAAAATCTATTGTTGCTGTATAAATTCCTGCATAGCTACTATCTGGAATTACAGCTTTGGTATCTTGTAGTTTACCTTCAGCATTCCACATTTGTCCAGATGTACGAATCATTGCTGGCATTGAAGCATCAATAATAACATCACTTGGGACGTGTAAATTGGTAATCCCTTTGTCACTATTAACCATGGCTAAATCTGGACCATTCTCTAAAGCATTATTAATATCAGCTTCTATTTCATTGTATTTAGATTCTGGTAGTTTTTTTAAATCTGCTAGTAAATCTCCAAACCCGTTATTTACATCAACACCAATTTCATCAAGAGTTTCTGCATGTTTTGCAAAAACACCTTTAAAGTAAGTGCGAACAGCATGACCAAAAATAATAGGATCTGAAACTTTCATCATAGTTGCTTTCATATGTAATGAAAACAATACATTTTTCTCTTTGGCATCTGCAATTTGCTCTTCTAAAAAGTTCAATAAAGCTTTTTTACTCATTACAGTAGCATCTATAATTTCTCCTTGTAATAATGCTAAATTATCTTTTAAAAGGGTAGTGTTTCCGCTAGCGTCTACATGCTCAATTTTTACATTCGTTGCAGCATTCAAGGTTACCGATTTTTCATTGTGCGCAAAATCACCACGATCCATTGTCGCTACATGAGTTTTAGAATTGCTAGACCATCCCCCCATTGAATGTGGATTCTTTTTAGCGTAGTTTTTTACAGCTTTTGGAGCACGTCTATCTGAATTTCCTTCACGTAATACAGGGTTTACTGCACTTCCTTTGATTTTATCGTAACGTGATTTTATATCTTTTTCTGAATCGTTTTTTGGCTCATCTGGGTAATTAGGGATTGCAAAACCTTGAGATTGAAGTTCAGAAATTGCTGCAATTAACTGTGGAATTGAAGCACTAATATTTGGCAATTTTATAATATTGGCTTCAGGTTTTTTTGCTAATTCACCTAAAAATGCTAAATCATCTGACACACGTTGATCTTCATTCAAAAAGTCTGGAAAAGTAGATAAAATTCTAGCAGCTAAAGAAATGTCCTTAGTTTCAATATTAATTCCAGAAGATTTAACAAAAGCTTTTACAATAGGTAAAAATGAACGCGTTGCTAAAGCTGGTGCTTCATCAGTTTTTGTATAGATAATTTTAGACATTCGCCTTGTGTTTTATTTTTGATTTATAATTAAAATTTGGAGCAGAATTAACGATAACGTTTTCGCGATGCGAATATACAAAAATTGACTTTTAAAATACTTAAATATGCTAATGAAGTAAAGCGATTTATAGCTGATTTGATAGAATGATAAAAATGAATAAAGTCTATAAGAAATTGGCAAAAAAAGAAGTGCTGAAATTATAAAAAAACAAAAGCCATATCACTATAGAATTTAATCTACTTTGACATGGCTTTCTTTGAAATAACATTACATGACCTAATTAGTATTTCTACTAAATCAGTTTTAATTTTCATAAAACCTTTTCAATTCAAGTACTATTATCTCAATGAAACATTTCGTGTTGTAATTTTCAAAATGTATTGACATAATTACCAAAATGCTTCAGTAATTGTTTCTTTTGATACTTAATTTGTTAGCCATCCATTTTCATGTCTGTTAACCACCAAGCATTGCTCTATTTATAGCATTCCCTTTCGTTAATTACTACTTTTTCAAGCTTTCTGCCATACTAGATTCCATCTACTTTCGCATCTGGGACTTTTTACAGCTTCATGATTCTCTGCTTACACACGCATACACGTGGCGCATCCAAACCTCAAAAAACAATTATATATAAAGAACGTTACTTTATTTTAGATCTTAATTCAAATTTGCTTTTACACAAAACCAACCGAGGTTGTTATTAATTTCTTCTGCTAATATATAATCACATTTCAGAAAATCAAATTTTTTAAGCAATTAGATATCAACGATTTATAAACCATACTTATTAACTTTTGTTAATAAAAAAAGCCCTAACAAATGTTAAGGCTTTAATATACTTTCGTGTTACTAATATAATACTAGTGTCTGCGCTCTTTAATTCTTGCTTTTTTACCAGTAAGACCTCTAAAGTAGTAGATTCTTGCTCTACGCACAGCTCCACGCTTGTTAACTTCTATTTTTTGCAATGCAGGTAAATTAACTGGGAAGATACGTTCTACACCAATAGATCCTGACATTTTTCTAATTGTAAAAGTTTCTGATGTACCAGATCCTCTTCTTTGAATAACAACACCTCTAAAAAACTGAGTACGTGTTTTGTTACCCTCTTTAATTTCGTAATACACTGTAATAGTGTCACCAGCTGCAAATTCTGGTAAGTCTTTTCTTGTTACAAATTCGTCTTGAACAAATTTTACTAAAGATTCCATATCTTTAAATTTAATTATAATTAATTCAGAACAACATTCACGATTTTCGCCAGAGGTTAACCCGAAATTGGGTGCAAAAATAACTATTAATTAATAATCTACAATGTTTTATTTGTATTTTTTTGGTGTTCCCTTTTAGGTCAGGCTATCCGCTATATCTTTTGCAAAAAAGCAAAAGGATGCCGCTGCTATCCTTAACACAATTTTTAATTAAATACCATATAAGCAATTGAAAAACTTATAACACAGAATACTATTAAACCAATTACAATATTGAAAATTGGTTGTTGAACTAAATCAGTACTATCTTTTTTGATAATTTCCCCAGATAAATATTTTATAGATTTCGGTTTACCAATAAGTTTAAAAAAATAGTATCGTGTAGAAACACCTAAAAAGTTTACAATTAACCCTCTAAAAATAAGTTCAATTAAAAAGTCCATTATTCATTCAACAAATCTGGTCGTCGTTCTTTGGTTCTTATATAGGCTTGTTCTTCACGCCATTTTTCAATCTCTGGTAAATTTCCACTAAACAGTAGCTCAGGAACCTTCCAGCCTTTATATTCACGCGGTTTTGTATAAATTGGAGGAGCTAATAAATTATCTTGAAACGAATCGGTTAGGGCAGAAGTTTCATTGCCTAAAACTCCAGGTATTAAACGTATAATTGCATCGCAAAGTACCGCAGCACCTAATTCTCCTCCAGACAACACATAATCGCCAATAGATATTTCACGAGTTATAAAATGGTCGCGCACACGTTGGTCTACACCTTTATAATGTCCGCATAAAATAATAATGTTTTCTTTTAGCGAGATATGATTAGCTATACCTTGATTTAAGGTTTCACCGTCTGGCGTCATATATATTATTTCGTCATATTCGCGTATTGCTTTTAAAGCCGTAATGCATTTATCAATAGGTTCAACCATCATTACCATACCAGCACCACCTCCAAATTGTGTATCGTCTATAGATTTATAATTATCAGTAGTATAATCTCGTAAATTATGAAAATGAACTTCTACCAAACCAGCTTCTATGGCACGTTTTAAAATAGAAGCTTCAAACGGGCTTCTAAGTAATTCTGGTAAAACGGTAATAATATCTATGCGCATGATAAGTAATTATGCGACAAAGATAATTTAATTGTTTGGTTATTTGTTAAAACTTATTTCGCTTAAGTTAATTGAAAGTTCCATTCTTTGGTTGTTGTTAATATCCCAAGTTTCCATTTTTATTTCAGGATCTTTTGCGTCCCAATCTATTGTAACCAATCCAAAATGATTGTCCATTACAGGGCCTTCTATTCTGTTTTCGTTTGGAGTTGCAAAATGCCATGTTGAAGATAATCCACTCGAAGTAAAGTCATAAATCGGATAAAAATTTGTTTCTAATTTTGAAATTTCAGAATAATGCACATCTCCTGTTAAAAACATAACACCACTGGCATTTGTTTTTTCGATGAGATTTAGCATACGTTTCTGTTCATGAGGAAAATTTGCCCAAGCTTCATATCCATTCCATTCTATCCCAAATTGTGTTCCAGATCCTATTAACCTTATATCTGCTGGCTTTGTAAGTTGTTTTTCTAACCATTTCCATTGCGTTTCGCCAAGTAATGTAGAATCAGAATTTGTATATGGTGCATAGCCTTTACCATAAAACCCATACCTATTATCATTATCAAATTCGTTATTATATGGTTTAAGCTTATCTCTAAAAGTTCTACCGTCTAGTAAAATTATTTGTAGTTTTTTTGCTCCAAAGTCATACTCATAAGAATGATATATACCTTTGTGGTCTCTTCTTGTAGAAGTGGTTGGTTCATTAAAAAAGGATAAGAAAATATCTTTTGATTCTTCTTTAAAAGGATATTCTTTACCGGCATCATTCCAACCATAATCATGGTCATCCCAAGTCGCAATAATTTGTGTGTTTTTCGATAAGTTTTGGAAACTTTTTTTTGAACCTAATTTTTGATACTTAGCTTTTAAAGTATCCATGTTTTTCGTATCACCGTATATATTATCTCCTAAAAAAATAAATACATCAGGATTGTGTTCTGCTACCAAGTTAAAAATAGGAAGTTCATGATTTTGTGATCCACAAGAACCAAATGCTATTTTTGTTACTAATGGTTCACTAGTTTGGTTTTTATCATTTTTACAACCTATTAATAGGATAGCAATTAAAAAAAAGTAACTGATGTAATGCAAATTTTTCATTGGAAAGTTTTATCAAAGGAATTGGTAAACTAAATTACAAATTTAAAAGTAAATTTAGCTTTGTAATGCTAACTATTTATTGGTCCAAAAAAAGGTTAAATCGGTATCTTTTACAAAACCTTCACGTTGATATAAATGTTGAGCAGGGTTTGTGTTTTCGGTTTGTATTATAATGCCTTTATATTGTTTCTGCTTACACAAATCTTTGGCTTTATTTATTAAAGAAGTACCAATACTTTTACCACGATGCTTTGAATCTATATACAAATCATTTAATATATACATAGGCATCATTGAAACCGAAGAAAATAGAAAATATAATTGTGTAAACCCAACAGGATTCCCATCAATATATGCTAAATAAATAATCGAATCTTTTTTGGTAAGCCGTTCTTTTAAAAAAGTTTTTACAGCAGTTTTATTTGATTCCTGTCTGTAAAAAACACGGTAACCATTAAAGAGAGGTACTAAATCGTCCAAGTGCTCTAAAGTAGCCTGTATAATATTCATAGTAAAAAAAAAATCTGTAATGTGGTGCCTCTACATGTTCGGCAACCAAATTACAGATTTTTAATTTATAATTGTATTTACTATAATCCTTTTTGTTTATTTATTTCATCTTGTAACTGACGTCTAACCTTCTGCTCACGTTCTAAAGCTGTTCTTCTATGATCATCAAACTCTTCTTCAATTTCTTCAAGTGCTTTTTTAGCATCACGAGTAACTGCATTACTATTTTTGAATTTGTAAACGAATAAGATAAATAAGGCTAATAAACCAGCAATAATAGTCCACATGAGTACATTGTAATTAGTTTTACTCATCTGCATACCAAGTAGGGACATACTGTCTTTTTCTAAATTTGTTGAATCTAGTGTAGATTGTGTAGAGTTTAACTTCGTTTTTAAAGCAGTAATTTCTTTTTGCTGAGTCTCAACACTGTTTTTTGAATTATCTAATTTTGTCTTTAGCGTTTTTAAAGAATCAATTGTATGATTTCTTAAAGTTAAAAACATGCTACGCTTTACAGCTTCATAAGCTTGACCGTTTGTGCCTTTAAAATTTCCAGATTTTTTTAATACGTATTCAAACTGATTATTAATAGTACCATTATTTAAAGATAATTTGTCTTCTTCTGATTG
Source organism: uncultured Flaviramulus sp. (assembly GCA_947501105.1). Lineage (GTDB taxonomy): Bacteria > Bacteroidota > Bacteroidia > Flavobacteriales > Flavobacteriaceae > Wocania_A. The sequence continues at coordinate 144,181 of CANMUP010000006.1, read as the reverse complement.
GGCTTGAGAAAAACATACTGTGCTTATTAAAAAAAAGGCGATAAGGGAAGCTTGCTTAATAGGATTCATTTACGATTGGTTTAAAATGGTTGTATTTGGTTTTACGAAGTTATAAAATATTGTTTATTAATACAGTTATATTTAAGAAAAAGCCTCACAATGTGAGGCTTTTATATATACGATTAAAATTTCAATTTAGATTTTAGTTATTTTAATAATATGTATAACGTCTAACTTTGGCAATATATTTTGCTAATCTTATAACTTGATGGCTATAACCATACTCATTATCATACCAAATATATAGCAATACATTTTTACCATCAGCACGTACGATAGTTGCCTTGCTATCGTAAATAGAAGGAGCAGAACTACCAACAATATCGCTTGATACTAACTCATCACTTAATTCATATTTTATTTGCTCTACTAAATCACCTTCTAAAGCATATTTCTTTAAAATAGTATTAATACCGTTTAAAGATGTTGCATTTTCAATTTCTAAATTTAAAATTGCCAATGATCCGTTTGGTACAGGAACGCGAATAGCGTTAGAAGTTAACTTCCCTTCAAAGCTAGGTAATGCCTTAGTTACTGCAGCACCAGCACCAGTTTCTGTAATAACCATATTTAATGCAGCGGCACGACCACGACGATACTTTTTATGAAAGTTATCTACTAAATTCTGATCGTTTGTGTAGGCATGAATTGTTTCTAAATGCCCACTTACAACACCAAAAGAATCTTCAATAGCTTTTAAGATAGGAGTAATGGCATTTGTTGTACATGATGCTGCTGAAAAAATATCCACTTTATCAGGATTATTTTCTATATGATTTACACCATAAACAATATTTGGGACACCTTTTCCTGGTGCGGTAAGTAATACTTTATCTGCGCCTTTGGATTTTAAGTGTCTGCTTAAAGCTTCTTTATCTCTAAAAGCGCCTGTGTTATCAATAACTAATGCATTGTTTATACCGTATTGTGTATAATCAATATCTTCTGGAGCATTTGCAGAAATAATATTAACGGTGGTTCCATTAATTATTAAGGCATTCTTTTTAATATCAATAGAAACGGTTCCTGGAAAATCACCATGAACAGAGTCATTACGTAGTAAAGAGGCTCTTTTTTCTAAGATAGTTTCATCGACTGATCCTCGAGTAACAATAGCTCTTAACCGAAGTTGACTGCCTTTTCCAGTACGCGTCATAAGTTCTCTAGCAACTAAACGACCAATACGACCAAACCCATAAAGAACTACATCTTTAGGTGTAATATCTCCATTTTTGCTAGCATCCTTTAATTTGCTGGCAACAAAAGCTGTCGCATTACTGTGCTTGTTATCATCTAAATGAAATTCGTAAGTTAACTTTCCAATATCAAGTTTTGCAGGCGGAATATCTAGCGCTTTGATAGCCTGAGCGATTTCTACCGAGTCAAAAATTGAAATAGGTTTTTGTACAAATTTACCAGCATAATTATGTAGGTTTAAAATTTGGCTAACGTTTCTATCTATTAGTTGATTTCTAAAAATCACTAATTCGATAGACTTGTCGTACCAAAGATCACTTACAATTTTGATAAACTCTACGGTTGCTCTTCGGCGATCTGCTTGAAAAGCCAACTCTTTTTCATAAGTTTTACTAAAAGGCATTGTTTAAATGTTTAGTTGTGTGTTAAAAATTTTGGCAAAAATACTATATTTCAAACGTTTTCGTAGCGTATTTGTATAAAAAAATAACCTCTTAAAACTGATAAGCTTCAAGAGGCTATTTTTATTAATATTTGTAAAGGATTTTATTTAAAAATAACTTCCTTTTTTTCTAAACGTGTATTTATATATGATAATTGTTCAAGATTTTTCGCAAAATCATCCCCATATTTTTCTTTTAATTTTGAAATGTCTTGAATAGACTCAATTTTTTTGTTATTTATTTCTGTAATAATATAACCTTCTGTAATACCTAAATTTGAATATAAATATTTGTTCTTGGTTTTAGATACTTGTACGCCGTTAGGTATTTCATATTTTTCTTTAATAGAGGTTGATAAATCTCTGAATTCCATATTCATAAACTTAACAGAAAAAATATCTGTTTTAGAAATAGTTACAGGAATAGTAAGCAGCTCATCATTTCTAAGCAGTTTTACATTAACTACATCGTTAGGGCGTTTGGTTTTTAAGTAACCTTTTAAATCTTCAAACTTCGAAATTTCTATATGATCTAACTGTTTTATAATATCACCTTTCTTAATCCCTGCTTTTTCTGCACCAGATTTTTGGGTAACATCACTAACAAAAACACCCTCGGTATCATCAACACCAAATTCTTCAGCAGATGTACTATTTAAAACCCCAGCAGTAATACCTAAAACACCGTTTTGAGTGTTACCATACTCTAAAATGTCCATATATATTTTTCTAGCAATATTGCTTGGTACTGCAAACGAATAGCCAACATAAGAACCGGTTTGTGAAGTTATAGCAGTATTAATTCCAATAAGATCTCCGTTAGTATTTACCAGAGCTCCACCGGAATTACCTGGGTTTACAGCGGCATCAGTTTGAATAAATGAGTGCGCATTTTTTCCTGTTGGGTCTAAGCTTCTAGATTTTGCACTAATAATACCTGCTGTTACTGTTGATGTTAAATTAAAAGGATTACCAACAGCCAAAACCCACTCGCCAATTTTTGCTTGATCAGAATCACCAAAATTAACAACCGGTAAGTCTTCGTCTGCATCAATTTTTAAAACAGCAATGTCGGTTTCAGGATCTGTGCCAATTATTTCAGCTTTATATGTTTTATTATTATTTAAGGTTACCGATAATTCTTGCGAGTTTTTAATAACATGATTGTTAGTAATAATATATCCACTAGGATCTATAATAACCCCAGAGCCAGTACCTAATTGTTTTTGTTGAGGGTTTCTTCCAAAAAACAAATCTTGCATAGTCATTTGTTTACCACTAAGCGATACATTTTTTACATGTACAACTGCATTTACAGTATTTTCTGCAGCCACAGTAAAATCAGTGTTTTCTACTGCATTTCCTATATTACTAATGTTGTTTGTTGGTAAAAATGTTGGTGTTGTGTAGTTTGATGTTGCTACAAGGTTTTGTTCTGGTTCTAAAAATAATTTATTCGCACCTAGTGTTAAAATGCCGCCTAATGCCGAAACCAGTACAAGTGTCAATATCTTTTTCATTTTCTTCAGTTTAATTTTATTAATTATTCCTCAAATTAATGACTTGAGGTTTTCAATTGAAATATTATTCTCGTTGATGCGAGAATCTATTTAACGATTAAAATTAAGTATTTATTGAATTTGCAAATCAATTTTAACGATTTTTAACGTCAATTTTAACGGCTGTTTAACAATCAAAAAACCGATTTAATATTTATATATTTGTCTCTTAAATTATGCAACAAACATTTTATAAATATCAAGGAACAGGAAACGATTTTGTGATGATTGATAATCGTCAACAAACATTCGACAAAAACGATACTGGACACATCACTTTTTTATGCGATAGACGTTTTGGTATTGGAGCAGACGGACTCATCTTGTTGGAAAACCATGATACGCTAGATTTTGAAATGGTGTATTACAATGCTGATGGTAGTCAAAGCTTTTGTGGTAACGGAGGAAGATGTGCTGTTGCTTTTGCAAAACAATTGGGAATTATAAAGGATGATGCAACTTTTCTAGCTATAGATGGCAAGCATTATGCTACTATTAAAGATGGCATTATAAAACTACAAATGCTAGATGTAGATACTGTTGAAAAGCATGATAATCATGTTTTTTTAGATACGGGGTCTCCTCACCATATACAATTTGAAGAGCAAATTAGTGATTTTGATATAAAAGCTTTAGGTGCTAAAATACGATATGGAGCGCCATATAATGAAGTTGGAAGTAATGTGAATTTTGTAAAAAAGCTTTCAGAGACTGAATTTAAAGTAAGAACTTATGAAAGAGGTGTAGAAGATGAAACTTTATCTTGCGGAACAGGTGTTACAGCTGTTGCACTTGCAATGCACTATATAGGAGAAACAGAAAAAAACTTGATTACATTAAAAACCCAAGGAGGAGATTTGCAAGTAGCTTTTCATATTCAAAATGGCACTTACAATAATGTTTGGTTAATTGGACCAGCTAAATTAGTTTACCAAGGTAGCCTATGATATCCTTAAAAGGTAAAAATATATATTTGCGCGCTTTAGAACCTGAAGATTTAGAGTTTATTCATATTATTGAAAATGATGAATCTATTTGGGAAATTAGCAATACGCAAACTCCATATTCAAAATTTTTAATAAAGCAGTATTTAGAGCATTCTCAAAAAGATATTTTTGAAGTTAAACAATTACGACTAGTTATTTCTAGTTATGAAGACGAACCTCTAGGTATGATTGATATTTTCGATTTCGATTTTAAAAATAGTAGAGCAGGTATTGGTATTTTAATTAAAGATGAAGCAGAAAGAAAGAAAGGCAATGGAAGTGAAGCTTTACAGTTATTAGTGAACTATTGCTTTACGCATTTAAACTTGCATCAATTATATTGTAATATTTCTGAAGAAAACGAAGCGAGTATAAAATTGTTTTCAAATCAAGGATTCAAAGAAATCGGATTAAAAAAAGACTGGAACTACGTAAATAGTTCTTATAAAAACGAATATTTATTTCAGCTTATAAAAAATTAAAATGTATATAAAAAAGATACTTCTAGCTATTGTGTTTATTGGGTTAGCTGTTGCAGCTTATTTTGCGTATTATGTGTATAATACCATGTTTAGCCCAAATACAAAGTTTAATAATGATACAGCATATATTTATGTAAAATCAACAGATACTTATAATGATGTACGTAAACAATTAGAACCTCTTTTATTGGATATAGATAAGTTTGATGCTTTGGCTGAGCAAAAAAAATATGTCAATAATATAAAAGGAGGACGTTATGCAATTAATAAAGGGATGAGTAATAATGACATTATTAACTCCATTAGGAGTAATAACATACCTGTTAAAGTATCATTTAATAACCAAGAAACCATTGAAAAACTAGCGGGCCGTATTGCTTTACAAGTTGAGGCAGATAGTCTATCGCTCCTAAGTGCTATGCAAGACAAGGCTTTTTTATCCAAAAATAATTTTAAAGAAGAAACCGCTTTAGGAATGTACATCCCTAATAGTTATGAGTTTTTCTGGAATACTTCAGCTGAAAAATTCACAAGCCGTATGTTAAAAGAGTATAACCGTTTTTGGGCAGGCAAGAGATTAGAAAAAGCAAAGGCTATTGGTTTATCTGAGAGCGAAGTTATTGCTCTAGCATCTATTGTTCAAAAAGAAACCGCAAAAGTAGATGAAAGGCCTCGTGTTGCTGGTGTTTATGTAAACAGGCTTAAAAAAAGAATGCCATTGCAAGCAGATCCTACAGTTATTTATGCGATGAAGAAAGAAACTGGAGATTTTAATCAAATTATTAAACGTGTATTATATAAAGATTTAGAAATAGATTCTCCGTATAACACATATAAATATGCTGGTTTGCCGCCAGGTTTAATAGCAATGCCAGATGTATCGTCAATTGATGCAGTCTTAAATTATGAAAAGCACAACTATTACTATTTTGTTGTTAATGTTGAAAACTTTGGCTATCATAAATTTGCCAAATCCTTAGCACAGCATAACAGAAATAAGCAAGAGTACATTCGTTGGATAAATAACAAAGGCATAAAAAGGTAGTGGTATTTAATAAGCTTAAATATTTATCAATACTTGTTTTAATATCCTCATTTTCTTTTTCGCAAACTAAACTCGATTCTTTTTTAACACCAAGTGATACATTAAATAAACCTAGAAGAAATTCGGTTGTTATTGCTGAAGCCTCTTTGGCCGGTATAACTTTAATTGGATTAAATCAACTATGGTATTCAGATTTTAAGCGTTCTAAATTTCATACTACTAATGATAATAACGAATGGTTGCAAATGGATAAGGTGGGACATGTATTTACATCGTATCAAGTTGGTAAGTTTGGAGCAGAGGTTTTAAATTGGAGCGGAGTAAGCAAAAAGGACCAATTAATTTATGGTTCAACTTTGGGGTTTGGTTTCCTCACAGCTGTCGAAATTTTAGATGGTTTTTCAGAAGAATGGGGTTTTTCTTGGGGAGATGTCGCTTCAAATGCAGCTGGTACAGGTTTATATGTTGGTCAAGAATTACTTTGGAACGAGCAGCGCATCAATTTAAAATTTTCTTTTCATCAAACAAAATACGCTTTGCAAAGTCCAGATAAATTAGGAGAGGGGTTTTTAGAGCAAATTTTGAAAGATTATAATGGGCAAACGTATTGGTTAAGCACTAATTTACACGCTTTTTTTAAAGAAAGTAAAATTCCTAAATGGCTTAATATCGCTGTTGGTTATAGTGGTGATGGGATGTTAGAGGGTATTAAAGATGTTGACAATATTATGTTAACAAATATAAACAGGCAACGCCAATTTTATTTAAGTTTTGATGTAAATTTGAATAAAATTAGGACAAATTCACGTTTTTTGAAATCCGTTTTTAATATTTTTAATGTTTTAAAGGTGCCTTTTCCAGCTATAGAATTCAATAAAAACGGCTGTGTATTTCATCTATTATACTACTAAAAATTACACATAAACGATTAATTTTGATATAATTAAAAAAAAGCCTAATTTTGCACGCTCAAATTTTCAAGTGTATTTAAATAAAATTTTACACTGAAGAAATTTAAAAATTATGAGAAAGAGTATTGCAAGTTACTTAACCCTGACGCTTACAATATGTATTCTATTGTATAGTTCGTTTTCATCTGATGAAACGATAGATTTAGGTAAGTATTCAACTGAAGGTTTGGTTCTAAACTACACTGTAAGTTTAGATGCCAATATAAAGGATGATCTTTTAGCTTCAAACGATGCTAATAAGTCATTTTCTCCTTATTTAGGAAAATCATTTGTAGGTTTTAAAGAAGCTTTAGCTTTTAAAGAATCTGGAGGCGATTACTTTTCTGTAAACACTTTTGGGTATTTAGGTAAATATCAATTTGGTGCTTCAACATTAAAAATGATTGGAATTAATAATCCCGCTAAGTTTTTAAAAAATCCTGTGCTTCAAGAAAAAGCTTTTATTGCTAATGCAGCACGTAACAAGTGGATTTTGCGACGAGATATTAAAAATTTCGTCGGTAAACGTATTAATGGTATTGTTGTAACTGAGTCTGGTATTTTGGCTGCGGCACATTTAGCAGGACCTGGTAGTGTAAAAAAATATTTGAGAAGTTACGGTTTAGATAATTTTTCAGATGGTTATGGTACTACAATACAGTATTATATGAAACGTTTTTCGGGGTATGATACCTCTTTTGTGAAACCAAATAGAAAAGCTAAGGCTATATAATTAAGTTTAGCTTTTATGAATAATAAATATGGTAGGCCTTTTATGAAAGTCTACCATATTTTTTTTCCACTCATTGGCTGTTTGAGTTTTTATAAATTCTGTAGTTAAAGTAATGTCGCAAGCAACACATACATCAGTGTTATTTTCTAATATATTACTTAAATCTTCAACCATTTTATTATTTCTGTATGGTGTTTCAATAAAGATTTGTGATTGATTATTTTCAAACGATAAGCGTTCTAAGCGTTTTATTTCTTTTTTTCTTTCACCTTTATCAATTGGCAAATATCCATTAAAAGCAAAATTTTGTCCGTTCATGCCAGAACTCATTAATGCCATTAAAATTGAAGAAGGCCCAACTAAGGGTATAACTTTTATGTTTTTTTGATGAGCTAATTTTACAACATCAGCACCAGGATCTGCAACGCCAGGGCAACCAGCTTCAGATAATAAGCCAACGCTTACACCTTTTAAGCAAGGGGCTAAGAACTCAGGTAATTCACTGGCGTCAGTAAATTTATTTAAATGAAACATCTCCAAGGCAGCTTGTGATTTTCCAGAACTTATCTTTTTTATAAACCTTCGTGCTGTTTTTTCGTTTTCAACAATGTAAGTATTTGTTTGTTCAATAACTTTTTTTACCGACATTGGTAAAACTTCAAGAGGCGCATTGTCTCCTAATGTTGTTGGTATAAGATATAAATGACCAAGTTGATTTTTCATTTAATTTACGATTAGCTTTTTTACAATTTTTGATGAGTTGTTGAGACAAATCTCTATAAAATATATTCCACTGATGTAATTTTTAGTAGAAATATTAATTATTTGTTCATTTTGGTTTGAAAAACCTTTAATTTTTTGGCCATGAACATTGAAAATAGAAATAGATTCTATTGAATTAAATTTAGAAGACAAATTAATAGTTACATTATTATGCGATGGATTGGGGTATAGTTTGAAATCAAATTGATTATTTACATCTACGTTTAAATTTGGGTCAGTTATTTTATAAACATTAGACCCACCAACTATATAAAGTTCTCCATTATTATCTTCCCCAAAGGAGGTCCAACCTTGTGTTATATTAGGCGTTTGTTTACTCATAGACCAACTAGACCCAGAGTATGTTAAAATTCCAATTTGTTGAGTACAATAGTCTGCAAAAAAATACTTTCCAACAAAACTAGGAAACGTAGACCCTCTATATACATAACCACCAGTTACAGAACCTGAGCATCCGCTCCCAACATGTGCATATTCTGCAACAGGAGCGATAGTCTCATTAAATCCTCCAGAAGGGCAGGAGCCACTAGTATTAAAAATATGATTGTTACCTTCATAACACCTCCAGCCATAATTGTCTCCAGGTGTGCCCGAACCAGATACACTGTTTATTTCTTCATAATTATTTTGGCCAACATCTGCTATCCATAAATCACCATTTGTTTTATCAAAGGAAAATTTCCAAGGGTTTCTTAAGCCAATAGCATAAATTTCAGGTCTCGGATCATTTGGTCCATTCAATGAACTTGAAAATGGATTTGTACCAGGAATGCTATAGGTGCTACCACTTACATCAATACGCAAAAGTTTGCCTAATAAATTGCTTGTGTTTTGCGCTCTATCTCCAGGGTCACCACCACTTCCTCCATCTCCAGTTCCTACATATAAAAAGTTATCTGATCCAAATGTTAGTTTCCCTCCATTATGATTGTCAAATGGTTGGTTAATTGTTAGTAATACGGTTTCAATTGTATTTGCAATATCTGGGTTTGCACTTACAGTATATCTTGCAATAATGGTATTTGGTTCAGTGGTGCTAGTGTTGTCTGTATAATTTACATAAAACCTGCCAGATGTAGCATAATCTGGTGAAAAAGCTAGACCAAGTAACCCGCGTTCGCCACCAGAGCCAACTTTTGTTGTTATATTTAAGAAAGGAGTTGGGTTTACTGTACCGTTTGAATTTAGGATTTTTATAATGCCAGCTTTTTCAACAATAAAAAGCCTGTTATCATTTGCATTTGCAATTTCTACTGGATTTGAAAAACTCGGACCAAAACTTTGAACTTCAACGGTCTGAGAAAACCCTGAAAAAACCAAACAGCAAAAAACAATTATTGAATATAGTGTTTTCATAACGCATCTTTTTTACGTAAAGTTAATAAATTAGATGCTCTTTTAGTCTAGAGGCTAGGAGTTTAACTTCTTTGCAATATTGTCACAAGCTTCGTCAAGCATTTTGTAAACATTCTCAAAACCTTCATCACCTCCGTAGTAAGGATCTGGCACACTGTAGTTTTGATTTGGGTAAACTTCATTTAAAATAAACTTGACTTTTGTAATATCTTCATCGTTTCTAGTTAAGGCAATAACATTCTTAAAGTTAGATTCATCCATAACATAAATCTGATCAAATTGATCAAAATCTAAGACATTAAATTGACGTCCTTTTAAATGAGAGATATCTAAACCATACTTTTTTGCTACAATAATCGATCGATTATCAGGTGAATTACCAACATGGTAGTTAGCTGTTCCGGCAGAATCTACAAAAAAATCATCACTTGCTAATTTAGAACGCATAATGCCTTCGGCTAATGGCGAACGACATATGTTGCCCAAACAAACCATGAGGATTTTAGTCATAATAGTTTTTAGTGAATCCTAATAAACAATTAGGAGTTAGTATTAAATTTAAACCGAAAGTTTTTTAGTAATATCTTCAACATATTTCCTGAACTGTTTGTCAGTTGAAGATAGGTTGTCTACCGTTTTACATGCATGTAGTACTGTAGCATGATCGCGTTTACCTATTTGAGAACCAATACTAGCTAAGGATGCTTTTGTAAACTTTTTAGCAAAAAACATGGCTAGTTGTCTTGCTTGTACAATATGACGCTTTCTAGTTTTAGATTGTAGTGTGTCGACATCCATTTGGAAATAATCAGACACAATTTTTTGGATATAATCAATCGATACTTCGCGTTTTGTGTTTTTAACAAATTTCTCAACAATTTGTTTGGCAAGTTCAATAGTTATTTCTTTTTTATTGAATGAAGATTGAGCAATTAACGAAATAATAGCCCCTTCTAATTCTCTAACATTAGTTTTAATGTTTTTAGCAACGTACTCCACTATATCTTCTGGCATTTCAACACCATCTCTATAGAGTTTGTTCTTTAATATTGAAACTCTAGTTTCAAAATCTGGGTTTTGTAATTCAGCTGAAAGCCCCCATTTAAAACGAGATAATAAACGCTGTTCAATATCTTGCATATCAACTGGAGCCTTGTCACTTGTTAAAATAACCTGCTTTCCATTTTGATGTAAATGATTGAATATATGGAAGAAAACATCTTGAGTTCCAGATTTCCCTGAAAGGAATTGTACGTCATCAATAATTAAAACATCAATAATTTGATAAAAATGAATAAAATCATTTCTATTATTTTTCTTAACTGAGTCTATATATTGTTGTGTAAACTTTTCGGCAGAGATATATAGAACTGTTTTTTCTGGATATTTGTCTTTAATATCAACACCAATAGCGTGAGCTAAATGAGTTTTACCTAAACCAACGCCTCCAAAAACAAGTAATGGGTTAAATGATGTTCCTCCTGGCTTAGCGGCAACAGCTAATCCTGCGCTTCTAGCTAAACGATTTGAATCTCCTTCTAAAAAATTTTCAAAGCTATAATTTGGGTTAAGTTGAGATTCAATCTTTACATTTCTAATTCCAGGAATAACAAACGGGTTGCGCAACTCTGGACTTTTATTATTTAAAGGAATATCTACATCTTGGGCTTTTACAGCGCCTCTATTAGAACTTGGTATTCTTTCTGTGAAAGGTTGTTTGTTGCCATACGTGTTTTCCATTTTAATAATGTAAACAAGTTTAGCTTTTTCACCTAATTCTTTAGTAAGGGATACTTTAAGAATTTTTACATAATGCTCTTCAAGCCATTCGTAAAAGAACTTACTTGGCACTTGAATACTTAAAGCATTATCAGTAAGCTTAACTGCTTTTATTGGCTCGAACCAAGTTTTGTATGCTTGCGGTTGGATGTTATCCTTTATAAATTCGAGACAATTATTCCATACCGATTGCGCAGTTATACTCATTGTTAAATTTTGTAGTTTTGTTAGTTAGTCTTTAAAATGAAAATTGATATTTTCATTTCCCCCTTGGTTTGGCAAATATGTGAACAAAATTCTTAAAAAAAAAATGATTTACTATTGAATTTTCAGAAATTTTTCCTCATGTTTAAGCTCTAGCCGAAACTACAAAAAAATATTTAATAATCCCTATGAAATTCGACGAAATACAAATAAGAGTGAGATATGGTGAAACAGACCAAATGGGAGTGGTATATCACGGTAATTATGCATTATATCTTGAAATGGGGCGTATTGAGTGGTTGCGCAAACAAGGAATTTCGTATAAGGACATGGAAGAAAATGGGATTATGTTACCAGTAGTTTCTTTGAATATAAACTATAAAAAATCAGCATGTTATGATGATGTAATTAATGTAAAAACTCAACTAAAAAAGGCGCCAACGGCTAAGATTGAATTTGAGTATGAAATTACTAATGATGTAGGTGATATTTTAACAACTGCTGAAACCACTTTGGTTTTTATTGATATGAAAACCAATAGACCAGTTAGAGTTCCAGAGTATATTTTAAAGACAATTAAGCTATAATTTATACTGGCTTGATGTCGATTTCGAATAAATGATTAAAAATTTCAAAAACTTGATTTGCTTCTTTTTTTCTTACCGAGATCGTTATTTTACAATCCATTTCTAACTTTTGACTAGTTATATTTAAGTTTTTCTCTTTAATAATACGCATTACCGTATTCATGTTTTTATAATCAAACGTAATTAAGTAATCTATATTAACTGTTTTTTCAAAAATTTTGGAGGCTTCCAAAGTCAATTGTGCAGTTGTTTTATATGCATTGATTAAACCACCAACACCTAATTTAACACCGCCGAAGTAGCGTACTACTACAATTAATATATTAGTAACCTCAAACGATTGTATTTGGCCATAGATAGGCATACCCGCTGAGTTGTTTGGTTCGCCATCATCATTTGCGCGATAGGTTGTTTTTTCTGTTCCTATCTGATAAGCGTAGCACCAATGTCTTGCTGCATGGTGTTCTTTCTTTAGTTTTTTTATATAAAATTTCACATCATCTTCTGAAGTAACGGGGAGGGCGTAACCAAAAAACTTACTGTTTTTATCTTTAAATAAAACGGATTCAGTTGATGTGTTAATAGTTTTATAAGTGTCTTTTTCAGTCAAACAAACAATTTTTAATATTAAAAAGATTTACTACATCTTCTGTCTTCGGATTTATTTGCCATGTTTTAATAGCCATAGATTCAGCAGTATTTATATTGTCTTTATTATCATCAATAAACAAGCATTCGTCTTTCTTTAGCTTGTTTTCGTTTAAAACAAATTCAAAAATATTTTTGTTTGGTTTTACAAGATGAATTTCGTGTGATAAATAAAAAGCATCAAAACAATTTTTAAAATCGTTGTAAAACGAAACATGCTGTTTTATCCAATTTATATGAAGCTCGTTTGTATTACTTAATAAAATGAGTTTGTATTTTGAAGATGCTTTAAGCTCTTTTAAAAAGTCTAATCGATGTTCGGGGAAATCTTTCAGCATAAAATTCCATACTTCAATAAGTTTTTCTTTTGAAAGTTTTGAAAAATTTTCAGTATAAAACTCAAGAAATTCATCAGTAGAGACCAGTCCTTGTTCGTATAAACTATTAAACGCTATCATTTCATCTGAAAGTGATTGGATTTTAAATGTATTAAGTGCGTATTGTAATGCGCCTTCTAGGTCTAAATTAATAAACACATTGCCAAAATCGAAAATGATGGTTTTAATCATTTGAGTAAAACTTAAGACTATCTGTTTTTATTTTTTCTTCGAAAAAAAGCGCTCCATTGAACACCGGAGCTTTAACACCAACATTAAATGAACTTTTTCCTGTAAATACACGAGCTTCATCCCAAAGGTTTTCATCTATAAAGGTTTGAAGTGTTTTTGCTCCTCCTTCAATAATTATAGAGTTTATGTTTTTTTGAAACAAAACATCACAAATTTGTTTTGCTACATGGCTTGAAAAGTCAATAGTGTTTTTGCTAATAATAATCGTTTCAGCGTCCTTATTAAATACAGTATAATCTTTTGAGAGCTTATTGTTTTTATCAATAACAACTCTTTTTGGGTTTTGTCCTATCCAACTTCTAGTTGTTAAACTAGGGTTATCTTGTAAAACAGTATTGGTTCCTACTAAAATAGCTTGTTCTTCGGCACGCCATTTATGGACAAGTTGTCGAGAGTATTCATTAGTAATCCAGACAGGCTTTTGCTCACTTTTAGTTTCTGGGGCAATAAAACCATCAGCGGATTCTGCCCATTTTAAAATAATAAACGGGCGCTTTTTATTATGAAATGTAAAAAAACGTTTGTGATGATTTTTGCATTCGTTTTCTAAAACTCCAACTATAACATTACAACCAGCATTTTTAAGCTTTTCGATGCCTTTTCCTGCTACTTTAGCATTATCATCAACACAACCAATCACCACATTTGGTATTTGGTGTTTAATAATTAAATCGCTACAAGGAGGTGTTTTTCCATAATGAGAACAAGGCTCTAAAGTCACATAAAGTGTAGCTTCATTTAATAATGATTTATTTGAAACAGAATTTATGGCGTTTACTTCGGCATGACTTTTACCATATTTACTAGTGTAACCTTCACCAATAATACTGTTGTTATGAACAATTACGGCACCAACCATTGGGTTTGGTCTAGTTGTTCCTAATCCGTTTTTAGCAATTTCTATACAGCGTTTTATGTATGTTTCGTGCTTATTCAATATTATAATTTAATCTTTACATCTTCAGTTTTATCAACATTATAGGTGTACGAAAACCCTAAAACCTTATATATGATATCACCTTTATATTGTACTTTAAGTTTTTTACTAAATAAACTACCTATTAATCCGCCAAGGTTTTTATTGCTAAAAATACTATCGGTAGGAATATTGGCTTTTAAAGGAATAGAGAATTCTTTTTTTGCAGGGACTTTAAAACTTTCGGTTGAAACGGAAGCCATTTCAGTATCATTCACAAATACTTTTATTTCATCTGTTTTTAATTCACCACCAATATCATTCGGGTTTAAAAATAAAGCATCGGCAGTAAATGTTACATATTTAGAAGTAGATTCTACAACCTTAATGTTTTCAACATTTAAAAACATAGGCTTTTCTTTTACAGAACAGCCTAAAAAAGTAAACAATATTGTTGATAAAATAATAAAACTCTTCATTCTGTTATTTTTATATTTAAGTATCTTCACTTGCATAAAATTATTATTTTAAAGTGAGTAAAGATACTATAGTTATTCGAGAAATTAAGCCAGAAGATAATGCTCAAATTGAAGCTATTATTAGAGCATGTTTTCATGAATTTAAAATTCCGTTGGAAGGAACAGCTTATACAGATAATGAAACACCAAGGATGTATGAATCGTATCAAAACAACAACGAAATTTATTTTGTTATTGACAATAATGGCAGCATATTAGGCGGGGGAGGCATTAAACCTTTAAAGGATTTTGAGACTGATGTTTGTGAAATACAAAAAATGTATTTTTCGCCAGAAGTACGAGGAAAAGGTTACGGTAAGCTTATGTTTGAAAAATGTATGCATGCAGCAAAAAAAATGGGTTATAAACAATGCTATTTAGAATCGGCATCGCAGCTTAAAGCGGCTATCCATATTTACGAAAGTTATGGCTTTAAACATTTAGAAGGCGCTTTAGGAAACACAGGACACTATTCTTGTGGGGTATGGATGATAAAAGATTTATGAGGTTAAAAAATATTCAAAACACATTTCATAAAGAGTTAGATTTCTTATATGAAAAAGAAGAAGTAGATAGCTTCTTTTTTATGTTGATTGATTCGTTTTATAATGTATCAAGATTAAAATTAGCAATGGAACCAGGTTTTATGATTGAAAACCCAGACGTTATTAATGATGTTTTAAAGCGCTTAAAACTAGAGGAGCCTATTCAGTATATTTTAGGTGAAACTGAGTTTTACGGATTACCATTTAAAGTGAATGAGAATGTTTTAATACCGCGACCAGAAACTGAAGAGTTAGTTGAGTGGGTAATTTCGGAATTTAAAGATCAAAAATCAGAATTCAGAATTTTAGATATTGGAACAGGTAGTGGATGTATTGCTATTTCTTTAACTAAAAACATACCAAATGCTAAAGTTTATGCTTTAGATGTGAGTAAAGAAGCGCTAAAAACAGCAAAACAAAATGCAGAATTAAATGCTGTTGAAGTTGAATTTATAGAAGCTAATATATTGGTTGAAAGCCATGCTGAACATGTCTCAGCATTGCAAAAGTTTGATGTTATTGTATCGAATCCTCCATACGTTAGAGAGCAAGAAAAGCAACAAATGAAAAGTAACGTATTAAGCAATGAACCTCATTTGGCACTATTTGTAAAAGATGAAGAACCGTTATTATTTTATAATGCTATTTCAGATTTTGCTATTACTAAATTGAATGATAAAGGCATGTTGTTTTTTGAAATCAATGAGTATCTTGGTAACGATATGATTCAATTATTAAAAGAAAAACAATTTAAAAACATAGAATTAAAGCAGGATATCTTTAAAAAAGATAGAATGATAAAAGGAATGATGAATTAAGTAATTAAAAAACATTATCATTTCATAACTGATGTGGAATTAAAAAATGAAAAAATATTGTTGCATATTATTTATTATAATAATTTTCTGTTTCTCCTGTAAAGAAAAACAGAAAAAGAATGTTGTTTCTAAAGGAATAAAAACGATTAAACTTCATAAAGACACTATTCAAAAGGTAATCATTAAAAGAGATTTGTATTTAGAAAAATTTAAGAATACTGTATTAGACTCATTATATGAGATTTCCAATAAGATACAGCCTAATTATTTAAAAGCAGATTTTGATGGAGATGGAAAGGAAGATATTGTCTATTTGATAAAAGAAAAGCAATCTGGAAAAATAGGATTAGTTTTTTTACATCAAGATAATTTGGTTTCTGTAATCGCAGCAGGGAAAGAATTTAATTCACAATGGGATGAAATGAACTGGTTAGATGTTTTTGAATTAGATACTAATAAAGTTCAATATGAAATGCTAATTGATAACAAAACTTCTGATATTATTGGAGATAAAGAAGTTATCATACCAAATATAGGAATAAGAATAAGAGAGAATGAGGGGAGTGGAGGCTTATTATATTTTGAAAAAGGAGAATATAGATATTTACATCAAGGAGATTAATTAAATGAATATAGAACAACACATTCAAAACTTACGTAGAGAATTAAGAGATCATAACTATAATTACTACGTTCTAGATAACCCAACAGTTTCAGATTACGACTTCGATATAAAACTCAAAGAGTTACAAGAACTCGAAACTAAACATCCAGAGTTTTTTGACGCTAATTCACCTACTCAGCGTGTCGGAGGAGCTATTACTAAGAATTTTGAAACTATTGTGCACGAGCATCGTATGTATTCGTTGGATAATTCGTATTCAAAAGAAGATTTGCAAGATTGGGAAACACGTATTAAAAAATTAGTAGATGGAGATATTCAATATACCTGTGAGTTGAAATATGATGGTGCTTCTATAAGCCTAACTTATGAGAATGGATTATTAACAAAAGCAGTTACTCGAGGTGATGGGTTTCAAGGTGATAACGTTACCGCTAATATAAAAACCATAAAATCTGTGCCCTTGCAGTTAAAAGGTGATTACCTACCAAAGTTTGATATTCGAGGAGAAATAGTTTTACCTTTTGATGGGTTTAATAAAATGAACGAAGAACGCATTGAATTAGGTGAAGAGCCCTACAGAAACCCTAGAAATACAGCATCTGGTAGTTTAAAACTGCAAGACAGTGCTGAAGTTGCAAAACGTCCATTAGAATGTTTATTATACAATCTTACGGGTTCTAATTTAGGAATTCGAACGCAATATGAAAGTTTAGAAAAAGCAAGACAATGGGGTTTTAAAGTGCCAGATGCAGCAAAACTAGTTAATTCCATTGAAGAGGTTTTAGAATTTGTAGAATATTGGAATGTGCATCGACACGATTTGCCATATGAAACCGATGGCGTTGTTATTAAAGTAAATAATTTGCAACAACAAGAAGAGTTGGGGTATACCGCAAAAGCACCTCGCTGGGCAATGGCATATAAATTTAAAGCCGAACAGGTTTCAACCAAATTAAACAGTATAACATATCAAGTTGGTAGAACTGGAGCTATAACTCCTGTGGCCAATTTAGAGCCTGTTGAGTTGGCAGGAACAACCGTAAAACGTGCATCCTTACATAATGCAGATCAAATAGAAAAACTTGATATTAGAGTGGGAGATGAGGTATTTGTAGAAAAAGGAGGTGAGATTATCCCAAAAATTATTGCTGTAGATTTTGCTAAACGCGACTCAAACTCTAACCCAACACTATATATAACAAATTGCCCTGAATGTAATACTGAATTGATAAGGCAAGAAGGAGAAGCACAGCATTATTGTCCAAATTATAATGGGTGTAACCCTCAGATAATTGGACGCATTCAACATTTTATATCCAGAAAAGCTATGGATATTGAAGGGTTAGGTGGCGAAACAGTTGCGCTTTTAGTTAATGAAGGCCTGATTAATAACTACTCTGATTTATATGAATTAACAAAAGAACAAGTGATGCCTTTAGAGCGTATGGCAGAAAAAAGTGCAGATAACTTGGTTTTTGGAATTGATGCTTCTAAGAAAATACCATTTGAGCGCGTTTTGTTTGCCTTGGGTATTAGGTTTGTTGGAGAAACTGTTGCTAAAAAACTAGCTAAACATTATAAAAGCATTGATGTTATTGCCACGGCATCAGAAGAAGATTTGGTAAATGTTGATGAAATAGGTATAAAGATAGCGCAAAGTGTTTTATCTTTTTTTAAAGAAGAACAAAACATGTTAATATTAAATAGGTTAAAACAGTTTGGGGTTCAGTTAGAAATGTCAGCTGACCAGCTTATTGGTCAAACAAATATTTTGCAAGGGCAATCAATTGTAGTAACTGGCGTCTTCGAATCAATATCTAGAAACGATTTAAAAAAGCTTATTGAGGATAACGGAGGAAAGGTTAGTAGTTCTATTTCTTCAAAAACTAGTTATATAGTTGCTGGAACAAATATGGGGCCTAGTAAAAAGCAAAAAGCCGAAAAGTTAAATATTAGCATATTAAATGAGTATGAATTCTTACAAAAAATACAATAAAATCAAATTTTATCGATAAAATGTATTTTTTTATCGCTTAATTGTAAAATATTTTTATATTTGTACCCTAACTGTAAATTACTGTTATGTACAAGTCGAAAGTCTTGATTGTTTTAATTGTATTAGCTTATATCCTTTTTGTTGTTTTTCAATTTAATGGAAATGAGGTAATGGCATCTAGCTTTAGTTCGACTATATTTCCTTTAATTGCATTGCTTTATTACATTACTATTAAACCAAAAACACTGTTTTTTTGGTTGTTTTTAGTAAGCTATTCGTTATCAGAGTTAGCGTTTTTTACAATTGATTTCATTCCTTATCTCTACTATTATTTTATAGGAAACACTTTAAGTATGTTATCCTATGCTTTTCTTTTAGTTGAGATCTGTAAATCTGTTTGTGGAGCTCATGTTTTAAAGAATTTCAAAATACATATAGTTGTCCTAATGGGCTTGAATACTTATATAGCATATATCTTGCAAGAGGCAGTAAACCCATTTTTAGAAATGACAAATGAATATTTCTTGGAAATTACATATAACATTATTATGCTTTTGCTATTATCGGTATCCCTTCTAAATTATTTTTATAAGGATAATAAGAAGTCTTTATTCTTGTTTTTTGGAGCTTTGTGTATCGTTTTTAGTGAGGTTATTAATGTGGCTTATTTGTATGTAGCTCATCAAAATATACTTAATTTTATTTCTGTTTCCTTATTTGTTTTAGCATTTTATTTCTTGTATCAACAATCTAAGTTGGTTGAAGAACCAGTAAAAGAAATGGTAATAGAGGAATAATTGTACCTATTTATTTATATAAGGAATATCTTTTCTGTGGATATAGAGAATTATTGCAGATAGTATAAAGGTAGCAACTGCAGTAAAAAACAAAAGACCTCCATCATTATTTATATCAATCCCTAGCTTTGTCAAGTGCAAAAAAATAGCACCAGAAATTACACCAATTGTTAAAGATGCCCCAAGCCATACGGTTTTTGGTATTAATATTAATACGCCTGCAATAAGTTCTAAAATACCTATACCAATTCTACCAAAAGGTTCTAATCCAACAGTTTCAAATATATAGACACTTTCTGAGGCTGCAGTGAATTTAAAGCGAAGGGTTTGGATTAAAATAGCAGCTACAATTATTCGTAATATTAATGGAATGTGTTTCTTCATGTTTTTCTAAAATTGGAATTAATAAAATAATAAAGAACATAATGCGCATGTAATTTAATTATTTTTTATGACTACATCTTTATCGATAAAAAGCTAAATGCTAACAAAATAATCGATGAAAAGCATGGTTTTATCGCTGTAATTGATTTTTTTTTTTATATTTGTTTTCAACCTACTTATAAAAATACCATGAAAGATTCACTCCCATTTAGCTTTAATAAGGTTTTTTTTGGCGCATTATTACTTCTGGTTACAGTTAGTATTTTTGGAACTTATAGTGAAGATGTTTTAGTTTTGCAAACCACTAAAGCTTTATTCATTCCTGTTTTTTTAATCTTATTTTTTATAAAGAATAAAGCACTAAGTCTTCCTTTAATTTCTTTTTTCTTATTTTCTTTTTTAGGAGATGCTTCGTTGGTTTTTTTCGAAAATGAAATTTTCATTAAGGCCTCTAGTTCTTTTTATTTTTTAAGTTATATATGTTTAATAGGTATTGCGATTTCTAAATTTAAGCTTTTTGAAATTGATAAAGTTGTCGGAATTTATTTGATAGTAATATTTTTAATAAATGCTTATTTTTTATATACTTTATATGGTATTTTAAAAGTTATAGTACCAGATAGCTTAGAGGTGTTTTTGTTTGGAGTTAAAAATATTTCTTTAATACTCTTAATATTTTTAGCCTTTGGAAAATATTTAGCTAACGATACAAAACCTTCTATACTTTTTTTAATGGTTGCTCTATGTTTAGTATTTTCAACAATTCTAAACTATGTTAGTTTGTATTATGTATATAGTTGGAGTTTTGTTATGCTAGAAAGAGTTATTTATGTAATTGGCATTTATCTTTTGTTAAATTATGTTATGGAAGAAAATAAAAGCTCCACAATTCTAGATAAAACCCAAAATAGTTATAATTCTGATAATATTTTTGCTTAAACAATTATTGATGTCCCTTCGGCAGCTTTATTTTTATCTGAGTCAAAATAGAAATCAATTTTACCAAGGTTAATACCATAGCAACCAACTTGATTTACGAGCACATTTTTGTTTTCAACATTTTTTGCGATGGTTGGTTTTCTTAAAAAGGTATGTGTATGTCCGCCAATAATTAAATCGATATCTTTTGTTGCAGCAGCAAGTCTTAAATCACTAATTTTAGTTTCATTGTTTCGGTAATTATATCCTAAATGAGATAAGCAAATTATTAAATCACATTGCTCTTCTTCTTTAAGAATCCTTGTCATATCTTGAGATACTTCAATAGGGTCTAAATATTTAGTTTCTTTAAACATAGAAGAATCAACTAATCCCTTTAACTCGATTCCTAACCCAAAAACACCAATTTTAATATCACCCTTTTTGAATACTTTATAGGGCTTTACATGTGTATCCATAATAGTATTTGAAAAATCATAATTAGCTGATATGAAGTCAAATTTAGCATAAGGCAATTGGGTATAAAGGCCATCAATACCATTGTCAAAATCATGATTACCAATAGTGGCAGCATCATATTTAAGTTTGCTCATTAATTTAAATTCAAGTTCACCACCATAATAATTAAAGTAAGGTGTTCCTTGAAAAATATCGCCAGCGTCAAGTAATAAAGTATTTGGGTTTTCTTTTCTAAATTTATCTATTAAACTAGCTCTTCTTGCTACACCACCTTTGTTTGCGTTTCTGCCGTCTTCAGGACCAAAGGCATCGATATGACTGTGCACATCGTTTGTGTGTAATATGGTGATTTTTGACGTCTTTATTGAAGAAGTAAAAGACTGTAATCCAAAGCCTCCAAGTGTTACTAAAGCTGTTCCAGCGGTAGCTTGTTGTATAAAATTTCTACGTTTCATGAGGTGAATTATTTTATTTGAATAAACCTATCGTCAATAACAGGGTTAATAGTATCCAATTTTTTGAATTTATCAATTAATGCATTTCTTATTTTATAGTTTAAAACGTATAAACTATCATTATTTTTAAAAAAGGTCATATTGCTTCCTCCTTTATATAAATAATCGTTAGTTGCTACATGGTAGGTTTTGTTTTTGTCTATGCTTTCGCCATTAATTGATGCTTCAGATACATTAAAATCTTTGTCAACTATAAGCTTAAGTTTAGAGATTGGATGCGCTCTTTTTCTTGATTTTAAATAATGAACAATACTATCAATTTGCGAACCCTTCAACGCTACTACAACTACACTATTCTCAAACGGCATTAACTGGAAAGCAGTTCTTTTAGTTACATTTCCTTTTGATAAAATAGACCGGATACCGCCATGATTTAGTAAAACCATATCAATGTTTTTACCAGTTCTACTATTAAAAATGGGATTTGCTTCACTATAAACAGCATCAGCCATAAAATTACCAATGGCAGTATTTAAATCACCATCAGTTTTAGAATACGTATTAACAGAATAAGCTAAAACACTATCTAAATCTTTTTGAATATGATTTCTAAAAGGTTTAATAAAAGAGTCAATTTCAGGATTAGGAGACAAACTATCAGTAATCTGAATTTGTTTTCCTTCAATTTTTGTTAGATGCAACTTTTCTTGTTTGCATCCCAAAAAAATAAAAAAATTTAACAAAAAAATAAAATGTGTGAACCTCATATAATAACCAACTTTTTTGAATGTAGTTTTCCTACCTTTGCGAAAAGTATAAAGATAAATGATTTTAAAAGGTTTTAAAGAAAAATCTAATAAAAAACACCTAAATAAATTATTGTCACAACGCGAAGTAAGTGTTGTAGATAATAAGGTTGAAAGTTTAGGAGTTATCTTAAATATTGACGAAATCGATGATTTTGAGCTGTTTAGAACTTTAGCTGTTGATATTAATGTAAGGCCAAATAGACTTAAAATTATAGCATTTTCAACTAACAAAAAAGACAACTTAAGTACTTGGGATGAATGTTTTAACCCTAAAGACTTTGGTTGGAATGGAGCTGTTAAAAATATTGAATTGCAGTCGTTTTTAAATACGAGCTTTGATGCCTTGATTAGTTATTATACAAAAGATGAGCTGGAGTTAAAATTGTTAACTGCAACATCTAAAGCAAAGTTTAAAATTGGCATTTTGCAAACTGATGCGCGCTTAAACGATTTAATAATAAAAACTAGTTTAAAAGAATTCAACGTATTTAGAGCTGAGCTGCATAAATACTTAACCATATTAAATAAAATTAAAAAATGAGCAGTAAGTTTATAGGTACTGGAGTTGCATTGGTTACACCATTTAAATCTGATTTAAGTATAGATCATGAAGCCTTAACAAACATTGTTAATTTCAATATTGAAAATGGCACGGATTATCTTGTTATTTGTGGTACTACTGGCGAAAGTGTTACCATTACCAAGCAAGAAAAACAGGCTGTAGTTCAAACGATTTCTCAAGCTAATAACGGTAGAGTACCTATGGTTTTAGGTATTGGTGGCAACAATACTGTTGCTGTTATTGAAGAAATAAAAGAGACAAATTTAAGTAATATTGATGCCATTTTATCGGTTTCTCCATATTATAGTAAACCTACACAAGAAGGCATATATCAACATTTTAAGGCTATTGCTGAGTCATGTACAACAGATGTTATTTTATATAATGTTCCTGGGAGAACATCTAAAAACATGGAGTCTGAAACCACTTTACGATTGGCTAACGATTTTAAAAATATAATAGCCGTTAAAGAAGCAGGGAATAATGTTGCTCAATACCTGCAATTGCTAAAAGATAAACCAGAAGATTTTTTGATTATTTCAGGAGATGACGATTTAGCACTTAGCGTTGTTTTAGCAGGAGGAGCAGGAGTAATTTCCGTTATTGGGCAAGCATTCCCTAAGACTTTTTCAGAAATGATACGTTTAGGTTTAAATGGAAATGCAAAAGCATCATACGATATTCACTTTAAGCTAATGGATATTGTTAGCTATATTTTTGAGGAAAATAATCCAGCAGGAATAAAGGCCGTTTTTGAAGCCATAAACTTGTGTCAAGATACAGTTAGATTACCATTAGTTCCAGCATCAAATCCGTTGAAAGAAAAAATAGCAGCATTTGTAAAAGACTTCAAGTAATGTTAAATATTACTTAAACCTTACCATTACTGCAATTCAACATTTATTTTAGCAGAGAAATTATATTTTTAAAATCCATAATAATAACTTAATTTTGCATTCTGTTTTAAAATCTATGAAGAAGTTTTTTTACATTACAATTACGCTAACAATTTTAAGCTCTTGCAGCGAGTATCAAAAAGTTTTAAAAAACGAAGAGATAGCTCCTAAATTTAAAATGGGAGAAGACTTATATAACGAAGGTAAATACTCAAAAGCCAATAAGCTTTTTGCGCAAATTGTACCAAATTATAGAGGAAAGCCTCAAGCCGAAAAGCTAATGTATTTATACTCTAATACATTTTATAAAATGAGGGACTATTATGTTGCTGGCTATCAGTTTGAGCGTTTTGCATCGAGTTATCCTAAAAGTGAAAAGTTAGAAGAAGCTTCCTTTTTAAGTGCTAAAAGTTATTATATGCTTTCACCAGTTTATTCTAAAGATCAAAAGGAGACTGTTGAGGCTATTGAAAAACTTCAAGCTTTTATTAATTTATTTTCAGAATCTGAATATAGTACTGAAGCTAACAAGCTAGTTAAAGAATTAGATTTTAAGTTAGAAAAAAAGGCCTTTGAAATTGCAAAGCAATATAATAAGATAGCATTTACATCTACTGAGCTTGAGGCTGCTATAAAATCGTTTGATAATTTTATTTTCGATTTTCCAGGATCTACATTACGAGAAGATGCTTTGTTTTACAGATTTGATTCTGCTTATAAACTAGGTATAAATAGTGTAGAATATAAAAAGCAAGATAGACTAAAAACCGCAAAAGAATACTACGAAGCATTCAAAAAGAAATACACAAACTCAAAGCATATTGAAACTATTGATAATATGGCTTTAGAGATTGATGAAACATTAAAAACTATAGCACAAAAAGTCAAATAATTATGTCAATGGATTTAAAAAAAACCAACGCTCCGGTTAATACCGTAACTTATGATAGAAATCAAATAGATGAGCCAACAGAAAACATCTATGAGTCAATTTCTATCATTGCAAGACGCGCTGAACAAATTAATTCAGAAATAAAAAAAGAACTTATTGATAAGTTAGAAGAATTTGCTACTTACAATGATAGTCTTGAAGAAATTTTTGAAAATAAAGAGCAAATTGAGGTTTCTAAATTTTATGAGAAGTTGCCAAAACCACATGCATTAGCAGTTCAAGAATGGTTAACAGATAAAATTTATCACAGAAATACAGAAGAAGATTCTCAGGAATAAAATTATTATGAGTATTCTAAGCGGCAAGAACATACTATTAGGAATTAGTGGTGGTATTGCCGCTTATAAAACGGCTTCATTAGTAAGGTTATTTGTAAAATCGGGCGCAAACGTAAAAGTTGTAATGACGCCATCTGCAAAAGATTTTATTACACCGCTAACCTTATCCACACTTTCAAAAAACCCAGTGCATTCATCATTCACAAATGAAGAAGATGATAATGCTGTATGGAATAACCATGTAGATTTAGGGCTTTGGGCTGATATTTTTATTATTGCTCCAGCAACAGCAAACACTTTGTCTAAAATGGCAAATGGTGTTTGTGACAACTTACTTTTAGCCACTTATTTATCAGCGAAGTGCCCAGTATATTTTGCCCCAGCAATGGATTTAGATATGTATAAGCATCCATCTACACTAAAATCTTTTGAAAAGCTTAATGCTTTTGGGAACATAATGATTCCTGCAACAAGTGGCGAATTAGCAAGTGGTTTAGTTGGTGAAGGAAGAATGGCTGAACCCGAAGATATTATTGCTTTTGTTGAAAGTGATATTTTAGATAAACTGCCGCTTCGCGGAAAGAAAATATTAATTACTGCAGGACCAACTTACGAGGCTATCGACCCTGTTCGTTTTATTGGAAACCATTCAAGTGGTAAAATGGGATTCGAAATTGCTAAGGCATCAGCTAATCTTGGTGCTCAGGTTGTTTTAATTACGGGGCCAACACATCAAAAAGTAAATCATTCATTGATTAAAGTTGTATCAGTAGTTAGCGCGCAAGATATGTATGATGCTACTCATAACCATTTTGCAGATGTTGATGTTGCTATACTTTCTGCAGCTGTTGCAGATTTTAAATCTAAAGAAATTGCTTCTCAAAAAATAAAAAAGGCAAGTTCTACGTTAAGCATAGAGTTGACTAAAACTAAAGATATTTTGGAGTCTTTAGGGCAAATTAAAAAACAACAATATTTAGTAGGTTTTGCATTAGAAACTAACAACGAGCTTGAAAATGCAAAAGGAAAACTGAAAAGAAAGAATTTAAATTTAATTGTTTTAAATTCGTTAAACGATAAAGGTGCCGGTTTTAAAAGCGAAACCAATAAAGTTACTTTTATTGATGATAATGAAACAATAACCGAATTTCAATTAAAGTCTAAAGCAGATGTTGCTAAAGATTTATTAAACGAAATTATAAAACAAATTGATGCGTAATATCATATTAATTTTACTAGTATGCTTTGGTGTTAAAAGCTTTTCGCAAGAGCTAAACTGTAGTGTTGTTGTTAATGCATTACAAACGGGTAATGAAAATTTGCAAATTTTTAAAACCTTAGAAAATCAGCTAAACGAATTTGTTAATAATACTAAATGGACTAATAAAACTTTTACTAATCAAGAGCGTATTAATTGTAGTATGGTAATTAGTATTACCGATTTTAGTGGAGAAGCTTTTCAAGGGACTTTACAAGTGCAATCATCACGACCAGTTTTTGGATCTTCATATAGCACACCAATTTATAGTTTTAATGATAAGGATTTTGCATTCAGATATTTAGAGTTTCAAAATTTAATTTTCAATCCTAATCAATTCGAATCTAATTTAGTATCGGTATTAACATTTCATATTTATATGATTTTGGCACTAGATGCCGATTCTTTTTCAGAAAAAGGAGGCGATTCTTATTATGCTCAAGCGCAAACTATTACTAATTATTCTCAGCAAGAAAATTTTAAAGGTTGGAAAGTAGAAGATGGTTTGCAAAGCAGATTTGCGTTAATTGATAATGTATTATCTCCAACTTTTAAAGAGTATAGAAACGTCATGTATGATTACCATATTGAAGGGTTGGATATTATGAGCGAAAAAGCAAAAGAAGGGAAAGAGCAGATTGCTGATGCTTTAATGCAGTTTAAAGCCATGAACAGTCGAAGACCAAACTCTTTTTTATTGCGTACTTTTTTTGATGCTAAAGCAGATGAAATTGAACAAGTTTTCTCAGACGGACCTAATGTGAATATTTCTAGTCTTAAAGATATGCTTCAAAAAATTGCTCCTACACAATCTAGTAAATGGAGGAATATTAAATTTTAAATGTCACCACTCAAGTAAAAGACATTTACTATCTTTATTTTCATAATTTATAATCATCTAACACCATTGTTAACCTCACTTTCAATAAAAAACTACGCTTTAATTGATAACCTTCAAGTCGATTTTAATGGAGGCTTATCTATTATTACAGGCGAAACTGGTGCTGGAAAATCCATTTTATTAGGCGGATTATCTTTAATACTTGGTAAGCGAGCAGATTTAAGCAGTTTAAAAGATGCAACTCAGAAATGTATTATTGAAGCCATTTTTGATGTTTCAAGCTATAATTTAGAATTACTTTTTGAGGCTGAAGATTTTGATTATGAAACACAAACTATTATACGGCGAGAAATTTTGCCTTCAGGAAAGTCTAGAGCATTTGTAAACGATTCGCCAGTAAACCTTAGTAGTTTACAGCTTTTAGGAGAACAATTAATTGATATTCATTCGCAACATCAAACTCTACAATTAACAAGTAACGATTTTCAGTTTCAGGTAATAGATGCTTTGGCTAATAATGATGAATTATTACAAAGCTATACTATAGAGTTGAAAGCATATAAAAAGCTAGAAAAGGAATTACAAGAATTGCATAATTTTCAAGTAGAGGCTATTAAAGAACATGATTATAATTCATTTCTATTGAATGAGTTAGTTGAAGCTAATTTAATTGAAGGCGAACAGCAAACCCTTGAAGAAGAATACGAAACGTTAAATAATATTGAAGGTATAAAAGAAAAACTTTCTGAATCCTATCAATTATTAAATGATGAGCAAATAGGCATTTTGTCAACACTTACTAGTATAAAAAACAACCTTCAAAACATCGCTGGATTCTCTTCAAAATACGAAGATTTATTCAATAGAGTTAATAGCAGTTTAATAGATTTAGACGATGTTTTTAGTGAAATTGACATATTACAAGACAATCTTGAAGCAGATCCAAATAGGCTAGAAGTAGTAAATTCAAAACTAAAAGCATTGCATAGTTTAATGCAAAAGCATGTTGCTAGTGATGTTTCAGAATTAGTAAAAATTAAAAACGAATTAGAAGAAAAAGTTGCAGTTACTCAAAATTTAGATATTACTATTAATAAAAAACAATCTGAAATAAAATCTAAAACTAATCAACTTAAAAATATTTCAAAGGAAATTAATAAAAAGCGTTCTGAAGTTATTCCACAGTTAAAGGAGCAATTAGAAACTATTTTGGCAAGCTTAGGTATGCCAAATGCACAGTTTAAAATGGATGTTTTATATAAGAGTGAGCAATTCTTTGCAAACGGACAAGACGAATTGTTGTTTTTGTTTTCAGCTAACAAAGGAGGAAGTTTTAACGAGCTTAAAAAGGCGGCTTCTGGAGGAGAATTATCAAGAATAATGCTAGCTATAAAATCAATATTGTCTAATTATATACAATTACCAACTATTATGTTTGATGAGATTGATACTGGAGTTTCTGGAGAAATATCAAACAAAATGGGAGATATTATGGTAGAAATGAGTAAAACGATGCAGGTATTTTCTATTACGCATTTACCACAAATTGCAGCCAAAGGTCACTCTCATTTTAAAGTGTATAAAGAAGATGTTAATGATGTTACAGAAACCAATTTGGTTAAATTAAATCATGATGAGCGTGTAGTTGAGATAGCTCAAATGTTAGGTGGAGTAGAAATGTCATCGTCAGCCATTGCCCATGCGAAAGAATTGCTGAATTGAAAAAAAGTTAAAAGATTAGTATTTTTGAACACAAATAAACCAATCAACATATGTCATATAATTTATTAAAAGGAAAAAAGGGAATCATTTTTGGAGCATTAGATTCTAACTCAATTGCATGGAAAACCGCAGAACGAGTTCATGAAGAAGGCGGGCAATTTGTATTAACCAATGCGCCAGTAGCAATGCGTATGGGGCAAATTAATGAGTTAGCCGAAAAAACGGGTTCTCAAATTATTCCTGCAGATGCCACATCTGAAGAAGATTTACAAAATTTGGTAACGCAGTCTATGGAAATTCTTGGAGGCAAAATAGATTTTGTTTTACACTCTATAGGCATGTCAATAAATGTTAGAAAAGGAAAACATTATACAGATCAAAATTATGCATGGACACAAAAAGGAACCGATGTTTCTGCAATGTCTTTTCATAAAGTGATGCAAATCCTTTATAAAGCTGATGCTATGAATGAGTGGGGGAGTATTGTAGCTTTAACTTATATGGCAGCACAACGTGTGTTTCCAGATTATAATGATATGGCCGATAATAAAGCATATTTAGAAAGTGTAGCACGTAGTTTTGGTTACTTTTTTGGGCGCGATAAAAAAGTGCGTGTTAATACCATTTCGCAATCTCCAACGCCAACTACAGCTGGTAGTGGTGTAAAAGGGTTTGATGGATTTATAGCTTACGCAGATAAAATGTCGCCACTAGGTAACGCCACGGCTTCAGATTGCGCAAACTATACAGTATCTTTATTTAGCGATTTAACAAAGCGTGTTACTTTGCAAAACCTATTCCACGACGGAGGCTTTAGTAATATGGGTGTTAGCGATGCAGTTATGGAAGCTTTTACTAAAGAATAAACAATTTTATATATATAATTTAGCCATCGTTTTTACGGTGGCTTTTTTGTTTTTTGGCGGGTTTTTAAAGAAATAAAAACCGCGCTATCCGTTACTAGTTTTGTAAAACCATAGGTTTAAGTTTTACAAAAGCTAACCACTACTATCGCTCCCGCGCTTATCTGCCAAAAAAAAGTAATTATCCCAAAAGCAGCCATAAGTTTGCAAATTATTGAACTAGGATTAATTACATTTGTGTTATGCAATTACAGTTTTCATTCATCATTCCTGTTTATAATCGTCCAGACGAAATTGAAGAGCTTCTACAAAGTTTTGTTGAGTTGGACACAACAACTGAATATGAAATAGTAATTGTTGAAGATGGCTCGACTATATCATCAAAAGATGCTATTAAAGTATATAAAGGAAAGCTAGATATTTCATATTATTTCAAAGAAAATTCTGGTCCTGGAGATTCTCGTAATTTTGGAATGCTACATGCCAAAGGAAATTATTTTATCATTTTGGATTCCGATTGTATTTTACCTACTAATTATTTAAACGAAGTTGAAAAAAGCTTAAATACAAATTATGTTGACTGTTTTGGTGGTCCAGATGCGGCACACGATTCGTTTACAAACCTTCAAAAAGCCATTAATTTCTCAATGACATCAATTATTACTACTGGAGGTATTCGAGGTAATAAAAATAGTGTCGATACCTTTCAGCCACGTAGTTTTAACATGGGAATTTCAAAAGAAGCGTTTACAGCCTCAAAAGGTTTTGGGCGCATTCATCCAGGAGAAGACCCAGATTTATCAATAAGATTATGGAATTTAGGTTTTAAAACAAGATTAATACCTGAAGCTTTTGTGTATCATAAACGTCGTATCTCTTGGAGTAAATTTTATAAACAAGTTCACAAGTTTGGATTAGTTCGTCCAATTTTAAATGAATGGCATCCTTCAACTAAAAAAATAACATATTGGTTTCCAACATTATTTTGTATTGGGTTTTTATTATCTGTAATACTACTTTTTGTTAAAGTAAAATGGGGAATAATAGCTTATATGTTGTATTTTGTAATAGCATTTTTAGCAGCTTTAATATCAACAAAAAATATTATTGTTTCATTATTGTCTATTGCTGCTATTGGCGTTCAGTTTTTTGGGTATGGATACGGTTTTTTTAAATCTACTTTTGCAATTGGTATTTTAAAAAAGAAACCAGAGGTTCATTTTCCAGAACTATTCTTTAAATTAAAATGAAAAAGAAAATAAAATCAAAAATTTCCACTTCAATTAAAAATAGAAAAATAAATGTGTTTTTTTTGTTTTTGTTTTTTGCATTTATCATTTTAATCTTCACAAAACTATCAAAAGAATATACAAACACAGTCGCTTTTAATATTAATAAAACTAATGTTCCGCAAGAAAGTATTATTCTTAATGATTCGAGCGCTATATTAAATATTACACTTAAAACTCATGGTTTTAAATGGCTTACTTACTATTTTAATAAACCAAAAGTTACAATTGATTTTACTAAAGATGTTACTAAAATTGATTCAACTTTTGTTTGGAGCAAATCTAAAGCATATTTACTGGCTAGTACGCAATTTGGTAAGCAAGTTGAATTACTAAATATTTCTCCAGATACTTTAATATTTAGGTTTGATGCTAATTTGGTTAAAAAAATCCCTGTAGTTTTTAATAGTAATATAAAATTTAGTTCAGGGTTTGATATAGCAGAGTCTTATAAAATTACTCCAGACTCTATAGAAGTTATAGGTCCACATGTTTTAGCATCGCAAATAAGTAATATTGAAACCGAACTTGTTGAAATGGAAGATGTTAAATCTGATATAAACAAAGTAATTAAATTGAGTTTACCAGAAAACAATAATGATTTAAAGTTTTCTAATAAAACAATAAATTTAACTGCAAATGTTGAGAAGTTCACAGAAGGCACGCTAAAAGTACCAGTAAGCATAAAAAATGGGCCTAAAAACAAAACGTTAAAGTACTTTCCTAAAACGGTAAATGTTGTTTACTATACCAGCTTAAAGAATTTTAAAACTATTGGAGCTAATGATTTTAAAATAGAATGCGATTTTAGTAAAATAACTAGTAATCAATCTTTTTTGTTGCCAGAACTAACAAAGTTTCCAGAAACGGTGAAGCATGCAAAAATTAGTCAACAAAATATAGAATTTATTATAATAGAATGACTATAGTAGGACTTACAGGAGGCATAGGAAGTGGGAAAACCACCGTGGCTAGACAATTTATGGCTCTAGGAATACCTACTTATATTGCTGATGTAGAGGCTAAAAAGTTGATGCGAAAATCTAAAGTTATTAAGAGAAAACTTATTCAGCTTTTTGGGGATAAGGCATATATAAATGGAGAATTAAATAAATCATTTATTGCTGATATTATTTTTAATGATAGTAGTTATTTAGAGAAAATGAATGCTATCATACACCCTAGAGTTGCAAGACATTTTAAAAAGTGGACGTTAAAACAAATAACTCCTTACGTAATAAAAGAAGTTGCCATACTATTTGAGAATGGCGGAAACAAACAGTGCGACTATGTAATTACAGTAACTGCTCCAATTGAATTGAGAATTGAACGGCTGCTAAAGCGTGACCATACTACAAAAAGTAAGCTTAAAGCTATTATGAAAAATCAATGGAGTGATGATGATAAAGTAAAGCTCTCCGATTTTGTTATTGATAATACTACACTTGAAAGGACAAAGAAACAAGTTAATAAGGTGCACCAGGAAATCTTAAAAAAATGCATTTAGCCCATAAATTTTAACATTTTTGTTAATGTAAGGTTAAATGATAAGTACGCTAAATGTTAAAATGTTAATTTTGAACGATGAGCAAAAGAATATTCATCCTATTGGTGCTTTTAATGAGTTTATCCCTTATAGGTATCATATTCGTTCAAGCTTATTATATAAAAGATTCTGTGAAAAATGCAGATGACCGTTTTAACCATAATGTAAAAACAGCATTAAGTTATGTTTCTAATAAGATAGAAAAAAACGAGTTAGACTCTTATTTCGAAAAATATCAAAGGTTAGATAAAGAAAAGAAGAGTGATTCGGCTGCAGTTTCTCAGTTATTTATATATCAACAAAATAATAGCACAAAAGAAACACTTATTTACAGAAGTGGAGTTTTAGAAGAGAACTATAAACTGTCTTCATCGCTCTTTGACATTGGTTTAGATAGTATTAATGTTCAGAATATTCTTGGAGAATCTCAAATTCAGGTATTTAACGAAACTGAATTTTCAGAAAAGGATCTTTCAAAAAGCCCAATTGTAGACATTATTAATAGCGGAAATATTGCTGAAGCTCAAAAAAATAACTTTGATAAAAATTTAAGAGCTTACAGAAAAACAATACCGGTTCACAAAAGAGTTTCTGCAGATGAAATTGAAAACTTGCTTACAAATAAATTAAAAGCAGACAATATCGATATTGATTACGAGTTTGCTATTTATAGCAACAGTTTAGCTACTAAAGTACGTAGTGATGGTTTCGAAAGAGATGAATCATCTACTTTTAGTGTGCCTATTTTCTATGATGAAAATAATCAAAGCAACTATAAACTTTTAGTGAATTTTCCTGATGACAAAAAATTTATTTTGTCATCTATTATGGGTATGATTTTGTTATCTATAATTTTTACGTCTGTTATTATTTTAGCATATTCAAGTGCTTTATATCAATTAGTAAAGCAACGTAAAATATCTGAAATTAAAACAGATTTTATTAATAACATGACGCACGAGTTTAAAACACCTATTGCTACAATAAATTTAGCTTTAGATGCCATAAAAAACCCAAAAATTATAGATGATAAAGATAAAGTTATACGTTATCTTAATATGATAAAAGATGAAAACAAACGAATGCATGCACAGGTTGAAAACGTTTTAAGAATATCTAAACTAGAAAAAAACGAACTAAATATTAGTAAGGATAGAGTTGAGTTACACGACTTAGTTGAAGACGCATTAACACATGTGCAACTTTTGGTTGAAGATAGAAATGGAACGATTGAAACGTATTTAAATGCTGAGAAATCATCTGTTTTAGCTAACGAAATGCATTTTACTAATGTAATGGTTAATATTCTGGATAATGCCATTAAATATTCTCCAGATGTTTTAAAAATTGAAGTTATTACAGAAAATATTGGAACCAATATTTTATTGAAAATAAAAGATCATGGTAGCGGAATGAGTAAAGCTGCTTTAAAACGTGTTTTCGAAAAATTTTATAGAGAACACACAGGAAACATACATAATGTTAAAGGCCACGGATTGGGCTTAGCTTATGTAAAACGTATAGTAGATGACCACCAAGGTTATGTAACGGTTGAAAGTGAAAAAGGTAAAGGAAGCACATTTATAATAAAGCTGCCTATAATAACATAAATATGGAAGAGCAAAAAAAGAAAATTTTATTAGTAGAAGACGATCCAAATTTTGGAACCGTCCTTAAAGATTATTTAATAATGAATGATTACGATGTTGTTCATGCTAAAAACGGTATGGAGGGTTTCGAAAAGTTTAAAAAGGACGATTTCGATTTATGCATTCTTGATGTTATGATGCCTTATAAAGATGGATTTACTTTAGCTAAAGAAATAAGAGAAAAAAACACAGATGTGCCTATAGTGTTTTTGACGGCTAAAGCTATGAAAGAGGATGTTTTAAAAGGTTATAAAGTTGGTGCAGACGATTACTTGAATAAACCTTTTGATAGTGAAGTGCTTTTAATGAAAATTAAAGCCATAATGCAGCGTAAGGCTACCGAAACTATTTCTGATAGTAAACAATTTGAATTTAAAATTGGAAGCTTCGATTTAAATTCTAAGTTACGTTTTTTACGTTTTGATGGTGGAGATCCAATAAAACTATCTCCAAAGGAGAACGAATTATTACGTTTGTTGGCCTTGCATGAAAACGATTTAATGCCACGTGAATTAGCACTTACAAAAATTTGGCGTGATGATAATTATTTTACTTCTCGTAGTATGGACGTATATATTGCTAAATTACGTAAATACTTAAAATTAGATGAAAAAGTAGAAATACTTAACATTCATGGTGAAGGGTTTAGATTAGTCATAAACTAATCTGTTAATTTTTGTTAGCAAATTTAAACGCTTCAGAAGTAGTATAATATTTAACAATCATATTTGGAATTTCCCAAGCTGGCATGTTACCTTCTTTTAGATATTTTAAGAAGTTTATTGTAACCTGCTCAAAATGTTGCTCGTGGCCAATTTTGTATTCTTGAGGAATATCTAAAAACCAAGTTTTATTGTCGAGTTTTTCGAGTTTTACTCCTGAATATTTTTGATTGATAGTTGTACCAATTGCTGTTTTTAAGTTTTCTTCAAACTTTGTTGCATCTTCATTAGCATTTATTTTGATATATAATTTTGGCTTGTAATTTTCTTCCACGCCTTGCTTTATAATTAAATCACATTTGGACCCTCTCATGATGCTATAATGTGTGTCGCCTGTTCCCTCTGGAGCTTGAAAATTCCAAATAACAGAAGTCTTAGCCATTTTTCCTTTTATCTTATAAGTTATAGAACCATTACAGTTTATATTCAATAATTCTCCATCTAAATCTTTTTTTAAAAAATCAGGAAATGTATCAGCACCTGTAACTTTTTTAAACATTTCTTTTGATAGACTAGTTGTCCAATGTTTAGCATCAATAATTTCAATATCAGATTTCTTCAGGGTAATATTCGGAAATGCTTCCCATTGTACTAAATCTACCAAATGTGTAGATACATCATTCAAGCCTTCTCCACGTTGCTTAGTATCAAAAAACCAATTTGGTCTTTTTAAAGGTTTTCCAGAAACGTATTTAAAAAAATGATGCACACTTTCTTTAGTTATTGCTGGTTTTTCTGGAGTACCTTCTACTAATGTTCCAAATACATTAGTATTCATAGAGAGTTCTCTTTGTAAAATAGTAGTAATCTCAAAACGTTCTGTCATGATATCATATACTATTAAACCCTTTTCGGCAGCCTTTTTAAAAACTTCTTCTAAGAAATTAAACCCTTCGGGATTAATAATCATTGGCTTATCAGCATATACATGAATTCCAGCATCAATAGCAGCTTTAATGTAATCTATCTTTTTATTATTCTTACCAGAAACTACCATGACATTTCCAGGTTTTTCAGAAATCATCTTTTGCAGGTAATCATTGCCTTCATAAACTTTTTCTATCCATTGGGTTGGGTTTTCTTTTCTGGTATTAAATCCTTCTAGACGTGTTAGATGGTGCTTAATATCTGGTCCTTTTGGGCCATATACATAAACATTATTATTTACTTGTTTATACATCGATTTCTGGACTAATGCTGCATGAAAATGCCCAGGATCTAATGTCATTAAGGTAACTTCACTTTTCTTATTGTTGTTTTCTTTATGAGTTTCTTTCTTTTCGGATTTGTCTAAACAAGCAACAAAAAAGAAACAGCACAAAATTGCTAAATGCCTCATTGAAATATATTTATTGAATTTAGTTTAATAGTTGTTTCGCCTTGGGTTAAACAACTTTGATATATATGATCTATAAACCCTTAATATTGTTTACTCCGTAAGGAAAACGTTGAGAGCGCTTAAGCATATTATTAGCCTCGGCATCATTGGAAAATATTTCCTTTTCAGGATTCCAATGTAATTTTCTACCTAATTTCATCGAAATATGAGTAATCAAGCAAACACTACAAGCACGATGACCTTTTTCTACATTAGAAATAGGGTCTTTTCTACTTTCAATGCTATTTAACCAATCGCCATGCTGTTCATCAATTTTCTTTAGATGAATTTCATTTGAGCCTATCACAGATTTTAAAATATCTGG
The DNA here is from genome assembly GCA_947501105.1 of uncultured Flaviramulus sp. GTDB lineage: Bacteria > Bacteroidota > Bacteroidia > Flavobacteriales > Flavobacteriaceae > Wocania_A. The sequence goes on along the minus strand of CANMUP010000006.1, from coordinate 107,199 downwards.
ATTGCTAGCATTTAGTGCTTTAGAGCTTTTATCCTTTGCTACTGGATCTGAAGCTGACGCCGTATAGTTCCCTCTAGAAACAAAAACCCAGCCATCATCTCCAATATACTTTATACCATTGGTATAACCTCCACTAGTATACATAGTAATACCATTTGCATATTCTGCTTTAGCCATAAAATCTCCGTGTACATTCCACAATCCCGATTTTGGAAACTCTGCAATTGATTCAACAGAAATTGGTCCAGTTAATTCTGTATCCATTCCCCAGGCAGCAGAATCATAATGATGTTGACCCCAACCCGTAATCATTCCTGCTCCAAATTGTTCCAGTCTTAACCAACCTGGTCTACCATACCCTTTTTGTGGGTGCACTCCAATTTCTGTATAAGGAATTTCAGGAGTAGAACCTAACCACATATCATAGTTTAAATTAGATGGTGTAGGCATTTCAGGAGCTTCTGGTCCAGCAGGATCTCCTGGTAATCCAACTTTTACCGTATGTAATTTTCCAATTCTACCATTTCTAACCAATTCAGCAGCAATTCTAAATTGTGGCATTGCTCTTTGTTGTGTCCCTACTTGTAGAATTGTTCCTTTCTTTTTTATAATATCTACCAATATTCTGCCCTCTTCTAAGGTTAAAGATGTAGGCTTTTGAAGATATACATCTTTACCCGCTAGTGCAGCTTCAATAGCAGGTTGCGAATGCCAATGGTCTGGTGTACTAATAACAACTGCGTCAATTTCAGGATTCATTAGTAGGTCTTTATAATCTTCATATACTTTAACGTCAACAGTCTTATCACTTCCTGTTTTCTTAGTATAATATTTTTGTACTAATACTTTGGCATCTTTTGCCCGATTACTGTCAACATCACAAACTGCAATCATTCGAGCATTATCATATTGAATAACTCCAGGTATATCATGATCTCTAGCAATTCTTCCACATCCAATTTGGCCTACATTAATTTTTCTATTTGCAATGGTTTGTCCTAATACATTAGAAGGTAATATAGTAGGCACCAAAAGTGTTGCTGCGCCTCCAGTTACAGTCTTTTTTATAAAATTTCTACGTTCCATGTGTTATTTGTTTTAATTTTAAAAACCGGCATTTATATTGACTATTTTTTTTTAAGAACCCATAAAATACCTCCTTTTAGATGCTTTCTAAAAACTGGATCATCATACGTTTCCGAATCATGACCTAAAGCTGTATACCATTGACGGCCACCATCAAACTCATGAGACCAACATATTGGAAAATAATTTCCAAAAATGTTATTAGGATATTCTGATTTCTTCTTGTCTTTAACAGTTGTCATATCTGCTGAAAGTAATACATTTATATCTGGATTTAAATTATTGGAATAATAGCATTCGTCATTTACTGTCCATTTTTCACCTAAAAATTCTGTTGATGGGTGATTAGAATCTGTGACAACAACATCAAATTCTTGGTGCGGAGCGTGCCTCATAAATTTACCGCCAATTAGTGCCCAATACCACGGCCAATCTCTTTCTACCGCATTTGCCGAATGAATACCAATAAATCCGCCACCATTTCTAATATATTTTTGGAAGGATCGTTTTTGCTCTTCTGTATCAAAAACTTCATTATTTGCATTTGAAAAGATAATAGCGTCAAACTGAGCTAAAGTTTCATCTGTAAATAGTGATGCATCTTCACTAGCCACGGTTTCTATTTTTTCTAGTTTACAAATTTCTTGTAATGCTTTTATACTATTTGAAATATTTTCGTGGACATATCCTTTTTTTCCATTTAATGATAACCCATTTTTTGTAAATATTAAAACTCTCTTTTTCTTTATTACTTCACTTTTTGCATTATTGGCCTGTATATTTACTAGAGTAAATATGCACAGAATTGATACTAGTATTTTTTTCATTTTTTCATTTAAATTATTTAGATATTATCGTTGCATTTGGTGGGTTTGCATAACCTTGCCAGTACATTTCAGCTTGTTCTGCTGTAATTTCTCCATCAAAAATAAGCAAACGGTAACTTAAGCTATATTCTTTTTTACTTTCTATTTTCCATTCTACATGACGAATCGGACAAAATTCAAAAAACATATCGCCTCTTCCTCCATTAGCATCTATTGGCCAAACCCTCATGGGTTCTGGAAATTCTTTATTATCTGGAAATCCCATGAACAAGATACCACTTCTACCTTCTTTAGTTTTAGATTCCCCTTCAATTATTGCCCATTTAGCAGAACTCCCATCTGCGGATAAACGATCTTTTCCTTCTGATGTTAATACAGATGTATTGTCTTTATGCCATTTTTCAGTTGCTCTAAATCCAATTCCTCCGCCATAACGATATGCACCAAAAAGGATCCCTGAATCTAAAGGGCTTCTAATTTTTGTAGTGTAATCAACCAACCAAAATTTATTCTCAATTCCTATATTCCAAACTTTCACCTCCAATTCTTCATTTATTGCAACTCTGTTTTTTTCTTCAGCTCCAAAATCTATGTGTTCTTGTAATGCGGTAAAACTACTATAAATATCACCTTGAGTTTCGTTTAAAAACGATTTAAATAAAACGGTTCCCTGCTCGTCCCCCAAGTTCCAAAAATCTACAGATCGACCATCAATATGAGTTTTTGTCCAAGGTCCCCAGATGCCATAATGATGGTAATGATCTGGTGCTTGAATTCTGGTTAGCACTTCTCCTCCAGGAGAATATACTGGATGTAAAAAGCCAGATTTTTTATATTTCTCATTAACACCTTCGGTTGGATAGGTAATTTCAAATTGATAATTTAAAATGGGGTTGTTATTAAATGATAATAGCAGCCCTCCATTTTTTTTAAAGATTTTAATTTGAGTGTCTTTGCTTTTTTTTGGTTTCTTGACAAGTGCAAATTCTCGCTTTGTTTCTTTTGGAGTAAATCCATTTAATACAAACCAAAGTTGTTCTGTTTGTTTATTTAATTGAGAAGGAATGCTTTTATAATCACCTTGAACAATTTCAACTAATTGAAGGTTTTCAATAGCTTTTTTGTTTTTTATAAAACTATAATCCAAAAAAACAGGACTATCTAATCGATTGTATGCCCCAGAGTTTACATTAAAGCTAATCATTTCATGATCACAACTATATAGATAGAAAACAAAAAAAAAGAAATATAAATATGATTTCATTTACAATATATTCTTGAAATAAAAATTGAATGAAATAGTAAAATAGTTTCAATAAATACAAATATAACTATTATAAAATAGCACTTAATTAATTAAATATTATTGAATATTTGTGATATAACTAAGAATCCTCTAACAATTATTTAAATTTCACTTAGACAATATTGCTAAATCCTGTTACTTAACCAATCTTTAAATTCATAAAAATTTTGTGGTGCAACTCCATGGCCAACTGGGAATTCTGAATAGATGTTTTTAATATTTAATGAATTTAAAAATGGTGAAGTTTGTCTTGCCCAATCAACAGGAATAACTTGGTCGACATTTCCATGTGAGCAATAAAAATCTAAATTAGAGTAATCTTTTTGCTTTATATTTTCAGGAAGAATATCATGATTGATATATCCACTAAGTGCAATAATATTCTTTACTTTTTCTGGATAAGTTAATGCAACTGCATGACTTAAAATGGAACCCTGACTAAAACCTAAAAGTGAAACATTATTTTTATTTACTGGATAATTGTTTACGGCTTCGTCAATAAAAGTAGCGATTAAATTGAGTGATTCTTTAGCCTGCTCGTTGTCGTTCCATTTACCTTTATCTGCATCAAAATTAATAGCATACCAAGCATTACCATACGGTTGCATAGGGTAGGGCGCTTTTACAGAAATAATAAACAACTCTTCTGGTAATTCGTTAGCGAATGAAAATAAGTCATTTTCATCACTGCCATACCCATGCATCATAATTAATAATGGTGCATTTTCTGTTAAAGTAGATTTACGAATTATGTGTTGTAAAGAGAGTGAAGTATTTATCATTTATCTGCCTATATTACTAAACCATTTTTGAAATAACTCACCTAATATAGGTATAGTTTGAGCTTTACCACTAATAGCACCGATTAAACCATAAATAAAAAGAACACAAAAAAACAAGTAAAAACCAGAGGTCACACCCCAACTATCAAAAGAAGTAGCAACAAAACCAAGTAAATGAAACATAAGCCACAGACCAATAGATTGCCTTATGTGGAAACTGGTAAACGGATTTTTTTTATCGTTATTTAAAAAATATGCAATGATGATACCTATAATAGCTAAATAACTAACAATAGCTATGCCTTTGCCGTCTTTAATATCTTGTTTTGTCATGATTATGATTTTATAGAAACTTTATTATTTGAAATAATGCCATAAACTTTCCCTTTTAAAGTTTCGTTTTCAAAAATGGTATTTTTAGATTTCGAAATAATATCTTTTTTTGTAAAAGTGTATTTTGAATCTGGATTAAAAAGTGAAATATTAACTGCATTATCAATATTAATTGGGGTTTGTTCTAACCCAAAACGAGACTTTCCTTTGGTTAAAATTTCAATCGTTTTTTTAGTTGTAAAGATATTTTGTAAAGCTCCAAAAGCCGATTCAAGTCCAATAGTGCCATAATTTGCATGATCAAACTCTACCTTCTTTTGCTCAACATCTATGGGGTTATGATCACTAGTAACCATATCTATTGTGCCGTCTTTAATACCTTCAATTAAAGCGTCAACATCTCGTTGTATCCGTAATGGTGGTAAAACCTTAAAATGTGTATTAAAATCCGTTAAAGCATCATCAGTAAAATATAGATTATGGATGGCTACACTGCAACTTACATCTAGTTTTTTCTTTTTAGCATCTCTAATTAATTCAACAGATTTTGCTGTTGAAATGGTTGGAATATGTAATTTTCCGCCTGTATATTCTAATAAAAATAAATCACGAGTTATCTGTAATTCCTCTGCTAAAGCAGGGTTACCTTTTAAACCTAAAGATGTACTTGTTATGTTTTCATTCATAACACCATGCCCAGAAATTTTATTTTCTTGCGGAAATGAGCAAACCAAACCACCAAAATTGCTAGCATATTGCAATGCTATCTTCATTAAATTAGGATTGGAAATTGGCTTTTTGTAATCATAAAAAGCTACAGATCCAGCATTTTTCATGTCAAATAATTCTGCTAAATCTTCCCCTTTGCTATTTACGGTAAGCGCGCCAATTGGTAATAGAGACACCGCATTGTTGGCTGATTTTGAGTTTACAAATGTGATATCAGAATTCGAATCTATTACAGGGTTTGTGTTAGCATTCATGGCTACTGTTGTAAAACCAGACCCAGCTGCAGTTTTAAGCCCGTTAACAATGGTGTCACGCTCTTCAAAACCAGGTTCTCCAAAACACACACTACTATCAAACCAACCTTGAGATATGTGTAGGTTATCTAATTTTATTTCTCGATAATTTTTTGGGTTTTTTAGGTTTTTTCCAACTTTTGAAATCACACCTTTTTCAATTAATAAATCCTGAGTTGTGTTGTGAAACTCACTTTTAGAATCTATAATTGTAGCAGACTTTATAAGTATGTTCATTTAAAATATTTTAAGATGAGCATTTCAATAATCAATAACGCTAGTGCAAAAATAACAAACCATTTCCATAAGGCATTAATTTTTGAGTCACTTTTTATAGTATCAAAAATTTCAGTAACAGAATCACTCACTGTCACATCTTTTAAATTTGAAAGATTATTGTAAACTAAATGGCTTTCATTTCTATTGTAATTATAACTAACGTTTGCAATATTTTCACTCCTGTTTTTTATTGAGTATGTCCCAGATAATGAAGGATTTTCAGAAGTGTTGATTACTACTTTGTTATTGAAATATTGCTGTTTTGGGATAATATTTATCTCGTTATTTACTAATGATAAAATATCATCTTGTTGTAATTGAGTATCAACATCAAACCTGTTTTCTTCACCAATAGTGTAATATAATTGCGGGATTTTAAAGCTGAATTTTGCAATATTGTAAAGTGTTGGAACAATTAATGGCGAATTTTTAAAATTTGAATTATCACTATTTAAAGAAGTAGTGAATATAAAAGTATTTTTATTTTGATATAAAAAAGCATTGTCATCCTCATAACTTAAAACTGCTGAAGCTCCATTTGAAGAGACATTATAAAAGCTATTTACTTTTGGATATTGAAAATTACGCACTTGTTTCTCAAATACGTCTTTACTGTATAAAGGGTGTGAGTAATTTATACTTGTAATTTGTTTTTCAGTTTCTATTAAATTGTTAAATGAAGTTGCGTAGTTTGAAAGTAAGGTATTATAAGATGACTTTGTAATGTCTTTTGAAGGAATAACAATTAACGATCCACCTTGGCTTGTAAAAGCTTTAATAGCAGAAATTAATGCATTAGGAATAGTGTTTAATTCATTTAAAATAATAAGATGTTGGTTATCTATAAGGTTATAATTTAATTGATTGGTTGAAGTAGATGTGTAACTAAACTCTACAGCATTGTATATACGTTTTAAAAATGAATCGTCATTTTCATTTATAGATAATACGTTAATTTTTGACCCGTTGTTTATACTAAAATATAGACTATTATCAAACCGCAAATTGATATCATCAATGGTAATTTTTCCTTTAATAGAATTATTAATGGGAAGTGCAAATACTGCAGAAGCTTTATCAATAAGCTCTACCGAGGTTTTGGCTATTAAATTATCATTATTGAATAATGATACTGGTACGTTTTCTATATTTTCTCCGCTTTGTTTTAATTGTACTGTGAGCTCAATATTTGTTGGCGAAATATTTGAAATATAAGAGCTATCAATAAAAATATTATTCAAGTTTACAGGCTGTAGTTTAACAAAATGTAAGTTTACGAGTGAGTCTTTTTTAATACCTGAATTATTTGTGTCATTCTGAAAATCAGATATAAATATTATATTATTTAAGCTATTAGTTTTGTCTTTTAAAAAAGTATTACTTTTTAATAATGCAGCCTTAGTACTTAAAGCATTTGCTGTGTAATCTAGCTGTAATAAATCATTTTTTATAGCTTTAATGGTTGTGTTTTTATAAACAGCATCGTTTGTAAATAATGAGATGTTTTCATTCTCTAGTACGTTGTTTATAATGTCTTGTACAGCACGTTTTAAAAGCTCGCCTTTATTGCCTTTAGCTTGCATGCTAAACGAGTTATCTAAGTAAATAACAGTTTCTTTTTTAATATTTAAAGCATCAATTTTTGAAGTAAATGGTTGCGCAAATGCAAATATAATAGCAGCTAGCAGTAATAATCTTGTACATAGTATTAACCATTTTTTTATTTGCGAACTTTTACGTGTTTTAAGTGTAGCTTCTTTTAAAAAGGCCACATTAGTAAATGCCACTTTTTTAAACTTTCTGAGTTGAAATAAATGAACAATAATAGGAATTAGCAGTAAGAATAGGGCGTAAAGAAGTTCTGGGTGTTTAAACTGCATAGCATTTTAGATTGTGCTAATATAGAAAATGCAAATGAATTTTTAAATATGCTTACGCCTAATTAACAAAAGAAAATATAATCTTCAATAGGCTTCATTTCTAATTTGTTCATATAATCTCTGATCTCTTTTTGTGCACTTTTATTAGCTACGGTTATTATGCTTTGTGGGTCTTTAATAGTTGCTAAAAAACTAAAAGGATATAATATTTTTCCGTAAATATCGCGCCCAATTTTGTTGGGGTTATCACAAATCCAATCAAATGAGATATCTTCTTTAATCAGTTTTTTAGCAATAACTTTTCCTTTGTTTCCTGCTCCCCAAACCACAAGCTTTTTATTTGTATTATAATCTAGTTCTAAAAAATAATGGAGCTTTAAATCTATAAAATGATTTTCGGCATAATGTATATGCGTTCTTGAAGTTCGCGAACTATAATCACGCCAATTATGTATTACTTCATCACAAGGAATACAGTTATAATTATGTTTATAGAACCTGAAAGCTAAATCGTAATCTTCTGGGTAGGTGTTTGGGTTAAAAGCACTACAAGCTATTAAATCACTTCTGTAAACCATCCAACAAGGAGAAGGAATCACACATTCTTTATAAATCTCAGAATAATTTTCACCTCTTTTTGTTAAGTTATTAAGCCAAGTTTCATAATTTTTATAACCACCTTTTATGCCTTCTTCAGAAAAATAATTTACTAAACCTATTGCAACATGTTTCCTCCCGTGAGTTAAAAGCTTATTTGCTAACACTTCTAGCTTGTTGGGTTGCATTACATCATCACTATCCATTCTTGTAATAAGTTCACCGTTGCTTTTGTTTAAAGCAAGCTTTAACGCATCAATAATACCGCTTCCAGAATTCTTTAAAAGGATAATTCTACTGTCTTTTTTGGAAAATGCTTCAACTATTTTATTGCTAGAATCGGTAGAAGAATCGTCTACAATTAGTAATTCCCAATTGCTATAAGTTTGTTTTAAAATAGAATTTAGGCAATCTTCTAAAAATGCTTCTGTGCTTTTAAAAGGCGTTAATATACTTATTAGGGGGTTTTGCATGCGACGAATATACATAAATCCTCTTTTTTAACAGAACCTTAAGAATGGACGTCGTAACATAATGGTATTTTCGGCGTCATTAAACAGAACTTAGATTTAAAAAGAGATGAAGAATAGAACACTTACTGCATTATTTGCTGGTATTTTGCTAGCAAGTTGTGGTTCAACAAAAAATAATGTTAACGATTTAGCAACAAGCTTACCTATTGAAACAGCAATACACTTAAATAATGTTGTAGATGATAAAGCTCCGGTTACAATTAATCCAGGGCGTTTTACGGTTGAAACGGTAACATATCGACTACCAAAAGTTATACAAGGGACTTATTCGGTAAGTAATTTTGGAAGTTATGTTGATGATTTCAAAGCCTTAGATTATAAAGGAAACGAAATGGTAGTTACTAAAGCAGATGACAATTCTTGGACAATTGCTAATGCTACTAAACTTGATAAAATCACCTATTTGGTAAATGATACTTTTGATATTGAGGCAGAAGGAGGTATAGGCAAAGAGACTCCGTTTTCGCCATCAGGGACTAATATTGAAGAAAGCAATTATGTGTTGAATTTGCATGGTTTTATTGGATATTTTGATTCACTAAAAAATAATCAATATAAATTGGATGTTACAGCCAAAACTGATTTAGCACGCACATCTGCATTACAAAATATGGGTTCTAAACAAACTGAGGATGGTAAAAACACAACAACAAGTTATTTTGCTCCTAGATATTTTGACATTACAGATAATCCAATGATGTATGGAAATATGGATGTTGAAGAGTTTTTAGTAGGTGATATTAAAATAGTTTTGAGCGTATATTCACCAAACAAAGTGCATTCTGCTAAATCGTTAAAAGAAACGATTTATAATATGATGAAAGCTCAAAAAGCTTATTTAGGAGATGTTAATACCACACCACGTTACGACATTTATTTGTACTTATCTGATGGAAAAGAAACTTCTCCAAAAGGTTTTGGAGCTTTAGAGCATCACACATCAACCGTAGTAGTTATGCCAGAGTCAATGTCCAAAGAAGCTCTTGATGAAGGTATGATTGATGTAGTGTCTCATGAGTTTTTTCATATTGTAACCCCATTAAGTGTGCACTCTGAAGATGTACACTATTTCGATTATAACAACCCGACATTCTCTAAGCATTTGTGGATGTATGAGGGTGTAACAGAATATTTTGCCTCTCTATTTCAAATTAGTGAAGGTTTAGTAGATGAAACCTCCTTTTATAATAAAATGATGGGTAAAATTCAAGCAGCCTCTCAAATGAACGACGCCATGAGTTTTACTATCATGAGTGAAAATGTTTTAAAAGCACCATATAAAGATCAATATATAAACGTTTATCAAAAAGGCGCTTTAATTGGTATGTGTATAGATATTTTAATGCGTGAAGAAAGTAATGGCAATCGTGGTATTTTATCTTTAATGAAAGAGTTATCTAATAAATATGGAAAAAACAAACCGTTTGATGATGACAAAATTATAGACGAAATTGTGGCTATGACTTATCCATCATTAAGAACCTTCTTTAACGATCACGTAATAGGCGATATACCGATAAACTATAACACATTTTTCGAAAAAGTAGGATTAAAAATCGGCGAAGGTAAAGTAGAAACCAATTACATATTAATGAATGGAGCGCCAATAGTTAGTGGGGATGGACAAAAAGGAACCATATTTTTCACAGACATGGTGTTAAAAAATAGTTTTTGGGCAGACAATGGTGCACAACCAAACGACGTTATAAAATCTATTAACGGAACAGCGTTAACATTGCAAAATGCCAATACCATTTTGCAAGAGGTATTTTCTTGGAAACCAGGAAAAGATATAGAGGTTGTGTTAAATAGAGGAGAAGAAGAAGTTATCATTAAAACAAAAACAACTAAAACTTATACAACAGGAAAAGGCATTTTACCAAAAGAAAATGCTACTGATGCACAAAAATCATTACGAGAAGCATGGTTAAAAGGCTAATTGCTTTTTAAATTACAATATAATATTAACGATTGATGAACTATTAGTTTGTCAATCGTTTTTTTTATGGCGTTACCCAAAAGGGTCGCGCTTTACACTATATCTTTTGCAAAAAAGCAAAAGGATGCCGTTTCAATCGCTAACGCAAATTAAAAACCTTCAAACACACCCAGTCCAAATAAAGCAAAATCATATTTAACAGGATCTTTTGCATCCAGCTTACGAAGTGCAGTATCCAATTCTAGTAATGCTTTGGCATCATTTTGTTTTCTTTTTAATAACCCCAATTTTCTGGCTACATTTCCAGAATGTACGTCTAAAGGACAAGATAATTGAGTAGGAGAGAGGCTCTCCCAAATACCAAAATCAACACCGGCATTATCATTCCTAATCATCCAACGTAAAAACATATTAATGCGTTTTGCTGCTGAGTTTTTAAGCGGATCGCTCACATGCTTTTGAGTACGTTTTAGATGCTTAATTTCAAAAAAAGTGAGCTTAAAATTTGAAATAGATTTTTGGAGTGAATTAGCTTCTGCGTGTTTATTGAACAAAGATTCTAAACCAGAGTGATTCAAATAAATGTGCCTTAGGCACTTTATAAACTGAATACAATCATTACCATTAAATGTGCGGTGTACAAAAGGTTGTAGTTTTTCTAAGTCGGTTTCAGTATGGTTTAAAACAAAATCGTAAGGAGCATTATCAAGTAAATTCATTAATCGGGTTGCATTATTAATAATGCTTTTACGATTCCCCCAAGCTATGGTTGCCGTTAAAAATCCAGCAATTTCAATGTCTTCTTTTGCATTGAATTGATGTGGTATTTTAATAGGGTCACTTTCAATAAACCTTGGGTTATTGTATTGGACTACTTTAGTATCTAAAAATTCTTTAAGCTCTGCTTTATTCAATGTAAAAAAATTAATTCTTTAACTTAGCGAAATACTTTGTTTATAGTACATTCAATCAAATATAAACTTATAATGATTATTAAAACAAAAAGCTTAGCTGTTAATTACTTGTTATTATTTCTATTATTATGTTCTTTGCAAATTGTAGCTCAGAAACCCGCTATTAAAATTGGTGTAGTAGGGTTATCGCATAGCCATGTTCATCAAATTTTGGGGAGAGATAATATAGGAGATATTCAAATTGTTGGAATTGTAGAGCCCAACAGAGCTTTAGCGGAAAGGTATTCGAAAATATATAATTATTCCATGGATATAGTTTATAATACTATTGAGGAGATGGTTTTAGTTAAAAAACCTGACGCAGTTACTGCTTTTAATTCAATTCATGACCATTTAAAGGTTGTTGAGGTATGTGCTCCTTTAGGAATTCATGTTATGGTTGAAAAACCTCTTGCGGTAAGTTTGAAGCATGCTAAAAAAATGGAAAAACTGGCTAAGAAACATAATATACATTTGCTTACCAATTACGAAACCACATGGTATCCAACAAATCATAAGGCTTATAAAGTTTTAAAATCTGGTAAAATTGGAGAGTTAAGAAAAATAGTAGTAAGAGATGGTCATAAAGGACCAAAAAAGATAGGTGTAAATAGCGAATTTTTAGAATGGTTAATAGACCCAGTTCAAAATGGAGGAGGTGCTATTATGGATTTTGGCTGCTATGGTGCTAATCTTGTAACTTGGTTGCATGATGGTAAAAAGCCAATATCTGTTACTGCAATAACACAGCAACAACAGCCAGAAAACAACCCTGAAGTGGATGATGATGCGACTATAATTTTAACTTATAATAAATCAACTGCTATAATTCAAGCCTCATGGAATTGGCCAATAGGAAGAAAAGACATGGAAGTTTATGGTGTTAAAGGTGTTATTTATCAGGATAATGATAAAGATTTTCGCATTCGCATTTCCGAAGGCTATAGTGGTTATAAAGAAGAATCATTGAAATTAAATTATAGAAAACCTCCTTTTAATGATCCTTTTTCGTTATTGGCTGCAGTTATTAATAAAGATGTAGTTTTAAAGCCATTCAATTTATCTTCACTAGAAAATAATATGATTGTTATGGAAATTCTTGAAGCCGCTCGAAAAAGTGCTAAAACTAATAAATCCGTTAAGATAAAAAGATAAGATTTTAGTGATTAGTAGTTTATCAAACTATTTTCCCATCCACCATAGTTAATTTTCTATCGGCTAAATTGGCAAGCTCTTCGTTATGTGTAACAATTACAAAGGTTTGCCCAAACTCTTCTCTAAGTTTAAAAAAGAGGCTGTGTAATGTTTCGGCAGATTCACTATCAAGATTACCAGAAGGCTCGTCAGCAAAAATTAAATCAGGGTTGTTAATTAAAGCTCTAGCAACAGCAACACGTTGTTGTTCACCACCAGAAAGCTCGTTTGGTTTATGGTCGTAACGATGTGATAGTCCTAAAAAATCTAAAAGCTCTTTGGCACGTTTTTCAGCATCAGTTTTTTTAGTTCCTTTTATAAATGCTGGTAAGCACACGTTTTCTAAAGCGGTAAATTCTGGTAATAATTGATGAAATTGAAAAATAAAACCAATATGCTCGTTTCTAAACTTAGCTAAAGTTTTATCATTTAGTGTATTAATATTGGTGTTGTTTATTGTAATATTAAAATCCTCTTTTGAGGAAGCTCTGTCTAAGGTTCCTAAAAGCTGCAATAGAGTTGTTTTTCCAGCACCAGAAGCACCAACTATAGATACAACTTCACCTTTCTTTACATGAATGTCTACACCCTTTAAAACATGTAAATCGTTGAAGTATTTATGAACATTATTCGCTTTAATCATAAAAAATAATTAGGCAATGAAAATACTACTTTATAGATTTATAGGCAATGATTAGCTGTTACTTTTCTTTTTAAATACGTTCTTTAAATTATTATAATCAATAAAATATTGAAGCTTTAACGAAAACACGTGCTGTATTGGTTGATCAAATAAGGTGCTTAAGCTATTAAAATAGCTGTCTTTTGACGCTGAATCTGAATTAAATAAAGAGTTTCTGTATAAAGCTGTTAATTGGCTACCTGGTGCAAACTGCCACGAATAGCGTAAATCTAAATTCCAAGTATTAAAATTAATATTTGGACTTTCTTCTAAGCTATCTATATTATAGCCATCTGTTGTTGATAAGCTACCATCGTTTTCAAGAGCAAATAATTCGTAATCATAGTTTACGGTGCTCCAAAAATTTCTAAAAGTTAAGCTTAATGCATGTAGTGGATTAAAATTATATGCTCCAGACAGACCATTTTCGATAGAAACGACATCGCGCTCACCAAATATAATGTCATCATTAATATTATTAACAAAACCGCGACTTCCTTTGTTGTTTTGGTATTCTAATTCATAAGAAATTCTAAACTTATCGTTTAACCTTACGGTAGGTTCAATTTCAATATTATAACCAAATAAATCTCGTTCTTTATCAAAAAGAGTAAATGTTCCCATGCTAGTTTCAACAGAGAATGTTTTGTTTTGATTTGTTTCTAACCAACTACCAATGAAGGCAACGTTTTTAAAAACAAAAAAGCGTTTATTCTCAAAATCTCGAGGCTCAAAATAATCGTATTGCTTACCAGGTTCGAAATTAATTCTAGCACCAAACCACATGAGTTTTTTTGTTTGAGCATTAAAACGTATACCAAAGTTTGTTCCTGTAAAGGTACTTGGTTTATACAATCTGCGATAGTTTACCCATGTATTAATACGAAAGCTATTTAATTTTTCTGTTGGTTCAAATATTTGATAAGAAACATCAATACCAAAATTATTAAAGTTGTTTCTATTGTTTAACCCAAGATCGTTAATGTCGTATTCTTCATCAGCAAAACTATGGTCGAAACTGTACCTAAACTTACCATGTGTTTTTCTAATCATAAAAAATGAGCTTAGACCTGTACTGTTTCCATCACTTAAATTGACATTACTCATTTTTACCTGACCACGTACACTGTAAGTATTTCTCTTATTAGAAATATCTGCTAAAAGGCCTGTAACATTGGCATCTCTAAAGCTTCCGTTTCTTGTAACATTGGTGTTGATGAGGCTCACAGATGAGTTTCCGTTGAATTGCTGATCGATTACTAAAATGTTATAATTGGTTAAAGATTCTGTAACTCTACTTCTGTACGAAATAACACTATCTGTTATGGTTTGCGTATTCTGGTCTCTAATATATTCGGTAGTTTTTATTTTTGCCTGCGTTTTTTCTGTTACTGCATTAAAAAAGCCAACACCTAAACCTTTTTTTGTGCGACCAGAAACTTTAATAGCATTTAGTGTTTTAACAATACTTGGATTGTCTACAATTTCTTCATTAATATCATCATTGCTGATTAGTTCTTCTTCAACATTTTCTTGTTCTGATGGCGAATTACCAATACGTCTTGAAAAAAACAGCTCACCTTTATTAAATAGGTCAACTCCTTCTGTAAAAAATTGACGCTGTTCGCTAAAAGTTTGCTCAAAAGGACCAAGGTTTAATGTTACATTATCAAAAGCAGCTTGACTAAAATCGGGTATTAAAGTAGCATCTAAAGTAAAATTTTCTGTAAGCCCGTATTTCACATCTAAGCCTACGTTTAAATCTGTTTCATTTTCACCATCAAAAGATGTTGATATTCCAGATACAAACGGATAAAAGCTAAGTCTAGTTGGTGGTTTAATGTTTTTAATACCTGTTAATTCGCCATGATAAATTCCAATGTTACCTTTAGATCTATCAATAGGGTTCCACGAATATTGTGAGTTATCTATTCTAAAACGTCTATGAAATTGTAAACCCCAAGTTTGCACATCATCATTAGAGAATCGAAGCGCTCTATATGGTATTTTCATTTCAACAATCCAACCATCTTCAACAATTTTTACAGCACTATCCCAAACAGCATTCCAGCCAAAGTCTTCTCCCTCTTCCATACTAGGAGAAGCTATAGCATCAGCTTGGGTGCCTGAACTAAATACAAAAAATTCAGTATCATTTTGTGCATCATTATTTGGGTTTAACACCAAACCAAAAAAATCTGATTGACCAAAATTATCTCGACTTGTAAATTGCTTTTGAATATTTTCAGGCTTATCTTTTAGATATGCAGCAACATAAATGGCATTATCATCATAAGTTATTTTTACAATTGTTTTTTGATGCGCTTTTTCTGCAACACCCATTTCTGGCCTAAATTGAGTAAAATCTTTGGCTTCGTCTACATTTTTCCATGCGTTATCATCTAATATTCCATCGATTTTTGGTGCTTTGTTTGTTCGTACAATGTTCAAAGTTTTTTTATCCTGAGCATTGGTTAAAAAAGAGAATAATAAAATAAAGCAGAACGCAATTATGAGCCTCATTAAAGTTAGTTTAGTTTTTTTGGTAGATGAGTTAAAGACCAGTTTTATCAGTAAATGTTACACTTTTAACAAAACTACATTTGTTAAAAATGTTACAATCATAACTAAACGTTAAAAAACCAAAGTAATTGTTAATGTTTTTTTGAAATTTTTGTTAGAATGGGGCGTCTAATATTTTTTACCTATTTTTATTTAAACTATTAAAGTTAAAAAATGCCATATAAAAAGTTTGAAGAGTATAATATACAAGTAACAGATGATGTTAAGGATAGATATAAAAATATTATAGAAGATTTAGGTGAAAATACTGATAGAGATGGTTTGCTAAAAACACCAGAACGTGCTGCAAAAGCTATGCAATTTTTAACACAAGGATATCACCAAGACCCTGTTGAAATTCTTAAAAGCGCAATGTTTAAGGAGTCTTATAACGAAATGGTTATTGTAAAAGATATAGAATTATATTCGCTTTGCGAACATCATATTTTACCTTTCTTCGGAAAAGCTCATATTGCATATATACCAAACGGGCATATAGTTGGTTTGAGTAAATTACCTAGAATTGTAGATGTGTTTGCAAGACGTTTGCAAGTACAAGAACGCTTAACAGAACAAGTTTTAGATTGTATAAATGATACTTTAAAACCCCAAGGAGTTGCTGTGGTTGTTGAGGCATCACACATGTGTATGATGATGCGTGGCGTACAAAAACAAAATTCTATAACAACAACTTCTGGGTTTAGAGGACAGTTTGAGAAAATTGAAACTAGAAATGAGTTTTTAAAGTTAATTGGAAAGTAATTTTTGGTATGTTTCTTGCGTTATATTGTTTAAAAACAAACACCTATGAATTTAGAAAAGTTAAGCAAAAATAAAAAACTAGCATTAAGTATATTGTTTGATGTTATTGGTATGGTTACCTTTATAGACATAATTTGGGCTCCAGCTTCTGCTTATTTAATAAGTAAAATGTATAAAGGGACTAAAGGAAAAATTGCTGGTGTAGTATCGTTTATTGAAGAAGCTATTCCAGGTTTTGATATTATCCCAACATTTACTATAATGTGGTTTTTAACCTATGTGTTTCAAAAAGAAGAAAAGCCTATTATCGTTGAGGTTGAAGCTGATAATGAATAACAATAATATTATAAAATAAAAAAAAATGCCTTTCAAATTTGAAAGGCATTTTTTAGTTATAAATTATAAGTTAATCCTAGATTAATACTCCTGCCCATATTAAAAATACTGTCAGGCTTTAAACGAGATAAATGATTTATATAAGATTTATTGGTTAAATTGTTTCCAGATAGTGTTACACTTAACTCATTATTAAAAACTGAAAAGCTTCCACCAAAACCTGCACTTAATAAGTTATACCCATTTGTGTTTGTTTCAAAAGGACTAGTGTTATTTTGTTTAAATGTAGATTTCAATTTAGCAAATGCATAACCTTTTTTTATCCAATCATTATCAAATTCAACTCTTATAATATTGCTTATAGAGTTAGCAGGAATAAGTGGTAAATAATTATCATTTTTTTGTTTTCCTGTAACTGTTTCAAAACTTGACTCAAAATGTAGCCAATCTAAGGGGTGTGGGTGTAAATGCAACCCGAACTCACCTCCATAAAGTTTTGCATCATTTTGTAAATACAAATAAACAGGGGTGTTATCAATAACGTTGCCGTCAGGAGAAAGAAAAATGTAATTGTTTATACTGTTGTAAAAACCATTAACGAATACTTCAAAATGTTCATTTTTAAATTCTAAAGCAATATCTGTTTGAAAGTTTTGCTCGCTCTTTAAATCGTTATTCCCTATTTCATATCGATTGGTACCTTCATGAGTCCCATCAGATGTTAGCTCGGATAAATTAGGCGCTCTAAAGCCTGTCGCTAAGTTTACTCTAGCTGTAATGTTTTTAGTAATGTTCTTTTTTACCCCAAAAGCTCCATTATAACTATTAAATGTTCTATTAATTCCATTTAACACATCTATGTTTCGGTTATCATAACGAGCCCCAAGTTGAATGTCTACTTTTTCAAAATGAATATGAGATGTTGCAAATATTCCAAAATCATTAGTTGTTGCATCTGGTATTAATTGTTCTTCTCCATAATTTGAATTGATTTGATTCATACCTTGTATACCAACAATAGTTTCAAACTTGCCTAGTTTTGGTAAATTATATTTTGCATCGTAATTAAATGTTTTTAGCTTCATGTGCAATGCAGCCTCTAGGGTTTCATCTTCTTCATGTTCTTCCTCATGCTCTTCACCCTCATCTTCGTCTTCCTCATGTTCATGATGTTCTTCAAACTCTTTTCTATCATTATATATATACCCTAAATTCACATCCAATTTTGAGCCATTAAAAAATACAGTTGTTTTTGAACTAAACACATGGTTTGTAATATTTTGAAAAGGTAACAAAGGTGTTTTGTTTTTTGATTGCTCACCAATTTCTTCTGGAATTCCTAATTTAGAATTGTTTACATTATATCGAAAATTTGTTTTAAACGCGCTGTTTTGGTATCCAATGCCAGCTTTAAAATCTTGCTCTCTAAAACGGGTATTGGTAACGCGATAGCTTTTTGTTTTATAATCAGAATGTTCAGTTAAACTTCCTCTAAATAAAAATTTAAAATTATTAGCTGAAGATTTATAACCTGCATTGGTATTAAATCCTTGTGTATTGCTATAATAAGTAGCACTTATATCTCCTAAAGATGAGTTGTTACTAGCAAACCGTTCTGGATTTAAGTATAATATGCCTCCAAGAGCATCACTTCCATAGAGCAGGGAAGCAGGACCTTTAATAACTTCAATACTTTCAATGCCAGAATCGCTAATACCTAATCCATGTTCTGCACCAAACTGTTGATTCTCTAGACGAACCCCTTGAGTATAAACTAACACACGATTTGAGCTTAATCCTCTAATAACTGGTTTGCCTATGCCTAATCCTGTTGTTACGCTTTCAACACCAGCAATATTTGTAATACCATCTGCTAACGTTACACTACCACTTGACTTTAAATCTTTTATGGTTTTGCGTTCCACTTTCATGACGTTATCACTTTGTAGTTTATGGAATGGAGTTGATATGATAATGTCTTCCATCTCTATAGCTGACGTAGATAAGCTAATATTGATATCATCTTTTAGTGGAATTGTAACATCAAGTGATTGAGTAGCATATCCAATAATAGAAACCACCATATTGTATTTTCCAGAGGGTAGGTTCTCAATAGAAAAAAAGCCTTGTTCGTTAGTGTACGTTCCTTTTTCTATATCAGTTAAATAAATATTTACAAAAGCTAAACTTTGCTTTGTATCGGCGTCTATAACTGTTCCTTTTATTGTGTTTTGACTATATAGACTAGTGATTGCTAATAATAGCAATGTATTTAAAAATAATTTCATTAATAAGTGTAATTACGATTTGCGCATATGCGAAAACCTATTAATTTAATAGTTTAGGTTTCTGAATATGTTTATTCAGAATTGATAAATAATATTAAATTAAAACAGGAGGACCTCGAAGAGAAGTTTGTAAGCGTTGATATTCACTTAAAAAATGATATTGAGATTGGATTTGTTGAGTTTCACCTTTTTCTAAAAATAAATCAACATTAAAAAGGGAGTAAGTGAAATTTTTATTTAGTTTAAATTTATAAAAATCACAATCAAAATCTACTTTATGTATATGTGTGGTTTCGTAACCTTTGCAAACTTCATGCGTATGATGTGTAAATATATGGGCGAATTTTACAGCAGAAGGCACTAAAAGCAATGCGACTATAAATAGTGTACCAAACTTAAAAATAATATGTTCTTTTATATATTGCACTAATCTAAAAAACGTTTAAAACCAATTCTACGAAGCATCTTTTTTTCAAAGTTCCAAAAAAATTTGTATTGACCAAAAAGCCAGCCGAAAAAAACAAGCATAAATTGATACATTATAAAAAGAACAACTATGCGAATAGTCCAATATCCAAAAGGTCCAAAGTTTTCGTTAGAAATATTCAAATAATTTAAAATAGGCTTACCAATATATGATGCAGTTGAGCCTGTTACGGCAAATACAATTAGAATAATGATAATTTGCCAATTATTCTCAATACCCCAGCGTTCTTTTAATTTCTTCACAATAACTATTTGCTATTTGATTGCAAAAATAGTTAAAAGAGATTTAAATCCTAGGGACAAAAGCCCCTAATCTTTGTTTATAGGTTAATTGAAAATAAACGAAGTAGTTATACAATTTATAATTTACATCATAACCGTAATCTATACCAGGCTGGTAATCAATTTGTAGTGCATATAGGTTTGGATCAAAGCGATTAGTCTGCAATACTCTTTGATTCCATTCTATTACAAACTGATAGTTTCTATTTTCTAGAAATTGTTGCGAATAATAACCTTCTGGTCTTGCTCTGCTTGCTAACCAAAAATTAAAACCTGGTTCGATAATAATAATTTCGTATTCTAATTCATCATTAGCAATTTTAACAGTATCATTTGAAGCCATTTTGTTTAGCTCCTCATTGTTATTACTATTTGAGGAAATTTGTTTTGATGTATTGCATCCAATTAGGAAACCTAATACAAGTAATAAGTATACAAACGTTTTCATAACTAAAATTTTTTTATTAAAAATACAAAATTCCTTCCTTTAATTGCCTGATTTTAAATGTTTTTAATAAAAAAATGCCAAACTAATTAGTTTGGCATTTTGAATTTATAATTTAAGGTTGTTTATTTTCCTCCAAAAAGACCACCTAATAATCCACCAAGTCCGCCTTTTTTCTTTTTATTACCACCTAGTACCATTCCAGCAACATCATCAATAACACTACCATCTCCATCAGCATCTAAAATAGATTCTAAAAAGCTTTGTTCTTGTTGTTTTGAACTACCTCCAAGTAAGCCTCCCAATAAGCCTTCTATACCACTAGGGCTACTCACTTGTTGTTGTCTAGATTGTTTTCCTAAAACACCCATTAGTATAGGAGCAGCAACTTTTAATATTTGTGCAATAGAACCAGCGTCCATTCCTGATTTTTGACTTAAAGCATTTTCAACGTGCTGTTGCTTTCCCCCTAAAACATGACCCAAAATTTTTCCACCATCATCAAGAACATTAGAATCTACTCCGCCGCCAAACAGGCCTCCTAAATTATCTAAAATGCTACCATCATGTTTTCCATTTAAAGCTCCAAGTAAACCTTCAGCGCCTTGAGGTGTTGAAGCATTTCTTTTCATAGCTTGCATTAAAACAGGTAAAGCCATAGTTAGTACGCTTCCGGTTTTGCTTTCGTCTTGTCCTGTTTGACCAGCAACTCCACTAACAATAGTTTTTCCTAGGTCACTGTTTAATAAATCTAAAATTCCTGCCATGATTATATTTTGTTTTTTTTAAGTTAAAGATTAATAAATTGGATGTTGAAGGTACAAAAAAAGTCCCAACATATGTTAGGACTCAGTTATACTGATTAGGTCACATTTATTTAAAAAGATATTCTCTATCCAAGAATATTAATTATTTGCGATGCTAATTCTGTACCAATTCTATCTTGTGCTTCATTAGTTGCTGCACCTGTATGTGGCGTTAATGATAATGCAGGATTCATCAATAGTTGAATTTCTGGTTTAGGTTCTTTTTCAAAAACATCTAATGCAGCTCTAGCTACTTTGCCTTTTTCGATAGCTTTTACAAGAGCCACTTCATTTACAACACCACCACGAGCTGCATTGGCAATTATAACACCATCTTTCATTATGTTAAACTCAGCTTCGTCAATTACGTAATCTTTTTGAGCAGGAACATGTAATGTTATAAAATCTGATTGTTTTAAAACATCTTCTTTAGAAATAGTATTAATTTCAAAATTTACTTTTTGACCATCAAAAAATTCTAACTCCAAATCAGCTTTTTCTAAAAACGGATCGAAAGCTATTACCTTCATACCTGCTCCAAGAGCAACTTTAGCGGTAGCTTGACCAATACGACCAAAACCTAAAACACCCAAAGTTTTTCCTCTTAATTCAGTACCTTTAGCATAAGCTTTCTTTAACCCTTTAAAATTACTATCTCCTTCTAAAGGCATGTCTCTGTTTGAGTTATGTAAGAAACGAGATAATCCGTAAAGGTGTCCAAATACTAATTCTGCTACAGAATGAGATGAGGCAGCTGGCGTGTTTATTACTGAAAGTCCTTTTTCTCTAGCATATTCAACATCAATGTTATCCATACCAACACCGCCACGACCTATAACTTTTAAGCTTGGACAGGCATCAATTAAATCTTTACGTACTGTAGTTGCGCTACGTACCAATAAAACATTTATTTCTTTTTCGTTGATGTAATTTTCTAATTGTTCTTGTGCTACAGTTGTAGTGATAACTTCGTAACCCCCTTTTTCTAGGGCATCAATACCGCTTTGCGAAATGCCATCGTTTGCTAATACTTTCATGTTATAGTTTTTATTTCCGCAAAAGCGAAAATGTTTTAATATTTATTTTTTACGCTTTACTTTCTAATTCACTCATTATTTCTACTAATGCCTTAACACTATCTAGCGGTAATGCATTATACATTGATGCTCTGTAACCACCAACACTTCTGTGTCCATTTAAACCATTAATACCGCCTTCTTTCAACATGGTTTCAAACGTTTCTTTTAGGTTTTCGTTTTCTAAAGTAAATGTTGCATTCATGTTAGAGCGGTCTTCTTTAGTTGAATATCCTTTAAATAATGGATTTAAATCAATCTCTGAATACATCAAACGAGCTTTCTTTTCGTTTTCTTCTTCAATGGCAGCAATACCTCCAAGATTTTTTAACCATTCTAAGGTTAACATTGATGTATACACAGCAAAAACAGGTGGTGTATTAAACATACTACCTTTACTTATGTGTGTTTTATAATCCATCATTGATGGAATTTTTCGTGATACTTTACCAAGAATATCTTCTTTAATTACAACTAGAGTGGTACCAGCTGGTCCCATATTTTTTTGTGCTCCAGCGTAAATTAAATCGAATTGAGTAAAATCTAGTGTGCGTGAAAAAATATCACTACTCATATCGCAAACCATAGGAATATCACATTTAGGAAACGATTTCATTTGTGTTCCAAAAATGGTATTGTTTGATGTACAATGAAAATAATCGTAATCTGAAGGAATATCGTAGCCTTTAGGAATATAGTTAAAGTTTGCATTTTTTGACGAACCAACTTCGTAGATATCGTCATAAATTTTTGCCTCTTTAATAGCTTTATCTGCCCAAGTTCCTGTATTTAAATAGCCTGCTCTTTTTTCTAATAGATTTAAAGCAGTCATTAAAAATTGGGTACTTGCTCCGCCTTGTAAAAACAATGCTTTATAACCTTTACCTTCTAAGCCAAGCAACTCTAAAGCTAATGCTCTGGCTTTTTCCATAACATCAACAAAAGCCTTACTTCTGTGTGAAATTTCAATTAACGATAAACCGCTGTTATCAAAATCTATGACTGCCTCTGATGCTTTTAGTAAAACTTCTTGAGGTAAAATACATGGTCCGGCACTAAAGTTATGTTTTTTCATTTTGTAGTGAAATTTAAGATGCAAAGTTGCTAATTAATTGACGATTATGTGTTATAAAATTGATAATTTTTAAGCTATATTTCTAATAAAAATGCAATAGAATCTACATCATCTGCATAATCCCAAAGTTGAGGTTTTTGGGTTGCTCCAAATGTAATTTCATTTTCTGCAAACCCTTTTGATACCATACATTGAATTTGGTTAGCATCTGCTTTTATTTTTTTCTTTAGTTGTTCTGTATCATCATAATATTCATAGAACAGAGTTGCAATAGGTGATGCGTAACTTTCATCTTCCTTAATCATAAAAAAACCATTTTCAAGCATATCAAATTCGCTCATTAAATACACTGCCTTATTATAATCATAATTGTTAGCGTATTTAGCTTTTTCAACTATTGGATGCCAATGGTACATCGCTTCAAAAAAAGCATCGAATTTATAATTTTTAGGCACAAAAAGTTTAGATACATTTCTACAACCCAATCCGTAATATCTAAAAATATCTTCTGAAAGGTTTTTTAAATCTTCGCTAGATTCTTTACCATTTATAATTGCTACCGAATTTCTGTTGTTTCTAATAATTGATGGTTTTCCTTTAAAATAATACTCGAAATAGCGTGCTGTATTATTACTGCCAGTAGCTATTACGGCATCAAAACTTTCAATTTTCTCTTCGGTAAAACTTATTTGTCCTTTAAAATCATTTTCAACAAATTCTAAATACTTTGCCAAATAGGGTAGTAGATGTTTATCGTTTGATGATTGCTTAACTAATACTTGATGCCCAGAAATTAAAACCGATAAAAAATCATGAAACCCAACCAATGGAATATTTCCTGCCATAATTATTGCTATTTTTTTAGGAGTAACAACATCTAATTGGTAAGGTTGTAGCCATTTTGATATATTTTCAAGAGTTAAAGAATTTGCCCATCCATTTAACGCAAATTTTATATTTTCTTGAGTAAACCACCCATTGTGTTCTTCGGCTAGTTTTAATTGATGTTTAAAACCGTCAAAGAATATATCATTATGTTCCACATTATCCTTTTTTTGGATAGCTTCATTAGAAAATTGACCTATAAAATCTCCTAATTTCACAAAAGCGTTAATTCTTTGTTGTAAATTCATTCTATATTTGGTTATGAATGGTTTTGGCTTTATTTTTGCGTCTGCAAATTTAAGCAAACTCAAGAGAAAAAACGCTATGGCAATTATAATAACAGACGAATGTATAAATTGTGGTGCTTGCGAACCAGAGTGCCCAAATACAGCAATATATGAAGGAGCAGATGATTGGCGCTATAAAGACGGAACAAGTTTGAATGGTACCGTGGTTTTAACTAATGGTGCAGAAGTTGATGCCGATGAAGCTCAAGAACCTGTAAGTGACGAGATTTATTACATTGTACCAGACAAGTGTACGGAATGTAAAGGGTTTCATGACGAACCTCAATGTGCAGCGGTTTGCCCTGTAGATTGTTGTGTGCCAGATGAAGATGTTGTCGAAACTGAAGATGAATTGTTAGCTAAACAACGCTTTATGCATCCAGATGGCTAAATCGTTAGCCAGCATTAAATTATAAAATTAATCCTAAGTGTAAACTTGGGATTTTTTGTTTTTAGTATTGAAATAGTAGAAAAAAGATTAATTTTAAGGTTAATAGTTTAGTTTTAATTTAATATGTCTTTTTTAGAGCTTTATAATACCATTTTAAATACATCCTACGAGTCGTATAATGAGCTGCCTTATAAAGTAAAGACGATTCATTTTAAGAAAGATGATATTATATCTGAATACGATAAAGTGGAACCTTTTGTTTACTTTATAAATAAAGGTATTGTTGAAATGACTATTAGAAGTTATGTATCAGAAAAAATTATTGATTTTTTCTTTGTAAACGAGATGTTTGCTGGTTTAACGTCTTTTTTGACACAAACTCCATCAGATGTAAAAGTAACTGCTTTAATGGATTGCGAGTTAGAAATGATTTCTTATGATGCGTTGCAAAATGCTTATGAAAATTCTGCAGATGCTAATAAGTTTAGTAGAGTTTTATTTGAACAAGCTTATGTTAGAAAAGCACAAAGGGAAAAAGATTTTTTATCTAAAACGGCAGAAGAGCGTTATGCAGAAATGTTTCAAACACATTCTAATTATATATCTAACATCCCAGTGAATAAAATTGCAAAATATTTAGGAATACATCCTGAAAGTTTAAGTAGAATTAGAAAAAAAATAAATTCCTAACATAGGTCAAGTGTAATTTTTAGTTTAAAGCTGAAGGTGCAATTATTTTTGCAACTCAAACTTAAAATTATAAATTATGGAAACTGTTTTTTCGCAATTACCAACACCCTTAGATTTACTATTAGACCCTTTATCTTTAGCTGTATTGGCATCATATGCACTTTTAATATTATGGGAGGAAGTTTTTCCTGCTAGAGTGCTTCCTAAGATAAAATATTGGAGATTGAAAGGCTTGATGTTTTTCTTTACCTTCTTTTTGATAGCATCATATTTACCAATAGTTATAGATCCATATTTGGCAAAATTTCAATTGCTGGATTTGAGTCATTTAAATGTTTTTGTTAGTTCTGCAATTGGTTTTATTGTTTATGAGCTTGTTATGTATGCCTATCATTTTACAATGCACAAGTATGATTTTTTATGGCGTAGTTTTCATCAAGTTCATCATAGCGCCGAGCGATTAGATGCTTACGGATCTTTATTTCATAGCCCATTGGATATGATTGGTTTTACCCTTGTTGGTAGTGTTAGCTTTGCATTACTTATTGGGTTGCCACCACAAACTATTACTATATTACTTTTTGTTATAAATTTTTTAGCATTCTTTCAACATGCAAATATAAAAACACCACGTTGGATTGGGTATATTGTACAGCGTCCAGAAAGCCATTCTATTCATCACGGAAAAGGAATACATAAAAATAACTATGTAGATTTGCCTCTGATAGACATAATTTTTGGCACTTTTGAGAATCCAAAAAACTATCAAAAGGAAACAGGTTTTTATATTGGGGCTTCAAGCAGAATAAAAGATATGTTCTTGTTTAAAGATGTGACAGTGCCTAATAAAAGTGATGAAGTATATAAGGAATAACTTAATTAGTAAAAATTGTAAAATGAATCCTAAGTGTTTAGCTTGGGATTTTTTTGCCTATAAATTTTATAGAATTATCTTTACTAAATGCATAATGATTTACAATTTTAATATTATAACTATTCTATAAAGTGACAAAAATAATTATTCAAGGAATACAGTTTGATGAGAAATCATCATATCAAAAAGGCCCAAAACTAGCACCACCATTAATTAGAGAAGCTTTACATAGTGGTTCTTTAAATTTATTTTCTGAAAACGGAATATCTATAGAAAACGATATTATAAAGGACAAAGGGGATTTTGAAATTACTGAATATTTCGATATTGAAAACATCACAAAGAAACATCTAAATGGTAAAACTAAAGTTTTTACACTTGGAGGTGACCATTCCATTACATTTCCAATAATTAAGGCTTATAATGAGAAATATCCTAAGTTAGATATTCTTCATATTGATGCACATTCAGATTTGTATGATAATTATGAAGGGGATAAGTATTCTCATGCTTGTCCGTTTGCAAGAATTATGGAAAATGGTTTTGCTACTAGATTGGTACAAGTTGGTATTAGAACTTTAAACACACATCAAGCAGAACAGGCAGACAAGTTTGGAGTAGAAATTCATCAAATGAAAAACTTAAATTTAACTACAATACCTAAATTTGAGAACCCGCTTTACATTTCTTTAGATTTGGATGCTTTTGATCCTGCATTTGCACCTGGAGTATCACATCACGAACCTGGGGGATTATCATCAAGAGAAGTTATTAATTTAATTCAAAATATAGATGCTGAGGTTGTAGGAGCAGATATTGTAGAATATAATCCTAATAGAGATTTTCAAAATATGACAGCTTTTTTAGCGGCAAAAATGATGAAGGAAATATTGGTAAAAATGATATAACAATTCATTATATAAAAAGAATTTTTCGAATTATATTTTTTTAGCAACTACTACATAAGTATCAAAAGCATAACTTTTGCGGTCTATAAATTCTATCAGTTCAAAATTATTCAGATAAAGGAAAAGCTCCCATTCGTTTTTAGTAAAAGCCCTAACAATAGATTTATCTTCAGTTAGTTTTATAGATTCCGAATTTGTTTTTTGGTAATAAATAGAATCCCAATTAAACATAAAGTTATCTAAGTTATTATCTTTCATATAGCTTTCTCTGTAATAACATTTGTTATCAAAAAAGGCTTCATGATATACTTTTTTCCCTCCTTTTATGCTTTTAATAAATCTATTGGCATCAATAAAATCAAAACACAGCAAACCACCAGCAGTTAAATTATTGTGAATAGTTTTTAAAGCACTATGTATGGTTTTATTGCTTAATAGGTAACTTGAAGTTCGTCCAGTAATAATTGTAGATTCTAAAGGCTTTTTAAGCACATATTTTGTTATATCTCCTTGAATGAATGTACCGCTTGGGTTTTTTAATTTTGAAAGGCTAACCATGTCTTCGCTTAAATCTAAACCTATATAGTCGAATGTTGAATTTATAAAACGTTTAGCAAGGTTTCCAGTACCACACCCAATTTCTATAACATTATTCTTTTTATACTTATTGATTATATTTGAATAAAACGCAAACTCATCATCATAATCAATAAAAGTTTGATACATGGCATCATAAATTTTCTCAAAACCATTTTTATATAAACTCTGCATATTATTTATTTAAAATAAAGATAAAAAAAAGTGCCACTCTATAAAAGAGCGGCACTTTTAATAATTAACTACTCAAAATTGTTAGAATTTATAGTTTAACGATAAGTTAAACATGGTTCCTAATTGACTAAAGTGATAACCATCGTATGTCATTTGAGAATAACGTTGGTTAAAAGTAATTAGGTTAGATTGATTTTGTACTTGTGCAGCATCAGCCAAAATAGCTTGTCCAGCAGCATTTTCTGCTTTAAAGCTCCATTCTGGTAACACATTTAATAAGTTATTTACATTTAATGCAATGGTTAATTTATCATTAGCATTAAAATTAATACCTAAATCTGTTACTATTTTTGGTGTAAACTCTGTTCTTAAATCGTTACTCATACCTTGTTGTTTAAACGTTGTTTTTCCAAAGTATGTGTTATTAAGAGACAAGCCCCATTTATCGATATCATAATTTGCACCTAAAATCCATTTTGTTTTTGGTCTAGATGTAAAAAATAAGGCTTCTTGAGTAGGTGTTACAATAGTTTGGCCAGCAGCTAAAAATGCAGGGTCTTTCACAGCACCATCTCTTTCGTTAGTAATAGTATAATTACCAGATAAGTTAAGATCTAACTCGCCAGAACCAAGTGAAATATTCTTTTGGCTAATAACAACATCTAAACCAGATGTTTTTGTGTCTAATGCGTTTGCAAAGAAACTTAAATCTGATAATCCAGCAAATGCAGGAGAATTAGGAGGTGTAACCTCAGAACCTAATACAATTCTGTCTTCTACATTAATACTATAATAATCTACAGTAAAACTTAAGTTGTTTGTTAATTTTCCACCAACACCAATGGTAAAGTTATTTGATGTTTCTGCATCTAATTCTGGAAGACCTAATAGCTTTGCTTGAGTAGATACATTATTTACTAAACCACCAACTTGAATACCTTGACCAGGAATAAAGCTGTATTGTGCTTTTTGCGTGTAAATTTGATGTAATGTTGGCGCTCTAAATCCTGAAGATATAGATGCTCTAGCAGTAAGTTTATCGCTTAATTTTAAACGAGAACTTAATTTATATACAAATGTGTTTCCAAAATCTGAATAGTTTTCTGTTCTTATTGTTCCGCTTAATAAGAAAGCTTCACTTACATCGTAATCTAAAGAAAAGTAACCTCCGAAGTTGTAACGATTAAATTTACCAGAGTTATCTGGACTGTTACCAGAGAACGAATCTGCACCACCGCCATCGTAAGATGCTAATTCACCTTCAATAACTTCGAAAACTTCATTTCTAAACTCAGCTCCAAAACCAATACTTACTTTATCAGAAAGGATTCTATTTATATCTATATTTCCAACATTATGAGTAAAGCGAGTTCCGCCCGGATCAAAAGATTGTTTACTATTAGACCTGTATAATTCAGAGCCTGCAGTAATTTCACCATCATCAACAGAACCGTTATTATTAGCATCCACCCAAGTTGATGGAGAATATACTACGTTTCTATTATGTGAATTATTTACTTTATAAGTTTGTGTGTTGCCACCAGTAGTATAACTCAAATCAACATTCCAATCGTTAATTTTAGTTTTAATACCAATAGTTCCATTATAATCATTTAATAAACCTTCGAATGTTGGTACATAACCATCATACCCACCTGCATTTGTTGGGTGATTTCCTGGGAAAAAGTCTGCTAAATATGGGAAATCTGTAACCGTTCTCCAATATGGCGTTCTGTAGTTTGCAAAACTGTTTACTTTTTTATAAACATAAGCAGCATTAAAGTATAACTCTGTGTTATCACTTAAATCAAAACCACCGTTTACTAAGAATTTTGAAGCAGCAGTTTCAGGAGATCCATTTATGTTCCCTGCATCTGGACGACGAGTCAAGAATTCTTGTACATCTGCAATGTTAGCTCCAAAATCGGCAGCTTCACCAGCAGCATTTACTGTACCTGGTCTGTTTGCTTGGTTTACTTTTGAAAAATCTATAGTATAATTGATAAAGCCTTTGTCATCTCCAATAGTACTACCATTATTTACACTAAAACCAAACATTTCACCATCGCCTTCAGAAGTCATTCCTCCTCTTAAAGTTGCTGATCCATCGTTAGGAGAATCTTTAAGTATAATATTCATTACACCAGCAATAGCATCCGATCCATATTGTGCAGATGCACCATCACGAAGTATTTCTACACGTTTAATAGCGTCTGTTGGAATAGCAGAAATATCAGCACCAGTTTCACCACGACCCGGAGAGGTTTGTGTATATAATAAAGCACTTAAATTTTTACGTTTACCATTAATAAGAATTAATGTTCTACTTGGTCCCATGTTTCTAATTTCATAAGGATCTAATAAAGATGTAGCATCATTTACAGGTGTTTGTACCGTATTAAATGATGGGATTCTATATTGTAATGCTTTATCAAAAGTAGCTTGCCCTGTAGAAGTTAATTCTTTAACACCAACAACATCAACTGGTAAAGGTGTATCAACATTACTTCGTGGTGCTGTACGAGAACCTACAAGTACAATTTCAGCTAGTGCTTCACCATCAGATAGCGATACACTTATTTGAGTTCTTCCGTTTACTGCTTCTTCTTTGGTAGAATAACCTACATAACTAAATACTAAAGTACCGTTACTGTCTACAGTTATAGAGTAATTTCCATCAAAATCAGTAGTAGTTCCATTTGTAGTACCTTTTTCTATAACATTTACACCTGGAACGCCTATACCATTTTGGTCGGTAACTTTTCCAGTCACATCTTGCTGTGCAAAAGTAAACGAGACACTAAAAATTAATAAAAATAAAAGAATTGTGTTTTTCATAAATGATTTGTTTAGTTATTATAAAGAATTTGTTACTTATATAAGTTATAAGCATATAAACTTTATAATATACTCGTTGAAGCTTAACTTTTTTTTAACTTATTAATAATTTTTAAGTTAAAATTCTGAAAATCAATTACTTAATTTTAAAATTTATAAGAAATATTTGAATAGAAAAAGGAACCATTAGTTCCCATTTGCACAGAATCCCAATAACCGCCACCATCTGTCCAATTATTTTCTTGAGCGGTTGGGTATATATTGAATATATTGTTTGCACCTAATTTTAATGCAATTTTATCAGTTAAAGCATAACCAATATTAAAGTCTGTAGTTAATTTAGAATTATAAATATCTGTTGCCTTTTGTAATCTATCTGTTTCGTCAATATATTCAGAACTTGGGTCTTCAACAATTGTGGGTTGATAAATTTGCCAATCTATTAAGGTTACTTTACTAAAACTGGTAAGGGTTAGGTTTGTATTTATTTTTTTACTTGAATAGTTAAAATTTAAATTAAACTTACTTTTTGGGGCAGATGCTAATAAGAAGTATTGATCACGTATTCCAAAAAAGGTTTCTTCATCTAGAGTTTTATTTTTTATTTTATCAATAGTCATTCTATTAACATTTCCAGCAAAGGATACTAAAAAACAATTGTTCTCAATATTTTTTTTCCATGTTAGTATTACATCTATACCTACTGTACTTGTATTTACACCGTTAGTAAAAAACTGCACATCGTTTACATTTAAATTAAGATTTGAGGCGTCAAAATTTCCTGTTAGAATAATTCTATCTTTAATATTTACATAGTATGCATCAACAGCTGCTTTAAAGTTTTTAGTTTTTGCTGTAAAACCAAAACTACCATTAATTGCCTTTTCTTCAATTAAACTTCCAATGCCAAAACTTCTTGTAATGGGACTATCATTTAATTCTAATAAAGATTCTGATGGTTCACTTCCAATAAAATTTGTGAATTTTAAGTTATAATAAATTTGAGCTAACGATGGTGCTCTAAATCCTGAGCTAAATGAACTCCTTACATTAAAGTTATTATTAGCTTTATACCTTGATGATAATTTAATATTGAATGTACTACCAAAATCACTATAGTTTTCATAACGTCCAGCAATACCAAACATAAATTTATTTGTAAAATCAAATTCAGTATCGACGTATACAGCTAGATTAGATCTAGTTTGATCTACTTCATTTTCAGGTGCATATCCAGGAAAACCTTGAGACCCTCTTGGGCGTGGAAAACCATTTAGCATTATTATATCACTAGCTGGTGTATTTTGGTTAACTATATTGTTATTAATATCAAATGCAGCATACGAGCCAATTTCTCCAGCAAATATTTTATAATTTTCTATTCTATATTCTGTACCAAAAGCAATGTTTATTCCGTTGAGAATATTTTTATAAAATCTTGTAAAATCTGCTCCTGTAGTATTTTGATTTAATACATGTCCGCCTGCATCAAAGCTTGTAGGCGAATTAGCAAGCAAAGTTGCATTTAGTGTTTCTTTAATAAAATAATGAAAATTGTTTTTACCAAATGTATTATTTATATCTACGTTCCAGCCATTAAATTGAGTTCTAAAACCAGTAGAAATAGAGTTATCCTTTATTTTAGCCGTTATTAATGGATTAAATCCATTGGGATAAATTTCAAGTACATTTCTAGGGCTATCTGAAGGTCTTGTAAAGGCATAAGATTCTGAATCTCTATAACTATAGCCTCCAAAAGCGTAGAAATTTGAATGCTTGTTTATTGGAATTTCTGTATTTATAAAAATACTATATTCATCCAAACCAGCTTCACCATACTTTTCTCTAAAATCTGCTCCTGGTCTTAAAGTTTTTTCTTTTGATAAATATTCAGTTGTTAAATTGATAAATCCATTTTCAAAAACCTTCATTCCGTAATTACCTGATAGTTTCATGGTATTTCCATCAATACCAGAAGTAGGGTTTGTAAAATTTCCTTTGGCATTAGCATTGTTGAAACCATAGGTAATATTTCCATTAAAGGTGTCTACTTTGTCTTTTAAAACAATATTCATTACCCCAGCTATAGCATCGGAACCATATTGAGCTGATGCACCATCACGCAATATTTCAATTTTTTCTATGGCTGATGCAGGTATGGCATTTAAATCGGTTCCAGAATTTCCTCTTCCACGAGTACCATATAAATTAATTAAGGAAGATTGATGCCTCCTTTTTCCATTGATTAGTATTAAGGTTTGATCTGGACCTAAACCTCTTAGTGTGGCTGGAACAATATGGTCTGCACCATCTGCACCAGACTGTTTTGAAGCGTTAAAAGATGGGATAACAAATTGAAGTATTTGATTAATTTCTATTTGCCCAGTTCTATTAGTTGCTTGTTCCAATTGAACTATATCTATTGCTGAAGGCGTATCAAGTGCTGATCTGTTTGCGTTTCTAGAACCAACTATTTGAACTTCGTTTAAAGATTCTCCTGGTTCTAATACGATTATTATATCATTTTCATTTTTAATAGCAATTACTTTTGAAGCATAGCCAACATAGCTTACTGTAATAAATAGATTGTTTAATGAGTTTGTTTCTAGTGTAAAGTTTCCGTTTATGTCTGCAGTAGTTCCATTAATAGAACCATTTTCAATAATGTTAGCTTCGGCTAAGGGCTCATTGAGTAAGTTGACAACTTTTCCCTTTATTGTATAATTGGTAAAACCATTTGAATTTGAAATTGTAGCAATGGTTTCATTTAAGCGTTTCTTTGCTTTTTCAAATGAAGCTTTCCCTTTTTCGCTATCATTATAAATTACATAGTAATTATTTCCTAAATTATCGAAATGAAGATTGGTTTTAACCCTTAGATAGTCAATTATAACTTGTAAGTCTTTATTGTTTAATTGATTTGTATCAACTTCAATATTCTCAAGTAAGTCTACGTCATAAGTAAAAAAAACTTGTTGTTCTTCACTTAGTTTAGATAAAAACTGTGTTAATTTTATTTTTTGATTTTCAGTATTCTGCGCATTTAAACCAATGCTATAATTTATAATCAGGACAATTATCAAGATTATTTTTAAAGGTTTATTGGAATACATTTTACGCAAATTAAAACCTAATTTTTGTGAATGTATAACTTATTATCTTGATTTACAATAGTTACTTGTGCGGACTTTTCGATGGTTTTGATACAAATTTCTAAATCTTGAGTAGGTACTGCGCCAGTTATTAATACTGTTTTACTCGCATCATCTTCAAAAATTGTACTAATTCCATATGTGTCTTCAATTTTACTCATTGCAGATTCTAAGGTAGCTCGATCAAAAATTAAAGACCCATTTTTCCATGAGGTTTGTAATTCTGGTCTAAGAATTCTTTTTTCTTCTATTATTCTATCAGCTTTATAAGAATAAGAAACCAAATCTCCGGGTATCATCTTTTTTTGTATGCCATTATTTAACTTAAGAGCAATATTTCCTTCCTCTAAAAACACTTGAGTTCTGGTATTACGATTATTAACATTAAAGGAAGTACCATAAACTTCAACTTTTAAATCTTCAGTTATTACTAAAAATTTAGTGTTAGTGGCAGGTTTTTTCTCTACATTAAAAAATGCTTCGCCTTCTAAAATAACTTCTCTGACATCATCATTATTATAAGATAAAACTGAATTTGAATTTAATTTAACTTTAGTTCCGTCTGGAAGTTTAATATCAATTATTTCTCCATAAGCTGTTTTATGCATAACAGTAGTAGGCTTGCTTACTAAATAAAAAACAGAAATTGCAATAAATAATACTATAGTAGCAGCAATGCTTTGATACTTTATGTTTTTATAGAAAGGGATTTTATAAACTTTGTTAGTAGTTGTTACGTTTTGCTCAAACTTCTCCCATGCATTAAGAGTTTTTTCCTCAGAAACATAAGTTTTGTTAAACTTAACCCCAACAAGAATATCTCTTGCATCAAATACAAGTTGTTTTTTATCTGGGTTTTCTTGAAGCCAATTATCCCAAAAGTCAACATCAGCCATTTGTTTTTTATGTACCCAATTAACAAATGACGTATCATTTATTAAATCTTCTATTTTTGTATATGTTCTATTTTTCATAAACTGAGAGACTATTCAGTAATCTTCTTTTCTATACTTATTATAAGAGTCATTTACATTTTATATACTCTCTTTTTTAAGTATTTATTTATTATTTATACAATATCTTTTAAAAGCTCGTTAAGCGATGCGTCCTGACGCAATTTTTTAATGCCTTTGTGTATCAAATTTAAAACGCTTTGGTAGTTTATTTCCAAAACTTTTGCTATTTCATCAATATTTAAATCGCTATAATATTTTAAGTATAAAACTTCTTTTTGCCTATTAGGTAACTCATTTAAAAGTTTAGCTAAATTTTCTTGCTTTAAAGCATCAATTTCTTGTTGAATAATAACATCTTCAACAGAAAAATTTATCTCAACAAAAAAGTTTTCTTTTTCATCATAATTAATCATTTTTGAAGCTTTTTTTATTTCACGAAATAAATGTCGCCTAAATGACACATACAAATATGGTTTTATCGAATTTAAATCTGCTAAATTTTCTCTGTGTTCATAAACGTAAAGAAAAAACTCTTGCAAACAATCTTCGGTTAATTGCTCATTATAATTTGAAAGTTTTAAGCCGTAATTATGCAATAAAGGGTAATAAACTTTAAACAAAGTGGAGAATGCTTTTAAGTCACCACTTTTAAGTGATACCCATAAATCATAATCTGTTAAGTTTTTCATAATCAGCTTATCAGCAATCTAAATAACTAGTGAAATTAAATTTCAACTTCAACAAATATAGATTATTTTTTAAATAGATTAGAAATGCTATTTCCATATTGAATTAAAACTGAGAACTAGCTAATAGATTTCTTAATACAAACAACTATATTTGCACTCGCAAATAAAAAAGATTCTCTTTTTCAAGAGAATATAGAAAAACTTATTGAATGAAAGCTGGAATTGTAGGATTACCAAACGTAGGGAAGTCAACATTATTTAACTGTTTGTCTAATGCAAAAGCGCAAAGTGCAAACTTTCCTTTTTGTACTATTGAACCTAATATTGGTGTGGTAAACGTGCCAGATCCACGTTTAGAAAAGCTGGAAGAATTAGTGACTCCAGAACGCGTACAACCTGCAACTGTAGAAATTGTGGATATTGCTGGTTTAGTAAAGGGGGCAAGTAAGGGTGAAGGTTTAGGAAACCAGTTTTTAGCAAATATTCGTGAAACCGATGCCATTCTTCATGTTTTACGCTGTTTTGATAATGATAATATTGTGCATGTTGATGGCAATGTAAATCCAATTCGAGATAAGGAAACTATCGATATAGAATTACAGCTTAAAGACTTAGAGACTGTTGATAAAAAATTAGATAAAGTTAAACGTGCTGCTAAAACAGGAAATAAAGAGGCTCAAAAAGAAGAAGCCATTTTATTAACCTTAAAAACTGGTTTGGAAGAAGGAAAATCGGTTAGAACTTTAGAGTTTTCTGAAGATGATTATAATGATTTTGTAAAGCCATCACAATTAATTACAGATAAACCAGTAATGTATGTTTGTAATGTAGATGAAGGTTCGGCGGTTTCAGGCAATGATTATGTAACGCTAGTAAAAGAGGCGGTAAAAAACGAAAATGCTGAAGTTTTAGTGCTAGCAGTTGGTACAGAAGCAGATATTAATGAATTGGATGATTATGAAGAGCGTCAAATGTTTCTTCAAGATATTGGGCTTGAGGAAGCAGGTTCGGCAAAATTAATCCGTTCGGCATATAAATTACTAAATCAGCAAACTTATTTTACAGCTGGTGTTAAAGAGGTTCGTGCTTGGACTGTAGATATTGGGGCTACTGCACCACAAGCTGCAGGTGTAATTCATACCGATTTTGAAAAAGGTTTTATTAGAGCAGAGGTTATCGCTTATAACGATTATGTAACATTTGGTAGTGAAGCTAAGGTTAAAGAAGCTGGAAAAATGCGAGTAGAAGGAAAGAATTATATCGTTAAAGATGGAGATGTAATGCACTTCCTTTTTAATGTTTAAAGCTTAATAGTTTCTTAACTATTTTTTAATCGTAAGAATTTTAATATTTTCGCTCTCTTAAACTCAACTAGAATGCCATTAATAGAGATTGAAACTGAAATTAAAGCAGAAATTAAAACCTGTTTCGATTTAGCTCGTAATATTGACTCTCATCAAGAATCTTTAAAGCATTCCAACGAAAAAGCTATTGCTGGTAAAACATCTGGTTTAATTGAATTGGGTGAATGGGTGAGTTGGGAAGCTAAACATTTAGGTTTTGTACAGCATCTAACTTCAAAAATCACTGAATACGATGCTCCAAATTATTTTGTAGATGAAATGGTTTTTGGCGCTTTTAAATCGTTTCGACACGAGCATATCTTCCGCGAAAGCGAAAATGAAACCATAATGATTGATAAATTCAGTTTTGAATCTCCGTATGGTGCTTTTGGAAAATTGGCAAATTGGTTGTTTTTAAAAAGGTATATGAGGAAACTTTTAAAAACAAGAAATCAATTCTTAAAAGAAAAAGCAGAGTCAATTTAATCTTTCTTTTTTATTTGAACATCGTAATTATTCATTGTCTCGAATTATAGCTAAAATATACTAGTCTATATTCGTTTTATGAATGTCACTAAATCTTTTATTTATGGTGTTTTAATAGGTGTTTTAGGAATTGTTTTATTTTCTTCAAAGGCAGTTATGGTAAAGTTAGCCTACAATTATAATGTAGATGCTATTAGTATGTTATTGTTAAGAATGCTATTTGCATTTCCTTTTTATTTAATAATAGCATTTTCGTCCAGAAAAAAAAATCCTTTGATAAAAGCAACGAGGAATGATTTTTTGTGGATTTTCTTTTTTGGTTTTGTAGGGTACTATTTGGCAAGTTATTTCGATTTTGTTGGGCTTACCTATATAAAAGCAAGTTTGGAGCGTATTATCCTCTTTCTTTACCCAACTATTGTGCTCCTTTTAAATAAAATATTTTTAAAGAAGAAAATCAATAAATTGCAAATAGGAGCGATTATTTTAACTTATTTAGGGATTATTATTGCCTTTTGGGATGAGGTTGCTATATCTGGAACTAATACCTATTTAGGCGGATTCTTTATTTTACTAAGTGCCATTACTTATGCGTCTTATTTGGTTGGCAGCGGTTGGTTAATCCCTAAATTTGGAGTTATTAAGTTCACATCTTATGCCATGTTAGTTTCTTGCTTTTGTGTATTTGTTCATTTTAGTTTTTCTACTGAATCTAATATTTTCGGGCATGCTTTTGGGGTTTATGTATTAGGATTTTTAATAGCTGTTTTTGCTACAGTAATTCCATCATATTTAGTCTCTATGTCGATTAAAATAATTAATTCGTCAAATTTTGCAATTGTAGCTGGTGTAGGACCAATATCTACAATCATTTTGGCTACTATTTTTTTAGATGAATATTTAACAACATTACAATTAATTGGGGCTTTTGTAGTAATTATTGGTATATTATTGGTGTCTTTAAAAAAAGAGAGTAAGTAACGATTTAATGTTCTCAACAAAAACAATTCTATATTGTTAATTACTTTGTGTAAAGGCTGTTTTATTTTTTATAGCGTTGTGTTATATTAGCATCCTATCATTAAAATTTGCTCAATTCTATGGCTCAACAATCCAATTATACCGAAGATAATATACGCTCTTTAGACTGGAAAGAACATATTCGTATGCGTCCAGGAATGTATATTGGTAAATTGGGTGATGGATCGTCACCAGATGATGGTATTTATATCCTTTTAAAAGAAGTACTCGATAATTCTATTGATGAATATGTTATGGGTGCTGGTAAAACCATCGAAATTTCTATTCAAGGTACAAAAGTTACGGTTCGCGATTATGGACGAGGTATTCCTCTAGGTAAAGTGGTTGATGTAGTTTCTAAAATGAATACAGGTGGAAAGTATGATTCCAAAGCTTTTAAAAAATCGGTAGGATTAAATGGAGTTGGTACAAAGGCGGTAAATGCCTTATCATCCTATTTTCGAGTAGAATCTACCAGAGATAGTAAAAGTGCTTCCGCGGAGTTTGAACAAGGTAATTTAACAAACCAAGATTTATTGGATGATACGTCTCGTAGAAAAGGAACTAAAGTATCTTTCATTCCTGATGATGTTATCTTCAAAAATTACAAGTACAGAAACGAGTATATCGTTAAAATGCTTAAAAACTATGTGTATTTAAACCCAGGTTTAACGATTGTTTTTAATGGCGAAAAGTATTTTAGCGAAAACGGATTAAAGGATTTATTAAGTGAAAATATTAACGAATCTGATAGATTATACCCCATTATACATTTACGAGGTGATGATATTGAAATTGCTTTAACGCACAGTAAAACCCAGTATAGCGAAGAATATCACTCTTTTGTTAACGGACAAAATACCACGCAAGGCGGGACGCATTTAAACGCATTTCGAGAATCGTTGGTAAAAACGATTAGAGAATATTTTGGTAAAAATTATGATGCTTCAGATATTCGGAAATCGGTAGTAAGCGCCATCGCCATAAAAGTAATGGAACCTGTTTTTGAGAGTCAAACTAAAACCAAATTAGGTTCAACCGATATGGGAGGAGGCTTACCAACAGTAAGAACTTATATCAACGATTTTGTAAAAACGTATTTAGATAATTATTTGCATAAGAATGCAGATGCTGCAGAAAAAATTCAACGTAAAATTTTACAAGCAGAGCGTGAGCGTAAAGAGCTATCTGGTATTCGTAAACTAGCAAAAGACAGAGCAAAAAAAGCAAGCCTTCACAATAAAAAATTACGCGATTGCCGTGTACATTTTGGAGATACTAAAAACGAACGTAATTTAGAATCTACACTTTTTATTACTGAGGGAGATTCTGCATCAGGTAGTATTACAAAATCTCGTGACGTTAATACACAAGCCGTTTTTAGTTTAAAAGGAAAGCCACTTAATTGCTATGGCTTAAGTAAAAAGATAGTTTACGAAAACGAAGAGTTTAATTTGCTTCAAGCCGCTTTAAATATTGAAGAGTCTTTAGAAGATTTGCGATATAATAATGTCGTGATTGCAACCGATGCCGATGTAGATGGTATGCACATTCGTTTGTTGCTTATTACATTTTTTCTTCAGTTTTTTCCAGAAGTGATTAAAGAAGGGCATTTGTATATTTTGCAAACCCCTTTGTTTAGAGTGCGAAACAAAAAGGAAACCATTTACTGTTATTCTGAAGAAGAACGTCGAGATGCTATTGAAAAACTAAAACCTAAGCCAGAGATTACACGATTTAAAGGACTTGGTGAAATATCTCCAGATGAGTTTAAGTATTTTATTGGTGAAGATATTCGTTTAGACCCCATTATGCTAGACGATAACATGTCTATTGAAGATTTATTATCTTTTTACATGGGAAAAAATACACCTACAAGACAAGAATTTATTATTGATAATCTAAAAGTAGAGTTAGATTTAATTGAAGAAGAGAAAGCCTAATAAAGCATGATAGAAGAAAACGACGACCTAACGAACGAAAATATAGAAAATCAAGAACCCCAAGAAACCATTACCAGAGTTACTGGTATGTATAAAGATTGGTTTTTAGATTATGCATCGTATGTTATATTAGAACGTGCCGTTCCAGCTATAGAAGATGGTTTTAAACCAGTGCAACGTCGTATCATGCATTCCATGAAAGATTTGGATGATGGACGATATAATAAAGTAGCAAACATAGTTGGTCATACTATGCAATATCACCCTCATGGAGATGCAAGTATAGCAGATGCTATGGTACAGATTGGACAGAAAGACTTGTTAATTGATACGCAAGGAAACTGGGGAAATATATTAACAGGAGATAGAGCAGCTGCATCACGTTATATTGAAGCACGAATCTCAAAGTTTGGCTTAGATGTTGTTTACAATCCTAAAATAACCGAGTGGCAAGCCTCTTATGACGGCAGACGAAAAGAGCCAGTAAACCTCCCAGTTATGTTTCCGTTACTTTTGGCACAAGGAGGAGAAGGTATTGCTGTTGGGTTATCGACAAAAATATTGCCTCATAATTTTATTGAACTTATTGATGCTTCAATAAAACATTTACAAGGTAAACGATTTACCATTTTACCAGATTTTCCAACTGCTGGTATAGCCGATTTTTCAAACTATAATGATGGTTTAAGAGGAGGAAAAGTACGTGTTCGTGCAAAAATAGCACAAGTTGATAAAAATACATTGGCGATTACTGAAATTCCTTATGCAACAACTACATCGTCACTTATAGATTCTATTCTAAAAGCCAACGATAAAGGTAAAATCAAGGTTAAAAAAATTGAAGATAATACAGCTGCTGAAGTTGAAATATTAATACACCTTCCATCCGGATTATCGCCAGATAAAACCATTGATGCGTTGTATGCTTTTACAAATTGCGAATCGTCTATTTCGCCTTTAGGTTGTGTTATTGAAGACAATAAACCATTATTTGTTGGGGTTACAGAAATGTTACGTCGCTCAACTGATAACACCGTTCAGCTTTTAAAGCAAGAATTAGAGATTAAGTTAAACGAGTTTGAGGAGCAATGGCATTTTGCATCCTTAGAACGCATTTTTATTGAAAACAGAATTTACCGAGATATTGAAGAAGAAGAAACATGGGAAGGTGTTATTAATGCTATTGACAAAGGGCTTCAACCACATATAAAACATTTAAAACGCGCAATTACAAAAGATGATATTGTGCGATTAACCGAAATCCGAATTAAACGTATATCAAAATTCGATATAGATAAAGCGCAACAAAAAATTGATGCTTTAGAAGATCAAATAGCCGAAATAAAGCATCATTTAGCGAATCTTATAGATTATGCTATTGCTTATTTTACAAGATTAAAAAAGGATTACGGAAAAGGACGTGAACGCAAAACCGAAATTAGAATTTTTGATGATGTTGATGCTACTAAGGTTGTTATTCGTAACACTAAACTTTATGTAAACAGAGAAGAAGGGTTTATAGGGACATCGTTACGTAGAAACGAATATGTTTGTGATTGTAGTGATATTGATGACATTATTGTATTTACCAAAGAAGGTAAAATGATGGTTACCAAAGTAGGTTCTAAAACTTTTATTGGTAAAGATATTATACACGTCGCTGTGTTTAAAAAGAAAGATAAACGTACTATTTATAATATCATTTATCGTGATGGAAAAGGAGGACCATCATATATAAAACGATTTGCTGTTACTAGTATTACACGCGATAAGGATTACGATTTAACCAATGGAAATAAAAACTCCGTAGTACTTTATTTTTCTGCAAACCCAAATGGTGAAGCCGAAGTGGTAACTGTTAATTTGCGACAAGCTGGTAGTATTAAAAAACTAAAATGGGATATTGATTTTGCTGATATACTAATTAAAGGGCGTACTTCAAAAGGGAATTTG
Source organism: uncultured Flaviramulus sp. (assembly GCA_947501105.1). GTDB lineage: Bacteria > Bacteroidota > Bacteroidia > Flavobacteriales > Flavobacteriaceae > Wocania_A. Next base: position 64,482 of record CANMUP010000006.1, on the reverse strand, counting down.
GTTACAAAATATTCTGTTAAACGTGTTGAATTAAAAGAGAAAGGAGTTTCTACTTTAAAACCTCGTAAAATATGGTTTGATGATGCTGTACAACGTTTAAATGTTGATGGCAGAGGCGAGCTAGTTGGTGAATTTAGAGGTGAAGACAAACTATTAATTATCAATCAATCTGGAATGGTTAAAACCGTAACACCAGAAGTAACCATGCATTTTGATGGAGATATGATTGTTATGGAAAAATGGACACCAAAAAAGCCAATATCTGCTATTTATTTTAATGGCGAAAAAGAAATGTATTATGTAAAACGGTTTTTAATTGAAAATGAAGGTAGGGAAGAATCATTTATTTCTGAACATCCTAACTCGCAGTTAGAAATTGTTTCTACCGATTGGAAGCCTATGGCTGAAATAGTTTTTGCTAAAGAACGTGGTAAGGATAGAAAAGATAATTTAGAAGTTAATCTTGAAGAATTTATTACTATTAAAGGTATAAACGCTTTGGGAAATCAACTTACAAAAGACAAAGTAAATCAAATCAATTTATTAGATCCAATTCCTTTTGAAGCACCAAAAGAAGTTCATGCAGATGAATTGGAAGTTATTGATGAAACTGAAGTTTTAGCTAACGATTCTGAAACAAAAGCGGATACTGATAAAAATAATTCTGAAAGCCAATCAAATGATTTAGAAACTGATGACGAAGGGCAGATTACTTTATTTTAAAACTTGATTTTTATATTTTAAAAAGCCCTTGAAAATTTTCTAGGGCTTTTTGGTTTTGGTTGATTAATGATAATTATTCATATTTCAAGGCATCTACAGGATCTGAATTTGCTGCTAAATATGCTTGAGAACTTACTGTAATTAATGCTATTATTAAAGCTAAAAAAGTAGCAAAGAAGTAAGGTAATAATGGCATATCTATTTGATATGAGAAATTTGTTAACCAATTTTTGGCCAGTAAATAGGTGATAGGCCATGCAAAGATATTTGCAATTAATACTAATCTAATAAAGTCTTTGGTTAGCATATTCATAATTTGAGGTACTGAAGAGCCTAAAACCTTTCTTATACCAATTTCTTTTGTACGTTGCTCAGCTGTATATGACGCTAAGCCGTATAATCCCATTGCAGATATTATTATGGCAAGTATAGTTAGAAATAAAAACATGGTACCAAAATTTTCTTGTTGTCTTAATAAGGCTCCAAATTTTTGATCTAAAAACTTATACCTAAAAGGATGTGATGGCTCTAATTTGTTCCATTCAGTTTCAATATAATCGATTGTAGCATTCATGTCATTCTTTGCAATTTTAAAAGACGCAAACCAAACAAAATTTTCTATAGTGAGTATCATTGGGCGGATGGGTTGATTAAAACCTTCAATATGAAAATCTTTAACAATTCCTATTATATTGCCGTATTCTAAGCCTCCATCATTTCCTGTGTACCTGCCTAAACGTCTTCCTACTGCATTTTCAATGTTTAAGTTTTTTACAGCAGTTTCATTTAATATATAGTATGGAACAGAATCTGATTCCTTTTCCCTGTCAAATTTGCGTCCTTCGAGCAGCTCAATATCTAAAGTTTTCATGAAATCATAATCAACTTCCATATTCCATAACGGTAATTGTTCTTCATTTCCTTCTAAGGCGAACATGTTTTGGTTTGGATTATCTCCAGGATAGTAAGATGCTCTTGTAACACTTAAAACATTGCTATTTTTTAGAAATATATCTTTGTAGTTTCTAAAGTTCTGTGTCATAGCATCTGTTTGTAGCGGAACTACTATTACCTGCTCTCCGTTAAAACCAAGATCTTTATTATGTAAAAATGAAATCTGTTTAAAAATAATTATCATACCAATAATTAAAATTGTAGATGCTGTAAATTGTATAACTACAAGTACTTTTCTTAATAATGCCCCGCCTTTAGTTTTAGTGAGATCTCCTTTTAGTACTGCAATTGGTTGAAATGCTGATAAGAAAAATGCTGGATAACTTCCTGCAAATAACCCATAAATTAGAGTTACTAATAATGCGAATAAAACAGTTTTTCCAATATAATCATTAAAAAGAGTAAGGTTGGTTTCCATAATATTATTAAAACCTGGAAGGAATAGTTCTACTAGTATAAAAGCTAAGAATAATGCAATAAAACTTTGAATAACAGATTCTGTTAAAAACTGAGCGATTAGCATTTTTCTTGAAGCTCCAGTAACCTTTCTTACTCCAACTTCCTTTGCTCGTTTTCCAGACCTTGCGGTAGATAAATTCATGAAATTTATTCCAGCAATTAAGATAACCAATAAGGCGATGCCTATAAATACATAAATGTATATAATGTTTCCGTTTTGCTTTATTTCAAAATCCATTTGCGAATGAAGGTGAATATCTTTTAGAGGCTGTAATTGATACTCGAAGGCATTCCCTTGTGATAGAAATTCTTCAACAGTAATTTTCATATAGCGTTCTACATCTGGTGCAATTTTTTTCATAAAATTACGCTTCATTTCTGCTTCAAAGGCACTAAAATTGGCACCTTCTTTTAATTTTACGTATGTATACCAACCATTATTCATCCATACATTTCGAATTTGAGGATCTGCTAAAAACATATCAAATTGAAAGTGAGCATGCCCTTTAGGTTCTTTAACTATACCTCTTACAATATAATCTTGTCTATTGTCATAATTTACAACTTCACCTATAGCGTTTTTATCGCCAAATAATTTTCGGGCAGATTCTTCAGTTAATACAAGAGCATTGTCTTCTTTTAATGCAGTTTCGGCATTACCGTGAACAAATTCATAATTAAATACTTTAAAAAAAGTACTATCGGCTCTTACACCTTTTTGTATATAAACTTTGTTTTGTTCATGACGCATTAAAATTTCTTGGTTAATAGTTTGAATACGTGTCGCAGTTTCTACATCAGTAAATTCGGTTCTAAACGTATTCGCCATAGGGCTACAAGAAACTGGTGCATTCATTTTTTGCCCCATCATGTCTGCTTTAATCCCAGTTCTATATATACGCTCGTATCCATCCCAATGTTTTTCGTAGCTTGTTTCATCATTAATAAAAAGAAAAACTAGAATGGTAACAGTAAGTCCTAAAGCCAGCCCTAAAATGTTTATAATGGCATAGACTCTATTTTTATTTAAGCTTCTAAAAGCTACTTTTATATAATTTTTAAGCATGATTTCTATATTTAAAATTACACAATAGCTTTAGCTATTTTATTTTTACTTTCTGATACAATTTGACCATCGAGTAAATTAATTATCCTTCCAGAATAACTCGCATCATGTGCAGAGTGTGTTACCATTATTATGGTGGTTCCAGCTTCATGTAGTTCGCATAATAACTCCATAACTTCGTTACCATGCGAGCTATCTAGATTTCCTGTTGGTTCATCAGCCAAAATTAATGGAGGTCTATTAATTAATGCTCTAGCAACAGCAACACGTTGTTGTTGTCCACCAGATAATTGTTGAGGGAAATGTGAGGATCTGTGTGAGATTCCAATCTTCTCAATAATTTCATTTACTCTTTGTTTGCGCTCAGGAGCTGGCACCTTATTATAGAGTAGAGGAAGCTCTATATTTTCAAAGACAGTTAACTCATCAATTAAATTAAAATTTTGAAAAATGAAACCAATATTCTTTTTACGAATATCTGAACGCCCTTTCTCATTTAGGTGAGCAACTTCGTTGCCTAAAAACTCATAACTTCCGCTCTCAGGTTTATCCAATAGCCCTAAAATGTTTAAAAGTGTTGATTTTCCACATCCAGAAGGCCCCATTATAGATACGAACTCTCCTTTTTCTATTTCAAAGGACACTTCATTTAGTGCTGTAGATTCAATTTCGTCTGTTCTGTAAACTTTAGTTAATTGATTTAGTTTAATCATGGTTTTTAGTTTTTAATTGATTTTGATTGATTCATAATTTTTAAAGTCGTCATAAGAAGAAGAAATAAATTCGTCACCTACATTTAATCCTTCTAATACTTGGTAATAACTAGGATTTTTACTGCCTAATTTTATATATCGTTTATTGGCTTCTCCATTTCCATCCAAAACATATACATATTGCCCACCTGATGATTGAAAATAGCTGCCTCTTGGTATCATTAAAGATTTTTGTGCTTTTGATAATTCTAGCCTTACTTGAAGAGATTGACCAATGGTTATTGCTTTTGGAGGTATATTTACAAAAACTAATTCGATTTCAAAACGTCTGCTTACCACTTCTGGCAACACTTTTTTAACTTTCAAATCAATCAACTCACCATCAAAAGAGAAACGTGCTAATTGACCAGGCTTAACCATACTTAAATAATATTCGTCAACTTGCCCTTTAATTTTAAAACCAGACTGAACATCTATTTTTGCAACGGTTTGGTTATTGCCATACGATTCGCCAATTACGGGGTCAAAAGATGATAACATTCCAGAAACTGGGGCACGAACTAACATTTTATCAATATTATCATGAATCATCTCTAAGTTACGTTGCATCATTCCTATAGATTTATTTATTTGATGTATTTGAGTTTTGTTATCCTGTCTGCTTTTAGTTACATTTCTGTCTACTAAATCGCGTTTGTTTTTTAAGTATTTATAAGATTCTTTTCTATCAATAAAGTCGTTTTTAGCAACTATATCTTTGGCATACAACACTGAGTCTACTTTATAGCTACGTTCAATATCCGCTAAGCTATTCTCACTATCTATAAGAGATTCTGTTAAGTCTCGCTGATCTTTTTCAAGAGATAATTTTAAATTTCTTAGATTATTGATTTGCTCTACAATGGCAGTTTCCTGATTCATGTACCCAAGCGTTACAGATGGATTGCTTAAGCGTAATAAAGGCGTACCTTTTTCAACGCTAATGCCATCTTCAATAAATATTTCTTCTACGGTACCACCTTCGAGGGTATTTACTAGAACTAAATTAATGGGTTCTACATCGCCATCAATTAAAATCATATCTTGAAAATTTCCTTCAATAACTTTTTTTACTGATATTTTTGAAGCATTAACTTTATATGTTTTTTTGTTAATAGCTTTAAAGCCAAAAAAAGCAAGGGTTAAAAAAACTATGGTTCCAGCTATATATAACTTTTTAGTTTGCGTCCATTTCTTTTTTTCTACTCTTTTATCCATTCCAATTTGTTTCATAACGATTAAATTTAAACCAAGATTGATAAAACTATGTCTGTAATAAAAGCTGTTATTTCTATAATTAATGCTACCATGTTATTGTCTGATTTTTATATTGATTGATAATGATTGTTTTTACTGATCGTTTTTTGATTGATGAATTCTGAAGTCTAATACTCAATGCTAGTGCCAAATATTTTTACCTTATTAAAGCGCTATTAATCAGCAATTTAAATTTTAAACATAATTTTAAAAGTGTTCACTATCGAACAAAACATTGTTCGATAGTGAACATTTTGTACATTAGACAAAACTTAATTAGGATTATACAAATGATAAAAAATCCAGCAACAATTTTAATTATTGATGATGACGAAGATGTTTTACTTTCTGCTAAATTATTGCTTAAAAAATACTACACTAATATAATTACAAGGGATAATCCGAAAGAAATTAATCAGCTTATTTCAAAAGAACACATAGATATGATTGTGTTGGATATGAATTATAGAATAGGTTTTAATGATGGTAAGGAAGGTATGTATTGGTTAAAGCATATTTTAAATATAAAACCCAAAATGGTAGTTGTGCTAATGACTGCTTACGGTGAAGTAGAGTTAGCAGTAAATGCTATTAAGAATGGCGCTTTTGATTTTATACTTAAACCGTGGAGTAACGAAAAGTTTTTAGCTACGGTACATGCAGGTTTAGAATTAAGTAAATCTAATAAGCAAGTATCTATTTTAAAGCATACTAACAAGGCTTTATTGGAAAACGACGATATAAGATTTGGACCTGTAATTGGTAACTCTAACGCTATGACTAAAGTTATGGATGTGGTTACAAAAGTTAGTGATACTGATGCGAATGTTTTAATTTTAGGAGAAAACGGTACAGGTAAACAACATCTAGCAAGAGAAATACATAAGCGCTCATCAAATAAAAATGCACCATTTATTCATGTGGACTTAGGAGCTTTATCAGAATCTCTCTTTGAGAGTGAACTCTTTGGACATAAAAAAGGATCGTTTACGGGTGCTTTTGAAGATAAGCCTGGGCGTTTTGAAATGGCTGAAAATGGTACCCTGTTTTTGGATGAAATTGGAAACCTTCCTTATAATTTACAATCAAAACTATTAACCGTTTTGCAAGATAAAAAGGTGTCAAGATTAGGCGAAGGTATTGAAAGACCTTTCAATGCAAGATTATTATTTGCTACAAATGCACCACTTAATCAGTGGGTTTCAGAAGGAAAATTTAGACAGGATTTATTGTTTAGAATTAATACTGTAGAGATTGAAATTCCTCCATTAAGAGAAAGACCAGAAGATATTTCAGATTTTGTTACTCATTATTTAAATATGTTTAAGGAAAAATATCAAAAATCACATTTAACAATTACAGATGAAGCATTAAATATTTTAAAAACACATAATTGGCCAGGAAATATTAGAGAAATTCAACATACCATTGAGCGTGGTGTTATTATGTGTGACGATAATGTTATTAAGCCTTTAGATTTTAATCTCTCTAATATTGAGACGGACAATACAGCAAATATTAGCGACTTTGGTAATTTAAATTTGCAAGAAATAGAAAAGCTATTGGTTAAAAAGGCAATTGCAAAGTACGATGGAAATATATCTAAAGCCGCAAAAGAATTGGGTTTAACAAGAGCTGCGCTTTACCGAAGGTTAGAAAAGTTTAATTTATAATACTTTTAAAATTTGATTAAGAAATTTACACTACAAGTAGTAATACGCATTTTAATAATTTTATTTCTTTGTGTTCTGTTTTCATATTTTTTCAATAAAACACTTTGGTTTAGCACTGTTGGAACTGGTTTATTAATTACTATACAGGTTATTTTTCTAATAAAGTATGTAAATAATACGAACTATTCTCTCGTAAAATTTTTAGATGCTTTAAAGAACGAAGATTATTCGGTATATTTTTCACCTTCAAAAAAAGGAGACTCTTTTGCAAAAGTTTTTGATGATTTTAATTTAATAATTAAAATTTTTAAAAGAAACAAAATAGAAAAAGAAGCGCAGTATAAGTATTTTAAATATATTATAGAGCATGTAAACTTAGGGATAGTTTCTATTAAGAAAGAAGATTTAGACCAAGAGCAATCTAGCGAAGAAATTTTATTTCTAAACAAAGCAGCTAGTGAAATACTCAAATTGCCAAAGCATAAGTACTGGCACAGATTAGCAAATCAAGTCCCTTGGTTAGTTATAAAAATTAAAAGTATTGCCAACGGTGGAAAAGTTTTAGTTGATTTTGGAGATGAAATAGAAAGAAAGCAATTGTCTCTGGAAGTAATTGAAATACAATTGCTTAATGAGCCTTATTTAATTATTACTTTTCAAGATATACGATCGGAAATTGAACAAAAAGAAATAGAAGCATGGCATAATGTTATTAGAATTTTGGCTCATGAAATGCTGAATTCTTTCACACCAGTTAGCTCATTAGCTTCTACAATGAAATCTATAACTGAAGATGAAAACGGAAAACTTATTAGTATTGATAAATTAGATAAGGATGATATATTAGATATTAATATGGCAGCGGCTACCATTAAAAAACGTTCTGATGGATTGCTAGCTTTTGTAGAAGATTATAGAACAATATCTAATGTACCTATTCCTCAATTGCATAAAATTAATGTAAAAAGCTTTTTATCTGCAATTCAGTTATTAATGAAACCACTAATTGAAGTCGCTAATATTAATTTGAGCATATTGCAAATTCCTGCAAATGCAACGATTTTGGCTGATAGTAAACTAATTGAGCAAGTAATAATTAACTTAATTAATAATAGCATTCATGCTTTAAAAGGAATTGAAAACCCAGTTATTAAATTAAATTGCGAAGTAAAAATAGATAAAACAATAATTACTGTTTATGATAATGGAAAGGGAATAGAGGAGAAGATAATGAATCAGGTTTTTATACCTTTTTATACTACGAAAAAAAACGGGTCTGGTATTGGTTTGAGTTTATCTAAGAACATACTTAAAAAACATGATGGTAACTTGCTGGTTAGCTCAGAACCTGGAAAGTATACTATGTTTACTCTAGTATTTAATGCTTAAACTAATTCGCTTCGTGAGTAATTTTCCAAAAACTAAATTTTCTTCTTATAGTAAAACCTAATTTTTCGTATAATTTAATAGGTCCTAAATTAGTTTGGTCTACATGCAAAAAAGGAATTTTGCCTTTTTTTAATATAATCTCTACCGTATAAGCAATAAGTTGCTTAGCAAACCCATTACCAGTATAATCAGGATGCGTAATTACAGCACTAATTTCAATGAAGTTTTTGGTTTGCATACGTTCGCCAGTTATGGCTACTAGTTTTCCGTCTTTATAAATCCCGAAATATTGACCTAAAGTATTAGTTTTAGATTTAAAATATTCTGGATATACAAGCTTAACTAAATCAATTAAGTCATCGTAATGAGATTCAGTAAGCTCAACAATAGTTTCTGTTATTGGATAGTTTATTTTGTTATAAATAATCATTTGCAAGCCTATATATTCAATAGGTTCTTTAAAATGAACTGGCATTTTAGGTTTATCGCCAACAATAAAAAAATCATCAATTAACTCAGCGTGTTTTTCTATAGCTATGCTTGTATCTTCATTGTTAATGAAAGCACCAAAAGGGCCATAATCTGGATGAAAAAACTTCACATTTCCATAGTCTATGGTTTCATTAAAATGTATATCTGTCAAAGAGAACCAAACAGGATTATCTAGAGCATCTTCAGGTATTGCCATTGCTAAAATGTGTTATCTATATCTTTAATAATTTCTTCAGTCGAAGTTTCATAATCAAACCATAAAGTTGATTCGTTTTTTTTAAACCATGTTAATTGTCGCTTAGCGAAACGACGTGTATTCTTTTTAATTTCTGCTACTGCAAAGTCTAAAGTCCACTCACCATTAAAGTAATTAAAAAGTTCTTTATAACCAACCGTGTTTAATGCATTTAATGATTGATAAGGTAATAAAGCCCTAACTTCGTTTAACAAACCTTGTTGCACCATAATATCGACACGTTTATTGATACGATTGTAAATATGATCTCTTTCGGAAGTAAGCCCTACGGTAATGGTTTTAAAATTTCTATTTGCTTTTTCTTGATTTAAAAAAGAAGAATAAGGTTTACCTGTGCCAATACAAATTTCTAATGCACGAATTACACGATGTGGATTATCAATAGCAATAGAATTAAAAGCATTAATATCTAACAATTTTAGTTGTGCTTGTAAAGCAGAAATACCTTGTTCTTTATATTTTTTGTTTAAATCTTCACGAATACTTTTATCTATGTCAGGAAAATAATCTAGCCCTTTGGTTACGGCATGTACATATAATCCGGAACCGCCAACCATAATAACAATGTCTTTAGTTTTAAAAAGTGTGTTTAAGCACAGCAAAGCATCTTTTTCAAAAGCACCTACATTATAATTGTCTTCTATTGATTTATGGTGAATAAAATGATGTTTAGCTTGAGCTAGCTCTTCTTTGGTTGGAGCAGCAGTTCCAATTTGCATCTCTTTGAAAAACTGCCTAGAATCTGCTGAAATAATTTCTGTATTAAAATGTTGAGCGAGCTTAATACTAAGAGCAGTTTTGCCTATAGCAGTTGGACCAACGATAGAAATAAGATACTTAGTCATGATGTAAATTACATCCGCATTTAAAGCAAAACTCAGCATCATCACGATGCAATTCATTTAAACAATTAGAACAGCACTGAGAGTTAAGTTGAACAATGTCTGATTTGTTTTCAGAATTATTTTTTGGCTCATTTTCTTTATCAGGCTTGTTTTGATTTGTATATTCTGCTGATACAATACCAGTTGGAACAGCAATAATGCCATAACCCAAAATCATAACTAAAGAGGCTATAAATTGCCCGAGTGGTGTTTGTGGCGCAATATCTCCAAATCCAACAGTTGTTAGTGTTACTATACACCAGTATACGCTTTTTGGGATATTAGTAAAACCGTTTTCTTCACCTTCAACCAAATACATTATCGTGCCTAATATAATCGCAACAATTACTACAGCAAATAAGAATACAGATATTTTTGCTTTACTAGCTTTTAAGGCGTTTATAAGAGTATTTGATGCACCTAAATAACGTGCTAGCTTTAATATTCTAAAAATACGCAATAAACGTAAAGCTCTTAAAGCAGCAAGAGCATGTATGCCACCAAAAATTAATGAAATATATTTAGGAATAGTAGAAAGTAAATCTACAATACCATAAAAACTAAAAACATAATTTAGCGGTTTTCTTACTGTAAGAATCCTTGCTATATACTCAATAGTAAATAAAATAGTAATTACCCATTCAGAAATATTAAGAAAATCATGGAAGTTTTTATCAATGCTATTAACACTTTCTAACATAACTAGTAAAATACTAGCTAGAATTGTTACTAATAAAACAACATCAAATAATTTTCCCGCAGGTGTATCGGCTTCATAAATAATTTCCTGAAGCTTTAGCCTCCATTTATTTGTTCTGTAATTACTCATAAATTCAAAAATAGTAAAAGATTTGTTATTTCTTCTTTAGTAGTACAAGTGAGTTAGTTTGTATGTCAACAATTTTACTCATAAAGCCTTTTAAATATGGGTAATATTCTGGTAGGTACATTGAGTTTTTAAAATTGATTTTGAATAAAATTTGCAAATAATTATTTTCTACTATACTACTAAATATGATACTTCCTGTATTGTTAGGTAAAGCTAAATTTAAATCTTTAGGTTTTTCAAGAAGCGTATATTTATCACCGAAATTGAGCTTTAAAACATAGAAAAAAGAGTCTTTGTACCCAAAATCAATAGGGTAGGTTCGTTCTTGAAGTTTAAATGGATTTTCAGAGAAGAATTTAATAAAAAATGGGTTTAAATATATGTTATCACCAGTTTCTTCAGAACCGTATTCAACATCGTACGATTCAATAAACTGCGGGTTTGTTTTCCCTCCTTTTACAACTTCATGATTAACAATTTCAGTGTTTGGAAACTTATCTTCTAAATTAGTTATATATGAATCACTATTCTGATAATACTTTTTTCTTTTGCTTAAGGCATGATAGCCTGTTGTTTTAGAACTAATTTTGCCAGTAATGTTTGCATTTTCATTCAAATTTAAATTTAATCTGTATTGGACTGTAGATAATTCTTTAGGATTAATATCAACCCATTCACTTCCTTTTTTAAAATCCATAAGCCGTCCATAGGAATTTAAGCATCTAAAAGGAATTTCACCAAAACTTAAATAGCGGTCTGTGGCATCTAATAAATATGCTTTATTATCAATAATAACTTGAATAATTAAATAGTTAAAGTCGGTTATTACTGGATAAATTTTTGTTGGAAAACCATTATTTCTTGTAGAAATTAAAACAGGTTTAGCCTCAATATTAGCTTCTTTTAATAAATTATGTAGCAAAATGTTTATAGATGATACATTTCCTGATTTGTTTTTAATTAAATCTTTAACCGATACATCTTTAAATATTCTATAATCCCCATTCCATGTATAATTTTCTTGAATATGTTTATAAATAGCATTAGCTTTTTTGTAATCATCTGCTTCATTAACAATATTACTGCTAACAAATTCTTCTAAATTAACAGATTTTGAAAGTTGTCTACCAATATCTTTATCTGTTTTAAACTCTTTGTCTACTGTTTTCCAGGTTTTTGTATAGTTGTTTATTCTACCATCAAATCCTTTAAATGTTTTAAGTTCATACTCAATTCTAGCAAGGTAGTTAAACTTGCTAGTCATATAATCCTCTTTTATAAAAGCAGGAATATCTTTCATGGCATAAGTGGAGTATGAGCAATGTGAATATCCTCCATTTGCAGATAAGCAGTTTTTTTTAATTATTGATTCATCAATGAATAATTTTTGTGTTCCTACTAGCTTAATATTATACTCCCAATTGCCAGGGATGCTAGCTCTGTATTCACTATAAAATTTTGGAATATCGCTTTGAAAACTCCAACTTTTATAGTTAAATTTAAAAGGAGATATTAATTTATAGCTATAGGTTATTACAGAACCTTCTTTAATATTTGGTAAAGTAAATTTTACTAAAGTGCGATTCTCATCATATTTTTCTCTAAAAATGTCTTTATCACTTAGCTTCGTTTTAATTACCGTACCATTGGCTTCATTATAGGTAGTAGCAACAATATCTTTTACTTTTTCGCTTCTGCTTTTTGTATTGTAAAGATATATTGTTATTGTAGCATTTTTAAATCCTTCTCTGTTTAATATTTTTACTTTATGTTTTTCTTCTGTAACTAAATTAAAATTTTGTTTTTCTATATAACTATTACCATATTCATATAAAACCAAAGCGTTAGCTGTTGAATCCTTTTCATAAGTCTTCATTTTCAATTCACTAAGATTAACTCTATAGTTATATAATTTGTCATCTGTTTGAGAAAAAGAAAATAAAAATGAAACAATAAAAAATAAAAAGAAGTAATGTTTTTTCATGTTTAGTTAAGTGTAACAATCTTTAAACGTTTATTTTTCCTGAGATAATTTTGAATAATATGTTGCGTATCTCTATTATTCGTCATAGGTGTTATAATAGATTCTAACACCTCAATATTATTTATTTGGTAGTTTAAATTGAAATGCCCTAAACCTTTAAAAACACCATTCTCAATAAGTATGGCACTACGCTCATCAATATCTCTGCCTTTATCAATAATAACCATGTTTTTGTTTTTGTAACTGTTTTTAGTGATTAAAGCTTCAACACGTTGGTTATATACTTCTGGTAATTCTTTATTTATACAGGCCCCATTGCAGGTTTTAATATCATAATTAAAACAACTGGTTTTAGTTTTGTAAAGCCCTGTGAGTTTTTGACAAAGGTCATAGTCTTCAACAGCTTTAGTAATAAAACTTTTTCCGCTTTGCCTATTACTAAAAGTTGTAATAGGTTTTTTTCTTCCATCTACTATATCAATTTTTAAATTAATATAATTGTTTTCATCTTTAAAACTGTATAAAGCATGCGTGAAAATGTTACGCCTAAGCGCTCTATTGTGAATAGGTTTAAGGCGCTTAATTTCTTCGCTTTCTTTTAAAAGTGCGACCAATTCGCTCCCTGTTGCATCATAAGTTACTGTAGCTACTTGTTGTTGAATTTTTTTTGATTTTTGATTGGTGTTTGTAAAATGCTGATTGATGCGTTTTTTTATATTGTTACTCTTACCAATGTATATAATTTCACCATCAGCTTTATGAATATAATAAACACCAGTTATAGAAGGTATTTGCTCAATAATATCTATATGTCTAGGTTCTAATTGATGTTTTGGGTTTAACCGGATAGATTGCTGAATAATATTTTTTGTAGTGTCTTTATCTAACAGCATCTTAAATAGTTTCACAGTTGCTAATGCATCGCCAGAAGCACGATGCCTATCGGTAACAGGAATACCAAGTGAGCGCACTAATTTGCCTAAACTATATGACGCTTGTCCAGGCATTAAATCTTTTGCTAACTCAACAGTACAAAGTGTTTTGCGCTCAAACTCAAAACCTAATCGTTTAAATTCGGTTTTTAAAATCCTGTTGTCAAATTGAGCATTGTGTGCAACTAATATGCAATCTTCAGTAATTTCTACAATGCGTTTGGCAACCTCATAAAACTTTGGTGCATGGCGTAGCATGTTACTATTTATACCTGTTAGGTTAACTACAAAAGGCTGTATTTCGCGTTCTGGGTTTACAAGACTTATAAATTGGTCGACAACTTGATGTCCATCATATTTATAGATTGCAATTTCTGTGATACCTTCTTCATTATACTTTCCACCAGTAGTTTCTATGTCTAGTATTGCGTAAATAGTTTATTGTTATTTGTTTGCTGTAAAGTCGAATACTGTTAACTGCGACTGTTTACTAATTATTATAATTTCTTTCACCAAATATACTACTTCCAACGCGAACCATGTTGCTTCCGCAATCTATAGCTAATTTATAGTCGCCACTCATTCCCATTGAAATAGTTAGCAGTTCGCAATTTGTAGTTTTCAGTACTTTCAAATCTTCAAAAGACGTTTTTAATAGAGTGAATTCTTTTTTCACTTGATGCATATCATCTGTAAAAGTAGCCATCCCCATAACGCCAACAACCTTTATATGTTGTAATTCAGAAAAGTCTTTAGATTGAATAATTTCTGAAGCTTCATTTACTGACATTCCAAATTTTGAATCTTCTGAAGCTATTTTTATTTGAAGTAAACAATCTATAACTCTATCATGATTTTTGGCTTGTTTATTTATTTCCTTTAATAATTTAAAATTATCTACGCCATGTATCAAGCGTACAAACGAAGCCATATATTTGACCTTATTGCGTTGTACATGCCCAATCATGTGCCAATCAATATTTTTAGGCATAGCTTCATGTTTCTCAACCATTTCTTGGATTTTGTTTTCTCCAAAAATGCGTTGACCTGCATTATAAGCTTCCATTATATCACTAACTGGTTTGGTTTTAGAAACAGCAACCAATGCAACACCTTCTGGCAATGTAGATTTTATATGATTTAGGTTTTGTTGTATACTCATATTATTAATCCCAAATGCTTGGTCTTTCTGTACCAATAGTTCTTAAATAATCTAATAGTTGTCCTGTATGCACAGATTCATGATAAGCTATTCTATTTAAATAATCTCCTAAAATTTTGCTTTGATTAACTTCACTTCTTTCAATCTTTATTTTTTCAAGATCAGATTCTTTTAAAGTTTTAATCATATTGATAAACTTAGCCCTATAGGTTTCAGAGAAATCAATTTCATATTCCAAATCCTGATAAGGTAAGTTTTCCCAAGGAGATTTATAGTCACCTAAGTTACCTCTATTTTCTATTATTTTATGAAATAAATGCTCGCTTTCTAGTACGTGCCTAATCATCTCAATAATTGTAAAAGCTTTCTCGTCTGGCTTCCAGTTTAAATATTCTTTTGGAATTCCTCTCCAGAGTTTTAGACTTCGTCTTCGAGTCTCTGCGAAATTTAATAAAATAACATCAGTAGCATTCATAGTAAATTATTTAATACTCGTAAACGGTTATACCACTTCTCAATTTTGGCAATATATAAGTGCTTTTTGGAGGCATCTTTAAGCCTTCGTCAGCAATATGTTTCATTTGTTTAATAGTTGCAGGGCACATACCAAACCCTACTTTAAATTCGCCACTATCTACGCTACTCTTAATTGTTATCATTTCATGTCTACCGTTTACATATTCAATACGATTATCGCCTCTTAAGTCGTTAATGCCCAAAATAGGCTGTAGTATAGTTTTGTATAATAATTGTGCATCAAGGTTATCTAGCGCTGTATTAAACTTATATCTTGTTTTTCTTAAATATAGAGAATAAAATTCACCATCTAAATACATGCTAAAATGATGAGGTTTTGAAGGAGCATAAGGTACAGTTCCTCTATTTTCAATACGATAGAAGCTGTCCAAACGAATAAGAAACTCTTCCTTAGTTAAACCATTTAAATCTTTAATTAAACGATTAAATTCTTGGATTACTAAATCTGATTCAGGAATAAGATAAGACATAAAAAAATTGTACGATTCATCACTATTATGATTTGCGTTTTTATTTTTTTCGTCCTTATATAACAAATAAGAAGATGCCGATCTATGATGACCATCTGCAATGTAAATGGTTTTCATTTTATCAAATTCATTTTGAATCAATGTAATTGTATTTTCATTATCTATTTTCCATAAATAATGTGTGTCTCTATAAGTCATGGTAAACTCAAACTCAGCATGATTTTTTTGAGTTTCTTTAATTATTGATGCAACCACAGCATTATCTGGATAAGTAAGTAGTACAGGTTCTGCATTAAAACCTACTGTTTGTAAATAACTTTTAAATGTTTTTTCTCGCTTTGCTATGGTGTCTTCATGTTTTTTTATAACATCTTGTTCATAATCTTCAGCACTAGTTGCAGCAATAATACCATTGAATTCTTGACCATGCCTATTTACTATTTTGTAAACATAAAATGAAGGTTTTTCATCTTGTAAAAAAACACCATCTTCCTTAAATTCTAAATAACGATTTCTAACCAGTTTATAACGCTCTTCACCAGTAATAACTTGGTCATATTTATAACCAGGGTTTACAATATGAAGAAAGCTATAAGGGTTATAATCCATGCGAGACTCTCGTTCGTTAACAGTATAGCTTTGGTATGGGCGTGCAGCAACTAAACCTACAATGGCTCTGGTTGGTCTTACCGCTTTAAAAGGTATTATTTTTGCCAAATTTTAGATTTTAGACGTTAGATTTTAGACGTTAGAAATTTAACTACTAACGACTAATGGCTAACTACTTTACAAACTGTTTCGCTACTTTTTCAGCTTTTCTACTTTCTGAATAATCATAAAAACCTTCGCCTGATTTTATACCTAACTTACCAGCACGAACCATATTCACTAATAAAGGGCAAGGAGCATATTTTGGGTTTTTGAAGCCTTCGTACATCACATTTAAAATGGATAAGCAAACGTCTAAACCTATAAAATCTGCAAGTTGTAACGGCCCCATTGGGTGTGCCATTCCAAGCTTCATAACAGTATCTATTTCCTCAACACCAGCAACACCATTATATAAAGTTTCAATAGATTCGTTTAGCATTGGCATTAATATTCTGTTGGCTACAAAACCCGGGTAATCATTTACTTCTACAGGAACTTTACCTAAAGTTTTTGATAGTTGCATAATAGTATTTGTAACACTATCACTAGTATTATAACCGCGAATAATTTCAACTAACTTCATGATTGGTACAGGATTCATAAAGTGCATACCAATAACCATTTCTGGTCTAGATGTAACCGCTGCAATTTGAGTTATAGAAATAGATGAGGTATTAGAAGCAAGAATTGTGTTCTTTTCACAGGCTTCATCTAACTGCTTAAAAATATTTAGCTTTAAATCTATATTTTCGGTAGCAGCTTCAACCACTAAATCAGTATTTTTAACGCCTTCAGGAATATTAGTAAATGTAGAAATATTAGATAACGTTTCACTTTTATCAGCTTCCGCAATTTTTTCTTTAGCAACCATTCTATCTAAATTTTTAGTAATGGTTTCAATACCTTTTTGAAGTGATGCTTCACTAATATCTATAAGTTGTACTTTAAATCCGCTTTGTGCAAAAGTATGTGCAATACCATTTCCCATAGTTCCTGCACCAATTACTGCGATGTTTTTCATCTAAAATTTTATTTAAAACAATTAATTATTTGTGTGGCAACACGTAAAGCTTCAGTACCATCATGTAGTGTTACAACTGGTGTTGTGTTATTGTTAATGGCATCTGCAAAAGTTTCCAATTCATCTAAAATGGCATTATTATTTGATATTTCAGGATTATCAAAATAAATTTGTTTTTTAATGCCTTCGGCATTTTGCAAAATCATATCAAAATCACCAGGGTTTTCTGGAGCATCTTTCATTTTAACAACCTCACATTTCTTTTCTAAAAAATCAACTGAGATATAAGCATCTTTTTGAAAGAAACGCGTTTTACGCATACTCTTTAAAGAGATTCTACTAGCTGTTAAATTGGCAACACAACCATTTTCAAATTCAATACGCGCATTAGCAATATCTGGTGTGTCGCTAATAACCGATACACCACTTGCAGAAACGTTTTTAACTTTTGATTTAACGACGCTTAAAATAATATCTATATCGTGAATCATTAAATCTAGCACTACAGGGACATCTGTACCTCGCGGATTAAACTCTGCCAAACGATGTGTTTCAATAAACATTGGCGAGTTAATATCATTTTTCACAGCTATAAAAGCGGGATTAAAACGCTCAACGTGGCCTACTTGTCCACGAATATCGTGCTTTGCCAAAAGTTCTCTAATATGCTCTGCTTCTTCAACAGTATTGGTTATTGGTTTTTCAATAAAAATATGCTTTCCTTTTGCAATAGCTTGTTTTGCACAATCGTAATGCGATAGTGTAGGCGTTACAATATCTACAATATCTACAGCGTCGATAAGGGCTTCGATAGAATCGAAAAATTTATAACCAAATTCTTCTTCTACTTTTTTACCATTATCTGCATCTGCATCATAAAAACCAATAAGGTTATATTTATTAGATTGGTTAAGAAGTCTTAAATGAATTTTTCCAAGATGACCAGCACCTAGTACACCAGCGTTTAGCATATTTTTACGTTTTCAACAAAAATAAGATATTTAGTATATGAAATTGATTATTTGCACCTAATTTTTTTGCTTTATTAATACTTAAAAGAAATTACTAATAAAATGGTTTTTGATTAAAAATGTTTACTAATTTTAGCATTGAAAACTACCCAACCATTGAAAGATACATTTAAACACAAAGGACTGCGACAGCAACTAGTTAACATTTTAATAAACAAAGGAATAGCTAACGAAGCTGTTTTGAAAGCTATAGGAAATATACCAAGGCATTTGTTTATGGACTCTGGTTTTTTAGACCATGCATACCAAGATAAAGCTTTTCCTATTGCGGCAGATCAAACCATATCACAGCCTTATACGGTGGCTTTTCAAACCGAATTATTACAAGTAAAAAAGGGTGATAAGGTTTTAGAAATTGGGACAGGTAGCGGCTACCAAACAGCAGTGTTATGTGAGTTAGGTGCGAAAGTTTTTAGCATCGAGCGCCAACAAGAATTGTTTAAAAAAACAAGTAAGTTTTTACCAAAATTGGGGTATCGTGCTAAAAAACTCATTTTTAGTGATGGCTATAAAGGTTTGGTTGAAGAAGCTCCTTTTGATAGTATTATTGTTACCGCAGGCGCACCGTTTGTGCCTAAGCCTTTGTTGGGACAGTTAAAAATAGGAGGAAGGCTTGTTATACCTGTGGGAGATGATGTGCAAATTATGACGCTTTTTATTAGAAAAGGGCAAAAAGAATTTGAACAACACGAGTTTGGTGAGTTTCGATTTGTACCGTTGTTGGAGGATAAGAATTAGGGCGTTATTAAACTAAGTCTTTTTGTTTAGAGTTTTTCCATTTTGCTCAATATATGTTATAAATGTTTGTTTATTTCATCCAATTTATTATTGGAATTAATACAATTATCACTCCGCAAATTATGACTATAACAGCAATTCCATATAAATTACCAAGTTTGTTATCGATTGTGTCTATATTTTTATTAAAGTAGTTATACATTCGAAAACCAACAATTATGAATAATAGTCCAACAATTGCAATAAGCCAATTACTCATAACTCACATTTTATAAATATTCAATTATATGGAGAATTGAATTTGTTCATTTAATCATTTTAAATGGTAGATTTTATTTCTTCAATGCATTGTTAAATGATTCTGCACCACCAACTACAGGTAATGTTAACGATGTTCCATCTAAATCAATAGTTAATTCTGCTCCTGGTTTTGGGTGTAATGTATACTCTTTATCACTAGAAAAAATCATTAAACCTATTTGCTGCCCAGCTTTTATAACTTGATCATCTGGTTGTAAATTAAAAGTTACTTCATAAAACTTACCGGGTTTTAAAGGAGAGCTTTCGGTTATCGATTTATGGTTCTGAGGATCTGCCCAACCACGAGTAATAATATTATCGGTAGTTTTTGCTCTTCTGCTTTCATTCCATGGTAGTGAAACTAACCAAACCGATAAATTCGCTGCAGGTTTATTACTTGCTAGTTTAACTGTAATTTGAGGTACACCAGAAATATGAACATCTTTTTTTAGCTTAGGTGTTACATACAATAAACGATGATTTGTAATTTCTGCTCTTGCCATTGCTTCACCAGAAAATGAATAATTATCAACTAAAGTTTCTTTACCTTGTTTTAATCCTTTTGTATTAGCTAAACCTCCAGCTTTTGGAGCACCAGAAGTTAAATGTAAAACCACGTCTTTAGCTTCAGGATTTGGGTAATCTTTGTAAGCCGTTGGGTTACTCATTTTATCACCTTCACGAACAATCCAAGCTTTATTTGGTTCATTTTCAACTCCGTTTTCAATATTGTGCAAATAATGTGTAAACCATTTGTTCATCATGCTAACTGGTGGTGGACCACCATGCCCAAATTGATGATAGTAAATTTGTGTAGGCAATCCCATTTCTTTTGCCTTTTTATAAATACGGTAGCTATGCTCTGGCATAACGTTCCAATCGTTAAAGCCGTGAGACATTAATAATGCAGCTTTCATAGGTTCCATATCATTTAAATAATCGCGACCTGCCCAAAAGTCGTTATAATCACCAGTAATTCTATCCATACCGTTTTTCATTTCAGTATCACGAATTTTTTCATTACTGTATGCTCTTTTCGATTTGTATCCTTTAGGAATATCAGCATCATTAACTTTTAAATTACTGTTTGGTACAAGCGGCTCTTCTCCACCACTATGGATATAATCGTATAGCACATCAATATCTTCACCTAAATAACCACCAGGAGAGCGTACCAAACCATTTGAGCGGTAATAATGATAATATGAAGTATTTGGTGCCACTGGAATAATAACTTCTAAACCTTGAACACCTGTAGTTGCTGCTGCCAACGGAATCGTTCCGTTATAAGATGTTCCAGTCATGCCAACTTTTCCTGTACTCCAAAATGCTTCAACGGTTTTATTTCCATAAGGTTCGGTATATCCTTTTGCGCGTCCGCATAACCAATCTATAACAGCCTTAGGTGCTAATGATTCGTTATCGCCACCAACTGTTGGAGACCCTTGAGATAATCCTGTTCCAGGAGATGATGAATGCACAACAATGTAGCCTCTAGGAACCCAAGTTTTAATTTGAGAATTTGATATAATTGGTCTTTCACCTAACCTTTTTACTTCTGGGTGTGCACGTTCTTGTGCCGTTTCACCTAATTCATGATTGACATCCCAAAACACCCCATCAACATCTGGAGCAACACCAGCATAGTATGGACTAGACTCGTAAACTATTGGTAGTTTTAAACCTTCAGTATCCGTTTGAAACGGTCTGGTAACACTAACATGCACACGGTCTAATTTGCCGTCGCCATCAGTATCAAATTCGGTTTCGACAAATAAATCATGACGAATCCATTTATCGGGTGTATCAAATGCTTCAACTATTTGAGCCTCTCCATCTTGAAAAATTGGTGTAGCTTTTTCTTGAGCAAAACCAGAAAAATTGGTGATGATTGCAATAGAGAAAGAAAAGATGAATGCTTTTAATTTAAAATAATTTGTCATGAGTTTTATTGTTTTGGAAGGTATTCGTTAGGGATAGGATTTTCTTTAGTTTCTTGTGTCCAATAAATATTAATTATCCACCACCGGTTGCCATCATTTAATAACTGAATGCTATTAATACCACGCATAAAAGGGGTTCCGTCTGCTTCGCTTTTAAAAGACTCATAAGTACTAAACACTTGAGTAATATTGCCAAAAACATCAACTTTTCGATGTATTTCTTTTTCAAAAAAACCATTTTCCACCAACCATTTACCAGAACTTTTAATATAGTCAGCTGGTTTCATATATCGTATTTTATAAACACCTTCTTTATCTTTTCCCGATGGAATTAATTTGGCATCAGGTTTAAACAAGTATTTAAAAAGATCCCAATCTCTTGCTTCTCCTTTTTCACCAGAAATAACAGCGTAAAGTGTTTTAATAGTACTATCTAATGTTTCTACTTTGCTAGAATAATCTTTAGCCTTTTCAGCGGTTTCTTGTGCGTTTGAGGAAAGTATTAATAGGCAAATGAACAGAGTTGTAATTATTTTTTTCATGTTAGAAATTTTAAAGCCACAAAGTAGAAAATTGACAGTAGTTGAAGCGTTAAGACTTTCTTAAAATTAAGAGAACTTTATAGGTTTATTCAATAAAATCGCCATTCGTGTAAAATCAAATATTACAGAATATCTTTCTAAAAAATAAAAATGAATGAGTAAAACAGAAGCCTATTTATAAGTCTTTTTAATTCTATCTAAATCGCGTTTATTATCGCGATCTTTTATGGTTTCTCGCTTGTCGTATAACTTTTTACCTTTTGCTAAGGCAATATCTAATTTGGCAAAACCTTTTTCGTTAATAAACAAGCGCAATGGAATAATCGTTAATCCTGTGTTTTGAACTTCTTTATTAAGTTTTTTTAATTCCTTTTTATTTAAAAGGAGTTTTCTTTCAGCTTTCGGTCTGTGGTTGTAGTAATTCCCAAAAGCATATTCTTCAATAGTTGCATTAATTACAAAAAGTTCACCTTTTTCATTAAACTCGCAAAAACTTTCAGCTATAGAAGCTTTACTATTTCGTATGGATTTAATTTCGGTTCCAGTTAATACAATTCCAGCTGTATACTTATCTAAAATTTCATATAGAAAGCGCGCTTTTTTATTTTGTATGTTAATGGTTTTTTGCATGGAGCACAAAACTACGCGATTTTACTTAAAAGTTAAAGATTAATTAATACAATATAAATTAAAATAATTACAATTACTTTAGTAGCTTTATTAATGAGATTATTTTTTTAATGAAGAAACTCTTTCCGGTTTTTGTTATTTTACTCGTTGTTACATCTTGTAGTAGTGTTAAAACATATAATGAACAAATTACTTCTTTACATACTGTTGAAGATTTACAAAATGATGTAGATAAACTTTATAAACAACTTAAAAAGCATCACCCAAAATTATACCAATACACTCCAAAAAAAGTTTTAGATTTTAAATTTGATAGCTTAAAAACTTCAATAAAAAAACCTATGACTTCTAGGGAGTTCTATAAAGTGCTTGCGCCTGTTGTAACTAACGTAAGGCAAGGGCATGTTTCGGTAGGTTCTGCGAACAAACGATTTACTAGGAAAGAACGAAAAATATTAAAAAAGAAAAAATTCGAGTTTTACGATTTAGATTTTGAATATTTAGAGAATAAGCTTTGGGTAAAAAGCACAAGAGGAAAAGATTCTGTGCTTGCTGGTTGCGAAGTGGTTAAAATTGAAAATGATTTAACTGCTAATTTAGTAGATAAATTTAAAACTCAATTTGCTTCTGATGGCTACAATACTTCATTACATAATAGATTTGTTGGCAAGAATTTTAAAAGTTTTTATTACAGAAATAAAGGTTTTGTTGATAGTTTAAAAGTCACTTTTAAGAATGAAGATTCTATTTTCGTAAAAACATTTAAACGCCTAAAAAAAGAAGAGAAAAAAGATAAACCTACATCAGATTCTACTAAAGTTGTTAAACCAAAAAAATTAACAAAGGAAGAAAGAAAGGCTAAGAAATTGAAAGCAAAGAAAAGGCGAAAATATAACAACAAACACGGTTATATGCCTAGTATAAAGCAATACACTAGAAGCCTTAAATTTATAGGAAAGGATAGTACTGTTGCTTATATGAAAATTAGAGGTTTTGGTAATGGAAGTTTTAAAGAATTCTATAAAGAAAGTTTTACAAAATTAGACTCAGCCAAATCAAAATATTTCATTTTAGATTTAAGAGATAATGGAGGTGGGCGTATTTCTGAAATTGATAATTTGTATTCTTATTTAACAGATAAAAGCTATCAATTTATTACTGAGAGTGAAGTTAATAGCAGAATGCCTTTCTTTAAATATTTAATGAGTAATACTAGTCCTGTTGGTTTAAAAATTGTTTCAGGGATATTGTCACCATTTATAGCAACTCACAATCTATTAAAAACAAAAAAGAAAGACGGGAAGTTATATTATAAATTTAATAAACATTCAAAAATAAAAGCCCCAAACCCTTCACATTTTAAGGGGGCTATATATGTTTTAATTAATGGGAATTCATTTTCAGCATCTTCCATTTTGTCTACGCATCTTAAAGCTAATAAACGAGCCACTTTTGTAGGTGAAGAAACTGGAGGTGCTTATAACGGAACCGTAGCGGGAATTTATAAAGTATATCAATTGCCATCATCTAAGCTAAAAATTAGAATGGGTTTAATGCAAATTGAAGCTCCACAAAAACAAAGTCCTGATGGTTACGGTATAAAACCAGATATTAAACTCACTCCAACTATTGAAGATAGAAAACTAAATGTTGATACTGAATTAGAATGGATTCTAAATGATATTGAAAAAAAGGATTAGTTTTTAGCTTCAACCATAGATAAACATTTAACATAACAGTATGTTAAAGGTTCTTCTTTTTTAATTTTAAAAAAGTATCTTTTTTGAAAAATTTGAAGTCATGTCTAAAACTACTTTTACAAGAAGAACGGCTATTAAAAGCTCAGTTTTTGGTTTGCTAGCGGTCTCAATCCCAAATATTTCTTATGCAAAAGAAATATTCAATACAGAAAAAATAAATCCAAAATTATTCCACCGTTACCCATCAATTGATGATGAAATTGTTAACGAAGTGGTAGGCAAATCACATTTCGATTTAGATCGTGTTAAAGAACTAGTCGATAAACGCACAGAGTTAGCTCGTGCAAGTTGGGACTGGAGTTTTGGCGATTGGGAATCTGCAATTGGTGCAGCTTCGCATGTTGGTAGACGAGATATTGTAAATTACTTAATAAGTAAAGGTGCACGACCAACAATGTTTACTTATGCAATGCTTGGAGCGTTTAATATTGTAAAATCTATGATAGAAATGACGCCAAACATTCAAAAAACACAAGGGCCTCATGGGATAAGTTTATTAACTCATGCTAGAGCTGGTTTAAGAATGAAAGAGAAAATGACAGAAGCCCAAATAGAAAACTCTGAAAAATTAATTGAATATTTAGAAAAGTTAGGGAATGCAGATGGTGAAACCTATAAGAAACTAGAAGAAGATAAAATGCCAAAATATCTTGGAGATTATCGTTATGGAGAGGGAGAGAAAGATGGATTTTCAGTTAAAAAGAATATGCGTAAAATGTTATCCCTAGGTAAGTTAGGCGAATTTGGTGGAGGTTTGATTCCTGTTGGTAATAATAAATTCTTATATAATGGGATATCTTCTGTTTACATTACTTTTCAAGTTGAAAATGATATTGTAAAGTCATTAACTATTAACGAACCAGAGCTTACTTTGGTTGCAAAAAAAGTTTAGGGTTTTCTAGAAAATTAAGAGTTCTGTTTTTTATGGTCTTCCCATAAAACATTCGTATTTTTGTGTTCGATTTAAAAATTGAAAACAAAATATTCTTATGAATTCATACGATGTAGCAATAATAGGTTCTGGTCCTGGTGGTTATGTGGCAGCAATACGTTGTGCGCAATTAGGCATGAAAACAGCCATTATTGAAAAATATTCAACACTTGGAGGAACATGTTTAAATGTTGGTTGTATTCCAAGTAAAGCCCTTTTAGATTCATCTCACCATTACGAAGATGCCGTAAAGCATTTTGAAGAACATGGTATTGAAATCCCTGGTGATGTAAAAGTAAATCTAGAAAAAATGATTGCTCGAAAGCAGTCAGTAGTTGATCAAACTACAGGCGGTATCGATTTTTTAATGAAGAAGAACAAAATTGATGTTTACGAAGGCTTAGGTTCTTTTAAAGATGCCACTCATATTTCAATTTCTGGAAAAGAAACCACTGAAATTGAAGCAAAAAACACCATAATAGCTACAGGAAGTAAACCATCAAATTTACCGTTTATTAAATTAGATAAAGAACGTGTAATTACATCTACCGAGGCTTTAAAACTTAAAGAAATTCCTAAGCATTTAATTGTAATTGGGGGTGGTGTTATTGGTTTAGAGCTTGGTCAAGTATATAAAAGATTAGGTGCCGAAGTTAGTGTTGTTGAATATATGGATAGAATAATCCCAACAATGGATGCTGGCTTATCTAAAGAATTAAATAAAGTTTTAAAGAAGCAGAAATTTAAAATAAATGCTTCACATAAAGTAAAATCTGTTGAAAGAAAAGGTGATGAAGTTATTGTAAAAGCAGATAATAAAAAAGGTGTAGAAGTAGAGTTTAAAGGAGATTACTGTTTAGTGTCTGTTGGTCGTCGTCCATATACAGATGGTTTAAATGCAGAAGCAGCTGGAGTAAAACTGAATGATAGAGGTCAAGTTGAGGTTAACGATCATTTACAAACTTCAGCTTCAAATATCTATGCTATTGGCGATGTAATAAAAGGAGCAATGCTAGCACATAAAGCAGAAGAAGAAGGCGTTTTTGTAGCCGAAACATTAGCTGGTCAAAAACCACATATCGATTATAATTTAATTCCTGGCGTTGTTTATACATGGCCAGAAGTTGCTGCTGTTGGTAAAACTGAAGAAGATTTAAAAGATGCCGGTGTAGATTATAAAGTTGGACAATTTCCAATGCGTGCTTTAGGTAGAAGTAGGGCAAGTATGGATTTGGACGGATTTGTAAAAATTCTTGCTGATAAAACTACAGATGAAATTTTAGGCGTACATATGGTTGGAGCACGTGCTGCAGATATGATTGCAGAAGCAGTTGTAGCTATGGAATACAGAGCATCTGCTGAAGATGTATCACGTATGTCTCATGCACACCCAACATTTACAGAAGCTATAAAAGAAGCAGCTTTAGCGGCCACTGAAAACCGACCATTACATATTTAAATTATGATAATAGAACCAAAAACAAGAGGCTTTATATGTTTAACATCACATCCAAAAGGTTGTGAGCAAAATGTATTAAACCAAATAGATTATATTAAAGAACGACCAGTAAAAAACGGGCCAAAAAAAGTATTAGTTATAGGGGCTTCAACAGGTTTTGGTTTAGCATCAAGAATTACAAGTGCTTACGGATCTAATGCTTCTACTATTGGAGCATTTTTTGAAAAACCACCAACCGAAGGGCGTCCAGCTTCTCCAGGCTGGTATAATAGTGCTGCTTTTGAAGCACAAGCGCATAAAGATGGTTTATATGCAAAAAGTATTAATGGTGATGCTTTTTCTAACGAGATAAAAGCTCAAACTATCGATTTAATAAAAAAAGATTTAGGAGAAATTGATTTACTGGTTTATAGTTTAGCATCACCAGTCCGAAAACATCCAGATACAGGAGACCGTTTTAAATCGGTTTTAAAGCCAATTGGTAGTACGTTTACCGATAATACTGTAGATTTTCATACAGGAGAAGTTAAAGAAATTTCTATCGAGCCTTGTACTGAAGACGATATTAAAAATACAATTGCTGTTATGGGAGGTGAAGATTGGCAAATGTGGATTGATGCTTTAAAGTCTGCTGGAGCTTTATCAAAAGATTTTAAAACGGTTGCCTATTCATATATTGGCCCTTCTTTAACCGAAGCTGTTTATAGAAAAGGGACTATCGGTCGCGCAAAAGATGATTTAGAAGCTACTGCTTTTAAAATTACAGATACTTTAAAAGATATAAATGGCGAAGCTTATGTGTCGGTCAATAAGGCATTAGTAACCCAGGCTAGCTCTGCAATTCCTGTGATTCCATTATATATTTCATTATTGTATAAAGTAATGAAAGAAGAAGGAATCCATGAAGGATGTATCGAGCAAATTGAGCGTTTATTTAATGCTCGATTATATGCTGAAAATATGCCTTTAGATGAATCTGGCAGAATAAGAGTTGATGATTGGGAGATGCGTGACGATATTCAAGCTAAAGTTTTAGAACTTTGGAAACAGGCAACTACCGAAACTTTACCTGAAATAGGAGACTTAAAAGGGTATAAAACAGACTTTTTTAACCTTTTTGGATTTAAAGTAGATGGTATCGATTACGATAAGGATGTAAATGAAATGGTTGAGATTCCTGGATTGCAGGAATAAGATTTTATTATAAGGGTTTGCCAAAACTTCCTAAGTTATTATCCTAGCAATGTTTGTTATAATATATTCATTCATATATTTATAGGATAAATTATCAACATCAATTAAACTTAAATAACTATGACTTATTTAAAGTATCTACTAGTACTTTTGTGTGCCTTTTTTATAGGAAACACTATAAGTGCTCAAGAAAACTATACGCCTCCTAAACTTTCAGATAAAGACTCATGGTCGTTAATTTTATTACCAGATCCTCAAACTTATATGAAGTTTGGTAGAAATCAAGGAATATTTGAATTAATGACTGGATGGATTGAAGAAAATATAGAGACTTTAAATATAAAAATGGTTTTATGCACAGGAGATTTGGTTGAGCAGAATGAATTATTAGTTGCTGATAAAACAAATGGAAATAAACCCAGTAGAGATCAATGGATCTCTATATCAAAAGCGTTTGACAAGTTAGATGGAAAAGTACCTTATATTTTGGCAGCAGGCAATCATGATTTTGGTTATAAAAATATTGAAAATAGAAAATCGAATTACAACAAATATTTCCCAGCACATAGAAACATATTAAATGCTAAATTACTTAGAGAAGTTACGAATAACATTGATGGTTTGCCAACTATTGAAAATGCAGCTTCTGAATTTATTTCACCACAAGGGCGTAAATTTCTTTTTCTCAATTTAGAATTTGCACCAAGAAACGCTGTTATAGAATGGGCAAATAAAGTTTCTAAAAAGAAAGCTTATAAAGATCATACTTTAGTTTTATTAACGCATTCGTATTTAAATGCAAATAATGAGCATATTGAAAAAGAAAATTATCCCATCACAGATGGTAACTATGGAAAAGCTATTTGGGAGAAATTAGTGGAGCCATCTACAAATATTCAAATGGTTTTTTCTGGGCATATTGGAGGAGTAAACGATTTCAAAGCTCATGTTGGCTATAAGGTTGATACAAATAATTCAGGTAAAAAAGTTAATCAAATAACGTTTAATGCACAAGCACTAGGAGGTGGTTGGCATGGAAATGGTGGAAATGGTTGGCTTCGTATTCTTGAATTCATGCCAGATAAAAAGACTGTGAAGATGCATACATTCTCTCCTTTTTTTGCTATTTCTCCTGAAACTCAAGAAAAAGCATGGAGTAAAACACCATTTAATTCGTTTTCATTTGAATTGGATTAATGTTATTTTTCTTTAAAATGCGTAAAAAATAAGAATGCAATTTTCTAATAAAATAAACTCTAATTATCAGCCAAAGCGATTAGCAGTTAAGTTAAATTCCAAAGGCGAACAGTTTGTTGTAAAAGGACATCCGTGGGTCTTCTCTAATAATATTGTCAAGATTAATAATGATGCAACGTCTGGCGATTTAGCAATAATTTTCAGTAAGAATAAAAACAGAGTAATTGGTTTAGGCTTGTACGACCCAAACTCTCCTATTTGTATAAAAATGCTACATAGTGGTTTAGAAAAAATAGAAATCAATGCTGATTTTTTTAACCATAAAATAAAAGAATCCTATGTAAAGCGATTACCACTATTAAAAACGAATACCACAGGTTACCGTTTGTTATTTGGTGAAAATGATGGTTTTCCTGGTTTAATTGCTGATGTTTATAATACGGTTTTAGTTGTAAAACTATATTCTGAAATTTGGTTACCATATTTGCAAACAATACTTTCCAGTTTACAAAAAGTTTCAAAAACTGAAACAATTGTTATCCGGTTAAGTCGAGGACTTCAACAATCAAAAAAGCATTATTTAAAGGATGGTGATATTGTGTTTGGAGTATTAGAAAATGAAGTTGTTGAATTTGTAGAACATGGAGTTAACTTTTCAGCCAATGTTATAAAAGGACATAAAACGGGTTATTTTTTAGACCATCGTGCTAATAGAAAACAAGTAGGCGAGTGGAGTAGAGAAAAAACAGTGTTAGATGTGTTTTCATATGCAGGTGGGTTCTCAGTGCATGCTTTAGCTAACGGCGCAAACAAAGTTACTAGTTTGGATATTAGTAAACAAGCTCTAGAAATTGCATTACAAAATGGAAAATTGAATAATTACTCAGGTATACATAAAACTATTGCTGGTGATGCTTTTGATGAATTACATAAGCTTATTAAAAAAGGCAAAACTTTTGATGTTGTAGTTATCGATCCACCAAGTTTTGCGAAGCAACAGTCAGATATTGAACTTGCCAAAAAAAAATATGGGCAATTAGCATCTTTGGGTGAAAAATTGACAGCTAAAAATGGTACATTGGTTTTAGCATCTTGTTCTTCAAGAGTTACGGCTCAATCTTTTTTTGATATTAATGATCGAATATTAGCTAATCAAAATAGAAAATTCAATAATATTTTACAGACTTACCATGATATTGATCACCCTGTAAGCTTCCCAGAAGGTGCTTATTTAAAATGTGGATATTATAAATTTGATTAACCCAAACTATTATGCGTGCATAATAAATTATTGATTATATTTGTTGAAATCAATTTTTGAAGATGAACACAAAGATTACAGAACTTTTAAAAATTAAACACCCAATTATTCAAGCACCAATGTTCTTAGTATCTAATGTTACTATGGTAACTGAGGCTATGAAAGGGGGAATCGCTGGATGTATTCCAGCTCTTAATTATAGAACACTTGAAGAGTTAAGAACGGCTATCAAGCAGCTTAATATTAATAAAATTGAAGGTGGATCGTTTGGTTTTAACCTTATTGTGAATAAATCTAATATCAAATATAAAGATCAGTTGCGTGTGATTTGTGAAGAAGGCTGTGATTTTATTATTACATCTTTAGGTAGCCCAGAAGAAACCATTAATCAAGCTCATAAAGTAGGAATTAAAGTGTTTTGTGATGTAGTTGATTTAAAATTTGCTAAAAAGGTAGAAGGCTTAGGAGCAGATGCTGTAATAGCCGTAAATAATGAGGCTGGCGGACATAGAGGTAATGCTACACCAGAAAATTTAATTAAAGAGTTGGTTGCCAATTGTAATATTCCAATTATATCTGCAGGCGGAGTGGGTTGTAAAGCAGATATTGATGAAATGATAAGTTATGGTGCAGAAGGCGTTTCGGTTGGAAGCCCATTTATAGCTTCAATTGAGGCAAGTGTTACAGACGAATATAAACAAGCTTGTGTGGATTATGGTGCCAATGATATAGTAATGACCGAACGGATTTCGGGTACACCATGTACTGTTATTAACACACCTTATGTACAGAAAATTGGTACTAAACAAACTTGGTTAGAATCTGTTTTAAACAAAAATAAGAAACTCAAAAAATGGGTAAAAATGATTCGCTTTTCAATTGGAATGAATGCCACAAAAAATGCAGCAACTAAGGCCACTTATAAAACGGTTTGGGTAGCAGGGCCAAGTATTCAACACACAACAAAAATTTTGCCAACAAAAGATATTATTAGTCGCTTAGTTAATTAACTAAAGCCACATTTTGGGCTTTTTTGTTTTTGTTTTTTCCAACAAATAAACTAATTGTTGCGCTTGCAGTAAGACCTCCTAAGGTTGTTGCAGCTAGCTCGCCTGTGTCAAACTTGTTGTTTTCTTTTCCACTATCATAAACTTCTTTTGCAAGACCTGCTAATGCAGAAGTTCCTAAACTGTACCAAAAGGCCTTCTTTTTGTTTTTAGTGGTAGTATAAATTATTGTATATGTTGTTGCAGAGATTAAAGCACCAGCGCCAAAGTGCAATTTATCATCTCCAGAAATAGTTTGCGCTTTACATAAACCTGTAAATAATACTGCTAAAATTATAACGAATGCCTTCATATTTAGTTGATATTTGGTTACTTAAGTATAATTGTAACTAATATTTGTTATAGCATGAGCAAATATTTGATGAAATACCTTTTTATTTGATTATTGACCATTATTTAAATTAAATTAGCTAATTATTTGATTATAATTGAAATATGAAAATTAGAACTGAAGAGCAACTAAGAGAGTTATACGGCTACGCTAGTGGAAGAGCAAAAGATAAAGTGTTTTCTAAATTAGATAAGCATGCCATAAACTTTATAAATGAATCCCCTTTTTTAATTTTATCTTCATCAAATAACGAAGGAAAGCAAGATGCATCACCTAGAGGCGGTTCTTTAGGTTTTGTGAAAGTAATAAGCGATTCAGAAATTATTATTCCAGATTCCAAAGGCAATAATAGAGTAGATAGTTTATCAAATATTGTTGAAACAGGAAAAGTGGGATTATTATTTTTAATACCAGGTGTAGACGAGACTTTGCGTATTAACGGAAATGCTTACTTGTCAACAGATGAAGACTATCTAAATTTATTTACTGAAGAGAAAAACCCTCCAAAAAGCTGTATTGTTATTTCTGTTGAAGAAGTGTTTTTGCATTGCGCTAAAGCTTTAATGCGCTCTAAATTATGGGATGAGTCTTCAAAAATTAATCGTGATGAATTCCCAACGATGGGGCAAATGTTAAAGGATCAATTAGGTTCTAAAGATGCACCAGAAACTCGTGAAGCTATGATAAAGCGTTATCAAAAAGACCTTTAATTTCCTTTTTTCTTACCTGAATACCAAAATATCAATAAAACAATTACTACTATAAAACCTAATAGCATCAAAAATTTTAAAACAGTAATTATATTTTCAAAAAAATTGTTATTGGATTTTCCTTTAGATTTTGAAAACTTTTCTGGTACATAGATGAAGTATCCAGTAGTTTGATCTACTTTTTTTACATCTTGGATATATTGTTTGTATTCTTCTTTATTAATATTGTCTTTTTGAGTTTCTAAGTAATAATACAGGTCGATTACTTTTTGTTTTCTATTATAATCTACTTTCCATTCATAATAAAACCCTGGAGAATTAACAAATAGCTTCTCATTTTCTATACCCCAGTGCGTAGGTAGATTAATTTTAATTTTATGTTCTCTAATTATTGGATATGCAATAGATACTTCTGATACTCTTGTATCTTTGGTTGGAATGTATAATGAATTTATAAGACTGCCAGGTGTAAATGAAACTGCTATATGTTTTTCTTTTTCTACCATAGGTTGCCAAATACTATCTAATTGGTACTCTTCAAATACTTTAAAAATATTTCTTTGTAGTTTATCATCAAAATTAGGAGGTTTTACTGATGATACATTATAATAATAGTTAGAGTAGAATTTTTCATATTCTTTCTGGATAGAGTTAATGCTATTATATTTAAAAAAATTACGCATATTATCAGCCTCAGATTCGTAATAAGTTGTAACCACTTTTAATGTTGCTCCTTTTCCAATAGAATCAATCGTATACTCTTCAAGAGTTTCAATTTTATTTTCAGAATAAGGTTTAATTTCATCAAAATCATCATTTCCTTTTTTAATTACTAGGCCAAATCCATAGTCAGGAAAATGTGTACTATCATAATCTCCACCTTGATTAGAAATTGTTGGATCGTAATAGTATTTCCTATCCCCATCATGTACTTTTATAACACAATGATCAAAAAACTTTGGAGATGGTAATAAATCTTTTATGGTATGCTTTAGCGAGGTATTTACTAGCATTGGGTAGGCTTCAATGTTCATTTTATTAAGCATTGTTGCCATTAGTAAGCTCTTGTCTTTACAATCTCCAAAGCGTTGGTTAAAGACTTGGTTTGGTAAAAAAGGTTTATAACTACCAATTCCAGATTCCAAACCTAAATACCTAATTTCATCTTGAACAAAGTCTAAGGTTGACCTTATTTTATCTCCGCTAGTTTCGTATTTAGAATTGATTTCGTCTATTTTGGCTTGCAATTTCGAATCAACTTTTTCATTTACTTTATAAACGTTTACACCCCAATCTATAACCTCTTTCCAAGAGTTGAATTGGCTAACAAAAACAGATTCATAAACAAGTTTCCAAGCTGGAGTATATTCTTCATAATCGAGTTTTTTGGTATTTTTAACTTCCCAACTATACTTGTAAAGGTTGTTTTCTTTAGAAATTACAGGTTCGATAGACGTATTAAATAGTTTATATTTTAATTTGTTTATAGATAATATGCTAATATTTATTTTCCCTACAGATTCAGTATCATTCAAATAAAAGTTACCTGAGAAAATATTATTATGTATTGGGTTAAAGCCCTTTATTGAATATGAATAATCTATGATATCATCTGTTCTTACATCAGAAATATTCATTACCGCCGAGAGTGAGCCATCATACAAGAAATTTTCGGCATTTAATTCGCGCCTCATTTCTTGAATGTTTGAAACATCTAGCTTATCTATAACCTCACCATTTCTAATAATATTTATTTTATGAAACTTTAAAGTTTGATAAGTAGGATCATAACTTACATTTATTGTTGAGGCATTTTGTATACCAACATTGTCTGTAATTTTTGTAGTTAATCTATTAAAAACAGTTTCTTTTGGAGCATTTATTTGATGATCGAAAAGGAGAATATGCGTTCCTTGCGTAACCTCATTTATATCTATCTCAGATTTGGAATAGCTAATATCATTTACCCATGAAGGTTTAGTTTCTTTTGTTATTTGAGAAAAAAGGTTTGTAGAAAAGCTAAAAGCAATTAGTAGGCATAATAATTGGTTCCTCATAAATAAATTGTTTTGTAAGTAAATGTAATGGTTTCGATTTTACTCACAAATTTATTTTAGGTGAAATAAACCTGCGTTTTTACAAATTTCTTGTGTGAAATAGAAGCTTTCATTGGCAAGTTAAAGTTTCAATTTATAACCTTTTTTCTCCATCCAACCTGTAAAAATAACGACGAGTAAAGCAAAAATAAAAGACCCAATAAGTCCAATTATGCCTATGTTTAAAGACTCAGGAAGCCTAATGCCAGTAATGTTTCTTAATGGATACGCAAAATAAGGAATCAGGTAACAAGTAAGTGTTGCAGTTCCTGCTGGAGCAATAATTTTAGCCCAATCCACCTGTTTTTTTATATCTGCAATAAAGTATAAAATAGCAAAAGAAATAAAACCAATACCAGAGCATATGGCTACCCATGATGGTGTGCCTTGTATTTTAGAAATCCCCCAAATAGGCCGTGTTAATAATCCATAACTAATAAAAATAACCCCAATAATAGTAAGCACCATAAATGTCCATTTACTATGGCTGATCGATATTTTCTTATAAAGCAAAGTAGCCATAATACCTGCCGTAGTTAATGCAGGTATTGTACCACTGTATATTACAGATAAGAAGCTTAAATTTTCATTAAGTGAAGGAAGTAAATCGGTATGATCTAAAACAGCTAGTGTATTGAAAATAAGAAGCAAACCTAGCATGATGTATAAATTTCCTTTAGAAAAAACATATACCAAGGCATTTATTAAATATGCCCATCCAATAAGCCCTAAAATGCCCCACCATTTGGTTTTCATCAAAATATCTCCATTCGGGCCACCTTTATAAATAACAGCTAAATAAATGAGAATTAAAACACCAATCCCTTGCAAAAAAGGATGCCATTTTTTTGGTATGGGGCTTTTCTTCCAATGCATCCAAATGAGAACAACACCTAATGCCATAAGAATGCACCACCAGTATTTTCCAATGCCCAAGCTTTCATGGGCGCTTGGGTAATTCACCATATAAACACCAATTATTAAAAGCGATACAGACCTAATTATAATATGTTTTGAGATAGATACTTTGCTGTCTCCTTTGTTTTGCCGTTGCTTTATGGCAAAAGGAATACTAAGTCCAACAATAAATAAAAAGAGAGGAAAAATAACATCCGAAAACCCTAGATAATCTTCTGTGGCCGATGCATGTTGTAACCATTTTGGAACATTAGTAAGGGTCCAAAAATCGTTTACCCATATCATTAAAACCATGGTGATTGCTCTCAGAATGTCTATTGATGCTATTCTTCCTCTATTCATATTTTTGATAAATAAGCCTCTAAAGTAACGTTTTTAATCAAAAATACACTAGCAAGACTATTTAATAGGAATATAAAACTCTGTTTTAAGCTTCTCTTCTGCAACACGCTCCGGATTACTAATGTAACGCTCTCTAACAGGTTCGTCTCTTAGTTCGTAATCAGTATTTAAAAGCCATTCGTTAAAAATATAATTATAAACATCGGCAAAATATTTATACGATCCTTGATATAAAAACACAGCAAATTTACCACCGCTTAGGGTTTTTATGCCAATACCTCCATCTGGTTTAGCATCTTTATGAATAATTAAACAAGCGTCGTATCTTATTTTATCTTCGTCAGTTACTTTTGGGTCGTCATGCGGTAATCCAAAATGCTGTATGCCTTTAGTAAATAATTTTTGTGCTTTTACTTGCTCCCAAAGTTTTTTCCATGCACCTGCATAGTCTAGGGTTTGGTAGGAGCCTTGCATACGGTAATACAAGCACTGCTTATCTTCAATATCTTGAATTTTTGGTTTTTTAATATTTAATGTGGCATTCATAATGTTCGTTTTTTTAAAATTGAATAATTTATTTTTTCGATACTCTGTAGGCGATATTCCAAAATGAATTTTAAAAGCTTTTGATAATGATGATGGTGTTTCAAAACCAACATTATAGGCAATGGCTTCAATGTTTAAAGTGGAGTATCGAATCATTTTTGCAGCCGTTTCTAGTCGCGTTCTAGAAATGTATGCACCAATGGGTTCGCCTAAAAGAGCTCTACTAATACGATGAAAATGAAACGGTGAAAAATGTGAGATCTCAGCTAGCGTTTTTACGTCAATTTTACTATCCAAATTATTATTAATGTACTCAATAATTACATTTAGTTTCTCGTCGTAAAAGGCTTTGTTACTTTGTTTTGGTTTCATTGTTTTGTATTAATACCACAAATATATTTGTAAACTAATATAAATACTTTTCCAATCTTGCTGAATTTATTTTTTTGTTTATAAGTGATGATAAAACAAGCTAAATTGGTATAAGCTTTAATCAAAATTCAATAAATCTTTTCATAAATTTGAACTATGGAAGATATGATATTTTATGATAGGCTGCAGTTTGCATTTACTATCACGTTCCACTACATTTTCCCCCAATTAACCATGGGATTATCTCTGATTATAGTTTTTTATAAAGGGCTGTATTTAAGAAAAAAAGTAGAAAAGTATAATGACGCCGCAAAGTTTTTAATGAAAATTTTTGCTATTAATTTTACCATGGGAGTTATAACAGGGATTCCTATGGAATTTCAATTTGGTACTAATTGGGCAAAGTTTTCAGAACTTACAGGAGGTATTATAGGACAAACGTTGGCCATGGAAGGCATGTTTTCCTTTTTCTTAGAATCTTCGTTTTTGGCACTCTTTATTTTTGGTGAAAAACTAATGGGACAGAAATTACATTTTCTTACCGGTTTTTTAGTGTTTTTGGGTTCATGGGCAAGCGGCTGGTTTATATTGGCTACTAACGCTTGGATGCAACACCCCGTTGGTTATGAGATTTTAGATAATGGTAAATATGTGTTAGAAAATTTTTCAGCACTATTTACTAATCCATGGTTGCTACCCGCTTTTTTACACAATCAGTTAGCGTCTGTAGTTACATCATCGTTTGTTGTAGCTAGCATCGGAGCGTTTTATATTTTGAGACAAAAAAATATAGAATACGGAAAATTGTTTTTAAAAACAGGTGTTATTTTTGGTCTTATTTCTAGTTTGCTTGTGGCATTTCCAACAGGAGATTGGAATGCTAAAAACGTAGCAAAATACCAACCCGCATCATTTGCTGCTATGGAAGGCATTTTTGAAACTGAAGAAGCTGGAGCAGAGATAGTACTTGTAGGGCAACCCAATATGGTTGAAAAAAAATTAGATAACAAAATTGCTGTACCAAATATCCTTAGTTTTTTAACCTACCAAGATTGGGATAAACAAATAGTAGGTATGGATCATTTTGAAGAAGATGAATTACCCGATAATATTCCAGCGCTTTATTATTCGTATCATATTATGGTTGGTTTAGGTACTATTTTTATAGGTATCATGGGTTTAGCAGGATTCTTTTTATGGCGAAAAAAATTGTATACCATCAAGCCATTGTTATGGATCATTATGTTTTTAGTTCCGTTCCCATATATTGCTAATATTACGGGGTGGTATGTTGCCGAATTAGGAAGACAGCCCTATTTAGTTTATGGCTTATTAAAAACTGTAGATGGTGTATCGCCAACAGTGTCTTCAGGAAATACATTATTTACATTACTAGGTTTTGTTGCACTATATATGCTTCTGGGGTTATTATTTTTAGTACTCGTTGGAAAAGCTATTCATCAAGGGCCAAAACATCAAACACATTAAATTATGGAAATATTTTGGTTTTTAATTATAGCAGTTGTTTTAGCTATGTTTTTTGTGTTGGATGGTTATGATTTTGGTACAGGTATCATCCATTTGTTTTTTGCAAAATCTGAAAAAGATAAAGAAGTTATTGCTAAGTCTGCAGGGTTATTTTGGGATTCAAACGAAGTTTGGCTAGTTGCTGCTGGCGGTATGTTATTTATGGCGTTCCCTACGTTTTATGCATCAGTATTTAGCGGATTTTACCTGCCATTAATTTTGGTGTTATGGTTAATTATTTTTCGAGCTATAGGTTTAGAATTTAGAAGTCAATTTAATTATCAAATGTGGAAAGATATTTGGGATAAATCCTTTGGCGTTTCTAGTTTATTATTAGCCTTATTTTTTGGTATAGCATTGGGTAATATTGTTAGAGGTGTTAATTTAGGAGGTGTAAAAGATGGTATTTCAACTTACGAAGGACATTTCTTTTTCTTACCCTTATGGAATTCAAATTTTAGTCCATTAACCGAGCATCCTGGAGTTATAGATTGGTTCACCATTATTATTGGTTTAATAAGTGTGGTTACACTAGCCATTCATGGGGCTAATTGGGTTATTATCAAAACCAATTCGTCTATAAACGGGAAATTAAAAAAAGTAATATTCAAGTTAAATTGTGCCTTATTGGTATTGACTATAGTATCTGTAATTTGCTGGCAAATAGTAAACCCAGATGCGCTAAATAATTTTGTTGAAAAGCCGTATTTATTATTCTTTCCCTTACTCTATATTACAGGGTTAACTGGACTGTTTTTCATTCATAAATTCAAGAAAGATAGCTATGGTTTTGTGTGTTCAACCTTATTGATAGTTGGTGGTATTTCATCATCATTGGCCTCTTTGTTCCCCATTTTATTGCCTTCTGTAAATGATGTAAACGAACCACTATCTATATACAATACAGCAGCCTCAGATTATGGTTTGTCGGTAGCTTTGGGTTGGGGTATTATTGGCTTTATTCTTCTTTTTGTATATATGATTGTTCAAAAAAGAATAATGGGAGGTAAGATTGACCACATGGATTATGGTCATTAAAGCTTTAAGTTTATGACAGACACCTTAATTTCTTTAATTAGTGTTTTTATTGGTATCCTAGGAGGACTCAGTTTTGGTTTTCTTTTTAAAAGCTATTCTTCTGGTGTTATTGGTAATACTATTGCTGGCGTTTTTGGCAGTATTCTTTTCATTAAGGTTTTTGGGCGCTTAGGTTTTAATCCACAAGCTATAATGCAATCAGGCAGTGTAAATATGTTGCTGTTTGTTATTAATATGTTGGTGTCTTTTTTTGGGGGTGCTATAGCAGTATTCTTAAGTTATAAATTAAAAACTAAATTTAATAAGTAACCTTTCTCTTCATAAAAGATCTTAATGCATTTCTAAACTGATATAAATGTGTTTCCAATCTTGCTAGTTTTTTGTTTTTAATAATTAATCAATTTATTCTGTAACTTTATATAGTTATCAATCGTCATACATTCATGTATTTATTAATCAATCAAAAAACTTAATTTATGAAACCTGTTATAAATCATCTATTTTCAAGAAAAAGCATATTAATACTTTTTGTATTGCTAATGTGCAATATGAGTTTTGCTCAAACTAAAGCTGAACAAATCGACAAACTAATCAGTGAGTATACCGAGTATGGTAAATTTAACGGCTCTGTTTTAGTGTCAGACCACGGTAAAGTGATTTATAAAAAAGGGTTTGGTATGGCAAATATGGAGTGGGATATACCTAATAAATCCAATACAAAACACCGTTTGGGTTCTATTACCAAACAATTTACCGCAATGCTTATTTTGCAGTTGGCTGCCGACGGAAAACTAGACCTACAGGCACCCATTACAACCTATCTCCCAGATTATCCAAAAGACAAAGGCGATATAATTACAACACATCATTTACTAACTCATACTTCTGGCATACCAAATTACACATCATTTCCTGGGTTTTTTAAGGATGACAGTAGAGACCCTTATACGCCAGATGAGTTTGTAAAAGTATTTGATGGTAAAGATTTAGATTTTTCACCAGGTGAAAGGTTTAGCTATAGCAATTCGGGCTATTTTCTTTTAGGTGTTATAGCCGAAAAATTATCTGGTAAAACGTATGAGGATATGCTTCGCGATAATATTTTCACTCCGTTAAATATGAATGATACAGGGTATGATAATCATGGAGATATTTTAAAGAACCGTGCAACTGGTTATGAGAAAAACGGTGGAGCTTTTGTAAACTCAAGATATCTAGATATGTCTATTCCGTATGCGGCAGGGTCTATGTATTCTACCGTTGAGGATTTATATTTATGGGATCAAGGGTTGTATACCAACAAATTATTGCCTCAAAAATATATGGATATGTATTTTAAACCACACATTCCAGCTTTTGGAAGAGGGCATTATGCCTACGGCTGGGGACTTGGTTATGGTAAAATAGGAAAATCTACCGATAGTATTTATACCATCGGGCATGGTGGAGGCATTAACGGCTTTAACACTAATATTTCCAGAGCACCTTCAGATAAATCGTTGGTTGTACTTTTAAACAATACAGGAGGTGCACCACTAAATGATATGACGCGTGCTATAAGAGGCATTTTGTATGGTAAGGACTATAGTCACCCTAAAAAATCGGTTGCGAATGCGTTGTTGGCTGTTATACAAGATAAAGGTATTGAAGCAGGATTAGCACATTATAATACGATTAAAGATTCTGAAAATTATGATTTAAATGAAGGAGAAATGAATAACATTGGCTACCAACTCATGAATACTCATAAAAAGGTAGATGAAGCATCCAAAGTATTTAAACTTAATGTTGAAGCCTTTCCTAAATCTTCAAATGTATACGATAGTTATGGTGAAGCTTTAATGGCTTTAGGTAAAAACGATTTAGCTATAATTAATTATAAAAAGTCGGTAGACTTAAACCCTAATAATCAACTAGGTATTGAAGCTTTAAAAAAGCTAGGAGCTGATGTCTCAGCGTATGTAAAAGAAGTGGTTGTTCCAGATGCGATTTTAGAAAGTTATGTGGGTAAATATGAGTTGGCACCTAGTTTTATTATTACCATAACAAAAGAAGGAAGCCAATTAAAAGGGCAAGCCACAGGGCAATCGGCTGCTGATATTTTTCCTAAATCCGAAAATGTATTCTACTTAAAAATAGTGAATGCTCAATTAACCTTTAATAAAAACGATGCTGGTAAAGTGGAAAGCGTAACCCTATTACAAGGCGGACGTGAAACTACAGGTAAACGTTTACAAGAATAAATTTTTATAAATACTATATTTAATTAAAGCACTTTCCAGTTTTGGAGAGTGTTTTTTTGTTTATAAGATTGAAAATTACGTATTACTATGTATTGATTTTTTGATATAGAAAATCTAACTTCGCTTACTTGTACTGAACTTGTTTCCAGTTCTAAAAGTCACATAAATATCTCTTTCCATGCTAAATGTCACATGAATGACGTATCAAATACATTGTTTAAATTTGATGAAAATTAAAGATTGATTTAATCTTGCATTGAATTTAAAAAAATGAAACAACCTCAATTAGGTGAAAAAATATTAGAATTAAGACTTGCAAAAGGATTAACACAAACTGAACTCGCTGAAAAGTGTAATTTAAGTTTAAGAACTATTCAAAGAATAGAATCTACAGAAGTTACACCTAGAAGTTATACACTCAAATTAATTTTTAAGGTTTTGGATTTTGATGGTTTTAGTTCTTTAAATAAAAAATCTTCTATAAAACCAGAAAACTCAAATAATTCGAGAAAAAATGTAGCTAGAACTATCCTTTTGCTTTTAACGACTTCTATTATTTCTATTCTTATTTTCAAACTTGTCTATAACTCTAATAAACAATCAATCGAAGAAGTCAAAGAAATCATTCAAAAAAATCAATCAAATATTAAAAGATGGATGAATAACAAGCAAGTTGATTCAGTGCTTACTATGTATAGTGATGATGCCTGTATTTTGCATTCAATATGTGGAAAAGTTCAAATCCGTGAAATGATGAATAACGTTATAAATAATGAATATAAATTAATAGATTACAATTCTTTATCCATAGATATTAGTGATACTATTGCTGTGGAAAAATATAAGAATACTTATAGATATAAAGGGAAAATCAAGAATCAAACAGGTATTACAGAATGGCATTTTAAAAATGAGAAATGGTCAATTGTAAATGACGTATTCCGTGATTAACAAAACTATATGCATTCAAATATTCGAACTAAGTTAATTTTTATATTATTCATAATATTTGCACAAAGTTGTAAGAATATTGATTTTGAAAAAAATAAAAATATTTATTTACAAGAACAAGTAGAGCTCGCTATTCCGGTTTGGAAACATATTAATAGTAATAAGTATCCATTATATACTCTCAACCAAAATGATTTTACGCATAAAATAGATTCAATTCATAGTATTTTTAAAGACTACCTGAAAATCAATAAAGAAAATTTAGATAAGAAAACCTTTAATGAAGAAACAGTATTAATTAAGCTTGCGTTCGACAGACTAATATTAGAATACCCAGAACTACATCAAAGATATACTGGCAAAAAAATTATTTTGTCTGACAAGAATCAAGCTAAATTAAATGAAAATCTAAAAGTCTTTAATGATGAAATACTTTTTTCAACTCGTGAATTAAAAGAATATTTAACTTCTTACATTAGAATTGAGGCGAATAAAAAATTAGGAAGTGGTGTTTTTAGCAAATTAGACAATCAACAATTACAAGCAGACTGGAATGTTATGGATAAAATATTCACCAATAGTAAAATTGGTGATTTTTGGAAACACAAATATCTAAACTACCATGTTAACAATTTTGGAATAAAAAATATAGACAAAATTTATTCAAGTTTCATGACCTCTTGTAAAACAACTGAGTATAAAGAAAGTATAAGTAAACTACATAATTCTCATAAAATGGGAAGAGAAAATCATATTATAGAAACCTATAAAGAAATAGATGGTTTTAAATTAGATATGCATTTGTTTATACCAAATTCTGAAGAATTCAAAGGAAAACGACCTGCAATAGTGAAATTTCATGGAGGTAGTTGGTCAGAAGGGAAACCTGACTGGTTTTTTAGTACAGCAGAATCATACGCCAAACAAGGTTGGGTAGTTGCTGTTGTTGAATATCGAATAAAAGGTAGGCATAATACTTATCCGTTTG
This sequence comes from uncultured Flaviramulus sp., assembly GCA_947501105.1. Taxonomy (GTDB): domain Bacteria; phylum Bacteroidota; class Bacteroidia; order Flavobacteriales; family Flavobacteriaceae; genus Wocania_A. Next base: position 20,876 of record CANMUP010000006.1, on the reverse strand, counting down.
AATCTGTTAAAGATGCAAAATCTGCAATGCGTTGGATAAGAGAAAATGCGGAAAAACATAATGTAGATTCTAATAAAATTATTGCCACAGGAGATTCAGCTGGAGGTCATTTATCTTTAGCAATTACACTTGTTGAAAATTGGAATGAGAGTACAGATAATCTTCAAATAAATGCAGTTCCAAATGTTATCATAGTAAATGCTGGAGTTTATGATTTAACAACTAGAGAAACTAAATGGATTACTGAACATTACAAAAATAAAGAAATAGCCAAAGAAATTTCACCAAATAACTTATTAAAAAAGAGTCCTGTTAAAATGCTTTTAATACATGGAGAAAAAGATAAGAATTGTCCTTATGAAACTGTAACATATTTCTATAACCAGATGAAAGCACTCGGTAACGATATTGAATTATACACTGTTAAAGAAGCTGGACATTTTATTTGGTATGGTAAACATTCCACAGAAGTTTCAAAAATCACAAGTGAATTTATCAGAAGTCTAAACTTTTAAAAACTACGTACAACAACGTGTATAATTAATTACTAGTTCTGTGTGTACTCGGAAAATCCTGCGGATTTTCCTCTGGTTCGTTTTCTTTTACTAATTTAGACCTAGCCAACGCAACTAACCATACACGAACACGATAAGCGTAATACCTAAACCTTCTTCTAAATTTTCAACCGCTTTTCTACATTTTAAAAACATAATACTGCTTTATTCATTTACTAATTCTGGCAGTTTTATGATAATTCACTTATTTTCAGTATTTTGGGTTCATACCTCTCCTTAAGTAAATAGTTTTTAGCATTTTATACTAACCAACTAAATATATAATTATGAAAACAAAATTTACATTAACATGTATTGTGGTTTTTGGGTTTTTAATTATTGGCTGTAAGCAAAAAGAGCAAACTCCAGTAATTGAAGAAGTGAAAATTGACATTATTAACGACGAATTCCCTGAAGCTAAGCAGGAGGTTATAGAAACCTTTGAAGCCATTGCGCAAAGCATTAAAGATGGAGATATTGATAAACTAATTTCTTTTCATGCTTACGGACCTAAGTTTACCGAATTTAAAAACGGAGAGCCTCACAATGGAAGTAAGGCTAATGAAGAACACGAAAGAACCATATTTAGTTCTGTAACAGAAGTTGTAAAGCTTGATGCTAATGATGTAAAAGTGGCTGTATATGGCGATGTTGCAAATATGACTTTTCATTCCGATTTTCATCTTAAGTTTGGTGATGACCTTGTTGTTGTAAATGATCAAATTACTTTGCTATTTGTTAAAACTGATGAGGGTTGGAGGATAGTGCATGAGCACCATTCCCCTTTAAAAAAAGAAGAGGAAGCTAAATAGCTTTATATAATAATTGATAATAGCGATTTGAACTAAAGTTTAGGTCGCTATTTTTTTTTTTTTTTTTTGTGCTTGATCATTTGGAAAACAGCTTGTTTGTAACAATTAGATAAGTTTTACTACTTATAAATAAACAGTATAACTATTTAAAAGAAACAATATGATTCATTATAAAGGAGCCATAGTATTAGGCGTATTATTAGGAGCAGCAGCTGGTGTATTATTAGCCCCAGAAAAAGGAAGTGTAACCAGAGATACGCTTAAAAAAGAAGGAAAAGCGGTTAAAGATCAAATTACTCAAGATTTTTCCGAAGTTAAAGAAGACGTATCAAAAGCAGCTTCTTCTGGTAAAGAAAAATTAAAGGAAGACATTAAAAAGTTAGCCTCTAAAACAAGTTACAAAACAGAGCAAGCCATTACCTTTTTAGAAAAGCAATTAGCTATTTTAAAAGAAAAAAATAAGTCGTTACAACAAACGGTTTAAAAGCTTTTAAAATTGGTAACTTTAATGTTTACCACTATTATTTTACAATTCCATTTTTCAACAAATATTAGGAAGTAGATTTTTTTTGTTAGATTTATAGGAGAACAACAGAAAAAATTAAATACTTAGTATCATGCAAAAAATAGTATTACTTGTAATTATGGTAGCATATAGTACATCATATGCTCAAACAACAAAACTTAGAGCTACTAATTTAAATGATAAGTACGAAAACGTATTTTACAAATCTCCCCAAAAGTATAATAACCAAGAACAGGTATTTAAAGTAAGTAGAATTACGTATTCTTCAAATTATATAGGTTCTAAATCTAAAAACGTGTATCAAATTTCTATTTATGGTACAGTAAACAATAAAAAGGAGCAGATTGTATATAATGCCAAATCTATTGATGAGATAGAACACTATAAGAATGTGTTTAACGGCCGCTATAAGAAAATTTTACTGTTTGTACATGCTAATAAAGTCCAGTCAAAAACGTATTATAACACATCAATTTCTGTAGAGTATTAGGGAGCTATTTATATAGTCAATAGAAAGCGATAGCATTCCTGTAACTTATATTATTTTTTTTAGTTTAAAGTAAACAGTATATTTAGATTATATTTTTTATTCCATCTAACTTATGCGTCTTCCTTTATTAATAGTATTGCTACTTGTTTGTTTTTCAACAACGTATTGTGCCAAATCTAAAAGTAAATCAAATATAAAATTTGATACATTAGTTTGGTCTGATGAGTTTAATGATAATGGTTCCATAGATTCAACAAAATGGTTTCACCAAACACAAATACCAGCAGGTGGCGATTGGTATGGCGGTTTAATAAACCATTATACTAATAGAATAGAAAACTCATATGTAAAAGAAGGTTTTTTAAATCTTGTTGCTAAGAAAGAAATTTTTAATGATCAAGGAGAAATTAAAGAATACACATCAGCCAGATTAAATTCAAAATTCGCATTTACTTATGGGCGAGTAGAGGTACGCGCAAAAATGCCTACGGGTATTGGTACTTGGCCAGCTATATGGATGCTTAATAAAAATATAGATGAACCAGGGGCGTATTGGCAAAAACAAGGCTTCGGAACAACCTATTGGCCAGTTTGTGGTGAAATTGATATTTTGGAACACTGGGGAAATAAGCAAAATCGTATTCAAAGTGCTGTGCATACTGGAGCTAGCGCGGGAGGTGATGTCGTGAATCTTGGAGGTCGAGTTATAGAAAATGTCTCAAATCAATTTCATACTTACAGTCTTGAATGGTATGAAGATAAAATGGTGTTTAGTGTTGATGCCGTTGTGCATTATGTATATGAACCTACTGTAAAAAATTCAGATACTTGGCCATTTACTACTGATCAATATATTTTATTCAATATTGCTATAGAACCAGATATAGACCCTTCTTTTGAAGAAAGCGCTATGGTGGTTGATTATATAAGAGTTTATCAATAATATTTGATGGAAAAGAAAGCAGGTTTAAATATAAACATAAGGCTACTTTATCTTGTTTTGTTTCTTTTCTTTTGCTGCGAAAAAGACACAATAAACAAAAATGAAATTCCAGAGATTAACGAAAAATGGGATTTAGAACAAATTAAAGCATCTGGAACTTTAAGAGCTTTAACAGTATATAGTGGCACCTCTTATTTTCTATACAAAGGACGCCCATTGGGTTATGAATTTGAATTACTAGAACGATTTGCTGAATACTTGGATGTGGATTTAGAAATAATAGTAGTTAATAATGCTAATGACCTTTTTGAAAAATTAAATAATGGAGAAGGCGATATTATAGCGCATGGTTTAACTATTACTAACGATAGAAAAGAGGTCGTTTCTTTTACTAATCATTTGTATTTAACCAAGCAGGTTTTGGTACAAAAAAAACCTGATAATTGGCGAAGTATATCTTGGGGAAAACTAAAAAGGGCATTGGTACATGATCCCATAGATTTATTAGGCGATACTATTTCTGTTAGAAGTGAGACATCATATAAAGAAAGGATATCTAGCTTGTCTGAAGAGCTAGGAGGAACAATACATATAAACTTAATGTCTGGAGAATTGGCTACCGATGAAATAATTAAAAAGGTTGCTGATGGAGAAATTAAGTATACCATTGCAGATAATAACATTGCTAGTATTATGGGAACCTATTATCCTGTTTTAGATGTTAAACTTCCCGTTAGTTTTTCTCAGCGTATAGCTTGGGCTACAAGACATGACTCTCAAGATTTATTAAATGCTACAAATGATTGGTTAAAGCAAATAAAAAGGAAAATAGACTTTAATGTTATTTATAACAAGTATTTCAAAAACAAGAAATACTATAAACGACGAATAAAAAGTAATTTTTTTAGTTTAAACAAGCAACAAATAAGTCCTTATGATGGTTTAATAAAAAAATACTCAGAGCAATTAAATTGGGATTGGCGACTTGTGGCTTCTCAAGTTTATCAAGAATCAAAGTTCGACCCTAGAGTAAGTTCTTGGGCAAAAGCATCTGGGTTAATGCAATTAATGCCAAAAACTGCTGAAGAGCTTGGAGTAACCAATAGATCGGACCCAGAGCAAAGTATAAAAGGGGGAACAAAATATTTAAAGCAATTATGGAAGAATTTTGATCACATAACAGATTCAATTCAACGGACTAAATTTGTATTGGCATCTTACAATTGTGGCTTAGGTCATGTTTTTGATGCACAAAGGTTAGCAGAAATTGAAGGACTTCAAAAAGATGTTTGGGATGACCATGTTGAAACCACAATTTTAAAACTAAGTAAATCCAAGTATTACAATCACTCGGTAGTAAAATATGGTTATGCTCGTGGTTTAGAGCCGTATAATTACGTGAAACAAATCTTTGAAAGATATAAGCATTATACCCAGTTTATAGAATAAAAAAAACCGCTATAATTGTTAAAAATGATTGTTTGCCGTTAGAGAATGAAAAAGTTAATCTTTCTAAAAGCCATTAAAAACAGTTGTTTTAATTTCTGGCCATTCCTCTTTTAAAATGCCATAGCAGCATGTACTACGCTTGAAACCATCAAGCATTAAGGTGTCCTTGCGCATAATACCTTCAAGAGTCGCGCCTAATTTTTCAACTGCTTTTCTAGAACGGATATTACGTTCATCTACTCTAAAGGCTACTTTATCAACTTCTAAAGTTTCAAAGGCATACTGTAGCATTAAAAACTTCATGTTCTTGTTAAGTCCTGAGCCCTGAAATTCTCTGCCAATCCATGTCGATCCAATTTCTACCACTTTATTTTTCCAACTAATATTCATAAAATGCGAATTTCCAGCATAAGCATTGGTTTGTTTATCAAATACTATAAACGGTATCGTGGTTTTATGATAATAGCCATCAACAGCCTTTTGTACATAGGCTTTTAAATCGTCCGCCGTATCAATTTTACTAGGCGAGAATTGCACTAATTTTGCTTGTTGCGCAATGGGTGTTAAGTGCTCGTAGTTACTTAAATCTAAAAGCGAAAGTTTTACGCGATAGTTTTCTAGAGTAGGTACTGTCATTTCTGTTTTGTTATCAAGGTTCATTACCGCATAAGCCAGAAGTTTTTACTTTTAGCGATGTGAATTTATTGTGTATGGTTGATAATAGCGAATATGAATTGAATGCATCTTGCCCTAATTCCCATATCATAATGCCTCCAACTTCGTTTTGTGCTAATTCAACTTTTGCTTCAATGGTTGGTATGCCATTATAATACGTGCTACCAGTTTGATCTGCGTTTGCCAGTGCCGCATCGGAGGCTATTATATCTTGAAAGGAAACCCCTGTTACAGGATTATTACTAAAGTTATAACCATAAAAAGGCACTCCTAAGGTTAGTTTCTCTTTAGGAATTTTAACTGTGTTTTTCCAAAAACTGATACCAGCTTCAGAAAATTGAAAAGAGCTGTGTTGACCAGGGTTAGCAGGGTTCCAAGGTCCTGTAGCATCATAAGACATGATATTTATAAAATCGAAAGCTTGTAATGCGCTATCTGTTATGTTTCCAAATCGGGTATTATTTGGTAATGCGGCGGTTATAATTTTATTATGTGAGTCTAAAGCAGTCTTTAATTCTATAACAAAACCGCTATAGCCTATAGTTACATGGTCCCACTCTAAATCTACATCAACGCCGTCTAAATTATTTGCAAGCACATAATCTACTATTTTGGTAATGAATGCAGGTCTATTAGTTTCAATATCAATTAAGTCGCTCCAGTTGTCTGCGATTTCTGGAGTTAGACTACCACCAGCAAGGGAAATACAAATTATTATATTAGGATTTGCCGTTCTTGCTTGATTTATTACATCAGTAATAGAAGGCATAATTAAACTCCCTGAAGCATCAGGATTTGCAAAAGCCAAATTTAGATGCGTTATTTTACAATAATCAATTTTAGAGCTTTGGCTAAACCTATAGCTTGGTAAATAACCTATTACTTTTGCAGTTTCATTAAATGGAGTCACTTCTTCCTCTTCTGGCTCATCAGTATTACTGCTACAGTTGTAGAGTTGAATGAAAACCGATAAGAACAAGATAAATAGTATAGGTTTGTTTTTCATTTTGAATAATTAAACTAATTGATTAATAATATCAACATTCATTTCATGTTTACCATCAAACATAATAGCATTCAAATTATCTTTAAATAAAAGCTGTGCTTTTTTGGTTTCAGATGCTAAGCGCTCTGTGGTTAAATATTCATCATCTGTCCCACAAACTAAACTTACTTTGGCATCTAAAAACGTGAAATCTTCAACATTTAATTCTTTAGGAATACCACCAGAATGCAATACCAACTGCGCACATTGTAATTGACGTTTTGCTACATAACGCACAGCAACACTAACACCTTGCGAATACCCAAAAACAATTAAATTAGAAGTATTTGGAATGTTTTCTGCTTCAAAAATAGCATCAAAATTTCGCATCACATTTTCGGTATCTTTCACAGTGTTTTCTTTAGTTAGCCAACTTGCTCCAACATGTTTAAAACCAGGTTGAATATAGTATTTGCTATCTGCTTGTGGTGCAATAATGTAATTTTCTTCAGTATTTAATCCTTTAAAATATTTTAAAAAATACCTGCTTAAATATCCCATGCCATGGCAAACAAACCAAACATTTTTAGTCGATTTGGTAAGCGTATTTAGGGTAGAATAGGAATTTGTTATGTTATATGATATTTCTTTTTCCTGTGGATGCATTAATGTTTTTTTGTTTTAAAGATTAAAAATACATCATCTCATAGTCATAATACAAAATTTAGTCATAATATTTCTTAGATTTATAGGGTCATACCAAACCGAATTATTAACTATTCCAAAATAATGATTATGAAAAAACCTTTTTCAAAATACTTGGTTATAAGTTTTATGTGCCTTGTTATAATGGCTTGCTCATCCAATCCAGAAACGACTATTACAGAACGGATAACACAGCAAGGAATTACCATGCCTAAAGGTTTTGAAATTGAAAAACTTTATAGTCCTGGAGAGCATAATCAAGGATCTTGGGTTAGTGTTACTAAAGATAATAAAGGGCGTTTGTATGCTTCCGATCAATACGGAAATATATATAGAGTGACTTTGCCAAATGTTGAGAATAAACAAGATTCTGTTCTGGTAAAAAAGCTAAATGTAACCATAGGTATGGCTCAAGGTTTACTTTGGCATAATAAAAACTTATACGCTTTGGTAAATGCGCATCCTGATAATGATTTAAAGATTCATAGTGGTTTTTATAAAATAACAGATGCAAATGATGATGACGATTTTGATACTGTAAGAATGCTACGGTCTTTTGATGGCGATGGAGAACACGGACCACATAATATTGTACTTGCTCCTGATGGGAAATCCCTATACTTGGTTTTAGGAAACCACACAGATATTCCAGAAGATCTTGAAAGTACAATTCCTAAAAATTGGAATGAAGATAATTTGCTACCAGTTATAAAAGACCCTAGCGGTCATGCAAATGATAGAAAAGCTCCAGGCGGGTGGGTTGTTAAAACGGATTTTGAAGGAAAAGATTGGACTATTTTAACCGTAGGCCTTAGAAATACCTACGATATAGCTTTTAATCATGATGGCGAGTTGTTTGCTTTTGATTCTGATATGGAATACGATATGGGAATGCCTTGGTACAGACCTATTAGGCTTTGTCATTTAACAAGCGGGAGTGATTTTGGATGGCGAACAGGAACAGGAAAATTTGCTCCTGAATATCCAGATAATTTACCAGGTATTGCTAATTTAGGTCAAGGCTCTCCAACAGGGCTTCTTGAAGGTAATGGCCTAAAGTTTCCTGATTATTATCAAAAGGGATTATATCTTTTTGATTGGAGTTACGGAACCATGTATTTTGCAAATTTAACACCCAAAGGAAGCAGTTATACCGCTGAGGTTACTGAATTTCTATCTGGAGTGCCATTGCCATTAACTAACGGTATTGTAGGGAATGATGGTGCATTATACTTTTTAACAGGTGGAAGGCGCTTAGAATCGGCATTGTATAAGGTAACCTATACAGGAACACGTTCTAATGATGTGCAAAAACTATCTGAAAACAATTTAGGTAAAAATGAAAGAACACTTCGAAAAAAAATTGAAGCTTTTCAAATAAAAAAAGATGCAAATCAAATTAATTTTCTTGTAGAAAATTTAAGTGATGACGATAGATATATTAGATACGCTTCGAGAATGGCTTTAGAAAATCAAGATGTAAATATTTGGAAATATAAAGTTGCTAAAGGAGAAAATGCTCTAAGAAAAACTGCCCTAGCTATAGGTATTGCTCATCAAGGACAAGACAATGATAGAATAATGACATTACAAACGTTGTTAGAAATGGATTGGAAAACTTTAAATGAAACAGAAAAAACAGATTTTTTAAGAGCGATTGAATTATTAATAATTAGAACTGAAGAAGAAATTGATTTAGCATTAAGTACATCCATAAAGGACAAATTATTGCCATTTTATTTAAAAGAATCTCCTTTAATAAATAAGCAATTATGTGCTTTGCTTAGTTACTTAGATGTGCCGCAAATTTTAGAACCTACCATTTATAAAATGGAAAACGATACCATTACTTCAAATTTGAAATCTATTTATTTGTCCGGTGATATTTCAAAGCGAAGCGATCTATATGGTAAGGATGTTGAAAATATGCTCAAGAACATGCCTAATCAGCAAAATATTAGTTATGCTAAGAGTTTAAGTGAAATAAAAACAGGCTGGACAAAAGCATTGAGAGAACGCTATTTTAGATGGTACAACAGAGCTTTGAAAAAGTCTGGGGGGAAGCAATATGCTAATTTTATTAAAGCAATTCAACGTAAGGCTTTAGATAATGTTTCCGATGATGAAAGAGAATATTTTGAATCTTTATCTAGCGAATCAATGAATCAGCAAGCAGATTTGATGAAAGATGTAAAAATGCCAATTGGCCCAGGTAAAAACTATACAGTTTCAGATGTTGAGAAAGCATTTGACGCAAATAAACAAAATGCGAATTTTAAAAACGGGGAGAATTTTTTCAGAGCTTCATTATGTGTTTCATGTCATAGTATTAAAGGTGTTGGCGGTAATTCTGGTCCAGAACTCACTCAAATTGGAACACGTTTTTCAATTAAAGATATGGCTGAAGCTATAATACACCCTTCAAAAGCAGTTTCAGATCGCTATAGAAATACTATATATCATCTGAATAATGGTAATTCAATTACAGGACGACTTATTGATGAAACCGAAAACGAATTAGAAATTAGCGTTAATGCGTTTTCGCCAGATATTACAAGTAAAATAAATAAAAAAGATATTTTAAAAACAAAAATATCATCACAATCTGCAATGCCAGCTGGTTTAATTAATGGTTTAAACGAGAAAGAATTAAGTGATTTGATGGCTTTCTTACTAGCAGGAGGAGATAAAAGCAATAAAATTTATAAATAGAATTGTTAAAACCAATTTGTATGAACAACAGAAATCTTCTTATTAAGGGATTCATTTTAGCAATAATAGCAACTTTTTTATTTAGCTGTAATTCGACTTCTAAAAATAAATCTGATGACATTATATTATTCAATGGAGAAAACCTTGATGGTTGGAAAGGAGATGCAAAAGTTTGGTCGGTTGAAGATGGTTGTATTGTTGGAAGGAATACTGATGACTATAAACTGAAGCAAAATACCTTTTTAATCTGTGAAAAAGAGTTTTCAAATTTCGAACTAAAGTTCCAGTATAAAATCATTGGCGGAAATAGTGGTGTACAATATAGAGCAAAGGTGCTAGACGAAGATTTGTTTGTCGTTGGGGGTTATCAAGCTGATATGGAAGCTGGAATTAATTATTCGGGAATTTTATATGAAGAAAAGGGTAGAGGAATTATAGCAAATAGAGGAGAACAAGTTACTGTTTTTGAGAATGGCAAAAAGGAAGTAGTACCCTTTACTACATCAAAAGCTATTCAAAGTAAAATACATCATGAAGCATGGAATGATTATAAAATTGTTGCCAACGGAAACCATTTACAGCATTTTATAAACAATATTAAAACTATAAGCGTTATAGATAAAGAGGTTGATAAAAGTACAAGCTCTGGAGTAATAGCACTTCAAGTACATGCAGGACCTAATATGAAAGTTTATTATAAAAACCTTGAAATCAAAATTATTCAGCATTGATTTTTAACTATAAGTAATGTACTTTTGTTGCGATTTTATAAATACACTATTCTATGCAATTATCTAAAGAAGCCGTTTTAGCTAAAGCAAATAAAGCCTGTAAAAATACCTTAATGGAAACTTTAGAAATTGAAGTTGTAGATTTTGGTGATAATTTTTTAGTTGCTAGAATGCCAGTGAATTCTAGAGTGTATCAGCCAGATGGTGTGTTACATGGTGGGGCTACTGCGGCATTAGCTGAAAGTGTGGGGAGTTTTGCATCGCATATTTTTATAGACACTGAAAAATTCTTTGTACGTGGTATAGAAATTACTGCAAACCATTTAAAAAGTGTTACAGAAGGTTTTGTTTATGCCAAAGCTACTTTTTTACACAAAGGCAGAACCACGCAATTATTAGATATTAGAGTAACTGATGATGCTAATAATTTAATTTCAATTTGTAGACTTTCAACCATTTCATTGCCTAAAAAGAATAGTTAATGACTTTGGAAGCTTTTTTTAATCGTATTGAAACACATTATCATAACGAAATTCCTTTTGTAGTTTATAGAAAACCCAATGAAGATGTTGTAAAAGCATTACTTCAAGAAACTAACGATTTACATTTTACTAAAAACTTTACTGAGAAAGGATTTGTATTTTCACCTTTTGATGACTCAGATGATTCGGTTTTGATACCAATTGAAGCTTCGGAAGCAATTTCTGTATCCAATGTTATGCAGAGCGCAGTGGAGACATCTCATATAGATAAGAATACAGACGAAAACACTAAAAATCATCACATTAATCTTGTGAAAAAAGGCGTTGATGCTATTAATAATAATGAATTTGAGAAGGTCGTATTATCTCGAATGGAAACCATTAATGTTTCTGAATCAAATCCTATTTCAATTTTTAAAAACCTTTTAAACCTTTATCCATCCGCATTTGTATATTGTTGGTATCACCCTAAAGTAGGGCTGTGGTTAGGCGCAACACCAGAAACGTTAATAAAAATAGAAGGCAAACAATTTTCTATTATGGCTTTGGCCGGCACACAAGATTATAAAGGAACTTTGGATGTAATTTGGCAAGACAAAGAAAAAGAAGAACAACACATAGTTACAGATTTTATTACTGAAAACTTAAAACCATTAGTTGAAAAAATAAATACATCGCAAACAGAAACTGTAAAGGCAGGAAACTTATTGCACTTAAAAACAATGATCTCCGCTAGATTGAAATCAAACCCAAACTTAAAAGATGTAGTTTCTGTGTTGCATCCAACGCCTGCAGTTTGTGGTTTTCCAAAGTTAAATGCTAAACAATTTATTTTAAAAAATGAAGACTATAACCGTGAATTTTATACTGGTTTTTTAGGCGAATTGAATTTTGAAACTATTACATCACCCCGTTCTGGAAAGCGTAACATAGAGAATAGAGCTTATGCAATAACTAAAAAAAGCACGCAATTGTATGTTAATTTACGCTGTATGCAAATTAAAAATCATCAAGCTTTAATTTATGTTGGTGGTGGTATTACTAAAAGCTCTGATGCGGTAAGTGAGTGGGAAGAAACTGTAACTAAAACTCACACAATTAAAAAAGCACTAATTAATTAATGCTTTTTTAGAAGCTATATTTTAGTGGCTATTCATACGATTTTAGTTCTAATAGAAAAAAACCTTCTCCATCTTCCTTTATATTTCCAATTTCATCATTCCAAGACACAAAAGTTTCATTAACAGTAGTACTTGTTGTGTATTTATAAACGGTACATTTAAAAGTTCCGGCAGGGACTGTAATTAAAGAATCTACAGCAATCACTTCATGTGTAATAATTTTAGCATTAGTATTTTCAAATGACCATTTATCACCTAATACAGCGTTCTTTTTATAAATTTTTGACCAATAATCTTTGTTATTTGCAGAATCTGTTAATAAAAAATCTCCATCTTGTTTCCAAAGATCTGTTATTGTTTCAGTTTTACCAGTAGTGATATCATACATGGTTCTATCTACCAAAAAACCATCTCCATCACATTGTTTAATTTTTATTACGGACTCAGTTGCGTTCCCTCCAAAAAAGCTGAAATTATATTTTAGTGTTTTGCCTTCTTCTAAAAAAGGAAAAGAGGTAGTACAGTTTTGTGAATCCTCAGAAGGGTTATCACTCGTAGAGCAGTTAAACATGAAAAAAGTTAGTATTAGTAAGGCAATTAAGTGTTTATTCATTTATAGATAAATTAAGATTGATGATTTGTTTTTAAATGGAAGTAAATATAACGAATGCAAATATTCAACTAAAATATTTGTTATTAATGTTTTCAATCGTTTTATATTTGTTTAATATGATTCATCCAAAAATTCCGCTTGCGCAAACCGTTATACAGCTCTGTAAAGCAAAAGGCATAAAGCATATTATTATTTCTCCGGGTAGCAGAAATGCACCATTAACTATTGGTTTCACTAACAACCCATATTTTAAGTGCTATAGTATTGTTGACGAACGTTGTGCCGCTTTTTTTGCTTTAGGCATAGCGCAACAGTTGCAAGAGCCAACGGCTGTGGTTTGTACCTCTGGTAGTGCTTTGTTAAATTATTATCCTGCTGTAGCAGAAGCTTTTTATAGTGATGTTCCATTGTTGGTTTTATCAGCAGATAGACCAAAACATTTAATAGGTGTTGGTGATGGACAAACTATAAATCAGCCCAATGTATTTGAAAACCATATTTTATATTCAGCTAACTTAAAGTTGGATTTAGATAATAAAGCAGAGGAGGAAGAAGAGTTGCCTATTTTTAAAAATTTAGAAAATAAGCTAGAAACGTTATTGGGTTTAAAACAAGGGATTCAAGAGTATAACGAAGTTGAAATAAACAAAGCCATAAACATCGCAACTTCAAAACATGGGCCAGTACATATTAATATTCCATTTGATGAGCCTTTGTACAATATGATTGATAAGCCAACTGTAAATCCTAAAACAATTCCTGTTGAAGAAAATATTTTACAAATTGAATCTTCAGTTTTAAGTGATTGTATTAAAGATTGGAATGAAGCTTCAAAGAAAATGGTATTGGTTGGTGTGAGTCAGCCCAATGCTATAGAGCAAAAATGGTTAGATGTTTTAGCTGAGGATGATAGTGTAATTGTATTTACCGAAACGACTTCTAATTTGCATCACGAAGATTTTTTCCCAAGTATAGATAAAATAATTGCACCTTTTAAAAGTGAAGATTTTATAAACTTGCAACCTGATATTTTATTAACATTTGGTGGTTTAATTGTATCAAAAAAAATTAAAGCATTTTTGCGTAAATATAAACCAAAGCATCATTGGCATGTAGATTCAAAGAAAGCAAATGACACCTTTTTTAGTTTAAATAAATTCATTAAAACAACACCAAATCAATTTTTAGAGAAACTTTTAGGTGAATCTAAAACAAAAGAAAGTGATTATAAACTTACTTGGACATCTATTAAATCAATACGACATAGTAAACATAATGCCTATTTAAAAATGATTGATTTCAGCGATTTAAAAGCTTTTGAAGTTGTTTTAAACGCTATTCCGGATGATACTATATTGCAGTTAGGAAACAGCTCAACAGTGCGCTATGCCCAATTATTCGATTTAAATAACACATTAGAAGTGTTTTGTAATAGAGGCACTAGCGGTATAGACGGGAGTACATCTACAGCTATTGGTTGTGCAGTAGTTAATACTAAACAAACTACATTAATTTCTGGAGATTTAAGTTTTATATACGATAGTAATGCGCTATGGAATAATTATATACCCAATAATTTTAGGATTATAGTTATTAATAATCAAGGCGGAGGTATTTTTAGAATCCTTCCTGGTCATAAAAACACTGAAAATTTTGACATGTATTTTGAAACTAAGCATCAATTATCAGCAGAGCATTTATGTAAAATGTACGGATTTGAATATGTTAGTGTTTCAAATGAATCGGATTTAACAAGTAGCTTAAATTCATTTTATTCATCAAGTAATCAGCCAAAATTATTAGAAATTTTTACTCCTAAAAATTTGAATGATGAGGTATTACTTCAATACTTTAAGGCTATTGGTCAATAAAGTGACTTTCTATAATTCTGTGTGTCTAAAAAATAGTTATCTTTAAAAGGTATTTTACAAATTTCACAAACACATCAAAAACTATTTAATTATGAGTAAAAGAGACGAACTTATTGCAAAGTATGCAGCAGATTTAAAAGACAAATGCGGTGTTAATGCAGATATGGATTTATTAACTAAAGTGACCATTGGTTGTGGTCCTTCAATTTATAATGCAGATTCATCTACTGTTTCAGGTTCAGACGAATCAGAGTTAGCTACTGTTAAGAACAATTTTTTAATCAAAAAATTAGGCCTAAAAGATGGTGCAGATTTAGATAAAGGCATTGCAGCTGTTATGGATCAATATGGTCAATCGAACAGAAATAAATATAGAGCAGTTGTATACTATTTATTGACTAAACATTTCAAGAAAGAGTCTGCTTACTAGTATAAGTAGTTTAATATAGTTTAAAAGCGTTGCAATTATTGTAACGCTTTTTTATTTTTCAAAATCTAATATCATTACCTTTGCGCCATGATAGAACTAGGACAAATAAATACCTTAGAAATACTTCGTGAAACAGACCATGGCGTCTATTTGATTGATGATGAAGATAACGAAGTGTTATTACCAAATAGATACGTTCCTGAAGCGTTTAAAATTTGGGATAAGCTTGAGGTTTTTGTGTATTTGGATAATGAAGAAAGACCAGTTGCAACTACTGATATGCCTTATATTAAGCGCAACGATTTCGCATTATTAAGATGCAATCAGGTGACTGATTATGGCGCTTTTTTAGATTGGGGATTAGTTAAAGAATTATTTTGCCCGTTTAAAGAGCAAGCTTTTAAAATGAAACCTGGCGGTTGGTATTTAGTGCATTGCTATTTAGATGAAAAAACCGATAGGCTAGTAGCTTCAAGTAAAACCAACAGATTTTTAGATAATAGAGAGCTTTCGGTAGCTGAATTTGATGAAGTAGATTTAATAGTCTCTCACCCATCCGATATTGGGATGAATGTAATTGTAAATAAAACCCATTTAGGCTTAATTTATAAAGATCAAATCTTTAAAGACATTAATGTTGGTGATAAACTAAAAGGCATCGTAAAAAAAATACGTCCAGGAAATAAGTTAGATATTGCTCTAGGTCAAATAGGTTATAGAAATATAGAACCTAATGCAGAACGTATTATGCAGGAACTTAACGATAACAGTGGCTATATTAACCTTACAGATAAGTCTAGTCCAGATGCTATAAAAGACTTGCTGCAAATGAGTAAAAAGAATTTTAAAAAAGCTGTGGGCACTTTGTATAAGCAACGTTTGATTGAGATTAAGCAGGATGGTATTTATTTAACTTAATGCTTCTTCTTGTAGAGACTCTCTAACCCATTTTATTGCTTCAAATAAAGATGTGAAGTTCTTTTTATTAAATTCGAAAAAATGGTTTTCAACATCAAACACTTTTTCTGCAAACGAACTATAAGTAACAGTAGCATAAGCCGTTAGGTTTTTGAAGGCTTCATTGAAAAGTGGAGCATCAGAAATTAATATTGAGTAAGAGTTTATTCTATTTCCTATAAAGCCAAAGTTTGTTTCCCCATAGTGTTCATTTATTAAGGCTTTAGCTTCATGAAAATTTTCAAAACTAATATTTACGCCTTCATTAAATTCTGCAATTAGGAAATTTTCAAAAAAGTATAAACTTCCTAATTCTATAGTTTTTATACTTTTTGCTTTGGAGTAAAGTTCACTTTCTGTAACCGACATATCTTTCATCATAAAAATGGGCGTGCAAATATACTATGCTTGCATAGTATATTTGTTAGTTGATATCATTTTTATGAAGAAAACATCATTTTAAAAATATCAATAGTAATACTATTGATATTTAGGGTTTTAGTTGCAATTTGTTTAAGAAATATGCGCTACGGTAATCATTTTATAATCAAAAAAATTGATAATAATAATCAGTTTGAAAGAAATAACTCTCATTAGAACGTTAGAAATGTATATTTTGCTGTATCGGCAGTATTGCTAAATAACAATATATTGAAGGATATGTATCAAAACTGGCAAAGCATTTTATTATTTTTGCATCATGATAAATCAAGACACCATAGTAGCATTAGCAACACCGTCTGGAGCCGGAGCAATTGCAGTTATAAGGCTTTCAGGTAGAAATGCCATTAGTATTTCAGAAAAACAATTTAAATCGGTTTCTGGTAAAATACTAAGCAAGCAAGTTACGCATACTATACATTTAGGGCATATCATTGATGGAGATAGAACCATAGATGAGGTGTTATTATCGGTTTTTAAAAATCCAAATTCTTATACAGGTGAGGATGTTATCGAAATTTCTTGTCATGGTTCAAATTATATTCAACAAGAAATTATTCAATTATTTCTAAGAAACGGTTGCAGAATGGCAACTGCTGGAGAATTTACTTTACGCGCCTTTTTAAATGGGAAACTCGACTTGTCTCAAGCTGAAGCTGTAGCAGATTTAATATCTAGTGATAATGAAGCATCACATCAAATAGCGATGCAACAAATGCGTGGTGGTTTTTCATCAGAAATTGCTAAGTTACGAGCAGAATTATTGAATTTCGCATCATTGATTGAATTAGAACTCGATTTTGCAGAAGAAGATGTTGAGTTTGCAGATAGAACTCAGTTTAAAGATTTAATTGAACGTATTACATTAGTTTTAAAACGTTTAATAGATTCGTTTGCAGTTGGTAATGTTATTAAAAATGGAATTCCTGTGGCTATTGTTGGCGAACCAAATGTGGGGAAATCAACGCTTTTAAATGCATTACTAAATGAAGATCGTGCCATAGTTTCAGAAATTGCTGGAACAACAAGAGATACTATTGAAGATGAAATATCTATAGGAGGAATTGGGTTCAGGTTTATTGATACGGCGGGAATTAGAGAAACACATGACGTAGTAGAAAGTATAGGAATTAAAAAAACTTTTGAAAAAATTGATCAAGCACAAGTAGTTGTTTATTTATTTGAAGCTGATGTCATTTTAAATGATGATGACAAATTGCAAAAGTTGAAAGTTGAAATTGAAAAAATAAAAAATAAGTACCCATTAAAACCACTTATTGTTATTGCTAATAAAATAGATATGCTTTCAGAAGAAGCTACTATTAAATTGAAAAATGAAATTTCTGATGTAGAATTATTATCGGCAAAAACGAATTTTGGTGTCGACACATTGCAAAACAAACTTCTTGGTTTTGTAAATACTGGTGCTCTTAGAAATAATGATACAATTATCACGAATACAAGGCATTATGATTCATTACTGAAAGCATTAGAAGAAGTTAAAAAAGTTGAGTTTGGACTAGAGTCAGGTTTGTCTGGAGACCTTTTAGCAATCGATATCCGACAGGCACTTTACTATTTTGGTGAAATTACAGGAGAAATTACTAATGATGATTTATTAGGGAATATTTTTGCTAATTTCTGTATTGGGAAATAAATAGTCATTTTATTTGATGTTATTTAATTCGTTTTGATATCAAATTGCTTAAAATCAGATTTATACAAAAACTAACATTTTCCTTCCCTTTCTTTTGTGAGTTTATTATTTCATAATTTTTACACCATTTTTACATCTTTTTCATTAAATTTGAAAAAGGTGTAAAAATTACACCTCGTTTTTGGTAATTTCGCCAAAAATGTCACTTAGAGTCATTTAGGGCTTCTTAAGACCGCTTAGAACCTCTTAACGATACCTAATCTCTTTAACTTCTAATCCAACTTCGATGAGTAGTAATATTCATATACAGAGAATCTGTGAATACTGTAAAGAAGAATTTACAGCTAGGACAACTAAGACTAAATATTGTTCACACAAATGCAATAGCAGGCATTATAAAGAAAAAACTAAAGGAGCTAAAATTTCAAAGAGTAATGAAGAAACTACTCAGAAAATAACATTAGAAGTAGAGAAATTAAATGTCTTGGATTTTTTGACAGTTAAAGAAGTTTCAGTTCTTTTAAATTGTTCAATTAAAACAGTTTATCGTAATATTAAAAACGGCACTATTAAAACCATTAATTTAGGAAGTAGGACAACGAGGATTAAGCGTTCTGATATAAATGATCTATTTAATAAATAGTGAATTTAATAATATGCATAAATTTTAAATTATAGAATATGAAAATAAGTCTTAAAAAGAAAAAACTTGTTAGCGGACGTTATAGTTTGTATTTAGAATACTATAAAGGATATTCCATAGATGAGAATGGAAAACAAACTCACAACAGAAATTTTGAATATTTAAAGCTTTACCTGCATGGTAATCCAATCACGATATCTGAAAAGAATGAGAATAAAGAAACCTGGCAACTGGCTGAAAATATATTAACACTTAAAAAAGCAGAATTAATAAAAGGCAAATTTAATATTGAGGATGATAATAAAGGCAGGGTTTTATTTTTAGATTACTATAATAAACTCAAGGAAGATAGATACGAAAGCAAAGGTAATTATGATAATTGGAAAGCTGCTTTCAAACATTTGGAGCGCTATTGTCCTCCGAATATAGCTATTAAAGATATTGATGAAAATTTTGTAAAAGGATTTAAAAAATATCTTCATAAAGAAGCTAAAACTAATGGAGGTACACCTTTATCTCAAAACACAAAATATACGTACTTCAATAAATTACGAGCGGTATTAAGGGAAGCTTATGCTGAAGGATATTTAAATGTAGATGTTGTTAAATCTGTTAAAGGATTTAGTCAAGGTGAATCTAAAAGAGAATACCTAACACATTCAGAGCTGCAAGCTTTAAGTGAAACGGCTTGTAAACATACTGTTTTAAAAAGAGCTTTTATATTTAGTTGTCTTACAGGACTTCGCTGGAGTGATATCAATAAACTAAAATGGGCTGAAGTAAGAGAAGAGGAAGAAGATTATCGGATTATTTTCAGACAGAAGAAAACCGAAGGTCTCGAATATCTTTATATTTCGGAACAAGCTAGAGAGCTGCTAGGAGAACGAGGAAATAGAGATGATAAAGTATTTAAAGGCCTTAAATATGGTGCTCATTTTAATGCTGAGATTTTAAAGTGGTGTATGCGTGCAGGAATTTCAAAGCATATTACTTTTCATAGTGCTAGACATACAAATGCTGTATTGTTATTAGAAAATGGAGCCGATATTTATACGGTTTCAAAACGACTAGGACACAAAGAGATAAGAACGACTCAGATTTATGCTAAAATAATTGATGTCAAAATGAAAGAAGCTGCTAATAGTATTCCAGTCTTAAAAATTTCTAAAGATTAGGATATCTGCGTTTTCATATGCTTAAATTTCCTAAAACTCTTAATTTCAATTGTTAATAACTCAAAATAGGTATTAAAACGGCCATTAATCTTCAATTTTAAATGGAGTTATTTGATATCATAAAATGTCAAATAAAATTATGCTTTAATATTTGAATCAATTTTGATGTGTATTAGTTTAATTTGTTGTTTTTCAAACACTTGTGAATAACTAATTGATTTTTTTTCTTCTTTCAATAGCCACATTTTTTACTTTTATTTCCATAATCCCATAAGGGAAAACAAAAGCGCTTTTGTTCATTTTATAAATCTAAAAACAATAAAAATGGACAATTTATTAATTCTTGAACGATTGGATCGTTTAGAAAAACTGTTAGTAGGTCATAAAGAGGTACTAACCTTCGACGAAGCTAGCGATTACACAGGTATATCTAGAAGCTATCTTTATAAACTAACAGCTTCAGGAAGAATACCACACTCTAAACCCAACGGAAAAATGCTCTTTTTTGAGAAAGCCAAACTCGTTGAATGGTTACTTCAAAACAAACGAAAGTCAAAACACGATATAGAAGCCGAAGCTTTAGCATATACCATGCGTCATAAAGTACAATAGGACAATCTTCATTTAAAAAAATTCTCATGAAAAAGACACCCTATATACGTGTAGGCACGTCCTATTATAAGCAGGTCAAAGCTCCTACCATAGCTGGTCATTTTAATGAAATCTTGGTGCATTGGAATATGGAGACCATAAAACAAGATCATGGTAAAGACCACTTAAGTAAAATACCCAAATATGATGGCTTTACCTGTATTCCCAATCATATAAACTTCAAACAGGAGCACCTTGGGTTTTACAATATTTATTCGCCTTTAGGGAAACAGCCTAAAGAAGGGGATGTATC
>CANMUP010000005.1 GCA_947501105.1 uncultured Flaviramulus sp. | reverse complement strand
ACAGTTATGAAAAATTTGAGATTTGGGGTAATGGAGATATCAATTTTGTCAACTCAAAAGGACGCTATTTTACCATACAAAAAACATTTTTAATCCAAAATTTTGATGAATTGATGACAGCATGAAGAAGCTGCTGTATTTACTGGGGTTAAAGCCGTCATCATTTATTCATCATTTTGTCATCAAAAAATATAATGATGACAGGATAAGGCTATTAAAAATCAAGAATGATGAAACGATGAAAAATTGATGACTAAGCAATCGTAGTATTTATGAGGATTTACAGATGAAATCATCAAAACATCAAAAAAACACCTTAAAACACATTGGCTTATGAAAAGAAAAATAAATTGTGAAACAGCTCGTAATTTTTCAGTGGAAGAAGCACTGGAAAAATTAGGGCACTTTCCTAAAAAGACAACGGAAAAAGAAGCTTGGTTCCTAAGTCCTTTTAGGTCAGAAACCCAAGCCTCTTTTAAAGTCTCTAAAACCAAGAATCGATGGTACGATCACGGCGAAGGTATCGGAGGAAACGTAATCGATTTAGTATGTAAGATTTTAAAGTGTTCCATAAAAGAAACTTTAGAATTTTTGAATGATGGAATTGCAAATAACTCATTTCAACAACAACCCATTTCTAGAAAGAATCATACAGGGGTCAATATTATTAAAGTTCAAGACATCATACATCCTGCTTTAATTCAATATTTAAACTCCAGAGGAATTACCAAAACTATTGCAAATATCTATTGTAAAGAAGTTTGGTATAAGAATAAAGACTCTGACTTTTTCGCCATCGGATTAAAGAATAATAAAGGGGGTTGGGAATTACGTAATAAGATTTTTAAAAATAGCAGCAGTACTAAATCTTATACCTACTTCCAAAATAATAATAATAAGCAAGTAATCATTTTGGAAGGGATGTTTGATTTGTTATCACTTGCAACATTAGATGATAACCTATTAAAAACTTCAGATATCCTTGTTTTAAACTCCATCAGTTTTATAAATGATATTGAAAAACACATTTCAAAATACACCTTAGTTCATTTGTATTTGGATAATGATAGTACTGGTCATAAGGCAACTCAATATTTAATTAGCAAGTACAAAATAAGTATTGACAAAAGTTCAAGCTATAAGAATTATAAAGATTTAAACGATTTATTGAGTCATGAAAAAAGAGAAGACATTTAATTTTAAATCAAAAGATAAAAAGGAGCAGTACCTAAAGATTCCTACTGATATACTAAATCATTCGGATAGTGTGGAGTTAGATTTTAACGAAACTTCATCTGAAACGAAAATGGTCTTGAGTAGGAATTCAAGATGTGTGTCTGTGGACACATTCTTGTTTGCTCCCCTTGGTCGCAAAGAAAAAAGAGTGTTTAAGGGGAAGGGTGATCTCGTTAAGTTTCGATGTTCTGTTTATGAAAAGAAGCTTCTAAAAGTTAAAGCATTAAGAAGTGGATTAACCTTAAGTGAATATATACGACGCGGTCTATTTGAAAAAGAAATTACTGAGCGCTTTACCGATGAACATATAGAACTTTATAAAATGCTGATTAAATATCACAATAATTTTAAGTCTATTGGTAACATGTACAGAAAGCGAAATCCTAAATTGACTGAGACGATATATGATCTAGCCAATGAAATAAAAGCACATCTTAAAAAGTTTCAGTGATGATAGGGAAAGGAAAAAGTATATCACATACTGAGCTTCCATGTCCTACGGATGGAATCAGGAAAAAGATGCAGAAATTGTATTAAAAGAATTCTTGCATGGTGATTCGCCTGCTGAAATAGCCAAAGAATTTGAAATGCTCCAGGATCAAAATTACCATTGTAAAAAGAATACCCTCTCATTTGTTATTAGTCCAACGATTGAAGATGGTAAAAGTCTAAATAAAAAAGAATTAGAAGCTATAATAAGACAATTTATAAAAGAGATGCAATTAAGAGAACGACAAGCAATAGCCTTTGTGCACAAAGACAAAGAACATAAACACATCCATTTGTATGTTAACAGAATCGATTTTAAGGGTGTAGCTTATAATGATAGTTTTATTGGGAAACGGAGTCAGCTTGCAGCAGAAAAAATCGCTGAAAGAATGGGACTCACAACCGTTAAACAAGTACAATTTGAAAAGGAATTTAACCTAAGGGAAATACGCTCAGAAATCAAGCGCCGACACGATCTAACCATGAAACAATTTCAGCCCAAATCTTTTGATGCCTATTTAAAAGCGATGGAAGCTAATGGTGTTAAAGTCATTCCAACGATAAACAATCAAAACAAATTACAAGGTTTTCGATTTGAATTTGATGGACACAATTTTAAAGGCAGTGAAGTGCATCGCAATATGTCTCTTGGCAATATTGGAAAACAAATGTCAGGAATAAATGGAGCAAGCATATTGAAAGAAAACAATTTAAGTGTGAAACTAGCTGGTAAGGTAGTTGACTTGACACCTAACCTAGCCTTAAAGATTACCAAGTTCATTATTAAAAAAGCCATCGATAAAGGAATGGGAATTGGATATTAAATTAAACATAACAATCATGACAAAACTTGAAGAATTAACCGCATTACTCGTAAATGAAATTAACGATTTTAAAAACGGTGTAGATAAACTAGAGAAAATGAATGAGTATTTAAAGGATACAAAAATCAAGATGGATTTAACCAATTATAAGTCCATTATTGAAAAGCATGAACAAAAAATGGCGTCACATACAAAAGCTATTGAACGCTTTGAAAGTCGTTTTGAGAATCACATAGAACAGGCTAAAATATATCCTACTTGGGCCGTTGTAGTTTTTATTGCCAGTATTTTGTTTGGAGTTGGTTCAATTTTATTTATATCCTTGTGAAATAAACGGAAGTAAATTGAAAACCTAGACTTTTAATTTTCTATGCATTCCAAACAATAAAAATAAGATAGTATGCATTTTATCTCCTACTTTTTCTCTGATAATTGCAAAAGCTTTGCTCGTTTGATTTTCTACAGTTCTAAACGAAATATTTAAATGCTCGGCTATTTCAGCATATGTTAGCCCCTCTTGCTTCCCCATAATAAATATTTTTTTACACTTGGGTGGTAACTCCTTAATCTCTTGTTTTACCAAAGTGATTAATTTAGTAAGTTCGTCGGTGTCTTCTTCTTCTAAAATAGTATTCAAAGTTTTAATATACTCTTTTTCTAAAGTAATTAAAGATGTCTTTTTTCTATGCTGATTAATGAATTCGTTATAAACACTTTGATAAAGGTAACTTTGAATGGAATGAGTTTCTTTTAGTTTTCGACGCTTTTCCCAAATATTTAAAAAAATATTCTGAACAATGTCTTCGGCTATATAAATATCGCGGCATAGACTTTTTGCATAAACACATAATTTTTTATGATAAGCATCCATTAAATATGCAAAAGCATCTTCATGTCCTTTTTTTAAATGCCCAACAAGTGTTTTATTATTTGAAAAATCAATACCCATTTATAAGTATATGTTTAAGTGTGCTTTAAGTTTTTGTAAAATTAAAGAAATATTTTTTAATGAAATTTGTGGGTGATAGCATTTGGCAAACGTAATATATATAAAGAGTCCATCCAAGAATGAATGAAAATATAGAAAATAAACTAGTTAAATATTTGTTGAATACTGCCAATATTGATGATTTGGAAGTATTGACACAATGGTTGAAGGACAAAAATAATAAACAAATATTTAAGAATTATATTAGAACTAACTATGCTATAGATATTAATATGAACGAGTTTAATACCGAAAACGCAAAAAAAGAATACTTGCAGAAAATTAGACAAGACAAAAAAGTAGTTCATAAATTAAAAAGGTATAAAGTTTTAAAATACGCAGCGGCGGCTGTACTAGTTTTTGGGTTAGGTTATTTTTTCAGAAGTAACATATTAAACTCACCAATAGATACAACACCTATAATTGTAAACACTAACACTATTATTCCTGGTACAGATAAAGCAACATTGACGTTAAGTGATGGTTCTCAAATTGCTTTAGAGAAAGGGACATCTTTTCAAACACAAAATGCGAATAGTAATGGAGAGGAAATTGTTTATGAAGTAGAGGAACGAAATTCATCAGAAGTCACTTATAATTATTTAACTATCCCTAGAGGAGGACAATTTTTTGTAAAGCTTTCAGACGGCACACAAGTCTGGCTAAATTCCGAATCACAATTAAAATACCCAACAAGTTTTATAAAAGGAGAAACGCGTCAAGTTGAACTTGTGTATGGAGAAGCTTATTTTGATGTGTCGCCTAGCAGTAATCACCAAGGAGCTAAGTTTAAAGTGTATAATGCTGCACAAGAAGTTGAAGTTTTAGGGACTGAGTTCAATATTAAAGCATATAAAGGCGAGCAAAATATTTATACAACCTTGGTAGAAGGGCAAGTTGCAGTTAATGCTTTGAATAAGATTAAAATTTTAGCGCCAAATGAACAGCTAAGTCTAAATCAGGCTAAGAATACTATGGTGTCTTCTACGGTAGATGTTTATAGGGTAATTTCCTGGAAAGAAGGTGTGTTTAGTTTTAAAAATAAACCACTTAAAGATATGATGGAAGTATTATCACGTTGGTATGATGTTAAAGTGATTTTTAATAACGAATCACTTGAGGTAATAACGTTTAATGGAAGTTTGGATAAAAAATTAAGTATTGAAGAAATTTTAGATATAATCATTGGTAGTACGAATAATATGAGTTACGAAATAAATAATAAAACAATATTACTAAAATAATTTACTAACTAATAACTAATTAAACTATGGCATAAAACAACACTTTGACTGAACTAGATTCAGTATTAAAAAAGAAAAGGGAAAGATGGTCCGATTTCTGACAAACAAACCTTCACTTCCCCTTTAGAAGTATTAATTAATTTATTAACTAACACATTACAAATTTATGGAATTTAAATTAACAACCTCTTGTTTTTCAAAAAGAAAACAGGTCTTAAAATTCATTATGAGAACATTTATATTCTTATTCTGTACAGCTGTATTTAGTTTTTCTTCAGGAGATCTTCTCTCACAGAATTCTAAAATAGTTATTGATGAGGATAAAACACTAACTGTGGATCAAGTTTTTGACATGATTGATAAGCAAACAGATTATTCTTTTGTTTATCAATCTGATATGTTTAAAAATTTTCCCAGTATAGAAATAAAAAAAGGAGTTATACGAACAAATAAGCTTCTAAAGCAAATTCTTTCAACTGAAAAATTCAATGTTGTTGTAGGAATAAATAATACGATTGTAATAAAAGAAAAAATACTAGAATCTAAAACCGAACAAGGCATTCAGGTATCTGGCATAGTTACAGATACTAACAATCAACCACTTCCAGGGGCAAATATTTTAGAAAAAGGGACTAGTAATGGAGCTCAAACAGATTTTGATGGAAATTTTTCATTAACTGTTACTAACCAAAATGCCGTTTTAATAGTATCTTATATTGGCTTTTTAACTCAAGAAGTAAACGTTAATAATCAAGATAAAATAACTATTATATTACAAGAAGATGCTGCAAAATTAGATGAAGTAGTCGTAGTTGGATATGGTTCACAATCTAGAAAAAAAGTTACAGGGGCTATTGCTTCAGTAAGATCGGAGCAAATAGAAGATCTTCCTGTTACGAGTTTCGATCAAGCTTTGGCAGGTCAAGTAACAGGTGTTCAGGTTTCTGCAGGAACAGGAAGCCCTGGTGTATCTTCAGATATTAAAGTGAGAGGTGTTGGAACAATAACAGCAGGGACATCACCTTTATTAGTCATTGATGGTTTTCCAGCAGAAAGTATTAATTTAAGTGATATAAACCCAAATGATATAGCATCCATTCAGGTGTTAAAAGATGCAGCGTCTGCTTCAATTTATGGGTCAAGAGGGTCTAATGGAGTTATTTTGGTGTCTACAAAACAAGGAAAGCAAGGTAAAACTCAATTTAGTTTTAATTCTTATACAGGATTCCAACAAGTTTCTAGTACCTATGACTTAGCAAATGCCTATCAATGGGCTGAATTTCAAACAGAGAATTTTCAAAGTCAAGGAGTATTTGCTCCAGATTATGTTCCAGATGTGTATCAACCTTATTTAGCAGGAACTCCTGGGCTAACTGATACAGATTGGCAAGATGAAATTTACAGAACTGCACCTATTAGTAGTTATCAATTTTCAGCAAGAGGAGGTAATGAAGATACAAAGTTTTCAGTGTCAGGAGAATATTTTGACCAAGACGGAATCATTATTAGTACAGATTTTAAAAGGTATAGTTTCAGAACAAATTTAACCTCTAATATTTATAAAAGCCCTGAAAGCTCTTTTTTGAAAAATGTTAAATTAGGCGTGAATATCGCTCCTTCTTATTCAACTAATAATAAAGTGTCTGAAAATCATCACGGAGATGATGGTATTGTAATTATAACGCAATTTGCATATCCAAATTTCGCGCCTTATAACCCAGATGGATCTTTAGCTATAAGTGAGCAAATCATTTTCGGACAATCTCCAACGGGATTAAATAATAATGGAGCTAGATTTGAAAATACTGTGGCAATGGCTATTCAAACTGAACGCGTTCAAAGAAGGTTTAATGTAATTGGAAGTACTTATTTAGATTTTACACTAACAGATAATTTAAATTTTAAAACTTATTTTGGATTGAATTATTCAGATAGTGAACTAAGTAAGTTTAGACCATCAAGCATAGGTACTCGTAGAAATAGAGCCTCAGTTGCAGCTGTAGGAAGATTAGATGAAGCTAATATTTTCAATTACATAACTGAAAATACATTTAATTTTAAGAAAACGTTTGGAGAGGACCATAATATTGATGTTCTTGCAGGTTACTCATTTCAAAAGGAAAGATTATTTTCAAGTTTTTTAACAAGTACAAACGCTAGCGCTAACGATTTTTCTACATTTAACGGATCTAATGTTCTTACAGGTGGAGATACACTTGAAGAAGAATGGTCTTTAATTTCATATATCAGCAGGCTAAATTATGATTATAAAGGTAAATATCTATTAAGTGCTTCTTTTAGACGTGATGGTTCATCAAGATTTGGTGATAACTCAAAATGGGGTAACTTTCCATCTGTTTCATTAGGATGGAGAATTGGTGAAGAAGACTTTTTGCAGAATAGTGAAACTATTAGTGATTTAAAACTTAGAGCAAGTTGGGGTCTTACGGGAAATAATTCAATTGGTAATTATGGAGGTATCGCTTTATTAGGTGCTGCTAATTATGAAAACCTCGGTGGTCTTTCAGCAGCAACATCACCTAATGCTAACCTTTCTTGGGAAGAGACTTCTCAAATTGATTTTGGTTTAGATTTAGGGTTGTTTAATAATAAGATTTCTATTATTGCGGATTATTACAAGTCTACAACAGATGGATTATTATTAGAAGTTCCTGTGCCTTCTCAAACGGGTTTCACTTCATCACTACAAAATTTAGGAGAAGTTGAAAACAAAGGGTTTGAATTTGCCATTTCTGCTAATAGTATTAAATTAGGTGAAGTGGAATGGTCTTCATCATTCAACATTTCTACCAACAAAAACAAGGTTGTTTCATTAGGTACAGATCAAACTCAAATCATTTCTAAACATCATAAAACAGAAGTTGGGCGACCATTAGGAGAGTTTTATGGTTGGAATATTATAGGTGTTTATGATACACAAGCAGAGATTGATGCATCTGCTCATGTAACCTCAGGGCGTGGTACGACTCCTGGAGATTATCAAATCGAGGATGTTAATGGCGATGGACAGATTAACAATGATGATAGAAAAGTAATAGGCGATCCTAACCCCGATTTTACATATGGGTTTTCAACTACCTTTAAGTATAAAGGTTTTGATTTAACAGCTCTGCTACAAGGTACTGTTGGACATGATATTTTAAATTTTAACTATTTCTTTGCAACTTTAGAGGGTGGATTTGGAAACGCATTATCTGATAGAGTAGAAGGACGCTGGCAGTCGCCTTCAAACCCTGGTACTGGATTTGCTAGAGCTGGAAATAATGGAGCTTTCTATGACAGATCAAGCAGAGTTATCGAAGATGCATCTTTTTTAAGATTTAGAAATATTACTCTAGGTTATACCTTAGATTCTAAGATTTCTGAAAAAGTCGGTATAGAAAAAGCAAGAGTTTACTTTTCATCAATAAACCCATTTACATTTACTGACTATACTGGAAGTAATCCAGAGGTAAACTCAAATGTTGGCGGTAATGCAAGTCCATTACGACCAGGTCTTGATTGGGGTGGTTACCCTACAGCAAAATCTTTCACAGTAGGACTTAATCTAACATTTTAATCATTAAAAAAACAGAATCATGAAAAACATATTAATTATAATAATAGTTGCGTTTTCATTCATTTCATGTAGTAATGAATTGGATTTAGCTCCTATTTCTACACCGAGTGCAACTGGTTTAGCTACTAGTAATGACGTGGAAACAGCCGTAAATGGTGCCTACGATGCCTTGCAACAACAAGGACAATTTGGGGAGAGCCTTTTTTATTTATTCGAAGTACGTTCAGATAATTCAGAAGAATCGTCTTCATTGGGACAAAGAGGAGGAGCCATTACCAATATGGATATTTTTGCTGTTCAATCATCAAATACTTTATTAAGCAGTGTTTGGATAGATAATTACGATGGAATTCAGCGCTGTAACACCATATTGAATAGTATTGACAATATAGATATGGATGCTTCTACTAAAGCAATTAGAAAGGGAGAAGCACAATTTCTTAGAGCGTTGAGTTATTTTAACTTGGTACGAATTTTTGGAGATGTACCATTAGTAACGACACAGACAACCGACCCTTTCGAAGCTTTTGGAAATGGAAGAGACGCAACTTCAACTATATACACACAAATTATTAATGATTTAACAGCAGCTGCAAGTGCTTTACCAACTTCTCAAAGTGTTGTTGGAAAGGCAACCAAAGGTGCAGCAAACACATTATTAGGCAAGGTGCATTTAACACTAGGAAATTATGGGGAAGCTATATCGGCACTAGGAAATGTTTCTGGGTATAGTTTATTACCGAATTATGCCGACTTATTTGGGTCAGGAAATGAAAATAATGCTGAATCTATTTTTGAAGTACAATATACTTCTGGTCAAGGAAGTTCATTTTCTGTTAATGGAGAAGGAAGTGGCCAAGGCGAAGGAAGTGTTTTTGCAAATCAATTTGCACCATTTGGTGGTGGAGCCCTTGTTGTAAATGGAAGTGCTAATGGGAGCAATAGACCCACTGCCGATCTTTGGAATTCATATAATCCAACCGATTTACGTCGAGATGTAAATATTGGTGATTTTGGAGGTGTTCTGTATCCAAAAAAGTTAGTAGAACCAACTGCTGGAGCTTTAGATAGTGATCTTAATGTTATTGTATTAAGGTATGCAGATGTCTTGTTAATGCATGCGGAGGCTTTAAATGAGCAAGGATATGTTGCAGATGGACCTGCTTTTGATTTGATAAATCAAATTAGAAATAGGGCTGGCCTAACAGATTTAACTTCTGTTACAGTCACTAATCAAGCCGAATTTAGATTAGCCATAGAGAATGAAAGAAGATGGGAGCTGGCTTTTGAAAACCACAGATGGCCAGATTTAGTACGAACTGGTAGAGCAGTAGAGGTTATGAATAGTCACGTTACCGAAACCAGTAATATTCCATTAACATTAAGCATATCTGCAAATCAGCTACTTTATCCTGTACCACAGAATGAAATAGATACAAATCCCGCTTTATTGCCTCAAAATACGGGATATTAATGTTATTCATAAATTTTTGAGTTAGTTTTTTTTGAAGTAGTTTGAGTTTGAGTAAGGGGTTGATTTTAAATCAACCTCTTGTTTTCTATACTCATTAATATTACTCTTATTATTAATTAAAAGTCAGTTTATGAAATTCTATATAATATTCCTATTATTTATAATTAGCTTTTTTTCATGCAAGGAAAGTGTAAAGGAAAAATCAAAAAATTTAAATACCGAAGCGTCGAAATTAGTCTCTTCTATTCAAATAAAAATAGAGAACCTTAAAGATTCAAAAAGTAAAGAAATTATTGTAGTGGCTCATCGTGGTGATTGGCGTAGTGCACCAGAAAATTCATTGCAAGCTATACAAAACAGTATAGACTTGGATGTAGATATGGTAGAGATTGACATCCGTGAAACAAAAGATGGTCATTTAGTTTTAATGCATGATGATACTATTAATCGAACTACAACAGGAAAAGGGTATCTTAAAGAGTGGACTTTAGATTCATTAAAAACAATACGATTAATAGATGGATTAGGAGTTGCCACCCAACACAAAATACCAACACTTCAAGAGGCGTTAGAATTAGCTAAAGGTAAAATTCTAATCAACTTAGATAAGAGTTATCAAATATTTGACAAATGCTTTGAAGTTATAAAACGAACAGGCACTGAAGATCAGGTAATCATCAAAGGCGTGAAAAGATTGGCTGAAGTTGAAAAGGAATTTGGGCAGTATTTAGATAAGGTACATTTTATGCCAATAATAATACTTCCTAATCCAGATGCAAAGGAAATTGTTGATGAGTATTTAGCCTCTAAAACACCTCCTGTGGCTTTTGAGTTTGTTTTGAAAGGGGATGCTGTTAAAGAAATTATGCAAGAGTTTAAAAATATAAGAGCAGCAGGATCTAGTATCTGGGTTAATTCCTTATGGCCACATTTTAATGAAGGACATGACGATGAAAAAGCAGTTTTAGACCCAAATATTTACCAATGGTATATTGACAATAGTATAGATATGATTCAAACTGACCGACCAAAACTCTTACTAGACTTTTTAAGAAGCAAAGGGTATCATAAATAGATATAATAGTTTAATATTTAAAATCGAACATTTAATTTTTCATGAATAATATAAAAAATGTTGTTCTTGATTTGGGAGGAGTTATTCTCAATCTTAATGTAGCAAATACAATAAATGAATTTAAAAGATTAGGTATAAGAAACCTTATTGGTAATACTGGTCATGACTATACACACTCTGTGTTTTATAATTTTGAAATTGGCAAGATATCGGAAATAGATTTTATTAATGAGTTAAAAAGTATGTCTAATATAAATCCATCTGCTGAAGATATTACAAGAGCTTGGAACTCTATGATTTTAGATATACCAAAGACTAATATTGATTTGCTACTAAATCTTAAAAACACACACAGAATCTTTCTGTTAAGTAATACTAACAGTATTCACTATAAAAAATTTATTCCAATGGCAGATAGAAAGTGTAGTGTTCCATTTAATGAACTATTTGATGAAGTTTATTATTCTCATGAAATTGGATTAAGAAAACCAGATAAAGAAATATTTAATTTTTTGTTACAAGAGAATGGATTAAATCCAAAAGAAACATTATTTATTGATGATTCTATTGATAATATTAAAATGGCTAAAGAAGTGGGTTTAAAAGTGAGTCATTTTTCTAAAGGAAGCTTAGAAAAAAATATATCAAAAAATGAAAATATTATTTAGAAAGTAAATTATAATATAAAACATTAATAATATGAAGAATGTAACTTTTTTAATTCTTATAGTTTTACTCCTTGTGTCTTGTGAAAAAGAGATAAATGGTAATGCAGCTACTTTAAAAGCACCAATAACTAAAACAAGTAAAACTATTTTAGAACAACTTAAAAACCCATCAAAAGATTACGTTTTAGTAGTCTCCCACCGAGGTGATTGGAGATATGCTCCAGAAAACTCTCTTCAGGCCGTTAAAAGGTGTATTGATTTGGGAGTTGATATTATGGAGTTAGATGTTCGTCTTACTAAAGATGGCCATTTAGTAGCTATACATGACGAAACAGTAGATAGAACTACAAATGGTTTAGGCAAGGTGAGTGATTTCACATTAACAGAAATAAAAAAGCTTCGTTTAATGAACGCTTGTGGTATTCCTGGATCAATTCAGCAAATACCCACTCTTGAGGAGGTTATGATTCTTGCAAAGGATAAAATCATGATTAACCTAGATAAAACAGAAGGGAAAACAGTTAGAGAAGCATATGAAATATTAAAAAAGACAGGAACTGTAAACCAAGCTATTTTTAAAGGGAATGATACATATCAAGTGATGTATGAGAAGTATGGAAATCTAATGGATTCAATAATTTATATGCCAAAACTGTGGTATAAGGATGAAAATATTGCTACGTACATTCAGACCTTTGAAAAAACAATAAACCCTTTTGCATACGAAATTCTTTTTGACAGTGAAGAAGCAGAAACTTATAAAATAATTCCAGAAATCCAAAATCAAAAAGACACTTTTCTAGCCATTGCTTTATGGGACGAATTATGTGCAGGTCATACCGATGAACAAGCCTTATTAGAGGGTGCTGATGCAGCTTGGGGGTGGTTAATTAAGAATGGTGCAAATGCTATAATGACAGATCGCCCAAAAGAACTAATAGAATATTTAAAAGGAAAAGGGTTACGTAACTAGGGAGATATTTGTGGTTTTTTAATGGAAACAAACGTATAAATATGATTAAAAAAATAAAACAGTTTTATATAGCATTGCCTCAAAAAGAAGAATTGATACATCCAGAAAGTGTTAAGAAAAAATATAATCGATTTAGGTGGTCAGTTTTTGTATCCGCAACGATAGGTTACAGTTTGTTTTATGTATGTCGATTAAGTTTAAGTGTGGTTAAAAAACCTATTGTAGATGCTGGTATATTAAATGAATCAGAATTAGGTATGGTTGGTTCAGCATTGTTTTTTAGCTATGCTATAGGAAAACTAATTAATGGTTTTTTAGCAGATAGAAGTAATATAAGACGTTTTATGTCCACGGGGTTATTATTAACAGCCCTTATAAATTTAGCGCTTGGATTTATGTCATCATTTACCATTTTCATTGTATTATGGGGATTAAGTGGTTGGTTTCAATCCATGGGAGCAGCTCCAAGTGTAGTTTCGTTATCACGTTGGTACAGTAATAAAGAGCGAGGGACTTATTATGGTATATGGAGCGCTAGTCATGGTCTAGGGAAAGCAATTACATTTATAGGAGTAGCATTTATGGTAAGTGTTTCAGGTTGGCAATGGGGTTTTTGGGGCGCTGGTATTATCGGATTAATAGGAGCAATTATTGTTGCTGTATTTTTACATGACTCACCAGAAAGCAAAGGCTTACCAGCTATAGCCGATTATAAGAATGATCATGCTTCAGTTTCAACAGAAGAAAAATCGATAGGTGCATTACAAAAAGATGTCTTAAAAAATCCATATATATGGATATTGGCATTAGCTAGCGCATTAATGTATGTAAGTAGATATGGTATAGAAAGTTGGGGGATTTACTATTTAGAAGCTCAAAAAGGATATACCACCTTAGAGGCAAGTTCTATTGTTTCAGTAAGTGCTATTAGTGGTATCGTAGGCACGATTATCTCTGGATTTATTTCAGATAAATTGTTTAGTGGTAGTCGAAATGTTCCTGTACTTATAGCAGGTGTTTTAAATGTTACAGCTATTTCTTTATTCTTATTTTATCCGGATGGAAATGCATGGGTTGACACCATAAGTATGTTGTTATTTGGATTTGCAATTGGAATTTTAATCACTTTTGTCGGAGGTTTAATGGCTGTAGATATAGCTTCAAAAAAAGCTTCAGGAGCAGCCTTGGGACTAATTGGAATTGCTAGTTATATTGGTGCTGGTCTTCAGGATATTATAAGTGGGTATCTTATAGGTGACAATCATATAACACTTAACGGTGTTGATAGCTATGATTTTTCAACTGTGAAATTATTTTGGCTGGGAGCAGCAATACTCTCTTTAATTTGTGCTTTGTTTGTTTGGAATGCTAAAGCTAGAGATTGATAAAATTATGAATGCTTTTAAAAATATTATTGATAGTATTTTTGGTATACTCATTTATTTTATTGGAACATTAAACCCGAAAATTGTGGAACAAGAATCTAGGTGTTCATATTTTTTTAAAGCTGCTATGATGTTCATATTATTTACTGCTTGCAGTAGTACTATCGTTAAAAATTTCCCAGACTTAAATATTGGAAGTGAAGGATTAGTACAAAAAATAAAACATAAAAAAATTTGTAAGGGAATAGATTATTTTAATGTAGTTAGAGGGAAAGCGTCAAATAAAGACTTTTACACATTATCTAGCGGTGTTGTAGCAGAAGAAAAGAAAATTGAGTTGTGTTCTCTTTTATTTAAATTAGGATATAAACCTAGAATTGAGTTGCCAGTAGAAACGGGACCACATTCAGAGTTTTTGGGATATATTATTAATGTAGGAAATTTTAGAAGTCTAGAGTTGGCAGAGAATGAAATTGTAAAACTAAAAAGTAGAGGTGTTAATTTCTCGTTACGTTATACTGCTGAAGATGGCAATTTAACTTCAGGACCATTTGAAATTAGTGTTTTGAAAGTTGATCTAAATAAATTTAAAGGAAATATATCGTCTATTTTGGGTCAAGACAAAATAAAAGGAAGGGAGTATACCTCTTCAATTGCAAAAAGGAAGTATGCATTGGCGGCAATAAATGGTGGCTTCTTTGCATGGAACAACACGGTTGGAATTGAGGGAGACCCTACTGGAATTTCAGTTATAGATGGTGAAATAGTAAGCGAAGCAACAAATGGTAGGTCAGTTTTGGTTATTGATAATAATAACCCTAAGAAAATCTATGTCGCAAATAATGTAAAAACAAAGATTAGCATGTTAATAAATGGAACACAATTTAATGTTAATGGAATTAATAGAATACCTGGTAAAACTTTAAATTGTGGTACTAGTTCTGAAGATATAGAGGTAAAGCCTATTCATGATTTTTTATGTGAAAACTCAAATGAGATAGTGCTTTTTAATAATTTTTTTGGCACAAAAAGCCCTGAAGGAAAAGGTGTAGAATTTGTTATTGACGAAAATAATAAAGTAAGAAGAATAACTAATTTCAGAGGAGGCAGTATTCCAGGTAAAGGTAACTTAATTCAAGCCATAGGAGTTTTTTCTGAGCAATTAACCAAACTAATAAAAGAAGAAACAACTGTTACTATTAAAACTGAAGTTTTTAGTAATGATGAGACTATAAAACTAGAAAAAGGCTTGTATTTAGTTAATGGAGGTCCAACTCTATTGTTGGATGGTGTTTTTGATTTATCTATAAGACACAAAGAAGGATGGGAAACACAATTTGACAATCAAAAGGTTTCTGATGCATTTTTAGATAAAGCTGACAACTTAAACATTAATACCACACCTTCAAATAACCGATCTAATTTCTATTATAATTGGGTAGTCCGTCGCCATCCCAGAACTGCAGTTGGAATAACAAATAAAGATGTTGTTTACATAATTGTGGTTTATGGTCGACAACCTATGGTTTCAGCTGGAGCATCAATTACAGAGATGACTAAAATAATGCGAAGCCTAAGCTGCTATGAAGGACTTAATTTAGATGGAGGAGGCTCAAGCATGATGAATATAGAAGGGGTTAATACTGGGAAATCTTCGGACGAAAAAGGAGAAAGAGCTATAGGAGATGCAATAATTTTTAAAAATTAACGATACTATCTAGGGCTTCATCCGAGTCTTTGTGAATAAAATTAGCTTGATATCTTATTGTAGTTGTTACAGAAGAATGCCGATATAATTTTTGCAGCATTTGAATAGGGATTTTATCACCTGAAATATTTCCGAAACTGTGGCGAGCGATGTGCATACTCATATTTTTTTTAATGCCAACTTGAATTGATGCTCTTTTCAATGCTCGATTCAGATTTCTAGTAACGGATTGGGTTCTTACAGAAACTTCTTCTTGATTTTTTAAATTAGTGTTTTGGAGATATGGAAATATAAGATTATTTTGAACTTCTAAATTTCTATATATGTCAAATATGCTTTTGGCTTTTTCAGGAACTTTTAAAGAAACTAGCTTACTATTTTTATCCATTCTGTAAAGTAGACGGTTATCAACAATATATGACCATTTTAGTTGTAAGACATCCGCAATCCTAATACCAGCAAAATAGAAACTGATGAGCCAAACATTAACAGCATTCTGTTGCGCTTCTGAAAGATTATTGGCAACTTCCAGCTTCTTGATTTCATCTATATTCAATCCTATTTTTTGAGATTCTGGAATACGAATAGTGATTTTACCTTTTCCAAATGGATAACGACCTCTATCAACTATAGACTCGGAAATTGCGAGATTGTAGATTGTCCTGATGAGAATTAGATAATTAACAGCAGTACGTGGAGAACGCTTCTTATTTTCTAAAAGATATCCTTCAAAGCGTTTAATTAAGGAAGGTGTCAATTTACTGAAAGAAAGTTCATCTTGCCTTAAAAACTCTTTGAACTTTTTTAAACGACCAAACTCTGTATCATGTTGATGATGTTTGTTTCTTCCTTTGAGGTTTTTAAGATGGATATTGGCTACAGCAAAGAAATCCAATTCTTTTTTAACAATCACATTATTACGAATTTCAGAAACCGTTTGATATTCGGTTTTCATTTCGGCTTCAAGTGTTTTACGGTTGGCTTCCGCGACCATACTTAAGATATAGTTATTTATAGCATTACTGTTAGGGTGCGATTTTCTAACCGCTCTATTTCTATCATCCCAAAATTTTTCATTAATGTATTGACCTGTGCTTACGAATGTGCTTTTTCTGTCTTTGGTAATACGAATTGCAATTGGACATAGACCAGCCTTGTTCTTTTTCTTCCTTAAAACCGCTCTTACCGTTGCCATATAAAAATCTTTAGATTATAAAGATACAAATTTTGGGTACAACATAGGTACAACATTTTATGGTTTTATATGATATTATTTGATATCAAATAATATATTTATAAATATAAATCATTGATATACAGTGTATTTGTGTTAATTTGATATGTATGGGTAAAATACTCATAACCCGAAGGTCACTGGTTCGAGTCCAGTTCCCGCTACTAAACGAGACTCAAGTACATTTTGTATTTGGGTCTTTTTCTTTTTTTATTGAGTAATTATCTTTAAATGAGTTAGTTAATTCAAAAATTATATTAATTTAATTGGTTTGACATTTCTTATTTTTCAATGAAAACTTAAAACCTTCAGGAAATACAATATTTTTTGAATATCCGTTTATCATTATAATTTAAAGATTTAGCGGTAGAGTTAATATTGGAATTGCAAAGACAAACAGTAAACCTGATGAAATTCTAAAACTTAATTCTTCTTCCAAAAATTCATTTAGAACAATGTGTAAAAAACTAAAAGCAGTAACGGTAACGGCGAATTCAATCATTATATAAAACCTCACTAAATTTAGTTTGAAAGCTAAATCCAATTCTGTAGATTTAGGCTTAATAAGAGAAGTTAATGTAGCAAAACCTGCTGTTGTAATGGCTAATTGACATAGTATATAAATTCTTCCATTTGTTCATGTTTTGAATGTGCTACAACGGTTTTGTGTAAGGATAGTTGCGTGATTAAGCAACTAACTTACTAAAAATGGAACAAACCAGATAAAATTCTTAAAAAATTTACAAGTAGCTGATAATTACTTAGTTAATTATACACGTTGTTAGCAATAGTTATTTATATTCAGATTTCAATAACGCAAAAACTATTGAATCATCCATTTTATTGTTATCAAAATAATGGTGTTTCAAAAAACCTTCTTCCTTGAATTTCATTCTTTTTAGCAATTTTATCGAAGGCGTGTTATTTGGGCTTACAAATGCCTCTATTCTTTCTAAATTCATATTGTTAAACCCATAATTAACAATTGATACTATTGCTTCTGACATAATGCCTTTACTTTTATAGTCATCATCAAACAGTCCATATCCTATTTCTGCTCGATTGTGGTCAGTGTACCAAGTATGAAATCCACACCAACCAATAATCGCACTTGTTTTTTTATCAATTAATTGATGATAAAGGAATTTCTTATTATGTGTAGAAAGGCCATTTTTATACTTTTCTTTTTCTTCCAATAATTTTTCAATCGAATTTAAACCAAGAATATCTAATTGTTCATCTTGAGACATATCAGAATAGATAGAATCAAAACTTTCTTGAGTGAGTTTTCTCAAAATTAATCTGTCAGTTATTATTTCTTCAAACTTCATTTTTAATTATTGCTAACGTGTTCGTGTATGGTTTCGTTGCGATTGTACTAAGTTAGCAAATAAAGAGAGGCCTTTTGTTCAGAAGCGATAGAAATTCCGATAGGAATTTTCGAGCAATGAACTATACCCGTTGTTGGCTGCTGACTTTTAAGATGTCTTTTTGGTTTATTATTTATGTTTAACCTCTTAGGTAACTAGACAGTTTTCTCTTTCGGCCAGTTCCATGCGTACCAAACAATTAGAAAAGTGATAATACTTTCTGAAAATGCCAGAAAAACGTAAAAGCTATACCATTCAGTCATTGAATTGACTCCTATTAAGATCATCATTAGTGTAAATATTGTTCCAAATAAGATATTAAGAATTCGATTTATTTTTGGTTTAAGGATGATTGATGCTGCAACCATCACAGAAGGAATCACCAAAATTATAGATGCTATTAGTAATTTTGTTGGACTATCTAAAACGTTTTCTCCAGTAATTAAACTACTTACTTTATTTGGTGTATATAACTCAAAATAGTCTCCATATAAATAACAGAAAGTTACCGAAGCCCATAATACAGAAAGCTTGATCTTGATATTAATTTTTTGGTTTTCTAACATATTCATATGATTTTAAATAGTTCAGTTCTGAGTGTCTCTAATTATATAGACGTAAAATGTTTGTAAATGGTTGCCTAAGTTTTGATCAGAGCTTGTTTTTCAGCTTGCTGCCAACGTGTTCGTGTATGGTTAGTTGCGTTGGCAAGAACTAAGTTAGGAAAAGAAAACGAACCAGAGGAAAATCCGTAGGATTTTCGTAAGTAGGCGGTGACTAGCAATTAATTATACACGTTGTTGTGCTTTCGTTATTAATAAACAACTTAATTAGATATAAGGAAAAATTAAACTCATGACTAATGGTAGAATTAGAATTCTAATAAACATAAAAACAAAAATTACTGTTATAATCTTTATTATTCGTTCCCTTAGTGACACCAATTTGAAAAATGAGAAATTTGACCAAAACATATAAAAAGTAAATATAAAAATGATCAATTCTTTAGGAACAAATATGCCGAAAACCACCTTGGTCACAAAAAGAAGAGGCATTGTAATAAATAAAATAGTAGGTATGAAATAAAAATTAACAGCGAGTAATTCGGTATAGTTGAATTTTAATTTTTTAAAAAAAAGAAATAATAGTGCTGGTATAAGAATAATTATAAACAGATTTGCAAGAAGTATATATTCAACAGCAAGTTTAATATTCCAAATTTCCATACTTGTATTTAGGCTGTCTGACAAGAATGAGAACGTATAATATGTTTCGTTTTTAATTACTTCGGTAGTCTTAAACCAATAATCAATAAAGGTTTGGAATGCTAAAGCAATCACCATATATCGTGTAGGGTTAGTAAAAGATTTTCGCTGTCCATTTATATAAGCATGAGCTACACTACCTGGTTTAATAATCAATTTCCAAAATGTGAACAAAAATCCTTTGTGTAAATTGAAAGTATTATCAAAGAAATCGTTGATTACTTCACGCATTTGTAAACGTTTATTGCCAATACTGCGTTGTCCACAATTATGACAATATTCACCTTCAAATATTTTTTGGCAATTTTTACACTTTTGTTGATTCATTAATTAAGAAAATAGTTATCATTAACTTATTGTAGTGCTTTCCGTTATATCACAATTGGTCTACC
The DNA here is from genome assembly GCA_947501105.1 of uncultured Flaviramulus sp. Taxonomy (GTDB): domain Bacteria; phylum Bacteroidota; class Bacteroidia; order Flavobacteriales; family Flavobacteriaceae; genus Wocania_A. The sequence continues at coordinate 450,650 of CANMUP010000005.1, read as the reverse complement.
CATCCTGGTTCAGAGGCCACAGTTAGCATCATTGTCAAAGTCGTTATTATATAGAAACAAGCAATAACAAGATGAACTTTGTGATTTTTACTCCGCAAACCAAAAAATATAGGAATAAGAGAAATTATATGGAAATATTGCTCTGGACCAAAGTAAAATTCGCCAGTCAAAACAAAACCATTTAATTGGATATACACTAAAAATGTTAGTATAGCATAAAATAGCTTATGTTTATTCTTATAATAATGATCTCTCCAAGAGTCAACTTCGTTAGGATTTTCTGGAACTAAAACTGTCGCTATGAAATAGTACAGCGCACCATCAATAAGTAGGAAAATAAATTTATATAATTTCCAATCTTCTAGATTTCTATGTGCCCAAATTCCCCAAAAGCTAGTTATAATACTAATTAACATAATTACAATAAATAATAGGTGGACTACATATCTACTATTTTTATTTATTGCTGCGGACAATCCGCCTATAAGTCTAATTGCTGCAGTACTATAAACGAATGAAAAGGCAATAGCGATATAGTTAAATAATTCCATTTTAATTATGATTTAGAAAATCGTTCGATTCATAATGAAGCACAACGTGTTCGTGTATGGTTAGTTGCGTTGGCTAGGTCTAAATTAGTAAAAGAAAACGAACCAGAGGAAAATCCGCAGGATTTTCCGAGTTAGCATAGACCAAGCAATTATTTTTATACTTTGTTGTGCACAGTAATTTTTAATTAAATTTATTCAATTCAGTTTCCAATTGGTCAAGAGTAAATTATTAAAATCCATTTGGTGGTAACTTCTGAAAAAAAGAAAATAAGATAAAGAGAAAAAATACCAGTCAGAACTCCACTTATCCAGAGATAGCCTTTAATTAAAAACCTTTTATTTAATTCTAGCAGTTCGTTCATTCAGCTTGTTGGTAACTAACGTTAAATATATGGCAAGTTGGGCAGAAAACAAGCGATTATTTTCGAATTAGCCATAAGCCATACCTTTTGTGTTTTGCTCTAATTTTTTTCTTTGTAATACCAAAGCAAAAGATTTGGCGACTTTGCAAATAAACAACAACTCTTCGATTAAACACTAATCACACTATTTGCTATATATAGTGTTGTGTGTAGTTTTATATTCCGATTTCTTTCTTGTTTCTCTTATAATTTTTCCATTTTAACCCCATTCTTTCAAATTCTTGCCTTACTCTTTTTTTAATTCATGTTTTCCATTCTCATGATAAGTCTCCCATTTCTCAACGAGTTTTATATTTCCTCGATTATTAACATATCGCATAACACATTTTCTTTGCTTTTTTTGATAATATTTAGTTGTTATTGGTGTTGATTTTCCATTTTGTTTGCAAAACTTTTCGATACTCATTAATTGTCCGTTGGCATGGTATATCAAGAGTGTCTAATCTGTTATTAGTAAAGAGATATGAGATATAGCGTATCACTTAAACCTCTTACTTTATATTAATGATATGCGTTAAATGGCGTATTTTTTTTCTAAAGTAGATAATAGGGTTTTTGCATGATCTAAATCTAGCATAAAAATAAATTGATATACGCGATCCAAAATAGTTTGGATTCGGTTATTTTTTTTATGTTTTTTTCTTAATAAGTAAAGTCTATAAGGCAATTGTAAATCATCAAAAGTGTAGGAAACCCCTGTATAAGATTGAATTTCCTCTAGATATGAAAACCCGAATTCATTTGTAGGTTCTATCATAGTTCCTTCCCCAAAATCATTCCAAGTAATCAATTGAATAAACTCTACAGGAGAAGAATCGGTTAGTGTTAAGGTTTCATTCAAAACCTGAGTTCCGCTGTGAGAAATCACCCAATCATTGTCTGTAGTTGGTCTCCATCCGCCTTCATAATAAAAGTCATTAAATCCTGGATATACACCTCCCACAGTTTGTATATTATTTTGAATACAATATTGATAGTAATTAGATAATGTAGTCATGTGATTTGAATCTATCCAACTAAATTCTCCGCCAGCATATTGTCCTAACCTATCGCTAGTTTCCCATAAACTCATAAAGTAGGGCGTAGAATTTAATTGAGGAATTATGATTTCCCAATCTAGGGGATCTGTAATATAATTTGATCCAAAAAGGAATAGGAGCTCCGAATCATTTATTTTTATATAATTTTCGCTTGTAAAATAAGTGTCTTGAATATATTGTAAATCTACAACCGCATTATTAATAATTGAACTACCTCCTTCTTGCGTTGTATATTGTGCAGTCTTATCTTCATACATTATCGCAAATTCCAACCCTACATCTTCAATCTCTGTAATAAAGGACTCTGTGCTATTTTTTAATGCATTATAATCGTTTACATCTCTACTACTATACCAGTCAAAGATAACACCATCAATGCCCGATAATTTCATTAATAACAAATGATATTCTTGCAAATCATTATCATTAGAAGAATATACCCCTATTAATGGATAGTAATGAGAAGCAATTTCTCTTTTACCATTTTCATCCATAACATTTGGGTCTTTATTGGTCATAGTCCAATGTTGTCCCCAATAACCATCTTGCTCCATATTAAAAAACCAAGGCATATAGTGAACATAAATTTTTAGAGAGTTATTCTTTATTACTTCGGTGGGATCCGGTTGGTTTTTCTGATATAGTATTTCTTGATAAGCTTTTTCAAGAACATCATTGGTCAATTCATTATCTATAACGGTGTCTTTATCGCAACTCATAACTAAAATCAATAAGAAGAATACCCTGAGTAATTTAAATTTTGTTTCCATATTTTTTTATTAAGGATAGCTTAAGTTACTTTTTATCCTTTTATAATGGTTTCAGTTTTCGTTTAATGGGGTAAACCTGAAGGCTAGAAACAATTCTCTATGGATGAATGCCCATTTTTATGTCATAATTATAAAATTGACCTTATCTTAAGTTACACAAAGAGCAAGGACGATAATACATCATTCATTAAGGGTTTCGTTTCATAAGGAATGGTGTTAATATAGCCTTTTTTCAGGGCGAGTCATAATTACACACAACGTGTTTGTGTATGGTTAGTTGCGTTGGCAAGAACTAAGTTAGCAAAAGAAAACGAACCTAAGGAAAATCCGTAGGATTTTCCGAGTACACACAGAACTAGCAATTAAATATACACGTTGTTACCAGCTGGCTATACTTTCCATTTACCTTTGCTTACGTCAACAACTTGTCCACCAACTTTTAAGCAGTATTTATCGTTTTTAAGCTTTCCATTTAGATATATGTATGATTTTCTTCCCATTTGAAATCCTTGTTCTACCATTGAAGATATTTCAGTTGATTTATTTTTTAATAAGTAAGCAAGGAAACAACCATTTGCACTTCCTGTAGCTGCATCTTCTATTAAATTTTCATTTTCGACACAAAACATTCTAGTATTAAAGCTATTCGATTTATCAAAAGTTTCGTCGGTAACAAAAAATAAAGAAGTAGTTAGACCAGTTTGACTATTAGTTTTGTATTTCTTATTTTGGGTTAAAAAATCTATAACTTTTCTTGAATCAAGTTTTATTTGGTTGATTTTTTCTAAATTAATAATAGGAATAATAATATATGGCAACCCTGTACTTACTTCTTCTATTGGTTTTTGGATATCCAGAACTTCTAGTTGTATGCCTAATCCATTAGCAACTTCTTGATGTTTGTAAGTCGTGATAAACTCTGGTTCGGCTTGTTCCATTATAAAATCACTTTTATCAATATCATTAATAGAAGTTAAATCAATAATAATATTTGAATGTTTTAAATTTAGGGTTATACTTTTCTTTGGTTTTGGTAATAAGTATTTTGAAATAATAAAAGCAGTTCCTAATGATGGATGACCTGCAAAAGGAACTTCATATTCAGGTGTGAAAATTCTAACATTAAAAATTTCGTCGTTATGATTTTCTTTGATAAATGTTATTTCAGGAAAATTAAGTTCCCTTGCAATATTGAACATATTTTCGGTAGAAACTTCATTTTTGAAATCAACGAAAACTGCTAGTTGATTTCCTCCATATTTTAATGAGGTGAAAACATCCACTAAATAATATTCTATTTCTGTCATTTTTTTTAGCTTGCTGGTAACGTGTTTGTGTATGATTTCGTTGCGTGTTTCAGCAACTAAATTAGTAAACTAAAACGAACCAGAGGAAATTCCGAAGGAATTTCCAAGTAGGCTAGAACTAGCAATGAATTATACACGGTGTTGCCAGTAGTACTTTTTATTCTCGATTAACTTGATGAAATCCACTTATCTCAACAATTGCTTGTATAACATCATCTTGGTCAGACTTTTTATTCCAGCCTTTTTGTGCTAATTCAGCTCTAACTTCACTTTCCGACTTTTCCATTTCGAAAAGATAAATCGCGTATTCAAGTACTTTTTCTGGAATTTTTCCAATCATATAGTTCGCTGTAATTCCCGCAACTCTACCAACAGCTAAAAAGTATGGAAAAACCATTTGAAAAATCCAACTCAAAGTAAGTCCTATCCAACCTGTATTCAAATCCTTTATTGTTAAACCATGTTCAAATCGCATTTTCATAAATTCAAAAAAGTCAAGTCCAGTAACATTGTTTTCTGCGATTATTAATTGATATTGGGTAAACTGGTTAGTAATAAACATTATAACCATCATTCCTCCAATTATAAATTTAATTGGGCGAAATTCTATATAATTAGTTTTTTTTAAAACTTGTCCAAAGAAATATCCGATTCCGATTCCAATACCAAGTTCATAAATTCCAATGATATAGGTGAAATTTACAGTTAAAAATGCTAATAATATTCCAAATAAAATTGCAATAAATAGACCACCAATTATTGAAAGAGTAAAGTTTGGTTTTCCAAATTCTTTTGGTTTTGGCAATTCAGTCGGAATTTCATAATCAGCCCAACTATTTTGTTTTTCAAGTTCAGTTTCTAATTCAACGAGTTTTCCACTCTCGTTATATTCAGTTGCTAGCTTTTGAAAAAGAGCAATGAACAATCCTGTTCTTTTAGAGTTCTTACCAAAATCAATAAAATTTCCTTCGATTGTTTTGCTATGAACTTCTATTCGTCCAGAAGCCTTTTTTGTAATAGTTATTTTTTCAGTAAGTTTATTCCAATCTCCTTTTCTTTTCGCTTCTACAGAATTTTTATCTGTAAAAACAATTGGCCATTCAAGTTTTTCGAATACCTCAATAGTTAAAGGAATTATTTGACTTTCTTTAATGTCTGTTTTGAAAGACTCAGAAAATTCAGGTTTGTATTTAAAACTGTATTTTCTTTTAATTGTCGATTGTAGGTTTTCTAATTCTATGTTCATTTCGGTATTACTGGCAACGGTTTTGTATAAGATTAGTTGCGTGGTTAAGCAACGAATTTAGCAAATACAAACCGAATAGAAAATCCGCAAGGATTTTCGTAAGCAGGCTCGTACCAAGCAATTAATTTTATACGTTGTTGTGCGTTCGTTTTTATTCTTTTCCGAACATATTTTCATACTCCTTTACGTGATGCGGAAATTCCTCTTCGTAAAAAGGATAATTAATACCTAAAATTGAAATTTCATATCCATCTTCTTTCATTCCTGTAATTGCATTTCCAGCTACGCCTTTTATTTCCAGTCTATCTTGTCTAAATACTTTTAAACCTGATATCACTTGAGTGTCGATAAATTCAAATTCTGGGTCGTCAGTATTTATAACAATATTGTTTTTCAAACAGTATTCTTTAAAGAATTCGTAAGGCGACTCAATTCCGTTAAATTCAATCAGTCCAAATGCAACTCCCATTGGTGCATCAGCTTTCTCTAAATCAGAGTAGCCAATTAATTTTCCATCAATTTCTATCAGATATTTTTTATTCATCTCTCTCATACTTTTCTGGTATTTCATTAATAAAATATTCGGCAGGAAAACCCCTTAATTCCATAAGGATTTGAATAAATGGGTCAAGAAAAAAATAACATTCATAAAGAATTTTTCTTTTTTCTTTAACTAATTTTAGAACTTCAATTCGTCCATCTCTTGTTAAAAATTTCTCTCCTTGATGGTTTAAAAATCTATGAATTAAATAATTTCGAGCATCTAATGCCTCTTCCAACCTTTCAATGAATCCATCGCTAACCTCAATTAGTTTCCCTAATTGTTTCATTAAAGTTCCTAACGTTTTTTTAGAAAGGTTGAGCATATATTCGTCAATTTCATCATCCTGATTTTTATTTGTGAAATCAAAATCTTTTCTTGAAGGAAGCATTAGAAATCCAATTGCATATTCTAATCTTTGAGAATCGAGTACAGCAAGACCTAAAATATCTGTAATTGGTTTAATTTCTTTCTTATCAATCTGCATAGTTTCTCAAATGACGCACAACGGTTTGTATATGAGCAGTAGCGGATTAACAACTACTGTTTTTCAATTAACAAGATACTAATTAAAACGCAAAAAGCGGTTCAAGTTAGCACTCAAACCGCTATTGCTTATATACCTTGTTGTGTGCCGTATTTATATTTATTTTTTCTTTATCAGTAGTAGCACAATCATAATGTGAGTTATTATCAACATTGGAACGTAGAAGTTCAAAATATACAGGTTGAATCCCATATCCATGTCCAACAAACCTGCTCCAATTCCTTTTGCTGACGCGACAACTACGTCTCCAAATCCGATTATTGTAAATAGCCAAACCAATAATTTAGCTCCGTTTACTTTGTTCCAAACCATAATAGCCGTTGTCAAAGCTAGAACTCCCGAAATCAAATCTCCATAAGCAATGGTTTGGGCTACATCTAATGGAGCTTCAGTACTCACTTGTCCTGGCATTAAAAGCGTCAAAGGCCCATACCTAAAGACATGAACCAAAAGAAGTGGGACAAGTGCTTTGTTCCATTCCTTGTTTTTCAAAGCAGGATAAACATACCAAACTGCTATACAGATGTAAACTATAAGAGATAGTGTAAACTGAATATTTCCTATTATAAATGGCGTCATAATTAGTGATTTAATAGCCAATTGATGGATTCTTGTTCATCTTCAAAATAATCTTCTGCAAAAGTTCTTTCTATAGGTGTCATGGTATCTTTCATTTTAGCAACTACACCTAACGGAACGATATAGGCAAACTTCTTCAATCCAAATTTGGCATATCGTGGAGAAATATGCTCATCTCTCCAAATGCCCAACTCGGGAGTCATTTTGTATTTGAAGTTTCTTACATCAACCAACATGGCAGGTACTTGATATTCTGTACCAAACCCTGCATAATTGTGTAATGCTTCCTGATAATCTTCCATGGTCATGTTTTCTGTGGCATCAGACCATTTGAAAAGTAAAATCTTGCCGTCCTTTAACAGCTCAAATGTGTAAAGTGAATGTTCGTAAATTGTCATTTTAATTCTTTTTTAAGGTTTATATGTGTTAGACAATTGAACATTCAAAAACGGTCGAGATTTAGTCCAATTCATTCACTTTTTTCATGTGCTGCATAAAATGATCGTGCAAATCAGTTCCAGCTGCTTTAAGTGGATTGACCTGTTTTATGATTTCTTCTCTCAGATCCATAAGTTGGTTACTATCGGTATCATTAGCTGCTTGAACCATTGTAAGTTTTAAGGATTCTCTTTGAAAGTCAGCTTTGGGATTAAACAAACCTTGCAATTCTGAACATTGATGACAGGTTCCATTCTGATTGATTAAGGCACATCTTCCATCAAAAATATCGGTCATTTCTTTTCGGGAATCCACCAAAAGATGTTTTACTTGACCATGAGATTTATCCATAATTTCTGCCACTTCTTGTACCTTAAATTCAAACACATTTTTCAAAAGTATGGCTACTTGTTTATCTATAGCCAATGTTTTGTTAATGCAGGTAAAGCAAAAATCAATATGTTCCTTAACGTCATACTCGTTATGAGTACTTTTCATCACGGCTGTTGCGAATGATTGTTGAACTTCAGGGTTGCTAACTAAGCTGTCTCTACACTTATCTTGAGCATCCACCTTCCATTTTTTCTTTTTGTTTAGGTGATTAATGACAAGTCGGGTCGCAATCGTAAATATCCATGATTTTAACTGAGAAACATCTCCTTTAAAAGTGCCAATCTTTTCAAATGCTTTGATAAATGTGTTGTGATAAAAATCTTCTACGTCTTCTCGGTTTGTTAACAGTCTATAGAGATACGGTTTCAGGGAGTTCGTATACTCCTTGAATATATCGTTGAAGGCATTTATATCCCCTTTTTTGGCTATTTTAAGTTTATCTTCCAATTTTCTTTTACTGTTAGACAGTTTGCATCACATTTTCGGTCGAGTTATATGGCACACAACGTGATTGTGTATGGTTAGTTGCGTGTTTGAGCAACTAATTTAGTAAACAAAAACGAACGCGAGAAAATTCCGAAGGAATTTTCCAAATAAGTACTTGCCAAAGCAATTAATTATACACGTTGTTGGCAAGAGTTTTTATTTCTCTTGCACTTAAATTCCGAGGATTTGTATTTTTATTTTCAAATATTCTATAAATCCTAATCGGCAAAGTATCTCGTTTTTGCCCTCTAAATCTTTCAGGTATGTGTTTGTCAGCTTCTGAATTTTTGAGAGAAATCGTAGCGTTTAAAAATTTTGTAATAGTAGAATCAGAAATATTTTTGTCCGCAAAAACTCTTAAATGAAATCGCTTATCCAAAAACATATCGTGCGTCTCAATTTGATGTTGTTCATAAGGTTTAATACTATCCTTAAATCTCTTTATGTCAAATTCTAAATTATTAAGGCTTTCCGAAATTTGAGTTTTACCAATTACTTCATTATTCGAAATTCCCATAAAGATTTTCATTCCGTAAATTGGGTCGACATCTATTGATTCAGGCGAATTGTTTTTTGGTAAGGTAAATTCAATTCCAAACTTTCTGTTTAGATATTCATTATAGCTTTTGGTTTTAAGCAAACTGAATTTATGTATTCCATAATTATTTTTTAAAGTTCCAAAAAACCTGTCCTTATTATCAGAAAGCTTGTAATTAATCAAAACTTTATTAATCGTATCAACAGGTTTTCCTAATGAGTTCCAGTAGAAGGTTGAATGTTCAAATTCAATTTCTGATTTGTTTGCTCTCCATTCGACTTTTTCTTCTGTGATTCCTGCTAATTTGAAAACAAGGCTATCTTGATGAAAATGCCAAGTGCTGTATTCATTTTCAATTTCATACCAATCTCCATTTAGTTTTTTTTCAGATGAATTCTGTCCACAAGAAAAAGCCAATAGAATAATCAATAAGTTTAATATGTAAATGGGTTTTCTCAAATTATTGCCAACGTTGTTGTGTATGGTTAGTTGCGAGTTTAAGCAACTAATTTAGTAAACAAAAACAGACACAAGAAAATTCCGAAGGAATTTTCCAAGTAAGGACTAGCCAAAACAATTAATTATACACGGTGTTGTAGGTAGTTTTTATATTCTATATCCTATTCCGAATTTCAGAATATTAATATTCGTATTGTAACTTATATCTGGAACTCCATTTTCAACTCCGATTTTCACAAAATCATATTGTACCTGTAAAAAGAATTTTTCAGATAAATCATATGCAATTCCTAAATTAAAATTAAAACCACCTTCGCTATCGTCAATGTCAGCGGGCAATTCAGCACCTCGATTGTCCGCCCAATCTGCATTAAAAAGAAGTATTGAATATCCAATTCCGATTTGAGGATGAAGTTTTTCTAAATTCGGAATATTAAACTCTGCAAATAAGCGAGGTTGAATAGGAATAATTTTTACGTCAAACAGTTGATTCAGGTCGGTTGTACCTGATTTAGTGTTTTTAAAGAATCCAAAATTCGCGGATACTCCTAAATTCAGAACTTCTTTTTGCAGAAACCTGTAATTGATTCCCAAGTCAATAATTCCGTTATAGTTGTCTCCCAAAAAATTATCTCCAATAGCGATTGGGAAATTTGCCTCAATGTCAAACTTAGATTCTTGGGCATTCAAATTTAGAGCTAAAAATAAAGTTAAAATCCAATAGAGTTTTGATTTCATATGTAAAGTCAAGTTTTGTTTATGTTTAATTCCAGTTAGTTGGGTAAATTACCTACAACGGGTTTGTGTATGGAAAGTTGCGGTTTTGTATGCGAGGATTTTCCGAAGGAAAATCAGACGTAACAAACCAGCAACTACTTTTGATTTAGCACCAAACTACGCAATTTTTTATACACGTTGTTGGCGACTGTTGTTTTTCGTTTAATTATACATTCGGTTTTCAGTTTGTCAAAATCTTCTTTTAATTTTTTCCATTCGCGATAATCAGCATCAACTTCTTCAGGTCTTTTGCCTTTCATATTAGAATGATTCATTACGTGATTTAGTAAATCCAAATGAGAAAGTTTTTTCGTTAAACTTCGTTCAATTTTTTTATTCTGCTTAAATATTTCTTGAAGCTTTATTTTCAGTTCATTCGGATATTGAGTAAGCAATTCAGCTGAACCTAACAGATTATCCTCAATATCAGATTCAGTTAATAAAAGCCATAACTGGTCAAAATTCGGTTCAGGTAATCTTACAAATCCGTATTCGTTTCCCCAACCAGAATCCCATAAGATTTCATTCTGCCATAAATTTCCATTTTTGTCAATAAAATCTTCCGTTCCATTAACTTTTCTCAATCCAAAATCTTCTGGCTTACTTTTATCATATCTAAAAGAAGCTAGAAAATGTTTTTCGTTTATGTCTATGGTTTCGGGTTTCATTCAATTGTTGCCAACGGTCTCGTATAAGAATAGTTGCGTGGTTTGGCACCTAATTTAGCAAAAGTTAACTAACCAAAGGAAAATCCGAAGGATTTTCCGAGTAAGCACTGAACAAGCAATTATTTTTATACTTTGTTGGCAAACGTTATTATATTTATTAGTTATCTATCATTTTGAATATTCTACATATTCGATTATAAACCATCCAGGAAGTAAATTTTTACTATCACTACAGTCTTGAAATTCCAACTTTAAAATTCCTTTTGAATTTTCATTTTCCCATTCAATTAATTTGTTTTTTGGTTCGTTTTTTAATACTGATTTTTTTCCTGATGCAAATTTGTTGTTGATTATTTCCTCTAATTCTGAAAAGAATTTAGAATATTTTTCTAGTTCTCCACATTCTTTTTCAACCAATTTTTGAAGTTTCTTTCTATCAAATAGTGTATTATCATCAACTTTATTTATAAAAGCCCATTTATAAGAAGAATACTTTAGTTCTCGAGAATTTTTATCATAGAAATACTCAATATTTGCAGGGAAATCCGTCGGTATAATTCTTGAAATTTGTTTCGGATTACTTAATTCGTATTTGTCTACATATGGATAAAGCTCAGGTGCTAAAACTATTGTAGCAAAAGTCTTTTTGATCTTAGAATTAAGTTTTGTTTCAAATTGGATAGCTTCTTCAATTGATTTTCCTGTAAAGATTAGGTTCTGATTTTGTGATTCTTGCGAGCAGGAATTTAAGAATGAGACTAAGTAAAAAAAAATAATAAGTGGTTTTTTCATAAGATGTATTCAGGTCGCGTGTTAATGTTTGCCAACGGCTTCGGCTATGATTAGTTGCGTGGGTTAGCACTTAACTTTGCAAGTACACACCAAACTGAAAATCCGCGAGGATTTTCAGAAGTAGGCGAGAACCAGCAATTACTTATAGCCATTGTTGTAATGCGTTTTTATTCTATTATGTTTTTATGAATATCAGTTTGATAAATTTGATATTCAAAATCGTTTTTATCAATTAAAGTATCCATTTTTTTATTAAAATCTATTTCAAAAACATTCTTGTCAGATTCTGCTACTTTGATTTCGAAACAGTCATTTAAATTAATTCCAAGTTTCTCAATTTGCCCATCTGGTAAATCCTCAATTAAGTGAAAAATGGTGTCATTTTTTTCATAATACAGATAGAGAACATCTTTTCTGCTTACAAGACCTTTACCTTTAAGGGAATGAGGTTTTAGCTTTTCCACCATTCCATAAACTTTGAAGTTCCCGTTTTGAATTTCTTTCGATTTATTTTCCTCCTTTTTCTTATCAACGAAAATTCCAATCGCTATAATTCCGGCAAAAACAACTGAATAAATAACAATCTGTTTAAATGAATATTTTGACTTTTTTTTCTTTCCCAATTATTTCTATGTTGGATTAATCTATTTTACTAAATTTTGTTCTAAAATTAGAAATGTTAATTCCTTTCGGGTCGTAATTCCTTATTACAAGTTGTGATTTTGTCAATTGTTCAATAACATAACTACGATTTCCTAAAGTCAGAATCGAATCTTTCTTTTGGTATTTAAATTTTATTCCATTATCGTCAGAACCAGTAAGGTCAGAATTCAGTTCAATTGTAATTCCGTCACAAGAGTATTCAAATTCTTCTCCGCTGAATGCATCAACACTTTTTGTAGTTCCGTCTTCAAGTTCTTTATGATTACATTCCCATTTTCCAATTAAGTCATTAGAACTGTCTTGTAAATTCATACAAGAAGCTAAAAATGTTATGATGATTATTGTTAAGGTTTTCATTTTCTCAAATGCATTACAACGGTCTTGTGTAAGAATAGTTAGGGATTAAAAAAGCACTTACTATTCGGATTATTACTTAGCTGAATTTACAATTTTTTCTTTAATAAATAGTCCGCAAAAATTGTAAATTTTGCGGACTTTGTAAAATGTAATGAACTTTGAGTTAGGCACTAAAACCCTTATTATTTTTACACTTTGTTGTAAACAGTTTATTGTTTTTCATATGGAATATAATTTTCCCATTCTGTTGGTGTGTAAATATCTTTCATAGCAATTTCTAATAGTTCTTTAAAAATACTTTCTCCATTATCACTATTAGTCATAATCATAATTCCTTTTTTAGTTTTTGGGAAAAGAATTGAATAATGCTGAAATCCATTACCATGACCTTCTTTAAATACACCTTTTCCATATGGCGTTTGTAAAATACCCCAACCTAAGCCATAACTTAACTTTATATTGTCATTTACTGTAGAATCTTTAAATGCCAATGGTCCAAATTGTTTGATGGAATGAATTCTAATTTGTGGTCTAAAAATTTCATTCCAAGATTTTTTTGAAATAATTTTACGCTGTAATACTGCTTTTAAAAATTTAGTATAATCTTCTGATGTAGTTTCTAAAGTACTACCACCTCTTGGTTCATTATCTATGTCTTTTACATATTTTTCACCTAATGTATTATGTCCGTAAGCAAAGTTTTTTTCGAATGTAGGATTCCATTGATAACTGGTACGATTCATATTTAAAGGTTCAAAAATTATTTCTTGAGCAAGTTCTTCAAGCCCCTTTCCTAATATTTTTTCTAAAACTACTTGTAAATAAATAAAACCTTCACCAGAATAACTATATCTACTACCTGGTTTACGGTTTACACGTAGTTGGTAATCGGATTCAAACCATCTTGAATTAGCAAAACCTGTGGTGTGATTTAAACACATTCTGGCTGTTATTTTGTGATATAAACTATCGTTTTTTAAAGCAGAAAAATCGTCATGCCATTTTGTTTCTGGTTTGTATTCATATATTTTTTTTGGTAAGTAAGATTGTAAAGGTGTGTCTAAATCAATAACTCCATTCTCTACCAGTTTCATAACTAATACACCAAAAACAGCTTTACTAAAAGATGCTCCATATATATTAGTAGAATCATTTAATGCTATTTTTTCTTCAAAATCTTTATATCCAAAGCTTTTTTGGTACGTAACTTTATTTTCATTGAAAACAGTTATTGCTATACCATGTACATTTGCTTTTTCGATTAATTTATCAATTTTTATGGTTAAAGAATCTTTATGCATTTCTGTTCCATCTAAACGAACAATATTTTGATTATTTTTATCAGAACAACTTGTAAAAATTATAGTTCCTATTACTATAAATGCTATTGTTTTTATAGACAGACTTCTTCTTCTGTTTTTTAAGAAAGGAATAGATAATGGGTAGTAGCATTTTTGTGAATTGATAGACGTTGTAATATTAATAATCATCACAATTACACTAAATGGAATTACAGAAACGAAAAAAACAAAGCCCCATTTTTCAATTGTTAGAAGAGCGATAAATGATAGTAGATATATTATACTTATCGTTATTTGAAAATTAATAATCTTTACACCATGATTATCATAAATTTTATTATCCTCTCGCTTATGAATCCAAAGAAATAAAGGAAATAATATATTTGCTAGTGGGATTATGAAACCTAAAAACGGTGTGCTGTGCAGTAAAATCAGCCATTTTGTTAAAATAATCTCTTCTTTTGGGTTTTCTAATATCAATAAATTATCAACTTCAATGTCTAAAGCAGTAGCCAATAACTTTATAGTTTGAAGATGTGGGTTTACATCACCTTTTTCTATACGTTGTATTGTTCGTATAGTAACTTGTGTTTTTTCTGATAATTCTTCTTGAGTATAGCCTTTTAACTTTCTTTGATATACCAAATTTTTCGCAATCGATTGTGTTTCCATAATTTATATTTTATTAACTGCAAAGATATTTGTGAGCTCTATATTTTGTAGCGACATTTAGGTGTCATGTATCTGTCATTTGTTGATTTTAATGAGGTTTAGGCTCTTTTATATCTCTAATTTGGTTTCCTTGAGAATTGTTTACAACGGTTTTGTATATGGTTTGTTGCGTGGTTTAACACGTAATTTAGCAAATAAAAACCGAATAGAAAATCCGCGAGGATTTTCGTAAGTAGGCTAGAACTAGCAATAAATTATATACGGTGTTGCCAGTAGTATTTTTTATTTGCAAACATTTTTTCTTCCAACTTTTACAATTTCTTCAATTCCGAATTTGTCAAATTTCTCAAGTAAATCACTTGCGCTATTTTGTTTCTTAAATTCAAGTTCTTCTTTGTAAAGAGGAATTAAAGTATAAATGTCAATAGCTTTATCGTTTTCAAGTTCGATTTCAGTAAAATCAGCTGATAATTCCATTGAACTAGCTAACATTACTGAATTAAATCCAATTCCTTCTGCAAGTTCATCATCATCTTCGTGTCCAAAAGTATGTCCAAAACCTAACCAAGTTTTATTTGGATGCGGTAACATCATTAATTCCTTCATTATTCTAATTGGCCAATAATTACGTTCATCGCTAAAAGACTCATAGTTTAAATTCCATTCTTTTGGCAACAAAATCATAACTTCTGCAAATTCAGACGATTCTATGTCTTCAGGAACTTTCATTGGTAAAGCACTCATTCCACAACTCAACAAAATATGATATGGTCTATCTTCCGTAGCTTTTATGAAAAAAATGTCTCTGTGAATTATTTCAGATTCTATTTCGTCAAATACAACAATGTCTGCATCTTCATCAAAAAATTGGTCTAAATGACTGTCAACTATTTCAACACTATTAGGTACTTTATCGCTCATATTTTTTTCGACATTTTGGGAATACGTAATTGTTGAAACAAAAATCAGAAAGATAGTTTTATAGTACATTATTTTCATTTGATTTCGGGTTTCCTCATATTACTGGCAACGTGTTTGTGTATGGTTAGTTGCGTGTTTGAGCAACTAATTTAGTAAACAAAAACGAACCAGAGGAAAATCCGTAGGATTTTCCGAGTACACACAGAACAAGCAATTGATTATACACGTTGTTACCCAACGTTTTATTTTTTTTAATAATCCAAAACTCGATCATTATGTTTTTCAATAAGGTAATTATTTACCAGATCGTTATAACATTCCATTTTCATATCAACTAAACAACCCATTCCAAAAGATTCAATTCCATATTTGTTTTTTAATGATCTTTGTAATTCTATGTCAAATCCAAATCCGAATTGAAAATATTTGAGTTCACTATTTTCTAAGTCAGTTGCGAATCGTTCTTTAAGTTTTTCACAAGTTGCAATTTGCTCATATTCATTAAGAATTTCATAATGCTTATTCCATTCATAGTACTGATAAGATAAATAGACACTAAGTATCAGTGAAATTGAAAAAGCATATAGCATAATTTTCGTTAATACTTTTCTCCAATCTTTTGCTAAGAAATACAAACCCAAACTTATAAATCCAATTATGTATAAAATCTTTGCAATTAGAAGATATTCAAGTTCCCAATACATCCATTTAATTGAACTAAATATTAAAAATACAAGTCCGACAACAGCAATTATTATGATTGAGTATTTTGTTTTAGATGTCATTTCTCAAATGTTGGGTAACGTGTTTGTATAAGATTAGTTGCGTGTTTTAAGCAACTAATTTAGCAAATACAAACCGAATAGAAAATCCGCGAGGATTTTCGTAAGTAGGCTTGCACTAGCAATTAATTTTATACGGTGTTGGCAATCTGGCATTATTCCAGAATTTCTTTTAGTTTTTCATTCAATTTATCTCCTCGTAAATTCCGTCCAATTATTTCTCCGTTTTCGGCAATTAAAAAGTTGTCAGGTATTCCGTTAATTCCATAAATAAGTGAAGCTTCGTTTCTTTGACCTTTTAAATCACTAACGTGTTCCCAATTCAAACTATCTTTTTCAATTGCTTTTAACCAACTTTTTTTATCCTCGTCTAATGAAACTGCAAATATTTGAAACCCTTTAGGATTATATTTTTCGTAGGTTTTTACAAGATTAGGGTTCTCTTGTCGACAAGGACCACACCACGAAGCCCAAAATTCAAGAAGAACAGCTTTTCCTTTTAATTCAGACAATTTTTTTAGTTTTCCATTTTGGTCTTCCGATTCAAAGTCTGCAAATTGTTCTCCTATTTTTGGTTCTTTATTCAGTTCAATATATTTGGTAATTTCCTTTCCGAATTTTGAATCTTTATTCTCTGTTGAAAATTGTTCATAAAGTTCTATCGTTTTTTCTTTTCCCCAAGTTGTAGAATAAAGCGAAAGCATTGAAGCACTTACAATACTATTTGGATTGTTTTTTACAAATTCCATTTCCGCTTTTTGTCTCTCATTTCTCGGTAATGTGTCTATTTTTTGATGTAGACTGAAACTTAAATTTTCTGATTCAGAACCTGTTATTTTAGCATTTCTAAAATCAGTTTTAGTTGCATCAAATGTCATTGGT
Organism: uncultured Flaviramulus sp.; assembly: GCA_947501105.1. Classification (GTDB taxonomy): domain Bacteria; phylum Bacteroidota; class Bacteroidia; order Flavobacteriales; family Flavobacteriaceae; genus Wocania_A. Next base: position 433,518 of record CANMUP010000005.1, on the reverse strand, counting down.
TTATTCTCTGCCCATAAAAATCTATATTGTGAAAAATCTTTTTTTCTTATTATTACTTGTATTGGCGAATTAGGTAACTTTGAGTTAAATGAGAACGAATTATTCTCAATATTTGTTGAGTCAATTGTTTTGTTTCCAATATCTAAATAAAGAATTGTTCCATTTTCAATTCCGTTTGTTGTTCCTTTTAGAGAGAAATCAGATTCTGCTTTTTCATTGCAAGAAATAGCTAATAGTGTAATTATTCCAAATATTATTTTTTTCATAGATGTTTGTTTTTGCTTGTTGCCAACGTGTTTGTGTATGGTTAGTTGCGTATTTTTGCAACTAATTTTGTAAACAAAAACGAACGCGAGAAAATTCCGAAGGAATTTTCCAAATAAGCACTTGCCAAAGCAATTAATTATACACGTTGTTGCCAGTAGTTTTTATTTTCCAAGCACTACCAATTAGTGAAACTTCAAATTCATCGCCAACATTGACTTCATTCATTAGAATTTTGGTTTTCGGATGGTTTTTAGTCAGAATTCTTACTTTAAAATACGCTCCAAGAGAGTCATTCTCGTAAAATTTTTCGGTAATAACTCCGTCAATAGATAAATCAAACGACTTTCGGAATTCCCAATCTAAATGTGGACATCCATAATCGACAACACTATTATTTTCACTAACAGGCATTTTCACATTTATAGTGTCATTAATCTCGAACTTCTTATATTTTTCTAAACCTATGATTTTCTGTTCTTTTGTGCATTCAACATAAGGCTTTTCACTTTCTATTATTTCATTCACTTTGTCTTGTATATCTACACTTTCATTATTCAGATGTTGATGATAAGAATATAATATTAATCCAGACATATAATCATAATGAGTTATTCCTAATGAATTAAAAAAAGCTACAATAGTGTCAGATTTAGCGTGATGTCTTAATAAATTATTTCTTAAGTGTAATCCAATTCCAAAATGTAAATTATTCGGCGTTGTATCGTTTTCCTTTATGTTTTTAAAAACTTCGATATCTTCAGGACTCCAAACTTCATTTAAATACTCAAAAGAGTATTTCAGTTCTTTAGGAATTTCCTCTTTTCTATTACAAGAAAAAAGGAAAAATAAGGTAAGAATTATGATTAGTTTTCTCAATGTGGTCAAATTACTGGCAACGTGTTTGTGTATGGTTTGTTGCGTGTTTCAGCAACTAATTTAGTAAACAAAAACGAACGCGAGAAAATTCCGAAGGAATTTTCCAAATAAGAAACGACCAAAGCAATTAATTATACACGTTGTTGCCTGTAGTAGTTTTTTCAGTTTGTATAATATTATTTACTTTCCAATTTTCAGCCTATTCTCATTAATAAATTAAGCCAAATTCTTTTAAATGAGAAATGAATTAATTTGGTAAATTATTGTTATTAACTATTCTGTGATTCTGCTATTTTTTCTTTTTTCAAATTCTTTTATTGCGAAGTTTATATCTTCTTTGCTCATTTGATTTCCGCAATAACGGCAGATTTCAGCTTCAATCTTTATAGATTCTTTACATTTATCACATTGTTTTCTTGGGTCAATCCCATATCTCAAGATTAAATATGCAATCCATCCAGTCATTGGGTGAATTCCAAACAACATCCAAAGTTTAGAAACTCTTTTGATTTTCGCCCATTTTAGACCATACCAAATTGGGATAAACCAAAGAAAAAATATGATTAGTAATACAATCAGAAAAGTAATTAAACCGCTAAATGTGTTTTCCATAATATCTTTTTAAATCAGTAGTTTTTAGGTAAAAAATTTTATGTCATTTTGAGATATTTTAAAAACATCAAATTCGTATCTATTCTTTCGTTTTTCATTCATCAGGCTCGTGTTCCGCTATTACAGGCAACGGTTACGTATAAGAATAGTGCGGTTTTGTGTCCGAGGATTTTCCGCAGGAAAATCAGAGTGACCAAATGCGCACTAACCTTTAGATTATGGAATAAACTTAAGCATTATTTTTATACAATGTTGTACAACGTTTTTAATATTTTTTCTCCTTTTTTTTTTCTCCGTTTTCAAAATAAGTAGTCCAAACATCATTTCTATTTCCATTCACTCTTAGTCCTTCTTTGTATAGAAAGTAAATTCCATTCTTACTTGAACATCTGTAAAATTGGGAATATGTTTTATCACTAATATGGTCTTGAGATTCAAAAAACTCATTCAATGATTTTGCTTTTGAATCTATTTCTGTAGTTACATGTTCTTCTAGTTTATTTCCTTTTCGGTCAAAGACCTTCAACGTTTTCATATTTCCATAATTATCAAAACAGTATTCATGAGCAATCTGTCCGTTTTTGTAATACTGTACCATTTTTCCAGTTTTCGCCCAATATTTTTCAGAATTATATATATAATTAGTTGAACACATAGTCCACCAAATATTACCGTTTTTGTAATAAGTTGTATCCGTTTTACAGCTAACCTTTTCAAGGTCCTTTACAAGTTCCAGGAATCGGTCGGAGTGTTGAGAACTACTTAAATTCCAAATTAGAAGTAAAAAAATGATTGTGAAATTACGTTTCATTCAAATGTTGTACAACGTGTTTGTGTATGATTTCGTTGCGTGTTTCAGTACCTAATTTAGTAAACAAAAACGAACCAGAGGAAATTCCGAAGGAATTTCCAAGTAGGCTAGAACTAGCAATGAATTATACACGTTGTTGCCATTAGTTTTTTTCTTCCGCTAAACATTTTTCCATTCCCAATTTCGCGTTTTCAAATTCTGGAATGTATCTTTCTTTAAAACTCATTTTTGGTTTTCGTTTATCAACTTCTATTTTAAAATCCTCGAATTTTGGTAAGTCAAACTCATAAAATGCTTTTCCATTAAATTTTGGCATATTCTCCACATATTCTTTTGCTCTAAAGCAATTATTTGGAAATTTAGTTGTCGCATAAGAAGCTACTTGACTTCCAACGTGTCGCATTGCAGTTAAAAACAGTATTGCTTTTTCCGTATCATTTTCAAGATTTAGGTTTTCCAAGTCAATGTTTGTTTCCGCTAAATCCATTGGCTTTCGCTTATTCAAAACATCTATAAAGATTGAACTATAATAAAATGCTAAAAGTTCATTCCTTGTCGGTAATTTTTTAATTGAGTTCTTAACGACTTTTTTGGTGGATAATTTTTTCAGTCCAACGTGTGGTCCATTAAATGAATTCCATTTGATTTTAGTATTTAAATAATGAGCTACGAGAGTATTATCGGTTGGTTTGTTTAAAAACAGATTAGAAGTTATATTATTTTGCTTTTTGCTTAATTCGACAAAAAATTCCTTAATTTGATTTAATTCAGGTGCATTAAATTCTGAGTTATTTGATGTTCCGTTATTTTCCCAAACAGCAATTATATATTCTGGAATTATTTCATTGTATTCCACTTCTTTATTTTGTCCGAAAACAGAATTAAATGATAGAAAGAATATTGCTAAAATCGTTATTTTCATAGTTTGGGTCAAATTAATGGCAACGTCTCGGCTATGGTTAGTACGGGAATTAAAAGTAGTGAACTTTCAATTAAGCACTTAGCCAAAACTTTTTATTTTGTTTTATCTTTTTTGTTCTAAAGCCAAATCAAAAGATTTGGCGGACTTCGTTAAAAGCACTACACTTTGGGTTAAGCACCAAAACCCGTATTAATTATAGCCATTGTTATAGGCTGGCTTTTCTATTTACATTTTTCATTAATTCTTTCCAAAGCATATTCGGCACCAAGTTTATACGCTTTATTCCAATCTTTACAAGCGCTATCTTTATTTCCGAGATTAAATTCAGAATTTCCTTTATTAAAATAAGCCATTTGTTTATTTTCAATATCAACTTTTTCCAAGTTTATTACTTTGTTGTAATCTTCAATAGCTCCTACGTAATCTCCATTCTCATCTTTTACACTCCCACGATTTGTCAAAGCACTTATAAAGTCAGGTGCGATTTCAATTGCTTTGTCGTAATCTTTAAGAGAGGATTTCCAAGTGTATAATTCGTTTTTGACTATTGCTCTTGAATAATAAGAGTTTGGGTCTTTTGGATTAATTTTTATAGTAATAGTCCAATTTATTATTGCTCCACTTAAATCACCAGAATTATAACATTCAACTCCTTTGTCAAAATAAGAATCTTCTTTAGAACTGTCAAAATTCGGGTATTTTTGATTTTTAGGGTCAAATGGTGCTCCGTATCCATCTAACTTTGCGTCAAATTCATAACCTCTTTTATACATATCCAAACCCCAATAGAGTAGAATGTCTTCAGTTATTGGTATTTCATTGGTTTCTCCGTTTAATTCCCAAAGTCCTTTTTTAATTTTCTTAATAGATTTTATTTCATAAGGATAATGTTCTTTGATAAAGTCTTGTAATTTTTCAAGTTTGGTTTTTGTATTAGAAACAAAATGAAAATCAAATTTTGCCAATGAAAAATCACTAACACCACTTTCCTTCATATTATTGAATACGTCTTGGGCAGAAACCATTTCCTTTCCGAAATTTTGAGTGAATTGTTCCCAAGTAATGAATTTTTTGTCCTCTTTATTTTGTCCCCAACTGGTAAGAAAATTTAGCATTAAAATTATGGTTATTAAGTTTTTCATTTATGTTGTTCTACGCTTGCCTATAACGTGTTTGTGTATGATTTCGTTGTGTGTTTAAGCAACTAATTTAGAAAATACAAACCGAATAGAAAATCCGCGAGGATTTTCGTAAGTAGGCGAGTACTAGCAATGAATTATACACGGTGTTCTACGCAGTTTTTATTCTTTTTATATTATTCATTTGTTGTTCAAATCCTTGAAATTTATGATTTAAGTCTTGAGCATATTTTCCAGAAGTCCATTCTTGATATAAATCCAAATAATTTTCTATTTCGTTAGTTCCGTTTATTTGGTCAGTCCATTTTAAAGCCAACATTGCTCCACTTTGGTCATAATGCAAGTCTTTTCGTGTCAAATAGTATTCAAGATATTTTTTTAGGTATTCAATTCCGTTTTGAGTATTAAATTTCGCTAAAGCTAAACAGTATCCATTTCCTGCGTAACAAACTTGACTTTTTAAAAGATGAATTCCAATAATATCCTCAACAGTTTTATATTCCATTATTGAAGCAAAATATGCTCCAACAATTCTAGTTCTCCAATTAAAATCTCCAAGTAAATTTTTAACAACTTCTATATTAAGTTCCGCTCTTATTGGCTCAAAGTTCCGAATGAATTCATCTGCATTATTTATTCCGAACATATAAAATGGAACACACCATTTTTTTATAAATTCAGGTTCAATTTTATTTTCGTTCGTATAATGTTCCAATTCAGCAAATGGACTTGCGTGTCGGATTGTTGCACCAGCAGAATGTAATTCAATTTGTTTCTTTGTTTTCTCGTCCATTGTTGGTTTGTTCAAATTGCGTAGAACGTATTTGTGTATGATTTCGTTGCGTGTTTCAGCAACTAATTTAGCAAATACAAACCGAATAGAAAATCCGAGAGGATTTTCGTAAGTAAGCTTGCATTAGCAATGAATTATACACGGTGTTGGCAACAGTATTTTTTATTCAGTTCTAAATTCGTTCAAGTATTCAAAAAATTTATTAAATCCATCAATCTCTATTCCATATTCGCAACTTATTGCTCCGAACCAACTCATCGTGTTTTCGTATTTTAATTCTAGTTTTTGATGTACAAAATCATAAAATCCATCTAGCTTGTCAATGTTTTTTACATCAATATTCCCACTATAAGAAATCAATTTTATTCCTGATATAAAACTATATAATAGTTCCAAATTTGGTTTCAATAAAAATAGTCCAGGTTTTCTTTCGATATGGTCGAGAATATCAAAGATATCGTCAAAATCAAATTTTTCTATCGATTTAGGTTTCATACTATTATTCAATTTAGAATGTGCATAATACGTTCCGTTTCTCGTTCTTTATTTAGAGTTTTTGTAATCAACGTTATACTATCATTTTCTATTTTTATTATTTTAAACTCAAAAGTTTTTCCGATAATTGGATTATACAAAGTGTCATTAACTTTGTAGATAGTCATTTCATATTCACAATCAGATTTCCAATTAATTTTGCTGTGTATTACAAAATTTACAGATTTGCAACTATCAACTTGTATAGAATCTTTTCTTTGTACTATAAATTCGTTAGAACGTGAATCTAGATATTTGAAACTTCCATTTTTGATATCAATGCAATCTTTACTTTGAGCTAAAATAGATAACGAAAAAATGAAAATTATAAATGCTATGATGAGTTTTTTCATATTGTTGCCAACGTGTTTGTGTATGGTTAGTTGCGTTGGCAAGAACTAAGTTAGCAAAAGAAAACGAACCAGAGGAAATTCCGAAGGAATTTCCAAGTAGGCTAGAACTAGCAATTAATTATACACGGTGTTGTGGCACGTTTTTTTTCGTCCACTTTTTCTTGTTTTCAATTATTTCGGCTGATAAAGAATTAATTTCGTCTTGCATTATACATTCCAAACAAGAATTAATTATTGTTTCAGTTCCGCTCAAATTCAGAATTTCATCCTGTTTTGGTTTTCCGAATTCTATTGCAATCATTGACGCCCAAACAGATACTCGATATTGAGATTCCATTAAATATCCTAAAAAACTTTGAATTCCTCTTTGATCCAAAAGTTCTTTTCCTAATTCAACTATTTGTTTGTATTCATTCAGGTTTCTTTTATCAAAATCAAAAGGATGAATTGATGCCAAATAGAGGTTTTTGCAACCAAATAGAAAGTCAGTTCCTTTTTCATTAGTTAACAACTTAATCGGTTCAATATTCATTCCACCCGCAATTTTATCCATTCGGTTTTTCCGCTCAACACTCAATTCCATTTCGCATTCAGTTATTATGTATGCAAGATGTTCATAAGCAATTCCGTATTCTCGATTTTCTAAATATTCCGCAATAATTTGTTTTCCATTTTTTATTCCGAGATTTTCTATATTTGACTGTTCAATTCTATTCAACCAAACGGAATTCAGAATCTCATTGCTCAATTCGGCAATCTCTTTCTTTAATGATTTCTGAAATATTTTAATCAAATCTCGATGTTTTTTAAATGTGCCACAACGTGTTTGTGTATGGTTAGTTGCTGTGAGCACTAAGATAGCAAAAAGAAACAGCGCGAAGGAAATTCGGCAGAATTTCCGTGGTAATTATTAAACACCATCAAGCAATTAATTATACACGGTGTTGTACACCGTTTTTATTTGGTTTTTAATATCTGTTCAACATATTTTCGGTGATTTTCAAATCCGTTTTTTTCGGGATTTTCCAAGTCAATCATTTCTCCAATACCAAAGTCGTAGATTTGCCAATTATACTTTTTTGCTAATTCTATAAGTGCGTATAGTCCATTTTCTCCATATAAATTCATCATCGTGTTGCTCACAGGTTCATTATGGACATAAAAGTCAATTGTAAAATCAGTTCCGATTATTTCTCTGTGATTATCCTCTTTTTTAATTAGGTCAAATGACTGTTCCAAAATTGTGTCAAAATCAGTAGGTTCGAGTTGGTTTTCGTCCAATTCTGCAACTGATTTTATTTTTTGTTTTGAACTAAAAAGTACAATGTCCCAACTCATTTCTTATCATATGTTGTATAATACTTTTTCTTTAAGAAAACGTACGCTGGTAAAGTCATAATTAATAAAAATCCGATTAATTTAGTCAAATCAGTCATTATAAATCTTCCGCTTTTCCACTCCATAGTCTCCGTTTTACTCTCCGTAATTTCTATTCCACTATACACAAATAATGAAAGTAGAACGATAATTAAAATCAGAAAAGTTAGATTGAAATATACTTTTTTCATAGTTTCCTCAAATGGTGTACAACGGTCTAGTATAACCGTCAGTTACGGGTTAATATGCGTTAATTTTCGGTTAAGCACTGACTTTAGTAATTCCGAGTGGGTTCGGACGTAGTCGAATCCGCCGTAATTGCGGTTATACATTGTTGCCAGTAGTTTTTATTCAGATATAAACTTTTCAAATTCTGATTTATTTATTTTTTCTTCTATTCTTGGTTTTTCAAATTTCAGTTTTCCATTTTCTGTAACTGAAGCAACTTTATCATTAGGTTTCTCCATAAAATATTCGAACGCGTTATTGGTAAAATCATATTTCGACCACACATAAATATCTTTTTTGTTTTCATTTTTGTAGTAGTCAGTTTCAGATTTTGCATTTAAAACTCCATATTCAACAACTTTCTTGAAATGTCCATTTTTTGAATTATCATCATACCAAACTATTTCGAATTGCTCTGACCATTCAGGAATGTGTTTAAGATTGTCTGATATTTGTGGGATTCCTAAATTCAATCGTTCAGAGTTATATTCAACTCCGTGAGTTTTATTTAAAGGAATGAAATAAGTGTACGCAGATTTAATTCCAAATATTATCAATAGAACAAAACAATATTCAAGAACTTTTTTTCCAACATTTTTTAAAGAGAAATTAAATTCTTCTTTATCACTTTTATAATCCAAATAATATGCTCTGGAAATCGCAACAATAAAAATTCCAAGAAGTATTAATGTATATTCCATTTTCTCAAATTACTGGCAACGTATTTGTGTATGATTTCGTTGCGTGTTTCAGCAACTAATTTAGCAAATACAAACCGAATAGAAAATCCGAGAGGATTTTCGTAAGTAAGCTTGCATTAGCAATGAATTATACACGGTGTTGGCAACAGTATTTTTTATTCAGTTCTAAATTCGTTCAAGTATTCAAAAAATTTATTAAATCCATCAATCTCTATTCCATATTCGCAACTTATTGCTCCGAACCAACTCATCGTGTTTTCGTATTTTAATTCTAGTTTTTGATGTACAAAATCATAAAATCCATCTAGCTTGTCAATGTTTTTTACATCAATATTCCCACTATAAGAAATCAATTTTATTCCTGATATAAAACTATATAATAGTTCCAAATTTGGTTTCAATAAAAATAGTCCAGGTTTTCTTTCGATATGGTCGAGAATATCAAAGATATCGTCAAAATCAAATTTTTCTATCGATTTAGGTTTCATACTATTATTCAATTTAGAATGTGCATAATACGTTCCGTTTCTCGTTCTTTATTTAGAGTTTTTGTAATCAACGTTATACTATCATTTTCTATTTTTATTATTTTAAACTCAAAAGTTTTTCCGATAATTGGATTATACAAAGTGTCATTAACTTTGTAGATAGTCATTTCATATTCACAATCAGATTTCCAATTAATTTTGCTGTGTATTACAAAATTTACAGATTTGCAACTATCAACTTGTATAGAATCTTTTCTTTGTACTATAAATTCGTTAGAACGTGAATCTAGATATTTGAAACTTCCATTTTTGATATCAATGCAATCTTTACTTTGAGCTAAAATAGATAACGAAAAAATGAAAATTATAAATGCTATGATGAGTTTTTTCATATTGTTGCCAACGTGTTTGTGTATGGTTAGTTGCGTTGGCAAGAACTAAGTTAGCAAAAGAAAACGAACCAGAGGAAATTCCGAAGGAATTTCCAAGTAGGCTAGAACTAGCAATTAATTATACACGGTGTTGTGGCACGTTTTTTTTCGTCCACTTTTTCTTGTTTTCAATTATTTCGGCTGATAAAGAATTAATTTCGTCTTGCATTATACATTCCAAACAAGAATTAATTATTGTTTCAGTTCCGCTCAAATTCAGAATTTCATCCTGTTTTGGTTTTCCGAATTCTATTGCAATCATTGACGCCCAAACAGATACTCGATATTGAGATTCCATTAAATATCCTAAAAAACTTTGAATTCCTCTTTGATCCAAAAGTTCTTTTCCTAATTCAACTATTTGTTTGTATTCATTCAGGTTTCTTTTATCAAAATCAAAAGGATGAATTGATGCCAAATAGAGGTTTTTGCAACCAAATAGAAAGTCAGTTCCTTTTTCATTAGTTAACAACTTAATCGGTTCAATATTCATTCCACCCGCAATTTTATCCATTCGGTTTTTCCGCTCAACACTCAATTCCATTTCGCATTCAGTTATTATGTATGCAAGATGTTCATAAGCAATTCCGTATTCTCGATTTTCTAAATATTCCGCAATAATTTGTTTTCCATTTTTTATTCCGAGATTTTCTATATTTGACTGTTCAATTCTATTCAACCAAACGGAATTCAGAATCTCATTGCTCAATTCGGCAATCTCTTTCTTTAATGATTTCTGAAATATTTTAATCAAATCTCGATGTTTTTTAAATGTGCCACAACGTGTTCGTGTATGGTTCAGTTGCGTTGGCTAGAACTAAGTTAGTAAACAAAAACGAACCAGAGGAAATTCCGAAGGAATTTCCAAGTAAGCTTTAATCAAGCAATTGATTATACACGTTGTTGTACGTTCGTTTAATTAGTTTACAAATTTTATAATTCCGATATCTTCAGGATAGTCTAATAACTTGGATTTATATACATAACCATTCGGTATAAAACCTACTATCTTTATTTTAATTGCTTTTCCAATTCGACTCTTATTCTTTACGTCATTTACAGTTAGATATTCAAGTTCATATTCGCATGGCGTTGGCCAGGTAATCCTATACTTTTCTTTAAAATCCGTATCTTTTTCTATTTGCTTAGTTTTCCTCCTTTTAATTTTGGTATTCTCGTATCTGAAATCAGTATATTTAAATCTACCAACCTTAAACTTTTCACATTTGGAAAAATCATTTTTTGATAATTCAGCAAATTCATATTTCTTATTCACAAATTCAAAGGTTGAATCATAGCAATTATTTTTCAATTGACTATTTTCATGATATTGAATGCTTTTTAAATATTTAATTAAGGCATCTATCATTATTTTATTTTTGTAAGATGTTTTTTCTTCTATGACTTCAACTTCATTAATCTTTGCATTATCATCTACACAGAAGTTTACAGTAACTAGATCTATTGTCTCCACATCATCCACGTAAAATATTTTTTGAACTTGTGAATGAATAGAATGGCAAAAAAAGAAAAAGAGAATAAGAAAAAGAAAAAATTTATTCATATTGATGTTCTAAATGACGTACAACGTGTTTGTGTATGATTTCGTTGCGTGTTTAAGCAACTAATTTAGCAAATACAAACCGAATAGAAAATCCGAGAGGATTTTCGTAAGCAAGCGAGTACTAGCAATGAATTATACACATTGTTGTACGTAGGTTTTTTATTCCGTTAAATTATTTTCAATCAGATAATTTAATTCCGCTTGATATTTTTTTCGCCAATTTTCTCCATTACGTTTTTTTAGATATTTTTCAACTTCAGAATTATAAGCGTCAATTCCATTAAATTTAGCTCCAGAACCAGTACAATGAGTATTATGTTGATAAAATCCATACTTTTCATTAAGGCTGATAACTGGTACTCCAAAATTCATTGGTGGTCCAGTGTCAACAATTCGAGGATTCTCATTCAGAATATCAATTTTTGCAGTTAAATAATTAAATCTATGAAATAGTCCGAATTGCCATAATAGAATTCCGACTAGTAATATTCCAATTCCTGTTTTTATTTTTTTTCTGCGTGTCATTTGTCAACTTACGTACAACGTGTTTGTGTATGATTTCGTTGCGTGTTTAAGCAACTAAATTAGCAAATACAAACCGAATAGAAAATCCGCGAGGATTTTCGTAAGTAGGCGAGTACTAGCAATGAATTATACACGGTGTTGTAGGTAGTTTTTTATTCAAATTCTTTGTTTTCGTATAATTCAATATACTTTTTTGGGTCAAATTTTGATTTGTATTCAGGTTTGATTGTCCTTTTGTCAAATTTAAATTCAACCAGTTCGGATAAAAATGCTGAAAGTCCGCCCCAACCACCGTTTTGGTCAAATCCATTGAAAGTCACTTTTAAAATTCGGTTTTTGAAATAAATTAAGTAATATTTCCCAACGTTATTGTTTTGAGGGTCAATATACATAACGTAATCACCTTTTTTATAAAATATATGATTTGTGGCAGGTAAATATTCATAACCGCTTATATATGATTCACTTTTTTCAATCCAATATTTATAAATGGAATCAGCAAACTTTTTTTTAATCAAACCATCTTTATCAATTCCGATTTCAATTAGATAATTTGCCCTTGCTTTCTCAAACTTTCCTTCGACCATATTGCACTCAACTTGTACATTAATTTCGCTATTCAGTTTGAATCTTTGAACAGCTATTTCTTTACTAAAAAAAGTCGAAGTCGAGTCGGTTATTTTTTCAATCTTGTTAGACTTTAGTATAATTCCATCAAGGATTTCATTTGTTTTGTTTTCCGAACTATCATTTTCTTGAGAATATCCTAAACAACTTGTCAGAAATAATAATATTAAAATTCTCTTCATAGTTTTTTCTTAAATTACCTACAACGGTTTTGTGTATGGTTAGTTGCGTGTTTAAGCAACTAATTTAGTAAACAAAAACGAACGCGAGAAAATTCCGAAGGAATTTTCCAAGTAGGCAACAACCAAAGCAATTAATTATACACTTTGTTGGCAATAGTATTTATTCTTTTAGAGTCGGTTCGTATGGAATTCCGAATAACCCACTCACTAAAGTAATTCCGAATTCTTTTTTTTGTTCAACTTTCGCATAGTCACTTTTATCCATAAATATTCCATCAACATTATCATCGTAAGATTTTCCAGTAATTCTACCTCGAACTTCATATTTACCATCAGACTTGATAACCCAAGGTTCAGATGATATTAATTTTCCATTTTCACGAAATGTCATTGTACTCATAACGAAATTTTTGTCCGTCGTTTCTGTTTTGGATATTCTATTCATTTTTAGAGTAACAGTTGTTAATAAACTAGATGACAAACTATAAATCAAGTAACTCATTATTCCAATATATCCAAGATGTGAGATTCTAGACCAATTTCCTCCGTTATATTCCGATTTTTTGAAAACGAGTATTGAAGAAATTATAATCGATAAAGCAATTGATATTGGCAAAAGAGTTTTCTGTAAATCCGAAATGTCAGTTGTCAAATAGAGTTCAGATTCCTTTGGTAAAAAATAAAAGGCTGAAGACAAAGACGTGACTAAAAATATAAGTCCAATTATTATTCGGGTTCGTTTTTTCATATTATTGCCAACGGTTGGTGTATGGTTAGTTGCGTATTTAAGCAACTAATTTAGCAAACATTCACGAGCCAGAGGAATTTCCGCAGGAAATTCCGAGTAGACCTGAACCAAGCAATTAATTATACACGTTGTTAGGCAACGTATTTTTTAATCATATACAGGGCAAGTTGTCCAAGGATAAGCGCATTGATATTTCCTTTCCAACCATCCAATATATTCTTTTTCATCATGTTTTATTTTTAGTTTCGCCCAAGTACCACTTATAGCAATTAGTTCAGATTCCACATATCCTTTTACGCAAAATGCTATTTCAGAGTCTAAACTTGGTTTTCCATAAAATCTATATCCGATTTCTGCGAATCCTTTGTCAGTTTTATCAATAAGGCAATCTATTTTTGTTTCTCCAGAATGTCCAATATTAATTATCAGATTCTTTGCCTTAATCCATTTGTCTTTATATTTTCCAATGTCTTTGTTTAATTCATTCTCCTCACAAGCAGGTAAGACAATAATGTTTTCTATTTTCAGCCAACCATCTTTTGATTCAGATATCGCAAATTTATACCAACAATGAGGTTCGGTTAATGGACTTAACTCCGCAATTTTGTTTTCATTCGGATTATTGTAAATAGAAACAGATTCAGTCGCTTTTTCTGAATAAAAACATTCAACAAAATCTTCAAAGAAAATTTTTGTTCTTTCTTGAGAAGAACTATTTAAAGATGATAGAAGTATTATTGTCAGAATGAGTTTTTTCATATGTTGCCTAACGTTTATGTATATGAAATGTTGCGTGTTTGTGTGCGAGGATTTTCCGAAGGAAAATCAGAAGCAAGCAAACGAGCAACTAAAATTGGTTTAGCTAAAACTAGCAATTTTTTATATACTGTGTTGTGCATAGTTATTTTTTCCATATCCCAAATTCATTTCGGATTATATTCAATATTTCGCAAGTAAAAATCAGTTCATCGACCTCTGGATAATATTCTAAATATCTGCCAGGATTTGAAACTTCAAATTCATTAGATTTCCATCCTTTAGCTTGGAATTGGTATCCTTCTCCGTCAACAACGTTTTTTCTTTTGCTTAATATTTCGTATTCTTCTTTTATTTTCCCTCTATGTTTTCGTTCTACTTTTTCTACTTCTCCTCTAGTTTCTAATTTCCATTGAATTTCTGTCAAACTTGGTAAATCTAAAATGTGGCTCCTCAATAAATTTAAGTAAACAAATTCCATATCATTTTCCGATTTTAGAGTCTGCTTTTCAGTCCGCAATTCAGTTTGTCCGTTGACTTTTGCATAATGTTCATAAAATTCCGCTGTCCATTTCTCCGATTTGTCTTTAAACATTCTAAAAAGCGAAGAGTAATTCGTTATTCCTCCACCTTGATAAATTCGGATTTCTGTGTCGAAAGTAAGCGAATCAGATAGTTTTAAATCAGAATTAATTTCAGTTATATTTTGTGCTGAAATTCCGATTGAAAATAGAAATATTATTAAAATCTGGATGTTTTTCATAATTATGCACAACGGTTTTGTGTATGATTTCGTTGCGTGTTTAAGCACTAAAGTTAGCAAATAAATCACAGATAGAAAGTCCGCGAGGACTTTCGTAAGTAGGCTATAACTAGCAATGAATTATACACGTTGTTACCTGTATTTTTTATAAATCCGCTTGCAGATAGTTTTCAATTTCCGCTTCTTTTTTTAAATCAAAAACCATTGTCAAATTCCAATCGTTTAAGACTAAATCAAATTCATTTCCTATTTTTAGTAATCCGGTTTTTAGTTTTTCAATTATTTCCTTTTTCTCTTCGTGACGAAAATTGTCAATCCAAAAGTCTTTCACAAATTCTCCTTCTGGATAAACAAAGATTATTGCTCTATCCATTCGGTAAGCGAATGTGTTTTCACATCTCCAACTTGTTGAACCATAACCTTCGTAAACCTTTGTGATTTTCTCAAATCCGAGTTCGGTTAATAATTTATCTATTTTGGTAAAAGGAATATTTTTGTCATAAATTGAAATAGGGTTTTCGTCCCTTTCATATATTTCCGTAAATCCAATTCCGTCAGAGTGCTTTTCCGCGAATTGTCCAATTTCACTATTCTGTTTTTTCAGATAATTTAAGTTTTCGAATGGACAGATTTCAACTTGACGATAAGAATCTTCGTGAAAATAAACAGCATCTTTTTCAGCAGTCCATTTGTCTTCTTTCGGGCTTTTAAAAATGTTAGTTATGGATTTCCAGAAGTTCATCTCAAATTACAGGTAACGTGTTTGTGTATGGTTAGTTGCGTGTTTAAGCAACTAATTTAGTAAACAAAAACGGACGCAAGAAAATTCCGAAGGAATTTTCCAAGTAAGCAACGACCAAAGCAATTAATTATACACGGTGTTGCCATTAGTTATTTTAATTCGGCTGTTAATTTCTTAATCCGCTCAATTAATTCAGGTTTCAGTTCAGCAATTTGCTCATTTTCAGTTTTCTTTGCCAAATTAATTAATGAATATCCAATTTCATTTAGTCTATTCATCTTACTTCCCGATTTAGGCGACCAAACTGTTCCTGTTTTTAATCTTCTATCACTTACTGTAAAATAATAATTTACTCCATCAGTTCCCCATAATTCTTTTTCAGGATATTTTCTTTTATTTATTGCTGTTGAAAATAGTTCGCGATATAATTCCGCATCAGATTTCGATATTTCTACTCGCTTTTTTTCAACTTCTATTTTTTCTTTATTTTTTTCTGTGTACCAAATACTTTCTTTCATTTTGTGGTGTACAATAAAGTATGTGCTATCTGTTTTTTCAATAGCGACAACTTCTTCTACAGAAAAAGAAGGGATGATTAAAAAACGAACTTCTGGATAATCAGACATTCCATTCATAAGTACTTTTCTAACAAGAGAATAATACTCAAGTCGAAAATCGAATTCATCAAATATGCTTTCAACTGGTTCAAGATTATCATTTTGAGCATAGACAGTCGGAACACAGAATAAAAGTCCAAATATTATTATCAGCAGTCTGTTTCTCATAATTAATGGCAACGGTTTTGTGTAAGGATAGTTGCACGTGCAAGCAACTAACTTACTAAAAATGGAACAAACCAGAGGAAAATCCGCAGGATTTTCCGAGTAGGCTGGAACCAAGCAATTATTTTTACACAGTGTTAGCCACTGGTTTTATTCCGTTTTCCTATTATTCCTCTTATTAAATTAATCGGATAAATTATTTGTCCAAAAACTGCAATCAACGTTATTATATAAATTGCTAAAGTCAGATTATTATTAAAGTTATATTCCATTATTGATTCTCTGAAAAGTTGAGCTAAAATCCAAATAAGTGAAATTCCACCAAAAGTCAGCGCAATGTGAACGAAATTCAGCCATTTGGATAGCTTTTTGTTTGCTTTTAGCATAATCCAATATCCAAGTCCGATTATTCCGAAAAGAATTGAAATCAGAGTATTTAAGTCAAAAAGAGAAAAAACATAATATGTGTCATGAATATTAATATCCAAATCATTTATCGAACTTAAAAATCCACTTAACATTATTAAGGGAATCGAAAGTAAAAAAATTAGATGTGGTTTATTGATTATTCTGCTCATTTTTAACTTGTGGCTAACGTGTTTGTATAAGATTAGTTGCGTGTTTCAGCAACTAAATTAGCAAATACAAACCAAATAGAAAATCCGCGAGGATTTTCGTAAGTAGGCGAGTACTAGCAATTAATTTTATACGGTGTTAGCCACTGTAATTTTATAGCTTTTCAAATTTATTTCCATTCCATTTGTAAAAATTTCTCGATATAGAATGGTTTCCAGATTCAAAACTTTCCTTGATTGTTGTTTTTAGTTTTTCAATAGCCTCTTTGTCTTTCGAACCAGTTATGAAAACCAAATCACGATTTGGAATAGCAATTACAATTTCTCCGTTAACTTCAAAATTCTCCTTTGTCCAAATGTCAGTCATTAACATTAAACTTACTTCATAATCTCCGCCAGCAATCAGTCCGAAATTCCCATTTTCACCAACTTTCTCTATTTTCGGTATAACGCTGTTTAAATTGTTTATAGAAAATTCCAAAAGAGAATCTCTTGAGATTTCAAGTTTTTTAAATTCCTCTTGGTTGAAATAATGAATACTTTCTTCTCTGTCTTCTGCATAAACTATAATCAAATCCTCATTGTAAGGTTCCCAAATTAATTCTGGAACTTTGTAATCTTCTACTGAACTTCCAAGAGTTTTCAATTGTTCAAAATAGTCACTTGGTTTAATAATTGGAACAATTCTATTGACGTTGATTTCTTTATTTTTGTTATAAACATCTCCAGAAGCATTGGAATATCTTTCAATGACTTCATCAATTTCTTTTGGGTCAAGTTTGTATTCGCGATAAGAATTGTCTAAATAATGAGTTACTTCTCCATCTTCTCCATAAGTTGCTTTGAGTACTAACGGTTCAATAATTTCATAATTTACGTTGGGATATTTCTTTTCCATAACCTTTATGTACTTCTTTGTGTATTGACTTTCAGTCAAAACTTTTGGTTGTGAAGAACATCCTGCTATGAATAATCCAAGTATGATGTGAAGCAGTTTTTTCATTATTGTGGCTAACGTGTTTGTGTATGATTAGTTGCGGGAAAGGACGCGAGTCATTTTCCGCCGTAACCGAAAGATAATTAATAAGATTGAATTTCCGAGAGGAAATTCAGTCGCAATGAATTATACACGGTGTTACCACCAGTTTCTTATTCCGCTATTATTTCATTTTCGGTTGTTTCGTTCTCCGTTTTTTTTACTCAATTTCCATAACCAATAAAGTCCGCCAAGAGGTATTCCAAAAGTCCAAGCCGAACTTAAATATCCCATATATGAAAAACTAATTCCGAACAGTATTTGAAAACTTAATAAACTAAACGAAAGTCCGTAAACTGCGCTGTAAGTTATCGCTGGAACATTCAAAAATATTACGGCTATATATTTCAGCCATTTTTTCTTCAGATTACTTTTCTTAATTTTTCTAATTATCCAAATATTAAAAATCGGAACACATATTGCTAAAATTCCGAATAGCCAAAACCAAATCATATTCGGGATTTTCTCTTTTAAGTTGAGAGTTTTAATGTGTAATATTTTATTTGAATTATCAGCAAAAGTGATTTCAAATACTCCAAACTCGGTGTCGTTTGAAAATTCAATTTGTGCTAAAGTTGTATTTGGCGTAGTACTTTCCCCTTCTACTGTTGAAAAGGTTTTATTAGCAGTCATAAACTTATAGTCTAATTCTTCCCCAAAATTATCTACAATTATTTTCCGAAAATTCCCTAAACCTAATTTCAGAGTGTCAATATTCGTGTGTTTATAAGCCTCGTTTTCGATTGCCATAAATGACACACTTTTTTCATAATCTTCTTCAATAAGAGACTCTACAAATCCTTGAGTTGTGTCTTTATATGTCGATACATTATTAATGAAATCACAACTTGTAAAAAGCGATATTGTGAATATTAGTAGTAAAGTTTGTTTTAGTCTATTCATTTTTTCAAATTGGTAGTAACGGTTGGTGTATGGTTAGTTGCGTATTTAAGCAACTAATTTAGCAAACATTCACGAGCCAGAGGAATTTCCGCAGGAAATTCCGAGTAGACCTGAACCAAGCAATTAATTATACACGTTGTTAGGCAACGTATTTTTTAATCATATACAGGGCAAGTTGTCCAAGGATAAGCGCATTGATATTTCCTTTCCAACCATCCAATATATTCTTTTTCATCATGTTTTATTTTTAGTTTCGCCCAAGTACCACTTATAGCAATTAGTTCAGATTCCACATATCCTTTTACGCAAAATGCTATTTCAGAGTCTAAACTTGGTTTTCCATAAAATCTATATCCGATTTCTGCGAATCCTTTGTCAGTTTTATCAATAAGGCAATCTATTTTTGTTTCTCCAGAATGTCCAATATTAATTATCAGATTCTTTGCCTTAATCCATTTGTCTTTATATTTTCCAATGTCTTTGTTTAATTCATTCTCCTCACAAGCAGGTAAGACAATAATGTTTTCTATTTTCAGCCAACCATCTTTTGATTCAGATATCGCAAATTTATACCAACAATGAGGTTCGGTTAATGGACTTAACTCCGCAATTTTGTTTTCATTCGGATTATTGTAAATAGAAACAGATTCAGTCGCTTTTTCTGAATAAAAACATTCAACAAAATCTTCAAAGAAAATTTTTGTTCTTTCTTGAGAAGAACTATTTAAAGATGATAGAAGTATTATTGTCAGAATGAGTTTTTTCATATGTTGCCTAACGTTTATGTATATGAAATGTTGCGTGTTTGTGTGCGAGGATTTTCCGAAGGAAAATCAGAAGCAAGCAAACGAGCAACTAAAATTGGTTTAGCTAAAACTAGCAATTTTTTATATACTGTGTTGTGCATAGTTATTTTTTCCATATCCCAAATTCATTTCGGATTATATTCAATATTTCGCAAGTAAAAATCAGTTCATCGACCTCTGGATAATATTCTAAATATCTGCCAGGATTTGAAACTTCAAATTCATTAGATTTCCATCCTTTAGCTTGGAATTGGTATCCTTCTCCGTCAACAACGTTTTTTCTTTTGCTTAATATTTCGTATTCTTCTTTTATTTTCCCTCTATGTTTTCGTTCTACTTTTTCTACTTCTCCTCTAGTTTCTAATTTCCATTGAATTTCTGTCAAACTTGGTAAATCTAAAATGTGGCTCCTCAATAAATTTAAGTAAACAAATTCCATATCATTTTCCGATTTTAGAGTCTGCTTTTCAGTCCGCAATTCAGTTTGTCCGTTGACTTTTGCATAATGTTCATAAAATTCCGCTGTCCATTTCTCCGATTTGTCTTTAAACATTCTAAAAAGCGAAGAGTAATTCGTTATTCCTCCACCTTGATAAATTCGGATTTCTGTGTCGAAAGTAAGCGAATCAGATAGTTTTAAATCAGAATTAATTTCAGTTATATTTTGTGCTGAAATTCCGATTGAAAATAGAAATATTATTAAAATCTGGATGTTTTTCATAATTATGCACAACGTGTTTGTATATGGAAAGTTGCGGTTTTGTGCGCGAGGATTTTCCGAAGGAAAATCAGACGCAACAAAACAAGCAACAACCTTTATTTAAGCCAAACACCAGCAATTTTTTATATACGGTGTTGGCAAATCGTTTTTTTGTTTTCAAGGAATAATATAACTCAATCCGTAAAAATATACGATTCCGATTATTATAATTCCAATATAATTCATTTTCAGTTTTGTTCTTTTTAAGTCAGACCAAATCGTTTTTAATTTCTCTTTTTCTGATAAAACTACTTTCGTATTCGCCATAAAATCCCCAATTCTTCTTTCGGGATTAATAAATCCAATAATAACTTCTAATGGCCAAGCAACACAAACCGTGAAATTCCGCACAAAACATTGTAATTCAGTCGCAGGCTTTTCTGTTTTATTGTCAACGACTTGATAACCCATTATTCGTTTAGCAGGACTTTTAGCATTAAAAAAGTCTTTGTTGTAATAAATAAAGATTATCAAAACCCAAACATAGAATATCATTCCATCATTTAATCGAAATCCAGATTTCTCTAAAATTATTCCAAATAGAATTGCAATCGGAATTATTAAAACGCACATTAAAAAATGGTCTAATAACATAGCAGAAATTCTATGAAATCGAGGGCTTCGGTTTGCTATATTTTCAAACATTCCAATAGATAAAAGTCCGCTATTATTTTCTGTATTCTTCGTCATTCTCAAATGTTTGCCAACGTTTATGTATAAGAATAGTTGCGGGTTTGTATGCGAGGATTTTCCGCAGGAAAATCAGATGTAGCAAACCCGCAACTACCTTTGTTTTAGCACTAAACCGCAATTATTTTTATACGGTGTTAGCAATAGTTATTTTATTAATTTTTCAATTACTTCCTTGTATTCATTAGAATATTTTGATAAGTACATTGAATTACAATCTATGTATATAATTCTGTTAGAATACTGAATACAATAATCATATTTTTTTTCATTTCTAATATCAATTCTATTTGTACAATTGATTATTGAGTCAATCTTTAATTTGTTAATCCTTGCGTTTTCTTCATCTTTAAAATAAAGTTCAGTCAAATTAAATCTTGGATATGTATTTCCGTTTATTTCGGTCGGTTTTTTTCGTTTTAGTTTATATAATTTTTGATTTACATTATTCACAGTCAAAGTATCATAATTAGAACTGTTTCTGTCAAATGATATAAACGAAGTTTCAATCAGAGGGTTTGTTATTATGTTATATCCATCTTTTTTCAGATGTTGTAAAACCGAATTAAAAACTTGAGAATGTTTTTCTCCGTTATTTGTGTATTTGTTTTTATAAACTATTGTTTCAACTGATTTTTTTTCTTTAGTAGAATTAAGATTAGTTAATACTTTTTCATTAATATCTTTTTTTTCGTTTTCAGTTTTGCACCCAAAAAGAAGTATTAAAATCAGCAGTATGTTTAATTGGATTTTCATTTTTTAATTATTGCTAACGTGTTTGTATAAGATTAGTTGCGTGATTTAAGCACTAAATTTAGCAAATAAATGACAGATAGAAAGTCCGCGAGGACTTTCGTAAGTAGGCTAGAAACTAGTAATTAATTTTATACGGTGTTACCTGCTGGCTTTTATTCGGTCGTGATAAATTCGATAACGCTAAAAGTCCGCCAACAGCTAATATTGCTCCGCCAACAAAAGGAAATCCTGCACCAACTAAATCTGCCATATTCGATGAAAAAAGAAATGGCAAACAGAATATCATTCCAAAAATCCCAGCTGTTATTGAAGCAAAAGCTCCAAATTTAGTAACTCGTTTCATATCAAATATTGTTTTTTGTTTAAATTCTGTTTTTAATAATTCAGCTCTTAATTCAGTCAGATTTCGAGTTGCATACTTTTCGATTGTCCATTCCGAAATTCCGATAGATTTCTTTCCTTTTTTAAAGTCCGAGTAAAAAGTCCGCCACAAGTCTGGAAGTAAAATTGCTCCAAAAATCAAAATCGCAAATGAAGGAATAGAATAATTTCCATTTCCAACCATAAAAGCTTGCATCCGGATTTCGTCTTCAGCAGTCATTTTGTAGTTAAGCAAAACGTGTTTCAAATCGTGGCTTTCGTATTTTGGTACTAAAGTCAGATTATGGTTGTCAAGACATTCAGCTATTTCTTTTCCTAAAGTTCCTTTTTCGAGATTTCTCAATTCCGAAACCTTTTGTTCATAAGGTTCCATTTTGCTAAAGAATTCGATTGTCGAAACAGAAAAGTCAAATGACTGTTTTATTATCTTTCTGGCTATTTTTTGCAGTATGTTCATTTATAGTTCAGATTTTTTTCAGCTTGCAGGTAACGTTTATGTATATGGAAAGTTGCGTGTTTGTGTGCGAGGATTTTCCGAAGGAAAATCAGAAGCAAGCAAACGAGCAACAAACTTTGGTTAAGCTAAAACTAGCAATTTTTTATATACAATGTTAGCACACGTTTTTATTCTATTTTTTTAAATTCATATTGTTTATCAAACAGATGGTCTTTGACTTTATAAATCAATTTCTCTTTTTCATTTTTAACAATTATATATTCTCGATTTCCAATTGTGAGAATTGAGTCTGTCAACATATAGGTTGAATTATATTCATCTCCCGTTTGGTTAATAAATATTGTTTTGTCTTTATTAAAAGTCAGAGTTAATTTCAATTTTGATTTTGAGTCAGATTTAGATTTTGAGTCATTTTCCGTAAGAGGTTCAATATCGTCAGGGAAAGAGTCCGTTTCCGCAATCAATATCCATTTTCCGATTAGTTTTTTTTCAGGTTTAGATTGCGCTGTGCAAGAGTTAATTCCGAAAATTAAAGCCAGGATTATTAATATTCTCATAGTTTTTCTCAAATGTGTGCTAACGTGTGGATATACGTATGAATACGGTTATATCACATATATTGATAGTGCTAATCTAGCGGATTTTTAATTGTTTTAAAAGTATTTGTAGCTACATGTGTGTAAATTTCTGTTGTTTTACTTGAATTGTGACCTAGAAGCACCTGAATTTGACGTAAATCTACCCCAGATTCTAATAAATGCGTAGCAAAACTATGTCTGAGTACATGGGGAGAAACACTTTTGCGAATTCCTGCTTTTTCTGTTGCCATTTTCACAATCCTTAAAACACTCTCTGAACTATATTTGCCTCCTTTCTGACCTTCAAATAAATACTCTTTTGGTTTATATTCCTTAAAGTAAATTCTTAAATCATCCAATGCATTTTTAGACAATAAAGTGTGCCTGTCTTTATTTCCTTTAGCATTTTCTACACGTACTAGCATACGCTTGCTATCTATATCAGTAATTTTTAAGTTTAAAAGCTCACTGTTACGTAAACCGGAACCATATAACAGTTCTACAACACATCTATGTTTTATATTATTTGTGTTATTAATTATATCTATTACTTCCTCTTTAGAAATGACCTTTGGAAGTTTATATTCTCTCCGAGGTCGTTCAATGTCATAAAACCTATTAGGCATCCCTAGTACTACCTCATAATAAAATTTAATAGCATTTATAACCTGATTGATATAAGAGTTGGATAATTTTTTTTGGATAAGATGTTGAAGAAAAGCCCTTATATCACTTTCATCTAAAGTATTCAATTCTCTATCTCTATAAAAGTTAATAAACATTTCAAAAAAAGGAACATAAATACGAACCGTGTTGTTGGAATACCTTTTAAGTTCAAGTTTTAACAAATATTCCTCAGGGCAATGTTTGTAATAAGGATTGGTTTTTCTTTTCCGAAACCAAGTGATATCTAACGCTTCATTATTAGTATTTATTGGTTTATTGATTAAGAACCGATTATAATTTATCCAAACCACGCCTTTAAAAATATTAAATATGTCATTTAAATTTTGTTTTGTATTAGGTAAATAAACCATTTTGTATGTATTGCTCCATTTTGGATTGGACAAACTTTTTATTAAAGCATGAATCACTTTATCAGGATCAAACTTTATACCAATCATCTTCGAATCATCGATCATGAGATGATATAGGGTTATAGATTTAATATGATACTTATAAGTAGAATTCATAGAATTACATTAGTAAAATTTTAAAGCAATTTAGAAGTTATGAATGATTTAATCGTATCTTAATCGAATAATGTTCGCATAAGCATTCACTTAATTTTAACGATATGAGATTACAACATGAATGCCTGTATTGCAAAAAAGAGCTTGTGGGCAGAACCGATAAAAAATATTGTAACCTTCACTGTAAAAGTGCTTACCAATACCAACAAGCCAAAGAACAACCAGAACGTTTTTATAATAAAGTAGACAATCAACTAAAACTAAACCGTAAAATATTAAAGGGATACAATAAGGGAGGTAAAGTAACGGTTAGGGCTGCATTATTAAAAGAAAAAGGATTTGACGCCAATTTTTTTACGCATTATTGGAAAAATCAAAAATCAAATGTTTACCTGTTTATATATGAATATGGTTTTTTAAAAATAAAAGAAAATAATATAGAAAAATATGTATTAGTAATCTGGCAAGACTATATGGAGAAACATATACCATAAACAAAACGGTTTCCAAAGTGTTTATATCTCGGAATTGTGTTTTAAAACGTGTTCAGTATTGAGTTTGCTATTGTTAGTAATGTTGAAGTTAAAATGAAACGTTATGCTGATAATACTAGATTTTCAACAAAGAAAATTTATTTAATTCAACTATTATATGGTTCGACATTTTTTCTGTAAACTCTACAAAGTAGAACCTTCAGCCTTTTCGGTTGAAGGTTTTTTTATTTGGAGTCTGATGACTGAACTGTAATGTTTTTTAACTTAATAATTTTTCAATCAATACTATGCCAGAAACTATTTTATTATTAATATCAACTCCATTAAAATTACCTTTAGCTTCTTTTTTATCTTCTGCGAAATCTAATGCGTTAATATAAATAGACACTTTTTGTAAATAGAACATTCCAGATATAGAAAAATCAAAATTTAAAACCTGACCTTTATTTAAAACAGAAACTCTATCATCTTCAATAATAATAGAATCATTAAGGCTTATAATATTAAAATGATATTTTTCAATTTTTAGTTTTAACTCAAATTTATTTTTTTCTAATTCAAATTCAAAAGTATAGTCTCCGTATGTATTCATCAAAACTTGAGCAAATGGACTTTTCTTAGAAAACATTAAAGGGTTTTTCCTGATATTGCTTTCAACTACCAGCCTATTTTTATTTAATTCCTGACAAATTATGGGATCAAATGATTTATTATCTACTTCATCTTCAATTTCTGTTTTAGAGTTATATTTTTTTAAAATCATCTTTCCAGCTATAGCTCTGTCATATTTATCAAATCCTGAGTAAGTACCTATAAGGTAGTGCCGTTCGTTGGGGGAAGATTTTCCAATAAAAAATATGAATTTGGCTCCTTCACTTTTTTTATTACCTACATAGTATTTAGTGTCAAAATGAGCAAAATCTTCACTTTGAGTTATTGTACCATAAAAAGTATAAATTCCTTTTTCTCCATTTTCATCTTCGTATACATATACCATTTCAATAGTTTTCCAATTATTATACAAAACTACCTGTCCTTTGTTCATATGACTATCTTCACCAAAGTAATAACACACATAGTAATGGTCATCTAATTTACCAGCTTTGTTAAGAAGTTCTAATTGTTTGTTCCTTTGTTTAGTCGTGAGCAAATCACTCTTAATAAATTCGACTATGCTTTTGTATCCTAAATAATTAAAGAATAAAGATTTGTATTCTCTACTTATTTTGATAATTGGCTTACCAGATATGGCTTCTCTATGTTTGTTATATAAATATTTTCCATTAACATAACCTCTAAGAATTAGTTCTAGGTCGTTCTTTAAACTAGGTTTTTCAGTATTATAGTTTCCAAAGCCATATAATTGTGAATCTTTATATTTTTCTGATATGCCGTGGGATTTTTTAAAATGATCTAAAACGCTATTTAATAGTATGTTAAATACTTGTTTGGTTAAAAAGAGTGTTTCGTTGTCATTATTTTTTGAAATAATTTCCATTTATTTCCATTTTTATTATTTGGAATTACAAATATAATAATAAATAATAGGAATATAATTTTTGGAAAATTAACCTCTGTATTTTAGCAACAAGAAACTCACTAAACAACATAAAATGATACGAACTTTATTATTATTAATTCTATTTGTTCCATTTTTGACATTCTCTCAAAAAGTTACTGTTAAAGGAACTATTAATTCTGAAAGCGGCCCCTTAATAGGTGTTAATGTGATTGAAAAAGGAACAACCAATGGTACAACAACCGATTTTAATGGGAATTATTCCATTAGTATAAATAGTGATGCTACATTAGTATTTTCTTCTTTAGGTTATAAAACTCAGGAAATTGATGTAAATGGTAAAAAGACAATTAATTTAACTTTACAAGAAGATGCTTCTCAGTTAGATGCGGTACTTCTGAAGGGCTTTAGTGGTGTTATTGGTCAAGCACGTAGAAGGGCAGAGTCTGTTCAGACTATTCCTGAATCAGTTATAACCTTTACTTCAGAAGCCATAGAAACTAAAGGTATAACAAACATTCAAACATTTTCTGATCAAATACCAAATGTAAACTTCACGAATTCACAAAACATTGGAAACAATTTTATAACAGTAAGAGGAATATCTCATATAAGAAATGGTGAATCTCCAATTGCTTTTGTAATAGATGGAGTGACATTGCCAGATGCTAACCTTATTAATCAAGAATTATTTGACTTAGCATTAATAGAAATAGTTAAAGGGCCTCAAGGAGCGTTATATGGTAAAAATGCAATAGCTGGAGCAATTAATATAGTAACAAATCAACCAACTAATAGTTTTAAAAATAGAATTTCTATAGGATATGGTAGTGGAGACTTAGTAAAAGCACAATTATCTTCAACTGGTCCCTTAGTAAAAGATAAATTGTTTTACAGAATTTCTGGATCGTATAAAAAAGGAGATGGTGTAATTGATAATCAAACCTTAAATAAACCCGTAGATTTTATAGAAGATTTAACCATAAGAGGACAGATAAAGGCAAATCTTTCAGACAATATTTCTGCAACTGCAACGGGTCAAGTAATAGACGCTAAAGCTGGGGCAGTTTATTATGCAACCCCAATTACTGGTACAAACTTTTCGCCAGATGATTTTGATAATCAAGCAATTGTTGCTGATCAATTTGGACGATCATCATTAAAAGGAGCATATGGAAATCTAAAAATTGATTTCAACTTTGATAAAGTAAAACTGGTTTCATCTACAACGTATAATAAAGGCGATAGAAATCATATTGGAGATTTAGATTTTACTCCTGCTGATGTACTTCGTCAAATACAAAATAGTGATTCTAAAACGTTTAATCAAGAACTTAAATTGAGTTCTACTAATGATGACAGCAAAGTAACCTGGGATGTTGGTGCATTTTATCAAAACTCAGATAAATTATTATTTACAAAGGCTACTGCTGATTTTGGGTTTTTTGGACCTCCATTTATGGGGACTGGTGTTCAATCAGATTTTGCAACATCTGATTTTACTAACACATACAAAACGTTTGCAGCGTTTGGGTTTTTAGATTATAAAGTATCTGATAGATTTACAGTTTCGTTTGGCTTAAGATATGACAATGACAAAATCTCGCAAGATAATAGAACACTAAATACAAATCCGAGCAAAAAAGATTCACAGGTTCAACCTAAAGTCTCATTGGCTTTAAAAGCAACCCAAAATATGTTAATGTACGCCAACTATGGTAGAGGATATAGAAGTGGAGGCTTTAACCAAGATAACACAGTTAGATTTAATACGGATTATGAAGCAGAAATTACTGATAATTATGAGATAGGAATTAAAAACAGTTACTGGAATGACCGTGTTATTTTAAATTTATCCGCATATTATATAGACTTCTCAAATCAGCAACAATATGCATTAATTATTGGTGGAGACGGAAACATACGTATTGGTAACTTTAATTTCCCAGAAAGTGAATCTCGTGGTTTTGAGGCAGATTTTAAATTAAGACCATCTAAATATCTTGACATTCTTGCTAGCTATGGAGTTAGTAAATCTAAAATTGTTAAAGGGACTTCTACAGTAAGTACAGGAGCAAATGAATCTTTTGATGTGTCTGGTAAAAATACACCGCTTATTCCGCAGGATAGCTACACACTAGGGCTAGAGTCCAATTTTGATATTTCTGATAATGTTGCTTTTAATGGAAACGTAACCTTAAAAGGAACAGGTGAAATTTATTGGCATGAAGATAATGAAGGCGTTTCATCATCTTATAATCTTTTAAATGCTCGGGTTGGGTTTACATTTAATAATATATCACTAAATATTTGGGGTAATAATATTTTAGATCAAGATTATATAACTGAATTTTTTGGACAAACTTTTTCTAACGGAGGGTCTGACTTAGCTTGGAAAGGAAACCCTGCAACCTTTGGCTTGGATTTGTCTTATAGATTTTAATTTATAAAAAGAAAATGTTTCATTAATATTTGAGTTAGTTTTTAAGTGAATTAATGTCATTACTAAGCCACTAAAAAAAACCATTAGTGGCTTTTTTAATCAAATTAAATAAATATAATATTATGAGAGTTGCAACAGATATAGGCGGGACTTTTACAGACCTTGTATGCTTAGAGTTTGACAAAAAAACAGGTAAGCCTACGGGAGTGAGTGTAGCAAAATCAGATACAACCCCATCAAATTTTGAGCAAGGAATATTAGATACCATCAAGAAAGGAAATGTAAATCTAAAAGAAATCGATTTTTTTGCTCATGGTACTACTGTAGTCATTAATGCACTAACAGAGCGTAAGGGAGCAAAAACAGCATTAATAACCACAAAAGGGTTTCGTGATATATTGGAAATAGCAAGATGCAATCGTCCAGATTTATTCAACTTTAATTTTATAAAACAACCTCCTTTTGTACCGAGGTATTTAAGATTTGAGGTTGAAGAACGAATGAATTATAAAGGGGAAGTCATTAAAGAATTAAATAGGGCAACCCTAAAAGCCATTATTAAAACCTGTAAAGAAGAGAATGTGGAAGCAATAGCAATTTGCCTTTTGCATGCGTATAAAAACCCAGTACATGAACAACAATTGATAACCGAATTGTCAAACCTCTATCCTGAAATAGAAATCATTACCTCACATCAAGTAACAAGAGAATGGCGAGAATACGAACGGACTAGTTCTACAGTATTATCTGGATATGTTTTACCCATAGCAAAGAAATATCTAAACAACCTTCAAGAAAAACTGAAAGCTAAAGGGTTGCAAGATGCACCTTATATTATGCAATCCAATGGAGGGATTACTACTATAAATGATGTTAAGTCTAATCCAATTACAATGGTAGAGTCTGGTCCTGCAAGTGGCGTTTTTGGAGCAATTGCATTAGGTAAAGTAATTAACAAAAAGGATTTAATTGTTTTAGATATTGGAGGAACTACTGCGAAATGTGCATTAGTAGAAAATGGGCAAGTAAAAATAACAACCAATTATAAAATAGAGCATTCTAGAACCGAGGCAGGATATCCTATTCAAACTCCTGTTATAGATATTGTAGAAATTGGTAATGGTGGCGGTAGTATTGCATGGATTGATAAAGGAGGTAAAATGCATGTAGGCCCAAAAAGTGCGGGTGCAATGCCAGGTCCAGCAGCTTATGGGAGAGGTGGAAAAAATCTTACTACTACAGATGCAAATATTATTACAGGAAGAATTCATCCAGATTATTTTCTAGGAGGAGAATTACAACCTGATTATGAAAGTATTGAAGAAGCCTCAAAGCCACTTTGCAAAGAACTAAACGGAACAAAAGAAGATATTGCAAAAGGAATTTTGCGAATTGCCAATGCCAATATGATTAATGCCTTAAAACTTATATCCGTTAATAAAGGGTATGACCCAAGAGATTTTACCATGATGGTTATTGGTGGCGGTGGTGCTATGCATGGTGCAGATTTAGCTAGAGAGTTACAGGTAGCAGAATTAATAATCCCACCACATGCAGGGGTGTTTTCTGCATTTGGTATGCTTATGTCCGATATCAGAAGAGATTATATTAGAACTAATGTACTTACTCTTATTGATAAACAAAAAAATGTAATTGTATCTACTTTTAATGAAATTAAGAGTGAAGCAATACTAAACTTTAAAACAGATAATACGTCTTCAGAGGAAATAAAATTCACCTATTATGCAGATTTACGTTATGCTGGTCAAGAGCATTACGTAAAAGTTCTGCTAGATAATTTTTCCGAAGAAACCTCACTAGATAATATTATAAATCATTTTCATAAAGAGCATAAAAAACATTATTCATTTGAATTAGATGCAGTTGTAGAATTAGTGAACTTCCATTTAGTTGCAGAAGTTGAAGTTGATAAACCAGATTTCCCAAAGTTGAATACCACAAATAAGAAACTCGAAGATGCAATTTTTGATACAAGAAAAGTAGATTTTGATGATTTGGGGGTGCATCCTACAACATTTTTCCATAGAGATTTATTGGAACCAAATATGACATTTAAAGGACCAGCTGTAATTGCTGAAAAAGCTACAACTACAGTTGTTTCACCTATACATACAGTTAATATAGATAAATATGGAAACCTAATTTTAACACTAGAAAAGGTATAGTTATGGAAAAATTCACATTAGAAATTATTCAAGATGCACTAGTAGCAGCTGGAGATGAAATGTTTAAAACATTGGAGCGTACAAGTATGAGTCCGATTATATACGAATCATTAGATTACGCTGTTGGTATTACAGATATAAAAGGAGAATTATTAGCACAAGGAAATGGAGTGACTGCCTTTTTAGCAGCATTAGATTCAGTTGTGAGAGCTACTTTAGAAAAATTTAATGGAGAAAAAACCTTAAAAGAAGGAGATGTAATTATTGCAAATACACCCTATGCAGGCGGAGGTACACATTTATCAGATGTTTCAGTAGTTTATCCTGTTTTTTATAAAAATGAACTAGTAGCATTTACAGTTAATAAAGCACATTGGACAGAATTAGGAGGTACTTTTCCAGGTTCAGTTTCAACAGTTGCCACAGAAATATATCAAGAAGGATTACACTTTCCATTTATTAAAGTAAAATCAGAAGGAAAATTAAATGATGCTATTATTGATATAATCAGATCGAATGTTCGCTTACCAGATAGTACATTAGGAGATTTATTTGCAGGTATCGCTGCAGCAGAAGTAGGTGCTAAGAGAGTTATATCTATCATTGACAAGTACGGGCTAGAAACCTATAAAAAAGCAAAAGATGATTTTCTTGATTATGGCGAACGTATGTGTATTGAAGCTCTAAAAGAAATTCCAAATGGCGTATATGAAGGAGAAACCAATATTGAAGATAATGGGTTTGGCGAAGGCCCCTTTCCTATAAAAGCTAAAATCACGGTTACAGATACTGAGTTTATAGCAGATTTTAATGGCTCTCACACTCAAGTTAAAGGAGCAACAAATTTGTCTTTCAGTGGCTTAGTTACGGGCTGTAGAAGCCTCTTTAAAGCTATAACTACACCTCGTATGGATGCAAACGGAGGCGCTTTTAGACCTATGAAAGTAATTTGTGACCCAGGAACTATAGTAAGTGCAGAAGCACCTTCTGCGGTGTCGGTTTATTATGAGGTATTAATTACTTCAATAGATTTAATTTGGAAAATTCTAGCACCATTAATTCCTGACAAATTACCAGCTGGCCATATGCGATCTGTATGTGCAACGTTCATTTCAGGGATTCATCCAGATACCAATCAATTTTATATTCAAGCAGAACCTTTAGCTGGGGGTTGGGGAGCATCAGCAACCCATGATGGTAACAGAGGACAATTGTCTTGCGGAAGTGGAGAATCTTATAATATCCCAATAGAAATTAGGGAGATGCGTTATGGAATTCAAGTAGAACAATATGCTTTTCATAACGAAGGGGGTGGTTATGGGGAATTTCAAGGCGGTAATGGACAGTATTTAGATTATAAAATTGTTTCAGACGGAGCTCATGTTACTGGTGCTTTTTTAGGTGAAAAAACCAAAACTTGGGGGATGAATGGTGGACATGATGGGTCTTATAATTATTTTATAATTATTAAAGAAGATGGTACTAAAGAAAGGCACAGTTTAGGAACTAATATTTTTTTGGAAAAAGGAGATATTGTTAGATGTGTAACTGCAACTGGCGGAGGCTATGGTAAACCAGAAAATAGAACAAAAGAGCAAGTTTTATTAGATGTAAAAAACGGTTATATATCCAAAAAAGAAGCTAAAGAATTTTATCATATTTAAAATGAAGGACATGTTAAAAATAATGTATCTAAACCCAGTAGGTTTTAATGTTTACGATTCTTTTTTCGCAGATATGATAAAAGAAAATAAATTCCCTAATACTGAAGTGCATGTAACATCATTGAGCTCATCGGTTGGTCAAATGGATAATCTAGAATACAGAACTTATAATACATTAATTGCTTCTGATTTGATTAAAGCAACAAGACAGGCATCAAAAGAAGGTTTTGATGCTTTGATTATAGGTTGTTTTTATGATCCATTTTTATTAGATGCGCGAGAAGTTTCAGGAAGTATGGTTGTAGTCGGCCCTTGTCAATCTTCCATTGAAATTGCATTGAAATTATCAAATAAGTTTTCAGTAATTATTGGTCAAAAAAAATGGGAACATGAAATGCATACTACTATAAAAGAATATGGTTATGGAGAACATTTGGTGTCTTTTAGAGATGTTTCCATGTCGGTTTCAGAGTTTCAAAAGGACCATAAACTTACTGAAGAAAAACTATTTGAAGCTTCACAAAGAGCAATGAATGAGGACTTTGCTGAATCTATTATTTTAGGATGCACATTAGAATTTGGCTTTTATCAGAAAATACAAGAAAAGCTAAATATCCCAGTAATAGACCCTTCGTTGGCTGCACTTAAACAAGCTGAACAAGCAGCAATGCTGAAAAACAAATACAATTGGAAACCTTCAAAGAAATGGAGTTGCGAACCTCCTTCTGAAGGTGATATCAAGCAATTTGGTTTATTTTCTGAAGATTATCAATTTGGAAATAGAATTATAGTAAGCTAATGAAAGTAAAGAAAATAGTATATCCATTACCTGATGAGTATTATAATAAATTGTTATTTCATGTGAAAAATGAACAAGTTGATTTTCAATTTGGTACAGTGTTTTTAAAAAAAGGAACTCGAATTCCTGAAAAAGGATTTACAAAGCATTCTAGTCATGAAATTTCAATTATTCAAAAAGGAAAAATAGAAATGCTCAATAGAGATGGTTCTGTAAAGGGGTATTTATGTGAAGGTGATGTGGTATATATAGAAGTTTTTGAAGCTCAAGCAGGTAATATATTAGAGGACACGAGTATTATTTACACGTTAATAAAATAATAGATAAATGGAAAATAATCAAAATACAACCAAATGGTTTAGTCTAGCTGGAATATGGTTTGGTGGGATTGTAAGCGTTCCCGCCTTATTAGTAGGTAGCACTTTAATAGCTTCTCTAAGCTTTAATTATTCAATTTTGGCAGGATTAATAGGGTTTAGTTTTGTTGTGATATTTATGTCTTTGTTGAGCATTGCTGCCGTAGAAAAAAGAAAAGCCACCGTTTCATTAGCATCAAGCAGTTTTGGAGAAACTGGTGCAAAATTAATAGTAGGGTTGGTTATAGGTTTATCCACTTTAGGCTGGTTTGGAATACAAAGCAATATAGCAGGTGCTTCTTTTTCAAGAATTTTAATTGAAATGAATGGACCGGAAATCCCTGTATGGTTATCTTCTGTTTTTTGGGGAATTATAATGGTATTGACGGCAGTTTTTGGGTTTAAATATTTAAAATGGCTTAATTATATTGCAGTACCAGCTATTGTTTTACTTCTTATATATGGGTTATTTATAACATTTAAAACACATAGTTTTCAGGAAGTATTGAGTTTTACACCTAAAGAGGGAATGCCTTTGTTACAAGCTATTGGCTTTACTATTGGTTTTATATCGGTTGGAGGTGTCATATCACCAGATTACAATCGCTTTGCTGCAACTAAAAAGGATGCTATATTAGGTTCTATTTTCGGTATCATACCTTCAGCTCTTTGTCTTTTGGCAATAGGAGCGATATTAGCCATTACCCAAGGCACATACGATATCGTCGAAATATTTTCAACTTTAGGATTTCCATTTTTTGCAATGTCTATCCTTATTCTGGCAACATGGACTTCAAATGTGATGAATATCTATTCTTCTGGATTAGCATTTAATAACCTTTTTAATTTAGGAGATGCTTCACGATCTAAAACAACTTTGGCGGTTGGACTTGTGGGTATATTGCTAGCTGCTATTGGTGTTTTGTCTCATTTTATGAGTTTTATTTCCATATTAACCATAACAATTACGCCTATCGCCGGTGTAATGATTTCAGATTATTTTCTATCTAAAAGCTATCAAGATGCTCCAAGAAAATTCAATTGGAAAGGCATGTTTTCTTGGGCAAGCGGGGTTGTTATTATGCTAGTTATGACTTCTCAAATTAAAAATATATTAGGAATTGTAACTGCAGCTATAGTTTATTATGCACTTCAAAAATTTATAAAATAAAATGCGAAAAATTAACAAAAAGGATATTGATTACATCGCAATGGGTTCAACTGTTTTAGGAACAGGAGGAGGTGGTGACCCATACATAGGAAAATTACTAGCCAAAGAAGCTATTGAGAAATACGGAGAGGTACCATTAATAAAAGCAGAAGAATTAAATGATGATGCTTTAGTGGTACCGATTGCCGCTTTTGGCGCACCAATGATTTTGGTTGAAAAACTATTTTCAGGAGATGAGTTTATTAATGCCTTCGAAATGATGGAAAGCTATCTCGGAAGAAAAATTGATGCCGTTATGCCAGCTGAAGCAGGGGGTCTTAATGGCGTTATACCTTTTTCAATTGCAGCTCAAAAACAAATTCCATTGGTTGATGCAGATGGTATGGGTAGAGCATTTCCGAGATTAGAAATGGTAACATTTACTTTACACGGTATTCCAGTTTCTCCTATAACACAAGCAGATGAGAAAGGAAATAGAAACGTATATCATACTATAAATAATGAATGGGGAGAAACATTAGTTGGTGCTACTGCCATTCAAATGGGTGGTAGTTGTGCTATAGGGTGCTACCCCATGAGTGGTTCACAAGTTAAAAAAGCTGCTGTTCATGGTATAGTTTCTTATGCACAAACCCTTGGTGAGTCTATTTTGAATGCTAAAGAGCAAAATTTAAACCCGATGAATTCTTTAATAGAAAGAGCAGCTGCAATCAAATTGTTTACTGGTAAGATTAGTAATATCACAATTAAAACAGAAGGTAGATGGAATAAAGGGGTTTGTGAAATTATTGGCTTAAATGAAAATCAAGATTCGCTTATGGTATTAGATTTTCAAAATGAATTTTTAATGGCAAAAAAAGATGGTGACCCCGTAGCAATTACTCCAGATTTAATAGTTCTTATAGATGCTGAAAATGCACAGCCGATAACCGCAGAAACTATTCAATATGGTACTCGAGTAGTAGTTTTAGGGATGAAAGCCGATAAGCAATGGAGAACCGTTAAAGGTATTGAATTAGGTGGCCCAAAAAAGTTTGGCTACAAAGAAGAATATGTTCCTGTTGAAGAATTAAATAAAAAAAAGTAAGATGTATTATAAAATAGGAGTTGATGTTGGAGGTACAAATACTGATGCTGTATTAGTTTCTCATGATAATAATATACTGGCAAAGACTAAACAAACTACGACTTTAGATGTTAGTAGCGGAATAGAAAATGCTATTAAGCAAGTGATGTTAGAAGCTAAGGTTCCAAAAGAAGAAATAAAATATATTATGCTGGGGACAACACATTGTACTAATGCCTTAGTAGAGCGAAAAGAATTAAATAAAATAGGAGCTATTAGAATTGGTTTACCTGCAAGTAGTGCTATACCCACAATGACTGATTTTCCTGAAGATTTAAAAACAATTTTAGGAAGGCATTTGTATATGGTTCATGGAGGTTACGAGTTTGATGGGAGGTTAATTAGTCCATTAAATGAAGAAGAAGTTAAAAAATGTCTTCATAAAATGAGAGGTGAAATAGAGTCGTTAGCAATTACAGGTATTTTTTCCAAAACATTACCAGACCAAGAATTGCAGGTAGCTACTTGGGCTAAAGAAGTATTAGGCGAAAATATAAGAATAAGTTGCTCACATCAAATTGGAGGTTTAGGGTTATTGGAACGCGAAAATGCAGCAATTCTTAACGCAGCATTACAAGGTGTAGCCTTAAAAATGGTAAAGGCTTTTAAAGAAACTGTAAGCTGTTTAGGCTTGTCATCTCAATTATTTATAGGTCAAAATGATGGAACGCTCATGTCTTTAGAACAAGCACAAGATTTTCCTGTGCTCACAATTTCGTCAGGACCAACAAATAGTATTCGAGGAGCAGGAGCATTATCTAATGTCAAAAATGGAATTGTAATTGATGTTGGAGGCACTACTTCAGATGGAGGAGTACTGGTTAATTTTTTTCCAAGAGAAAGTACACAAGCAGCTCAAATAGGCGGTGTACTTACAAATTTTAGAATGCCTGATGTTGTCGCAGTTGGTATTGGAGGCGGTACTATCGTTAGATTTGAAGATAAAAAATGTCAATTAGGTCCAGATTCAGTTGGTTATATGTTGAAGGAAAAAGCAATTGCATTTGGCGGTGATACACTAACACTTTCTGATTTCTATATAGCTAATAATCAATTAGAAATTGAAGACTCTTTGCAAAAAGCAGAATTTAAAAAACGAATTGAGCAAATTTCTGACAGAAGCTTTTATAAAGCCTTAGAATTAGTAAAAGAGCAAATTCAATTATCCATTGAAAAGTTAGTAGACAAGTTAAAGACTGATTCAAAGGAAATTCCAGTAATTGCATGTGGCGGCGGCGCATTTTTATTGCCCAAACAAATTGAAGGAGCTTCAGAAGTGTTATTTCCAGAACACTTAGAAGTAGCAAATGCTTTCGGAGCTTGTATTGCTCAAATTAGTTGTGAAGAAGAAATGGTAATTAATACAATGCAAAATGATGAAAAGCAAGAGTTAGAAAG
Source organism: uncultured Flaviramulus sp. (assembly GCA_947501105.1). Classification (GTDB taxonomy): domain Bacteria; phylum Bacteroidota; class Bacteroidia; order Flavobacteriales; family Flavobacteriaceae; genus Wocania_A. The sequence goes on along the minus strand of CANMUP010000005.1, from coordinate 396,006 downwards.
ACTTCTATCTAATGTGAAAAATGAATTGTTGAAAAATGGTGCTTCTGAGAACAGTATTAATGTGTTAGCAAAGGAATCCATCCCTTTAGCATATCTTCCAGGTGCAGTTAAACTAAAAGTTAAGCTTTGTGGAGATTTGATTAGGTGAGTAAAACGAGTTAAGAAAATTTTATATATAAATTTTCACAAGCAAGTATGTGTAAATCGGTGCTCAAGCAATTTTAATATTACTGATCACTAGAAAATTAAAGCAGTTAAGAATTCCGTATTGCTCCACATTACTTTATATAATTATACGCTATATAGATGCATGTGCTCCTTACTTTATTTCATGAGTAACATACCTAAGTCTATTTAATCAAACTTTATCAGCTTTTTACCTTTTAAATACACGCATTCTATTTGATGATTTCCAAAAGAGTAAGGAATAAATCCATAAGAATTAATTGGCTTAGTCACTATTAAATTAGCTTGTTTGCCAATAGATATTGTACCAACTTCTTTTTCTAATCCCATGGCATAAGCGCCATTAATAGTGGCTGCGTTAATTGCTTCTTCAGGTGTCATTTTCATTTTGATACAAGCTGTTGAAATTACAAAATTCATATTTCCTGAAGGTGTAGAACCTGGATTATAATCGGTTGCTAAGGCTAAAGGAAGCCCGGCATCTATCATTTTTCGAGCTGGTGTATATGGAATACTCAAAAAATACGAACAGCTTGGTAATGCCACAGGCATAGTATTAGTATTTTGAAGCGCAGCGATATCTTCATCTCGCATCTCTTCTAAATGATCTACAGATAAAGCACCGTATTTTATACCTGCTTGTACACCTCCAATGGCTGTAAATTGATTGACATGTATTTTAGGAGTAAGCCCATGTTTTTTTCCTGCTTCTAAAATAAGCTTAGTATCTTCAACAGAAAAGTATCCAGTTTCACAAAATATATCGATGTATTCTGCTAATCTTTCTTCTGAGATTTTTGGTAATACATCATCAATAAGCATTTGTAAATAATCAGTTTTATTGTTTTTGTAATTAGCAGGAACGGCATGAGCGCCTAAAAAAGTGGCTTTTACCTCAATAGGATAGTTTTCTTTGAGGCGTTTTATAACACGAAGCATTTTTAATTCTGCTTTTTCTGTTAATCCATATCCAGATTTAATTTCAACAGCACCTGTACCAAGTTGCATTACTTCCTCTAAGCGAAGTTTACTTTGTTCATATAAATCATCTTCTGAAGTTTCTTGTAATTTTTTTGCTGAATTTAAAATCCCACCGCCATTATTAGCGATTTCTTCATACGATAATCCATTTATTCTGTCAACAAACTCACTTTCTCTGTTTCCTGCATATACAATATGCGTATGCGAATCGCACCATGAAGGGAGTATCATTTTTCCTGTAGCGTCAATTACTTCTGAAAAATCATTATTAGGGCATTCTGCCATGTCTCCAAAATTGGTTATTAAACCATTTTCAACTACTAAAAAAGCATTTTTAATGGTTGGTAATATAGACATGTCTTTACCTGAAACAAATGCAATGGGTTCAGTGCGAACTTGAATTAATTCTTTAATATTTTTAAATAGTGTAGCCATTAAAATAAATTGTTTAACAATTCGTCTTCAACAAGATTTGGTAAAGTTACTTTTAAATTTGGAGTTCTTTCCATTTCTCGTTTTATTGCAAATAAAGCTTCGTCATTCCTTGCCCAACTTCTACGAGCAATTCCGTTATTTACATCATAAAACAACATACTTTTTAAACGTGCTTCGGCTTCATCAGTACCATCTAATAGCATACCAAAACCACCATTTATTACTTCTCCCCAGCCTACACCGCCACCATTGTGTATTGATACCCAAGTGGCACCTCTAAAGCTATCACCAATAACATTATGGATAGCCATATCTGCTGTAAATTTACTGCCGTCATAAATATTAGAGGTTTCTCTAAAAGGTGAATCAGTACCACTTACGTCGTGATGATCTCTACCTAGAACTACTGGTCCAATTTTACCAGTTGCAATGGCATCGTTAAAGGCTTTTGCGATTTTTGCACGTCCTTCGGCGTCAGCATATAAAATGCGAGCCTGTGAACCTACTACCATTTTATTCTTTTTAGCATCTTTTATCCAGGTAATGTTATCTTGCATTTGCTGTTGAATTTCTTTAGGAGAATTTTTCATAATTTCCTGTAATACTTCAGCAGCTATACCATCAGTAGTATCTAAATCTTCTGGTTTTCCTGATGTGCATACCCAACGAAATGGGCCAAAACCATAATCAAAACACATGGGGCCTAAAATATCTTGTACATATGATGGGTATTTAAAATCGATGCCATTTTCTGCCATTACATCTGCTCCAGCTCGAGAAGCTTCTAATAAAAAAGCATTTCCATAATCAAAAAAGTAAGTTCCTTTTGCTACGTGATTATTAATAGCCGCGGCATGTCTTCTTAATGATTCTTGAACTTTTTCTTTAAACTTTACTGGTTCTTCACGAATTAATCGATTTGCCTCTTCATATGAAACATCAACAGGGTAATAACCGCCTGTCCAAGGAATATGTAATGATGTTTGATCAGATCCAACATGAATGAATATGTTTTCTTCATCAAAACGCTCCCAAACGTTAACAATATTGCCGATAAAAGCAATAGAAACAATTTCGTTATTAGCTTGCGCTTGTTTTACCCTAGTTACTAAATCACTAATGTTATCAATTAGAATATCTACCCAACCTTGTTCATGTCGTTTAATAGCTGCTTTCGGATTTACTTCTGCGCAAATAGTGATGCAACCTGCAATATTTCCTGCTTTTGGCTGAGCACCACTCATACCGCCTAATCCAGCGGTTAAAAATATTTTTCCAGCTGACGTTTCGTTTTTTGGTAAAATATTTCTAAAGGCGTTCATAACCGTAATAGTAGTACCATGAACAATACCTTGAGGGCCAATGTACATAAAAGAACCTGCAGTCATTTGTCCATATTGAGAAACGCCTAAAGCATTAAATTTTTCCCAATCGTCTGGTTGCGAATAGTTAGGAATTACCATACCGTTAGTCACCACAACTCTGGGGGCATTTTTTGACGAAGGAAATAACCCCATCGGATGACCAGAATACATATGTAATGTTTGCTCATCAGTCATGGTTGCTAAATATTGCATTACCAATAAGTATTGTGCCCAATTTTGAAAAACCGCACCATTACCACCATAAGTAATTAGTTCTTCTGGATGTTGTGCTACATTTGGATCTAGATTATTTTGAATCATCAGCATGATAGCTGCAGCCTGTGATGATTTTGCTGGATATTCAGAAATAGGTCTGGCGAAAATTTTATAAGCTGGTTTGAATCTGTACATGTAAATTCTACCATACTCTTTTAATTCTTCAGCAAATTCAAGAGCTAATTCTTGATGCCATTTTTTTGGGAAGTAGCGTAATGCGTTACGTATAGCTAATTGTTTTTCTTCTTTATTTAATATGTCTTTTCTTTTAGGTGCTCTATTTGCATCTTTAGGGTATGTTTTTTTTACCGGTAATTCAGCAGATATACCCTGTAATATTTGTTCTTTAAAAGTCATGATTTAGATTTTTAATTTACTATAAATACTTGGTTTTTAACCATTTCAATTAAAGTATTAATATCGTCTTTTAATATGCGGTCTTCTTCTAATTTTACTACTTTCTTTCTAATGATTTTAAAATTCTCCTCAATTATTTTTGAGAATGTATTTGGTCTTCTAAACTCTAAAGCTTGTGCTGCATACATTAATTCAATAGCAAATATTTTTTCAATATTCCCTAATATTTGGTTGAATTTACGTCCAGAGATACTTCCCATTGAAACGTGGTCTTCTTGTCCCAAAGAGGTTGGAATACTATCTGCTGAAGCAGGAAAACATAACGATTTATTTTCGGTTACCAAAGCAGCTGTAGTGTACTGTGGGATCATAAAACCAGAATTTAAGCCGCCAGCTTCAGTTAATAAACGGGGTAAACCATATTTGCCTTCTAAAATTAAATAACAGCGTCTATCTGATATGTTTCCTAATTCTGAAGTTGCTAACGAAGCATAATCTAATGCCATAGCAAGTGGTTGCCCATGGAAATTTCCACCAGAAATGGCTTCGGTTTCACTTAGCACTATGGGGTTGTCTGTTACAGAATTCATTTCTATTTCTGCTAATTCATTTAGATGATAAAAAGTGTTTCTTGACGCGCCGTGTACTTGTGGCATACAACGAATAGAATAAGGGTCTTGCACACGATCACATTCAAAATGATTTTCAACATTTTGAGAATCTTTCAATAACATACGAATACGTTCGGCAACTTTTAAATTACCTTTAAAAGGGCGTATACTGTGTAATGCTTCTTTAAAAGGAGAGGCACTTCCTTGAAAACCTTCAAGTGTCATGGCACCAGCTAGGTCAGCTAAATCAAGTAAATATTCCATTTTCTTTAATCCAACTATAGTGTGAGCTAAAATAAACTGTGTACCATTTATAAGTCCTAAACCTTCTTTTGCTTCCAATTGCATAGGAGCTAAACCGTGTTGGTCTAAAACACTTTTTGCAGGTAGAATAGAGTCATCAACCCAAAATTCGCCTTCGCCTAATAGCGGTAAAAATAAATGAGAAAGAGGAGCCAAATCTCCCGATGCACCAACTGAACCTTGTTCTGGAACTATTGGTAATAAATCATTCTCAATAAAATATAAAATACGCTCTATTAATGTTAAACGAACTCCTGAAAATCCTTGACACAATGCATGAACTTTGCAAATCATCATGATTTTAGATAATTCTTTATCAATTGGATTGCCAACACCAACAGCATGAGTAATTAAAAGGTTTTCTTGAAGTTTGCTTGTTTCTTCAGGAGTTATTTGTACATCACACAAAGGCCCAAAACCAGTGTTAATACCATAAACGGCTTTATTTGAGTTAGCTATAGTTTCAACTTTTTGTCTGCAGTTGTTTATTTTTTCTGTAGCTTCTTTAGTAATAATAGCCTTTAAATTGCCTTGAGCAATGTTAATAGCTTTATGTACTGTGAGTTTATCTATTCCGTATTTAAACATATTTTGGCTTGTAATGATTGTTTTTACAAAGTTATTTATAAATTTGATACTTATTAATATCAATAAAATAGTTAAATAATAACTATGAAGCATCAATTGGAATTAAGGCATTTGAAGTATTTTGTAGCTGTCGCTGAAGATTTGCATTTCAGAAAAGCAGCTGAGCGATTATTTATTTCCCAACCAGGTTTGAGCAGACAAATTAAACAAATGGAAAATGATTTAGGAGTTAAACTGTTTGAACGCCATAACAGAAAGGTAGAGTTGACAAAAGCTGGAAGTTATTTAAAAACTGAAGTTACTCAATATTTGAAGGGCTTGGATCGTATTTTTAATCAAGCTAAATTGTTAAGTGATGGTATAGGCGGTGATTTGAAATTTGGTTATGTAGGATCTGCAATGCAAGAAATTATACCTGATCTTTTATTGAAATTTAGGAAAGAAAACCCAAATGCGCAGTTTAGTTTAAAAGAATTAGATAATCAAAAGCAAATAGAAAGTTTATTGTCTCATGATATTGATATAGGTTTTGTTCGCCTAGAAAGAGTGCCAAGAGATTTAAAAATAAAACCAGTGTTGAAAGAAAACTTTTGCCTGGTTTTGCCAATAGACCATCCAATAAATGATGCTAATTTTAAAAGCATAAAGCAATTCAAAAATGATGCTTTCATTCTATTTGATTCTAAATATAGTGCCTCGTATTTTGAAAAGGTAATGCAAATTTTTGATGATAATGGTTTTGTGCCAATTATTGCTCATAATACTATTCATGCTAGCTCTATATATAAATTAGTAGAAAACAATTTTGGAATTTCTATAGTGCCAAAATCATTACAGACTCAAAATATAAAAGGTGTTAAGTTTATAGAATTAACTGAAATTTCACAAAAAACAGTGCTTTCTGTAGTCTGGAATAAAAGGAATAGAAACCCCATATTAGAAAAATTTTTAACTCATCTTGATTAAGAATTTTGGGTACAAACTTACTTTGTATACTGAAATAAAATTCCATACTTTTGGCTTCAAATAAAAATAAACTATAAAGAATGAAAACGATTAAATTTTTAAGTATTGCTTTAGTAGCAGTAATGTTATTTTCTTGTAATAAAAATGGAGTAACTAACAAAGAATTAAAAACTCAGCTAGATTCAGTAAATTATGCTATCGGTTTAAGCACAGCAACTGGTTTAAAAAGAAATATAGAAGGAAGTAAATTTGATGACGCAAATATTGATTTGATTAAGCAAGGACTTCTTAATGGATTAGATTCTACGAATATTTTAATAGAAGAAGACAAAATTCAGAAAATTTTAAGTGATTATTTTACTAAAAAACAACAAGCAGATCAAGAGAAACAACAAGCTGAGCAATTAAAAAAGCTTGAAGAGCAATATAATGATAATAAAGTTGCAGGAGAAAACTTTTTAGAAGAAAACAAAGATAAGGAAGGTGTTAAAACAACAGCTTCAGGATTACAATATATTGTTTTAAAAGAAGGAAATGGTGAAAAGCCGGAATCGGCATCTACTAGAGTAAAAGTACATTATCATGGTACATTACTTGATGGGACAGTATTTGATAGCTCTGTTGATAAAGGGACACCTTATGAAACTCCCCTTAACCAGGTAATAAGAGGTTGGACCGAAGGCGTACAGTTAATGTCTGTAGGAGCTAAGTACAAGTTTTTTGTACCTCAAGAGTTGGCTTATGGACCATCTCCTCATAGAGGTGGTAAAATTAATCCGTTTGATGCTTTAATCTTTGAGATTGAATTAATAGAAATTGTTAAGTAGTTTATACAAACACACTTATTATATTGATTTAAAAAACAGGAAGTTGACTTCCTGTTTTTTTTGTTTTTAGAGGTGTTTAATAGTATAATAAATAAAACAAGATTGTAACTTTGCATCGATAATAAATTAAAAATTATATGAGCCATAAAGCAGGTTTTGTAAATATTATAGGGAACCCTAACGTAGGTAAATCAACTTTAATGAATGCCTTTATAGGGGAGAAACTTTCCATTATCACATCTAAGGCGCAAACGACACGCCATAGGATTCTAGGAATTGTTAATGGTGACGATTTTCAGGTTTTATTTAGCGATACTCCAGGTATTATAAAGCCAGCTTATGAGTTGCAAGAATCTATGATGGGCTTTGTGAAGTCTGCTTTTGAAGATGCAGATATTTTACTTTATATGGTAGAAATTGGCGAACAAGCATTAAAAGATGAAGCCTTTTTTAATAAAATTACAAATTCTAAAATACCTGTATTACTACTTTTAAATAAGATTGATAAATCTGATCAGGAGCAATTAGAAACCCAAGTGCAGCTTTGGGCAGAAAAGGTACCCAACGCAGAAATTATAGCAATTTCGGCTTTAGAAGGTTTCCAAGTTAAAGAAGTATTTAATAGAATTATTGAGTTATTACCAGAATCACCTGCATTTTATCCAAAAGATCAATTAACTGACAAACCAGAGCGCTTTTTTATTAATGAAACCATTCGAGAAAAAATACTACTTCATTATAAAAAAGAAATTCCATACGCTGTTGAAATAGAAACTGAAGAGTTTTTTGAAGAAGAAAACATTATTAGAATTCGATCTGTTATTATGGTAGAACGCGAAACTCAAAAAGGCATTATCATTGGACATAAAGGATCTGCCTTAAAGCGTGTAGGTGTTGAATCCAGAAAAGATTTAGAGAAATTTTTTGGTAAGCAAATTCATTTAGAATTGTATGTAAAAGTGAATAAAAACTGGCGTAGTAATCAAAACCAATTAAAACGTTTTGGGTATAATAACTAGAACTAGTTATAAAGTAATACCATTTTCATTTAAAACCCTATTCATAAAATCGTGCAAATGATGCATTTCATTTTTGCTAGATGCTTTACCAATGCTGCCAGCAAAATATAGTACAACCCAAATAATTATCATTAAAAACATAAGACTTAATTGTATGGCATATTCATTTTTTAAAGACCAATTGGTATAAGCCCAAATACCAAAAGCAATAAACAGCCCTGCTACTATAAAATGGAAAAACATAAACATAGTCCAAACTGTTGGGTTTGGCCCAAATAAACCATGAAGCATGCTAGTATTGGTGCTAGATTTATTTATTTCTAAATGTAATTGTGGCGACCAAAAGTGTTGTTTTTCTTTCGGGAATTTAATAAACACATGGTCGTCTATTCTGCTTACTACAAATTCACTTTGGGTTTTTTTAGTAGCATCAAAAGCTTTGAGTAGAGTTTCGTTATTTTCATTTAATTCAGCCTTAAATCGCGGACGTAAAACAATATCATTAGTAGTTGGCATACATTATTCTTTAACTCTAGAAAAGTAACATTTTTTATTCAAATTATAAATAGTTTTAATCTTTACTTAAAAACAGTGTTGCATTGGGTATATTTCCTATTTTTGCAAAATATTTCAGAAGAGATATAAATAAATCAGTTTTAGGCTGTTGCATAATAAAAGAGTATGAGTAATATAGTAGCTATAGTAGGTCGCCCAAATGTAGGCAAATCAACGTTTTTTAATCGTTTAATTCAGCGAAGAGAAGCTATTGTTGATGCAGTAAGTGGTGTAACTAGAGATCGTCATTATGGGAAAAGTGACTGGAACGGTAAAGAGTTTTCTCTTATTGATACTGGTGGATATGTGTTAGGAAGTGATGATGTTTTTGAAGCTGAAATTGATAAGCAGGTAGAACTAGCTATTGATGAAGCTGATGCTATTATTTTTATGGTTGATGTTGAATCTGGCGTTACAGGAATGGATGAAGACGTTGCTAAATTGCTTCGTAAGGTTAATAAACCTGTTTTTTTAGTTATAAATAAAGTTGATAATGGTAAACGTGCAGAGGATGCTGTAGAATTTTACTCGTTGGGTTTAGGAGAATATTATACCATTGCGAGTATTAATGGTAGTGGTACAGGCGAGCTTTTAGACGCTTTAGTTGAGGCATTACCAGAAAAAGAAGAAGTAGAAGAAGAAACCTTGCCACGATTTGCAGTTGTTGGTCGCCCTAATGCAGGTAAATCTTCATTTATAAATGCTTTAATTGGAGAAGATAGATATATAGTTACAGATATTGCAGGAACTACAAGAGATTCTATTGATACTAAATACAACCGTTTTGGTTTTGAATTTAATTTGGTTGATACTGCAGGAATACGTCGTAAGGCTAAAGTAAAAGAAGATTTAGAGTTTTACTCGGTAATGCGTAGTGTAAGAGCCATTGAACATTCCGATGTTTGTTTGTTAGTTTTAGATGCAACAAGAGGCTTTGACGGACAAGTGCAAAACATATTTTGGTTAGCAGAGCGTAACAGAAAAGGTATTGTGGTTTTAGTGAATAAATGGGATTTGGTGGAAAAAGACCATAAGTCTATGAAAGATTTCGAAAAAGCTATCAGAAAACAAATGGAACCTTTTACAGATGTTCCTATTGTTTTCATTTCTACACTTACCAAGCAGCGTATTTTTAAAGCTATTGAAACGGCTGTTGAGGTTTATAAAAATCGAAGTAAAAAGATTAAAACAAGTAAGCTTAATGATGTGTTGTTGCCAATTATAGAAAACTATCCGCCACCAGCATATAAAGCAAAATTTGTAAAGATTAAATATATTATGCAATTGCCAACACCACAACCGCAATTTGCATTTTTCTGTAATCTTCCACAGTATGTAAAAGATGCCTATAAGCGTTTTTTAGAAAATAAATTAAGAGAACATTTCGATTTTAACGGTGTACCAATTAGCGTTTATATGCGAAAAAAATAAAGAAGTTTAAACAGGATTAAAAAGCATTGAATATATATTTGATGCTTTTTTTGTTGTTACCAACCACCAGATGCGCCGCCGCCACTAAAACCGCCACCGCCGAAGCCGCCGCCGAAACCACCTCCACTACTGCTTCCTCCACCAGATGACCATCCTCCACCAAAGCCACCAGAGCTTCGTCTGTAACTACCGCGCCCAGAATTACTTAGTATAATGGCTTCCAAAATATCCATCGAGTCCGAGCCATTACCTCCAGAACCTCTTCCGTTATTACCTCCACCTCTTCTGTTTTTAGAAATAGAAATAAGAATGATAATAAATATAAAAATAAGGATAAAAATAAAACCAATAGGTAGCCCATCATTTGATGATTTTCTTGAGCCTTGATATTCGCCTTTTAAAACCTCAAAAATGGCATCAACACCTCTGTTTAATCCACCATAATAATCGTTTTGCTTAAAATATGGTATTATATCCCGCTCAATAATACGTTTTGATAATGCATCTGTTAAAAGATATTCAATTCCTTCACCTGTATTTATTCCTATCCGCCTATCATCCTTAGCAAGAATTATTAAAATACCATTATCTTCTTTCTCTTGACCAATTCCCCATTTCTCACCCCATTGAGCACCTAAATAATTAATGTTTTCACCTTTAGTAGAGCTTATTACTGTTAGAACAATTTGAGTAGAAGTAGTATCCGAATATTTTATAAGTTTTTGCTCTAAATTATTTTTTTGCGAAGCAGAAAGCAAATTTATATAATCATAAACACTAGTTTGGAACTTTGGTTTATCTGGGATTTCAAATTGAGCGAATCCTACTTGGTTTAAGCCAAAACTTAAAAGAATAAATAAAATAATATGTTTGTACTTCAGCATTAGCCTTTAGATATGTCGTTTGAAAGCTCGTTTGTGTCTAAATTTGAATACGGAAAATATGTTTGGAGTTGTTCTCCAGATTTTTGAATGCCTTCAACAAGTCCTAGTTTAAAATTCCCAGATTTAAAATGCGTTTGCATAATATCTTTTGTGCTGTCCCAAAAGTTATTTGGTACAACTTTGTTTATGCCCGTATCACCATATATAACAAAGTTTTTGTCTTCTATGGCAACATAAATTAATACGGCATTTTGAAGTTTGGTGTTATCCATTTTTAAGGTATGAAAAACCTCCAAAGCACGATTTGTTGCATCGCCATTTGAGGTTTTTTCAATATGAACTTTTATTTCGCCAGAAGTATTTAATTCAGCTAATCTTATGGCTTCAACAATGTCGCGTTCTTCGCTGGCTGATAGAAAAGCTTCAATTTTTGACATTAAAATTCAACTTTAGGAGCATTTTCACTACCTGGAGCACTTTTAAACCTTGCCATTTCTTCAAATCCAAATAAGCTAGCTAATATTTTTCCTGGGAATTTTGTAGTGTAGATGTCATACTTATTAACGGCATCGTTAAAACGATCTCTTGTTACATTAATTCTATTCTCTGTTCCTTCAAGTTGTGACTGTAATTCTAAAAAACTTTTATCGGCTTTTAGTTCCGGATAACGCTCAACAGTTACAAGTAATTTTGATAAGGCTCCACTTAAACCTTGCTGTGCTTGCTGAAACTGTGCCATCTTTTCAGGAGTTAAATCTCCAGCATTAATAGTAGTTTTTGTAGCTTCAGATCGCGCTTTAATTACACCTTCTAAAGTTTCTTTCTCATGTGCTGCATAGCCTTTAACAGTAGCAACAAGATTTGGAATTAAGTCGGCACGACGTTGGTAAGCACTTTCTACTTTAGACCATTCAGTTTTTGCATCAGCTTCATATTCTACAGCAGTGTTATTAAACCCTTTTCCCCAAGAATACAAACCAATAGCAAGTATTCCTATTACAATCCATGGTAAAAATTTCTTCATAATAAATTAGATTAATATAATTTGTTAATTGTTATTTATGAGACACTTAAATTTTAAAAAAGTTACATGCTTAGGGGCATCTTTTTAAATAATGCGTACAATTAAAGATGCTCTTTAATTTTTTTAAGCTGATTCTTTACGTCTTCTAGCTTGCTAATAATTTCAAAATTATTTAAAATTTCTTTTTTGCCTTCTTTTAAATGAATTTTAGCACCATCTAAAGTAAAACCTCGTTCTTTTACAAGATGATAAATAAGCTTTAAGTTTTTAATATCTTCTGGTGTAAACTTACGGTTGCCTTTCGCATTCTTTTTTGGCTTTAATGCATCAAATTCTTTCTCCCAAAAACGAATTAATGAAGTGTTTACATTAAATGCTTTAGCAACTTCGCCAATGCCGTAATATCTTTTTTCTGGTAAATCTATATGCATTAATCTAAAGATTGATTTTCTAACGATGCGTGCTCTAATAATTTGCTAAATTCTTCGGCAGTTAAACTTCCATAATAGAAGTTTATAGGATTAATACGTGTTCCGTCCTTAAATATTTCGTAGTGTAAATGTGGAGCTTCTGAGCGTCCTGTACTACCCACAAAACCTATAAGATCGCCACGTTTAACTTTTTGGTTTTTCTTTACTTTATATTTATACAAATGCGCATAGAGGCTTACGTAACCAAAACCATGATCTATCCTAATATGTTTGCCATAGCCACTAGATCCTGCATCGGCACGTTTTACAACGCCGTCACCAGTAGCATAAATAGGTGTGCCTCTTGGCGCAGTAAAATCCATACCCCAATGCATTTTTCTTGCTTTGGTAAAGGGATCTGATCGCATACCATAACCAGATGCCATACGTGTTAAATCTTCGTTGCTAACAGGTTGAATTGCTGGTATTGCAGTTAAGAGTTTTTCTTTTTCTTCAGCCAAAACGGTAATTTCATCCAACGATTTTGATTGTACTACAATTTGCTTTTGTAATATATCTAAACGCTTATTGCTTTCAATAATCAGTTGAGAATTATCAAAACCTTCTAAATTTTTATATCTATTAATACCACCAAAACCAGCTTTACGTTGCTCGTCTGGAATAGGATTTGCTTCAAAATAAACACGATATATATTGTTGTCTCTATCGGCTACATTTGTAAGGACAGCCTCAGCTTCATCCATTTTCTTATTCAATAATTCAAATTGAAATTGCGCATTTTGGAGTTCTCTTTTTAAAGCTTTTTCTTTAGGAGATTCTATGTATAAATTAGCAATAAAAATGATGATAAAGGAAAACATAAAAGCCGCTAAAAGAAAAATAGATATAAATGCAAATGTTTTTCTTTTTTTGCGTTCAATTTTCCGATAGGAAAGTGAATCTGAATCGTAATAATATTTTACCTTACTCATTGTTTAAATTATACTATTTTTGCAATTGAAAAAATCAACGTAAGTGTTGAATTTAATATGCAAACGACCAAACCTACAAAAATATTATTACTTTCATTTTGATTGTAGTTTATTTTTAGGTTCATTCACTCCATCATTTAAAATGGAAAATGGTGAGTAAATATAAAAATTGTTTTGCAATTAAAATAATTTAGCATAAACGGTATTACCAGTTATAGTAAATGAAGTCACAAGATATCCGATCAAAGTTTTTAAGTTTTTTTGAAGAAAAGAAGCATAGTATTGTTCCGTCTGCACCAATGGTTTTAAAAGACGACCCTACATTAATGTTTGTAAATTCTGGTATGGCGCCTTTTAAAGAATATTTTTTAGGTAATGCGCAACCAAAAAATAATAGAATTACAGACAGCCAAAAATGTCTACGCGTTTCTGGAAAACATAACGATTTAGAAGAGGTAGGTTACGATACATACCATCATACTTTGTTTGAAATGTTGGGGAATTGGAGTTTTGGAGATTACTTTAAAAAAGAAGCTATAGCTTGGGCTTGGGAATTGCTAACCGAGGTTTATGGTGTTGATAAAGATATTTTATATGTTACAGTTTTTGAAGGAAGTGATGATGCTGATAAATTACCAATGGATACCGAAGCTTACGATTTTTGGAAACAACATATTGCAGAAGATCGCATTTTAAAAGGTGATAAAAAAGATAATTTTTGGGAAATGGGAGACCAAGGACCATGCGGGCCTTGTAGTGAGATTCATGTTGATATTCGTTCTGCAGAAGAGAAAGCTAAAGTTGATGGGAAGGATTTAGTAAACAAAGATCACCCTCAAGTTGTTGAAATCTGGAATTTAGTATTTATGCAATACAACCGAAAAGCTAATGGTAGCTTAGAAAACCTTCCAGATAAGCATATTGATACAGGTATGGGTTTCGAAAGGCTTTGTATGGTTTTGCAGGGTGTACAATCAAATTATGATACAGATGTATTTACCCCAATAATTAGAGAAATTGAAATCATTACTAATAAAAAATACGGTAAAAACGAAAAGTCTGATGTAGCAATAAGAGTAATCTCTGATCATGTACGAGCTGTAGCATTTTCAATAGCAGATGGGCAATTGCCTAGTAATACAGGTGCGGGTTATGTAATTCGTAGGATTTTACGCCGTGCTGTACGCTATGGTTTCACTTTTCTAGATAAAAAAGAACCTTTTATTTATAGATTAGTTGATGTTTTGAGTAAAAGAATGGGAACAGCTTTCCCAGAACTGAAAGCTCAAAAACAACTTATTGAAAATGTTATAAAAGAAGAAGAACAATCATTTTTAAGAACTTTAGATCAAGGTTTAGTTTTATTAAACCGAATTGTTGATGAAACTAAAGGTGATACAGTATCAGGTGAAAAAGCATTTGAGTTGTATGATACTTATGGATTCCCAATAGATTTAACAGCATTAATTCTTTTTGAAAAAAGCTTAAAATTAGATGAAAAAGGTTTTGATGAGGAACTTCAGAAACAGAAAAAACGTTCACGCGCTGCGAGTGAAATGTCTACTGATGATTGGACGATTTTAATTGATGATGCAGAAGAAGAATTTGTAGGTTACGATACATTGAAAGCTAATGTTAAACTTACTAGGTATAGAAAAATTACGTCTAAAAAAGATGGTGATATGTACCAACTTGTATTTAATCTAACACCTTTTTATCCAGAAGGAGGAGGGCAAGTTGGAGACAAAGGTTATTTGGAAGATACGCATGGCGATGTGGTTTATATCCTAGATACTAAAAAGGAAAATAACGTAATTATTCATTTTACAAAGAATTTACCAAAGCATATTGATGAATCTTTCCAAGCAGTTGTAGACGATAAACAGCGATATAGAACAGAATGTAATCATACAGCAACACACTTATTACATCAAGCATTGCGTGAGGTTTTAGGAGAGCATGTCGAGCAGAAAGGCTCTGCAGTTCATTCAAAATATTTACGATTTGATTTTTCACATTTTTCTAAACTTACTGTTGAAGAATTACGCGATGTAGAAAATTTTGTAAATAGAAGAATTGATGGAAAACTACCGTTGATTGAAAAACGAAATATTCCTAAAGAGCAAGCTATAGCTGAAGGCGCTATGAGTTTATTTGGTGAAAAATACGGAGATACGGTTCGTGCTATCCGTTTTGGAAAATCAATAGAGCTTTGTGGTGGTACACATGTAAAGAATACCGCAGATATTTGGCATTTTAAAATAGTATCAGAAGGTGCTGTAGCTGCTGGAATACGTCGTATTGAAGCCATTACTAATGATGCGGTAAAAGATTTCTATCATGAAAATAACCGTGCTTATTTTGAAATGAGAGATTTGCTTAATAATGCAAAAGAACCTGTAAAAGCACTTCAAAATTTACAAAACGAAAATGTAAATCTTAAAAAGCAAATTGAAGTTTTACTAAAAGATAAAGCTAAAAACATAAAAGGCGAGCTTAAAAATGAATTAACTGAAGTCAATGGTATTCAGTTTTTAGCTAAAAAGCTAGATTTAGATGCAGCAGGTTTAAAAGATGTAGCTTTTGAGTTGGGAAATCAGTTTGAAAATTTGTTTTTATTATTTGCAACCGAACAAAACGGAAAAGCATTGTTGTCTTGCTATATTTCAAAAGAATTAGTTGCAAGCAAAGGTTTAAATGCAGGGCAAGTAGTTAGAGAACTTGGTAAGTATATTCAAGGCGGTGGTGGTGGACAACCATTTTTTGCTACAGCAGGAGGAAAGAATCCACAAGGAATTGATGAGGCTTTAGAAAAAGCTAAGGAATATTTAGACTAAAAGTTATTTAATTCCTAAAATTTTATTGAACGTTTTTATTTCACATCTATAAAATTTTAAAAACTTGTGTTTTAATGATGCATATTTGATTTTATTCTTTTTCATATTCATAATTGTTAGCTATTATGCATAATTAGTGTGTAAAAAGAAGAAAATGTTACAAAGGGCTAATTCTATGAAGCTACAAACACAAATACCATTAGAAAAGCAATCTAATAACCTAATAGATTATAACTCTAATGTTCTATTATTGGGGTCTTGTTTTGTAGAGCATATTGGAGGAAAACTAGAATACTTTAAATTTCAAAATCTTCAAAACCCATTGGGTATTTCATTTCACCCAAAAGCGATTGAAACTTTAATTATTAAGGCTATTAACAAAAAAGAATATTCAGAAAAGGATGTTTTTTTTCATAATGAACAATGGCATTGTTTTGACGCACACTCAAAATTAAGCAGTACTTCAAAAGAAGATTTGTTAGAGCATTTGAATACAGCCATTAAATCATTAAATCAACAAGTTTCCAAATCAACACATATAATAATTACCTTAGGCACAGCTTGGGTTTATAATCATATAAAAACCAAAAATACGGTAGCAAATTGCCATAAAGTGCCACAAAAGGAATTCAAAAAAGAATTAATGTCTGTTGATGCAGTTTTTAAATCTTTAAAAAATATAGTAGAATTAATTAAAAGCAAGAATACTAATGCCTCTATTCTTTTTACAGTATCGCCAGTGCGTCATATTAAAGATGGATTTGTTGAAAATACACAGAGTAAAGCGCACTTAATTTCAGCAATACATCAAATAGTCAATAAGAAAAACGGTACATATTACTTTCCTTCATACGAGATTATGATGGACGAACTTCGCGATTATCGTTTTTATAATGAAGATATGTTGCATCCTAACCAGGTAGCAATAAATTATATTTGGGAGAAATTTCAAGAAGGTTGGATTTCAAAAGAAGCTTCAGTAACTATGGGAAATGTTGATGTTATTCAAAAAGGATTACTGCACAAGTCTTTTAATAAAAACTCAGAAGCGCATCAAAAATTTCTTCAAAATTTAGATTCAAAAATAGAAAAGCTTAAAATAGAGTGCCCTCATATCGTATTTTAATATATGTAATTAATTGTATTTTCTTAAACAAAAGATATTATTGCGTTTAATCTTTTTTACGAACACTTTATCGAAAATTTATTAAAACTTAAACATATAATTGTAGATTTAAAATGCTATTAATCAGTTCATATCAAAAAACATTAATTGTATAGTTTCCTTAAAAGAGCTTGCAATTAGTGTTTTTTTTATGCTTTACATTTATGGAAAATACAAGCGATTATTAAATAAGAAATAGCTCAAAAACTAAAAAGACGACTTCATGCCTTATATAGCTTAAAGTTTATTTAACCTTAAGCTAATACTAGCTTTAATTGTATATAGTATTTTTGACACAGTTTAGAGTTAGTTTATTTGCAAACATTGGTTAGACTTCTTATGTCGAAGGAAACCGATGTTTTTTTTGTTTTAAAACCATTTTATAAGGATTGCTATGAGGTCACTTTTGAGATAACCATTCTCGCGAAAGCGGTAATCTTATTTTAATAACTTATCCAATTTTGATAAAGTTACTTTCTTCTTAAAAAATATTTCTAAATTAGTGCATGCGAAAAATTCTATTCGGTGTTATTATAACATTAGTTATTTTATTCACTTTTAAATATTGTAACGAAAAAAAGGAGGATAAAGTAGTACTTCGGGAAAGCTCTGCGCTTATTCAAGAGCAAATTAAAAACGTAGGTAAGTTAATTGTTACCGAAGGGCATTTTAGTGAAGTCTTTAATTATAAAAACTCCAAGGACATTTTTGGAGACTATTTAACTTCAGAAAAAAAAGCATTAGTGGTTGTAAATGCAGATGTTACCATAGCCTATGATTTAAGTAAAATTGAATTTGAAATTGATGAAGAAACAAAAACACTACAAATTATTAGTATTCCAAAAGAAGAGATAAGTATAAATCCAGATTTGGAGTATTATGATATGCAATCCGATTTTTTTAATCCTTTTGAGGCTAAAGACTATAACGATATTAAAAATACAGTTAAAACTTCATTAGCTAAAAAATTAGAAACATCCGATTTGAAAGCGAATGCTAAAAATAGATTGATAAGTGAACTCTCAAAGTTTTATATTTTAACCAACTCTTTAGGCTGGACATTAAAATACAACGAAACTCCAATGACATCAGTAAGTACTTTTGAAAACTTAAAATTGTAACTATTAAATATGGATAAAGTTACTTTGCAGAATGTTCATAAACGTATAAAACCATATATTCATAGAACTCCGGTTTTAACATCAGAATTAATAAATGATTTATGTAGTGCTAATGTGTTTTTTAAGTGCGAAAATTTTCAAAAAATGGGAGCTTTTAAAATGCGTGGTGCAGCAAATGCTATTTTAAATTTAGACAAACAACAGAAAATCAAAGGAGTTGTAACCCATTCTTCTGGTAATTTTGCTCAAGCCTTATCGTTAGCTGCGAAACAGATAGGTGTTAAAGCTTATATTGTGATGCCTAAAAATGCTCCTCAAGTAAAAAAAGATGCTGTAAAAACTTATGAAGGGATCATAATTGAATGTGATTCAAACATTCAAGCACGAGAAGACAAAGCGCATAGAATTGCAATTGAAAAGGGAGCAACATTTATTCATCCCTCAAATGACGATGATGTTATTTACGGACAAGGAACAGCTGCCTTAGAATTGTTAGAAGATTACCCAAATTTAGATTATATTTTTACACCAGTTGGAGGAGGAGGTTTGTTGGCAGGAACATTATTGGCCGCAAAATATTTTTCTAAAAATTGTAAAGTTATTGCTGGAGAACCTAAAGAAGCAGACGATGCATTCAGATCGCTATTGTCAGGAAATATTGAAAAAAATGAAACCTCAAATACTATTGCAGATGGGTTGAGAACGCATTTAGGTGATAGAAATTTTCCAATCATAAAAGCGGAGGTTGAAAAAATTATACGTGTAGAAGAAGATGAAATAATTGATGCTATGAAACTCATTTGGGAGCGCATGAAAATTATTATCGAACCTTCAAGCGCAGTTGCATTTGCAGCACTTTTAAAGTATAGGGATACTTTAAGAAACAAAAATGTAGGATTAATAATTTCAGGTGGAAATGTAGATTTATCTAATTTGCCGTTTAATAAATAATTGTAATTTGCAACTATGTTAGAACCATACGTAAAGTTAGAAATTGATAATCAAGTAGGATATATAGAGTTTTTCCACCCAGAGCATAATGCGATGCCTAGTGATAATCTTAAAAAACTAGAAAGCACTATTAAAGAAGCTGGAAATAATGATGCTATTAAAATTATTGTTTTAAAAAGCGGAGGAGATAGAACTTTTTGTGCTGGCGCAAGTTTTAAAGAACTTATTGCAATTGATAATGCTGAAACTGGAAAACAGTTTTTCTCTGGTTTTGCCAATGTTATAAATGCGATGCGAAAATGCCCTAAGTTAATTATTGGTCGTATTCAAGGAAAAGCTGTTGGAGGCGGTGTTGGTTTGGCAGCAACAACAGATTATTGTTTAGCTACCATATATGCTTCAATAAAGTTAAGCGAACTAAGTATTGGTATAGGTCCTTTTGTAATTGAGCCTGCAGTGTCCAGAAAAATAGGACAAACTACCATGTCTCAAATGACGATTAATGCAGAACAGTTTTTTACTGCAGAATTTGCTAAAGATAAAGGCTTGTATGCCGATACTTTTGATACTGTTAAAGCTTTAGACAAGGCTGTAAAAACCTTAGCAGAAAAACTAGCAAGTTATAATCCTGAGGCTTTAAAAGAAATGAAAGAAGTCTTTTGGAAAGATGCAGCGCATTGGGATGATTTACTTTTAGAACGTGCCGAAATTAGTGGTAATTTGGTTTTAAGTGATTTTACTAAAGAAACTTTGAAGCGGTTTAAGTAATCAAACGTCGCCCTGAATTTATTTCAAGGTCTCATAAAGTGTGATTCTGAAACAGGTTCAGAATGACGAAATGAAGAGTAATATTTTATTCTACTTTAATTTTACTTTCAACAATCCCCAAACCATCATCAATTAAACGCCCCACTTCGGGTCTGTTTTGTTTAATGGTTTCTAAATGATTTAAAATGCTTTCGCATAATTTAGTTTCATTTCCTATAAAAGCCAACTCATAAAGTTCAATAGATAGTAACCAATCGTTAGGATGGTTTTCAATAAGTTCTTCTAAAACTTTAGTTCTAGAAATGGTTTTGTTTTTACCTTCTCTATAATCTCTTACTTGTTTGTAAAGTGCTTCAAGTTTGAGTAATTCGCTAGATTTTTTAACGTGAATAGTTTGTGACGATGGCACATGAGTAATTAAATCGAAGCTGTTTAAATCGGCTGGTCCAGAAAAAGCAGAAACAATATCTTTACCAACGGCCATATCATAAATACCCCATTCTGGCTCAAATAATACGGTGTCGTTATGTTTAACTGTGCAGTTTTTAAAACTTATCAAAATTATTTTTCCTTGTAGGTTTCGTTTTCCTGTAATGATTTCACCAGAAACGGTAACACCACCTTCAAACTCTAATGTTACAATTTTTTCTTCATAAATATCGTAGGCACTTAAATCGCGCGGACTCATATCTTCAATAGCAAGATTAATGCCTTTTAGTTTCCCTATAGGAGAGCCAAATCCTTCCGCATGAGTTTCAATACCATGACCAACCAGTTCTTTCTCTCTATAAGCTAAAGCGGTTTCACCAGTTGTTTGAATGTAAATAGGTTTTCTTTCATATTCAATAACATGACTAAAAACACCAGAAACTTGTATACCTGTGCTAAGTTCGATAGTGCCTAATGCTTTTGAATGAATTAATTTACTAACCCCAGAAAGCCCGCCTTTACGCAATGACATGGTGTTGGCAAATTCTTCTAATATTAAACTTAAATGAGCAAAATCTGGTGTTACAAAAAGCTGGGGTTGAGGTTTGGTAATATCAAAATCTTTGAAGGTAGAATTAATATTATATGGCAGTTTTTCAACTTCATCTGTCATACACCAAGCACTTTCTCCAATAGAAGATAATAAACCTGCCCCATATATTTTGGGGTCTTCCAGCGTTCCTATTAGTCCATATTCAACCGTCCACCAATGTAAATTTCTTATCAAGGCCATTTCACTAGGCTCGCCCATGTTTTGTTGTAAATCTTCAACTTTTTTTTCCGCTGAAGCGATATCTTCATCTTTAGAATTTGGCGCTTCTTTAATGATTGATAAATGTCTTACAGCTTCGTATAGCTCATAATCTTTAGCCGAAGAAATGGCTTTACAACCAACTTCTCCAAAACGACGTAAATATTCAGCATATTCAGGGTTTGCAATAATAGGAGCATGTCCTGCTCCTTCATGAATAATGTCTGGCGCTGGAGTATATTCAATATGCTCTAATTGTCTAATGTCGCTGGCAATAACCAAAACATTGTAAGCCTGAAATTCCATAAATGCATTAGGCGGAATAAATCCATCTACCGCTACTGCAGCCCAACCAATGTCTTTCAAAATCCTATTCATGCCATACATATTAGGAATACTATCAAT
The DNA here is from genome assembly GCA_947501105.1 of uncultured Flaviramulus sp. Classification (GTDB taxonomy): domain Bacteria; phylum Bacteroidota; class Bacteroidia; order Flavobacteriales; family Flavobacteriaceae; genus Wocania_A. The sequence continues at coordinate 374,310 of CANMUP010000005.1, read as the reverse complement.
AGAAATTCCTGTTTGCTTTAAACCATCTAGGTAAGATTTATGTGCTACGGTTGATAAAAAATCAACATTTTTGCGCATCACATAACGCCAAACTGCTTGATCTATAGCAGAATAATCTTCATAGTTTTGAGGTTTTATAAATTGTCTTAAATGTTTTGGTAAGCGATTTAAAATAACATTAGATTCAATAGTATTCGACATGGTGTTTTCTTTAAGAAACTTCTATGTAAAAATACGAATTCTATATAAAAATCACCCAATTAATGATTTATTAAAAATTAAATAAACTGTTTTATAGGGTGAGTTAAGAATTCCATATATTTATAAGCATATAAATATTTTAAAAGTTATGTATACAAGACGAATATTTCCTGTGATGGGTGTTTTAAAATGGACACGACGCCATATTTTTTTATTTCTTTTTTTAGCCTTAATACCAGTTTTTCTTTTTGATGTTGTAGGCTTAAAATGGTTGCATGTACCATGGTTACCATTAGGCGCTTTGGCTACAGCCGTAGCATTTATTGTTGGTTTTAAAAACAATGCGTCTTATGACAGGCTTTGGGAAGCTCGAAAAATTTGGGGAGGTATTGTTAATGCATCGCGTTCCTGGACTATAATGGTTAAGGATTTTATAAATAACGATCATGCAAAAGAACCTCTTTCTGAAACGGAGTTATCTTTAATCCATAGAGAATTAGTACACCGTCACGTAGCTTGGTTAACAGCGTTGCGCTATCAGTTACGAAAAGATAAGCCCTGGGAAATGCATTTAAAAAATAAACGATCTAATATAGAATTTAGAGCAGCAACGTATAGAGTTTGTGAAGATGTTGAACCGATTGAAGGCGCTATAAAACCTTATATTTCTGAGGCAGAATATAAAGAGCTATTTGCTAAAGGCAATCAAGCTTCCCAAATATTAGGCATACAATCTAAACGTTTAAAAGAGTTGATGAAGGAAGGGTTGATTGAAGATTTTAGGCATATGGAAATGACTAATATGTTAGTGGAGTTTTATACACTCCAAGGAAAGTCAGAACGTATTAAAAACTTTCCGTACCCTAGACAGTTTGCAACATTAAATTATCTTTTCGTTTGGATTTTTATCATTCTTTTACCTTTTGGAATTATGGAAGGTTTTGAATCTATTGGAGATCATATTTTAGAGGATTTAGCTAATCATAAATCTCAAACTTCTTTTGGTCATTTAGCACAGGAATTTATTGCAAAACATTTTGTTTGGTTTTCAATACCTTTTAGTGCTTTAATTTCTTGGGTATTCCATACTATGGAAGCTATTGGTGAGAATACAGAGAACCCTTTTGAAGGAGGGCCTAATGATATTCCTATTACTGACATGAGTAGAGGGATAGAAATAGATATTAGACAGCTTATTGATGATACCGATATTCCAGAACCTTATGTTTGGAAAAATGATATTGTAATGTAGGCTGTAGTTTATAAAAAAAAGCAACTCAATTGAGTTGCTTTTTTTTTGTATATTTTATTGTTGTGCTCCTGGAGGGTATTTCTCCATAATTTTTGCAACAAATTCTTTAATTCTTAATTCTTTTTTCTCCATGTTTTGAGATAAGTAACCAGTTCCCATACCTTGCCAAACCAATTCTTTTTTACCGGCATCAATTAAGTCAACGTATAGAACGCCTTGTGTACGTGTTGATACTGAAGGTTGATTGTTCCAACCCCAGCCCCAACCAGGTCCAAAACCACCCCAGCCCCAGCCACCATAGCCCCAGGCATTGTTGTAAACATTAACACGTTGTTGAGATTTTGTAAAAAGACTTACTAACAAATCTGGGTTTTCAGATTTAGTAAAACCTTTTGCTAAAAGTTCGGTTTCAATAGCACGAAGAATTCGGCGTTTATCTAAATCGCTAATTTCAGCTTTATCGATACCAGTTTTAAAGAAAGCAAAAGTTTTGTATTCGCCAAATTTTGCATTTTTATCATAGTCAGCTGCAACTCTAACAGAACTACAAGAGGATACCAAAATTAACAATGCTAAAATTGGTAATGCTTTTAATGTTTTTTTCATAGCCTTAATATTTAGTTTTCTTTTTTATTTCTAAAATACAACAATTCACTTAAATCGTTGACTTTTTTATGTTTTATTAGCATCAATAATCATACCAAGTGGTATAAAAATAATATAGTAGAAACCAATATTGTTTTACTTTTTAATAGAATTTGTGTTTTTGTTGTAGCCGTAAGGGCAATGTCTGCAACCACTTTCGCAACAATAGCCTCTTTTTAAATGGTATTGTTCGGTAAAGCAGCGGTAGCCTTCTGGCGTTAAGTAGTAGTCGCCTTCTTCAATGGGGATTATTTTCTTCATTATTTTGCAAATATAGCATATCTTAGAAAATAGTTACTTGACTCTTTAGTCAAAGGTGCTATTTACTTGTTATCTTAATGAAAGCAGAGATTGGATTGATTTTTGAATACTATAGGTTATGATTCTTATTTCAAAATATTTGGTACCAAAAGGTTATACTGGTTTAACTGTCTTTCCTTTTGTGTTTTTAAAAAATAGGCGTTTTAAAACGAATTATGTTTTAATCAACCATGAAAAAATTCATTTAAGGCAACAGTTAGAAATGTTAATCATACCATTTTACATAATCTATATACTTGAGTTTATGCTTAGATTATTTCAATATAAAAGATGGCATTTAGCCTATAAAAATATTTCTTTTGAACGCGAAGCTTATAGCAACGAATTGAATTTAGATTACCTAAAACAGCGATCATTTTGGGGATTTTTAAAGTATCTTCGCAACAATGATTTTTAAACTTGAAAATAGTATTAATCAACCTGTTTTTTTATCTAAAAATAAAGGTGTTGAGCTTTTTGTAAAACGAGAAGATAGAATACATCCTTTTGTTTCGGGAAATAAATATAGAAAGTTGAAGTACAACCTTATTGAGGCCAAAAATAAAGGTTCTAAAACCTTATTAACCTTTGGTGGGGCTTATTCAAATCATATTGCCGCTGTAGCATCAGCAGGAAAAACGTTTGGTTTTGAAACTATTGGTGTTATTCGAGGAGAAGAACTTAGTGACAAAGAGCATCCTAATGCTACTTTAAATTTTGCCAAAGAGTGCGGAATGCAATTTAAGTTTGTGTCTCGCGAAGATTATAGGAATAAAACTTCCAAAGTATTTATTGATAATTTAGAAAAAGAGTTTGGCACATTTTATTTAATTCCCGAAGGAGGTACAAACCCTTTAGCTATTAAAGGTTGTGAAGAAATACTGACTGATGAAGATAATGATTTTGACTATATATGCACTGCAGTTGGAACTGGAGGCACAATTTCTGGACTAATAAATTGTTCAAAACCTGGTCAACAAGTTTTAGGTTTTTCAGCTTTAAAAGGTGACTTTTTACAACAAGATATTAGTAAATTTGTAACGAAAGCCAATTGGGAAATAATAATTGATTATCATTTTGGGGGTTATGCTAAAATAAATGAAGCATTAATCAGTTTTATTAATCAGTTTAAAAGCGACCATAAAATTCCTTTAGATCCTATTTATACAGGAAAAATGATGTTTGGAATTTTCGATTTAATCGAAAAAGGATTTTTTCCTAATGAATCAAGAATTTTAGCAATTCATACAGGAGGATTACAAGGTGTTTCTGGAATGAACGTTATTTTAAAAAAGAAAAATTTATTAATAATTAAATAAAAAATGAAGCGATTACTATTAATATGCTGTTTGATGACTATGGTTTTTAGCTGTCGTTCAAAAAAAACGATTGTTACTAAAAAACCAAAAACCAGTACGGAACAAGTTGATACAAAAGTAGAAACTAAAAAAACGGATGATGTTGCAGTTGTAACGCCACCAAAAGTATATGCAAATAGAACGGAGAAGTACATAGATACTTATAAAGAAATTGCCCAAAATGAAATGCGTTTGTATAACATTCCCGCTAGTATTACCTTGGCTCAAGGGATTCTAGAATCGGGTTCAGGAAAAGGAACATTGTCTGTTAAGGCTAACAATCATTTTGGTATTAAATGCCACGGATGGACAGGTAAAAAAATCTATCATGATGATGATAAAAAACAAGAATGTTTCAGAAAATATAAAGATGCTAAATATTCATTCAGAGATCATTCGTTGTTTTTATCAGAACGAAAACGCTACTCGAAGCTGTTCAAACTTAGAAAAGAAAACTACAAGGGTTGGGCAAAAGGATTAAAAGCTGCTGGATATGCAACCGATAGGAAATATCCTCAAAAACTGATTAGTTTAATAGAGCGTTATAATCTATATGAATTTGACAAAGAGGTTTTGGGAGATTCTTATACTAAATATGAGGCGCCAATAGCAAGCGAATCTATAACTTATACCGTAGTAAAGGGTGATACATTGTACTCTATTTCAAGAAAATATAATATTACTGTAAAAGAACTTCAAAATATAAATGGTTTAAATGACAATACAATTAGCATTGGACAAGCAATAATCGTTAAACCATCATCAAATAATTAAGAATACACATGAACTATAAACGTAGTAGTGCATTGTTTGCACAAGCCGAAAAGGTTATTCCTGGAGGTGTAAATTCTCCAGTGCGTGCTTTTAAAGCTGTTGGAGGAACACCAATTTTTGTAAAAGAAGCAAAAGGCGCGTATTTGTATGACGAAGACGGAAACCGATTAATCGATTATATAAATTCTTGGGGGCCAATGATTTTAGGTCATGCTTACAAACCTGTTGTAAATGCTGTGGTTGACAAAGCTAAAAAAGGAACATCGTTTGGTATGCCTACAGAAATTGAAACTAAAATTGCCGAATTAGCAGTTTCAATGGTTCCAAATATTGATAAGATTAGATTTGTAAACTCAGGCACTGAAGCTTGCATGAGTGCTGTTCGTTTAGCAAGAGGTTTTACAGGAAAAGATAAAATTATAAAATTTGCTGGTTGTTATCATGGGCATTCCGATTCGTTTTTAATTCAAGCGGGTAGTGGTGCAGTTACATTTGGCTCACCTAATAGTCCTGGTGTAACCCAAGGTACGGCCAAAGATACTTTGTTGGCCCGTTATAATGATATTGAAAATGTAAGTCAATTAATTGAGGCTAATAAAGATGAAATAGCTTGTATTATTATAGAGCCAGTTGCTGGTAATATGGGATGCATTCCACCAAAAGATGGATTTTTAAAAGGATTGAGAGATTTATGTGATGCCAATAATATTCTCTTGGTTTTTGATGAAGTGATGACAGGTTTTCGATTAGCAAAAGGAGGTACGCAAGAACTTTTTAATATTAATGCAGATGTTGTTTGCTTCGGAAAAGTAATTGGTGGCGGTTTACCAGTTGGTGCTTTTGCAGCACGAAACGAAATTATGAATTATTTAGCGCCACTAGGGCCTGTGTATCAAGCAGGAACTTTAAGTGGGAACCCGTTAGCTATGGCGGCTGGATTAGCGATGTTAAATGAGTTGAATAATGATGCCGAAATTTTTAATCGGTTAGCCGAAAAAACAGCATATTTACACAAAGGCATTATAAAGGTTTTAGATGATAACAATATTGTGCATACTATAAATAGAGTAGGATCGATGATTTCTGTGCATTTTGACGAAGGAGAAGTTGTAGATTTTGAAACAGCTGCTAAAGGAAATAATGAAACCTTTAAAAAATTCTTTCACGGTTTACTTAACGAAGGTGTTTATATAGCGCCAAGTGCATTTGAAACTTGGTTTATTACTGATGCGTTAACTTATGAAGATTTAGATTATACCATTGAAGCTATTAATAAAGTTGCAAAAATATTATAAATAAAAAAAGAGCATTTCTAAATCTAGAAATGCTCTAATTAACAAACTATAATCAAATAATCAACCAAAAATTATTGTCTTTTCTTACCCTGTCCTTTTTTACTGTTTTTTGCTTTATTCATTCTTTTAGCTTGCGCTTTTTCCCATTTGGCATATTGCTCTTCATTTAAAATGTCTTTCATTTTTGCTTTCATTGCTATTTGATGATCTAGTTTTGCATTCATCATTTTTAAGCGTTCCTCTTTTGACGGTTTTTCAGCATTACCACTTCCTTTTCTAGCTTTTCTAGCTTCCATCATTGCTTTTCTTTTAGTGGCATTTTCTAAATTTAGTTTATGAATTTTTGCTTGTTGCGATTCATTTAAATCTAAGTACAAAGTCATTTTTTTTGTTCGTAAAGTCGCCATTTCTTCAGCAGAAAGATTCATCATTTTTTGATTTCTTTCTTGTCTATTAGGGCGTTCTTTATTTTGTTGTTGTGCAGTGGCTTGCAATGCTAAAAAAGCTACTGCAATTATTACTAGTTTTTTCATTTTATTATGTTTTAAGTTATTTATTGCTAGGACTTAAGTAAATCAAAAAGGTTTAAAACACATTCTATATTTAACGAGAAGTTAACATGTTTTACGACAAAAACGATGAGTAAGCTATTTAAAAAAACGGGAAACTTAAACTAATACCTGTTTGAAAATCGGGAGCGTTATTCACTAAAAAATCTTCTTTTAAGTACAATGATAATTTATAGTTTGAACGACCATACGTGTAAATAAAGGACCAGTTTGACTGTGCTTTGTAGAGTGTTGAAATACCATGTTGCCAACCACCGTTTATTTCTCGCCACTTACCTAAAAGTATAAAATAATCGGCTTCTTTGAGTTTGTTATAACGCGACTGGATTTGATAGTTTACTCCAAATGCATGATAATTTCCTTTTTCAGTATATTTTGTAAATTCAATATCGGCTTCAATTGTTGCCAAAAATTTATTATTCCCTAAATCAATAACATCATCAAAATTAATAAGGTTTTTACGAAGTAAATTTATTCCAACACCAATGTTGAATTCGTTTTTATTTTTTAGAAAAACCTTTTTAATTCCGCTCGCAGAAACACCAACATCTATTGATGAATTAAATTTTGAGGTATTAATACCTAGGTGATTTCCAAAGCTTATAAATATGTTTTTATCGCGGTTAATTTTTAACGAAGGATAATAGTAATGATTAAACTCAATGCCACCTAAAAAGAAATCATTCTGCTCTAATTCTAGTGTATTTCCGTTTCTGTCGGTGTATTTAAAATCAACTTGATTTAATCCATAGTAGCGTCTTCCGTATGGGTCTTCACCACCAGAAATATTGCTGTGAAACCATTCGATAGTCTCATCACTTGTAAAAAAAGAAAAAGGATATTTCCCTTTTGTAATTAAATAAGACCGAAGCGTAATACCTAACTCATGGTGTTTGCTTAAAGGGATACTTACTCCAACTCTAAACTCTTTAATAACTGCATCAATAACAATATTCATATAATCCGCAGGGGTTGTTTCTTGATCTATAAAGTTGAAACTGCGATTATGCCAAATAACCTGACTTAATGCTTTACGTACCTCAGGGTCTTTTGGTAAATATGTTTCAACAAATGGATGAAAATTGTTACCGCTTGACGAGTTTAAAGTAAACGTTGCTTTTTTTGGAGGTTTTATTTTGAAGTTTTGATGTATTCGAGAACTGAATATTCCGAAATGATGAGTTGATAAAATGGTTGGATTGTCAATGCCGTTTTTAACTAATAAGCTGTCTTTTTGTTGCGCAGATAAATCAAGCAAACTAAAGCAAAGCATAATAAAAAAAAGCATTTTTGTCATTCAATAAAAGTTATTATTAAGCGTGTTTTACATTTCAATCAAATCTAAAGTAGTGCTATAAAGGTTCTCGTTTTCCATTTTGCTTTTTAACCAAGCGTAAAAACTCATTACAAATATATCTTCACGTTCTTTGTTAATCCATTCAAAAGCGTTTTCAACTTTATCTTTAAAAGCTTCAGAGGATATCTTTTCTGGGTTTTTGTAGCAATCTTCAACTAAAGCTAAATAAATTAGTACGCGTTGTTGGTTAATACCTTTCAAATAATTCGTATGACTTCTTTTAAAACTCAATAATCTTGACTCAACTAAATCAATATTTTTTAATTCAATATGAAGCAATATTTCAATCAAACCTTTTTTAATTACCCATTCTTTTCCCGCCCTTTCATTATACCAATTATCTGTATGGTAAAATTTTGAAAAAAGTGTGTAAGCCTTTTTTAAGTCATTTTTTTGAAAATAAAACATAACCAAACTTAAATGAATATCTAATAAAGCTTCATTGTCATCGTGCTTAACTGTTGTCAAAGGAGTTAATAAATTTATAGCCTCATCTTGTTTGTTATTGTAGTTTAAATTGAGACTTAAAAGCAAACTATACTTTAGCTTAAAAGTATTATAATATTTTTTCCGTTTCTCTTTCATATGGTTATGCATCATACTTAAATAATGAAATGAGTCATCAAATTTTTTATTTCTAAATAGCGTATTAGCTATTAAATATAGAATTTCAATATGGTAATATAACTGTTTCTCTCGATCCTTATGCTTAAGGATAGATTCGTAAGTGCTAATTAAAAAGGGTTCAATTTTTAAGTAATCATTAGTAACAAAAGCAGAAAAACTATTAATTGCAATTAATTGATACAATGATTTAAATGACATTGATTCGTTAAAACTGATATTGTATTCTTTTAAAGTTGCGTTTAAAATGGTTTGAAAATCTACAATTTCGCCTTTAAAAATATTGTTATTAATTGTTTGTCTAATTTTCGCGTAAACAATATTAAGTTGATCTTCTAATTGATGGTTTTTTTGATTGTATTTAAAATTAGAAATAAGTTGATTAATATCTATTGAAGGGTTTACATATGCGTATTGAATTTTTGTATGATAAATTTCATTTAATAACGGAAACAGATGATGCTCTGTGGCTAATATTTCGGCTTTGTCCAAAATTTTATATGCCACTTTATATTGTTTGTGTTGTAAACAGGTGCGAGAAGCCAATATGTATTTAATAATTTGTAGATCTACAGCTTTCTCTTCTTGCAAACTTGCATTGGCAATAAAATCAATTATCGATTGATATAAACGCTTTCTTAAGGCATGATATGCATTTTTACTGCCGTTTTCGTAAAGTTTAATGCACAGTTCATTTGAGTTTAAATCGTCATGTAATAAGAGCTTAAATAGTTGAATATTTTTAGTGTCGCTACGCTTGTTCTTTTTTTCTAAATAGCTTATAAAACGCTGTTGGTCTTCACTAGAAAATGTTGAAATAATAGTATTTAAATCATTCATTTAATCGTCATAAAATAATTAAATATATCAATAAATATAGTAATTAAATTATGAATGGTATATAATATATCGTCAGTTAATTTTAAAGATTGTGTTTTGCAACTTCTATAAGTTTTGCAGTTTTGCCTTGTAATCATTAAAACAAAAAGTATGAATTATGAAACAACAGTTTCTATAGATGAAAAATCTAGAAAAAAAGAAACTATAAAAGAGATTGAAGTTTACGACCAGAAACCAACAGCAGCCTTTATTGGTGCCTCATGGACGGCATTATTAATTGGCATGACTTCGTATTGTATTGGCTTATGGAATGCAGAGATGCTACTAAACGAGAAAGGGTATTATTTTACTATTCTGTTATTTGGATTGTTTTCGGTTATCTCTGTACAAAAAGCAGTGAGAGACAAAATGGAAAATATTCCTGTAACCGATATTTATTACAGTATTAGTTGGTTTACAACAATTGCATCTATTGTTTTATTAATCATCGGACTTTGGAATGCAGATTTATTGTTGAGTGAAAAAGGGTTTTACGGTATGTCTTTTCTGTTAAGTTTATTTGCGGCTATTGCTGTGCAAAAAAATACCAGAGATGTGCAGTATATTGATAGAATGAGTAATGAAGAAAAATAGAAATAGTAACAAAAATCAAAACAAAAAATACTATAGGGATTGTTTTGATGATTGGTTAGTTAGTTAACCCAAAACCTCACGGTTAAAAGCTGTGAGGTTTTAAAATCAAAAAGATGAAACCAAAACTCACCGAAGATTTGCTTGAGTTCTCAGAAAAACGATTAATTTCTGATAAAGCAAGAATGCTAGAAATTGTAGCAGTAATTTTCACTGCTATTGGAAAATTTGTTTTCATGGATTTTCTTAATTGGAGGTTACCTTTTGTTGTATTTGCAATAGTAGGTTGGAGCTTATATGCTCTTTATAGATATAAACGAGAAAAAAATATTTTAAAATATTGGGGCTTTAGAACTGATAATTTTAAAAGTACGGTTAAGTTAATGATGCCTTTTGCGGTTATTTCCATAATTTCATTTCTTGTTATTGGGTTTAGTCAAAACACAATTAATCTAACATGGCATATTTTACCACTTTTAATAACTTACCCCATTTGGGGAAGCATACAGCAGTTTATAACCTTTGCTTTAATAGCAGGAAACTTAAATGACCTTAATAAAAAGAAATTGAATAAACTTTCAATTATATTTATAACGGCTATATTGTTTTCTATAGTTCATTTTCCTTCAAAATGGTTAATGATAGGAACTTTTTTATTAGCCTTATTTTATGGATATATTTATTTAAAAAGAAAGAATATTTATGCTATGGGCATTTTTCACGGTTGGTTAGGTGCTATATTTTATTATACTGTAGTTAATAGAGACCCTTTTCAAGAAGTGTTTTTAAAATTTATAAACTAAAAAAAAGATGAATTCAAAAATTCAAAACGACATAAAAGAACTTGTTGAAGAACAGGTTATTACAAACGAGGTTGCCATAGATATTGAAAACTTCTATAAGTCAAAAAAAACAAGTTCGCCAAATAGATTATTCACGGTGTTTGCTGTATTAGGCTCAACGTTGGTTGGTCTTGGTATTATTTTAATTTTGGCACATAACTGGGATGATTTTTCAAGAAGCATAAAAACAGTTTTTGCCTTTGCACCATTAATTATTGGGCAACTTATAGTTGGTTATACTATTTTGAAGAAAAAGAGTGCGACATGGAGGGAAGCTTCAGGAGTGTTTTTGTTTTTTGCTGTTGGTGCGAGTATGGCGTTAGTAAGTCAAATTTATAATATTCCAGGAAATTTTAGTAGTTATATGCTAATGTGGATTTTACTTTGTTCACCACTAATCTATCTTTTGAAATCTAACGCTTTAGCCATTTTGCATATAGTTTTTGCAACAAATTATGCTTGCTCTTATGGGTATTTTGATGGTAACCAGACACCTTGGTTGTATTTAGTATTGTTAGCTGTAATGATACCACATTACTATCATTTACTAAAAAATAAAAAGACACATAATATTACCTCAATTTTTAATTGGCTGTTGCCTTTAAGTGTGGTTATTGTATTGGGAGCTTTCGTAAATAGAAGTGAGGAATTTGGGTTTTTAATGTATGTTATTTTGTTTGGATTGTTATACAATATTGGAAAATTGCCTTTTTTCGACAACCAGAAATTAAGACGAAATGGCTATTTAGTTTTAGGCTCTTTAGGAACCATTTATATGTTGATGTTTGCGAGTTTTGAGTGGCTATGGAAAGATATTTTAAGGCATGACGTTGAATTTAACTCTCAAGAGTTTTTTGTTTCAATAGTACTTTTCTTATTGGCGTTAGGTATTTTGATTTATTCTTATTCAAAAAAATGGATTCAAAGTTTCAATCTTTTTCAATATGTATTTATCATTTTTACAATCATCTTTTTTATAGGAATATCAAGTAGCCTTTTTTCAACCGTTTTAATTAATTTAATCATTCTTATTTTAGGTATTATAGCCATAAAAATAGGTGCAGATAAATTTCATTTTGGCATTTTAAATTATGGGTTACTAATAATAACAGCACTTATTGTATGTCGTTTTTTCGATACCAATATGAGTTTTGTGGTTAGAGGGTTGTTGTTTGTATGTGTTGGTGTTGGATTCTTTTTAACTAATTATATGATGCTAAAAAAACAAAAATCAAGAAGAAATTAAAAAATAATAAAAATGAAAACGATACATATATTCATAATATTTATAGTTGTAGCTGTTGCTCAAATATTCGTGCCAGCACAAATGATTTTTAATAAAGAATCTATAATAAACACTGGAACGGCATATAGGTTTAAAACACAACCTGTCGATCCTAGCGATCCGTATAGAGGTAAGTATATCAATTTAAATTACGATGTTAGATCTTATAAAACTAAAGACACAATTTGGGAAAGAAAAGATAAAGTTTATATTTATTTAGAAACCGATAGTTTAGGCTTTGCGAAAGTATCAAAAGTGAGTAAAGAACCTTTAAATTTATCTAAAGATTTTATTATTGCAGAAGTTGGTTGGTATAATAAAATAGAAGAAGAACTAAGTTTTAATTTACCATTCAACCGTTATTATATGGAAGAAACCAAAGCTTATGATGCTGAGGTAGCAGTAAGAAATAATCAGCGCGATTCCATCCAAAACAATACCTATGCTTTGGTTTATATAAAAAATGGCGAAGCAGTTTTAAATGACGTGATTATTAATGACATGTCTATTAAAGATTATGTGGAAAAGAAGTGAAAATTTGGCTAACTTTGAGACAATTGATAAAATTATCTACTAATGAAAAAAATAATTGTGTTACTAATAGTAACTGTGTTTACTTTTTCTTGTAAACAAGAAAAAAAGGAGGAAACTCAAAACAAAGAAATCTCACAAACTAAAATGCAAAAAAACTTAAGTAAATATGTTAGTGTAAAACTAACATCAGATCTTAGTAAACTTACCGAAAATGAGCGCAAGATGATTCCTATTTTAATTAAAGCAGCGGATAGGATGAATGATTTGTTTTGGTACGAGTCTTATGGAGATAAGGCAGAATTATTAAATTCAGTTTCTGATACCGACACTAAAACTTTTGTGAAAATTAATTATGGCCCATGGGATAGATTAGATGGCAATGCGCCTTTTGTTGAAGGTGTGGGAGCTAAACCTTTAGGAGCAAATTATTATCCAAAGGATATGACAAAAGAAGAATTTGAAGTTGCAGATATAGAAAACAAATCGAGCATTTACAATTTTGTTAGACGTGATGAAAATGGTAAGTTATATTCAATTCCCTACCATAAACAATTTGAAAAAGAAGTTAAAGTTGTTTCAGATTTACTACTTGAATCTTCAAAACTGGCTGAAGATGCTGGTCTTAAAAAGTATTTAGAATTAAGAGCCCAAGCCATGTTGGATGATAACTATCAACCTAGCGATTTAGCTTGGATGGATATGAAAACAAACACTTTAGATATAGTAATTGGTCCAATTGAAACTTACGAAGACCAAATGTTTGGAAATAAAGCGTCGCATGAAGGCTATGTGCTTATTAAAGATCAGGAATGGAGTGCTAAATTAGCCCGCTTTGCTAGTTTTTTGCCAGAGTTACAAACAGGATTGCCAGTAGAAGAAGCTTATAAAAAAGAAACTCCAGGAACAGATAGTGATTTAAATGCATACGATGTTGTGTATTATGCAGGTGATTGTAATTCAGGAAGTAAAACAATAGCCATTAACTTACCAAATGATGAAGAAGTACAATTAGAAAAAGGCACAAGAAGGTTACAGCTTAAGAATGCAATGCAGGCAAAGTTTGATAAAATATTAGTGCCAATATCAGAAGTTTTAATTGATGAAACGCAACGTAAACATATCACATTTGATGCTTTTTTTGCAAACACGATGTTTCATGAAGTGGCTCATGGTTTAGGAATTAAAAACACTATAAATGGTAAGGGGACAGTGCGTACTTCGCTTAAAGAACATTCAAGCGCTTTAGAAGAAGGTAAAGCCGATGTGTTAGGATTATATATGGTACAACAACTGCATAGCAAAGGAGAAATTGATGGTGATATGAAAGATTACATGACCACGTTTATGGCTAGTATTTTTCGTTCCGTGCGTTTTGGAGCCTCTAGCGCTCATGGAAAAGCTAATATGATTCGTTTTAATTTCTTTAAAGAAAAAGGAGCGTTTAGTAGAAATGAAGACGGAATTTATAAAGTGAATTATGATAATATGATTGTAGCTATGAAAGATTTGTCGAGCTTAATACTAACGCTTCAAGGAAATGGTGATTATGATGGTGTTGCAGGTTTGGTAAAAGAAAAAGGAATTATTTCAAATGAATTACAATCAGACTTAGATCGATTAAGTTCTGCTAATATTCCTGTTGATGTAATTTTCGAACAAGGCGTAGAAGCTTTGGGTATATAAAATAGTATCGTATTCTAAAAAAGGCTTTAGTAGGTTACTAAAGCCTTTTTAGTTTATATTTTATATATTTAGTAAAAACAATTTAAATGGTATACTGGTTATCTACACTTATAACTATTGCAATAATATATATAGCAATAAGCATTGCATTGTATTACTTACAAGATTATATGCTGTTTAAACCAGAAAAACTACCAAAAGATTTTCAGTTTAATTATGAAAATCAAGATATAGAAGAGCATAATTTAGAAACCAGAGATGGTGCAGTTATTAATGGTATTCTTTTTAAACCTAAAGGTGAATCTAAAGGTATTGTACTATATCTAAAAGGAAACTCTAAAAGCATAAAAGGTTGGGGTAAATTTGCAGTTGATTTTACGCGGCATAATTACAATGTGTTAATGGTAGATTATCGCGGTTTTGGAAAAAGCACAGGTAGACGTTCACAAAAAGCCATTAAGCGAGATTTGCAAGAAGTATATAATAAAATAAAAGAACGTACCACCGAAGACAGAATTATACTTTACGGTCGTTCTTTAGGTTCAGGTTTTGCAGCTAAATTAGCTTCAATGAATAACCCAAAAATGCTCATTTTGGATGCGCCATATTACAGCTTAACTAAAGTTACAGCTCGCTACGCACCTTTTATGCCGTTAAGTGTTTTGTTAAAATATCCGTTACCAACTTATAAATGGCTAAAATATGTAAAATGTCCTATTCATATCATTCATGGTACAAACGATAATTTGATTCCGTATAAAACCAGTGTTAAACTATCTCAAGTAAACCCAAAACTAACTAAGTTACATTCGGTTATTGGTGGCGGTCATAAAAATTTAAATAACTTTGAATCTTATCATAAAATGATTCACGATATCCTTAATAGAAAACCACACGACATCGATTTATCAACTACGAGTATTCATGTTAAACACACGTCAAAACCTACTAAAACGAAAGCTTAAAAAGTTTGCTTTAATTTTATTAAGCATCTATATTATGGTTGGCTCTTTATTATATTTTTTACAAGAAAAAATACTGTTTCTACCAACAGTTTTGGAGCAGGATTTTGCCTATGAATTTTCTCAACCTTTTGATGAGTTATTTTTAAAAACTGAAGATGATGCAGTTATAAATGCCATTCATTTTAAAGTAGAAAACCCCAAAGGAGTTATATTGTATTTTCATGGAAATGCAGGCGATTTATCGCGCTGGGGATTTGTAGCTGAATACTTTGTTGAAAAGCAATACGATGTTTTAATAATGGATTACAGAACCTACGGAAAAAGTACAGGGAAGTTAAGTGAAAAAGCACTTTATAACGATGGACAATTTTGTTATAATTATTTAAAAGAACATTATAACGAAGCCAACATTACCCTTTACGGAAGATCGTTAGGAACAGGAGTGGCAACTTATTTGGCGTCAAAAAACAAGCCTAAACAACTTATTTTAGAAACCCCTTATTATAGCATTATCGATGTGGCTAAATCTAGATTTCCTATGTTTCCTGTTGAGACATTACTAAAATATAAATTGCCAACAAATCAATATATAAAACAAGTAAATTGCTCTATTACTATGTTTCATGGAACCGATGATTCGGTAGTGCCTTTTGCCTCAGCTAAAAAACTATTTGAAGCATCTCCAAAAACTTTAACTACTTTCATATCTATTGAAAATGGAGGCCATGGTAATCTTATAAATTATGAATTATATCATACTCAAATAAAAAAGATACTTCCTTAAATATCTTAAAAATTTAACAAGTCAATTCCTATTTCTTAAATAAAACATAAAGTACTGAAGGTTAGTGTTAAACATTTCTAAATTAATGTAACATTCTGTTTCTAGGCACGTCAATTGCTGTGTATAAACAAATCAACAAAACAATAATAAACATGATCAAATTAGCCTTTATTTTTAGCACGTTGTTTGCGGTAAGCCCAACAACAGAAACAAACGAAAACTTAGATAATAATATGTCTGAGTGCGAATACCTAACTTTAGAAGAAAACACTTTAAGAGCTTCTCTTTTTACTGATAATTTTGATGGAGATTCAACTGATGTTGATTGGAACGCTATTGAATTAATTGAATTAGAAGAAGAAGTAGAAATTTGCTTTGATACTAAAGATTATTTACCAGCGGGTTTTAACCCTTTAAAAGGGATGGATGATTTAGATTGGAGTAAAATCGAACTTATTGAATTAGAAGAAGAAGTAGCAATTGGTTTTGATACTAAAAAGTATTTACCAGCAAGCTTTAATCCATACACAGGAATGTGTAACTCGTAAAAAAGCATTAGATTAAAAAAAAAGGGATCACAATAACTGTGATTCCTTTTTTTATACTTAAATAAAAAAGATACATCCTTAAATGTCTTAAAAATTTAACAAGTCAATTCTTATTTCTTAAAGAAAGCATAAAGCTGTAATTATAAGCGTTAAACATTTCTAAATGCACATAATAAATTCAACTAAAAAACGTCTATTTGTATAGAGTTTAGTTTGTGATACTACAAGCGTAGTATTCATAAAATAAGTTTGTTGGTTAGTTAGTTGTTAGTTAAAAGCCAGTAGTGAAATTTCACTACTGGCTTTAGTTTTACTAGTAATTGTATGTTTTGTAGTTATATTGTTTCTACAAACAATCCGTCATCAGTTTTTTCAACTTTAGCAAAATTGTTTTTAGTTAATTCTTTAATGGTTTTATCCCATTTTTTATTTGATAAACCAGATTGTACTTTTAAATCGTTTAATTCTAGTTTTTTAGCTTTTTTCAAAACTTCTAAAACAGCTTTTGCTTCATCGCTAACAGCTACAGCTTTTTTCTCTGGTCTCATTTGAGGGAAGAATAAAACTTCTTGTATGGATTGGTTATTGGTTAAAAACATAATCAATCTATCCATACCAATTCCCATCCCAGAAGTTGGAGGCATACCGTATTCTAAAGCACGTAAAAAATCATGATCTATAAACTCGGTAGCTTCATCGTCACCTTTTGCAGCTAATTTAAGCTGATGCTCAAAACGCTCCCGCTGGTCAATAGGATCGTTCAATTCAGAATAAGCATTGGCAATTTCTTTACCACAAACCATCAATTCAAAACGCTCTGTTAATTCAGGATTATCACGATGTTCCTTACACAACGGACTCATTTCTTTCGGGTAATCTGTAATGTAAGTAGGTTGTATATAATTGCCCTCGCATTTTTCGCCAAAAATCTCATCTATAAGTTTACCCTTACCCATAGTATCATCAACTTCAACACCTAAACCTTTAGCAGCTTGTCGTATTTCGTCTTCACTTTTACCTGTAATATCAAAACCTGTAAAATGTTTTATGGAGTCTGCCATAGTAACTCTGGCATAAGGCGCTTTAAAATCTATTTCGTGCTCACCAAAAGTGGCCTTTGTAGTGCCGTTAACTGCAATAGCACTATACTCCAATAAACGCTCACAGAAATCCATCATCCAATTGTAATCTTTGTAGGCCACATAAATTTCCATAGCAGTAAACTCAGGATTGTGAGTTCTGTCCATTCCCTCGTTTCTAAAGTTTTTAGAAAACTCGTAAACACCATCAAAACCACCAACAATCAAACGCTTTAAGTATAATTCATTAGCAATTCGCATATATAAAGGTACATCCAAAGCATTGTGATGCGTTACAAACGGACGGGCAGCGGCGCCACCAGGTATAGGTTGTAAAACAGGAGTTTCAACCTCGAAATACCCAGCATCATTAAAAAATTGACGCATCGCATTAAACAACTTAGTACGTTTTACAAACACCTCTTTTACGTGTGGGTTTACAACCAAATCTGCATAACGCTGTCTATATCGTTGTTCAGGATCGGTAAACGCATCGTATACCTTACCGTCTTTTTCTTTTGGTAACGGAAGCGGTTTTAAAGTTTTGCTAAGCAGTTTAAAATCTTTTACACGAACAGATTTTTCGCCAACTTTAGTGGTGAACAATTCACCTTCAATACCAACAAAATCACCAAAATCTAAAAGCTTTTTAAAAACCTCATTGTATTTAGTTTTATCATCGCCAGTACAAATTTCATCACGATTAAAATACACTTGTATTTTGCCTTCAGCATCTTGTAATTGAGCAAAACTCGCTTTTCCTTGCACTTTTATTAGCATTAATCTTCCAGCAATAATCACTTTTTTGCCTTCTTCAAACTGCTCTTTCACCTGTTTCGAGGTATGGCTTACAGGGTATAAATCTGCAGGATATGGGTTAATACCTAATTCGCGTAGTTTCGCTAACTTTTCTCTTCTTACTAATTCTTGCTCTGATAATTGCGACATATTCTAAATACTGAGTGTAAATTTTAATGCGCAAAGATACTATTAAAAGCTATCTTTTAAAACTAAATTTTTGGGCGTTACCCCGAAAAAGGGTTCGGGGTCGGGCTTTCCGCTATATCTTTTTTTTGTACCTCAAAAAAGGATGCCGCTTCAATCCCTAACGCAAAATAATATGTAACAAAATAAGTTTAATGACGTCAAACAAGTACATCATCAATCAATAAACATTTAAATTAAAAATCAACATGAGTTTCTGGAGAGTTTTACTGTCTATTATTTGTCCGCCCTTAGCTGTTTTAGATAAAGGTTGCGGCTCTATTTTAATCACTTTTTTATTATGGCTTTGTGGCTGGGTGCCTGGGGTTATTGCTGCCTTGGTTATTATTAATAACCCAAACAGGTAACTTTAAACTACATTTCTAAACACGTTTTCTACCTTATAAAGTAGTATCTTTGCATTCTAATTTAACACATATTATGCATAGAATTTACACCTTACTTTTAGCTGTTATTATAATTAGTTTTTCTAGTTGTACTGTAAAAGAATCTATAGTATTTAACGAAGATGGATCTGGCGATTTTTTGATAAGCTATGATATGGCTTCGGTTATGTCTCAAATGAAAGGGGCTTTTTCAGAAGGCGACGATTCTACTAGCTCAGACGAAAAAAAAGCAAGCGAAGTTGTTGATACACTTATGGTTTTTAGCGAAATTATGGAAACCTATAAAGATAGTGTTTCTGCTCTGCCAGAAGATAAGCGCCTTGCTTTAGAAGCAGTTAAAGATATGTATATGAAAATGAAGATGGATGAAGCAAATAACGTTTTCGATTTTGGCATAGGACTTAATTTTAATACGATAGAGGATTTAAAAGATATTCAAAAAAGAATAGAAAAGGCAAAAACCCTTAATTCGCAAAATGGTCAAGTAGATGCAATGAAGGAAGGTTCTCCATTAGGAAAATTTATGGCTAATGATAAGAACGATGTTGGCTATAACTTTACTGATAATGGTTTTTCAAGAGTTACTACTGTTTCTGAAGAAGAAGCTAAAGCTTTTAAATTAGATGAGAATAGTGAAGAAGACAAACAGTTTTTAGATTATTTTGAAAACTCATTTTATATAGTTGAATATACATTTTCTAAGAAAATAAAATCTACTTCTATTGAAAATGCCCAATTATCTTCAGATAAAAAAACGGTTACATATAAATATAGTTGGATTGACTTTTTAAGTAATCCAAAATTATTGGATATTAATATTGAATTTGAAAATGAATAAAAGCATTGAAATTCAAGATTTAGGACTTAAAGATTACAAACAAACTTGGGATTATCAAGAACAATTGTTTAAGGATATTGTAGATACTAAAATTAAAAATAGGAGAGAAGATGCAGGTTTAAAAACCAAAAATCATTTCTTGTTTGTTGAGCATCCGCATGTTTATACATTAGGTAAAAGTGGTGATTTTTCTAATTTGCTTGTTACAGAAGAGCAATTAAAAGAAAAAAATGCAACCTTCTATAAAGTAAATAGAGGTGGAGATATAACATATCATGGCCCAGGGCAAGTGGTTGGTTATCCTATTTTAGACTTAGAAAACTTTTTTACCGACATACATAAATACCTCCGTTTTCTTGAAGAAATGATAATTTTAACGCTTGCCGAATACGGTTTAAAGGCAGAGCGTAGCAAAGGAGAAACAGGTGTTTGGTTAGATGTTGGTACACCATTTGCGCGTAAAATTTGTGCTATGGGAGTGCGTGCAAGCCGCTGGGTAACTATGCATGGTTTTGCATTAAATGTAAATGCTAACTTGGGTTATTTCGACCTTATGATACCTTGTGGTATCCGTGGGAAAGCAGTAACCTCTTTAAATGTAGAACTTGGTGTGAAAGAAGTGTCTATGGAAGAAGTAAAAGAAAAATTACTAAAACATTTTAAAGCACTTTTTGAAGCTGAGTTTTTTGAATAATGAAAATAAAACGCTTTTTTAAAATAATATTATTGATTTGTTGTTTGGCGCTTACTTCAATTTTTATTGTGTTAATGTATACTGTTATAATTTTAGAGAATAATCCTTTTGAATATAGTATGCTTATTCCTTTGTCAATAATCTCTACAGGTGTTTTAAGTATAATTTATCATATAAAAACTTTAAAGCATTACAGTATAAACTATGTTTACAAAGATTTGAATGACAGTTTTTTATGGGTGGGTAACTTGCTTTTTGCTATATCTATTTCTTTAATGGCTTTGTTTATGATCTATTCATTTTATAGCATGAGAGAAATAGATTTAAATCCCAAATTATTTTATGCGTTTGTTTTTTGCGGTGTTATTTTATTGATTGGGGTGGTACTAATTTTAGAAGAAAAATGGCTTTACAAAAAAAGGCTTATTATTAAAAAACAATCTAAAATAAATAAGATTGATGATATAAGAGGGACACAAGATGATGAACTTTAGTTTACGATTATTTTATTAGTTGGATTCTTTTTGAAGCTAGATTTAACTAATTTCTATTCGCACAAAAAAGTATCTGAATTTTTACAAATAAAATTTTTGGAATTCCAAATAACTGTATCTCGATTCAAGATACTGAAATTAATAAACTCTTCTGAACATCCAAGTATGTTAATACGTTCGCCTTCGCAGTTATAAACTGGTAAGACTGAGTTGCAATTAGCACAACAATTACCAACTATAAATACAGTTTCCCCTTCATAGATTGCCTGAGAAATATAAAATTCATCGACTTGGGTAGATTGTTCAATATCCAAAATCTTTTCTTTTAACCATGCAAAATCTTCAACTGGGTTAGCTACATTGCAAGTATTGCTTAAACCATCGTCATTATTATTACAAGATGAAACTATAAAGAATGTTAAGATTGAAAGTATAATAATTTGTCTCATTTCTTTTTGATGATTTACCTTATAGATGAAAAGAACGCCTATTAGTTGCGTCAATATCTATAAAATAAAACCATACAAATAAATATTTATAGAAATTTCTCAGAAAAGAGAACGTAATAAAAATACTATTTTAGAAAGCAGTTTTTTAGTAATAGAGTAATTTTTAATCATAAGCCCCAATAGGTTCTTTTTTTAAATAATTAATTCCTAAATCGTTAGACCTAATCGCTTTTAATTTTTTAGCTAATTTCTTTTTAAACTGCAAAACAACTTTAGCATAATTTGGATTATTAGCTAAATTGGTAAATTGCTTTGGATCTTTTTCCATATCAAAAAGTTCAATACCTGCTGATGCATCTTCGTTGTACTGAATATAAGCCCATTTATCATTCCTCAATAAAAAGGTTTTTCCACCTTGAGATACACTAAAAGCCATCTCTCGAACCTTCTTTTTAGGTTTGTCAATAGTTTTTACCAAACTTTTTCCTTGTATATGTTTTGATGGTTTTAAACCACCTAATTCAGCAATGGTTGGATATAAATCAATCAACTCCACAAAAGAATTGCAAACAGCTGCTTTTTTACCTGGTACTTTAATAATTAAAGGAACACGAACAGATTCCTCGTGTAAACTTACTTTCATCCAGAAATTATGTTCACCTAAATGAAATCCGTGATCCGAAGTGAAAATAACAATAGTGTTGTCCTCCAGACCTTCTTCTTTAAGTGTTTTAAGCACTTTTCCAACTTGAGCATCCATATATGATACCGATGCATAATATGCGGCTACAGCTTTCTTTTCTTGCTCTAAAGACATTTTTGCATTAACACTTGTTACATAATTAATACCTCGCTTTGGAATATCGTCCCAATCCCCATCAAGCTTTTTAGGCAGTGTTATGTCGTTAAACGGATAAGGTTCAAAATACGGTTTTGGAGCTACAAAAGGCACATGTGGCCTTACAAAACCAACCGCTAAAAAGAAAGGTTTGTTTTTGTGTTTCCTAATAAGTTCTGAAGCTTTTTCAGCTGTTTTTCCATCAGAGTGTACTAAATCGCCGCCATCAGCTTTTACAATGGTCATTACATTTCCGCCTTTTCTTTCAATTTTTCCATCAGGGTTTCCTTGAACTAATTCGGCATCACCAATAGCTTTCCATTCAGGCCCTTGACTATTAAAACGCTCAGTCCACGAGGCTTCATCGTCTTGCCCATTGGAACCTGTTTCAATATCAATAGGGACACCCATGTGGTAAATTTTACTCACTCTAGCAGTGTAATAGCCGTTGTCTTTAAATAATTGTGACCAAGTTTTCCTTTCAGGGCCTATATTTTCTCTACCGCTTACATAACCAAATGTAGTTGTAGCATTAGGGTAGTACCCCGACATAAAAGAGGCTCTTGATGGACCACAAACGGGATATTGCGTATAGGCTTTAGTATATCTAACAGCCTCTGAAGCTAGTTTGTCGATATTTGGTGTATGGCATGCTTTGTTTTCGTAAGATGAGACTGCGGTTGCTGTTAAATCATCAGAAATAATAAACAACACGTTTGGTTTTTTGTCTTGAGAAAACAGTGTTATGCTGAATAAGAAAAATAAGATATATGTTATTGGTTTCATGTTTTGTTAAGGGTAACGGTTTTATGATAAATTTTTAAAGTTCGTTTAACGTTTAGTGTAAGGGTAGTTGCGTGTTTAAGCAACTAATTTAGCAAACATTCACGAACCAGAGGAATTTCCGAAGGAAATTCCGAGTAGACCTGAACCTAGCAATTAATTATACACGGTGTTGGCGTGTCATTTTTAATATGCATAAACTGTTAGATTCCAAAATATATGAAATATTATAGATGGAACTATAGATTTCGATTTATAAAAAAGAATTCCAGAAATCAAACCTCCAAAGAAAGTAATATATACATGACCTAAGTGAAACTCCAAAAAATCATAAAAAAATGCAACAACATTAAAATGAATAAAAGCAAAAAGAATAGAAGCTAAAAAAATGGCAACAAATGGTTTGTAATATTTAGTTAATCCACTTTGTATATAATTCCGAAAAAACAACTCTTCTGTAATAGGTATAATTATTACTGAAGAAAGGACATTAAAATAAGTTAATCTACTAAATGTAAAATCAAACTTAAAATTGTCGAATGAAATTTCTTGTTTGTAAATCAGTTTTAGATATGGCTGAAAAAAGACAAAGCCAATACCTAATAATATTGCAAAAAGATAGAATTTTGAGTTTGTTTTATTGAATTTTAATAGATCTGGACGATTGATTATCCTAAAAATTAGGATTAAAGATATCAGTATAACAAATGAGTTAATTAATTCTGAAGCTTTTAATAAGTTTAAATATTCAGGTCCTGAAGGAACTAAATAAACCCAAAATCCAATAATACCAATTGATATATAGAATATTAATGTTAAAAGTATTGATTTAGAGTATCTCATTGTCTAATGCACGCCAATGTTTTTCAAGTATATGAATCCCTTTTAATACTGAAACAAGTTCAGCACAAGTGATTTATATACAACGACAAACGAAGCTATCGATTTTTTCTGACAAAGTCAAGTTCTTAAAAGAGCTCTTTTATATCATCTTCTTCGGTATCATCATCTTTAGTGTCTATTTGTTCAATGGTGTATTTTGGTAAATTATCTTTTCTGTAAAAATTTATAGGCACAGGAAAAACAGAAGCCAATGCAATTATTAGTGCTAAGGCAAAAAGCCTCAACCCTTTTTTTAATGTTTTCATAAAGTAAAAAGGTAAGCGTGTAACATCTTTTTGATGTTACAGATTAAACTGTAATTTGTAATGTTGCCAAAAAGGCAAGGAAATGTTTACTTTATGAAGTTACTTTGATAATCGTTTGAAAATATTTGAGCTATAAGGTTTTGCTCTAAAAACATTTGCTTATTAAACTGTAAAACCGTCTCTCTTTGAGACTTTAGAGTGATACTAAAATTATATTGATGCGTGCTTAATAACCATTTAAAACAAAAGGTAGTGTATTGATTAAAGCTTATGCTTTGGGGCGAGTGCTTTAAAAATGTAAATGATTTACTAGTAGTTTGAAGACTAGAAGTGTTATTAATTACAAGTTCGGTTTGTGTTTTATGGTAAGAAGAAGGATAATTGATAAACCCTGAAAACGAAACAATAACCGCTAATAAAGCGATGCTTGCAAACCATTTATGTAATCCTTTTAAAGACATTTAGTATAAAGATAATACTTTTATTAAAAATTAACACGAATGCTTACGTTAGGGGTAATACCTAAAGATTGGTTTTCTACTTTCTTAATTATATTATCAGCGTCTAAAGTATAGTAGGTATTAATAATATTTTTTTGATTGAAAATATTCCAAACTGAGGCACCAACAACCGCTCTAGATGTATCAGAAATATTAAAAGCATAAGTTGCAGAACAATCGGCACGCAAATAATCATCTAGATTGCTATCGTTAGGTGATGCGTATGTAATAATATTATCACTAGGGTCGTCATTAACATCTGGTAAAGTTGTTGGTTTTCCAGAGTGCCAATTTAAACCCAACGCCAATTTAATATCGTTATAAGTATACACTCCAGAAAGTGCTAATACATGACGAATGTCGGCATTATTAGGAAACGGGTTACCATTGTTTAAATCTGGAAATGTATAATCATTTTTGCTGAAAGTGTAGCTTAGCCATGTGCTAACTACATTGCTAAATTGTTTGTTTACTAAAAAATCGAAGCCTTTAATTTGATAACTTCCAGCACTGCTTACAAATTGATATTGATATTGGTTTTGAAACCCTTGACTTCTGGTAGTTATGCCATCAACTTTTTTAAGATAACCTTCGGCACTAATTAGCAATTTATTTTTATTATAATGAATGCCAATTGAGGCTTGTTTACTTTTTAAAATGGGAACTGGTTGAATGTTTTTATTATTAATAGTTATAACACCTGCATTGTTGTTAGATAAAACCCAACGCCTGTTTTCAATACCTAAAAAATCATTTTGTAAATCGATGATTTGTGATGTAGTCTGGCTTTTAAATTCGCCTAATAATTCAAACCTAAAGTTGTTAAAAAAACGTTGGCTAAAGCTCAAACGAGGCTCGTAAATAATCATGTCAAATTTTGGGAAGTGGTTTATTCTGTTCCCAAATTTTAAGTTGGTTTTGGCATCATTTGATAAAAAGGCACCTTCGGCATAAACTGAATGACTTCTAACAACATCTCTAATAAAACTTCTAAAAACTGGATTGTTTACATCTTCTAAATTACTAATGCCTACTTCAATAAATTGATATCCGCCATTTAATTTTAGTTGACTATTGGGTTTGTAATTTATATCTAATTTTGCAGAACCATCATACACTTCATTCTCTTGAATTAAACGTTGATTGTTTATAATATCAAAGTTTGTGGCATCTAAATCGTAATTAGTTACATAGGCATGAGCCGTAGTTGAAAGTTTAGAACTCCAGTCTCTAGTGTACGAAAACCCTAAAGCCAAATTCTGTTGCGATAGTTTACTGTTTAACGCTTCGTTTCTATCATTAATATTGGCTTGCTCTTCGTAATTTAATTTGTTATTTGCGTTTAAAAAGTGAAGTCTGATTTTATCTTTTTCAGTAATATCATATAGAAATTTTGCGGTTATATCATAAAAATAGAAAGATTCATTTTTATCGATAGCATCTTCATTTTGACTGAAATTTGTTAAATCTGAATCTTGAAAAACACGTTTTTTATATAAATCGTAAGTTGGTGTCGTTACCAAATCTGTTACCGAACGACGTGTAGAGATTTGCAACTCGGTATTATGAGTTAAAGGAATTTTAGCAAACACATCTGCGTTTATTAAATTGAATCCGCCACCTGCTTTAAATGTGTTATCAATTTCGTTAGGTAGCTGCATATCGATTATACTAGAAATACCATCACCATACTTTGCAGGAGTTCCGTTTTTTGAAACATTAACTTGTTTTGTAGTGTATGGATTGAATGCTGAAATTAATCCGAAAAAATGCCCCGATTGATACATTTTAATACCATCCCAAAGTAGAAGGTTTTGGTCGTGAGTGCCCCCACGAATATTAATGTTAGATACGGTTTCGTCAATACTTAAAACTCCAGGAAGCGATTGAATGGTTTGTAAAACATCAGGTTCAATCAAACCAGGAAGAATACCGAAAGTTTCAGGTTTTATGGTAATTACACCATCATTTAATTTTGTAATACCAGTGGTTAAATAGTTAGTTATTATAACCTCGTCTAACCTTTGCGTTCTGTGAAATGTAGCTTGAGTTTTTAAAGCTTTAATGGCAACAAATCGATTGTTCAATAATTCAAAATCTAGTTTTACTTTCTTCTTTAGAAAATCTAAAACTGCTTCTAAAGTTAAACTTTGATCTGGAATCTCTACTTTTTTATCTTGAATGGTAGCATCAGCATAAGAAAAACTAATGTTGTATCTGGTTTCAATAGTTTTTAAAACAACGGCGAGCGAATGTTTTTCTTTTTGAACAGCTTGAGAACTTAATGTCGGAATATTCAAAAAAAACAATAGTATAAAGATAGAAAGAGTACCTTTTCTACTCACGCTTTAATATTATAGTATTGTTGTCTTTACTATGTGTTAAGCGTAAAGGTACGGTAATGTTTTTTATTGCAACATCTATATTGTTATGAGGGAAACCAACAGTAACTAACTCTTCAGAATTTATGTTTAAAAGCGTAATATCTACATTGTATTGTCTTTCAAATTCTGCAATTACTTCTTTAAAAGGCAGGCTTTTAAATTGGCTTTCGTTATTTAACCACGAAGGCGTTAAGCGATTTTCTTTTTCTTTAACAATTTGTTTCCCATCAATAATTAAAAAACGGTCTCCGGCTTTTAACTTTGTTTCTTGAGAGTTGTGTGTCACGCCAACTAATCCTTCGTAGCAAATAACCTCAAAATAATTGTCCCGTTGTTTTACATTAAATTGAGTACCATAAACCGTTACGGTTCCTGATTTCGTAATAACATTAAATGAAGAACCTTTGGCAACTTTAAAAAAAGCTTCACCATCAAGTTCTACTTCGCGCTCGTGTTTCCAATCTTTTTTATTGAATGCTAACAACGATTTAGCATTAAGCGAAACACTAGAAGCGTCAGGTAATTCTATAGTAGTTTTTTGAGCAAACTTAGTTGTAATTGTAGTATCTAAAATGGTAGTGTAATAGTATAAACTAAAACAAACAGCAAGTATAGCAGCAACACGCATTAATGGTTTTATCCAATGTGTGGTTTGCTTTTTAGTGCTTTTAATTTTAGACAACACTTGGTCTAATTCGGCTGAAGTATTAAAATCTTCAGCCTTAAAAGCTTGCATACTATTATCTAACTTTACTAAATCATCATAATCTTCAAGGTTTTTAAACGCTTCAAGTTCCTGATCATTTAGATCGTTATCTAACCATTTCGATATTAAAATTTCTCGTTTCATAATTCTTATACAACTATATAACAGTTAACTTTTATTTTCTCCTACCCTTAGGGTGAAAAAAGTTTTATACTTGTTTTTTATTTAGGTAATTTTATTTCTAAAATTTTAGCTTCACCTACTAAGTTTGAGCCTTCATGAATCCACCATTTTCTTCCAATATTTAAATATTGTTCAATTGGTTGATGAGAAAGAAACCTAATTGTTACTATCTTACTTTCACCAGGCATTATAATAATATTTTTATCAAATTGAATATCGCCGATAAAAGCATATTCAAATTGTCCATTTGTTTGATATTCGAAAACATGGTTAGGTCGATATCCACTTTTAATTCCATTTTTTCTTCCACCTTTTTCGGTAGAAATCATTTTAAGATTAGTTTTTAATTTTATAAGAGGGGGAGTTTTGTCAAGATCTAGGTCAGTTATACTTTGTTCAGTGTATTTTCCGTAAGCGAAATGATCGAAAATTTTTGAATAGCCATCATTCAACCACCTTTTATAGATTAATTTATTGTTAAACCATAAATAAAGCTCGTTGTCATCTTTTATTTCTTTACGTATCTTCATTTTAAATTTATAACTCCTTAATATCTTCTCTCAATTTTTTCAAAGCGCCATAAATACGTTTTTCAACAGCTTTGGTAGATATATCTAAAAGCTCAGCAATTTCTTTAAAACGTTTTCCTTCAACTCGATTCATCATAAAAGCAACCCGTTGTGCCTCGGTTAAATTTGCTAATGCTTTTTGTAGCTTATCATTATACTCTGTTTCCTGCATTAAAAATTCAGGATTCTCATTGGTGTACATTTTAGGTTTTGTTTGCTGATGCTTCAATACAACCTTTTGATGAGCAGCTTCATTCAACATTAAATTATTAGCAGTAGTAAATACAAAACTCTTTGCTTTATCAGGAGAAATTTTTGCGCAGTTTTGCCATAACTTAATAAAGGCTTCTTGTACTTTATCTTTTGGGTTTAATAACTCGCCAAACTTATAGTATAAAAAGTTGTGTAAATCTTTAGAGTGTTTATTAAATATGGAAGAAAAAATACGTTCCTCGCAAATATTATCATGTAATTGTTTCCCCATTATTATTGGTGATTGGTTGCACTAAATTAAAAAAAAACGAAACATAGGGTAGGAATTTTTGAAGTTATCCTGTTTTATATTCAAAAAGCTATGTTTAACCCAAATTTTAATATCATGAAAACTAAAATCAGTAAATTACTACTATTACCTTTTTTTGCCCTTTTAATGTTTACGTCTTGTCAGGAAGAAGTCGTAGATATAACTCCTCCCAACGAGACTGAAGCACTTTCAGCCAATTCAACGTTAACTGCTTTAATGAGTTCTACGTCTACTATGGATGGTTCAAAAGATAATATTATTGACAACGCTAGTTGCTTATCTATTGAATTGCCAGTTACAGTTGTTGTTAACGGATTAGAAATTATTATAGATTCAGAAGAAGACTATAAAGTTATTGAAGCTATTTTTAATGAATTTGAAGAAGATGATGATCGTTTAGAAATCATTTTTCCTATTACAATTATTACAGAAAATCATGACGATATCGTAATAAATAATGCTAACGAATTAAAAGAATTTGTTAAAGAATGTAAAGGTGAAAACGAAGATGATGACGATATAGAATGTATCGATTTTAAATACCCTATTTCATTTTCAGTGTACGATGCTAATTTTCAGGTTATTGATGTTATAACTGTTGAAAACGATAGAGAGTTACACAAATTTATTAAGCGTGTAAAAGAAGGCGATGTTTTTGCAAGTCTTAACTTTCCAGTAACTATGGTTTTAGCTGATGGAACAGAAATAGTTGTTAATAATAATGAAGAATTAGAAAATATTATTAACGAAGCTAAAGATGCTTGTGATGAAGATGATGATAATGATTATGGAGATGATGATTTCACAAAAGAACGTTTAGATGAATATTTACAGGTTTGCCCATGGGTAGTACATGAGTTTAAAAGAAACAATCAAGATAACACTGCCGAGTATAAAGAGTATGCTTTAAACTTTAAAGAAGATGGTGTTGTAAAAATGCGTGCAAGAAATGGTGATGTATTAACCGGTACTTGGAGCACTCGAGTAACCGATAGAGGAGCACTTTTAAAATTAGAATTTGAAACCTTAGCTGACTTTACTTTAGAATGGATTGTGTACGATATTGAGTATGGTAAAATAAAACTATACGAAGAAGGAGGAAACCGAATTATCATGAAGAAAAATTGTGATGTGGTTATTGATATTACTAAAGAAAGAATAGAAAACTATTTACAAGAATGTTTATGGAGAGTTGCTAGATTACATGTTGAAGGAAGTGATAACGAAAAAGATTATATAGGAACACCATTAAAATTCTTTGCAAATAATGTAGTTAAAATTCGTTTAAACGGAGAGTTTTTAGAAGGTACTTATGAAATCTCAGAATATAACGCTGGATTTGTATTGCAAATTAACTTAGATGGAAGACCAGATTTAAAATTAGAGTGGTTAATTACTTTCTTAGAGCCTGGTTTAATTAAACTTGAGAATGCTAATAACGCTATGGTATTAAAAAGACATTGTCCAGATGGTGATGAAGATATAAACTATATAGGAGATGTACTTGTAACAGGAGAATGGGAAGTAGCTTTATACAAAGATGGTGATGTTAATAAAACAGAAGAGTTCTTTATGTATACTATCGATTTCTTAGAAAGCGGTTATATAAAGGTTACCGACCCTAATAACGGAATTATTGATGGTAACTGGTTAGCATACAGAAACGACGGCTTGTTTTTAGGAATGCATTATGGTATTGAAGCTCCGTTTGACGTATTAAACCACAGATGGAAAATTAAAGAGATTACTCCAAATAGAATAGAGTTAAAAGATTTAAGCTCAACAGGAGAAATAGAACGCATATTAGTCCTTGAGAAAAAAGAATAATTATGTTTTTGGTAAAAAGGAAACACAACTTTTTCGGTTGGTTAGGTTAATTATTAAGTAAGTTTCCTTTTATATAGGCTGTCAAATTAAAATTTGACAGTCTTTTTTTTCTTCTCTTTTTTTTATAGAATGTTACTTCTATAATACGCTTCAAATCATTAAATTTGCATTTCTTAAAATTTCAACAAAAATTATGTTTAATAATTTAAGCGATAAATTAGATAAAGCTCTACACGTTCTTAAAGGACATGGAAGTATTACTGAAGTTAATGTAGCCGAAACTTTAAAAGAAGTACGTCGTGCATTACTTGATGCCGATGTTAACTTTAAAATAGCTAAACAATTTACTACTAGAGTTAAAGAAAAAGCTTTAGGGCAAAACGTATTAACAACGCTTCAGCCAGGGCAACTTATGGTTAAGATTGTTAAAGACGAACTTACAGAACTTATGGGAGGCGATGCCGAAGGCATTAATCTTTCTGGTACACCAAGTATTATTTTAATGTCTGGTTTACAAGGTTCTGGTAAAACAACGTTTTCTGGTAAGCTTGCTAATTATCTTAAAAACAAAAAAACTAAAAAACCACTTTTAGTAGCCTGTGATGTGTATCGTCCTGCTGCAATAGACCAATTACATGTTGTTGGAGAGCAAATTGGTGTTGAGGTTTTTAGTGATAGAGGAAATAATGATCCTGTTGCAATTTCTAAAGCAGGTATTGCTCATGCAAAAGCTAACGGATTTAACGTGGTAATTATAGATACCGCTGGTCGTTTAGCTGTTGATGAGGTAATGATGACCGAAATCTCAAATATCCATAAAGCCATTCAACCTCAGGAAACGCTATTTGTTGTAGATTCTATGACAGGGCAAGATGCTGTAAATACGGCGAAAGCCTTTAATGATGTTTTAAATTTTGATGGTGTTATTCTAACAAAATTAGATGGTGATACCAGAGGTGGAGCAGCAATTTCAATTAAATCTGTAGTTAATAAACCTATTAAGTTTATTGGTACAGGAGAAAAGATGGAAGCTATTGATGTGTTTTATCCATCTCGTATGGCAGATCGTATTCTTGGAATGGGTGACGTTGTATCTTTAGTAGAAAGAGCTCAGGAACAGTTTGATGAAGTTGAAGCTAGAAAACTTCAAAAGAAAATAGCAAAGAACCAGTTTGGTTTTGATGATTTTTTAAAGCAGATTCAGCAAATCAAAAAAATGGGGAATATGAAAGACCTTGTTGGAATGATCCCTGGAGCTGGAAAAATGATGAAAGATGTTGATATTGATGATGACGCTTTTAAAGGTATTGAAGCCATTATTCATTCTATGACGCCTAAAGAAAGAAGTAATCCTTCTGTTATCAATGCGAGTAGAAAAAAGAGAATTGGTAAAGGTTCAGGAACTTCAGTTCAGCAAGTGAATCAGTTATTGAAACAGTTCAATCAAATGAGTAAAATGATGAAGATGATGCAAGGCGGTGGCGGTAAAAAAATGATGCAAGCTATGAAAAACATGAGGTAATACTCATGTTTTTTTATTTATAATAACATCTATATAACTAACATGACAATTCTAGACGGAAAAAAAACAAGTAACGACATTAAAGAAGAAATTGCAGATCATGTAAAATCTATGGTTTCAAAAGGAGAGCGAGTGCCACATCTAGCTGCAATTTTAGTTGGATCTGATGGTGCAAGTATGACTTATGTTAACGCTAAAGTAAAGGCTTGTAAGCTAGTTGGTTTTAATTCTACGCTTGTTGAATTGCCAGAATACACTTCAGAAGAAGACTTGCTGAAAAAAATAAATGAATTAAACACTGATGATAATATAGATGGGTTTATTGTACAATTGCCTTTACCAAAACAAATTGATGAGCAAAAAGTCTTAATGGCTGTAAACCCTAATAAAGATGTAGACGGGTTTCATCCAACAAACGTTGGAAAAATGGCTTTAAGTTTACCAACTTTTTTACCAGCTACACCTTACGGAATATTAGAATTGTTAGAACGCTATCAAGTTGAAACTTCGGGTAAAAATGTTGTGGTTATGGGAAGAAGTCATATTGTTGGCCGTCCAATGAGCATATTAATGAGCCAGAAAAGAAAAGCAGGAGATGCTACAGTTACAGTGGTTCATAGTCGATCAAAAAATTTATTAGAAATAACCAAGAAAGCTGATATTATAGTTGCAGCAATTGGTATTTCGGAATTTTTAACAGGAGACATGGTTAAAGATGATGTTGTAATTATTGATGTTGGAATTACTCGTGTTCCAGACGCAACAAAAAAGAACGGGTATAGGTTAGCTGGCGATGTGCATTTCGAAAGTGTAAGCAAAAAAGCAAGCTATATTACTCCAGTTCCTGGTGGAGTTGGCCCAATGACGATTGCTATGTTGCTTAAAAACACACTTTTAGCTAGAGAAAAGCATATAATTTAATCAGGGTTTTTATCTAGTTGCGTTTTTTATTTTTAAAAAATCTTATCATTAAATTAATTAAAATTTAACATTGCGTTATATTTGTTTTTAATTGATGACTCTCACAGAAGAAAAAATAATAGTAGAAGAAGACTTTTGGACTAAATTTGTTGATGGAGATAAAGGTGCTTTTACAGCCATTTACAACTTTAATATAGACGCCTTGTTTTCTTATGGAATGAAGTTATATCCAGATAAGGATTTTGTTAAGGACTGCATTCAAGATGTTTTTTTAGATGTTTTTGAGCATAGAAAAAAGCTTTCTACACCAAGAAGCGTTAAGCATTATTTGTTTATCGTATTAAAAAGGACCATGTTCAGAAAGCTTAAGAAAGAAAGTAAAAAAGAAAGTTTATCTGAGTTTGAAAACTTATCCTTTATTACAGAGTATAATGTTGAATCTAGAACTATTGATAAAGAAGATGAAATCTATAAAAAGAAGCTTGTTCATCAAATAATTAAAGAATTAACTCCTAAGCAACAAGAAATATTATATCTGAGATTTACAAAAGATTTTTCTTATAAAGAAATTTCAGAAATAATTGATATAGATCATAATTCAGTCCGAAAACAAGTTTATAGAGCTATTAAAAAACTAAGAGAAAATGACATTTTTAAAGATGTTATTAAAATCCTTATATTTTATTCTTCAGTAAATAGTTAAATTTTCACACCCTTAACCCTTTGCTTTATAAAAGTTTTTTAGGTTTTTTTTAAAAAAAACTAAAAAAAGTGTCCACAAATAACTTTTTCCTGCCACTATATATTAAATCAAAGAAAGTATGGAGCCTTATTCAAGGTATTTAGAAGACAAATGTTTTATAGATTGGGTTTTCAACCCAACACCAGAAAGTAATACTTTTTGGGAATCTTACATAAAGAACAATCCAGAAGAAAAAGAAATATTATATACTTTAAAAAAAATACTGATTGGTTTAAAAACTAGCGACGTAATTATATCTAATAAGGAAAAGGAAGAAATACTAGAACGCATTTTAAATCAAACTAATAATGCTAAAACAAAAAAGGTAAAAGCATTACCGGGCATTATAAAAAGATATTACAAATACGCTGCCGTATTTATAGTAATTGTTACTGCAAGTATTTTTATTAATAAAAATTTTGTTGAGAATAAAAATCTACCATTTAGCGATATAAATTTATCAGCTCTTGATTCTATAACTAATACACAGTTAAATTTAGCAACAGGAGAACAGCTTTTAATTAAGGAAGCTAAATCAACAATTGAATACAATAATTTAGGAAACATAATTGTAAATAAAAGTGATACTATAAATAAAAACATTGCTTATTCAAAAAGTGAGGAAGAGTCTTTAAACACTTTAATTATTCCTTATGGGAGGCATAGTAAAATTACACTTTCTGATGGGACAATTGTACATCTTAATGCGGGCACACAGTTTGTATTTCCAGAAAAATTTATAGGAGATAAAAGAACCGTGTTTTTATCTGGCGAAGCTTTTTTTGAAGTTACTTCAAATAAAGAAAAACCATTTATAGTAAAAACTATAGTAGAAGAATTATCGGTAGAAGTTTTAGGAACTAAATTTAACGTGTCAGCGTATCCATCTGATAAAGAGGTTTTAACAGTCTTAACTGAAGGGAAAGTTAATGTTGTTGAAGACAATATTTTGAATGACAATAAAACAGTTTTAAAACCAGGTGAATTAGCGACATGGAATAAAGAGAATGAAAATATAATAGTAAAAGGTGTAAACACAGATAATTATACATTATGGACACAAGGACTTTTATATTTTGAAAGCGAACCAATATTAAATGTGATTAAAAAATTAGAGCGTTTTTATAATATAGAAATAGCATTTGATGAATCAATGAATAAGCTATTTAGTACTAGTATAAGTGGTAAACTAGATTTAAATGATGATTTAAAAAGAACGCTTGAAAATTTAGAAGCTACTGCAGAATTTAATTTTGAAAAAACAAATAATAGAAAATATATGATAAAATAAAAAAAAACCAGAGAATGCGCCAACACTCTCTGGCTAATAAAAATCTGTTATAACAACAGATATTGTTTAATTAATAAACCGATCAAATTTATGAAAAAAAAACAGATTTTCCATAATTCTCTTATGAATTATAGGAAGAAAGCTCTACTAGTGATGAAATGTCTTAGCTTATTTTTAGTGTTATTCTCATTTTATTCTTTTACAGATTTATATTCACAAAACACAAAACTGAAAATTGACTTAAAAGAAGCTACTTTAATCGATATGATTAAAGAGATTGAAAAACAAAGTGAATTTGTATTTATTTACAACGATGAAATCTTACCTGAATTAAAAAGAGTAAGAGGTGATATTCAATTTAAAAACAGATCTATTTATAAGGTCTTAGATAAAATATTAGATGGAAAGAAGCTCGTCTATTCAATAAATGAGCGTCAAGTTATTTTAAACAAGAACACGTTATTTAATAGCCCAATTAACTCACAGCAAGAAGTCATTTCAGGAACGGTAAAAGATGAGGCCGGTGTGCCTTTGGCTGGAGTTAATATTGTGAAAGTGGGAACTTCAATAGGAACTCAGTCAGATTTTGATGGAAACTATTCAATCAATGCTGAAAAAGGAGATCAATTAACATTTTCTTATGTTGGTATGGAAACTGTAACCGTTACAGTTGAAGACAATAAGACCATAAATGTTGCTATGCTTGAAGATACCGAAAGCTTAAATGAAGTTATAGTAACTGCTTTAGGTATTACTCGTGAAAGAAAATCTTTAGGTTATGCTGTAACCGAGGTAACGTCTGAAGAATTAACCAAAGTAGGAAGCCCAAGTGTGGTTGCTTCTCTTTATGGAAAAGCGCCAGGTGTTCAAATAAAATCCAACCCTGGAGGTGTTACTGCAGGAGTAAATGTATTAATTAGAGGTATTGGATCTTTAGGTTCAACTAATCAACCTTTATTTATTGTAGATGGAATTCCAATCGAACACGGTGATTCTAATTATAGTAGATGGGGAGGTAGTAACTCCAGTAATGGTGCTGCCGATATTAATCCAGAAGATATTGCTTCGTTATCTGTACTAAAAGGGGGGGCGGCCTCCGCTTTATATGGTTCTAAAGCCTCTAATGGAGTTGTAATTATTACAACTAAATCAGGAAATTTAAATAAAAAAGGTCTAGGAGTAGAATTTGTATCTAACGCTACTTTTGATAAAGTTGCGTATTTGCCAAATTATCAAAACGAATACGGATCGGGTTTCGATTCTCAAGTTTTTAGAACAAACGCTGCTGGCGAAAATATTTATCATAATACTTGGCCGAGTTTTGGACCAAAAATGGAAGGTCAAATGCTTAGATGGTGGGATGGCGAATTACGACCATATTCTCCACAGCCTAATAATATTAAAGATATTTACCAAACAGGTCACACTATAACAAATACTTTAGCTATTAGTAAAGCAACTAAAGACTATAGTTATAGATTGTCATACACTAATTTAGGTTATGAAGGGATTTTTCCTGGAGTTAAGCAAAAAAGAAATGTATTTAGTCTTAATTCCAAAATTAAGTTAAGTGATAAATTAGATGTAAGTTTCGTTGGTAACTTTTATGATATTACAACTACAAACCGACCACCATTACTATCTGGTCTTAATGCTTATGAATATCCGAGATCTACAAAACTTGATTTGTTAAAAGAAAACTACAAACAAGATGGATATTATAATGGGCAAATAAGCGGAAATAGCGCTCCAGGAATGGTAAGAAATTTTATGAGTTTTTTATGGAATGCTAACGAGAATAATGATGAAGATAAAAGAGGAAGACTTGTAGGGAATGTTACTTTAGATTATCAGCCATTTACTAATTTAAATGTGCGTGCAAGAGTAGGAACCGACCTTATAAATACTAATTCTCAAAACGAAACAGCAAGTAGAAACCCTGTTAATAGTGGGCAATACCGTGAAGGTTTTGGTAAAACACAATTGGACTATTTTGAATTATTAACAACTTATAATAAGGATATTAATGAGGATATTAATTTAGCATTAACTGCTGGAGGGTCAATATCTAAGCAAAAACATTCTGATGGTTATGTTAGAACTAATGGTGGTTTAATCGTTCCAAATTGGTTTAGTTTAAAAAATTCTGCTAGAGAAAGAGTAAGTGATGGAAATAGAGATGCAAAAAGAGTAGATGCACTTTTTGGAGTAGCTTCTTTTTCTTATAAGAATATGGTTTTCTTAGAGGCTACAGGAAGAAATGATTGGTCATCTACCTTACCACATAATAATCAGTCGTTTTTCTACCCATCAGTAAGTGGAAGTTTTGTGTTTAGTGATTTATTATCAGAATGGTCTTGGTTAGACTATGCTAAAGTTAGAGCATCTTGGGCAAATACAGGTAACGATACTGGAAGTAACTTTTACAGAGCAAATAAGGTTTATAGTTATGGTAACTATAATGGAGCAGTTACTAATACTTTTAGTAATTCTGTACCGCCTACAAATTTGGTAAATGAAAATTCGCTTGTTACAGAATTTGGTATAGAAGCTAGAACACTTAATAATAGATTAGGGTTTGATTTAACTTACTATAAAGAAAGAAGGGTAGATCAAATAATTCCTTTAGATATACCATTATCTTCTGGTGCATCTAGTACAATAGTGAATGCAGGAGAACTTGCTAATTCAGGTATCGAGCTTCAAATAAATGCCCTGCCTATAGAGACAGAGAATTTTAGTTGGAGAACAATTGCAAATTTTGCAAAAAACAAGAATGAAGTAGTAGAATTAGCTCAAGGGATTGATCAACTTTTTAATCAAAGTAATATTGGAGGAGCTATTCGAAATCTTGCAAAAGTAGGTGTGCCTTATGGACAATGGGAAGCATATACTTACCAAACAGATGATAATGGAAATAGAGTTATAGATGGTGACGGTTTATATGTAAGAGATGACTCAGAAAGAGTTCCTGTCGGTAATTCTACACCAGATTTAGTAGGAGGATTTACTAATATACTTACTTATAAAGGTTTCACACTTAATGCTCATATCGATTTTGTTGTAGGAGGAGACATATTTTCTTTTACAAATTATTATGGTATAAATGCAGGAAAGTTAGAAGAATCACTTAAGTATAGAGATGAAAGAAATGGAGGATTACCATACTATAAAGACACAAGTGGTAATTTAATCCAACTACCTTCACATACATCGCCTTCTCCAAACGGTCCTGTATACCATGATGGTGTAATTTTAGATGGGGTTACTTCTGATGGACAACCAAATGCTAAATTAATTGATGCATTCGATTATTATATAAATTCATATTTTTGGAATTTTGGTTTCCATGAAGAAGGGCTTTTCGACAATAGTTATGTTAAATTAAGAGAGGTTTCTTTAAAGTATGAGTTTAATAAGAGTGTAACCGATAAATTAGGAATAGATAATTTAGAATTAGCGTTAATTGGAAGAAATCTATTCTATATCTATAAAAACGTACCTAATATTGATCCAGAAGCCGTTTTAGGTTCTAGTGCAGGAGAGGCATCAGCCGTAGATTTAGGATCACAACCAGGAAGTAGAAGTCTTGGGTTATCATTAAGAATTAGCTTATAAAAAAAAAGATTATGAAGAAAACATTTATATTAAAGATATTATTAGGAGTGTCTATTCTTATTAGTTCGTGTACCAAAGAATTGGATGCCTTATTTTTAGATCCAGACGGCTCTACAGAAACAAAAATTGAGTACTTATTTTCTAGAGCTCTTACAGAGCAAGGAGCAGGTATGCGTATAGGGTATAACCCATCAGGTTATTATTTAGTATTGAGAACTATATCTCCTTGGATTCAACTTGCAGGTGTTGATGGTAATGATTCAGAAATGATGACAGCCAGCGGTAATGCCATTAATAATAGTTGGTCTTCTTATTATGTAGGTTTTGCACCTAAACTTACTGAAATGCAAATACAGTATGGTTTATTACCAGATGAAGAAAAATCAAATTACGATGTTTATATGAATTTGATTAAAGTGGTAAGAGCAAATGCTACTATGAAAATGACAGATTTATATGGCGACATACCATATTCTGAAGCGTTCAAAGCTAGAGAAGGAAACAATGACTTTTTTCCTAAATATGATTCACAATTAGAAATCTATACATCTTTATTAGCAGATTTAAAAGAAGTTGATACATATTTGTCAAGCTTTTCATTAAATGGCTCGATAGTTCATAATAAATTAGCAGAACAGGATATTTTAAATGATGGAGATATTACTAAATGGAGAAAATTTGCAAACTCTTTACGCTTAAGAGCAGCAATGCGAATTTCTGACCTTGATAATGGATTAGCTTCGTCTACAGTACAAGATATTATGTCTAGCAATGCACCTTTAACACTTGTTAATGCAGACAATATTTTGGTGAATGCAGAAGCTCCAAATGGTCTTAACATTATTGGAGGCGGTGGTGGCCTTTTTGGTAGAGCCATTGAAGATAGCCCTAATTTAGTATATGCTCCAGAACATATGTTGAACGTTATGAATACAAGTAATGACCCTAGAATACCTTATATGTGGGTGCCTAATACAGGTGGAGACTATATTGGTTTACCTTCTTCTCCAGATACTCAAGGAACCATTACCATTGATAGAGATAACTATGCTTATATTAATGAGGATTTAATGAGGAATAATGAATTGTTACCTGGTTTTGTAATTACTGCTGCAGAGGTAAACTTTTTATTAGCTGAAGCTGTAATGGAAGGCTTTATATCTGGAACTGCCAAAGACTATTATGATGCAGCACTTACAGAATCAATTAATTTTTATTATGAAATTAATGCATTAAATGCAAGTGCAAGTCCAGTGGCTCCTGATACGGCAGATGTACAAGCTTTTATAGATGCTAGTACAGCTACCTATGATGGAACAAAAGAGCAGTTAGGAACACAAAAGTGGATTCACTTTGGGCTTTTCCAGCCTAGAGAGGCTTATGCTTCATATAGAAGACTTGATTACCCAATGTTACCTGTAAATATAGCATCTAGCACAGCGCTTGTTGTTCCAGTTAGAATTACCATTGCAGATAATGATAAGGTTGTAAATGAAGAAAATTATAACGCTGTAAAAGCACAAGATACCCCTAATACGAAAGTATCTTGGGATAAAAATTAGTTTGGTTTGAGTTAGTTCTTAAATTTTGATTGAGGAGTAAGAATTATTAATTCTTGCTCCTTTTCAATTTATATATATAGGCTTGGTTAAAAATTATATGGAATAAATGTAGTTATAAGTTTTACCCTCGTCAATTTAGTAAAATTCAATTATCTTGTATGTAACAAATAATATAGATAGATGAAAAGGAGTTATTTTTTGTTAGGTTTTTTTGGAATAATTTTTTCTTCACATTCTCAAGAAAAACCAATTTTTGAACAAGTTTTTTCAAAAAAAACGAATATTAAGTTTAACAATAAAATTGTTGAAACAAAAGAGGATAATATTTTTATTTATGATAATTTTTATGCTGGTGCAGGAGTAGGCTTAGGCGATGTAAATAATGATGGTCTTTTAGATGTATATTTTTGTGGTAATCAAGTTAAAGACAAATTATACATAAATAAAGGAAATTTTGTTTTTGAAGATATAACACAAAAGAGTGGTATTGAAAATGTAGACATAGGTTGGTCTTCTTCTGTTTCTATGATAGATATAAACAAGGACGGATTATTAGATATTTTTGTAACTAAAGAGTTATATGACGATAAACCAGACTGGAGAAGAAATAAACTATACATAAATCAGGGAGATAATAAGTTTATTGAACAAGCTCAAAAAGTTGGCTTAGGTGATACTTTAAGAACTAGAGGAGCAGCCTTTTTTGACTATGATAAAGACAACGATTTGGATGTTTTTCTTTTACACCAACCACCTAACCCAGGAATTTATTCAAAATATAGAGCTTTAAGTGATGATGGACGTCTTTTAGACAATAAGTATGCACCTCGTCTTTATGAGAATAGAGAAGGAGTATTTTATGATGTTTCAAAAGAAGCTAATATTTTAGATCCAGGTTTTTCTAACGCAGTCGCTGTTTCAGATTTAAATAATGATGGATATCCAGATTTAGTAGTTGCTAATGATTTTGAAGCACCCGATAGATTTTATTTGAATTTAGGAAATGGAACATTTAAAAATATTGCCAATGATGCTTTTAAGCATACTTCTTTTTATAGTATGGGAGTAGATATTGCTGATATCAACAATGATAACCTTTTAGATATATTTGTTGTAGATATGGTTGCTGAAGACAACTTTAGGTTAAAGGCAAATATGAGTGGAATGAATCCAGATAAGTTTTGGAGAATTGTTGATAAAGGATGGAACTATCAATATATGAACAATGTTCTGCAAGTTAACAATGGGAATTCAACATTTAGTGATATTGCAAAATTTTCAGGAGTATCTAATACAGATTGGAGTTGGTCTCCATTGATTGCTGATTTTGATAATGATGGGCTTAAGGATATTATTGTTACTAATGGATTGCTAAGAGATATTAGAAATACCGATGCCGACACTAAAATAAAATTGTTTATACATGAAAAAATACAAAAGTATTTAAGTGAAAACACAAATATAGAAGGAGTTGAGATATGGGATATTGTTTCTCATAAAGAGTTATCAGAAATCTATCCTTCTAATAAATTGCAGAATAAAGCTTTTAAAAATATTGGAAACAGTGAATTCAAGGATGTTTCAAACCAATGGGGATTAAAAAATAAAAGCTTTTCAAATGGTTCTGCTTATGGTGATTTGGATAATGATGGAGATTTAGATTTAGTAATAAATAATATTAATGATCAGGCTTTTGTTTTTAAGAATAAATCTGATAATAATTTTTTAAGAGTAAAATTAAAAAGCAAAAAAAATCAATCGCTTTTTGGCACTAAGGTTAGTATTAATTATGGGAATAATAATAGTCAACTAATTGAAATAGAAAGTGTTAGAGGTATGTATTCTACAAGTGAGGATATTGCTCATTTTGGTTTAAATAGCATAGACGTTATTAAAGAGGTTGTTATAAATTGGACAAATGGGGCAAGAACGGTTCTTAAAAATGTACCATCAAATGAAGTGTTAGAAATGTACAAGGAGGATGGTGTTTTTGATAAAGAAAAGTCAGTAGATAATACTAAATTTTTGTTTTCAGATATCACTTCATCTAGTAAGTTGCAACATCAGCATATTGAGAATGTTTTTGATGATTATCAGCATCAGGTATTATTACCTCATAAGATGTCTGAATTTGGACCAGCTTTAGCCGTTTCAGATGTTAATAATGATGGGTTAGATGATGTTTTTGTAGGAGGCTCGACAGGTAATAGTTCAACATTATACCTTCAAAATAAAGATGGAAGTTATTTAAAAGATTCTTCAACTTTATGGGAAAAAGAAAAAAGTCATGAAGATATTGATGCTTTATTTGTAGATATAAATGGTGATGGTTTTAAGGATTTATATGTTGTAAGTGGGGGTAATGAATTTTCAGCAAACGATTTTAATTATGAAGATCGCTTATATTTAAATAATGGTCAAGGCAGTTTTTATAAGGAATCATTGGAAGGCATAGAGAAAATTAGTGGTTCTGTAGTAAAAGCTAATGATTATGATAATGATGGCGATATGGATCTTTTTGTAGGTGGTAGACATTTACCACATCAATACCCATTACCAACATCAAGTATGCTACTTAAAAATGAAAAAGGGCAATTAACAAACGTTACAAATTCTTTAGCTAAAGAATTAAAAGATATTGGTATGATAACTGACGCAGTTTGGGCCGACTATGATAATGATGGG
The DNA here is from genome assembly GCA_947501105.1 of uncultured Flaviramulus sp. GTDB lineage: Bacteria > Bacteroidota > Bacteroidia > Flavobacteriales > Flavobacteriaceae > Wocania_A. Next base: position 331,077 of record CANMUP010000005.1, on the reverse strand, counting down.
GATTCCGATTTAATAATTGTTGGAGAATGGATGCCTGTAACAGTTTTTAAAAATGATAACGGTAAATTTTCCAGAGTATTTTTGAATGATTTTGATAATACTACTGGACTTTGGTTTAGCATTGAAAAAGGAGATTTTGACAATGATGGGGATACCGATTTTATTGCTGGAAACTTAGGACTTAATTATAAGTATAAAACATCAAAGGAAGAACCTTTTGATGTATACTATTCCGACTTTGACAAAAATGGAAATGGTGATTTAGTTTTAGGTTATTATGAAAATAATAAGCATTATCCATTAAGAGGGTTTTCTTGCTCATCTCAGCAAATTCCTAACCTTAAAAAGAATATTAAGAAGTATGATTTGTTTGCTTCTTTAGAGATAGATGATGTATACGGAAAAGAAAATTTAAAGAATGCTTTGCATTATACGGCAAAAACTTTTGCTTCTTCATACATTGAAAATTTAGGAAATAATCATTTTAAAATATCACCCTTACCTTATCAAGCACAAATTTCTAATGTTAATGATATCTTAGTAAATGATTTTAACAATGATGGGAATTTAGATGTGATAATGGTAGAAAACATGTATGCTTCAGAAGTTGAAACACCTAGAAATGATGCAGGAACGGGACTTTTAATGTTAGGAGATGGAAAAGGAGGATTTCTTCCTGTTACTAGTAAGGAAAGCGGGTTTTTTATTAGAAATGATGCTAAGAAATTAAAAATGATGAATAATAATGAGCGTTTAGTTTTAGTGGCTAATAATAATGGATTATTGCAAGTGATTAAAATAAATGATTGATATTATTTAAAATAACAAAATATCACTTTGTTATATGATATAAATATTAAATTGCGCTATGAATTCTCCTGTTTTTAGCACAATTTTTTTGTTTAAAAGAGTAGCAATTGGAAGTATTGAGCATATCTTTCCAATAGTTATTTCCATCTTATTTTGTGTTTTACTTATTAAATATTCCAAATTAAAGTTAAGTAGAAAACAACAGTATAAGGCATTGCATATACTAGGTTGTTTAATCTCTTTTTTTGTTATAGTATTTCATTTGTATAAAATGAGTTTAGGGAACTATAATATTACCACAGATTTGCCTTTGTATTTGTGTAGTTTTATAGCATTGTTAATTCCTGTATTTACTTATTACAGAAAATTTTGGATGTTCGAGATATTATTATTTTGGGTTATTGCAGGAACGACGCAAGGTGTTTTAACACCAGATATACCTGAAGGGTTTCCAGCTTTTGATTATTTTAGATATTGGGTTGTGCATCTAGGGCTTTTAATCATTATTTTTTATGCAACAATTGTTTTCAAAATGAAACCAACTTTTAAAAGTGTTTTTAAATCTTTTTTTGCGTTGCAGCTATACGTGATTTTTATGGTTGTAATTAATTATGCTTTAAATGCCAATTACTTTTATTTGAATGAAAAGCCACAGTCTGCCTCAATATTAGATTATTTTGGAGAATGGCCATTATATATAATTGTGGTACAAATAATAATCATTCCTTATTTTTTAATTATTTATTTGCCTTTTTATTTGGTTGAAAAAAAAAGTAAGACTTCAATTATTAAAAATTAATAATTTACCTTGAGTTTTATTTGAATTCATTTTAAAAAATGTCTACCCTTAGAACTTAGCTTAACCAAAAGCCGCATGAAATATAAAACGATTAGTCTCTAGTCTTACTTTTTAATTTTTATTAGCAACAATTATTTTTTTAGTAAATCCTTGATTATTAGATAAGCTAATTCTAGCAATGTAAACTCCATCACTTAGGGCTTTAGTAGAAAAGGAGTACGTGTTTTTAATTTCTGAAATATTCTGATTTAAAATTTGTTTTCCAGAGATATCAAATAAGTTAAATGCTTTTATATCTAAAGCATTAGGGTTTTTAATTTTTAACTCTGCGATAGTATTGTTTTGAAAAATGTCAAAACCAATAAAAGTATTGTCATCAACACTTAAAGCTTTATTGTTAAAAGTTACTTCGAAACGATCGTTGTAATTTCCAGCTTCAAGATTCATATCAAAATCTTGAACCTTTAAATTCACATACAAATCATTTTCTTTATCATGAATATAAACAGGTTGATTGCTATCAAAATTTCGAATATCTGTTATTCTAATTCTAATTGGCATATTTTGAGCTAACTTAATAGTTAAAGGTATTTTTAAAGCTTCATCAAAGGGTAAAGCTTCAGCTAAATAGGTTGCATTATCATTAGAGAAATATGCATCAGTAGCTAGTATATCGGCAGCATTTATTTTAGATTCTAAACCACGATCAAACCCAAAGGTTGCTTTAGCATGAAAGTTTTCTAATAGTTGTCTAGTATAGGTATTGTTAAAATCAATATTTAATCTAAAGCGTTTATAATCACTATGTATTTCAAAGAAATCACTGTTTGCTGTTTTAGCTTTTTCTTTAGTATTTGCTGTTTTAAAAAACTCACTATCTACATTAGTTTCTTTAATATACACACGATGGGCATTTTTGGCTTTAACCGTACCATTTGCTGAGCCTTCTACCATAAATCCTTGTCCAATAGGAATATAGCGTTGAGGTTGTTTTCCAGAAGGACTTCCACTACCAGCCCCATTGATATTCCCACCTAAATCATAAGTGCTAAATGTTGCAGGTGTATAAGTTTCCATAAAAGGTGAGAACTCTTCAATTGTATAAGTGGCATACCCACCGGAGTAATCAAGTATTCTGTGTGAATTCACATTAGGGTCTTGCTCCCAAAAATGTAGTGTTCCCGTTATTGTGTTTCTATTATCAGTATCCCATATATAGGCATGAGCATCCATAGCAGAAGGATATGGATTACCAACTAAGGTAAATTGGTTAGTTAATACAGCCACATCAATAGTACCTGTATTAGGTTTTCCTCTAAAATCGTAATTTTGATTATCACCAGGGTTATTTGCACTGGTTCCTGTAACTCCTTTCATGGTAAAGCCTTCTCCAGGGTTTAAAGAGGTAGCATTTAATACGTGTACCCATTCAGAGTATTCATCCGAAGCAATAAACTTCCAAATCCAATACGGTTCAATGTTTAAAGGGTTTGCTGTACCGTTAAGATACGCAGAGGTTGTAGACGTTGCAGGAGTTGCAGTAGTAAGCCCAGTGATATCATTCAAAAAAGAAATGCCAAAAGGATTATTAACGGTACTACTTGTTTTACTAGCAATAGGAGAGCACCAATAGTTGTATTCATGAGCGCCAACATTACCATCTTGATAAACACTTAATTCGCCTATACCAGAATTTTTTGTGGCTGCTGTTTCTGTACCAGCTCCTTGAATTAATTGTCCTTGGTTACGTAGGTATATAGTACTAGTAGCTTCGTTAAGATTCACATCGTTTTCTACAAAAACAATTTCATCATTAACAAATACATAAGCACTGTTTCTTACTGAAAGTTGGGCAGAAGTAAGGTTGCTAAAAGCAATTAGAAAATATAAAAAGTATAAACGTTTCATAAGATTTGGGATTTGAAAGATTTATATTATACGTAATCTGTTCGTTATTAATTGAAACCAAATATAGCTTTTGATTTTTGTGATTTAGAACTTAAAATCTATGAAACACTATATTTTATATTTGAAACCATCTTTTTGAGTGTTGAATTATTATTAGGGTTACAGGAGTAGTTTTAAATTTACAATAGTATTAATGTTTGTTTTGAAAGTATCTAGTTTATCTCTTTTTTTTGAGATATGTAAAGGCAAAAACACATAAACTATACTCTTAAATTAGTATAACCTAACACAAGTATATATGGTAAGGGTAGTTGTAATTGAAGATGAAAATATTTCAAGTAATTATATAGTTACTTTGTTGAAAAAGTACTGTTCAGACAAGTTTATTGTAGAAAATGAAATAGACAATATTGTTGAAGCGGTAAATTGGTTTCTAGATAATGATATCCCAGATTTAATTTTCATGGACGTACATTTAAGTGATGGGCTTTGTTTTGAGATTTTTAATAAAGTCGAGATTAGTTGTCCTATTATATTCACTACTGCATATGATGAGTATGCAATAAAAGCATTCAAAACTAATGGAATTGATTATTTATTGAAACCAATTACCGAGAAAGATTTTTATCAATCAATAATGAAGTTTTTTAAGGTAAGAAGAGATCGAGCTAGTCAATTAAGAGAAAATGAAAAAATTAGGCTTTTAGATCTTAATACATCAAAAAACTATAAAGAACGATTTTTAGTAAAGTTAGGAAATAAATATACCCCTTTAAAAACAGAAAACATTGCCTATTTTTATAAAGATAGCTTAGTTTTTATTAGAGATTTTAATGGGAATAGCTATCCTATAAGTAGTTCTTTATCTAATATAGAAAGTTCAATTGATTCAAATGTTTTTTTTAGAGCAAATAGGAAGATTTTGGTTAACATTAACGCAATCGATTATTTAGCCCAATATAAACCAGGGCAATTGGCTATAAGAGTAAAACCAAAATTTGAAGAAGTAATAGTATTAAGCCAAGAAAAATCAAGCCAATTGAAAGCGTTGTTAAACTAATTAACGTGAAATTCTCCTTTTTTACGCTAATCTAGGTTTTTCTTTTAAACGATTAAAAACGTATTTCATGGACTAAATATTGGTTTTTAAGAAGAAAGGGAAGTTGTTTTTTATTTCGGGTATATATATTAGGTGTTCAATCCCAAATATATCAAGTCATGAAAAAAGACTACTTAACTTTTTTACTTCTATTGCTTAGCATATCTATTTATGCTCAAGTTGGAATAGGTACTACTGCCCCAAATTCAGTATTAGATATCAGGTCATCAAACCAAGTGACACCATCAAATACTGATGGGATATTAATTCCGAAAGTTGATGCTTTTTCAGCAATAAACCCAACAGCATCACAAAATGGAATGCTAATTTTTTTAACTACAATATCTGGTAGCAACCAACCAGGGTTTTATTATTGGAATCAACCAACAACCTCATGGGTAGGTTTAAAATCTGGTAGTAGTTCAGGTTGGGAGCTTAATGGTAATTCAGGAACAACTAATGGAACAAACTTTTTAGGTACTACAGATTCTCAAAGTTTAGATGTTCGGACTAATAATATTATAAGAGCACGATTTACAACTAGTGGACAAATTGAAATTATTAATACTGGTAACTCTGTGTTTGTTGGTAATAACGCTGGAGAGAATGATGATTTAACAAGTAATAGAAATCTTTTTTTAGGAGATGAGGCAGGAGAAGCAAATGTGTCAGGTCGAGATAATCTTGCAATTGGATATAGAGCTTTAAACGTAAGTGTTGATAGATCAGCCAATGTAGCTATAGGAAATAATGCTCTTGAAAATAATATAGGATATAGAAATGTAGCTATAGGATACCAATCACAACAAAACAGTACTGCCGATGATAATGTTTCACTAGGATATTGGACCTTAAATAATACTACAACAGGCACTAGGAACGTGGCAGTAGGTCGTTCGGCTTTGTATACTAATACTACTGGGTCTGATAATGTAGCTGTAGGCCAAAGAGCTATGGTTTTTAATACATCTGGTACTTCTAATGGAGCATTTGGATTTGAAGCTCTTTATAGCAACACCACAGGGAACACTAATTTTGCTATAGGTAATAGTGCACTTCGTAGTAATACTTCTGGAAACCAGAATATTGCCATTGGAGGTTATAGTCTTATATCAAATACAACAGGTAATAGTAATATTGCATTGGGAACTCAATCTTTAAGTGCAAACACTTCTGGGGGAGATAATATAGGTGTTGGTTATAGAACAATGTTTTTTAATACAACTGGTTATAAAAATGTAGCTCTTGGAAATGAAGCACTACATGATAATACATTAGGGTATCATAATAATGCATTAGGAGACGAGGCTTTACATGAAAATACTACAGGATATCATAACAACGCATTGGGATATAGAGCTTTATTTAATAATACATCTGGTTACGAAAATATAGCTTTAGGAGATCAATCTCTTTTAAATAATACTACAGGAAATCATAACACTTCTATTGGTTTTAGCTCGCTATATAACAATGCAAGTTCAGAATATAATTTAGCAATAGGTTATGAATCTCTTTATACAAATACTACTGGGGAATATAACATAGCTTTAGGCTTTCAGTCTTTATATAGCAACAATGCAGATAATAATAATGCTATAGGTAGCTGGTCTTTATACTCTAATACTTCTGGTACTGATAATGTAGGTATTGGGCGTAGAGCTTCATACTTTAATACAACAGGAAACAACAATGTGTCTTTAGCTTACGAAGCTGGAGTAAATAACACAACAGGGAGCAATAATATAACACTAGGTTATCGTACAAATTACAATAATCAAACTGGAGGTAATAATGTAGTTATTGGTCATGAAGCTGGATTTGGAACAGGTTTTACTTCGGTTAGTGGGAATGTGCTTATAGGATATCAAGCAGGGTATTCAAATACAAATTCAAATAGATTGTTTATAGAAAACACTAATTCATATACTCCATTAATAGGTGGTGATTTTGCTAATGATAGAGTAAGTATAAATATGTCTTTAAACCCATTAGACCCTCCGTTAAATCATACACTAACAGTAGGAGGAAGTGTTAAAATAGAAACATTAATAAATATAAAACCAGGTACAGCACCAGTAACTCCAGCAGTAGGCGATGTTTACTTTGATGCTGCCTCTAATAAACTACGTGTTTATACAGCAAACGCAGGAGGAACATGGGAGAACCTAAACTAGTACTTAATAGAATGTTTTATAGTAATAGATCTTTATATAAATGAGACTTACAGAAACGAATAAGAGAATTACGCGATTAAAAAATTTTGAGAGCACATTGTTAAAATTAAGAAACGTAATAAGAGGTGTAAAGCATGACTATAAAAGAAATGTAAAGGAGACTACTTGTGTAAAAACTCAAAAAGCATATAATGAGAAGCTAAAACTATATGCCATAAAAGAGTTTAATGTATTGGTTAAAATGTTGGAAGGTTTTGAGCAAGAAATCTCAGATTAATATTTTAAAAAGATACTGTTAAGTGATTGTTGAGAGATTTGTGAAATTAGAATAGATGAACATTATGAAACAAACAGACATAGACTTTAGAAGGAAAGTGGCTTGTGGAGAAATAATAAAGCTATTCCCCTTAAGAAATAGTAATAAAGATATAATGAATGCTGAAGAAAAATTAATTATGATTAGAAATGAAGAGTTTCAGAGTAACATTAGACAATTAAAAAAAGGTAAAATTGTATTAGGGTATACTTTTATATTTTTTATGTCACTATTAATGTTTCTATTGTTTGGAGCTTTAAGAGTTCACGCACAATTCAATCCAAAAGATGTAAGCGATTTAGTGTTTTTTGTTGAGTCTACAAATTTAAGTACTACAAATCATGTTGCAACGTGCGAAACAGATTTTTGTCTTAATCACCCTAGCAGTGAGTCTGCTATAATAACTGAGCAATATTGTGATGTTACAAATAGTTGTGGAGAAGGATGTGTTAGGCGGTGGATAGATCAATCAACTTATGCAGGAACATTTAACCCTCCAGAATATACCAATGGTAGAAACTTTGGTCAAGATGATAAAGAGAAACCCTGTTATATTGATAATTGTATAAATGGCAAACCCTGTGTAAGGGGAGGTCCAGCTTATGGAGATGATGGTATGGGAAATTATAAATTTGAACAGGATAAATATCTTGAAATAGAAGGGACAGATGCTGTTAGTTTGGCAGGAGAGTTTTCTATTTTTCTTTTAGCAAAACCAATAGATCAAACTGCAACAGGAGATTGGTCTTACTTTGGTTTGGCTGCACATTATGTAACGCATAGAGTGTCTAACAACACAATAAGGTTAAGAGTTGGAAATACGGTGCCTCCTAGCCCTGTAGTTACAATAACTACTCCAGAAGCAGTGCAATTAGATCAATGGCAACTTATAGAAATACATAGGGATGCATTAGGAAATATCACTTCGTTTATTAATGGAGTTGATAAATCTGTTGGAGCTAACTCTGGTACAGGTACTTTTAAAGTAGGATATTTGTTGTCAAACTTTAAAACAGGAGTTTCTAATGGTCAAGTTAGTATGCATGGAGATGTGGCAGCTTTTTTAATTTATAATAAAAAAACTTCTAGTTTAGAAAATAATGATATCAGAGAATATTTTGACGCTAATTATTTAGGGAATATATTAAGTGTAAAAAATGAGGAAATTTCTAATAGAATAGATGTTTTTCCTAACCCGATAACGAACCATGTTACAGTAAAAGTTAGCAAAGCTGATGAGGATTTTTATGAAAATGAAAATGATGCACCAGTAATTTATGATATTATAGGAAAAGAAATTAAGACTAAAGTTTTTAAAAAAGAAACTAAAAACAATATCGAATATAGCATTTATCTAAATTCTAAACTTAATAAAGGAATATATTTTTTAAGTTTAAGAGGTAATTCTATTAAATTAGTTAAAAATTAAGAAAAATGATTTCTGATACAGCAAGCTTAGATTTATATACTGAAGATTTTTTTAAAACTATTTTTAATACGGCTACAGAATCTTGGGTTTTAACTAATAAAACAGGAAACATTGTTATGGTAAACCCTATTACCGAACAAATGTTTGGTTACAAAGAAAATGAACTAATAGGCAAAAAAGTTGAAGTTCTTATGCCTAAAGCGGGTAGGAAAGAACATGTGCCTCTTCGAAATAGCTATGTTAAGTATCCAAGAAAGAGACCGCACGGAATTGGAGTAGAAGTTATAGGGTTGCATAAAGATGAGCATAAGTTTCCTGTTGAAATTAGTTTAAACTACTATAAAAGGGAAGATGAAATTTATGCATTGGCGGTTATTATAGATATAACGCAAAGAAAAGAAAAAGAGAAACAATTACAGGAAGCTTTGTTACTGGTAGAGAAGCTTAAACATGAAAAAATTCAAACAGAACTTAAAGTACTAAAAAACCAAGTAAGCCCTCATTATTTTTTTAATAGCTTAAGTGTATTGGTGCCTTTAATTAGTATCGATCCGATAAAATCTCAGGAGTTTACAGAACGGCTAGCTAACACGTACCGTTATATTTTAGAGATTAGAGACAAGCTTACTGTAACAGTTGAGGAGGAGTTATCTTTTATTAAAGATTATGAATTTTTACAATTAGCACGCTTTGGAGAAAAATTTGTTATTAATTATAACATAAAGAATACAGATCTAGGCAAAAAAATAATTCCCTTTTCTATTCAAATATTGCTAGAGAATGTTTTTAAGCATAATGCACTTTACAAAGATAAAAAAATAAGTATTGATATTAATTCTGTTAAAGGAGGCATTCAAGTTGAAAATAATATTAATAAACGAATAGAATCAACAGTTAAGTCGCTAGGAATAGGATTAAAAAATATTAATAATCAATACGAATACTTGTCAGATTTAAAACCTAAATTTAAAGAAAATGAAAACCTTTATCAAGCTTGGATTCCGTTTATTAATATTAAAAATTAGTTGCCCAACAATTAAGGAATGAAAATTCAAATCAATATATATAACGTTAATAAAAGGAATAGAAACCTGAATGATATTACACTTATGAAAAGAATTTTAAGCTTTGCATTTATTTTATTCATAATGACTTCTTGTGCTAGAGATAAAAGTAAGTCACAGTCAATAGAAAATAAAACATCACTAGATTCAATTGCGCGTAATCACATTGATAATATCCCTCAATTCACAACAGGTTATAATCATAAAGCAATGGTATTAGGGACATTTCATTTTAATAGAGCTTCTGATGGAAGCGATGTTGTGGCAAAAAATCAAATTGATATTACAACCGAAGAAAATCAAAAGTTAATTGAAGATTTGGTCTCGAGAATTGTGGAAGATTACAAGCCTACAATTGTAGCTGTAGAGTGGATGCCTAATTATCAAGGCACAATAGATTCTTTATATACAAAATATAAAAAAACAGAAAAATTGCCTAAAAACGAAGCTTTTCAAATAGGCTTTAGAATAGCAAAAAAATTAAACTTGCCTACTGTTTATTGTGTTGATAATAGACCACCACAGCCAGAAAGTGTTATGAAAATGGAGCTAGATTTTGATGAGTACCTTAAATCATTAAATCAAGAATCCTTGGTAAGCGAATATGATGATGATAATAATGCTTATAATAATTATATTGACGATTTACTTGCAAAATCGAATGTACTAGAGCATCTAAGAGCTATAAATAGTAAAGAAAACATAAGAAGATTTAAGGCTTTTTCATTTACAGGATTGGTAAATGCAGGGTATAAAGATAATTATGTTGGTGCAGATTTTACAGGAATGTGGTACCAAAGAAATACGAGGATCTATGTAAATATTAGGAACCTAACCAAAACAAAAAATGAAAGAGTTTTAGTTATTTATGGAGCAGCGCATAAATGGGCTCTAGACGAAATTTTTGATGGTTCACCAGAATTTGAAATTATACAACCTTTTGAATATTAATATAAAAGAAAATTTCAGAACATAAGAAAAAAAATGTTTAGAAAAAGCAGAGTCTGTATTCTGTATAGTGAAGCATGGATTCCTTTTATGAGTGTTAAAAACTAATTTAAAAGTGTTTTCAAATGACTAGATTTTTCTTGACTTAATACTATTACTTCATCAAATTTAGGAGAAACCTTAATAGTTAATTGACCAGGCTTATATTGAGCAAGATAATCTATAGCATCAATGTTTATTAATATTTTTCTATTAGCCCTAAAAAATGCGTTAGGGCATATTGATGTTTCTATAGTTGTTAAAGAGCTATTTATTGGGTAACTATTACCGCTAAAAGATTTTACAAATACAATATCATCTTTATAAAAGTAGGCAATATCTTCAGTCTTTAAAGGTGTGTATTTGTTCCCCAGCTTTACTAAAAATCGCTCTTTGTAGGAGGTAGAAGATCTATTTAAATCTTGAAGGCTAATTTTGTTATAACTGTTTGTTTGATTGAGATTGTTTTTTTTAAGCTTAAAAAATTTAGTCAAAGCTTGATTAAAGCTTGTTTGTGTTATAGGTTTTAATAAATAATCAATACTATTTGTTTTGAAGGCTTTTATTGCATACTCATCATAAGCTGTTGTGAAAACTATTGGGCAAATAATATCAAGCTTATTGAGTATATCAAAGCACGAACCATCAGATAAATTTATATCCATAAAAATCAAATCTGGTGTTTCGTTCAATAGAAGCCAATTTGTAGCATCTATAACATTATCTATTTCTGCTTCAATATTAAATGTGTTTTTTGAATAGCTGTTTAATAAATTAATAATATGTTTACTAGAAATAGGCTCGTCTTCTATTATTAATATTCTAAGCATAATTTACTTGTTAAGGAGTGGTTACTATTTACTAAAGTAATTGGTAGCTTTTAAGATTATATGTAAATTTATCAATCGGGATTAATGCAAGGATAATTGGACGTTATATAGCTTTAGTGTAGTAAAAAACACACTAAATAATGAAGTGTTTACGCAAAATTCATATTAAAATCTTATAAAATAACTTAATGAAATTACTATTCATTTTAAAAAGAGCAACTAGAGTTTATTTATTATTAGTATTTGTTCTTGTTTCTTGTAAAAAAGATGGTGACAATGCATTAAAAGTTGAAAAGAAGAATGAAGTAAATAATAATTTCATGGTTTTAACAACTGGAGACACAATACAAACAGAGATTCCAATTAAAATTGAAGGAAAAAAAATAGCACTAAACAAGTCTGGCGTCGTAAAAACAAAACTTCAAAATCCACCAAGAATTGTTAAAGCAAAAAAAAACATTAAAGCCTTAGATGGAACTAAAATTATTTCAGTACCACTTAACCCTAAATTGGTAACATATGGAGAAAACGGAATTCCTTCTCCTAAAGATACTGTATTGGGTGGCAATATAAGTTCTGTATTTTTTCCAAAACCAATAAAATCAGAAAAACCATTATATAGAGATAATGCAATTTTAGATATTCAGTGGATGGATGTAGATCAAGGGTTAAATTCATCATATGTAGTTTATTGTTTTGAAGATTCAAGGAATAATATTTGGATTGGATATTATGGAGGTGGAGTAAGTAAATTTGATGGGATTGAATTTATACATTTTACAGATAAAGAAGGATTGTATAATAATTATGTTTGGACCATATTTGAAGATAGTAACCAAAACATCTGGTTTGGTCATTATTCAGGAGGCGTAACAAAATATGATGGAAAGACATTTACACATTACTCTGATGAAAATGGATTTCCAGATAGAACAATTTGGAGTATTATAGAAGATAAAGCTAATAACATATGGTTTGGTACTTCAAATGGAGCTGTAAAATATAATGGAGAAAAATTTACACATTACACAGCTGATGATGGTATAATAGGTAGCAATATAGTATCTATGATAGAAGATGTTGAAGGAAATATATGGTTTGCTACTAAGAACTCAGGACTCAGTATTTTTAATGGAAAATCTTTCTATTCTTATACAGAAGAGGACGGTTTGCCTGACAATAGAACCTTATCAGTTTATGAGGCTTCTGATAAAAGTATTTGGATAGGAACTTATGGAGGCGCGTGTAAATATAATGGACAAACATTTGAGAATTTTACTATTAATGAAGGATTGGCACACAACAAGGTAATATCTATTGTCGAGGACGAAAATAATAGCATTTGGTTTGGAACACATGGAGGTGGATTGTCAAGATATAATGGTGAAATAATTAAAAATGTTACTAAAAATGAAGGCTTGCCGCATAATGAAATTAGGAACTTACTTATTGATAGTAAAAATAATTTATGGGGAGGAACAGAAGGTAATGGGCTTTTTAAGTTTAACCTTAATTCTTTTTCACATTATACAGAAAAGGACGGTTTACCTACAGAACAAGTATATTCAATTTATGAAGATAGAAAAGGAAATATTTGGTTTGGAACTTATGGTGGCGGATTGTCTAAATATGATGGTTCTAGCTTTAGTAACTACAGTGAAGAGCAAGGCTTAATTGCAAAAAATATTATCTCCATAACTGAAGATAAAAAAGGAAATATTTGGTTTGGTACTTTTAGTCATGGGTTATTTAAATTCGACGGAGAGACGTTTACACAATATAATACCAATTCAGGTTTAACAGTAAATATGGTATGGAGTGTTTTAGAAGATAAAAAAGGAAATATTTGGATAGGTACCGAAATGGGAGGTCTAAGTCGATTTGATGGTAAGGAATTTGTAAATTATAGTTTAGAACAAGGCTTCTCTAGCTATGCAATCTGGGATATATTAGAAGATAAAGAAGGAAATATATGGATAGCTACTAATAGAGGTGGAGTAAGCAAATATAAAGATGAAGAATTTACCTTTTATGGGCTAAATGAAGGTTTGCCAAGTGATATAGTCTGGACTATTTTAGAAGATGTTAAAGGGAATATATGGTTTGGCACACATAAAGGTTTAGGTATGTATGATGGAAAAACCATAAAAAGTTTTTCAGAAAAAGATGGTTTATCAAATAATATAGTATGGTCTTTATTACAAGATCAAGAAGAGAACATATGGATGGGGACAAGCAAAGGATTGAATTGTCTGGTGCTAGAAGAAGAACTGGTTGCAAAAATTGATAAAAGTGTAAAAACTACCTCTATTGATGGGTATATTACAAGTTTTCAAAAAAATGATGGATTAAAGTCTACTATATTTTACGCAAACAGTAAGCTTATTGATAAAAATAAGGATATGTGGTTGGGTACATTAGGAGGTGTCATAAACTTTAATCTTGATAACTTTAATTTGGTAGGTTCATCACCAGTAATTCAATTAAGTACTATAGAAATAAATCAACAAAACATTAACTATAACTTATTGAGCGATACTATTTATAACACTTCAACACCTTTTTTGAGTAAAATGAAAAGCTATGCTACAGGAGTTGAGAATTTTCATAATTACCCTAAAAAGCTAAGCTTGCCTTATGATTTTAATCATTTAAACTTCAAATTTGCAGCCATTGATTGGAGTGCTCCTCATAGTATTAAATACTCATATAAAATAGAAGGTTTAGATAAGGAGTGGAGTATTCCAAATAGTGAAAATAAAGCTAATTATAGAAATATTCCATCTGGATCATATACTTTTAATGTTAAAGCTATTGGTAAATCTGGACAATGGAGTGAGCCACTACAATATGCATTCTCAATATCACCACCTTGGTGGTTAAGTAATTGGGCAATTAGCAGTTATATAGTAATGAGTGTATTTTTAATAATAGGAAGCTTTAAATGGTATGGGTTTAGAATGAAAAAAAAGCAATTAATATTAGAGAAAACCGTAGAAGAAAGAACACTTACCATTAATAAACAAAAGGATGAGCTTATTGATGCCTACGCCAGTTTAGAACAAGAGCGAAACAAAATGGAGTTGAAAGCTTTATTAAATCAAATTAATCCACATTTTATTTTTAATGCTTTAAATTCAATACAGCAATTTATAGTGTCTAATAATGTGAAAACATCCTTAGACTATTTTAATAAGTTTGGAAAATTGATTCGTTCTTCACTAGAGCATTCCGAAATGAAATTTGTTTCTATAGAAGAAGAAATCAGTGTTATTCAGAATTATGTAGATTTAGAAAATCTTAGATTTTCAGAACCTATTGTTTTAAACTTTAACACCAATGAAACTGATGTTTATAATATTAAAGTTCCTCCAATGTTTATTCAACCAATCGTTGAAAACGCTATTATTCATGGATTAAGTGAGAAAGAGGACGATAAGATAATTAATATTGACTTTAAAGAATATGAGAGTCACATATTATGTATCATACATGATAATGGAGTAGGCAGAAAACATAAAAAAAGCACAAAAAATAAAAACTCAGGATTGGTTATAACCAAAAAAAGGTTAAAATCTGTTTGGAATAACCGTAACAAAATAGGTTCTAAAATTATTATTAATGATTTAAAAAACCCAACCGGAACTAAGGTTGAAATTAAATTACCGAAAGATTTCTAATGATAAAAACAATATTAGTTGATGACGAAAAAGGAGCGTTAGAAACGCTATCTGGAATGTTGAATTTGTTTTGTAAAGATGTTCAAATTTTAGGGAAAGCATCTTCAGCAAATGAAGCCAGAGGTTTAATTAAAAAATTTAACCCAGATTTAGTTTTTTTAGATATTAGAATGCCTTATGAAAACGGATTTGATTTATTAGAGTCGATAGGTAACCATTCGTTTCATGTTATTTTTACAACAGCATATAATAATTATGCGCTTAAAGCAATTAAGTTTAGTGCTTTAGATTATTTATTAAAACCTATAAATGTTGAAGAATTGCAAAGAGCAGTCTCTAAGGTGTCAAAAATTGTAGTAAACAAGGATCAGTATAATGTTTTTAAAGCACATCAATTAAATGATAAACACGAGCAAATTGTATTACCTCATAAAAATGGGTTTGAAGTTGTGAATTATAATGAAATATTGAGATTTGAAGGTGACCGTAATTATACTAATATTTATTTTTTAAATGGGAAACAATTTTTAGTAGCTAAAACATTAAAGGAATACGAAGAGCTTTTAAAAGACCATAACTTTTTTAGAGTGCACCAGTCTAACATTATAAACATAAAATGCGTTAAAGGTTATATAAAAGGAAGAGGAGGCAAAATTCAATTAATTGATAATACTGAGGTTGATTTAGCAAGAAGTAGAAAAAAGGAGTTTTTAACTATTTTTAAACCACTTTAATAAATAATTAAAACTACTTAACAAATAACTGATTTATATCTTTAAAAGCCTTAAACTCTAAAGCATTACCACATGGATCTTTAAAAAACATTGTGGCTTGCTCTCCAGCTAAACCCTCAAACCTAATATAAGGTTCAATTATAAACGCTATGTTTTTCTTTTTTAATTCTTCCGCGAAAGCGTGAAACGTATTCCAAGGTAAAACTACTCCAAAATGTGGTACAGGAACATCCTTTCCGTCAACTGGATTGGTGTATGAATCGCTATCAGATTTTGGTTTATAATGAATTACCAATTGATGATTAAAAAAATTAAAATCTACCCAATGATCACTACTTCGTCCTTCTTCGCAACCTAAAACATCACGATAAAAAATTCTACATAACTCTAAATTGTGAACAGGAATTGCTAAATGAAAAGGAGACACCATAATTATAAACACTTAAAATAGTTTATAAAAATAGTATTTATTTTTTGCATTCAATTTTCCAAGTTGGGTATATAATTTTTTCAGAAGTGTCTACCCATTCTCCTATCCATTTGTAGCCTAATTTACTAATATCATAAAAGGTTAATCTGAAAAAACCATCCATTCCGTTTGGTGCTTTCTGTTCACGATACAATACAATGTTTCCATTTTCTTGTTTGTTCCCTGTCCATGTTGATAAGGTTAATGATGGAGACTTTGATGAGTAATAATGCACGTACCACTTGCTACTATCTGCAATAAATTGTCTGATACTTCCTGAGTGTCCACCATCAGTTTTTAAGGTTTCATCTTGTACTCCCTTACCATTCATTATATATTTCCATCTCCATACCATATCTATGGTATCATTCCAAGTTCCATCTTGTTTTCTGCTTGTAGATTTACAATTACATTCGCCAATTAAAGCATCAAAATCTTTAATTTGTTCTGGAGCGTTTGGATTTGCTTGCCCATAAGGAAAAGCTTCAGAAGCATCATAATTATATTGTGCAAATGCTATAATTGATACAAAAATAAGTACGATAGTAAAGCTTGCTTTTTTCATAATGATAAGTTTAGTTTTCTCAAATCAATAAAAAAAGACTTTACAAAAAAGAAAAATGCAGAGAACTAGTGTTAATTTGCAGTAAGCTTAGTTAATTAAATTATAAAATCAACCAATAAAATTTTTAACAAGCTTTAAATTGCTTTTAGAAACGGGAATTTCAATATTGTTGTATAGTATTAATTTGGGCGTATTGGAGAAATTCAATTCTTTTATCATATCCATATTAACAATAGCTTTTCTATGAACTCTTAAGAAATTGCTGCTTAATTTATCATTTAAAGCTTTTAAGCTACTACGCATAGTATAACTAGTATTTTTATTTGTGTGTACTTTAACACAGTAATCATCTGCTTCAATCCAATAAATATCTGTTACTGGTATTATTTTTCTTTTATTTCCAATCTTTATATTTAACACCGTAGTATTATCATCATTATGCTTACTAAGCTCCTTATAAAGATTAGCGTTAGTTTTTTTTAATTCTGAAAGCTCTTCAACCTTAATTTGTAATGCTTCATTGGTAAAATAAAAATGCATAATAACAGCAATGGCAATATAGCCTAAAGTATATATAGGGGCTTTTTGAAAAGCAAAGAAAGTTACATACTCACCAAATAGTAAAGACCAAGAAAAAGCCTCATCTGAAAGCAATATTTGAATAACTGAAATAATAAATACACTTAAAATTACTAGCCCAATAATGATTATACCGTAGCTAAAATAATTAGTATTTTGAGATGATTTGGTTTTAGTAAATCGTATTAAAAAAGCTGATAAAGCTACCCAAACTAACCATTTATATGATTGCGATTTTAATACTTCAGTAAATTGAACATTCTGTGCTAAACTAAAGCGTTTTATATAGTATAGCTGCTGAAATGTTTCAAAAAGAATAGCCATTATAAACACGAGTATAATAATAGCGATGTGTTGTTTTTTTGGTGATATTTTTGAAAAAAATCTAAACAAGATTAACGTTCTTTTTTTCTTTCCAAGCTTGGTTTATATTCTTTTGATGATGTACTAATCAACAGGTTCAATTCATTAAACTCTTCTTTAGTAAATTCTCTGTATTTACCTATAGGCATGTCAAGTTTAATATTCATTATTCTAATACGTTTTAAGGTTTGGACTTCATAAGTTAAATACTCGCACATACGGCGAATTTGTCTATTTAAACCTTGAGTCAAGATAATGCTAAATGTATGAGAGTTTATTTTTTTGACTTTGCACTTCTTTGTTGTCTTTCCTAAATCTTCAAGATAAATACCACCAGACATTCTATTGATGAATGTTTGCGAAATAGATTTGTCAACCGTAACTATATACTCCTTTTCATGGTTGTTACTAGCACGTAAAATTTTATTTACAATATCGCCATCGTCTGTTAAAAATATCAAACCTTCACTAGGTTTGTCAAGTCTACCAATTGGAAAAATACGCTTTGGATAATTTATATAATCAATGATATTATCTTTTTCAACAGATGTATCAGTAGTGCAAACTATACCAACAGGTTTGTTAAAAGCTAAATAGACAAAGGCTTTTTTAGTGTTTTTAATTTCTTGTCCATCAACATGTACAATATCAGTAGGCGCAATTTTTGTTCCCATTTCTGGTACAACACCGTTAATAGTAACTCTACCTGCTTCAATTAATTTATCTGCCTCTCTACGCGAGCAATATCCAGCTTCGCTTAAAAATTTGTTGATACGTTTTAATGATTCGCTCATGGCTCAAAAGTACAATAAATTAAGTGTTTATAAAGTTCGTAATATGGTTATAAATTTCGTTGGATTTTAATCCATGACCATGACCTTTTGTACTTATTAGGTTAGAATTAGAGTATTTGTTTTCAAAATCTAAAGCATCTTTATATGGAATAATACGATCTTTTTTATCGTGAATAATAAGCCCTTTTGATAAAATTTCTTGCGTGAAGTTAGCTGCTGAAAAATATTCTGGTAAATGATTATAACGCTTCAATACAAATTGATTCATGGCATTTTCAACTTTTTGGTTGTATTGCATCATTTTTATATAGCGGCTAAAAACACCAGTAAAATTTGAAGGAGAACCTAATAAAATTAGTTTTTCAACTGAAGGCAATTGGTATTTATGTTGCGAAAAAACGGTTGCCATGCCGCCAACCGAATGCCCAATAATACTATTAACTTTATGTTTTTTTGCAACCACATGTATACACTCTGAATAAAAAAGTGCATTGAATTCTTTGCCAGTTGAATTACCATGAGCTGGAGCATCAAGAGAAATAATGTTGTAATCTAGGGTTTGCAAAATTTTGATAAGATCTTTCCATCTAAATGTATTACTTTCCCAACCATGAGCCAACAAAATAGTTTTTTTACTACCACTCCAATGATAGGTCATGATTGTTACATCTTTATAATCTACCTTTTCTTGTTTAGCAGTTTCAAGAAAAGACGATTCATTTTCTACTAGCTTTCCTTTTTGAGGAGAAGAAAATAATTTAATTGCCAATTTTGCAGCATAACTTGGTGAAAATTGGCTTATAAAGTTTATTGAAAAACCAATAATTCTTGGAAGGTATTTATTCATTTAATCTTTAAGAGGTTTACGCTTAATCATGCCGCCTTTAATATCTTTTACTACGCCCATAATTATAAATGCTTTTCGATCTATTTTATCAATTTCAGTTTTTAATCTAGGAAGCTCTAAACGTGTTACAACGGTATAGATAATATTCTTATCGTAGTTTTTCTCGTTTTTATCAAAGCCACCTTTACCAGCATAAATAGTACAAGCACGGCGTAGTTTTTCTGTCATCATAACTCTAAGTTCTTCATGTTTTTCAGAAATAATAGTTACACCTACATATTCTTCGACACCATCAACAACAAAATCTACCGTTCTTGCAGCAGCTAAATACGTTAAAATAGCATACAGGGCGGTTTCAATTGAAAGGATGTAAGCACCAAACGAAAATATAATAATGTTTATTATTAATAACACATCGCCTATGGTTAAAGAAAGTTTTCTACTTAAAAAAATAGCCAAAACTTCGGTACCATCAATAACACTTCTCCCTCGCATAGACATGCCTATTCCTAAACCCAAAAAGAAACCACCAAAAACAGCTATTAGGAGCTTGTCTTCAGTAATAGTTGGGTAGTTAACATAATGAACTACGAGGGCTAAAAATGCAATGGCGACTATGCTTCTTAGTGCAAACTTTAAGCTAATAGTTTTTGAGGCTAAAATGATAAAAGGAATATTTACTAATACTAATAAAACGCCTAAGTTTAATGAGGTAATATTTTCTAATAATAAAGAAATACCTGTTGCTCCACCATCAATAAAATGATTTGGTAACAAAAACCCTTTTAATCCAAAACCTGCTGAAAAAACACCTATTATAATAAAAAAATATTCGCTAAGTGTATGAGATAACTCAACCTGTAATCGTCTAACTAAAAGAACAACTTCTTTTTTACTTACAGGTTTTTGTGCACTTTTATCTTCAAGTCTTTTACGAGCAATAGTCACTAAAAGCTTTGATATAAAAGGATTCATAAGGTTTTATGTGTTATAGTTTACTCCAATTTAAGAAAAAGTATTTCACTTTAGCATTATCTGGAATTTGCACTGCTTCAATATTTAAATTCATATCAAATCGGAGGTTTGCCGGGAGCTCTTTTTTATCAATAGAAAAAGCAGCATTAATCTCGTTTACAGAAACCACTATAGAGCTTATTAAATTATCTATTCGCGAAATTTTATAATTACTTGCAATGTCTTTAAAAGTACTTAGGGTTGTTATGTTTTTGTCTGTTTTAAAACGTGCATCAAAAATTTGAACACTTTCAATTACCGAAGTTGAGTCTAAAGATTGTCTTGGGGTTAACGATAATAGTTTTTTACCACCTTTTTCAAAAATTTCAATATCATTTTTGTTTCCTGTAAATTCATCACCGCTAATAAATTTTACAATAGAGTCTTTACTAAAAATATTTTGTAAATCTTTAACTTGGGTAGAGTCGGTAAGTAGCCCTACATGTTGTTTGCTAATTTGAAATGGATTTTGTTCCTTTTCACAACTAGTTAAAAATAGGGTTAAAATTATAAGGCTGAAAAATGATTTTTGCATTGATTATTTTGTTATTATGATTGTTAAAATGGTGGTTACCAACTATTTTTTTAAAACTTTGGTTAAAATACCAAAAACGCTTCTTATAAATGTGGCACTTGTAAGTACTTTTACTACTGGATTCATGCGTGTGCTTTTTCGTCTTGAAGTTGATGCACGTTTTTTAGATTCTGCTTTTTTAAGAGCTTCTTTTTCCTTTCGTGCTTTTTCTTTTGCTTCTTCTGCTTCAGCTTGCTCTATTTTTTCATTAAGCATTTCGTAAGCACTTTCTCTATCAATGTCTTCGTTATATTTTTTAACTAATTTAGATTTTGAAAGCAGATTACTTAATTCATTATTAGTTAAAATATCCATTCTACTCATTGGTGCTCGCATCATGGTTGCAGCAAGTGGCGTAGGCCTCCCTTTTTCATCTAAAGCAGAAACTAAGGCTTCACCTATTCCTAAGGATGTTAAAACCTCAGTTGTGTCATAATATTCAGAATCTGGATAATTTTGTGCTGTTAATTTAATAGCTTTTCTGTCTTTTGCAGTAAAAGCTCTTAAGGCATGCTGTACTTTTAATCCTAACTGACTTAATACAGCTTCAGGAACATCAGTTGGATTTTGAGTAACAAAGTATAGTCCAACACCTTTACTTCTTATTAACTTTACAATACTTTCAATTTGATTCAGTAATGCTTTTGATGCTTCGTTGAATATTAAATGTGCTTCATCAATAAACATGATGAGTTCTGGCCTGTCACTATCTCCTTGTTCTGGAAAAGTTGAGTATATTTCTGCCAATAAGCTTAACATAAATGTTGAAAACAGCTTTGGTCGGTCTTGTATATCGGTAAGTCTGATGATATTAATATAACCTCTGCCATCATTATCAACTCGTAATAAATCATCAACATCAAAAGAGGTTTCTCCAAAAAATAAATCAGCACCTTGTTGTTCTAATTCAACAACTTTACGTAAAATAGCACCCGTTGAAGCAGTTGATATTCTACCATAAGCTTCAGTAAATTCTTTTTTTCCTTCTTGTGTTGCGTATTGTAATATTTTTTTAAAATCTTTTAAATCAAGAATTGGGTATTTGTTATCATCACAATATTGAAAAATAACAGCAACCACACCCGATTGAGTTTCAGATAAATCTAAAATACGCGAGAGTAAAACAGGACCAAACTCACTAACGGTTGCTCTTAGCCTAACTCCATCTTGTTCAGAAAGTGTTAAAATTTCAACAGGGAATTTTTTCGCTTCAAAAGATAATCCTATTTTTTCGTGACGCTCATCAATTTTTGGATGCCCAGGACTAGGTTGTGCTAATCCACTTAAATCTCCTTTAATATCCATAAGTAGCACAGGAATCCCTTTATCACTTAAATTTTCAGCTAAAACTTGTAAAGATTTAGTTTTACCTGTTCCCGTAGCTCCAGCAATTAAACCATGTCGATTCATGGTCTTTAATGGAACTTTTACATAAGCGTTGGTTATTGTTTCTCCATCTAAAATTGCTGAACCGACGGTTATTGATTCTCCTTTAAAGGTGTTTCCATCTGTTATTGCTTGTACAAAATCGTTAGTTCTACTCATCATCAAAGTTTTGTTAAAAATAGTGTAATTTTAGTCAATTATAAAATCCAATGGTATGAATAAAACAATAAGAATTGTAAACATATTAACACTTATTATTTTAATGTCATGTGGAAGTGATAAAAATGAAATTACCTTTCATAAATCACATGAGTCTAGTAGGCAAAAAGTGCCTTATAGTGATGCGGTAGAAACTGATGATTTTTTGTTTTTAACAGGGCAAATAGGTAAGGATCATAAGAAAGGGGTGTTAGTTGAGGGAGGCATCAAAATGGAGACTGAACAAGTAATTGAAAATATTCAAGCAGTTTTGAAACATCATGATTTAGAATTAGATAATGTAGTAAAATGCACAGTAATCTTAAAAGATATTACTGATTTTGCTGCCTTTAATGAAGTTTATGTTAAGTATTTTACAAAAAAACCAGCTCGTACAACTTTTGCTGCAGGAGGTTTATCTGGAAATGCAAATATTGAAATTGATGTAATAGCTGCTAAATAGGTTATTTTATTTTTTCAACATAAATGTTGGATGTTCCTGCAGATCTTAAATTAACAGATCCATTTGCACCAGTCCTTACTATAGAGACAGAAATAATATCGTTAGCAGTTAAATTTAGAGTTTCGGTAATGTGTAATGAACTTTCCTGCTGTCCTCCATTGTTTCTTATATAACCTGTAGATCCATAGGTTCCTTGTTGAGTTCCGTTAATCTCAATCCACATTTCTGGAGTTAATCTAGCAGTTGTAACTGCAGCAAGTAAGGAAACATTTACTGTTATTTTATACCTTCCATCTTCTGTTACGGTAATTGTGTTGGCTGCAGTATTAACTGTGTAAAGGGTCGTATTATCATTCCATTCTAAACTACCAAGTACAGGTAAATTAATTGGAGTGGTATTTGGATTAACATTTGTAGTAATATCAGTATTGCTATATTTTACAGACATACTATGCGATGTCTTAACCCAATCTGGTATAGCAGTAGTGCCACAATTAAATTGAAATTCATTCAAATCTGTATTATACACCATTAATCCATTTGCTGGATTGGTTATAGCATTAATTTGTACGGTAGTTAACCTAGGAATAAGAATGCCTTTGTCTGTAGATTCTACATCAAGAATGGATGATGCATCTGGAGTTGTAGTGCCAATACCAACTTGTGCGGCACTATAATAATAGCCGCAACAAAGCAGTATTATTAAATACGCAGTTTTTTTCATTTGAGAGAGAGGTTGAGAGCAATTTACTTTTAATTAATCCATTGCGAAGTTATATAAATTCAATTGGAAATCAAAATTTAACAAACTGGGGTAGAGTTATTCATAATATAATTCATATAATTATATGCTCCTCTATAAATACCCTACAACATCTAACTCTGAAAAATTTATTACAGCTCCGCCTGGAGTAGTTCCTCCACTTGGTACAATAATTCTTATTTCATCGGCATAGATATTTGGAATTGAAACAATGTTATCACCAGTTGTTGATGAACTTATTGCAGAGCTTGAATACACTAAACTACCACAGCTATATAATCTAATAACTACATTTTGTATTCTATTTGTACAGCAATCGTTTCTACCATCTAAAACTAGTTGTGAAATGAAATATTGACTTGGTAGTGTAATACCAAAACCCCAATCGCCAGTAGGAGATCCGCTTCTTGATGAGTGAAAAGAGCTGCCACTAGTATTATCTACATTATCAAATAAACTATTGTAATTACCAAAAGTATTAGTGGAACTGTATGCTGTGAAAGTAACATTACCCACACCAATTTCATCTCTAATTAACCTTGAATAAGTATTGCTACCTCCAGAAAAACTTACTCTTTGCCATGCGGTACCATCAAATACATACAACCCAGCAGGTAAATTACAGCTATTGGTAGATAAGCTATAAACCATTAATCCTTCGGTAGGAGAGGGAATGGTTGTAACATCATTTACACTTGTTAAATTAACTCTAGGAGGTAATAAACCACGATTTGATGATTCAATATGTAAAATGGAAGAAGCCTCGGGAGTCGTTGTGCCAATACCAACTTGAGCGGCACTATAATAATAACTACAGCAAAGTAGCATTATTAAATATGCTATTTTTTTCATTCTTGAGAGAGATTGAAGCTGGCAATTTACTTTTAAACTAGGGAGTACGAAACTATAAAAATCAAATTGAAATTCAAAATTGAAATAAATCAAATTGGGATATGTATCTTTGCAAGCTATGAAATGAACCTTAATTTTAAAGTTTATACTAACCTAAACTTATTATAAGGAGAATTACATCTGACCATATTAAAATCAAGAATTGCATAGATGAATAAAGACATTCAATTATTAGTTGAAAAAGGAGAAATGTTGCCTTTAATGGAAGAGTTTTACACCATTCAGGGAGAAGGTTACCATAAAGGTACCGCTGCTTATTTTATTAGAATTGGAGGGTGTGATGTAGGGTGCCATTGGTGCGACGTGAAGGAAAGTTGGAATGCTGATTTACATCCACCAACAGATATAAACAAGATTGTAGGAAACGCAAAAAAGTATAGCGATACTATTGTAATTACTGGAGGAGAACCACTAACTTGGGATATGACGCTTTTAACTAATAAATTGAAAGTTGAAGGTTTACAAACACATATAGAAACCTCTGGAGCTTATAAGTTAACTGGAACTTGGGATTGGATTTGTTTATCACCTAAAAAAATGAAGCTTCCTACTAAAGAAGTTTATGAGAATGCAAACGAACTAAAAGTGATTGTTTATAATAAAGATGATTTTCGCTTCGCGGAAGAACAAGCCTCAAAAGTAAATGATAATTGTATTTTATACCTCCAACCCGAATGGAGCAAACGCGATAAAGTAGTGCCAGAAATTGTAGATTATGTGATGGCAAATCCTAAATGGAAAGTGTCTTTACAAACGCATAAGTATTTGAATATTCCATAATAAAAAAAGCCTTGAAATTTTCAAGGCTTTTTTTATTATTAAGTGTATCTATAATTATTTTGTAAAAGGTACTGCAATTCTAGCTGTTCCCCAACCTAAATGCATATTTACACCATTATCAGCTTTATCAAAAGCAATTGAGAAAGCATCTAAAGATTCTCCAGTCGATACTGGTACTGATAAGCGTGCTACATCATTTGCTTCGTTATAAAAATAAGAACCCCAAACATTTAAGTCTGTGCTTATAATTGCCGTCCATTCTTTCTCTCCAGGAATCACATAAAAAGTGTAAGTTCCAGCCTTAACGGTTTTACTGCCTAATTTCATATCAGTATATAACGTTAATTCTGCGGCTTCATTAGCTCCTGTTCTCCATACTTTTCCATTTGGAGCCAAAGTTGCTAAATCTCTTCCTTTAAGTTGTGGCCTACTGTAAACTATTTTTATTAATTTATTTGCTTCTTTGTAGCTTGCAGGATAAGCAGCAGCATCCATAGGACTTTTATCTAGCTTACCAAATTTTTGGGCATTTACATTTGTGGTTAAAAGCATAACAAATGCAAAAGCAATAGTTGTAATAAATGTTGACTTTTTCATAATGATTTTTTAAGTTTTTAGAATGGTTTAAAGGTAAAGGGATATTATCTTAAAATTTTTATAAAAGTTGATATGCTATGTTAAAATTTACATTCTACTAGAAAATCTTGATAATTTGGAATTAATAAGTTTCATTTTTGTATAAATAATAAATTAATAGTTACAAATAGTAATCAATAAGTCATTTGTTGTTTTAATAATGAAACTATAATAACATTTTTGTATCGTTAATTATAATAAAATAGAGTAAAAGATAGAGATTATGTGTGGAATTGTATGTGCATTCGATTTAAAACAAAAAGCTGAAGATTTAAGACCTCAAATATTAGAAATGTCTAAAACCATTCGTCATCGCGGACCAGATTGGAGTGGTATTTATAGTGATGATAAAGCTATTTTAGCACACGAGCGTTTAGCAATTGTAGATCCAGCTTCTGGTAAACAACCTTTGTTTAGTGAAGATAAAAAGCTAATACTTGCTGCAAATGGTGAAATTTATAACCATAGGAAATTGCGTAAACAATTTGATGGTAAGTACAAGTTTCAAACTGAAAGCGATTGTGAAGTCATTTTAGCATTGTATAAAGAAAAAGGAGTTGATTTTATAGATGAAATGAATGGTATTTTTGGCTTTGCTATTTACGATGTTGAAAAAGATGAATATTTTGTAGCGAGAGATCATATGGGAATCATTCCATTATATATTGGTTGGGACCAAAACGGAACATTTTATGTGGCTTCAGAATTAAAAGCTTTAGAGGGCGTATGCACAAAAATTGAATTGTTTCCTCCAGGACATTATATGAGTAGTAAAGATGGTAAGTTTGTAAAATGGTACAATAGAGAATGGACAGAATACGAAGCAATTAAAGATAACGAAACCAGTATTCAAGAAATAAAAGAAGCCCTTGAAGCTGCAGTGCACAGACAGTTAATGAGTGATGTGCCCTATGGAGTTTTATTATCTGGTGGGTTAGACTCGTCAGTTACATCAGCAATAGCAAAAAAATATGCAGAGAAAAGAATAGAATCAGACGATACTCAAGCCGCTTGGTGGCCACAATTGCATTCATTTTCTGTGGGATTAGATGGATCTCCTGATTTGGCTGCAGCTCAAAAAGTAGCAGATCATATAGGTACAGTTCATCACGAAATAAAATTTACTATTCAAGAGGGTTTAGATGCTATTAGAGATGTAATCTATAATTTAGAAACTTACGACATTACAACTATTAGAGCTAGTACACCTATGTATTTAATGGCACGTGTTATTAAATCTATGGGGATTAAAATGGTATTATCTGGCGAAGGTGCCGACGAATTATTTGGAGGCTATTTATATTTCCATAAAGCACCAAATGCTCAAGAATTTCATGAAGAAACAGTGCGTAAACTAAGCAAGTTGCATATGTACGATTGCTTACGTGCAAACAAAAGTTTAGCAGCTTGGGGAATTGAAGGTCGTGTACCATTTTTAGATAAAGAATTTATGGATGTTGCTATGCGAATCAATCCTCAAGATAAAATGATTAATGGTGAGCGTATGGAAAAATGGGTGGTTCGTAAAGCTTTTGAAGACATGTTGCCAGAAAGCGTAGCATGGAGACAAAAAGAACAATTTAGTGATGGTGTTGGTTATAGTTGGATTGATACCCTTAAAGAAGTTGTTGAAGAAGCTGTAAGCGATGAGCAAATTAAAAATGCGCATTTTAGATTTCCAATTCAAACACCACAAAACAAAGAGGAGTTTTATTACCGTTCAATTTTCGAAGAACATTTCCCTAGCGATGCTGCAGCTTTGTGTGTACCGCAGGAGGCAAGTGTGGCTTGTAGTACTAAAATAGCTCTAGAATGGGATGAAGCTTTTAAAAACATGAACGACCCATCTGGAAGAGCGGTTGCTAAAGTACACGATGATGCTTATTAAAAAGTATATAAGTGAATATTTGAGTTAGTCGAGACCAACATTTTTTTGTTGGTCTTTTTTATATAAATACTATATTTATAAAGTGAATCTTAAATTAAAAATAAAACCCTATAAACTTCAGTTAAAACATCCTTTTACAACGTCTAGGTATACTGTTAATGTACAAGAAACGGTTATTGTGTCTATTAGTGATGGTGCCTATGTAGGTTATGGAGAAACTACAACTAACCCCTATTATAAAAGTACCTTAAAAAAGATTGAGAAGTCCGTTAATATTGTTAAAGCAATTGTAGAAAGAGGATTTGGTTTAGATCCTGGAAAACTTTGGCAACAATTAGAACCCCATTTAAAAAACGATTATTTTACATTATGTGCAGTTGATTGTGCATATTGGGATTTATATGCAAAACAAAATAATAAATCCTTACGAAGTTTTTGGAGTAAGCCTAATAATAAAACACCACTAACAAATTATACCATTGGTATTGATAGTATTTCAAAAATGAAGGCTAAAATAATTGAAACACCATGGCCTATTTATAAAATTAAACTCGGCACATCTGAAGATGTGAAAATTATTAAAGCACTGCGACGTGTTACAGATGCAGTTTTTAGAATTGATGCAAATTGTGCTTGGACCGTCAAAGAAACTTTAGATAACGCTAAAGCACTAAAGTTGTTAGGGATAGAATTTATAGAACAGCCATTAAAAGCTAATAATTGGGAAGGCATGAAAGTGCTTAAAAACGAAAGTGTATTACCTATTATAGCAGACGAAAGCTGTCAAAGACTTGAAGATGTAGAATTATGTATTAAATCGTTTCATGGAATTAATATTAAACTCATGAAGTGTGGAGGTATAACACCAGCTTTAGAAATGATAAAAGAGGCAAGAGCAAATAATTTACAGGTCATGGCAGGTTGTATGACAGAGTCTTCAGTTGGTATATCTAATCTGGTACAATTAGCGTCGCTTCTAGACTATATTGATGCAGATGGAGCAATGTTATTAAAAAAGGATATTGCAAAGGGTGTTAGTTTTGATAATGGAAGGGTTATATTTTCTAACAAAAATGGATCTGGAACTTCTTTGGTTTAATATAACGAAATAAGCCGCTTTTTTGACTAATTTTAAAAATCTTAAACTATAAAATAAAGCGTTAGAGCTTTGATGTCCAAAAAACAAAAATTCAACACCTAAAAAAACAATAGAAATCAATTTTAAGGTAGTTTTTAAGTGATTTAAGCCATTTTTAAGTAATTAACAAATGTTGATAATTTTATTAATGAGCAGACAAAACACTTCCTAAAAGGGTGAAAATTTCGTATATTTGTTTGTATTCAGAAGGATGCTTTACAGCATCTTTTTTTATGATACAAAACGATATTAAAATTAAGATAAAAGATAAAATATGAGCGAACAAAAAGAAGAGTTTAACAAGCACAATTATTCAGCGGATAGTATTCAGGCTTTAGAAGGTATGGAGCACGTGCGTATGCGTCCATCAATGTATATTGGTGATGTAGGTACAAGAGGGTTACACCACTTAGTATATGAGGTTGTAGATAACTCAATTGATGAAGCTTTGGCAGGACATTGTAATAATATTACTGTTATTATAAATGAAGATAATTCTATTACTACAGAAGATGATGGTCGTGGTATTCCTGTAGATTTACATAAAAAAGAAGGTGTTTCTGCGCTTGAGGTTGTTATGACTAAAATTGGAGCAGGTGGTAAGTTTGATAAAGATTCTTATAAAGTGTCTGGTGGATTGCACGGTGTTGGTGTAAGTTGTGTGAATGCATTATCTGAACATTTAAAAGCTACGGTTTTTAGAGAAGGTAAAGTTTATGAGCAAGAATACGAGCGAGGTAAAGCTATGTATCCTGTAAAACAGATTGGTGAAACTGATAAAAGAGGAACTACTGTAACATTTAGACCGGATTCAACCATATTTACGCAAACTCTAGAGTATAGCTATGATACTTTGGCGAGTAGATTACGTGAATTAGCATATCTAAATAAAGGAATAACAATACATTTAGTTGATAAAAGACATACAAAAGATAATGGTGAATTTGAAGGTGAAACGTTTCATTCTAAAGAAGGTCTAAAAGAATTTATCCAGTATTTAGACGCTACTCGTGAGCCTTTAATGAAAGATGTAATTGCTTTTGAAGGTGAAAAAAATGGCGTTCCTGTTGAGGTGGCTATGATTTATAATACTTCATATGCTGAAAACTTACACTCGTATGTAAACAATATTAATACACATGAGGGAGGAACACATTTATCAGGTTTCCGTCGTGGATTAACACATACTTTAAAGAAATTTGCTGATAACTCAGGAATGTTAGATAAGTTGAAGTTTGATATTGCTGGTGATGATTTCCGTGAGGGATTAACTGCTATTATTTCGGTAAAAGTTCAAGAACCACAATTTGAAGGGCAAACAAAAACTAAATTAGGTAACAGAGAAGTTTCAGCTTCTGTAAGTCAAGCAGTTTCTGAAATGCTAACTGATTATTTAGAAGAACATCCAGATGATGCAAAAATCATTGTTCAGAAAGTAATATTAGCAGCGCAAGCGCGTCATGCAGCTCAAAAGGCTCGTGAAATGGTGCAACGTAAAACTGTCATGAGTATTGGTGGTTTACCTGGAAAATTAAGTGACTGTTCTGAGCAAGACCCTGCAAAGTGTGAAGTATTCCTTGTTGAGGGAGATTCGGCAGGTGGAACTGCAAAGCAAGGTCGAGATAGAGCCTTTCAAGCTATTCTTCCACTTCGTGGAAAAATATTGAATGTTGAAAAAGCAATGGTTCACAAGGTTTTTGAAAACGAAGAGATTAAAAATATTTTTACAGCTTTAGGTGTAACCATAGGAACAGAAGAAGATAGTAAAGCGTTAAATCTTTCAAAACTACGTTACCATAAAGTTGTGATTATGTGTGATGCCGATATTGATGGTAGTCATATTGCTACGTTAATTTTAACTTTCTTTTTTAGATATATGAAGGAGTTAATTGAAAACGGGCATATATATATTGCAACTCCACCATTATACTTAGTGAAACGTGGTGCTAAAAAGCAATATGCTTGGTCTGATAAAGAGCGTGATGATATTGTTTCAGAGTTTGGAGATGGATCTAAAATACAACGTTATAAAGGTCTTGGAGAGATGAATGCAGAACAGCTTTGGGATACAACTATGAATCCTGATTTTAGAACGATGCGCTTAGTACAAATAGATAATGGAACTGAAGCAGATAGAATTTTTTCTATGCTAATGGGAGACGAAGTGCCTCCTCGTAGAGAGTTTATTGAAAAGAACGCTATTTATGCTAATATTGATGCATAAATAGTAATAAAAGTTAATCTTATTTAACCCTGATATTTAAAATATCAGGGTTATTTTTTTTACTAAAAATCGATTAAGTGTAAATTTTTACCGATTAAACGTTATTTTTTGAAAAATTTTATTACATTTGTTCTAACCAAATTTATTAAAATGAAAAAGATAACCCTACTTATGTTGCTATGTTTAGCAACTCAATTTTCAAAAGCTCAAGAGTTCGAAAGTATTCTATTAGCAGCTAGAGAAGATGCTAACAAATTAACGAAAGCATATATTAGCCCTGCTATGTCTGGCTTAATATATGGAATGAATAGTGGTTGGTATCATACTGCTAAAGTTCATAAAAAACTTGGGTTTGATATTACTATTGGTTTTAATGCATCAGCTGTGCCTAGCAAGGATGAGTTATTTAATTTCGCAGATTTAGGATTAACAAATATAACTTCAACATCTGCAACTAGTCCAACTGTAGCTGGATCAGGAGATGGTGCTATGATGTTAGTAGGCACTGTAGTTCAAGGTCAACCAGTAACTGCTTCGTTTGAAATGCCTTCTGGTATTCAAGGAGACTTACCATTAAGTGCAATTCCTACACCTGCAATTCAGGTTGGTTTAGGTTTACCTTATAAATTTGATGTAATGCTAAGGTTTGTTCCAGAAGTAGGTAGTGATGATGTAAAAGGTAAATTACTTGGAGTTGGACTTAAAAAAGAAATTACAAGCATATTTGGACCATTAGATAAGTTGCCTTTGCACGTATCTATATTGGCTGCATATACTACAATGGATGTTAATTATGTTATGGATGCTAATGTTATTGCAGGTAATAACCAGCATGCAGAGTTTAAATTGAATTCAATTACAGCACAAGCTATAGCTTCTATAAATTTTCCTATTATTAATGTATATGGAGGTATAGGTTATAGTGGCGGTAATTCAGATTTAAAAATGTTAGGTACTTATGATTTACAATATACACCTGTAGCATCAGGACCAACTATTACAGAAACAGTTACAGATCCTATTAATTTAGATTTTAAAGCAAGTGGTTTTAGAGCTACTTTGGGAGCGAGATTGAGCCTTGGTTTCTTTAAAATATTTGGAGATTACACCATTCAAGAATATAATACACTATCTGCTGGAATAGCATTTAGTTTCAGATAATATTGTTTTAATTTTAGTTTTAGTTAGTTGAATTTAAAGTGCAAGATTTAATCTTGCACTTTTTTTATTTACAGCATTTTAATTCATACTTTTGCTAACCAAAATTTATAGCTTTTAAAACAAACAAAAGTCATGTTTTAAGTGAATAAAAAGCATGAATTTTGACTATAATTTATCACAAATCATTTAAAAAAATAAACTTATGAAAGTTACAGTAGTTGGAGCAGGAGCAGTAGGTGCTAGTTGTGCAGAATATATTGCTATTAAAAATTTCGCTTCAGAAGTTGTTTTGTTAGACATTAAAGAAGGCTATGCTGAAGGCAAAGCTATGGATTTAATGCAATGTGCATCTTTAAACGGATTTGATACTAAAATTACTGGTATCACAAATGATTATAGCAAAACAGCAAATAGCGATATTTGTGTAATTACTTCTGGAATTCCGCGTAAGCCAGGAATGACTCGTGAAGAGTTGATTGGTATAAATGCTGGTATTGTAAAATCGGTATCATCAAGTTTAATTGAGCATTCTCCAAATACAATCATAATTGTTGTGAGTAATCCAATGGATACGATGACTTACTTAGTTCATAAAACAACTAATTTACCAAAAAATAGAATTATTGGAATGGGCGGCGCATTAGACTCTGCTCGTTTTAAATTCAGATTAGCTGAAGCTTTAGGAGCTCCAATTAGCGATGTAGATGGTATGGTAATTGGTGGTCATAGCGATAAAGGCATGGTGCCATTAACATCTCACGCTACTAGAAATAGTATTAAAGTTTCTGAATTTTTAAGTGAAGATCGATTAAATCAAGTAAAAGAAGATACTAAAGTTGGTGGAGCAACACTTACTAAACTATTAGGTACTTCTGCTTGGTATGCACCAGGAGCAGCAGTTTCTGGATTAGTACAAGCTATTGCTTGTGATCAAAAGAAAATGTTCCCATGTTCAACATTGTTAGAAGGTGAATATGGTTTAAACAACTTATGTATTGGTGTGCCAGTAATATTAGGGCGTAACGGTATAGAAAGTATTGTAAACATTGAGCTTAGTGATGCCGAAAAAGCACACATGCAAGAAAGTGCAGAAGGCGTTAAGAAAACTAACGGATTACTTGAGTTGTAATATTCAATATTATATTATAGATATTTATGTAAAGACTGTAGAAATACAGTCTTTATTTTTTATATTTGGCGCATGAAGGCAAAATGGTACATAAGTACTTTAATTATTATTCTTTCCCTATTTGGTGTTGTTAGTCAGCAACAAATTACCGTACCAAACCAAGAAATTGTTTTACAGTTTACAGATGCTTCTATAACATCTGAGGATACTCAAAACACTATTGCTATTGTAAAAAAGCAATTGCAAGATTTAGGAGTTAGTAACATACAAGTAAATGAAACTGAAAACGGAAAGCTAACGATTACTTATTATAGCGATGCCGATGTTGCGAGTATAAAGAAAACTTTTTCAAAAGAAAAAAACCTACAGCTAGATTATGATTTTAAAAATCAAGATGAAGAATCTTCAAGACTTCCTTTTGATGAAAACACAATTAGTTATAATCTCGATGTCTATGAAATCCAAAGTGGAGGTGATACGGAATGGGATTTAAACGGCACTTCTGTTGTTGAGCTAAAACCTGAAAGTAATAGACTTGCCAAACCTAATACATATGCCTTTTTTAATGCTTTAGAAATTAATGAAAGCATTGTAAAGGTTACATATAAAACACGTTATAATATTGCGATAGCAATAGATAATACTTCACATAAAATACCTGAAGTTAGAGCTGGACCTTTAGCTTAGTCAATTCAAGTAAAATAGCTTTTATCATCAGTCAAAAAGCTATAAAAATAATTTAAACTTAAAAATTGTCAAATAATATGGTAAATTCTATATTTGCTCGTTTTAAAAATTTGACACAAAAAACACAAAATGCAAAATAAAGGATTAGTAAAGTTATTTGCTTTGTTATTCGGGTTGGTAAGTATTTATCAATTATCGTTCACATTTAAAGCAAATCAAATTGAGAGTAATGCTCAGGAAATCGCTATAAATAAAATAGCAGATACAGAAGTAGGTTATAGAGCAAAAAGAAGTATTGAAGAAGCAAACTATTTAGAGTCAATAGCTACCGATACCGTTTTTAATATTGGTATTGCAAAATTCACTTATAACGAAGTGAAGCAAAAAGCTATGAATCTTGGTTTAGATTTAAAAGGAGGTATTAACGTTATCTTACAAGTATCGGTTAAAGATATTTTAAAAGGATTAGCTAATAATACTAAAGACCCTGTTTTCAATAAAGCATTAGATGATGCTACCGAGCTTCAAAAAGATAGTCAAGAAGATTATATAGATGATTTTTTTACCGCATTTGACAAAATTAAAGGCGATACAAAATTAGCATCTCCAGATATATTTTATACCAAAGCATTAGATGGTGAGATTGATGGAAGTATGAATGATGATGAGGTTAAAGGCATTATAAAAACAAAGATTGACGAATCAATAGTATCAGCTTTCGAAGTATTGCGTAAGCGTATTGATGAGTTTGGTGTAACGTCCCCAAACATTCAACGTTTAGGAAGCTCTGGTCGTATTTTAGTAGAATTACCAGGTGTTAAAGATGTTGAACGTGCAACAGGATTATTGCAAAGTACAGCTCAATTAGAGTTTTGGGATGCTTATAAAGGAGAGCAGTTTGTGCCGTTTTTAGTACAAGCTAATGAAGTTTTAAAAGATATTGTTAAAGTTGATGAGGCACCTGATGAGGTTGAATCTCAAGATGAAGAAAATGCAGAGGATTTACAAATTGATGCGCTTTTAGGTGAAGCAGAAACCGATTCGACTACAGTTACTACAGTAAATCCGTTATTTGATTTAATTAAAGGTCAAGGCTACCAAGGTGGTCCAGTAATCGCTCGTTTCGAATTAAAAGATAAAGAAACTATTTCTAACTATTTAAGCTTACCACAAGTTAGAGCTTTATTACCTGCAGAACAACGTTATGCAAAATTTGCTTTTGGCAAACCAGATAAGGATAGTGAGATTATAGATTTATATGCTTTAGTTGGTAATAGAGATGGTGTACCTCCATTAAGTGGAGCGGTTGTAACAGATGCACGTAATCAATTCGGGCCAACAGGAAAATCTGAAGTGTCTATGCAAATGAATGCTAAAGGTGCTAAGGTTTGGGAAGAAATGACAGGAGAAGCATTTAATCAAGGTAGCCAAATAGCTATTGTTCTAGATGATATTGTATATTCTGCTCCAGGAGTGACTACAGGTCCAATTGCAGGAGGAAGTTCTTCAATATCTGGGGATTTCACATTAAACGAAGCCATAGATTTAGCAAATGTTTTAAGAGCTGGTAAATTACCAGCCTCAGCAGATATTATTCAAAGTGAAGTGGTAGGGCCATCATTAGGTCAAGAAGCTATTGATAGTGGTACGATGTCGTTTATGATTGCTTTAGCTTTAGTGCTAGTTTGGATGATTTTCTATTACGGAAAAGCTGGAGGGCTTGCAGACGTAGCCATGATATTAAACATCTTATTAATCTTTGGTATTTTATCAGGTTTAGGTGCTGTGTTAACATTGCCAGGTATTGCAGGTATTGTTTTAACTATTGGTATGTCGGTTGATGCTAACGTACTTATTTTTGAGCGTATTAGAGAAGAACTTGTCAAAGGTAAAGGGCAAAAAGAAGCTATTCAAGATGGATTTAGTAATGCCTTATCATCTATTTTAGATGCTAATATTACAACAGGATTAACAGCATTAATCTTATTCATTTTTGGTACAGGACCTATTAAAGGGTTTGCTACAACCTTATTAATTGGTATTGGTACATCTTTATTTACTGCTATTTTTATTACCAGATTATTAGTAGACTGGTATGTAAATAAAGGAGGGAAATTAAATTTCTCTACGGCAATAACTAAAAACTTATTTAGAAACATTAATATTGAATTTCTAAAGAAACGTAAAGTAGCTTATATCATTTCTGGAACTTTTATTTTATTAAGCTTAGGGTCATTATTTACAAACAGTTTAGATCAAGGTGTAGATTTTGTTGGAGGTAGAACATACCAAGTACGTTTTGCTGAAGATGTTAGTGCTTCAGAAATCACAACGACATTATCTGGTGTTTTTGGTAGTGCAGATGCAAAAACCTTTGGAGATGCTAATCAATTAAAAATTACAACAAAGTATAAAGTAAACGAAACAGGAGCTGAGGTAGATGAAGAATTAAGAAAATCTTTATATACAGCATTAATACCACATTTAGACGGTGTCTCTTATGAGGATTTTATTAGTGATGCCGATACAAAAACGGTAGGTTTAATGAAGTATTATAAAGTAAGCCCTACCATTGCCGATGATATTAAGCAAGCATCATTCTGGGCTATTTTGGGATCTTTAATTGTAGTATTCCTTTATATCTTAATGCGTTTTAAGAAATGGCAATACTCGCTTGGTGCAGTAGCAGCTGTTTTTCACGATGTATTAATTGTATTAGGTGTATTCTCATTAACGTACAAGTTTATGCCATTTAGTATGGAAATAGACCAAGCATTCATTGCCGCGATACTAACCGTTATTGGTTATTCGTTAAATGATACGGTGGTTGTATTCGATAGAATTCGTGAGTTCTTTAATGAGCATACCTCTTGGGAATTCAATAGAGTTGTTAATGTTTCATTAAGTAGTACATTAAGTAGAACACTAAATACATCATTAACAACGTTAGTAGTATTATTAGCTATCTTCATTTTTGGTGGCGATTCAATTAGAGGCTTTATGTTTGCCTTAATTGTAGGTGTAATAGTAGGTACGTATTCGTCTCTATTTATTGCAACACCAATAATGTATGATACAGTAAATAAATTGGAAGGAAAAAAGAAGAAAGACTAACTCAAATTTTTTTCTTTAATTGGAAAGCCTATCATGTATTTGATAGGCTTTTTTATTGAATATATGTCATAGCGAAAGAGTAGCGACTGTGCCAATCTGTTTTTTATTTGGGCGTTACCACAAGGGTCGGGCTTTCCACTATATCTTTTTTAACGTCATAGTAAGGAGTAAGTTATGTGGCTATCTGTTAAAGATCATTCAAAACAAAAAGTGCTTACATCTTTCAAAAAAGGATGTCGTTTCAATCCCTAACGTGCTTATTAACTAAGTAAGAGTTTTATGTTAAGTGATTTATTTATTTCTTAATTGAAAAAGAATATCCATTAACTCAATATGCGGAGCTTCAACAATTTCATAAGCTTCAGGAATACTTTTTGCTAAATCAGATTCTCGATAAGCATTAAGTGCTTCTTGAGATTCCCAAATGTAGATTCCACCATATTGACCAGACTCGCCAATTTTTACATAGTATTTCTGCAAAAGCCCAGGTATAGCTTTAAACTGAGGTTCTCGTTCCTTTGCCTTGATTAATAGTTCTTCTTCTGGAAGGTTAGATTTTAGTTTAATAATCTGTAAAATCATATGGATTAGTTTTAGCTTTTATTTCAGTCACTAAACGAATTTCGACATTTTTTCAAACAAAGGCAAGCTTTTATCTAGCAACAAAAATGCACTTGTTTCTATACATCCTCAACAAAAAAGATGGCATTGCTATTCAAATCGTAAAAGCCAAATTCATTTGTACCCCAATCGGTTTTAAGTCGTAATTTGTGTTTGTCTATTGTACCACGTTTTACAAACTCTTCAAAAAGAGGTTGAATATTTTTTACAAATACTTTAATTACTGAGCCACCAAGTAGCGGGTCATCATCAGTGTTGGCATGCCATTGTAAATGAATATAAAGCTTATCTCTTTTTAAAACTGCATACATACTATCCTTATGCACTAAAGTAAAACCAACATTATCAATATACCAAGTTACATCTCTATCAATATGAGATGATGGTAATACTGGTGAAATGTTTAAGAACTCTGTATTCATTTAGTGTAGTTTATGCTATCTCCAACTGAAAGTTTCCAAGTATCAACTAAACCCGCATTAACTTCTAAAACATATTTAGCAGGTGCATTAGATGGTAGAGAACTTTCATCAAATGGTTTTGCGTTTTTTTGAAAACTCACAATGGTTTTATTATCGTTAATAAAGATTAAATCTAATGGAATTTTTGTATTCTTCATATAAAAAGAACGTTCGCTAACATCATCAAAAATAAACAACATGCCCCGGTTATTTTTCATCGAGCTCCTGTACATCAAACCTGTTTGGGTTTCGTATTCAGTATCAGCAATTTCTATATCTATAACTACTTTTGTTGAATCTGTAATTGTTTTATAAAGCGTTAGCTCACCTTCTTTAGTAAAAGGAACTTCAGTTTGTTCTATAGCTTTTTTATCTTCTTTACAAGATAATATACTTACCGAAATTAATAATATAAGAAGTAATTTAGAATACTTAAAAAGCATTTTATTTAGTATTAGTTTTTGGCTTGTAAATAAACATAAAATACAAACCTATAAGTATAAACGGAATACTTAACCATTGTCCAGTTTGTAAACCATACCAGTCAATATATTCATCACCCTGCGGTTCTTTAACATACTCAACAAAAAAGCGTACTGTCCAAAGTAAAATTAAAAACAAACCAAATAAAAACCCAGTCTGGTCTCTTTTTGGTGTTTTTAAATAGAAATACCATAAAATTAAAAATACAAAAATATAGCAAAACGACTCATATAATTGAGCTGGGTGTCTGTAGGGTACAACATTCAGCCACTCAGGGTTATTTGCTATTGCATTATATGCTTCTTGTACATCTTTAATGCCTGTAACACGAGTTACATCTCTTTTATATCCAGGTTTGCCGTAATAATCTTGAATAAAACGTACACCTAGTGAAAAATCTTTAGATTCAACAACTCTTCCTATAATTTCAGAATTTATAAAGTTTCCAATCCTAATAAAAACGGCACCAGAAGCTACTGAAATAACTACGCGATCTAAAACCCAAAGTAATGATTTATAGTTGTATTTTTTTCGATATAAGTACATCCCTATAATAATGCCAATAGCTGCGCCATGACTTGCAAGTCCTTGAAAACCTGTAAATTCAAAGCCACCTTTAAATTTAAATGGTAGAAAAATGCTAAAAAAGTCTTGAGTTATTAATTCAGATTGATAAAATAAAACATGACCTAAACGTGCACCAAGCATGGTTGCAAAAACGGTGTAAATAAATAAAGGATCTAAATAGGTTAGCGATATTTTTTCTTTGGTGAAAATACGCTTCATAATGTACCAACCTGCAACAAAAGCAATAACCCACATTAAGCTGTAAAAATGTAGTTTGAAATTGCCAACTATATCAATTCCTGTTACGGGGTTCCAATCAAATTTTAAAAAATGCATATGCTATGTTTTTCAACGTAAATATAAGGTTTGTATATGTTTTGAGTGATTATTTAACAATTTCTAAAACTTCAACCTCAAATATAATATTAGACTTTGGTGGAATACCTCTGTTTCCTGCTTCTCCATAAGCTAAATGATAAGGGATAAATAAAGTCGCTTTATCTCCAACATTCAACTGCTTTAAGCCTTCTTTAAAGCCTGCTATCATTCTTGCATTTGGGCTTAAATTAGCTGTAATAGGTTGATATTTATCTGCAAGTTTACGCTTTTCGTTCACAACATCAAGAGCTTCAGCTATTTCTAAACTACTTGTTTCTAGCAGTTTACCGTTTTCAAAATAAACGGCGTAATCTGTTAAAACTTTATGGGTTTCTTTTAACTTTTCTCCAGCTCCTTTTTCTGTAATAACGTATTGTAAGCCAGATGGTAATGTAATCGCTTTTTCTTGTTGTTTGTTAAACTTTTCTTTTGATGCTTTTATAATAGCTTCAGCTTTTTCCTTTTTTTCTTTTTCTAAACGTTCAATTTCAGCAAAATGATTAACAAAAATATTTGGAGCATCAAACTTTTTAGCTTCTTTTCCTTTTCTAATAATATTTAATTCATCAATTATAATATCCTCAACAGGTTTATTTCTTGAACCAACTTTAACATTTGATATAGTATCAAGAATATCTAACCCTAAAACTAATTCACCAAAAACGCTATGAACATTATCTAAATGCGGCTTAGGAACCTCGGTTATAAAAAACTGACTTCCATTAGAGTTTGGTCCTCCATTTGCCATTGATAAAATACCCAGCGTATCATGCTTTAAATCGGAATGAAATTCGTCATTAAATTTATAACCTGGGCTTCCAGCTCCTGTAGCAAGTGGGTCGCCACCTTGAATCATAAAGTTATTCATAACGCGATGAAAAATAAGGCCATTATAGAATTTCTTCTCTTTATATAGACTGTCTACCATGGTATTAGTACCTTCAGCTAACGACACAAAATTTGCAACCGTAATTGGAACTTTTTTATAATTTAATTTGGCTACCATAACACCTTTTGTGGTTACAAACTCAGCATACATTCCGTCTTCAAGGTTTGGGTATTGTGCCTTGCAAGATGTTAAGCTTATTAAAAAAGCTAAGCTTAAAATTTTTATAATTCGCATAATTAATTTAATTGGATTGATTTTGGGTAATAGAATTTATAGTTACTTTGCAGATTAGAGGTGTATTTGAACCTATTTTATTCTCATCACCATAATAACCGTAAGCTTTTAGAGAAGGAAACAGAAATGTAACAGTTTCTCCAGTTTTCATAAGTTTTAAACCTTCGCGCAAACCTGTAAATAATTCTTCTTGATCCATGGCATAGGTTTGTGTTTTAATATCTTCTTTTGAATAAATTAAAGCGCCATTTAAGCTTTTTATGTTATAGTTGTAGTTTATAACATCTCCAAAATTTGGAGTTTTTAAAGTGTCAATATCAATTTTAGTATTGTAAAAATACCAAAACCCACTTTCTGAAGCTATATAGTTATTTTCCTTTTCAAGCGCCATAAGTTTTTGAATACTAGCTTGCTCTTTGGCATTTAATTTCTTGTTACGTTCAACTGAAGCATCAATAAAAGATCCTGTTTTTACCGAAACTGGTTTTCTGGCCTCAGGAGTTTTGCAGCTAAATAAAAAAAGTAGCGCAAATACTATGGTTAATTGTTTAGTCATCATTTAGGGCTTTATTATAACTAGGCAATATACTAATAAATTTTTCGACAGTATTTTTCAAAGATAATTCACTTCTTCCCCCTGCGGCGTTGGTGTGCCCGCCACCATTAAAATGATTGCGAGAAAACTCGTTTACAGAAAAGTTACCTTTTGAGCGTAACGAAATTTTTATAATACCTTCTTGCTTATCTTCAATAAAAATAGCTGCTAAAACAATATTTTCTAAAGATAAACCATAGTTTACAACACCTTCGGTATCTCCTTTTTTATAATTGAAAGTGTTAAGCTCTTCTTGCGAAAGTGTTATGTAAGATGCTCTTGATTCTGGAATTACTTTCAAATTACTTAAAGCACACCCTAATAACTGTAACCTTTCGTAACTATTAGTATCGTAAACATTATTGTGAATTTGAGCATTATCTGCACCTTTTTCAATAAGTTTAGCTATAATTTGATGAGTTTCACTAGTAGTTGAAGGAAACCTAAAAGAACCTGTATCTGTCATAATGCCAACATAAATGCAAGTTGCAATATTAGAATCGATAACATTTGTATCTCCCAACATATCTATAAAATGATAAACCATTTCTGCTGTAGAACTCATACTAACATCCGAAAACATAAAAGCAGCATAATCATCTGGTGCTTGATGATGGTCTATCATTATTTTAATGGCGTTACTTTCCGTTAAAACGGTTTCCATGTTTCCAGTTCTATGGAAAGCATTAAAATCTAAAGTGAAAATAATATCTGCATTTTTAATTAAATTTTCGCATGCCTCAGTTTGAGAATCGTGTTTTAAAATAGTTTCATTTCCAGGCATCCATTTTAAAAAGACAGGGTAGTCATTAGGCACCATAACTGTGGTATTATGATTGTATTTTAATAGATAATGATATAATCCTAAGGTCGATCCAATAGCATCACCATCCGGATTTTTATGCGGTACTATTACTATCTTTTTTGGTGTAGCTAATAATTGTTTTATACTCTTAATGTCTTCTTTCGTCATAGGTAGCGAATATACAATTTTTTTAAAACTGGATTGCCTTGTTTTTATGCAGAAATGCATTACTTTTGCAGCCAATAAAAAATAACAAAATGGCAACAAATAGAACATTTACTATGCTTAAGCCAGATGCTGTTGAAAAAGGACACATTGGCGCAATATTAGAAAAAATTTCAGCTTCAGGATTTAGAATTGTAGCAATGAAATTAACGCAAATGACAAAAGCTGATGCTCAAGCATTTTATGCAATACATAACGAACGCCCGTTTTTTGGTGAGTTAGTAGAATATATGACTCGCGGACCAATTGTAGCGGCAATTTTAGAAAAAGATAATGCAGTTGAAGATTTTAGAACCTTAATTGGTGCTACAAATCCTGCTGATGCAGCCGAAGGAACTATCCGTAAATTATATGCAGCTTCTATTGGAGAAAATGCTGTACACGGAAGCGATAGCGATGA
Organism: uncultured Flaviramulus sp.; assembly: GCA_947501105.1. Lineage (GTDB taxonomy): Bacteria > Bacteroidota > Bacteroidia > Flavobacteriales > Flavobacteriaceae > Wocania_A. The sequence goes on along the minus strand of CANMUP010000005.1, from coordinate 287,902 downwards.
TAATGCTGCTATTGAAGGTGCTTTTCATTTCTCTGGAAGAGAGATGTTTTAAGCATTTATAATAAAATTATATAAAAACCCACAACTATGTTGTGGGTTTTTTGTTTAACAAACGGATTGGCTAAATTATTTTTTTAAAGCTTCTTCTACTATTTTACCTTGTTCTCTAATAATCATTTTAATAATTTTTCCTGTGACGTTTTTGACAAACTCAAAAGTTAAAGGCTGTTCTTTACTGAAGAATAATGATTCAGATTGTGGATGAACTGTAACTATCATTTCACCTGCTTTAATTTGAAGTAAGTCATTCTTTTTAGTAATAATTATAGTTCCAGAGTTTGGCGCTAGATATTCACCTACAAAAATATCTGTTAAGTCGTTAGGTAATAAAATTTCTTTTTTATCAGAGTTTTGTGGCGGATTCTTATGATCATAACTTAAAACGCGTGTCATTTTCCATTTATTGTCTTTTAATTGCCATACATGAGTAAACTTTGCAATGCCATCTAAATATTCTGGTTTATTATTTTCAGTGATATAGAATTGATGATTACCAGATATAATAGCTCCATAATTATTTATAGGATATATTTTTATACTACCTTGAATAGCTTCTCGTCTTAATCTCCAATTGTTTTTTGAACTGCATAAATTTTTCTCTGATATTTTTAAAAATGTTTCAGCTCCTTTTGTTAACCCGTCTTTATCATGATAGAATTCTAAATCATCTGATACATAGTTTTTTAATATTTTTAAGTTGCATGTATTAAAACCTTTCCAAAATATACTATCATGATAAGTAATAATAGCTTCTAATTCTTGCTTGGATTTATTTTGGTTTTGTGAATTTGAAATAGCTGTAAATAGTAGTAGTATAATAAATAGGAATGCTGTCGCTTTTTTGATTTTGATCATTTTGATTGTTGTTTTGATTGATAAATAAATGTTTATGTTAAGACGACTTTATTGATTAGATGGTTACAGCAAATAAAAAATCCCGCAACATCGTTGCGGGATTTTTGTTTTAAAAAGTATTCTATGTTTTACTAAACTACTTTAACGTTTACGGCATTTAGTCCTTTTCTACCTTCCTGTAAATCAAATTCAACTAAGTCACCTTCGTGAATCTCATCGATTAATCCAGAAATATGGACAAAATGTTCTGTGTTTGAACCTTCTTCAGTTATAAACCCGAATCCTTTAGAATCGTTGAAGAATTTTACTGTTCCTTTACTCATTGTTTTTAAATATTAAATTAATTATTAATAAGTAAGCAAACTTGATGCCAAAAAAAAGCCTATCAAATAAATGATAGGCTTTTAGTTGTAATTGTTAAAGTATATGTGTTAGATTACTTTTACGTTTACGGCGTTTAATCCTTTTTTGCCTTCTTGTAGATCGAATTCTACGGCATCACCTTCACGAATTTCATCGATTAATCCAGAAATGTGTACAAAATGCTCTTTGTTGTTGTCATCTTCAATTATGAATCCAAATCCTTTAGAATCATTGAAAAATTTTACTGTTCCTTTACTCATTATTTAAACTATTAAATTAATATATTTTTGTAAAGATAAAGCCAATTAATTTAAAAACCACTATAAACAAAAAAAGTCTATCAAATTGATTGATAGACTTTTAATTGTAATTGTTAAAGTATATGTATTAGATTACTTTTACGTTTACGGCGTTTAATCCTTTTCTACCTTCTTGTAGATCGAATTCAACATTGTCGCCTTCACGAATTTCATCGATAAGTCCTGAAATGTGCACGAAATGTTCTTTGTTGTTGTCATCTTCAACGATAAATCCAAAACCTTTAGAGTCGTTGAAAAATTTTACGGTACCTTTACTCATTGTATTTGTATTAAAATAATTAAGCGTCAAAGGTAATACAAAAAACAATACATTGGTAGTTTTAATAAAAAAAAATCTATCAGTTAAAAAATTCTAATTAGCGTAGTATCAGTTTTTTAATGATTTCTTTTCCCAATTCTTCATTAAGCATATTGATTATTTTTTGTTTCCCATAGCTTAACTCTTCTCTAAGCACGCTAGAACTTAGTTGTACATAAAGTGTATCGCGCTCTAGATTTACGGCAGTTGTATAGTTGTTTACACCATTACCCATAAGTTTTGCCCAAGCATCGGCAACATTAACTTTGTTTAAACCTTTTTCTAGTTTATTGGTTTCTACAAATTCTTTTAATGCGTCACTTATACTTATATGTTCGTTGTTGCGTTTTGGCATTATTTTAAATCATTAATAAATTTTTCGTACTCACTTTTTTCTAATACTTCTTTTACTGGTAATTCATATATGTCTTTCCAAGAATCATCTCCATGCTTGTTAGTATAAAACTCCACTATTCTATAGCCTAACCAGTAAAATAATGTTTTAGGAGCCTTCATTTCTAACCCCAATTTTCTTAAAGGATCCTCATCTCCATTATAGTAAAAATAAGGAGAACATTTTTGATAAATGTCTTTTTCATGTAATAAATACCATTGCCACTCATTTTCTGTCATTTGTTCGACTGATTGTGGTTTGGATATTTTACCGTCAAAATATTTGTAGGTATAAAAACAGGCAAAACCTTCATCAATAGTTAGCCTTAAAGGTGTGTCTCTATTAGGATCTTTTTCTCTTGTTGGCTCATAAATGAAGTGATTGAATTCATGTGGAATTCCTTCTTGAACCATATTAATAACGTCAAAATTATTATCTAATAAATCTAGAATGAATGCGTCATTTTCCATTCCTCCAAAACCAATACCTTCAATTGGAGCAAGAATTATACTCAGTTTAACATTTTTTGGCGACCGACCGGTTAAATTTTTTAATCCACTAAGATTAGCTTTAAGTACTGAATCAAATTGGATATTTAACAACTTATTGACTCTAGATTCAATAGAATCTTTTTTATTGTGATAGATTTTTTTATTCCACTCTATCATCCCTTCACTAGTAGTGAACATTTCTTTGTCAAATAAAACACCGTATAAGTCATTCCAAATTTTAGGTTGTCTTTTGAAAACTTTTTCGATTATTAAAGAACTGTCAAATGTATTATTTTTATGTGCTAGAATTTGATGTTTAAATAAGTTGTAAACTGTAATATCATCAATTTTAATGCTATCTGGAACCTTTTCTAATTTGTTGAAAAGAGATAATTCATTCTTTATGACTTTACTTTTTTTATTGCAGTTAAAAAATAAAAGAATGGATAGAATTAATGATATGAATACTACTTTTTTCATATGACACTATAACTTAAATATTTCATAAGATTGATGTACTTGCTTTACAGCATTTTCAGTACGTTCGGCATGTGTATCGCTTATAAATAATTGACCGAAATTTTCGTCATCTACTAATTTAATAATTTGTGAGACACGTTGCTCGTCTAGCTTATCAAAAATATCATCTAATAATAAAATAGGATTTACACCACTTTGTGCTTTTATAAAATCGAATTGTGCTAATTTTAGTGCAATTAAAAACGATTTTTGCTGACCTTGACTCCCAAATTTTTTAATAGGATGGTTTTCAATATTAAAAAGCAAATCGTCTTTATGTATGCCAACACTGGTATATTGTAAGGCCTTATCTTTGTTTATAACGCTTTGTAAAAGTGTGTTTAAATTGTTTACAAACAAATCGCTATGATACACTAAATCTACAACTTCATTACCATTACTAATGGCCTCATAACGTGCTTTAAAAATGGGAATGAAAGTTTTTAAAAAGACATCACGTTTTTCAAAAATTTTAGTGCCGTAATCTGTTAATTGATTGTTGTAAATTTCTAAAGTATCTCCATTAAATGTATGATTCAATGCAAAATATTTAAGTAAAGCATTACGTTGCGCTAAGATTTTGTTGTACTTAATTAAATCAATCAAATAGCTTTTATCGCTTTGCGAAATCACACTATCTATAAATTTTCGTCTAGTAGTACTACCTTCTATAATAAGGTCTCTATCGGCTGGCGATATTATAACCAAAGGCAAAAAACCAATATGTTCACTAAATTTTTCGTAAGCTTTTCCGTTACGTTTTATTACTTTTTTTTGCCCCCGCTTTAAGCTAATAACTACTTTTTCGTTTTTCTCGTCTTTTTCATATTCACCATTAATCACAAAAAAAGCTTCATCGTGTTTAATATTTTGTGTTGCAACCGGATTAAAATAGCTTTTACCAAAAGATAAATGATAAATAGCATCTAAAACATTGGTTTTTCCTATGCCGTTATTGCCGACAATGCAGTTTATTTTGTTGTTGAAAGCAAATTGTTTACTATCAAAGTTTTTATAATTAAGTAGCGAAAGTGATTTTAAAATCATACAAAAAGCAACATATATAGTGTTAAGAAGCGGCAATGCTTTAAAAGGAAGTGCAAATTATTGAAAAATATCAAATAAATACCCTTTTAGTTATGAAGAAAAATTATATTTTTGCGGCGCATTAATACAGAACGAATAAATGGCGACTTACAAGAAAAAATATAAAGCAAAGACTAAAGCAGAGAAAGAGCATAATATAGAAGAAGGCTCAACTACAGCTGAAGTTTTTAACACGCTAGACGAAACGGCATCAAAAACAGAAGCGTTTGTAGAGAAGAATCAAAAATACATTTTTGTTATTATCGGTGTTGTAGCATTGGTGGTTTTGGGGTCTTTAGGCTATAAAGAATACATAGCAAAGCCAAAACAGCAAAATGCTATGAACGATATGTTTCAAGCCCAAAAATATTTTGATCAGGCTGTGAATGGAGTAGCAAAAGATTCCTTATTCAATTTAGCATTGAATGGTGGTGAAGGAAAATTTGGAATGTTAGATATTATTTCTGAGTACAATGGTACACCTTCGGCTAATTTAGCGAGCTACTATGCAGGAACGGCTTATTTAAAACTTAAAGATTATAAAAATGCAGTTGAGCATTTAAGTAATTTTAAAAGCGATGATGAAGTTTTAGCTGCTTTAGCAAAAGGAAACATAGGTGATGCTTTTGTTCAGTTAAATCAAAAAGAAGATGCTTTAAGCTATTACGAGCAAGCTGCAGAAATGCGTAACAATGAGTACACAACACCAATGTATTTACATAAAGCTGGAACTATTGCTTTAGATTTAGGAAAAGCGGATAATGCTTTAACTTATTTTAAAAGAATTAAGGATGATTATCCTACATCTACTGAAGCAGCTAATGTTGATGTGTTTATAGGAAAAGCACAAGTATTGGCAAACAAATAGCACCAATTCAATTATAAAATGGCAACGGTAAATAAAAATTTATCCGATTACGATAAAACAACAATCCCAGACGCGAGTAAATTTCGGTTTGGGATTGTTGTTTCAGAGTGGAACGATACCATTACTGAAGGCTTATATAAAGGCGCTTACGATACTTTAGTTGAAAATGGTGTATTGCCAAATAACATTTTGCGATGGAATGTTCCTGGTAGCTATGAGCTTATTTACGGTTCCAAAAAAATGCAAGAACAAATGGTAAACGCGGTTATTGCGATTGGCAGCGTTATTCAAGGTGAAACTAAGCATTTCGATTTTGTTTGTGAAGCTGTTTCTCAGGGTATAAAAGACTTAAATGTAACGCGTGAAACACCTGTGATTTTCTGTGTGCTTACTGATAATAATATGCAACAAGCTATAGAGCGCTCTGGTGGAAAGCATGGTAATAAAGGAACCGAAGCTGCTATTGCTGCCATTAAAATGGCAGAATTGCGAGAAAACAGTTAATAGTAATCAGTCACAGTCTTCAATAATTAGTTTTTTTACTTTTGCTCCCAACTTTAGGTGTATTGTTAACAATTTTTGGCATTTCAACTTATATTTTCTGCCCATTTTTAAGTATTTTTGATGTGTAAGCATTATACCTTGTTTAAACAGCGAAAAAATAAAACCTTTAATTATAAGTCTCGGCTTCCTACGGAAAACGAAAACGATTCTAATTTAAAGGGGCGTTCAGAAAAAGAGTTTGTTTCAAAATGGAAACGAGATGGATGTACTAAATCAAAAATAGGTTTAAGTATGTCAATGCGTACACTTATCCTAGTTTTGGTACTATTATTGATTTGTATGTATATATTGGAGTCGAAAACGAACTAATTAAAAACTTAAGATTATGGGACCTATAAAATTTACTTTAATTAAAAGATTACCTAGAAATAAAAGGTTTAATTATACGCCGCGATATTATAAAGGGAAAGAAGATACTAATGAATTGCAATATGAAACAAAGTTTGATGCCTATGCTGAAAACTATAATAAAGCCGATTTTTCAGGACAATGGCATGAAAGTAGAATAGATAGCCGAAACAGAAATAATTCAGAGTTTAATAAAACAATCTTAATTTTAGTTTTACTTTTTGTACTAATTTTTCTTTTTATCATCGATTTCGATTTATCTATTTTCTTTTCTAAATAAATACATGGCAGACATCATTCAACTTTTACCAGACCATGTTGCTAATCAAATAGCTGCTGGAGAAGTTGTACAACGACCAGCTTCGGTGGTTAAAGAGTTGTTAGAAAATGCTATTGATGCAGGAGCTACAACAATTAAACTTATCGTAAAAGACGCTGGTAAAACCCTTATTCAAGTTATTGATGATGGCAAAGGTATGAGTACGACCGATGCACGATTAAGTTTCGAACGACATGCCACATCTAAAATTAGAACTGCCGACGATTTATTTCAACTACATACCAAAGGATTTCGTGGAGAAGCCTTAGCAAGTATTGCTGCCATTGCTCATGTGGAGTTAAAAACAAAACAAAATCAAGACGATATTGGAAGTATTATTATTATTGAAGGTAGTAATATTGTATCGCAAGATGTTGTGGTAGTCCCAAAAGGAACATCCATTGCTGTAAAGAATTTGTTTTTTAATATTCCTGCACGCCGCAATTTTTTAAAGTCGAATACAGTAGAGTTGCGCCATATCATTGATGAGTTTTATCGTGTGGCATTAGCGCATTCTAATATTAGTTTCGCAATGTATAACAACGGAAGCGAAGCATTTAACTTACTAGTTAGTAATTACAGGCAACGTATTGTAAATATCTTTGGAAATAAAACTAATGAGAAATTAGTTCCAGTAGAAGAAGATACCGAAGTACTCAAAATTTCAGGATTTGTTGGTAAGCCAGAATATGCTAAAAAAACCAGAGGTGAGCAGTATTTTTTTGTAAACAACCGATTTATAAAAAGTGCGTATTTAAATCATGCAATTGCATCTGCGTTTGATGGCTTGCTTAAAAACGGAACACACCCTAGTTATTTTTTAAACTTAAAAGTCGATCCGCAAACTATTGATATTAATATTCATCCCACAAAAACCGAGATCAAGTTTGATGACGAGCATACTTTGTATGCCTTATTAAGGTCTGCTGTGAAACACAGTTTAGGGCAGTTTAATATTGCCCCTGTATTAGATTTTAATAGAGATTCAAACCTTGATACGCCATATAATTACAATAAAACTGATACAAGCACACCCACTATTGAAGTGGATAAAAGCTTTAATCCGTTTCAAGAAGAAACACAATCTAAAGCCGTTACATACAAAAAAGAATCTGCTGCTAGCTGGGAAAATTTGTATGTTGGATTAGAATCTAAAGGCACAAAAACACAACAGGATTTTAGTGAGGTACATTTTGAAAGTGAAGAGTCTACAGGCTCTATATTTGATGATGATAAATATGTAGATAAAATTCAAACTACTTATCAGCTTCATAATAAATATATAGTGAGTACAATTAAATCGGGTATGTTAGTCATTGATCAGCATCGGGCGCATCAACGTATTTTATATGAAGACTTTCTTAAAAACATGACAATTAAAGAAGCGGTAAGTCAACAATTATTATTTCCACTTCAGCTTCATTTTTCGGTACAAGACATTGAAATAATAAATCAATTAAAAGAAGATTTAGAGCATACTGGTTTTATATTTTCTAGCGTTAATAAAGAATCAGTTGAAATTATTGGCGTTCCTATAAGTGTACCAGAAAGCGAAGTGTCTATTATTTTAGAACAGCTTATTAGCGATGTAGAAAACGAAGTGCCTGATGCGCATTTTAGCGCAACAGATTTATTAGCAAAATCGATGGCAAAAAGTTTAGCTATTAAAACTGGACAATCCTTAAAAAAAGACGAACAAGAGCATTTGGTAAATAGTTTGTTTGCTTGTAAAGAACCTAATGCATCACCTACTAATAGAGCTACATTTATAACCATGAGTGTTGATGAGTTAGATAAAAAATTTATATAATATGATGAGAATTTCAGATACCGTTAAGCATTTAATAATCATTAATGTGATTATGTTTATTGGTACGTTGTTTATTGCAAATGGTGCCTTTTACGAATGGTTTGCAATGCATTATCCAGCCAATGAGTCATTTAAACCATGGCAAATCATCACGCATATGTTTATGCATGGTGGTGGAGATTTACAAAATTTGAGCATTACGCATTTGTTATTTAATATGTTTGGACTCTGGATGTTTGGATCACCTGTCGAGCAAGTCTTAGGTTCAAAACGCTTTATATTTATTTACATATCTGCAGGTTTAGGAGCTGTAGCATTACAAGTGGGATATTATTATTTTAAATTTTATAGTGGACTATCTTTATTGGAAGGCGCTGGTTTTAATCAAATGGAAGTTTTAGATACATTAAAATCAGGTTTTAATAGATATGATACACGTTGGACGTCTGTTTTAAATCAAGAACAATTAGGGGATTTTGTTGGTATTTTCAATGGTACAATGGTTGGTGCTTCTGGTTGTCTTATGGGTATTATGGCTGCTTTTGGAATGATGAATCCAAACGCAGAATTAATGATGATTTTTCTACCAATTCCTATAAAAGCGAAGTACTTTATTCCTGGTATAATTTTAATTGATTTAATTTCAGGGATTAGTGGTCAATCTATTTTCGGTTATGGAAATATTGCTCATTTCGCTCACGTAGGTGGTGCACTAACCGGTTTTTTAATTATGTGGTACTGGAAAAAAAATCAGTTTAATAGAAACCGTTGGAATTAAATGACGTTACTCTCTCAAGATATAAAGGATAAGTTATCTAATCTTAATGTATTAGAAAAAATTATAGCAATTAATGTTATTGTTTTTGCTATTGGTTATATACTCACAAAGGTTTTGTCACTTCCAGATGAGACTAGTTTAAATTGGTTTGAATTACCTAAAGATTTTACTGAAGTGATTTATAAGCCATGGGCTATAATTACTTATGGATTTATACATTATGACTTTTGGCATGTTCTTTTAAATATGTTGGTAATGTACTTTGTTGCAAGAATGCTCCTAAATCTTTTCAATGCTAAAATAGCTTTAAATGTATACTTTTTGGGAATTATTTGCGGGTCATTATCTTTTTTATTTGCCTACAATGTATTACCATCTCAAATTTTAAAACCCGCTCTAGGACTACTAGGGGCATCAGCAGGAGTTAGAGCTTTGTTGATTTTTATTTGTGCTTATATGCCAAATCAAGAAGCTCGCTTTTTTACTTTTAGTATTAAGCTTTGGTATATTGGTGTTGCTATTATTATTTTAGATGTTTTAGGACTGTTTGGAGATAATCAAGGTGGAAATATAGCGCATATTGGAGGAGACATTCTAGGATACTTTTATGCTAAACAACTCGTAAAGGGGCAGGATATTGGTAAAGGTTTTGAAAAATTTATGGATGCTTTTATAAATATGTTTAAATTCTCGAAAAAAACGCCTCTAAAAACAGTTCATAAAAACAAAAGTAAGGTTGGTGGTTATACTAAAGGTGAGTTTAATCAGTTTAATAATCAGAAAAAAATAGATATTATACTAGACAAAATAAGTAAAAGCGGTTACGATAGTTTAACTGCCGAAGAAAAAGAGTTTCTTTTTAAAGCTGGGAAATAGTAATAGCTAATAGGCTTTTAATGTATTATGAAAAAACTAAGTTTTATAAATAAAATAATTTACTTTATAAATGCAGTTTTTGCAATTCTTCTTTTGTTGTCATTCCTTTTACCTTTTACACCGCCTAAAACTTTTTCAGTATTATCGGTGCTTAGTTTAGGTGTTGCGTTTCTAATTTTATGTAACGCTCTGTTTTTTTTATACTGGCTTATTAAACTAAAAAAACAATTTATATTATCGTTTGTAGTGCTTTTCATTGGCTATGTTTTTTTTGGATCGCTATATAAATTTTCTTCCTCAAAACACATTGAAAACCCAGATAACTTTAAAGTTATGAACTATAACGTGAGGTTATTTAATCTTTATAATTGGATTTCTGAAGATAGTGTAGAAAATAATATTGTTGATTTTATTAAAACCGAATCACCAGAAATTTTAAGTATACAAGAATATCACCCTCATGAAAATGTAGATTTATCTTTTTTTAAATACAAGTTTGAAAAGCTTTCTGGTAAGAAAACAAAATATGGACAAGCTATTTTTTCGCAATATCCTATTATAAATTCAGGTTCTATTGAGTTTCCTGATACGGGGAATAATGCTATATTTTCTGATGTTGTTAAAGGTTTGGATACTATAAGGGTTTATAATATTCATTTAGAATCGATGCGCATTGATACAAATGTTGAAAGCCTTAAAAAAGAAGATTCTGAGCGTCTTTTTAATAGAATTGGTACAACATTTAAGATGCAACAATTTCAAACTGAATTATTTTTAATGCATAAAAAACAATGCAACTACAAAATGATAGTTTGTGGCGATTTTAATAATACTGCTTTTTCGTATGTGTATAGAAAAATTAAAGGCAATTTAAAGGATGCGTTTAAGGAAGCTGGAAATGGTTTTGGTAGAACTTATGAATTTAAATTTTTCCCTGTTAGAATCGATTTTATTTTAACAGATAAAACTTTTGAGGTGAATGGATTTAAAGCTTATAACGAGCATTACTCTGATCATTACCCAATAATGACGACTTTAAGTTTGCAAAAAAATTGAAGCCTTGTCAGCCCTGTTCTTCGTAATGATTTTACATAAATAAGCAATCAACAATATCAGAAAAAATATGTATTACCAATCCTAAAGCAAGTAATCTAGATTTTTTTGGAACTAAAAGGAATAGATAAAAAGTTATGGCAAAATAGGAGTGAAGCGGATGAAAGTTAATACTACATCTGTTGGGGTCGAAAATGGGATTTGCTAGCAAATGGTCTAAATCTATTAACATACCAGAAAGCATAATTAAAAAAGCGAATTTCCAATTTGATTTATACCAAACCAAAGCTATAAAAAGCGGAATTAAAAAATGACAACCATAATGCGCAAATGTTTGTAACATTATAGTTGTATTAAGGTTTGGGACTCTAAATAATTTAATGCATTTGGGCCTTCATTAAACAACAAATCTAAAATGCTTAAATTAGGAATAAAGCCATGTTTGCTATTAAATACTTGAGTGTAAGTTTCAAATTTATAAGAAACTTCTTTTTTTGCATTTACTAGGTGCCTATAGTCTGTTCTATCTTCAACTAATTTTTGAAAAGTTTTAGTTTTCGAAGTGTTTAATTCTAATTGTAAACAATCACAAATAACTTGAAAGCATTTCAAATTAAAATCTAAAGCATGTTCAGGTTTTGTGTTAAATAATGGCTGCAGTTCATCTTCATAATATTCAAAAAAAGGCGAAGTGCGATACGCTGAGAGTAACGATTTCCAATGAAGACTTTGCCAGTTTTCTTCATTAAAAATTTTTACATCTCGATACTTTTGACGATTTTTTTGAGAGTGAATAACAGGAATGTTTAAAGCCAATTTTCCGTTAGCCCCATAGATATAAGTACGATTTCTATAGGTTTGTTTTAAGAAATTATCATCAACTTCAAACACAACATGTTTGGCATTTGCTATGGCAACAAAATGCGCAATGTTTGGGAAGTATGTTGGATGGATGACGACGTTCATTATTTTAAAATAAGACTACCTAACCAAGTGTAACCTATAAACATAACACCAATAACAAGACCGATGCTACCTATGGGATAAGAAAGTAAACTACCAATAATAGCGATTAACACCATTGAAGAACCATAAATTAAATTAATTATTTTTGATTTTTTATAGTTAGTAATAAATGCTCTACTTAACGGTAAGATAACAGCCAAAAATGTTAAGCTTAACATAGTAAAATAGTCTACTTTAATTATTAAAGATATTATAAACATCAGAAGCGAAGCTATAAGTAATGCAAAAAATATTTGACCACTAAGTTTTTCTTGTTTGTCCAATAGGTATTTTCCATGCTTGTCAAACATAAGTAGCATATTTGATAGCGGATCCATAATCCAACTTCCTAAGGCAAATAATAAATAAAGGATTATTAAAGGTATAGCTAAATATGTTAAACCACTAGCAGAAAGAATTTTTACTGAAAAACGATAGGCAAGGTATAAACCAATAATAAAAAACCATTGATTTTTATCTGATTTATTAGAAATCCAAAAAGCATATTGTAAGTATAAATTGTAAATCTTGTTTTTTGATTTTATGGCAGTAACCATACCGCTTCTCGCATATTCTATATTTGGATTAAGAATTAAAGCTTCTTTAAAATGTATTAGAGCCTTTTCTGTGTCGTTATGTTCAAGAGAACTCCATCCTACATTAGCATGCGAGTGTGCATCTTCGGGGTTATCTTGTAACAAAAATTCGATAGAAGATTTTGCTTCCTTTTTTCTATTTAGTTTTGTTAACGCTGTTGTTCTAGCATTTAAACAAAAATTATTTTTAGCATCAATTTTTAACCCTTCATTAGCGTATTTTAAAGCTTCTTCAAATTTTTTTTGGAATAAGTATATGTATGCTTTTTGTCCAAAAAAATTTTCATTAAAAGGATATATCTCTATAGCTTTATCAATATTTTTTGTTGCTTCAGTTTCATTGTTTTTATGTAAATATATTTGTGATAATAAAAAATAAATATCTTCAGAATTTGGTGAATCTACTCTCAATTCTAATGCTAAATTTAATGCTTTTTCAACATCATCATTTTGAAAAAAACATTGAGACAAATAATATTTTGCATTAAAACTATCAATATTTTCAGTCAAGGCATCTTGTAAAAATTTTATAGCTTGGCTATATCTTCCAATCTCAAAAAGTTGTATGCCTCGCTCTAAATTTGGGCTAATCATTACTTTTTAATTTTAAGATAAGTTAATATATCATCATATAATCCAGAATCATTAGAGTATAAAGCGTAGTTTTTTGCAGATCCAAACCATTCTTTTGTTGAAGGTTTCATTTTACTAATAGCCTTAACTATATCTTTAGTAGAAAGGGGTTTTGGAATGCCATCTTTAAAAGACTCTACAAGTTTTTGTTCAATGGCAATATCAATACTTGATTTTATATCAGCACCAGAGAATTCTTTACTTTTTTTAGCAAGACCTTTTAGATTTATATTTTCAACAGGTTTTTCTTGTAGTTGAATTTGGAAAATGGATTCTCTTGCTTTTTCATCAGGCGGAGCAATAAAAATAATCCTGTCGAAACGACCAGGACGTCTAAAAGCAGGGTCTATATACCAAGGAGCATTTGTAGCACCTAAAATCAATATACCGTCATTATTTGAGTCTATGCCATCAAGCTCAGATAAAAATTGATTAATTACCGTTCTACCTGCTGTTTTGTTTATATCATTTCTATTTGCTCCTAGAGCATCTATTTCGTCAATAAAAATTACGCATGGCTTATTTTTTCTCGCTGTTTGAAAAATTTCATGTAGATTTTTTTCTGAATTTCCTAACCACATATCCAAAATATCATTAATACCAACATTAATGAAATTAGCATTAATCTCTCCAGCTGTAGCTCTAGCTATATGGGTTTTTCCACAACCAGGTGGCCCGTAGAGCAAAATACCTCCACCAATTTTTTTCCCATATGCTTTGTATAAGTCTTTATGTAAAAGAGGCTTTATTATTTTTAAATTAATTTCTTCTTTTACTTTTTCCATTCCACCAACATCTCCAAAATTAATGGTAGGTTTTTTTAAGAAAGTTACTGCGTCATTATCAATAAAATCGCTTTCTGTGTGTACTGTTGATACTTTAAAGATTGATTCAAAATCTTCATTTGTGTAAAATTTGTCTATATCAATAATACTTTGATAAATAGGTAATGCTTCTGCAATATTTTTTTGTTCTATCAAACAATAGCAATACAATTCTAAATAATCAACGTTGTTTGAGTTTTCAACGAGCTCTTCTAATATAACTTCTGTTAAATTAAATTTCGATTGTTTAAAATAACATTTTGCTAAAAGGTATTTGTATTCATTTTTAGGTGAGTTATCTAGAACCTGTATAAGATGTTTTTCAGCTTCATCAAAATTTAAATTTGTCATATAAATTTTAACAATTTGAATGCGTAACTCAAAATTATCTGGAGAAAACTCTAGTGCTTTTAAAAGACTTTCAAGTAGTGATATACTCATAAATTATTTTTTTTATTTCGATTTTCGCCTTGCTTTCCATTTATTATACCCAATCCAACCAAATAATATAATTAAAAAAGGAATAAAGTATGATGTTGCTTTACCACTGCCACTAACGGTTGTAAACCAACGCTCCCATCGAGGACCTTTAATGCCATCCCAACTCATCCATATGAATACTGGTTTGCCAACAACATGATCGAAAGGAACAAAGCCCCAACGTCTTGCATCAATAGAATTATGACGATTATCTCCCATCATCCAATAATAATCCTGTTTAAAAGTATAGGTGTTAGTAACTTCTCCATTAATTAAAATTTGATTGTCTTTTACTTGTAACGTATTGCCTTCGTACTCTGTAATAACACGTTTGTAAAGCGGTAATACATCTAAATTTATATCTATAGTCTTGCCTTCCTCAGGGATGTAAAGAGGGCCAAAGAAATCGACATTCCAATTATAATTTGGATCATGTGGAAAAATATTAGGATCTCTTTGTCCTTTTTCTTGTTTATTTGGTGTAATGCTAACAACATTTGGGTGATCTTTAAATTTAGCTAGGGCTTCATCTGAAATTGCTGAAAAATAATAAGATGAATGCATTCTGTCTACTGGTCCAAACCCATCAGTTATATCGTACCTTTTTTTAAGATATTCTATATCATTAACATTAAATTGATTTGTTTTTGGTTTTACATAGTAACTGAACTGTAAATGTGCTCTATCAGGTAAAACATTTTTTTCTCCATTTATATAAACATAGCCATCACGAACTTCTAAAGAATCTCCAGCAACTGCAACACAGCGTTTTACTAAGTTTGTTTTTTTATCAATAGGTTTGTAATAATTTCTATCTGGAGTAAAATTGTCCATATTTCTAAGCGTATCTGCAGGCTGATTAAAAACAACAATCTCATTTCTATCAATTTTTTCAAATCCAGGTAATCGTAAATAAGGCAATTGTAATTTGTTTAGCCATGAGGTTTTTCTTTCTTCAAAACGATCATTAAACAAATATGATTTTTTGCCTCCAAAAGGAAGCGGTATTTTTATTTTTTTAATTTTTATTCTTTTTGGAATACTGTCATGAACCATTGGTAGAGCCACTGTAGTCATTGGTATTCTGGCACCATAATGAAATTTACTAACAAAAAGGAAGTCACCAACTAATAAGGATTTTTCTAATGATGATGATGGAATAGTAAAGGGTTGAATAAAATAAGTATGCACAATGGTTGCTGCAACAATAGCAAAAAGAATAGAACTCGTCCATTCCCCAGAACTCGATTTTGGCTGTAAACTTCTATCTTTTACATATTCAACATCGGCAATATAGTTTAAGTAGAAGTTATAAAACCCAAGTGTTATAACTGCTAAAAAAGTATCTAATTTGGTGTTCTTGCCAAAACTTCTTGCAGTTTCTACCCAAACAACCATAAACATAATAAGATTTACAATGGGTAAGAATAACAAAATAATCCACCACCAAGAGCGATTAATAATTTTCATTAAAATAACAGCATTATATACAGGAATAAAGGCTTCCCAAGCTTGTCTGCCAGCTTTAATATATAGTTTCCAAGTCCCTAAACCATGAATTACTTGAATAATCAGAATAAATATAAACCATTGCATTAAAGTCATAATCGTAATTTTTTTGTTGTTTAGTTAGTAGTTAAGCATCATATGCTGTTACATATTTATTAAGCATTAACCAATATTTAACACATCATTCATTGTAAAAACACCAGTTTTACCCACAATCCATTCTGCAGCAACTACAGCACCTAAAGCAAAACCTTGCCGGTTATGTGCCACATGTTCTATGGAAATCGTATCTACTTCACTTTCGTAATTTATAGTATGTGTTCCTGGAACATTTTCAATACGCTTTGCAGTAATTGGAATAGTGTTTTCTCCACTCTCGTCTAGTTTCCAATTATCAAATCCATCGTGTTTAGAAATTATACCATCAGCCAAAGAAATAGCAGTTCCACTTGGTGCATCAAGTTTTTGAGTGTGATGAATTTCTTCCATTGTAACATTATACTGTTTCAATGCACTCATCATTTTAGCAAGTGTTTTATTGAGTTCGAAAAAAATATTAACACCTAAGCTATAATTTGAAGCATAAATAAAAGCACCATCTTTTTCTTTACATAAGTTTACAGCATCATCATATTTATCTAACCAACCAGTTGTGCCAGAAATAACAGGCACGTTGTTGTTTAAACAATTAGAAATATTATTGAAAGCAACATCAGGAATACTAAAATCTATTGCGACATCGGCTTTAGTAATATCGTAATCTTTATCATCTTTATCAACCGCTAAAACAATTTTGTGTCCACGTTTAATGGCAATTTGTTCTATGGTTTTTCCCATTTTTCCGTATCCAAGTAAAGCGATATTCATATGTGTTGTTTGCTTAATGCCCTTTATGGACTAAAATTTAAAATTTAAAGTTAACCCAAGATTACCAGTAGCATTTATTTCATTTATTTTATAATGTGGTGCTAATGTTAAGTTTTCATCAACATTATATTGCATTAAATGCGCGTCTACATTGGCATCAATAATGTTTAAAATATATAAGCCAGCTGTTACTAAAAGCGAAACTTCTTTATTTCTTCTGAATAATTTTTGAGCACGACGTAAACCGTCATCAGTAACTCTTGGTGTTGAAAGTTGATTACCCTCAGAATCTAAATAAAACTCATCATTTGTAAAACCAGCTAATCTGCTTTTGTAAGCATCACGATACCGTTTATATTCATTATTATTATCTATGTAGAAATATATACCTGTTCCCAGCGCTACGTAAACTAAGGGGATTTTCCAGTATTTTTTATTGTAAGCTTGCCCTAAACCAGGTAAAACAGCAGAATAAAACGCTGCTTTTGCAGGAGATAGTGGGTTTATAGGTTCTTTAATTTTAATAATAGAATCTATAACAACCTCTTTAGGGAGTTCTCCTAGTTTTTCTTCTTTATCTTTATCTTGAGCTAATAATGAAAAGCAACTTAAAAATAAAAATATTCCTGTTATTAGAAGCTTATTTAGCACCTTGAACTAATTTTTTTATACGATTAAAATCTTCTTCAGAATGAAAAGGAATCGTTATTTTTCCTTTCCCGTTTTTAGAGACTTTAACGTCAATTTTATGCCCAAAGTATTCAGAAAAAGCAGTGATACCCTTTTTTATGAATTTTGGAACATCTTCATCGTCTTCTTTTTTAGAAGGAGTTGAGGGTTCATTACTATTAAAATTACGTACTAAACCTTCAGTTTCTCTAACCGATAATTTGTCAGAAAGTATTTTTTCGTAAATATCTAATTGAATTGATTGGTCTTCAATAGTAATTAAAGCACGCCCATGTCCCATAGAGATAAAGCCATCTCGCATACCAGTTTGAATGATAGGATCGAGTTTTAATAAACGTAAATAATTGGCAATGGTAGAGCGTTTTTTACCAACACGCTCACTCATTTGCTCTTGAGTTAAATTAATCTCATCAATTAAACGTTGATAGGATAAAGCAATTTCAATAGGATCTAAATCTTGACGTTGAATATTCTCAACCAATGCCATTTCTAAGGATTCCTGATCGTTTGCTATTCTTACATAGGCAGGAATAGTTTCCAAACCTAACAATTTAGAAGCTCTAAAGCGACGCTCACCAGAAACTAATTGATATTTATTTAATCCTAATTTTCTAACCGTTATAGGCTGAATAATACCTAACTCTTTTATAGACGAGGCTAACTCGCGAAGTGATTCTTCACTAAATTTTGTACGTGGTTGAAACGGATTGACTTCAATAAAATCTAAATCTAACTCAATAATATTACCTATAACTTTATCAGCATTTTTATCTTGAACAGATTGAATATCGTTACTTGGGTCTTTTAAAAGTGCCGATAAACCTCTACCTAAAGCCTGTTTTTTTGTTGCCTTAGCCATAATTTAGGAGTTTTTATTGATGATTTCTTTTGCCAAACTTAAGTAATTACTCGCACCTTTACTACCAGCATCATAATTAATTATACTTTCACCATAACTAGGTGCTTCACTTAAGCGAACATTACGTTGTATTATGGTTTGAAAAACCATATTGTTAAAATGTTTTTGTACTTCTTCTACGACTTGGTTTGATAAGCGTAAACGAGAATCATACATGGTGAGTAATAAACCTTCAATATCTAATTCTGGATTATGTATTTTCTGTACACTTTTTATTGTATTTAAAAGTTTTCCTAGACCTTCTAAGGCAAAATATTCACATTGAATAGGAATCATTACTGCATCAGCTGCAGTTAATGCATTTAATGTTAATAAACCTAAAGAAGGAGCACAGTCAATTAAAATATAATCATAATCATTTTTAATATCACCTAGCGCTTTTTTAAGCATATATTCACGAGCATCTTTATCAACAAGTTCTATCTCAATAGCAACTAAATCAATATGTGCAGGGATAATATCTAAGTTCGGCGTTTCAGTCTTTATTATAGCTTCTCTGGCAGAATTAGAATGCTCTAAAAGCTGGTAAGTACCAATTTCTACAGCTTCTACATCTATACCAATTCCAGAAGTTGCATTTGCTTGAGGGTCAGCATCTATAAGTAATACTTTCTTTTCTAGAACGCCTAATGAAGCTGCTAAATTTATTGAAGTTGTTGTTTTGCCAACACCTCCTTTTTGGTTAGCAATTGCAATGATTTTACCCATTAATGATTTGGTTTTATTAAGCGTAAAAATACAATTATTTATGAGTATAGGAAATTGAAGTTGTTAACATTCGATTACTGGCATTCTGTTGTGAGAAATCTCTATTTTTTTGTTAAATTTTTAACAAAAAAAGACAATAAGTTATCTTATATTTACAAAAAACATCAAATATTTCATCATGAAGAAAATTAATTATTTATTAAAAATTTCTCTATGCTTTGCTTTATTAGCTTCTTTTTCAATATCTATTGAAGCCCAAATTAAAAAAACAGCAAGCGTAGAAGGTATAACAGAGTATAAGTTAGATAATGGTATGAAAGTGCTATTGTTTCCAGATAATTCTGCACAAACAATTACTGTAAACATAACGTATATGGTAGGTTCTAGACACGAAGGTTATGGCGAAAAGGGTATGGCGCATTTGTTAGAACATATGGTTTTTAAAGGCACACCAAATCATCCAGATATTCCTAAGGAATTAACTGAAAGAGGTTCTAGACCAAACGGAACAACATGGTACGATAGAACTAATTATTATGAAACGTTTAATGCAAATGACGAAAATTTAGATTGGGCTTTAGATTTAGAAGCTGATAGAATGGTAAACTCATACATAGCAAAAAAAGATTTAGAATCTGAATTTTCTGTAGTTAGAAATGAATTTGAAAGTGGTGAAAATTCACCAACTAGAGTTTTAATGCAAAAAGTTATTAGTGCAGCATTTCTATGGCATAATTATGGAAAATCGACTATTGGAAATAAATCAGATATAGAGCGTGTGCCAATTGAAAATTTACAAGCTTTTTATAAGAAATTTTACCGCCCAGACAATGCTATTCTTATGGTTACTGGTAAGTTTGAAACCGATAAAACTTTAGCATTAATTGAGAAAAAGTTTGCAGGCATTAAAAATCCAAATACACCTTTAAGGGATATACCAACTATTGAGCCAGCGCAAGATGGAGAAAAGCGTGTTGATTTAAGTCGTGTTGGTGATTTGCAAATTGTATCTACACTATATCACACACCAGCAGGATCTCACGAAGATTATGCAGCTTTAGCAATTGCTGAAGAGGTTTTAACAGATCAACCTTCAGGGAGACTATATAAAGCTTTGGTTGATGGCAAAAAAGCATCTAGCCTTTGGTCGTTTTCACCATTTACAAAAGAACCATCGTTTTTGTATATAAATGTTGATGTACCTTCTGATAAATCTATAACTGAAGCAGAAAGCACATTACTATCTGTATTAGATGGCTTAAAAGATAAACCAGTTACGGAAGAAGAAGTTAAACGTGCTAAAGCTAATTTGTTAAAACAAATCGATCAAATAAGTAGAAACTCTGCTTTTTTAGGAACTTATATGAGTGAATTTATAGGAGCTGGCGATTGGAGATTAGCTTTTATAACAAGAGATAGAATTGAAAACATGACAGCAGAAAAAGTGAATGCTGCTGTACAGCGTTATTTAATAAATACCAATAGAACTGTTGGTAATTTTAACCCAACAAAAACACCAATTCGTGTAGAAATTGAGCATACCGATGGACTTGACGCTTTAGTTTCTAGCTATAAAGGTAAAAAAGGCTATGGTGCAGGAGAAGCTTTTGATGTGTCTTATGAAAACATTCAAAACAGATTAGACTCTGGAACTTTAAATAAAACACCAATTGAATACGGTTTTATTAAAAAGAATAATAGAGGTAAATCTGTAACCTTGTCATTTACTTTTAGAAACGGAAATGTAAATGATTTTATGAATAAAGGGCGTGTTGCTAGTTATACTGCAAGAATGCTTAATAAAGGGACGCAAAATAATTCAAGACAAGATATAGAAGATAAATTGAGTGCTTTAAAATCGTCTATTCGTTTTGGAGGTTCTAATGGTCGTGTAAATGTAAATGTAAGTTCAACGGAAGAAAACCTTATGGAAACGTTGGCCTTAATGACAGACATGCTTAAAAACCCTAAACTTGATCAAGCAGAATTAGACAAGTTAAAAACTCAAGAATTAGCAAGTATTGAGCAAAATAAAACAGAGCCTCAATTTTTAGCAAGTAAAAGACTAGGAGCACTTAATCAGAATTATAAAAAAGGACACCCACTTTATAGAACAAGTTTAGAGGAAGACATTGAAGCTATTAATGCAGTAACTGTTGATGCTATTCAAGGTTATTATAATGAGTTTTATGGTATTTCAGATAATGCAACATTAATTGCTATTGGAAATATAAATGAGCAATCATTAAAAGATTATTTTGAAAAAGAATTTTCAGATTTTAAATCTGATAAAGCTTACGCGCCAATATCTGATAAATATATAGCTAACAATGCTGCAAACGAAAAAATTAAAACTCCAGACAAAAAGAATGCAATTAGTATTGGTGTTTTAGCTTTTGAAGGTAGTCAAGTTGACAAAGACTATGCAGCACTTCAGATAGCAGGATCTATCTTTGGTGGCGGGTTCTTAAATTCAAGAATAGCAGGGCGTTTACGTCAAAAAGATGGAGTTAGTTATGGTGCAGGAGGACGAGTAAGTGTTGATGGTGATGAAAAAGACAAGAAATCATCTATTTTGGTTTATGCTATTTATGCACCAGAAAATGCATCAAAGGTGCAAACAGGTTTTAGTGAAGAAATAGAGCGTTTTATTGCTGATGGTATTACTGAAGATGAGCTTAAAGTTGCCATTACTAGTTGGGTACAAGGACAAAATGTATCTAGAGCTAAAGACAACGAATTATCTTCTACAATTAACAATAACTTATATTTTGATAGAGATATGATGTTTTATAAAGGTATTGAAGATCGTGTAGTAAACTTAACAGTTGATGATGTAAATAAAGTGATTAAAAAATACTTTAAAACCTTTGATAATTGGACTGTTGTAAATGCTGGAGATTTTGAAAAATCACCAGAAATAAAAAGCGATAAGAAAGTTGATTAACAATCATCTTGATTAGAAAAAAAGCCAATTTATATTTTTATAAATTGGCTTTTTTTATTCTGTAAAAGTAAAAGGCTGAGTCCAAGCGTTTTCAAACAATAAATCTTCAATAGGGTTTTCATGCAATTTAGAAGAAGTTATTTTGCACCTTACATAAAGCATATCATTTGTTAATTTAAAACTAGCTTTATTTCCTTCATTTGTAGCAAACTCTTCAGGTTCACCCTGTCCTTTTTTACACCCAACAAAAGATATCTTATAGGTTGCATTTTTATCTTCTTTAACTTCAACAAAAAGGGTGTTATTCTTGAATGCTAATTCTTTTAATTCTACGCCAGTACTTGCATAAAACTGTCCTGCTTCCATAGCGTTTATTAAAGATTTAGGATTCAATGAGTCTGCTTGTACCATAATCCAACCTCTGCCAGCATTACTCCATTTACTGTCTTTTCTATGATAATGGTGAGAATCATCAGTGGCAAGACCATACATTATTGGCTTATTATTTTCAATATAAGCTATGTTAATATAATCCCACATCATTTCTGTAGACATGTGGTCTGCATCTCCAGAATTATGTACAGAAGGGTGCCCGTTATATACCTCAAAAAATTGCTCGTTTTTTAAAGCCTTCATTTCTTCAAGGCCAATGGCATATCCAAAATTAGGATGATTTATATGAGTTATCATGGGTATATTTAAAGCTTTCTTTTGTTTAGCTACAGCATTTAAGTTGTTTTGCATCACTTCCAATACGCTGTTACCTCCCTGTGGATTTATTTTCTGTTTAACATTTGTAGCATTAATATGTATGGGTTTATTATTAAAATGATCTGTTATTTCTTCAGACTGAATAATTAAAAATTTACCATCTTCTTCAAATTTTGTCCTGTATTCATTGTAAGTTTTTAATTTTACTTGTGTTTGGTTTAAAGAATCAATTTTATGATTAACCCAATTTGAACCGTAAGTGTTCAAATAGTTTTTAAAAGCTTTTTGATAAATAGAATCATTTGAAATGGTTATCCATTTATCACCTTCAGCCAAAGTATTATGATCTGTTAAAGCTACAAACTGGTAATCGTTATTTTTGTACCAATCCATAATAACTTCGGGAAATTCATCACCATCGCTCCAATAAGAATGCGTGTGTAAATTACCTTTAAACCATTGTTTTTTTGATGTTGACTTTTCTTTATTACAACTAGAAAATATAATAAAGATTACAAGTATTAACGGGTTTAAAACTTTCATTTTTTTTGGATTTATTTTTTATTTATTAATGATGAATATAATAGAATCTATTGAAATAAAAAATATAGCTGTATGTTATTACGATAATTATATTTAATTAGTTCTTCTTCTTTCTTCTTCATTTCCAAAGCTTCGTCTATTTTCTTTGATTTTTTTGTTCCCAAAACTATATCTAGCAGAAAGTCTAATAAATCGATTATTATCATTTTGCCCATATACTTGTTTTACACCGTTTACTGTAGATTTAAAGTTGTTTAAACTAGATGTATTGAAAATATCTTTTATTAATATGGCAACTTGCAAATTTTTATCTAAAAATTGTTTGCTAATGCCTAAATCTAAGCTATAAGTTTCCCCTACGCTGAACAGGCCAGATTTAAAAGGCGAGTCGTAAGATGCATCTATCTGTAATTTTGTTGATTCATTTATAGTAATTTTATTGCTGGAATTTGCACTAAACATGATGCCATTTTGTGGTTGTGCTCCAATATCCATGGTGAATTCTGTTTTTGAGCCAATAACATTAAGGCTATTTTGACTTTGCCACCAAGAAATTTTATTAAAAGTGAAGCTTTCTCCAATACCATAAATATATTGTTTAAAAAAATTTGAACGTGTTGCAATTTGTGTGCTGTTTTCTACATCCGAAGTAAAAATAACGCTAGCCCCGTCGTTTATAATACTTAAAAAAGCATTGGTCGTATATTTGTTTTTGTAAGTGTGCTTAAATTCAAAACTATCTACAAATGAGGGTCTCAAAAAAGGGTTTCCAACACTAAATGTATTGCTGCTAATAACAGATCGAAAAGGGTTTAAATCTCTAAAACGAGGCCTTTCAATGCGTTTTCCATAACTTAATGAAAAGCTATTATTCTCATTTTTATTATAACTTGCGTAAAAAGAAGGGAACAGTTTTGTATAACGATCAGTATTCGTTTCATTTAATTCTACCGAGAAACCTTTAGTTTTTGTGTTTTCTAGCCTTAAACCTAATTGTACATCCCATTTTTCATTTATTTTTTTTAATCCACTAACGTAAATGGCTTGATTGTTTTCTTCGTATTTAAATGTGTTGGATATATTCGAGTCAAAAACTGGAGTACCAGTTATGGTATTAAAAAACTTAATATCACTATTGTTTTTAATGCTGCTAATTTTTGCACCATAAGACAGATTAATGAATTTTGAAGGATGTTCTACATCTGTTTTAACACTGAAATTTTCTATTTTTTGATTTGAAAAGTTATTTGCTGCTGCATTTACACCCAAGAAATCATTATTTGGTGCAAAACTATTTGTTATAAAATCTCTGTTCTGGTTAGAATCGTATGTAAAATAGTCTATATCAAAAGAAATACTCTTTCCTAAGCTATCCAATTTAGTATTAGCATGTAGGTTAATTAAATGGCTGTTTACTTTTGAATGATTATTTCCATTATTAATAAGTAAAGAATCTAAGCTGTTTGATTGATTGAAAATTCTTGAAATACTCTTGTCTGTAAGATCTGGTGTTTTGGTGTTTCCTAAATATTGAATCCCAATAGTTGTGTTCTCCGTTATATCATAATCCAACAGGAATTGTGCCGATAGATTGTCTTCTCTTTCTTTAGAGTTTATATCGATATCCCAAGTGCTATTTGGATAGTATACCTGAAAATCTTCAATATTTCTTGAGTTTCCTTTCGCACCATTTACATTAAAAGAAAGACTTAGTTTATTCTTGTTGTATAATAGACTGTTTCTTAATGTTGTAAAATGATAAGTATTAATGTTTTCAACAAGAGAGATGGTGTTTTTCCAAGAGTTTAGTTGCCCCTTCTTTAAAACAATATTAATAAGGCCACCATTGCCTGCAGCTTCATATTTTGCTGGGGGCGTGGTTATAACCTCAATTTTTTTAATATCACTAGCAGATATAGAATTTAAGTAGCTCGTTAAGTCTTCAGCTGAAAGTTGTAATAAACGCCCATTAATCATAACTCTAGATTCACCTCTACCAAGTAAGTTAATACTATTATTTTGGACTCTCAAACCTGGAGCAATTCGTAATGCATCTAAAGCATCTCCACCAATAGCGGTTACACTATTTTCAACATTAAGAATGATGCGATCTGGTTTTTGCTCAATTAATTTCTTTTGATGTGTAATAACTATTTCATCAAGTGTGTTATCAGCTTTTAATACTATCGTACCCAAGTCTAAATCATTTTTTATGGTTACTTCTTTTACGAAGCTATTATAACCTATAAAGCTAATTGTTAATTTGTAAGTTCCTGGTTCTGCTTTTAAATTGAATGTGCCATAATCATCTGTTATGCTTCCTGTAATGATATCATCATTTAAGTTTGTTAAAACTACATTTGCCCAAACTACAGGTTGTGATTGACCTGTAACTTTTCCTTTAATGTTAACTTGTGAGATTAATAATGTTGGAAGTGTTAAAAGGATTAGAGTAATTAAACGTTTCATAATATTTTTCGTTTTAAAATTGATACTTGTTTTATTTGAAGCAAATATCTTACGGAAGTAAACGTTACACGACCGATTATAAAAAGTCGAACGCATTTCTAAAAAAAAATGCGTTCGACTTTCTCAATCAAAACGTTCGACTTTTTACAAAGCCCTTTGTTTATGCCGTTTTACGGTATGCAGTTGGTGTTGTACCCGTGTGTTTTTTAAAAGCGGTATTAAATGAAGATTTTGAATTAAAACCAACTTCGTACAAAATTTCGAGTACGGTATGTTTCTTTTTTGAAGGATCTTTTAATATTGACATGGCTTTTTCGATACGATATTCATTTATAAAATCGAAAAAGTGTTGTCCAAGTTCTTGGTTTATTAGAATGGATAATTCGCGATGTTGAATATCCATTTTTTCTGAAAGACTTTTTACAGTTAATGAAGGTTCTAAAAAAGGTTCTTCTTTAATCATGTAAGATTTGATACTTTCAATTTGATTGGTGAATTCTGTATGCTTATCAGAAATCATTTCTTTAGATAAACGAAGATCAACCGCAATTCCTCTGAATAATTTTGGAGATAATAACGCTTTAAATACCAACCAAAAACTAAAGAATAATCCGAATGCTAATAAAATGATTCTAAAAATATTCACAAATTCTACTTCAAAATCCCCTGAATCTCTTATAATCCCTTTGATAAAGGTTAGTAGTTGACCAATTAGTATAAATATAATGAGTTGCTTTACCCAATGATAATTATAAAAAGCGTCTTTACTAGTGTAATTTTCTAATAATAATTTGCGATACCTTAATAGGTAATAAATCTCTGCGATAATATAAATAACCTCAATAATCTTACCTAATATAGAAATATAGTAAGATTCTGTAGTTTCATTGAAATTAGATAAAAAATCAATTTGAGCACTTTCAGAAACCATAAAGAAATTTGGTAGTAATATGAAGATATTTATTACCCAAGGGATTAAATGAACAAGATGTTTAGTTTTAAGTTTAAAATCTGAATAAATTACAGAAAGGATATAAAGGAATAGAAATGGATCTTTAAAAGCAGAAACTTGTATTCTTAGCATTTCTAGCGCAGGAGGTAATTCTATAAAATTGTGATAGAAAAACACACTTATATCTACAGCTGTGATAATTAGAAAACTTGCAAGTAATTGATTACTAAGTTTTTTTGTAGTTTTTACTGTTAATAAGAAAGTAGAGAAAAGTAAAAAGAGAGAAACTATTACAAAGCTTATTATTCCTATTATTGATAAGTTATCCATTTGATTGTTAGTAGTTAATTGAGATTACAATACTTATACTTAATCAATCAAAATCTCCAAAATTTTAATAGCAGCATCGCTAATTTTTGTTCCAGGACCAAAAACTGCTACAGCACCAGCATCAAATAAATATTGGTAATCTTGTTTTGGTATTACGCCTCCAACAATTACCATAATATCATCACGTCCGTAATTCTTTAAAGCTTCAATAACTTGTGGAACTAGGGTTTTATGCCCTGCAGCTAAAGATGAAACACCTAAAATATGTACATCGTTTTCAACAGCTTGTTTAGCGGCTTCTTGTGGTGTTTGAAATAAAGGACCAATATCAACATCAAAACCAACATCGGCATAACCAGTAGCAACTACTTTTGCACCACGGTCGTGTCCGTCTTGTCCCATTTTTGCAATCATAATTCGAGGGCGTCTACCATCTTGCTCTGCAAAAATATCTGCTAACTCTTTTGCTTTTTTAAAGCTTTGATCGTCTTTTATTTCTTTACTATACACACCAGAAAATGATTTAATTTGTGCTTTATAACGCCCGAATTCAGCTTCTAAAGCATCACTAATTTCACCTAAAGTTGCTCGTTTGCGAGCAGCCTCAACTGCTAAAGCTAATAAATTTCCTTGTCCTGTTCGAGCAGTTTCGGTTAATTTCGATAAAGTCACCTTAACTTTATCTGAGTTTCTTTTGGCTTTAATCTTGTTTAAACTTTCAATTTGCTGATTACGAACCGTTTGGTTGTCAACTTCTAAAGTTTGAATAGGGTCTTCTTCTTCTAATCTATATTTATTAACCCCAACAATAATATCTTGACTAGAATCTATACGTGCTTGTTTACGTGCCGCAGCTTCTTCAATTCTAATTTTTGGTATACCAGCTTCAATGGCTTTTGTCATACCACCAAGTTCTTCAACCTCTTCTATAAGCGACCATGCTTTTTGAGCTATGTCGTGGGTTAGTTTTTCAACATAAAAACTTCCAGCCCATGGATCGACAGTTTTAGTGATTTTTGTTTCTTCTTGTAAAAATATTTGTGTGTTTCTTGCTATTCGTGCCGAAAAATCGGTTGGTAAAGCAATGGCTTCGTCTAGTGCATTGGTGTGTAAAGATTGAGTACCTCCAAAAGCAGCTGCCATAGCTTCAATAGTAGTTCGCGCTACATTGTTAAATGGATCTTGCTCAGTTAAACTCCAGCCACTTGTTTGGCAATGTGTGCGTAAGGCTAAAGATTTCTCATTCTTTGGACTAAATTGCTTTACTAATTTTGCCCACAACATACGTGCTGCTCGCATTTTAGCAATTTCCATAAAGTGATTCATGCCAATTGCCCAGAAAAAAGATAAACGAGGCGCAAAGGTGTCAATATCCATACCTGCTGCTAATCCTTTTCTAATATATTCTAAACCATCAGCTAAAGTATAAGCTAATTCAATATCGCAGGTTGCCCCAGCTTCTTGCATGTGATAACCAGAAATACTAATACTATTGAATTTAGGCATGTTTTTGCTCGTAAATTCAAAAATGTCTGAAATGATTTTCATTGAGGGTGTTGGCGGGTATATATAAGTATTACGCACCATAAACTCTTTTAAAATATCATTTTGAATAGTTCCGGCTAACTGTTCTGGTTTAACACCTTGCTCTTCGGCTGCCACTATATAAAATGCCATAATTGGTAAAACAGCCCCATTCATGGTCATCGAAACCGACATTTTATCAAGTGGAATTTGGTCGAAAAGCACTTTCATATCTTCAACCGAGTCGATTGCCACACCAGCTTTTCCTACATCTCCAACCACACGCTCATGATCACTATCATACCCACGGTGTGTTGCTAAATCGAAAGCAACTGATAATCCTTTTTGCCCTGCAGCTAAGTTGCGTCTGTAAAACGCATTACTTTCCTCGGCAGTTGAAAATCCAGCATATTGACGAATAGTCCAAGGTCTACGGACATACATGGTACTGTATGGTCCACGAAGATTTGGCGCTATTCCAGCAACAAAATTTAACTGCTCAGTATCTTGCAAATCGTTTTTTGAATAATTTGATTTTACAAGAATATCTTCAGCAGTTAGGAACTTTGAGGCTTCTAAATTCAAGCTTCTAACTTCTGGCTTTAAATTGATATGTTGGAGTTTTTTTCTCATTTAATTAGTGATTATGTCCAGCATGTGAATCTGTGTCAGTCTTTGGAGGTAATTTATTAAAATCTACTTTTTGCGCAGGTTTTTCAGAATTAACTTTAGATAAATCTTTATTAAACAGTTTTGCGTAAAATAAATCGAAAGCAATATAGGTTGCTAAATATTTATCTTGGGCAACAAATCTGTAATTAGACATTAATGGGGCACCAAATGGTTTTGGCCCCATACTATTTGTTTTTAATAGTGAATTAAATGTTGTTTTTAAGTCAGCATTTTGCATGTTTATTGAAATACAATTAACCAAAGCACTATTGTAGTTTAAGTAGCTTTTTATATTGTTAGCATCCCATAAGTCATTTTCATTCTTTAAAGCTTCAAAAACCTTAACGGTGTGCGGAGAAACGATGTCTTCAAATTTTAATTTACCATAAATCGAATTTCTAATAAATTGCCCATAAGCTTGAATTAAAGAGGCATTAGGATTGTTTTTACCGTAATAGTTTAAAATATCATTTTCAAAAGCAAACAAAGCTTCACTATATAATTTTGAGTTTACATTTTCGCAACTTAAAACAAGTCCTTTATCTGCAAATTTATATTCTGATAAAGTGTTATCTTTTTTACAACTTATCAAACCAAAAGTTAATGCGATTATAAAGAGTTTAAAAAATTGTGTTTTCATAGGTATTATAAAATTTAAGGTTATTCGGTTTTTAATCGGTTTTGTTCTAATGCTTCTGCAAGACGTTTTTCAATGATAGGTTCAATTAAAGTTTTTCTTGAATTTATTTTTACAAACGGGTATAATTCCAGTTCGTGTTTCATTTTATCGTTTGAATTAGGGTGTTTATTACTTCCTAAAAGTATTTCCTCGCCAGCATCAAATTGTTCTTGCTCTTTAGTGGCGCTTTCTTTTATTTTTCTTTGAATTGTGCCTTCTTTTAGCTGTTTTAAAAAGCCTCCACTAGCTTCTATATCTTTAAACAATTCTAAGGATTTTTCTGCAAGTTGATTAGTTAAACTTTCAATATAATAAGCACCATCTGCTGGATTATTAACTTTATCAAAATAACTTTCATGTTTTAAAACAAGCAATTGATTTCTGGCAATACGCTCGCCAAATTCATTGTCTTTATGATAAATAGCATCGTAAGGCAAATTGCAAATTGTATTAGCGCCACCTAAAATGGCACTCATACATTCTGTTGTGGTGCGGAGCATATTGGTGTTGTAATCGTAAAGTGTTTTATTACGTGTACTTGGGCTTGCTACAATATGGCAATCTGGGTTGATATTATATTCTGACGCTAGAGTGTTCCAAAGGATTCTTAATGCTCTAAGTTTTGCGATTTCGAAAAAGTAGTTAGTATTAACAGAAACTTGAAAGTTAACTTGAAGAGATTGCTTCTTTTTACTTTCAATAATATTGTCAAGATGATTTAAATACTCGTTGACATGTGCTAAACTGTAAGCAAGTTGTTGCACCATATTTGCACCAGAATTTTGATATAATGAGGCATCCACGCTAAAAGTATTTGTGCTCTTAACAATAGATTCAAAATGCTTATGATCGTCTTTTAAATTGCTAAACCAGTTTCCGTTGCGTGCTAAATTTCCAATGATGTCTGTTTGAATATGTATTCCTGTCTTCGCAGAAATAGCACAAAGCTGTTTAACATATTCGTTATTTAAAAACAGTAAATCAAAATAGAGAGGTGTAGAAGTTGGGTTAATGTTTTTTAATAAATCTTCGATGGAAACTACATCATTTGGAATAATAAATTTGATGCTTTCTGCTCCTCTTTTTATAGCATTAACAGCTTTTAGGTTAGATTTTTTAACATCTGCAACAAAAATAGATTGACAAATTTTCCACTGTGTTGCTTTAGTGTTTGACGTTTCTGGAAGCTCGCTAAACTCATCTGAATGATAAAAAGGTTTTACTGAAACACCTTCGTTAGAATTCCAAATTAGAGTATCATTATAATCTGCACCTTTTAAATCGACTTGAATTTTTTGCTTCCATTGTTTTGCCGATACAGGGTTAAAATCATCAAACAAACGCTTAGTCATCTTTTTTTACTTTTAAACTGTCTTCGTATTCTATTATAAATATTTCCTCATTTTCTTTCTTCATATAATACTCTTCGCGGGCAAATTTTTCTAGGCCTTCTTCTGAACTTAATTTTTTAATGGCCTTATTGTCTTTTTCTATTTCTTTTTTATAATATTCTTTTGAGTTTTCTAAAGCTTCAATATCTGAATTTAATTCATGATGAATTAATCCCGAGTTTGTATCGAAAAACAACATCCAAACGACGAAGCCAACAAAAATGAGTATAAACCAATTTTTGAAAGGCTTTAAGTATTTATTTTTTTTTAGTTGAGCCATTTACAATTTTTCATTTATAATAGTTCTAACAATATTTACCGCAACAGTATTATATTTATTGTTAGGAATGATAATATCTGCATATTCTTTCATAGGTTCAATAAACTGATCGTGCATAGGTTTTAAAGTGTTTTGATAACGAGAAAGTACTTCATCTAAATCTCTACCTCGTTCAGAAATATCGCGTTTTAACCTTCGAATTAAGCGCTCATCGGTATCAGCATGCACAAATATTTTAATATCAAACATGTCTCTTAATTCGGGATTTGTAAGTATTAAAATGCCCTCAACAATCATTACTTTTCTTGGGTGCGTTAAAATAGTATCACCAGTTCTGTTATGTTTAACAAACGAATATACTGGTTGGTGTATTGGTGTACCTTTTTTTAGTTCTTGTAAATGATTAGCTAATAAATCAAAATCAATAGACCTAGGATGGTCAAAATTTATTTTTACACGCTCTTCGTATGTTAAATGCGATGTGTCTTTATAATATGAATCTTGAGAAATTATACCAACTTCACCCTCTGGAAGTTCGTTTAAAATTTGATTTACAACTGTTGTTTTTCCGCAACCAGTACCACCTGCAATTCCTATAACTAGCATCTAAACATCTTTATTAAACTTAGTAATACAAATTTAAGATTATTTATTCGGAATAATTTTAACTATACCAACATTTTCTACACCTACATAAATATATCCGTCAGGGCCTTGGCGCACGCTACGTACACGACCAACACCATTAAGTAATCTATCTTCTTTAACAACCTTATTGTTTTGGATAACACATCTATCGAGATACTGAAACTTTAAGGAACCAACCAACAGGTTTCCTTTCCAATTGGGGTAAATATCACTAGTTATAAACTCCATACCACTTGGAGCAATTGATGGTGTCCAATAATGAATGGGTTGTTCCATTCCTGGAGCTTCAGTTAATTCGGTAAATTTTGTGCCACTGTAGTTTATGCCATAGCTAATTACTGGCCAGCCATAATTTTTTCCTAATGCAATAATATTTATTTCATCACCACCTCTCGGACCGTGTTCGTGGGTCCATATTTTACCAGTTTCTGGATGTTTTACCATGCCTTGGGGATTACGATGACCGTAAGAGTATATTGCTTTTTTAGCGTTTGTTTCATTTATAAATGGGTTGTCGCTTGGTATAGTACCATCATCGTGTAAACGGTATACTTTACCTCCATCTCGAGTAATATCTTGAGGGTTTACGTCTCGACTTCCACGGTCTCCAACAGTGAAATATAAATACCCAGCATTATCAAACACTATTCGAGAGCCAAAATGCTGTCCTTTTTCAGAGTTTGGTTTCGCTTTATATAGAACTTGTTTCTCAACTAAATGATTATTCGTTAGTTTGCAACGCATTATAGTAGTGTTAGCGCCATCTCCATTTCCTTCAGAGGAAGCATAAGAGAAATAAATCCATCCATTATCTTCATATTTGGGATGCAATTCTATATCCATTAAACCACCTTGACCAAGTAATTCAATTTCTGGCAACCCTATAACTTTGGTTTTCTTTTCTTTATTAAAATGAATTAATTCTCCAGCTTTCTCATTAATAAGCATGGAACCATCAGGAAGAAAAACAAAACCCCAAGGATTATTAAGATTTTTTACGACAGTTTCGTAGGAATGCTCAGTGTTTATCGGGTTTTTGTCTTGTGCACAAGAGCTTAAACCAAATAGAATTATAGTAGCTATAACAAAAGATTTGAAAGTCATGATATTTAATATTAAATGTAACCACAATTTACTCATAATTATTGTTCGTTTATAAAGAAAAGCTATATATTTGCAGCCGTTACATTTTCGGGGTGTAGCGTAGCCCGGTTATCGCGCCGCGTTTGGGACGCGGAGGTCGCAGGTTCGAATCCTGCCACCCCGACGAACCTAGTAATAGGTTAAAGCAAAACACTGTTAATCGTATGATTATCAGTGTTTTTTGTTTTCACACATTTTATTTGATATCAAATAAAAGCATCTAATCTCATTAAAAAGGTGTGCAAATCGGTGTGCAATTGTTTACCGAAAATGTATTAACTTTAAAGAGCTTTAAGACATAATTTGACTTTCGTCTTTACAAATTATTGTTTAACAAAAAGTCATTTAAAATGAAAACAAAAAGCACCTTTACGGTTATTTTCTTTACAAGAAAATCAAGAAGCAATCCCAGTCAAATTTCCATCTATGCCCGTATTACGGTAAACGGCAAACGCTCAGAAATGAGTTTAAAGCGAAGTATTGACCATAACCAGTGGGACAATGTCAAAAATAGAGGACGAGGTAATTCGGAAACCACCAAAATTTTAAACTCTTATTTGGATGGGGTTTATAACAAACTGCTTCAATGTCACAAAGAACTTATAGAAGAAGATAAGGTGTTATCTTCTGATGCCATCAAGTCTCGTTATTTAGGAGAAGATGATAACAGCAAAACCTTAAAATAGTTAATTGCTTACCACAATGGTAATATGATTCACGTTCTAAAGGGAGGAACGATGAAGAATTATTACACCACAGAACGTTATCTACTGAAGTTTTTAAAAAAGAAAAAAAGAATAAAGGATATTTATTTGAAACAATTGAATTTCAGATTTATCACAGATTTTGAGCACTACCTAAGAACCTATAAAAACGCCAAAAAGCAATTAATGCTATCCAACAATGGCGTTATGAAACATTTGGAGCGTTTCAAAAAAATGATAAACCTAGCGATAAAATTGGAATGGATGCATAAAAATCCATTCAGCCAATTTCAGTTAAAATATAACAAATTTGATAGGCAGTATTTAAACGAAAGAGAACTATCATTGTTAGAAAACACAGAATTCACATGTGAACGCTTACAAAAAATAAAAGATTGCTTTGTGTTTTCATGCTATACGGGATTATCTTATATAGATGTCAAAGAACTAACAGAAAACAATATTGTTAAAGGTATAGATAACAACAATTGGATATATACCAAACGAGAAAAAACAGATGAACAAGTAAAAGTGCCTATACTTCCAAAAGCATGGACAATACTAGAAAAGTATAGAGGTATACAAGAAACAGATTTTATAACCAATTTATTACCCATAAGCTCTAACCAAAAAACCAATGCTTATTTAAAGGAAATTGTAAAATCTTGTGGAATCCACAAAAATATTTCTTTTCATGTTGCTAGACATACTTTTGCAACGACGGTAATGTTATCCAATGGCGTACCAATAAAGACCGTTTCTAAACTTTTAGGGCATGCCAAACTTTCAACCACACAAATTTACGCTAGGGTAGTAGAAACCAAAATTAGTGAGGATATAAGTAACCTACTAGAATGGAGTTACTACATTTACTCGGACAGAAATTGAAAAGTTATTAAAGATAGAGTTTATAGGAAAGGCAATAATTGAGTATAAACATATTGGTACTATATAGAAAAGAGTTAGCAAGCTATATTTGAGAAAATAATTTTTATTACTTCTGAGGTTTTTGTTTGGTAGTGGAAAGCAAAAACAATTTTGAGCAAGACTAATAGAATAAAAAAATAAAAAAAAGAAGAAAGATATTTGAATACAACAAAAAATTTA
This sequence comes from uncultured Flaviramulus sp., assembly GCA_947501105.1. GTDB lineage: Bacteria > Bacteroidota > Bacteroidia > Flavobacteriales > Flavobacteriaceae > Wocania_A. Next base: position 252,569 of record CANMUP010000005.1, on the reverse strand, counting down.
TATATTTGCTTAAACTAAAGCGGTTTAGTTAGTGATTTTATCTCAGGTAAATCTTAATTTTGGGTTTGAAAAAGGTATATTTAAAGGATATTGCAGAACAACTTAACGTTTCTAAAACGGCAGTTTCTCTTGTGCTTAATAACAAAGGAGATGAAAATAAGATTAGCCAAGAAACCCAGAAAAGGATAATTAAGTTTGCTAAAGATCACAATTATGTTCCCAATCATTTAGCTCGTGGATTGAGCCGAGGGAAAACCGAGACGATTGGGTTAATAATACCCAATATTTCAGATACTTTTTACGCTAAAATAGCAGGAAGTATTGAGGCAAGGGCAGCTCAGGAAGGGTTTACCGTTGTTTTTAGTAGCTCAAACGAGTCCCCGAAGAAAGAATCAAGTCTTATTGGCGATATGTTAAATAGACAGGTAGATGGTCTGATTGTGGCATCTACACAAAAGAACCAAAAGGATATTAAAATGTTGATGAAAAATAATTTTCCATTGGTTTTAATTGATAGAAATTATCCCGATCTGGATACGAATTTTGTCGTTGTAGATAATTACGGGGGGATGAACAAGGCTACAAAACATTTGTTGTCGAAAGGGAAAAAGAGAATAGTTTTTGTGGCAATAAATTCTGATCTGGAGGCATTAAAGCAGCGGTATTTAGGTTATAGGGATGCTGTTGAAAAGTTCGAAGGTAATCCAAATGAACCGATAGAGATATATGTAGATTACAATAATTATGAGGCCGACGTTAAGAAGAAAATTAAAGAGTTTGTTGAGCCGAAATTAAATGTTGATGCGTTTGTGTTTTCAACTCACTATTTGGCGCGTGAAGGGCTAAGGGCTTTAAAGGGATTGAATGTTAAAGTTCCTGAAGAAGTGGCCATGGTTAGTTTTTCCGATTTGTCGGCAGCGTTCGATTTGGTTGAACCTCCAATTACTTCTGTTTTACAACCGGTTGAGGAGATGGGAAATATGGCAGTAGATATTTTATTGGATGAAATGGGAGCCACAAAGGTTAAAACTATGAATGATAAAAAAAGGATTTTAGAAGTGGAGTTTATTGTAAGAAAATCTTGTGGATCATGACGTAAAACATTTTTTTAAGTATTAACTAAAACGGTTTAGTTACAAATAATATACTTTGAAATAGATTAATTAAATGAAATTACTAACTAAATTAAATTCGTAAATTATGAGAAAACCATTATCATTATTAAAAGTAGGTGGTTGTGTGCTTTTCGCACTGGTCTTTTTTGGCTCGTGGTCTAGTATGGCAATACCTAAGGGGTATGCAGATAGCATGGTTAAAGAAACCAAGCTAAGTAGCATTTCACCTAATGGAGTAAAAGAACCAGAAAGTCAAATTGTGATTTCCGGTACGGTCAAGGATAATTTTGGCACACCGTTACCTGGAGCAAATGTTATCGAGAAAGGGACTTCCAATGGTGTGCAAACAGATTTTGATGGGAACTTTTCTATTTCAGTATCTGATGAAAATGCAATATTGCTTATTTCTTATTTAGGTTTTTCTACTCAAGAGATTAGTGTGAGGGGAAAAAAAGAAGTAAATATAACTTTAGAAGAAAGTACGTCTAAATTAGATGAGGTTGTTGTTATTGGTTATGGAACAGACAAGAGATCAGACATAGCAGGCTCTATTGCAACAGTTAATTCAAGTAAAATGGAAGAAAGGGTATCTGTAAATCCATTGGACAATTTACAAGGTAAGGTAGCTGGTTTGAATGTTTTTAATAGCTCAGGGCGACCAGGAGGTGGTATGCAGGTTACAATTAGAGGAAAGGGTTCTTTAAATGCAAACAATCAACCATTATATGTTGTTGATGGTGTTATAGGAGTGGATATCGAGTTAATAAACACCAACGATATAGAAACCATGACTGTCCTTAAAGATGCGTCTGCTACAGCTATATATGGTGCAAGAGGGGCAAATGGTGTAATATTGGTTACAACAAAAAAAGGTAAATCAGGAAAGATTTCTGTAGATGTAAATTCGAATTTACAAGTTGCAAGGTTGACCAATAAGCCTGAAGTATTAAGTGGTATGGAGTATTGGAAAGGCTTGAAAGTGAGGTTAGATGAGGATCAAATGGCTTTGGGTACACCAAGTGGTTTCTTTGTTGATGATTACGCAACAGATTATCCCGCATTGTTCACAGAAGATGGAACCCGATCAGATCTACCAAAGTACGATACCGATTGGTTGGATGAATCAACACGCACTGCTGTTTCCAAGCAATACTTTGTAAATGTTAGAGGAGGAGGAGAAAATTCTAATTTTTCGTTTTCTGCAGGAACACAAGACGATGAAGGGATATTACTAAATACCTTTTTGAAGAAGAACACCATGCGCTTTAATGGTGAGTTCACGGTGAAAGATTGGTTGAAAGTAGGAGGAAGTATGTCATACTCAGATACCAAGACCAACATTGTAGATGATTTTAGAATAGGTGCTGATAATATTACAATGAGAACTCTTTTCTATTTACCTATTTATCCTACTAGATATGAAGATGGTACAGCTGTAAATGCTGATGATTTACTGAACGCTAATGGAACTTGGGATGTATGGTATGGAGCAACACCAAAAGATAGATTAAATGCTTTGAATAGAGAGTTTTACAAAAGACAAGTTACCCGTAACATCTTCACTGAAATCAATTTCACCAAAGATCTTAAATTAAGAACGTCATATTCAATCTTAAATTATAATACAGAAGGAAGAACACATATAGGAAGACGAGTTGATACATTTGTTAACAGAACCTCTGCTTCTTTAACTAATGCAAATTTGAAACAAAATCTAATTGAAAATGTGTTGAGTTATAACCCTACTATAGATGAAAACCATTCGTTTGGTGCTATACTTGGAGCTTCAAGACAAGAAAATGAAGTGTTTCAGTTTGGTTTGACTGCTCAGGATTTTGACGATTTTTATAGTTTTAATAATGTTGGACAAGGGACAGCCGAACCTTCTGTTTTTAGTGATTTTAGTAGAAATACTACCGATTCTTATTTTGGACGGATAAATTATAGCTATAAGAACAAATATTTACTTGAATTCACAGGTCGTTACGACGGGTCTTCAAGATTTGGGAAAAACAATAAGTATTCATTTTTCCCGTCTGCGGGAATAGCTTGGAAGGTATCCAATGAACCATTTTTACAGGATTCAGAAACTTTAAGTGACTTAAGATTAAGGGTTACCTATGGAGAGAGCGGAAATGATGCAATTGGTAATTATGCCAGAATTTCTAGTCCAGGAGTACAAGAGGTCAGCTTTAATAATACAAGATTTACCGGGTCTTCGCCGGGCTCCATAGGTAACGATAATTTAAGATGGGAAAAAACAGAAGAGTATAATATTGGATTTAACCTTGGGCTTTTCAATAGAGTAGATATTACAGGAGATTATTACAGCAGAACCACAAAAGACCTATTGTTCAACGTCCCTATAGCATCATTTACTGGCTATTCATCCATACTTTCAAATGCGGGGTCGATTAGAAACAACGGAATAGAACTGTTAGTTAGTAGTACCAATGTGATGACCGATAACTTTAGCTGGAGCAGCTCTATTAATTTCACAAAGAACGTTAATAAAATTCTATCCCTTGGAACTGAAGATGCCGATATTTTTACCGCACCAATATGGTGGAACCAACAGATTTTTAGGGTAGGTGAATCAGCAGGTGCTTTTTGGGGCTACAATCGATTAGGAACTTGGGGAACAGATGAGATTGCCGAAGCTGCTGTTTATGGTAGAATACCTGGAGATATTAAGTTAGAAGATAAGAATAATGACGGTGTCTTGAACTTTGATGATCAACAAATTATAGGCAGCGGTTTGCCAGATTATACAATGAATATTGGCAACACATTTTCGTATAAGAACTGGGATTTAAGTGTGGACATACGAATTAGTAAAGGAAACGATATTCTAGATCATTCTATAATTCTTTTTGTTGACCGTATGGGATATGGTAATACGTATAAAAAATTCTATAATCAGGCATGGACTCCTGAGAATCAAAATACCATGTACCCTAGGGTTCGTAAAAATATTAAGAAGTTTGATGGAGCCGATTCAGGACAAGTATTTGATGGAAGCTTTATAAGAGGTCAAAACCTAAGCCTTTCCTATAATTTTGACCGAAATTTCCTCGAAAAGGTTAATCTTCAAGGGATGAAAATTTACTTAAATCTTCAAAACTTCTTTATCATTACAGATTATCATGGGTACGATCCTGAGGTTAGCTCTTTTGGAGGACAATTTTCTGAAGGGATAGAACTTAATGGATATCCAAAGGCGATGAATATAAATATGGGAATAAATTTAAAAATATAATAAGATTATGAAAAAATATATAATATTAATTGTTGTTTGTTGTTTCGTTTTTTCTTGTGAGGATTTCTTAGATGAGACTCCAAGATCAGAAAAAACAACTGAGGGAACCACATTATTTGATGCTCAAGAGTCTGTTAATGGAATTTATGCTTTTTTAAGGTTCCCATATGATAAGACAGGTTTTGCAAAAATGGCTTTTTCAATTTTGGAAGTTAGTACAGGAACATTAAAACCTGCTGTAGGAACTCAAGATACTGATTTAGAGGATGCTTATGTGCTAAGTTATAGTTCTAGCAGTGCGAGTGCTGAGAATTTGTGGACTTCATATTATGGTGGTATAGAAGCAGCTAATATAGCGATTGCCTCTATTCCAAACATTAATGACCCAGAATTAACAGCTACTATTGCTGATGCGTTGTTGGGTGAAGCACACTTTTTAAGAGCATATTATTACTTTCAACTGGTACAAATATTCGGAGAAGTCCCTCTTAATTTAGTTCCTTCAACCTCTCCTGAGGATGGACTACTATCAAAGTCCAGTGTACAGGAGGTGTACGAAACAGTAATCGTTCCCGATCTGTTAATAGCAGAAAACGCAGGATTGCCTAATACAGGTACAAGTGGTCGAGTAAGTAAAGGGGCTGTTAAATCATTATTAGCCAAAGTGTATTTAACTATGGCAGGAGACCCACTTTTACAAACGGATAAGTACGTTTTAGCAAGAGATAAAGCCAAAGAGGTAATTGATGCCGATTGGTACAGTTTATTTCTAACAGATGGTTCTTCAACTTGGTTTGATAAGTTAAGTAATCCTGCTTTTGACAATACCGAAGAGCATATTTTTATGGTTCAATACGATGGGGCGTCAATTGTGTCCTCGATCTCAACATATTTCACTCCACTCGGAGGTGAAGCAATAACCAATCAAAGCTTGCACTTTGGGGGGATGGAGCCTGAATCTGATTATATCAACCTTTACGATGCATCAGATTTAAGAGGGCAAAATCAAGGGTTCTTTTTTGATGAATTAGATGGTTTTACTTTTAATAACTCTGTTTACAAATATTTTTACGATGCATTTAGGACAGAAAATGGAATTTCTAGTAAGGATGTACCCTTAATACGTTATGCCGATGTACTCTTGACTTATGCAGAAGCTCAAAACGAGACAGGTTCGTCTGATGCTTTGGCCTATTTGGCCTTGAATATGGTTAGGTTAAGAGCTGGATTACCAGAGGTTTCTGGACTTTCTCAGGGTCAATTTAGAGAAGAAGTTTGGAAACAACGTTTCCTTGAGTTTCCAGCGGAAGCAGGACTCATTTGGTTTGACCAACGACGAACCCAAAAAGTATACAATGGGACGGGATTCGAGAATTTTATTGGATATACCTTGCCCAATGGGAAAACTTTGGCCGAAAGCAATCGATATTTCCCTATTCCGCAAAATGAAAAAGTACTTAATCCTAATTTGTAATTTTAATTTTATTTAAGGTAGAGTTATTTTGGTTTAATCAACAATAATTTAGAAATACATATGAAATTAGGATTTGGATTATACAGGCATATGCTAAATGAAGATCACTATAAGTTTGCTAAGCAATGTGGTGCAACGCATTTGGTAATCCATCTGGTAGATTATTTTGGACATAATAAAGATGAGGCAGATCAACCCATAGGCGGAACCGATGGTTGGGGCAAGGCTGGTGATCCAAATGAAATTTGGAGCTTGGATCTGTTACGTTCCATTAAAAAAGAGATCAATGACAATGGTCTTGAATTGGAGGCTATTGAGAACTTCGATCCTGCACATTGGCATGATATACTTTTGGACGGGCAGAAAAAGAAAGAACAGATTGAAAACCTCAAGCAGTTGATTAGAAATGTAGGAGAAGCAGGAATTCCTGTTTTCGGATATAACTTTTCACTAGCCGGTGTGTCTTCAAGGGATATTGGCCCTTATGCAAGAGGCAATGCTGTTTCTGTAGGCATGAATGGAACTGTGGATGAAACGCCAATACCTAACGGGATGGTTTGGAATATGGTGTACGATGATAATGCGTCTGAGGGGACTTTACCAAGGATAAGTCATGACGAGCTTTGGGGAAGGCTTCAATATTTTTTGGATGAATTATTACCAGTAGCCGAAGAGGCAGGTGTGAAATTAGCGGCCCATCCCGATGATCCACCAATGCCTTATGTCCGCAATACTCCTAGATTGGTTTATCAACCAAAGATGTATCAACGGTTGATTGATTTGAAACCCAGCCCATCTAATAATCTTGAGTTTTGCTTAGGTTCTATTGCCGAAATGACAGAAGGAGATGTCTATGAAGCAACAGAAACCTATAGTAAAAAAGATAAGATTAGCTATATCCATTTTAGGAATATAGTAGGTAAAGTACCTCACTACAAAGAAGTTTTTGTTGATGAAGGGGATATTGACATGTTCAGGATATTGAGAATTTTAAAGAAGAACAATTTTGAAGGAGTGTTGATTCCAGATCATACTCCTCAAATGACCTGTGATGCATCCTGGTATGCGGGAATGGCTTATGCCATGGGATATATGAAAGCGGCCATAAAATTATTGAATGATTAATAGTATTTATAAAAATAAGTTTTTGAGTTAGTTTTTTAGTTGATAAGGGGGTTTCTTATACCTGTTTTATACATGGGAAATCCCTCTATTCAACTAGAACAAGGGTTAGGTTGTCTAAAAGAGATCAACGTGCACGCGATTAATGAAAAGAATATTCATACTATGGTTTGGATGTATATAGTCTAATAAACTGTTTATGGCTAATACGTTGGATAGAGTAATTGGCAAGGTGTTTTAAGTCAGAATAAGATAGAGATTCTTAAAAAGAAAAAATTAAAAAGTAATGAAGTTTAAGAGAAGTTTGGTCGTGTTAGCTTTATATGGAATATTACTAAGTATTTCCTGTGTGCATAACAAAGAGGTAAAGAAAGAAAATAATACGGCAAACCCTGAAGATGATGTCGAGAACAATCTTACTGGTAAGGTATATACAGATTTTTTCAATATGCCTGAAGACAAAAGATTAACAACAGCTATAAACGACAGTATTACCTTTATAGTGCACCCCTATTTTAAATACCATAAAAAAGGAAGTATAGGTAGGGAAGTGAAATTAGTTTTTAATAATAATACGTATAACGGAGACATACAAGTAACTTTCACCTCTGAAAAAAGGAAATCAATAACCGTTTTAAATGTAGTGCCTGGAGAAGATACATATCCCTTGTTGCTTCCAGAAGGGGTTTCTATTGGTAATGATGCGAGTATTGATATTCATATTAAAACCAAGTTTCAAACCATTACAAAAAGGATAGTCGTTCCTAAAAAAAGGTTATGGACGGTTTATTTGTATCCACATTCACACATTGATATTGGATATACTAATACACAAGCGAATTGTGAAATAATCCATACACGTAATTTGGTAAACGGCGTTAAGTTAGGTGAAAAAACAGCTCATTATCCAGAAGGGGCTAAGTATTTATGGAATCCAGAAGGACTTTGGCCGATTGAAAGGTACTTCAATAAGGCCTCGGCAGAAGAAAAGAATAGGATAGTAGAAGGTATCCAAAAAGGCTATCTAAGGTTGGATGCAGGTTATGCAAATCTGTTAACAACAGACACCAACGGAGAAGAGCTCATTGAGTTTTTTAAGTTTAGTAAAAAATATGAAAAACTTACTGGAAAGCCAATAGAGACATTCGTTCAGGTGGACGTTCCTGGAATGACCTGGGGTATAGTTCCCGTGGCCTCAAAATTAGGGATAAAATATTGCCTTTCATTTAATAATGGATATGATAGAGTTGGACGTTCTACTAAGCATAGTTTTAAACCATTTTGGTGGGCAGATGCCAATGGAAAAAACAAGATGCTTTTCCTACAAGCAGGGAGCTATAATCCTGGAGCACTAATAAAAGGGAAGGATTATTGGCCATCAATGGCTGGTCAAACAGATCCATCGAAGCTCTTGGAGATTGTTAAGACCGATAATCCAAGAGAGAACTTTATAGAGCCATATATCAATAAAATACTGCCTCAATTAGAGGTGTCTGATTATTATCCTTATGACATTTTTGTGATGTCCTGGGCGATGGCAGATAATACGCCCATTGATGCTGATTTGCCGGAAGCGGTTAAAAGTTGGAACGAAGAGTATGCTTACCCTAAATTAGTTATTGCCGGAGCCACAGATATTTTAAAGGCATTTGAGGAAAAGTATGGAGACCAACTGCCTACGTTTAAGGGAGATTTCACTGAATATTGGACAGATGGTCTAGGTACTGCAGCAAAGCAAACGGCTACAAATAGACAAACAAAAGAACGTTTATTGCAAGCAGAAACATTATGGACCATGCTAAACTCCAATAAACCCGTTGATAGGGATAAATTCGACGAAGCATGGAGAAATGTTATTTTAGGAACTGAACATACTTGGTGCTACATGGTTCCAGACCAACAACCTTTATCGGATAATATTTTACAAGTAAAGTTTGATCATTTTGAGAAATCAAAGGCAATGAGCCATGAACTTATATCTCAGGCTTTAACTGCCGTTGAGAAAGAAAATAGCGAAATTTTAGGAGTGTTCAATACGTTGTCATGGAATCGGTCTGGGGTAGTAAAATTATCGAAAGCACAAAGTGAAGATTATAACGCTGTTATTGATGAGAAGGGGGGGCAGGTGTTGTCACAAAAATTATCAACAGGCGAACTGTTGTTTTATGTTGATGAGATTAAGGCATATGGCAGCAAAAAATATCGTTTAACAAACAAGAAAGAAAAGATAAAAGCTACCCTAGGTAACGACAATGTTTTAGACAATGGTATTGTAAAGGTTACTATTGACAAAAAAACAGGAGACATATCCAGTATAATAAGAGAAGGCGAAGAGTTTGTAAAGCAAGGTGAAAATTTTTCGGTTAACAGTTACCATTATTTAAAAAAAGATGATAATCCAGATAAGGCATTTGGAACAAGGAACAACAAGTATTTTATAAAAGAAAATGGTCCTTTGATGACTAAAATTGTTATAGAATCTTCAGCGGAAGGAGTGCACAAGCTAGTAAGGGAGGTTTCACTTTATAAGAATGAGGCACATATAGAAATTAACAATATAGTAGATAAGATAAGAACTACCGATAAGGAAGGTGTACACTTTGGTTTTGCTTTTAATATGGAAGATCCGGAAATAATTGTAGACATACCATGGGGTAAAATGGAAATTGAAAAGGAACAGTTATTAGGCGCTAATAGGAATTGGATAACAGCCAGACGCTGGGTAGATGTTTCAGAAGGGGATAAGAGTATCGCGTGGACGTCTTTAGACGTGCCAGTATTTGAGGTCGGTGATATTAGAGCAAATATAATAGGCTCTGCTTTTGAATCTAAGCAATGGGTAGATAAACTAAATCCTAATGGGACTATATATTCATGGGCTATGAATAATCATTGGCATACCAATTTCCAGTTAAGTCAGGAAGGAATACACAGTTTTAAATATGCAATACTTCCATATAATACAAAAAGTGACATTGCCAAGGCAAATCATTTTGGAAATGAGCAGTTTCAGCCTTTAATAGCAACAACGATTACAGAAGATTTTGATTTAGCACAAATTTTAGAAATTGAGGGCAATCCTTTAGTGTTTGCTACAGTTTTTAAAACCAGTAAAGATGGCAAATCGGCCCTAATAAGACTACGCTCTTTATCAAACCATATAGAGAATGTTCGTTTAAACTGGAAAAGTAAACTACCATTAGGGGTTTATAAATACAATATGAAGGATGATAGTTTAGGGGAAGTGGTTAAAGATGCTATAGCAGTGCCACCAACTGATTTTATAACGCTTAAAATAGTTTGGTGAATTAATAAAGAATCAAATAATAGTTTTATAAAAGATCAAGATGAGTTCAATAAGTAAAAATAATTTAATCATGAAATATAATATTTGCACTATTTTTTTTGTATTGATAATGGGATTTGGGTTTTCTCAAAATTCATCAAACAAGGCTACCGTTTCAATTGAATATGAGAAACCTTATAAGTATGAATACATAGGAACTAATATTTTAGTTAAAGGAACTTTAGATATAGATTCTAAAGACAGTTATGAAAAAGTAGTTTTTCAGGATGGTCGAACGTTTCAAATAGAAGTTGAAGGCGGAAAGGCTAAGGTTTGGTTACCGGTTATAGGTGAAGCTGGGATTATAAAGTTTGTTGGCAAAAAAAGGGACGCTAACAAGGAGCAATTATTTACGCCTTTGGTTACTTCAGATTGGGATTATTTTAAAGAAGGAACCTTTCATATTATTGCGTCTTCACATCAGGATATAGCATGGATGGATACCCCAGAATATTGCCGACATGAACGAATAAATGATATCATCGCACCAGCTCTTGATATTATGAAGACAGATGAGCATTATTATTTCGGCATGGAACAAGCCTTAAACCTCAAAGAGTTTATTGAGGATCAACCGGAACGAAAGGAAGAAGTAATAGAACGCTATCGTGAGGGAAGGTTTACTTGGGGGGCCACTTACAATCAGCCTTATGAAGGAATGCAAACAGGGGAACAATTGATCAGGGAAATGTATTTTGGTAAATTATGGATTAAAAACAACTTTGATGGGATCAATGAGGAAACAGCCTTTAATACCGATGTTCCCGGGAGAACATTGCAATTTCCACAGATATTAGCAAAATCAGGGGTCAAAAACCTATTTGTTTCTAGAATGAAAGAAGGCTTTTTCGATTGGCATTCACCAGATGGTTCTTCAGTACTTACATATTCACCGGGCAATTATGGTTGGGCAGCTATGTTTTATAGGCTTTTTGATGAGGATGCCATTGAAGCCATGCATAAAATTCAGAACAGGGTTGAAATTTGGAGTGATTATTATAGGGAACGCAAGCTCTCACCACATTTTGCTATTGTAATTAGTAACGATGCTTCTGGTCCAACAGATTATGGTAAGCTTGTTAAGGAATGGAATACCATCATTTCCAAGACAGGAGCTAAAATTCCAACTTTAAGGCATTCGACTGTGGCAGATTTTCTGTCTGATGTAAGAAATCCAAACGCTAACTTTGATAATCTTGAAGGTGATCGTCCCAATATTTGGGCATATATTCATGGACCTGGTCATCATAAAGCTATTACAGCATCAAGAAAATCTGGTAGACTGCTTCCGTCTGCAGAAATTTTTGGAACAGTGCAGTCTATATTAGACAATAGTTTTGCAAATTATCCAAAAGATGATTTATCTAAGGCTTTTGAAGAGTCTATATACCCAGATCATGGTTGGGGAGGTAAAAATGGACATATAACTGATAGTATTTTTAGGGCGAAGTTGGAGTTTGCGGCAAATGAATCGGACAGGCTGATTGGAAAATCCCTGAAAGGTATTTCTGAAAATATCAAGACCAATAAGAAAAATGCCATAGTGGTATATAATGATCTTTCGTGGAAACGAAGTGGATTGGCATCCGTTACTATAGAGAATGCAAACAAATACCATGTTGTAGATAATAATGGAAAAATGGTGCCATCACAGGCTAGTACATTGGATAAAAACAAATTACACTTTTATGCTTCGGATATTCCTTCCATTGGATATAAAACATTCTATTTAAAGCGTGGAGCTGCCAATAGTTCGGGAGTCAATAAAAAAATAGCACCAAATATGTTGTCCAATGCGTATTACACGATGCATCTTGGTAACGGAGGAATTACATATTTATATGACCACGTTTTAAACAAAGAAGTTTTGAATACAACAAAGTTCTCTGGTGGCGATGTGATGATGCTGGAATACGATGGTAATGGCGCTGGTGAATTTACGCAAATGACGGAGCCTAAAATGAATGGTGTATTTGACCCCAATGGAAATTCATATAATGCGACTTATGAAATAACGAGCGCCAATCCTTCAAATTGGAGTATTGTCGAAGACGGTAACGTTTTCACGGAATATGAAACAAAAACCAAATTTCAACATACTGAAGTGATTCAAAAGATACGAGTTTTTCATCAAGAAAAGAAGATCGACTTTTTTATCGATTTATTGAATTGGGATGGTACCCATAACCGTGAATTCCGTTTTGCACTCCCTATAAATATGAAAGATGCAAGGATTAAATATGAAGTACCCTTGGCTATAGCTGAAGTTGGTAAAACCGAGATGAAGGAAGCTCCTATGGGATGGGCCTGGGGTGGCACATACGATCAAAAACCTGATGCCATTCACCCTAGGGAAGTGATGAATTTTATTAGTTCGGAGAATGAAACATTTGGCGTGACACTTGCTACAGATGTTGCTTTGGCAGACTGGATTGATCCCACTCGCGAAGCAGTAGATTATTCTGTATTACAGGGAATTCTTTTGTCATCGCATAAAAGTTGTCATGGAGAAGGGAACTGGTACCATCAAACAGGAGACCACCATTTTCAGTTTTCAATGACATCGCATAATCCAAGTGAAAGTATACCTTACCAATTTGGAAACGCTTCCAATCATAAATTGTGGACTGTTTTAAAGCAAAATCCTAATACTAAAGGAATATTAGGAGAAAACACAGAGTTTTTTGAAGTGTCCGATTCCATGGTGCGTATAAGTACTATTAAAAGGAGTGAAGATGGTAATGGTATTATAATGCGTTTGGTAGAAATGGAAGGAAAGGATAAACAGGTAACAATAAAACTACCGGAAGAATGCAAGGAGTTGATTAAGGTCAATTTGATAGAAAAGGAGGAAAAAACCATTGAAGCCCAAACAGGTAAGGAAATTAGCATTAATATAGGCATGAATGCCATTGATACCTATAAGCTCATATTGAAAAAGTAAAATGGGATTAAATATTAAAACCATATGAAGAAAATAAATAAAGAAGGAACAATTCAGCAGTTTATCATTGAAAAAAGAGGGTTTCATCCTTTCTTAATTAAGAGCGATTGGCAGGTAGCACAATTAAATTATATTGAAGATCAGGACATCAAAAATATAGAAAAGATAGATGTCCATTATGAAACAGATGAAGTTTTTCTATTGCTGGAGGGCGAGGCGGTATTGATAGCTGCGGTATTTGAAAATAAGCGTTTGAGTTTTACTGCTGAGTATATGAAACCTTTGGTTACCTATAATGTACCTAAGGGTACTTGGCATAATATTGTGATGGAAAAGGAAAGTAAGGTGTTAATTGTAGAAAAAGCTAACACACATTTGTCTGATTTTGAGTATTATAAACTGGATTTAGAGCAGCTATCTGCTATGCGTGTTGAAGTTAATAAAGTACTAACTAATAATAGATTATAAAAATATAGAATTATGAATTTATGGAAAGATGATAAAGAGCTTTTTGATATTGCAAAAAAGGAACTTTTTGTGGCTCTTGTCGGAGATATTTTGGATAAATTAGGCCTTCAATATCAATTTTTACCACCAACCATAAAACCGTTGAGTGATGATTTTGTGGTTATAGGTAGAGCTATGCCAGTTTTGGAAGCTGATGTTTTTGAAGAGACTGCAGAGGTAACTAACAATCCAATGATGAAAAAACCCTTTGGAATTATGTTTGAAGCCTTAGATAGTCTTCAAGAAAACGAGGTATATATCTGTTCGGGATCTTCCCCAAGATATGCTCTTTGGGGTGGTTTAATGAGTACTAGAGCTATAAAATTGAAAGCTTCGGGTGCTGTTTTACACGGCTGGTCTAGGGATACAAATGAAATTTTGAATCTTGATTTTCCTACATTTTCCTATGGAGGTTATGCTCAGGACCAGGGGCCTAGAGGCAAAGTTATAGATTATCGAGTTCCTATAGAAATTGAGGGTGTTAGAATCCATCCAGGCGATATTATATACGGAGATCGCGATGGTGTGCTGGTGGTACCGAAATCAGTGGTCACCGAAGCTTTTACTGGCGCGATTGAAAAAGCTAGAGGAGAAAAATTGGTAAAACAAGCCTTAGAGAATGGTATGAGTACTGTAGATGCGTTCAATAAGTTTGGTATTATGTAAATAATTTTCTTTTATGAGAGATATTAGACTAAGAGTAGTATTAATTTTTATGGTTCTTCCATTCATTATGTTCGGTCAGCATAAAGAAACGGACGGGATTAGAGTTTTCTTTTTGGGAGGTCAGTCAAATATGGTTGGATATGGTATCAATAAAGATTTGCCAAAGTCCTTAAATCAAGAGTTTGCAAATGTTTTTATTTTTCATGGTAACCCTAGCGTGGTTAATGATTCATTGGCAGGACTTGGAAAATGGGAAAAATTGAAACCGGGTCATGGTGAAATGTTTTCATTCGATGGGCATAAAAATATAATGTCTAATTTGTTCGGAGTCGAAATTTCCTTTGCAAAAAGGATGCAGGAAATTTACCCCGATCAGAAAATTGCAATTATTAAATATTCTCATGGAGGGACTTCAATTGACAGTATTCAGAAAGTTGCATCTTGGGATCCTGATTATAATGGCGATAAAGACAAAATGGGAATCAATCAATATGATTTTTTTCTCAGAACTATGCATAAGGCGTATGCAATATCAGATATAGACGGTGATGGCCACTCTGATCGATTAATACCCTCAGGAATTGTTTGGATGCAAGGAGAAAGCGATGCACTTCATACTGAAGAAGTAGCATTGCGATATTATACAAATCTTAAGAGGTTGATGGACCTTATTCGTGCTGCATTGCATAAGGATGATTTACCTGTTGTTATTGGAAAAATATCGGATTCAGGAATGAATAAAGAAGGGAAAATGTGGAAATATGGTGAGTTAGTTCAATATGCTCAAGAAAAATATGCAAGAATAGATAAAAATGCAGCAATTGTAAGAGACACTAAAGATTACGGATATTCAGACGGCGCACATTACAATAGTGCTGGGTATATAAGCTTAGGAGAATCATTTGCTAGTCTTCTTTATGAATTAAATAATGAATAAACATGAAAAACAAAACGTCTAAATACCTCTTAGGAATCAGTTTTGTCTCAACTATAGGAGGCTTTCTTTTCGGCTATGATACGGCCATAATATCCGGTTGTAATACCTTTCTGGAACAACAGTTTCAATTAACTCCCGTAATGCTTGGATGGGTTGTTTCCTCGGCACTTCTGGGAACCATTTTTGGATGTATTGTCTCTGGGATGATTACGGATCGCTTAGGCAGGAAAAAGGCCTTAATTATTGCTGCTGTTTGTTTAACCATTTCTGCATTGGGTTCTATGCTGCCTCCTCAGTTTTTGGGTGATTTAGAAAACCCAATGTGGGTTACATCAGAGGTAGGACAGGCGTTTAATTTTTTGTTAGTTGTTCGCATTATTGGGGGCATAGGTGTCGGTATTACATCTGTTGTGGCACCCATTTATATTTCAGAATTGTCACTTCCAGAGAATCGCGGAAAAATGGTTTCGTTATATCAGTTTTCTATCACACTTGGAATTCTGTTGGCGTTTTTGGTGGATTGGATCGTTTTAAATCATGCAGGAAGTGCTGCGGGTGTTATTTCTAATGCACCTTCAGGTTTCTTTAATTGGTTGTTTGTAGATGAACTGTGGCGTGGTATGTTTGGTACTGAAATACCAATTGCGCTACTATTTTTAACCCTTCTTTTTGTGGTTCCCGAAACACCCAGGTGGTTGGTTTCTAAAGAGCGGTATAATGAGGCCATGCAAATTATGATAAAAATCAACGGAAAAGAGCATGCCGAATTACAAATGGCTGAGATAAAAGAAATGGTGGGTTCTGAAAAAGGTGGTATAAAAGAATTGTTTCAGCCATTTTTAAGAATTCCACTTTGGATTGGGATACTGCTGCCCATGTTTGCCCACTTAAGTGGTATTGCTGCTATCATGTATTTTGCACCCAATATCATCAATGAATCTATTAATAGTGTTGAAAGTTCTTTTTTAGGAGCCGTATTGGTAGGCATAGTAAATTGTGCATTTACTTTTGTTGCCATTATGAATATTGAAAAGTTTGGAAGAAAAAAACTCCTTTTAATTGGCGTTATGGGAGCTTTTGTCTCTTTAACCGGAATAGGGATATTATTTGCGATAGGATCTAAATTTGTTATCATTCCATTATTAATGTATGTGGCAAGTTTTGCCTTTTCGTTCGGCCCAATTGTATGGGTTATTATTAGTGAGATATTCCCAACTCGAATAAGAGGACTGGCAGTATCATTAGGTAGTTTTTCACTAATGGTAACAGGTTTTGTAATAACCCTTACCAATCCAGTTTTAATAAAAACAGTAATGCCCTCCGGGACTTTCTTTATTTACGCTTTGCTAACACTTCCGGCCATTTGGTTTATATGGAAGTTTGTTCCTGAAACTAAGGGTAAATCATTGGAAGAAATAGAAAGATTCTGGAGAGAAAAAACTAGAAAATAACATCAAAATGAATTTATAAATGGAGAGCATAGATTTAAGAGGAAAAAAGGCTTTGGTTACGGGAGGTAGTCAGGGTATTGGAGCAGGAATTTGCATAAAGTTAGCAGCATGTGGCGCCGATGTGCTTGTTAATTATTATAGCAATAAAGAAAAAGCAGAAGAATTGGTTTCTGAATTAAAAAAAAACTACGGTGTTCAAGCATGGTCAGTTTATGCCAATGTAGCTAAAAGTAGCGACGTAAAAAAAATGTTTTTAACTGTTGATGAAAAAATGGGAGGGGTAGATATATTGGTAAACAATGCAGGAGTAGAAACTATCAATCATGTACTAGATCTAACAGAGGAGGAGTGGGATAAAATTATAGATATTAATTTAAAAGGGCCTTGGTTGTGTGCGCAACAAGCAGGATTAAGAATGGAGAAAACAGGCGGAGGTGTTATTATTAATATTTCTTCAATTCATGATGTGGTACCAAGGAAAGGGCTAATTCATTATTGTTCGGCAAAAGCAGGTCTTAAAATGTTTTCTAAATGTTTGTCCTTAGAATTGGCAGAGAGTAATATCAGGGTGGTTTCTGTTGCTCCTGGCGCTATTGAAACCAGTATGAATAAGGAAGAAATAAACAATTTTGGACGAGATAAATTCGAAAAATGGATTCCTTCGGGAAATATAGGAGAAGTTAATGATGTTGCCAATTCTGTAGCATTTCTGGCTAGTGATTTGGCCTCATATATTCATGGTGCTGATCTGTATATTGATGGCGGTTATATGAATAATACAATACAATATGACCCTAGACCAACTAGAAAAGAAAGTTAAATTGAAAGAAATAGGTTTCTTAAGTTGGTAAGAAAAAATAATCCACCGTACCACAATAATCATGTTTTATACAGGTAGTTATACACAACAGGGAGCACCTGCGGCTAATCCAACAGGAAAAGGAATCGGGTGTTTTCAGCTTAATTCTGAATCAGGGGCGATAGAGCTTTTGCATAATACCTTACAAAGAAACCCGAGTTATCTTGTGATTTCAAAGGATAGGAACCATTTATATGCCGTTGAGGAAATGTACGAAAGCTTAAATCCTCAAGTTCATGCCTATAAAATTGAAAAGAAAGGACAGTTAACGCTTTTGAATACGCAAAAGATTAATGGCGATTATGCCTGCCATTTAGCAATTATACAGGATAAATTAGTGGTTGCTTGTTATGTCTCAGGTAGCATTTTGTCTTATCCCATTATGGAAGATGGCCGTCTAGCGGCTTGCGAACAGGAAATTAAGCATGAAGGTGTTGGGCTTAATCAAAAACGACAGGAAGCCCCGCATGCCCATATGGTTTACCCTTTCAGTAATGACCACATATATGTGGTCGATTTAACGCTGGATATGGCAAAGGCATATCGAATCGACTCAAGAACAGGACAATGGAAAAAAACTCCGGCTTTAGACATAAAAATTGAAGCAGGGAGTGGCGCGCGCCATATGGTTATGGATAACAAAGAAGAACTTGCGTTCGTTTTAAGCGAGTTGACTGGGGAAATATTTGTTGCGGATCTGCGTGGTGGAGAAAGTGAGATTGTACAGAAAATATCATTTGTTCCAAGAGCATACCTAGGAGCGATTGGAGGTGCTGCCATAAGAATGCACCCCAGCGGAGAATACCTCTATGCCTCTAATAGAGGTTCGGATACTATCGCCATTTTTAAGGTTGATAAGGGATCAAGGAAATTAACGGTTGTTGCCCACCAATCAACTGAGGGTAAGACCCCTCGTGATTTTAATATGGATCCAAGTGGTGAATGGCTCATTGCTGCGAATCAGGATTCAAGCACAATAGCAGTATTTGAAATTAATGCGATAGATGGAACATTGAACTTGAATTCTTTGGTTGAAGTGGAGACACCTGTAAATATTTGTTGGTTATAGATTAAACAATGCAAAGGATTTAAAACTATAAAAAATGATTGAACTTAAGGGAATAGCCTGGGATCATCCAAGAGGATATGAACCGTTAATTGCTGCATCAGAGGAATTTAAAAAGAGTCATCCTAATGTCATAATAAAATGGGATGTGCGCTCGCTTAAAGAATTTGGTGATATGCCTATAGAGCATCTAATTGAACGTTATGACCTTATCACTATTGATCATCCCTACATGGGACAGGCAGATAAAAATGGATTGAAAAAGAGTTTACTTATGATGGTGTTCACCCTAATCTTGCCGGCTATAAAATCATGGAACCCATAGTGATGTAAGCTATTAACAAAACAATAAATCAAGAGTAACTAAAAGGTGTAAAGATGAATCCAATCAGATTAAATAAAATATGGCTTTTAATTATAATTATTCAGATGCAGCACATTACAATAGTGAGGGATATATAGATTTGGGAAAGAAGATGGCTGAAGCTATTTACAACTTGGAGAACCAAATTGAATCAAAAACAGGATATAATGAATTTCATGAATAAAATTTTTATTTGGTCATTTACAGTGTCATTGGCTGGATTTTTATTCGGTTTTGATACCATAGTGATTTCAGGAGCAGACAAAACCTTACAAAATATATGGGGCTCCTCAGATCTTTTTCATGGTATGGTGGTTATGGCTATGGCGCTATGGGGAACTGTGATAGGCGCAATATTTGGAGGCATTCCAACCAACCGAATAGGGCGAAAAAATACGCTTATTTGGATTGGTGTTTTGTATTTTGTTTCTGCCATTGGTTCAGCAACGGTAAATGATCCCTATACATTTGCCTTTTTTAGATTTATTGGCGGATTAGGTGTAGGGGCATCTACAATTGCAGCACCAGCTTATATTTCAGAAATAGCACCAGCAAAAAAAAGGGGGCGCTTAGTAGCAATGTATCAATTTAGTATTGTTTTTGGGGTGCTTGTAGCATTTATATCTAATTATCTATTAAGCAATCTTGGTGAAAATGCTTGGCGTTGGATGATCGGCGTTGAAGCCTTTCCTGCGTTTATCTTTTGTCTATTAATTTTTAGAGTTCCTAAAAGCCCACGATGGTTAATAACAAAGGGGAAGATTAATGAGGCAATTAAAACACTTAAAATAATTGATCCTCAAAAAGACATAGAGTTATTTATAAAATCTATTAGTCTTGATACGCCTAAGAATAATGAGCATATTTTTTTAAAAAAATATAGAATTCCTTTATTACTGGCTTTTTTTATAGCCTTTTTTAATCAGTTTTCAGGTATTAATGCTTTCTGGTATTATGCCCCAAGAATTTTGGAAGAGGCTGGTCTTGGAACAAGTTCGGCATTATTGAGTAGTGTAGGTATCGGCTTTATTAATGTGGTTTTCACTTTGTTAGGTGTGTACTTAATAGACAGGTCCGGAAGGAAAAAGTTAATGTATATTGGTTCTTTTGGATACATTCTTTCACTAGGTTTGGTGGCCGCAGCATTCTTTTTTAACTGGGGAGGAATAGTTATAGTTACTTGCTTTTTTGTTTTTGTTGCAGCCCATGCAATGGGGCAAGGCACTGTAATTTGGGTTTTTATTTCAGAACTTTTCCCCAATCACTTAAGGGCATCTGGTCAAGCTTTTGGTTCCTCTGTGCACTGGGTTTTGGCGGCTGCAATTCCATCACTTATACCCTTCCTGTTCTCCATCATAGGTCCAGGAGTTGTGTTTGCATTCTTCGCTGTTATGATGATTTGGCAGCTTATCTGGGTGCACTTTAAAATGCCGGAAACCAAAGGGAAATCACTAGAGAAATTAAGTAAAAATTTAACAGAAACACTTTAAAAGTAATGAATATTCGTGGTAAAATAAAATCAGGACATGGCGTAGCATCAGGGCCGTATTTAAAACGGCCAGGACAGGATTTATTAGCACAATCCATTAGTGGTGGAGCATTTTTAAATGGGAAAAAGGGGGACTTACCCGTAGTTACAGCAGTAGGACAAGCCGACTTGTTAACCAGTTTATTTATTGTACAATCAGTTTTGGCTGCCATTTATGCACGTAATACTTCCGGTAAAGGGCAAAAAATAGAAGCTAATCTATTGAATTTGGCAGTAGGCTTCCATGTGCAGGAGGTTACCGCTTTTTTACACAAGGGAGAAAATCCGGAGCGAAGTGAAAGTGGTATTCCAAATCCATGGATTGGTGCTCCTTATGGTTTATATGATACTTCCAGCGGCTACATTGCCATAGGCATGAGTTCGGTTAGAAAAGTAGCGAAGGTAATTGGTCTTGAAAAGTATAATGATGAACAATTCAATTCCAATAATATTATTGAAAACAGGGACGAGATTCGCCGGGACTTTAACAACGTTTTTAAAACCAAATCGACCGATGAATGGTTGGAATTATTGCTTGCAGATGATGTCTGGTGTTCGGAGGTAAATAGTTTTACCGAAATGGTTGAAGATCCACAAATAAAACACAATAACATGATAATGGAATACGAACACCTTACAGTTGGTACAGTTAAAACAACGGGTTTTCTTGTATCCTTTAGTGAGACACCACAAAAAGTATATAGACCAGCACCATTGCTTAGCGAACATGCGGCTGAAATTCTTAAGAAATATTGTGACTATAAAGATGATAAGATAGATGCTTTTTTAAATAAAAAAAGTTATAGTTAAAAATAGTATAAGAGTTAAAAAATAAATTAAAAGATAAAAAATGAGTAAAGTAGCAACATTTGGGGAGATCATGCTAAGGTTGGCCCCACAGGGATTTTTAAGGTTTTCACAGGCCAACAGTTTTGATGTGGTCTATGGCGGAGGAGAGTCCAACGTAGCGGTATCGCTGGCGAACTATGGAGTGGACGTAGATTTTGTAACCCGCTTACCAAAAAACGATATAGGTGAGTGTGCCATGATGGAACTTCGTAAGCGTGGCGTAGGCGTAGATAAAATTGTCTGGGGCGGAGACCGCTTGGGTATATACTTTTTGGAAACGGGAGCCGTAAGCAGGGGGAGCAAGGTAGTTTATGACAGGGCCCATTCGGCCATGTCGGAGATCGAACCTGGTATGGTGGACTGGGACGCTGCTTTGGAAGGTGTAGAGTGGTTCCATTGGACGGGCATTACCCCAGCTATTTCCCAGGGAGCGGCCGATGCCTGCTTGGAAGCGGTAAAGGCGGCCAGCGATAAGGGCATTACCATTTCAACGGACCTGAACTACAGGGCCAAGTTATGGAAGTACTGTAGCAGTGAGGACCGCGAAAGCATAATGGCAGAACTGACCTCGTATTGCGATATCGTACTGGGCAACGAAGAAGATGCAGAGATGCACTTTGGCATCAAGCCGGAGGGTATCAGCGTACAGACCGAAGGGCATAACGTCAAGGCCGAGGCCTTCCTATCGGTTTGCCAGCAAATGATGAAGAAGTTCCCAAAGGCCAAAAAGGTCATCACGACCTTGCGGGGCTCCATATCGGCGTCTCATAACACATGGGCAGGAGTACTGTACGACGGCAACAAGATGTACGAGACGCGTCAGTACCAGATTACCGATATCGTGGACCGTGTTGGCGGTGGGGACAGTTTTATGGGCGGTCTTATATATGGCTTGCTGACTTATCCAAATGATGACCAGAACGCATTGGATTTTGCCGTAGCAGCCTCTTGTTTGAAGCATACCATAAAGGGCGATGCCAACTTGGTGACAGTAGCAGAAGTAGAAAAGTTAATGGGTGGGGATGCTTCTGGACGAGTGGCACGATAGGTTATAATCTTAGAGCAATCATAAATTAACCTGTTATATGGTTTGGTTTGTTTGACCCAACAGCATGTCAGTTCGAGTGTCATGCCTTTGGCGAGATGTATCGAGAACAGGTTTAAAATAAAATAAAGTTAATTTAAAAAGACAATGGCACAATTTACAAGATTGGAAGTGGCACAAGCCATGAAGGACACAGGAATGATTCCCTTGTTTTTTCACAACGATTTAGAACTTAGTAAGAACATATTAAAAGCCTGTTATGATGGCGGCGCAAGGCTGTTGGAATTTACGGCACGGGGCGATTTTGCCCATGAGGTATTTGGGGAATTGACTAAGTATGCCGTAAAGGAACTGCCCGGTATAATCATGGGCGTGGGCTCGGTTACCGATGTGGCCCAGGCCAGTTTATATATGGCCCTGGGGGCAAACTTTATCGTGACCCCCGTGTTAAGGGAAGATATAGCCATAGCCTGCAACCGAAGAAAGGTACTGTGGTCTCCCGGCTGTGGTAGCCTAACGGAAATAGCACGGGCTGAAGAATTGGGCTGTGAGATCGTCAAGCTGTTCCCAGGAGATATCTATGGTCCCCAGTTTGTTAAGGGCGTTAAAGGCCCCCAGCCATGGACCAGTATCATGCCAACGGGTGGCGTGTCGCCAACGATGGAGAACCTAAAGGGTTGGTTCAGTGCAGGAGTGATATGTGTGGGCATGGGCTCACAGTTGATCTCAAAGGAGATAGTGGCCAACAGGGACTATGCAGCACTGGAGCAAAAGGTCAAAGAGGCCTTGGCGATTATTGAAGGTTTAAGGTAGTAATGTTGAATTAAACATGGCCTTTATATTATATTAAGTGCGCACTAAAGGATATGGATGATATGGTAAACTAAATTCCTGATATTAAGAAATTAAAAATGAGATTAAAAGAAAAATCAGTTCTTATATTATGTGGCGGAGGCCCTGCACCCGGGATAAATTCTGTTATAAGTACTGTTGCGAAAGTGTTTTTAAAGGATGGCTACCGTGTCATAGGCCTGCACGAAGGCTTTAAAGGACTGTTCGGTGAAAGCCCAGAATTAAAGGAATTTGATTTTTTCCATGCAGATAGGATATTCAGTAGAGGAGGATCGACCTTAGTTATGAGCCGTTTTAAGCCTAAAAATGAAAAACTAAACACAAAGATATTTAAGGATTATAATGTGAAGTTATTGGTAACCATTGGTGGGGATGACACAGCATCGACTGCCAATAGGATTACCCAATATTTGCAAAAAATATATATGTATTTCCAATATCCACGTTCCTAAGACCATCGATAACGATTTACCATTGCCCGATAGGAATCCCACCTTTGGATTTCATTCGGCCAAGGATGAAGGTGTTAGGATAGGAAACACGGCCTATGAAGATGCACGAACCAGCCAAAACTGGTTTATTATGTCTGCAATGGGAAGATCAGCAGGACATCTTGCCTTTGGGATAGCAACCAGTTGCCACTTTCCAATGATGGTGATTCCGGAAATGTTCAATAAAACCGAAATCACTTTGGATAAAGTGGTTCGTTTGGTTATGTCGTCCATAATAAAAAGAAAAATACAAAACATTCATTACGGTGTGGCTATGGTAAGTGAGGGGATTTTCCATAACCTGCCAAAATCAGAGCTAAAAAAAGCGAAATCACTTTTACCTACGATTCCCATGGACATCCAGAATTGGGGAACGTGAGCAAATCGCATATTTTGAATGTTCTTGTTCAAAATAAGATGCAGGAGCTAGGCATGGACGTAAAAACCCGGCCTATTGAATTGGGTTATGAGTTGAGGTGCTGTAGGCCTATAGGTTTTGATCTCACCTTATGTACACTTTTGGGCATTGGGGTGAAAAATCTGTTTGATGAAGGAAAAAGCGGTTGTTTGGTATCTGCCAATTCAAAAGGGGAGATCTTGCCCTTGTATTTAACCGATTTACAAGATGAAACAGGAAAGATCCGGCCTCGATTGGTTGATATAGATTCTGAATTTGCACATTTATGCCTTCAGAATTTACATTTTTTGGAGGAAAGCGATTATGATTTAGCAATGCAATTTGTACTCAATCCATCGGAATATGATTTCAATAAAATATTAGTAGAAACATAATTGCAAAAATTGATTAAATTGAATGGGTATTGGTAATTTTCTGTTTTTACTTTACTAATATAAATGAATTACAGGAAGAATGTAAATAATTTTGTTTAAAACTTGTCAATGACAGAAATAAAGAATTAAAATAATAATATATGTTAATATCCAATTTTGTTTTATATAATTAGTAACTTTATCAAACCAAAGAAGATCAAATTATATCTTCAGAGTTCTTTACTTGGCTATAGTGTGCAATTAGGTGTGCATAAGAACATGAAAGCTACGGAATAATAGTAATAATAGGGGATAGGCTAGTTTTAAAATAATCCTGCCACCCCGACAAATATTATTCAATTATAACTAAAACCTTATTAATCTAATGATTAATAAGGTTTTATAGTTTTTGGTAAACTAGTAAAGGCAAAACTTCTTGATTGAACACTTTTAAAGTTCATAAAACACCACTTATTACATAATACGTTACGTTTATTAATTCACGCTCCTGTATGAGTATAAGGTTATAATAATTTAGCTAAATAAATATTTGTATTTATATGGTAAATGATTAATAGCTAAAAACCATAAACCCCAAACAAAATTATCTGGCCCCTCCCTAAAATTTATGTATGGTAAATATATTTGATAAAGAACTTAACGACGAACAACTTAACTTTTTAAAATTATATGCTTATGGATATTCGACCAAAGAAATAATTTTATTTTATGATAACCGATCTTTTTCTTTAAAGTTAAAAAAGCAAATAGAAGGTATATTTAAATCGAACGATTGGTTTAAAATCATTGGTATTTCTTTTAAAGAAAACATTTTAAAGAAAAATGATTTTTTGGAACGTAAAGTAATAAATATTGCTTCTGATTATGCACATCAAATTCTTGATGAATATAACAATAGAGAGAATAAAATTTTTTCTAAAACTAAATTAACAAGGAATATCATAAGCTTTGTTAATACCTGTGAGGCTGATCTTTTTTTGAAAAACTCATTTATTCAATTTGATGAAAGCGAGGAGTTTATAATAAAATACAAGTTCAATAAATATTTTGAGTTTATAGAAACAACCAGTGAGCCCTATTTTGATGAGGATTCAATTCAAAATATTTTTAAAAAAACGAAATCAAATTCTTGGTTTGGAGTGTTTAGAAAAGTTTTTAATACAAATATGTTTAGCAAAGAAAATTATTCTACTATAAATTTGAGAAATCAAGCCCAATTATGTGCTAGAAAAATTTGTTCATTCTTAGAGTCATTATCTTCAATAAATGATTTGGAAAATGAATATAAAATTTATGAATGCTTAATAAATTTATATAACGCCTATGAGTACAGTTATTTGCTTAATTGTTTTTATTCTGCTAACAATAGCGCTACTGTGCCAGAATAAATTTATTAATCTAAAATTATTTGATGCGCAAAAACCGATTTAATTGCTCTTGTCTCCTTCTTGCAATAGGAAGTGATTCTTTATTAGACATCTTACAATAATTACCATCTACTTTAGTTATTTTTTCGACATGTTTTAAGTTTATGATATAACTATTATGAATCCTAAAAAAATCATTTTCGTTAATAATATTTTCAAACTCACCAATATTTCTGGAAGCTACTATTTTTTGATTGTTAACAAGATTAAAAACAGTATAACGGCCTTCTGAATTTAAATAAATAATATCCTTTAATTTTACAAACTCAATTTTGTTAATTGAAGAAATCGCAATAAAGTCAAGAGGTATATTTTGTATAAAAGCCCCGGATAGGTTATGCACTTGATCTGGCATAGTAAACAATTCATTTTCAATGTCTTCATAAGCTTTATTAACAGCTAAAATGAGTTCTTCTATAGCGATAGGTTTTAAAATATAATCTATAGCGTTAAACTTAAACGCTTTAATGGCATACTCGCTATAAGATGATACAAAAATGACTTTATATTTTGAATGTTTAATAGATTCTAAAACATCAAAACCAGTACCAGCATCTAAAATAATATCCATGAAAATTAACTCAGGTTCTTTTTCATTTATAAGTTTAATAGCGTCTTTTCTTGTGGAAGCTTTACCAACTATTTTAATATTTGGGCAATAGGTTTCAATAAAGTGTTCTAGTAATTTAATGTTTTTCTTATCGTCATCAACTATTAGGGTTTTAGCTTGTCTCATGGTAAATCTTTGGGGTTAAATTATTCGTTTAGACACAGGGTTGTAAATTATGTCACAAATTAAAATCTTCAGTGTAATCTAGAGACTCTACTCAAGAAAGTGTCTTTAAAAACAAACGTGTTTCATTAATTTTTGCATTATTAGGTTTACGTAAAGTAATTACAAACAAAAATAATAAGCAAATAAAAATAATTAAAGTTTTAATTTATTTTAAGGCTTACTATTAAAGTTTAGAGAGATTTTAAAGAACAATTTAGTTGCGTTTTTTAGATATATGAATCAAAAGAAAGTAAAACAAAGCATTAATTTAATAGCTTGTAGTTTATAGCAAATCTTGTAATTTTCTATAATAGTTTGTGTAAGCACTATCAGTTTGTTTATATATTATAAATCTACACCTTTATAACATTTACACCTTCAAATAACTAAGTGTTTTCACACATATGCCATATACAGCGCACTTGTTTGTGTATAGCTACACTTATTACTTTTTGTTTATATACTCCAAGTATAATGTTGACATTTGATATAAAAGGTAGGCATTAAAATATTTGTAAACCTTTGAAATTTAAGATTTTAAATTTCTCTATCTGTACCTTTTTATTAAAAAAATTGATGCTTAATACTAAAGTGATTTTTAAATGTACAGAATTCTCTTAATTAATAATGATAAAGTTAATGACAGCTTAATTAAGAGATGCATTAGTAATAGTTTTGTTGATAGGCAATCACTTTGTGTAGCATATTCTTTTTATGAAGGAATAAGCTTGTTGAAAGTTCGAAAACCTCATTTAGTCATATTAAATGCTGTATCAAATCATAATGATTTAAACTATTTTTTTGAAAATTGTGGAGTAGTAGATTTTCAAACTATAGTTTTATCCAATAGTGAGGCATATGCTTTAACTGCTCTTAAATATAATGTTATAGATTATTTGTTGAAACCTATTAAGGAAGATGATTTTAGAGAAGCTTTAATAAAAGCGATGTCAAAAATTAAAAATTACTATGATTTTGACCAACACTTACCTGTAAAAAAAACGAATACAATTCTTGCTATTCCTATGTTTAAAAAAATTGAATTTATTGACATTAAGAATGTTATATATTGTGAAGCTCAAGGCAAATACACACAATTCACTTCAATTGATAACGATTTAAAAATATCTAGTAAGAATTTAGGAACCTACGAGAAAAGATTAAGTAAATACCAGTTTTTTAGAATTCACCACAAGTATTTGGTTAACCTAAATTTTATATCAAAAATTGAAACTTTACCAAGAATTTCTTGCACTTTAAAAAATGGAGTTTCTTTAAAGGTATCGGTTCGAAGGTATGAAGCCCTTTGCAAGTTCTTGAAAATTATATAACATCACCCTATTTATAAAATTACACTATAAAGTGTCTTAATAAGATACATACTGTATATCTCTCTGTTTTTCCACTTATCTCAATATTAGAACACTTATTTGCATATATGCACGCTTATTACATGGCGCTTACTTAGATCAACTAATCATTCTTTCTTTGCCATTGCTATTATCGTAGGCCTAATGCCTATTAATCAAAAATAAAATAATTTTTAACGACACAATTATGAAAAAAATAATTACGCTATTGTTCTTAATTACCATAGGTACTGCCTATGCACAAGTAGGGGTAGGAACGCCTTTGCCAGATAACTCATCTCAGTTAGATGTAGTATCTAATAGTAAAGGGGTCTTAATTCCTAGAATTTCACTTACAAGCAGTACTGATGCTACTACAATTACTAATGGCAATGTTATTAGTCTTTTAGTTTTTAATACCAATACAGTTGCAGGAGATGTTATTCCTGGATATCATTATTGGGATGGATCCAAATGGCAACACATCACTAATCAGGATGATATAACCAATATATTAAATACCAATACCGATGTATTAGAAGATAATGGAGATGGTACTTTTACGCACACTTCAGTCGATGGTACTATTGTAACTTTCGATGCAAACACTACAACAGTTACAAATAATAATGATGGTACATATACCATTATCAATGACAATGGAGATACCATCACGGTAGATGTTATTGGAGATGTAGTAACTAATATTCAAAACCAAGGCGATATCTACAATGAGATTATTAATGTACTCAATGTAAATTCAGATGTATTTGTTGATAATGGAGATGGGACTTTTACACACACCGCTGCTGATGGTACCGTAGTAAACTTCGATGCCAATACCACAACACTAATAGATAATGGAGACGGTACATACACTATTACGAATAACAATGGAGATACTATCACAGTAGATGTTATTGGAGATGTAGTAACCAATATTCAAAACCAAGGCGATATTTATAACGAGATTATCAATGTGCTTAATGCAAATTCAGATGTATTTGTTGATAATGGCGATGGCACTTTTACACACACCGCTGCTGATGGTACCGTAGTAAACTTTGATGCCAATACCACAACACTAATAGATAATGGAGACGGAACATACACGATAACAAATAACAATGGAGATACTATTACTGTAGATGTTATTGGAGATGTAGTAACCAACATTCAAAATCAAGGCGATATTTATAACGAGATTATCAATGTACTCAATGCAAATTCAGATGTATTTGTTGATAATGGCGATGGCACTTTTACACACACCGCTGCTGATGGAACTGTTGTAAACTTTGATGCCAATACCACAACACTAATAGATAACGGAGACGGAACATACACGATAACAAATAACAATGGAGATACTATCACAGTAGATGTTATTGGAGATGTAGTAACCAATATTCAAAACCAAGGCGATATTTATAACGAGATTATCAATGTGCTTAATGCAAATTCAGATGTATTTGTTGATAATGGCGATGGCACTTTTACGCACACCGCTGCTGATGGAACTGTTGTAAACTTCGATGCCAATACCACAACACTAATAGATAATGGTGACGGTACATACACGATAACAAATAACAATGGAGATACTATTACTGTAGATGTTATTGGAGATGTAGTAACCAACATTCAAAATCAAGGCGATATCTACAATGAGATTATCAATGTACTCAATGCAAATTCAGATGTATTTGTTGATAATGGCGATGGCACTTTTACGCACACCGCTGCTGATGGAACTGTTGTAAACTTTGATGCCAATACCACAACACTAATAGATAACGGAGACGGTACGTACACTATTACGAATAACAATGGAGATACTATTACTGTAGATGTTATTGGAGATGTAGTAACCAACATTCAAAACCAAGGAGATATCTACAATGAGATTATCAATGTACTTAATGCAAATTCAGATGTATTTGTTGACAATGGAGATGGCACTTTTACACACACCGCTGCTGATGGTACCGTAGTAAACTTTGATGCCAATACCACAACACTAATAGATAACGGAGACGGTACGTACACTATTACGAATAACAATGGAGATACTATCACAGTAGATGTTATTGGAGATGTAGTAACCAACATTCAAAATCAAGGCGATATCTACAATGAGATTATCAATGTACTTAATGCAAATTCAGATGTATTTGTAGATAATGGAAATGGCACTTTTACGCATACTGCTGCTGATGGAACTGTAGTAAACTTTGATGCCAATACCACAACACTAATAGATAATGGAGACGGTACATACACTATTACGAATAACAATGGAGATACCATCACAGTAGATGTTATTGGAGATGTAGTTACTAATATTCAAAATCAAGGAGATATCTACAATGAGATTATCAATGTACTTAATGCAAATTCAGATGTATTTGTTGATAATGGCGATGGCACTTTTACGCACACCGCTGCTGATGGTACCGTAGTAAACTTCGATGCCAATACCACAACACTAATAGATAACGGAGACGGTACATACACTATTACAAATAACAATGGAGATACCATTACTGTAGATGTTATTGGTGATGTAGTAACTAACATTCAAAACCAAGGTGATATTTATAATGAGATTATCAATGTGCTAAATGCCAACCCTGATGCCTTAATAGACAACGGAGACGGAACCTTTACGCACACCGCTGCCGATGGAACTGTACAATCTTTTGATGTAACACAATCTGGAACAGGTGACCCTAACGGAAACGGAACCACTGGTAATGCAGGTGATATTTATGTAGATGAATCTACTGGAGATGTATATGCTTATGATGGAACTACTTGGGTAATTGTTGGCGGTGGAGCTGATACAAATACAACAAACTTTAGTTTAACCGAAAACGGAACGAACCTAATTTTAACCGATAGCGATGGAGGTACTGTATCTATAGCCTTAGCAGATTTAAACACAGGAGTAGACACGAATACAACGAACTCAACTTTTACCATAGTTGGAAGCAACTTGAGAATAACAGATAGTGATGGTAACTTTGTACAAACACCATTATCTGACATTGCAACTGTAGTAGATACAGACACTAATACCACAAACTTTAGTTTAACCGAAAACGGAACGAACTTAATTTTAACCGATAGTGATGGAGGTACAGTATCTATAGCTTTAGCAGATTTAAATACGGGAGTAGATACTAATACAACCAATTCAAGCTTAACAGAAGATGGAACTAATTTAAATCTTCTAGATAGTGATGGAAATACAGTATCTGTTGCTTTAGCTGACTTAAACACAGGAGTAGATACTAATACAACCAATTCAAGTTTAACAGAAGATGGGACTAATTTAAATCTTTTAGATAGTGATGGAAATACGGTATCAGTAGCTTTAGCAGACCTAAACACAGGAGTAGATACCAACACAACCAACACAACTTTAGCTGTTGTTGGAGGCAACTTAAGGCTTACAGATAGTGATGGGAACAATGTTCAAACACCAATATCGGGTATTGATACAGATACAAATACAACCAACTCAACCTTTGCTGTAGTTGGCACCAACTTAAGAATAACAGACAGTGATGGGAACTTTGTTCAAACACCATTATCAGGTATTTCAACTGGGACAGATACCAATACAACAAACTCTACTTTAATAGATAACGGAGTAAACATAGTTCTTACCGATAGCGACGGTAACTCAGTATCTACACCATCAGCGGATGTACGCTTATTAGGAACAGGTAACCACATTTCTAAGGATGCTGGAGTAGGTGGCAATGGCTCAAGTGTAGGGTCTGGAATCTTTAACGTGGGTATAGGGTCAGGTACCTTTAGTACCAATACTAGTGGAAGTAATAATGTGGCAATAGGACGTGCGTTAAGACTTAACACCACAGGAGGTAACAATGTTGCTATAGGAAATAGTGCTTTAGTCCTAAATACAGGTGGGAATGGTAATATTGCTGTAGGAGCTTCTGCCATGTTTGGTATGACAACTGGGGGTGGTAATGTTGCCATAGGACAGAGTGCACTAGCAGCTAATTCTACAGGAGGGTCAAATATTGCGATTGGTGCATCTTCTTTGAATACGAACACAGGAAATGAGAATACGGCAATAGGTGAAAACACGCTTACATTTTTGGCTACAGGAAATAATAATGTTGCTATAGGTAACGATCTTGGTGCGGGTAACAGTAACGGCACAAACAAGTTCTCATCAGGAAGTAAAAACATTATAATTGGTAGTACTATAGATTTTCCTTCATCTACTGGGTCTAACCAACTAAACATTGGGAACTTGATATATGGGACTGGTCTCACTGGAACTAATAATATAATAAGCACTAATGGACGTATAGGTATTGGTGTAAAAATCCCTACGGAAAAACTACATGTTGCAGGACGAATACGAACAGCAATTAACACATATCCAGATTATGTATTTGAGGAGTTTGTAGATGGAAATTCTACCACAAATAAAGATTATACGTTTAAAACGCTTGCTGAGGTTGAGAGTTTTGTAAAAGAGTTTAAACATTTACCTGGTGTAACAGGAATTAAAGAGCTTGAAAAAACAGATGTAGGATATTCTTTTAATATCACAGAGCTTTCGGTTCAAACTCTAGAAAAAGTAGAAGAATTGTTCTTACACACCATAGGGCAACAAAAAATAATTGAGTCTTTAGAAGAAGAAAACAAAGCACTTAAAAGGCGTCTAGCTAAGATTGAAAAAGTGCTAGGTATCTATAAATAAATAATTTTTGATTGTTGATAGGTTACTCTTATAAAAGAGTAGCTCTTAAAGATGGCCTAATAAGATTAGGGTCAGTTTTTTAGGTCATCTTTTATCAATCTAAAACTCATATACAATGAAAATATATAGAATATATAAAACACTCGCATTGTGGAGTATTGTGTTGTTATCTGGTGGTTTAGTAGCTCAAACTGTAAATACAGGAGAACTTATTATTAGTCCTAATACACAATTTTCAACAGTAGGGGATTTAGATAATAAAAATGGAGCAAGCTTTATAAACGACGGAGAAGCTTTTATCTATGCTCATTTTAATAATGATGGTACTGTAGATTTTACTGATGGAGAACAAGGGCTTACGCGTTTTCAAGGTACTGCTGTACAACAACTAAGTGGCGGAAATATTAGTTACTTCTATGATGTTTTGTTTAATAATGCATCAAGTAATACAGCTTCTTTTGAATTAAGTAGCGAAATAAGTGTAGACAATGAAGCAAGCTTTGATGAAGGTATTGTTCAAGATGATACTTTTGGAGGTTTATTCGTATTTGAAGATGATGCGTCGCATGTTGGAGCTTATGATGGGAGTCATGTAGATGGATTAGTGCAAAAAAATGGAGATGATAGTTTTGTATATCCTATTGGAGATAAACAGTTTTTTCGTTACGCAGCCATAAGTGCACCGGCAAATGTAACAGATACTTTTACTGCAAAATATTTTTTTGAAAATCCCGTAGGACAAACCATTAATGGAGAAACACCAACAGCAAATGCAGCCGGCGTTATTACATTATTAGATGATACAGAATTTTGGATGATTACTCGAGATGCTGGTAATTCAGATGTGCTTTTAACTCTTACTTGGGATGAAAATACCACAACACCTGCAACTATTGTAGCTAATCCACAAGAAGAAATTCATATTGTTCGTTGGGACAATGCACGACAAATTTGGGTAGACGAAGGTGGTATTGTAGACACCGAAAATAAAACAGTTACTACACCACTTCAATTAGAAGGTTACGGCATTTTTACTTTAGCACGTATAGATAGTGGTATTGTTATACCCGCTGGAGATATTGTTATTTATAATGGTGTGACTCCTAATGACGACGGAAAAAATGATTACTTCATTATTGACGGTATTAGAAATGTTGAAAATAGTAATGTGAAAATTTTTAACCGTTGGGGCGTAAAAGTATTTGAAACCAATGATTATGATTCTTATGGGAATGTCTTTAAAGGTTTTTCAGATGGTCGTATGACTATTAATAGAGGAAATCAACTTCCTACAGGAACCTATTATTACATATTAACCTATTCCTATCCAAATGCTAATGGAGATTCAGAACGCATAAAAAAAGCAGGTTACCTGTATTTAACTACAGAATAAAATGAAACAGACAAAAAAACAATATAATAAAAGGAATATTTGCTCCATAAATTGGTTGGTGTCATGTGCTATGCTTGTTGGACTTTTTTCTACACAATTACAAGCCCAACAAGACTCTCAGTATACACAATACATGTACAATACACAAACCGTAAACCCTGCTTACGCCGGATCTAGAGGTACATTCGGGATTACGAGCCTTTACCGTAATCAATGGGTAGGGTTAGATGGAGCTCCAGAAACACTTAACTTGAGTTTAAATACACCTGTTGGTATTACAGAACGTGTTGGTTTAGGGTTAAATTTTTACAAAGACAAAGCAGGACCAGCTGATGAAAGTTCAATTTCCGCAGATTTCTCATATACTTTAAACTTTGATAATGATGTGAAATTGGCTTTTGGTATTAAAGCAGGAATTAATTTGTTAAATGTAGATTATTCTCTACTCAACATTTTTGATCCAAGTGACGCTTTACAACAGTTCAATATAGAAAATAGATTGAAACCACTTTTTGGAATGGGATTGTATTTGCATAATGATAAAAACTGGTATATAGGGCTTTCTGTACCAAACATATTAGAAACATCACATTATGATGACACTACAGTTTCTAACGCTTCAGAAAGAGCAAATTTATATGTCATTGGAGGTTATGTCTTTCAGCTAAGCGAAAAGATAAAATTTAAACCTGCAGTTTTAGGAAAGTATGTGTCTGGAGCACCGGTTGCATTAGATTTTTCTGCTAACTTTTTATTCAATGAAAAATTTACTCTAGGTGCTGCATATAGATTAGATGCTGCCGTAAGTGCTTTGGCTGGATTCCAAGTATCTGAAGGAATGATGATAGGGTATGCTTATGATTACAGTATTCAAGAATTAACTAACTATAATTCTGGATCGCACGAAATATTCTTACGCTTTGAATTGGGTAGACGAACAAGGCGATTAATAACCCCAAGATTCTTTTAAAACACAAATAAATATGAAATACATAAAACATATATTCAGTTACAGTATACTCTTATTGACATGTGTTGCATTTGCGCAAAAGAGTCAAGTAAAAAAGGCTGATAAAAAATTTGAAAATTTAGCTTATATAGATGCTTTAGAAATTTATGAAAGTGTTGCTAATAAGGGATATGAAGACGAAGATTTATATAAGAGATTAGCAGATGCCTACTATTTTAATGCAAATTATGTAGAAGCATCAAAATGGTATAACAAATTATTTTCTTTAAATTCAAATACATCCCCAGAGTATAATTTTAGATATGGACAAACACTTAAAGCTATCGGAAATTACAGTGATGCTGACAAAATTTTATCTAATTTCTATAAAAGTAAAGGTCAAGATTATATAAACTCTGGGGAGTATTTAAATGATATTGAAAAAAGCTCAAACAGATATCTTATTGATACAGTTGGATTTAATACAAAATATTCTGATTACCCTGCGTTTTATACAAAAGACATACTTTATTTGGCTTCAGCTAGTACATCTGCTAAAGAAACGCCTTGGAATAAAGAGCCAACATCTGATGTGTTTTCTATGAGCAACTCTGAATTAAAAGAGCTTGTAGGTGATGTAAATACAAAGTATAATGAAGGCTCAATTGCTATTACAAAAGATGGTAATACCATGTACTTTACCAGAAATAACTATACTAATAATAAATTAAGGAAAGATGCCAACAAAACGATTAGGCTTAAGTTGTATAAAGCACAATTGACAGATGGTAAATGGGAGAATGTAATAGAATTACCATTTAATAGTGATGATTATTCAGTAGGACACCCTGCATTAAGTCTAGATGAGAGTAAGTTGTATTTCGTAAGCGATATGCAATCTAATGGAAACAAAGGAGGAACAGATATTTATGAAGTAGAATTATTTGACGACGGTGGTTATGGCGTACCTTTTAATATGGTTGGCTTTAATACCGTTGGAAATGAAATGTTTCCTTTTATTGCAGACAATGGAAGTTTTTTCTTTTCATCAAATGGGCATCAATCTAACCTAGGTGGTTTAGATGTTTATAGATCTACTACAAATGAAAACGGTGTCTATGGAAAAGTAAACAATATTGGTAAGCCTATAAATAGTGCTATGGACGATTTTGCTTTTGTTATTGATACCCAGTCTAAAACGGGTTATTTTTCTACTAACAGAAATGGAACTCGTAGCGATGATGTCTATTCATTTAAAGAAGATGAAAACTACAAAGTGCCTTGCATTGTTAGTCTAAGAGGTTTTGTGCGTGATAAAAAGACGGGTGATATTCTAGAAAATGCTTTAGTTTCCATAATCGATAACAATAATAACATTGTTACGCAAAAGATAGTACCTACAGGATGGTATGATTTTGGTGAAATGGATTGTGAAAAAGTGAAATTTGTTCGTGCCGAAAAGAATGACTATTTAACTGGAGAAGAGTTTGTAGACACATCAAAAGGAGGCTCGATAAATACAGATATTTTATTGGATCCTAGAAAAATGGAAATTGCTACCGGAACAGATATTGGGCTTTTGTTAAATCCTATTTACTTTAATCTAGATAAACATAACATCCGTCCTGATGCAGGTATTGAATTGCAAAAGATAGTTGAGATTATGCGAAAGAATCCATCCATAAAAATAGATGTGCGTTCTCATACAGATAGTCGTGCTAACGATGCTTATAATATGGCATTGTCTAACCGCAGAGCAAAATCTACCATTAGCTATTTAGTTAAAAATGGTATTAGCCGTTCTAGGTTAACTGGTAAAGGCTATGGGGAAAGCCAATTGATTAATGGATGTTCTAATGGTATTAAATGTATAGAAGCAAGACATCAAGATAATAGAAGAAGTGAATTTATAATAGTAAAGTAAGTTTATATTGGGCAGTTTTCAGACGCCATGTAATATTAAAGAAACCTAAAGCCTTGTAAATTATAGAATTTACAAGGCTTTATACTTTTTAAGTTGTATTAGTTCTATTTTGTTTTCCAATCATTATTTTAAAATTGATTAGATTTGTTTTAGCCTATGTTCACTTTATCCATATTAGCAATTATATATGTTAATGAGTTTTAAAAATACCTTTGTCTTAGTTTTTATTTTCTTCATCTCTGTTACGCTATATGCTCAATACACTCCGTTTTTTCAAAATTATGCCTTAACAGAGTATAATGCTGGTAATCAAAATTGGGGTGTGTCTTTGGCAGAAAACGGAAAACTTTACGTTGCCAATGATAAAGGTTTGTTGGAATTTGATGGAATGAAATGGACTTTTTATCAATTACCAAATAAAACTATTATACGGTCGGTTTTAGCTCACAAAGATAAAATATACACAGGGTCATATAAAGAATTTGGCTTTTGGAAAAAAAATACCAAAGGAAAACTAATTTACACATCCTTAGGCAATTTTAAAGATAAAGAAGAGTCAAAAGATGAAGAGTTTTGGCAAATATTTCATCATAAGGATGCTATATTTTTTAGATCTTTTGCAAACCTTTATGTTTATAAAGAAGGAGAAATAAAAAGGATAGAAGTAAAACCAGGGTCAACCATTTTATCTTGTAGTGTTGTAGAAGATAAAGTATATGTTTCTACAGTAAGAAATGGAATTTTTAGTTTAAAAGGAAATGATTTAGTCCCTTTTATTATTAATGATAAATTATATGATGTAAAAGTCATTTCAATTGTAAAGCATAACAATAAATTGCTTATTGCTACTGCTTTAAATGGTTGCTACTTATACGATGATAAAAAATTAGAGCCTTGGCAATCTGAGATTTCTAATGTAATGAAAGAGCAACAACTTAACGATTTTTTGGTGCTTCAAAACAATAATATGGTTTTTGGAACCATAAAGAATGGCATTTATATTACAAATAGTTCTGGAGATATAATATACCATATCAATAAAGAGAACGGGTTGTTAAATAATACCGTATTGAGTCAAGAACTTGGTAAGAATAATAAATTATGGGTGGGATTAGATAATGGTATTGCCTTAATGGATTTTAACTATAGTCATGTACTTTACAATGACAGTTCAGGAAAACTAGGTGCTGTTTATGATATTATAAAATATGAAGGAACTTTATATATAGGTAGTAATACAGGTTTATTTTACTTGGATACAGAGAATAACAACACACTTAAATTTATAGAAGGATCGCAAGGACAGGTTTGGAATTTAAAAGAGATTAACGGACAGTTATTTTGTGGGCACAATAATGGTACGTATTTAATTGAAAATAAGTTATTTAAAGAGAGAGTGTCGGCTTTTACTGGGGGCTGGGTTATTAAAAAAGTACCTGAGTTAAGCAATACTTTTGTTCAAGGTACGTATGGTGGTTTGGTTAGATATGATTTGATTGATAATACCTGGGAAGTTAAGCATTTGGGAGAAGAAACAGTTCCCATTAGATACATGATATTTGAAGACCAATATACAGCTTGGGTAGCACACGCATATAGAGGTTTGTTTCGGGTTAAATTTGATGAAACGTATAGTCAAGTATCATTTAAAGATTATAAAAGTAAAGGGTTGTGGTCCGACTTTAATGTAAAAGTTCATAAAATTAAAAATGATATTTGTTTCAAAACAAATAAAGGATGGCAGAAATATGAAGCTCTTATAGATAGCATTGTCCCACATGATTTATTGAATAATGCTTTTGGAGCAGATACTGATATAATTTCTGAATCTGATTCGGATGTATTGGTTACAAAAAATGCAAAAGATAAAATTAGTTTTGTTTATAAAATAGGAGGGGATAATGATATTAAGTTTCCAAATGATCTCATCCAAAAAAGACTTGTGGTAGATGCTGAAAGTGTTTCGCAACTTAACGATTCTACATTTACTTTAAATCTTTATGACGGTTTTATGTTAATAGATAAAAGCATAAACACAACTAGTGATGCTTTGTTAAAACCAGCTATTGAAAATATTGAAGTAGATAAGGAACTGATAAATTTAGGAGATTCACTTGAATATGAACTCCCTTATAACAAAAACATCAGTATATCTATTTCGTCTCCAATGTCTAATAATCACTTTTTCGAATATGCTATTGCAAATTCAGATACCCTTAAATGGTATCGCATGGAGAATGAAAAACTTGAACTTTCTAGTTTAAGTAGCGGATATCATAAAATACATTTTAGAACAGCAAATATTTTAGGTAATTCATCCCCAGAGAACAAAATTCAAATATATATTTTGCCACCCTGGTATCAAAACAGTTTGTTTTATGTGTTGGCTGCACTACTTGGTAGTTTGCTAATTTATTGGTTGCACAAGCGAAAAATTAAGAAGGAACAACAGGTATTGCATAATAAATTGGTTAGAGAGCAAGAAGTATTACTTAAAGAAAAGGCTATTGAGAATGATAAGAAAATTGTGCAATTAAAAAATGAATCTTTAAAAAATGAAGTAAAATTAAAAAGTAAGCAGTTGGCTAATACAGCAATGGCTCTTGTGAAGAAAAACGAGTCTATGCTTGACATTAAAGGTGAGCTAATAAAACATAAAAATAACTTTGAAAACCCGTTAATGTATAAACGCTTACTTAGAAAGATTGACAACTCTATAGGTCATGAAGACGAATGGGAGATATTTGAATATAATTTCAACCAAGTACATGAAGAATTTTTTAATCAGTTAAAAAGCAAACATTCCCAACTAACACATAAAGATTTGAAAATATGTGCTTATATCAAAATGAACTTATTGACTAAAGAAATTGCGCCACTAATGAATGTCTCAATTAGAGGCTTAGAAACCCATAGATATAGGTTGAAACGTAAATTAAATTTAGGAAACGACAAGTCTTTGGGTGATTATTTGAGGAATTTTGAATGAAAGTGTTAAAAAAGCATTTACTTTAACCTCTTTTTACTACGTCATAACTACGTCATTTTTCGGTTAACCCTTGTGTTTTATGTTAGTTTTTCTCGTTGCATCATACGTCAAATACCGCTTTTTTTATTTTTTTTGATATATGACGTAATTTATGTGTAAGCCAATTTTTGATAAACATTCATAGAGTTAATAATTTAGTACAAACTAACATTTTAAATAAAACTATATGAAAACAAAATTTGCTTTATTGTTAATTTTTCTATTTTCAGTTCATGCTTTTGCGCAAGACATATTAATAAACGGTACAGTTATTAGTACCGAAGATAATATTCCAGTGCCAGGTGTTAACGTTATAGTAAAAGGAACAAGCAGAGGTGTAAGTACTGATTTTGATGGTAATTATTCTATTACAGTCACTAAAGGAGAAACCTTAGAGTTTAGCTCACTAGGGTTTAAAACAATCTCAGTACAAATTGATAACCAAACTTCCGTTAATATCTCTCTCGAACCTGATATTGCTTCGTTAGATGAGGTTGTTGTTGTTGGTTATGGTTCTCAAAAGAAGGCTGACTTAACAGGTTCTATTACTACTATTAAATCTGAAGAGATTACACAAGCCCCTGTAGCACAAGCTATGCAGGCGCTTCAAGGTAAAGTAGCTGGTTTACAAATTGTTAATTCAGGAAGTCCTGGGCAATCTCCAACGGTAAGAGTTAGAGGAATTGGGTCTTATAATTCAGGAGCTTCAGGACCTTTATATGTTGTAGACGGTATGTTCTTCGATAATATTGATTTTTTAAATTCTGCTGATATAGCGTCTGTTTCTGTTTTAAAAGATGCTTCTGCAGCAGCCATTTATGGTGTAAGAGCTGCTAATGGAGTTATATTAATTCAAACTAACTCAGGAAAGTTAAATCAAAAAACACAAATTACATATGATGGTTATTCTGGTGTTCAAATAGCACAAAATGTATTAAAGTTGGCTAATGCAGAACAGTTTACAACCATAGCATTAGAATCAGGCTCTGCACCAGATGCACAATTTATATTGAATGCCATGCAACGTTATGGGAGAAGCAGAGTTAATCCAAATATTCCTGACGTAAATACAGATTGGTACGATCAAATTATGAGGCAAGCTCTAATTACTAGTCATAGTATTGGAATTACTGGAGGTGGTGAAAAAGCTACTTATGCAGTTGGTGCTAACTATTTTGGTCAGGAAGGTATTTTGGATATGAAAAATGAGTATGAACGATTCAATATTAGAACAAAATTAGATTTTCAAGCAACAGACTGGCTAAAGGTTGGTACTAATGTGGTATTAAGTAATGCAACACGATATGACCCTGAAGCTTCAGCTTGGAGAGCAGCATACTTTGCTGTTCCAATAATGCCAGTTTTCGATCCAAATAATACCGAATTTGCACCAACAAATTATGCTAGTGCTACAGATTTAGGATATAGAGGAGACCAAAACCCTTTTCATTTACTAAACTTTAGTGAAAATAGATTAAAAATTAAAAATGTTTTAGCAAATGTTTATGCTGAGATTAGTATTACTGATAAGTTAAAGTTTAAAACAGCCTACAATCACAACTTAGAAACCATTGAAGGACGTAATGTTCGTTTACCTTTTGATACGAGTAGTGAAAATGATTACGAACGCCCTATTTCAACCATTACAAAACTAAATATCACCAATTCTAATCAAATTTGGGATAATACGTTAACATATAAAAATTTGTTTGGAAAACATGACTTAACAGTACTTTTAGGAACGTCTTTTAGAGATGAGTCTTCTGAATTATTACAGGCACAAGGTTCTGGTTTTCCTTCAAATGAAGAAGCTTTTTATTTAGATCAAGCTACAGCTTTTGGAGACCCTGTGGATGGAGGTAGACGAGAATTTGGCTTGTCTTATTTTACAAGAGTGGCATATAATTTTGATGGTAAGTATCTTTTATATGGAACATTCCGTGCTGATGGTACCAACAAATATCAAGAAAAATGGGGTTATTTTCCAACAGTCGGAG
Source organism: uncultured Flaviramulus sp. (assembly GCA_947501105.1). Lineage (GTDB taxonomy): Bacteria > Bacteroidota > Bacteroidia > Flavobacteriales > Flavobacteriaceae > Wocania_A. The sequence continues at coordinate 210,313 of CANMUP010000005.1, read as the reverse complement.
TTGGTTGGGTAGTTACTGGAGAAGAATTCATGCAAAATAATGGTGTTTTCGACTTTTTGAAACTACGCGCTAGCTGGGGTGAATTAGGTAATGATAAAGTACCATCAAGTGAAGGCTCAATAACTTCTCAAGTTGTAGAAACAGCATTAGGCGATATTAGATTTACTGGGTTAAACACATCAAGTGATTTTACAGCTCTAAAATGGGAAGTTACTGAGGAAATTAATGTAGGACTTACTGCAAGAGTATTAGATAATAATTTGTCGATTGAAGCCGATTATTATGTTCGAGATACAAAGGATGCTGTTATTCCTGTTGAGCGGCCACTAATACCTGGTGTTACACGTCAAAATGTTGGCGAAATTAGAAACTCTGGTTTCGAAGTGGCTTTAGATTGGAATAAAAGGGTGTCTAATGATTTTAGCTATAGTATTGGAGCCAACTTTTCTACTTTAAAAAATGAAGTATTAGATTTAAATAATGAAACAGGGTTTTTAGATGCAGGTTCGGCTGAATTCAGACAACGTTCTATTATAGGAGAACCACTATTTGCTTTTTATGGAAGAGAAGTTATTGGTGTCTATCAAAATGATGCTGAAATACAAGCAGATCCAGTAGCTGTAGCAAATAATTTAGTTCCAGGAGATTTTAGATATAAAGAAAATGGTGGAGATCCAAATACAATAGATGATGATGATCGTGTTGTTTTAGGGTCCTTTTTACCAACTTATCAATTTGGGGTTAACTTAGGGTTTGACTACAAGTCATTTGATTTTTCAATCAGCGCCCTTGGACAAGGAGGAAATAAAATCTTAAACCGTAAAAGAGGAGAGGTTATTTTTACTAACGATACGAATGTTGATAGAGATTTTGCTATAAACAGATGGCATGGAGAAGGAACTTCTAACAGTTATCCTTCGGCGGCAGCCATTCGAAAAGGGTGGAACCAGCGATTAAATACATATTTTATTGAAGATGGAGATTTCTTCAGAATTCAAAATATAACATTAGGTTATACGGTCAATAAAAATTCAAAATCAGATAAATTACCAACAATTAGAGTGTATGTAACTGCTGAAAAGCCATTAACAGTGTTTAATTATAATGGTTTTAATCCAGAAGTGAGTAATGGCGTGGATAATCAAACATATCCAATACCTGCAGTGTATACTGCTGGTGTAAACGTGAAATTTTAAAAAAAAAGAAGCGATATGAAATTATTTAAAAACATATTCTTAACATCATTGGTAGCTATTTTTATACTTACAGGATGTTCAGATAAATTAGATGAACCACAGCGAAATAACAATTTTGCTGCCGGTACAGACTTTACGAAGACTGAAGACATGATTCTCTCGATTATTGGTGTTTATGAAGCTTATCAAAGTAGAGGCTGGGAGCAACCTTTATTGATATCAGTTAGGGGAGACGATGTGAATTCTGGTGGTTTAGGAGATCAACAAGATTTCACAGAAACCGATTTATTCAATTACAACAAAGATTATTGGATGTATAACTCACTATGGGAAAATGTATATGTAGATATAATTTCTGCTCATACAGGGATGGAGCAAATTGCACGTTATCAGGAGTTTGCAAATACAGAAGGTATGGCTTTAGGAGATCAATATATTGCAGAGGCAAAAGTAATAAGAGCTATGATGCTTTTTGATATTTCTAGGGTATGGGGTAGTGTATTTATTCCTGAGTCATCAGATACTGGGGCTTTGTTGGATGTAACAGAGATACCTACTAATGCACAGGTTATGCAACATATTTCGGATCAAATGGATGAAGCTATTTCTTTTTTACCAGATATGCGTCCAAATGAGCGTACCGACCTCCCAGGAGGTGTAACTCGTTACACGGCTTTGGCAATAAAAGCATTGGCTAATCAAGAATTAAAAAATTACCAAGCTGTTGCAGAGGCTACGGGTCAAATTATTAACTCAGGAAAGTTTAGCCTATATTCAGATTTTTACGAGTTGTTTAAAACACCAGGAAAATTAAGTGATGAATCTATTTTGGATTTGCAATATTCTGATTTTGGACAAGGTGCAGGAGAGCCTAGAGAAGGTCATTTATATGCACCTTACGGTCCACAAAACTGGACACCAGCTGTAGACGGTTCTTCAAGTGGTTGGGGATTCTATGAACCAAGTTTGAAATTTATAAAATTCATGTTAGATCGCGGTGAAACAGTGCGCTTAGAAACAAGTGTATTATTTACGGATCGTGGTATTGCGGAGATACAATTAGATCCTGCTTACGCAACATTACCTGCTTGGATTTCTAACACTACAAGAGATGGAGATATAATAAATGATTATGCTAGAGCTTTATTTGCTAGTGGGAAACATTATTTGCCTTCAAACCAACTAATTACTGGTAGAACGGCTTACGGAAGTAATAAAAATTATATGGTAATACGCCATGCAGAAATATTATTAATGTATGCAGAGGCATTAACACAAGGCGCTTCAGGAGGAAGCTTAACCGCAACTCAAGCTGTAAACCTTGTAAGAGATAGAGCTGGTCTAACACCTTTAGCTGGTGTTACTCTAGATGATATTGTTGACGAGAAATTTGCTGAGTTGGGAATGGAATGGGGTAAGCGTTACTATGATATGTTAAGGTTGGAACGCTATAATGAATTAAGTTATGACGGAAGAACTTTTTCGCCAGATAAGGCTTTTTTACCCTATCCGCAAAGTCAAGTAGACCAATTCCCAGTTTTGGCTGACATCAATAACTAACAATAAAAATTATAAAATGAAAAATATAAATAAAATCATTTTTGGATTGCTTTCATTATTACTAGTATTTTATTCTTGTAACGATGGAATCGATCCAATAACAGAAGTAGATCCTGGAGCTGATGCAGGAGCACCTCAGGTAACAATCATTTCTCCTTCAGAAGGAACAGCTATTAAAGTTTTTGAAGAGGTTACTTCATTAAATATAAAAATAGAAGTTACCGATGATATTGAAGTAGAAGTGATATCTGTACTTTTAAACGGTACTGAAATAACTAGTTTCAGTGATTTTAAAGACTACCGTAGAGCTTTAGAAGAATATACTTATAACAATTTAACTGATGGGGATCATATATTAACTGTTGTCGCTACAGATACTGAAGGTAAAGAGACAACTGCTGAAGTTAATTTTAGTAAGCAACCTCCATATAATTCATTGTTTGATGGAGAAGTATTATATATGCCTTTTGATGGAGACTATAGAGATTTAATTGGATTTAATCTTGCAGATGAAATTGGAGCGCCAGGTTTTGCAGGTTCAAGCTATGCAGGTACCAACGCATATAGAGGAACTGTAGATTCTCATTTAGAATTTCCAACGGAAGGTTTATTAAGTAACGAATTTAGTGCTGCTTTTTGGTATAAAGTAAATCCTAGCCCAGATAGAGCAGGTATTTTAGTGATAGGCGACGATGCCGATGACCGTAAGCAAGGATTTAGATTGTTTAGAGAAGGTAATGCAGATGAACAGCGAATTAAATTGAATGTGGGTACTGGAAGTGGCGAAAGTTGGAATGATGGAGGTGTTATTGATGTTACAGCAGGCGAATGGGTTCATGTGGCGTTTACAATTTCACAAACAGAAAGTAAAATTTATTTCAATGGTATTGAAATGAATTCTAGCACTTTAGCAGCTCCAATAGATTGGACAGGCGTGGGGCCATTAACAATTGGCTCTGGCGGAGAAACTTTTAGTTACTGGAATCATAAATATGATGGCAGTGATTTTGATGAGCTACGCATCTTTAATAAAGCGTTGACTCAAGCAGATATTCAAATCATGATTAATTCTTTTAATCCGTATATACCGCTTTATCCAGGCGAGTCTTTCTATATGCCTTTTGATGGTACTTATATTAATCTAGTTGGAGGGACAGCAGCAACAGGAGTTGGTTCACCCGATTTTAATAATGATGCTTTTGAAGGTTCTGGAGCATATATGGGAGCTACTGATTCATATCTAACACATCCTGTTGGCGACTTATTAACTAATCAATTTAGTGCGACATTTTGGTATAAAGTAGATGCAACTCCAGATCGAGCAGGTATTTTAGTAGTGGGTGATGATGCCGATGATCGTATGCAAGGTTTTAGATTATTTAGGGAAGGTAATGAAACAGAGCAACGTATTAAATTAAATGTAGGTACTGGAGCAGGAGAAAGCTGGAATGATGGTGATGTAATTGACGTTACCGCTGGAGAATGGGTGCATATAGCAATGACGATTTCAGACAATCAAAACAAAATATATTTTAATGGAATTGAAGTAAGATCTTCTGATATGTCAGCTCCAATTGATTGGACAGGTTGTGAACAATTCACAATAGGAGCAGGCGGAGATACATTTAGCTACTGGAATCACTTGTCAGACAATAGCTCCATTGATGAGTTAAGGTTTTATAATAAAGCTCTTAGTACTGATGAGGTTATCGCTGTAGTTGGAGGAAATTTTGTGGAACCATATTTTGGCTCAACTTTGTATATGCCATTTGATGGAAGTAATATAGAAAAGAATTCTAATTCTGAGGCGACCGCTGTTGGATCACCAGGTTTTGCAGGAGAAAGTGTTGTAGGATCAGATGCATTTTTAGGTGTAGCAGATTCTTATTTATCATTCCCAATTGATAATCTATTTACCAATCAGTTTAGTGGTGCATTTTGGTATAAAGTTGATGCTACTGCAAATCGTGCAGGTATTTTAACTGTAGCACCTCCTAGAATAGATGATGCTGATGATAGAACTGCTGGTTTTAGGCTTTTTAGAGAAGGAAATGAAACAGAACAAAGAATAAAATTGCAAGTTGGTGCAGGAAGCGATGTTTGGAATGATGGTGATGTAATAGATGTGACCGCTGGAGAGTGGGTACATATTGCATTTACAGTTTCAGACACGACCACACAAATTTATTTTAATGGGGTAGCCGTTGCTAATAGTGGTGATTTGACAGGTAAGACAATTAGTTGGGAAGGCTGTACAGATATTTCTATTGGATCAGGAGCACCTAAATTTATTGCATGGAATCATTTGTCAGATTTAAGTAAGATAGATGAACTATACTTATTCGACAAAGTCTTAACAACTGAAGAAATTCAAGCTGTAATGGCAGATCAGTAGGATATTTATTTGAGTAGTTTTTTAATTTAGTTGAATTTTCAGCTGCATTTTATTAGAAAATGCAGCTGAAATTAATTAGCACATTTCTATGAAGTTTTTTCAAAAAAATAAATCATTTTTATTATTACTACTAATAGTGTTTTTTAGCTTTAGTTGTAAAAACAATAAAGATGTTGCAATAAATAATGAATTAATAAGTAACAATGTATTGCCAGATGATGAGGTTTTGTTGGATTCAATCCAAAAACAAACTTTCAATTATTTTTGGGATGGAGCAGAGCCTAATTCAGGACTAGCTCCAGAGCGTCTGCACATGGATAATATTTACCCCACGTCTCCTAAACATACAGTTACCACAGGTGGTACTGGTTTTGGTATGATGGCAATATTGGTTGGTGTAAAACGAAATTTTATTACCAGAGATCAAGCATTTAAACGTTTTGTAAAAATGATTGACTTTCTTGAAAAAGCTGATCGATTCCATGGCGTATGGCCACATTGGTTAAACGGGCAAACGGGTAAAATGATGCCTTTTAGTAAAAAGGATAATGGGGGCGATTTAGTGGAAACTGCATTCTTAATTCAAGGTTTATTGTCTGTGTCTGAATATTTTAAAGATGGAAGCGAGGAAGAACAGCAGTTAGTTAATAAAATTGAAAAATTATGGCATGAGGTAGAATGGGATTGGTATACAAAAGGTGAAGATGTATTGTATTGGCATTGGTCTCCAGAATATGGTTGGGAAATGAACTTTCCGGTTGGTGGTTATAATGAATGTTTAATCATGTATGTTTTAGCTGCTGCATCACCAACGCATCCAATTAATACTTCAGTTTACCATAAGGGGTGGGCAAGAAATGGTGATATTATATCTTCTGAAAAATATTATGATGAAGATGTTATTCTTGACTATTATGAACATGATAAATCACCTATAGGCCCTATGTTTTGGGCTCACTATTCTTACGTTGGTTTAAATCCAAATAGCTTATCAGATAAGTATGCTGATTATTGGAAATTAGTTCAAAATCAAGCAAAAATTCATCATAAGCACGCCGTTGTAAACCCAAAAAACTATAAAGGTTATGGAGATAGCATTTGGGGTTTAACGTCTAGTTACTCTATAAAAGGATATAAAGGTCACCGACCAGATGAAGACATAGGTGTAGTTGCTCCAACTGCGGCCTTATCTTCTTTTCCTTATACACCAAATGAGAGTATGAAAATGTTGAAGAAGCTATATAAAGATCATGATTCTTTAATTGGTAAATATGGGCCGTACGATGCATTCAGTTTTCAAGATAACTGGTATTTACCTAGATATTTAGCAATAGACCAAGGTCCAATTCCTGTAATGATAGAAAATTATCGTTCTGGCATGTTATGGAAGCTATTTATGGCAAACAAAGATGTTCAATCTGGACTAGACAAATTAGGATTTACATATTATAAAAATAACTGATGAGTAGACATTTTTTCATATTTCTTTTTGGCTTTATCATTTTTTCATGCTCTAAAGACAATGGGCCGGGGTATCAAGAACCTTATGACCCCAATGGTACCAATGACAATCCTGTAATTGAAAAGTTGACAGATGGTGAGATGATGGATTTAACCCAAAAAGAAACGTTTAAATACTTTTGGGATTTTGCCCATACTAATTCTGGAGCAGCAAAAGAGCGTTATCACCCAAATAACCCAACATTAAATCAAAACGTAGTGACATCTGGAGGAACAGGCTTTGGGTTAATGGGAATTTTAGTTGCTATAGAGCGTAATTTTGTGACAAGAGAGCAAGGTGTCTCAAGATTAAATAAAATACTTGCGTTTTTAGAAAATGCTGATCGTTTTCATGGAGCATGGTCGCATTGGATTGATGGTAATTCTGGAAGCGTAATTCCTTTTAGTACAAAAGATAATGGTGGCGATTTAGTTGAAACCGCATTTTTGGTTCAAGGATTAATTTGTGTTAAAGAATATTTGAAAAATGGATCTGATGCTGAAAAAGCACTTGCTCAAAAAGCAGACGAATTATGGAAAGGTGTAGAATGGAATTGGTATACACAAAATCAAGACGTTTTATATTGGCATTGGAGTCCAAACTTTGATTTTGATATTAATCTAAAACTAACAGGGTATAATGAAACGCTAATCACCTATATTTTAGGAGCCGCTTCACCAGATTATAGCATTTCCAAAGCAGTTTATGAAAAAGGTTGGGCAAATAGCGGTGGGATTGTGTCTTCTAGTTCACAATATAGTTTTCCTCTAATCTTAAAACACGCTGGAGGTTCAAATTTTGGAGGCCCTTTGTTTTTTAGTCATTATTCCTTTTTAGGGCTAAACCCTAAAAATCTAACAGATCAATACGGTAATTATTGGAATCTTGCAGTTAACCATACTAAAATTAATCGTCAATATTGCATAACAAATCCGAAAAACTATATCGATTATGGTGAAGATTGTTGGGGTTTAACAGCTAGTTATTCAAGAAATGAAGATGGTTCAATTGGGTATTCTGCTCATAGTCCATCAAACGATAAAGGCGTTGTTTCTCCAACCGCTGCAGTTAGCTCTATACCTTATACTCCAAATGAATCTTTAAAAGTGATGCATTATATGTATCAAAATAAAGATAAGCTTTTAGGGCCAGCAGGATTTTATGATGCCTTTAGTCCTCATAATAATTTTTGGGTTGCTGAAGCCTATTTAGCTATAGATCAAGGCCCTCAAATAGTTATGATAGAAAACCACAGAACTGGCTTGTTATGGAATTTATTCATGCAGAACGAAGACGTTAAAAAGGGACTGGATAAATTAGGATTTAATTATTAATTGTAATGAAGTTTATACAAGCATATATGTTAAAATTAATACTAGCAATTGGTTGTGTACTTAATATTTATTCTTGCTCGCAAAACAGTTTTGAGTTCGTTGTGCTTCCTGATACACAAACTTATGTTGAAGAATTTCCTGAAGTTTATATGAAACAAATGGAATGGATTGCAAATCAAAATGATCGATTTTCTTTTGTTCTACATGTTGGCGATATCACTCAAAATAACTCTGAAAAAGAATGGACAATTGCTAAGACTGGTTTTTCACTTTTAAACGGGAAAACACCTTACAGTTTAGCGCTAGGTAATCATGATATGGGGAGTGGACCTGGAAAGTTTGCTGATACTAGAAATACAACGTTTGCAAACACTTTTTTTCCTATAAAAGAATATGTTCAACATTCAAAAACAATAGCGACCTTCCCTGAAGGCACTATAGATAATTCTTGTGCAGAATATAGCCTTATAGGAGAAAAATGGCTAGTTTTTGCATTAGAGTTCGGGCCTCAAAACAAAACAGTTAAATGGGCGAATAATTTAATTGAAAAATATCCAAATCACAAAGTAATTGTGAATACACATGCTTATATGTATAATGATAACACATTGCTTGATGGTGAAGATTGGTACTTGCCGCAAAAATATGGCATAGGAAAAGAGATGGGTAATAATGCTGTAAATGATGGTGGTCAACTTTGGGGTAAATTAATTAAGCCAAATAAAAACACGATTATGGTATTTTCTGGACATGTTTTAGGTTCTGGTGTTGGTACGCTGGTTTCAAAAAATAGTCATGGAAATAATGTTTATCAAATGCTTGCAAACTACCAAAAGAATGTAAAAGGAGTAGAAAAAGGTGATTCAGGTTATTTGCGAATCATCAAAGTAGATAAAAAAACAAAAACCATTTCTGTGAAGACATATTCACCATGGTTAGATGCCTACAAAACAGAGCCTGAGCATGAGTTTATTTTTGAAAGCGTTAATATATAATTCATAAAAGACAATTATAATAGTTGGAATTCTGCTTTTGTGAGCTAGAATTATTATCCAATCTATTTTCAAATACAAAAAATTAAAAATGAATAAAACACTAATAAAACTTAATATATTTTTAATAATCATTGCGTTTTTTGGATGTAACTCCAATACAGAAAAAAGTTCAAATGAATTATCAGAATCTACAGCTTATGACACTAAGATCGATTCGATAATGAATTTAATGACTCTACAAGAAAAAATTGGTCAAACGGTGATGTATAGTGGAGGTTGGTCAGTTACTGGACCAACTGTAAGCTCAAATAATAAAAAGCATATTAAAGATGGTAATGTTGGAGCCATGCTAAATGTGTATTCAGCTAAAGGAACCAGAGATTTACAAAAAATGGCAGTTGAAGAAACGCGTTTAGGAATTCCTTTGTTATTTGGCTATGATGTTATTCATGGTTTTAGAACCATTTTTCCAATCAATTTAGGCTTAGCAGCAAGTTGGGATGTAGAAGATATTGAAAAAGGGTCTCGCATTGCAGCCGAAGAAGCATCAGCTGAAGGGATTCATTGGACATTTGCGCCTATGGTAGATATAGGGAGAGATCCTCGTTGGGGACGAATATCAGAAGGTGCAGGAGAAGATGTGTTTTTAGGAAGTGAAATTGCAAAAGCTTATGTAAAAGGATTTCAAGGAGATGATTTATCAAAACACAATACCATTTTAGCATGCGCAAAACATTTTGTAGGCTATGGAGCAGCCCAGGCTGGTCGTGATTATCACACAGTAAACATGGGTGAAGATGAATTGAGAAATGTTTATTTGCCACCATTTGAGGCAACTGTAGAAGTTGGAGTTGAAACATTTATGACAGCTTTTAACGAACTTAATGGTGTTCCCGCCACAGGGAATAAATTTATTTTCAGAGATATTTTGAGAGACGAATGGGGCTTTAATGGCTTTGTTGTTACTGATTATACTGCCATTAACGAATTGGTGCCACATGGCTTTGCAAAAAACAAAAAGCATGCAACAAAATTAGCCATTGACGCTGGTATTGATATGGATATGATGAGTAGCGCAAATCGAAAGTACTTAGAGGAATTAGTGAATGAGAAAAAAGTAGATATTACACTAATTGATGATGCCTGTCGAAGAATATTATTAACCAAATTCAAATTGGGGTTGTTTGATGATCCATACAGGTATTGTGATGAACAACGCGAAAAAGAAGTGGTTTACAAACCAGAATTTTTAGAAGCTGCACGACAATCTGCAGCAATGTCTTCGGTGTTACTAAAAAATGAAGTTAAAAGTCTTCCTCTAAACAATAAACAGACTATTGCGCTTATAGGGCCATTAGTAAAAGACAAAGAAAACATTATTGGCAATTGGGCCGCAGCAGGCGATAGAAAAGGAAAAGCAATAAGTATATATCAAGGTATTCAGGAGTTCTTAGACGATTCAAAAATCATGTATAGCAAAGGTTGTGAAATTGAAGGAGAAGATGAAAGTGGGTTTCAAAAGGCTATTATCGCAGCTAAGAGATCAGATAAAATTGTCATGGTTATGGGCGAAGATTATGATATGAGTGGTGAAGCAGCAAGCAGAACTAATATAAAACTACCAGGGCGTCAAACAGATTTAATTAAAGCCATTAGAAAGGCAGTACCTAACAAGCAAATAGTTTTGGTTTTAATGAATGGTCGACCGTTAGACTTATCTGAAGAAGATACTTTGGTAGATGCTATTTTAGAAACTTGGTTTCCTGGAACCATGGGTGGAAATGGGGTTGCCGATGTTTTGTTCGGAAAATATAATCCTTCAGGAAAATTACCAGTTACATTTCCTAGAAATTTAGGGCAGGTGCCGATTTTTTACAATATGAAAAATACGGGACGTCCTATTCCTCCAGACAATCCTAAAGAAGACTATAAATCAAATTATATTGACGTACCAAATACACCTTTATTTTCCTTTGGTCATGGTCTTAGTTACACCAAATTCGAGTACTCGAATTTTAAGTTATCAAATAATAAAATTGGATTTTCTGATACGCTTACAGCATCTGTCATAATAAAAAACTCAGGGGATTATGATGGTCATGAAATAGCGCAATTGTACTTACATGATAAAGTAGGTAGTATTACAAGACCTGTTAAGGAATTAAAAGGATTTGAGAAAATATTTCTAAAACAGGGAGAAAGTAAAACGGTAAGTTTCAAGATAACTGCTGAAGATTTAAAGTTTTATAATAATGAAGTGTTTACCGTTGAGCCTGGAGCGTTTGAAATAGCTATTAAAGGGACTTCGGATTTTAATTTTGAGCATAGCTTCATTTTAGAATAATTAATAATGGCAAATAACCTGCAATAGTAAAATGTTGCAGGAATCAATTAAAATTTAAAGCTTAAAAATTGATGAAGTACAAAATTTTAATACTCACTTTTTGTTTAGGTGCATTGGTGTTTTCGCAAAATAAAACAACACACACTTACGCCATTAAGGGGTTGGATACTCTAAAACTAGATGTTTATACGTCAAAAAATATTAAAGCAAATGATAGTTTGCCTGTTGTTTTATGGATGCATGGTGGTGGTTTCGCAGGAGGAAAACGTGACAATCCTGATGAGGTAAAATTGATGAATTATCTAACTAAGAATGGATACATTGGAATTTCAATATCATATAGATTATTATTAAAAAATTCTAAAACAGGTTCAGGTTGTGACTGTCCAAAAACCTTTAAACAAGATATTTTTAGACAAGCAGCTATTGATTATCTGGATGCTGCAAAGTACATTATTGATAATAAAGCAACGCTACAAATAGACCCAACAAAAATCATTGCTGGAGGCAGTAGTGCAGGAGCAGAAGGAATTTTAAATGCAGTTTACTTAAAATCGTTTTTTGTTGATAATGTTTCAAAATATAATGATGTGTCCTTTGCGGGCGTGTTTTCGTTAGCAGGGGCTTTGGTGAATGCTAATTATATTAATAAAAATAATGCTATACCAAGTGTTTTATTCCATGGTACAGATGATAATCTTGTACCTATTGGGCATGCACCACATCATTATTGTTCAGAAGATAGGCTAGGGTATTTTCTCTTGGATGGTTCTGAGGTTATTGCAGATAAATTGTATAAGATGGGAGCTTCATATTACTTCTATAAAGTTGTTGGAGGCAGACATGAACTATGTCAAATTCCATTTGAACATTTAGATACAGTGTTTCATTTTTTCAATCAAACAATTCATCTTAAAAAAACTATTCAAACTAAAAGAATTGTAACAAAGAAACCATGAACAAACTAATCTATATCCTTTTAGTAACAATAGCTTTTCATTCCTGTAAACAAGAAAAAAAGGAGATTACTGTTGAAACCCCAAAAAGACCTAACATCATTTTTATAATGGCTGATGACCATGCCACTCAAGCCATAAGTGCCTACGGTCATCCCATTAGTCAATTAGCTCCAACGCCTAATATTGATAGAATAGCCAAAGAAGGGGTTATATTTAGAAACAACTTTTGTACAAACTCTATTTGTGGTCCTAGTCGTGCTGTGATTTTAACAGGAAAACATAGCCATGTGAATGGATTTAGAATGAATGGAAATCGTTTTGATGGTAATCAACAAACCTATCCTAAATTACTTCAAGAGGCAGGTTACACAACAGCAATGTTCGGTAAGTGGCATTTACATGGTAAGCCTCAAGGTTTTGATTATTGGAACATTCTTCAAGATCAAGGCAATTATTACAACCCTAACTTTATTTCGATAAATGAGCAAACTCAAAAGGTTGATACAACCATGGTAGAGGGTTATGCTACTGATATTATTACAGAAGATGCATTACTATATCTAGATGAAATAAAAGGTAAAGAGGAGCCTTTTATGATGATGGTTCAGCATAAAGCACCTCATAGAAATTGGATGCCAGCTTTACGTCATGTAAATAAATATGATAGTGTTACCTTTCCTGTGCCTGATACTTATTTTACTAATCATGAAGGCTCTACAGCTTCAAAAGAACAATCACAGACTGTTTATATCGACATGTATGAAGGTCATGATTTAAAAATGACTAAAAAGAAGGGTAGTCCTGAATTGGCACACAATCCTTGGACAACAGATTTTAACAGGATGACACCCGAACAACGCAAAACTTGGGACAAAGCCTATCAGAGAAAGAATGATGCGTTTCACGAAGCTAATTTATCAGGAAAAGACTTAGATTTATGGAAACTACAACGCTATTTACAAGATTATTTGGCGACCATTGTAGCAGTTGATGAAGGTGTTGGAAAAATCCTCGATTATTTAAAAGCTAATAATTTAGAAGAGAATACCATAGTAGTTTATACGACAGATCAAGGTTTTTATCTAGGCGAGAAAGGTTGGTTTGATAAACGTTTTATGTATGAAGAATCTTTGGCAATGCCCATGTTAATGAAGTATCCAAAGGTTATTAAACCAGGAACAGAAGTAACTGCATTAACTCAAAACCTTGATTTTGCTGAAACCTTTTTAGACTTCGCTAATATTGATATACCTGAAGATATGCAAGGCAAATCTTTAAAACCATTGTTAACTGGTAATATTGAAGACTACGATTTTAGAGACGCTATTTATTACCACTATTATGATTTCCCAGCATTTCATATGGTGAAAAAAATGTATGGAGTACGTACAAATCGTTATAAATTAATTCATGTGTATGATGATATTGATGAATGGGAATTATATGATTTAGATAAAGACCCTAATGAAACTCGTAATTTAATAAATGAAGAGAATTACGATGTTATTGAAAAAAAGTTACGCATCAAATTAGCTGAACTGCAAAAAGAATATCAGATAACCGAAAAAGAGTTTGAACGTACTAAACCTAAATCAATCAAAAAATCTTACAAGGATTTTGAACGATTAAGGGGAAAACCCATGAAATCGTATACGCATTAATCATATTTATAATGAGTAAATATTCAATCATTAAAGTTATAGTTTGCTTAACTCTTTTAACATCATGCATGTCAAAAGAAGAGCCGACTTCAATAACACTCAATTCCCCAGACACAAATATTGAGTTAAACTTCTTTATATCAGATAAAGGGAAACCATCATATTTAGTAAGTTATAAAAATGAAAAAGTCATTGATTCCTCAAAACTAGGGTTTGAATTTCAAAAGGTGTTAGCCTTAGATTCAAATTTAAAAATTATTAAAGTTGAAAGAAAAACTATTGATGAAACTTGGAAAATGATTTGGGGTGAAGATGCGCAAGTTAGAAACCATTATAACGAGTTAAAGGTTTTTCTTGAAGAAACTTCAGAATTAAAAAGAAGCTTCAATATTATTTTTAAAGTTTATAATGACGGTATTGGGTTTCGATATGAATTTCCAAAACAAGAACATCTAAACCATGTTATAATTACAGACGAGAACACCGAATTCAATTTAACTGCAGACCATAAAGTGTGGTGGATTCCAGGAGATTGGGATATTTATGAGTATTTGTATAACACAACTAAGTTCTCTGAAATTGATGCTTTAAAACACTACGAACCCAAGACTCATTTGGGACAAACCTATGTGCCAGAAAATGCGGTAAATACACCAGTAACAATGAAAACAGATTCAGGGGTTTACCTGAGTTTTCATGAAGCCGATTTAACTAATTATGCAGGCATGACTCTAGCTGTAGATACTTTGAATTTAAAAATGAAAAGCGAGTTAGTAGGGAATAGCGAAAACATAAAAGTAAAGCGGCAAACACCATTTGAAACACCATGGAGAACGATTCAAATAGTTGATAGAGCAGGAGATTTAATAGAATCGAAACTGATAGTAAACTTAAACGAATCTAGTGTTATAGATAACATGTCTTATTTTAAACCCACTAAGTATGTTGGGGTTTGGTGGGATATGCATATTGGTACGGGCAATTGGGATTACTCAGGTAAAAATCATGCTGCAAATACCAAGTATACTAAGGAGATGATTGATTTTGCTTCTGAACATAACATTGGTGGAATATTAGTAGAAGGATGGAACATAGGTTGGGAAAAATGGTGGGATAAAAAGAATAAAAAAGAACATTTTGATTTTGTTACGCCATATCCAGATTATGATTTAGAGGAAGTAGTACGTTATGGTAAATCTAAAGGTGTAGAACTCATTATGCACCATGAAACATCCGCTGACATTATTCGCTATGAAAAGCAAATAGATACGGCTTTTGCTTTAATGAAATCACTCGATATTCATAGTGTAAAAACGGGTTATGTTGGTAGCGTGACTCCAGAAGGGGAGTACCACCATGGTCAATACATGGTGAACCATTATCAAAAAGTTTTAGAAAAAGGTTTGGAAACCAATGTTGCTATTAATGCCCATGAGCCTATTAAGGCTACGGGAAAACGGCGTACTTATCCAGTAGCTATTTCACGAGAAGGTGTCCGCGGACAAGAATATAACGCTTGGTCAAAAGACGGTGGGAACCCTCCAGAACATTTAACTATTGTACCGTTTACTAGAATGCTAGGTGGCCCCATAGATTATACTCCAGGAATTTTTAATACTTCTTTGAAGCCTTATAAGTCAGAAAATCAAATTAACACTACTTTGTCACATCAGTTAGCACTGTATGTAGTATTATACAGCCCTGTACAAATGGTGCCAGACTTAATCAAGCATTATCAAGAACATCCTGCGATGCAATTTATTAAAGATGTTGGTGTAGATTGGAAAAAAACAAAAGTTTTAGAAGCCGAAATTGGAGATTATTTAACTGTTATAAGACAAGAAAAAGGTACTGATAATTGGTTTCTAGGCGCTATAACTGATGAAAATCAAAGAATTATAAAAGTAAGTCTTGATTTTTTAGATGTAGATACAATTTACAGTGCCAAAATTTATAAAGACGTTCCCAATTCTCATTATTTAAAAAACCCCGAAGCTTTTGAAATTGAAGAACAAGAAGTTAATAGTAAAACAATCCTTGAATTGAAGTTAGCTGCAGGTGGAGGTTGCGCTATTTCATTTATACCTAAAGAGTAAATTGGATGTGCAAATTAAATATGTGAATTAAATATTTTATTGTTATTAAAACAAACTAAGACAGGAATTATGAATAACAAAACTTTTTTATTACTGATAACAGCTGTAACGGCATTAGGAGGATTACTATTTGGCTATGATACAGGAGTTATAAATGGAGCACAATTTTATTTAAGCAAACATTTTGATTTGGATTCAGCCATGAAAGGTTGGGTTGTAGGAAGTGCTCTGCTGGGGTGTCTAGCTGGTGCTATTGTCGCGGGACCTATGAGTATAAAATTTGGCAGAAAATATTCTTTAATAATCTCTGCTGTTCTATTTTCAATTTCAGCCTATGGTTCTGGGTTACCTTCTATATTTCCTGAGTCAGTTTCTCTTTTGGTGTTTTTTAGAATTATTGGAGGTATTGGTATTGGTGTAGCATCTATGAATGCACCTATGTACATTGCTGAAATCGCACCAAGCAATATAAGAGGAAAAATGGTTACTTATTATCAATTGGCAATAGTTATTGGTTTTTTCGTGGTATTTTTGGCCACTTATTTTATTGGAAATAGTTTAACCGAAACCCAAAACATAACGTTTGGATGGAAACGCATGTTTTGGTCAGAATTAATACCTAGTTGTTTGTTTTTAGTACTGTTATTCTTTGTGCCTAAAAGCCCACGATGGTTAGCTCTTAAAGGAAAAGATGAAGATGCGCTAGTAATATTAATCAAGATACATGGCTCAGAGAAAGCTAATAAAGAAATAAAGGAAATAAAGGATTCTCTTAAATCAAGTGATGATGGTATTAAAGTAAATTATTTTTCGAAAATAATTATTGGAATCATTATTATTGGCACCACGCTGTCTGTATTACAGCAGTTTACGGGTATAAATGCAGTGTTGTATTATGGTGCAGATATTTTTGAAAAGGCATTAGGTTTTGGTAAAGAAGATATTTTAGCACAGCAAATACTTCTAGCGTTTGTTAACCTAATTTTCACTTTCGTTGCTATGTTTACAGTAGATAAATTTGGAAGAAAACCATTAATATATATTGGATCAATAGGTATGATAGTTGGATTCTTATTATTAGGAATCACTTTACAACAACAATCGGTGGGGATTATATCATTATTAGGCGTGTTAATTTTTATAGCTTCATTCGCTCTTTCTATGGGGCCAGTTGTCTGGGTTTTACTTTCAGAAATGTTCCCAAATAAAATACGCAGTGTAGCTATGTCTATAGCTGTTGCTGCACAATGGGCAGCAAATTATGTAGTTTCACAATCTTTCCCTATAGTAATGGATAGTGAAACAAATAATGGTGCTACCTGGAATGGTTCTTTACCATATTTTATATTTATCGCGTTTATTCTAATTATTATTGTTATTACATACAAATACATTCCAGAAACTAGAGGAAAATCTCTTGAAGAAATTGAGAAATACTGGAAAAAATCGACAAAAAGTTGATTTAAATATTTTTTGGATTTAGAATTATCATTATTAATTATCTTTTTTGTTGCGTATAATTTTTTTCAGTGAATAATACTGAACAATAATATAGGGTTATATGATTATATTTGATTTTATTATCAGTGAATCGATATCTGATAACATGAACATATATTAAATTAAAACACTAAAGATGAAAGCAGTTAAATATGTATTTGTATCCATTTTTTCTTGTGCAATGTTTATTGGTTGTGGAGGAAAAGAAGAAAAGAAGAAAGAAGGGTTTTCATATGAAAACAAGTCAAGTACAGCTAAAAAAGTTGTAGAGGATGATTTAAATGAAGTGGTTTTAACATCCAATGATTTAATGCAGTTTAATAAGGCTGAGATTAAAGTTAAAGCAGGGAAAAAAGTTAAATTAACACTTAAACATATTGGGAAGTTAGACAAGAAAATAATGGGTCATAACTTTGTGTTATTAAAGAAAGGGGTTAACATTTCTGTATTTGGTAGTAAAGCGGCAACCTTTGCAAGTAATGATTATATTCCTAATGATACTCAGGATGTTATTGCACATACTAAATTAATTGGAGCAGGCGAAACTGCTGTTGTAGAGTTTGATGCACCTGCACCTGGTGAATACGATTTTTTATGTAGTTTCCCAGGACATTATGCTATTATGAAAGGAAAGTTTATTGTAGAATAACTTGAAATAATCTTTACCACATGTATATAGAAAAGTCTGAGATTTTAAAATCTCGGACTTTTTTTTGCTTACGATTGATATGGTTTTAGCGGCTTATACTTTAGTATAATTTATTTCAGTGAATAATACTGAACAATAATGTTGATATAAATATCTAAATTAGATGCTTTAACAGGATATGAAATTAGTAATTCATCTTAGGTTAAATTATACTAAAATATAAACAGATGAAACTCAAACTTTTATTAATTGCTGTTCTTTTTGGCCTTAGTTTATCTGCTCAAGAACAAATCAAACTTGACAATTTAAATGATTTCAAAGAACAGGCAGGAAACTGGCAAATTGTAGGTGATGTAACAGTAAATAGACATATTGATGTCCATCATAAATCAGCAGAAGAGCATGATTCAAAAAAGAAAAAGAAAAGAAGGAAGAGAAAAAGGAATGTAGTTGAGCAGCCTAAAGCAATTAAATCGACTCCAGGAACGGGAATTCTTTTAAATATTAATGATAAAGAAAAAAGTGATGCCTTAGTTACTAATTGGGAACACGGAGATTTATTACTAGAGTTAGAAATTATGCTTCCAAAGGGATCTAATTCTGGACTTTACTTTCAAGGAAGATATGAGTTACAGTTAAAGGACAGTTGGGGTGTTAAAATCCCATTAGGATCTGATATGGGTGGATTTCATAATAACTGGGAAAAAGATGAAGACAAAATATTTAGAGGTATTCCTCCAACTAGCAATGCATCAAAGGCACCCGGATTATGGCAAAAATATAAGGTGCATTTTCAAGCACCACGCTTTAATGAGGCGGGTGATAAAATTTCGAACGCTAAATTTATTTCAGTAGATTTAAATGGTGTTCGAATTCATAGCAATGTTGAGGTTTCAACCTATACAGGAGGCCCAATTGAAAAGAACGAAGTCGCTAAAGGGCCTTTGTTAATTCAGGGAAATCACGGTCCAGTTGCTATTCGAAATTTTAAATACCAATTGCTAAAAGAATCTTCAGTATCACTAGCATCGCTTTCATACGTTACTTACAAAGGGGCTTTTAAAGGATTAGACGAATTAAATGATCGCGCTAAAGTGTCATCTGGTAGGGCAAATAATATTGATGTTCTTAGCACTGGTGAAGAAGATGAATATGGCATCATGTATATAGGAACTTTAAACGTTGAAGAGGAAGATGATTATACTATTAGTGTTGGTTACACTGGAGGTGTTAAATTAATTGTTGATAACAAAAAAATTGTAGAAGACAATTCTTCGAGCGGACAAGGGCTATTAAAAGGAGATGTGAAATTATCAAAAGGAGAGCACAAATTTATCCTCATTAATATTAAATCTGCTGGCTGGAGAGCTCCACAATTAGGACTATCTATTAAGAGTACATCGACAAACTCGAAAGATTTTCATGCCTATGATTCTTATCCGCCAAATATAAATACGGTATCTCCAATTTTTGTTCAACCAGATTCTAAACCACGTTTGTTAAGAGCATTTGTGAGTTTTAACGGCGATGGAAAACGCTTATCGCATACCATAGGTGTAGGTACACCAGAAGGAGTAAATTATATTTATGATTTAGGAGCAGGTAATCTTGTTGGCGTTTGGCGTGGCGACTTTGTAGATGCAACACCCATGTGGCATAGTCGAGGTGATGGGTCGTTTAAACCAAAAGGGGCAGTTCAATGGACTTTTTTAAATCAACCTATAGCTCAACTTTCAAGCTTAGATGAAGCATTTCCAGACATGGGAGTAGCTCCAAATTTCGTTCCTAAAGGTTATATTATAGATAAAACCACTGGATTACCAGTGTTTAAATATCGTTATAAAGATGTTGATGTTGAAAATAGAATAACATCAGATAGTAATAACAATTACGTAATCCATGACATTCAATTTTCAAAATCTGGATTAACAAATTGGTATTGCAAATTGGCTTCTGGCAAAGTACAAAAAATGACTGATGGCTCTTACCTTGTAGAAGAGCAGCAATATTATGTTAAAGTATTGACGGGACAAAAGCCAGTAGTACGAGAAGTTAATGGAGAAACAGAATTGATAATTCCTATTGATGGTAGTAAAATTAAATATGAAATAATTTGGTAGACATGATGAACAAAATAATTCATAATAAAGTTAATAGTATTAAAATCGTAATCATACTAGTTGTGATAGGTTTTACTCAAATTGTAATAGCTCAAAATACACCTAAAGAGGAAGATTATTATCGTATAACTAAAGTGCCAACTCCTGAAGGGATTAAAGTTGAAGGCGGAGGTGTATTGTCACTTCCTGATGGAAGCATAGCTGTTTGTACCAGACGTGGTGATGTTTGGATTATTGAAAACCCAACCATGGGGAATGGCACCCCATCTAAATTTATAAAGTTTGCTTCAGGGCTGCACGAACCATTAGGATTAGCTTATCGCGATGGTGCATTATACACAGCTCAGCGAGGTGAACTTACTAAGCTTGTAGATACAGATGGAGATAGAATCGCTGATGTTTATCAAACCATTTATGCATGGCCATTATCAACACACTATCACGAATATTCTTTTGGGCCCGTTTTAGCTCCAGATGATGCATTTTTTGTAACTGCCAATGTAGCTTTTGGAAGTGAAGAATGGTGGCGAGGAGAAAGTCGTGTGCCGTGGCGAGGATGGACGATGAAAATTTATGAAGACGGACGTATGGAACCTTGGGCAACAGGAATGCGTTCTCCTGCTGGTTATGGCCTTATTGATGGAGAATTGTTCTATACTGATAACCAAGGAGATTGGGTTGGTTCTGGAGGATTATGGCATTTGCCTAAAGGAGTGGTTACTGTACACCCTGCTGGACTTAAATGGAGTGGACATAAAGATTCTCCTATAAAACTTACTGAAGCGGAATTTTATGCTAAAATAGATATGCGTCAAGTTAAAAAAAATGGACGCTACGTAAAGCCTGAAAATATTATTGATGAGGAAGACCCAGATTTTGTTTATGAAGCAAAAGAATCTTTTCCAGAAATGCAATTGCCAGCTGTAGTTTTACCACATGGAATTTTAGGAATCTCAAATTCGGAAGTGAAAGTAGATAAAACTGAAGGAAAATTTGGACCATTCAGCGGACAAGTATTAATAGGTGATATGGGGCAGAGTAAAATAATGCGTGTGGTTCTTGAAAAAGTAAAAGGAGAATATCAAGGCGTTGCTTTCGACTTTAGATCGGGCTTTCAGTCTGGTGTGATGCGTATGGATTTTGACCAAAGCGGAAACCTTTTTGTTGGGGAAACCAATAGAGGTTGGGGATCGGCTGGAACTACAAATTCTGGTTTAGAATACCTTACATGGACAGGTCGCGTTCCTTTTGAAATGAAAACAGTAAAATCGATGCCTGATGGTTTTGAGATAGAGTTCACAAAGCCTGTTGATAAAAGTTCTGCTGAAGATTTGGATTCTTACAAAGGCAAAAGTTATATATATAAATATCATGCTGCTTATGGTAGCCCACAAGCAAATTTGGAAACTATTAATTTAAAAGGTGTTAAAATTAGTGAAGATGGTTACAAGGTTCGTATTGTAACAGATAATTTAAGACCATTTTATGTGCACGAAATGACCTTACCTGGCGTTAAGGAAAAAGAATCTGGTCAGTTAACTTTACACCCAACATTTTACTATACATTAAATAATATAGCGGAAGGTAGTAAGCTAGATTTATCTCAGCTTTCAACAAAACGATCATCTAGTATTAAAAAGAAAGTGGTTAAAAAATCTAGAGCTAGTAAAACTACAGCAACTAAGAAAAAGAAGACTGTTTTAACAGATGCTCAGGTGCAACCTCTTTTGACTAATAATACTTGTGTGGCATGCCATCATAAAGAAAAAAGACTTGTTGGACCTTCTTTTAAATTAATTGCAAAACGTAATTATACTGATGAGGAAATGGTGAAACTTATTTACAATCCGCAGCCTAAAAACTGGCCAGAGTATGCAACACCTATGGCACCAATGCCTCAAGTCCCAAAAGCAGAGGCTCTTAAAATAGCGGCTTGGATTAATTCTTTGAAATGATAGATTTAAAAAGAATTTTTTAAACTGATAATTTTTCTTGAAGAAACAGGGTTTCCATTATCTGTAAATCCTTCTATACAAATTTCGTATTCACCAATATAGTCTGACGTATAAAAATAAAGTTGGATTTCGTCTGTATTAAATTTGAAATTTGGAAACCAAAATAATTGAGTTCTAAAATCTGGAATACGCTTTGAATCGACATTGTTATCATATACTTGCTTAAAGTAATTTTTATTTACTTGTGGTTTTTCTAATTCAAAATATTTAATATAACTATCGGTTGAAGAATGTTTGTAATCTCCTTCTATTGTTTCTATTGAAATGATTCCCATAAAAAATTGTCCTCCATAATTATATCTACTACGTACAAGATTAATTGATTTTATGTTTTTTGCATCATAATCGATTATGTCATTATGGTTTTGAATTGGAATGCCATCAATTAATACTAATGGTAATAAATCAGATTTAGTAATCTGATTATAAAATTTTATGTGAAATGTATATTCATCATTTTTTTGTACAATATATGCTGCGTCAATAACTTCGGTGATTGTCTTTTTTAGTGTTTTGAATCTTGTATAATCGTTCAAAAAATATTTTATCTCTTTAGATTTATAAAATAGAGGTTTTGATTTTACAGGAATAATACTATCATTTTTAATACTATGATATGCATTCTCAATTTGATTAGAAATACTTTTTTGTAATATTAAATTATTTAAACCAGGTGTGAGCTCGAAATCATTAAATATTACTCCATCAAAATTTGGTGATTTATAATTGTAGAGTTCTATTTTATAATCAGCTCTTTTTGGATGAATAATTTGTACAATAGCATTTGAGTATTTATATTCCTCATCCACATTAAAATAAAACATACCAGATTTATTTGTTGTAACGATTTTGAATACATATTCATCACCAGGTATAGAAAGACCAACTTTTATATTAGATTCTGGGATATTTGAATCTTTAAAATAAACTCTACCAGTTAATAATTCCCCTCTTAATTCAGGAAGAAACAGTATAGAATCTTTAGTTATTTTGCTTAATTGTATTTTGTTTGTAAACGAACTAGAGTTATGCATATAAGGAGCATAAACTGAATCTATTCTTTTAACAGAAATAGAGTAGTTGCCATAAGATAGCTCTCCTTTAAGGCCTTTTATAGTCAAAAATACTTTTTCTCTTTTTAGAAAATTTTGTTTGTTTGTCCTTACTTCTATAAAGTCATTTTTAATGGATTTTTTTGAAATTTTAATATTATCATTTCTTTTTATAGAATCATTCTTGTTTTTAATAGACTCTTTATGTTCGCTTATTTTTACAGTTAACTTTTTGTTCGTCCTAAAGGGGTTTATTATAGTGACATCGTTTTGAAAAAAAGTGTTTTCTCCTCCATTTCTCATCCATTGCGTGTAAGCAATAAGCTTATAGTTGCCAGAAGGAATAGATGTATTAATAAAAAAATCTCCTTTTCCTAAACCAGATTTCAATAATATTTTATGCTTAAGAACTGTGTTTTTATCAGAATTTATTAATTCAACATAAGCTATTTTACTTAGGTCACTTAATTTATTAGAGCTAGTATTAAGGCAGTAAATTTTATAAAATAAATTTTCGCCAGAAATAAGAAAGGAACTGTTAAAATGAACAAAGATTTTTTCCTGTGGAAAATCACTTAGGCTCAAATCACTATTATTTATATTTTGACTATGGAATGCAGAGAAACCAGTAGTAAATAAAATGATAAGTATGAATACGTTTTTTTTCATTTATATTAATTTAATCAATCCAGAAATCTGGTTTTGTGGTAGTTCCTAATTGTGTGCAATCTCCGCAAGAAGCAGCAACAACATTTGGTAGTTCATCTGGAATCAAACTATGAAAAACAACTCTATTATTTATTACCTCCTCAGTTAATTTACTAATATCCTTAATTTGAAAAATAGAGCAGTCTTCAAAGTAAGGAGGTGTAGGTTCATTTGGGAAAAAATCAGAAAAATTAAAAAAGATTCTTTTTATTGAA
The DNA here is from genome assembly GCA_947501105.1 of uncultured Flaviramulus sp. Lineage (GTDB taxonomy): Bacteria > Bacteroidota > Bacteroidia > Flavobacteriales > Flavobacteriaceae > Wocania_A. The sequence goes on along the minus strand of CANMUP010000005.1, from coordinate 186,013 downwards.
ACTGATGAAATATCAAAATAACCAACAACCTTTTCTTTGCTATTTTCTACAGAAAATAAATTACCACTAAAAAATCCTGGTTGATTTTGAGAAAACACATCTTCAGAGCTTGAAAATTTATTCAAAGTTTTGTAAAAGGTAAATGCTTCTAAAGACTGCGCATATTGTTTCACCAAAATGCTATATCTTGTTCTTATAACAGGGTTGTCTCTATGAATAACTCTTACCGGAAAAGCAGAAGGATTTCCTAGTGACGTGTTTTCAACTTTTAACTGTATAATGCTATCCGAAGCTACTGTATTATAACATACCCTTTTTTCAGGAGGTCTACAACACAATTCACCCCAACTTAATTGTCCAGTACTTGATACTATAAATTCTCCAGCTACCCAAGATGAAGCCAAAATTTTATAAGTTTCTTCGTATTCGTATCGAAAGTATTTCGAGCTTGACGAACCATTAAATCCATCAATATAAATGCTTATATTTTCGTTACCAGTATCTTTATCTATTTCTACAGATGCGTATAAATTATTTATAGGAACCGTATTAGGTGATTTTGTGGGTTGAGATTTATAGGTTTTACCATTATTAGTAATTACGGTTAGTGTATAATTGTTGTTTGGTGTTGCTCCAAAGGCTGTTTTAGATGTATAAATACCAGGATTAGTTTCTTCAAATTCATAAACATTTTGAACATTATCTGTAATTGTTACTTTAGCACCGTTTTCTTCCGAAGGCGTGAATTCTTCTAACGAAAAGGTTCTGGATATTTTAATTTCCTGATACTTTACTTCATCAGTTATAATAGCTTCAATTATTAAAGCGTCCTCAAAATCTATAGACTTAAGACTAAACGGTTCTGTACAACTAAGAACAAAAAAAGGTATCAGTATCCATACTATATAATATGTTTTGGTATGTGTCATTTGTCTTTTTTTACCTTTTAAAATTTTATATTATACGTTATTGTTGGTATTGGTATTGAGAAAATAGAGCTTTTATAAGCTTTGATTTGTCCGTTTTCTGTAACAAAAAATACGGAATAAGGATTGTTTCTACCAAGCACATTGTATATAGAAATATTCCAAAAACTATGTGCTAGTTTTTTTATTTTATGATTCCCTTCAATATTTAAACCAAGGTCTAGTCTATAATAATCTGGAATTCTAAATTCATTACGATTACTATATAGCGCATATTCATTACCCAAATACGTATATGTGCCAACAGGGTAAGTTACAGGCCTTCCTGTTTGATATGCAAAGTTTAATGAAAAACTAAAGCGTTTTGTCATTTTATAATTAGCAACTAAACTAAAATCGTGTGGTTTATCATAATTTGAAGGGAAATAGTCTCCATCATTAACACGTTCCTCACTAAACTCACTATCTAGTTTTATTAAAGATCGTGAGTAACTATATGCTAACCAACCATTAAGATTGCCTTTATTTTTTTTAGCTAAAAACTCAACGCCATAAGATTTACCAACACCTTGAAAAACTTCGGTTTCAACTAATTGATTAAGTAATAAATCGGCTCCAACTTTATAATCTAAAATATCTTTTGAAGTTTTATAATAAGTTTCTATGCTTAATTCATAGTCATCTAAATTTTTATATATACCAAAATTAAATTGATTTGCTTGTTGAGGTTTTATGTTGGAGTCAGATAGTTTCCAAGTATCCAAAGGCGATTGGGTTGTATTATTTGACAGTGTGTGAATAAATTGATATGTGCTACTGTAGCCAGCTTTAATTGATAGATCCTGAGTTAAAAAATAGCGTGCAGAAGTTCTAATTTCTGGACCACCGTATGTTTTCACTATTTCATTTTTAGAATAATTTTTAGTATTAATTAATGTGCCTTCATTTCTGGGTTGCCCAACTTCATATATCCTTTCTGTTGTTTTTCCTAGCGATGCATAAAAAGAGTAGCGAAGACCTACACTTAATGAAAGTTTTTTATTAACCTTATAATTATCTGAAATAAAGATAGCCGATTCTAAAGCCTGCTCCTTGGGTATTATAATAGGGTTTATAATTGAACTTTCACCTAAAGGTACTTTGCTTCCTGGGTTTAAAGAGTATAACTTACTTGATATACCATAATTAAGTTTATGTTTATCATTAATTGTGGTGTTTATTTTAAGCTTTAGTAGCGTTTCATTTATTTTATAATTCAAGTCAAAGTTTTTATTAGCATTAGCCTCAAACCCTATATTAAATTGATATTGGCTATTGTTAAGTATTAAACTTCCTTTGCTTTTTTTACTAAAAGTATGGTTCCATTTTAAAGTTGCAAGTTGATTGCTATAACTATATAACGAATCTGAGGTGATGCTAAATTTATCTTTGCTATAATAAGCAGTAGCTTCAACATTGTTATTATCATTTATTTTGTGGTCATATTTAATAATAAAATCGTAAAAAGAAGCCTGACTATTTTTTAATGATTCATTATCTAAAGATTTTAAAACCCAATCAGAATAGGTGCCACGAGCACCAACCAGTAGCGATGATTTTCCTTTAACAACAGGGATTTCTAGCATTACATTACTAGTTACAGGACCAATGGCAGCTTCTCCAGATAATTTTTCGGTACTACTTTTCTTTGTTTTAATATCAAAAACGGATGATAACCTACCTCCAAATTCAACAGGAATATTTCCTTTATATATTTCAAGACTACCGACAGTATATGGGTTTAGAGCTGAGAATATCCCAAAAAAATGTGTTGGGCTATAAACAATACCTTCATCAATAAGAATAAGGTTTTGATCTGCTTTCCCGCCTCTAACATTATATCCACTTGCGCCTTCTCCAGCTGTTGAAATACCTGGTAAAGCTGTTGCAATTTTTAATAAATCACGTTCTCCTAAAACTAGCGGAATCGTTTTTATTTCATCTAATTCTATTTTTGTAATACCAGCTATTACTTCTGCAACATTCCTGTCCTTTTGTGATGTTATAACTATTTCATCTAATTGCACTTCAGCACTAACGTCTAAATCAAAATTTGCTTTTCCATTATTATAAATTACAATTTTTTTAACCACCCCTTTAACTACTAAAGATTTAAATTCAATTAAATTAATGCCAGATGGAAGTGTTAAAGAATAGTAACCATCTTGGTTTGTAACAGCATTAATATCTTTGTCTTTAACAGTTAAAACCAAATCTATTAAGGGTTCTTTAGTTACTTTATTCCTAACATATCCAGAAAGCATAAAATTTTCTTGAGATAAATTGGTGTTTTCTTTTCCAATTTTTATTATTTCTATATTTTTATTTAAATCCTCATCTTTGAAAAATACGGGCTCTGAAATGCTATTAGCATCATTTTTAGTATACTCGTTTTTAATGAAATTTAGAGGTAGTTCATCACGTATTAAGCTGTTGTTTGTTAAAATAATTTCTTTGTTAGGTGATATATAATAATTAATTGTTGTGTCTTTAAATATATCGCTAAGTATAATATTCAGAGAAGTATTATTGTATTTGCCAGATATTAAAGTATCATCTAGCCAAGATTCAATAAAGTAAAAATGATAATCTGTAATGTTTTCAATTTGTTTTATAACATCAATTTTACTGGATTTTTCAAACTGTATCGATATTTCCTTATTATTTTTTTGAGCAAGTAGTGTGTGCGTAATATTGAAAAATAGAAATAGACATAGAAAATTCTTCATTATTTGCACTTATAATTTGGATAGGGTATTATTTAACTCTTTTACTAATTTTCGCATAAAAAGATCATAATTTATATTCAACAATTCACTTTGAGATTTATAAAATGTGCTGATCTCTTTTTTATATTCTGGCAATAGCTTAATCAAACTTTTTTTTGATTTTGTAATTTTATGATACTCATTTTTAAAATAAAGCAAATATTCATCTTTGTTTTTAAAGCTATATAGTATAGACCTTCCAGAATAGTATTTATTTGAAGTTTTAATATTTTTTTTATAAACAGCTAGTTTTGAGCTTTCTATAATAACTTCATAAAAGACATTTTTTTTTGTTAAATCTCTTATAGAGATAAAGTTAGATTCGTTTATGGAAAAACTATAAACTTTTTCCTTGATTAATTGAATAGAAAAGGAGTTTGTTTGAGTTGGAACTTCAACTATAATTTCATCGTTATGTATATCATATTTCATTGCTATATCAAAATACGGCTGTCCATCATAAACTATGTCTCCAGCTTGAAAGGATGAGGAAGAATAGAATTCGTGATTCCCATTACTAGTTCTATATTTTTCAGTATATGCAGTTCCATTTAAAAGCCCAATATTTTCGAGACCCACAGTAGTATCAAACCATTTGTAAAGTGCTTTATCACTAGTTGATGTTTGGCAGTTTATTGAAATAACTGTCAGTAGAAAAGTATAAATAGAAATATGTTTTAGCTTAAACATTATATAAAATAAAAGAAAATAGAATCATTCCATTTGCAATGTTCATTAAAATAACTGAAGGTAATAAATTATTTCGACAGAGGGCATCTTCTAACACATCAATGTATAGCTGAAGACGTACTTACTATATGACTATTGATAATGTTAGTGAGGATTGATTATTTAGACCCTATTTCATAGTTAGTAGCATTCATTCTTACTAGTTTTATCATGAGTTTTAATATCTATTCAAAATCGCAATATTTTTGCACGTAATTAACATCTGTTAATTAAAAAGGGCATCAATTTTAATTGACACCCTTTTTTTTGATTTATAATAACCACTAGTGTTTATAATTCAACAATATCCAATTCGCATTTGCTATATATTGCTCTTTATCGTTCTCATTTTTAAATACAAGGAATAATGAAGCCTTATCTGTTTTAGGTTTTACAGGTATTTTGTAATACTTCATGAGGCCTTTATCTTTGTTAAAATACTTTAAGTGGGTTTTACCAATAAGATTTCCGTTAGGCGACCCTTCTCTAATTTCAACATCACCTTCATAAGCATAGTTACCTGCAAAAAACGCAGATAATTTTATGCTTTCTAAACCGTTTAAAGGTAGTGTGTCAAATTTTAAATAAGAATTATGAACAATAGAACCTACAAGGTTTTGCCCATCAGCACTCCAACCCCCTAAACCATTACTTTTCTCAATGGCATCTTCAGCTTCAATCTTTGGTGCTTTAAAGATAATTTGCTCTCTAGCAGATAGCATGGATTCTGGTTGATCTTCGTTGCCATTATCTAGATAAGAAGCCATTAAAACATACATGCCTTCATTTTTGCTACCTATATGTTTATCAAATGTTATAGAGCCCTTTATTGGCAATTGCTTTTTTGCAGGAGCGTTATCTGGCTTTAGTGATAAAATGTATTTAACCATTTTTTCAACTTCATCTTGATTTAATTGCGGGTGGGCAGACATCATGGTTTCTCCCCATACACCAGCGCCTCCTTTAATAACTTTACTGATTAAATAACCAGCATCATCGGATGTGTATTTTTCTGCAATCTCGATATAACTAGGCCCGTTTACCTTTTCTTTATCGGCATGACAGGCTTTACAATCGCTTCCATCTATAAGTTTTCTGCCTTCTGGTACTGTGTTTTGTTGATGCCCTAAAGTCGCTTTTATTAAATCGTTTCCTTCAGGGATATAATCTAAAGTCACTTTTATTTTATTAGCATCTATAGAGCCATCTGTAGTGCTACCGTCTTGTTTGTCTTTAACCGTTACGGAATAATTTACTTTTTTGTAATCCCAAAAAGAAGTGTTTTCAGGGTCTATTTGAATGGTTAGTTCTGGAGGATCATTACCTACCAAAAGTTTCGTTTCTGCAGTATCTGTTTTTCCTTTTTTATCGGTTACTGTTAAGCTTACGGTATAAGTCCCAGATTCATTAAAGGTAAATGAAGGGTTTAGTTCTGTTGATTGTACTTCATCATCAGTAAAAGACCACTTATAAGTTAGCTTGTCATTATCGTAATCTAAGGATTCTGATGCTGAGAATTGAACAGTCAGTGGTGTTGCACCTACCTTTTTATCATTAGTAATTTTTGCTATAGGCTTTCTGTTTCCTTTTATGTAAGATATTTTGTTTAAGCGGGCATCTAGGTTTTGAGAATTCCATTTTTGACCATATTCTAAAACATATAAGGTGCCGTCCTTTCCAAAAATCATATCCATAGGATGCGAAAATTCGGTGTTAGGCATAAACGGTTCTGCTTTTTTATAATTATGTTTTTTGTCAAGTGTAACCACATAGATCCAATCTCTCATCCATTCATATACAATAAGTTTTCCTTCGAAATATTTAGGAAAACTATTGTCTTTTGCGTTGGGATGATTTGAAGCATGAAAAATTGGTCCTGCCATAGGGTTAACACCACCAACCCCTAACCATGGAAATTCTTCTGATTTATCATAGGAATACCAAATTAATGATTCTCGCGCCTCAGGTAGTTCTTTTAAACCTGTATTGTTTGGGGAATCATTGACTAAATTATTAGGATCAAATTTTGCTCCTGATTCTTGAGTTATAAAATCATAATCGTTGTATACTTGATTATTTCCTCTAGTATATGGCCAGCCCCAAAACCCTGCCTTTCTAGCTTGGTCAAATTCGCCCATACCTTTTGGACCTCTGTTTGGGCTTCCTGTTCCTGCATCTGGACCAACGTCTCCCCAATAAAGATATCCTGTTTCACTATCAATTGAGGGCCTAAAAGGATTTCTACAGCCCATAACATAAATCTCAGGTTTGGTGTTTGGTGTGCCTTCAGGAAAAAGATTTCCCTTAGGTATGGAATATGTACCATCGTCTTCAGGCTTAATTCTTAATATTTTTCCTCTTAAATCATTTGTATTTGCTGCTGATTTTTGGGCATCCCATAATGCTCGTTCTGGACGCTCATCAATAGGAGCATAGCCTGAGGATTCAAAAGGGTTTGTATTATCTCCTGAAGTAATGAATAGGTTTCCATTTGGACCAAATTCTAAAGCACCACCACTATGGCAACATTCTCTTATAGTAGGAATTTTGAGGAGTATTTTTTCAGAATTAAGGTCTAAAGTTTTATCTATTAAATCAAATCGAGAGATGTATTGCAAAGGTTCGTCTCCAGGTGCCGAATAAAACAAATAAATCCAATGATTCTTTTTGAAGTTTGGGTCTACTGCTAAACCTAGTAATCCGTCTTCATTTCCATAAAAAAGATCAATCTGTGCAATGGTTTCAGTCTGTTCTGTTTTAAAATCAAATAATTTTAATGCTCCACGGCGCTCAATGAATAAAATACCTTCTCCTGGTAACTCATCTAACTCCATAGGTTCATTAAGGTTAAAGTCTAGGACTTGTTTAACAAAACGATTTTCAGGAGGTACACGGTCTGACGTTGCTTTTCTATAATCTAGATTATTATCACCAATAGCGTATATAATACCTCCCAATAAATGATTTAAAAATAAAGGGTTAGTATAAGTATCATCAGTATGTCCCATTTCGGTATAAAAAGCACAACCTCCATCAAAATTATGATACCAAGAAATAGGATGATTTTCGTCATTGGTTCCACCTTCATACGTGGTTTCGTCAATGGTGATTAGTACATTAATGTCTGGATTGATGTCTTTAAAATTGTACCATTCATCTTCTTTTATCCAAGTGTCTTCAAGGTTCTTAGTCGATTTATGATTTTTATCTACAACATTAAGGGTTGCCTCTTGTATTCTTGGATGCCCTTCAAAATAAGCACCAACAAGCTTGTTATACCAAGGCCATTCATATTCGGTATCGGTAGCAGCGTGTATACCCACAAAACCACCACCAGCTTGTATATAGCGTTCAAAATCGGCTTGCTGTTCGTAATTTAAAATATCGCCTGTCGTATTTAAGAAAACGACTGCAGAAAATAGTTTTAATGAATCTTCTACGAAATAAGAAGAGTCTTCAGTAGCTACAACTTTAAGATTATTTTCTTCTCCTAGTTTTTTTAATGCAGTTACTCCAGTTTCTATAGAACCATGTCTGAAACCTTCTGTTTTACTAAATACAAGTATTCTTTTTTCTTTTGTACTACATGATGCCAACATAATAGCTATGATGAGAATCAAAAAGGGTTTTATTAGTTTAGGTTTCATTTTAAAAAAGTTAAGTTTAATTAAATACTTGTTGTTATATGTAGCTGTTTATTAATTGCTCTAATAATTCTTGTTTACCACTTTTTAATTCTGGTTCTCCATTCTTTGAAGCTAGCATGTTTAGATCAAGTAAGCTAAGTTTGCCTTGTTCAAAATCTTTACCTGATCCAGAACTAAACGAATCATATCTTTTTTTCTTCATATCCAGATAAACAGAATTAGATAGTATTTTTTCTGCAGTTACAAGAGCTCTAGCAAATGTATCCATACCACTAATATGAGCTATAAATAAATCTTCCATATCAGTAGAATTTCTTCTAGTTTTGGCATCGAAATTAATACCACCGTGTTCAAAGCCATTGTTTTGTAATATTATCATCATAGCTTCTGTAACTTCATATATATTAGTAGGAAATTCATCAGTATCCCAACCATTTTGATAATCACCTTTATTAGCATCAATACTTCCTAGCATATTAGCATCAGATGCTACTTGTAATTCATGCGCGAAAGAATGCCCTGCTAATGTTGCATGATTAACTTCTAAGTTTAATTTAAAGTCATTATTCAAATCATATTTGTTAAGAAAACCTAATACAGTAGCGGCATCAAAATCATATTGATGTTTTGTAGGTTCCATAGGTTTAGGTTCAATAAAAAACGTGCCTTTAAAACCTTGAGCTCTGGCATAATCTCTCGATTTGGTTAAGAACATTGCTAAGTGCTCTATTTCTTTCTTCATGTTAGTATTGAGTAACGACATGTAACCTTCTCTTCCTCCCCAAAAAACATAGCCAGAGCCTCCGAGTGCTATAGTGGCATCAATAGCGTTTTTTACCTGAACCGCTGCCTTAGTTAATACATTAAAATCTGGATTTGTTGCAGCTCCATTCATGTATCGAGGGTTAGAAAACACATTTGCTGTACCCCAAAGCAATTTAATACCATATTCTGCTTGTTTGTTTTGAGCATATGGTACTATTTTGTGTAAACGCTTTTCAATTTCAAAAACACTTCCATCTCCTACTAAATCGGTGTCATGAAAGCAATAATAAGGAATACTAAGCTTATCAATAAACTCAAATGCAGCATCCATTTTATGCTTTGCAGCGGTTGAAGGGTTATTATTGGTTGTATCCCAAGGAAATATTTTTGTTCCTGGACCAAAAGGATCGCCTCCTTCACCACAGAAGGTATGCCAATAAGAAACAGCAAATTTTAAATGGGCTTTCATTGTTTTGCCATTAATGACCTGGTTTTCATCGTACCATTTGAAAGAAAGAGGATTTTTAGAATGTCTTCCTTCAAATTTAATTTTGCTAATTTTTGGAAAGTATGTGCTCACTTTTATATGATTTTTAGGTTATCGATTATTTTATGTTTTGTAATTCTTTTTTCCAATTTTGATAAGCATCTTCTAATTTAGATTGCATTTTCTTATTTGGTTGAATTGTTTCTAGTTTTTGAAAACGGCTAAAAGCTTCGTCTGAAGATTTATAAACTCCAGACCCAATGCCACTACCTATAGCAGCGCCAATGGCACCATCTGTATCGTATATTTCTATTTGTGCTTCAGATAAAGTAGCAAGAGTTTCTTTAAAAATGTTACTTTGAAACATATTACTATTTCCTGCTCTTATAACATTTAACTTTAATCCCATAGATTTCATTATATCAATCCCATATTGAAAAGAAAAAACAATACCTTCTTGTGCTGCGCGTAATAAATGAGCTTTTTTGTGTATGTTAAAATTAAGATGTTTCCAAGTGCAACCAACATTAGCGTCTTCTAAAATTCGTTCTGCGCCATTCCCAAAAGGAAACACTTGTAAGCCATTTGAACCTACTTCTACAGTTGTTGCTAATTCATTCATTTCAGAATAACTTAATTCGTTGGTTATGTTTTTTCGAAGCCACGCATTTAATATTCCTGTGCCATTAATGCAGGCTAATACACCATATCGTGGTTGCTCAACCTTATGATTAACGTGAGTAAATACATTAACACGTGATTGTAAATCGGGTTTTATATCGTCAACAACTCCATAAATAACACCAGAGGTTCCTGCGGTTGCTGCAATTTCACCTGGCTTCAATACATTTAAAGATAAGGCGTTGTTAGGTTGATCTCCCGATTTGTAAGAAACTGGAATATCAACGGGAAGCCCTAATTGATTTGCAACTTCGTTAGTAATTGTTCCATGCGAACTAAAAGTATCATGAATTTCTGGGATTAAAGTGTCTTCTAAACCATAATAGTTTAAAAGCGTTTGTGACATTTTATCTTCTTTGAAATTCCAAAAAACACCTTCAGATAAGCCACTTACGGTAGTTGTAATTTTATCAGTTAATTTCATAGCAATAAAATCACCTGGAAGCATTATTTTGTATATGCGTTCAAAAATTTCAGGCTCATTATCTTTAACCCACTTTAGCTTTGATGCGGTAAAGTTACCTGGAGAATTTAAAAGATTTTCTAAGCAATAATTATGTCCTAAAGTATTAAAAGCTTCTTTACCAATTTCGGATGCACGACTATCACACCAAATAATTGATGGTCTAAGAATTTGCTTGTTTTTATCGACTAAAACTAGACCATGCATTTGATAAGAAATTCCTATAGCTGTTATAAGCGACTTATCAATTTGTGCATCTTTTATTAATTTTGGAATTATTAATTTCACATAGTTCCACCAAAGTTCTGGTTCTTGTTCAGCCCATCCATTGCGATGAGCAATAATATTCATTTCGTCTTTAGGTTCGAAATTTTGCGCAACTACGACACCATCTGAAGCTTGTAGTAAACTTGCTTTGATAGATGAAGAACCAATGTCTAATCCCAGTAAATACATAGTTAAATTAGTTTACTTTTTTTGTTGAATCTCGATGCTTTAACCGTGTCGCAATAACTTTAGTTTCATATGGTTTTTTCGAGGTTTTGTTTTCAATTCTATCAATTAATAATTCTGCTGCCATTTTTCCCATATTATAGCCATGCTGAATAACAGCTGTTATAGAAGGAGAAGAGTATTCAGAAATTAAGCCATTCACAAAACTTATCAATGAAATATCTTCTGGTATTTTTAATCCCTTTTTTAAAGCCAATTTTATTGCGATAGCAGCAAAATCTTCTTTAACCGCAAAAATGGCATCTGGAAGCGGATTTAAGTTGAAGACCTTTTCAATTTGTTTAAAAAGATCTTTTTCTTCATCGACCTCAAAAATTAATGAATTATTTTCTTTGATACCATACTCATCTAGAGCCATGCAATACCCCATTCTGCGTTCTTTTCCTATATTAATATATGGCTTAAAATTAATTAAGGCAATACGTTTGCAACCTGATTCGATTAATGTTTTTGTAGCATTATACGCCCCACCAATATCATCAGCTTTTACCATATCGCAAGCAATAAAATCTTCAGTTCTATCAAATAAAACCATAGGGAGTTGGTTGTTTTTTATATTAAATAAGTGATCGTAATTTCCTTTTTTTTGTGTGCCTGAAGAAATAGAAATTAACAATCCATCTACACTGCCAGAAGTTAGAAGTTTTATGTTTTTTACTTCCTCTATATAGGACTCATTTGACAAGCAAATCATTACTTGATAGCCTCGTTTTTTAGTCATATAATCAATGCCTTTAATAACTGTTGTAAAGAAATGATTTGTTATTTCTGGAATAACAACCCCAATAACTTTAGAAATATTTTTACGAAGATTTATGGCACGTGCGTCGGGCTGGTAATTGAGTAATTTAGAAAAGGCTTGTATTTTTTTTCGAGTTTCTTTGCTTATTCTCGGATTGTCTTTTAATGCTTTTGAAACCGTAGAAACAGAAACACCAAGCTCTTCAGCGATGCTTTTCATAGTTGTTTTCGATTTCATATTTAAGCTTATTTTAAGTTATTTCTTTTACCTTAATCTTGATAATAACATTCGAGATAAACCAAGGTATACAAATCTAATTTAAAAACTTGTGCAAAAACAGAGGTGATATACTAAAAAGTACCTGTAAATCAAAAAGTTATTAACGGGAAAACGATTTCGCACAAGTCGTTTTTAAATGTTAAAGCCTGAAAAGGTATAAACTCAACAGGCTTTAAAGGTTTTATATATGCTTATTTTATCTAGTATATATCTAAAAGCTATAATTTAATTTTAATAAGACTCTTCTACGTAAAACAGGAAAAACCACAAAACTAGCATCTGGATTGGATGCTATAAAATCTGGTGTAGCTCCATTTGCATTAGCGCCAAAACTATTAGCGCCAAAAAAGTTGGCTAACCCTTCTGAATTAAAAAGATTTGTTACCAATAAGTTTGCTGATAGTTGTTTGGTTATTTGGTACCCGGCACCTACGTTAAAAATACTATAAGCGGGAAGCTTAAAGCCATTAGAAACGTTGCCATTGCGTTTACCCATAAATTGCCACTTAATAAATGCTGAAATTTTATCTTTTTGATATTCATTACTAAGATTAAACATTAACTTAGGATTAAACGGTAATATATTTCCTGAATAGTCTATAATACTGTCATCGCTTGTGTCAACTGAACCTGCTGCATCATAAACTTTCCATTCAGTGGCTTTTGGATTTTGAATGATTCCGTTAAAACGAAAGATTAAACTTTGAACAGGCGAATAAACACTTTCCCACTCCAAACCTATAGTTCTTGAAGTGTTAAACTGTATTGGTGTATAAAAAATACTATTATCGCTTGAGTCAAATTCAAAATTTGCAATACCAATATCTTTAAGCTGACTCCAAAATAGTGTGCTAGTAAATGAGAAGTTCTTAAGATTATACTTAATACCTATTTCTGCCTGATTTATTTTTTGTATTTCTCCTTTTTTATTAATGGGTACATTAGAGAAGTTATTGAAATAATAATTTAATTCTGGAGCTTTATTTCCTTGAGAAAACCTAGCAAATAGAGCGCCGTTGTTATCAATTTTATAATTAATACCTCCTGAAAAAGATAAGTAGCTATAATTGTAATTGAAATTATCTTTTTCGCCTGTTGGAGCTAAAATGCCATTGTCGTATGCAGTATTGTCATTTCCGTCTAAACCTCCATCTTGAGTAAACGGAGCAAAACGATCTTTACTACCTTTGTGTTTAATGGTTTCGTAACGTAAACCTAAATCTAAATGGATATCATCAGAAACTTTCCACCTATCATTAATGAAAGTCGATATTTGACTTACTTTCGCTCTAGAGTTTACAAAAAATAAGCCACCATAATTACTAATACCATTGGAATCGGATAGTTGAATTACTGGGTCTCCAGGATTCTCCAGTGTTACCTGTAGTAGCCTTGGATTAGGCTCGTATGTTACAAAAGCAAAACTTCCTTGAGTGAATAAAGATGTATCTGAAAGCCCTAAAGCAAACCCTGTTGTAATATCATGGTTTTCTAATTTTTTTTGTAGTGTAAATTGATTCATCCATTCATCTGCTTTATTTTCTTTGTACCAAGCAGAGGTTCCCATAATGGCATCATTGGGTAATGTACTACTAGTTAAATATTCAATAGGTTGTCCTGCCAAAATTCCTGCGTTGTTAAGACGAGCAAGCTCTGTGCCTGATTGCGCATCTCTAAAAACTACCTGACCAATAGGGAAACCTGCGCCGCTAATAAAATAGGCTAGTGGGTTGTTTAAAGAAACAAATGCATTGCTTATTGAAGTTTGCCAATTGGCATCTTTAGTAGAGAATTTTATGTTATTTTTTAATAACCAATTATTACCTAAATCTTGAGATATATCAAATCCAAAAGCCAAATCTTTTGCGTGAACTCCTTGTGAAGGGTCAAAGCTATTTGATGCGCCTTGAGCGAGGTGTCGCCCATCAGGAATATTAGCATTAAAACTAGGCATTAATAGCGAAGTTGACCCAAAGTCTTGCCCAAAAGCAGGAGTAGGATTGTTCCAGTTTATGGCAGCAACACCAGTATATCTATTTGTTTTATCGTTTAATACTTTACCATAAAATTTCAGATACCCATTAACATTCTTTTTTATGACATTAAACTTGAATTGACCGCCTTTACTGAATGGGAAATCTGTATTACGAGCACCATCATCATGCCTGTAATGCCCACCTGCATTAAAAAACCAGTTATTACCTAAAGGGCCACCAATATTTGCGTCTATTTTGTATAAAGAATTTCCTTCTCCTTGAAAACCGTTTGTTAATTGAATGTTACCACCAAATTCATTTCTAATACCTTTCGATATAAAATTATAGATGCCTCCAGGAGCATTGAGTGCTGTAATAGATGAGCTTCCACCTCTTAATGCTTCTACTTTTTGTGTGGTTAAATCTAAACGATGAAAAAGATCTGGACTATAATATGAATGCTGAACAAGACTAACAGGAAGCCCATCTTCTTGAAGAGACACATAATACCAACCTGTATCGTCTTCAGCAGAAGCTGAAATACCTCGTGTATATACTTTTGTATAAACTTCGCCTGCTGATGCATCTGTAAATGTGCCAGGAATGTTTTGAAGTAAACTAGCGGTTCCTTGTGGATAATTTTGTTGAATTGATTTTGAATTTAGGATACTTACAGAAGTGCTAGATTCTAACTGAATTCTAGGATCAAAAGTTCCAGTAACAACAACAGCTTGTAGGTTTAATAAATCATCTTCTAAAACAAAAGAACGTGTTATGTCCTTTTGATCTACTTCAATGGTCTCATTTATAGTTTTATATCCCAAATAAGAGATGTTTAGCACATAACTTCCAGAAGGGATATTTTGTATTTTGAAAAAACCATCAGAGGTAGTTATTGTGCTATTCCCAGTTGGAGTTAAAATAATGTTTGCGCCTTCTAAAGGGTTTCCTTGTCTATCTTTTACTTCTCCACTAATATTATTTTGAGAAAAAAGGGTATTACAAAACACACTTGTTATTGTAAAAAGAAAAAGCATTATAATTTTATTCATATTCTAATTTGAAAAGTGTAAAGGGTTTAATTTTTATTTAGGAAAAGTAGCTTAAATTTTGATAAGAACAGATTAATTTTTTCTAACCTTTAATTGATACATAACTCCAAAAGCAGCTATTAAAAGGCCAATAAACTCTCTAGTACCTTCTAAATATGGTTTATCATAAACCATCTCGCCAAAAATTTCTTCTTTGTTTTCTGTTTTTAAATAATCAATAAATAATGAAAAATGAAATATAGCATAAGCTAGTAAGGCAACCATCGTTACAATTAAAAATAACCTAGGGATAGGTTTAAAGTTGTTATATAGACATATAATTGCCACAATAAAATAAATTGTAAACCATAAAATACCATCTGGATCATTTAATTGTAATAATGCAAAAATAATAAATAGAATACATAGTATAATATTGATAATTTTTTTCTGTTTGCTTAATGGGGTAATATGTTTCATTTAGAATATTTACGAGTTATAACTTCCAACCGTCTCGATATGTTCTTTTTACAAATTGGTTTGCTTCATCAAAATTTGTAATCTTCATATTATCACCATCCCATAACAATTTTTTTCTTCCAGGATATTCAAATCCATTTCCTTTTGGTTTTCTAAGGTTGTAGCTTCTAATTGCTAGGTTACCCATTAAAACACTTTCTGTTAATGGTCCAGCAAAATCGAATGATGAGGTAAGTGCTTTATGTTTCTCTTTTCCAAAACCCTCTTTACAGGCTTCGACCCATGAAGCATTATGACCACTTTCAGGAAGTATACTTTTCTCGGTGTCTTCAAATGTTAAAAGATCTCCGTTATTTAAGTATACTTTTGGAGCAACTCCATATGTTCCACAGGTCATAATTCCTTTGTCACCAATCATTATAACTCCATTTGCGCTATCATGGTCTCCAATAGGATGATCTGCTGGAATTAAGTCTGGATGAAAAGGTCTTAAACCTCCATCTGACCATGTTAATGTGATTTCTGATGCATTCTTTGCAGATGCAGGAAATTTTAATTGCGTTCTTGATGATGGTGGGCAGGATTCTGGCAAATATTCAGGAGACCAATCTTTTTTAAAAACGGCTCCAACGCTACTTTCTACTTCAGTTGGATATCCTAACCCTAATACTCTAAATGGTGGGTCAATTAAATGACAGCCCATGTCGCCTAATGCTCCAGTTCCAAAATTCCACCAACCACGCCACTTAAATGGGTGATATAATGGATGATAATCAACCATTTTTGCAGGGCCAACCCAATTATTCCAGTCTAACCCATCAATTAAAGCAGGTTTATCTGTTGGTGTATTTATGCCTTGAGGCCAAACAGGTCTGTTAGTCCAAACATGTACTTTATTAACTGCTCCTATTTTCCCTTCATCAAACCATTTAATCATTTGCTTAACACCATTTCCAGAGGCACCTTGGTTACCCATTTGAGTTACCACTTTATATTCATTGGCTGCTTCTGTAAGCATTCTAGCCTCATGAATACTATGCGTTAATGGTTTTTGCACATAAACATGTTTGTTTGATTTTATGGCTGCCATAGCTATTACAGCATGAGTATGATCTGGTGTGGAAACTGTTACAGCATCAATATTTTTTATTTCATCAAAAAGTTTTTTGTAATCTTTAAATCGTTTTGCTTTTGGAAATTTTTCCATCAACCTTTTTGACTGATTCCAATCTACATCACAAATAGCAGCAATGTTTGATGCGCCATTATTCCAAGCGTTTATAGCATCAGAATATCCTTTGCCACCACCACCTATAACTGCAATGTTTAGTTTATCGCTAGGAGGGATAAACCCTTGCCCCATAACATGTCTTGGGATAATAGAAATTCCTAATGAGGTTAAAGCAGTCTTTTTAATAAATGACCTTCTGTTGTTCATTTTATGTTTTTTTTCCATTTATCAATGATTAAAATAAAGAGTTTTTAGAAATTATCTGATGCTTTGTAAGCATTAATGACTGATAATTCACCTTCTTTTCCACTTACTGAGTTACCATGTTCCATACCTAAAATACCTTTAAATCCTTTTGAATGAATATGTTTAAATATGTTTTTGTAATTTATTTCCCCAGTAGTTGGTTCATTACGACCAGGGTTATCTCCGATTTGAAAATAAGCAATTTCGTCCCAGCATTTATCAATATTAGGAATTAAATTCCCTTCCTGTATTTGTTGGTGATAGATATCAAATAATATCTTACAAGATGGTGAGTTTACTGCTCTACATATTTGAAATGCCTGTGGTGATTCTGTTAAAAATAATCCAGGATGGTCTCTGAAGTTTAAAGGCTCTAATACCATAGTGATTCCATGTGGTTCTAAAATAGCTGATGCTTGTTTAAGAGTTTCAATTACATGCTCAGTTTGGTAATCCATATTTTGCCTTAAATCTACATGACCAGGTACAACGGTCATCCATTTAGCATTAACACGTTTTGCAACTTCGACAGAGGTTTTAATATCATTTAGAAATTCTTGACGTTTTTCAATATTGCCACTGGCAAGGTTTGGCTTTTTCCAATAAATTTGATGAGCAACAAAAACGCCCATAGTCATGTTTCTATCTAACATGGTTTTTGCCATTTTTTCTTGAGTTTCAATAGTGCGGCCTTTCATGCCGTTGTCCTCAAAAGCAGTGAAACCTTGATCTGCCATGTAGTTTAATTGATCAACAGGATCGTTACCTGCATGATTTTTAAACATACCTAAATGCGGAGCATAGTTTAATTTGAACATATTGGAAGTATTTGTTTTGTTATTAGGGTCTAAAATATTCATAGCATTAATACCAGTTACACTAATTCCTAGTAAGGATGCAGTAGCAGTACTTTTTTTTATGAATGACCTTCTTTTCATTTTTATATAAAATTAGTTTTTCCTGGAACAGGAACAGGATAATTTCCATTTTCATCTAGAACTATTGGCGGGACAGAGTCAAAAGTAAGTGTGTCCTCATCTGGAACTAATTTATGATCAAGTGCCATGGCTTTATCCCAAGTTATTTCTTTTCCAGAGTAGGTTGCCATTCTGCCCATAATAGCTGTCATAGTACTTTTTGCACCAAATTCTGCATCGTTTATAACCTCTCCGTTTCGTATAGATTTAAATAACCGGTTATGTTCTTGTTGATATGGATTAATATCATCTTCACCGTTATGATTATAGATTTTTGTTCCATCATATTTTTTTAACACGGCTGTACTACCTCCATGGTTGTATGATGTGCCTGAAGTGCCTTGAAAAGATTCGTCTACTCTATGTTTTGTTCCTGGTTGATGCCTGCATTGACTAGAAATAATTGCACCGTTTTCATATTCAAATTCTACAACATGGTGGTCAAATATGTGACCATGATCTTTTCCTTTACGTACTTCTCTACCACCAGTTCCAGTAGCCTTTATTGGATACCCGCCAATAAACCAATTGGCTACATCAATATTATGAATGTGTTGTTCTAAAATATGATCTCCACAAATCCAATTAAAATAGTACCAGTTTCTCATTTGATATTCCATTTCGGTTTGATTAACTTCTCTTGGTCTTACCCAAACACCTGAACCATTCCAATATACTTGACCTGATACAATTTGACCGATATCTCCTTTTTTAATACGATTGTATGTTTCGATATAACTTGCTTGATAATGCCTTTGTAAACCAACAACTACATTTAAATTTTTAGCTTTAGCAGCTTTAGCAGCTTCTAAAACTTTTTTAATTCCTGCAACGTCTGTTGCTACAGGTTTTTCCATAAATACATGCTTCCCTTGAGAAATGGCATATTCAAAATGTTTAGGTCTAAACCCAGGTGGTGTTGTTAAAATAACAACATCAGCAGCATCAATGGCTTTTTTGTAAGAACCAAAACCTACAAATTTGTGGGATGTTTTTACGTTAAGCTTTCCCGTTTGGAACATTTTTGTTAAACTGGTATAGGCTTTCTCTAACCTATCCTCAAAAGCATCAGCCATGGCAACTAATTCTATATTTTCGTCTGCTTTTAATGCTTGACTTACAGCTCCAGTACCTCTTCCACCACACCCTACAACGGCTAGTTTTAATTTTTTAACTTTATTAAATATAGGAGTAGCTGTAAGTAATGAAGGTGTTAGAATAATACCTCCAGCAGCTAATGACGACCCTTTTACAAAGCTACGTCTTGTTAAGTTATTCTTTTTTTGTTCCATGGTTTTAATTTTTTTAATTTAATCCGTAATCTTCAATTACTGAAAGCCAATATTTTTTTATTTCTTCTTTTGATGGTTGAACTTTTGGTCGTACTACACGAAAACCAACAAATGGAGCATTAGTATGCCACCAATTACTTTTTGGAATTTGCGGATCTCTTCTTTTCCATTTTTGTTGTGATTGCCCTCTCGCAGTACAACATAATTTGTCTTTAGTATCCTTCCATGAACCTCCCCGTACGACTCTTGGGTATAATTCTGTTGGTTTATTCCAAGGGTTTGCTTTAGGTGATGATTTATAAAAGTCTGTATCATATTGATCCATGACCCATTCAGATACATTGCCTAATAAATCATGTATTCCTAAACCATTTGCTTCTTTTAATCCTGTTTTTTCATATTTATCATTTGTGTTTTCATCATACCAAGCAACATTCTTTAAATTGCTAGCTTCGTCTGTTTTACCTTTTTTGCAAACGTATTCCCACTCTGCTTCAGTGGGTAATCTGTAAAACACCCCAGTTTTTGAAGTCAACCATTTGCAATACATAATGGCTGCATATTGCGTCATATTTATTGCAGGATGGGTTTCCTTTCCCATATTAAAGCTCATATCAACGTATGGAGGTGTTGCTCCAGAAACGGCATCAATTCCTAAATTATTTAATTTGTCTTTGCTTTTAAACTGTTCTGGACCAAATTCACCAAATACAAAAGTGTCGTATTGTTCCCAAGTAATTTCATATTTACCCATCCAAAAATCATCAACTTGTACTTTGTGATTTGGTTTCTCATCATCATTGCGCTTAGCGTCATTTGTGTCTGCTCCCATTAAAAAATCACCTCCTTTTACAGCTACCATTTCAATGGTTATACTCTCTCCGTTTAAATCTTGCACATAGTTATTAAAGTCTTGAGCAATTAATAGTTGGTTTTGAAATATTATTAAAAAGCCAACTACTAATTTTATGGAATATTTTAATTTCATTTTATAACTCTAGTATTTCAATATTTTTAAATTCAACAGGATGGCTTTCGCTTTGCAACGAGATATATCCTTTTTTTAAAGGAGTCCCTTCTTTCTTTTTCCAATACTCTTGATTGTGATCTATAGAACCGCCAATTTGAGGCTTAGTATAAGAGAGTACATTTTCTCCATTAATGAAGTGTTTAATAATTGAATCGTTTCTAACTTCAATTTCTAAATTAACCCACTGATCTCCATTATAGGTTTTTGACTTAGAATTGATGCAGTGAGGCGTAAATAATTCATCATTCATCTCAACATGTGTTCCTGGTGTGCATAAATTACCTGTTGGTCGTTCGCCTGATTCTAATCCGCCTAAAAGCTGAACTTCAATAGATACTGGGAAACTTTGATTTAAGCCTATATTTTTTGGATTCTCACAATGAACCATAACACCACTATTTCGTGTTGCCCAACCAGCACCGTCTTTTAATTGATTGCCCGTAAACCGATATTGCATTCTGAATTTATAATTCGAAAATTCTTTATTATAAAAGATATGACCGTAAGATTCATTAAAAGTATTATTGTATTCATCATAATTAACTTTCATCACACCGTTTTCTACTATAAAGGTGTTTTTGTAATTCTCACCTAGAGGTTGATTTTTAATTTTAATAGTCCAATCTTTTAAGTCTTTTCCATTAAATAGTTTTACCCAGTTATCTTTTTTTGGTGATTCTATGTTGTCTTTCTTTCCTTCATTTTTACAGTTGAATAAAAAGAATATATTCAAAACTAAAATTAAAATGGCATGTTTTTTATTCATGATTTTACGGTTTTAAAGAGACCAAGCTTTTCCTCCAGTAGCTTCGTTTAGAGGAATACACCCTTTTTGAGATCCTGGAACTGGATCATAAGCTAATACGTTTTCGCCAATTTGTTCACTTGTTTTAAAGGCCCAAATGGAAGAGTTTCTTAAATTGTCTAAAGCCTGAAAGATTATAGCATCTTCATTTTTAGAGTCTTTTTCATCATCATAAGCTCTGTAAGCTAATTGTTGTTCTTTGCTTATTTTTAAATATTTAGCCAATAAAGCGTCGTAATTTTCAGTTTCTAAATCGCTAACACCTTTTTCTGTTATAGGTAAAGCTTCCATTATTGCAGTTACTCCTTCTTTATATTTTTTCTGTTTTAACTCATTATACGTTTTAGAAATATATAAATCTAAAAATTCAGGAACATTAACATCTAAAGCTCCTGGTGTATTTTGAGTTTTTGGTAAAATAAGGTCGATTAAATTTTTTAATACAATACCTTCATCCATAGTAAAAAAACTAGGCACCCATAAATCTGCTTCAGTTTTGCAACTTTGCAGCATACTAATAATAGTTGGTGTAGCAATAGTGTAGCCAATAGATAAGCCCAATCCTTTTAAAGCATTTCTTCTATTCATAATTATTAGCTTTTAGTTTTTTTGAATTGTTCTGCGGCATGATTTGCAGCTCTTGCTGTTAACGCCATATAGGTTAATGAAGGGTTTTGACAGCCTGAAGAAGTCATACATGCGCCATCTGTAACATAAACATTAGGCACTGTATGTATTTGATTATGTTTATTTAAAACAGAAGTCTTAGGGTCTTTACCCATTCTAGCAGTACCCATTTCATGAATTCCAATTCCCGGCGCATAGCGATTATCGAATGTTTGAATATCTTCAAAACCTGCATTTTTAAGCATTTCTGAAGCTTGTTGAATCATATCTTCGCGCATTTTTAATTCGTTTTCTTTCCATTCAGCATCAAAGGTTACGGTAGGTAACCCCCATTCATCCAATTTATCATAATCAAGAGTCATTTTATTATCATGGTTTGGTAAGCACTCACCAAAACCACCTAATCCCATTCTCCAGCTACCTGGTTCTAATACTTTTTCTTTTAATTCTGCGCCATATCCTAATTCTGCAATATGATCAGAAATGTCTCCTCTTCCAGCACCTCCCTGATAGCCATAACCTCTTATAAACTCTTTTTTCTCAGTTTCTTTATTGCCTAAGTTTCTAAATCGTGGAATGTAAATACCGTTTGGTCTGCGTCCTTTATAATATTTGTCTTTAAAACCATCTAATTTACCAGATGCTCCAGCACCTAAATGATGATCCATAATATTATGTCCCAATTCACCTGAGTCGTTACCTAAACCATTAGGAAATCTTTCAGATTTTGACTGCATCAAAATGGATGCTGATGCAATAGCAGATGCACAGCAAAAAATAATTTCAGCATTAAACACTAAACTCTCTTTAGTTTCGGCATCTATTACTCTAACACCTGTTGCTTTTTTTAAAGTATCATCATAAATAATTTCATGAACTATTGAATTTGCTCTTAAAGTCATATTACCTGTGCGTTCTGCAGCTGGTAGTGTTGAAGAGTTACTACTAAAATAAGCACCAAAAGGACAACCGCGTATACATCTACTTCTAAATTGGCAATTACTTCTTCCTTCACGACTTTTATCTCCTGTAATATGTGCTGTTCTTCCAATGGTTAAAAGTCTATCAGAATAATTTTCTGAAAGCTTTTCTTTTAAATGTTCTTCAACACAATTTAATTCCATAGGAGGCTCAAAAACACCATCAGGCAATTGAGAAAGTCCTAATTTTTCTCCGCTTACCCCAATGTATTCTTCAACTTTATCATACCACGGAGCTATATCTTTATAGCGTATAGGCCAATCTACTCCATGGCCATCATTTTTGTTAGCTTTAAAATCTAAATCACTTAGTCTGTAACTTTGCCTGCCCCACATTAAAGATCGACCACCAACATGATAACCACGCATCCAATCAAAACGTTTGGTTTCATTATAGGGGTGTTTTAAATCGTTAACAAACCAATGTTTGGAGGCTGCGTTTGTGGTATATCCTGTACGGCTCTGTTTTAGTTGTTTGTTTTGGTCTTCAACTGAAGATGATCCTCTAAACTCTAAATCCCATGGATCCATGTTTGCTGTTGGGTAATCTTTAATATGTGTTACCATTCTACCACGCTCTAGAACTAACGTTTTTAAACCTTTTTCACAAAGCTCTTTGGCTGCCCAACCACCACTAATTCCCGTTCCTATAACGATTGCGTCATAAGTTTTTAGGTTTTCTGCTACTTCTGTTTTTTCCATTAAAAACTATTTGAAGAATTATTTAATATGTATAATTATAAGGTAAATCTAAAATAAACTTAATGATCATTTCAGCTAAAATGAAGAAAATGATAATTAAATTCTAAAATACATGGAAAATTAATTAATTTGCGCTATATCAATGTTCAAATTATTTCAGTGAAAATAAACATACAAAAAATACAGCCATATGAGGCAAATGGAATTGTGTATCATGCCGATACATGTTTGCCGTTAGTTGATGCTATTAATCGAAAAAAGTTAAAATTTAAAGCATTAGCAAGACATACATATCCTGGTGATCGTTTGGACAAAAACACATTGGGGCTTAATAGTATAGGCTATTGGGACGCTAATGAACCGCAAGACTGGGGTTTGGATTGGCATAGAAATGAGGGTATTGAGTTTCATTTTTTAGAATCTGGAACGATGCCCTATTCTCAAGAAAATAAAGAAATGGTATTAGAGCCAAATTATTTGACTATTACTAGACCTTGGGAATCACATAAAGTAGGGAATCCTCATATAGGTATGGGGAAATTTTATTGGGTGATTATTGATTTAGGAGTGCGTAGACCTCATCAAGATTGGGTTTGGCCTGACTGGATTACTTTAACTCCTGAGGATTTATCTAGGCTTACTAGAATATTAAGGCAGAATGAAAAATCTATTTTAAAGACAGATAAAAAAATAAGAGATTGTTTTCTTCAGATTAATAAAGCTGTAGATACAGATGAAGAAGGAAGTAATGCGTCTAGAATAAGGCTCCTTATTAATTACCTGTTAATTTTGATACTTGATTTATTAAATACTGATGATATTGTGTTAAATGAATCACTTACAGATAGTTCAAGAAGTGTAAAATTCTTTCTTAAAGAGCTTGAAAATAATTTAACTGAAAATTGGACTATAGAGTTAATGTCTCAATCTGCAGGTGTTGGATTAACTAGATTTACACATCATTTTAAAAGGTTAACTAATTTAACTCCAATGCGTTACTTGGTTATGAAGCGTTTAGAGATGTCTAAAAAAATGCTTCTCGAAAAAAGAGATTTAACTATAGCTGAGGTGGCTTACATGTGTGGTTTTGCAACGAGCCAATATTTTGCAACGGTATTTAAAAAACATGAAAAATGTTCTCCAAATGAGTATAGATTAAAAAATACAATTGATAATTATCAATTTACTTAGTAAAATACAAAGATTAAAAATTGTTTAAATTCTTTCACTGAATAAAAATACACATTGCTTTAAGTTCTAATATTTATATTCACGTTGTTAACTAGGTTTCATTGTTTAATCAAATAATAACTAATCATGAATATAAAATCGTCAATTAATAATATTACTAAAGTAATTATTGTATTGCTAGTACTTGTTTCCTTTGCTTGCAAGAAAACTAAAGAAGAGGCTACTCCAGCTGTAACTAAAAAAGTCGAACAACCTATGTTTTTTAATATTTCCTTAGCGCAATGGTCTTTGCATAAAAAATTTAAAAGCGGTGAGGTAAGTCCATTTGATTTTGCTAAAGAAGCTCACGATTTAGGTTTTGAAGCTATTGAATATGTTAGCGGTTTGTATAAAAAAGAAGTTGAAGAATTAGGTATTGATGAAGTAGTTAAAAAGCTGAAAGCCGAGAGCGAAAAACACGGAGTGAAAAATTTATTAATAATGATTGATGGCGAAGGTAATTTGGCTAGTAATGATGAAAATCATTTAAATACAGCAATAGAGAACCATAAAAAATGGGTAGATGCAGCAAAAACACTAGGTTGTCATTCAATTAGAGTTAATGCTCACGGAGAAGGAACTTATGATGAGGTTATGAATCAGGCTGTTGTTGGCTTAACAAAATTGTCTGAATATGCACAAACACAAGGCATTAATGTCTTGGTAGAAAATCATGGAGGGTATACTTCAAATGGTCAGTGGCTAGCAAGCGTTATGGCAAAAGTAAATATGACTAATTGTGGTACGCTACCAGATTTCGGAAATTTTTGTATTAAACATAAAGATGGTGGTTGCGAAGAGGAATACGATAAATATATAGGAGTTAAAGAATTAATGCCTTATGCTAAAGCAGTAAGTGCAAAATCGTATGATTTTGATGAAAATGGGAATGAAACAGTAATTGATTACTCAAGAATACTACAAACAGTAAAAGACGCAGGTTACTCGGGTTATATAGGTATAGAATATGAAGGAAGTAGGTTGAGTGAAAAAGATGGTATTATTGCTACTAAAAACTTGTTACTACAAGTTGGGAAACAACTTTCAAAATAAAACTAACTAAACCAAATAATAATGGAAAATATTAATAAAAACAAGCTCTTTTTAGCAAGTTGCCTTGCTTTAATTACTACATCAATGACTTTCGCTATAAGAGCAAAATTAGAAACAGTTTTTGGGCCAGAAGGTGTTGGATTAACTTTAGAACAGCTTGGTTACGCTTTTGCACCTGCTTTTTTTGGGTTTACAATTGCAATGATAATTGGTGGGCCATTAGTTGATTTTCTAGGAATTAAAAAAATTACTTGGATTGCTTTTTTTACACATGCCATAGGAATTGCATTGACAATTATGGCTGATTCTATGACCTCTCTTTTTATAGCTACGCTATTTGTAGGTATTGGTAATGGTATGGTGGAAGCGGCATTAAACCCTTTGGTAGCATCAATGTATCCAGATAGTAAAACCAAAATGCTTAATAGGTTTCATGTATGGTTTCCAGGAGGTATTGTAATTGGCTCTTTAGTGGCGTGGTTAGTTATGGATGTCATGGGATTGTCATGGCAAGTAATGGTGGCAACGTTATTTATTCCATTAATAATATATGGTATAATGTTTTTTGGACAAAAATTCCCTGTAACAGAACGTGTGCAACTAGGAATTAGTAATAAGAAGATGTTTAAAAGTATATTAAACCCATTATTCTTATTTATGATGCTTTGTATGTTTCTTACTGCAGCATCAGAATTAGGGACAACACAACGGATAGAATCTTTATTAAAAACTTCGGTTGCCGCACCATTATTGGTCTTGGCTTTTATAAATGGTATTATGGCTTTAGGTAGGTTATCTGCTGGTCAAGTAGTTCATAAATTAAGCCCTTCGGGTATGTTATTGTATTCTGCTATATTTACTTTTATTGGTCTTTGGTTGTTAACCATTACTAGTGGAGGAATGACGTTTGTTGCTGCTGCGGTTTTTGCAGTTGGCGTTACTTTTTTCTGGCCAACAATGCTAGGCTTTGTTGCTGAATATTTACCTGAAACTGGTGCTTTGGGACTTTCTATTATGGGTGGAGCTGGTATGTTTTCAGTTTCAATAGTGTTGCCAATTATGGGAAAACTTATGGATGATGCCAACGCTACAGAGGCCTTAAGGACAATGTCAATTTTACCTGCTATATTAATTGTAGCATTTTTAGGATTGAATATCTACATGAAAAAACGAAAAACTGTTTAACTTCCTAATATAAAAGAAGAATAATGTCAGAAAAAATTAGATTAGGAATACTTGGAGGTGGTGGAGATTCACTTATAGGTGTATTACACAGAGTAGCCTCTTCAATGTATGATAAATATCAAATAGTAGGCGGTGTTTTTAACCCCAAATGGGAAGAAAATATAAGTTTTGCACAAAAATTAGGGTTACCTGAAAACCGTATTTATATTGATTTTGATACGTTTATTGAAGAAGAATTAAAACTTCCAGAATCTGAAAGAATAGAAGTAGTTTCAGTATTAACACCAAATTTCTTGCATTTTCCTATGGCAAAAAAGTTGATTGAAAATGGGTTTCATGTTATATGCGAAAAGCCATTAACTACCACACTTGCTGAGGCTAAGATTTTAGAAAGCGCACTAGAGAAATCAAATACGATTTTTGCAGTAACTTATACATATACAGGCTATCCTATAATTCGCCAAATGCGCGAAATGATTCAATCAGGAGTAATAGGCGAAGTACAAAAAGTTGATATTCAGTATTACCAAGGATGGATAAATCCTATACTATTAGATAAAGAATTACGAAAAACAATATGGCGCTTAGATCCTAAAAAAGCTGGGATAAGTAGCTGTGTTGGAGATATTGGAACACATGCTTTTAATATGGCAGAATATTTAACGGGATTAGAGGTTAAATCTGTTTTAGCAGATCTTAATACAAGGTATGAAGACAATCAATTGGATGTTGATGGAACCATATTAATACGTTTTTCAGAATATGTAAAAGGTGTTATACGGTCAAGCCAAATTGCTACAGGTGAAGAAAATGGGCTAGAAGTAAAAATTTACGGAACAAAAGGAGGCTTTAATTGGAAACAAGAAAACCCAAATTATCTATATTACTTAACGGATGATAAACCTTTACAAGTATTAAAACCTGGTCATGCTTATAATGGAGAAGTTTCGTTAAATGGAACTAAATTACCGCCAGGACATCCTGAAGGTATATTCGATTCAATGGGGAATATTTATTATGGTGTAGCAAAAGCAATTAGAAAACAAGCCTATGATAGTGGAGAATATCCAACAATGAATGACGGTGTACGTGGTATGAAATTTATAGAAAAATGTGTTGAATCTCATAAGTCAGGGAATGTTTGGCTAGATATTTAGAGCAAGATAAGTATGAAATTAGCCATGATAATTGGCGAATTGTATCTGGCCCAATTAAAAAATAAAACTAATAGATGAAAACAATAAAAGGACCTGCTGTTTTTTTAGCACAATTTGCTGGTAATGAAGCACCATTTAATTCCCTTGATGAAATGTGTAAATGGGCTGCAGATTTAGGGTATAAAGGTATACAAATCCCAACTTGGGAATCTAGCTTAATTGATATTAATAAGGCTTCGGAAAGCCAAACCTATTGTGATGAGCTAAAAGGCAAAGTAGAATCATATGGCTTAGAAATAACCGAGCTTTCAACCCATTTACAAGGACAGTTAGTCGCAGTAAATCCTGCTTACGATACCATGTTTGATGGTTTTGCTCCAGAATCAGTTAGAAACAATCCAAAGGCAAGAACAGAATGGGCTATAGATTTTGTGAAAAAATCGGGAACAGCAAGTGGAAGGCTAGGTTTAAATGCTCATGCAACTTTTTCAGGAGCTTTAATGTGGCACACTATGTATCCGTGGCCACAACGCCCTAACGGATTGGTAGAAATGGGTTTTAAAGAATTAGCTAACCGCTGGTTACCTATTTTAAATCATTTTGATGAAGTTGGAGTAGATGTATGCTATGAGATTCATCCTGGTGAAGATTTACATGATGGAATTTCTTTTGAACGCTTCTTAGAAGCAACAGGAAATCATAAACGAGTTAATATTCTGTATGATCCATCACATTTTGTATTGCAACAATTAGATTATCTGGCTTTCATTGATTTTTATCACGAACATATTAAATCATTTCACGTAAAAGATGCTGAATTTAACCCAACAGGTAAACAAGGTGTTTATGGAGGATATACTGATTGGAAAGATAGAGCAGGACGCTTTAGATCATTAGGAGATGGTCAAGTAGATTTTAAAAGGATATTTTCAAAACTAACAAAGTATGCCTGTGATGTTTGGGCGGTTATGGAATGGGAGTGTTGTATAAAATCTTCTAACCAAGGAGCAAGAGAAGGAGCGCCTTTTATACAGAAACATATTATTGAAGCAGCCGAAAGAAGTTTTGATGATTTTGCAGGAAATGAAACTGATAAGGAGCAATTAAAAAAAATACTAGGCCTCTAAATAATTAATTATTATTATTATTATTCAATAAAAGAGTGATGCAAATAAAAGAATCGCCAGAAACTTTTGATGTTATTATAGTTGGCTCTGGAGCTGGAGGTGGAATGGCTACTAAAATACTTTCAGAAGCAGGTTTAAACATAGCAGTTATTGAAGCAGGACCATTTTATGACCCAGCTGATCCTAATACGCGTACTCAATTAAGATGGCCTTATGAGTCTCCTAGAAGAGGAGCTTCATCGTCTAGAGCATTTGGCGATTTTGATGCAGCTTATGGTGGATGGGAAATAGAAGGAGAGCCTTATACTAGAAACCAAGGAACGAAATTTGACTGGTTTAGATCTAGAATGCTTGGTGGGAGAACAAACCATTGGGGAAGAATTTCTTTAAGATTTGGACCTTTAGATTTTAAAAGAAAAAGTATAGATGGTCTAGGTGACGATTGGCCAATTTCCTATAACGACGTTAAGCCTTATTATGATAAAGTAGATAAACTTATTGGTGTTTTTGGAAGTAATGAAAACCTACCAAATGACCCTGATGGATACTTTTTACCTGCGCCTAAACCAAGGCTACATGAAATGTATTATATTAAAGGAGCACGAAAAGCAAATGTGCCGGTTTATCCTGCGCGTTTATCGATATTAACTAAACCAATTAACGAGAATAGAGGGGTTTGTTTTTATTGTGGTCAATGTAATAGATCATGTAGTGCCTATGCTGATTTCTCTTCAGGATCGTGTTTAATATTTCCTGCTCAAAAATCTGGAGGACAAATAAAGCTTTATACAGATTCTATGGTTAGAGAGGTTGTTACAAATGATTCTGGTAAAGCCACTGGAGTTATTTTTATCAATAAAATTGATAGAAAAGAATATAAATTAAATGCAAAAGTTGTTGTTTTAGCAGCTTCAGCATGTAGTACTGCTAGAATTTTACTTAACTCTAAAAGTAAATCTCATCCTGATGGTTTAGGAAATAGTAGTGGTTTAGTAGGTAGGTATTTGCATGATTCAACTGGGGCAGGTAGAGCTGCTTTTATTCCAGAGTTGATGAATAGAGAAACCTATAATGAAGATGGTGTTGGAGGAATGCATGTTTATACGCCATGGTGGGGTAATAACAAAAAGCTAAATTTCCCAAGAGGATATCATATTGAGATTGGGGGAGGTTTAGGTATGCCAGCTTATGGGTTTGGTTTTAATCCTAATATTTTAAACGAATTTATTGGAGGTAAGGTTGGAGGTTATGGCAATCAATTGAGAGAAGATATTAAAAAATTCTATGGATCTTTAATTTGGTTAGCTGGAAGAGGAGAAAGTATTGCTATGGAAAGTAATTACTGTGAAATAGACCCTAATGTAGTTGATGAATGGGGAATTCCTGTATTAAGATTTAATTATAACTGGAGTAAACATGAAAAATCACAAGCAAAACATATGCATCAAACATTCGAGGAGATTTTTGATGGCATGGGAGCACAAGTTTTAGGAGAAACGCCAAATAAGGGAGATGACTATGGCTTATTAGCACCAGGAAGAATTATTCATGAAGTAGGAACGACAAGAATGGGGAATGATTCTAAAAAATCAGTTACCAATAAGTATCAACAATTGCATGATGTAGATAATGTATTTATTGTTGATGCTGGTCCTTTTGTGTCACAAGCAGACAAAAACCCAACATGGACAATTTTAGCACTGTCATGGCGTACTTGTGATTATATTGTAAGTGAATTGAAAAAACAAAATATTTAGCTAATTGAGAGATGAAAAGACGAGATAGTATTAAATCCATATTATTAGGCTCGGTTGCTACTGGAATAGCTGTAAATAGCTGTGCACCATCAGAACAACCAGTCGATTTGCCTAAAACTCCTGAATTACCTCCATATGGGCGAACTAAAAAAGAAAAGATAAGAGACCAAGAAATACTAGAAGCTAGTTTTTTCAATGAACATGAACTTTCAACTATAGCAGTTTTATGTGATATAATACTTCCTAAAAGCGATCAGTATAATTCAGCTTCAGATGCTGAAGTAAAAGAATTTATAGATTTTATAGTTAGAGATATAGAAGCACATCAAATTCCTTTAAGAGGAGGTGTTATGTGGTTAGATAGTTTTAGCAATAAAAAATATAATAAGGAATTTATTGTTTGTACAAACGAAGAGCAATTTGATATTTGTGATTTAATAGCGTATCCATCAGAAGAAACTAAACCAGAATTGAAACAAGGAGAAGCCTTTTTTACTCGAATGCGAAATTTAACGCTTACGGGTTATTATACTTCAAAAAAAGGGATAGAAGAATTGGGATATAAAGGCAATACACCAAATGTATGGGATGGAGTTCCTGAGCATATTTTAAACAAGCATGGATTTAAATACGAAGAAGAATGGTTGGCTAAATGTGTTAACAACTCAAATAGATCAGATGTTGCAAAATGGGATGACAACGGGAATTTGATTAGTTAAACAATTTTTTAACAATAAGAAATATTTAAAATTAATATATATGAAATCGATAATTAGCACATTACTTGTGTTGTTAATAATAGTTTCTTGTAAACAAGAAAAAAGCAATACATCTATAAACAAAGATGAAGTAAAAGTTCTTGATAAAAAAATAACAGATGAATGGATTACTCTTTTTGACGGATCTTCTTTAGATAGTTGGCGTGGATATTTGTCTGATAGCCTATATTCTGAATGGTCTATTGAAGATGGAGCTATGGCATTTACCCCTGGAGAAGAAGACGGGAAAAACATTATTACTAAGGAGAAGTTTACCAATTTTATTTTATCTCTGGAATGGAAGATTTCCGAAGGAGGTAATAGTGGTATTTTTTGGGGAATCTTTGAAGATGAAACGTATCCCGAAGCCTATCAAACGGGTCCAGAAATTCAAGTTTTAGATAATGAAAGACATCCAGACGCACAAGCAAACCCAAAGTTTCATCAAGCTGGTGCTTTGTATGATATGGTACAACCAGCTCATGATGTATGTAAGCCTGCTGGCGAATGGAATTTATGTGTAATAAAGATAGATCATAACTCAAATACAGGAAGTGCATCATTAAATGGGAAAGTAATAGTTGAGTTTCCAGTTCATGGTGATGAATGGGATAAAATGGTTGCTAAATCTAAATTTAAAGATTGGAAAGGCTTCGGAAAATATCACACAGGTCATATAGGGTTACAAGATCATAGAGATAAAGTGTGGTATAGAAATATTAAAATTAAAAAACTATAGAGATTTTTCTGTTTAGAAAAAATATTGCTAAACTATTAATAGAATCTCTTTTATAAATTAATCTTATCTTTTTATAAAAACTGTTGATAACTTCTGTGTAAGCATTAAGTCAAAAAAACTACTTTTGCTAGTATAAATATTGAAAATATGTCAGAAGTAATAGAAAAAGTAAAATGTTTAATTATAGGCTCGGGACCTGCAGGATATACAGCAGCTATTTATGCAGCACGAGCTAATATGTCTCCAGTTTTGTATCAAGGCACTCAACCAGGTGGACAACTCACAACTACTAACGAAGTTGAAAATTTCCCAGGCTATCCAGACGGTGTTACTGGACCGGAGATGATGATGGAATTACAAAAACAAGCCGAACGTTTTGAAACTGATGTTAGAAATGGTTGGATAACTAAAGTTGATTTTTCTGGAGACGTACATAAAGTGTGGGTGAATGGTGAAAAAGAGATTCATTGTGATACTGTTATTATATCAACAGGAGCTTCAGCAAAATATTTAGGGTTAGAATCTGAGCAAAAATATTTAAAACTTGGAGGAGGAGTAAGTGCCTGCGCAGTTTGTGATGGGTTTTTCTACAGAAACCAGGAAGTGGTTATTGTAGGAGCAGGGGATTCAGCATGTGAAGAAGCTCATTATTTATCTAAACTATGTACAAAAGTTACCATGTTGGTAAGGCGAGATGAGTTTAGGGCTTCAAAGATTATGGAAGCAAGAGTAAAAAATACAGAAAATATTGAGATATTATTCAATACAGAAACTGATGAAGTTTTAGGAGATGGACAAGTAGTAACTGGTGTACGTGTATTTAATAATAAAACCAATGAGAAGCATGATATTCCAGCAACAGGTTTTTTCGTAGCAATAGGACACAAACCAAATACAGATATTTTTAAAGATTATTTAAATTTAGATGAAACAGGGTATATAATAAATGATGTCCCAGGTACATCAAAGACTAATATTGATGGTGTTTTTGTATCAGGAGATGCGGCTGATCACGTTTACCGACAAGCAGTAACCGCAGCGGGTACAGGTTGTATGGCGGCACTTGATGCAGAACGTTATTTAGCAGCTAAAGACTCAACTTTTGAAGTCTCAACTTCAACTTATAATTAAGAGAGAATCAGAAAATAAACCTGAGCTCTTTTTTAATTTAATTTATAATGATGCTAAGAAATGAGCATTATATAAAACCTTCGTAATTTAATTTACGAAGGTTTTTTTATGAGTAATAGTCAAAACTCAATAGGTTGAAATTCTTGAATTTTGGTTTAATGTATAGGTGCTTGTGTGATGAAATTTAAGTTTTACGGCTTCTTTTTTATGCTAAAAAAAACTATACAAAAACCATACAAGATGGCTTTGAGTAGTAAATATTAAAGGATTTGTGGTATATTAGTAACTGAACAAGTTGTGTTTTAAGTGAAGCAGTTTATTAAATTTTGTCTACTACTATGTTTTTTGATGCCTTTAAATGCTAAAGCTCAAGAAATACCACCTATTGAAGTTTATACTCCAAAAATTTATGGAGCAGCAAACCAAAATTGGTGTGTAGCTCAATCTAAAAA
Organism: uncultured Flaviramulus sp.; assembly: GCA_947501105.1. Classification (GTDB taxonomy): domain Bacteria; phylum Bacteroidota; class Bacteroidia; order Flavobacteriales; family Flavobacteriaceae; genus Wocania_A. The sequence goes on along the minus strand of CANMUP010000005.1, from coordinate 152,008 downwards.
CAGTCATATATATGTAGCCAACAATCAAGGATTATTAGAATTTAATGGAGCCAAATGGCACTTGTATCCTTCGCCAAACGAAACTATAGTGCGGTCAGTAACCGTTATTGATGATTTAATTTATACAGGATGCACTAATGAGTTTGGTTACTGGCAACGAAATGAGTTTGGGTTACTTTATTACACCTCGTTGTCAAAACAACTTAAAATAGAGTTTTTGGAAGGCGAAGAGTTTTGGAATATTGTTACTCTAGATGATTATATTTTATTTCAATCTTTAAAAAGAATATACATTTACGATAAAAGCACTCAGTCATATTCCTTTATTGATTCTGATACAACAATTTATAAAATGTTTAAAGTTGATGAGAGTATATATTTTCAAAAAACTAAAGACGGGTTATATAAGATTGAGAATGGAAACTCTAAATTAATTTCTGATTCTCCAGTATTAAAAGATAATCTATTAGTTAACATTTTTAAACGTGATGATGCACTTTTGATAGAAACAGAAAGCGCAGGCTTTTATATTTTAAATAACGATTCTCTAAGCAAGTGGGATATACCGGCAAATAAAATTCCACAAAGCGGTGTTTATAGAAGTACACAATTACAAGATGGTAGTTTTATAATAGGAACACGTTCTAATGGTATTATACATTTAGATTCAAATGGTGAAGTTAACAATCATATAAATATAGTAAATGGTTTAAGTAATAATACCATACACCATATTTTTGAAGATTCAGAAAATAATATATGGCTGGCCTTAGATAACGGAATTAATTGCATTAATATTAAGTCTCCCTTTAGTGTTTTTAACGATAAAGAAGGACGCATAGGTACTGTATATGCATCTGCAGTCTATAATGATTATTTGTATTTGGGTTCTAACCAAGGTTTGTATTGTAAACCTTTAAATTCAAAAGAAGATTTTAAATTTATTGATGGCACACAGGGTCCTGTTTGGAGTTTAGTTGAACATTATGGTACATTGTTTTGTGGCCATGATACTGGAACATTTTCAGTGAATAAAGACGTAGCAGATTTAATAGTTGATGTAGATGGAACATGGAATATAATTCCAATTCATAAAGATAAAAATATATTATTACAAGGTAATTACGACGGACTTCATGTTATTGAAAGGATAAATGATAAATGGAGATTTAAAAATAAAATTGAGGGCTTTGATATTTCAAGTAAGTTTTTTGAGATTTATAACAACAACCAAATTTTTGTTAGTCATGGATCTGGAGGCGTATATAACATCACCGTTAACAAAGCATTTACAAAAGCTGAAAAAGTTACACAAGACTCACTAACAGATAAAGGTTTAAATTGTGGCATTATAAAATACAATAACGATATACTTTATGCTTATAAAAAAGGTGTTTTTAAGTACAATTTAACCAAAAAAGAGTTTATAAAAGATTCAATTTTAAGCCAATTATATTCAGTAAGCGATTATATTTCAGGAAAGCTTACTTCAGATTTAGATAATAACACCCTTTGGAGTTTCTCTAAGCAAAATATAAGTTATGTTTCCCTTGGGAAATTAAGTGGTAAGCCTAAGGTGAATAAAATACCTTTTTCATCAGAACTTCCAAGAGGCTTAACAGGTTATGAAACCATATCATCACTAGGAACCAATAAGTATCTAATAGGCACGTCTGCCGGATATATAACTGTTGATTTAGATAAACTTAAAGAAAGAGCATACAATGTTTCAATTAATTCCATAGCTAAAAGTAATTTAAAGGACAGTCTACATTTAGTTGATAAATATTCAGATGGAATTTTTGAAAACAAAAATAATAATATCGAAATCTCTTATGGCATTGTAGAGTTTGAAAAGTATTTAGATACCAAATACCAATACCAACTAGAAGGAATATATCCAGAATGGAGTAGCTGGTCTTCTAGCTCAAGTGTATTTTTTAAAAACCTTACTTTTGGAGATTATGTTTTTAATGTTAGAGCTAGAGTAGGCAACACGGTGTCTAAAAATATAGCTACTTATCATTTTTGTGTAGAAAGACCTTGGAGTCTGTCAAATTCGTTAATTGCCTTATATACTATTATATTTTTATTACTTCTATTATTAACGCATAATATATACAAGCGCTATTACAGAAAGCAAAGAGAGAGACTATTGCAAAAAAGCGAAAGAGAGCTAGAGCTAAAAGAGCTTGAAAATCAGCAACAATTAATGCGCTTTAATAACGAAAATTTACGACAAGATATTGAAAGTAAAAATAGAGAGTTAGGGTTATCTACAATGAACCTAATAAAAAAGAATGAGTTTTTAAATAACTTAAAAAAGGAACTTAAAAATATATCTGATAATGATAACAAAATAAAACCAGTTATTAGAATTATTGATAGAAACCTTAACGACAAAGATGATTGGAATCTATTTGAAGAAGCTTTTAATAATGCCGATAAAGATTTCATAAAGAAGATTAAAACACTTCACCCAACCCTTACATCAAACGATTTAAGATTGTGCGCTTACCTAAGATTAAATTTGTCATCAAAAGAAATAGCACCACTACTAAACATTTCCTCTAGAAGTGTTGAGGTTAAACGCTATCGATTAAGAAAAAAGATAGGTTTGCCCCATGAATCAAGCTTATCAGATTATATTTTAGAAATATAATTACCATACATGTGGTTTATTTTCCTATACTTTACCACAACATTTAAAAAAAATACTCATTTTTAGTAGTAAAAGGCCTAATAGATATTTGCTAATAAAACACTGTTATTTATGAGGTTTTCGTAAGAAAACAAAAAAATGTTTAACATGTATGTTTTTTGTTTGGGTAAAAAATATGGATTCTTCAGTTTTCAAAAGTAGATTTACGAAAACTAAAAAAACTAACTACATGAGACAAAATCTCTTTAAAATTCTAACACTACTTTTTATCACTTATTCTAGTGCGCAAAATGTAACTGTTAGTGGAAATGTTCAAGACGATACAGGTTTTCCTATACCAGGAGCTAATGTATTGGTCAAAAATACCAGTAAAGGAACCGTAACAGATTTTGACGGTAATTTTACTATTGATGATATTCAAGTGGGTTCAACGCTTATTTTTAGTTATATAGGTTATATAACTCAAGAATTAGTAATTGCTAATAGCGATAATCTTACAATTCAATTATTGCCAGATATAGCCCAACTTAATGAAGTAATTGTTATTGGTTATGGTACGCAAACCAAGAAAGAAATAACTGGAGCTGTTTCTGTAATTGGGTCAGAAACTATTGAAGCTCTTAAGCCAACTAGAGTTGAACAAGCTTTACAAGGTCAAGTTGCAGGTGTTAATATTACATCACAGTCAGGTTCTCCAGGAGGAGGCGCAACTATTAGTATTAGAGGGGTCTCTACAAACGGAGATAGTAAACCTTTAATATTAGTTGATGGAAATGTAGTTGAAAATTTAGATGTTATTAACCCAAGCGATATTGAAAGTATAAATGTGCTTAAGGATGCTACTGCTGGTATTTATGGAGTTAGAGCTGCAAACGGTGTAATTTTAATTACAACCAAAACAGGACGTAAAGATATGCCTTTAACAGTTGAATATAGTGCATATGGAGGTTTTCAACAAACTACAAGAGAATTACCAGCACTCAACGCAACAGAATATGCTTTATTAGTAAATGAAGCATTTGCCGCTGGAGGAAGCAATCCTGTTTTTACAGATATAGCAGCTTTGGGTGTAGGGACAAATTGGCAAGACGAAGTATTTCAAACGGCTCCAATTTTTAACAATAGTATTACATTTAAAGGAGGAACAGAAAAATCATCTTACTCTTTTAGTAGTTCTTTTCTAAAACAAGACGGTATTGTAGGAGGAAGCAAATCTAACTTTACACGTTTTACAAAACGAGCTAGTTATAATTTAGACTTTTTAGAAAACTTTAAGCTTACCTCCGGGTTAACATATACACATACAAACAAGCAAAATCTAGTGGAATCTGCATTAGGTTCAGTACTTTTTAACGCTTTAAATATGGCTCCTAATTTATCAGTTCTCGATGAGCTTGGAGAGTATACAATAGCTGAAGGATTGGGTAACGAAGTTATTAATCCAATAGCACAAACGGCTAATGCTTACGATAGAGCTAAGGTTAATAAACTTAGCGGAAATGCAGGTTTAGGGTATAACTTTTTAGAACATTTTACGGCACAAGCTAATATCCAGTTTAACTATTCTGAAGTAAGGTCGAAAATATTCAAGCCAGTTGTAAATTACGGTAGTGGTAAAGTATTTAATATAGATAGAAGTGAAGTAATTGAAAACCTAGACTATTTTAGAGATTATACATTTGATGCTTTTATTAAATACGAAAACACATTTAAAGATATTCATAAAGTAAACGTGTTATTAGGTACTTCAGTTTACAAAACAGCTGGAGAGTTTACAGGAAAAAAAGGATTTGATATTAAAGGGAACTCAGTAACAAATGCAAACATAGTTGAAGCAAGTAGTGTAGAAGATAGATTTCAACTTAAAGGAAGAAACGACACATTCGATTCAAGATTACTATCATACTTCGCTAGATTACAATACGATTATAAAGGTAAATATTTATTATCTGCCGTAGTACGTCGCGATGGTTCAACTAAGTTTGGTCCAGAAAACAAGTTTGGTATTTTTCCATCAGGTTCTATAGGTTGGATAGTTTCAGACGAAGATTTTCTAGCTGATAGTAACACCATAAACTTTTTAAAATTCAGAGCATCTTACGGTATTTTAGGAAACGACAGAATTGGAGATTTTAGATTTGTATCGTTATTAAATGGAGAAGGTACTTATGTTTTTAACAATCAACTGGTAAATGGTTTAGCTCCAGGAGTTATAGCCAACCCAGAAATAAGATGGGAAAAGCAAAAAACTCTAGATATAGGTGTTGATATGAAGTTTTTAAATAATAAACTAGATATTACTGCTGATTATTTTAAGAAAAGAACTGAAGATTTATTAGTAACACCTCAAGTATCTGGTATTATTGGTGGAGGAGCAGCAGGTTCTGGTGCACCAACCATTAATGCTGGAGTTGTAGAAAACAAAGGTTTAGAATTTGCTATTGGATATTCTGATAGTTTTAACGATAATTTTAAATTCAGCATTAAATATAATGTTACAGCAATTGAGAATGAAGTTATCTCTGTAAGTGCAGATGGAGATTTTCTTTCTGGCGGAAGTTTTGGTGTAGGTCAAGATCCACCATCAAGGATGGAAGCAGGTTTCCCAATTGGATACTTTAGAGGGTATATGACCGATGGTATTTTCCAAAACCAAGCAGAGTTAGATGCTTATCCAACAATTAATGATCAAGTTCAAGCTGGAGATTTAAGATTTGTTGACCAAAACAATGATGGTGTTATTGATGATGAGGATAGAGTAAATCTTGGTGATCCTATTCCAGATGCAACCATGGGTCTTAATTTATCGTTAGATTATAAAAACTTTGATTTTTCTGCCTATGCATTTGCATCAGTAGGAAACGAAATTGTACGTAACTATGAGCGTAATCAAAATTTAACAAATAGAACGGTTAATTATTTAAACCGTTGGACAGGTGAGGGTACTTCAAACACAGATCCTAGAGTTACATCTGGAGCAAATTCAAACGGGTTATTCTCAGATTATTTTGTTGAAGATGGTTCTTTTGTAAGATTACAGAATGTACAATTGGGATACACTTTTACTCCAGAATCAGAAGATTCAAAAATAAGCAAGTTACGCTTATATGTGTCAGCGAGCAACCTTTTTACATTAACAGAATACAGAGGTTACGATCCAACAGCATCATCAGGTGCTCCAATTGGAGGAGGAATAGACCAAGGGTTTTATCCTAATCCAAAAACATTTTTATTTGGTCTTAACTTAAAATTTTAATTAGCGTTATGAAAAATTTAAAAACAAAGAGTATACTAATAATTATCGCGTTAATTTTTTCTTGTAGCGATGATTTTGTAAATGTTGATTCGCCAGATGCGAATTCAGAAAGTTTCTTTAATACAGAAGCAGATTATCTAGCAGCTTTAACAGGTGCATATGACGGTTTACAATACACATATGTAAATGTAATGCTAGGCGAAATAGCATCAGATAACACACTTTGTGGAGGTGAGAGTGCAACCGATGTTATAGGTTTTCAAGAAATTGACGATATGATACATACACCAAATAACTCGAATTTAAGAGATATATGGAGTTGGATGTATGGAGCAGTCAACAGAGCAAATTTCATTTTAGAATTTCAAGATAATATTGATTTTCCTAACAAAAACAATGTTATAGGACAAGCACGTTTTTTAAGAGCTTATTATAATTTTGAGCTTGTAAAATGGTTTGGAGATATACCTTTTCTAGTTGATAAACGCATTGAGTTTGGAGATCAATTTGTTATAGAAAGATCTCCTAAATCTGAAGTTTATGCTTTAATCGAGCAAGATTTAATGTTTGCTGCGGCTAATTTGCCATATACTCAATCTGAAAAAGGAAGAGTTACTAAAGGAGCTGCTCAAGCATTATTAGGTAAAGCTTATTTGTTCCAAGATAAATTTACTGAAGCAGCTACTGTTTTAGAAGACTTAATTAATAATGGACCTTACGATTTAGTTACAGAAACTAGAAATGTAGAAGGCCTAACAATATTACCAATTTTTGAAAATGATAACGAAAACAATATAGAATCTGTTTTTGAAGTTCAGTATATTGATTCTGAGGGTGCCGGATTTGGGTGTCTACAATGTAGTGAAGGTAATGTTGCTGTAGGGTTTAATGGAATAAGAAATTATAGTGGACCAGAGTTTGAATCTGGATTTAGTTTTAATGTACCAGTACAAGAAGTTGTTGATGCGTTTGAAGCTGGAGATCTTCGATTAGATACAGCCATATTAAATATAGACACTTGGGCTACAGATACTGGAGCATCATTTGGTACAGGTTATGAGCATACAGGCTATTTTAACAGAAAGTATATCTCTAGACAAGGCGATTTAAACACAGGCGATGCTAACCTAACAAACCCTAATAATTACAGAGCAATACGCTTTGCAGATGTATTGTTAATGGCTGCAGAAGCATTAAATAGAGGTAGTGTTAGTGATACCAGAGCACAAGGGTATTTAAACCGTGTTCGTACTAGAGCAATGTTACCAAACGTAACAACTACAGGGTCTAATTTAACTAATGATATTTACCAAGAACGTCGAGTTGAGTTGGTAGGAGAAGGACATCGTTTTTTCGATTTAGTTAGAACTGGAAGAGCTGCAACCGAAATTAACGGTTTTACTACTGGAAAGCATGAAATATTCCCTATTCCAGAAATAGAAATTCAGTTAGCAGGAGATAGATGGGCACAAAACCCAGGATATTAAAAATTAAAAAATAAAATATGAAAGCATTAAAATATATATTGAGTTTAACTTTAGTATTCTTTATAGGGTGTGCTGAAGATGATAACGATTTAAGTTTTGTTGATAAAATAGAAGCGCCTACAAATGTATCGGCTCTTTTTAAAATATCTCAAGACAATAGTGGTTTGGTTTCAATTACGCCAAACTCAGATGGAGCAGTATTGTATAATATTACTTTTGGAGATGATACCGAGGGGCCAGAAAGTGTAAAGCAAGGTGAGAGTTTAGATCATGCCTACGCAGAAGGATCATATTCAGTTAATGTAGAGGCGGTAGGGCTTAATGGATTAAAAGCATCTGTAAGCAAAGATTTAGTGGTGTCTTTTAAAGCTCCAGAAAATTTGGCTGTAGTTATAGAAAATGATGTAGCTGTTTCTAAAAAAGTAAATATTACAGCAAACGCAGATTTTGCTATGATGTACGAATTTTATTCAGGAGAAGACGGGGTTACACAACCTGTAGCAACGGCTAATATAGGAGATACAGTTTCTTATATATATGAAAACCCTGGAACTTACGACGTTAGAGTTGTAGTAATGGGAGGGGCAATTGAAACAACAGAACATACTGAAACTTTTGAAGTTACCGAGATTTTAGCTCCAATAGTACCTGCGCCAACTCAGCAAAACAGAGCTGAAGAAGATGTAATTTCAATTTATAGTTCTGTGTATACTGATGTACCTGATACAAATTATTTCCCAGATTGGGGACAAGGTGGTCAAGGTAGCTCTTGGGCAGAATTTGATTTAGATGGAGATACAATGCTACAGTACATTAATTTGAGTTATCAGGGTATTGCTTTAGCAGATGGCACAACAGTAGATGTTTCTGGTATGGAATTTTTACACTTAGATGTTTGGACTTCAGGAGATGCTACAAGAATAGAAACTTCTATTATTAACAATGCTTCTGGAACAGCTACAGAAGCTCCAGTATGGAGTGATTTAACAGCTGGAGAATGGACTTCTATAGAGATTCCTATTTCAGACTATACAGATCAAGGTTTAACTGTTACTGAAATTTTTCAAATGAAATTTGTAGGAGACCCTTGGGCAGCAGGAACAGTGTTCATTGATAATATATATTTCTACAAGCAAAGTGCGGCACCGTTTAATGATGGGTTATTAACTAATGGCGATTTTGAATCTGGAGCTGCCCCTTGGATTGTAGGAGTAGATGATAATTCACCAATAAGTATAGTTACAGATTCTGGAAATACATATTATTCTGCAAATGTTGCAGCAGCAGGAAACCCATGGGATGTAAATATGAGCCAAAAAGTTAATATCATTCAAGACGAAACATACACTTTAGTTTTCGATGCATGGTCAGATACTAACAGATCTATAATTTCTGGTATAGGGTTAAGTGGTGCGCCATGGTCTAGTACCACTGAATCAGTAAGTATTACACCTACAAGAACTAGGTATTCATTAACATTAGTTGCAGCAGGATATGGAGCTCCAGATGCTCGTGTAATATTCGATTTAGGAGCAGAAGCTGGTATGGTAAATATAGATGACGTGTCTTTGTTTTTAGGAGATGGTCCATTTGATGATGGTATATTAACTAATGGAGATTTTGAAGCTGGAGCTGAACCATGGATTGTAGGAACTGATGATAATGCTCCAGTAACTGTAGTAACAGATTCTGGAAACACTCATTATTTTGCTGATGTAACAGCAGCAGGAAACCCATGGGATGTTAACATGAGTCAAAAAGTTGAAATAACTCAAGGGCTAACGTATACACTTACTTTTGATGCTTGGTCAGATACCAATAGAACAATAGTTTCTGGTATAGGGTTAAGTGCGGCTCCATGGTCAAGTGCTACGGAATCAATTAGTATTACCCCAACGAGAACAACGTATACGCAAACTCTTGAAGCAACAGATTTTGGAGCTATTGATGCGCGCGTAATATTTGATATGGGAGCTGAAATTGGTCAAGTAAATATTGATAATGTTTCTTTAACCTCTAACTAATTAATAAGAATATTGAATTATGAAAAAATTTATAAATAATAAAAGGCTAATAATAATCTTTTTGTCATTGACAGTTGCATTTACTAGTTGTCAAGATGATGATGCAGATTTTGGAGATATAAATGCACCGACAGGTGTAACTATATCAGCTGAAATAATTGGAGTGGACACAACTAACCCCAACGGAGATGGAACAGGTATAGTAAACTTTACAGCAAGCTCTAATGGAGCTATCACATACAGATTTAATTTTGGTGATCAGTCAGATGTTAAGGTTGCTCCATCTGGAACTATTACGCATAGGTTTAGCTTAACAGGTGTAAACACATATTCAGTAACGGTTATTGCTTCAGGTAGAGGCGGTGTTTCTAGTACAGCAACTATAAATATTGATGTTTTTAGCTCTTTTGAGGATCAAGAAGCAAAAGACTTTTTAACAGGTGGAGCCGGATTAAGTAAAACATGGTATTGGGCAGCAGATAAACCGGGTAATATTGGTTTAGGACCAAATGCGGTACAATCAGGAGGTGAGCACACGTTCTCTCAATGGTTTACTTCTGATGCATGGCATGGAGATAAATTATGTATGTATGATGCAGAGTTTGTATTTACACAAGCTGTTGATGGTAGCTTAACTTTTGAACAACTAACAGATATTGCATATACACCTGGAGACTTTGCTGCTTCAATAGGAGTAGATGGCGATACATGTCATGGTACAGATGTAGCTCCTTCATTAGATGGTATAAAAAATGTTGCTTTAAGTCCATCATCTTCAACAGCAACTGTTGCTGGTGATTATAGAGGAACAACAATGAATTTTTCAGATGGTGGCTTTATGTCTTGGTATGTAAATGTTAGTACATTAGAAATTATCGAGATAACCGAAAACACAATGTTTGTAAGAATGACTGATAGTTCTAACCCAGATTTAGCTTGGTATTGTAAATACCAAACAGACAATCCTAATGATTAGGTTGTAAAAATTTAATATTCCATTAAGTAAAATTGACTAATTTAATTGATGTTACTGGTTAAAAAAACACAACACGTGTTTTTTTAACCTATACATTACCACAACAAACAAACATTTTAGTAAAATTTATTTTCTTAAAACAAAAAACAGAATACCACAACAAAGAGCTGTTTTTGTTAGATTTTTAGAACAATAAGTAACTTTTTTTTACCGTGTATGTTTTTTGTTGAGGTGTTTTTTATAAAATCCCTAATTTATTAAAGTAATTTTATAACAACACAACGTCCCCATAATACTACCACAACATTCTATAAAATAGAAGTTTAGTTTTACCAACTTAAAAAAATAAAACTATGAAAAACAATTTTCTAAGATTATTACTCTTTTTATTTACGGCCTCAACATTTGCTCAGGCAAATAAAGTAGAGATTGTTAGTAGTGAAGAAGGCCAGAAACTCGTTGTAGACGGCAAAGACTTTATGCTTAATGGTGTAAATTGGGATTATGTTCCAATAGGTACTGATGTTACTAACGCCAATTTTTATGAGAAGTCTGATGATATCATAAAGGCAGGGCTAGATACAGAAATGAGTCTGTTAAAGAACATGAATGTTAATGTTATAAGACAATATGTAGGTGTGCCAGCTAAATGGGTAACATATATATATGAAAAATATGGAGTTTATACTCTGTTAAACCATTCATTTGGTCGTTATGGACTAACAATAGAAGGTGTTTGGACACCCGTTACAATTTATTCAGATGAAAAAACACAAGAACAACTAGTGTCTGATATGATCAATTTGGTCAAAGAATACAAAGATGTTCCTGGGGTTTTGATGTATATGATGGGTAATGAAAATAACTACGGATTATTTTGGCAAGGAGCAGAAACAGAAGACTTTCCTGATGGCCAAGAAAAAATTAATGCAGTAGGCGAACTTCGTGGTAGACCTATGTATAAGCTCATGAATGAGGTTGCTATCAAAATGAAAGCAATGGATCCAAATCACCCAGTTGCAATATGTAACGGAGATGTTTTGTTTATTGATATCATAGCAGAAGAATGTAAAGATATTGACGTATATGGAGCTAATACTTATAGAGGAGAATCATTTGGAGATTTCTTTCAAGTGGTTAAAGACAAGCTTGGCATACCTCTTATGTTTACAGAGTTCGGTGCAGATGCCTATAACGCTCTAGAAGATAAGGAAGATCAATACTGGCAAGCTCATTATAATTTGTCAAACTGGAAAGAAATTTATGAAAATGCTTCAGGCTTAGGGAAAGTAGGAAATTCTATAGGAGGCTTTACATTCCAATTTAGTGATGGTTGGTGGAAATTAGGTTTTGACAAACGTAAAGATGCCGACACACATCAAACTGGTGCTTCATGGAGTAATGGAGGGTATTATCATGATACGAAAAACGGTTCAAATAATATGAACGAGGAGTGGTTTGGTATTTGTGCTAAAGGACCAACAAGCGCAAGAGGGCTTTACGATTTGTATCCTCGTGCTTCATATTATACGCTTAAGGAAGCACATGCTCTTAATCCTTATAATAAGGATATGACTTTGGAATTCCTTAATAATTATTTTAAAAATATCAATATAACGGAAGCCATGTTAAAAGCGCGTGGAGACAAAGCGGCTTTAGATGCACAATCTGGTGGAAAAATTAAAATAAGCAATTTAAGAGCAGAGTTTACCACGTTTAATACAGGAGGTAGCTTATTAACAACTCCAGGTACTGCAGACCCAGACGAATTAACCTATCCAAATCAACTAGGTTTTGATCATATGCAGTCTTATTTTGTAGGGATTGAGGGTAAACCAACATCCAATATGACAGCGAATGTGAACTTTAATATTTTAGGAAATGTTGCTGAAAACCCAATTGATGAAATTTTTTATGAAAACAGAGGACGATCAATATCTATTAACGGTAATAATGGAGCGGTTACATTAGGTGATGCAAATCGTGTTCAAGTGTATAATGCAGAGTTTGAGTGGAAAGCCAAAGAATTTGATTTAAGAGGATTCTATCGTACTGGCCATTATCACTGGGGCTATGAAGGAGATTTATTTGGATTATACCCAGAGGCTAATTATGGTCCTAATCTTGATATTTATCAAGGAGAAATATCTGGTATCGAAATAGATGGTAAAAAAGGCCTTAAAGGATTAAAAGCTGCATTTGGCCCACAACTATGGTGGGGAGCAAATCCAGCGGTACTTTTAAAATATCAAACTAAGATTGGGCATTTTGATGTTGCAGCAATTTATCATGAAGATATAGACGACGTAGGAGAAGCTGTGACGTCCATTGCTATACCACAACCAAAAACACGTAGAGCTACTTTATCTATCGAAAAGGAGTTTGGTGCTTTTGACCTTCAATTAGGAGCTATTTGGGCAGGTGAACCGTTAAATGGTAGAGAATTTCAAGTGGCAGAAGGAGAACCTGGAAACTACATTATTTATACTGACAAAATAAACTCAGAAGATAACTGGGGAGGTAAAGCTAAGATTACCTACCAGAAAGGTAAGTTTAACTGGTATGCTCAAGGAGCTGTTCAAGGTTTAGTAGCCAATGGAGGTTACGACCAGACAAAAACATTTACAGGATGGAAGCTTAAAGATACTGGAAGCGGAAACCAATCTAACTTCTTAACAGGAATAGCGTTAACTGTTGGTAATTTTCAAATAGCACCAAACTTTTTATGGCAAAAGCCAATTGTAGCGGCTATGCCAAATGATGTGCAAGCACCTGGTAGATTAAGAAATATTCAAGACGATCCGTTTGCAGTAAGAGCAAATAGAGAGACTACCGCTGGAGAATTATTATTAAGTTATGATCCAACCCCAGGAACTTGGATGTATGAATGGGATAATGACAGAGCAGAAGATGCAAAATTTGCATTCAATTTAGGTTTTGTATTTAAGCACCATCCAACAGCTATGGATGCTGCTATTGGATTTCTAGATAATCGTACGGCTTTTGCATTTCCTAATTCTGCGCCCGCGCAAGATTTATGGGAAGTACATTCTAGAGTTGTAGCTAAAGCACATCCAGATTTAGGTGTAATAGCCAATTTTTATGCTGGAAATGGGCAAGCAAAAGGTAGTGACGCGAGAATGATTAAACGTGTAGGAGGAGACATAAGACTTATTTATAACAAACTTAAGCTAGTACATTCCTTTAAAATTAATGACTGGGGACCTTTCGATTATCACCGAGATTTTAACTTAACGTACCCAGTACAGTTAATGTTAGACCTATCTACAACATTAGGAAAGCCAGATTGGTTTATACTACCAGACACTAAAATTGGTATTCGAGGTACATGGAGATCACTTGATCAATATTCACCACGATACGCACCAAATCAGGTGCCACCAAATACATTTCCACCAGTTCCAACCATTAGTACCGTTGGGTTTGATGACGGACAAGAGTGGGAGATTAGAACATATATCCATATAAACATTGGTAAATAAAAAATCAAAAAAGATGAAAACAATAAAATTTATATATAAAAAAGGAGTGTTTTTCTTGGCATTGGCTTTTATAATCAATGTTAGTTGTGAAAGAGAATTATCAGATGAGGTTGAGTTTGCAACAAATTCTTCAACTGGAGAAATTTTTACAGATTCTCCTATTGGACTAGGTACCAACTTTTACTTTCCTTTTTTAGGCTCAAAAGCAACAGCTTGGACTGTCGATGATAGCGAAGGTTACGAAAGTCAATCCTCAATGCGTTTTGATGTACCTAATGCAAGTGATCCTAACGGTAATTATGCAGGTGCTATTTTTAGAGTAGATGGAGCTGGTCGTGACTTAACAGGATACGATGCTTTAACCTTTTGGGCTAAAGCTTCTCAAGGAGTCACAATTGGAGAAATAGGTTTTGGTCAAGATTTTCTAGAAAATAAATATCAAGCAAATGCTTCAAATGTAACTTTAAGTACTAACTGGGTTAAATATATTATTCCTATTCCAGATGCTTCTAAATTATTTGAAGAAAGAGGTATGTTTTGGTATTCGGCAGGAACACAAGAAACAGGTGGATTTGGTTATACTTTTTGGATTGATGAACTTAAGTTTGAAAAACTAGGAACTATTGGCCAGCCAATACCAAAAATATATGGAGGAGCTGATGTAGAGACTCAAACTTTTGTTGAAACAGGAGGTCTAGTAGATGCCCCAACCGTAACATTTAATTTAGGTTCAGGACAAAACATTTCTGTTAATGCTTCACGTAATTATTTTGACTGGACATCTTCAGATTCAGATGTTTTGATTATTGATGAAGCTGGGGCTTTTGAATCTCTTAACACTGGTAGATCTATTATTACTGCTTCATCTGCAGGTGTTCAGGCAGAAGGATCTTTAATTGTCGATGTATTAGGAGACTTTAATTTTGCTCCAACGCCTACACGAGATTCAAATAACGTCATTTCTATATTTAGTGATGTGTACGATAATGTTCCTGTTGACTTTTATAATGGATTTTGGGAGCCTTTTCAAACCACAGAATCTGATGACTTTGAAATAAAGGGAGATAACATTCTAAACTACACCAACTTTAATTTTGTTGGAACTCAGTTTCAAAACCCAACTGTTGATGCTACAGGAAAGCCTAATCTACATATTAATATGTTTATACCTGGTGATATCCCTTCAAATCTTGACTTTTTAATTTCAATTGTAAATTTTGATGATGGAGGAACAGAAAACGGAAGACAACAAGTGTTTTTTAAAGCTTCTGATTTTGTTTCAAATACATGGAGCACATTTGAGATTCCAATAAGTATAGCAGATAAAAGTAGCATTGGTCTTCTAATTTACGAAAATGTAAATGGCTCTTCATTAACAAATTTTTATTTAGACAATATTTATTTCTACTCAGAATAATAAGCTAGACAATATTTTAAATTCAAAAAAAATAAAAGATGAACAAAACAATAAAATATAAAATAAAGAAAAACTCTTTACTGTTTATGTCTTTTCTATTGATAGCGACTTTTGTTATTTCTAGCTGCGAAACAGATGAAACACAAACTGTAACAACATTCACAGAACTTGTTATGTCTGATGAATTTGATACAGACGGAGCGCCTAATAGTACTATATGGAACTATAATATTGGTACAGGAGATAATGGTTGGGGAAATGGCGAATTACAATACTATACAGACCGTACAGAAAATGTAACCGTACAAAACGGAGTATTAATTATTACAGCGAAAGAAGAAGAGTTTAATGGCTCTAATTATACTTCAGCAAGACTATTAACCAAAGGAAAATTTCAACAAACTTATGGTCGTTTTGAAGCACGTATAAGGTTGCCTTATGGTAAAGGCCTTTGGCCAGCATTTTGGTTATTAGGCGACGATTCTAATGGATCGGAGGTTTGGCCTCAAATAGGAGAGATTGATATTATGGAATATGTAGGGAATCATCCAACAAAAGTTTTTGGTACTGTTCATGGTCCAGGTTATTCTGGGGCAGGAGGTATTACTAAAGCTTTTGAATTAGATGATGATAGATTTGATACTGGCTTTCACATTTTTGGAATAGAATGGGGACCAGATTACATAAACTACTATGTAGATGATGTGTTATATAACCAAATTACGCCAGAAGATGTAACTGGAGAATGGGTGTTCAATCGTGGGCCATTCTACATTATATTAAACGTAGCAGTAGGTGGTGCCTTACCAGGTTCTCCAAACGCAGAAACAGTATTTCCACAAAACATGCTTGTAGATTATGTACGAGTATATAAAAATAGTAACAACTAATTAAAAAAAAGACAATGAAACAATTATTAAGAAGATTTAAACAAATTTCAGTACTTATATTAGCGATAGCTTTTATAGGTTGTGAAGACGATGATGTAGTTTTACCAAAAGTTGTTGCTGGCTTTACTTATACTATAGATAGTGATACAAGAACAGTAACCTTTATAAATACCACAGAAAATGCTCAGAAATACGAGTGGAGTTTAGGAGATGGTACTACATCAACATTAATAAGCCCAATTAAAAAATATGAAATTGGTTCGTACACTATTGTACTAAAAGCAAAAAATATTGCTGGAGCTTCAGATACTTTTGAAGACACAATAACATTTTTAGATGAAGATGCTCCGTTAATTACCTTATTAGGAGACTCAACTATAAATGTAACTATAGGAGATGCTTTTACAGATCCGGGAGCAACAGCTCTTGATGAAGTTGATGGCGATATTACTGCTAATATTGTTGTTGGTGGAGACACTGTTGATACCAATACAGAAGGAACTTATACAATTACTTATAATGTATCTGATAGTCAAGGTAACGCAGCAGAACAAGTTGAAAGAACTGTTAATGTTTCAGCTATCGCATGTGAGGATGAAACAGAACAATCATTAAGTCCAACAGATCTTAACATAACATTTTTAACTGACCCTGGTACTACAGCTACTCAAGGTAGCGAATCTGGTAAGTTTTTTCAAGACAATGTTACTTATGAATATGCTAATAATCCAGATCCATCTACTGATGCAAATAAATCTTGTAAAGTAGGTAAAGTAACAAAATCAAATGTACAAGCTTGGGATAATTTACAAATAGATTTTGATGACAAATTTACGTTTACAGATGGTTCGAATATTTCTTTAAAGGTATTTTCTCCAGTATCTGGTTATAAAGTAACTTTAAAGTTAGAAGATAAAGCTTCAGGTGGAGCTACAACTTCAGGTGATAGAGAATCTACAGCAAGTACAACCAAAACAAATGAATGGGAGGTGCTTACAATACCTTTTGATGCTGCAGATAGTGGAAAATATGATAGACTTGTAGTATTCTTTGATTTATCAACTGCAAATAATAACACATATTACTTTGATGATCTTAAAGTAAATCTTGGCTCTGGCGGCGGCGGCGGCGGTTGCGTTGCAGAAACAATGCAATCTATAAATCCATCAGATTTCGATTTAACTTTTATGAGTGATCCTGGTACTACAGCTGCTCAGGGTAGTGAGTCTAACAAGTTTTTCCAAGATAATGTTACTTATGAGTATGTAGATAATCCAGACTTTGCAGGTGCTAATACCTCATGTAAAGTAGGTAAAGTAACAAAATCAAATGTACAAGCTTGGGATAATTTACAAATAGATTTCGATGATAAATTTACATTTACTGATGGCTCTAATTTCACGATAAAAGTATTTTCTCCACAATCTGGTTATAAAGTAACTTTAAAGTTAGAAGATAAAACTTCAAGTGGAGCTACAACTTCTGGAGATAGAGAATCTACGACAACTACCACCAAAACAAATGAATGGGAAGAACTTACAATTCCTTTTAATGCAGCAGATAGTGGTATTTATGACAGACTTGTAATTTTCTTTGATTTAGCAACAGCAAGTAATAACACATATTATTTTGATGATTTAAAATTAAACCTTGGTTCCGGCGGTGGCGGCGGTGGCGGAGGCGGTACTGGCGGCGGATGCTCAGGTACGGCAGTTGCAGCAACAGCATTCCCAGTGAATTTTGAAAGTTGCGAATCTTTTTTAAGCACGTTTACAGATGTAGGTAGTATTTCAACTGCGTTAGATGATAACCCAGATAAAGCAGGAATAAACACGTCAGACTATGTGTTAAAAGTAGTTAAAGCAGCAGGAACAAATAGATGGGCAGGTTTCCAAAACCCATTCCCTAGTAATTTTGATGCCACTAAAACATTCAAGTTTAAGGTATATTCTACTGTAGCAAATGCAGTTATGAAATTTGAAGTAAATAGCGATCCTCAACCTCCTGCTTCAGGTAATCCAGGACCACAATATGCAACCATAGTAAATGCTAATACTTGGACAGAAGTTGAAATTACATTTACAGGGATACCTGGAAATAATACAGGATTAAATCAGCTAGTTATAAAACCAGATAACCCAGATGGAACAGATGGTGAAACAACTAGTGCTGAAGGTATATATTATTTTGATGATATAAGATTAGAATAAGGATTAGATAAAAATTAAGAAAAATAAAAAGGCTAGCTCAAATTTGATTTACTAGTTAGCCTTTTTTATTAAATATAAATTCAATTAGACTCTTAAAAGTTAAATGAATAGTACAGTTTTTAAAGACGAGCTTAAAGTTTCAAATACAATGGATAAAATAAAAGGAGAATTAATCACTTTTAATAATGAAACTTACTACAAGATTTCCAATAGTGACAAAATGCGTCCATTTTTTATGAGCATTGTTAGTGATTCTAATCACTGGATGTTTATATCAAGTAATGGAGGCCTAACAGCTGGTAGAAAAAATGCTGAATCATCTTTATTTCCATATTATACAGATGATAAAATCACTGAAATGGCCGAAATTACTGGGAGTAAGGCAGTTTTTCATGTTAATGTAAATGAAAAAACACATACTTGGGAACCGTTTTCTATGCGTCAAATGGGAATGTATAATACGCAAACCAATTTGTATAAAAACATTCATGGAAACAAAATTGTTTTTGAAGAAAACAACCTAGATTTAGGTCTTACATTCAGATATCAGTGGAATTCAAGTAACAAATTTGGCTTTGTAAAAAAATCTACTTTAATAAATCATAATGATTTTAAAGTAGGTATTAGAGTTTTAGACGGATTGCAAAATATATTGCCAGCAAGCGTTACTTCTGATTTGCAAAATACGAGAAGCAACCTTGTAGATGCCTATAAAAAGAGCGAACTTCAAAAAGAAGTTGGTTTAGGTATTTATGTATTAAGCTCTGTAATTGTAGACAAAGCAGAACCTAGTGAAGCATTAAAAGCAAATACGGTCTGGTCTGCGGGGTTAACAAATCCAACCTATTTATTATCATCATTTCAATTAAATGATTTTAGAAGAGGCATGCCCGTTCAAGAAGAAATTAATGTAAAAGCCGAAAAAGGAGCTTACTTTATTTCAGCTCAAATTGAATTAGAATTCGAAGCTGAAAAAAGTTGGATGTTTGTAGCTAATGTAAACCAATCAATTTCTGATGTTGTTAAGGTTTCTGAAATCATAAAAAATGAAAGTGATTTATTAGCTTTAGTACAAAGCAATATTGATTTAGGTACAAAAAACTTAATCAATTTAACTACAGCTTCAGATGGTATACAACTTACAGCAGATCCATTAACAAATACGAGGCATTTTGCTAATACCCTTTTTAATATTATGCGAGGAGGTATTTTTGATGATGCATATACTATTGAGAAACCAGATTTTATAAAATATATTTCTAAAGCAAATAAAGAGGTCTTCAAAGAAAAAGAAAGAACGTTAAGTGCTTTACCAGAAGTATTTTCTTTAAACGATATTAAAGATTTTGCTGAGAAAAGTAAAAACTTCGATTTTAAGCGATTGTGTTTAGAATATTTGCCATTAAAATTTAGTAGAAGACATGGTGATCCAAGTAGACCATGGAATAAGTTTTCTATTAATACAAGAAATGAAGTTGATGGTTCTAAAATTCTTGATTATGAGGGTAATTGGCGTGATATTTTCCAAAACTGGGAAGCTTTAGCACACGCGTATCCTGAGTATATTGAAGGCATGATTCATAAGTTTTTAAATGCCACAACATTTGAAGGTTATAACCCATACCGTGTTACAAAAGATGGTTTTGATTGGGAAGTTATTGAAGAACACGATCCATGGTCTTACATAGGCTATTGGGGCGATCATCAAATTATTTATCTTTTAAAATTCTTAGAATTTATAGAAGATCATTATCCAGGAGATTTAGGAAAACGATTTAATGAAGATGTTTTTGTATATGCCAACGTACCTTATAAAATAAAGAGCTACTCAGATACTCTAAAAAATCCAAAGGACACTATTGATTTTGATTATGACTTAGATTACAAAATCAATAAAAATAGAGAAAGAATTGGTGCAGATGGCGCTTTATTAGAAGACCAAAACTCAAATATTTATAGAGTTAACTTAATTGAAAAATTATTAGCTACCGTACTGTCAAAAGTGTCAAACTTTATTCCAGAGGGAGGTATTTGGTTAAATACTCAAAGACCAGAATGGAATGATGCAAATAATGCTCTAGTTGGTAATGGAGTATCTATGGTTACTCTATCCTATTTGTATAGGTTTTTAAACTTCTTTGAAAGTGTAGTTTCTAAATCAGAAGCTAAACAAGTAAAGGTGTCTCAAGAATTAACTGAATTTTTTAATGGAATTGTTAAAACGTTAGATGATAATGTAAATATTTTATCTGATAAAATATCGGATAAAGACCGAAAAAATATACTTGATGGTTTAGGAATAGCAGGTAGTAATTATAGAGAAACTATTTATAATAATGGGTTTTCAAACACAAAATCTGAATTAGGTGTTGAAGCTATTTCTAGTTTTATAGCAGTTACTAAAAAATATTTAGAACATAGTATTAAAGCCAATAAGCGAAGTGATAATATGTATCATGCTTATAACTTAATGACTGTTGAAAATGATAATGAAGTATCTATGTCGCATCTGCCTGAAATGTTAGAAGGTCAAGTTGCAGTATTAAGCTCGGGTTATTTAACACCATCTGAAGCACTACAGTTACTTGATGGGCTAAAAGACAGTAGGTTGTTTAGAAGAGATCAATACAGTTACATTCTTTACCCAGACAGAGAGTTACCTCGATTTGATAAAAAGAACAATATTTCTGCTGATAAAGTTGAACAATCAAGTTTATTAAAACAATTAATTGCAAACAATAATTGGCAAATTATTGAGAAAGATGTTTTAGGGAATTATCATTTTAATGGAAGTTTTAATAATGCAAATAGTTTACAAGTAGCATTAAATAATTTAAGTGAAGAATATCAATCTTTGGTTAAAAGTGATGCATCATTTTTACTTCAAACATTTGAAGATATTTTTGACCATAAATCATTTACAGGACGTTCAGGAACATTTTTTGGATACGAAGGTCTAGGTTCTATTTATTGGCACATGGTATCTAAATTATTATTAGCAGTACAAGAAAACTGTTTGTTAGCAATAAACAATAATGAGGATGCTGTAGTAACAGGCAAGTTATTTGACCATTATTACGAAATCAATGCAGGTATAGGAGTTCATAAATCACCAGAATTATATGGGGCATTTCCAACTGATCCTTATTCTCATACACCAGCAACCAAAGGCGCTCAACAACCAGGAATGACAGGGCAAGTAAAAGAAGATATATTATGCAGGTTTGGAGAATTAGGCGTGTTTGTTGAAAACGGTAAACTAGTGTTTAAGCCTGGATTATTACAAACTAAAGAGTTTTTACAAACACCATCAATATTCAGTTTTACAAATGCTTCAAAGGAAAAGCAAGACTTGGCACTTGAAGCTAACTCGCTATGCTTTACCTATTGTCAAGTACCAATTATATACAAGCGTTCAGAAAGAAATCATTTGCAAGTTATTTTTAATACAGGCGAGCAGGTAGAATTTGATAATAAAAGTCTTGACTTGAAAACTTCAAAATCCATCTTTGAAAGACGGGGTGAAGTCAATCAAATTATAGTGACATTAAATAAATAACGAAACAAAAACAGATAAGTTTAACCATCATTAAAAGTTTACACATGAAACATTCATAACTGAATTTTCGATACACAGAAAAAAGGACGAAATGAATGTTACATCCGACAGATAAAAAACAATTAATTATAAACAGATGAAAACCAATCTAAATATAATAGGCGTGCTTTTAGTTTTAGCCTTTGGATGTGTAAATGGTACAAAAAAAGAATCTGAAAACGTGATAAAAGCAAAACACATTACAGCAGCTGATATTTTAGGAAACCCTGAATATTTAGCCATTTCCTATGGAGGCTATCGTCAAAAATCCAGAGATATACAGCCTACCATTGCAGAGTTAAAAGAAGATATGAAAATATTATCTGCAATGGGTATTAAAATATTAAGAACCTATAATGTGCAATTACAACAGGCACCTAACCTATTAAAAGCTATAAGCGAATTAAAAAAGGAGGATAAAAGTTTTGAAATGTATGTTATGCTAGGAGCTTGGATTGACTGTCAAAATGCATGGACAGATATGGAGCCAAATCATGAAGTGGAGAGTGAACAAAATGCCGAAGAAATAGATAGAGCAGTTGCACTGGCAAAGGCTTACCCAGATATAGTAAAGATTATTGCTGTGGGCAATGAAGCTATGGTACGTTGGGCTACCAGCTATTTTGTGCGTCCAAATGTAATATTAAAATGGGTAAATCATTTGCAAGGATTAAAAAAATCTGGAGAGTTACCTAAAGATTTATGGATAACCAGTTCAGATGACTTCTCATCTTGGGGAGGCGGAGATTCAAGTTATCATACTGAAGATTTAAAAGAACTAATTAAGTCAGTAGATTATATATCAATGCATACATATCCTATGCATAATTCTCACTATAATCCTGCTTTTTGGTTAGTTCCAGAGAACGAGACTAATCTTTCAGAAAGTGAAAAGATTGAATCTGCTATGCAACGTGCTTTAAAATTTTCTCAAAAGCAACACGATAGTGTGACAAACTATATAAATAGCTTAGGGGTTAATAAACCTGTACATTTAGGAGAAACAGGTTGGTCAACAGTATCTAATGGGCATTACGGTATCAATGGTTCAAGAGCAACAGACGAATACAAATCGGGGCGTTATCACGAACTGATGAGGAATTGGACCAATAAAGACAAAATTTCTTGTTTTTATTTTGAAGCCTTTGATGAGAAATGGAAAGACTCACATAACTCTAAAGGATCTGAAAATCATTTTGGTTTAATCAATTTAGAAGGTCAAGCAAAATATGCATTATGGGATTTAGTAGATAAAGGTGTTTTTAAAGGATTAACCAGAGATGGAAACGACATAATAAAAACTTACAACGGTAATAAAGAAGCTTTGATGAAGGATGTTTTAGCGCCTCCTTCTATTGTTGAAGTTGGGGTGCATAACTAAAAAAGATTAAAATGAAGCGTTTAAAATATTATATCTACGGTTTTTTACTAATGACTATGAGTTGTAATGAAACAGATAATAAATTACAAGTTGAAGTTTTTGAAACTTCAGCTAATGGTAATAAGCTAACTCAGGTTACCGAGTTTAAAACTCTCGAGAATAAAGCGACTATTAAATTAAACCCAGAAGAAACGTTTCAAACAATTTCTGGTTTTGGAGGAGCATTTACGGAGTCTTCAGCTTATTTATTAAATAAGTTAAGCAAAAAAAACCGAGACACAATTTTACAGGCATATTTCGCTAAGGATGGTGCAAGATACTCGTTGACAAGAACACATATGAATTCTTGCGATTTTTCACTCACTAACTATTCATATACACCAGTTGAAGATGATGTAATGTTAGAACGTTTTACCATTGAAGAAGACAAAGACGATCTTATTCCTATGATAAAAGATGCTTTAGCAGTATCAGACGATGGGTTTAAAATTTTTGCTTCACCATGGTCTGCTGCACCTTGGATGAAAGACAATAATAGCTGGGTTGGAGGTAAATTATTGCCTAAATATTATGATACTTGGGCTCTATTCTTTTCAAAATATATAGAAGCTTATAAAGCTGAAGGAATTGAAGTTTGGGGATTCACGGTTGAGAACGAACCGCATGGTAATGGAAATAACTGGGAGAGCATGCATTTTTCTCCAAAAGAAATGACCGATTTTGTACAGTTTCATTTAGGTCCAAAACTAGAAACTGATGGTTATGGTGATAAGATTATTTTAGGTTACGATCAAAATAGAGCAGGATTAAAAGAATGGGTTGATGAAATGTATAGAGATGAAGCCTCTTCTAAATATTTTCATGGAACTGCAATTCACTGGTATGAGAGTACCTATGATTTTTTTCCTGAAGCATTACAATATGCACACAATAAAGCACCTAACAAATACTTAATTGAAACTGAAGGCTGTGTAGATTCAGAAGTTCCAAAATGGCAAGATGATGATTGGTATTGGAGAAAAGAAGCCACAGATTGGGGTTGGGATTGGGCGTCAGAAAAAGATAAACATCTACATCCAAAGTATTCACCAGTAAACCGTTATGCCAGAGATATTATTGGCTGTCTAAACAATTGGGTTGATGGTTGGGTAGATTGGAATATGGTTTTAGATACTCAAGGAGGACCAAATTGGTTTGAAAACTGGTGTGTGGCTCCTGTAATTGTAGACCCTGAAAAAGACGAGGTTTACTTTACACCGCTTTATTATACTATGGCACATTTTAGTAAATATATAAGACCAGATGCAAAAATAATTGGATTAGAAAATTCAGATGATAAACTCATGGCAACTGCTGCTGAAAACCCAGATGGAACCATTGCAGTTGTGCTATTTAATGAAACAGAAACCCCAAAAAGTATTAGCCTATCAATAAATGAAAAAGCAATAGAAATTTCAATAGATGCGAAAGCTATTCAAACTATTGTAATACCAACTAAAACTAAATAATTATGTCAAATGTAAAAACTGCAAAGAAAGATAAGGTTCCTTTTGGACAAAAAATGGCCTTCGGCTCAGGACACTTAGTATTAAATTTATTACCAGGAGCTTTAGCTGTATTTATGTTCTTTTTGGTAACAGCATTTGGAATGGACCCATGGTTAGCAGGTTTGTTGGGTGGTTTACCTAGAATATTCGATGCGCTCACTGACCCAGTAATGGGTTTTATTTCGGATAATACAAAATCGAAATGGGGAAGGCGACGACCATATATTTTTGTCGGAGCTGTTTTAAGTGGAGTATTATTCGCCCTTTTATTCCAACTGAGTGAAGATAATTCGGTTATGTTTAACTTTTGGTATTTTCTTTTAATGTCTTTATTGTTTCTCGTTGGAAATACTATGTATGCTACACCATTGGTAGGTTTAGGGTATGAAATGACTACCGATTATAATGAGCGTACACGCTTAATGGCATTTGCAAATACGGTTGGACAAATTGCTTGGATGTTAGTACCTTGGTTTTGGGTAGTTATTGCAGATCCTACCGTATTTCCTATAAGTGAAGAAGTATTAAGAACTATTGGAGAAATGGGTCTTACTGGTGATGAATTGCAAAAAATAACAACAGAGAAATTACAAGGAACAGGAGTTCGTAAACTGTCGTTGTTAGTTGGTTTAGTTTGTATTGTACTTGGGATTTTACCAGCTTTATTCTGTAAAGGACTTGATGCTGGGAAAATGGAAAACAGAAAAGAAATTGGCCTTAAAACGTTATCATCTAATTTTAAAGAATTAGGACAAGGTATAAAGGAAGTGTTTAAAAATAAGCCTTTTATGAAGTTATGTGGAGCTACATTTTTAGTGTTTAATGGATTTCAAATGGTGGCTTCGTTCAGTTTCTTCATAATTGTATTTTACATATATAATGGTGATTATGGTCTAGCAGGTACTTGGCCAGCTTGGTTTGCTTCACTTACTGCAATAATAACTGCTTTTATGGTTATTCCTGTCATTTCTCGTATTGCTAACAAATGGGGAAAACGAAAAGCCTTTATTATTTCCACAGTGATTTCTATTATTGGTTACTGTCTCAAATGGTGGGGTTTTGATAATGACTTAAACTCACAATTCAATCAATCAACTGCTGGTATTGGATTAAACAATTTTGTAGCATCAATATTTGATGCAATTAACCCTTTTTTAGACAGCATTGGTATGTCATGGTTTAGTATGGATACTAGTCAAGGTGGTCCATGGTTAATGTTCGTGCCTATTCCGCTTATGGCTTTTGGTTTAGGGGGATTATTTACCTTAATGATGAGTATGACGGCCGACGTGTGTGATTTAGATGAACTTGAAAATGGTATGCCTCGTAAGGAAGGTACCTTTGGTGCAATATACTGGTGGTTTGTTAAGTTGGGACAGGCACTTGCTTTGGTACTAGGAGGAGCAATATTAAGTTTAGTTGGTTTCGACGAAGGTGCTGTGTCTCAAACAGCTGAAACAATGACAAAGTTACGAATAGCAGATATTGTGATACCAGCTATTACTGCGGCTATTGCTGTTTGGATTATGTGGAAATATAATTTAAATGAAACTAGATCAAGAGAAATTAAAGTAGAATTAGTAAAAAGAAGAGGAGAATTATAGAAAAGTTCATAAATAAAAAACAAAAGTAATGTCAAGTAGAAGAGACCATAGAATGATGTCATTATTAGGAGCTAATCTTAATAACAAGACAACAAAAGGATTAGAAAATATATTTAAGAGAGTTTTGAAAGAAGGAATGCATGGTATAGGGTTTAGTCCTTATGAAGAAGGCCAAGAACCAGGAGATCAAATTTCTGAAGCGCAAATTCATAGACGAATGAAAATTATAAAACCATATACAAAATGGATACGTTCTTTTTCATGTACTGATGGTAATGAGGCTATTCCTCGTATTGCAAAGGAGTATGGTATAAAAACATTGGTTGGAGCTTGGTTAGGAGATGACCCAGATATTAACAAAAAAGAAGTTGCAGGACTTATCCAATTAGCAAATGATGGATATGTAGATATTGCGGCTGTAGGAAATGAAGTGATGTATAGAGGAGACTTAACTGAAGAAGAACTTTTAGGGTTCATGTATCAAGTTAAAGAAGCGCTTCCAAAAGATATTCCTGTGGGTTATGTAGATGCTTATTATGAATTTGTACAGCGTCCAAAAATTACTGAAGCCTGTGATGTTATTTTAGCAAACTGTTATCCGTATTGGGAAGGTTGTAGTTTAGAATATTCTTTATTATATATGAAAGATATGTTCAATCAAGCTTCTAGAGTAGCTAATGGTAAAAAGATTATCATTTCTGAAACGGGATGGCCTAGTGAAGGTGAAGGTTTACAAGGAGCTATACCATCATACGAAAATGCCATTAAATACTTTATAAATACGCAATTATGGTCTAAAGAAGACGATATTGATATTTTTTACTTTTCATCGTTTGATGAATCATGGAAGGTTGGGGCTGAAGGTGATGTAGGTGCTTTTTGGGGCTTATGGGATAAAAATGAAAAACTAAAGTTTTCTAGTAATACTAACCCATTATTAAAAAGAGGAAAATCGGTTTTTGTATAGATTTTAAATAAAATTTTAATTTTTCCTTGATACAGAAAATAACTATAATAAAACTGTATTATTACTTAACTTAGCATATGAAATACTAATTTTTATATTAAAAAGATAATTTATGGATTTAGTTCTTTTCAAAACATTTAATATCTTAATTAAAAAAATGAAAATTAGTATTTCATCTTATATAACCCTACTCTTAATTATTTTTTTAGCTACTTCCTGCCAAAAGCCAGAACGCAATTTATATCCAGAAGTATTAATTGGAGGGTTTGAGTTACTCACATCTAAGGAAACAGGTATAGACTTCAATAATTCGATTAAAGAATCTAAAACAGTAAATCACTTATATTATAATCAAATATACAGTGGTGCTGGCGTTGCTATTGGAGATATTAATAATGACGGATTACCAGATATATTTTTCTGTGGAAACCAAGTTAGTGACAGATTATATTTAAATAAGGGAGATTTTAAATTTGAGGATATAACCAAAAAATCAAGAGCTGCAAGAAATAGTGGTTGGTCATGGGGAGTTACTATGGCAGATGTTAATAGCGATGGGTATTTAGACATTTATGTTAGTAGAAATGGTGAGTCAATGAAACCTGAAGAGCGGAAAAATCAATTGTATATAAATAATCAGGACCTTACTTTTACAGAATCTGCAATGCAATATGGTTTGGCAGACGCAGGTTTTTCTTCACAAGCTGTTTTTTTTGATATGGATAATGATGGTGATTTAGATATGTATCAAGTCAATCAACTACCAGATGCAAGACTATTTAAACGCTACATTAATATTCCAAAAAAGCGTGAAATATATTATTCTGATAAGCTCTATAGAAATGATAACGGTAGATATTACGACGTTTCAAAAGAAGTTGGTATATCGAGAGCATTAACATATGGCTTGAGTGTTAGCGCTACCGATTTTAATAATGACGGATGGACAGACCTATATATTGCAAATGATTATGATGAACCTGATGTAATGTATTATAATAATGGTAATGGAACGTTTAGAAATGTTATTGATGAAAATCTAAAGCATATTTCCCAATTTAGTATGGGTACAGATACTGGAGACATAAACAATGATGGTCTTATGGATTTAATCACACTAGATATGGCTTCTGATGATCATTACAGGTCTAAAACCAATATGGGTTCAATGAGTACTGAAGAATTTTATAAGATTGTAAATTCTGGAAAGCATTATCAATATATGGCTAATGCACTTCAAATTAATAATGGAAATGGAAGTTTTTCAGATGTTGCAAGTATTGCAGGAATTGCTAAGACAGATTGGAGTTGGGCAGGTTTACTTGTTGATTTAGATAATGATGGTTATAAAGACATAATAGTTTCAAATGGCGTTAAAAAAGATGTACGTAATAATGATTTTTTAATCGGTTTGAATGAGAAACTCAATACAGGATCGCAAGATTTTTTAAGTATGGCAAAATTAGCGCCATCGGTACCTCTAGCTAATCATGCCTATAAGAATACTGGAGGATTAAAATTTGATAAAGTAACAAAAGACTGGGGATTTAACACCCCAAGCTTTTCAAGCGGTATGGCCTATGGTGATTTAGATAATGATGGCGATTTAGACGTTGTGGTAAATAATATGGAAGCTTCTGCCTTTGTTTATGAAAATAAAGCGACAGGGAATTTCCTTGAAATTAGTTTAAAAGGACCAGAAAAAAATAATTTTGGCTACGGAGCTAAAGCTATTATTCATCATAATGGAAAAACACAAATTGCAGAAAATACAGTAACTCGAGGATATTTGTCTTCAGTTGAATCTGGTTTATTCTTTGGTTTAGGTAAAGATGTTGAGGTAGAAAAAGTTGAAGTTAGATGGCCAGATGGAAAAACTAATATATTTAAAAATGTAAGCGCAAATAGAGAATTAACAGTTAAATACTCAAAAGCAAAAAATATTTCTAAAACTAGTGTTAACAAAGAGACATTAGTAACTCAAATAGAATCTTCAAGTTTAGGGTTAGCATTTACTCATAAAGAAAACAAGTTTAATGAATTTCAAGAAGAGATCTTATTACCTCATAATATTTCACAAAATGGTCCCTTCACAGCCGTTGGAGATGTAAATGGAGACAACCTTGAAGATTTGTTTGTAGGCGGAGCTGTTGACCAAAGCGGTGTACTTTATTTGCAGAAAAAGGAAGGTGGATTTGAAGAATCTAAATTTCAGCCTTGGGAAAATGATAAGGCTTCAGAAGATTTGGAAGCTTTATTTTTGGATGTAGATAATGATAAAGATCTTGATTTGTACATTACTAGTGGAGGTAGCGAATATAAAAGGGGTAATAAACTTTTAAAAGACAGGTTGTACCTAAACAATGGTGTTGGAGAGTTTGCTAAAAGTAATAATGCTTTGCCTAATATTTATGAAAGCTCGCAAAGTATTAAAGCTTCAGATATTGATAAGGACGGTGATCTAGATTTATTTGTTGGCACAAGACTTATATCTGGAAAATATGGCTTTCCAGCTAGCAGTTATATCCTGATGAATGATAACGGAAAGTATACATTGGCACCAGATAAAATAAATACTGCATTGAAAAATATTGGTATGGTTACCGATGCTGTTTTTACAGATATTGATAAAGATGGAGATGATGATTTAATGATAGTAGGCGAATGGATGGAAATTACTGTTTTGGAAAATAATTCTGGAACCTTCGTAAATAGCACTGAAAAATATGGATTAAATGGTACAAGAGGTATTTGGTGGTCTATAACTGCCAATGATTTAGATAATGATGGTGATGATGATTATATTATTGGTAACCTTGGGAAAAACAATAAATTTAAAGCCTCAAAAGAACATCCATTTAAGGTATATGCTAACGACTTTGATAATAACGGAACTAACGATATTATTTTGGCAAAGTTCTATAAGGATGATTATGTGCCATTACGTGGTAAAGAATGTACAAGCCAGCAAATGCCCTATGTTGCTGATAAATTTAAAGATTTTCATAGTTTTGCATCTTCTAAATTAGTAGATATTTTACCAGAAGATAAAGTTGAAGACGCTGTTGTTTATGAGATAAATAGTTTTGAAAGTATTATTCTGATAAACGAAAATGGTAAGCTTATAATTAGTAGTTTACCAATACAAGCACAAATTTCTCCAATTAAGTCGGCACTTGTATTAGATTTTAATAAAGACGGTTATAAAGATATAATAACTGTTGGTAATCATTATGGGGTAGAAGTTGAAACAACGCGTTACGATGCTGGTATAGGAAATATTTTTTTAGGAGATGGCAAAAACAGATTTCAAAGATTATCTCCTTTAGAAAGTGGCTTTTATGTTCCTCAAGATAGCCGAAACATTAGCAACATAGTTCAACCTAATAAGAACTTAATTATTGTTACCAATAATGATTCCCCATTGTCAATATTTAATCTGAATAATTAGAAATTTCTACGAGATTATTTTGTTTCTGTTTTTTTAACATTATAGTGTGAAACTATATAAATAGTGGGTCATTTGTTTGTGTATTAATCAGTTAATTAGCGTTTTATGATGCAATTTCAACCTCTAATAATTGTAGAATGTTTTTTTTGCTTGGTCATTACCTATACATTACCTATACAAAGTCATAAAAATCAAGATTAAATCGATTTTAATTCAATTGATAAACTGCCAAAAGTCCTGTATTTACTCAGGCTTTTATTAAATTCATATTAAAAACATCTATTTGCTTTATTGTATGTTTTTTGTAGTGCTGCATTATGGTAATTCTATAATAATTCCCCTTTATATTTATAAAAAGCGAAAACTAAAATTCTGTTATTCCTTTTCAAAAGAAAAATAGGCTACTGGTTTTTGATTAAATATTAATTAATTTAAAACTAATTTATGATGAAAAAAATTACTTTACTATTAATGCTTTTAACTGCATCTTTTGGGTTTTCCCAAGCGTTGCCTTTTGATTTTGAAGCCACTACACATGGATTTATTCAAGATGGAGGTTCTGTTATATCAAATGGTACTGGAAATGATGTATTAGAAATAGTTGGTGCGACTGCAGATTGGGATAATGCTCAAGTAACTTTTGCGGTGCCAATCGATCTTTCTGATGACGCAAACAATACACTAAGGTTCTCGATACAGTCAACAACAGCTGCACCAGGAGAAGTACACCAACATGGTGTTAGCTTCCAAGGCGGTGGCGGAGCTATTGAATTAAATTTTCAAACTACTGGTCAAGATGTAAAAAATGTAGAACTAAATTTTGAGTCAGGCTTAGGTTCAAGAGAAAAAATGGTGATTTTTACTGATACTGGAAACTTTGGTGTTCAAGCTGGTACTGGAGGTGAGTCAGGTACACCTACAGGTGGTCTTTCAGGTACATACATTATAGACAATATTAGTTTAGGTGCAGATCCTGTTGGGGCAGATGCGACATTAAGTGATTTACAAGTTGATGCTGTTACAATAAGTGGTTTTGATTCAGGGACTATTAGTTATACTTATGCTGTAGCCAATGGAGTGATGGTTGTTCCAACTGTTACTGCAACTACAAATGATGCAGGTGCAAGTGCTGTAGTTACTCCAGCTGGAGGAATACCTGGAGATACAACCGTGGAGGTTACTGCCGCAAACGGTACAACTACACAAACATATACAGTATCATTTGTATACCCAGTAGAATTACCATTTGATTTTGATGGAACTCTTCACAATTGGACAGTAGGTGACGGTGCTGTTATTTCAAACGGTACTGGAAATGATGTACTACAAATAGTAGGTGCAGTTAATGCTTGGGATAATGCCTCAGTAACTTTTACTACACCTATTGATTTAAGTGATGATGCAAATAATACTTTAAGATTTACAATCCAGTCAACAACAGCAGCACCAGGAGAAGTACACCAACATGGAGTTAGTTTCCAAGGTGGTGGTGGATCTCTTGAAGCGAATTTTCAAACTATAGGACAAGTTGTAAAAAATGTAGAATTAGATTTCAATGCAGGTTTAGGTTCAAGAGAAAGATTGCATATTTTTACAGATACAGGAGATTTGGGAGGTATAGCTGCTAGTCCTAATGAAAATGGAACAGATACTCAAGGTCTTTCAGGCACTTACATTATTGATAACATTACCTTAGGAGCTACCGTTTTAAGTATTGATGATTTTGAATTATCATCACTTAAAGCATATCCAAATCCTACGCAAGATAATTGGATTGTTAAATCTAAAAATCAAAAAATATCATCTATTCAAGTTTATGATATATTAGGAAAACAAGTATTATCACTTACTCCGGATACAAGTGAAGCAACAATAGATGGTTCTAGTCTAAAAGCAGGATTATATTTTGCAAAAATAAAGTCTGATAATAGCTTACAAAGCATAAAACTAGTGAAGAAGTAAACACAAGTTTTAGAAAAATTAAACAAAAAAGCATCTCAAAGATTTGAGATGCTTTTTTAATTAATAATTAACAAAAAAATTAATCTAGTTTCACAATTTTTATTGTGACTTGTTCATCTAAGTTGCTATTAATCTTAGCTAAATATATACTAGGTCGTAAATCAGAAATATCAAAAGCGTGTCCTGTATTAAAACTACCTTTAAATGCTTTAACCTGTTTTCCTGTTAAATCGAAAACTGAAACAGATTCAACAAATTTATTTATTTGAAAAGCGTTAGAAGTTGGATTAGGATAAGCTTTTACAAGATTATTTTTTTCAGAATCTTGTACACTTAAATTTTGAGTTTTAGAATATAACCTATATTCTCCAGGTTGTAAACTTAAAGCAGCAGTTGGGTTTGTAACATTTATACTTGTATTTGAAAACGTATCATACCATGTTCCTGTTGCTGGAAAATTTGGATTGACTGATTGTGTAGTTACATCAAAATTGGCAACTATAACAACATCTAAGGATCCAACATTATCATATAAATTAATACGTTTTGCTAATCCGCCAACGCTTAAGTTAAAATTATTAGTATTAAAAGTAGATGGAAATTGTTTTTTTAACTGCATCATTTTTGCTGTAACATTATACAAATCCATTCTGTCTGAATCAGAGTCATAACCAAGTGTCCAAGCCACAGGTTTCCTGTCTAACCTACAGGAGCCATTTGTAATATCACCATCGCAATTGATACTTTTATCGTATCCTAACTCTCCAAATTGCCAGAGCATTTTTGGTCCAGGAATTCCATAAAAGATAGCAGAAGCAGCCTCTTGTCTATCTAAAGCAGTGCCTAAATCTTTTACATTATAACCTCCACTTGAGTTTCCGTAAGCTATGTTTTTAACCATTAAACGTTCTTCGTCATGACTTTCCATGTAGCCAACAACATGCGGATTAGCCCAACCTCTGTTGCTATAAGACAGCCAAGAGACATCTGCATCTGTAGCGTAGCCCATAGTATTTTGGTTGAAATTATGATTAATGTTTCCCCAAAGCATAAAACCGTAATCTGCTAAAACAGTTTCTTCAGAATTATCTGCAAAATGTTCTAATATCATGTAAGTATCAGATGATACATTATTCCAAATATAATCTGCGTAATCTTGTAGAATAGTTATTCTTGATGCATCATAATTTCCCCATGCACCAACATTACTTGGATTGTTAGTTTGTGTAAACCCTTTTGATAAATCAAATCTAAAACCATCTACTCTAAATTCATCAACCCAGTATTTTAAAGTTTGCTTTACATAGGTTTTGGTATAAACGCTTTCGTGATTAAAATCGTAGCCCACATTAAAAGGATGTTTTGCATCTGGATTTAACCACGGATTATTAGCTGCAGGTTTGTTATTGCCAGAATCCCAATATAATTGTGCTAAAGGGCTTTGGCTAAAAGCATGATTATAAACCACATCTATAACGACTGCAATACCACGTAGATGACATTCATCAACAAATTCTTTAAAATGATTTTGAGTACCATATGCTTTATCTAAAGCGCCATGAAACGATGGGTTATAACCCCAACTATCGTTGCCTTCAAATTCGCTAATTGGCATTAATTCAATAGTGTTTACACCTAATTGTTCAAGATAATCTAGGTGAGTCATAGCATCAATAAAAGAATCAGTTTCGGTAAAATCTCTAATTAGCATTTCATAGATAATTAGGTTTTCTTTATTTGGTTTTACAAATGCATTTGATTGCCATGAATAAGATGCTTCATTTATTTTAAAAGTAGACACATTACCAGTAGCATCTCCTGTTGGATATGCCATTAAACTAGGGTAGGTTGTGTTTGATATAAATTGATCGTTATTAGGGTCAAGTATTTTTTTTGCATAAGGGTCGGCTACCTTTATACTATAATCAACAAAATACTGGTAAGCGTATTCTGTATTAGGATCTAAACCATTAACAGTTAACCAAAACGTATTTCCATCTTTTTTCATTTGGTAAGTTCCGTTAAGTGTCCAATTATTAAATCCACCAATTAAAAAAACATCTGTTTTTAAAGGAGCTTGCAAAACAAATGTAACTGTGCCATCTCCATTATCGTTAAAACCATTTTCTAAACCTGTTGGTAAGGTTTCATTTTGAGTTGTTGTTTTTACATATACAGAAATTTGTTCTGTTTTAGTTTCACTATTTTCTGTTGCATTAGCTTCTATAGTATAACTTCCTGTTGAAGTAAATGTATAAGATTTAGAAATTGTAGTTGTATTTAAAGCTGTTTGCTCAGATACATTATTCACTTTTAATTCTAAATCTGCATTTATACTAGATTCAGCGCTAATGGTAATGTTATCATTCAAATTATAAACCGATTCATTTGAAGGATTAGTAATGGTTACATTTAAACCAGTAGCAAAGATTGGAATAAAAATATCAGGTCTTGATTGTGCATCTCCGGCACTATTTCTAAAAACTATAGCAATATCTGTTACAACATCTGCACCAGAGCTATAATAGGTCGCAATGTCTGGAGTAATTATTAACTGGTAACTGTTAGTTCCTAAGCGTGTTAATTGAGGCTGTGTTACATTGTTTCCCCAGTTTCCAATTACATGTTTCCAATCGGTATTACTTGTTGAACTTGTAGTAATGACTCCAGTATGAGCATAAACATCACCTGTGTAGCCATCTAATTCTGAACCCGTTGCATCAAATGTAATGGTTATAACATCAGAAGCTGTTGGAATTACAGGAACTGTAGTAACACTTTGTGAAAATGATAGCGATACAAACAATAAAAAATGAAAGAGTAATATTTTTTTCATAGCTTAATTCTTTAGGAAAAAAAAGGCTGATATACATCAGCCTTTTTTAAGTATAAAATAAATTTAATTTTTGGTGTACGTTGGGTTTGCAGGATCAGAAAAATCTAAAACGAAAGAATAAGTTCCTGCTGTAGTAACTAAATTAGCACCGCCAGCTTCTAAAACACCATCACCACCATCGTCTCCATAGTTGACACCCCAATCGTTGTTGGCTCTAAATTTATATTCGCCATCAATTAAGGTAACATCATTAAGAATCCAAATATCATTAAAAGGACGAGACCAATCTCTTGTAAACTGTGCATCTGGAGTTGCTCCCCAATCATTGTAAGCACCACCTACTAATCCCCAAACGTTATCTATTGGTTCTAGAGTATATGTTAAATCATTCATATTCACAGTAGCAATGTAAATTCCAGCAGTTACAACAATATTAGCTCCACCAGCATCTAAAGTGCCATCTACACCATCATCACCCCAATTGGTTCCCCAATCGTTGTTCATCCTAAACTTCATTTCGCCATCAATTAAGGTTACAATACCTCTAAATACATCAGAATATTGATCGTATTCTAACATGAAATCTGGAGTTGCACCCCAATCGTTATAAGCACCACCTACAATTCCTAATGAAAAATTTTCAATAGTGTAGGTTAGGTTATTTAAATCCATAGTTACTTTATAAGACCCAGCAGTGGTAATATTAATGTTAGTACCGCCACCATCAAGAGTTCCATCGGCACCGTTATCTCCATAATTGTTCGCCCAATCCATATTTTCTCTAAACTTAATTTCACCAGTAGGTAAGGTAACATAAGCTACAAAAACACCATCAACATCTGTTGTCCAAAAAGGTAAATCTGGTGAGCCTCCCCAACCTGTAACTTCTCCTACAATACCCCAGTTAGAAGATAAATCTAAAACTGTTAAGTAAGTCGTTACAGATATTGTAACTGTTGAAGAAATTCTTTCTAAAATAGACCCTGATGTATTATCAGTGATAGTTGCTTTTACTCTTATATCTAAATCTCCAGTCATATCAACAGCTATTCCACTTTGAATAGCAATAGCATTTAACTGAGCATTTGTTAATGCTATGGAGTTTTGATTAGTTACATTACCAGCCTCTATAGGCATTGTAAAATCTGTACCTGCTGTTGCAGCTTCGAGTACGTAATCTACATCTTGATTTAATGAAGAATCTAAAATAGGATCATCCCATTCTACAGTTATAGCTGTAACATCATTATTATCTAAAGATAAAGCAAACGAATCTCCGTTATTTACATTATTTATTTCAGGAGCATTTACAGGATATGTTGTAACTAGAAGTAAAATATTGTTTGAAATTTGGCTTCCAGTAGAAACTCTCATATAAATAGCAATATCTTTAAATGTGCTAACACCAGTACCAGCAATAGCATTATTAAAATCTGCTACTGTCATTGAAAAATTACTACTATCAGTAGTTCCTAAAGATACAGGAGCAGTAAAGGCCTCGTCTGTAGACATCTCTACATTATAAGAACCACCTCCAGTTATTTCATCATTCCAAGAAATGGTAAACGCTGGATTATCTGGTAAAGCAAAATTTAAAAACACAGTGCTAATACCTGGTGTGTTTAAAACAAATTTAGCTTCTGGAGTTGTTATTGTTATACTTTCTTCGGTTTCACAAGCTGTAAAAATGAAGGCAAATGAAAGTAAAAGAAAGCTGATTTTTTTTATATATAAATTCATATCTATTTTTTTTATGATTATAAATTCAACGGAATAAGAATGTAACGACCAGTTAAGTCGTTAAACCAAACATCGTAATCATCTTCAACTATTACAGGAATTGATCCGCCACCATTTGTAGCCACTCCAGAGAATGAAGTAGAACTACCCCAAGTATCTGAGTCTGCTAAAAACGAAGCTTCTCCAGGAGTTAAATGTATTCCAGATGCAAACCAAATGTGCCCATCAAAGGCTAATGGTGTCATAGCAGTTGTACTAGCAACACTTGACCCTTGAATTGATAATGTTACAGGACTTGTAATTCCTGAGGCATCAAAAGGCTCAAAAGTAAAAGTGTTATTTCCAAGGTTTATTGTAAACGTATAAAATCCTTCTGGAATACCATCGCCACCTCCATAAGGAAATCTTTCTGGATCATCGCCACCTCCGGGATTATTTCCAACAGTACTACCATCATCAGTTCCCCATTGTGGCTGCCATAGCCCTTTGGTTTGTAATACCTTAAAATGCCCGTTATCAGCCCAAAACCCAGTGTAATAATATACATTACTGTTATTTTCGTCTCTAAACAAAGCAGGGTTGTTGTTATTATTGTTCCAACCTGGAGCAGTCGCATCTCCAACTAAATAATAATCATTAAATACATAGTTAAAGTATGGGAATACATCAAATTGAATAGTATTTGAATTTATTTGCTCACTATTTTGAGATCCAATTGAAGCTACAATTCTGGTATACAAAGTAGCCCATTCAAAAGGGTTTAGTCCTGCATTACCTGCAGCAGCATTAATTTCACTTATCGATAGTGTTATATCACTTTTACCGGTGATAGATGCTGCAGTTACTGGATTTGTAAAAGTATCATTGCTAGCAAATTGAACAGCGTAATTTATTGCAGTTTGTTGCCCGTAATCAGATTCAACCCAATTTAATGTAAGTGCTGGGTTAGATGTGTTAACCGCATCAAGCTCTATTTGCGTAAAGTTTAAATCTGCCAAAACAGGTGCTGTTGGTGCAGATATTTGGAATGTATCAGTTGTATCTTCGCAAGAACTAAGGAATAGTAAAACTAAGCCAATAATACTAACTGCTGAAATTCTTTTAATTTTTTTCATCGTGTTAATTTGTTTTAATTTTAATATCCTGTGTTTTGAGTAAGATTAGGATTTGCCGCCATACTTGCTGTAGGAATAGGGTATACATCAAAGTGTGCAGGTAACGAGATACCATTGCTTCCATTTCCTTTCCAAGCCCAATTGTAATTACCGCCAGTAAACTTGTTGTAACGAATTAAATCTTGTCTGCGATGAGCTTCCCAATGAAGTTCACGAGACCTTTCGTCTAAAATAAAATCTAAAGTTAAACCAGCAGCTGTTACCATATTAGAATTGTTAGCTCTAGTTCTTAAGTCATTTACATACCCAAGTGCAGTGCTAGCGTTTCCGCCACCTCCTCTTAAATGAGCTTCAGCATACATTAAATATACATCGGCTAATCTAAATAATGGAAAATCTGTGTCAACAAAGGTTTGATCTACTCCAAAACCTCCAGTTGAAGTCGCATTAGAGTATTTTTGAATGATATAACCTGAATCTTTATCAGATATGTCATTTATATCGATAGGTCTTCCTTCTGAAATGATAGTATTTCTAGTATCATCAGCAAAAGAACCGTCAAACAATTCTACAAATTGTTTTCTAACTCTAAGAGCACCGCCCCATCCGCCGGCACCAACACCAACTTCTGCTCCGTTTACTTCAATACTTCCAACAGAACCGTTAATCATTACTGTTGTAGGTCCAAAATTTTGGGTTGTAAATCCATCTGAAATAATAGGGAAAATAATTTCGTTTGTAGCAGAATTTGTATTGTTATCTGCCATAAAGTTGTGAAGATAATTGGTAGCTAATGAGTAACCACCTGCAATTATTTTTTCACAATAGCTTAAACAATCTGCATTACGATCTGTACCTACATAAACTTGTGCATTCAAATACATTTTTGCTAAAATCATGTATGCAACTGCTTTATCTGCTCTTCCGTATTCATTTTGTCTTGAGTTTACTAAATCTGTATCAATAGCTAATAATTCACTTTCTATAAAAGTGAATAAATCTGCTCTTTCATATACAGGAGGTTGAGAATTAAGTGCATCATCTTCAGTAACAAAGTTTGCTTTCCCAAAAATATCCATCATGTAGTAATATGCCATAGCTCTCATTAATCGAGCTTCTGCTCTATAAGCTGGCATCTCATTTCTTACGGATGTAGAAACATTTCTTGAGTCTAATTTTGCATCTGTAGTTTCTCTTAAAAAGTTATTTGCTAATGCTATAGAAAGATGTGCTCTACTAAACATACCTAAGAGTAATGGATTTTGAGCCGTCCATAAATTTCTTTGTATTTCTCTAGTTCCTGGGTCATTTTCATAAGACCAAATCATTTGATCTGCAGAAAGTGTTTGTACATATAAAAGGACACGTCCAAATTGACTGGTTCCAGCATCAATATTTTTAAGGTTTGAGCTACCACCACCGTCTGTACCTGTTAAGGCTAAATTGGCATAGACACCAGCTAGTACTTGTTTATATGCAGCTTCATCATTAAAAAGATCTTCGCTTAAAGTGGTTTGGTCGTCATTTGGTACGATATTCAAATCGTCAGTACAGGATGTTAATGCCAAAACGAAAAGCATTACATACCCAATTGTTTTGTGTATTTTAAATCTTGTTTTCATAGTTTTTTTTAAAATTTAAAATTAGCTCCAGCCAAAATAGTTCTTGGTCTAGGGTAAATTGTATTATCAATTCCATTAAATACTTCTGGATCTAGTCCGCTATAATTAGTTATAGTAAATACGTTTTGAATACCTCCCCATAATCTTAAGCTTTTTAAATGTTTAGAGATTTTGTTAAAAGTATAACCTAACGTTATATTATCCATTTTTAGGAATGATGCATCTTCAACATAAATATCAGAAATGATTACATCAGAAGTTCTTTGGAATCCTGTATTTAAAACCGATGTTGGTACATTTCCTAACACAGCATTATCTTGTAATAACTCGTATTGTGCTCTAGAAGAGTTTACGTTGTTATAAACGTAGTTCCCTAAGTTAGCTCTTAAGTTAAAAGATAAATCTAAGTTTTTGTAATTGATGTTAGATTGAAATCCTAAAATAACATCTGCTCCAGGGTTTTCTTTTAAATAACGATCGTCATCATTAATAACGTTATCGCCATTTAAATCTACAAAGGCACCTTCAATAGGATTTCCTGAGTTATCATATAATTGTTTGAAAACACTAAATGAATTAGGAGAAAAACCTTCTCTTAATATTTGAATATTGTTTCCTGTACCACCAGAAATACCACCAGTTCTTACATCTTGACCTAGTGCTAATTCTTTAATTTCTCTATCTAGAAAAGTTGCATTAAAGTTGAAATCAACAGTAAAGTCATCTTGTTTAACAACATCTGCATTTAAAGAAAACTCGATACCTTGAATTTGTAACTCGCCAATGTTTTGAATAATACTGTTTGAAAAGTTAGTACCATCTGCTACAGAAGCAGTAAATAATAAATCGGTTGAATTTTTTTGAAAGAAGTTTAATGACCCAGAAAGTCTTTCATCAAACAATCCATAATCTATACCAAACTCTATAGTTGCTGTTTCTTCCCATTTTATATCTGGATTGATTTCTGATGCTATTAAAGACTGAATAACCGTATTCCCAAATTGATATTGTGAATTGACGTCACCGCCTCTATATCTGTTCAAGAATATGTCTTTTTCTTGTAGCTCTTGTTGTCCAGTAATACCATAACTAGCTCTTAATTTTAAATTAGAAATTAGTTTTGAATCTTTTAGGAAATCTTCATCACTTATGTTCCAAGCCAAAGCAGCAGCAGGAAAATCACCCCATTGGTTTTCTTTACTGAAACGCGATGTTCCGTCACGTCTATATGTTAATGTTAACAAATATTTATCTAGAAAAGTAACATTGGCTCTACCAAATAATCCTATTAAAACCACATCTGGGTCTGCAAAAGTTGATGAAAAATTTAATGGATCTCTACTGTTGCCTGTATTACTTCCGTTATTGGTAAACTTTTGATAAGAATAACCTGCAGTAAATTCAGTACGGAATTTATCAAATTCTTTATTGTAAGTTAAATAACCATCAAGTAATTTATTCGTTCTTTTTTGATAACCTCTAGAATCATTTCCTTTAACAGGATCGTTTGTAGGAACCAAGGTAGATGTTACATTTATAGTTTTTGCTTCAGTCTCATCATATCCAATATTTAATACAGCTCTTAATTCTGGTAAAAAATGAAATCTATAGTCAAAATTTAAATTCCCGTAAGTTCTATTAGAATCACCTGTATTATTAGTTTGTAATAGCGATGCCACAGGGTTTGTAGTACCGTTAGAAATAATTGTTCCATTTCTATGCTGGTAAAAACCTCCAAAAGGTGATGATGGATCATATACTGGCTGTGTTGGGTCGTAGCGTAAAGCACCTCCAACGTTATTACCAAATCTATTATCTTCAAAAGCAAGGTTTGCGTTTAAACTAACTTTTAAATGATCATCAAAGAATTTTGGGTTTAAAGCTAAACCTAAACTTCTTCTTTCAAATTCTGATGTTATAATTGCACCTTCTTGGTCAGTAACTCCAAAAGAAAATCTTGCAGGCAATACTTTAAAAAGAGAACCTTGCATAGATATATTATGTTGAGATGATACTGTATTTCTGAAAATTTCATCTTGCCAATTGGTGTTTGCACCGCCTAACAAACTTTCGTCTAGCGTTGTTCCGTTAATTGGCTGAGATGCAACTAACTGTCTGTAAGCATTAGCAGAAAAAACATCTATTCTATCTGTTATTTCACCAAAGCTATATTGAGTATCGTAAGTGGCACTAAATGTAGACTTCCCTTTTTTGGTTACTATAATAATAACACCATTTGATGCTCTAGACCCATAAATTGCGGTTGCAGATGCATCTTTTAAAACTGAGAACGAATCAATATCGTTAGGGTTGATACTTGCTAAAATACCTCTAGAACCATTTAAGCCATTATTATCAATTGGTAATCCGTCAATAATAATAAGTGGATTATTTGATGCATTTATGGAAGAGCCGCCTCGAATTGTAATTTGAGACCCAGTACCAGGGGCACCATCAGTTGTAATACTAACACCAGATACACGACCACTTAATAAATTCTCGGTAGTGACAATGTTTCCTTTTGTAAAATCTTCAGAGGTTATTGCTTCAACTGAGCCTGTGGCATCTTTTTTAGTTGTAGATCCATAACCAATGATAACAATTTCGTTCAATTGGGCTGTGTCTTCAATTAATTGAACATTTAATGAAGCTTGCCCTGAATAAGTAATTTCAATTATTTGATAACCTATATAAGAGAATACAATAACATCTCCATTGTTAACGT
Source organism: uncultured Flaviramulus sp. (assembly GCA_947501105.1). Taxonomy (GTDB): domain Bacteria; phylum Bacteroidota; class Bacteroidia; order Flavobacteriales; family Flavobacteriaceae; genus Wocania_A. Next base: position 109,035 of record CANMUP010000005.1, on the reverse strand, counting down.
CAATTTGATAATTGCCATCAAAATCTGTTGATGTTCCAGTTGTCGTGTTTTTTATAACGACATTTACTCCTGGAAGCGGAATAGAAGTTGATTGCTCTGTTACTGTTCCCGTAAGTGTATTTTGACCAAACATGAGTGTTGGCATAATAAACAGCAAAAACAATAAACTATTAATTGTTGTTTTCATATAAATTCTTTGAGTTAATTTTTAAATTAGTCAGTATATATTTTCACTTCTCACGTTAAAACTATGTAAAGTCTATGTAAAGAAATAATTTTGAATTACGAAATTCTTAGCGAAAACGTTTTCGTGTTGAAAACTTTTCATGATTTACTGTTTTTATTGAAGAAAACATGCATAATTACATATTAAAAATAATATCTTTATAAAGGATTTTTTATAAAATAATTGATTGCTATTAAATAAATTGCTCAATGAAAAGAAAAATAACTTTGAAACAAATAGCGCGAGAATTAGATGTTTCTATTTCAACGGTTTCAAAAGCGCTTAGTAATAGCAAAGAAATTAGCGAAGATACTACGCAAAAAATACAAGCCTTTGCTAAGCTTTATAACTATAAACCCAATAATATTGCACTTAGTTTAAAGAACAGAAAAACTAAAACTATTGGAATATTAATTCCAGAGATAGTACACCATTTTTTCTCTACAGTAATTAGAGGAATAGAGTTAGTTGCAAACAGGCGTGGTTATAATGTTATCGTAGGGTTATCAAACGAATCGTTTACAAAAGAAATTATCAATATGGAAATGCTTGCTAATGGTAGTATTGATGGGTTTATTTTGTCAATCTCTAAAGAGACCTTATTGAAACAAGATTACCATCATTTTAATGCTACCATAAATCAAGGAATGCCCATTGTAATGTTTGATAGAGTTGTAAATGAAGTGGATTGTGACAAGGTAATTGTTGACGATTTTAATGGATCGGTTAAGGCCGTAAAAAAGCTTATTGAGAACAATTGTAAAAATATTGCACTTATAACTACTATGGATTATGTAAGTGTTGGAAGACTAAGAACTCAAGGCTATATAGAAGCTTTAGAAAGCCATAAAATAATAGCTAATCCTAATTTAATATTGAAGATTGATGATAGTTTAGATGTTGAAAATCATTTAGAAGATTTAGAACTTGAAATAGAACAATTCTTCAAAACTAATGGTAATATTGATGGTGTTTTTGCAGTTAACGAGCTTTATGCTGTTACTGCAATGAAGGTAGCAAGAAAGCTAGGTTTAAGTATTCCAGACAATATTCAAGTTATTGGTTTCACTGATGGAGTTCTCTCAAAACATGCAACACCAAGTTTAACTACAGTTAGCCAACATGGTCAAAAAATTGGTGAGCAAGCCGCGAATTTATTAATTGATAGATTAGTGGCAGCAGACACTGAAGACGACCAGTATTTCACTAATGATGAAAGAAAATCAGACTTTATAAAAGTGGTTATTGAAACCGAAATAATCGAAAGAGAATCAACTAAATAGTTTCGTTAAATATTATTGAAGTAAAAGTTTTATTAGGAAAAATAAAATTCTTTTATATCTTTGATTCGAAATCAAAACTTATATTTTCACTTCTCACAATAAGTTTTGATAAGTTACCGCTTATCGAAATAGTATTAATTTAAACATACTATTAATGGAAAAGCGTAGATTAAGTTTCTGGGAAATTTGGAACATGAGTTTCGGTTTTTTGGGGATACAAATGGGTTTTGCACTGCAAAACGCCAATGCCAGCAGAATTTTACAAATTTTTGGAGCAGATGTTCATGAGCTATCTTGGTTTTGGATAATAGCGCCTTTGATGGGGTTAATTGTTCAACCAGTAATTGGGCACTATAGCGATAAAACTTGGGGAAAATTTGGCAGACGTAAACCTTATTTTTTAGTTGGTGCTATTTTAGCATCTATAGGTTTAGTACTCATGCCACAGGCTGATATGTTTATAGCATTTTTGCCGGCTCTTTGGGTAGGTGCAGGTATGCTCATGATAATGGATGCCTCGTTCAACATTGCAATGGAGCCGTTTCGAGCCTTAGTTGGTGATAATTTAAGAACCGACCAGCGTACGTTAGGTTTTAGTGTGCAAACGGCCCTCATTGGTTTTGGTGCTGTTATTGGATCTTGGTTGCCTTACGCTTTAACTAATTGGTTTAGTGTGTCTAATGAAACAGTTGAAGGAGCAGTTCCCTTAAACCTAATACTCTCTTTTATTATTGGAGCAGTCATTCTAATAATTTCAATTTTAGTTACGGTTGCAACTACAAAAGAGTATTCGCCAGAAGAATTAGCAAGCTTCGAAGATGAAAAAGCGCATTCTGAAGCTTTGGAAAAAGATGGAGGCGAAGAAAAATCTAGCTTACTAGATATTTTTGAGGACTTCAAGAAAATGCCTGAAACTATGCGTCAACTTAGTTGGGTGCAATTCTTTTCTTGGTTTGGACTTTTTGGAATGTGGGTTTTTGCAACGCCAGCAATTGCACAACACGTATATGGATTATCGCATACAGACAGTAGCAGTAGCTTGTATCAAGATGCTGGAGATTGGGTTGGTATTCTTTTCGGAGTTTATAATTTAGTTTCCGCACTTTATGCTTTCACTTTGCCATACATAGCTAAGAGAATAGGTAGAAAGAAAACACATTCTTTATCTCTTATTATCGGTGGATTAGGTTTGCTCTCTATTTATGTTATGCCAGATAAAAATTGGCTAATTGTTTCTATGGTAGGCGTTGGTATCGCTTGGGCCAGTATTTTGGCTATGCCTTACGCAATTTTGGCAGGTTCAATTTCGCCTAAAAAAATGGGCGTTTACATGGGTATTTTTAATTTCTTCATAGTAATACCTCAAATAATCAACGCTTTAATTGGAGGTCCGCTTGTAAAGTATGCTTATGGAAATCAAGCCATATTTGCTTTGATGATGAGTGGAGTAAGTTTTTTAATCGCTGCATCTTTAGTTTATAAAGTAAAGGATGTAGATGATGTAATTTAATCTTAAAAAATGAATAAAAAAGGATTTATATTCGATTTAGACGGTGTTATTGTAGACACTGCAAAATATCATTATTTAGCTTGGAAAGCTTTAGCTAATAGTATAGGTATAGATTTTACGCATATACAAAACGAACAATTAAAAGGGGTAAGTAGAGAAAGCTCATTAAAAAAGATTCTTGAGTGGGGAAACAAAACACTCTCTAATGAGGAGTTTTTAAAACTTATGTCTAAAAAAAATGAAGAATACTTAAGCTACATTTCTAATATGGATGAAAGCGAAATTCTTCCAGATGTAACAAAAATATTGAATTACTTATCTCAACAAAATCAGCCTATAGCTTTAGGTTCTGCAAGTAAAAATTCTAAACAAATACTTAAAAAAGTAAACCTATTGCATCAATTTAATGCTATTGTTGATGGTAACGATGTTACTAACGCAAAGCCCGATCCTGAAGTGTTTTTAAAAGCTGCAAGTAAGGTAAATGTATCAGTAGAAAATTGCGTTGTTTTTGAGGACTCTGTTGCAGGGATTCAAGCGGCAAATACCGCAAACATGATTTCAATAGGTATTGGTGAAGTTTCTGTTTTAAACGAAGCCGACTTTGTTTTTAAAGATTTTACTGAGATAAGCTCAGAATTTATTGAGAAAATAAGTAAAGTAAAAAAGAAAGAATTAGAGAAAATATAAGAGCATTACGTTGAAGAGTGAATTAAAATGAAGACTCTTATTTTAATAATAAATAAAAATGAATCAAGATTATATAAAACCAGATAATTGGTCCTTAATAGAAGAAGACTTTGATGCAAATCGTGTAAAATCTTCCGAAAGTTTATTTAGCATTGGTAACGGTGCTATGGGACAACGTGCTAATTTTGAAGAGCATTATTCTGGACCAACATTTCAAGGCAGTTATATTGCTGGTGTTTATTATCCAGACAAAACTAGAGTAGGTTGGTGGAAAAACGGGTATCCAGAATATTTTGCTAAAGTACTTAATGCACCAAATTGGATAGGGATAAATGTTTCTGTAAATGATGAACAACTAGACTTATTCTCATGTAAAAAGGTTGAGAATTTTAAAAGAGAACTCAACATGCAAGAAGGTTGGTTATCTCGATGTTTTACTGCTAAACTGAAAAATAATATCCAAGTTGAGGTTGAAACTAAGCGTTTTTTAAGTTTAGATTTAGAAGAGTTAGGAGCAATAGAATATAATATTACGCCTTTAAATGGCAATGCTAAAATTCAGTTTCAACCCTATTTAGATGCTAGTATTACTAATGAAGATACCAATTGGGATGATAAGTTTTGGAATGTTTTAAACATTAATCATAAAAACCATCAGGCATTTATTGAGGCAAAAACCATGAAAACAGATTTTTATACCTGTACGTTTATGGAATCTAAAGTCTTTATAAATAATAAAGAAGTTTCAATAAAACCTAGCATAAAAACAGATTTGAACCAAGTCTCTTTTAATTATAATCAACAAGTTGAGAAGGGTGAAACTTATTCTATTCAAAAATTTGGAGGTTATGTTGCCGACAGAAATTATGATAAAAGTGAATTGGCTTTAGTATCAAAGCAAACTTTAGAAAAAGCTAAAAAAATTGGTTTTGAAGGTTTGTTACTAATGCAAAAAGAAGCTTGGGCAAATATCTGGGAACGTGCCGATATTAATATTACCGGAGATGTAAAAGCGCAACAGGGTATTCGCTTTAATATTTTTCAATTAAATCAAACCTATTTAGGTAAAGATTCTAGATTAAATATTGGCCCAAAAGGATTTACAGGCGAAAAATATGGAGGTAGCACTTATTGGGACACCGAAGCGTATTGTATTCCCTTTTATATGGCAACAAAAGATCAACAAGTAGCTAGAAGCTTGTTGGAATATCGCTATAATCATTTAGAAAAAGCTATTGATAATGCTAAAAACATTGGATTAAAGGATGGCGCAGCATTATACCCAATGGTTACCATGAATGGTGAAGAATGCCATAACGAGTGGGAAATTACATTTGAAGAAATTCATCGTAACGGAGCCATCGCATTTGCTATATTTAATTATCATCGTTATACTGGAGACTATAGTTATATTCCTGAAAAAGGGTTAGAAGTACTAATTGGTATTGCCCGTTTCTGGCAACAACGTGCTAACTTTTCTAAAGAAAAAAACAAATATGTTATTCTTGGAGTTACTGGACCAAACGAATACGAGAACAATGTAAATAACAATTGGTATACTAATTATTTGGCACAATGGTGCATTAATTATACTATAGAAACGATTGAAAAAGTTGATGCAGATTATCACTCAGATTTTTTAAGAATTGCAAAAAAAGTTAAACTTTCTAAAACAGAAATGGCACTTTGGAAAGCGGTTGCCGATAATATGTATTTTCCTTATTCAGAAAAACATCAAGTATATCTTCAGCAAGACGGCTTTTTAGATAAAGAATTAATTCCTGTGTCTAATTTAGATAAATCGCAAAGACCAATTAACCAAAAGTGGTCTTGGGATAAAATCTTGCGTTCACCTTATATAAAACAAGCCGATGTTTTACAAGGTTTCTATTTCTTTGAAGATGAATTTACAAAGGACGAATTAGAAAAACATTTTGATTTTTATGAACCTTTTACGGTGCACGAAAGCTCATTGTCTCCTTGTGTTCACAGTATTCAAGCTGCTAAATTAGGCAGAATGGAACAAGCATACGAATTTTATTTGCAAACATCTCGTTTGGATTTAGACGATTATAACCATGAGGTACACGAAGGATTACACATAACATCAATGGCTGGTACGTGGATGAGTATAGTTGAAGGTTTTGGCGGGATGCGAGTTAAGGATAATATTTTATCCTTTACCCCAAAAATCCCAAAACAATGGGATGCTTATTCATTTAAAGTGAATTTTAGAGGAGCAATTATAAAAGTAAATGTCTGTCAAAATGAAACTAATTTTGAGTTAGAGAATGAGTCTTCTTTACAAATTTTGGTTAACGATGAATTGGTAACAATTGAACCCAATAATTTAGTAACTGTTTAGATTAACTATTTAAAATCGATAGCATGCAAAAATCAATCAAAATATATCTTTTATTCGTACTTGTTTTTAGTATATCATGCAAAGAACAAAATGATAAAGTTTCAGATAAAGCGGAGACTTATACATCAGTAGTTGAGCGTAATGATATTGAACGTATTGAACCATCAAATTGGTGGGTTGGTTTTAAAAATTCCGAATTACAATTGCTGGTTAATCATCCTGATATTTCAAAAGCAAAACCTGAAATTTCATACGAAGGTATTTCAATTAAAAAAGTACATAAGGCAGATAGTCCAAATTACTTATTTATTGATTTGAATATTGATAAAACTGTAGAAGCAGGTAAATTCAATATTGTTTTTAAGATTGAAAATAATGAAGAATTAATACATACTTATGAAATTAAGTCTAGAGAAAAGCAAGCTGAAGATTATATAGGTTTTGATAGTTCTGATGTGTTATATTTAATTACTCCAGATCGATTTGCAAATGGAGACACTTCAAATGATATTTTTTTAAAAAAAACGGGTATTAATGAATTAGGACAAAAAGTTAGCCTATTAAAGGAAGCAACGATTAATAGAAATGATGATTATGCAAGGCATGGTGGTGATATAAAAGGAATTATCAATCATTTAGATTATATTCAAGATATGGGTTTTACAGCCATTTGGTCTTGCCCATTATTAACTAACAACATGCCCAGGTCATCATATCATGGTTATGCCATGACCGATTTTTATGAAATAGACCCGCGCTTTGGAACATTATCAGAGTACAGAGAACTTGCCGATAAAGCAAAATCGAGAAACATTAAACTAGTAATGGATCAAGTCGCCAATCATTGTGGTGTAGAACATTGGTGGATGAAAGATTTGCCGTTTAAAGATTGGGTAAATCATCAAGAAGATTACGAAAAAAACAAAGATAAATGGAAATGGGATTTGGCTACCTATTCTAACCACAGACGTACAAGCAATCAAGATATTTATGCAGCTAAAGCAGATGTTGATGGTAATAGAGATGGTTGGTTTACACACCAAATGCCAGACTTAAATCAGCGCAATCCGTTTATGGCTAAATATATTATTCAAAATAGTATTTGGTGGATAGAAACCGTAGGTTTAGCAGGTATTCGTCAAGATACTTATCCATATCCTGATAAAGATTTTATGAGTGATTGGGCAGGAGCTATAATGAATGAATACCCTAATTTTAGTATTGTTGGAGAAGAATGGAGTTATAATCCACTGCTAATTGGTTATTGGCAAGAAGGGGCAAACAATAAAGATGGATACGATTCTAATTTGAAGTCTACCATGGATTTTGCGATGCAATCTAATATTATTAATGCTTTAAATGAAGAAGAATCATGGAATAAAGGCTTAGTAAAAATTTACGAAGGTTTAGCAAACGATTTTCATTATGCAAGCCCACAAAACATTATGATTTTCCCAGATAATCATGATATGAGTCGCATTTTTACTCAACTTAAGGGCGATGTTATAAACACTAAAATGGCTTTAAGTTATTTGTTGACTTTACCTAGAATTCCACAGTTGTACTATGGCACAGAAATTTTAATGGACGATTTTGATAAACCGGGAGATCATGGTTTAATTCGTACAGATTTCCCTGGAGGTTGGCAAGGAGACACTGTAAATGCATTTACTGGAGAAGGCTTAACCGATGCTCAAAAAGACATGCAGGAGTATTTAAAAAAACTGCTCAATTATCGCAAAAACAGCAAAGCAATTCATAATGGAAAAACAATTCATTTTGCTCCAGAAAATAGTATTTATGTATTGTTTAGAGTTTTGGAAGATGAAACGGTTGTCCATATTTTAAATAAAAATGATAGCGAGATTGAATTAGATTTAAAACGATTTGAAGAAATAGATTTAAATGGAAAACCATTAAATAATATCATAACTGGAGATGTAATTGAATGGAACGACAAGCTAATTTTAAAAGAAAAAGGGAGTATCACCTTAACAACGAAGCAATAACTTTATTTAAAATTATTCTCTAATTCCTCAAAAGCTATCATTATAAATATTACAATGAAAAAGCACCTAGTTATCTTAATATTAAGTATTGTATTGATTTCTTGTTTAGATAAAAAGCAAGATGATAATAAACTGTTGGGCAATGAGGAAGTTACGTTTGTTATTAACCAGTTCCCAAATAATCACGATTATAATAAAGAAATTTATATTTCTGGTGATTTTGAAGGCTGGTCTGGTGGCAGAGAGCAATTCAAATTAAAAAAGAAAAATAATAATTATAGTATTACCATTCCTAAATATCGAGAAACTATTAATTTTAAGTTCACACAAGGAAATTGGGAAACTGTTGAGTGTTTAGAAAATGGAAATCCAATTGAAAACCGAATCTATACTTTTACGAAACAAGACGAGAAAGTTGAGGTAAATATTGCAAACTGGTATAATTTAGTTGAAAATAATCAAACATCAACAGCGTCAAAAAATGTACATGTGTTTGCTGAAGATTTTGAAATTCCACAGTTAAATCGAAAACGTAAAGTAAGTGTGTATTTACCACCTAATTATGAAACTTCTAATAAGCACTATCCAGTTTTATATTTCCAAGATGGGCAAAATATATTTGATGTTAAAACCTCTTACACTGGCGAGTGGGAGGTTGATGAAACATTAAACGCAATGTATAATGAGACTGGTTTTGAACTTATTGTTGTAGCAATAGATCATGGAGGAAATAAACGTTTAAATGAATATTCGGCTTGGGATAATGAAAAATATGGGAAAGGTGAAGGTGAATTGTATTTAGATTTTTTGGTAAATAACTTAAAACCTAAAATTGATAAAGCATACAGAACCAAATCTGACCATAATAACACAGGCATAATGGGATCGTCTTTAGGTGGCTTATTTGCACATTATGCTACAGTTAAAAGACCAGATGTGTTTGGGAAAGCCGGTGCATTTTCTCCATCATTTTGGTATGCTGAAGATGGTTTTAAGTTTACAAAAGAGCATCCTAATAACTCTAAGTTTTATTATTTGATAGGAGATAAAGAAGGAGAAGAGATGGTTAATAACATGAATAAAATGTTTGAGTTGATGGAGTCAAATGGTTTTTCAAATATTCATAAAAAAATAGAACCAAATGGAACTCACAGTGAATCATTTTGGAAAACCGAATTTAAACAAGCAATTTCTTGGTTGTTTATTAATCAATAGAGTGTATAATGAAACATTTAAAGTTATTCTTATTTTGTCTATTATTATCAGCTTTGTCTTTTGGACAAAATGCAGATCGTAAATTCATCAATACAGAATCGAAGCAAGATTTATTTGGAGTAATTGTTAGTGATGGTGTTTATATATTTAGAGCTTATAACTCAAATATAGTTGAGACAATATTCAGGCCTATTTCTGATAAGAGTTCTTATGATACCATATCTCATGCAGTTGTACAAAAGCCAAACTTTGGTTTTAAAGAAATAAAAGAAAGCTTTGATAAAATTGAATTGAAGACAGGTGGAATCCAAGTTAATATTCAAAAAAAACCTTTTCAAATATCCTATTCTTATAAAGGAAAATCAATCATTTCTGAAAAAGGGGGCTATTCAAAAAACGATAGCTTAGAAACCATTCAATTCAATTTAAAAAAAGATGAAGTTTTATATGGCGGAGGAGCTCGCGCTTTAGGGATGAATCGCCGTGGTAATCGATTACAGCTATATAATAAGGCACATTATGGTTACGAAACGCGAAGTGAATTAATGAATTTTACACTTCCTATTGTCATGTCTTCAAATAAATATATGGTTCATTTTGATAATGCGCCAATTGGATTTTTAGATTTAGATAGTAAAAAGGATAACACATTAACTTACGAAACCATTTCTGGTAGAAAAACCTATCAAGTTATAGTAGGTGATTCTTGGCTTGATATTATTGATAATTATACAAATTTAACAGGAAAACAACCGATGCCTTCACGTTGGGCTTTAGGTAATTTTTCAAGCAGATTTGGTTATCACTCACAACAGGAAGTCGAAGTAACCATTAATAAGTTTAAAAAAGAAAAGATACCTGTAGATGCTATTATTTTAGACCTATATTGGTTTGGCAAAGAAATGATAGGAACCATGGGTAATTTAGAGGTTTTTCGCGATTCGTTTCCCGATTTTGAAGGCATGGTGACCCGTTTAAAAAATAAGGGCGTTAAAACGATAACGATTACAGAACCATTTATTTTGTCAACTTCAAAGCGATGGGAAGAGGCTGTAAAAGAGGATGTTTTAGCAAAAGATTCTATCGGAAATCCTTATAGATATGATTTTTATTTTGGGAATACTGGTTTAATAGATATATATAAACCAGAAGCTGAGCTATGGTTTTGGAATATTTATAAAGATTTAACAAATAAAGGAGTTGCTGGTGTTTGGGGAGATTTGGGTGAGCCAGAAGTACATCCATCAAATTTGATTCATGCCAAAGGAACAGCTGATGAAGTTCACAACATTTACGGTCACGATTGGGCGCGATTAATACATGAGGGTTATAAAAGAGATTTTCCTAACATGCGACCATTTATTTTAATGCGCGCAGGATATTCAGGCTCGCAACGCTATGGTCTTATTCCATGGTCTGGAGATGTAAATAGAACTTGGGGAGGTTTACAAAGCCAACCAGAAATTGCGTTACAAATGGGAATGCAAGGATTGGCATATATGCACTCTGACTTAGGTGGATTTGCTGGTGCAAATTTAGATGATGAATTATATGTTCGGTGGCTGCAATACGGTGTTTTTCAACCTGTTTTTAGACCTCACGCTCAAGAAGATGTTCCTAGTGAACCTGTTTTTAGAAGTAAAAAAGCGAAAGCTTTAACAAAAAAGGCAATAGAATTACGTTATAAGTTACTGCCTTATAATTATCAATTAGTTTACGAGAATAATCAGTTTGGAAAGCCTTTAATGCGACCTTTATTTTTTGAAGAACCAAATAATCAAAAACTATTTAATTACTCTAAAAGTTATTTATGGGGACACGATATTTTGGTATCACCAGTTTTAGAAGCTGGAATAAAAAATCAAGACATATATTTTACCAAGAATCATATCTGGTTTGATTTTTATACTGATGAAATCATTAATGGTGGACAAACAAAAACCATAGGTTTAAAAGAAAATTCAATTCCAACCTATATTCGAGCAGGAGCTTTTATCTCTATGGCAAAACCTATGCAAAGTACAGAAGATTATGATGTGAATACTTTAGAGGTTCATTATTATCACCATAATTCTGTTAAAGAAAGTGAGCGAAAACTTTATAATGATGATGGTGAAACGACTAATGCTTATGAAAAAGGACAGTATGAAATTTTAGAGTTTGAAGCAAAAATTAAGAAGCGTTGGTTAGAGATTAATTTCGAAGCAGAAAATGGTCCTGATTTTCAATCAAAATCTAAGCAAATTGATTTGATTATTCATAATATTAAAAACCAACCAAAGCGAATAAAAATTGATGGAAAAAAGATTAAAGGCATATGGGATACTAAAAAGAATGTCTTAACTATTCCATTAGTTTGGAGTACTTCAAAAGAGAAAAACGTCAAAATTAAATTTAAAAAATAGCTTTATGAATAAGCAATATATACACATAATAATTCTCCTTTTCTTGATGTGCGTTGGGTGTAAAAAAGAAACGAGCCCAGTTCTTGAATCTATACCTAACAAAAAAGAGATAAAGAATAAGAAAGTAGTATATCAGGTATTTACACGTTTGTTTGGAAATACAAATACAACAAATAAGCCGTGGGGAACAATTGAAGAAAACGGGGTTGGCAAGTTTAATGATTTTACACCTAAAGCATTAAAAGAAATTAAAGAATTAGGTGTAACGCACATTTGGTATACTGGTGTGCCACATCATGATGTGATTACAGATTATACAAAGTATGGAATCTCTAATGATGATCCAGATGTTGTAAAAGGAAGAGCAGGTTCTCCTTACGCTGTAAAGGATTATTATAATGTTAATCCAGATTTAGCTGAAAACCCAGAAAACAGGTTAGAAGAATTTAAAGCACTTATTAAACGTTCTCACGAGGCTGGATTAAAAGTCATTATTGATATTGTTCCCAATCATATTGCCAGAAACTATCAAGGGTTAACAAACCCAAAAGGAGTTAAAGATTTTGGTGCTACCGATGATAAATCAGTAGTTTACCATGTTGATAATAATTTTTATTATAGCCCAAACGAAGCTTTTAAAGTACCTATTTGGGAACACGATTATTCGCCCTTAGGCAAAGAGAATCATCCTTTAGTAGATGGAAAGTTTGAAGAGGTTCCTGCAAAATGGACAGGTAATGGCTCACGATTATCTCAACCAAATATGGGAGATTGGTACGAAACTGTAAAAATTAATTATGGTGTTAGTCCAGATGGGAGAAAAGATTTCGATACGCTTCCAAATGGATTTGAAAATGAAAGTTATAAAAAGCACTTTGAATTTTGGAAAGACAAAACAGTTCCAAGTTCGTGGACAAAATTTAAAGATATTGCACTGTATTGGATTGAAATGGATGTAGACGGGTTTCGTTACGATATGGCAGAAATGGTACCTGTAGAATTTTGGAGTTATATGAATTCGTCAATTAAAATGAAAAATCAGGACGCCTTTTTATTAGCCGAAGTCTATAACCCAAGTTTATATAGAGATTATATTAAAAAAGGGAAAATGGATTATTTGTATGATAAAGTCCAATTATATGATACCATTAAGCATATCATGCAAGGGCATGGAAAAACAGATAATATACCTCCAATTCAAACAGATTTAAAAGATATTGAGCATCAAATGCTTCACTTTTTAGAAAACCATGATGAGCAACGTATAGCAAGTCCAGATTTTGCAGGAGATGCTAAAAAAGGAAAGCCAGCTATGGTAGTTTCTGCTACAATAAGTACATCACCAACTATGGTGTATTTTGCACAAGAAGTAGGAGAGGATGGTTCGGAGGAAACAGGCTTTGGAGATCCTACACGTACTTCAATTTTTGATTATGTGGGTGTTCCAGCGCACCAACGTTGGGTAAATAACAAACAATTTGATGGTGGGCAATTAAGTGATGAAGAGAAAACCTTACGTAATTTTTATAAGCGATTATTAAACTTTACTATTAATAGCTCTGCACTTACAGGTGCCTATCAAGATATTCATTTATATAATCGAGAACACATTGAAGGTTATAATGATAAAGTATTATCTTTTGTACGTTGGGGTGATACGGAAAAACTTGTCATTATTTCTAATTTTGATTCTGATAATGACTATGAATTCAATTTAAAAATCCCAAAAAATATTATTGATACATGGAATTTGGATAAAAGCAAATATAAAGTTGAAGATCAATTATATAAACAATTTTCAACAGATTTGATTATTGAAAATGGTGTTGGAGAAATTAGTGTTAAAATAAATTCTTTAGAATCATTCATCTTAAAACTGCAATAGCATGAGGCAATTAGTAATTGGAATTTTATTAGGTTTAATATTCATTGGCTGCGGAAAAAAAAACAATCAAAAGTTAACTGTAGAAGAAACTAAAGCACCATTTGTTTGGGAGGCTGCTAACGTTTATTTTTTGTTGACTGATCGTTTTAACAATGGAGATGTTTCAAACGATATTAATTTTAATAGAAACCTTGAAACAGGTAAGCTTCGTGGTTTTGAAGGGGGTGATTTAAAAGGGATTACTCAAAAAATTGAAGAAGGATATTTCACCAGTTTAGGAATCAATGCTATTTGGATGACGCCTATTGTAGAACAAATTCATGGAGGAACAGATGAAGGAACAGGGGTTACTTATGGGTTTCATGGTTATTGGACTAGCGATTGGACTGCCATTGAGCCTAATTTAGGGACTAAAGCTGACTTGAAAAAATTAGTGCAAGTAGCACATAAAAATAATATTAGAATTTTATTAGATGCTGTTATAAATCATACTGGACCAGTAACGGAAAAGGATCCTGTATGGCCGAGTGATTGGGTGCGTACGGAACCAAAATGTGAATACAATAACTACGAAAATACAATAACCTGTACCTTAGTTAAAAACCTTCCAGATATAAAAACAGAAAGTAATGAGTCTGTGGAATTACCACTGCAATTAGTCGAAAAATGGAAAAAAGAAGGACGTTACGAGCAAGAAGTAGCAGAACTTGATGCATTTTTTAAAAGAACTGGACATCCGCGAGCACCACGTTTTTATATCATGAAATGGTTAACAGATTATATTACTGAATTTGGTATTGATGGATACCGAGTAGATACCGTAAAACATACCGAAGAATATGTATGGCAAGAATTTAAGGCTGAATGTGATTATGCTTTTACTGAATACAAAAAAAATCATCCAGATAAAGTTTTAGATGACAATAAATTCTATTTAGTAGGAGAGGTTTATAACTATGGTATTAACACAGGGAAGTATTTCGATTTTGGAGATAAAAAAGTAAATTATTTTGATAGTGCCTTTCAAAGCCTTATCAATTTTCAGTTCAAATGGAATGTAGCACAGCAAGATTACGAAACGTTGTTTACTAATTATTCAAAATATCTAAATAACGATTTAAAAGGTTATGGCACTTTAAATTATTTATCATCGCATGATGACGGACAGCCTTTTGATGCTACTCGCGAAAAGCCCTTCGAAACGGCAACAAAATTGTTACTTGCCCCAGGCACTTCTCAAGTATATTATGGCGATGAATCTGCACGATCATTAATTATAGAAGGTACAGAAGGTGATGCTACATTACGTTCTTTCATGAATTGGAATGCTATTACTAATGATGTACAAACCAAAAATATTATAAAACATTGGCAAAAGTTAGGACAATTTAGAGCAAATCATCCAGCTATAGGAGCAGGAATTCATCAAATGATTTCAAAAGAACCATACCTGTTTAGCAGAAGTTTTTCAAAAGACAATTATATTGATCTGGTAGTAATTGGTTTAGATTTACCAAAAGGAAAAAAAGCGTTAGATGTTTCTAAAGTATTTAAAGATGGTGAAATTTTAAATGATGCTTATAGCGGTAAAACGGTTATTGTTAAAAAAGGCAAAGTGGTTTTTAATACTGAATATGAGTTAGTACTGTTGGAAAAAACAATAAATTAGTGACTATTATATTTGCTAAATAGTAACTATTTCGCGTTTTCCAAAAAGTAAAAACAAAATACCATTGGTTTTATTACCCACTTTTTTACGTATAATTGAAAACGCTTTGGTTATTTGAGCTTCAACAGTTTTAATAGATACATTAAGTTGTTCTGCAATTTCAATATTGGTTAACCCTTCTTATTTACTTAATAAGAAAGTCCGTTTACATTTGGGTTGCAAGTTTTTTATTTCTTTTTTATTAAAGTTATTAATTTTTAAATACCAGTTTTATCATTCTCTTCTAAGAAATGTTTAAAATCTTCCAGAGTGCCATAAGTTGAGTCGATAGCATAATAATCAGAAACATCATATCCGTTATCAACTTTTGGTGATTGAAGAAAAGGTGTTAACCAAATCCCCTTAACTCCAAGCTTTTCAATATAATCTAACTTTGATGTTAATCCTTTAAAATCGCTATAACCATCATTATCGCCGTCTTTATAACTAGGCATATAAATTTCATAAAAAACAGTCTCTTTCCACCATGTTTTCTTTGATGAATCTGAAATAATCTTTGAATTGCAAGAAGAAATCATTACTAAAAATAAAATAAAAGGAACAACTGCTTTCATGTTCTATACTTTCAATCTATAATGATAATCTATCACTACATCATCGGCATATAACTTTCCGTTTCTCTCTGAAACAATAGCACCTTGAGGAACAAAAATTAATAAAGATGAATGCTCTTTAGCTACATTAAAAGAAAAATTGCCTGTTACATTTTCAGCAATAAATGCTCTTTGAATGGCGTCATAAATCTTTAATTCTTGTTCTCCTGTTGAAATAATCACTTGTTTAACTTCTGGATTTGGATTATAATATAGATAAGAAGGATGTGCTTCGGATTTATAAAAATCTGTTGCCAATAAATCTAATTGCAAGATATTATCAACATTTGTTCTTGAAATAATGGCTCCGGCAATGCCTACATGTCCACTTCCATAAACACTGAATTGAGACACTTTAGGGTTGTCTTTGTTCCATTTCATTCCATCTCCTATTGCAATAGGAGCTTTTAAGTCTAAATACAAGCCTTCCTCTTCATAATGAGAACTTTTGATAAGGCCTTCATATGCAATGACGCCTTTAGTATGTTCTTTTTCCTCAGGAATTGTTTGATGCTCATCTGGAATTTCATTTGGATAAAATAGGCGAGATGCATTTGCGGCATTTAACATCCATTTCCCTATAGCATTTGCATAGCGCTGATCGTATCTAACCATAGGCACTAATGGCCACATAGTATCATAGGTATTCATTAAAAAGCCAAACCCTCCATTATGAACTGTACTTCCTACAATACCAGAAACATCATAACCATTCCAATTGTCAACCAAAACCCCCCATCCTTCTCTACAAACCGAGGTGCCATCAAAAGTCCAATCTAATATTTTTGAATAGTCATAATTGGTTCCTTCTTCGGCATTTAATCTGGCTGCTACATATGCTCCAAAAGGCATTAATATTTCATAAAACCTATTTTCTTTCTGCTTTAAAAGTGCTTCTAATGATGATTTTGCTCCTTGTAAATATTTTGGGTCGTTAAATTTTTGATAGGCGGAATACAATACATAAGCATGCCCTGCAGCCACATCTTCTTGTCCACAAATCCAATTTTTAGTTGGTTCCATAGTGGCGTAATTAAAAAAAGAGTATTCGTAATTGCCACTTAAAACAGCATCAGCCTCAAAAAATTTATCTGCCACAGATCGTAAAATTGGTTCATAACCTTTTTCGTTTGGATAAAAATCTGCAACCGCATAAAACATAACGTTGGGATACACATCATACCACCAATCGCGTGCATAACCTCCTCCTAATTGAGCAACTTCTGGACACGTATTATTCATTATAATATTCCATTCTGTCTCAGAATTGAAATAATTTTTTAGCATACCGGTATAATTTTCACCATTCTGGCTAGATTTATCTATACCTACCAAACTGCTCCCTAATACAGAGCCAATACTCGCCAAAGATTCATGAAAAATACCATCATAATGTTCTATTCCCTGTCTAACATCACCCATTGCTGTATAAATCCCATAGGTTTCTTGGTCTATATTTTTACGAGAATTGTCTTTCCAGATTAAGGGCCAATACATTCCTGTTTGGTTTGGGTCGTAAACTAATCTATCATAATCTTTTGCTATCTGATTGAAGTCGATAATTTTAAATGGTTTAGGTAAATTAGGCATGGAATCAATTCGACTCAATTGAAGTTGATTGATAGGGTTTTCTAAAGTGAATTTTGATGGTTCGGTTTTGCATGAATAAAAACCTAAGCCAATCATTAAAACTATAATATATTTCATTTTAAGTGTTTTCATCTGTCAAATAGGCTTCTTTTTTTATTGAACCGTTATAGCACCTACAGAATCTTCACTTTGAGTGGTGAATATCTTTTTAGTCGCTAATGTTTCTTTTTCTAATACTTCTTGTTGTTTTAAAAGCTGTTTCGCAATGATTATTGATAGTAATTGAAGTATTCCTATAATTAATAAAGCATATCTTAATGCAATGTCTGTATTTATATAAAAGGCGATTACTAAAAAAGTGACAGCTCCTAAAAAACGACCGACAAACAACCCGAATTCATGATTTAGAATATAAGAAAACTCATTTCTGTTTTCAATGGAAGACAATAAATCTATGACTTTTAATTGAATAGGAAAATAAGCAATATCAAGAACAGGTCTAGATATTAATAATAAAAACATGAATATGATAACACCTGTTGTATTAAAAAGCAAACCATTAAAAAATGATGCTAAGAAAAAGCAAATGAGCCCTACTGAAAAAATTATTAAACGATGTTTTGGTTTAGATATTTTACCTAAAACAAGCATAATTACTGCAGCTATAACAGCTCCAATTGAAATGGCCGAACCCAATGCACCTTCTGAGTGGAAAAATTTCATCATCAACATGGCAGGTGCTGTAACAATAAAACCTTGTGCCAATCCTTTTAATACTGCTAATTGAAGCATTTTTTTCCAAAGTTTATGAAATGTAAAGTACAAAAACTTTTCACTCTTTGGTTTTTCATAGGTTCCAAAATGAAATACAATAGATGCTAAAATGGTGATTCCAAAAACTATCATTGTTATAATCCTATACCCTGAATTAACAGCATCATTTGAAATTTCACCTTCTACTTCATTTCCGTTTATTAAGAACCATCCAATCATTACAGGTACTATAGACGCAATAATTGTATAAAGAAATGTTTCTAAGCCATAATAAAAATTTCGTGTTTTGTCTTTTGTAGTAGCAAGCACTAAATAATCTCTATTTGCCCAATATAAACCAAAAGACATTCCCATAATTAAACCAGCTATAGCTATTCCTGTATAATTTATTTCATCCAAAGACATCATAAAAACCATGGAAACACCACTTAATATCATTCCTAAAGAAAATAATCTTTTGATATTAATGGTGTTTAATAAAAAGCCATTTATAAAAAAAGTAATAGGGATACCTACATAAATTGCCAGTTGATATAAAATAACTTTGGATGGGTCATCTGAGTTTCTCATGATATATGAAGCTACAAAAATGTCGATTACTGGTAATACAAAAGCGTAAATAGTATTGGTAAGTATCAGTATTTTTGCGCTTCTAGTAAAATCTTTTAGTCCTACTCCTGCCAATTTTCCCATTATTTTTCAAGTGTTTTCAATATTTGGTTAATTGAGCAATTTGCAAGACAAACATGTTCGTCTGACGCTCCGTAATAAATTTTGATGGTATCTCCATCAACAATATGTCCATTGGTAAAAACAACATTGCCAAAAAAACCGGTTTTTTCGTATGTTGCAATAGGTTCCATAATTGGTTCTTTGGAACGTGCAATTACTATTGAAGGATCTTTTAAATCCAATAGTATGGCTCCTAAACAATAGCGATGTACCTCTGTTGCTCCATGATAAATCATTAACCAGCCTTTATCTGTTTTAATAGGTGCTGCTCCAGCGCCTAACCGTTTGCTATCAAACTTTCCATTTCTTGTTTTTGCTATACATTTATGATTACCCCAATGGATGCTATCTGGGGACTCTGAGAGCCAGATGTAATTTCCCCCAAGCTCTGGACTGCTTGGTCTATGCAAAGCGTAGTATTTTCCATTTATTTTTTCTTCAAAAATGGCGCAATCTTTATTGTGTGGACTAAAAATCATGCCTTTCTTTTCAAAGTTTTTCCAATCTTTAGTAGTCCTTAACCCTACGCCTACACCATTTGGTGATACCATGGTATAGGTTAAATAATATGTGTTGTCAATTTTTGAAACCCTACAATCTTCAATGCCATAACTTTCATATTCACCTTCTCCAAAAAGTGAAGGATACATTTCTGAAACTTCAAAATTAATTCCGTCATCACTAAAAAGTAATCTAAGGTGGGATATGGTTGTTAAATAATCTGTGCCATCATAATTGATAACTCTGGCATCAGACGCATCTAGCTTTGAATCATTTAAATCGAAATCCAAAATTTCAACTTTACCAAAATCATTGTAAATTGGTACAGACATGACACCTTCTTTTTGAACTGTGCGCTCTGCTACCCTTACTAGAAGCCCTGTTTTTTCATTAAATTCAAACACGCCCGGATTTAGCAAACATTCAATCATCATGTTTTCATTGCTAGGGTCTAAATCTTTGGGAGACAATAAAGGGTTTTGATTATGTCGAATTGCAATATCTGCCATATCTAATTTAATTCATTATTAAAGGATAAAAAGAGCATAATTTTATTGGGTAATTATAAAAAAGAGAAGTAGCAATTACTTAAATAACTACTTCTCTAAAAACTAACTCAAACTAATGTTAA
This sequence comes from uncultured Flaviramulus sp., assembly GCA_947501105.1. Classification (GTDB taxonomy): domain Bacteria; phylum Bacteroidota; class Bacteroidia; order Flavobacteriales; family Flavobacteriaceae; genus Wocania_A. The sequence continues at coordinate 88,897 of CANMUP010000005.1, read as the reverse complement.
TGATCTTAAAAAAAGCAACTAATAACCTGCATTTTGTGTAATTGTACCTCCAGATTTATCAATATCCACTTGAGGTATTGGGAACAAATTGTGATGACTTTGGAACCCTTTACCAGAAAGTTCGGTTTGAGCCGTTCCCCATCTTTTTAAGTCATTAAATCTTTGAGATTCAAATCCTAACTCAACTCTTCTTTCATGCATTAACCACTCTTTTATTTCAGAAGCGTTTGTAGAGTTTGCTCTATCTGGCAACGCACCTAGTGGTATTACTGAACCATCAGCCGTAGAGCTTGTTCTAGCTCTGTTTCTTATTTGATTAATTATGGTAATGGCTCCAGGTAAGTCACCTGTTTCAAGAAGTGCTTCTGCTTTCCATAGCAATACATCTGCATACCGAATATAAATTTTGTTGCCATAATCTGGGTTATCTGCAACCGATCCTCTAATTTTATAAGATGCCTTATTGTTTGGATCAGCAGTAGTTGTATATAGTAACCTTGGATCATTTGGTTCAAAGGCTTGGATAAAATCATCTGTAGGTGCGAAAAACCCCCAGCCAACTACATCACGAAGACCATTTGTATTATTTGGAGTTTCATTTGATCGATGATCATAAGCAAAAATTACTTCATTATCAGTAAATTCAAGATTAGCATCAAAACTATCAAAATATTCAGCATTAAGGCTATAATGTCCTAAACCATCTAATTCTGTAATTAAACTTAACACGGTTGGCCAATCTTCAGAAAATAACGCCACTTTAGCTTGCAAGGCAATAATAGCTCCTTTTGAAGCTCTCCAAGGTTGTGAACCATCAGGATATTTAGCATTAGACGCTAACGATTTAGCATTCGTTAAATCTGAAGTTATTTGAGTTAAAACGTCAGCTTTAGAAGATCTTACTGAAGCGTCTGCAGCTTCCTGAAAAGACTCAGGAGATTTAGTTAACAAAGGCACATCTCCAAAGTTGTTTACCAAATCAAAATAGTAATACGCTTTTAAAAAATAAGCTTCAGATAATAGTTGATTTTTGCGAGCCTCACTCATTCCAGAATTTGGAACTGTTTCGCCATCAGTTAAAAAACCAATACCAAGGTTTAATCTATTAATCCCAATAAAATCATATACCCAAATTCCATTAAAAGCTTGATTTTCTGTAGTAAAAGAAAAATCACTTACTTTATCCATCCAAGGTTGATCACCGTCTGGATTCCATTTCTTATTCATATCATTAGCTGCAATATCTTGCAATACAATATCGTTTCTAAATACGGTTCCTAAATCCCATCTCCAACCTGGCACAACACCATTTAAAGTATTACCAAGAGGATGATATGACGAGCTTATCAATGCTTCTAAAGTAACTGCAGCCAGTTCAGTATCCACTAAATCTTCAGTTAATTTTCCTATTGGTTCGTTATCCAATTCACTTGTACAACCAATTATAGCAGTAGTAAAGCAAAATGTTATAAGTATGCTTTTAAATAATTTTTTCATTATTTCAGTTTTTTAAAATTAAAATTTAACGTTTACTCCAAACAAAACAGATGTTGAAGATGGATACGTTCCGTTATCTACCAATCCTGAAACTTCTGGGTCTAAACCAGTATAATCAGTTGATGTGAATAAATTTTTACCAGATATATATAAACGCATATCTTGAAACCCATTAATACCATCTAATGTGTATCCAATTTCAATGTTTTTAAGACGAAAATATGAGGCATCTTCTACAAACAGACTAGATACATTACTACTTCCGTTATCATTAAATGCAACCCTTGGCATACTATTGGTGCTACCTTCACCATCCCAAGACCCCAAAATAGCTGTAGTATAGTTAAATGGTCGTGTATCAAAATCTACAATTTTCTTTCCATCGTTATATTTTTCAATACCACCTACACCTTGCACAAACAATGAAAAATCAAATTTCTTGTACTCGGCGTTAAAGGCAAAACCATAGGTTAAATCTGGTATTGAAGATCCAATAAATTCTCTATCAAAATCAGGGCTTATTCTACCATCTCCATTAACATCTTTAAATTTGATATCACCTGGCTGTGCATTACCAGCTGTTAAATGTGCATCTACTTCAGCTTGGTTTTGGTAAATCCCGATCATTTTATAACCATAATATGAATTTAAAGATTGCCCAACAACCGTTCTATATTTATCAGTAACTATACTAGGTACATTTGGATGTAATTTTTCAACGTTATTTACTAATGTTGAAAAATTTGCATTTATACTATATTTAAATTCATGGTCTGAATTCCTATAATTAGCAGAAAATTCGAATCCTTTATTACTAACCTCTCCAGCATTTACAATAGTTGGTTGCAAATCTCCAAATATGCCAGGCAATCCTATAGGCAATAAGATATCAGTTGTGTTTTTTATATAATACTCGGCATTAAACACCAATTTGTTGTTTAACAAACCAACATCGATACCTATGTTTTTTTGAGTAGAAGTCTCCCATTTTAAATCGGGATTACCAAAACGGTCTCTTCCAGGAATATCTCCTGCTCTAAGCAACTCCAAATAAGAATAATCATCAATGTTTTGATTTCCTACTTGACCCCAACTCGCTCTTAATTTTAAATTAGATAACCAATCAGCATCACTTAAAAAATCTTCATCTGACAATTTCCAACCTGCTGAAACAGATGGAAAATATCCCCAACGATTATTCTCAGAAAATCTTGAAGAAGCATCTGCTCTTAGATTCGCGGTTATCATATATTTATTATCCAATACGTACGATGTTGATCCAAACACTGAAAACAACCCATATTCTGATGCAGTACCAGAATTGTTAACATCAAGACCTGAGCCTCCTTGATCTAAATATCTAAATTCATCAACGGTATAAGGAAACCGTGCTCTACTTGCACCTATAAAAGATTCGTAATTTGAAACTAATTCTGTACCAAGCATAGCACTAAAATCATGTCTATCATTAAATGTTTTTAGATAATTTAATGTATTACTAAAGGTAAACGTAAAGGCTTCTCCTCTTAATTCACCCAAATTGTTTGGTCTATTACGTCTGCCCAATCCTTGATCAATTGCACTTCCGCCTCCATCATCATCACCATAATTTACATTAAAAGTTTTATCGTGATAAAATGATAAATCTATACCCACATTACTTCTAAAAGTAAGGTCTTTCATTATTTTATACTCCCCATAAATATTACCAAATGTTTGAAACCTTGTCGTTCTATCGTCAGAAAAATATGCTTGGGCGATAGGGTTTCCTACCATTTCATACATGGTTCTGTTCAATCCTTGGTCGTAACCAGTAGGCGTAAAAAAGGGCATATCAGTAAAAGGATCTTCAACTGAATATGTAGGATCATTTACACTCTTAAATAAAGGAATTACTGGAGCTCTTAATAAAGCAAATCTAATTAAACTTTCACCTGTTGAGGGAACTTTATCTTGGATTGAATATGATAATTGGAGGTTTGTACCAACTTTAAATTTATCTGTTAATTGAGCATTGATATTGGTTCTGAAGTTCAATCTTTGATATTTATCATTGTTATAAACTACAATACCATTTTCACCATAATATCCTAAAGACATTAAAAATTGCACTTTATCGCTACCACCACTGGCTGATAATTGTAAATTTTGTGATGAACCCGATTCAAATAATTCATCAAGCCAATTGGTGTCTCCAAAATCTGATCTTCCTCTATCTGCTGTATAAGGATTTGTTCCGGTAAAAGTATTGTTCCAAGCTTTTTCAGTTACATCTATATACTGAGCAGCATTTAACATAGTAGGAAGATTAGTTGCGCTTTGAATTCCGTAAAAGTAGTTAGCCTCAAGAGTCATTTTTCCTTTTTTACCGCTCTTGGTTGTAATTAAAACAACTCCTGCAGATGCTCTTGCTCCATAAATTGAAGCTGCTGCGGCATCTTTTAAAACTGTCATCGTTTGAATATCTGATTGGTTTAAAAAAGAAATATCACGAGAAGGCACTCCATCAACAATATAAAGCGGCGTATTATTTCCTATAGTTCCCACTCCACGAATAGTGACTTCAATATTTCCTCCAGGAGCACCACTGCTTGAAGCAACCTGCACACCTGCAACTTGTCCTTGCAAAGATTGTGCTACATTTGAAGTTCTAGCTTTATTTAGTCCCTCTACATCAACAACGGTTAATGCTCCAGTTAATGTCGATTTTTTTCTTGATGAATATCCAACAAGAACAATTTCATCTAATGCCTGTGAATCTTCTATCAATACAACATCAATTACAGTCTTTCCATTAATAGAAACTTCCTTTGTTGTGTACCCTAAAAAACTAAAAACCAAAACAGCGTTTTGATCTACATTATTAATGGTGTAGTTCCCATCAAAATCGGTTACAGCTCCTTTAGATGTGTTCTTCACAATAATATTTACGCCTGGAATAGCACCATTGTTATCTGAAACAGTACCCGTAACGGTTTGAGCAAATAACGTACCTCCTAATAATATTGCCCATATCAAGAATATGTTATAAATAATATTTTTTTTCATGATGAGAATGTTTTTAATTGATTCATAATTTGAGTAGTTTTTTTCATAATTCTAAATAATTAAATAGATTAGTTAATGTTTAGCTTGTTATATGATTATGATTTAAAAATCACTCCATAAAGGTAAATGTAGGGCACATGAAATAGTGTACACTATTTCATCAATAGTGTACACTATTTGTAATCACCTCTTTTAAAGACAATTGACTTAAGATATTCTAGGATTATTTTGGAGTTGATAATTTTTAGGAGTACTGTTATACATTTTTTTAAACTCCCTATAAAAGTAAGATCGGTTATTAAAACCGGATTGATAACAAACCTCAGAGACTGTACAATTACTTTTTCTTAATAATTCAGCTGCATACTTTAGCCTTATAGTTCGTATTAAGTCTCCAGGTGAAAAACCAAAGTTTTGCTTAATCTTTCTATATAGTTGTGAATTACTAATCCCTAACTGTTCCTCTATAAATAGACTTTGTAAGTTTTCATTATCTATATTACTGCGTATTAGTTTAATAACGTTTCTTAGCAATTCTTTATCGTCCTTATTTACAGGAAGGTTTTTAATATTCTCTGTAAAGGTATCTTGAGATAGATGTTTTAATATAAGTTCCTTTTCTTCAAGAAGTTTTTGCACCCTAACAAGAATATGGTCTGGATGGAATGGTTTTGGGATGTATGAGTTAGCACCACTTTCCAACCCTTCAATGCGGTGCTGTACTGAACTTTTTGCGGTAAGCATTATTACAGGAATATGGCATGTTTTATTGTCGTTTTTAACTTTTTCGCAAAACTCTATACCATCCATGGCTGTCATCATAACATCGGTAATAATAATATCAGGAAGCTCATTTTTCATCATTTTTAAGGCTTCAATTCCGTTATTAGCAATGACGATTTTATATTTTTCTTTTAACAATTCATTTAAAAACAGTTGAATTTCTTTTTCGTCCTCAATGATTAACACCACTTTACGTTGCTCTAAAAATGCTTCTAGTGATGACATTTTATTAAAAGTATCATCAGATTTATTTGGAGTTTCTTCAAGAATATTTTTAAGATAATCAGAAATCAAAATTTGACTTGCTTCACTATCTAATTCATTTTCTTTAAACGACTCTTTATTACAAGGAAGTTTAATTGTGAAAATGGTTTCTTTATTTTCTTTACTAACAACGTTAATATCACCTTTTAATACCGTTACCAGCTTTTTAACATACGCCAAACCAATACCTGTTCTAAACAAACCTGTATCTGATGCCTCGGTATCTTCTGTTAAGAAAAATCTATCAAATAAAGATTCCAATTTTTCTTTAGGAATGCCCTTACCAGAATTGGATACATTAATGTGAAGTGTTGTTTCAGCATCGTCCTGTATACTAAACTGTAGTTTGATGGTTCCACTTTTAGGAGTATATTTAAACGCATTAGACAACAGGTTAAAAATAATTTTTTCAATTTTGTCTTTATCAAACCATCCAACCAATTCAGACGGTAACTCTATATAATAATCAATATTTTTATCTAAAGCCCATTCATCAAACAACTCTCCTATTTGTTCAATCAAATCAAGCAGATCAAATTGTTTAACTGTGACTTCCAAATAATCATATTCAGCTTTTCTAAATTCAAGCAACTGTTGTGTTAAGAAAAATAATCTTGAAGAATTTCGCTGTATCATGTTTATAAATTTCTTACTTCTTTCACCTAGGCTTTCAGATTCAGCAAGTTTTTGAATAGGTCCGACAATCAAGGTTAAAGGCGTTTGAAATTCATGTGCAATGTTTGTAAAAAACGTAAGTCTGTTTTGATGGATTTCTTCCTCTCGTTTTTGAAAAATAATATTTTGCCTTAATTTATACTGCTTATTAAAATAGCTCCATACAAAAAGAAGAAAAAGAAGAATTAAGATAAGATAAATTGCAATAGCCACTGTTGATTGCCAAAAAACAGGCTTAATTTTAATATCAATAGCATGCACAGAATCACTCCAAACACCATCGGCATTAGACCATTTAATCAACAATGAATAAGCCCCTTTTGGTACATTGGTAAAGGAAATGATTCTTCTATTATTGATGATATTCCAGTCTTGATCAAAATTATTCAATTTATAGGCATATTGGCATTTCTCACTATTTATATAGGTTAGAGCAGCCAACTCAATATCAAAAAAGTTTTGATTATGTTCTAAAACTATAGACGGAAATATTTTTGAATTTGGAGATATAACGAGCCCCTGATAATAGGGCACGTCTTGATTTTGACCACTAATTCTATCGATAAGAATATCTGGCACAATCTGAGATTCTTCTTTTTTATAAGGCAAAAAGTAATTAAACCCTTTGATTCCTCCCATAAAAATAAAATCAGAATTATCGTTTTGATAAAAAGCACCATCTGCAAATTCGTTGTTTTGCAAACCTTCACTTTTAGTGTAGTTAATAAATTTTGATTCATTGAACAAAAAATTAGATAAGCCAAAATTTGTACTTACCCAAAGGTTTGATTCTTCATCGGAAATTATGCCATGAATGGTATTATTTGGAAGACCTTCTTTTACAGTGAAATTTTTAAACTTTGGCACATTACCTTGATTAAATTCTTCCAACACATTCAAGCCGAAACTTGTACCTATCCAAAGTCTATTTTTTGAATCTAAATGAAGACACAAAATATCATTATTTGATAAACTTTGAGAATCGTTTTTTTTGTTTTTGAATGCTTTAAATGCATCTGTTTCCTTATTGAAAAGGTTCAATCCGCCCAATCTAGTTCCTAGCCAAAGCTCCTTATCGTTTTTTGGTACTATTGAAAAAATAATATTGCTACTTAAAGATCCCTCAACTCCACTTACAGCCAAATATTGTTCAAATTCAGTTACTTTTAAAGACTTTCCTGACCTAGAAATCTTAAATCGAATCATTCCATAACCATTGGTCCCAAGCCAAATAAATCCATTTTCATCTTGGTAAATTGCATATGTTGATTTAAAATATTCACAGGATTCATTTCCAACAATTTCTGGCCAACTAATAAACTTTGATTGTTTTAAATCAAAAACATTAATTCCTTGCCCATCTGTACCAATAAAAACAAGATCGTCCGCTCCTTTACAAAGTGAAAACACGGCATTGTTAATAGGGCTATTGCTTTCATTGAAATTTTGATAACGTAATGTCTCGTTTGAGTTTAAGTGAAATTTAGAAGGGAATCGGAACAACCCTTTTCCTTTTGTTCCTACCCAAAAAGAATGTCCTTCCACCTCTAAAAACACCCTTACAATGCCCCCATCCATTTCGGGCACTTGTGTTTTAGACACGAGATTAAACACCTTTTTAAGTGGGTGCATCTTAAAAACTCCGTCACCATCTGTTCCTGTCCAAATTATATTTTCAGTACCTTGAAGTAAGGTTGTTACTTTTTGTTTTTTTAAGTTCTTAACCCATGAATTCTCATTAACTCTTTCCAGACTATCAATGATAAAATACCTTAAATTATCATATAGCAAAAGACCTTCTTTAGTATTGGATATAATACTTTGGAACTTACCTTTATTAGTTTGTCGTACAATTCTGTTTTTAAAAGAATAGAATCCCGTACTGCCAGAAGAAGAAATAAAACATATTTTATCTTTAGATAATACCCCAAAATCCCTAACATCATTTAAAACTTTTTCAATTTTAGACACTTTTTTTGCGCCTGCCTCCGTCGTACTTATTTTTAGGGAGTAGAGTTCATTATTATCTAATAACAAAAGTAATTCTCCTGTCGGCGCGAATACCATCTTTTTAATGGCATTGGTTGGAAGGTTTTTAGTATTTAAAAATTGAAAACTATGACCATCAAAGTATCCAATCCCCCAATCTTTAACCGCGCAATAGACTTTTTTAGAACCGTCAATCGCCATATTAAATTCGAATTCAGAAAAAGGAGGTTTATCCTTTCTTGTAAAATAATATCTTTTAAATGTATTTGATTTTTTATCATATCTGTTTAGACCGTGCATGGTCAACACCCATATATAACCCAAGTAATCTTCATCAATTTTTAGGATAACTTGATTGGAAAGACTGTTTTCATTATTTAATTCAGGGCGGAAAATCTTGAAGCTACTACCATCATATCTATTTAATCCATCCCAGGTGCCAATCCATAATAAATTTTCAGAGTCTTGAAAAATAGTATTTACAGAACTGTTTGAAAGGCCTTTGGTGTTATCTAGTTGTTCTGTAGAATATTTAACGTTTAAAATATTTGATGTATCAAGAATCTCTTTTAGATTGTTACTAATTTCTTGTAAAGAATCTAACTTAATATTTTCTGGAAGGTTATTTGATATAGAATGTTCACTTTTTTTATCGCAACTAATAATAGCCATAAGAATAATTCCTATGAAAAAAAGCTTACTTCTCAAGTCTAGATTGTTAGCCATAGTATTAGCTTGTTTTTTAATTATAAAATGGCTCAATTTTATGTAATTAAAAACTTATGCGGTCAGGAGAATTAAAATCAATGTTATATTGAATATTGTTCATACTAGTTATACAATAATACGGAATATTATTAATTTACTCTGATATAACCAATCTAAAAAATGAGATAATACTAAATAATAATTTACTAAAATTTTTAACTGCAACTTTCAATAAATCATCTTAGATTTTATTTTAATTAGCGCTTTTTAAAAATAAAAAAAACCTGTAAAATTTTAGTGTTTACAGGTTTTTTGTGGAGTCGGAGAGAATCGAACTCTCGTCCAAACAAGTAATCAAAGAGTTTTCTACACGCTTATTCTTTTCTTGGTTTTTCGATTATAAGCTGGTTAAAGACAACCCACTTATAACTTATCTTTTTTAGTTTCAAAAGGGCAACAAAGCACTACCCAATCTATGTTAACATTTACGATGCCTCAAAATGGAACGCCGTTAACCAAGGCTTTCCAGAGACATAAAGCTTTCCTACCTAGTAGGACAAGGCTAATCTTACTATAATTCAGATTATGCAGCTAAAGCGTAGTTATTCTCGCCGTTTAAAATTTGGTCTAGCCTTTAACGTGTTTCAATGCCATTACACGACGTGCTTACCGTTTAATTAATCTCGCTGTCAAAACCAGTCGACCCCTTAATGAAATAGTAAATTTTAATTTACGTAATTGAATTAATCCCGAACTAGTTTCGGGAACTCATCAATTAATTTTATTTGGGCGTTACCCACTTTTACTTTTAATGGCAAAAGTGCGTCAGGCTTTCCACTATATCTTTTGCAAAAAAGCAAAAGGATGCCGTTTCAATCCTTAACGCGGGCAGCAAAGTTATCAAAAAAGTTTGTATACACCTACATTAACTCTTATTTTCGTACAAAATTTATACCAAAATATATATGAAGTTTGCCATTATAAAAGAACGTAAAAACCCACCAGACAGGCGTGTTGTATTTTCTCCTGAAAAATTTGCTGAAACTAAGGAGAAATTCTCTCAAGGAGAATTTAAAGTTGAAACGTCTGATATTCGTATTTTTCCAGATGAGCAATACAAAAGCAATAGGTTAGAAGTTACAAATGATGTAAGGGATTGCGATGTTATGATTGGTGTAAAAGAAGTACCTATTGAAAACTTAATTCCAAATAAAAAATATTTTTTCTTTTCACATACCATAAAGAAACAACCCTATAACCGTAAATTACTTCAAGCCATTCTTGATAAAAATATTGAGTTGTACGACCACGAAACTATAGTAAACGAAAAAGGCTTCAGGCTAATAGGTTTTGGGCGCTACGCAGGATTGGTAGGCGCTTATAACGGCTTTAGAGCATTGGGTTTAAAAGACAATTTATTCAGTTTGCCTAAAGTAGAAACCCTAGCCGATTTAGATGCTGTTAAGCGTGAGTTAGATAAAATTACTTTACCAAATATTAAAATTTTATTGTCAGGTACAGGAAAAGTTGCTCATGGAGCAAAAGAAATTCTAGACCATTTAAAAATAAAGCAAGTAAGTGACGCTTTGTATTTAACATCAAAATTTACAGAACCTGTTTATTGCTTGGTTGATGTAATGGAATACAGTAAGCGTAAAGATGGTAAAGTAGGTGATAAGTGGGAGTTTTATAAAGATCCAACAGGTTACGAAAGTAACTTTATGCCCTACGCTAAAGAAACCGATTTCTTTATAGCCGGTCATTTTTATGGTAATAATGCACCATATTTATTTACGCGAGAAGATGCTAAACACCCAGATTTTAATATCAATTTAGTAGCCGATATTTCTTGCGATGTTGACGGACCTGTAGCATCAACATTACGAGCTTCAACTATTGCAGACCCGTTTTATGGTTATAATCCACAAACAGAAAGTGAAGTTGATTTTGATGCAAAAAACGCAATAACAGTTATGGCAGTCGATAACTTACCATGCGAACTCCCAAAAGATGCCAGCGAAGGTTTTGGCGATATGTTTTTAGAACATGTTATTCCTGCGTTTTTTAATAACGATGCCGATGGTGTTTTAGAGCGTGCTAAAATGACAGAAAATGGAAAACTTACTGATCGCTTTGCTTATTTGCAAGATTATGTTGATGGTTTAGAGTGATTTATAATTTGCCTTCGCTTTAAAAATAAAAGCACTCCAACTAAAATTAATAATAGTATTAATTTTGGTTCAGACATGCTTTGTGTTCTTTCATTTAGGTCTAAAGATTTTTTTCCAGCCAATACTTCTTTTTGTTTTCTAAGTAAAACAGCTTTTTGAGCTTCATTTTCAACAACAATATAAGAAGTAAGCGGTGTCATTATTTTAGATTTAAAACTCATTTTCACAGCATTATTCCAATCTCTTTGCGCATGTTCTGGATAGAATATGTCTGATAGCCATTTTCCTTGCAACTGTAACCCTGCGTTCCAGTTTGATTGATTAATAGCGTTTTCTCTAAAATTAAAAACTGAATCTTTCAAAACAATATTTGATAAACTATCATTAGGTAAATAAGCTATTGGATTAATTGGGTTTGGCCACACTAAGACCTCATTATCAAAATCTATCATGGTATTATCATTTACAAACTCTTTAGGATTTGATACTAAGCTATGAGAAGCTAAATAGCCTAATGTGTTAAGATGATAAAAATGATTGCTTTCTGGGAAAGCTATTTTAAAATCTGCAAAGTTTTTATTAATAACAGCATCTAGCATGTTATCTGTAATTACAATAATAATAGGGTAGTGGTTAGAAATATTAGTATAAGAATTAAAAAGTGCTTTTTTAATGGCGCGTTCTAAATAAAATCCACCCTCAAAATCTTGCCCTTTTAAACTGTTTACCCATTCATCATTAAAATCTTTGGTTATAGCATAGGTATTTGCAAAGCTTATTTTAGCTTTATTGATGTCTAAATTATTAGCAATTATAAAATCATTTAGAGCTTTTGCATAGTTATTTATTAACGAATCTTTTTCTTCTGAAGTATCGATAATAAAATGATAATAAGGTGTCCGCTTTATCTTTTTAAGTGTCTCTTTTTCTTTTGAAGAAATGTAAACGACTTGGTCATTTTTTTTATGATTGATTAGAGTCTTTTTTTCTTCTCCTAATGTAAGTTTATGATTGTCAATTTTAATCGTAACAGGTTCTTTATGTATAAATTGAATTCCTGTTCTTCTTACTTCATTTTCAGAAAAAGGAAAAACTCTAAAAGAAACTTTGTTTCCAGTTAAATAATGCAACAACCCCGGGTCTTGATTGATGTTTCTTATTTGAGAAAAAATCCACATAGCCGATTTCTTTTCCGTTAAAATCCCCATTTCTTTTCTGTCACCAACATAAAGGTAATAATCATTTATCCAGCATCCGTTGGGTAAATCTATGGTTGTTGCATATTCAGAAGTGAAATTGTCTTTATTAGCGTTTGTAATTTCTAAATTTATCCAACTTGTCCATGTGTTATCAGCTTCACTATAAGTACTATTCGAACTTATGTTTGATATGTCTACGTTTTTATTTCTCAGCCTTTCAGCCCTTAAATCAAATGGTTTTGTGTCGAAAAATATCTTTTCAATGGTTTTAATTTTTGTGTCAGATAAAGTCAAATTATCTAAAACAATCCAATTAAAAAAACTTGATAAATAAGGCGTTTGGGAATTCATAAAAAAATCAGAATTACGTGACTTATTATGTTTAACAACCTCTAAAGTTTTTTTAAGAAATGCTTTATTTATATTATAATCCTTGGAGTAATCAGGATTATACAAGTAATCTAGAGTTTCATGTAGTACAATTTTATCTCTTTGATAAGATAAAGCTAATATTGTAGGTATTACAAGAAACCCAACGATTCCAGTTATAATTAAAAACTGTTTAGAATAGATGTTTTTTAGAAACTTATAATCTCTCGATAATTCTTGTGTATGAATAATAAATAACACCAAAGGAGTCAACATTAAAAAACCTAAACCTATGGCAATAATAGCAATAACAGATAGAGGCAAAAAAGGAAGAAATACAATGAAGAAATAGAAGGTAAAAGAATATGTTATGCATCTGGCAATAAATAGAAAAAGCCTATGCTGTTTGTTTTCAGATGAGGACACACAAATTAGAAGGCCATTTGCTAGAGCAATAATATAAAACCATGGTGTATTGAAATCTCCAAAAGCACCGTTAAATTGATTATTTATTAGTAGACCGAGTAATGGAAAAACGACGCCTACCAAAAACTTTGCTGCTAAATAAAATTGTGACCAGTTTTTTTCTTTTTTTATTGATAAAATATAAATACTACGAATTAAAAAGAATAGAAATAGAATAACGCCTACTACTAAACCAATAATTAAAACATGATTATTATATCTATAACTTGTAGGTTGCCAAAGAGGTAAAATGGCTTGAACAAAAATATAAGTAAGTAAAGGAATTGAAAGTGCTAGTAAAAAGCTTTTCCAAGCTTTTAAATCTTTTGCTTTTGAGGTTAATTTAATTACTATAACAAATAAAGCATGAGCCAATGTTGGCATTAAAAATGTACCAGGGTATAAAATTGAATTTTGTGAAAGCATCCATCTAGGAATACTCCGAGGAATGATATCTGAGCTATACATACTATAGAAGTATAGATAAATAGTATATACTACTAAAGTTGAAAATGCATAGAAAATAGAAATTTCTTTTTTCTGTTGAATACTAAACAGAACATACCCTAAAAGAAGTATTGATAATCCAAAAAGAATGCCTCCAAAATTGAACCATAGTTGTATACTATCTTCCTCCAAAAGTGTTTTTATAACATCAAATTCGTTATAATAAATAAAAAACAAAAGAATTACTGGAATCGTGTTTATAACAAGCAACCATTTTGGGTTAAGCAAATTTTTCATGAGTATTTATGATTTTATTTTGAACGTAGTTGATGAAAATATATAGAGTGATAAGAAAGGACAGATAAATAAAAACACCTTCGGCTTCGTGTAACCAAGCATAATTTAAATTCGTATTTTTTTCAACAAAGATTGCTGTTAAAACACGTGATGCATTTACAAATAGTGTAAAACTATAAGCAAAAAATAAAGCTACCAGAATTGCTGAAATTTTCAAAAAGTGAGACTTTAAACTTTTTAAAAGTGAAAAATATAATAGTATAAAAGAGAGCATTAAAAAATTAAAACCAGAGCAAGATTTATCTATAGTAATATTTAGTTTTTCATGAAAAAAGCCAACGTCATTATTGTAAACCGAATGGGAATCGAGAATAAAACCAACAATCTTGTCTAATGGCTTCAATAAGATAAAAACCTGATTATTGTTAGCATTGGAATACATAAGTTTTAAGCCAACGAATAATGTTATTCCTATAATATAATATGTTGAATGCTTTGGCAGTTTCATTTTAATTAATGTTTCTTAAGTTGTTATAAATCCAAAAACCAATATGTAAAAAGGCACCAAATAGAATAGTGAATAACCATGCATCTATATGGTTTGATGGGTAAATGATAATTCGAAAAATATCATTAAATAATTCTAATGGATTTTGAATAATTTCCCATGAATTGTAACGTAAAAACCTACCAAGATAAACTCCAAAAGCTGTTAGAAACAATAGAATTGGGATGAAAAAGGAAGCGTACTGTTTCTTTATATGATGATTTAAAAGACTCATCATGTCTAAAAAAGATAAGTAAAATAGTATAAGTCCATTTAAAGCAAAAGAAGTAACAACAATAACATCTAGCCAAACAAATCGTGTATTGCTTAGCCTAATATGAATTAAATCTGTAACGATGTATGGAGCATTTGGTAAAAAAAGCAACCATCCCCCAAACCAAAAAGCTAATACAAATTTATTAAGCTTGGGGAGACTTACTAAATAAGTGGTTATGACAAAGGGAATGACTGCTAAAAACAAATTCCAAACTAAAAACAAGTAGAAAAAGGAATGTGTAAGTTTCATTCTAATCATAAGTAGTACAATACAAAAAGTTATTGAAATACTTAATAGTGTAAAGGTTTTAAACCTATTTATAAAAAGCTGTTTTATGTTATCCATGGGTTTGTAATTTATATTCAACTATTAAAACAGTGATAATTCCAAGAGTATAAGCCACTAAATCTGAGAGATGGAATGTGCTACCCAATATTAGTTTAGCCAAATAATTGTCTTGAAAACCTAGTGTTTCTAGAACATTAATTAATTGTAGAAACTCAATTGTAAATGCTAATACTAAAACTGAAATAGCTAGTTTAAATGAGCTTATTTCTATAAAGCTTTTGAAGAAGCAGTAGAGTAGTATAACTACCAGATAATCTCCAAAAGTATAACGAATAAAGCCATACTTAAAAAAGGTAGCAATAAGTACTTCTGCTATAAAAAGAAGTACGGATATTATTAAATATGTCTTGTTGAGTTGAAGATTCATTTGATTTTTATTTTCTTGCCTAAAAATTTTGGTTCAACATTAAAAAGAATATCGATTGATGCTTTTGTTCTTGCTAAGTATTCTCTTAAACGTGTTTTTGCACCATAGTGCCCTCGAATATCTTGAGCATTAAAAGCAATTGCATTTACGTCAAAATGATTTGAAAGATATATGGCACGTTCGTTATGAAATTTTTGAGATATTATGGTTACCGAATTTAAGCCAAAGACCTCTTTAGCTCTAACTATAGAATCAAGAGTCCTAAATCCTGCATAATCCAAAAATATTTTTTCTCTAGGAATACCTTTTATTATTAAATCATTTTTAAAATCAGATGGCTCATCATACTCTTTCCTACTATTGTCCCCACTTATTAAAATGAATTGAATTTTTCCAGATTTATAAAGTTGATACACTGCCTCTAACCTATATTTGTAATAAAGATTTATAGTTCCGTTAGGTGTGAGCTTGCTTGCTCCTAAAACTAGACCGACTTTATTTTTTGGCACATCTAATACGTTATCATAAATACAATCTTTAGCTTGAAACGTCATCCAATAGCTAATAGTAATTGCGTATATTATCATGAAAGCAATTATCAATGTTATTTTTTTAAAATATTTCATATTGAATTATTGTGCATTATTAGCTTTAGCAAACCATATCCATGACTGCATTGTTGTAAAAAAAGCAGAAGCAAGAAAACTAATTGGGTAAATATTAAAGTTTGATTTTATAACTCCATAAAAGCATAAGCTAAAACATATTATAGCATAGTATGGAAACCACTTTTTGTAGACTTCATTATTACTCATATTCATTTTTTTTAACCAAAAGAAAGGTGTTATCGTAAATAGAATAGTTATTAAACAGCAAAGTGAAATTGGAATGAACGAAAAGAATATAAAAGGAATCATATCTAAATTGAAATCTTCAGACATTACAATTATCCAAAATATGGATGCAGATAATAGTGTTGATTTTAAAATGACAGAAGGCACATTCATCTTATTTTATTTTAAAATTATCATATTGTATTTCTTGCCATTTGTTGTTTTCCAGTTCAAGTAAATATTCTTTGTGCTTTCTTTCAACAGCGAGCTCTTTTTCAACATTTAAATTATTTTTATCTATATAATCTTTTAAAAGAAAGGTGTTGTTGTCAGATAGATTTATTAGATAATCAAAGTCCATTGACTTGGCATGATTAAGATTGTAATATGTTATGTAATTATCCCAATTAATAGTGCTTGTAATGATTAGAATTGTAAAGGCTGTAAGTGTATTTACTCTAAACAAATACCAAAAGTTTTTTATTTGTTTTACTTTAATAGTAGTAGTAAATAAGCCTATTATTGTAAGTAATAAATAAACTAAAACACCTATGCGTTTATATGTAAAGCCGAAATAATATATATATTGATAGTCTTTAATAGCAATATTAATTACCAATATTATATTAAGTATTATCCATATGTAAGCAACGGTTTTGAGGTTTTTGTTATTCTTATAAAAGTTTAAGTTTCCTCTAAAAAAGTAGAGTATAATTATTATTGCAATAATTATTGACGCAATTAAGGTGTTAATTCCATTATGTACCTGATTTGAAAAAACAGAAGCTCTTAAATCGGTAGTAGAAACTAAATAGGTAATATCTGTAATTAAAAAGAGAAGAATAAGTACATTAAGTAGCGCTATTAAAATAAAACCTAATTGGTTTTCCTTTTTAAGTTGCTCGATTTCAATTTCACCACGTTTTTCTAAAGAATTTAGCGTGTTTAAATCGTGAGTAGTTGCGGGATCTACTCTTACAGGTTTTGAAATATTATTTAGTAAATAGTAACCAAGAGTTGTAACCAACAACCATTGCATATTAATAAAACTAAAATCTATTTTAGATATTAAATCACTAAATAGAGGGTTTCCGTTTTTATATAAACTTATAAAAATGACAAGTGTAACTAATGGAATACCTATTATTTTTATTAAATGCAGATAATCTATTTTTCGTTTGAGTACAACCTTTTTATCTTTTTCAATATCATTAAAGTTACGATGAAAATAACCTGCTATTGATGAGTATAAACCGTTTATCCAATTTATGTAAACCGATGATTTTTGCTCGGTTACATGCCCTATTAATGTGATAAACGTAGCAACATTCGCAATTATTGAAAGGTTAGACTTATATATAAATACTGCTCCGGCTGTTATTAAAAATACAGTGCTAAATAAAATTGTAGACTTTTTAGTAAAAGCTGTTTTATTATAAATGAAAAGAATACAAATTGTTAATAAACTGAATAAGCTTAAGTTTAAACCAATGCCTTGTCGGTAAAACAGTGTGCTAAATAAAATGGCTCCGATTAATAATGGTATGTTTTTCATTTGAGTTATTTTAAAGTACTTTGTATTTCAAAGTTTATTGATAAAAAAATAGTTATTATTTATTAATTAATTTTTCAAGTGCTTCAATATGTTTTTTAAATGCAGCCCTACCAAGTTTTGTAGTAGAGTAGCGCGTGTTAGGTTTTCGTCCAATAAATTGTTTCTCAACCATTATGTATTCAGCATTTTCTAAAGCCTTTGTATGGCTTGCTAAATTGCCGTCGGTAGCTCCTAATAACTCTTTTAGCATATTAAAATCTGCATATTCATTCACCATTAAAATAGACATGATGCCTAATCTAATTCTGTGATCGAATACCTTATTTATGTTAGTTATTATGCTCAATTTTAAGTTTATTTGTTAGTTTAACAGTAAACTGCTACCGAATACTATTTATTTTTTACGTCATACTTAAAATGCATCCAAGAGCCATAGATAATATGCATAACTCCGAAACCTAAAACCCAAAGCCAAAAACCGTAACCAGGTTTCCAAGCACCTATTAAACCAAGTATAATTTGTACATAGCCTAAGTAACAAATATCACCGATACTATATTTTGAAGCATTTACAAGGGCCAATCCATAAAAAATTAGCATTAATCCCCCAGCTTGCCCGTACTTTCCTTGGCTGAGGATAATCAATATATATAATCCACCAGCAATTAAGGGAATCAAAAAGTTAAATACTAATCGCCTAGAGGTGGCATCCCAAATTTTGGCGCCATGTTTTTTTGCTTTTCTTGTGGTTAAAAAAATACCAGTTACAGCACTCAAAAGTGCTATTAGAAATAAATCTAACATGACTAGTTGATAAATTGGGCCATCGAGCCTTAATGTTCCTTGGCTATAATTCATAACTAACCAATACGCTACTGCTGCTCCAATAAGAGCATAAACTCCAGCGAGTATTCCTGACAATCCGCTAAGCGAAATAAAACGAGAAGATTTATTCATTAAATCTTTAATCTCGCTAATATCTTTTAAATAATCTTTTGATTCCATATAAAAGTACTTTGAAATACAAAGTAAATAAATTATTTTGAAATAAACGTCATAAATTTTTGTTAATATGAAAAGTTAATCAATAAATTCAACCTTAAAACCAATTATAGGAATAAGATTAGAGTAAAGAGTTAAATATGAACTTTCTTTTTTCTTATATTCAATTTTTAGACTAAGAGAACCATCTTTATTCTTTTTTATGTTTATAGGTATTGAGTAATAATATTTTAAAAAATCGTAGCTTAATTGAGGATTTACTGGAACTTCATTAAAATAAATTTTAATGTACTTGTTTGCTTTGGATGTTTTGAAGATGCCTTTGGTTTCTTTTATGAGCTTAAATTTTGAAGAATAATATTTTGGATAAAGAATAGGTCTTGTAATGAAGTCTTTTTTCGATATTTTATTTAAAACTAATTGCCATTTAGGATTTCCTGGTAAATGTTGGTTTAAAAATTCTTTTGGATTTTTAAAATAGTAATAACCATTATTATCTGCCTTCTCAATTTCAAGGTAACCATTAGCCCAAGTAATATCAATTAATTTCCATTGGTTATTTAATTTTACGGCATTCCAAGAATGATTTTTTAAGTTAATATCTTGTCCAATAGTGCTTAGATTACCTCTAGAGAACCCAAGAATAATTTCTGATTCAATATTAAGTAAATCGCATACCTCATTAAAAATTAAGGAATAACCATAGCAATTGGCTTTTTTGTTTTTAATGGCCTTTTCAAATATTCGCACTTCTTTTTTTCTTTTTTCTCTTTTCTTTTGGTAATCAGAGAAATAAAACTCTAATCTTGTAGCTGCCCATTTACTGCCACTTGCTTGATATTTTATGTTTTCAACAATCCAAATGAAGAGGGCTCTTACTTTTTCTTCATCAGTATTAAAATCATGTTTAATTTTTTGACTTAAAGATTCAATATTTGAAATACTTGAATAGCTTTTTACTTTAGAATCAATATGATTATAGTTTTGAGAAAATAAACTAAGTGAAAAAAAGATTAATAAGAATAATATTCTATTTTGCATAGCACTAACTTAATCAAAAATTATTCCGAAAGTGAAACCCGTAGACCAATATTTTATAAATCAAAAAGAACCACATCAATCCATAATGCTTTATGTAAGAGGATTAATTTTGAACACACTTCCGGAAGTAATAGAAAGATATAGCTACAAAATTCCGTTTTATAATATTGGTAAAAAACCAATGATTTATTTAAATATTTTAAAAGGAAAAGATTATGTTGATGTTGCTTTTGTTCAGGGTATTCTTCTTGAAAAACAATTTCCTATTTTGAAAAATGACAATAAACGAAAACAAGTTCGTTCTATTCAACTTAAGACTTTAGAAGATTTAGATCAAGAAAATTTTATTGCCTTATTGCATGCGGCTTCAAAACAATTAAGTCAAAGTAAAAAGGCTTGGTTTATTTAAAAAAAAAGCAGATCTCTTACGCATAGTGCAGAAAGTTACAATTGAATTTGTTATTTCCGTGAAAATAGAAAATTACTAAAGATTATTAATCGTTTTTCTAATAGCCACTAAATTTGAAAGTAACGATTCTAAATTATCTAAATGCAACATATTAGCACCATCACTTTTTGCATTTGCAGGGTCAAAATGTGTTTCTATAAATAAACCATCAACATTGTTAACTATGCCAGCTCTGGCAATAGTTTCAATCATATCTGGGCGACCGCCAGTTACTCCAGCTGATTGGTTAGGTTGTTGTAAAGAGTGTGTTACATCTAAAACTGTTGGTGCATATTGACGCATGGTTGGAATACCTCGAAAATCTACAATCATATCTTGATACCCAAACATGGTGCCTCTATCGGTTATCCAAGCTTTATCACTACCAGCATCTTTTACTTTTTGTACAGCATGTTTCATTGCTTCTGGACTCATAAACTGTCCTTTTTTTAAGTTAACCACTTTCCCCGTTTTGGCTGCAGCTACAACTAAATCTGTTTGACGCACCAAAAAGGCAGGTATTTGTAAAACATCTACATATTGAGCCGCTAAAGTAGCATCGCTAGTTTCATGAATATCGGTAACGGTAGGAACATCAAATTTCTCTGAAACTTTAGCAAGGATCTCTAAAGCTTTTTCGTTACCAATCCCTGTAAAGCTATCTATTCTACTTCTATTTGCTTTTTTAAAACTACCCTTAAATACATAAGGAATTTCTAATTTGTTTGTTATGTTAACTACTTTTTCAGCAATTCTTAAAGCCATCTCTTCGCCTTCAATCGCACAAGGGCCACATAATAGGAAGAAGTTATTAGCATTTGTATGTTTTATTTTTGGAATGTCTTGAAGATTCATAAAAAAGGTTTCTGCAAATTAAGGCTACAAAGATACTATTTGTAAACGTAAGTTTTATATGGAAATTTAATTATCGTTTTTTAGCTGTATTAGCGATAGAAATGGCATCCTTTATTGTTTTTAATGTATTAAAAACGAGAAAGATATAATGTATAGCGCGACCTTTTTTGAATTTGTCAAAAAAGGGAATACCCAAAAAGGTGTTATTATATAATTTATCCATTATTTATAAGTACCTTTGCACGCTTAAAATAAGGAGCATCATTATGGCTAATATTAAAAATATTGCAATTATTGCACACGTAGATCATGGTAAGACGACTTTGGTAGATAAGATTATGTACCACTGTCAGTTATTTCGTGAAAACGAAAACACAGGTGATTTAATTCTTGATAACAATGATTTAGAGCGCGAACGTGGAATTACTATTACATCTAAAAACGTTTCTGTAATTTATAAAGACACGAAAATTAATATTATCGATACGCCTGGTCACGCCGATTTTGGTGGAGAAGTAGAGCGTGTTTTAAATATGGCTGATGGTGTTTTACTTTTAGTTGATGCTTTTGAAGGGCCAATGCCTCAAACGCGTTTTGTATTGCAAAAAGCAATTGATTTAGGGTTGAAGCCATGTGTAGTTATCAATAAAGTTGATAAAGAAAATTGTACACCAGATGAGGTGCACGAAAAGGTATTTGATTTAATGTTTGAATTAGGTGCAGAAGAGTGGCAACTAGATTTTCCAACTGTTTATGGTTCGGCTAAGAACAATTGGATGAGTGATGATTGGCAAAATGAAACCGAAAATATTGAACCGTTACTAGATATGGTTATTGACCATATTCCTGCTCCCAAAATTGAAGAAGGAAGTACTCAAATGTTAATTACATCTTTAGATTTTTCATCGTTTACAGGAAGAATAGCTATTGGACGTTTAACACGTGGTGAATTAAAAGTAGGGCAAAATATATCTTTAGTTAAAAGAGACGGAAGTATTGCAAAATCTAAGATAAAAGAATTACATACGTTTGAAGGATTAGGGCGTAAAAAAGTAGATGAAGTTGTTGCAGGCGATATTTGTGCTATTGTTGGTTTAGAAGGTTTTGAAATTGGTGATACTGTGGCTGATTTTGAAACTCCAGAAGCATTAAAAACAATAGCTATTGATGAACCAACAATGAGTATGTTGTTTACTATTAACGATTCACCGTTTTTTGGTAAAGATGGAAAGTTTGTTACTTCTCGTCATATTAAAGATCGTTTAACAAAAGAGTTAGAAAAAAACTTAGCATTAAGAGTTGAAGAAACTGATAGTGCAGATAAATTTATGGTATTTGGTCGTGGAGTTTTACACTTATCGGTTTTAATTGAAACGATGCGTCGTGAGGGTTATGAATTGCAGATTGGTCAACCTCAAGTTATCATTAAAGAGATTGATGGTGTTAAATGTGAACCAGTTGAAGAAATGACTATCGATTTACCAGAAACAGTATCTGGTAAAGCCATTGAAATGGTAACACTTCGTAAAGGTGAAATGTTAAGTATGGAGGCTAAAGGAGAAAGAATGGTTTGTGAGTTTTTAGTGCCGTCAAGGGGTATTATAGGTTTACGTAATCAACTTTTGACAGCCACAGCAGGTGAAGCTATTATGGCTCACCGTTTTAAAGAATACCAACCTTTAAAAGGCGGGATTCCAGAACGTCAAAACGGAAGTTTAGTATCTATGGAGAAAGGACAAGCTATCCCTTATTCTATTGATAAACTACAAGATAGAGGTAAGTTTTTTGTTGATCCAGGCGAAGATATTTACGAAGGTCAAGTTATTGGAGAAAACTCTCGAGGAGACGACATGACGGTTAACGTAACAAAAACTAAAAAGTTAAGTAACGTTCGTTCTTCTGGTGCTGATGATAAAGCTAAAATTGTTCCTGCAATTAAGTTTTCTTTAGAAGAAGCTTTAGAGTATATCCAAAAAGATGAATATGTAGAAGTGACACCAAACCACTTACGTTTACGTAAAATCTATTTAACAGAGGTAGAGCGTAAAAGAAATAAATCAATCTAATTTATTAAATTAGTAAAAATTCTTTAAAGAGAAATTCTAATAGGGTTTCTCTTTTTTTATGATATTATTATGGAGTTATTCGGAATTACTGGAACAGAGTATATAGGCTATTTGGCATCTTTGATGGTACTTATTTCTTTTACTATGAAAAATGTAAAGACATTACGGTTTGTAAATATGACAGGCTGTATTTTATTTGTTATTTATGGTTTTTTAATGCCTACGTTAAGAATTGGCTTACCAATAATTATTGCCAATGTTGCAATTTTTTCGGTTAATTTATACTATTTGTTTTTTAAACGAGAATAGCGATTGTTTTTGTATAGTGTACTATTCAGTATTTTCTTATATATACTAATATTAAGCTCTATACGTTAAATGATTTTGTATATTTGGTTCATTCAAAAAAACAGAAAATTAAACACTATTTTCTTATTTTTTATCAAAAAATTGCAATAAAAAACTAACCTTTTTAAAGAAAAGTAAATTCGTATTAATTGAAAAAATTAATAGACTACATAAATAACAATGTTTTAATAAAAGTTACTTCGTTAAAAACTGCAGCAATTTTAACTAGAATGATAGCTGGCATATTAACCTCTAAAGCCATTGCTGTTTTTATTGGAGCAGAAGGATTGGCTTTAATAGGTAATCTACGCAATTTTGTTAGTTCTGTCCAATCTGTTGCAATACTTGGCTTTTATAAAGGAGCAGTAAAGTATATAGCACTATATAAAGAGAATGTTGTTAGGTTAAGCAGAACCATTTCTACTGTCTATTATATTGGGTTTGTTTCTTCGATTCTAGTATCACTTTTATGTTATTTTAATGCAGAAAATATTAACAACATTATATTTCCAAATTATAATAGTTATGCATATGTAATTAAAATTTTTGCCATTGTATTGCCTTTTTATTCTTTGAATATGTTTTCGTTTTCAATAATGAATGGTTTTTCTAAGTATAAAATACTCATCATCATAAATATTATTGGGCAGATTTTGGGGGTTTCTATTACATTGCTTTTAATTTTTCAAAGAAAATTAGAAGGCGCTTTGATATCTGTTGTTATAGCCGAATCATTAATATTTTTAATCACTCTAGTAGGTATTATAAATAGGCGTAGTTTAACACCGCTTATACAAGTAAAGTATGTGAGTTTTAGTTATTTTAAAAGATTAAGCTCGTATTCAGTTATGGCATTGTTCTCAGCCGTTTTATTACCAATAGTTGCTTTAGTTATTCGATCTTTTATTATTGAAAATATAGGATATAAAGATGCCGGTTTTTGGGAAGCCATGACACGTATATCTAAATACTATTTAATGTTGGTTAGCTCTTTAATGGCGCTTTATATATTACCACGTTTTTCTGAAATTAATACGGCCAAAGCGTTCAGGAAAGAGGTTTTTGGGTTCTATAAAACAGTAATGCCTATATTATTTCTTGGTTTTTTATTAATTTATTTTTTAAAGCCATATATTGTTACTATTGTTTTTTCAGAGGAGTTCAAACCAGTTGAAGACTTGTTTTTATGGCAGCTATTAGGAGACTTTTTAAAAGTTTTGTCTATGGTAATAGCCTATCAGTTTTTAGCAAAGAAAATGTTTTGGCACTACGTGGTAACTGAAGCATTTTTAATCATAATATTATATTCAACAAGTATTTATTTTATTAGAATATTTGGTGTGGAAGGAGCAGTAATTGGACATTTTGTTAGTTACTTAATGTATTATGGTGTTATTTTATTAATATTTAGAAGTTCTTTGTTTAGAGTTGAAAAAGAAGAAAAGTAGTATTAAAGAGTATTACTTATTATATTTAGCTTTTAAAATGTTTAAAAGAATTAAACGAATTTATAGAAAAAATTTGCTAGTTAAAGTAGCCTCGTTTAATACTCTAAGCGTTTTTACAAGATTGATTTCTGGTTTTATTTTATCAAAAGCTGTTGCATATTTTTTGTTTCCACAAGGGATGGCTTTTACAGGTAATTTAAGAAGCTTCTTAGTTAGCTGTCAAGGTATTTCAGTTAGTGGAGTACAAAATGGTTTGATAAAATATACTGCTGAGAATAAAAATAACAAACAAGAACTAAAAAAAATTATTTCGACTTCTTTTTTTTTAGTAACCATATTTACTGTTTTTGCTTTATTAATTTTAATAATTTTTTCTAATTATTTTTGTGTTTTAGTTTTTGGTAATAATACTTATGCATACGCTATTAAAATTTTAGCATATGTACTGCCTCTATTTACTTTAAATACCTTTATTCTATCCATTATTAATGGATTAGGAAAATATAAAAGTATTATTATAATTAATACAATTGGCTACATTGTTAATGTGATAATTATAGTGTTATTAATGTATTTTCATAAATTAGAAGGGGCTATTTTAGCTATAGTAACTGTGCCTTCAATTTTACTTTTTATAACATTATTTTGGATTAAAGAAGTTAAATTGATTTTTGCTAATATTTCATTTTCAAGTTTCTCTAAAAATTATTTTAATGGGTTATCATCATTTGTAATAATGGCAATATTTACGGCTTTAACTATACCAATTGTACATGTTATTGTTAAGAATCATATCATTGATACTATTGGTCTTAAAGAAGCAGGTTATTGGGAGGCCATGATAAAAATATCTCAATATTATCTTATGTTTATTATGAGTCTTTTTTCATTATATTTATTGCCAAAGCTATCAGAAAATAAAACAGACGAAGGTTTTAGAAACTTAATAGTAAAATTTTATAAAACAATATTGTTACCAGTTGCAATTGGATTCATTATTATCTATTTTTTAAAATATTGGATAGTTAGAATTACTCTGACCCAAGAGTTTCTTCCAACACAAGATTTATTTTTTTGGCAACTCATAGGAGATTTCTTTAAAATAATATCATTTACCATTGCATACCAAATGCAAGCAAAAAAGATGTTATTATGGTATTTATTTGGTGAATTATTTTACGTTTCTACTGTTTATTTTTTTAGTATTTATTTTATTGACAAATTTCATTTAGAGGGAGCCGTGATTGGTCATGCTTTAAGTTATATTTTTTATTTCTTGTTAATGCTATTTATATTTAGAAAGCCATTACTAACTAAAAGAATCATTAAGGTTGAAAGGTAAATTATATATACTTGTTTTTATTTATTGGCTAATTCTTGAATACTTATTTGAAGGATTATTTCACTTTTTTTCTATATATAGGCTTTTTAATATAATTGAAAACTTTTTTTTTATAGCATTAATTGTTTTTGTTATAGAGCATTTTGAAAATGTTTCATTTAAGAAAAAGTTATATAGCCTATTTGTAGTTTTAATAGTGGCAATGTTATGGTTAGAAACTTTAATGTATATTAACTTTAAAATTCATTTTGGGCCATCTTCACTTTTAGTTTTTATAAATACAAATCCTGATGAAGTAATAGAATTTGTTAATGAATTTATAGGGTTTAAAGAATTATTTGTGACAGTAATGTTTTTTATACCGTTATTAAAATTAAAAACTATAGTAAATAGTGTTTCAAGTAGAGAATTTAAATTTCAATTCAAGACCTATAGTTTTTTTAAATTAGGAATATTTACATTTCTTTTTTTAATATGTTTCAAGTATTCTAAACTAATAGAACATAATTTACCGTATTTAATAGTTCGTTCACTTGTTTTAAATCAGAAGGACAATAAATTTATTGAAGATTTTAATTCTCAAATAGAAGAAACAACAAATTTGGCAAAAAATATAAATTCTAATATTAGTAATACTTTTATTGTTGTAATAGGAGAGTCTATAACCTCAGCGCATATGCAGGTTTATGGATATTATAGACAAACTACTCCTTTTTTAGAACAAAATAAGAATAGCTTAAATATATATAAAGATGTTATAAGCCCAAATACATCTACTTTTCACTCTTTAAGTAAAGCTTTTACATTAGGTAATTATGAAAACCCAAAAAATATATTAGCATTACCAATTACCACTTTATTTAATAAGGCAGGTTTTAAAACTTTTTGGATATCTAATCATAGTCCAGCATTTAATCCTGCAAGTGCTTTAGCTAGGGTGTCGACTAAAGCCCAATCAAAATTTTTCAATTCAAAAGAAGTTGTAAATAACAATTTAAAGCACGATGGAGAATTGTTAAATAAAGTAGATGAGGCTTTAAAGGATAACTCTCAGCATAAAATTATTTTTTTGCACTTAATAGGAGCCCATTTTTCATATGAAAACAGGTACCCAAAAGAGTTTGATGTTTTTAGTGATACACCTAAAACTCAATTTAAAGACGAGTTTGCATATCAAAAAATTAATGAGTATGATAATGCTGTTAGGTATTCCGATTTTATAGTTGACACAGTTTTGAAAAAGTTAAAAACAATAAAAACAAATAATTATCTAATGTACTTTTCTGATCATGGAGAAGAAGTTTTCCATGATAACAACTTTTATGGGCATTTAGAGGATAGACCAACTAAAAATACTTTTAGCATCCCATTTGTTATGTGGTATAGTAATGGTTTTAAGTACCCTAAAGATTATTTTTTAGATGAAAACCGAAAGTATATGACGGATGATTTGTGGCATAGTATTGCCCATATTTCAGGAATAGAAAGTGATTTTGTAAATAATGAAAGAAGTGTTTTTAGCTCGCAGTTTGTTAATAGAAAACGTGTTATTTTAATTGATAAAAATTATGAAACATTCTTTAAGTGAATCATAAAAAACATATTTGTATTATAGTTGATTGTCTTTGTGGTGGTGGAGCAGAAAAGGTGGCTGCATCTTTTTCGTTTTCGTTAGAAAAAGCTGGATATAGAGTTTCTATAATCTCTCTTTGGAATAAAATCAATTATAACTATACGGGTAAACTTTACAATTTGGGTAAAAATGAACCACGTATAAAATGGTACAAACAGTTAAAAAAAACGCTGCTATTTAGAAAATATTATAAACAAATTAATGCTGATTATTATGTTGATTTTAGGATGCGTAATAGGTTTTTAATGGAATTAATATTGCATCTTTTTGTATTTAAAATTAAAAAGATGGTTATGAGTGTGCAGCACTACAATATAGCTTATCATATCCCTAAAGGAAGGTTTTTTAAAGATGAATATAGTAGGGCTAAAGCAATTATTGGGGTGTCAAAAGATGTAAAAAGAGCTTTAATTGAGTATCATTCTTTTAAAAACGTAAAGTATTTGCCAAATTTTGTAAATAGAAGTTTGTTGGAAATTTCTAAAAGCCCACTTTTAGACATCCCCAGTAATTCAATTCTGGCAATAGGAAGATTAAAAAACTCTGTTAAGCAGTTTGATAAGCTTATTTTGAGTTATAAGAACACAAGATCCTGTGTAGATGGGGTTCCATTGATTATTTTAGGAGATGGTCCTGACAAATCAAAACTTGAAGATTTAATAGAAATTCATGACTTGCAAGGTAAAGTTAAATTATTAGGGTTTGTTTCTAATCCATTTGATTATATAACACATTGTAAATTTTTAGTGCTATGTAGTAAGTTTGAAGGTATGCCATTAGTTATTTTAGAATCACTTGCATTAGGAACTCCAGTTGTGTCTTTTAATTGTAAATCTGGACCGTCAGAATTAATACAGCATAAAGTAAATGGGTTATTAGTTAAAAATCAAGATTTTAAAGAATTAGAATTAAGTATTGACCTTTTGGTGGCCGATAAAGATTTATATAATAAATTAAAGAAAAGTACGATCAATTCTATTGAGGAGTTTACAGGGGAAAAAGTGATTAAATCTTGGGAAACTATTTTTAATTATTAAAAGATGTTAACCTAATATTTCGTTTCAAAAAGAAATTTTTGATAAATCTCAAAAGATTTAAAAGAAACAAAGGGCTTTTTAAAAGTATTATTTGTTTTGATGAAAGGTTTTTGTAGTTAATATGTTTAATGGAATTATTAAAGCTAACTTTATCTCTACCTAACTTGTATTGAATAGCATACATATAACGTTTAAAATCTAAGTATTCCTTTAAAGTTTTATTGTTAGGGTTTTCCTTTTCATATTTATTAAGATTTGGAATAGTTCTATTTTTAATCCCAATTTTGGTTATTTGGTTAGGTACATTAATTAAAATTGTTGCCATGGGTGCATAAAAATATGCTAGCTTATGCTTAGTAAAGTTTTTTAAATAAAAGTCAACATCTTCTGAGTAATTAATGTTTTCATCAAATAAGCCACCCTTTATAATCTCTTTTTTAAAAGCGATTGAACTTTGACAAATAATAGATTGAAATTTGTTTACAAGAAAAAAATCACTAATTATAAATTCTTTATTCTTTAAATTTAAATTTATATT
The DNA here is from genome assembly GCA_947501105.1 of uncultured Flaviramulus sp. Lineage (GTDB taxonomy): Bacteria > Bacteroidota > Bacteroidia > Flavobacteriales > Flavobacteriaceae > Wocania_A. Next base: position 59,300 of record CANMUP010000005.1, on the reverse strand, counting down.
TTTTTTAGTCTCTAAAATAAGATTATCACTATGTTTTTCAGAATAATCAGTTCCAAAAAAAGAAATTTCTGGAAACTTACAGTATAAACTATATATAGATTTTAAAAAACTTTCATTCCACAAATCATCAGCATCAATTAAAGTAATAATCTCACCTTTTGCAGCATTTATACCAACATTTCTTGTTGTAGATAGTCCTTTATTTTCCTGATTGATAATAGCGATTCTTGAATCTTTAAATTGTTCAACAATTTTAATGCTTCTATCCGTAGATCCATCATTAACAATTATTACTTCAAAATTTTGGTAATTTTGATTTATAACACAATTTAGAGTGTTTTTTATATAATTTTCTTTATTATATAAAGGAATTACAATTGAAAAAAAAGGAGTATTTGGCATAAATTAATTTAAATCTTTATAGCAGATATATGAAAGCTTGTAGATTTGTAATAAAGGTATATTTGGATTATAACTAATTAAATTTTTTTTAATTCTAGAGTTGAAGGCTTTATAAAAAAGGATTGCTAGATAATTTAATTTTAACTTTTTAAAAAGTATAAACATATTTAGTAATTTATTAGCATGATTAGTTATTTGTTCCTCATTATACATCCATAGCAAAGTTATTACAGACTCTTCAGATTTATTTAAATAAGTAGAGCTTTTTTCTAAACCGTAATGATATACTTCGTTATTTAAATGGAAAACGTTAATATTTTTTTGCTTTAACATAGCGCCAAAATAATTATCTAGACCGTAACTTTTTCTGGTAATTTTTGAGTTTATACTATTGAAAATTGATTTTTTAATGAAAAAATTTGCAGAAATGATTAATTGGTGTGGGTTTAAATTTCTTTTTTTCGCATCTATTTCTTCGTGTTTTTTACCGTATTTCCAACGTAAAACAGACTCATTGTCTGGCTTACTTTCTGAATATGCAAAACCTCCAAAAAAGGCTTCGTATTTTGAGTTGATTTTTTCAATATATCTTTTTATAAATTTATCGGATTTAGGTATTACATCTGAATCTAAAAACAAAAGCCAATCATAATCAGATTCGTTAGATAATATTTGTCTAGCTTTTGTTCTTCCTACATTTTTTTCTGATAAAATTATTTTTGCATGCTTTAAAGAATTAATAGCTGCTTTATTTTCATTAATGTAATTTTTAGATTTATCGTCAAAACAAATTATTTCAAATTTTACATTCGTTTTAATAGCCTGTTCATGGACTATGTTTACGAGATTTGAAATATTATAATTGTATATTGGAATTAGTATCGATATCATACTTTTTTAGCAATTAAAACAGTTTGCTGATGTTGAAAAACAATTGTTTATTTCTTGAATAAAAAATACCATAAAATGAGAGAAAAAACAATTCGTTACTAACTAATATTTTTGGATCTATGCTTTTTAATATTGATTTAAATGATTACCCCTTCCTCTGCACAACCTCATAAACGGCATTATCATCACATTTTAAAGTCTTACTTGGGTATTTAAGTAGCAGAGCATAATCGTGAGTTGCCATTAAAATAGTGTTACCATTTTTATTAATGTCTTGTAAAACCTCCATAACTTCAACACTAGTTTGCGGATCTAAATTACCAGTAGGCTCATCAGCAAGAATAAGCTCAGGATTATTTAGAAGAGCTCTCGCTATAGCAACACGTTGTTGTTCACCACCAGAAAGCTCATGCGGAAATTTAAACCCTTTAGTTTTCATATCAACCTTGGTAAGAACTTCTTCAACTCGTGTTTCCATCTCTTTTTTATCTTTCCAACCCGTAGCTTTCAAAACAAATAATAAATTATCGTTAATAGTTCTATCTGTTAATAATTTAAAATCTTGAAATACAACACCTAATTTTCGTCTTAAAAAAGGAATCTCTTTTTCTTTAAGGGTTTTTAAATTATAATCTACAATATGGCCTTCACCTTCCGTTAAGGGTAAATCAGCGTAAAGCGTTTTCATAAAACTGCTTTTACCAGTCCCTGTTTTACCAATTAAGTATACAAAATCCCCTTTGTTAACTTCTACGTTTACATTTGAAAGCACTAAGCTATCTCCTTGAAAAATGGAGGCATCTTTTAATTGTAATATTGGATTTGACATAAATAGCAAACGTTTTAAGTTTTGTAAAAGTATTGTTAAAAACACCAAAAACCAAACCAAAAACACAAAACCAAATAGCAGCATTTGTTTGGAGTATTGAGTCTTTTTTTAACATTTAATAAGTCGGTTTATAATTATGGCACGATTATTACGTTATAAGATTTATATTGAATTATCTTTGATTTTTAATTAAAAACGAATCGTTAATGACTAAAAATAATATTGTTTCCCTCTTGGTAGCTATAAGTTTTAGTTTCCAAATCATGGCACAACAGTCAGCAACTTACACCAGTAACTTAGTAGACTATCAAAAAGCACTTTCACTATTTAATAATCAACAATATCTCGCTGCACAATCATTATTTAGAAGTGTTGGAAAAAAGGCCAAAGAAGAAATTTTGCAGTCTGATTGTGCTTATTACATAGCAAATTGTGCAGTACGACTCAATCAACAAGCTGCTGACCAATTAGTAGAAGATTTTGTAAAGGACTACCCTACAAGTACAAAACGAAATACTGCTTTTGTTGATGTTGCCGATTATTATTTTGAAAACTCAAAATATCCGCATGCTAGAAAATGGTATGATAAAGTAAACGAAGATGCCTTAGCTAAAAAAGAAAAAGAAAAATTCAATTTTAATAATGGATATTCTGCTTTTTCGGTTAAACAATATAAGGTCGCAAAAAAATATTTATCACGTGTTGAAAATTCTCAAGAATATGGTTCGCAAGCTAAATATTATATTGGTTTTATGGCTTATGAAGGTGATGATTATGATGAAGCTAACGAATATTTCGATCAGGTGAGCGACCAAGAGCGTTACAAGGAAAAGCTGTCATATTATCAAGCAGATCTTCACTTTAAGTTGGGTAAATTTGAAAAAGCGATAGAGCTAGCAAAGGACAGATTAGAAACAAGTGATGATGCTGAAGTATCTGAACTTTCAAAGATTATTGGAGAAAGTTATTTTAACTTAGAGAAATACGCTGAGGCTATTCCGTATTTAACAGAATATAAAGGTAAAAAAGGTAAAAGAGATAGAACTGCAAAGTGGAATAATACCGATTTTTATCAATTAGGGTATGCATATTACAAACAAAAGGATTATGAAAAAGCCATTTCAGAATTCAATAAAATTGTTGGAGGTAATAATTCTATTGCACAAAATGCATATTATCATTTAGGTGAAAGTTATATTCATTTAGGCAAAAAACAAGAGGCTTTAAATGCATTTAGAAATGCATCACAAATGAGTTTTGATTTGAAAATTCAGGAAGATGCTTGGTTAAATTATGCGAAGATTAGTTACGAAATTGGGAATCCATATCAATCTGCACCTCAGGTTCTAGCAGGTTATTTAGATAAATATCCTGATACTAGTTATAAAGAAGAAATTGAAACGCTTTTAATTGATTCTTACATTACTTCAAAAAATTACAGAGAAGCACTTAAACTCTTGGAAGGCAAAAAGAGTTTTGAAAACAAAGTTGCTTACCAAAAAGTAGCATTTTATAGAGGGATTGAACTGTATAACGACACTCAATATTTGGAAGCTGAATCGCTTTTTGATCAATCTTTAGAAGAACCAAGAGATCCTAAATATACAGCTAGAGCTACCTTTTGGAAAGCCGAGGCTGATTATAATCTAACAAATTATGATGATGCTTTAGTTGGGTTTAAACAGTTTCAGCAACAAACTTCATCCACTACTACTCCAGAAATTGAGAATATAGATTATAATTTAGCTTACACATATTTCAAACAAAAAAACTATCCGCAAGCCACTACGTATTTCAATCAATTTATTTCAAATAAGAAAGACGATAAAGTAAGATTGAATGATGCGTATTTGCGCTTAGGCGACGGACATTTCGTTTCTAGCGATTATAGAAATGCTATAAATGCTTACGAAAAAGCTATTGAAATGAATGAGATTGATTCTGATTATCCTTTTTTTCAAAAAACAATAAGTGTGGGTTATATTGGGCAGTCTTCAAAAAAGATGAAAGATTTAGAACAATTTATTGAAGCCTATCCTAAATCAAAATTACGAGACGATGCGATGTACGAATTAGGAAATTCCTATGTTAAAGCAAACGAAAAGGATAAAGCGATGCAAATATATAATCGCTTGAGTAGCGAGTATCGAATGAGTTCTTTTGTACCAAAAGCTTTATTACGTCAAGGATTAGTTTATTATAATAGTAGTGAAAACGAACAAGCTTTAAGCAAATTTAAAAAAGTTGCTGCGGATTATCCAGGAACGCCAGAAGCGGTTCAGTCAGTTGCAACAGCTCGATTAATTTATATAGATATAGGTAGAGTTGACGATTACGCAAGATGGGTAAAAACTTTAGATTATGTTGAGGTTACCAATGCCGATTTAGATAATACCACATACGAAGCTGCCGAAAAGCAGTATTTAGATAATAACACTGATAAAGCTATCAAACAATTTAATGGGTACTTAAATGAGTTTCCTAACGGAATTCATGCATTGCAAGCTCATTTTTACATTGCTCAGTTATACTACAAAAAAGATTTATTGGCTAATGCAGCACCTCATTATAAATATATAGTTGAAACATCGCAAAGCGAATATACTGAAGAAGCTCTATCGAGATTATCGCAATATTATTTAGAAAGTAAAAGCTGGAATAAAGCTATCCCGTTATTGTTACGATTGGAAGAAGAAGCAAACTTTCCTCAAAATGTAGTATTTGCACAATCTAATTTGATGAAAACTAATTATCAATTAGAAAATTATAATGAAGCTGTGTCTTATGCAGAAAAAGTGCTTACAAATTCTAAAATTGATAATAAGATTAAAAGTGATGCTCATATTATTATTGCACGATCTGCTATTAAAACAGGTGATGAGGATAGAGCTAAAACTGCTTATGCTAAAGTGGAAAAAGTGGCAACTGGTGAAATGGCAGCAGAGGCGTTGTATTACAATGCTTATTTTAAAAATAAAGAAGGCAAATATGCAGCATCAAATAAATCGGTTCAAAAATTAGCCAAAGATTTTTCAGGGTATAAATATTATAGTGCAAAAGGGTTAGTGCTCATGGCTAAGAACTATTATGCTTTAAAAGATGCGTTTCAAGCAACTTATATTTTAGAAAGTGTCATTGACAATTTTGCTGAATTTGATGATGTTGTAGACGAGGCAAAAACCGAATTACGCCAAATAAAGACTGAAGAGGCTAAAACAAATTCGTCAATAGAAACCGAAGAAAATTAAAAAAACATCAATCGTAAATCTAAACATATGCGAAAGCACACAAAATATTTTTTATTAGCTATTGTAACGTTAAGTATAACGTCAGTTTTCTCTCAAAACAGGAAAAATGATACTATTAATACAGGTGTTATTGATGTAGTAAAACCATATACGCCATCAATTTCTGATGCTTTTAAGGTTAAAGAAATTCCTTCGTTAGATGATGAAGAAACCGCAACAAAAAAAGAAATTAAGTACAATATATTTTCGTTTCCTGTAGCATCAACATTTACACCGGCAAAAGGAAAAGCTGCGGTAGTAGAGAAAGCAAAACCTGTGAAACTATATGATAATTATGCAACTTTAGGGGTTGGAACCTATACCACTATTTTGGGTGAAGTATATTTAAATCATGCTATAAGTAGAACTGAAAGTGTTGGTGGTTATGTAAGTCATCATTCGTCACAAGGAGGTATTGATGGATTAGCTTTTGATGATAATTTTTCAACTACAAAAATCAATGCTAATTATTCAAGTCGTTTGAGAGATTTAGCATGGAATGTCGAGGGTGGTTTTCAGCAACAAATGTACAATTGGTATGGCGTGGAAGAAGGCTTAGTCTCTTTAGCGCAGTCAAGTAATATTGATGAGGAACATTCGTTTTATAGCGCACATTTTGGTGGCGATATTTCATTTGAAAATACATATATAAATTCTGGAAGTTTCTTTTTTAGACGTTTTGGAGATAATCAAGGTTCAGGAGAGAATAGGTTTATAGCAAAAGCTAAAATAGATATACCAATTAATGGAGAGGAAATATCAACAGATTTTAAATTTGATTATATAAACGGAACGTTTGACAGAAGTAATACTTCAAATAACGAATTAAGACATGGTAATTTCCAAATTAGTGTTTCTCCTACATATCAACTAAAAGAAGATGATTTAACAGTTAATTTAGGAGTCTCAGTTTCATATTTGAGAGATTCAGAAACTAAAGAAAATAATATCTATTTATACCCAAATATTACCGCTACATATAGATTGGTTAATGATGTATTGATTGCTTATGGAGGTATTCAAGGAGAGTTAATTCAGAACTCATACCATGGTTTTGCAACTGAAAATTCTTTTGTGTCTCCAACTTTGGCTGTTATGCCAACAGATCAGCAATACAATGCGTATATAGGTTTAAAAGGAAAACTGTCAAGTAATATGAGCTATAATATTAGCGGGCGTTATTTGGCCGATAGAAGTAAAGCTCTATTTAGACATAACACAACTTTTTTCGATTTTACTAATGCCGAAGATTATCAATATGGTAATTCTTTTGGAATTGTGTATGATGATGTTGATACCTTTGGAGTAGCAGGCGAAATTAATGTAGATGTTAACCGAAACTTTAAATTAGGGCTAAAAGCCGAATATTTTAAATACACAACTGATACTGAAGCAGAAGCTTGGAATTTACCCGATGTAAAAGGCTCGTTGTTTTTAGATTATCAAATAAATGAGCATTGGTTTACTGGTGCTAATCTTATTTATGTAGGAGAACGTAAAGACTTGTTAAGTATTATTGACCCTTTTACAGGGCCAGCAAGTACGTTAGTTACTCTAGATAGTTACTTTGATGCTAATGCGCATTTAGGATATCATATCAACGATAAAATTTCGGTATTCGCAAAAGCTAATAACATATCCAATAAAGCCTATGAGCGCTGGTTTAACTATCCTGTGCAAAGTATTCAGTTTTTAGCTGGTGCAACCTTTAAGTTTGATTTCTAGTTCTCGCGAAGGCGGGAATCTTTCAAATTGAAACCAATGTTTTCATGAAAAAGATAAAATTCATTTTACTTCTTTTTTGTTGCAATATTTGCATTTCACAAAGTGACGTACAAGTATTAAATCTTTCACAAGCCGCGTTACAATTAACAAATCAAAAAGTAACATACGATCCTAGTTATTTTTCAATAGATTATCCTAATGGAGATGTACCTAGTGGTAAAGGCGTGTGTACCGATGTTGTAATTAGAGCATATAGAAAACTAGGGACTGATTTACAAAAGGAGGTTCATGAAGATATGAAAGCTAATTTTAGTTTGTATCCAAAAATATGGGGACTAAAGAGCACCGACAAAAATATTGACCATCGTCGAGTTCCTAATTTGATGACCTATTTTAAACGCCAAGGAGTGGAAAAACCAATTACCAAAAATGCAAATGACTATTTGCCAGGAGATGTAGTTTGTTGGAATTTAAGAGGTGCGATAACACATATTGGAATTGTAGTTAATAAAAAATCTAAAGATGGTAAGCGAAACTTAATCGTCCATAATATTGGTGCAGGTCAAGTTTTAGAAGATTGTCTTTTTGATTTTAAAATTATTGGGCACTATCGGTTTATAGATTAGTATAAATAATAGCTTATAAAAGCGTTCGTTTAAGAACGCTTTTTTTATTTTTATAAAAAATACCAATCATGCAAAAATTAAGTATTCTTTTATTAACCTTAATTACAGTTAGTTGTTCAACAAAGCATCAAGTTGATTTAATAGTTACAAACGCTAACGTTTATACAGTAAATAATGACTTTGAAAAGGCAACAGCTTTTGCAATTAAAGATGGAAAATTTGTAGACGTTGGAAATGTAGAAGATTTGTCTTCAAAATATGAAGCCTTAAAAACAATAGATGCAGAAGGGAAAACAATAGTTCCTGGTTTTATTGATGCACATTGTCATTTTTTAGGGTTAGGGTTTAATCAACAAGCGGTAGATTTGGTTGGTACAACTAGTTTTGAGGAGGTTGTACAACGCGTTGTAGATTTTCAAAAGAAACATAACTTAAAATTTATTAAGGGTCGAGGATGGGACCAAAACGATTGGAACGTTAAAGTGTATCCTAATAAAAAGCAATTAGATGAATTATTTCCAGATACTCCAGTCACTTTAACAAGAATAGATGGTCATGCAATATTATGTAACCAAGCTGCTTTAGATTTAGGAAACGTTACTAAAAATAGCATGATAGATGGAGGTGAAATTGTTCTTGAAAAAGGAGAGTTAACAGGAGTTTTAGTCGATAACGCTGAGGGATTAGTAATGAATTACTGGCCAAAACCAACAAAAAAGGATATGGCAAATGCTTTATTAGAGGCACAAAGAATATGCTTAGCTTATGGACTAACTACGGTTGATGATGCTGGTTTAGGAATTGAAGCTATTGAAATTATTGATAGTTTGCAACAAACAGGCGATTTAAAAATGCGTGTTTATGCTATGGTTTCAGCCTCAAAGAAAAATTTAGATTATTATTTAAATAAAGGCATTATAAAAACTGAAAAACTTAATGTAAGATCCTTCAAATTTTATGCTGATGGCGCTTTGGGTTCAAGAGGAGCTTTGTTGCGTAAGTCTTATAGTGATAAGCCTGGACATTTAGGCTTACCAGTTACAGATTTAGAAACTTTCAAAGCATCAGCTAAAGCAATTGCAAATTCAGAATATCAAATGAACACACATGCTATTGGAGATTCTGCAAATCATGCTGTTTTACAAATTTATAAAGAGGTGTTATATAAAAAAACTAATAGACGCTGGCGTATAGAACACGCACAAGTTATATCGCCAGAAGATTTTAATTTGTTTGATGATATTATTCCGTCGGTACAACCAACACATGCCACAAGCGATATGTATTGGGCAGAAGATAGACTTGGTAGCGAGCGTATTAAAGGAGCTTATGCTTATAAAAACTTACTAAATAAATATGGAAAAGTGGCTTTAGGAACTGATTTTCCTGTGGAATATGTGAGTCCGTTTTATACGTTTTATGCAGCGGTTGTTAGACAAGATTTAAAAGGTTATCCTGAAAATGGATATCAAATAGAAAATGCTTTAAGTAGGGAAGAAACTTTAAAAGGCATGACTATTTGGGCAGCTTATTCTAATTTTGAAGAAGACGAAAAAGGGAGTATAGAAGCTGGTAAATTTGCCGATTTTATCATTTTAGATAAAGATATTATGACTGTTGAAGCTTCGGAAATTCCTAATATTAAAGTGATTAGCACTTTTATTGATGGTGTAACCCAATAATTTTATTATGCTTAAAAAAATAATAAGCTTACTTTTTATAGTTACGGTTTTATTTAATTGTAAAGAAGAAGGGGCGTCCAAAGAAATTTTATTTGTTTGTACACATGGAGCAGCTAGAAGCCCAATAGCAGCGGCATATTTTAATAAATTATCTAAAGAACAAAATTTAAAATATCGTGCTATTTTTAGAGGAACTGAACCCGATAGCATTTTAACTAAAGGAACTATTTTAGGTTTAAAAAAGGATGGATTTGATATAGAAGATTGGAAACCAAAAAAAGTTGATTTGTATGATATTGAAAAAGCCTATAAAACTGTAACTTTTGATTGTAATTTACCAATTAAAAATGATTCAAAAGATTTAAGTGATGAACAATGGAATGGCACGCCATCAATCAGTAAAGATTATAATGTAGCGAGAGATATTATAAAAGAAAAAGTTGAAAAACTAATAGAATCTTTACCTAAAGACTAAATTTTAATTTGTTATTCTCGCTAAATAATCAAAATGCTCACCTTCTAAAATCAATTCGCATTTAAGTCCAACAGAAGCGCAAGCTGTCAATAAGGTATTAAAATCTAAATACAACCATTTCATTGGTAATTCTTCTTCATCCTTATAAGACAAAAAATAATCTAGTTCACCATAATAATTAGCATTAGAATCCATCCAAAAACCACCATCATCGTCTTCATACATATATTTAATATCTGATGAATCAATTAAAACTTGTCCGTTTGGTTTTAGTAGTTTTTTTAAATGCGCTAAATACTTTGAAACCTCTGATAGTTCTTGAAAAATACCAGTGCCATTCATTAACAATAAAATGGTATCAAATGTTTCAGATTCATCTAAAATATTTTTTTCTTCAGCATGCAAAACACCCCGTTGATTACTAACTTCTATTGCGCCTTTTGAAATATCAATTGCTTTTACTTTCAATCCTTTTTCTTGTAAATACAAACTATGACTTCCTGCACCACAGCCTACGTCTAAAACAAAACCTTTGCTTAATTTTAAAGCTTTTTTTTCGAGTTTAGGCATATCTTTAAAGCCACGAAACAAGTAGGGTAGAGGTAATACATCGTTATCAGAAATACTAGTAGAAGTAATAATGTTCTCGGTGTAATTTCCGTTTTGGTAATCTAATAAAGCGTTTCCGAAAAGGTCTTTCATAATTTATGTCATTGAGAGACTATTTTAAGTCGTGGCAATCTCTTAATTTGGTGTTTGAATTTTAAAAATTACTTCAGTTTTACTTCATTCGTAGCGACGAAATGTATTATTTTTACACCATGCAAGACATTATAAATAATCTTCCAAAGCTCGCCAAAGATAAGCATAACGAAAACAAAAAATTCTTTGCAAAGCTTAAAAAGAAACTGCCTAAAAATTTAGATTATGTGATGCAGGAATTACATGATGAAGAGTTTGAAAAAACCGATTGTTTAACTTGTGCAAATTGTTGTAAAACCACAGGACCATTATTTACAGACAAAGATATTAATAGAATATCGAAGCATTTTAAACAAAAGCCACAACAATTTATAAATCAATTTCTGAGAGTTGATGAGGATAACGATTATGTGTTGCAAAATGTGCCATGTACTTTTTTAGGAGCTGATAATTATTGCTCTATTTATGAGGTGCGACCAAAGGCTTGCAGAGAATTCCCGCATACAGATAGAAAAAAGTTTCAGCAAGTTTCTAACCTCACTTTAAAAAATGTTGCTATGTGTCCTGCAGCTTTTAATATTGTTGAAGAAATGAAAAAAAGAGTTAAGCTTTAACTTCTAAGTTTTTATTATATTTAGTATCTAAATTTTTTCTATTGGAAGCTTTATTGCAATATTTCGAAACCATTCCACCACTTCATCGTGGTATCATTATCGTAGGAGGTTTAACTTTTTTCTGGCTTTTAGAGGGTGCGATGCCTTTGTTTAGTTTCAATTATAAAAAATGGAAACATGCCGTTCCTAACATATTTTTTACAATAACCACCATACTTGTTAACTTACCTATGGCATTTCTTTTATTAATGTCTTCTGATTGGGCAATTATTAATAATTTTGGGATTTTAAATTGGTTACCAGAGATGTCGTTAGGCTTATATGTTGTTTTAGGCGTCTTTTTAATGGACTTTTTTGGAGCATATTTACCACATTTAATAGAGCATAAAGTACCACCGTTGTGGATGGTACATTTGGTACACCATTCTGATCATAAAGTTGATGCTACTACGGCGAACAGACATCACCCCATTGAGAGTGTTATTCGTTATACATTTACGTTAATTGGTGTTATTGTAATTGGTGCGCCAATAGGTATCGTTATGCTGTATCAATCATTATCAATTGTTGCAACACAATTTAGTCATTCAAACATTAAGTTGCCAAAAAAGATAGACAAATTAATAAGCTATGTGTTGGTGTCTCCAGATATGCACAAGGTACATCATCATTATAAAATGCCATATACAGACTCTAACTACGGAAATATTTTTTCGGTTTGGGATAGATTGTTAGGCACATACATGGAATTAGATACTGATAAAATTGTGTATGGCGTTGATGTATTTCCAAACGAAAAAGAAAATAGCAATATTAAAGATTTGTTGAAACAACCTTTTCAGAAATATAGAAAACCTTCTACATTTAGCGAAGATGAATAAATTTAGGCTAGTTACTATTTGTATAGCATTAATGCTTCTTACAAACTGTAGTTCAAAAAAAAATATTGATGTTCAAGGGCATAGAGGCTGTCGTGGTTTGATGCCAGAAAACACAGTTGAAGCCTTTAAAAAAGCCATAGAATTAGGTGTGCATACTATTGAGTTGGATGTGGCAATTTCTAAAGATAATATTGTTGTAGTATCTCATGAGCCTTTTATGAGTAGAACCATTTGTTTGGATGTGAATGGGTTTGAAATACCAGAAGACTACGACAAAAAGTACAATTTATATCAAATGACTTTTGATAGTATCAAACAGTTTGATTGTGGCACAAAATTTCATCCAAGATTTGCAAAGCAACAAAAATTAAAAGCATATAAACCATCTTTAGATGAAGTCATAAAAGCTTCAAAAAAGCTAAATCCAAAAATTAAGTTCAACATTGAAATTAAATCTAATCCTAGTTTTGATGGAATATTTACACCAAACCCAAAAGATTTTGTTGCTCTAGTTTTAAGAGTGATAAATGACAACCAAGTTTTTAAAACCACTAATATTCAAAGTTTCGATTTAAGAATTTTAGAAGAAACTAAAAAGCAATCTCCAAAAATGAAAGTGGCTCTTTTAATTGGAGGGAATGAGGATATTTGGGAAAAACTCACTTCAATGAGTTATTTGCCAGAAATAGTTAGTCCTGATTATAAACTTTTAGATGCTAAAACTGTTAGAAATTTACAAGTCGAAAATTTTAAAGTAATTCCATGGACGGTTAACTCAGTTGAAGATTTAAAGACGCTTATTAACCTTAACGTAGATGGAATTATTACAGACTATCCAGATAGGCTGTTAAATTTGCTTCATGAATAAGTTGTTATTTCTGGTATAATCTAACTAGTATCAAAGTTATGCAGATGATTTAATCATAAATCAAATATTTTTCACGAACTTTTTTAAACGCCTTCAAGTCATCTTGCCATGTGTCTTTAATGGCTTTTTCAGTCCAACCAGCTTCAATTTGTTTTTGAAGTTGGTCATTTCCTGCATGTTTTGTAAAACCTTTGGTAAGAAAAAACAAAGATTTATCAGTCGAATTTTTATAAGCTTTTATAACCCACTTTAAAGTCATAGCACCTTCAATATCTTCATCTTTTAAATCTTCACCATAGCAAAGTTCATTTTTATGCTTTGGGTGTTTAGCTCCAAAATTAGGAATAGGTGTATATGTAAACTTAAGATTTTCTTTATCTAAAAAAGGAGCACCATAGCGTTGAAACTGAAATTCTGTTCCACGTCCAGCATTTACATTTGTGCCTTCAAAAAGCCCCAAACTTGGGTATAGTTTTATGGATTGATCGTTTGGTAAATTGGGTGAAGGTCTAATGGGTAAACTATAAAATGTATCGTGTGTGTAATACTTTACAGGTATAACAGTAATATTGCATTTTAATTGGTTTGTTAGCCACCCTTCGCCGTTTAACATATGTGCATATTCGCCAATAGTCATACCATGTACTAACGGAATAGTATGCATACCAAGAAAACTTTTGTTTTCAATTTCTAAAGTTGGACCATCAATATAATGCCCGTTTGGGTTTGGTCTATCAAAAATCAATAACGGAATTCCAGCTTCAGCACAAGCCTCCATAATATAATGCAAAGTAGATATATAGGTGTAAAAGCGAGCACCAACATCTTGTATGTCAAAAATCATAATATCTACATCTTCTAGCTGTTCTTTTGATGGTTTTCTGTTTTTACCATGAAGCGAAAGTATAGGCAAATTAGTTTTAGTATCGATACCATCTTTTATCTTTTCACCAGCATCTGCAGTACCACGGAATCCATGTTCTGGAGCAAATACTTTTTTAATATCAATGTTCAAAGTTATTAATGAATCTACTAGATGAGTGTAATTTTCACCTTTTGCCTTAAATATAACAGAAGTCTGATTTGCAACAATACCTAGGCGCTTTCCGTTTATTAATGGTAAATAAGCTTCAGTTTGGTTTGCACCAACTACAATAGCTTTTTCGTTCTGAGCTGATTTCAGAATCTCATCATTTGTTATACTTGAAGTATCTTTTGATTTCGATTTACTTCCGCAAGAAATCATTACTAAAACAAATAATAAAACTGTATTTTTGAAAGCCCAGAATGGGCATTTAACAAAAAATCTAGTAATAATATTAAGTTCTCTTGGTATAGATGTGTTAAATTTAAAACTGAGGAAACCTTTAAATTGCATAATATAAATTGAATTACGAGTTTTTTATAGCTAAACGCATTATTGGTAGTAAAGCGTATAAAAGTAGTATTTCGGCACCAATAATAAAAATTGGGATTGCTGCAATTGCAATAGGTATGGTCGTGATGATGATTGCGATTGCGACAGGAATTGGTTTGCAACAAAAAATTCGAGATAAAGTAGTGGCCTTTAATGGACACGTAAATATTACATATTACGATAGTAATAACTCACAAGAAAGTGTATTTCCTATATCAAAAAATCAAGAGTTTTATCCAGAATTTAAAACGGTTGAAGGTATAAGTCATATTCAAGTCGTAGCAACAAAATTTGGGGTTATACGTACCGAAACTGATTTTGAAGGTGCCGTTTTAAAAGGTGTTGGAGCAGATTATAACTGGAGTTATTTTAAGGAGTTTTTAATTGAAGGCAGGCTTCCAGATTACAATGGCAAACGAAATGAAGAGGTTTTAATATCTAAGTATTTGGCAAATCGATTGCAATTTAAATTGGGTGATACATTTCAAATGATATTTAAAAAGGAAGACCCAAATAGGCTGCCAAATATTATTACGTATACTATTGCGGGTATTTATAATTCGGGGTTTCAAGATTTTGATGCCACCTATTTAATAGGAGATATTCGTCATTTGCAGCGTATTAATAAATGGAAAGAGGACCAAATTGGAGGTTTCGAAGTTTTTATAAATGATTACAGCGAACTGCAAAAGAAAGGGATAGAAATTTATCAAAACACACCATCAACATTAAACACACAAACAATTGCAGATAAATACTATTCTATTTTAGAGTGGATTAAAATTTTTGATAAAAACATTTACGGTATTATTGGTATTATGATACTCGTAGCAGGTATTAACATGATAACTGCGCTACTAGTTTTAATACTCGAGCGCACTCAAATGATTGGCATTTTAAAGGCCTTAGGGAGTAATAACTTTAGCATTCGCAAACTATTTGTTTACAATGCATCATACCTTATTTTTTTAGGACTGTTATGGGGTAATATTTTGGGTTTAGGTATTTTGTTTGCTCAAAAGTATTTTAAAATATTTCCGCTCGACCCAAGCGTGTATTATGTTACTGAAGCTCCAGTTTTTATAAGTATAGGATATGTTATTGCTTTAAATATTGGTACACTAATCTTATGCTTACTAATGCTTTTAGTGCCCTCATACATCATCACAAAAATATCACCAGTAAAAGCTATTAGATTTGAATAAATAATTTGGGCGTTACTTTTTGACAAAAACAAAAAGTCAGGCTTTCCACTATATCTTTTTAAAACGTCATGGCGAGGAGTCAGCGACGTGGCTATCTATTAATTATTTACTTGAAAATTAATTTGGAGATGTCTGTTTTAAAAAGGATGCCGCTACAATCCCTAACGCAAAACTAGAATTAATATTAAAATTTAGTATTAACATCATAAAAACTTGCAGTAATATGTTAAATTTGCAAACTATGAAACGAGCCTAGTTAAAGATTTTAAAAAATGGCTAAATATTTTAAAGGCGAACATATTTTACCTTTAAAAAAACATAAAATTAGAAATGGAATACGCAAAAAATATATTAGAAACTATTGGTAATACACCATTGGTAAAACTAAATTCTTTAACTAAAGACTTACCGTGCTTAGTTTTATCAAAATACGAAACCTTTAACCCAGGAAATTCTACAAAAGATAGAATGGCACTTAAAATGATTGAAGACGCTGAAGCAGATGGGCGTTTAAAACCAGGAGGCACTATTATTGAAGGGACATCAGGTAACACTGGTATGGGATTAGCTTTAGCAGCCATTGTAAAAGGGTACAAATGTGTTTTTGTAATTAGCGACAAGCAGTCCAAAGAAAAAATGGATATTTTAAGAGCAGTAGGAGCAAAGGTAGTAGTATGTCCTACAAATGTAGAACCTACAGATCCCAGAAGTTATTATTCAGTTTCAAAACGATTAAGTGAAGAAACACCAAACTCATGGTATGTAAATCAATATGACAATCCAAGCAACGCTAAGGCGCATTACGAAAGCACTGGCCCAGAAATTTGGAAACAAACCGATGGCAAAATCACGCATTTTGTGGTTGGTGTTGGTACTGGAGGAACCATTTCTGGTGTAGGCAAATATTTAAAAGAACAAAACCCTAATATTAAAATTTGGGGTGTAGATACGTATGGTTCTGTATTTAAAAAGTATCACGAAACTGGAGAATTTGATGAGAATGAAATTTATCCTTATATCACAGAGGGGATAGGCGAAGATATTTTACCAGAAAATGTAGATTTTAGTCTTATTGATGGATTTACTAAAGTAACAGATAAAGACGCGGCAATTTATACACAAAAACTAGCCAAAGAAGAAGGTATGTTTTTAGGTAATTCTGCTGGTTCTGCAATAAAAGGCATATTACAATTAAAAGAAGAATTTACAAAGGATGATGTTGTAGTAGTATTGTTTCATGATCACGGAAGTCGCTATGTTGGTAAAATGTTTAATGACGAATGGATGCGAGAACGTGGTTTTATTGAAGATGAAAATACAACTGCTGAAGACCTTGTAAAGAATACCGAAAACCAAATTTTGGTAACGGTTAAAACTGAAGAATTAGTATCGCATGCCATTGAGCGTATGAAGAAGTATAAAATATCTCAAATACCTGTTGAAGATTCTACAGGATTTGTTGGAGCTATTGATGAAGCCGATTTGTTGCGTATGTATATTGAAAACAAAGACATTTCAGATTTACCAATAAAAGATGTTATGCATAAACCATTTCCTGTGGTTAGTAAAAATACAGACATCGAAGATATTTCTAAACTATTTAATAGAGATAATAATGCAGTTTTAGTAAAACTAGAAGATGGGTCACATCAAATTATTACTAAGTATGATATTATTAGTGCTTTATAGGTTTAAAAATTAAGTTCGTTTAATGTTTAAGAATTAGTCATTATTAATTGAAGTTAAATAGAAAGAGGTTATAGTTGTTTTTTGATCAAGGTTTACTCCTCCTGAGTAAATTTATCGAGTTCATCTATAGCGTGCGCTTTGATATAGTCTTTTTCTCCTATGCTATTCTCTTCATTAGAATCATAATCCATTAATATTTTCCACATACCAACCTCTTTTTTAAAGATGACATGAAATTGACCATGATAAGTTTGTTTATTCCCCTGATTATCTATTCTAATAAGTTTATATATACCCCTTTCACTTGCAATGGAATCATTATTAATTCTTTCAAAGAATCGTAGTGAGATTTTGTTTGAAATGTTATTATCCTTCGCTTTCTTAAATCTTGTTTTATAGTTGTTTATATAGCTTTGATAATCAGTTATCTTATTGCCACCAGAAATTCGTACTAATTTTCTTGAATGAATCTCTGCCAGAAGTTTATAGTCCAATGAGTCAAAAGCGTGGTAAAATTTATCCCAGACTTTATTAATCTCTTTTAGGTTATTTAGAGATTGAGAATTTCCCTGATTTGTGAAAACAACCAAGAATAGTGTAAAGAGAATAAACTTGTTAAACATACATACTATATTTTATTCAAAATTAGGCACAATGCTTTTCAATTATATTAACCTATTTTTAATGGTTTATATACAAGGTTAAACGAAGCTATCAATTTTTTCTAACAAAGTCAAATGGATCATATTTATTTCTTTATCTAGGGATTAGAGTTTTGTTATAGTACCTTTTTAATGTATATCAGTTATTCTCAATATCACTAATATGATGTTCTAAGGCCTTTACAGAAATTTGAATTTCGATAATTAAAAGACTTAGTGAAATAATTAATAATAAAAGAGCAAAACCAAAAACCCAAATAGCAATATTATGTTGCTGTATATAAATTAAAAACATAGTTAAAACACAAAGTAGTAAGCTACTTATACCAAAAATTTGCATAGATCGCGTTAAATACAAACGTTGTTTTATGTTTTTTATTTGGGCAATTAATATGGAGTCTTTCTTCTGTTTATATTTATCGTGCAAGTTTCTTATTATGGCTGCATAAGCCAAAAACCTATTAGTATAGGCAAGCATAATTAAAGAGATGGCAGAAAATAAAAGTGCAGGTGTAGTTAGAGTAAGTTGTTCCATATACTAATGCTTTTAATAAATATTCTAATTAAATAAAGCGACTATTCTTAAAGGGGCACCAGAACCTCCCTTTATTTTCATAGGTAATGCCACAATGTTAAATCCTGTGCTTGGTAATTTATCAAGATTTGTTAGGTTTTCAAAGGCTGAAATATTTTGAGACATTAAGTTTACATGGCTTCCAAAATGTTGTGATTGTCCATAATCAATACTAGCTGTATCAATACCAATGGCATGTATTTTTCTGTTCTTTACCAACCACTCTGATGCTTTGGGAGAAAGCCCTGGGAAATGTAAAAGTTTTACAGCGTCTTCACCACGTTGGTCTGTCCCTAAATATTTAATTGCATCTGGATAAAAGTTAGAAAAACCAGTTTGCAATAATACAATACTACCATCAGGTATTTGCATTTGTTGTTTTGCTTCCCATTCTGTTAAATCTTCAATACTAATTTGATAATCTGGATTATACATAGCTTTTGCTGAAACATCAATTTTTATAGCCTGTCCTATTAGATTTTTTAATGGAATCTGATCTACAGTTTCACTATTTTCAGAAAAATGAATTGGTGCGTCAATGTGTGTACCTCCATGTTCAGCAGTGGAAAAATTATAGGCAGAATAAAAGAACCCTTTATCTGTATGGCCATTAAAGACGGTATCTAATTTAAATTTTTTAGCAGTTACCCAATAGATAGTTTCTTCAGAAAACTCATGAGTTAAATCAATTATTTTAGAAAATTTAAACTCATTTTGTGAAGGTTGATCAGGTTCAGATTCAATCTGAGAAGTTTTTTTATTACAATTAGTAAAAAAAAGAATAACAGAAAGATACGCTAATAGAGATTTCATAATTCTAAGTTTAATTGATAACCAATCACTAAGTTAATTAATTTATTAAATCGAAAATACATCTAATAGATTTATTTAAATGCATTTTTCCTTATCGTATCAATTTCTTCATAGGAAAAGAGTTCATTCTCTATTAAGTCTGCAAGTTGATCTGTAATTGTTGAATTGAATAATAATAGATCATCAGTATTTATTGTGATTTTTATACCATGCTCATATAACTTCCGTACAGGATGTTTGGTTATGCTTTTTATTGAACCTAAGCTTAAGTTACTTTGAGGACAAATATTTAATTGAATATTATTGTTTATAATCATATCCATAGTTTTCTTAGAATTTATCGCCTTGATACCATGTTGAATTACCTCTGGGTTTAATAAAATGATAGCATTTTCAATAGATTTACAATCTGAAAACTCTCCAATATGTACTTTCGTTTTAATTTTATTTTCCTTGGCAATATTAAAAAGTTCAACATAGCCATCTAATTTCCTATTTAATTCTTTGCCATATAAATCTATACCGTTAAATAACCCACTGTTTATACAAGCTAAGCCATCTAAATATACTTTGTCTAACAAATAATCTTTGTTTATGCCTATATCTGGTTGAAAATCTATTTGAGATTGATATGTAGTCTTTAATTTGTAAACCACATCAATAAGTTTTTCTATGGAATTATTAAAGAATTTCACCAAACCTAAATCGACACTAGCCTCTAGATAAGTTACATTATCTGCAATACTACTTTTAATTGCAGCCTCCATAAAAAAGATAACATCCTCTGAGGTTAACATAATCTTGTTAATATAGTTATGGATATAGTTAATCATGCCATCTAATCCATCATAATATTTTGGAATATTAATAGTTGATTTTGAGTATTCTTCTTTTATCAATTTGATACATCCTCCTAAATGAAGATGATTATGAAGATCAGCTTTTGGTAGTTTTTGTATTTTATGCTTTAAATTAGTCATAGCTATTTTATTAAGATACAAGAGACACAAAATACATTTGAGTCTCTTTGCTGGCTATAAGAAGAATAGCAAATTAAAAAAGTAAGTAAAACAGAAACTTGTTTAATCATAAATAAAACACCACTTCTAGATTGAATGACTTAAAATTACAACTTTATTTCTTTTAATAGAATAAAGGTGAAAGCTATTGGCGTATCCGTATCTACGATATTTCATAAAAAAATAAACGACATTTCATTAATTAACGATTTGTAGTAAATCGAATTTATAGGGGTGAATTATTCAAACCCCTTTAAATCAGTTGATTGCAATATGTGGCATGTACTATGCATTAGTTTGTTTGAAGTCATTAATAATATTAATCAAATAAAATAAATAACACAAGATCATGAAAAATTATATTAAAAAAGTGATTATAGTATGCCTGTTTTTAAGTGGAATAGTTCACGGACAATCAACAGAACAGCCAGAGACTAAGGAAACAGTAACAGTTAAAAGTTTTAGTTTAAAATCAACAGAAGGAAACTTGGTAAGCCTTAATGATTACAAAGGTAAATTTGTAGTTGTACATATTGCAACAACTTGGTGTCCATATTGTAACGCAGAAGCACCTTATTTAGAGGAAATTTATAATGAGTATAAAGATAAAAATGTAGAGGTATTAATTATTGATGTTAAAGAGCCAAGCGCATTAGTAAAAGAGAGAATTAAAGACAGATTTAATTTGTCATTTCCTGTTCTTTTAGATACAAATGGGAAAGTTGCCGCAAGCTTTGCACCAAAAGATGTGCTTCCAGAATTAGCAAGAGATGAAATAATGTTGGCTTCAAACTTATTGATAGACCCACAGGGTAAGATTCAGTTTATGTCCCTTTTAGACACAAAGAATTTTGATGTAAAATTAATTAACCTTAAAAACCGTCTCAATGAAATTTTATAGTATAGTATTATGTTTTTTGTTTTTAGCAATTTCTGGACATACACAACAGTTTGTTGAATTTAATGGCGCTAAAATAAGTAAGGCATTAAAAAAACAAGAAGTAGATATTATACTTTCTTTTAAGATTGCAGAAAGATATCATATACAGTCTGAACTAGAATCTTTAGATGGCTCTATAGCTACCAAAATTGCTTTTGATGATAATGATTCATTTGAAATTATATCCAATGAATTTACTTTCAAACAGAACCAAGTAATAGTGTTAAATCAATATGCTCATAATGTCCTAACTGATGAATTTGAAGTTACAGTGAGACTAAAATTAAACAAGAAAACTTTAAATTTTAAAAATTTACTAAAAGGCATATTGAGTTATCAAGCATGTACAGATAAACAATGCTTATTTCCAAGAGATTTAGATTTTAAAATTCAAAATATTTTATAATAATGAAACTTTAAAAATATAGTTACTTAAAGATTGAAAACTGAGTTAGAAAATATATGGAGGTTGTTGCGGGACGAATGTAAATTTGCTAAAGACTGGTGTAAATAGTATAAAAATTAAGTAGAGATTAAGTGTTTTTTGTAATAAAATACATTTCCATATCTCCTTTACCTTTAACCGCAATTTTACCTCTTGATTCAAAATTAAATTCAGGATCATTTTTAATAAGGTTATAAGTGTATTGAGAAATATTTACTTTCCCAACTTCACTATTACTTTCCATTCTTGAAGCTATGTTTACAGTATCTCCCCAGATATCGTATTGAAATTTTTTAACACCAACAATACCAGCAACAACGGCACCAGTATGTATACCTAATCGCATTTCAAAATGAATTTGATCTTCAGCTTTTTTTTCTAGTGCTCTGTCGATTATAAACTTTTGCATATCTAAAGCGGCTAGTATAGTGTTTTTTACAGAATCTTTTGAATACACAGGTAATCCGCCTACAGCCATATAAGCATCGCCAATTGTCTTTATTTTTTCGACACCATATTTTTCAATAATGCTATCAAAAGCTTCGAAGCAGGTGTTAATTTCTGCAACTAATTCTTTAGCTCCTAATTTAGAAGATGTTTGTGTAAAAGATTTAAAATCTGTAAAAAGAATAGAAACATTGTCAAAATCTCTTGCCTCAGCTTTTCCTTTATCTTTAAGCTCTTGAGCTATTTCTTCAGGTAAAATATTTAATAAAAGATTCTCAGATCTGTTTTTCTCTACCTGTAATGTAGCTTTCGATTTTCGCACATATTTTAAGCGACTATAAAGTAAGATTGATAAGAGTAGTATAAAGGTTCCAATTGCAATAGAAATATTTCTAATTTTATTCTTTTTTTGTATTTCTTTTTGATGTGTTACCTCAATTAATCTTGCTTTTTTTGCCTTAGTAATACTATCTTTAAGAATGATTTTAGCAAATTCCATTTGCTGTAACTTTTTTGATGCTTCTTCAGACTTCAAACTATCATTTAGAGTTGATACCTTTTCAAAATAGTTGAGCGCCTGATTATTATTTTTTAATCCTTTATATCCTTTGTAAAGGCATTCGCAAGCTTCCTTTTGTATAAAAACATTACCAATGCTTAAAGCAATTTGGTAGGCTTCCTTGCATTTTTCAATACTTTTAGAATACTTTTTTTGAAAAAGATGAACTTCTCCAATACTAATTAATAATTGTGAAACCCCTGGTTTAGCTCCAATATCTTTTGTAAGCAACATGCTTCTTTGGTAGTAATCTAATGCTTTGGTGTAGTTCTTCTTAATTTTAAAAAATCCTCCTATGTTTTTTAAATACACGGCAACATCATTTTTGTCTCCAAACTCTTCACCAAGTTTTAAGCTTTTTTTATAATATTTAAAAGCAGTATCATAATTACCTTCATCTTCATAAACTTCACCTATATGAGCTAGTGAAACGGCAATCCAAACTTGATCACTAAGTTTCTCCCAAATTTTTAAAGCTCTTTGATGATATTCTAAAGCTTTTGCAGTATTGTCTAAGTTTTGATAAAGCACACCAATATTACTTAGAACAATGGCTATATCATGCTGATTCCCTAACTCTTCTCTTATTTTTAAACTTTTTTGATAATACTCTATTTTTTTAATGTTATCACCAAGGCTTCCATAAACAATACCAAGCTTATTATAAACACCAGCGATTACAGATTTTTTACCTACTATTTTAGAAACTTCTAAATTTTCTTGAAAGTAACTCAATGATTTGCTATAATCTCCTTTCACCCATAATGCAGTTCCTTTAGTACCGAGTGCAAAAGCTATATACTTTTTATGACCTAATTTTTTTGCAAGATTATGCTGTATATCTGCATAATATAAAGCGCTATCTGGTTGAGAAAAAACAAATTTACGCCATGCATAAAAACCAATAGCATGTAACTTTGTAGTGTCGGCTTGTGTTTTATCTTGCCATATAGACCAAAGAGAATCTACCTCGATTTTTTCATAATCTATTTGGTTTTGCCCAAATGAATAGAAGCATACTAATAAAAAAAAGGATATGAAAAAAGGTCTAATCATTGATTATATTTTATTATCCATGCAATTTCTGAGCCGAACGAATGTATCAATTTATTCTGATAAAATCAAACCTCTAGTTTTCAATTCTTTTTCTATTTTAGTAGCATGCAAGAAGATTTTCTCCATTATATCTGGAAACATAAAAAAATTGATGTTACAAATTTAAAAACTACAAATGGAGAAGTAATTACAATACTGTCTGTTGGTCAGCATAACGTAAATGCTGGTCCAGATTTTTTTAATGCTCAACTTAAAATCGATAACCAATTATGGGCAGGAAATTTAGAAATTCATATAAAATCATCCGATTGGTTTTTGCATAATCACGAACAAGACAAAGCTTACGATAATGTAATCCTTCATGTTGTTTGGGAGCACGATACTAATGTTTATAGAAAGGATAATACGACAATCCCTACTTTGGAATTAAAAGAGTATGTGTCTAAATCAGCTTTAAATAATTATCAGCAATTATTTTCTAAAACTAATAAATGGATTAATTGCGAAGAAGATTTTGCTAACGTTGATAATTTTATGATGCAAAATTGGTTGGAGCGTTTATATTTTGAACGTTTAGAGAGAAAAGCTGAAGGCATAAATCAACTTTTAAAAACATCAAAAAATGATTGGGAAGCTATTTTGTTTAAAATGCTAGCCAAAAACTTTGGGTTAAAAGTAAATGCCGATGCGTTTTTAAGTATAGCAAATACTGTAGATTTTTCTATTATTAGAAAATTGCAAAACAATCAAACCAGTTTGGAGGCTTTATTTTTTGGTCAAGCCGATTTGTTAAGTTCAGATGTTCAAGATCCTTATTTTCAAAGTTTAACTAAAGAGTATCAATTTTTAAAGCAGAAATTCAGTTTGTCTAATGAAAACATAACACCCATTCAGTTTTTTAGATTACGACCATCAAATTTTCCTACCATCCGATTATCGCAATTAGCAGGTTTGTATAATAAAGAGCAAAATTTGTTTTCTAAAATTAATGAAACGCATACCATTAAAGATTTCTACTCACTTTTTTCAACTGAAACCTCGCCTTTCTGGAAATCGCATTATACCTTTGATAAGGATTCTAAAAATTCAAAAAAGCAACTTACCAAGGCATTTATAGATTTACTAATGATTAATACTATTATTCCAGTAAAATTTGCTTATGCTAAGTATCAAAGTAAACAAGTAGAAGAAGATATTGTAAAATTAATGAAACAAATAACTTTTGAAAAAAATAATATTATCGAAAAATTTAATTCATTAAAGAAAGTGTCAAATTCAGCTTTGCAATCTCAAAGTTTACTTCAATTAAAAAATGAATATTGTAATAAAAATAAATGTTTACAATGTGCAATAGGGAATAGTCTATTAACTAAATAAATTGTTAAATTGCAGCATGAAATGAGTCTTAATTTATAAAGTAAATATTTAGTTCGAATATTAATTAGCGAATTACATTTGACAAAAATAAAATAATGATAACCAACAAATGAATATTATCTACAAGCCTTTATTGTATTTTCAAAAGCATGGCTACTATGTATGCCAGCGAATTGCCGATAGATTGGGTATTAGAGCCAAAGTAGTGCGCACCTCGTTTATGTATTTAACTTTTGTTACATTGGGTTTTGGTTTTGCACTCTACTTGTTTATGGCTTTTTGGATGCGAATAAAAGATATAATATATACAAAACGCTCATCTGTTTTTGATTTATGAATTCACTAATAAAAATTTTTAGAACAAAAATTTATACGGCAGTTATTCTGTTGATTTTATTGTTGGCAATTGGTGTTATTGGTTTTAAATCGATGTCTAATTACACATGGATTGATGCGCTTTACATGACCGTAATAACCATTACTACTGTTGGCTTTAAGGAAGTACATCCGTTAGATGATGCCACTAAAGTTTTTACTATATCTTTAATTTTAACTAGTGTTTTTATTTTAGGATATGCCTTATCTGTAATTACCGAATATATTTTAAGCAAGAATAATTTTGAAGAATTAAAACAAAAAAAGATGCAGAAAAAGATTGATAAATTAAAAGGGCACATTATTATTTGTGGCTATGGAAGAAATGGGAGACAAGCTGCAACTAAGTTATTAGCATACAACAAACCATTTGTTATTATAGAAAAAGATAAAGAATTGGTTGATAAAATTGAAAACGAACTCATGCCATTTGTTTTAGGCAATGCTAGCGAAGATGAAATATTAATGCAAGCTGGTGTAGATAGAGCATCTTGTTTAATATCAGCTTTACCAAATGATGCTGATAATTTATTTATAGTACTTTCTACAAGGCAAATAAATAAAAATATAAACATTATAAGTAGAGCTTCTCAAGAAACATCATACCAAAAATTAAAACTTGCTGGCGCTAATAATGTTATTTTACCAGATAAAATAGGTGGAGATCACATGGCTTCTTTAGTGGTGATTCCAGGATTAATGGAATTTGTAGATAACCTTTCTATTGTTGGAAAATCGAACATAAATATTGAAGAGATTGCTATCGAAAAATTAACCAAAGAAATTAAAACTATTAAAGACTTAGACCTAAGAAAAGTAACAGGTTGCACTGTAATTGGTTATAAAAATGAAAATGGAGAATACATAGTAAACCCAGAAGCAGATTTAGACTTAGCACCAAATTCAAAGATTATTGTTTTAGGTCGTCCAGAACAAATTGATGTGCTTAATTCTGTTTATAATATAAATTAAAGGATTCGCATTTTAACAATCAATTGTTTTAAAAAATCAATTATTTTTAGCATCTTGCTAGCTTTAATTACATATTCTTTAATAAAACTAACTAACAAAAATTTATTATGAAGAAGTATCTTCTTTCAATTTTCACATTAATATTACCATTTTTAACATTTGCTCAAGAAGCAGAAAAAGGTATAGATCAATTAATAGATGAAAAATTTGGTAATGCAACCGGATGGTTTGTAAATGCTATATTTTATCAAATAGATTTTGGCGGAGGTGTAAAAGTGTTTTGGGTATTATTCCCTTTAATTATTGGAGCTACTTATTTTACTATATATTTTAAACTCATTAATTTTAGAGGGTTTTTTACTTCAGTAAATATAGTAAGAGGTAAATATGATGAAATAGACCATCATGAATCGATGCATGGTGCGGGCGATCTATCTGAAGGAGATCATATTGAAACAATTGCTATTGAGGATCACGAAGGAGAGGTGACGCATTTTCAGGCTTTAACAGCAGCATTGTCTGCTACTGTAGGTTTGGGAAATATCGCGGGTGTTGCTATTGCTGTTTCTATCGGTGGAGCAGGAGCTACGTTTTGGATGATAGTTGCTGGGCTTTTAGGAATGGCATCAAAATTTGTGGAATGTACATTGGGTGTGAAATATAGAGATATTGATGAAAACGGAACGGTTTATGGAGGCCCTATGTATTATTTAACAAAGGGACTAAAATCTAAAGGTCTTGGAGGATTAGGTAAAGTTTTAGCAGTATTATTTGCCATTTTTGTTATTGGTGGTTCTTTTGGAGGTGGTAACATGTTCCAAGTTAATCAAGCATTTCAACTAGTTGAAAATATTACAGGTGGTAGCGAATCATTTTTACATGGAAAAGGATGGTTATTCGGAATTGTAATGGCAGTATTTGTAGGTATTGTTATTATTGGAGGAATTAAAAAAATAGCAAAAGTAACCGATAAAATTGTACCATTTATGGTAGTTATTTATGTGGCTGCTTCTTTGTTTGTAATATTTGCTAATTATGATATGATTGGTGGTGCCTTTGTTCAAATTTTTGAAGGAGCATTTAGTCCAGAGGGTGTTGCAGGTGGAGCTATTGGTGTTTTAGTGCAAGGGTTTAGACGTGCAGCCTTTTCAAACGAAGCTGGTGTAGGTTCTGCATCTATTGCACATTCAGCAGTAAAAACTAAATATCCAGCAAGTGAAGGAATGGTTGCGTTATTAGAGCCATTTATTGATACGGTAGTAGTATGTACCATGACTGCTTTAGTTCTTATTATAACTGGAAATGTTACTGCTCAAAATGCTGGATTGAATGATGCACAGGCCATATTATTAACATCTGGAGCTTTTGAATCAGCCATATCTTGGTTCCCTTATGTACTTACAGTTGCGGTAGTATTATTTGCATTTAGCACTATGATTTCATGGTCATACTATGGTTTTCAAGGTTGGGCATATTTATTCGGAAGAACTAAAAAAATGGAATATACTTATAAATTACTATTTTGTGTATTCGTTGTTATTGGTGCAGCTGCTAGTTTAGGGTCAGTAATTGGATTCTCTGATGCTATGATTTTTGCGATGATGGTTCCAAATATGGTAGGATTAGTAATTCTTGCTCCGAAAGTTAAAAAAGAATTGACTAAATATATGGATGCTATAAAAGCGAAGAAAGCATAAACCTAAAATGAAGAATTTTAAATCCCATTTCACTTTTTCTAAAGAACAGCGAAATGGGATTTTTTTATTAATACTCCTTATAATAATATTACAATGTGTTTATTTTTTTATTGATACATCTTCTGAAGAAGTAATAGTAAATCAAGAGGAATTTGTAAAATTTCAGAATGAAATAGATTCACTTAAAATAGTTGAACTTGAAAAAAGGAAACCAAAAGCATTTCCTTTTAACCCCAATTATATAACCGATTTTAAAGGAGCTTCGTTAGGCATGTCAAATGAAGAAATTGATAGATTGCATGCATTTAGAAAGCAAAACAAATGGATAAATTCAGCAAAGGAATTTCAAGAAGTAACCAAAATATCCGATTCGCTATTAAACACGATATCGCCGTATTTTAAATTCCCAGATTGGGTAACTAATCCAAAGCAAAAAACTAATTCAACAATCTATTATAACAATACACCTAAAACATTCGCTCAAAAGGAAGATTTAAACACAGCAACTGCAAAGCAATTACAAAAAGTGAATGGAGTTGGTGAGGTTTTATCAAAGCGTATTATAAAATTTAGAAATAAGTTTGTTGGAGGTTTTATTGACGATGTACAACTTCAAGATATTTATGGGTTGACACCCGAAACTATTGAGAAAATTACAAATCAATTTACCGTTAAAACCCCAAGAATAATACAAAAAGTAAATATAAATAAAGCCGAAATAGAAACCCTTGTTGATATACAACATATAGATTACGATTTAGCGTATGATATTGTTGAGCAAAGAAAATTGAGAGATGGATTTAAATCGTTAGACGAATTATTAAAAGTTAAAGGCTTTCCAATAAATAAAATCGAGATAATTAAATTATATTTGTCGCTTGATTAATACCGTTATATCGGAAGAAAAAAACGCTAATGAATACTATGTACTTCACAGAAGAACATCAACTTTTTAGAGAAAGTTTACAAGATTTTTTAAACAAAGAAGTCGTGCCATATATTGATAAGTGGGAAAGCACAGGAAATATTGAACGCTTTATTTGGAAAAAATTTGGCGATATGGGTTTCTTCGGTATTAATTACCCTGAAGCTTACGGCGGATTAAATCTAGACCTTTTCTACACCGTTATACTTCTTGAAGAACTTCAAAAAATAAATTCTGGAGGCTTTGCCGCAGCAATTTGGGCACATTGTTATTTAGCAATGACACATCTTAATGCTGAAGGAAATCACGATATAAAAGAACGCTATTTAGCACCAAGTATTTCTGGTGATAAAATAGGATGTTTATGTATTACAGAACCTTTTGGAGGTAGTGATGTAGCAGGAATGAGAACAACAGCAGTTAAAAACGGGGATGATTATATTATAAATGGATCAAAAACTTTTATAACAAATGGTGTGGTAAGCGACTATTTGGTAGTTGCAGCTAAAACAAACCCGGAATTAGGTAATAAAGGCATTAGTATTTTTGTTATTGATAGAGAAACTCCAGGCGTCTCAGCAACCAAATTGGATAAGTTAGGCTGGCGAGCGTCTGATACTGGCGAAATAGCTTTTGATAATGTTAAAGTCCCAGCAAGTAATTTAATGGGTGAAGAAAATAAAGGCTTTCCATATATTATGCAGCATTTTTCTTTAGAACGTTTAGTTATGGGTGTAAATGCACATGCAAGAGCAGAACATGCTTTAGAGTATGCTTTACAATATATGTCTGAACGTATGGCTTTTGGCAAATCAATCGATAAATTTCAGGCTTTAAGGCATTCAGTTGCTGAATTATATACAGATATGGAAATCTGTAAAGAGTTTAATTACTCGGTAGCTTACCGATTAAATAAAGGCGAATATGTAGTAAAAGAGGCATCAATGTCTAAGTTGAAATCAACTAAAATGGCAGATGAGGTTATCTATCAATGTTTACAGTTTCTAGGAGGATACGGTTATATGGAAGATTACCCAATGGCAAGACTTTTACGCGATAGTAGGCTAGGTCCAATAGGAGGTGGAACTTCTGAGATACTTAAAGAAATTTTAGCAAAAATTATTATTGATAAAAAGGAGTACAAACCAGCAACTAATTAGAATTATTTAGTTTGTTACTACAAATTATCTTGAATAAGTAAAACTATAAATCTACAGAATAGTATTTTATTCAAAATAGATCGTTAAAAAATTTATATTCAAAAAAGTTTTCAACACGAAAACGTTTTCGTACATATTTTCGTTTCAATTTCTGACTTATAATTGATAATTTGGAGGAAATTAAAACTAAACTATATGAAAATTTTTCAACAATTATCGAGATTTATTTTAGTAGTATGCCTAATTTTTACAGGTTGTTCTTCAAATGATTTAATAGAGAAAGAGTCATCAGGAGAGCAGCTTCAATCTGTAAGTCAATCATCATCCCAAACACTCGTTGCTAGTAACTTAAAGCCTATAGGTTCTGGGGTAATGATGCAGGCATTTTACTGGGATGTACCAGCAGGAGGAAACTGGTGGAATACAGTAGAAGGGAAAGTACAAGAATGGAGTAATGCAGGAATTGACGCTATTTGGTTGCCTCCCGCATCGAAAGCGCAAAATGGAGCTTTATCTATGGGGTATGATCCATTTGATTATTTTGACTTTGGAAAATATAATCAAATGGGAAGTATCGAAACGCGTTTTGGTTCTGAGGATGAGTTAAAAGCTTTAATTGTATCAGCACATAATGAGCAACTAAGTGTCATTGCAGATATAGTAATTAATCATAATAGCGGAGGTCAAAGCGAAGTAAACCCTGTAAACAACCAAAGTAACTGGACTAAGTTTACGCCTCTGTCTGGAAAGTTTAGTAGAGATTATAATGATTTTCATCCTAATCATAATCACGGAAGTGATACAGGAGTTTTTGGTGGTTTTCCTGATTTATGTCACCATCAGGTTCGAGTTCAAAATGAATTGTGGAAAAATTCTGAATCAGTAGCAAAGTATTATAAAAACACAATGGGTTTTGATGGCTGGAGATTTGACTATGTAAAGGGATTTGAGCCTTGGGTTATAAAAGATTGGAAAAATGAAGTAGGTGGTTTTGCTGTAGGTGAGTATTGGGACGGAAATGCAGGGACTTTAGATTGGTGGACTGGACAAGCAGAAGTTAGCGCATTTGATTTCGCGTGCTATTATAGAATGAAGGATGCATTTGATGGTAACAATTTAAACAAATTAAACGATGACATGTTGTGGAAACGTAACTCAACAAGAGCTGTCACTTTTGTTTCAAACCATGATACAAACGAAATTTATAATGGGAAAATGTTAGCATATGCCTACATATTGACCCATGAAGGTTATCCAACTATTTTTTATAGAGATTATGAAGAGTGGTTAAATAAAGAACGATTAAATAACTTAATATGGATTCATAATAACCTTGCTGGAGGGAGTACTAATATATTGTATACAGATAATGATGAATACATATCTAAAAGAAATGGATATAATAATGCTGGCTTAATAGTTTACATAAATAATGCTGATTCTTGGCAAGAACGCTGGATAGAAACTAATTGGTCTAACACAGTGATTAAGGACTATACAGGACATTCAAATTGGGAGCCTGTAACCCAAGGAGGACGTTGGGTAAAAATACAAGTGCCTCCAAAAAGTTACTCGGTTTGGGCACCAAAATAAAAATTTAGATAAATTAGTTGTCAATTCTCAATTTAGATTTATATTTGCACCCACAAAAATTTAAAAGAGAGGAGGTTAAGACACTATGTTAATAATACCCATAAAAGAAGGAGAAAATATAGATAGAGCGTTAAAGCGTTACAAGCGTAAGTTTGTTAAAACAACTGTTAAAAATCAGTTGCAAGAGCGTAAGCAGTTTAACAAACCTTCAGTAGTACGTAGAGCACAAATACAAAAAGCTCAATACATTCAAGGACTAAGAGATGCAGAAGATATATAATCTGTGCTAATAATATTAAATCCCACTTGTTGAAGTGGGATTTTTTTTGACTTAAACTTAAATAAAACTTTATATCTTGAACTTTGTATCTTGAACTTTGTATCTTGAACTTTGTATCTTGAACTTTATATCTTGAACTTTATATCTTGAACTTAGAAAATGTTATTTAAATCATTCACAGATTATTTGTTACTCGAAAAAAACTACTCAGTATTAACTGTAAATGCCTATCAAAAAGATTTAGAATTTTTTTCAGAATTCATAAAAACCGAATACGAAACTAATACCATTAATAAGGTTAATTATTTTCAAATAAGAAGTTGGATAGTTTCTATGGTGGAAAGCGGTTTATCTAATAGAAGTATTAATCGAAAAATTTCAGCATTAAACACATACTATAAATTTCTTTTAAAAATTGGTGATGTCAAAATAAACCCACTTTCAAAACATAAAGCATTAAAAACAAGTAAAAAGATTCAGGTTCCTTTTTCTGAACACGAAATAATGACAGTTTTAAACGACATGCATTTTGGAAATGATTTTGAGAGCATTCGTAATAAATTAATAATAGAATTATTTTACTCAACAGGGATAAGGAGGATTGAATTAGTTGAGTTAAAGTTAACAAATGTTAATTTAGATAATAAAACGTTAAAAGTACTTGGGAAGAGAAATAAAGAGCGTATCGTTCCGTTATTAGAATCTGTAGTGCAAACAATAAGTAAGTATTTAATTTCAAGAAATAAATTAAAAAGTATTACAGATGTAGATAACTTGTTTTTAACGAAAAAAGGAATTAAAATATACGAAACACTTGTTTACAGAATAATAAATGAGTATTTTAGTTTAGCATCTAGTAAAGTAAAAAAGAGTCCACATATATTAAGGCACTCTTTTGCTACTCATTTACTTAATCAAGGTGCCGATTTAAATGCTGTAAAAGAGCTTTTGGGTCATTCAAGTTTAGCGGCAACACAAGTTTATACACATAATAGTATAGCCGAACTTAAAAAAGTGCATGTAAAAGCACATCCAAGGAGTGAAAAATAGAAAGCAAAGTTTTATTGTCTAACCAAAAAATAAAAGTATGAAAGTAAACACGCAATCAGTTAATTTTAATGCTGACCAAAAGTTAATAGATTTTATTCAAAAGCGAATGGATAAGTTAGATATGTTTTATGATAAAGTTATAAAATCTGATGTTTATTTAAAGGTAGAAAACACAAGAGACAAAGAAAATAAAATTTTCGAGGCCAGAGTAAGTGTTCCTGGAGATAGTTTTGTAGTAAAAAAACAATGCAAAAGTTTTGAAGAAGGCGCTGATATGGCAGTATCATCATTAGAAAGACAACTAAAAAAAAGAAAAGAAAAATTAAGAGCACATTTATAATAAAATTTTTCAAAAAATGTTTTGAATAAAAAAATAAATCTATACATTTGCAGTCCGTTAGAAATAGCGGACTTTTTTTATGCGTAAAAAGTGTAAAAAACGCCGATGTAGCTCAGCTGGCTAGAGCAGCTGATTTGTAATCAGCAGGTCGTGGGTTCGAGTCCCTCCATCGGCTCAAGTTCTTAAAAATAATGAAATAAGTTAATAGGGGAGATACTCAAGCGGCCAACGAGGGCAGACTGTAAATCTGCTGACTACGTCTTCGCAGGTTCGAATCCTGCTCTCCCCACAACTTTTTTTAAGATTTTTTTTTTTGAAATATTGAAACCAAAACAAGCTTAAGCTTGTTGAAATTGCGAGAGTAGCTCAGTTGGTAGAGCGTCAGCCTTCCAAGCTGAATGTCGCCGGTTCGAACCCGGTCTCTCGCTCTAAAATTCCTGCGAAGGCAGGAATCTCTTCTTTCATTTAATATAGCCTTTAAAAAGGTTGTTTGAGAGAAAAGGAAATAAAAACTTTACGCCGGTGTAGCTCAGGGGTAGAGCGTTTCCTTGGTAAGGAAGAGGTCACGAGTTCAAATCTCGTCATTGGCTCTATATTATAGAGTATAAAAAAACAGAATACACTAATATTATTATATAACTAAGATTAAAATTATTTAAAAACATGGCAAAGGCAACTTTCGATCGTTCAAAACCACACTTAAATATTGGTACAATTGGACACGTAGATCACGGTAAAACAACTTTAACTGCTGCTATTACTAAAGTATTAGCTGATGCAGGTTTGTCAGAAGCAAAAGATTTCGATCAAATCGATAACGCTCCTGAAGAAAAAGAAAGAGGTATAACAATTAATACATCTCACGTAGAATATGCAACAGCTAATCGTCATTACGCTCACGTTGACTGTCCAGGTCACGCCGATTACGTAAAGAACATGGTTACTGGTGCAGCTCAAATGGATGGTGCTATTTTAGTAGTAGCTGCTACAGATGGTCCTATGCCACAAACTCGTGAGCATATCTTATTAGGTCGTCAAGTAGGTATTCCTCGTATGGTTGTATTCATGAATAAAGTGGATATGGTTGACGATGAAGAGTTACTAGAATTAGTAGATATGGAAATCAGAGATTTATTATCTTTCTATGAGTATGATGGAGATAACGGACCTGTTATTGCTGGTTCTGCTTTAGGTGCACTTAACGGTGAGCAAAAGTGGGTTGATACAGTAATGGAATTAATGGAAGCTGTTGATACTTGGATTGAAGAGCCATTAAGAGAGGTTGATAAAGATTTCTTAATGCCAATCGAAGATGTATTCTCTATTACTGGTCGTGGTACTGTTGCAACTGGTCGTATTGAAACTGGTATTGCTAATACTGGAGATCCTGTAGAGATTATTGGTATGGGTGCTGAAAAGTTAACTTCTACTATAACAGGTATCGAAATGTTCCGTCAAATTTTAGATAGAGGTGAAGCTGGAGATAACGCTGGTATCTTATTAAGAGGTATTGAGAAAGCTCAAATCTCTAGAGGTATGGTAATCTGTAAACCAGGTTCTGTAACTCCACATGCTAAATTTAAAGCTGAGGTTTATATCCTTAAAAAAGAAGAAGGTGGACGTCATACTCCATTCCATAATAACTACCGTCCACAGTTTTACGTACGTACAACTGATGTAACTGGAAACATTGCGCTTCCTGATGGAGTTGAAATGGTAATGCCTGGAGATAACTTAACTATTCATGTTGAGTTAATTCAACCAATTGCAATGAACGTAGGTTTACGTTTCGCTATCCGTGAAGGTGGTAGAACAGTTGGTGCAGGTCAGGTAACTGAAATTTTAGACTAAATAAAAGTTTAATAAATATAGAGTCAAGGTATCACGTATTTACGTGATGCCTTTTGACTTATATTTACGGGTTTAGCTCAGTTGGTAGAGCACTGGTCTCCAAAACCAGGTGTCGGGAGTTCGAGTCTCTCAACCCGTGCTAATAAAGAATTAAAATAAATGGCTGGAATTGTAAATTATATAAAAGAATCATTTGGAGAACTAAAAAACAATGTGACATGGCCAACATGGGCAGAAGCACAAAGGTTAACAGTTTTAGTTGCGGTATTTTCAATTATATTTTCCCTAGCAATATGGGGAGTTGATACAGTGTTCAGCAAAGCCATAACATTTTACTTTGATTGGATTAACTAACGGTTAAAAACAAAATTTATGTCTGAAGTAAGCGAAAAAAAATGGTATGTTGTTAGAGCTGTAAGTGGTCAGGAAAACAAAATTAAAACCTATATCGAAAATGAAATTGCTCGTTTAGGTTTACAAGATTATGTTGATCAAGTATTAGTGCCTACAGAAAGAGTTATTCAGATTCGTAACGGAAAAAAAGTTCATAAGGAAAAAGTTTTTTTTCCAGGATATATAATGGTTCAAGCCAACTTAACAGGAGAGGTTCCTC
This sequence comes from uncultured Flaviramulus sp., assembly GCA_947501105.1. GTDB lineage: Bacteria > Bacteroidota > Bacteroidia > Flavobacteriales > Flavobacteriaceae > Wocania_A. The sequence goes on along the minus strand of CANMUP010000005.1, from coordinate 23,259 downwards.
ATATTATTAGATCTGTTACAAATGTAATTGGGTTTTTGGGTGAAACAAAAGGAGGAGATCCTGTTCCATTAAGACAATCTGAAGTAAACAGAATGTTAGGTAAAGTTGACGAATTGGCGGTAGAAGAAAATGCTAATGTTGCAATACCTTTTACTAAAGGCGAAACTGTTAAAGTTATTGATGGTCCTTTTAATGGGTTTGATGGTACGATTGAAAAAATAAATGAAGAAAAGCGTAAACTTGAAGTTATGGTTAAAATTTTCGGAAGAAAAACACCATTAGAGTTAAGTTATATGCAAGTAGAAAAAGTATAATAGTGTTACATTAAGATAGATGAGTCTTTCGCTTCCAAAAGAAAGATAACATCAAAATTAAATTATTAAAAATGGCAAAAGAATTAGGTAAAGTAGTTAAGTTACAAGTTCGGGGAGGTGCTGCGAATCCATCGCCACCGGTTGGACCCGCTTTAGGAGCTGCAGGTGTTAACATCATGGAGTTCTGTAAGCAATTCAATGCCAGAACCCAAGATAAACCAGGTAAAGTATTACCAGTGGTTATATCTGTTTACAAAGACAAATCATTTGATTTTGTAATTAAAACTCCACCAGCAGCAGTTCAATTATTAGAAGCTGCAAAGGTGAAGAAAGGGTCTGGAGAGCCAAACCGAAAAAAAGTAGCTAAAGTATCTTGGGATCAGGTTAAAACCATCGCAGAAGACAAAATGGTAGATTTAAATGCATTTACAACAGAGTCTGCTATGAGAATGGTTGCTGGTACAGCAAGATCGATGGGAATAACTGTAACAGGAAAATTTCCTTCTTAATCTATTAAAGACATTAGAAAATGGCAAGATTAACAAAAAAGCAAAAAGAGGCTTTAGCAAAAATTGAAAAAGGTAAAATTTATTCTGTTGATGAAGCATCAGCATTAATAAAAGAAATTACCAATACTAAGTTCGACTCATCAATTGATTTAGCTGTGCGTTTAGGAGTAGATCCTCGTAAAGCAAATCAAATGGTAAGAGGAGTGGTATCACTTCCACACGGAACTGGTAAGGATATAAAAGTATTAGCATTAGTAACACCAGATAAAGAAGCCGAAGCTAAAGAAGCAGGAGCAGATTACGTAGGTTTAGATGAGTATCTTGATAAAATCAAGAGCGGTTGGACAGACGTTGATGTTATTATTACTATGCCGAGTGTTATGGGTAAATTAGGTCCTTTAGGACGTGTATTAGGTCCTCGTGGTTTAATGCCTAACCCAAAAACAGGTACAGTAACAATGGATGTTGCTAAAGCTGTAACAGAAGTAAAAGCTGGTAAAATTGACTTTAAAGTTGATAAAACTGGTATTGTACACGCTGCTATAGGAAAAGCATCATTTAGTGCTGATAAAATTGCAGGCAATGCAAATGAATTATTAACAACATTAATGAAACTAAAACCGACAACTGCTAAAGGTGTTTATGTAAAGAGCATATTTATGTCTTCTACAATGAGCCCAAGCTTAGCTATTGATCCAAAAATTGGTTAATTAGGTTAAAACTTTAAATTATGACAAGAGAAGAAAAATCACAAGTAATTGAGGAATTAACTGCAGAATTAGCTAATAATGCAAATATCTATTTAACAGATATTTCAGGGTTAAATGCGGGTACAACCTCAAATTTACGTCGTGCTTGTTTTAAAGCCAACGTAAAATTAGCAGTAGTTAAAAACACATTACTTGAAAAAGCAATGGAAGCATCAGATAGAGAATTTGGTGAACTTCCTACAGTTTTAAAAGGAAATACATCAGTGATGTATTCTGAAACTGGTAATGTACCAGCTAAGTTAATTAAAACCTTCCGTAAAAAATCAGATAAGCCTTTATTAAAAGGAGCATTTATTGAGGAAGCAGTTTATATTGGCGATGAGCAATTAGACATGTTAGTAGATATCAAATCTAAAGAAGAATTGATAGGAGAGATTGTTACATTATTACAATCGCCTGCTAAAAATGTTATTTCAGCACTTCAATCAAGTGGTGGAAAATTAGCTGGAATTATTAAAACACTATCTGAAAAAGAAGGATAGTATTAAATAGTACGCACTTTATTACAAACATATTATTACAAAATTATTAAAACGATAGAAAAATGGCAGATTTAAAAGATTTCGCAGAACAATTAGTTAACTTATCAGTAAAAGAAGTAAATGAGTTAGCAACTATATTAAAAGATGAGTACGGTATCGAGCCTGCTGCTGCTGCTGCAGTTGCTGTTGCTGGTCCTGCTGCTGGTGGGGAAGCTGAAGAAGCTCAAACTGAATTTGATGTTATTTTAAAAGCAGCTGGTGGTTCTAAATTAGCAGTTGTAAAATTAGTTAAAGAATTAACTGGTTTAGGATTAAAAGAAGCTAAAGGTTTAGTTGACGAAGCACCAAGTGCTATCAAAGAAGCAGTTACTAAAGATGAAGCTGAAGCATTAAAAGCATCTTTAGAAGAGGCTGGAGCTGAGGTTGAGCTTAAGTAAGCTTACCAACTCAAAAACACAAAGGTTTAGGTCTGAAGCATAGTCTTCAAGACCTAAACCATTTTGCGTATATAATGATATACCAAAAAAAATCACAAAATAGCTATATAAATAAGTAAAACTATTTAGGCTGTTTAACCAGTGTTTAAAAGCACTATCACTATTTTTTTAATCATAATTCCGTCCATTGATGTTATCAACACAAGCTGAAAGATTAAATTTCTCATCTATTGTAAATAGAACAGAGTATCCAGATTTTTTGGATATTCAGATAAAATCCTTCCAGGATTTTTTCCAATTAGAAACTAAATCAGAAGAAAGAGGTGATGAAGGTCTTTACAACACCTTTATGGAAAACTTTCCAATCACAGATTCACGTAATCAATTTGTTTTAGAATTTTTAGATTACTTTGTAGATCCACCAAGATATGCTATTGAAGAGTGTATTGAAAGAGGTCTTACTTACAGCGTTCCGCTAAAGGCAAGGTTAAAGTTATATTGTACAGACCCTGAACATGAGGATTTCGAAACCATTGTTCAAGATGTGTACTTAGGAACTATACCTTACATGACGCCTTCTGGTACATTTTGTATTAACGGTGCAGAACGTGTAGTAGTATCTCAATTACATCGTTCACCAGGAGTTTTCTTTGGTCAATCATTCCATGCTAATGGAACAAAACTATATTCTGCAAGAGTAATTCCATTTAAAGGTTCTTGGATTGAATTTGCTACAGATATTAATCAGGTAATGTATGCCTACATTGATAGAAAGAAAAAGTTACCTGTAACAACATTGTTTAGAGCTATTGGTTTTGAGCGTGATAAAGATATTTTAGAGATTTTTGATTTAGCTGAAGAAGTAAAAGTATCTAAATCTGGATTAAAAAAATATTTAGGACGAAAATTAGCAGCTCGTGTACTTAACACATGGCATGAAGATTTTGTTGATGAAGATACAGGAGAAGTTGTATCTATCGAGCGTAATGAAATTGTGCTAGATCGTGATACAGTTCTTGATAAAGAAAATATTGAAGAAATTCTTGAAGTAGAAGTAAAAACGATTCTTTTACATAAAGAAACGTCTGAACAAGGCGATTATGCTATTATTCATAACACACTTCAAAAAGATCCAACAAATTCTGAAAAAGAGGCTGTTGAACATATTTATAGACAATTACGTAATGCTGAGCCGCCAGATGAGGAAACAGCACGTGGTATTATAGATAAATTATTCTTTAGTGACCAACGTTACTCTTTAGGAGAAGTTGGACGTTATAGAATGAACAAGAAATTACAGTTGGATATTGGAATGGATAAGCAAGTACTTACCAAAGAAGATATTATAACTATTATAAAATACTTAATCGAGCTTATCAACTCAAAAGCAGAGATTGATGATATTGATCACTTATCTAACCGTCGTGTACGTACTGTTGGTGAGCAATTATCACAACAATTTGGAGTTGGTTTAGCACGTATGGCACGTACTATTCGTGAGCGTATGAACGTTCGTGACAATGAAGTGTTTACACCAATTGATTTAATTAATGCAAAGACATTATCGTCTGTTATTAACTCTTTCTTTGGAACAAACCAGTTGTCTCAATTTATGGATCAAACAAATCCATTAGCAGAGATAACACACAAACGTCGTTTATCTGCATTAGGACCTGGAGGTTTATCTAGAGAAAGAGCAGGATTCGAGGTTCGTGATGTTCACTATACACACTACGGACGTTTATGTCCTATTGAAACGCCAGAGGGACCAAACATTGGTTTAATATCATCCCTTTCTGTATTTGCTAAAGTGAATTCTATGGGATTCATTGAGACACCATATAGAAAAGTTACCGATGGTGTTGTAGATATTAAAAATGCGCCAACTTATTTAAGTGCAGAAGAGGAAGAAGAGAAATTAATTGCTCAGGCAACTGTTGAAGTTGATGACAATGGAAAGATTTTACATGATAAGGTAATTGCAAGAATGGAAGGTGACTTCCCTGTAATTGAGCCAACTGCTGTAAACTATACAGATGTTGCACCAAATCAAATTTCATCTATATCTGCATCTTTAATTCCGTTCTTAGAGCATGATGATGCGAATAGAGCATTGATGGGATCTAACATGATGCGTCAAGCAGTACCATTATTATTGCCTCAAGCACCAATTGTAGGTACAGGTTTAGAGCGTCAAGTCGCTTCAGATTCTCGTGTATTAATCAATGCTGAAGGTGATGGAGAAGTACTATATGTTGATGCTAACGAAATTAAAATTAAATACGATCGTACCGAAGATGAAGCTAAAGTAAGTTTTGATAGCGATATTAAAACATATCAATTAGTAAAATTCAGAAAAACAAATCAAGGGACTTCTATCAACTTAAAACCAATTGTAGTTAAAGGAGATAAAGTTACTAAAGGACAAGTTTTATGTGAAGGTTATGCAACTCAAAAAGGAGAATTAGCTTTAGGTAGAAATATGAAAGTTGCCTTTATGCCTTGGAAGGGGTATAACTTTGAGGATGCGATTGTAATTTCTGAAAAAGTAGTTCGTGAAGATATTTTCACATCTATACATATTGATGAATATTCTTTAGAAGTTAGAGATACCAAATTAGGTAACGAAGAGTTAACTAATGATATTCCTAACGTTTCAGAAGAAGCTACTAAAGATTTAGATGAGCATGGAATGATTCGTGTTGGAGCCGAGGTTAAACCTGGAGATATTCTTATTGGTAAAATTACACCAAAAGGAGAATCAGATCCAACGCCAGAAGAAAAATTGCTACGTGCTATTTTTGGAGATAAAGCAGGTGATGTAAAAGATGCTTCCTTAAAAGCTTCACCATCTTTAAATGGTGTTGTAATTGAAAAGAAATTATTTGCTAGAGCAGTAAAAGATAAACGCAAGAGAGCTCAAGATAAAGACGATATTTTACAATTAGAAGGTATTTACGATGCTAAATTTGATACATTAAAAGATACTTTAATTGAAAAACTTTTCGCTATTGTAAATGGTAAAACGGCTCAAGGTATTTTTAATGATTTAGGTGAAGAAGTACTACCAAAAGGTAAGAAATTCACACTTAAAATGTTAAATGCTGTTGATGATTATGCGCATTTAGTATCTGGAAAATGGACTACTGATAACCATACAAATCAATTAGTTGCTGATTTAATTCACAACTATAAAATTAAAGAAAACGATTTACAAGGATCATTACGTCGTGAGAAGTTTACTATTTCTGTAGGTGATGAGTTACCAGCAGGAATCATCAAATTAGCTAAAGTTTATATTGCTAAAAAGCGTAAACTTAAAGTAGGAGATAAAATGGCAGGACGTCACGGTAACAAAGGTATTGTGGCTCGTATTGTTCGTCAAGAAGATATGCCATTCTTAGAAGATGGAACCCCTGTTGATATTGTATTAAACCCATTAGGTGTACCATCCCGTATGAATATTGGTCAAATTTATGAAACGGTTCTTGGATGGGCTGGACAAAAATTAGATCGTACTTATGCAACTCCAATTTTTGATGGTGCTACAATTGATCAAATCAATGGATTTACAGATGAAGCTGGAATTCCAAGATACGGTCATACATATTTATACGATGGAGGAACTGGACAGCGTTTCGATCAACCAGCAACTGTTGGTGTAATCTATATGTTGAAACTAGGACATATGGTTGATGATAAAATGCACGCACGTTCTATTGGACCTTACTCATTAATTACACAACAACCTCTTGGTGGTAAAGCACAATTTGGTGGACAACGTTTTGGTGAGATGGAAGTATGGGCACTTGAAGCTTATGGAGCATCAAGTACTTTAAGAGAAATCTTAACTGTAAAATCTGATGATGTTATTGGTAGAGCTAAAACATACGAAAGTATTGTAAAGGGTGAACCAATGCCAGATCCAGGATTACCAGAATCATTCAATGTATTAATGCATGAATTGAAAGGTTTAGGTCTTGATATCAGATTAGAGGAGTAGTTAATTAATAAATTCATTTCAACCATATATTATGGCAAGAAAACAAGATAAGAATACAGTAAAGAGATTTAATAAAATCTCAATTGGTTTAGCATCACCAGAATCTATTTTAGCAGAATCTAGAGGTGAGGTTTTAAAACCAGAAACTATCAATTATCGAACTCACAAACCAGAACGTGATGGTTTGTTCTGTGAGCGTATTTTTGGTCCTGTAAAGGATTATGAGTGTGCTTGTGGTAAATATAAAAGAATACGTTACAAAGGTATTGTTTGTGATCGTTGTGGTGTAGAGGTTACCGAAAAGAAAGTACGTAGAGATAGAGTAGGGCACATAAATTTAGTTGTTCCTGTAGCTCATATTTGGTACTTCCGTTCGTTACCAAACAAAATAGGTTATTTACTTGGGTTACCATCTAAGAAATTAGATATGATTATATACTACGAACGTTACGTAGTTATTCAACCAGGTAATGCTAAAAATGAAGAAGGAGAACCATTACAAAAAATGGATTTCCTTACAGAAGAAGAATACTTAAATATTCTTGAAGCACTTCCTCAGGAAAATCAATATTTAGATGATACTGATCCTGAGAAATTCATTGCAAAAATGGGTGCTGAATGTTTAATTGAATTGTTAGCAAGAATTGATTTGCAAGCACTGTCTTATGAATTACGTCATAAAGCAAACACTGAAACGTCTAAACAACGTAAAACAGAAGCTTTAAAACGTTTACAAGTTGTTGGAGCGTTACGCGATTCTAATAAGAACAGAGAAAATCGTCCTGAATGGATGATTATGAAAGTTGTGCCAATTATTCCGCCAGAATTACGTCCATTAGTGCCGTTAGATGGTGGTCGTTTTGCAACATCTGATTTAAATGATTTATACCGTCGTGTAATTATCCGTAATAACCGTCTAAAAAGATTGGTTGAGATAAAAGCACCAGAAGTAATTTTACGTAATGAGAAACGTATGTTACAAGAATCTGTAGATTCATTATTTGATAACACACGTAAATCATCAGCTGTAAAAACAGATTCTAACAGACCGTTAAAATCATTATCAGATTCACTTAAAGGTAAGCAAGGGCGTTTCCGTCAAAACTTATTGGGTAAACGTGTTGATTATTCTGCACGTTCGGTAATTGTTGTTGGACCAGAATTAAAATTATTTGAATGTGGATTGCCAAAAAATATGGCAGCTGAGCTATACAAACCTTTCGTAATTAGAAAACTAATTGAAAGAGGTATTGTAAAAACAGTAAAATCTGCAAAGAAAATTATAGATAAAAGAGAACCAGTGGTTTGGGATATCTTGGAAAATGTTCTTAAAGGGCATCCAGTATTGCTAAACCGTGCACCTACTTTACACAGATTGGGTATACAAGCTTTCCAACCAAAATTAATTGAAGGGAAAGCAATTCAATTACACCCATTAGTATGTACTGCATTTAATGCAGATTTTGATGGAGATCAAATGGCGGTGCATTTACCACTAGGACCAGAGGCTATTTTAGAATGTCAATTATTAATGTTGGCATCGCATAATATCTTAAATCCAGCAAATGGATCACCAGTAACGGTACCATCTCAGGATATGGTTCTTGGTTTATATTATATGACTAAGTTACGTAAGTCTACCCCAGAATTACCTATTATAGGTGAAGGGTTGACTTTTTATTCTCCAGAAGAAGTTGTTATAGCTTTTAACGAGAAAAAGGTTGATTTAAATGCAGGCATCAAAGTAAGAACCATTGATCTTAATGATGAAGGTAAACTTGATAAAATGATTGTTGAGACCACTGTTGGTCGTGTGTTATTTAACCAACATGTACCTCAAGCAGCTGGATATATTAATCAAGTACTTACTAAAAAATCTTTAAGAGATATTATTGGAAACATTCTTAAAGTAACTTCTGTTCCTGAAACAGCAGACTTCTTAGATGCGATTAGAACTTTAGGTTTCAAATTTGCATTTCAAGGTGGATTATCATTTAGTTTAGGTGATATTATTATTCCACCAGAAAAGCAAGGAATGATTGATAAAGCTAATGGTTTAGTTGACGGTATTACTGGTAACTATAACATGGGACTTATTACTAATAATGAGCGTTACAACCAGGTTATTGATATTTGGACATCAACAAATGCTGAATTGACTGAATTGTCAATGAAACGTATTCGTGAAGACCAACAAGGGTTTAACTCAGTGTTTATGATGCTTGACTCAGGAGCTCGTGGATCTAAAGAACAGATTCGTCAGCTTACAGGTATGCGTGGATTAATGGCTAAGCCTAAAAAATCTAATGCAGGTGGAGGAGAGATTATTGAAAACCCTATTCTTTCTAACTTTAAAGAAGGACTTTCAATTTTAGAATACTTTATATCTACTCACGGTGCACGTAAAGGTCTTGCAGATACCGCACTTAAAACTGCCGATGCTGGTTATTTAACACGTCGTTTAGTTGATGTATCTCAAGATGTTATTATTAATACTGAAGATTGTGGTACCTTAAGAGGTGTTGAAGTTGAACCGTTAAAGAAAAACGATGAGGTTGTTGAAACTTTAGAAGAAAGAATCGTTGGTCGTGTATCTTTAAATGATGTTTATAATCCTTTAACAGATGAATTATTAGTAGCTGCAGGACAGTTAATTGAAGATGATATTGCTAAGGCTATTGAAGCATCACCAATTGAAACTTTAGAAGTTCGTTCAGCATTAAGTTGTGAGGCTTTAAAAGGAATTTGTGCTAAATGTTACGGTCGTAATTTGGCGACTGGTAAAATGGTGCAACGTGGTGAAGCTGTAGGTGTAGTTGCTGCACAGTCTATTGGAGAACCAGGTACACAGTTAACATTACGTACATTCCACGTTGGAGGTATTGCAGGAAACATATCTGAGGATAACAAGTTAGCTGTTAAGTTTGATGGTGTTGCTGAGATTGAAGATTTAAAAACAGTTAAAGGACAAGATGGAGAAGGTAATGATATTGATATTGTTATTTCTCGTACATCTGAACTTAAATTAACAGATAAGAAAACTGGTATTGTTTTAAGTACAAATAATATTCCTTATGGTTCTACTATTTATGTTAAAAATGGTCAAGCACTAAGTAAAGGAGATGTTGTTTGTCAATGGGATCCATATAACGGTGTTATTATTTCAGAATTTGCTGGTAAAGTAAAATATGAAAACATCGAACAAGGAGTTACCTACCAAGTTGAAATTGATGAACAAACAGGTTTCCAAGAAAAAGTTATTTCTGAATCTAGAAACAAAAAGCTTATTCCAACACTTCATATCGAGGATGGTAGAGGAGAAACAATCCGTTCATACAACTTACCAGTTGGAGCGCACTTGATGATTGACGATGGAGAGAAAATTAATATTGGCAAGATATTAGTTAAAATACCTCGTAAGTCTGCAAAAGCAGGTGATATTACAGGTGGTTTACCACGTGTAACAGAGTTGTTTGAAGCGCGTAACCCATCTAATCCAGCAGTAGTTAGTGCTATTGATGGTGTGGTGTCTTTCGGAAAAATCAAGAGAGGTAATCGTGAGATTATTGTAGAATCTAAAACAGGTGATATTAAGAAATACTTAGTTAAATTATCTAATCAAATTCTTGTACAAGAAAACGATTATGTAAAAGCTGGTATGCCTTTATCTGATGGGTCTATTACTCCTAACGATATTTTAAATATTAAAGGCCCATCTGCAGTACAACAATATTTAGTTAACGAAGTACAAGAAGTATATCGTTTACAAGGTGTGAAAATTAACGATAAGCACTTTGAGGTTGTTGTAAGACAAATGATGCGTAAAGTTAGAATTATTGATTCTGGTGATACTATCTTTTTAGAAGATCAATTAGCTCATAAAGCAGATTTCATTAAAGAAAATGATGAAATTTTCGGAATGAAAGTTATTGAAGATGCTGGAGATTCTACAAATCTTAATGCGGGTCAAATTATTTCACCTCGAGAGTTAAGAGATGAGAATTCAATTTTGAGAAGAGAAGATAAAAATCTTGTAGTTGCAAGAGATGTACAACCTGCAACGGCAACGCCTATATTGCAAGGTATTACAAGAGCATCGCTTCAAACTAAATCATTTATTTCTGCGGCATCGTTCCAAGAAACTACTAAGGTTCTTAACGAAGCAGCTGTAGCTGGTAAAGTAGATTCTTTAGAAGGACTTAAAGAAAATGTAATTGTTGGACACAGAATTCCAGCAGGTACAGGTATGCGTAACTATACGGATATTATTGTAGGTTCTAAAGAGGAATTTGATGAAATGATGCAAGTAAAAAAAGAATTAAATTATAATTAATTTTATTCCTGCGAAGGCAGGAATCTATAAAATAAAAGCCTTCATGTATATAAACTTGAAGGCTTTTTATATTTAAAACATAAAATTATGGCAGAAGAAAAGGATAAACAAAAGCAAGGACAAATCAATATTGAGCTAGATGAAACTGTTGCAGAAGGAATATATTCTAACTTAGCAATTATTAATCACTCTGTATCTGAATTTGTGGTAGACTTTGTAAACATAATGCCAGGTGTACCAAAAAATAAAGTAAAAGCTAGAATTATTTTAACTCCTCAACACGCTAAACGACTGTTAAAAGCATTAGGCGATAACGTATCCAGATTTGAAAATGCTCACGGTGAAATTAAAGATTATGAGCAACCACCAATTCCATTAAATTTTGGTCCAACTGGTCAAGCATAAAAAAAAGCCTTAAAAATTAATTTTTAAGGCTTTTTTAGTATATAATCTACTCCTTTTTTAAGAAAGAGTTTATTTTCTCCTTTAAGCAACTTCCTTATTAACATGAAATTGTAATGCGCCAGAAGGGCACTTTCTAATTTGTTTTATAATTTTTTTTGTAGAAGCACCATCCAAATCTATCCAAGGAATAACGGAGTTTCTAAAAACATTTGAAAGGTCTTTTGCACAACGCTCTGCATTAATGCAAACACAGGGTTTGTAGGTTACAGTAATATCTGAATTACTGAAAACGTTAGCATTTGTTTCCATAAGTAGGTCATATTTGGGGTTATGATTCTGTTTTAAATGTATGCATCTACAAAATTTAAAACTCAAAATAATCGTTTAAATGTATGAAAAATACGGTGAAATACTAATTATTTTTAAAATAATCGACGAAATACACACTAAAAGTTACTCGAATTCCGATGTAAAATGAAATTTAATGCTTGGATATTTTTGTTGAGTCATTTGTAAAGAGAAAGCAGAATCTGCTAAAAATACCAGTTGATTTTGCTTGTCTTTTGCAAGGAAACGCTGTTTAACCCTAATGAATTCTTTATATTCATCATTTTTATCATCTTCTGGTTCAATCCAACAAGCTTTAAAAACATTTAAGTTTTCGTAAGTACATTTTGCTCCATATTCGTGCTCCAATCTGTATTGAATAACTTCATATTGCAAGGCACCAACAGTTCCAATTACTTTTCTCCCGTTAAGCTCTAATGTGAACAACTGAGCAACACCTTCATCCATTAATTGATCTATTCCTTTAAAGAGTTGTTTAGATTTTAAAGGGTCGGCATTATTAATATATCTAAAATGTTCTGGCGAAAAACTTGGAACACCTTTGTAGTTTAATATTTCACCTTCAGTTAATGTGTCACCTATTTTAAAATTGCCCGTGTCTTGTAAACCAACAATATCACCAGGATAAGAGATGTCAACAATCTCCTTTTTTTCAGCAAAAAAGGCGTTTGGGCTGGAGAATTTCACTTTTTTATTATTTCTAACATGTAAATAAGGTGCGTTACGTTTAAACTCACCAGAAACAATCTTTATAAAGGCTAATCGATTTCTGTGATTAGGATCCATATTAGCATGAATCTTAAAAACAAAACCACTAAATTTATTTTCGTTTGGTTGAACCAAGCGCTCTTCACTTTGTTTTGGTCTTGGCGTTGGAGCTATTTCTACAAAACAGTCTAGTAGCTCTCTAACTCCAAAATTATTTAATGCCGAACCAAAAAATACAGGTTGTAAATTTCCGTTAAGGTATTTTTCTTTATCAAATTCTGGATATATGCCTTCAACAAGTTCAATTTCTTCTCGTAAAGTATTTGCAGCTTCACTACCAACTAACGTATCTAATTCTTGAGATGCTAAATCTGAAATTTCTATAGTTTCTTCAATATCTTTTCTACTGTCACCACTAAAAAGATTTACGTTTTTCTCCCATATATTGTATATACCTTTAAAATCGTACCCCATACCAATTGGAAAACTTAATGGAGTCACTTTTAATCCTAATTTTTGTTCAACTTCATCTAGCAAATCAAAAGCATCTTTTCCTTCTCTATCCATTTTATTAATGAATACAATCATAGGGATATTACGCATGCGACAAACCTCTACCAGCTTTTCAGTTTGCTCTTCAACACCTTTTGCAACATCAATAACAACAATGACACTATCTACAGCAGTTAAAGTTCTAAACGTATCTTCAGCAAAATCTTTGTGCCCAGGTGTGTCAAGAATATTAATTTTTATGCCATTATATTCAAAGGCTAAAACAGAAGTAGCAACAGAAATACCACGCTGGCGTTCAATTTCCATAAAATCACTCGTAGCCCCTTTTTTAATTTTATTACTTTTTACGGCGCCAGCTTCTTGAATGGCACCACCAAATAATAGTAGCTTTTCTGTTAGTGTTGTTTTACCAGCATCTGGATGCGATATAATTCCAAAAGTACGTCTACGTTCTATTTCTGAGATAAATGACATAAAATTTAATTTCGGCAAATATAAATGATTATTAGAGCTTATATGTACTTTCTTTTACAATAAAAACAGTAGTTAAGTATGATTAATAGGCTTATGTATTTCATCTATACAAAACATTAGTTCGTCGACACTTTATAGGTGTATCACCGTTTTTCTTTAATATAATTAAACTGAGCAAATACCTTTGAATAGATATTAACATATAGATTTAAAGCATGAATAATTATACTATTTTGGGGTTTAGAAATAAAATTATTGCACATTGTTCACAGATAATATTTGCTTCAGTGATTATTTGTTTGCCAAATGCATTAAATGCTAAATGTTCTCCAGTAGAGTTAACCGGAACTACATGTATGTTCAATAACTTGGCTTCAGGAAATTTTAGTTATAATGAAGCTAATGTAGATGGAAAGGGGGGTGATTATATCATTACTGCTACTGACGAAACTGAACAACTTGCTCAAATTCAAGGAAGAGTTTTTAATGGACTTTCTGGTCTAGGTTTTAAATCAAATGGGTTTACAGGTTGCGGGTTAACTTTTACCATAAATCATTTAGTTTCAGGAATAGCACCTCCTCCTTGTGGATCAACAGTTTTACATACAGCAGACTTTGAAAGTGGTTTAGATGGCTGGACAGATGGCGGTACTGATGCCGCTAGAGTAACTAATGCAACTACAGCCTATTCAAATAATAATTGCTTAGAAATTAGAAGCCTTGACGCAGTAGGAAATAATTCTTCATTTATTTCTCCTTTATTTGATTTACAGGGGTACGACAAAGTAGATTTTAAGTTTTTCTTTACAGCCTATAATGTTGAAAACACAGAGAACTTTTTAATAGAATACAGTAACGATAGTGGAGCAACTTGGACAGTTGTTAGTGATTATATATGTGGAGATGTAGCCAGTAAAAATGCAGATTATGAAAGTGAAGATGCTTATACTTTTTATGGAAAAACTACAACCCTTTTAAATTCAACTTACGCCTTTCCTGCAGGTACAATTTCTCAATTTAGAGTTAGAAGTGATGCCAGTGATTCTACAGATTTAGTATACATTGATGATATCACGATAACTGGAACAATCTTTTGTACACCAACAACAGGTCCAGGAGGTATTACAAGTAATCTAGATTTATGGCTTAGAGCTGATCAATTAGACGGAACAACTATTGGTACTGATGGAGCTGGAGTAAGCCAATGGACAGATAAAGGTAAAGGGAATCATGCTGAAACCAGAGTCACTGGACTAGAACCTGTTTACAGAAATAGTACTGCAAGAAACTTCAATTTCAACCCTGTAGTAGATTTTGAAAATAACAACACAACAGCCAATAGAGATATGACCTATATTATTAATGATGGCAGTAGAGATGAATTATATTCTACATCTGGGTTTAATAGTAATGATCTTTTTGTGGTAATAATGCCAGATCCAACAATTACTACAGGAATGTTTCCTTTAGACACTTTTACAAGTACAGACCCAACTGGTAATACTCAACAAGAAGATGTTACTGGCTTTGGATATGGTAGTTATACGGCCAGATTTGATGATGAATATCTAACTTATTGTATAGGTACAACTGGAGGCTTAAATGATGGTTACGGACGTGCATCAAAAGATGCTACACAAAATTATAACCAAATAGGTATTGTAAATACAAGACATAACGCTGGAAATACAGGTGTAGAAGTACACTTAAATGGTACACAAATAGGCACAGATACATCAGATGCGGCAGATTATGCTGCCGTGAATAATACTAGATATTGGTTAGGACGAAGCCAGTACTGGAATGGAAGTTTTGATGGTCGTATAGCTGAAGTTATTACTTACTCTGCAACCAATAATGATGCAAATGATACAGATGCTCGTAATAGAATTCAATCTTATTTAGGAATAAAATATGGTATTACATTAGATCTGGATTCAAATGGGACTCAAAAAGATTATGTAAACTCTGACGGTACCGTTATATGGGATCAATCTGCCAATGTAGGCTATAATCATGATATAGCTGGTATTGGTAGAGATGATGCTTCAGAATTAAACCAAAAACAATCTAGCAGTGTAAATGATGCTACAGATGGAAGCGGACCTATAGAAGGTATATTAACAATTGGCTTAAGCGACATTTATACTACCAATAGTGATAATATTTCAAGCAACCCAACAACATTTAATAATAAAGAGTTTTTAGTTTGGGGTAATAATGGCGTAGACTTAAATTTAGCTGCATCTGTAATAAATGTAGATATGAGTGCTGGAATTGGCGGATTGTCAACTCCTGTTACTTTTACTGGGATGCAACGTATTTGGAAAGTAGTAGAAACTGGTGGAGACATTCCTTCTTGTAAAGTTAGTATCCCTCAAAGTGCCGTAAGAAACATTACACCTCCTGGAAGTTTTTTAATGTTTATTTCTGATACATCAGTTTTTGATCCAACTGCAGATTATAGAGTAATGACACCAGATGGTAGTGGAAACTTAGAAACAGATTACAATTTTAACGCTACTAAATATATCACTTTTGGCTACGCGCCTCAAGTAATAGTTGAACGCTCAGTTTATTTTGATGGATTGGTTGATTATGTTGATGTTGAGGATCATTTAGACCTAAATACAAGTACCTTTACAATTTCAGCATGGATTAAAAGAGATACAGGAACAACAAATGCTTCTATTGTATCTAAAAGAGATGCGGCAAATACTGAAGGCTACGATTTTAGAATTAATGGCTCTGGAGAATTGGAATTTAATCTTAATGGTGGTCTTCCAGAAATTACATCTTCAGTTCCTATACCTGAAAATGAATGGCACCAAGTAGCTGTTATTTATGATAGTGATACAGCAACCTTATACATTGATGGTGTACCAGACACTACAACAATTGCGACATCATTAGCAGCTCCAGTAGCAACATCGCGAAAATTCTTAATTGCTGCGGCTGATGGTTATGAACCAAATACAACAGATTATTTTGCTGGAAACATTGATGAAGTGAGAGTATGGGATATTGCACTTTCTGTAGATCAATTACGCTATATAATGAATCAAGAAATTATAGATGCTTCAATAGTACCTACTCCAACTTTAATTCAAGGAGATATAATCCCTACAACAATTACTAATAATGAAATAAGTGCAATTCCTTGGACTGATTTAGCTGGATATTATCCTATGTCAGTGTATACGTATACAAACACAAACGATATGTCTGGGAATGATCACCAAGGTGCTTTAAGAAATTTAGATACTGTAGATAACCAAACGGCACCATTTCCTTATGAATCGCAAGCTGCAGGTTCTTGGGATGCTGATGCAACTTGGTTAAATAATACAATACAAACATTACCTAATGCCTTTTCTATTATAGATGGCACAACTCCTATTGACTGGAACATTGTTGAAATTAATAACGATGTATACTTAGGTGCAACATCAACTGGTGTTAGAGCAAGAGACTGTTCAGTAGAAGCTCTAATAATAAATAGTGGCGATTTACAGGTTAATGGAAATACAGCATCAAATGATGGTATCGGTTTAACCGTAACCCATTATTTAAAAATTGATGGAACTCTTGATTTAGAAGGCGAGTCTCAATTAATTCAAACTACTGATAGTGATTTCGATACAACAAGTACAGGTACTTTAGAAAGAGACCAACAAGGTAATTCTAATACTTATATATATAATTATTGGTCTTCTCCTGTATCACCTACTAGTAATGCAGCTTATACCGTTAACGATGTATTCAACAATGTTAGT
Organism: uncultured Flaviramulus sp.; assembly: GCA_947501105.1. GTDB lineage: Bacteria > Bacteroidota > Bacteroidia > Flavobacteriales > Flavobacteriaceae > Wocania_A. The sequence continues at coordinate 6,187 of CANMUP010000005.1, read as the reverse complement.
TTTTTAACATCTGGTTATAATGGAAATACATCTCCTGCAAATGCTGACTATTGGATTTGGAAATATGCAAATAACGCTGCCAATCAATACTCACAATGGGAACACGTAAGAAGTAGTGGTTCTATTTCGGCTGGTGAAGGATTCACAATGAAAGGTCCAGGTACAGTTACTCCAGATCAAAATTATGAATTTTTAGGCCAACCAAATAATGGAGATATATCTTTAACATTAAGTGACGACAATGAATATTTAGTAGGTAACCCTTACCCTTCTGCTATAGATGCTGATGCTTTTCTTAGAGATCATATTAGTGTAAATAATGGTGGTAATCACCCAAATACAACAGAGAATGTTATTAACGGAACGCTCTATTTCTGGGATCATTTTTCAAATAATACGCATGCTTTAGCTGGATATGAAGGAGGTTATGCTACTTATACATTAATGGGTGGTGTTGTAGCCATTTCTAATGATGTCTTGATTAATGCTTCCGGACAAGTAGGAACAATGACACCTCAACAATATATTCCAGTTGGGCAAGGCTTCTTTGTATCTGCCATATTAGATACCGATTTAAACAATGATGGTAGTAGCCCAGACCCTAATGATCCAGGCATTATTTTACCTATTAATGGGGGAACAATTACCTTTAAAAATAGTCATCGAGTATTCCAAAAAGAAAATGTAAGCTCATCTCAATTCTTGAAATCTAATGTAAAAGGAAAATCTTCTACTGTAAGCACTGCTAAAAAGAAAGTAGATTCTAGACAAAAGATTAGATTAATGTTTGATTCTCCAGCCGGATACCATCGCCAATTACTTGTTGGAGTAGACCCTAAAGCTTCAAACAATTTTGATATAGGTTATGATGCCCCCTTAGTTGAAGATAATGTTGAAGACTTGTTTTGGATATTTAACAATAAAAATCTTGTCATTCAAGCAGTAAATAATTTTGGTGAAGATCAAACACTTCCTTTAGGTATTAAAATTAATAAAGAAGGGTTTGCAACCATAAAAATCGATGCCTTAGAAAATATAGACTCAAATACAAATATTTATGTACACGATAAGGAGTTAGACATTTATCATGATTTAAAGCAGAGTAATTACGAAGTTTATTTATCAACAATTGGTAAGTATACTGATCGTTTTGTAATTACGTTCTTAGATGCATCAAAAAGCTCTTTAGGAACTGATGATATAGAAGATACAAATTTAGAAGTGTATTTTTCAAACGAAAAAGAAAGTTTCATTATACATAATCCAGATTTAAAATTTGTTGAAACTGTGAGTGTATATAACTTATTAGGACAATCTATTTATGAGTTTAATAGTAAATCTCACGAAAACCATATAGAGCACAAAACAAAAAGTATTACAGCTGGAGTTTACATTGTAAAAATGAAAACAGGCCATACTATACTTTCTAAGAAAATATTGATAAAATAGTTGAAGTGTAGACCCCAAATCTAGTTTTTACTTAACTATGCTTTGTTTGAGTCCTGAATTAATTTCCAGGACTCTTTTTTCCTTTTATCGATATTATAAAAAACGATTGTATACATTAGTTTTAATAAGCATGGGTATGTTTCACATTCTATAACTTCTACTAATTCTTTAGTTTGTTCCTCAACTCCTTTTGCAACATCAATTAAAAGAATAACACTATCAATTGCAGTAAGTGCTCTAAAGGTATTTTCAGCAAAATCTTTATGACTTTAGATATTGAGGATATTAATTTTCATGCATTATATTCAAAAGCCAAAGCTGAGGTTGCTACAGATATACCAAGCTGACGCTCAATTTCCTTAAAGTTATTAATATCATTGCTTTTTTAGAGCTCCAGCTTATTGAATAGCTCTACCAAATAATAGTAGCTTTTCTATAAGTGTTGTTTTACAAGCTTCAGGATGCTATATGATGCCGAAAGTTCGTTTAGATAAATATATAATTATTAGAGCATATAGATACTTTCTCCTACATTAAAACAGCAGTTCAGTATGACTAAAAGGTTTATACATTTCATCTATACAAAACACCAGTATATCGGCACTTTATAGGCGATTCACCGTTTTTTTTAAATATAATTAAACTGAGCAAATACCTTTGAATACATATTAACATATAGATTTTTAGTAGTAGACATTTATAATTTATAAGGAAATAAGAGATAATTCTTTTGTGGCTTTAAAAATAAATAGAGACAAATTTTTTATTCTCAATTAAGCACATAATAAAGATTTCCTAAATAATAGACAGAAATTTAATAATCAAATTATTGAACAGCTTAATTTACTATTAAAGTAATATATAAATTTAAGAGTATGAACAATTATACTATAGAGGAGCTTAAAAATAAAATTATTACGCACTGTTCACAGGTAATACTTGCTTGGGCAATCATTTGCTTGCCAAATGCATTAAACGCCCAATGTTCTCCAACAGAGTTAACAGGGACTACAGATATGTTCAGTAACTGGGTTTCAGGCAATTTTAGTTATAATGAAGTTAATGTAGATGGAACGGGAGTTAATTATACTATTACTGCTACAGGCGAAACAGGACAACTTGCTCAAATTCAAGGAGGGACTTTTAATGGACTTTCAGGTCTAGATTTAAGATCAAATGGGTTTACAGGTAGTGGGGTAACTTTTACCATAATATTTTCTCAAGCTGTTAATGCTGCTAGTTTTGATTTAGGTCATATAAATGGATCAGCGGCGGGAGGAGGCGATAAATTCACGATTACAGCTCTTGACGGATTGTCAAATCCATTATTACCTACTATAACTGAAAATGATCCAAGCAATACATTTGATGTAAATACTGGCATTGGTCAAGTAGATGCAAACGGAAACGGGGGCACAATTGGTAATGCTAATTTTAGTTTTTCTGACCCTGATGGTATTACTCAAATCACCATTTTGTGGGAAGAGTGTACTATATGTGCTGGAGGGTTTCATGGCGCAGTAATAAGTGATATAGCTTTTTGTACTGATGCTCCACCACCAGTGTTACAAGTTACTAAAACAGCTAGCCCCACTGGAGATGTTAATCCAGGAGAAACAATTAGCTATACTATAGAAATTGAAAACACAGGGATTGTCGATGCTCCAAATGTAACAGTTGATGATATATTACCAACAGGAGTGACTTATGTTGGAGCCACAGCAATGAAAACATATCCAGGAGCTTCTTCAGTACCGGGAAATTATATGTCTGCTAATCTGGGGCCGCAAACATTTAATGGAACTGGAACTATAACGATGTCTTTTGACACAACAGGAATAATCCCTAGCGGAGCTATTTTAACAGATTATTCATTTAATGTACAAGGAAGCGCCATAAACGGTAGTTATTTAAGTGAGATTAATTTAGTTGCAGCCTACCCAAGTGGAATAGCATATAACTTAAGTGCAGGAGAGTTTGGAGCAGCAGCAGGAGGATCATACAATATAAGTAATGGGCCTTTAGCAATATCTGGTACTGCAGAAGGCGTATATCAATTTACTTGGTCTGAAGATTTTGATGATGGAGGGACAGGAACTATTGATAATCAAATAGATGTTGTAACATTTACAATAAATTATACAGTACCGGGGACAACAACAGATGTAGCAAATCCGCCAGCAAATATGGTAACGGTAAGTGATGCTATTACATTGCTATCTGGCGAAATTATGACTGTAACTTTTGATGTTACAGTAGATGTAAGCGCTTCAGGAGCACTAATAAATACCGTAAATACTAGCGCAGACGGTATAGTAACACCTAGTACAGATACCGCAATAAATAATGTGGTAATTGTAGCTGATCCTTGCACTGATGGAGCAACAGTAGGAACAGTGACTGCAAGCGACCTAGACGCAGATGGGATTAATAACGTGTGTGACTTAGATGATGATAATGATGGAATTTTAGATTCTGTAGAAAGTTATTGTGATCAACCAGATGTAGCAAACTCGAACTCTGGAACTGGTACCTTTCAAGATCAGTTCTATTTTTTCAATTGGGATGGTATAGATTTAGCAAATGGAATACAAGATGGTGATTCTCAGATATTCAACTTGCCAGATGGATTGACAATTACGGCGACCTTTTCAAATACGATTGGCAATACCAGCTCATTTGTGCCAACAGATATGAATACATATTTTTTTGCATATTTGTATCAACTTTACAATACTCCGGGAAATTCTGAAGCTTTATACAGTAATTCAGATGGTGATGATGTATCATTTACGATTACATTTGTAGCTACAAAGGGAGGTTATCCTTTTCCTTTAGATTTATTGGCGTTAGACCCAGAAACGACTAGTTCTACCTCTGAATCTATAATTTTTAATTCTGATGGAGAGCCATGGAGAGTATTAGAATCTATTGGTAATGGAGGAACTTTCTTAGGAGTAGGAACAAACACACTTACTTCTTACGATACAGATAGTGGAAATACAATACATGCTTCTCTAAATGCTACATCTTTAGATATTACTATAAATCAAGGAGGTTTAGAAGGAGTAGCTTTTGGTATTAGATTATTATGTGATACTGATGAGGATGGTACACCAGATTACCTAGATTTAGATAGTGATAACGATGGATGCGACGATGTTATAGAAGCAGGTGGTGCAGACCCAAATGGTGATGGTGTTTTAGGGGATTTACCTACTAACGTGGATGGGAGCGGACGAGTTACAGGAACAGCACCAATAACTGATGGATATATAGGAACAAACTCTAGTGTAACAACCAGTGATGTAATATCTACTGTTACAATTACTCCAGATCCAACAACAGTTTGTGAAGGCACTAACATAACATTAACTGCAACTCCAACAGGTTTAAGGGTTACAGATTTTGGTACAACGGGTACAACAAGTGATGATACAACAATTCCAATTCCTGCGGGTGATTATATATACAGATGGTATAAAAATTCGGCACCAACAACAACCGTATCTTTGGCAAGTACGCTGACTATTAGTAACGCTGTTGCTGTAGATGCAGGAGATTATACTGTTGAAGTAACAACTGCGAATAAGGTTTGTTTTATTGAGGAAACAACTACATTAACGGTAAATACCTTACCACCAACACCAACAACGAGCAACTTAACGTATTGTGTAGGGGATACAGCTGCAGCAATTACAACAGCGGTAAGCGGAAGTACAGGCACCTTAATATGGTATAGTGATGCTGCAGGAATGACAGTTATTACAGCGCCAACGATAGATACAAGTTCAGCAAGTGCAGCAACAACATATTATGTAACACAAACAGATGGAAATACTTGCGAAAGCGGAATAGCATCAGTAGTTGTCACGGTAAATGCTATAGTAACACCAATATTTAGTTTTGGAACAACATATTGTGAAGGCGCAACTGCCGATGTCTTACCAACAACCTCAGATAATGGTATCACAGGTACATGGGCAGCAACAAGTATAGATACAAGTGCCATTGGTACAATCGATTATGTGTTTGCACCAGATACATCGAGTCAATGTGGAGAAGCAGTAACGGTTTCAGTAGCAATAACTCCAGCCCCAGAGGCAGGAGCAAGCAGTGGAGCTATGACGATCTGTTCTACAGATAGTGTTACTCAGCTGCAATTAGAGACGAACTTGACAGGAGAAGATGCAGGAGGCGCATGGACAACATCCGGTGGAGCAGCTGTAAGCTTTCCAATAACAACAGCTGACACCTATACTTATACCGTAACAGGGACTGGTGTATGTTCAGCCGATACAGATACCGCAACAGTAGTCGTAAACGTGACTCCAGCCCCAGAGGCAGGTGATTTATCAGGAACCCAATTTATATGTATAGGACAAACAACTTCTATTGCTAGCAATGGAAATGCTAACGGGACCTGGAGTAGTTCTGATTTAAGTGTTGCGACGGTTAATGCATCAGGAGATGTTGTAGCAGTAAGTTCTGGAACCATTACAATTTCTTATACTGTAGTAGCTACAGCACCTTGTATTGGAAATGATATAGCAACAATTGTTGTTACTATTCCTGCTACCGATACCGATGGAGATGGTTTAACAGACTGTGAAGAAACCACTGGGGTTGATGATCCAAGTACATTCCCTGTACCAACAGGCATTACTGATGAGACAGATCCCTGTGATCCAATCGGACTAATCACAACCGATACCGATGGAGATGGTTTAACAGACTG
>CANMUP010000004.1 GCA_947501105.1 uncultured Flaviramulus sp. | reverse complement strand
ACTAATTAATAGCACTGTAAAAGTATAGTATAGAATCGATAAAAAAAATACGTAGTTCTACGTATTTTTATCAAAATAGATATTTTATTAAAAAAAGAAGGCTCTAAATCATTACAATTTAGAGCCTCCAATAATTCTCCCTAAGAACTAATTAATAGCACTGTAAAGGTATAGTATATGGTTGATAAAAAAAATACGTAGTTCTACGTATTTTTAAAGAAAGTCTTTATTTAAATTTGCCCAAATTGAAAGGGAGGTAGGTTTATTATCTAACCCTAGTTTGGCTACAATATTACTTCTGTGTTTTTCTACAGTTCTCACAGAAATTATTAATTCTTTAGCGATATCATGGCTTGTTTTATTTTTAGAAATAAGCTTAACAATTTTGAGTTCAGACTTACTTAAGGATGCTAAAGTATCAGGCTTATGTAGACTAGCACTTAAATAATCAGCAATTTCTTCACTAAAATAAGACTTGTTATTTACAACATGCTTAATACATGTTTCAATTTCTTCAATAGCAAATTCTTTTAAAATATATCCATAAACACCATACTCTAATGCTTTGTCGTATACTTCTTCTTCTTTATCAAAGGTTATTAAAATAACTTTAGTGTTTAGATTGTTTTTTTTACAAGCTTCGGCAATTTCTAACCCAGTTTTGTGAGGCATTCTTATATCTAGTATAGCAATGTCAGGCTTTAATTTTACAATAAGATTATAGGCCGCATTTCCGTCTTGAGCACTACCAACTATGTTAAACCCTTTTGAGGTTAAAAAATCAGATAGTCCTCTTAACATAAGCGGATGGTCGTCTGCAATTACAATGCTATGATTCATTAATTAATTGGTAGGGATTATTTTGCTATATAATTATATTATAAATGTAAGAATTAAAACTATAGATTCTTATAACTTTAGGTATAAATATTTCTTTTCGTAATCAATGATAGCTTTTGCTTTTTTTAAAATATCTGCGCCAATAATGCCATCAACAGGTTTTGCGTTATGATTTATAAGTGCAGTATTAACGTGTGTAAGATTAAATAAAACCAAAACAATTTTATTATGTTTCCATTTGCCTATTTTTATTTTATTTTCTTTTGCCATTTTTGTATCCATATCTATGGCGCCTGCACCTGCAGCTTTAATTAAAGAATCTTCGGCTAATAGATTAAAATTTTCAACAGCCTCAAAACCTACACAAGAACTAGAGGCCCCAGTATCTAAAATAAAAAGACCTTTTATACCATTAATAGTAGCTTTAACTTCAAAATGGTTTGTTTTGGTAAGTTTCAATTTTACTTTTGTATAGCCTTTTTCTAGCAAAAATTGTTGATGAGATTGCATCTAATTTAGTTTTAAACAAATATAATGATGTAAAACAATTATTTTTACAAAATAGTGTAAACGATACCATTTAAAACAATAAAATTTGATAATAACAGATACCCACACACATTTATATAGTGAAGCATTTGATGAAGATAGAAAGCTTATGATGATTCGTGCCATTGATCAAGGCGTAACTCGTTTTTTTATTCCAGCAATAGATTCGGCATATACAGATGCCATGCTTCAGCTTGAAAAAGATTATCCAGAGCATGTGTTTTTAATGACGGGTTTACATCCAACCCATGTAAAGAATAATTATATAGAAGAACTAAAGCATGTTGAAGGCCTGCTCGCTAAGCGAAATTTTTATGCTATTGGAGAAATAGGTATTGATTTGTACTGGGATAAATCAACTTTAGAAATTCAAAAGAAAGCTTTTAAACATCAAATTCAATTAGCTAAGCAGTATAAATTACCAATTGTTATTCATTGTCGTGATGCTTTTAATGAAATATTTGAGGTTTTAGAAGAAGAAAAGAGTGATGATTTATTTGGCATTTTTCATTGTTTTACAGGAACTTTAGAACAAGCGCATCTAGCTATATCTTATAATATGAAATTAGGCATTGGAGGAGTAGCAACTTTTAAAAATGGAAAGATTGATAAGTTTTTAAATCAAATCGATTTAAAACATATCGTTTTAGAAACAGATGCTCCGTATTTATCACCGGTTCCGTATAGAGGTAAACGAAACGAAAGTTCGTATATAATAAAGGTATTAGAAAAATTGTCCTATATATATAATAGGAGTGAAGAAGAAATTGCAGAAATAACTACACAAAATTCAAAAGCCATTTTTAAAGCTTAAAATTTATGAGTAACACAAAACCCAACATTTTACTTATATATACTGGAGGAACAATAGGTATGGTAAAAGATTTTAAAACAGGAGCACTTCGTGCTTTCGATTTTAAAAATCTTATAAAGAGAATTCCAGAACTAAACTTATTAGATTGTAATATAGATACGGTATCATTTGAAGAACCTATTGATTCTAGTAATATGAACCCTAAATATTGGGTAGAAATTGCAGAAATAATTGAAAAGAATTATGATAAAAACGATGGTTTTGTTGTGTTACACGGAAGTGATACCATGAGTTATACCGCATCGGCACTAAGTTTTATGTTAGAAAATCTAGCAAAACCAGTAGTCTTTACAGGTTCTCAATTACCTATTGGGGATTTACGAACAGATGCCAAAGAAAACTTAATTACTTCTATTCAAGTGGCATCATTGCAATATAGAAAAAGACCCGTAATTAAAGAAGTGTGTTTATATTTTGAGTATAAACTGTATCGTGCTAATAGAACAACAAAAATAAATGCAGAACATTTTGAAGCTTTTGCATCATTAAATTATCCCGATTTAGCCGAATCTGGAGTGCATTTAAAGGTCAATAATGAGTATTTATTTAAACCTAATTTGAAAAAAAAATTAGTAGTTCATAAAAGTTTAGATAAAAATATAGCATTGGTAAAACTATTTCCAGGAATTTCGGAGCAGGTTTTACAAAGCATTTTTAATTCGCCTAACTTAAAAGGTGTTATTTTAGAAACCTATGGTGCGGGTAATTGTAGTACTGAAGACTGGTTTGTTAATTTGCTAAAAAAAGCAATATTAAAAGGGATTCATATTATTAATGTAACACAGTGCTCGGGAGGAGGAGTCATTATGGGGCATTACGAAACGAGTAATCAGCTAAAAAAAATAGGTGTTATTTCAGGAAAAGACATCACAACAGAAGCAGCTATAAGTAAATTAATGTACTTATTAGGGCAAAATATTTCAAGCAAAACCTTTAAAACTTGTTATGAAATGGCTTTAAGAGGAGAAATATCTTAAAATTAACTGTTAAAATTTTAACAGGTTGATTTTTTTTTGTTATTTGAGCCACCGTAATTAAAAGTACTGTGAAATACAGAGAGGTGGCCGAGTGGCTTAAGGCGCACGCTTGGAAAGCGTGTATGCGTTAATAGCGTATCGAGGGTTCGAATCCCTTCCTCTCTGCTGTTATTTTTATTTTTTAATTGCTTTTTTTTTATATCTTTAACACTTTAACTAATAAAATTAAGATCGAGAACATGAAAAGATTATTTTCTATCCTAGCCATTACAGGAATAATGGCATTCGGAACTGTTAATGCAACAACAAATGCAAACGCGACTACAGCAACGACTACTGTAGCAACTATTACTCAAGATGACACCGATGCGGCTCCTACTGAAGAAGCGAGCTTCCATCAAGATTTGAAAAAGAGATTCGTTGAAGGAGGTCCTGGATTTATGGGGATTGTATTATTATGTTTAATTTTAGGATTAGCAATAGCTATCGAGAGAATTATCTTTTTAAACCTTTCTACAACTAACACAAAAAAATTAACTCAAAATGTAGAAGACGCATTATCATCTGGTGGTGTTGAAGCTGCAAAAGAAGTTTGTAGAAACACAAAAGGACCTATTGCATCTATATTCTATCAAGGATTAGATAGAACAGATGAAGGTATAGAGGCTGCTGAAAAAGCTGTTGTAGCTTACGGTGGCGTACAAATGGGTCAATTAGAGAAAAATGTATCTTGGATATCTTTATTTATTGCCTTGGCACCAATGTTAGGTTTCATGGGAACTGTAATAGGGATGATTCAAGCTTTTGATAAAATTGAAGCTGCTGGGGATATGAATCCATCATTAGTTGCCGGTGGTATTAAAGTAGCACTTTTAACAACTGTATTTGGTTTAGTTGTGGCAATTATACTTCAAATTTTTTACAATTATATTATTGCGAAAATTGATAGCATTGTTAACGATATGGAAGACGCTTCTATTACGTTAATGGATTTGCTAATTAGACAAAAGAAGTAATAATTTAAAATTGTAAGTATTATGAAAAAAATATTAACCATATTGTTAGCAATAGTAGGAGTTCTGTCTATTATATTTCTAGCAATGATAATATCAACGGGCGACGAAGCTATTAAGGCTGGCGAATCTAGCGGTACAGTAAACACGTTTATGTACATTGGATACTTAGTATTGATTTTAACTTTAGCCTTTGTTGTTATTTTTAGTTTAAAAAATATATTTAGTAATTCTGAAACACTTAAGAGCACACTTAAAGGTGTTGGATTATTCGCCTTATTAGCTCTTATTAGTTATTTTGGATTCGCTAATGGAGTAGAAACGACATTAAAAGATGGAGACATATTGTCTGCAGGAGGCTCACAATTATTAGGAGCAGGATTATATTTATTTTATTTCCTACTTGCTATTGCTGGAGGCTCAATGCTGTTTTTTGGAATTAAAAAAATGATAAAGTAATATGGCAAAACGAGCAGCACCAGAAGTTAATGCAGGCTCAATGGCCGACATTGCCTTCTTACTATTAATTTTTTTCTTAGTTACTACAACTATTGAGAAAGATTCTGGTATTAACCGTAAGCTACCTCCTATTGATGATAGCGAAGTAGAACCACCTATTATAAAGCAGAAAAATATTTTTACTGTTTTATTGAACAAAAATGATCAGTTATTGGTTGAAGATGAACCAATGAATATTAAAAATTTAAGGAAAGCCGCTGTCGAATTTTTAGACAATGGTGGCGATGGCACTTGTGATTATTGTGAAGGTAAGAAAGACAAAGCATCATCTGATAACCCAGATAAAGCTATTATATCTTTAAAGAACGACCGTGAAACATCTTATGCAGCTTATATATCTGTTCAAAATGAATTGGTTGCAGCTTATAATGAATTGAGAAATAGAAGAGCACTTCAAGTAGGCCCTCAAAAAGGGTTTAGTGATATGGACTTTATTAAAATGCAAAACAATTATAAGGATGTTAGGTGGACTGGTAATAAAGAAAAGTTGAAAGAGGTTATTGATCAAATAAAACTTGAAATACCTCAAAAACTTTCAGAAGTTGTAGAATAATTTAGAATTAAATAAATTAAAGATTATGTCTAAATTTAAAAAGAAAAAAGATGGAGGATTACCTCCTGTTAATACAGCATCATTACCAGATATTGTATTCATGTTATTATTCTTTTTTATGGTTGCTACCGTAATGAGAGAAGATACACTTAAAATACAAAACCAATTACCATTAGCAGATCAAGTTGAAAAGCTTGAGAAAAAGTATCCAATTGAATATATATATATGGGTAAGCCAAGTGCTAATTATAAAAAGTTTGGTAATGTTGCAAGAATTCAACTTAATGATAAATTTGCCGATGTTGGTGATGTTGGAAGATTTATTGAAGCAGCAAGGCAGAATATGAGAGAAGAGTTAGTTCCTTACTTAACAGTATCTTTAAAAGTAGATAAAGAGGCTAATATGGGTATTGTTGGAGATGTAAAACAAGAGCTGAGAAAGGTAAATGCACTAAAAATTAATTATACCACCGGCGCTGGAGATGCATTGAGCAACATGGAATAAAAAAATCTTAATTTTATATTATAAAAGCGCTTTGATGATTCAAAGCGCTTTTATTTTTTAATTACAATGCAATTTAATTATACTTGCATAGTTACTATAAAGCAGTATTTAAATAAATGAAGAACCTTTTTTTTATTATACTTTTTATATTGGGTTTTCAATGTGCTTTTTCTCAAGAGGCCCAAAATAAAACCACAGATTCTCTTTATAAAGAAGATCATTTTTATGTTGGTATAACCTATAATTTATTAGGAAGTATACCAAAAGACTTAAAACAAAGTGGTTTTTCTACTGGATTTCATTTAGGGTATATTAAAGACATGCCCATTAATAAAAACAGGAATGTATCTATTGGTATAGGTATTGGCTATTCAGCAAATTCATTTAATCAAAATTTACTCGTTAATAAAGATGCTTCTAGAAATTTTGAATATAGCATTTTAACAGATAGTGATACATATTCTAAAAATAAATTCTCAATGCATTTGGTTGAGTTACCAATTGAATTTAGATGGCGAACATCAACAGTAACTAATTATGATTTTTGGCGTATTTACACAGGCTTTAAGCTAGGATATATGTTTACACATACAACCAAGCATGTTGGCGATTTAGGAGCTTTTAAATATAGTAATGTTAGTGGCTTTAATGATTTTCAATATGGATTAACATTAAGTGTAGGATATGGCACATGGAATCTACACTTATATTATGCTTTAAATCCTATATTTTCTAGTGACACTAAAATAAATGGTGATAAAATAGATATGAATGCTATTAAACTTGGTTTGATGTTTTATATCTTATAAATAATTTCTTCATTCCAACGAAGATAGGAATCTCTATAACCAATAATTCACTAAAATTAACTGCGGAAACATACCAACAAAAAAGCCAATAATTAGTTCTATATAAGTATGTGCATTGAGGTGTAATCTTGAAGTAGCCACAGCTCCAGTAATAATAGACATTAAAGCTAATGTGCCATTGATGTTTATGTTAAAATGTATACTCAAAGCTATAAAAAACATAAATAAACCAGATACAGCAATCATATGGATACTAGCTTTAAATTTAAAAATAGCCAAAATTAAACAAGCCAATGTTGAAATGAGTATACCCACAAAAAAGAAGTAAAGTTCAATAATTTGATTAGGAGTAATGATGCGTTGAAGCACTAAAAGAATAACTACACAATTGAGCGTTAGTGGAAAAACGCGCTCTTTTGTGCTTTTTAAATAAATTGAATTAACCCTGCCTAAAGTTTTTAATAAAAAGTATAGCAATATGGGTAAAACTATAGTTAAAATAAAAAGAGAAATTAATTTTGCCTGAATAATTTCATTAGGAATAAATCTTGGTGTTTTTATGAAGTAAAATGCAACACCTAATAATGGCATTAATAAGGGGTGAAAAACAAACGAGATACTTTTTAAAATACGATCTATCATACCCATTTAATTTTAAAATTATGCATAAATAAATCGAATTATTTTTTGATTATTTAAGGCAGAAAATATAGGCATAGCCTTAGTTACGCTTCTATTTTTAAACGCAAAATAGGAAAAAAAGAAACGATTTCTATGTTTCATTTTGAAGTTTAATGGGTATTAAATTTTTTTACGTAAACGTGCTACCGGAATATCCAATTGTTCTCTATACTTAGCAACGGTGCGCCGTGCAATAGGGTAACCTTTTTCTTTTAAAATTCCTGCTAAAGTTTCGTCAGTCAAAGGCTTGCGTTTCTCCTCTTCTTCAATAACTGTCTCTAAGATTTTCTTTATTTCTCTGGTCGATACGTCTTCCCCTTGGTCGTTTTTCATCGATTCAGAAAAGAATTCTTTAATCAATTTTGTTCCGTAAGGAGTATCAACGTATTTGCTATTCGCCACCCTTGATACTGTTGAAACATCCATCGAGATTTCATCTGCAATATCTTTAAGAATCATAGGTTTTAAATTACGTTCATCACCAGTTAAAAAATATTCGCTTTGATAATGCATAATGGCACTCATAGTTACAAACAACGTTTGTTGGCGTTGTTTAATAGCCTCAATAAACCATTTTGCTGCATCTAATTTTTGCTTGATAAAAATAACAGCATCTTTTTGCGAACTCGATTTTTCTTTACTGTCTTTGTAGCCCTTAAGCATATTGTTATACTCTCTAGAGACATGGAGCTCTGGAGCATTTCTGCCATTAAGTGTAAGCTCTAATTCGCCATCAACAATTTTAATTGCAAAATCTGGGACAACATGCTCAACAATTCTATTGTTTCCAGCATAAGAACCCCCTGGTTTAGGGTTTAAATGTTCTATTTCTGAAATAGCGTCTTTTAACTGTTCTTCAGTTATATCAAACTTTTGAAGTAGCTTTTTATAATGCTTTTTAGTAAACTGGTCAAAAGCATTATCAATAATATTTATTGCTAATTCGCAATCTGGTGTTTTCTCTTTTCTATGCAGTTGAATGCTTAAACATTCTTGTAAATGTCGTGCGCCAACTCCAGCAGGATCTAATTGATGTACAATATGTAAAACAGATTCTACTTTTTTTTCCTCTGTGTAAACATTTTGAGTAAAGGCTAAATCGTCTGTAATATCAGATAACGAACGGCGGATATATCCACTTTCATCTACACTGCCTACTAAAAACTCAGCAATGTCACGCTCTTCATCAGATAAGCGATAGGTATTTAATTGATTGATTAAATGTTGCGTAAACGATGTTCCTGCTGCATACGGAATGGTTTTTTCTTCATCATCGCTACTATAGTTATTTACTTGAGTGCGATAATCAGGGATTTCATCATCACTTAAATACTCGTCAACATTGATGTCTTCAGTATTTATAGTTTCATTATCATTAAAATCATCAGTAGAATTATCTAAATCAGAATCGTAATCGCTATCATGCTCTTCTTTACCACCTTCAAGTGCTGGGTTCTCCTCAAGCTCTTGTTTTAAACGTTGTTCAAAAGCTTGTGTAGGAAGCTGTATCAATTTCATTAATTGAATTTGCTGCGGCGACAGTTTTTGCGATAATTTAAATTGTAAGTGTTGTTTGAGCATATATACGATTTGGTTTAAGATAAAAGTAAAAAAAACTTTTATCTCTCAGTTACCAAGTGACGATTCTTTTTAAATGATTTACTAAAACTCTGCATTTTGAGGTGTTCTTGGAAAAGGTATTACATCTCTAATGTTACTCATTCCTGTTGCAAACATAACCAATCGTTCAAAACCTAAGCCAAAACCAGAATGTACTGCGGTACCGTATTTACGTAAATCTAAATACCACCATAATTCTTTTTCATCAATATCTAACGCTTTCATTTTTTCTTTTAGTACATCTAAACGTTCTTCACGCTGTGAACCTCCTACCATTTCACCAATACCAGGGAATAGTATATCCATGGCACGAACCGTTTTTCCATCTTCATTTAAACGCATATAAAATGCTTTAATATTTGCTGGATAGTCAAATAAAATAACAGGACATTTAAAATGTTTTTCAACAAGAAAACGCTCATGTTCACTTTGTAAATCGGCTCCCCATTCGTTTATAATGTATTTAAATTTCTTTTTCTTATTTGGTTTACAACTACGTAAAATATCTATAGCTTCGGTATAACTTACACGTTTAAAATTGTTCTCAGTAACAAATTTTAACTTTTCAATTAAGCTCATATCGTTACGTTCAGCCTGTGGCTTTGTTTTGTCTTCGTCTTGTAAACGCTTGTCTAAAAACTCTAAATCTTCATGATTGTTTTCTAAAACATAGCTTAATACAGATTTCATAAAATCTTCGGCTAAATCCATGTTGCCAGCCAAATCCATAAAAGCAACTTCTGGTTCAATCATCCAAAATTCTGATAAATGACGCGAAGTATTTGAGTTTTCTGCTCTAAACGTTGGTCCGAAAGTATAAACTTTACCAAGAGACATGGCATAAGTTTCGGCTTCTAATTGCCCAGAAACAGTTAAGTTCGTTTCTTTTCCAAAAAAATCTTCTTTATAATCAACCCTACCTTCATCATTTAGTGGTGGATTTTTATCATCTAAATTTGTTACTCTAAACATTTCACCAGCACCTTCGGCATCACTTCCCGTTATAATTGGTGCGTGCATATAGTAAAACCCATTTTCATTAAAGTACTTATGAATAGCAAAAGAAAGTGCAGAACGCAAACGCATCACAGCACTAAAAGTGTTTGTACGAGTTCGTAAATGAGCATTTTCTCTTAAAAATTCAAAGGAATGCTTTTTTGGTTGAATAGGAAATGTTTCTGGATCAGAATCTCCTAAAATCTCAATTGAACTTACGTTAATCTCAACCTTTTGGCCTTTCCCTTGACTCTCAACCAGCTCGCCTTTTATATGCATAGCGGCACCTGTTGTAATACGTTTTAATAGCGCCTCGTCAGTATTTTCAAAATCTACTACACATTGTATATTATTTATAGTAGAACCATCATTTAAAGCTATAAAACGGTTAGCTCTAAAAGTTCTTACCCAACCTTTAACTTCTACTTCGGGTATTGAAATATTTTGCGATAATAATTCTGAAACGGTACGTAATTGCATGTGTATTAAATTTTAAAGTGCAAATATAAATTTTTATCTCTTATTCATTGGTGTTTTCGTCATCATCTCCTTCAGGAATAATATTTATTGAAGGTTTTTTTAAAACTTCTTTATTGGCAATACTGCGTTCTAAAGAGAGTAAGAGTGATGGTAATAATAAAAGGTTTGAAAGCATTGCGAAAAGTAGAGTGGCCGAAACTAATGCTCCTAAAGCCACAGTGCCACCAAAACTAGAAATAGTGAATACAGAGAACCCAAAGAATAAAACTATGGATGTATAAAACATACTTACACCGGTTTCGCGTAATGCGGCGTAAACCGATTTTTTAATTTTCCAGTGATTTGCTTGTAATTCTTGACGGTATTTTGCTAAAAAATGAATGGTGTCATCTACTGATATACCAAAAGCAATACTAAATACTAATATGGTTGATGGTTTTATAGGCACTCCCAAATAACCCATTAAACCTGCGGTAACTAGTAATGGCAATAAATTTGGGATAAGTGATACAATAATCATTCTACCAGATCTAAACATATAGGCCATAAATAATGAGATTAGAAAAATGGCTAATGACAGCGATATTGCTAAGTTTTTTACTAAATATTTTGTTCCTTTTTGAAATACCAACGCCTTACCTGTCATACTAACATTGTATCTTTCCTTTGGGAAAACTTTGTCTATTTTTGTTTGAAGATTTTCTTCAATGCGTTCCATTTTATCGGTGCCAATATCCTTCATGAAAGTTGTAATACGAGCGTATTGACCAGTACTATCTACAAAGTTTTTAAGCAAATCAACATTAGATGATGAGTTTTTTGCATACGATAAAATAAAACTATTCTCTTGCGATGTTGGTAATTGATAATGCTTAGGGTTGCCATTGTAATATGCTTGTTTCGAATATTTAACAAGACCAACAACCGAAATAGGTTTTGATAATTCTGGTGTTTCAATAATCAAATCCTCCAACTCATTCATGCGTTTTAACGTAGCAAGTTTCATAACACCTTTTTTGCGTTTGGTGTCAATCATAATTTCCAAAGGCATAATACCGTTAAACTCATTTTCAAAAAATCGAATATCGTTTACAAACTCTGATTCTTGAGGCATATCTTCAATTAAACTGCCAGAAATTTTAATTTGATAAATGCCAATAATACTAACAATAAGCAAAACCACGGATGTTGCATAAATAGCAATGTGTTTTTGTTTTACCATGCGCTCCATCCAATTGACAAAACCACCAATCCATCGTTTGTTTAAGTGCTCTAAATGACGATCCTTTGGGTAGGGTAAAAACGTGTAGATAATAGGTATTATGAGTAAACACAAAATAAAAATAGCAAGAATACTTAACGATGCTACAATACCAAATTCTTTTAAAAGTTTACTTTCTGTTAAAATAAACGTAGCAAAACCAGAAGCTGTAGTAACGTTAGTCATTAATGTTGCATTACCAATTTTGGTAATAACACGCTGTAGTGATTTTACTTTATTACCGTGTAATTTTACTTCGTGTTGATATTTGTTAATTAAAAAGATGCAGTTTGGAATACCTATAACAATAATTAAAGGCGGAATTAATGCGGTTAATACAGTAATCTCATAATTTAATAAACCAAGAAAACCAAGAGTCCACATAACACCAATGCATACTACAATAAGTGAAATAAAAGTGGCTCTAAACGACCTGAAAAAGAAAAAGAAGATTAGCGAGGTTACTAGCAATGCAGCAGCAATAAACTTACCAATCTCGTCAATAATAAGTTGTGAATTAAGTGTTCTAATATAGGGCATTCCAGAAACTCTAACATCAATATTATTAGTGTTTTCAAAGGCATCAATAGTAGGATTTAAAACATTAATTATAAAATCTTTTCTTGCTGAGGTGTTAACAATATCTTTTTTTAAATAGATTGCTGTTCTAATCGTTTTACTCTCTTTGTTAAATAAGAAATTATCATAAAACGGATACTTGTTAAAAAGTTCGTCTTGAAGTATTTCTATTTGTTTTATAGAAGAAACAGAGTCTTTTATAAAAGGTTCAAGAATAAATTTTTCATTAACATTATCTTTAATAAGCTTTTGTAAATCTTTAATAGAAACAACAGTTTCTACTTCTTTAAATTGTTTGAAGTTTTCCGAAAGTTTATTCCAAGCATTTAATTTTTCAACAGTAAAAAAAGTGGAATCTTTAACCCCAAGGATAATTAAATTCCCTTCCTCTCCAAAGGTTTTTAAAAAATCATTATAAACCACATTTACCTCATGATCGTCGGGTAATAAGTTTGCTTCGGTATTTGAAAAACGCATGTTTTCCCATTGTAGACTAAAAAAAACAGTGGCAGCAACAATACCAACAAGAATAGCGATTTTATTACGCAAAATAAGTCTTGCTGTTACATCCCAGAAATTTGTTGTAAATAGTTTGAACATGCTATGTTTTAAAGATGCGCAAAGGTAGAAAAAACCTATATATAACTAGCTTTAATTGACTTATAATGTTACGTTAAAAGTGAATTTTAGGGCAACATTATCGGCTATTTCTGGTAAATGATACGCGCCGTATCTGTAAGTAAAGCTTAAACCAAAGCCAAATAGTAATTTATTAAGCTCGAAACCCGATTCTGTATAGCCTTCTTTTAGCGAATTAAAACTTACATTTTGATGCCTTTCTGGGTTTTTTATATTGCCAACAGCATAACGTGTTATTAATACCAATTGCGGTTGGTAGCGTGTAGAAATTTTAAAAGGGGCTACATAATGTTTGAGTTGAAATGTGGTGAATTTATCCGAAAAAAACTCATTAAAAAACATGGTTTCAAAACTATTTAATCCAGCTACTGAAAAGCGTTGCATAATAGTTTCTTTCCTAATGTTGTTTGGATAAGCGTGATATAAATGCGTCAAGGGAGCATTTACAGAAGTAATCCCTGAGACTAATGTAATTTCTGAAAGTGCTTCGTTTTTATGCTGTATTTTATGAATAGTTCTAAAGTCTAATTTAGAAAAATGAATATTGCTATTAAGTAAACCTTTAAAACTATTTGTATACTGAAGTGTGAATTTTGGATAGCTTTCTTTAGTTTCAACCAATTTGGTTTTTTTATATTCAAAATGACTAAATGGGCTCCATTGCAAAGCTAGAGTTACTGTACTTAAATGAAACTCGCTTAGTGTATTGTTATTAAATACATATTGATAGTTGTACGTTGGGTTTATATTACTTACAGCAAATTGTGTTTCGGTTAATAATTTAGGGTCTAATTGATGTTGTAAAGAAATGGATTTGGTTATGTGTTTATGAAATAAATCAATATTTAATAAACGCGGTTCGAAAAACTGAAAAAACCGTTTGTCAGTTAAAAATTTTGTGCTTCCTGTTTCCTGTAAATCGTTTGTATATGATGCATTTACCCACGTATTTGTTTTTTCTGCTAATCTAAAACCAGCACCTATACTGTATTTAAAACGGTGATCTTTAAAACCATAAACGGTATAGCCATTAATTCGAAATTTTTTTGAAAATGCCTCATTAGTTATACCACCAATACCAGTTCTAATAGCTTCGTATTGATTGTATTTTATTAAATAGCGTAAGTCAAAATTAAAATATTTGGTTGGCAAGAAACCGTTCCCAAGTTGTTTAACAAAGGCTCTTTTTTTTATAGAATCTTGTTTAGGCTCTATATCATTATTATAAAAAGATTGTGAGTGCGCTAACATTGTAAAAATGAAAAACAATAAAGTTGTACAATGTTTTAGCATGTGAGAAATAAAAAGCTAGGGTTTATAAAAAAAAGCGACGTTTTAGTCGCTTTTTAAATTATACGGTCATGATTTCTTTTTCTTTATTTTCAAAGACGTCATCTATCTTCTTAACGTAATCATCAGTCATTTGTTGTATGTCTATTTCAGCGTTCTTTTTAAGATCCTCTGAAATGTCTTCACTTTTTTTAACATCGTTCATAGCATCTTTTCGTGCTGTTCTAACACTTATTTTTGCATCTTCTGTTTCAGCCTTTGCCTGTTTTGCTAAATTACGACGACGTTCTTCTGTTAAAGGTGGTACATTAATAATAATGGTTTCGCCATTATTCATGGGGTTAAAACCAAGGTTGGCATAAGCAATACCACGCTCAATTTCTTGTAACATGCTTTTTTCCCATGGTTGAACAGTTATAGTCCTACCGTCAGGGGTATTTACGTTAGCCACTTGACTTAATGGAGTTTGCGACCCATAATAATCTACCATAACACTGCCAAGCATAGATGGACTTGCTTTGCCGGCTCTAATATTTACCAATTGTTTTTCTAAATGCTTTATAGCATTATCCATGGCTTCTTTAGCTGTGTCTAATATAAATTGTATTTCTTCGTTCATTGTCTTAAACTTTTATGTCAATAAATATTTCAAAAATT
Source organism: uncultured Flaviramulus sp. (assembly GCA_947501105.1). GTDB lineage: Bacteria > Bacteroidota > Bacteroidia > Flavobacteriales > Flavobacteriaceae > Wocania_A. Next base: position 497,580 of record CANMUP010000004.1, on the reverse strand, counting down.
ACGCCAAAAATTAAATGTTTACTTCTGTTCCAATTTTTTCTCCCGAAACAACTTTCATTAAATTACCTCTAGTATTCATATCGAAAACAATTATTGGTAATTTGTTTTCTTGACTTAAGGTAAAAGCGGTGGTATCCATAACCTTTAATCCTTTTCTTAAAACGTCATCAAACGTGATGTTTTCAAACTTAATTGCAGAAGTATCCTTTTCAGGGTCTACATTATAAATACCATCAACGCGCGTTCCTTTTAAAATAACATCAGCTTCAACTTCTATGGCTCTTAAAACTGCAGCTGAATCTGTTGTAAAATAAGGATTTCCAGTGCCTCCACCAAAAATAACAACACGCCCTTTTTTAAGATGACTCATAGCTTTTCTACGAATGAAAGGTTCTGCAACTTCGTTAATTTTTATAGCGGTTTGCAAACGTGTTTTTACACCTGCATCTTCTAAAGCATTTTGTAGTGCTAAACCATTTATTACGGTTGCTAGCATACCCATGTGATCACCTTGAACCCTATCCATGCCATTCATAGCTCCAGCGACACCTCTAAAAATATTACCACCACCAATTACAATAGCGACTTCAATACCTTTTTCTGTAACGGCTTTAATATCTTGAGCATATTCAGCTAAACGTTCAGGGTCAATACCATATTGACGGTCTCCCATTAAGGCTTCACCTGATAATTTAAGGAGTATTCTTTTGTATTTCATTAGATGTTTATGAGGTTCCCACATATGTGGAAATAAAAGTTTAGCAAAGCTACATAAAATTTTTATTTTTTGAATTTATATAAATCAGGATTTTAAGAATAAAAAAACCACTACTCTAATTAAGAATAGTGGTTTTATATAAGATGTTCCGCAAAAAGCGAAAACTTTATAATTTATCCTACTGTAGCACGTTTGAAACCTGAGATTTCAACTTCTCCATAAGAAGAAACATATTGAGCTACATTTTTCTTTTCATCTTTGATGAAATTTTGATCTAATAAACATTGTTCTTGATCTAAAGTAGTATTGTCAGAAACAAAACGCTCCATTTTACCTGGTAAAATTCTATCCCAGATTTGTTCTGGCTTACCTTCAGCTTTTAATTCAGCTTTAGCATTTTCTTCAGCTTGAGCTAAAACTTCTGGAGTTAATTGTGCCATAGAAATATATTGAGGTACATTTTTAAGTGTTTTACCTAAACGCCCTAATTCAATATTATCCTTCTCTATAACTGCAATTCTTGCTTCAGTTTCAGAGGCTATGAAAGCGGGATCAAAATCTTTATAAGATAATGTAGTTGCTCCCATAGAAGCTACTTGCATAGCTACGTCTTTAACTAAAACATCAGCATTGTCAACTTTACTAGTTAAACCTACTAAAGCTGCAATTTTATTAATATGAACATAAGAACCAACAAAAGGAGCTTGTAATTTTTCAAAAGCAGTAACATCTAACTTTTCGCCAATTACACCAGTTTGTTCAGTTAATTTTTCTGCAACAGTCATTCCATCAAAATTAGCAGCTAAAAACTCTTCTTTAGTGTTATAGTTTATAGCAACATCAGCCAATTGATTAGCTAATGCTAAAAAGTTTTCGTTTTTACCAACAAAATCAGTTTCGCATCCTAATACAATAGCAACACCTTCAGTTTGGTCTGCATTGATTTTAGAAACAGCAGCACCTTCAGATGAATCTCTGTCTGCTCTTTTTGCTGCAACTTTTTGTCCTTTTTTACGTAAAACTTCGATAGCTTTATCGAAATCACCTTCAGCTTCAACTAATGCTTTTTTGCAGTCCATCATTCCTGCACCAGTAGCTTGTCTTAATTTGTTTACTTCAGCCGCTGTAATTTTTACTGTAGTACTCATAGTAATTATAATTTAAAAAAAGTCGTTCAATATATTTTCAACAAAGAAAAGAATCAAACGACTTAAATGTGTTGTATTAATGTTGTTTATTCTTCTTCTTCAGCAGCAACTTTAGCTTTTTTTGCAGGAGCAGCTTTAGCTTTTGGTGCTTCAGCTTTAGGAGCATCTTTAGCTTCTTTTTCAGCTTTACGCTCAGCTAAGCCTTCAGCTACAGCAGAAGTTACATGAGATAATATCTTGTTAATCGATTTAGAAGCGTCATCATTTGCTGGGATTACGTAATCAACCTGACGTGGGTCAGAATTAGTATCTACCATTGCAAAAATTGGAATGTTTAATTTTTGAGCTTCTTTAATCGCGATATGCTCACGTTTAATGTCTACAACAAATAAAGCACCTGGTAAACGCGTCATGTCGCTAATAGAACCTAAGTTTTTTTCTAACTTAGCTCTTAAACGATCAACTTGTAAACGCTCTTTTTTAGATAAAGTCATGAAAGTACCATCTTTCTTCATTCTATCAATAGAAGCCATCTTTTTAACAGCTTTTCTAATAGTTACAAAATTAGTTAACATTCCACCTGGCCATCTTTCAGTAATGTAAGGCATGTTAATTTCTCCTGCTTTTTCAGCTACAATATCTTTTGCTTGTTTCTTTGTTGCAACAAATAAAATTTTACGACCAGAAGCTGCAATTTTTGCTAATGCTGCTCCAGCTTCGTCAATTTTAGCTGCTGTTTTGTAAAGGTTAATAATATGGATACCGTTACGCTCCATATATACGTAAGGAGCCATGTTTGGGTCCCACTTACGTGTAAGGTGTCCGAAGTGTACACCTGCTTCAAGTAATTCTTTTACTTCTACTGCCATTTTGTAATAGTTTACGTTCTGTTGAATTAGCAATAATTAAGTGGTCTTGAAATAAGGTTCAATCGCCTTAACTATTTAGATGCTAAACTAAATCCTGTCATTTTTAGACTAGGACAACAATAACTGTTTAAATTTTTGTTTAAATTTCAACAAGATTGAGAAATAAATCCCCAATCCAGTTGAGGATAAATTAACGTTTCGAGAATTGGAATTTTTTACGCGCTTTCTTCTGACCGAATTTTTTACGCTCTACCATTCTTGGGTCTCTAGTTAATAAACCTTCTGGTTTTAAGATTAATCTGTTCTCTGCATCAAGCTCGCACATAGCGCGCGAGATTGCTAAACGAACAGCTTCTGCTTGACCTGTAATACCTCCTCCAAATACATTTACTGTAATATCAAAGTTGGCGTCATTGTTAGTCAAAACTAAAGGTTGTTTTACTTTGTACTGTAAAGTAGCGGTAGTAAAATAATTAGCTAAGTCTTTTTTATTGATTGTGATGTTTCCTTTTCCTTTAGAAACATAAGCACGCGCAACAGCCGTCTTTCTACGGCCAATTTTGTGAATTACATCCATTATTTGAATTCGTTTAAGTTAATTGCTTTTGGTTTTTGTGCAGCATGTGCATGCTCTGAACCAACAACAACGGTTAGATTACGGAATAAATCTGCACCTAATTTGTTTTTAGGTAGCATTCCTTTTACTGATTTTTCTACTACTCTTGCAGGGTCTTTCCCGTACAATTCAGTAGCAGTTAAACTTCTTTGACCTCCTGGGTATCCAGTGTGACGAATGTACGTTTTGTCGTTCCATTTGTTACCAGATAAAGTGATTTTTTCTGCATTGATAATAATTACATTATCTCCGCAATCAACGTGAGGTGTGAAATTTGGCTTGTGCTTACCTCTTAAAAGTTTTGCAACTTTAGAACATAAACGACCAAGCGCTTGACCTTCAGCATCAACTAAAACCCACTGTTTATTTACAGTAGCTTTATTGGCTGAAATCGTTTTGTAGCTTAATGTGTCCACACTTATTATTTTTTCTAATTAAACATTCCTCTCTCAAAAAGAGTTTGCAAATTTACGATTATATATTTGATTACCAAATAGTGAAGTGAGATTATTTTATGTTAATTCTATGACGAAGAATTTATATCGTTTAAAATGTATTTACTGTTATTTTAAAGATACTTTTTCTTATCAAAATTAAAAGTTTAATAAGTGTAGGTTAATGCGTTAGGATAAAAATCATCAATAGCAATTCTGAAGCCCACTACTGATATTGTTGTTTTTAATACATCCCCTTTTCGAGGGCCAGAAAGCGCTAATCCAAAAACACTCCATTTGTTCCCTTCATTATCTGAAAAGAATGAGGTAGTATTATTGAAACTGTAATTAAATTCTAAGTTTTTTTGCGCAGCATTAAGTTCGAAAGAAACTATTAAATTTTCGTTGCCAATAACTAAATATGTTTTGTTATTAAAAAGATCTTTAATGACTTTACCATTCGTAAAAGTATCGAAGTTATATATTTTGGATTTTTCATCTTTATTAATAATGGTATAAACACGTTCTTTACCTACAGAAGTATCATTATTATTTGAAGTTTGTTCTACTTTTCCTTTTAAAACCAACGAATTTGGGTATAATGTTTTCCAAGTTTTCCAATTTGTTTCAATTATGGTTTCTATCGTTGGTTCATTTTTAATTAATTGACCATTAATACACTTTAATAACAATTGAGACCAATTACTATCGGTCTCGTGGTCGTATAATATTAGGTTATTTTCATAAAGTAATCCTGAAACACCAAATAAAGATTCATCATTATTCCAACCAAAAGATGTTCCAGTTAATGGACAATAATTTATAGTTACTTTAGTATCATTAACAATTTCATGAAAGTTTAATATTCTATGTGGATATGCTTTGGCTGTTCCATTAGCAATAGAACCTATTATTAAATCGGAATCTTTTAAATAACCATTTTCAGAACTAGATATTTCTGAAAATGTAGGATTATTAATTGATCTGATACTTTCTTTTCCACCACCGTTATCTACAATCTCAGAAAAAGGGACTAGCCACCCTTGATCTGAGCTTTCTGGTATAACAACTCCAGTATCTGTAGCTGGTGTTTTGCTACATGTGCTTAAAATTAAGAATACAAGAAATATATATGATATGTCTTTGTACATAGATTGAAAACTTAAAGTATCATTAAATTAATCCATTTTAGTTTGAATAAATTTCTGGGTCTGGATAAAATGTCGCTATAGCAAACCAATAACTTACTACTGATTTAGCTGCTGTTAATTTTTCGCCAGTTCGAGGTCCTTCAATAGCTTCACCAAAAACAGACCATTTGTTACCTTCATTATCCTTAAAGAAAGATTCTGAGCCATTAAAGTCATAAGAAAAAGTAAGGTTAGCATGTTCACCACTCAACTTAAATGCTTTTATAATATTTTGATTACCTATAACTAAATACTCAATGCCATTGAATGAATCCTTTATTACATTGCCATTTTCGAAACTAGTAAATTGATATATTTTAGATATGTTGTTATCAATAATTGCATATATACGTTCTTTGTTTGGTAATGCTTCATTGAAAATAGCTGGCTGAAAAATAAAATACGTATTACTAGTTTTATAAGGGCCATAAGGGTAGTTATTGTAATTTCTTGAAAACCCAGTATCTGTACTTAAAACCTCTGAGTTAGGGTATAAAGCTTTCCACGTTTTCCAATTGGTTTCTATAATGTTAACCAGTTCGGGCCTATCTCCAATTAATTGCCCATTGACACATTCTAATTTTATTTGAGACCAATTACTACCAGTATTTCTATCATACAAAATTAAGTTTGCGTTGTATAACAAACCAGAAACACCAAATGTTGTTTTTGTATCGTTTACTTTGCTTTTCCATCCAAAAGCTGTGCCTGTTAATGGGCAATAATTTATAGTAACAAACTCTCCATTTATATCGTCATTTAAAACTTCATGCCAATCTAAAATAGGATGTGGATAAGCTCTAACAGTATTGCCATTTACAATTCCAACAATTAAATCATCGTCACTTAAAAAATCTATTTGGTTAACATTTAAAAATTTAGGGTTATCTATTGATGGAATACCATCTTTTCCTGGGCCACCATCTTTAACTTCTGCAATTGGGATTGACCAATTACCAGCCTCATTATTTCCGTTTTCAGATAAGCTTGTTCCTTCCTGACTCGTACTACAAGCTATTGTAATTATAATAACTAAAGCGTATATAGCATTTTTTTTCATAGCGTTTAATTTAAATTAATAACATTTTCTTTTTTAGCTAAGGTTATTAAAATACCAGTTGTAATTCTGTAAGTTGGAGTTAGTTGAGTACCATCTACTTTACTGTAAATAGGAAGTTCTGCCTTGGTTGAAAAGACTAAGTTTGGGGTTAAATTAATTGAGAAGCTTGGAATTATAAAAACCCAGTCTCCGCCTGTATTGTTTAAATTAAAACCACCAATTTTGTCTTGTTTTGCATTTCTATATTTAAATGAAATACTAGGATTTGTAAGTGTTTTTAGAAATATAAATTGATCTGAAAAATTTATAAAAGCTTGAAATTCGTTACCAAATTTATAAGTGCTATTTCCTAAATAAGAATTATTGGTTCCTGTACTTCTATATATAATTCTTGATGATAAATTAAAAGAAGGTCTAAAGTTAAAACGTTTTGAGAAAGAGGATAAATAAATAATATCCCAAGCATTGCTTCCAGGTTGTAAATCGGCATTTAAAACAATACCATTTTCATCTTTTTCAGATGAAGACCCTAGAGGAATTTTTGTACCTAAACCGAAACTCCATTCACTGTTTTTACCTAAAATATTTTTGAAGTTATACTTAAAAAGGGCAACCGCATCACCAATGCCAGAAGTTTGATCTAAATCTACATTGCCAAATTGTGATATTTTTCTACGTTGATTTACCCAAGTAAACAGTCCTTCAACAGAAAAGTTATTGGTTACTGCATATCCAACATTTATTAGTGCAGAGTGCGTAATACGTAATCTGGCATTATCATTAAGTTTTTCAGATTCAAAATTTAAGGTATTTAAGTTGTTGTAGTCGTAATTTAAACCAATTTGAAGTGTGCCTTTTTCGGTAGTTTCTAAACCAATACTATTTGATAGTGGAATACCTCCAGAGCAACAAGTTTGCGCGTTGGCTAATGAAAATATAGAGCAATATAAAACAACATAAAAGACTCTTAAATTCATAGCACAACTTTTATTAACTCTTAAAGTGTCGTTAAAAGAAACGTTGCCTTACTAACTTTAACATAACAGTATTTTAGTATTTAAAATACTTTAAGGCGGCTTTTGAGTCTAATTGCTTATGGATAGTAAAAAAGAAAAGCATTATAAGTTTTTTAAAGCATACTTTACTAAACCAGTATTACTTTTTATTTTTAATTTTTTATGAATGTTTTTACGATGTGTGTCTACAGTATATTTACTTAACTTTAGCTGTGTTGCCATTTGTAAGGAGGTTCTACCTTTAGCTAAAAGCTGAAGGATCTCTATTTCTCGCTTGGTTAAATAAGCATCCTCGGATAAGATTTCTTCATGTTTAAACCAATTCTCTATCTCTTCTGGTAAGTTTTTGCTAAAATAGTAACCGCCTTTTGCTAGCGTGTGTATGGCGCTTACCAATTCTTTTTTTTCAACGTTTTTTGTAACATACCCTTTGGCTCCTGCATCAAGCATTTCAATAACATCGGCAGTTTGGTCAAACATACTTAATGCTAAAACTTTAATTTCAGGAAAATCTTTGGTAAGCATTTTAGTTACAGAAATACCATCTACTATAGGCATTCTTATATCAGTAAGGATAATATCAGGTTTTTTCTCAGCTTCAATTAAATTAATAAGTTCTAACCCATTATTTGCTTCAGCTATTATTTCAACACCAATTTCTTTGGATAGGATTAATTTTATTCCATCAATAAAAAGCTGATGATCATCTGCTATAATTATTTTTATGGTCATAATGGAATATTTATTATTACTGTTGTTCCGTTTTCTTTTGAAGAATCTATAACAAGCTCACCATCTACTTTATTAATGCGTTTCTCAATGTTTAAAAGACCTATTCCAGATTTAGTTTTGTTAATGTCGAAACCTTTACCGTTATCTTCTACAATAATATTAAGAACATTTTCATGCTCAGAAAACTGAACAATAGCTTCGGTGGCATTTGCATGTTTAATAATATTGGTTAATAATTCTTGAATAATTCTAAACACCTGAATTTCCAAACTGTTTTCAATACGCTCATTAACATCTACATTTATAACTTTTATATCTATTTTTTTTGAAGCAGATATTTGTTGAGCAATAAGTTTGGTTGATGGAATTAATCCTTTGCTAATTTGGGCACCAAAGTTTTTCTTTTTTGAAATGCTTCTAATCTCATTATAGGTGTCATCCATTAGTCCTTTTAGTTTTTCATAAAAAGAAGAGAATTTTTCTTTATTATCGTAGCTTTCTAAATACAATTTTAAGGTTGCAACTTTACTTCCCAAATTATCGTGTAAATCGGCTGCGATTTTGGATCGCTCTTTTTCCTGAGCATCTAAAATAGTATCAATCCCTTCAAGCTCTTTGCTTCTTAAAAGCTCGGTTACTTTTTGGTTTTTAATAGTGAATTCTTGCTGGATAATAATACGTTTCTTTTTTGCGTTTTTTAGTAACATAAAAATCAGTAATAACGAAATGCCTAATATTGCCAAAACACCAATAAACAGATTTCTATTTTGTTTTCTTTTGTGGTTAACCTTTAAGTTTTCAGTTTGCAATTCTAAAATCTCTTTTTCCTTTTTCTCTGTTTCATATTTTGTTTGAATTTCTATGAAACTTTTTTGACTTTCAGTATTTAAGATACTATCATTAAGTGCTTTTGATTTTTCAGAATATTCTAATGCCTTTGATAAATTCCCTAAACCTTTATAGCTGTCTTTAAGGTTATTGTATATTGATACTAGAGGAGCTCCTTTAATTTGTTTAGCTGCCTGATTAAAATAGATAATGGCCGTTTTATAATTGTTTTTTTTAAGTTCAATAATGCCTAAGCTATTTTTTGTAATACCTACGCCAGCACTAAGGTTTAATTCGGTTTTAAGTTGCAATGCTTTTTCTAGATATAGTTTTGCTTTTTGATGATCTTTATGAAGGTAAATATCTCCAAGATTATTATAGATTATTGATAAAGAGCGTTTGTTGTTAAGTTCTAAAGCCAGTTTTTCGGCTCGGTCGTAAAACGTAATTGCTTTAATAGTATCGCCACTTTTATAATGTTGTGTTGCTAGATTTGGTAAAGTGATAAGCTGAAATTGTGTAAGGCTTAAGGCATTAAATATTTCTAGAGCTTTTCTGCTATATTCTATGGCTTTTTTATAATTATATAATTCAGCAAAGGCACTAGCAATGTTGCTATAGCATTTTGCAGCATTTAGGGAATCATTTGTTTTTTCAAAATAAGTAGCGCTTTCTGTTAGTGTTTTTATAGTTTTATTATAATTACCTTGTCTTAGCTGAACAGCTCCAAGACTAATATTTACAATGGCTATTCGTTTTTCCTCATCTAATTTTTTAAGTAATTGTTTTGTGTTCTCAAAATAATAAGAGGCAGAATCTAATTGTCCAGTAAAAAAATGAAATCGACCTAGCTGATTATTAGTTTCAGCTAAAAGCGAATCATTGCTTCTATATTTATATGATTTATGAGCATACTCCATTCCTTTATTAAGATCAATAGACTCATGGAGTTTAGCAATTTGAAGATTGGTTTTTGCAGTTTCATAATTATCTATCGATGTTTCAACTATTAATCTAAGGCTATCGATTTGTGTGTTTTGCGAACACAAAATAAAGGGTGTGTATAGAATAAGAAATAGAAGCCGTTTCATACTTAATAATCTTCTAATTTTTGAATTATAAAGCTAATCATTTATAATCTAAAAGATTTATAAAATTAATCAACTAATGAATAAATGCGAATACCTATAATTAGGTATATGTAATATGTGCTATGAAGTATAAATTTATTTTATAATTAAAATCAGTTATTATGAAAAAAATTACTCAATTTATATCAAGAAGCATAATAGTTTTTATAGTCTTATTTTTAGGAACACATAATAGTTATTCGCAATGGACACAAGTAGGTCAAGATATTGATGGTGAAGCAGCTGTTGATCGTTCAGGACGATCAGTTTCTATATCAGCTGATGGAACAATAGTAGCTATTGGAGCATCAGGTAATGATGGAAATGGAGATGACGCTGGACATGTGAGGGTTTATCAAAATATTAATGGTACATGGTTTCAATTGGGACAAGATATTGAAGGGTCTGGGGCAGGGATCTTCTTTGGCGACAGGCTGTCTCTATCTTCTAGTGGTTTAAGAGTTGCTGTACATGCTGTACGTAACACGGGTGTTAATATAAATGCTGGAGAAACAAAAGTTTATGATTTTAGCGGAGGTAGTTGGATGCAAGTTGGTACAGGTATTTTGGGAGCAGGTGAGACTGATGGGTTTAATGGTAGAATAGATTTATCTTCAGATGGATTGCATTTGGCTATTGGTTCTAGTGGCAATAACTCTTTTATGGGAATTGCACGCGTGTTCTCTTTTAATGGTACAGATTGGGTACAAACTGGAGCTGATTTTGTTGGTAATGCTAGTGATCAATTAGGTAAAGGCGTATCATTATCATCAGATGGAAAGCGTTTAGCTATATCTATTCCAAGTGATGATACACTAGGAAACAGTTTAGGTAGTGCTAGAGTATATGAATATAATGGCACTAGTTGGGTTGAATTAGGTTCTGGAATAGCAGGAGAAAACTTTAATGATTTTCCTGGAGGCGTTTCGCTATCAAGTGATGGCAATAGGATAGCTATGGGAGCAAGTGGGAATGATAGTAATGGTTTACAATCGGGTCATGTAAGAGTTTTTCAATATAATGGAAGTAATTGGGTTCAAATCGGGTCTGAAATTAATGGTGAGGCAAGTGGAGATAATATAGGGAACCCTAATACATTCTCTTTAATCTCAGATGGTTTAACAGTTGCTATAGGATCAACTAGTAATAATGTAAGAACTGGTCATGTACGTGTTTTTAAATTTAATGGGATAGGTTGGATTCAGCAGGGAGATGATATAAATGGTGAAGCTTTTCAAGATGATTCGGGAGGTTCTGTTTCAATCTCAGCTAATGGTATTGTAGCCATTGGAGCTACCGAAAATGATGGTTCTGCTAATTTAGCTGGGCATGTAAGAATATTTGAGTTTCCTCAATCTATTTGGACTGGTGCTCCAACAACATTTTCTTTAAGCGATAATTCTGATTGGTCGCAAGAGGCTAATCAAGACAGAATTACAGATAAAGTATGGTTAACTAGAGCTAATACAGGAGGGATCTTTAATATCGTTTCAGAAACAGACTATACATCATTAGTAAGCCCTGTAGATACTGAATGGGCTTTCGGTACAATTGCTGATATAGAAACTTTAACCTTTGATACTTGGGAAAACACCATTAGCAGTGATCCCCAAAGTATGCTTAATTTAGATATGGTACTTCATTTACTAACCGATAATACATATATAGATATAAAATTTACATCGTGGACTGGTAATACCCTAAGTAAAAGTACATTTAAAAAAAATGCATTTATGCAAAATGGAATGTCATACCAGCGCTCAACTAATCAAGCACTTGAAGTAAAAACTTATAGAAATGAAAATGAATTAACACTTTTTCCAAACCCATCTTCAAATGCTATCAACATTAGAGGTTTTACAGGATTTAAACGCTATGCTATTTATAATATTCTTGGTACTAAACTTAAAATTGGTAAAATAAAGCATAATGAAGCAATAGACATACAACACTTAACTGATGGATTATATTTTATTTCTTTTGATAACCAAAAAGGTTTAAAGTTTATCAAAAATTAAATTTATTTGTTTAGGAAATAATATATTAATTAGTGTTAATGCGCCTCTAACCAATTATCTCCAATATCTAAATCAACATCTAATGGAACGTCTAATTTATAAGCGTTCTCCATTTCGCTTTTTACTAGAGCTTTGATAGCGTCTAATTCTGGTTTATAAACATCGAAAACCAACTCATCATGCACTTGTAAAAGCATTTTAGTTTTGTAGTTACCTTCTATAAGTTTCTCATGAATATTAATCATAGCTATTTTAATAATATCAGCAGCACTACCTTGAATTGGCGCGTTTACTGCATTACGTTCTGCCGCACCACGAACCACGGCATTTCTAGAATTAATATCCTTTAAGTAGCGACGACGACCTAAAACGGTTTGTACATAGCCGTTATCACGAGCAAAATCGACTTGTTCGCTGATAAAGTTTCGTAATTTAGGATATGTTGCATAGTAAGTGTCAATCAATTCTTTAGATTCGCTTCGAGATAAATCAGTTTGATTACTTAATCCAAAAGCAGATACACCATAAATAATCCCGAAATTAACGGTTTTTGCATTGCTTCGTTGTTCGCGTGTAACTTCATTTAACGGCACATCAAAAACTTTTGAGGCTGTTGAAGCATGAATATCTTCCCCATTGTTAAAGGCTTCAATCATGGTTTCTTCTTTACTTAAAGCAGCAATAATACGTAGTTCTATTTGAGAATAATCAGCAGCCAATAAGGTGTAATTTTCATTTCGTGGAATAAATGCTTTACGCACTTGTCTTCCACGCTCAGTACGAATTGGAATGTTTTGTAAATTAGGGTTATTGCTACTCAATCGACCTGTAGCAGCAACCGCTTGCATATAATCTGTATGCACTCTTCCAGTTGTTTCTTCAACTTGAGTTGGTAAAGCGTCTACATATGTGCTCTTTAGCTTTGATAAACCTCTAAAATCTAATATGTTTTGAATAATTTTGTGGTCTTTTGCTAAATAACTTAGCACATCTTCAGAGGTTGAGTATTGCCCAGTTTTAGTCTTTTTTGGTTTGTCAACTAGTTTCATTTTTTCAAAAAGAATAATTCCTAATTGTTTTGGTGAGGCAATATTGAATTCTTCATTAGCAGCACTGTAAATACTTTTTTCAAGATTAGCAATATCGATATTGAGTTGTTCTGAAAGTGAATTCAAAAATGCTTTATCTAAATTTATACCTTCTAATTCCATAGTTGCTAAAACACGTAACAACGGAATTTCAATTTCATCAAAAAGCTTTTGAGTATTAGCTTCGCCTAATTCTTTTTCAAAATGTTCTTTTAATTGAAGTGTTATATCGGCATCTTCAACAGCATATTCGGTTTGTTTTTCAAGATCAACTTCTCGCATCGAGAGTTGATTTTTGCCTTTTTTACCAATGAGTTCGGTTATCGAAATTGGGGTGTAATTTAAATAGGTTTCTGCTAACACATCCATATTATGTCGCATATCTGGATTGATTAGGTAATGTGCCAACATAGTATCAAATAGCTTGCCCTTTACAGTTACATTATATTTCGCTAAAACTTTGATGTCATACTTCAGATTCTGGCCAATTTTCTGAATAGATTCACTTTCAAAAAATGGACGCAACTGTTCTATAAGCTCTTGTGCTTCATTTTTGTTTTCAGGGAAAGGCATATAAAATCCTTTTCCAACCTCCCATGAGAAAGCAATGCCAACTAATTCTGCGGTTATTGGGTTCAAACCTGTTGTCTCTGTATCAAAACATACTGATGCTTGATTCATCAAGTTTTTAATGAAGAGTTTAGTGGCAATTCCGGGAGAAATGCTTTGGTAAAAGTGAGATGAAGTTTTAGCTGTTTGTCTTGTATATTCTGAAGTCGTTTCTGTTGTAACTGAATCATCTCCGCCAAACAAAGAAAATTGTCCAGCTCCAGCAGATTTTTGCTCTTTAGGAGTAATTTTTGGTGCCTCTTGTTTTTGTGGTGTTAAAGTAGGTGTTGTTTGAGTTTCAGTAGAAAATGTTTTTAAGAAATTATCAGTTAAGCGTCTAAATTCCAAATCTTGAAAAATATTTTTTACCGCTTCAATATCTGGATGATCGAGTTCAAAATCTTTAGCATCAAAAGTTACGGGAACATCCAACATAATGGTTGCTAATTTTTTTGAAAGTATACCAAGTTCTCCATTAGCTTCAATTTTCTCCTTCATTTTACCTTTAAGTTCATGAGTATTAGCAAGAAGGTTCTCCATGCTACCATATTGTGCTAAAAACTTTTTTGCTGTTTTCTCACCAACACCAGGTAATCCAGGAATGTTGTCGCTGGAATCTCCCATCATTCCTAAAAAGTCAATGACTTGTAACGGGTTTTCAACTTCAAATTTCTTCTGTACTTCAGGAATGCCCCAAGTTTCGTAACCGCCACCAAAAACAGGGCGATACATAAAAATATTGTCAGAAACTAATTGTGCAAAATCTTTATCAGGTGTCACCATAAAAGTTTTATAACCCTCTTTTTCAGCTTGCTTAGAAAGTGTTCCTATAACATCGTCGGCCTCAAAACCTGCTTTTACCATAATAGGAATATGCATAGCCTTTAAAATGTCTTGAATAATAGGTACGGCAATTTTTATGGCTTCAGGTGTCTCATCTCTGTTTGCTTTATATTCGGCATACATTTCAACACGATCAGCACTTCCGCCTTTATCAAAACAAACAGCTAAATGGTCTGGTCGTTCACGTTTAATAACATCTAAGAGCGAATTCATAAAACCCATAATGGCTGAAGTATCAACCCCTTTAGAATTTATTCTTGGGTTTTTAATAAAAGCATAATAACCTCTGAAAATTAAGGCAAAGGCATCGACTAGGAAAAGACGTTTTTGATCTGACATTGAATTTATTTTTGAAGATTATAAAACTACAAAAACTTATGCGTTAAATAAGCATTATGTGAAATGCAATTTGTAATTTTCGCCTTTAATTTTTTAGAATGAATACATTTTCAATAGCCATTCATGGTGGTGCGGGTACTTTAGTAAAAGGGATGATGACTCCTGAGTTAGAAACTCAATATAAATTAGCTTTAAAATTAGCTTTAGATAAAGGTTATACTATTTTAACAAATGGAGGAACTGCAGTTGAAGCTGTTGAAGTAGCTGTTGTTGCACTTGAAGATTCACCATTATTTAATGCTGGGAAAGGGAGTGTTTTTACAGCTACCGAAAGTCATGAAATGGATGCCAGTATTATGGACGGAAAAACATTGAATGCAGGAGCGGTAAGCTTAATTACTGGAATTAAAAACCCTGTGAGTTTAGCCCGAGATGTAATGGAAAAGAGTGAGCATGTTTTTTTAGCTGGAGAAGGTGCCATGCAGTTTGCAAAACAACTAGATTATAAAGTTGAAGATGCTTCTTATTTTTATGATAAATTTCGACATAATCAATGGTTAGAAATTAAGGATACAGATAACTTTCAACTAGACCATTCAACAAAAAAAGATTCAAAATTTGGAACAGTTGGAGCAGTGGCTTGTGATAAAAATGGGAATATCGCCGCAGCAACATCTACAGGAGGGATGACCAATAAAAAATGGGGACGTGTTGGAGATAGCCCTATGATTGGGGCTGGAAATTATGCTAACAATAAAACCTGTGCTATAAGCTGTACAGGCAGTGGCGAGTTTTTTATTAAGGGTGTTGTGGCCTACGATGTGGCCTGCTTAATGGAACACAAAGACTTATCTTTAGAAGATGCTTCAAATGATGTGATTAATAAAAGAATTCTAGAAATAAACGGTGATGGGGGTTTAATTGCTGTAGATACACAAGGTAATATTGCAATGCCTTTTAATACAGAAGGTATGTATCGCGCAAGTAAAACTTCAAAAGGACAAGAAGAGATTTCTATTTATAAATAAAATCCTTTTGAAAAAAGTGATCTCTTGAATCTGAAATATACATGTTAAATGTATATAGATTATGCGTTAGGGATAGAAACGGCATCCTTTTTTATTTTTTAAAAAAGATATAGTGTATAGCCCGACCTTTAGGTAACGCCCAAAAAATTTATTGAATTTTAAATAAAAGGAGCTTCAATTGGTAATACTGAAACCTTTCTGTTTTTAACATCAAACTTATCGCCATTTGAAAGTACATGAACAGTAAGATTAGCCATGGTCATAGGTGTACCTTCTTTCAAAACTTTTTCGTTATTATGGGTTAGTTTACTACCATCAAAAACAATAGCCATACCAGATCCAATTACGGTACAATCGTTTCCATTTTTAATAATCATTCCAGTATCTTCTGCAAGACCTATTCCAATTAAATTAGGATATTTAGCTACAGCTTCACTTTGTCTTCCAAAACGACCTCTTCTAATAAAATGTGTATCAATAATTAATTCTGGAATTAAGCTTAAACCATTGTACATGGTAACGGCTCCTTTTATAAAAGCTTCAGTTGCACTTCCTCCAGCTATCATGTGGCTTGCCATTGCCATAGCACCAGCACTAGTTCCAGCAATTACAAAACCCGTGTCGTTTTGATAACGATCTTGTATTATTTTATGAATAGTTGTTTCACCAATTTTATCTGTAATTTTTGATTGGTTACCACCAGAAAACATAATACAGTTTGCGTTTTTTATCAACTCTATGGCATTTTCGGTTTCAGAGTCTTCTTTAGACCGAATATCTAAAACTTCTACATTTTTGCAACCTAATTTTTCAAAGGCATTTAAATAGCTTTCACCAACTTCAACAGGAATACTTGATGCTGTTGGAATAACTACAATATTTGCGTTAACACCACCTGATTCTTTAACAACATGATATAAAATACCTTCATCAATAAATTCTAAGGTGTACATTTCATTTTCATCTAACCCTTTATCTTCATTTCCACCAATAGGAATTAATGTCCCTTTTATCAACTTCATAAAATTTAAGCTTTTTTTTATTGTATCGGCAAAAATAAACTAATTTTTTAAGGGAAAAATGTATATATTTATAATCTTTCATTAAAATTTAACTAAACCATTCCATATGAAGATACGCGAGATTAATGCCATGAGAGGACCAAATTATTGGTCTGTAAGACGACATAAACTAATAGTAATGGTTCTTGATCTTGAAGAGATGGAAGAATTGCCATCAAATAAAATTGATGGTTTCCCAGAACGTTTAAAAGCAATGTTTCCTTCAATGTATTCACATCGCTGTTCTGAAGGTTGTGAAGGCGGGTTTTTTATGCGAGTAGATGATGGCACTTGGATGGGGCATATTATAGAACACATTGCTTTGGAAATACAGACACTTGCAGGTATGGACACTGGTTTTGGAAGAACACGTGGTTATGGAGAAGAAGGTGTTTACAGCGTAGTTTTTTCTTATATGGAAGAATCTGTTGGACGTTTTGCAGCTAAATCTGCCGTTCGTATTTGTGAAGCTTTAATTGCTGGTGAAGAATATGATCTTTCTGATGACATTCAAGAAATGCGTGAACTTCGTGAAGCAGACCGTTTAGGCCCAAGTACAGGATCTATTGTAGAAGAGGCAGAAGCAAGAGGTATTCCGTGGATTAGGTTAAATAAATATTCGCTTTGTCAATTAGGTTATGGTGCAAATCAAAAACGCATTCAAGCAACAGTTACAAGTGAAACTAGTAGCATAGGAGTAGAATTGGCTTGTGATAAAGAAGATACTAAATACTTATTAGAACAAGCTGAAGTTGAGGTGCCTCGTGGCGATATTATTCGTCGTGAGCGAAGTTTAGAGGAAGCATGTCGTTATGTAGGTTATCCATTAGTTATAAAGCCAATTGATGGAAATCATGGTCGAGGTATTACCGTTGATATTCAAAATTATGAGGACGCGCTTCAAGCGTTTCATCATGCAAAAGAGAGTTCAAAAAGTGGTGCTATTATAGTTGAAAAGTTTATTGTTGGAGACGATTATAGATTATTAGTTATTAATAATAAATTGGTTGCTGGAGCTATACGAACACCAGCACATGTTATTGGAGATGGCAAAGCTACAGTACAAGAACTTATTGATAAAGTTAATAGTGACCCCCGTCGTGGCTATGGTCATGAAAATGTGTTAACTCAAATTACTGTAAATGAGTTAACAAAAACTATTATTAAAGATGCTGGTTACACTTTAGATTCGGTATTAGCTGAAGAAGAAAGACTTATTTTAAAAGATACGGCAAACCTAAGTACAGGAGGAACTGCAGAAGATATTACAGATATTATTCACCCAGCAAATGTCTCAATGGCAGAGCGTATTTCTAAAATTATTGATTTAGATATTTGTGGAATTGATATCATGACAACAGATATTTCTAAACCACTATCTGAAACAGGTGGAGCTGTTTTAGAAGTAAATGCTGGACCAGGATTTAGAATGCATTTAGCACCAACTACTGGCTTACCACGTAATGTGGCATCACCAGTAATTGATAAGTTATTCCCACAAAAAGGAGATACTGGCCGTATTCCAATTATTGCAACGTCAGGGACTAATGGAAAAACTACAACAACACGCTTAATTGCACATATAGCTAAAATGAAAGGTTACCGTGTTGGTTATACAACCAGCGACGGTGTTTATATACAAAATCGATTATTGATGACAGGTGACTGCACAGGTCCTGCAAGTACTGAATTTGTACTTAAGGATCCAACAGTAAATTTTGCAGTTTTAGAATGTGCAAGAGGAGGTTTGCTAAGAGCTGGGCTAGGGTTTAAAAAGTGTGATGTTGCTGTAGTAACCAATGTAGCTGCAGACCATTTAGGCTTAAAAGGAATTCATACTATAGAACAATTAGCAAAAGTAAAAGCAGTGGTGCCAGAAACAGTTTTACCAGATGGTTATGCTATTTTAAATGCAGATGATGACTTGGTATATGATATGAGGCGCAATGTTGATTGTAATGTTGCCTTATTTTCTATGGATGAAAACAATCCACGTATAAAAGCACTACAACGCCTTAATGGGATTACTGCAGTTTATGAAAACGGTTGGGTTACAATTTGCAGAGGCGAATGGAAAATGCGTATCATGAAAGCTGAAAACATTCCATTAACCTATGGAGGGAAAGCTAAATTTATGATTCAAAATGTACTTGGAGCTATACTTGCTGCTCATGTTCAAGGCATTAGTATTGAAGATATGAAGGCAGCTTTAGAAACTTTCATTCCTTCGGCTTCACAAACACCAGGAAGATTAAATTTATTCGAATTTAAAGATTTTACTATTCTATTAGACTATGCACATAATCCGGCAGGAATGCGAGCACTTCAAAAATTCACAGACGAATTAGATGCCACAGTAAAAGTGGGGATTATTGCAGGTATTGGTGATAGACGAATTGAAGATAACAACGAAATGGGAGGGATTGCTGCTGAAATGTTTGATGAAATTATTATTCGTCAAGATAAACGCTTACGCGGAAAAACAGAAGAGGAGCTTATTAAAATGCTGAATGATGGTATAAAAATGAAAGATCCAAATAAGAAAACAACCATTATCCCTTCTGAAAAAGAAGCCATCACATATGCGGTTAAAAATGCAGTAAAAGGATCGCTTATTATACTATGTAGCGATGTTATACCTGACGCACTAGACCTAGTTCAACAATTTAAAGATAAAGAAGCCAAAGGCGAATTAGTATTTACAGATTAGAGCAAAGTAAAGTATAATAGGTTTTTATCATTTAGTTGGGGGTTCTTAATTTTCTAATTTTAGAACCCCAAAAGAATTAGGGACATGAAAGTTAGGTTTTTCAGGATTGCTAACAACCCAGCTAATCCATTTTATAGCAATTTCACCATCATCTTTATGATAATATTCACCTCTATATAATCCAGCATTTAAAATTCCATCGTTTTGATAAATACCTAATCGCCTCAGTGATGCAAAACTTATTGACCCCTCCACAATATAGCCTTCTTCATTTTGGCTAGCTTTTAATATGAAATCACTCTTTGGCCAATCCCAATCTATATCAATCTTTTTACTAAATATTCCTTCAGAATCAAGACATCTGCCTAAGGCGTCCATTTCAAGTGAATAATACGGTTTTTTTTCATCTGTTGATTTAAAGAATATTTCTACTCTATCAGATTTAACGGTATCCATCTCTCCGAGGTTTCCTTGCGGTGTAATGATTTGATCATCCTCGACATGATAAAGAAAGTATAAATGAGTTTTTGATGATAAAGCGCGGAATGTTGTAGTGGGTAACCCTTCTGGCTCCCATGGGTGCAAAAACTCAGTTAAAACATTGGCGTTTTCCCAAGCCTTATCAGTCCCATTCCCTGTTACGCTAATGGGGCCATCAGTTTTCTTAACCAAGTAAGTTTTGGTTTGAGAAACACAAGATGAACAGAAACAGTAAAGAAAAATTAAAAGCGATAAATATTTCAATTATTAATATTGGTTAGTGGTTACTAGTTTTTCTATCCTCCCATCCACTTTTACCATCGTCGATAAATATTTCATTAACGGTTCTGGATACGCGGTCATCTACTTCTTCAACTAAGCGTATTCTTAGCGGGTTTTTTAATCTTTTTTGCCAATAAAGAACAGGGTTGTATGGTTTATCTCCTTTTTCAATTTCATATGTGAGGTATGCCCATTTTTCAGCAAAAAAGTTTCCTTTTAATACTGGAATTACTTGTTGCATATTGGAGGATAAAAAACTGGACGATAAGGCACGAGACCAATAAATCCAAGGACCACCGGTAATATACATAAACGGATTGAGTAATCTAGGTCTTGATTCTAGTCCGGCATTTGAATAATTAAGTTGAATGCCACAAAAACCAATTCCAGTTTCTTCATTAAAAAATGTAATCCAAGGAGTGTCAGCTTCCATGTTTATATCTGTAAGGTCTGGCATGTCTTTAACATTATAAACAATAACTCTGTCGCTTATCGCATCATACCAAGCAGCATGTGTCATTTGTTCCCGTTTGAATACAATTTCGGCATTTCTAAGAGCAATAGCATCAATCCTTTTATTAATTCTCATTGTAGTTGAACTAATAAAATAAGGTAAGTTTGGGTAGAATTGATAACGAACCGAAGCATCTACTTCTGGCAATTCTCTTAGATTATCCCACATTTCAGCAAAAGAAATAATTGGACCAGAAACATAGTTTACATTTTTAGGTGGTTTCCAATCTGCTGTGTGTGTCCAAGGGCGAGGAGGAGCCCATGAACCAGGATTCCAATGTATAGCGCCATTTGTTTCCATTCGATGGAATAACGGGTGGTTTGGTTTGCTTTTTAAAGTTATCTGATCTAAATGACCTGAATCAGGATGCAAACCAATAGTGTACATATTATTATCAATTCTAAGCCCAGGTGCTTCTCCTTGAATCTTTAGGTCTGTTTTATACGTCTTTGTCAAAGCATCTTCATTGTTATAGTAAATTAAAAACACTTTACTTGATCTGGCAGGAACGTCGGCTAAAAAAGCGACACGCGCAGTAATAGTTCCATACCAAATTGGCGATTCTCGAGAAGGTTTACCATTAGCATCTGGTGCTAAGTCATCTTCTTTTAGAAACTTTTTAATGTCATATACTTGACTTGGAACTTCTTCAATAACATGTGTTTCTGTGTCGATAGAAACTACTCGTATTTCACGTTTTAGATGTAATGCTTCATCTGGATAAAATGGCAGCAATACTTCCACGGGCTCATTTTTACGATCTATTCCAGCAGTTTCAGATAGAACAATTGATTTGTAATTTTTCCAGTCATTATTAAAAGTTGCTATGTCAGATGGCGCTGTGATTGTTTTAGTACTAGTTAGTATCACATCTTTTTTTGATGCATGAATATCTTTTTTTGTTCTTACTTTTATAGTTATTTTATATTGTTTTCCGGGTTCCCATTTCACCCAACCTACAATATGTGGTTTTGTATATAAAGTACCGTCTTGAGATAAACCATAGCCAGAAGGAGGGCGATGTGTTAATGCTGGTCTATTTCTATTCATGATGTCTTTTTCTCTATGCAAATCTGTAAAACGAAGTGTTTTGTTATTTACTACAACCTCAACTTCTATTATTGAGGCTTGTGGCAATTTTACTTCAGCTAATAAATGATAAAAAGGAATGGCAGGACTGGGATATCCTAGTTCGAGTTTTTCAATTTCTAATTCTGCTGTTTTATCTTCATTAGCATGACTTGGTTTAATTATAAATAGAAATGATATGACAACAAATAAATAAAATTGGTTTTTTTTCATCGGATTAAACTTTATTAATTTTTTAAACTTGTATTTCGGGTAGTAATCAAATTCATCTCTCTTAAAGACTTAACTCCGTTTTCCCACGGACCTCCGGCTCCCCAAATATAATAAGAGAAATACATTGTGCTTTTTTGAAAAATTGGTAGCCAAGGTTGAAATTCGGCATAATAATGATGGGCATCTCTGTTTCTAGGATGATTCATCCACATATGAAGAAACACTGGTTGATCAACTGGAAAGGCACCAACAAAAGTAATATCTTCTTTTGTATCATATCCGGCGTTCCACCCTTCTTTGATATCAAATGCCTGACCGTAATATTTTTCAGGCTTCATTCTAAATTCATTGACACCGCTTAACTCAGGAACGATAAATACATCTTCTAACCAATGTTTTTCGCCCAATTCAAGTATGGGTTGTGGTCCCAACATATTAGCATTTGGGTTTATAAAGGTTAGTGCAAACCTAACTTCCAGCAAGGGTGAATTTCCATATAGGGTAAATGTTTTTTCCAATCGGTTACCGAAGTAATCTGTCCACATTTTTACCTGTACAAAATCCCCCTCCTTTTTTATGATTTTTGAATTGTATACTTGATGGGTTTCCATACTTCCTTGACCAAGAAAATCTTCAAATCCACCATAAGGATAATATCCCCTTTTTCTAAAAGAACGTACATCGTCAATGGCTTTCTTAGGCCACAGTTTAAAAAGGATATTATCGTTTCGACTTTTAACTATATATTCAATTACTCTTGCTCCAGTGGCTAGTAATGTAACTTGAACACTATCATTTTCCATACGGTATTCATTAATTCCGTCATTGTTCAAGTCAACCTCAGATAGAGTAGGCTTACCTTTTGCTTTACCAACACCCAATTGAGAGATATAATCAATACCCATGGCCGATACTTTAACTTTGTAATTACCTGCCTTTAACTTCAAGTCAAATAATAAATCTTCAAAAGAACCCGTAGCTGCCTCACAATTTTGAGAAGTTTTAAATACGACCTTCTTTTCATTTTTGATATTCACCACTTCAATATTTACAGGGGAAGAGGATTTATTAGTAAAATTATGGATAGTAACAGGATAGCTTACCTTGGGAGCATGACTATATAAAAGGCGATGTACTGAAATGGCCGGAGGTAAATCCAACATAGTTAAGGTACTTTTTCTTTTTCCATTATAATTATAATGAACGGCAATCGGATTTGTTTTATCAGTTGCATTTGATTCTGGTCGCAGGACAAAACGCTCAATTTTGGTCTCTTTGGAAGCAAGGTCTATTGAAACAGTAGGCTTTTTAGTTACGTTAACTTCCTTTGGAAGACCTAATTCTAAGGTTCCAGATATCGGCTTGTTAGAAGTGTTGGTAATGATAATGTCTAAATTGTATCCATTGATTTTGGTTACAATGTTAATATGGTCACCAAAGTAATCATCTAGATATAATCTATCCAAAACGAGCATTTGTAAGGCATTTCTATATTGTGCTGGCCCCATCATTTTTCCTTGTTCTAAAACACCTACTTCTCGCCGGTTAAGAATGGCGTCCCACATAGATTCATTTGTCAATGACTTACCTTTTTCAATAAATAACACCATACTAGATAAAGTGTGTTCGTCTAGCTTTCCTGTTTTTAGAACAAACGGTATATTTTCATTATCTATTTGTTCTTTGTTTCCTTCAGTGGCGAAATAGCCATGGTATTTATATGGATTAGCCAAGGTATCCCACACCTGCCGGAACACATAACCGTCCTTTTCCTTAGCAAATTTTATCCAAGATTCTTTATCATACATTTGCTGGATTTGAAATCCATCATAATCTTTAGCTCCAAAAACATTAGTGGCACCAACATCGGTAACAACAGGTAGATTAACTTTTTTAACCCAGTTGGCTATATCATCTTTTGATAAGTAATCCATGTAACCATCAAATACAAACCAACTATTTCCTTCGTTCATACCAGTTCCAATTATTTCGAGTGGATGTCCTTTCGTAATTGTAACACTATTAAGTAACGAGTAAGCTCCAAACCATCCTTTATGAAAATCATATTTTTCTACAACCTTTGCTGTGTTTTCAAGTTGAGCTATAAATTTGTTTCGTGTTTTTTGATTTTTTGAGCTAACAACAAATAATTTATTTTGACCTTGTTCAAGGTAGTAAGCATTAACTCTTACAAAATCTTTTGCATTAAATTGGTAACTACTTAAGCTAGAAGCCCAATTAGCTTCTTCTGGCAATTTTGCATTAACTTTTTGTCCCAAATCAGAATCAGGATTAACATAGATAAGAATGTTTTTATTGCCTTTAAGTGCTTTCTCCAAATCAGTTTGCGAAGGTTCATTTAGAGTAACATGCTCATTTGATAATAGATACTTTAAAAACCCTTCTTGCATTACTAATCCAGGAATACCAAAATCATCGGCAATGTCTACTTTGCTTTGTAAAATGGTTTTCTCCAAATTAGGAACAGCCATTTTAAATAGGTTTCCATATCTATATAAATTACTATAACTGTTATGCCAATAATTTGTGTAACCGTTGAAATTGTTTTCGTTCTTAACCGTATTTTCTATAGGGCTATTCTGATCATAATATTTATAATTATCGATATCTTGCCCTAATACAGGTTTTGGTTGAAGTAAAATTAATGTTGACAGGAGACCAAAGAGGTAGTTGAATTTACGGATCATGTTTTAAATACTTTAAGCTAAAATTGCATAGAATTATTGAACATTTTAGGTCTTCAGGAAATATCTTTGAGACTAGTAAGTTACAATAATTATTTTATCTTAATTAGTATTTGAAAGGTTATACTTTATAATAATGGAGGATAATTGGTTTCAAGAAACTCTTTGTTGTTGTAGCTATTTCTTTTTGTAGAAAGAGTCTACCTGTTCATTTGTATGTCCAGCCTTAGTTGCTTTGCGGTAAGTAAACCCAGGATGTACGCAATAGCCGCCTGTCTCTCCTTTTTTATTTAGTGCTAAAAAACCAATTTGAAAATCTTCTCGTCCTTTATTTTTGGCCATAATGCGTTTTACGCCTTCTTCACAAGCTTCTTGTGGAGATTTTCCCTGGCGCATTAATTCAACAATTAAAAAGCTACCAACTGTACGTATTACTTCTTCACCAACACCTGTTGCTGTGGCTCCGCCAACCTCATTATCAACATACAGCCCTGCACCAATTATAGGAGAATCGCCAACACGTCCGCCAACTTTATATGCCATGCCACTTGTGGTGCAAGCACCAGCTATATCACCATTTTTGTCCATGGTTAGCATACCAATAGTATCATGGTTTTCAATGTTTATGATGGTTTCGTATTTAGATGTTTTTTTCCACTCTAGCCATCTATTTTTAGCTTCTTCGGTTAATAAATTGGTTTTTTTAAAGCCTTGTTCATAAGCAAATTGTTCTGCACCTTTTCCTGCTAAAATGATATGAGGAGTTTCTTCCATCACTTTTCTAGCTACAGCAACAGGGTGTGCTATATTTTGTAGATATACCACAGCACCGCAATTACCATCTTTATCCATAATACAGGCATCTAAAGTAACGTTTCCGTCACGGTCTGGTGTTGCTCCTATGCCAACGGTGGTGTTTTTTATATCAGCTTCCTCTGCCATGGCACCTTTTTCAACAGCATCAAGTGCATTGCCTCCATTTTCCAATACTTCCCAAGCTTTTGAATTTGCATTTTCAAAATTCCATGTACAAACAGAAATAGGCTTAATTGTTTTTGTATCGCCTTGTTTTGAATCCGTTTTTTTGTCTTCACAAGAAGCTAATAAAGAGGCTGAAATTATACCTGCGGTACTTAATGATGTGTTTTTAATAAAGTTCCTTCTTTTCATTTAAATATTGTTTTTTTTATTTCCGTGAAACCTTTAGATTCATGAAATCATTATTATAAAAATATTAAACAATGAATAATGCAAAAATCTTATTTAGAGATTGATTAGAATATCTACTGGCTTAGATTTTTTTGATTAATTTTGGCTTCTAATATACTAAAAATGCTACTAGAAATTTGTGCAAATTCGTATCGCTCTGCTATAAGTGCAGAAAAAGCTGGTGCACATCGTATTGAGTTATGTTCTGAATTGGCTATAGGAGGAATAACACCTAGTTTTGGATTGATAAAAAAGGTGATAGAAACGCTTAAGATTCCTGTATTTGTATTAATACGCCCAAGAAGTGGAAACTTTACTTACTCTGATGATGAATTTGATATAATGAAAAATGATATTGAACAAAGCAAAGCTTTAGGATGTCACGGCATAGTTTCTGGGGTTTTAAATAAAAATAATACGATTGATGTTGAAAGAACAAAAGCATTGATTGATTTGGCAAAACCGTTACCGTTTACATTTCACCGGGCTTTCGATTGGGTTGAAAACCCAAGTGAAGCTATAAAACAACTTCAAGATTTAGGAGCAGAAAGAGTACTAACTTCGGGTCAAGAAATTACTGCTGAAAAAGGCATAGAATTACTTAAAGAATTAAAAGAAAAGACCAATAACAAAATTGTAATACTTCCGGGAGGAGGTATAAATGTTGAAAATGCTAACGTATTTAAGAATGCAAATTTTAAAGAAATTCATTGTTCAGCTTCAACAAGAAATTTGGTTATTGAAACCCCCAAAATCCCCATGAATAGTGCTTCTTTTTTTGATGAACGTATTGAGTCATTTTCAGATGTCGAAAAAATTTCAAAGATTATAAAAGTTTTAAATCAGTAGAAATTTAACATCACCTTAAAATTTTCTGATTTTTTTACGACTATATTTGTTTAGACTTTTAAACACTACATATGTCCCGTTGGATTATTACACTTATAATAGCATCTCTTATATTCTTTTTTGTTGAGTTTTATGCGTTTCAGGCTTTAAAAACAATTACAAAAAATAAGTACATTAAATGGATTTGGATAATAGTAGCTGTTGTTATTTATGCTAATTTGTTTTACACTGTTTTTACAACCCCAAGAAGCGCAGGACAAACCAAGGGCTTTCAGTTTGCTATTGGTTTTATGCTTACATTTTTAATTCCTAAAATTGTTTTAGTTGCTATAATGTTTGGAGAAGATGTAGTACGCATTATTCAAAAACTAATTTCAACTTTTTCAAGTGGAGAAACAAAACCGTTAGCAAGTAGGCGACAGTTTATTTCTAAACTAGCTTTAGGCTTGGCAGCAATTCCTTTTGCGTCTTTTTTATATGGTATCATTCAGGGGCGTTATAATTATAAAGTTTTAAAATATCAATTAACTTTTCAAGATTTACCAGAAGCATTTGATGGATTAACCATTACTCAAGTGTCCGATATTCATTCAGGAAGTTTTACTAATAAAGAAAAAGTGCAGTATGGTATTGATATGATAAATCAGCAAAAATCTGATGTGCTTTTATTTACAGGAGATATTGTAAATAATAAAGCTGAAGAAATGGACGATTGGATAGATGTGTTTAAAAACCTTGAAGCACCATTGGGTAAGTTCTCAGTTTTAGGAAATCATGATTATGGAGATTATATAGAATGGAATTCAAAAGAGGATAAAAAAAACAACTTTCAAGCTGTTAAAGATATTCACCCAAAAATAGGATTCGATTTATTGTTAGATGAACATCGTTATTTGGAAAAGGACGGACAGAAAATAGCCATAGTTGGTGTTGAAAATTGGGGAAAAGGATTTAATCAAGCAGGAGATTTAAAGAAGGCTACCGCTGGGATAGAAAAGGATGATTTTAAAATTTTAATGACACACGATCCTTCACATTGGGAATATCAAGTTAAAAAGGATGATTTCAATTATCATCTAACATTAAGCGGGCACACTCATGGATTACAAATGGGTATTGAAATTCCTGGGTTTTTTAAATGGAGTCCATCACAATATGTATATAAGCAATGGGCAGGCTTGTATAATGAATTTGGTAGATTTATAAATGTAAACAGAGGGTTTGGTTATCATGCCTTTCCTGGGCGTGTGGGGATTTGGCCAGAAATAACCGTTATAGAGCTTAAAAAGGGCGTAAAAGACGCTTAAAGGCTTGTAAATGTTGTAATTATTACAAAATTGTTTATATTTATATTAAGTATATGTAACCTACTTTAAGTAGCTGATTTTCAAACTAAATAAAAAATTGTAGGTTTGTAATACTTTTGATTGATTTAAAACATTAAAATATGTCAAAATTTGGGGAGCTTATTGATGTAGACATTCCTGTTCTGTTAGATTTTTTTACAGAGTGGAATGAACAATCTACAGCAATGCATCCAGTACTTCGAGATGTTGCTGCGGCATTAGGCGATAAAGCAAAGGTGATTAAAATTGATGTTGAAAAAAATGAAGAACTTGCTGAAGCTTTACGCGTAAAAGGTTTACCTACATTAATTATTTACAAAGATGGCGAAATGAAATGGCGACAAAGCGGAGAACAAGATGCTAATACACTTATTGGCATTATTCAACAATATGTTTAAACCTCTTCTAGGCTTTTAAAACGATATCCTTTTTTACTAAAGTGCTCTAAAACTTTGGGTAAAGCATATTGCATATTTTTTGAGGCTTTAATACTGTCATGAAATACAATGATACTTCCGTTAGTAGTATTAGAAATCACATTGTTTAAACAAGTTTCTGGAGAAACGGTTGCATCCCAATCAAAAGACAATACATCCCACATTATTATTTTATAGCCTAAAGCAATAAGCTTTTTGCCTTGTTTAGGTTTTAGTTGTCCGTAAGGAGGTCTAAATAGCTCAGAGTTTTGAGTTTTTGAATTTATAGTGTTTTGAGCTTCTTTAATATTGTTTAGATAATCTTTAGTTTTTGATTTCCAGCCTTTTATGTGATTATGCGTATGATTTCCAATAGTATGGCCATCATTTATAATATCCTGAAAAATGCTTGAGTGCTTTTTAATATTGCTGCCAATACAAAAAAAACTCGCTTTGGCATTATATTGTTTTAAAATATCTAGAGTCCAGTTAGTGATTTCTGGTATTGGACCATCATCAAAAGTTAGGTAAATGGTTTTACTAGTTGAGGGGATGTTCCAAATATAATTTGGAAACATCCTTTTTACTAACATTGGTGTTTTAATAGGTGTTAAGGTCATGGCCTTAATCCGAATTAATTAGCAGTATCTATCTGTAAACTATTACTGTCTACAGGAATATCTAAATCAGTACGTTGTTCTTCTTCTTCAAGTTCGTCTTCACCATAAAAATGCTTAAATAACTTCAAGTAATTATTAAATATATCACTTTCGGTTTCAGCAAATTTTATGTCGTATTCAATTAATACATCTACAAGACTTTTATAGCGTTGTATATCGGTATATATCTCTTCAAATAAGCGTTCTTGGTTTTCAACTTTTAAACCACTGTAATAAGTTAAATTTTCTTGATATTTATTAGCTACGTCTTTAAATAATTGTTGTGCTTTTTCTTTGTTTTCTACTTCATAATACCCGCTAATGTAAGGCTCTAAAAGTGTGTAGAAACCAAAGTGTTCAACTGGCATGTTGGTCATGGCAATATCTGCTATTTCTTCAGCTTTATCTAGTTTACCTTCATTAATAAGTTGCTCCATTAAACGCGCTAAATTCCCTCGGTAAGTAATTGAGTTTTTACGTGTTTCAACATCATGATAAATATCTGGACTACCACTATTCCCCCAATCCCATTTTTTTGCTTTTTCATACATCAAATCACTATCTACGCGACCCATGTCAAAAGGGTTGGCTCTATCAACAGGGGTTTTAATAGGCACTAATTTATAGCACATACCATCTAACTGTAAGTAATCTTTCATCCAAATATAATCGTCTTCAGCAAAAGCACCACCTGTAAAATAAATTGAGCGTTTCCAATCGTTATTAGCAACAATGTCTAACATCAAAAGGCGATTTTTATAAATAGCACCATCTTTAATGCTGATATCTATATATGGTACAATCTTATCAGCATCTTTTGGTTTTACAATACCGTGTTTTAGAGTGTTTTCTTTGTTAACAGGTATTCTAATATGTTCTGTTGGTAGATAATTGCCATTAAGTACTTGTCTAGGATATCTATCCACGTCTATTTCGGGATCCTGTTGTTGCAAATAATATTTATATTTTGTTCCTGGTTTATCACTTGTAATAAAGTTTAAAACCTGTTTTATGTCTAAAGTGTCAGCTGTAATTAATGCTTTTCTAACAACATCATTAGTGCCAAATTTATAGTCGTTATGTGTTAATTGCGATGGTATTGGGTCACTTTCATAAGCCTTACGTTTCATTTGGTCAATATACCAATCCGTTTGAAATAAACTGGTGTTTACCACACGCACATCGGTTCTATAACCTTCAATTTCTTGAGCGTACCAAAGCGCAAACGTATCATTATCACCAATTGTAAACAATATGGCGTTTTCATCACAAGAATCCAGATATTTTTTAGCCATGGATCTCGCGGTGTATTTTCCAGATCTATCGTGGTCGTCCCAATTATTTGCAACTAAAATTCCTGGAACTAAAATTAAACAAGCTAAAGTTATAATAGGTACTGCAAATTTTGAAGGTAAGTATTTTTTAAGCGCATCATAAATAGCATAAACGCCGAAACCAATCCAAATAGCAAATACATAAAATGAACCTACTACAGAATAATCGCGTTCGCGAGGTTCAAATGGGCGAACATTGGTATAAAATTGAATGGCTAATCCTGTAAAAAGGAAAAACACCAACATAATCCAAAACGTTTTTTTGTCTTTATTAAACAAGAAAAACATGCCAATAAGCCCTAAAATTAAAGGTAAAAAATAGTAAGTATTTCGTGCTTTATTGTTTTTTACATCACTAGGTAAATTATCTTGCGAGTAGTTTAAATGCCACTCGTCAATTGGTTTTATACCACTTATCCAGTTGCCATGATTATCATAGCGCCCTTGAATATCGTCTTGCCTTCCTGTGAAATTCCACATAAAATAACGCCAATACATATATCCCAATTGGTATTCTAACATATAAATAATATTAGATCCTAACGAGGGTTTTTCTATGTCTAAAATTTGGCTAAACTTTTTCAGAAAATTATTATAGTCTTCATAATCGATTTGACCCTGGGCAACTTTGTTTTTAAAATCATAGATTATTTTTCGATAATCATTATCCATTTGATAATTTGATTTTAGTTTAAATTTTAAAAACTCATAAGGATTAGAACTATTCCTTGTAAACATCATATAATTTTCGGCATGTTCTGCACTCCACATTCGCGGAAGTACAGAGGCGTGTTTATCGTTGTAATTTTGCTTTGCGTTTTTATAATCGTTTACAATAATGTATTCTCCTTTTTCTTTATCTTTTTCGTATTTAGGTTTATCATCACTATATGGATTGTTCTCATCTAAATAAGCAAATTGATCTGTAAATAAAGGCCCATAAAACAAGTGTGTTTCCGGGTATTGCTCTAAATTGTAATACGCCAATAACTCTCTGGCACTCGATGGATTATTTTCGTTAATTACTACATTGGCATTAGCACGAATAGGTAACATTAACCATGTTGAAAATCCAATAATAATAAAGGTTAAACAAAGAATACCTGTATTTAAATGTGTGTATTGTTTTTTTCTAGTATACTTTAAAGCGTAAAAAATAATAGCAACTAATAATAAACCAGCAATAATTGAACCTGAGTTAAAAGGAAGACCAATACTATTCACAAAAAAGATTTCGAAAACACTAAATATTTTAAGAATGTTAGGCGCTAATAATTTAAAAACAAACAATAAAATACCAACAGAAACGACATTGGCTATAATGAAATTTTTAATGGTAACGGTTTTGTAGTTTTTAAAATAATAAATAAGACCAATGGCAGGAATGGTTAATAAACCCATAAAGTGAACACCAAAAGATAGACCAATAACAAAGGCAATTAAAATAAGCCAACGATTTCCTCGTGGTTTATCCATGTCTTGTTCCCAACGTAACCCTAACCAAAACAATATCGACATAATTAAAGTTGCCATGGCATAAACCTCAGTTTCAACGGCATTAAACCAAAACGAATCTGTAAAAGCAAACGCTAAACTACCTACTAAGCCACTTCCTAAAATAGCCATAGTTTGTTGTGGATCTAAATCTTTGTTGTTTGCAATTAGCTTTTTTAAAAGCAAAGTAATCGTCCAAAACATAAATAAAATGGTGAATGCACTAGCAACGGCGCTCATCATATTCATCATCCAACCAACTTGAGAAGGCTCAAAAGCAAACATAGAAAAGAAAGCTCCCATCATTTGAAATAAAGGAGCTCCCGGTGGGTGACCAACCTGTAATTTTGCTGAGGTTAAAATATATTCGCCAGCATCCCAGAAACTTACCGTAGGTTCAACTGTTAAACTATATGTAATAAGAGCAATTAAAAAAGAGAACCATCCTAAAATAGTATTCCATTTTTTAAAGTTTAAATGTGCCATAAAGTATATGTTTGTTTGCTTGGGCGAATTTAATAATAAATATGAAATGAGGCATAACTATTTTGTTTGTCTTAACATAAAAGAAAAATAGCCAACCAAATAAATTCTAATTGTTTAGGGAAAACGTTAAATATTCAAAATTATTTTTAAAAAAATGCTTGTGCAAATAAAACTTTATACTAAATTTGCACCCTTAATTACACATTGGCCTATGGTGTAACTGGCAACACGTTGGTTTTTGGTACCAAAGAGTCTAGGTTCGAGCCCTAGTAGGCCAACAAAATCCTAATCATTTATTTGATTAGGGTTTTTTGTTTTTAAAGCACATTCTTTTGGGCATTACCACAAGGGTCGGGCTTTTATTCATACTCTTCTATTTTATTTATTGAATTCATGAACATAAATGTTTCGCTATATCTTTTTCTTGTGCCTCAAAAAAGGTTAAGACTATTGAGGGATAGTCGAACGGCTGCAATCCCTAACGTAAAATCATAAACATAATTAAGTTTTTAAACCTTAAAAGTAATCACGGGGCGCTTAGCATGATTTACTAAATCTTCGCTAATACTGCCATTAAAAAAATGAGAAATACCTTGCCTGCCATGAGTACTCATACCAATTAAATCGGCATTTATTGATTTAGAAAAATTCATAATGCCTTTTTCTATGCTCAAATCGTTATAAATATTGGTAGCGTAGTTAGAGAATTTAAATTCATCCAAAAACTTATTCATCCTTTTGTTTGCTTTGGCAGAAGTTATAAATTTAGTAGGTGTGTTCACCATAAGCAAATGCATTTTAGCATCTAAAACTTTAGCAAAATCAATAGCCTTTTTATAAGATGATTTGCTTTCATCTTTAAAATCGGATGCAAAAACAAAATCATTAACTTTAAACTTATCATGGTTATTTTTAATAACAAGCACAGGGGTTTCTGAGGTTCTTACTACTTTTTCGGTATTACTACCAATAAGCATTTCTCTTAAGCCACTAACACCGTTTGATCCCATAACAACTAAATCAATATCATGTTTTTTGCAGGCTTGAAAAATGCCTTTAAATATTTCATGTAAATCTACGTGTTCGTGAATTATCAAGTCTTTTAAGTAGTCTTTAGCCTTTAGTTCTTCAAATTGTTTGTGAGCTAACTTCATAAAATAGACAGCCTCAGGTAAATTGTTGTAGGAACTTAAAGCATCAACTTTATGCATAGGGATTTCAATAATATGAAGTAAATAAATTTCGCAATTATGTTTTTTTGCTAATTGCGCAGCAACTTTTAAAGCATTTTCGGCTTGTTCAGAAAAATCGGTAGGTACAAGTATTTTTTTCATGATTCTTATATTTGAGATGCATATAAATTTATAAATTATTACTTTATAAATCAATTAAAATATTATATATTTGCAGCGTTGAAAGGCAAAATTAAGATAATGAGGGGACGGGAAGTCCCCTCTTTTTATACTAAAAATGTTTAAAAATACTGTTACAGGTTTACTCGAAACTGCATTAACTGAAAGACCAAATTTATTTCTTATTGATTTTTCTATTGATAGTAGTAATCATATAAAAGTGATTATAGATGGTGATAATGGTGTTTTAGTTGAAGACTGCATGTTTGTAAGTAGAGCTATTGAGCATAATTTAGATAGAGAAGAACAAGATTTTTCTTTAGAAGTAATGTCGGCAGGTGCAACCTCACCATTAACTCATAACAGACAGTATAAAAAGAATTTAAATAGAGTGCTTGAAGTAAGAACTCATCTAGAAAAAATAGAAGGAACTCTTGCCGAAGCAACAGAAGATACCATTACATTAGAATGGAAAGTTAGAGAACCAAAACCAGTAGGTAAAGGGAAAGTAACTGTAAAGAAAGAAGCAAATATTGCTTATAAAGATATTGTAGAAGCAAAAGTTATGATTAAATTTTAATTCAGATTTATGGAAAATGTGGCGTTAATTGAATCTTTTTCAGAATTCAAAGACGATAAGTTAATTGACAGAGTAACGTTAATGGCTATTTTAGAAGATGTATTTAGAAGTGCCTTAAAAAAGAAATATGGTGATGACGATAATTTCGATATTATTGTAAACCCAGATAAAGGCGATTTAGAGATTTGGAGAAATAGAATAGTGGTTGCAGATGGTGAAGTAGAAGAACCAAATCAAGAAATTACTTTAACAGAAGCTCGTAAAATAGAGCCAGATTTTGAAGTTGGTGAAGATGTGTCTGAAGAAGTTAAGCTTATAGATTTAGGAAGACGAGCTATTTTAGCATTGCGTCAAAACTTAATTTCTAAAATTCATGAGCACGATAATACTATTATCTATAAACAATTTAAAGATTTAATAGGTGAGATTTATACAGCTGAAGTACATCATATTCGTCACAGAGCAGTGATTTTATTAGATGATGAAGGGAATGAAATTGTGTTACCAAAAGACAGACAAATACCTTCTGATTTCTTTAGAAAAGGGGATAATGTAAGAGGTGTAATTGATACTGTTGAGCTTAAAGGTGCTAAGCCAACTATTATTATGTCAAGAAGCTCGCCTATATTTTTAGAAAAATTATTTGAGCAAGAAATACCAGAAGTTTTTGATGGTTTAATCACTATTAAAAATGTAGTTAGAATTCCAGGTGAAAAAGCAAAAGTAGCTGTAGATTCTTATGATGATAGAATTGATCCAGTTGGTGCTTGTGTTGGTATGAAAGGTTCTCGTATTCACGGTATAGTTCGCGAGTTAGGTAACGAAAATATAGATGTAATTAATTACACAAATAATTTACAATTATATATTACTAGAGCTTTAAGTCCAGCAAGAGTAACGTCAATAAAACTTGATGAAGAGACTAAACGCGCTGAGGTTATTTTAAAACCAGAAGAAGTAAGTAAAGCCATAGGTAGAGGTGGTCACAATATTCGTTTAGCAGGACAATTAACAGGTTACGAGATAGATGTGTTTAGAGAAGGTGCTGAAGAAGATGTAGAATTAAGAGAATTCTCTGATGAAATTGAAGGATGGATTATTGAAGAGTTTAGTAAGGCGGGACTAGATACTGCTAAAAGTATTTTAGAACAAGATGTAGCAGATTTAGTTAAAAGAACAGACTTAGAGGAAGAAACAATTAATGATGTTATTAGAATTCTAAGAGAAGAATTCGAAGAATAAATACCAATTTAATTTGTATGATTGAATAGGTATAATATATATTTGAGTATTTTAAAGGCAATTTATGGCTGAAACAATTAGATTAAATAAAGTATTACGCGAACTTAATATCTCTTTAGATCGCGCTGTGGAATTTTTAGATTCCAAAGGCGTAGAAATAGAGAAGCGCCCTACTACAAAAATTTCTGAAGAAACTTATAAAGTTCTTTCAGACGAATTTGAAACAGACGCTAATAAAAAAGTTGCATCTAAAGAAGTTAGTGAAGCAAAACAAAAAGAAAAAGATTTGTTACGCGAACAACGAGAGCGTGAACTTGAAGAAAAACAAAAGGTAGCAGCCAAAAAAGAAGAAGTTGTAAAAGCAGCTAAAACACTTTCTGGACCAAAAACAGTTGGTAAAATTGATTTAGATCCTAAAAAGAAAGAAGAAAAAGTAGCTGCCAAAAAAGAAGAAAAAGTTGTTGCTCCAGAAGTACCTCAAAAAGCAGTTAAAAAGGAAGCAGTTAAAAAAGAAAAAGAAGTAGAAGAAGTTAAGGCTAAAGCTAAAGAACCTATAAAGGTTAAAAAGCAAGAAGCTAAAACGGAAGAAAAGGCTGAAGTTAAAGAGGTTGTTTCTAAAAAAGAAAAGCTAAATGAAGATGGGGAACTTGTTCCAGATGAAAAGGTAGCAACTCAATACAAAAAACTTTCTGGTCCAAAAATAGCTGGAAATAAAATTGATTTAACTCAGTTTAATAAGCCTAAGAAAAAGAAAGAAGAAAAGAAACCAGAAGCAAAAGCTGGAGATGGTGCTGCAAACAAGAAAAAGCGTCGCCGTATAAGTAAAGCTGGTGCGCCAGGTTCTGGAAATGGAAATGCAAACGCCTCTAGAAGAGGAGGGAATGATAGATTTAAAGGGAAACCTGGAGCCGGTAAAGGTAGACGAAACATTGTTAAAGAAGAACCTAGTGAAGAAGATGTAAAAAAACAAGTGCGCGAAACACTTGAAAAACTTCAAGGTAAATCTAGCAAAGGTAAAGGCGCTAAATACAGAAGAGATAAAAGAGATCAACATAGAGAACAATCTGAAATTGATCAACAAATTGAAGCTGCCGAAAGCAAAATACTTAAAGTAACTGAGTTTGTTACAGCGAGCGAAGTAGCAACCATGATGGATGTGCAAGTGACTCAAATTATATCAGCTTGTATGTCGTTAGGTATGATGGTTACTATGAACCAACGATTAGATGCTGAAACTTTATCTATTGTAGCTGAAGAGTTCGGGTATAAAGTGGAATTTATAACAGCAGATATAGAAGAGTCTATTGAAGAAGTTGAAGATAAACCAGAAGATTTAAAACCACGTGCACCAATAGTTACAGTAATGGGTCACGTAGATCATGGTAAAACATCGCTTCTGGATTATATTCGTCAAGAAAATGTAATTGCAGGAGAGTCTGGTGGTATTACACAGCATATAGGTGCTTATGGAGTACAACTAGAAAACGGACAAAAAATAGCATTTTTAGATACACCAGGTCACGAAGCTTTTACAGCGATGCGTGCTCGTGGTGCTCAAGTTACAGATATAGCAATTATCGTGGCAGCAGCAGATGATGATATTATGCCACAAACAAAAGAAGCTATTTCGCATGCGCAAGCTGCAGGAGTTCCTATTGTTTTTGCAATTAATAAAATAGATAAGCCTGATGCAAATCCTGAAAAAATTAAAGATGGATTAGCTCAAATGAACTTACTTGTTGAAGACTGGGGAGGAAAAATTCAATCTCATGATATTTCAGCAAAAGTAGGTACTGGCGTTAAAGAATTATTAGAAAAAGTATTGCTTGAAGCAGAATTGCTAGAGCTTACAGCAAACCCAAGTAAATCGGCAGTAGGTACTGTAGTAGAGGCATTTTTAGATAAAGGTCGTGGTTACGTATCTACTATATTGGTACAAGCCGGAACACTTCGTATAGGTGATTATGTACTGGCAGGACAGCATAGTGGTAAAGTAAAGGCAATGCATGATGAGCGTGGTAATGATGTTATCGAAGCTGGACCATCAACACCAGTATCTATATTAGGTTTAGATGGAGCCCCACAAGCTGGTGATAAGTTTAATGTATTTGAAGATGAACGTGAAGCAAAACAAATCGCTACTAAAAGAGCACAATTACAGCGTGAGCAATCAGTTAGAACACAGCGTCATATTACACTTGATGAGATTGGTCGTCGTATTGCCCTTGGAGACTTCCAAGAATTAAATATTATTCTTAAAGGTGATGTGGATGGCTCTGTGGAAGCACTTACAGATTCATTCCAAAAATTATCTACAGAAGAAATTCATGTAAATATCATTCATAAAGGTGTTGGAGCGATAACAGAAAGTGATGTGTTATTAGCAACTGCATCAGATGCTATTATTATAGGATTTAATGTGCGTCCTGTAGGGAATGCAAGAATGATTGCTGATAAAGAAGAAATTGATATTAGAACATATTCTATTATTTATGATGCTATAAACGATCTTAAAGATGCTATGGAAGGTATGTTATCTCCAGAGCTTAAAGAAGAGATTACTGGTACGGCAGAAATTAGAGAAATGTTTAAAGTTTCTAAGATTGGTACCATTGCAGGTTGTATGGTAACAAACGGTAAAATACTTAGAAGCTCTAGTATAAGATTAATTAGAGATGGCGTAGTTGTATACACAGGAGAATTAGCATCATTAAAAAGATTTAAAGATGACGCAAAAGAAGTAACAAAAGGTTACGATTGTGGTATGCAAATTAAAAACTATAACGATATTAAAGAAGGTGATATTATTGAAGCTTTCCACGAAGTAGAGGTGAAAAAGAAATTGAAATAAAACTTTAAAATCTCGAATACTATTTAAACCCTCACAATATTAATATTGTGAGGGTTTTTATTTTCTGTTAAATATTAGATATTTTTTGTAAAGCTCACGTGAGCTTTATATATTTACATCATTATTATGATTGAAAACAAAAACACTGTTACGATTAAAGATGTTGCGCGAGAACTAGGTATTCACCATGTAACAGTTTCTAGAGCTTTAAGAAATACAGGGTCTGTTAAGAAAGAAACAAGGGATCAGATAAAAAAGAAAGCAAATGAGTTAGGTTACAAACCAAACCGTTTAGCCCAGAATTTTAGAAATAAGCGAAGTAATGTATTGGCAGTTGTGGTTCCAGATTTGCGACCTTATTTTTTCTCGAAATTTGTTTCAGATTTCATGGAAATAGCTCAAGAAGCAGGTTATTCTGTAATGATATTTCAATCTAGTGAGAGGGCAAGTGTAGAAAAAGAAATTATTGATTCTTTGATAGGATATAGGGTTGCAGGTGTTATCGCATCAGTTACAAAGGATACTGTCCATGAAAGCCATTTTGATGTATTAAGAAATGAAAACATTCCCTACGTTTTTTTTGACCGTGCTCCAGAACAAACTGAGGCATCTCAAGTTTTAGTGAATAATTTTCAAGGCGCTTATGACGCAGTTAATGCGATGGTTAAATCAGGAAAAAAGAAAATTGCCTATATCTCTACTAATTATCAGCATAAAATATTTCGTGATCGGTTGGCAGGATATAAGCAAGCATTAAAAGATAATGGTTTGCCATATCGAGAAGAAATGATTGTTAAAGGAGGGTTTTTTATGAAAGATGGATTTGTTCAGGCCAAAGAATTAATGGAATTGGAAGAAAAACCAGATGGAATATTGGCAGTTAGAGATGAGATTGGAATAGGCGTTATTAAATATTTGAAAAAGATAGGTATTCGTGTACCAGAAGATATTGCAGTTATTGGATTTGATAACGACCCGATGGGTATTGCATGTGAACCTGAATTAACAACTGTAGAACAATCAATCCCTTTAATGGTAGAGAATTCGTTTGACTTGTTATTAGGACAAATAAAAAACGAAAAGCTAAGTTTTGAAAAGAAAATAATTGAACCAAAAATCATTTTTAGAGGATCAATTTAGTTTTTTAGACGAAAAAGCACACGTGAGCATTTTGTTTATTTTTAAATTAGAAAAATGGGTTTGTATGTTTGGAAATAATATACAGCATTCCAAATCAAAAGAAATTTTTAACTTAACCGTTAGTTTAGATTTATGACTGTTAGTAGAAGAATAAAAAAAATATGGTCATTGAGCATACTATGCTCAATCTTATTATCATGCAATAATTCTAATCAATCATATGAACCACTTCCTAAAAAAGTTGATTTTAACTTTGATATTCGCCCAATACTTGTTCAAAACTGTTATTTATGTCATGGACCAGACCCTAGTAGTAGAAAAGCAAAACTTAGACTGGATACTTATGAAGGCGCAACGGCAGCATTAAAAGATGGAGGGTATGCTGTTGTACCAGGAAAACCAAGTAACAGCGAATTAATTTATCGTATTACTCATGAGAATGATGATAAAATCATGCCACCACCAGAGATGAACAGTAAGCTTAGTGAAAGAGAAATTAATCTTTTAGAAAAGTGGATTAAACAAGGCGCTGAGTGGAAACCTCATTGGTCGTTTATTAAGCCTAATGTAGATAACGACATTAATGATATTGATTTTTACATTAATAATTATTTAAATCAAAAAGAATTAGATAAAGCTCCAATAGCAAATAAAAACACACTAATAAGAAGAGTTTCATATTTATTAACAGGTTTACCTCCTCTTACTGAAGATATAGAAGAATTTATTGCAGATTCATCTGATGATGCTTACGATAAGATGGTAGACAAGTACTTAAACTCAGTAAGCTATGGCGAGCGATGGGCAAGACATTGGATGGATTTGGTCAGATATGCGGAAACTAAAGGACATGAATTTGATTACGCGATAACTGGTGCATGGAAATACAGAGATTATTTAATAAAAGCGTTTAATAATGATATTCCATATAGTCAGTTATTAAAAGAACATTTAGCAGGAGATTTATTAAAAGAAAAAAGATATGATATTGAGACTGGAGAGATAGAATCACAAATAGCAACAGCTTTTTATGCTATGGGTGAAGGGACTCATAGTCCTGTAGATGTACGTCAAGATGAAGCCAATCGAATAGATAATATGATTGATGTAACTTCAAAAACCTTTCAAGGACTTACTGTCTCTTGTGCTAAATGTCACGACCATAAATTTGACCCAATTACTGCAGCAGATTATTATGCTTTCTATGGTGTGATGGAGAGCACTCGATTCACCCCATTAGATGCTAATCTATCAATTGAAAAAGAAAATACAGCAAAAGAATTGTTAGAAATTCAAGACTATATAAAGACTTTGGTAACAGAAAAAATTAGTTCCCAAGTTGAGGTTAAAATGATTCCAAAAGATGATGGAGTTATAAAATCATCTAGTGATTATAAACTACTTGGAGATTTTAGAGTTTCAAATTTCGGAAAATGGAAAACTAGCGGAATGGCATTTGGGGAAAAGACAACTTTAGGAATTCCAGAAATCAATAAACATTCAGGTAAATTAATTGCATTAAAAGAAGGAATAGCATCAAGTAGAGTTTTTGATGCTGGTGTTTTTGGCAGTTTAAGGTCTCCCAATTTTGTTTTAGATTCTGATTTTATAGGAGTCCGTGCTAAAGGTAAACAAAGTACAATTCGCATAATAATTGATAATTTTCAATTAATACAAAACCCTATTTATGGAGATCTAACCAAAGGAGTAAACACCTCAGAATGGACAAACTATACCTTTAATGTTGAGGCTTGGAAAGGACATAAAGCCTATATTGAAATTCTTTCAGGTGAATATAAACAGCATAATTTTGATTTACCCGAAAACGC
This sequence comes from uncultured Flaviramulus sp., assembly GCA_947501105.1. Taxonomy (GTDB): domain Bacteria; phylum Bacteroidota; class Bacteroidia; order Flavobacteriales; family Flavobacteriaceae; genus Wocania_A. The sequence goes on along the minus strand of CANMUP010000004.1, from coordinate 456,073 downwards.
CTTCGTAGAAGCCCAATATGCAATTTCTTTTAATGAAGAATGGCCTTCAGAAATCAAAACTAGAGATGTTGATGCATCAACAAGACAAATTAAAACCATTAACAAACAAATAAAAAATGGACATTTAAACCCATATTTTTCTGAGTTAATAACTACTATAGATAGCAGTCAAAGATTAGCAAAAAAACTAAAGAGTAAAACCTTTATTTATGGTGTTTCAGATGGTTTCGCAATCAATAGTCCAGTATTTGATAGAGGAAGATATCAAGACCTTTCTGAAGAGCGTATCCCAAGAAGATTTTTATCGGCGTTACCACTTGGAGACGTTCCTTTTAAATCAAAAGGAAGCGGCAGATTAGAATTGGCTAATGCCATGCTTGATACTGAAAACCCTTTAACCTCTAGAGTTATGGTTAATCGTATTTGGCATCATCTTTTTGGAAGAGGTATTGTTGAAACTGTTGATAATTTTGGGCTTCAAGGGAAACTACCTTCACACCCAGAACTTTTAGATCACTTAGCAATTAAGTTTCAAAAAGATGATTGGTCAATTAAAAAAATGATAAAATATATAGTGACTTCAAACGCCTTTAAAAGAAGTACTATTATTAATAATGATGTTGTAAAAAAAGATCCTAACAACATATATTTAGCATCTTTTCCAGTAAGACGTTTGGAATCGGAAGCGATTAGAGATGGGATTTTAGTTGCTTCAGAAAGTTTAAATGATACAGTTTATGGGCCGCCAGTTGAAACATATTTAACAAAATTCATGCAAGGAAGAGGAAGGCCTGCAAAATCTGGACCTTTAAACGGTAATGGAAGACGGAGTATTTATCAGTCAGTAAGACGGAATTTTTTAGAGCCAATGATGACCGTTTTTGATCGACCTATACCATTTACTACTTTTGGAAAACGCGATGTTACTAATGTACCATCACAATCTTTAATTTTGATGAATGATCCTTTTGTAATTGAACAAGCTGAAATTATGGCGCAAAAGTTATTAGAACAAAAGAGCTTATCCTTTAATGAAAAAATTGAGTGGATTTATATGCATGCTTTTTCTCGAAAACCAACAGAGGAAGAGATTGGTAATGCATCTAAATTTATAAAACAACTTGAAGAAATGAAAAAAGCTAACAATAATGACGCTGATTTTGATTTAGAAATATGGAAAGAATATTGTCATAGCATATTTAATTTAAAAGAATTTTTATACCTAATATAATGAGTAAGTACCATAATTTTATGCAAAAACCACTTTCACGTCGTGAAATGCTGGATATCTGCAAAGGTGGATTTGGATCGCTCGCGTTAATGAGTTTGTTAGCCCCTTTACCATTGTCTTGTGGTCAATCTGAAAGGTCTATTATAAACCCAAGTTCAAATCTCAATTTAGGACCACATTTTTTGCCTAAAGCAAAAAGCATCATTTTTCTTTATATGGATGGTGGGGTATCTCAAGTAGATTCTTTTGATCCCAAACCAAGATTAACTAAAGAAAATGGTGAAGACCCAAGGAAAAAATTTAAAGTTGATGCAACTCAATTTGATAATGTTGGTAAAATTTTAAAGAGTCCTTGGGAATTTAAACAGTATGGTGAATGTGGAATGCCAGTTAGTGAGCTTTTTCCTCATATAGCGACTTGTGTAGATGATATGGCATTAATTAGATCTATGACATCTCAATTTCCAGAGCATACAAATGCAAATTATTTTTTGCATACAGGTAGTGGACTTCAAGGAAGACCGAGTATGGGATCTTGGATAAATTATGGCTTGGGAAGTGAAAACAAAAATATTCCTGGATATGTCGTGTTGGATGGAGGGCTTATTCCCCCAGGAGGACTTGACAACTTTAAAAATGGATTCTTGCCAGCTTCTTATCAGGCTTCAATATTAAGAGCAGGAGCTCAACCTATCGCTAATATAAAACCAAAAGAAAGCATTCCGAATTTACAAGAGCAAAAATTAAGTTTTATTAAAGCACTAGATAAAAAACAACTTGCAGAAACGGGAGAAGTTGATGCCGTAGAATCTGCTATTTCAAATTATGAATTAGCGTATAAAATGCAATCTTCCATTCCAGAATTAACAGAATTCAAAGAAGAATCAAAGGCTACGAAAAAGTTATATGGATTTGATTCTGATGATCCTCATACAAGAGGTTATGCAGCTCAATGCTTATTAGCGCGTAGACTTGTTGAAAGAGGTGTGCGCTTTATAGAGCTAACATGCCCAAAAGTAAGTGCCGACAGGTGGGACCAACATGGAAACCTAAAAGATGGACACGAAAAAAACGCACATGCAGTAGACCAGCCCATTGCAGGATTGCTTAAAGATTTAAAATCGAGAGGACTTCTAGAAGAAACCTTAGTTGTATGGACTGGAGAATTTGGAAGAACACCATTTGCTCAGGGGTCAAATGGGCGAGACCATAATCCTTCGGCTTGTAGTATGTGGATGGCAGGTGCTGGAATTAAAGGAGGAACTATATATGGTCGAACAGATGAATATGGTTATAGAGTTATTGAAAATGAAGTCTCAGTTCATGATCTTCATGCTACAATGATGCATTTAATGGGTATCAATCATGAGCATCTCACTTTTAGATTTGGAGGTAGAGATATACGATTAACAGATGTACACGGACATGTAATTAAAGATATATTAACTTAAAATCTAAAACAGTAATTAAATGAAAATAAACACAAGGTTTAAATTAATTTTAGTCATATGTTTAATTGTTCCATGTCTTTCATGGTCACAAAAAGCAACGCCAGAAATAACGCATTCTTTTTTTATAGCTGGACCACAATTTACTGGAATTATAGGTGAAGCAGGAGAAATTATTTGGGATTCTAAAAAGGCTGGAGCACGAGATGGTTATGTTCTTAAAAATGGAAATATTTTAATATGTTGGGGAGATGAAGTGAGAGAGTACAATAAGAAAAAAGAAATTATTCTCAATTATAAGAAAACCGAAGAATCCATGGAGTTAGGGACTGCTGTACGTTTATCTAATGGAAATACTATGATTACAGAATCTGGAACTATACCTAGAATAGTTGAAATTAATAAAAAAGGGAAAGTGGTTAAAAGTATTCCTCTCAAACCCGAAACGGATAATATTCATATGCAAACTCGAATGGCGAGAAAGTTAAAAAACGGTAATTATCTTGTACCACATTTACTAGCTTTTGCAGTAAAGGAATATCAGCCAGATGGAACAATTGTAAAAACCTTTAGTACAGATTATGAGGAATTTGGAGGACGAAAAGCAGAGACTTGGCCATTTACAGCTATTCGGATAAAAAATGGAAATACTTTGGTAACACTTACTCATGGAAATAGGGTTGTTGAATTAAATTCAAAAGGGCAAATAGTTTGGGAAGTAAGCAATGCTTTATATGATGAAGATCCTTTAGTTGATCCTTGTGGAGCTCAAAGATTGCCTAACGGGAATACTGTAATTACAAGTTATGGGGCGCAAAAGGGAATTAAAATTTTTGAAGTAGATTCGAATAAAAATATAGTTTGGACTTATAATAACTTTAGAGCACATCATTTTCAAATTCTAACAACGAATGGTAAACCTATTAAAGGAACTCCACTCAAATAAAAATAAATGGAGTTAAGCATTTTAATAAATAGTGGTGTTACTGATAATCCTTCCGATATTTTAATCTTTTTTGGTAGAATCCACCCTTTAGTAGTTCATTTTCCTATTGGATTTTTAATATTGGCCGCTTTGGTCGAAATAGTTACTAAATGGACTAAATTTAAGCCTTTAAAAAATTACACCCAATACTTATGGGGCTTAGGTTGTATAAGCGCTTTTTTTGCAATATTATTTGGTTATTTTCTGTCTCTTTCAGGGGATTATAATGAGAGTACTGTTTTTTTGCACAAATGGAGCGGGGTAGCATTGTTTTTGTTTTCAACTATCTGTTATTATATTTCAAAAAAGCAAATCAAACTTCCATTTTATGGTAAACGTATACTCATATTTATTGTTGTATTTACAGTTTTTTATACGGGTCATTTAGGAGGAAACCTGACGCACGGATCTACATATTTATTTGAATATGCTCCAAATTCTATTCGATCACTTGTAGGAATGCCTAAAAAAGCAATTCCTCGAAAAAAAGTAACCGTTTTAGACTCTGCTGATGTTTATTTAGATTTGATTTCGCCTATCATGAATAATAGATGTGTTAGTTGCCATAATCAAGATAAAAAGAAAGGAGATCTAGACTTAACTAGCTTTTCAAACTTAATGAAGGGCGGAGAAAACGGTGATGTAATTATCCCAAATGATGCTGAAGCTAGTGATTTTTATAGACGAATAACACTTCCTAAATCGCATGACGATTTTATGCCTTCTGAAGGAAAACGACCTTTAACAAAAAATGAGGTAACACTTATTGGTTGGTGGATAAATAATAACGCACCACCTAATGGTTATTTTACTCAATTGAATCCTGATAATGAAATAATTAATAAGGTGAAAAATATTCTTGGATTAGATAAAAACAGCCTGTTTAATAAAAAAGTTGATCCGCCTAAAATGGGCATTATTGATTCATTAAGTAAGCAAGGATTTATATTAAACAAACTTATGAAGGATAACTATTATTTGGAAGCAAATTTTAGTTTAAGTGAAAAAAGTATAACCAAAAAAGGATTTGAAACTATCCTACAATTAAAAGATCAGTTAATATGGTTAAACTTAAGTCATTCTAACATTACAGACGAATATTTAGAGAAAATTGGGCAATTAGAAAATTTGATAAAACTAAATATTAGCAGAAATGATATCTCAGATGAGGGATTAATACATATGTCTAACTTACAAAATTTGGAGTCACTTAATTTATACGAAACAAACGTTTCAGACAGTTTACTAACTGTAATTCCTAAACTCACCAATTTAAAAAGACTCTATCTTTCTGAGTCAAAAGCCAATGATAGTATTATAAACCAGCTTAAAAAAAAGAATGAAAAGCTGAAAATTATTTTTGATTAATACTTTTCTAAGGTTTTAACTTTACTCGCATCAATTTAGGTCCAGAAGTTATATATAAAGTTTCTTCTTTATCATCTAAAACGCAGTTGGTATTAAATTCATTATTTAAAATGGTGCCTAAATGTTTTCCTTCAGGGTTTAGAATATAAACACCACCTGGACCAGTGGCAAATATAATTCCATTTTTATTAACTTTTAAACCATCTGGATGTCCTTTTTCTTTAGGAGCATTTCCGGTAGCATCAAAAAAATGTCTTCCATTCGAAATGTTTCCATTTTCATCAACATCTGCTGCAATCCAGATAGCATGCTTCCAATCTGCATTTGCAATATATACTGTTTTTTCATCTGGAGAAAAAGCAATTCCATTAGGGCTAGAAAGGGTATCTGTTACAATTTGCACGTCTCCTTCAGGAGTAATGCTATATACAGCAGCTTTTAGACGCTCTTTTTCTGTTGGTGGAGGATCAGACATAATCATATTTCCATTTGAATGAAACGCTGCATCATTTGTGTTATTAAACTGAATACCGTTATAACTGTCAACAAAAACACTAAAATCATTTGTAGGTTTATCCAAAGCACTATTCATTTTTACAGCTTGTCCATGACCATACTGTAGAATAACTAATTTTTTGTTTTTATCAACTAAAAGCGCACTAGGACCTGGCCTGTTTGGATTTGGGTCTTTCATGTCTAAGTATAGGGTAACACTATCTTTCTCTGTCCATTGATATATTTTTTGATGACCAACATCGGTATATACTAATTTTTGATCTTCTTTAATCCATATTGGCCCTTCAGACCATTTATGACCTGTTGAAAGTATTTCAATAACTGCATTAGGAGAGATTATCTCATCCAATTGTTTATCAAACCGTTCAATTTCACCAACCGTTTGAAATACTTTATGTTTAGTTTTTTCCTGTTTTCCGCAAGAGGATAAAAGTATCAATATTAGAAGTGCTTTTGGAATCTTATTTATTAAGTTCATAATTTTTTAATTGAGTTTTATACTATCAACTTTTATAGGTCGATTTTGCATTAGCGATCTATTAGCAGCTTCAGCAATTATCATAGCCTTAATCCCATCTTCACCAGAAACAGGCATTGGCTTATTATTAATAAGTGCATTAATAAAACATTGCATCTCTTCTAAGTATGATGATTTATATCTGTCCATAAAAAAGTTTAAATGACGGTCAGATTCTGTTCCAGTTTTGGTGGATGTTATTACACTGCTTCTTAATGGGTTTTCAACTTTTATAACGCCCTTAGACCCAAATACTTCTAGGCGTTGATCATAACCGTATTTTGCTTCACGGCTATTTTCAATAGTAGCTAGGGCATTATTTTTAAACTTTAACAAAACGGTAGCACTATCAATATCTCCTGCTTTACCAATAGCCGAATCAATTAAGCAATTTCCATAAGCAAAAACTTCAACAACCTCACTACCCATTATAAATCTTGCCATATCAAAATCATGAATAGTCATATCTTTAAATAAACCTCCAGATTTTTTAATGTAAGAAATTGGAGGAGGTTGTGGATCTCTACTAATAATATGGAGATTTCGCATAAGCCCTATTTTACCATTAGAAATTTCATCTTTAACTTTTGAAAAGTTTTTATCAAACCTTTGATTGAACCCAATCATTATAGGAACATTTAGTTTGGAAATTAAAGAGATAGTTTCATTAGCCTTTTCTAGAGACATATCAATTGGTTTCTCACAAAAGATAGCTTTTCCTGCTTTAGCAGCTCTTATTGCATATTCAGAATGTGTATTGTTTGGAGAGCTTATTACAACAGCATCAATTTCGGGGTTGTTAATGATGGAATCTATATCGCTTGAAACATTTTTTACACCATTATGTAATGCAAAATTTTGTCCTTCATCACCAGGATTAACCGCAGCAATCACTTTTGCGCCTTCTATGTTTTTAGATAGGTTTTTAAGGTGGATTTTCCCCATTCTGCCTATTCCAATAACACCGATTTTAATCATAAATTTAGTTTCTCTAAAAGTAAGCATTATTGGATGGAATTCCAATAACATATTCGTGTTTCAAGAGATGGTAAATTATGATTGTAAGGGGTTATTCTTGATATATTAAATCAAATATTTTTAAGATGAAGTAATTTATAAGTATTTAACTGTTCTTCTTCGTCTTTGGTTTGAAAATAAACGCGCTAGGAAAATTTCTTTTAATTCTTTTTAAAGCTCTATCGGCTTCTAAGCGTGTTCTAAAATTACCAGCCCAAATTTTAAAATTCGGTGTATCAAAAACAATTTTAGAATGCCAATCACCATAAATGGAATGAAACTCTTTTTGAGCAGAAGTAGCGCCAGCTCGATTGCCATTGTAAATTTGTATTTTGTATCTATCTAATGTTTTTTCGTCTTTATTAAGCTCTTTTTTTAGGCTTAACAGGGTAGAAATATTTTTATCTTGATTTATAGTAACATGTCCTTGTTGAGCAAAACAATTTATTGAAACTAATGCAAAACAAAAGACGATAAGCAAGCTAATTTTTACTTTTAATGTGTTCATTTTTAAATATATTTATACAAATGTATACGTTATAAACTTAATTACAGCCCTTTTTATTATTTAGAATCCCTCTAAATTATCAATTAACACTTCTGTAACATTTCTAAAATCGACTTTTAATATTACTTTTGCGTGAGATTTTATAACTGTATTTTTTTCTATTATTAAATGAAAAAATCATACCAAAGTTTAGAAGTTAATTTAACCAACAATATGATACAGGTAATTTACCGTAAACTAACCTCAAATATTCTTCATTTCGGGTTCGTTATTTTACTAACATTTACAACGTCTCTTTCTGCTCAAGAAGGAGATCCAGCAAAAGGAAAATCGTTATTTAATGCCAATTGTGCCGCTTGTCATACTTTAGATAAGAAAATGACTGGGCCATCTTTACGTAATGTTGAACAACGTTTAGCTGATGATGAAGGTTTAGATAGAGAATGGATTTATGCTTGGATAAAGAATAGTGCAGGCATGATTAAATCTGGTGATGCTTACGCTAATAAAATATACAACGAGTATAGTGGTGCAGCAATGACAGCTTTTCCGCAATTGTCAAATGAAGATATAGATAATATTCTTGCTTATACAGCTGAAGAAAAGAAAGCTCCTCCAGTTCCAGATACAGATGCTGTTCCAACTGGTGATGCGGCTGGTACATCAGGAGGTGTTTCAAACGAGATTATTTTAGGCGCTTTAGCTATTTTATTTATATTGTTGGCTGCTGGTTTATTTTTAGTAAACAAAACGTTACGTCGTTTTGCTTCTGCTCAAGGTATTGAAGTAGAAGATGATTCAAAAAGAACACCATTATGGAAAGCCTTTGTTAAGAATCAATTCTTAATGTTGGTTACTGCTATTTTCTTTTTATTAGCAAGTGCGTATTTTGTGTTTGGTTACTTTATGCAAATTGGTATAGATCAAGGATATCAACCAATACAAGAAATTCATTTTTCGCATAAAATCCACGCAGGAGACAATAAGATTGATTGTAAATACTGTCACTCTTCTGCTAGAGTTAGTAAAACATCAGGTATACCATCATTAAATGTGTGTATGAATTGCCACAAGTCTATTTATGAATATAATGGAGAAACTACTCCAGAATACTCGAAAGAATTTTATGATGGTGAAATCAAAAAATTATACGATGCTGCAGGGTGGAGTGATGAAGATCAGAAATATGTAAATGAAGGAACGCCGGTAAAATGGACTCGTATTCACAACTTACCAGACTTCGTTTATTATAATCACTCACAACACGTAAGTGTTGCTGGATTAGAATGTCAAACATGTCACGGTCCTGTTGAGGAAATGGAGATTATGTACCAACATGCACCATTAACAATGGGCTGGTGTATAGAGTGTCACAGAACAACAAATGTTAATGTAAAGGATAATGCTTACTATACTAAAATTCACGAAGAACTTTCTAAAAAGTATGGTGTAGATAAATTGACTGTTGCTCAAATGGGCGGGTTAGAATGTGGTAAGTGTCATTATTAATTTATTAAGAAGTAATTCAATTATATAATATGTCATCAAACAAGAAATACTGGAAAAGTGTTGAAGAGCTAAACGAAAATAGCTCTATTGTTGAGGCGCTAAAACAAAACGAGTTTGTTAATGAGATTCCTACGGATGAATTTTTAGGTGATAAAGAAACATTAGAGGAAACATCAACAACACGTCGCGATTTCTTAAAATATGTTGGTTTTAGTACTGCAGCTGCATCTCTTGCAGCTTGTGAAGGCCCTGTTAAAAAGGCTATTCCTTACGTAGTGCAACCTACAGAAATTATTCCTGGTGTTGCTAATTATTATGCAACAACAATTGCTGATGGTTTTGATTTTGCTAGTGTTTTAGTTAAAACTCGTGAAGGTCGTCCAATTAAAATTGAAAATAATGCTTTAGCAATTACTAATGGTAATGCAAATGCTAGAGTAAATGCATCAGTTTTAGGATTGTATGATAGTTTAAGAGTTCAAGGTCCAAGTAAAGCTGGTGAAGCTATTTCTTGGGATACTTTCAATTCAGAAACAAGTCAAGCTTTAACTAGCGCTGTGGCTGCCAATAAAGACATTGTGTTATTAACACAAACTTTTGCAAGTCCATCTACTAGTAAGTTGATTTCTGAGTTTAAAGAAAAATATGGTAATGTTCGTCATGTAGTATACGATGCTGTTTCAGAATCTGCTGCACTTGATGCTTACCAAGCTAAATATAATGAACGCGCTTTAGCAAATTACGATTTCTCTAAAGCCATGACTATTGTTTCTGTTGGTGCAGATTTCTTAGGAGATTGGCAAGGTGGTGGATTTGATTCGGGTTACTCTAAAAATAGAGTGCCAGATCATGGTAAAATGTCGCGTCATATTCAATTTGAATCTAATATGTCTTTAACTGGAGCTAATGCAGATAAACGTGTGCCTTTAACACCAAGTCAGCAAAAAACAGCTTTAGCTAAATTATATAGTCAAGTTGTTGGAGGATCAGTTTCAGCACAAGATTTACCTGCTCATATAGAAGATGCTATTAGTAAAGCAGCTTCTCAACTTAAAAAAGCGGGTAGTAATGGTATAGTAGTTACAGGAATTCAAGATGTAAATGCTCAAACAGTTGCTTTAGAAATTAACGAATACTTAAATAGTAAAGCATTCGATAAAGCAACGCCAAATAAAACTAGACAAGGTAGCGATAAAGCAGTAGCTAAATTAGTTGCCGATATGAAAGCTGGAACAGTTGGAGCTATCATCATGAGTGGTGTAAATCCAATGTATACACTTTCTAATGCTTCAGATTTTGCTGAAGGATTGAAAAAAGTAGATTTATCTGTAGCCTTTTCTTTAAAGGTGGATGAAACATCATCACTTACAAATTATATAGCAGCAGCACCTCACTATTTAGAATCTTGGGGAGATGTTGAAATTAAAAAAGGGCATTACGCGTTAACGCAACCAACAATCCGCCCTTTATTCAATACAAAACAATTTCAAGACGCTTTATTAAAGTGGACAGGAAACGATGCATCTTATCATGATTATATTAAAGAGGCATGGGGAACTACTATTTTAGGAGGAAGTTCTTTCAATAAAGCATTGCATGACGGTACTTTTGTTGGTGCCATTGCAACTGAAACTGAAGATACGACTGAAATTGTTGAATCTGAAGAGGTAGAAACACCTTCAGGAAATGCAGCGAGAGCTTTAGCGGCATCTGTTACATCTGATTCAGAATTTGAATTAACATTATATACCAAAATAGGTATGGGTGATGGGCAGCAAGCCAATAACCCATGGTTACAAGAATTTCCAGATCCACTTACAAGAACATCTTGGGATAATTACTTAACTGTTTCTAAAGTAGATGCTGATGCATTAGGTTTAGTTAATACCCATGTTGCTACTGGTGCATTAAATAGTAACTATGCCAATGTAACAGCAAACGGTACAACAATAAAAGTACCGGTAATGATTCAACCAGGACAAGCAAAAGGTACAGTTGGGTTAGCATTTGGTTACGGAAAAACTTTAGGTTTAAAAGAAGAAATGCAAACAGGTGTTAATGCCTATGCATTATATCAAGGTTTCAATAATGTACAATCTGTTACTATTGAGTCTGCTGGTGGTGAGCATGAATTTGCTTCGGTACAATTGCATAATACCTTAATGGGTCGTGGTGATATTGTTAAAGAAACCACTTTAGAGATTTTCAACACAAAAGACAAGAAACATTGGAATGCAATTCCTGTGGTATCTCTTAACCACGTTGAAACTCCAGTAACTTCTCCAGACGTTGATTTATGGGATGAGTTTGATCGTTCAATTGGGCATCACTTTAACTTATCGGTAGACTTAAATGCTTGTACAGGTTGTGGAGCTTGTGTAATAGCATGTCATGCAGAAAATAATGTACCTGTAGTTGGTAAAGAAGAAGTACGTCGTAGCCGTGATATGCACTGGTTACGTATTGATAGATATTATTCATCTGAAGAATCTTTTGAAGGTGATAACGATAAAAAAGATAATATATCTGGTTTAGGAAGCTCGTTAAGTGAGTTTAGCGAAATGGAAAACGCTTCGGCAAACCCTCAAGTAGCATTCCAACCCGTAATGTGTCAACATTGTAACCATGCGCCTTGTGAAACAGTTTGTCCTGTGGCAGCAACATCACATGGTCGTCAAGGTCAAAACCATATGGCATATAACCGTTGTGTGGGTACTAGATATTGTGCAAACAACTGTCCTTATAAAGTACGTCGTTTTAACTGGTTCTTATATAATGGAAACGATGAGTTCGATTATTATATGAATGATGATTTAGGACGTATGGTATTAAACCCTGATGTTGTTGTGCGTTCTCGTGGTGTGATGGAAAAATGTTCTATGTGTATTCAAATGACACAGAAAACAATTCTTGATGCTAAGCGTGACGGACGTGAAATTAAAGATGGAGAATTCCAAACCGCTTGTTCTGCTGCTTGTAGTAATGGAGCGATGAGCTTTGGAGACATCAATGATAAGAGTAGTAAAGTTGCAAAACTTAAAGAAGATAACCGTATGTATCACTTATTAGAAAGTGTTGGTACAAAGCCTAATGTGCAGTATCAAACAAAAGTGAGAAATACAACAGAAGCATAAATCTAATTAAAGAATCAATTATATAATTATGGCGTCTCATTACGAAGCACCTATTAGAAGACCTTTAGTTACAGGCGAAAAATCATACCACGATGTTACTGTGGATGTGGCTGCACCTGTTGAAGGAAAAGCAAATAAACAATGGTGGATAGTTTTTTCTATTGCACTAGCCGCTTTTCTTTGGGGTATTGGATGTATCATTTATACAATATCTACAGGTATTGGAACTTGGGGTTTAAATAAAACCGTTGGTTGGGCTTGGGATATTACTAATTTTGTTTGGTGGGTAGGTATTGGTCACGCAGGAACACTTATTTCTGCAGTACTATTATTATTCCGTCAAAAATGGAGAATGGCAATTAACCGTTCTGCAGAAGCAATGACTATTTTCTCTGTTGTTCAAGCAGGTTTATTTCCAATCATTCACATGGGTCGTCCATGGTTAGGATATTGGGTGTTACCAATTCCAAATCAATTCGGATCACTATGGGTAAACTTTAACTCACCATTACTTTGGGATGTATTTGCAATTTCAACATATTTATCGGTATCATTAGTATTCTGGTGGACAGGTTTATTACCAGATTTTGCCATGATTAGAGATAGAGCTGTAAAACCATTTCAAAAGAAAATATATTCATTATTAAGTTTCGGATGGTCTGGTAGAGCAAAAGATTGGCAACGTTTTGAAGAAGTATCTTTGGTACTTGCTGGTTTAGCAACACCTTTAGTACTTTCTGTACATACTATTGTATCGTTTGACTTCGCAACGTCGGTAATCCCAGGATGGCATACCACTATATTCCCTCCATACTTTGTTGCTGGAGCTGTATTCTCAGGATTTGCCATGGTAAATACACTTCTTATTATTATGAGAAAAGTGTGTAACCTTGAAGATTATATTACAGTACAACACATCGAATTAATGAACATTGTAATCATGATTACTGGTTCAATCGTTGGTGTAGCATATATAACTGAGTTATTTATAGCATGGTATTCTGGTGTAGAATATGAACAATATGCATTCTTAAATAGAGCAACCGGACCTTACTGGTGGGCGTATTGGGCGATGATGACTTGTAACGTGTTCTCTCCACAGTTTATGTGGTTCAAGAAACTTAGAACAAGTATTATGTTCTCATTCTTTATCTCGATTGTGGTAAATATAGGAATGTGGTTCGAGCGATTTGTAATTATTGTAACCTCGTTACATAGAGATTACTTGCCATCATCATGGACAATGTTCTCTCCAACATTTGTAGATATAGGAATATTTATAGGAACCATTGGATTCTTCTTTGTGTTATTCTTATTATACTCAAGAACATTCCCAGTAATTGCGCAAGCTGAGGTTAAAACAATTTTGAAATCATCTGGAGAACGTTATAAGAAAATTAGAGAAAGAGGAGATAGTTTAGTTGGAACAGGTGTTGATGCTAGAACTTCTGGCGGAACGGTTTCTAAACCAGCTAAAGCTTCAAATGAAGATAATTCTGAAAAAGTAAGTAGTTTACTTGGAAGTATTGGATCTTTTGATGCCGCTACACAAACTGCTGATGATTTAAAGAAAGTAAATGGTATCGGTCCTAAAATGGAAGAAGTGTTAAATAGCATTGGTATTTATACGTTTCTTCAAGTTAGTAAGATGACCAAAAAAGAATATGATTTGTTAGACAGTATTACTGGTTCTTTCCCTGGAAGAGCAGAACGTGATGATTGGTCTGGACAAGCTAAAAAATTAATAAACTAAATATAGTCAATGGAAGCTTCAAAAGTTATTCACGCTATTTATACTGATGATGATGTATTAATGTCGGCTGTTAAAAAAGTTAAGGCAGAAAGACATCATATTGAAGAGATATATACACCGTTTCCGGTTCACGGATTAGACAAAGCTATGGGGTTAGCTCCAACTCGTATTGCTATTACAGCATTTATATATGGGTTAATAGGTTTAACAGTATCTATCATCATGATGAATTTTATCATGATTGAAGATTGGCCTCAAAATATTGGAGGAAAACCAAGCTTTAGTTATATAGAAAACATGCCAGCATTTGTACCAATTATGTTTGAGCTTACGGTATTTTTTGCAGCGCATTTAATGGTAATTACATTTTACTTACGTAGTAAAATGTGGCCATTTAAGAAAGCAGAAAATCCAGACCCAAGAACTACAGACGATCATTTCTTAATGGAGATTGCTGTACATGGAAATGAAAATGAATTGGAAAGTTTACTAGCAGAAACTGGAGCAGTTGAGATTAATATTATTGATAAAGAAGATGGACATTAATATGAAAGGCTTAATTAAAATATTAGTATTAGCAGTTGTATTTGTTGCAATGTCATGTAATAAGAGTACAGCTCCAAATTATCAGTTCATGCCAAATATGTATGAGCCTGTTAGTTATGAAACATATCAAGACACTAAGGCATTTAGAAATGGCATGGAGGCTCAATTACCAGCTGAAGGGTCTATAGCAAGAGGGTATGTTCCTTTTGACATTGATAATACGACAGAAGGATTTGAATTAGCAAAAACAACATTAGCGAATCCATTAGATTCAGCTGGAGAAGTTGATTTAGAAAGAGGAAAAGAGCTTTATGATATTTATTGTGGTATTTGCCATGGTAACAAAGGGAAAGGTCAAGGAAACTTAGTTAAACGTGAAAAGATACTTGGTATACCAAGTTATGATGATGTAGGAAGAGCGATCACAGCAGGAAGTATTTACCATACTATTTATTATGGTAAAAATGCGATGGGCTCTTATGCAAATCAATTGAATGAAGAAGAGCGTTGGCAAGTAGTATCATACGTATTGAAGTTAAAAGCAGATTTAGAAAAGTAAGAAGATAAGATTATATAGATATGTACACATTTTCAAATAGATTAAAGACATTTTCTATCATTCTAATGGTTTTAGGATTGTTAGGTGTTGGATATGGTTTTATGACATCTCATAAATCTTTAGAAGAAGTAAAAACAATGTTAGCCGAAGAGGCCTCGCATCACGGAGATGGGCATGCTGAAGAAGCTCATGTTGTTGCTGAATCTCATGATGAGCACGCTGAAGCAACAGGTCATGCTGATGAAAGTCAGGCACATGCAACTGCTGACGAAGCACATCATGGTGATGAGCATGCGGAACATGTAATGCACCAAATTCATAACAGACCTTGGTCTGCATTATACGTTGCAGCATTTTTCTTCATGATGATTGCTTTAGGTGTTTTAGCATTTTATGCTATCCAAATAGCATCACAAGCAGGGTGGTCTCCAGTACTTTTTAGAGTTATGGAAGGTATAACAGCGTACTTATTACCAGGAGGTTTAATTGTTTTAGCAATAGCATTTTTTGCAGACAGTCATTTGTTTGTTTGGCTAAAGGAGGGCATAACAATTGAAGGTCATGAGAATTATGATAAGCTAGTTGCAGGTAAGTCTGGATGGTTAAATAAAACAGGATTCTTTATTAGAGGTCTAATTTTCTTAGGAGGATGGGTATTATATCGCCAATTTTCACGTAAATTCTCTATTGCTCAAGACACAGCTGAAGATAATAGAAACTTTAAAAAATCTTTCCGTATTGCTGCAGGGTTCTTAGTATTCTTTATTTATACAGAATCTATGATGTCTTGGGATTGGATTATGAGTGTAGATCCGCACTGGTTCTCAACATTATTTGGATGGTACGTATTTGCAAGTATGTTTGTAAGTGGAATTACTGTAATCGCATTAATTTCAATCTACCTTAAATCAAAAGGAGTTTTAGAATTTGTAAATGAAAATCATTTGCATGATGTTGCTAAATTTATGTTTGCTTTCAGTATTTTCTGGACGTACCTATGGTTCTCACAATTCATGTTAATTTGGTATTCAAATATTCCAGAAGAAGTAACGTATTTTGTAACGCGTTTTGCAGATTACAAATTACCATTCTTAGGCATGGTAGTTATGAATTTTGTATTCCCAATATTAATGTTAATGAATGCCGATTACAAACGTATTCCTTGGTTTGTTGTTATGGCTGGATTAGTAATATTATTTGGACATTATATAGATATTTTCAATATGATTATGCCAGCTACCGTAGGAGATAGATGGTTTATTGGAATTCCAGAGATAAGCTCAATATTGCTTTTTGCAGGACTGTTTATATTTATAGTATTTACAGCTTTAACAAAAGCACCATTGCTAGTAAAAAGATATCCTTTTAGAAAGGAAAGCGAAGAATTTCATTATTAATTAAGATATAAATAAAGACGAACGATACCAATGACTGCTTTATTAACAATTATAGTTTTAGTATTTATTTTAGTTGCCATTTGGCAAATGGTAAAGATTTTCGATTTAGCACAAGCTAAAAACGATAATATACCTGGAGTTGCCACGGATAAAGACAACACCATTAATGCATATTTAATGATGGGCTTTTTAGCTTTCATTTATATCATTACTATAGTGTGTTTTGTGAAATGGGGTGACTTACCATTAATGTCAAACTCAGCTTCAGAACACGGTCCAACTATTGATAACTTGATGGTTATCTCTATGGTAATCATATTTATTGTTCAAACAATCACTCAGTTTTTATTACACTATTTTGCTTATAAATATAAAGGCGAAAAAGGTAAAAAAGCATTGTTCTTTGCTGACAACAATAAGTTAGAAGCAATCTGGACAATCATTCCAGTAATTGTTTTGGCAGGTTTAATTATTTACGGATTAAACACTTGGATTAACATTATGGGTGTTGATGAAAGTGATGATCCTCTTGTAGTAGAGTTATATGCTCAACAGTTTAACTGGAAAGCGAGATACGGTGGAAATGATAATACTTTAGGAAAAGCCAATGTGCGTTTAATTGATATTGATAGAGCTAATATTTTAGGTTTAGATGAATCTGATCCTAACGCGCAAGATGATGTTATAACTACAGAATTACACTTACCAGTTGGAAAACCTGTATTATTTAAAATGCGTTCTCAGGATGTTTTACACTCTGCATATATGCCACACTTTAGAGCACAAATGAACTGTGTTCCAGGTATGATTACTCAGTTTGGATTTACTCCAACGGTAACAACCGTAGAAATGAGACAAACACCTCAAATGCAAGAGAAAGTTAAAAGAATTAATGAAATAAGAGTTGAAAATAGTAAACCATTAATAGCAAAAGGTGAAGATGCCTTAGAGCGTTATGAGTTTGACTATATACTATTATGTAATAAGATTTGTGGAAAATCTCACTACAATATGCAAATGAAAATAATAGTAGAAACACAAGAAGAATATGATGCTTGGATAAAAGAGCAAAAAGAATTCAAAAACTCTCTAATTAACTAATTAAAAAGATAAATACGATATAAGATTATGTCAGCACACGCAGATAACCACGATCACGACGACGACCACGGACATCATCATAAAGAAACGTTTATAACTAAATATATATTTAGTCAAGACCATAAAATGATTGCTAAGCAGTATCTAATTACAGGTACTATTATGGGAGTTATTGGTGTATTAATGTCAATGATGTTCCGTATGCAAATTGCATGGCCAGAAGAACCAAATGTATTATTTGAGGCTTTACTTGGTAAATGGGCACCAGACGGGGTTATGGATGCTGATATCTATTTAGCCTTAGTAACAATTCATGGTACCATTATGGTATTCTTTGTATTAACAGCTGGATTGAGTGGTACATTTAGTAATTTATTAATTCCATTGCAAATTGGTGCTCGAGATATGGCATCAGGATTTTTAAATATGGTATCGTATTGGTTATTCTTTTTATCAAGTGTAATCATGGTAATATCATTATTTGTTGAAGCTGGACCAGCTTCTGCTGGATGGACTATCTATCCACCATTAAGCGCCTTACCAATGGCACAAGGTGGTTCAGGGATGGGTATGACGCTTTGGTTAGTGTCTATGGCAATATTTATTGCATCATCATTACTAGGATCGCTTAACTATATTGTAACAGTAATAAACTTACGTACAAAAGGGATGTCTATGACTAGATTACCTTTAACTATTTGGGCTTTCTTTGTTACAGCTATTATAGGTGTGGTATCATTCCCAGTATTATTGTCTGCTGCTTTATTATTAATAATGGATAGAAGTTTTGGAACATCATTCTTCTTATCAGATATATTTATTCAAGGCGAAGTATTGCATTATCAAGGAGGTTCACCAGTATTGTTTGAACACTTATTCTGGTTCTTAGGTCACCCTGAAGTGTATATTGTAATATTACCAGCTATGGGACTTGTTTCCGAAATTATGGCATCAAGTTCTCGTAAACCTATTTTTGGTTATAGGGCGATGATTGCTTCTATTTTGGCTATTGCGTTTTTATCAACAATTGTTTGGGGTCACCATATGTTTATCTCAGGAATGAATCCATTCTTAGGGTCTGTATTTACATTTACAACATTATTAATTGCAATTCCATCAGCGGTTAAAGCTTTTAACTGGATAACCACGCTCTGGAAAGGTAATTTACAATTAAACCCAGCAATGTTATTCTCTATTGGTTTTGTATCAACATTTATAACAGGAGGTTTAACAGGAATTATTTTAGGAGATTCTGCATTAGATATTAATGTACATGATACATACTTTGTAGTAGCTCACTTCCACTTAGTGATGGGTATATCGGCATTGTATGGGATGTTTGCAGGAATTTATCATTGGTACCCAAAAATGTTTGGCCGTATGCTAAATAAGAATTTAGGATACATTCATTTCTGGATAACTGCAGTTTGTGCTTACGGGGTGTTTTTCCCAATGCACTTTATAGGTATGGCAGGATTACCACGCCGTTATTATACCAATAGTAACTTTCCTCTATTTGATGATTTAGCAAATGTAAATGTTATTATTACCATTTTTGCTTTAATTGGAGGAGTAGTACAAATAGTATACTTATATAATTTCTTTGGTAGTATGTTTTATGGAAAGAAGACAATTCAAAACCCATGGCGTTCTACAACTTTAGAGTGGACAGCACCTATAAAACATATTCACGGTAACTGGGAAGGAGAAATTCCTCATGTACACAGATGGGCTTACGACTATAGTAAACCAGGACATGACGACGATTTTGTGCCCCAAAATATACCTCTAAAAGATGGAGAAGAAGAATTACAACATTAGCTTTTAGCTCTTAACGTATATTATAACTTTATATAATTAAAGCCTTTCTAAAATTTTAGAAAGGCTTTTTTATTTTCTCTTTAATAGATTTTATTCCCTAATTCTTATAGCTAAAACAAAGATTAATAATATTCAAGGCAAAAAAATAGGCTTTCAACTTACTTAAATAACGATTAAATACATTTTTTTTCGATAAAGTGAAAAATAAATCAAAAAATATCGATGAAATACAAATAAATCAGTTAAATTGCAATCGTAAATAATTTAAATATAGATTTTTAGTAATCATATGTCAATGCTTTATTACAAATTAATGTTAATTAATAATAATTTAATCAACCAAATTATGAAAGCAAAATCCCTTTTAAGGTATGCAAAAAAAATTGTTGCCTTTATAATGGTATTTCTTTGGACGGTATTTTCAGTAAATGCACAATGTCCCACCATTAGTGACCCTACACCACCACCTATTTGTGATGCGTCAGGCTTTACCTTTAATGATTTGAATGCGTACGCTTCTGATGGAGGAAATGGTATCGTTTGGTACGATTCGGCTAGTGGAGGTAGTGCATATAATTCTAGCCAATTAGTTTTAGAAGGTACTTATTATGCAGATGACAATTCTGGAACCTGTGGAGTAAGATCCTCAGTAGTAGTAGATTTTCAAGTTGATGCCTCTGGTCAAGTTTTAGATCGTATTTATTGTTCAAATGATAATGCGACAATACAAGATTATATAGATGATGTTTTACAATCTAGCATTCCATCTGGAGGATCAGTACAAGTTTATAACGATTTTAATTTAACAAATTTGGCTAGTCCAACTGATGTAATCCCCACTGGGGCATCAAACTATTATATAGTATTCGTAGATAATGGCGGATGTGAAAGCCAGCAAGAAATTGGTCAAGTAGGAGTTTTTACTGCTCCTTTAGACCCGACACCTCCAACTCCACAAGACTTTTGTGTAGATTCAAACCCTACTGTTGGTGATTTAAATCCAGGTACAGCTGCTACTAATTTTAATTGGTATACAAACTTAGACGGATCTGGTGATCCTATCTTACCTGCATTACCCTTTTCAACATCTTTAATAGATGGAAATACTTATTATGTTCAAGTAGATGATGTGTTTTGTGTTAGTAATCCAGTTGCGATTATAGTTAATATAGATGATCCAGTTGATCCTGGAACACCAGGAATTAGAGAGTTTTGTAGTAACAATATTCCTTCCTCAGATTTTGATTTATTTGATTATTTGAATGGCACACCAGAGAGTACAGGAACTTGGTCTGGACCACTTACAACATCTAATGGTAATTTAGGAACAGTAAATATTTCAACATTAACTACACCAGGAGATTATATTTTCACATATACTGTTACAGATGCAGGGTTTTGCCCAGATCAAACAGCCACAGTAACAATCACAATATATGAAACATTTACATCAGGAACAGCAGTTCCTGGCACACCAATTTGTGAAGTAGATTTACCTTCTGCTTTTGATTTGTTCACACTATTAGAGAATGAAGATCCTAACGGACAGTGGACACAGGGGACATTAAGTACGGACCCATTAGTTAACTCTCCAATTGATTTAACAGGTTTAGCACCTGGGATATATAATTTCACATATACACAGAATATATCACCAAACCCTTGTCCAGAAGAATCAACTACAGTACAAGTAGAAGTATTACAAGATCCAGAAGCTGGAACGCCAACTAATCCATTACCATTTTGTGAAAATGATTTAGTTGCTAATTCTCCATTTGATTTATTTGGTCAACTTTCTGGAAATGATGCAGGAGGAACTTGGTCTGATGATAATTCAACAGGAGCCTTAAGCGTAAGTGATGTAGATTTAACATTACTAACTATAGGTTCTTATGATTTTACATATAGCGTTACAGCAGCTAATGGTTGTACAGATGATGCATTAGTAACAATAACTATTGTAGATGCTCCCGAATCTGGAACAGTAAATGGTTCAGCTCCTTTTTGTGAAGGTTCAGCTCCATCTTCTTTTGATTTGTTTGATTTATTAGATAATGAAGATCAAACAGGAACTTGGTTTGTAGGAACAGATAATTTAGGATCAACAACTGCAAACCCTGTAGACTTGTCTGGATTAACAAATGGTACTTATAGCTTTACTTATGATGTAGATGTTATTGGGTCTTGTGATGATGTATTGGTTACAGTTGATGTAATAATTAACCCATTACCAAATACAGGAACAGCAAATAACCCACTGCCTTTTTGTGAGAATGATCCAGCTTTAACAAATACAGCTTTTGATTTATTTTCAATATTAAGTGGACCTTTTGATGCAGGAGGCACATGGTCTGATGATGATAGCACAGGAACTTTGGTTACTGCTAATGAGATAAACCTTTCTCTATTAGGTATAGGGGTTTATAATTTTACGTATAGTATTACAGATGCTAATTCATGTACCAATAGTACAACCGTAACTTTAACCATTGTGCCAGCTCCAGAATCAGGAACACCAGTTACTAGCTTTCCTGAATTTTGCATTGCGGAAATTACTGTAGCACAATCGGTAAATTTATTTGATTTATTAGAAGGAGAAGATCAATTAGGAGTTTGGAATGACGACTCATCGTCAGGTATGCTAACCGGAAATACAGTAACTATTGATGGATTGGGAGCAGGAACTTATAATTTTACTTATGATGTAAATGCAATTGGTTCTTGTGATGATGTAGATGTAACAGTAAGTATAACAATTAATGATACAGCATCACCAACGGCAATAACTCCGCAAGAATTTTGCGATACAGCTACAGTTTCAGGCTTAGTTGCTACAGGAAATAACATACAATGGTATGATGAATCTGTAGGAGGCACTCCTTTGATAGGAACAACAAATTTAGTTGATGGAGAAACATATTATGCGACTCAAACAGATGCTACAACTAATTGTGAATCTTCGGTTAGATTTGAAGTTATTGCAGAAATATATCAATCACCAAACCCTGGCAATCCTAGTGCAACTGGAATTTTTGCTTGTAATAATGATAATAATATAGACTTAAATACTGGTCTAGATGGTTCTCAAGATGCTGGAGGAATTTGGCAAGATACAGACGGAACAGGAGCATTAACAGGAAACATTTTTGATGCAACAGGACTTGCAGCTGGAAATTACCAATTCACATATTTTGTAGCAGCTACTTCACCATGTATTGATGCGAGCACTACTATAACAGTGAGAATTGATACACCTTTAGATGCAGGAACGGATGGGGCTTTAGATGACTGTAGTAATAATGGAACAACAGATTTATTTACTCGTTTAGGAGGAAGCCCAGATACAGGAGGAACATGGTCGCCAGCGTTAACAAGTGGAACAGGTGTTTTTGATCCATTAGTTGATGTTCAAGGAACATACACTTATACATTAACTAATGCTTGTGGAACATCAACAAGTGAGGTTGTGGTTTCTATAACACAAGCTCCGTATGCAGGAGCTGATGATTCAGTATCAATATGTGTTATCGATGGAGTTACAGATTTATTCCCACTATTAGGCTCTGGAGCTCAAAGTGGAGGAACATGGTCACCAGCTTTAACAAGTGGAACAGCTGATTTTGACCCTAGTGTAGATACATCAGGTGTTTATACGTATACCGTTCTTGCTACTGGTTTTTGTACAGTAGATTCGAGTGCTCAAATAACAGTAACTGTTAATGACAGTTCTGCCCCAACAGTGGTTGACCCTAATCCTGCATTTTGTTTAATAGATAACCCTACAGTTTCAGACTTAGATAGTGCTTTAACGGTAACGGGTACAATAATTTGGTATGAAGATGTAGCTTTAACAACTGTAGCAAATGCTACAGACACCTTAGTTGATGGTGAAGATTATTATGCAAATCAAACCAATAGCTCTGGTTGCGAGTCTTCAACAAGTACTTCAGCAATTACAGTTTCTATAAATGATGCACCAACACCAACATTAATTAATTCTAACCTAGAACTATGTATTAATGATGGTCCAACAATAGCGGAATTAACATCAAATATTAATGAGTCGAATTCAGCTCAATTTAATGTGGTTTGGTACGACCTTGCAATTGGAGGTTCTGCTATATCTAGTAGTTCAACATTAAATAATGGTGTAACATACTATGTGGCTTTAGTTGATGTAGCAACAGGTTGTGAAAGTAGTGTGCGTTTAGCAGTAACCTCAGACTTAACGGCATGTGGTAAATTGGTAATCCCAGACGGATTCTCTCCAAATGATGATGGTGTTAACGACACATTTGACATTGATAATTTAGAAATATTATATCCAAATTTTGAAATAGAAATTTATAATAGATATGGAAGCATGGTTTATAAAGGAAATGCTAACACACCAAGGTTTAATGGAAAATCTAATCAATCAGGAACACTAGGAAATGGCGATTTGCCAGTTGGTGTATATTTCTACATTTTCAATTTTAACGACGGTGTAAATAAACCAGAAGAAGGACGCTTATACTTAAGCAGATAATTTATAGATAAGCAAAATTTAGAATCATGAAAAAATTAAATATATATTATAAAATAGCTGCTTTGTTAAGTATAACATTACTGTCTTTTCAAAGTTTCGCACAACAAGACCCACAATTTACACAGTATATGTATAATATGAGTGTAATAAACCCCGCTTATGCAACTGCTGAAGAAGGGATATTAAACCTAGGTGGTTTTTATAGAACACAATGGGTTGGCTTTGAAGGGGCACCAAAAACAGGTAGTTTCTTTGCGCATACGCCAATAAATGATAAAATTGAGATAGGCCTTTCTTTTACTAATGATAATATTGGTGATATTGTAAATGAGAACAATGTATTTGCAGATTTTGCCTATGTACTACCCGTTGGAACTGAAAGCAAAATCTCATTTGGAGTTAAAGCTGGGTTTACTTTTTTTGATGCCATCTTTGATGATTTTGTATTACAATCGGGTAATGTAAGTACAGATGTTGCATTCAACGAAAATATCAGTAAAGCATTCCCCAATATAGGAATTGGAGCATTCTTTTTCTCTAATAACTATTACCTTGGGTTATCAGCACCTAATATGCTAACGTCTAATCATATTGAAAACGAAAATGGAATAAAGGCAACTGGAGTTCAGGATATTCATTTCTTTTTTACAGGCGGATATGTTTTTGACATTAATTCAAACCTTAAGTTTAAACCAGCGTTTATGGCTAAAGCTGTAAAAGGGTCGCCTATGGCTATGGATATTACAGCCAATGTGCTTGTAAATGAAAAACTCGAAGCAGGCTTAGGCTATCGATTAGGAGATGCTGTAAGTGCTTTGGTAAACTTTAGAATAACACCAGATTTAAAAATAGGTTATGCTTACGATTATACAACAAGCAACTTAGGAAACTTTAATTCTGGCTCTCACGAAATATTCATTTTGTTCAATGTCGATTTATTCGGGTTTAAAAACGGATACGATCGCTCACCAAGATTCTTCTAAATATTTAATAATTGGAAAACATGAAAAAACAGATATACATACTTGCAAGCCTTTTATTAGTTAGTGGAATGGGATTTGCACAAAAGAAAAATTTAAAACGTGTAAATAAGCTTTTTGAAATAAGGGCTTATAAGGACGCCGCCGAAATTTATGAAACTAAAGAACGCAATCAAGAAGTGCTTCAAAATTTGGCAGATAGTTATTACTATAATACAAGTCTTCAAAAAGCAATTAAAACTTATAGAGAATTGTTTGTAGAGTACGGCGACTCTATTGATATTGAATATCATTTTAGATATGCGCAAGCTTTAAAAGGTGTTAAAGATTATAAAGAAGCAGATAAACATTTAAGTAGATATTATAACAAGTCAGTAAACACCAATACATTTATTGAAAACACAGATAAAACAACACCGCATACATTTAAATTAAAGCAAATTGAAAACCAAAACTCTAGCAGTGATTTTGGATTATCGTTTTATGGTGAAAACAAAGTAGCTTTTGCTTCGGCAAGAAATAGTGAAAACCCATCGTATTCGTGGAATAATTTACCGTATCTAGATTTGTATAGTGCAACGTTAACTAATGATAATGTTTTAGAAGACATTGTACCCTTTTCTGATGCTATTAATACAAGCTCGCATGAAAGTAATGCCATATTTACAAAAGATGGTAAGACTATATATTTTAATAGAACAAATACAACTCGTAAAAAAACAGACGAACAAAGAATTGCTCATATTAAAATTTATAAAGCTGAATTGGTAGATGGAAATTGGACAAATGTTACTGCATTACCATTCACATCAAATGCTTATAGTACAGAGCATCCGGCATTAAGTAAAGATGAGAAAACATTATATTTTGCTAGCGATATGCCAGGAACTATTGGAAGTTTTGATATATATAAAGTAACTATTAATGATGATGGAACTTATGGAGAGCCTGAAAACTTGGGGTCGACAATTAACACAAAGCACAGAGAACAGTTCCCATTTATTAGCGAATTTAATGTATTATATTTTTCGTCAATAGGTCATCAAGGTTACGGAGGCTTAGATGTGTTTAGAAGTAATAGAGTAAACAATAATTTTGATAAGCCTGTAAACTTGGGTAGCTCAATAAATAGTAATTTAGATGATTTTGCTTATGTGGTTAGAGAAAAAGATAACAAAGGTTATGTATCTTCAAATCGAACGGGTTATGACAGATTATTTGGTTTTGGTAGAGAAGAAAACCCTTTAACAAAATATCAAGTAGAAGGGATAGTTCAAGATTTAAATAGTAAAGAATTATTAGCGGGATCTTTAGTGACTTTATTTGACGAGTCAGATACCGTAATTCAAGATACTATTGTTGGAGATGATGCACATTATATTTTCAAAATTGAACCAAATAAAAAATATAAAGTTAGAGGAACCAGAAAAGCTTATATTCCTCAAGACGTTGAGTTTTCAACTGATAGTAAAGGGAAAATACAGCATAATATCTATTTGTCTTTAGAGTCTTTTGCTGATGCTGAAGAACGTGTAAAAGAAAACGAAAAAGGAGATGTGCAAGTGAAGTTAGATAAGATTTATTTCGATTTTGATAAATCTAATATTCGAGAAGATGCAGCTGTAACTTTACAAGTATTGGTAGATTTAATGAAAAAATATCCATCAATGGAAGTAGAAGTATCTGCACATACCGATGCACGAGGTCCAGATCAGTATAATTTAGATTTATCTAAACATAGGGCAACTTCAACCTTAGAGTATTTAGTTAGTCAAGGGATAGAAAGAGCGCGATTAAAAAGTATTGGATACGGCGAAATGCAACCACTTAACGAATGTGTTAAAGAAGGTATTTGTGATGATGAAGAGTATGATATAAACAGACGTTGTGAATTTACAATTCTGAATTAAAATAAAATCACATTAATATTAAAAAGCCTTTCTGTTTAGAGAGGCTTTTTAGTTATATTTGTTTGTGATGAACGAAAACCTTGATCCAACAGACGAAAATTTTTCTCCAGAAGAATTAGATGTAGAAAAAAAGCTGAGACCCTTATCTTTTGATGATTTTACAGGGCAGGATCAGGTATTAGAAAACCTTCAAATTTTTGTTCAAGCTGCAAATTTACGCACCGAAGCTTTAGACCATACATTATTTCATGGGCCACCAGGGCTAGGAAAAACAACACTTGCACATATTTTAGCGAATGAACTTAGTGTTGGTATTAAAGTAACTTCAGGCCCCGTTTTAGACAAACCAGGAGATTTAGCAGGATTGCTTACAAATCTTGAAGAAAGAGATGTACTGTTTATTGATGAAATTCATCGATTAAGCCCCATTGTAGAAGAATATTTATACTCAGCAATGGAAGATTATAAAATAGATATTATGATTGAGTCTGGACCTAATGCAAGAACGGTTCAAATCAATCTTAATCCATTTACCTTAATTGGAGCGACAACACGTTCAGGTTTGTTAACCTCACCTATGCGAGCACGTTTTGGAATACAAAGTAGACTACAATATTACAAAACTGATTTGCTTACCACCATTGTACAGCGTAGTGCTACTATTTTAGATGTCCCAATCTCTATGGAAGCAGCTATTGAAATAGCGGGTAGAAGTCGAGGTACACCAAGAATAGCTAATGCGTTATTACGTCGTGTTAGAGATTTTGCTCAAATTAAAAGTAATGGTAGTATCGACATAAAAATCGCAAAATATGCTTTGGAAGCTTTGCATGTTGATGCACATGGATTAGATGAAATGGATAATAAAATTCTTTCTACTATCATCGATAAATTTAAAGGTGGACCAGTAGGTATTACAACTATTGCAACTGCGGTAAGTGAAAGCCCAGAAACGATTGAAGAGGTTTACGAACCATTTTTGATACAACAGGGTTTTATTATGCGAACTCCTCGTGGTCGAGAAGTAACCGAACAAGCATATAAGCATCTTGGTAAAGTTAAAGGGTCAATTCAAGGCGGACTATTCTAATGTCTAAATATAACTACCCAAATAAAATTCCTTTTCGCAAGTTTTTATTAATGTCGGCTTCCATAGCCAACAACCCTATTCCATTTCATAATAAATGCTTTAATAATGCTGGAGGTACTTTTGCTATTAAATCCCCTTTTTACGGGCATATAGTTCTAACTCGAGAAATAAACATTGTTAAACACATACTTCAAAAAAATCATAAAGCCTATCATAAGTCAAAAATTCAAACTAAATATTTATCAAAATATGTTGGTTATGGCTTGCTAACCTCAAATGGTGATTATTGGTTAAAACAGCGCAGATTAATACAGCCAGCTTTCCATAAAGAAAAAATTCAAAACTTGGTTTCAATTATCGATAATGCTATTGAAACACAAGTAAATTTAATTGAAGAGGGTGATTTTGTAGATTTATATTCTATAATGAATGAATTAGCTTTTGAAGTAGTTGCTAAATCTTTATTCAATTTTTCTGCTGAAAAACAAACGTTAAAACGTTTGCAATTCATTATTGAAAAGTTACAATTGTTTATTGTAAAAGAATTGAGAATGCCATATAAGAAACTATGGTATTTTTTAAAAGGTGATATTGGCTACCACATGAAATTAGTAAAAGAAAGTAGAGATATAATAAATACTATTATTGACCAAAGGCGAAGTTCTGATGGAGTTCACGACGATTTGCTAGACATGTTATTGCACGCTAAATATGAAGGCGGAACAACTATGAGTAACGAGCAGTTAATTGACGAAATTTTAATTTTGTTTGTTGCAGGCCATGAAACTACCGCCAATGCATTAACATTTACATTAAAACTTTTAGCACAAAATAAAAAGGAATTAATAAAGGTTGAAGACGAAATTAACAAAGCAAAAAAAGAAAACTTAACACCTTTACAAACCATACCTCAATTAAATTATACCAAATGTTGTGTTGAAGAAAGTTTGCGATTATATCCACCAGCTTGGATAACCGATAGAGTGAATATTGAAGACGATAAAATTGAAAATTACATCTTAAAAAAAGGAACTATTGTTGGAGCATCAATTTACGAACTGCATCGAAATAAAGACTATTGGAACGATTCTGAAGATTTTAAACCTGAGCGTTTTTTAGAAGAAAACAGAAAGCAAATATTACAATATTACATGCCCTTTGGCGCCGGCCCAAGACTTTGTATTGGAAATAATTTTGCGATGTACGAAATGATTTTAGCAGTAAATGCAATTGTGAAAAAGTTTAATATTTCTACAGATAATAATACTATTAAAATAAACCCTTTAATTACTTTAAAACCAGTAGATGTTAAGTTAAAGTTTACTTTAAAAACATAATGGTAAAATCAAAAACACATCATACAAAGCTTATTAAATCCGAAGCTAAACGTCTTGGGTTTTTGTCATGCGGTATAAGTAAATCTGATTTTTTAGAAGAAGAAGCACCACGATTAGAAACGTGGTTAAATAGCAAAATGCATGGGGAAATGCATTATATGGAAAATCATTTTGATAAACGATTAGACCCAACAAAGCTCGTTGAAGGCTCAAAAAGTGTAGTTTCACTATTGCTTAATTATTACCCACAAGAAACTCAAACCCAAAACACCTTTAAGCTGTCTAAATATGCTTACGGCAACGATTATCATTTTGTAATAAAAGACAAACTCAAATCTCTATTGCATTTTATTCAGGATGAAATAGGAGAAGTAGGCGGAAGAGCTTTTGTAGACTCTGCACCCGTTTTAGATAAAGCATGGGCCGCTAAAAGCGGTTTAGGTTGGATAGGAAAACACAGCAACTTATTAACCCAACAAGTTGGTTCTTTCTTTTTTATAGCAGAACTTATTATCGATTTAGAGCTCGATTACGACACACCAACTACAGATCATTGCGGTACATGTACGGCCTGCATTGATGCTTGTCCAACCGAAGCCATTACAGAACCTTATGTGGTAGATGGCAGTAAATGCATTT
Source organism: uncultured Flaviramulus sp. (assembly GCA_947501105.1). Taxonomy (GTDB): domain Bacteria; phylum Bacteroidota; class Bacteroidia; order Flavobacteriales; family Flavobacteriaceae; genus Wocania_A. Next base: position 426,179 of record CANMUP010000004.1, on the reverse strand, counting down.
CGTATTTTACTATTGAATTAAAAGAGAACATACCAACAGAATTTAAAGGAAAGTTTGACGATTGGATGTTTGGTTGCGATGTTTGTCAAGATGTTTGTCCTTGGAATCGATTTTCTAAATCACATAGTGAACCATTATTCAATCCACATCCAGAATTATTATCGATGACAAAAAAAGACTGGGAAGAAATAACCGAAGATACTTTTAAAAAAGTATTTCAAACATCTGCTGTTAAGCGAACAAAGTTTTCAGGCTTAAAAAGAAACATCAATTTTTTAAAAGATTAAGCTCATCCTATTATAGGATTATTATCTTTGTTGGTTTGATATATTTAAACTAATCCATAATGAGCGAAGAAAGTAAACGAAGAGAAGCCCTTATATATCACGCTAAGCCAACTCCCGGAAAAATAAAGGTTGTTCCAACCAAAAAATATGCAAGCCAAAGAGATTTATCTTTAGCCTACTCACCAGGTGTAGCAGAGCCTTGTTTAGAAATAGAGAAAGACAAAAATAATGCTTATAGATATACAGCTAAAGGTAATTTAGTGGCAGTTATATCTAACGGAACAGCCGTTTTAGGATTGGGGAATATTGGTCCAGAAGCCTCTAAGCCAGTAATGGAAGGTAAAGGCTTACTATTTAAAATATTTGCTGATATTGATGTTTTTGATATTGAAGTTGATACTGAAAATGTTGATGAGTTTATTGCAACTGTTAAAAACATTGCACCAACTTTTGGAGGGATTAACTTAGAAGATATAAAAGCTCCCGAAGCTTTTGAGATAGAACGTCGTTTAAAGGAAGAGCTAGATATCCCTGTAATGCATGACGACCAACACGGAACTGCAATTATTTCAGCTGCAGCTTTATTAAATGCTGTAGAATTAACTGGAAAGAAGCTTGATAAAGTTAAAATAGTAATAAGTGGTGCTGGGGCTGCTGCTATATCCTGTTCTCGTTTATACCAAGCATGCGGAGCTAAGCGTGAAAATATGGTTATGCTAGATAGCAAAGGTGTTATTAGAAATGATCGAGAAAGTTTATCTACAGAAAAGGCAGAGTTTGCTACACACAGAAAAATAGACACGCTTGATGAAGCTATGAAGGATGCCGATGTTTTTATTGGGTTGTCAATGCCAGACATAGTCACTCCAGACATGCTTTTGGCTATGGCAAAAGATCCTATAGTATTTGCAATGGCTAACCCAAACCCAGAAATAAAATACAATACTGCAATTGCAACGCGCAAGGATATTATTATGGCAACAGGGCGTAGCGATCATCCTAATCAAGTAAATAATGTACTAGGGTTTCCATTTATTTTTAGAGGGGCTTTAGATGTTCGTGCTACAAAAATTAACGAAGCTATGAAAATGGCTGCGGTTAAAGCTTTGGCTAGATTAGCTAAAGAGCCAGTGCCAGAGCAAGTTAACATAGCTTATGGCGAAACACGATTAACATTTGGGAAAGAATATATCATTCCAAAACCATTTGATCCACGTTTAATTGCCGAAGTGCCGCCAGCGGTTGCAAAAGCAGCTATGGAAAGTGGTATAGCAAAAGAACCTATTACAGATTGGGAAAAATACCAAGATGTACTTAGAGAGCGTTTAGGATCGGATAACAAATTAGTAAGGCTATTGCTAAATAGAGCAAAACTAGACCCAAAACGTGTTGTGTTTGCTGAAGCTGATCAGTTGGCTGTTCTTAAAGCAGCGCAAATAGCTTATGAAGATGGTATCGCATTTCCTATTTTATTAGGACGAAAAGAGACTATTGAAAGTCTTATGAAAGAGATAGAATTTGATGCCGATGTACCAATAATTGACCCTAAAACTGAGGAAGAAAATCCTCGTAAAGATAAATATGCAAAAGTATATTGGGAACAGCGTAAGCGTAGAGGTATAACGTATTATTCTGCTCAAAAGTTAATGCGCGAGCGTAACTATTTTGCTGCAATGATGGTTAGTGAAGGAGATGCAGATGCGCTAATTTCAGGGTATTCTAGAAATTACCCAACGGTGGTGAAACCTATGTTAGAGCTAATAGGTATGGCAAAGGGAGCAACAAGAATTGCTACCACAAATGTTATGATGACTAAAAGAGGCCCGCTTTTTTTAAGTGATACATCTATAAACATAGACCCTAGCGCCAAAGATTTAACAAAAATAGCACAAATGACATCTCAAGTTATTAAAATGTTTGGTATGAAGCCAGTCATGGCTATGACTTCTTATTCTAATTTTGGATCTTCAGAGCATATTAATGCGTCAAAAGTACGAGAAGCTGTATCATATTTACATCGTCATTTTCCAGATATGGTTGTAGATGGTGAGTTACAAACCGATTTTGCTTTAAATGACGAAATGCTTCGTGAAAAATTTCCATTTTCTAAACTGGTTGGAAAAAAAGTAAATGCACTGATATTTCCAAATTTAGATTCGGCAAATATTACTTATAAACTATTAAAAGAGTTGAATGATTCCCAATCTATTGGACCAATAATGATGGGTATGCGTAAACCAGTACATATACTTCAGTTAGGTGCTAATGTTGATGAAATTGTGAATATGACAGCAATTGCAGTAATTGATGCACAACATAAAGAAAAATGGGAACTAGAAAAGGCGAATTCTTAGTCGTTTTAATGTAAATAATTTTATTACATTTGATTGACTAAGATATAGGGGGATTTATGATAACACATATTCAAGGAAAACTTACTGAAAAAAACCCAACTAGTGTTGTTATTGATTGTAATGGAGTAGGTTATATGCTTAATATTTCGTTGCACACTTACTCTCAAATACCAGATAGCGAACAATTAAAATTATATACGCATCTTCAAGTTAAAGAAGATTCGCATACGCTTTATGGCTTTACATCATTAGCTGAACGCGAAATTTTCAGATTATTAATTTCTGTAAGCGGCATTGGTTCTAGTATTGCGCGAACTATGTTGTCATCTTTAACACCTAAACAAGTTAGAGAAGGTATTGCTGTTGGCGATGTAGCCTTAATTCAGTCTATTAAAGGTATAGGAGCCAAAACAGCTCAACGTGTTATCATAGATTTGAAAGATAAAATTTTAAAGATTTATGATATAGACGAAGTTTCTGTTTCAAAAGACAATACCAATAAGGATGAAGCGTTATCTGCATTAGAAGTTCTTGGTTTTGCAAAAAAGCAGGCTGAACGTGTTGTGGACAAAATTATAATGTCTGAACCCGAGGCCAGTGTTGAAGCCATTATAAAACAAGCTTTAAAAAATTTATAATAGATTTTGAATATAACTAACCCAAATTTTTATAAATCAAATAAACATTACTTCTTTTTAGGTTTTATAGTATTGTTCTCTACTATGGCTTGGTCTCAGCAAACTGAACAAGATTCTGTAAAAACAGGATTTAGTTTAGGAAAAATAAAAGCTCCAAACCCTAATAGTGTAGAATCAAAATATACTTTCGACCCTGTAACAAATCGTTACATTTATACTGAGAAGATAGGAAGTTATAATATTAAATATCCTGTTATTTTAACCCCAAAAGAGTATTATGCTCTAATTGCTAAAGAAAATCTAAAGACATATTACAAAGAGAAAATTGATGCGTTTGATGGTAAAAAATCGGGCGCTAAAGATGGGCAAAAAAACTTAATTCCTGAGTTTTATGTGAAGTCTGATTTTTTCACATCTATTTTTGGGAGTGATACCATTAGCGTGATTCCACAAGGGTCAGTTGAAATGGATTTAGGAGTATTATTTTCAAAACAAGATAATCCTTCATTTTCACCAAAGAATAGAAGTAATTTTACTTTTGATTTCGACCAGCGTATAAGCTTAAGTTTGTTAGGTAAAGTTGGTACACGACTACAAGTAACGGCAAATTATGATACTCAAGCTAGTTACGATTTCCAAGATATTATTAAATTAGAATACACACCAACAGAAGATGATATTATTCAAAAAATTGAGGTTGGTAATGTAAGTATGCCATTAAACAGCTCTTTAATTACTGGAGCGCAAAGTCTCTTTGGAGTTAAAGCACAATTGCAATTTGGAAAAACTACGGTTACTGGTGTGTTTTCTGAACAAAAATCACAAGCCAACACGGTGGTTGCACAAGGTGGTGGAACACTTGAAGAATTTGATAGATTCATTTGGGATTACGATGAAAATAGGCACTTCTTTTTAGCACAATATTTTAGAGATACGTACGATGCCTCTTTGGCAACTTATCCGTATATGAATAATAAAGGACTTCAAATTACAAGGCTTGAGGTTTGGGTAACAAATAGGAGTAATAGAACAGATAATGTTAGAAATATTGTTGCACTTCAAGATTTAGGTGAAACAGATTTAATAGGACTGCAAACACCACCAGCTGGATTTGTAAATGCTGGATTAGGAGCGATTCCAGATAATAGTAACAATGATTTTGATCCAACAGCTATAGGGTCAACAAGTTTGCTTACAGAAGCTGTTAGAGATGTAGCTACCGTACAATCGGGTATTTTAGTGCCTAATGTTAATGAGGGGTTTGATTATGCAAAATTAGAAAATGCTAGGAAATTAATTAATGGACAAGAATATAACTTTAATAAAGAATTGGGGTATATTTCATTAAATCAACGTTTAAATAATGATGAGGTATTGGCAGTTGCATTTCAATTTACTATTGGTGGAAAAGTGTATCAAGTAGGTGAATTTGCTAATGATGGTATTGATGCAACCGGTGTAACCACAGATACAAATACTGGAGAGATAACCTCTGTGGTTAATAAAAACTTAGTTTTAAAACTATTAAAAAGTAGTATTACAAATGTTAATCAACCAGTTTGGAAACTGATGATGAAAAATATTTATGATACAGGTGCATTTAATTTAAGTCAAGATGATTTTAAACTAAATATTTTTTACAATGAAGCATCTCCTTTAAACTTTATTACACCAGTTGGAACAACAGCGTTTCCTCCACCTGGACCAAATGAAGACCCTTTAAACGAAACTCCTTTACTAAGGGTCTTTAGTTTAGATAAATTAAATTTTAATAACGACCCACAAATAAAAGGTGATGGATTTTTTGATTTTGTGCCTAACATAACTGTGTTACCGCAAACAGGAAAAATAATATTTCCAAGTGTTGAGCCATTTGGAGAATACCTATTTAATAAGTTATCACTTAGCGCTACTGAAAATTATAATGTAAATACTTCATATAACGAAAACCAAACTAAATACGTTTACGATGTGCTATACAAAAGTACAAAAACAGCTGCTTTAGAAGAGGTTGAAAAAAATAAGTTCAAATTAAAAGGACGTTATAAATCTTCTGGTGGTGATGGGATTCCTATTGGATCGTTTAATGTGCCTAGAGGTTCAGTAAAAGTTACAGCTGGCGGACGTGTTTTAGTTGAAGGCGTAGACTACACGGTAAATTACCAATTAGGGCGTGTTCAAATTTTAGATGAAGCTTTAAAAGCATCAAATACACCTATTCAGGTTTCTACTGAGAATAATGCGGTTTTCGGTCAACAAACAAAACGTTTTACGGGTATAAATGTTGAGCATAAATTTAACGAAAACTTTGTTTTAGGTGCAACGCTTTTAAACCTTAATGAACGCCCAATAACTCAAAAAGCAAATTACGGTTCAGAGCCTATAAATAATACTATTTTTGGCTTTAATGGTAACTATTCTACCAAAGTACCTTTCTTAACACGACTAGCAAATAAGTTACCAAATATAGATACCGATGTAGAATCTAATTTATCGTTACGAGGTGAGTTTGCCTATTTAGCCCCAGGAGCACCAAAAGGGACAAACCTTAATGGAGAAGCAACATCATATGTTGATGATTTTGAAGGCTCACAAGGAAGCATCGATTTAAAATCGCAACAATCATGGTTTTTATCTAGTACACCGTTTGATACTAACTTGGGTTATATAGATGTTACAAATCCTAACAATGCTATAAACTTAGAAAACGGTTACCAAAGAGCATTATTAAACTGGTATACTATCGATCCTATTTTTTATAGCGCTAGAAGACCAGATGAGATAACTGATGATGATGTTTCAGATTTATTTACGAGTCGTGTATTTATAAACGAGCTATTCCCAGAAAGAGATTTAGTTCAAGGTCAAAATTCTGTAATTTTCACTTTAGATTTAGCATATTATCCATCAGAAAGAGGTCCATACAATTTTAATCCATCCGCAAGTGGCAATACACTTCCCAATCCACAAGAAAGTTGGGCAGGTATTACGCGTCAATTAACATCAACAGATTTAGAACAAGCCAATGTAGAGTACATCGAGTTTTGGTTACAAGATCCGTTTCAAGAAAACCCAACAAATCCGGGAGGTAAATTGGTTTTTAATTTAGGAAACATTTCTGAAGATGTTTTATCTGATGGGAGAAAACAATATGAAAATGGATTGCCAGATTCATCTAACAATGCTTTTACAACAGAAACTGCTTGGGGAAAAACACCAGGAAACCAATCCTTAATTTATGCTTTTGATACTACAGGACAAGACAGAACCCTTCAAGATATTGGGTATGATGGATTAAATGATACAGATGAAAGTTTAAAGTTTCCAGCTTTTGCAGGATTAGATGATCCATCAAATGATAATTATTCATATTTTTTAAATGCAGAAGGCGATATTTTTGAACGCTATAAAAAGTACAATGGTGTAGAAGGAAATACTCCAGATACATTTACAAATACAGATAGAGCAGCCAATACGCAACCAGATGCAGAAGATATTAATCGCGATAATACAATGAATACGATTAATAGTTATTTTGAATATGAGTTAGATATTACGCGTCAAAATTTACCAGAAACTGAAGCCGATTTTGATAATATACCAGATAGTAATCCTATAAAAGATTTTTTAAGAGATTTTAAAATAAGACCAAGGTTGTTACCAAATGGAGATACAAAAGATGTGCGTTGGTATCAAATTAGAATTCCAGTTCAGGGAAGTCATGTTACTCCAATTGGAGGCATTAGCGATTTAAGGTCCGTACGTTTTGCACGTGTGTTTCTTAAAGAATTTTCAGAAAAAACAGTATTTCGTTTTGGAACTTTAGATTTAGTAAGAAGTGACTGGAGACGATACACCCAAGCTTTAGATAAAAACGATGCAACACCTGATGATCCTCAAACCGATTTTTCAGTTGGTGTAATTGGCACATTAGAAAATGAAGGGAGTTATCAAAGACCTCCAGGAATAGATCCAGAAGAACTATTTAATAACAATACGGTTATTCAACAAAATGAGCAATCATTAGTGGTAAATGTTTGCAATTTAGAGTCTGAAGATTCTAAGGCCGTTTATAAAAACATAAATATTGATATGCGTCAATATAAGCGTATAAGAATGTTTATGCATGCAGAAGCCGATGAGTCAGGAAACTCTATAACTAATGATGATTTGGTTGGGTTTATAAGAATGGGTAATGATTTAACTGAGAACTTTTATCAAATAGAAATCCCTTTACAAGTTTCTACATCAACAACAAGAGAAGGGCTTTGGCCAACTGATAATGAAATTAATTTACCAATTGAGCTGTTAGGTCAAATTAAATCCATAGGAATATCAGATGGGACTTTAACCAATTTAGACCCTACCTTTTATGATGTTATTAACGGAGAAGCAATTCCACTAGCTGGCGATGAGTTTTCAAATTACGTGCCAGGTCAACACAGAATAGCTATAAAAGGAAATCCTAATTTTGGAGATGTAAGAACACTTATGGTAGGTGTAAAAAATGCTACGAATAGAGATGATGTTTGTGCCGAAGTTTGGTTTAACGAATTACGTTTATCCGATTTAGATAACGAAGGTGGTTGGGCAGCCGTTTTAAGTGTTGATACTAATATTGCAGACTTTGCAAATATAAGTGCTACAGGGAGGCAAAGCACTTCTGGTTTTGGGACTATTGAACAAGGTCCAAGTCAGCGTAGTTTAGAAGACGTTAAGCAATACGATGTTGTAACTAACATTAATGTTGGGCAATTATTACCAAAAAAATGGGGCATTCAAGTGCCGTTTAATTATGCGCAAAGTGAAGAACTTATTACACCTAAATATGATCAGTTTTATAAAGATTTAACTTTGGAATCTAGGTTGGCTGCGGCAGATACAGAGGAAAAAAGAAGACAGGTTAAAGAGGATTCTGAAGATTACACAAGGCGACAAAGTATCAATTTTATAGGTGTTAGAAAAGTAAGAACGGGCGACTCCAAACCACGTTTTTATGATGTTGAAAATTTAACACTTAACTATTCTTATAATAAGGTAGAACATCGAGATTTCGAAATAGAGAACTCAGTCAATAAAACGGTTAGAGTTGGTGCAAATTATGCGTTTAATTTTAATCCAATTACTGTTGAACCTTTTAAAAAGAACGACTCTTTATTTAGAGGTAAATATTGGAAGATTCTGAAAGATTTTAACTTTAATTTGCTACCTACAAGTTTTACAATTAATACGGATATTAACCGTCAATTTAATAGACAAAAATTTAGAGATATTGATTTAGGTGCAGGTAACATTGGCATTGAAGAATTGTTTAGAAGAAACTATACCTTCGATTTTCAATATACCATCAATTATAATTTAACCAAGGCATTAAGCTTTAATTTCACGGCAGCAAATAATAATATTGTCCGTAATTATTTTAAAGATAATATTGTTAATGGCGATCAAGATCCAACTTTAGATGTTTGGGACGGATTCTTAGATTTTGGAGACCCTAACAGGCAAACCCAAAACTTAGGTATCACTTATGAATTGCCAATACATAAGATTCCAACATTTAGCTTTTTAAAAGCAACGTATCAGTATTCGGGAGATTTTATGTGGCAAAAAGGCTCAGATTTATATGGAGAAGTTTTAGGCGAAGAGGTTAACAGTATTCAAAACGCCAACACTCATAATCTAAATTCAACTTTAGATATGAAAAAGCTGTATAAATATATTGGCCTAGTAAAAAAACCTATTAGAAATGTGAGGTCAAGAACGCCACAAAAAGGTAGACCACCAGGAACAAATCAAAATAAAAAGCCTGCAAAGAGTAAAAATAAATCGGTTACAAAACTGTTAAACGCAGGGGTTGATATTTTAACAAGCATAAAAAGAATTCAATTTAATTATTCTGAAAACAATGGTACATTTTTGCCAGGATACACGCAAACGCCTGGATTTATTGGTACACTCAGGCCAACACTAGGTTATACTTTTGGTAGTCAGAGTGATATAAGGCATTTGGCAGCTAGAAACGGTTGGTTAACAGTGTTTCCAGAATTTAATCAACAATATACTGAAACACATACAAAGCAGTTGGATGTTTCGGCAAATTTAGAACCAGTAAAAGACTTGAAAATTGATCTTGTTGGTAATAGAGCTTATTATGAAAATTATAATGAGAACTATAATGTTGACCCTAATACGTTTGAATACAATTCTTTAACACCAAACACTTTCGGAAACTTTAATATATCTACTATTTTAATTAAAACAGCATTTGGTAAAAGCGATGAAAACATATCTGAAGCATTTAACGATTTTAGAGCCAACAGGTTAAAAGTTGCTGAGAGGCTTGCAGAAAAATTTTATGGCAACTCAACATATGCTAGAGATACGGAAGGCTACCCATTAGGCTTTGGTAAAAATAATCAAGCGGTTTTATTACCCGCATTTTTAGCTGCTTATTCTGGGCAAGACGCTAATAAAGTTAAAACTAGCGCTTTTAGAGATGTGCCAATTCCTAATTGGGATTTAAAATACACAGGATTGATGAAGTTTGCTTGGTTTAAAAAACATTTTAAACGATTCTCCATAACACATGGTTATCGTTCAACATATACCATTAATCAATTTAGTACTAACTTAAATTTAAATTTGAACCCTGTTGACAATGAAGCTCCAATTCCTGGGTTAGATTATGCGAGTCAGCCATCAGAATCTTTGGATCAATCTGGTAATTATAAAAACGGAACGCTATTTAGCAACATTAATTTAACCGAGTTATTCAGTCCATTAATTCGAATTGATTTCGAAATGAAAAATTCTGTAAAAATTCTTGCTGAAGTTAAAAAAGACAGATTATTGTCACTTAGTTTCGATAATAATTTATTGACAGAAATTCAAGGAAACGAATATATTATTGGTTTAGGATATAGAATTAAAGATGTACGCATTCGTTCAAAACTTGCAGGACCAAAAAAGCGTATTGTAAGTGATTTAAATATGAAAGCAGATATATCGGTTAGAGAGAATAAAACCATTATAAGGTATTTAGATTTGGAGAATAACCAAGTAACATCTGGTCAAACCATTTGGGGTTTAAAATATTCGGCAGATTATGCATTCAGTAAAAACTTAACAGGTATTTTCTATTTTGATTATGCGTTCTCAGAGTATGCTATTTCAACAGCATTTCCTCAAACAACAATTCGATCTGGATTAACACTCAGATATAATTTTGGGAATTAACGAGCAATCTATTTGAAATTAAAATTTGAATAAATACATTTGTCAAAATAAACAAACAAACTTAAATTATTATAATGAACATTCCATCAGAATTAAAATATACTAAGGACCACGAGTGGATTAGTATTGAGGGCGACGTTGCAACAATTGGTATTACAGATTTTGCACAAAGCGAATTAGGAGACATTGTGTATGTTGAAGTTGAAACTGTTGATGAAACACTTGATATAGAAGAAGTTTTCGGAACCGTTGAAGCTGTAAAAACAGTATCGGATTTGTTTTTACCGCTATCTGGTGAAATTATTGAGTTTAATGAAGCTTTAGAAGACGAGCCAGAAAAAGTAAATAGTGATCCTTATGGTGATGGTTGGATGATTAAGCTTAAGTGTTCAGATCTTTCCCAAACAGAAAGTCTTATGTCTGCAGATGATTATAAAGCACTGGTAGGTGCTTAAAAAATATGCGTTTATAATTGCGGTACTTTATTCGGTTGCTTTGGCGGCAGTAAGTTTGATTAAAATTAATAATTTACCAAACGCAGGTATATCTTTTGCCGATAAAATATTTCATTTTTTAGTATATAGTGTGTTAGCCTTTTTATGGGTTAACACATTTTTTTTTAAGTTTAAATACAAAAAAACTAAGGCAATAATTTATGCTGCTATATTTTCAATAGCTTTTGGTATAATAATTGAGATATTACAAGGAAGTGCTACTACATCAAGACATACCGATGTTTATGATGCTATAGCGAATACTTTGGGAGTGTTAATTACTGTAATAATACTGTTAATTAACAAAAAAACACATATTAAAAATTTATAAACGCTTGCTTTTTTGACAAATAAATGGTTATTTTAGCAATCTTCAAAAACAATTAAATTATGGAACCTAAAAAAAATCCTAAAGCAAATGTAGGGCGTAACAGTTCTCTTTACTTTGCAATTGGCTTAGCCTTAATGCTTTTTTTAACAAATTATGCGATTAATTACAAAACGTATGATAAATCTGACTATGCAGCAGGTCAATTGAATTTAGATGAACTTGATGATGAGGAAATTCCACTTACAGAACAAATTGTAACGCCACCGCCACCGCCACCGCCACCAGCAGCTCCAGAAGTTATTGAGGTAGTAGAGGACGAAGAAGAGGTAGAAGAAACAGTAATAGAATCAACTGAAGCTGATCAAGAAACTGAAATTGTTGAGGTTGAAGAAGTAGAAGTTGAAGAAGTAGAAGAAGATATAGAAGTCCCTTTTGCAGTTATTGAAAACGTACCAGTTTTTCCTGGTTGCGAAAAAGGTAACAATGCTGCTAAGAAAAAATGTATGTCTGATAAGATTGCAAAATTTGTAAACAGAAAGTTTAATACAGATTTAGCTGGAGATTTAGGTTTATCGGGGAGACAACGTATTAATGTTATTTTTAAAATTGATAAAACAGGTAATATTATAGGTGTGCGTGCAAGAGCACCACATCCAGGTTTAGAAAAAGAAGCTAAACGTGTTATTAAAATGTTACCAAAAATGAAACCAGGAAAGCAACGTGGTAAAGCCGTAACTGTTCCATATTCTTTACCAATTATTTTTCAAGTACAAGATTAAATATTTAGCCCTGTAAATACAGGAATTCAAATAATTTAAAATCCCGTTACAAATTTTGTAACGGGATTTCTTTTTTGGTATGCTTATTGTGATTTTATCATAATATTAACATATAAACTATAATTATTATGAGTAATCCAAAAAAAACTCACGAACTCATTCGGCAAAATGAGCAAATCGTGAAAAAATCACAAAAGCATGATGCAAATTTACAAAAAAACTCGACTCTTTACTTTCAGATTGGGTTAATTGTGTGTTTGTTGGGAACCTATGGCTTGTTTGAAATGAAGTTTGAAACTACTATTGATAAGTATGCAGATTTGCCAGCTATAGAAGGACCAACTTATATTGATGTACCCTTAATTAAGACGGTGAAACCAACTTTCGATGAGCCAGTAAAGCAAAAGCAGAGTAAACCATCTAATGACTTCGTAGAAGTTCCAGATGATATTCTGGTCAACCCGTTTGATGAGCCAACTGAAAAGCCATCAGATGATGTTAACCCTCCAATTGATCCAGGAGATATTGATGTTATTGATATTATAGATGATGTGCCAGTTCCTATTGCTTTTATACAAAACGCACCTATCTATCCAGGGTGCGAAAAAGCAAAAAATAATAATGAGAGAAAAAAATGTATGTCTAAAAAAATAGCAAAACTTATTCAGCGAAAATTTCATGGAGATGATATTGCTTCAAATTACGGTTTATCAGGCATGCAGAAAATTGATGTACAATTTACTATTGATAAAACTGGTAAAGTAAATAATATTAAAACTAGAGCTCCACATCCAAAATTAGAAGATGAAGCAATTCGAGTTATTAATTTAATGCCTGAAATGACACCAGGTAAGCAAAATGATAAAAATGTAGGTGTTATTTATACGTTACCTATTAAATTTAAAGTACAATAAAGAGCTTTGTAATTTAAAGCATTTAAAACCGTTATCAATTAAATTGATAGCGGTTTTTTAATAGATGTATTATCAAAAATATAGTATCTTTCTGCTCAAAATCAATTCTTATTAAATTTTATGAAGAGATTCGTTGTCCTATTTCTACTTTTAGTTCAATATAATATATACGCGCAAGATACTTTTCTATATGAAAAACCTCCAGTTTTCCCTAATTGCGAACTTGTAGAGATTGATTCATTACAACAGTGTTTTGATAGAAATATATTCACGCATATTTACGAGAACTTTAAAGTGCCACAAAAAGCGTTAGATGAAAATTATAAAGGGGAAGTTGCAGTGCTTTTTGAAGTAGATACAACAGGTCTATTTAAGGTAGTTTATGTTGATGCTATTTATAACGAATTGAAAGATGAAACAAAAAGGGTTTTTGAACTTTTTCCAAAAGTAAAACCAGCAACTTATAATGGGAGAACAACCTATAAACAATACTCGGTTTCCATAAAAATACCATTAATAAACCAATCAATCGTTTCTAAAAATGTCATAAAGGTTAACGCCATTTCTAAATTAGAAGCCGCAGCAAAAACAGAATTTGATAGTGTAAATGCAAGTTTAAAAGCGTTTGAAAGCAAAGGCTATACAAGTCAGTTAAATATTCCTTTTACGCATAGCGATTATTCAAAATTTGACAGGCAAATGAATTTGATTGGAACCAATAGTCATACCGCGTCAAAACCATTTGTTTATGAAGAGGTTTCAAAATATTACGATTTTAAAGCCGAAAAGGAAAAACTTAAAAAAGAAACCGATACTTGGGCTGGAAGAAAACTTTGGAATGAACATTTAGTACAATTGCAAGGAAAAGATTATTGGTTTACTATCGACCCTATTTTCGATTTAGAAGTAGGTAAGGATACTGATGCTGAGTTTAGCTCAACCTATAATAGCACCCGAGGATTCTTGGTTCAAGGAGGTTTAGGTAAAAAGTTGAATTTTTATGCATCCGTTTTTGAAAGCCAAGGACGTTTTGCACAATACGTTAATCAATATGCCGAAAGTTTAAAAGCCTTTGGTCCAGACCCAGCAATTATTCCTGGACGCGGTATTGCAAAACGTTTTAAAAGCGATTCGTATGATTATCCTGTTGCCGAAGCGTATTTGTCATACGCACCAGCAAAATTTATAAATATTCAGTTTGGGCATGGTAAAAACTTTATTGGTGACGGGTATCGATCTTTATTATTAAGCGATGTAGCGAGTCCACATCCGTTTTTGAAATTGAACACTAAATTTTGGAAAATAAAATACACCAATACCTGGATGTGGTTAAGAGACGTAAGACCAGAAGTTACTGAAGACGGAGCGTTTTTAACCAAATACATGGCCAATCACTACTTAAGTTGGAATGTTTCTAAAAGATTTAATTTAGGTTTGTTTGAATCGGTTATTTGGACGAATTCAAATGATAGAGGTTTTGATGTAAACTATTTAAACCCCATAATATTTTACAGAGCCATCGAATTTGAAACAGGGCAAGATGCAGGAAATGCTATTATTGGAGCATCAGCAAAATATAAATGGAACGATAATGTAAATATTTATAGTCAATTTGTTTTAGATGAATTTTCGCTAAGTGATATTAAAGGCGGAGAAAAAAGTTGGAAAAACAAATATGGCTACCAAATAGGCGTTAAATATTTTAATGCTTTTAAGGTTAATAATTTAATGCTTCAGTTTGAATACAATAGGATAAGACCTTATACGTATTCGCATAACACAATTGCGACAAATTACGGGCACAACAACCAATCTATGGCGCATTTATGGGGCGCGAATTTTAGTGAAGCTATATTAATTGGTCGATATCATTACAAACGATGGTTTGCCGATGCAAAGCTTATTTTTGGAGTTCGTGGCTTAGATTTTAATGATGGGACTGATAATTTTAGTTATGGCGCAGATATTTTTAAAAATTATAATGACCGCCCTTTTGATACAGGTGTTGAAGTTGGCCAAGGTATAAAAACAAAAACCTTTAATGGTAATTTACAAGCGGGATATATAATAAATCCAGCTTCAAACTTAAAGGTCTTTACTGATATTAGTTTCAGAAATTTTAATCCAGAATCCATTACAACTTCTACGTTTAAAAGCAACACAGTTTGGTTTAATTTTGGACTAAGAACCGATTTGTTTAATTGGTATTTTGATAATTAACCAATTCCTGCGAAAGCAGGAATCTACTTTTTAGTTTATCTACATCAATTTTTAATGAAGTTAAATCAACTAATTAAAGAAACTATACATAGCAAATAGGTGCGTTAGGGATTGTAACGGCATCCTTTTTTGAGGCACGAGAAAAAGATATAGTGAAAAGCCCGACCCGATAGGGTAACGCCCAAATTAACTTATTCTTCTTTTAAACTCCTATAAAACGTTTGACGTATTTGCGCATCTTTAATAAACCAATCGCCATAATTTAGAGCGGTGTATTCTTTGATTATAGCTTCGTTATTTGTTACTTCTTCTTCGGTTTTCCCCTTTTTAATTTCTGCTAAAACACGAGTTTTTAGAGTTTCTAGCATCGTTAAATATGCGGTTAATTCTTTTTTGTTTGACAGGTTTCTATGACCAGGAATAACTTTAGTATCATCATCAATTAGCATTAAAGCATGTTTTGCAGCATTAATGTAGCCGTTTACACTTCCGCCAGTTGCTATATCTATAAATGGATATTTACCTTGAAAATAAGTATCGCCCATATGTAGTACATTACCATTTGTAAAATATATCATAGCATCGCCATCGGTATGCGCATTATCTACATGAAAAACCATAATATCTTCACCATTCATATGAAACGTAATATTATCTGAAAATGAAACTAATGGCAATTTTGTTGGTGAAGCTTTGGTTGTTCTGTTTCGGTATTTATCAAACTGATCTACACTCATACGTTTTCTAACATTATCATGTGCTACTATAATAGCGCCTTCATTTTTAATATTTTCGTTACCACCAACATGATCATGATGCCAATGCGTATTGATTAAAAACTTTATAGGCTTATCACTAATTGCTTTAATGGCTGCTAAAATTTTAGGCGTTAACGGTGCAAACTGGCTATCAATCATAACAATTCCATCATCTCCAACCGAAATGCCAATATTGCCACCTTGACCTTCTAACATATATATATTCTCAGATAGTTTATTGGTTTTAATAACAACATCGTTGTTTTGTGCACAGGCTATTAAAGAAAAGCAAAAAATAAAAAGAGGAAAAATGGCTTTTAAAGATTTCATAAATAGGATGTGTTATGTTATGTTTTCAATAAAAATACAAAATATTGAGAGCTTAATGATGTAAATAAATTTACCATTAAAAAGGATTGCTCAAATTGCTTTAATAAAGTATCTTTGCACTCGCATTATAAAGCGACCAAGAAACGGAAACATTGAGTAACTCAAAATCTTCATTAGCAACACATTCTGTAATTTCAGATTTTAAAGAAATCACAAAAATGCGATTAGCATTAAGTGTTGTTTTTTCTTCATTAGCAGGTTATTTATTAGGCGCGGAAACTGTAGACTTTAAAACTTTAATTTTACTGGCTTTTGGAGGGTATTTTATGGTTGGAGCCTCAAACGCATTTAATCAAATTATTGAAAAAGATTTAGATGCCTTAATGAGCCGTACTAAAAATAGACCAATTCCAGGAGGAAGAATGTCTGTCACTACCGCTTTTATAATTGCCTCTATTTTTACATTATTAGGCATTATTATACTTTACACCATCAATAAGCAGACCGCTATGTTTGGTGCCATTTCAATATTTTTATACACTTGTGTTTATACTCCTTTAAAAACTAAAACACCATTAGCTGTATTTGTTGGTGCTATTCCAGGAGCTATTCCGTTTATGTTGGGTTGGGTTGCCGCTACAGACGATTTTGGTATAGAACCAGGGACTTTATTTGCATTACAGTTTTTTTGGCAATTCCCTCATTTTTGGGCGATTGGCTGGTTTTTATTTGAAGATTATAAAAAAGGTGGGTTCTTTATGTTGCCAACAGGGAAGCAAGATAAAGGCACAGCGGTACAAACCATTATGTATACTATTTGGACGCTAATAGTATCAATAATTCCTGTATTTGGATTTACTGGTAAATTAGAATTGTCAATAGTATCAGCAGTTATTGTATTTCTTTTAGGATTATGGATGCTGTATTATGCAATTCGCTTATTTAAATTAATGACTGAAAAATCAGCAAGACAACTTATGCTAGTTAGTGTATCTTATATATCATTAGTACAAATTGTTTATGTAATTGATAAATTTATTAGATAATTATGGATTTAACTCAAGGTACTTTAGAAGAAAAAAACAACCGAGCAAAAAAAATGATGCTTTGGTTTAGCCTTATTTCATTATTTATGGCTTTTGCTGGACTAACAAGTGCAGTAATTATTAGTAGGAAACGACCAGATTGGTCTAACGAATTAGAATTGCCAAATATTTTCTTAATAAGTGTTTTTGTTGCTATAGTAAGTAGTATTACTTTTATTTTGGCAAAACAAGCATTAAAAAAAGGTAATAGACCATTAACATCAATATTAATAATAACAACATTTTGTTTAGGAATTTTATTTGTGTTTTTACAGTTTGAAGGATTTAATGCTTTAATAGAATCCGGTTATAGATTTACAGGAGAAATAAGTAATCCAAAAGCTTCTTTCATCTTCTTAATAGCTTTCTTTCATGTTTTACATGTTGTTGCTGGACTAATATGCATTTTAGTAGTAATTTATAATCATTTTAAACAAAAGTATAATGCAACTAAAATACTTGGGTTTGAATTGGCAGCTACCTTTTGGCATTTTGTTGGTATACTATGGGTATTTCTTTATTTATTACTAACTTTTGTGGGATAAAATTATAAGGGTTTTTTCTGAAAAAAGAAGGTTTTAGATATAATGCGTTATAACCATTTTAAAAATTACTTAAACGATATTTTATTACATAGATAATTTGATTATTTTTGTGCAACTTTTAAATAACAACCATTACATATGAGTACTACAGTTGTAAATACTGGAACAGAAGGTAAAACTTGGGGCGGAGGAAATAAACCGTTAAATGCAAGTTATGGTAAAATGATGATGTGGTTTTTCATCGTTTCAGATGCTTTAACGTTCTCTGGGTTTTTAGCAGCCTACGGATTTTCAAGATTTAAGTTTATTGATTCATGGCCAATTGCCGACGAGGTGTTTACTCACTTTCCATTTTTACATGGTGTAGATGCGCCAATGTATTATGTGGCTTTTATGACGTTTGTACTTATCATGTCGTCTGTAACCATGGTATTAGCGGTTGATGCTGGCCATCATTTAAATAAAGCCAAAGTAACCATTTACATGTTTTTAACCATTATCGGTGGTTTAATATTTGTGGGCTCTCAAGCTTGGGAGTGGAATACTTTTATTAAAGGAGACTATGGTGCCATTCAAACAAAAGGTGGTAATATTTTACAGTTTGGGAAATATGTTGAAAAAGAAGGGGAGCAAGTTTTTAAAAGAGTAGCATTAAGAGATTTTGCTATTGCTGAAGAAACATATAGAGCAGAGCACGGTAGAAAAGACGGGTTGTGGTTTGTACAAGAAGGAACATTACCAACCTATACAGTTGATGAAGTTATTCATGGTTTTGAAGCGCATGATAATGTTTTAGTAAGAACACAAATTATAAATGAAGCTGGTGAAAAAACAGTCTTATCTAGAGGAGAGTCATTAAAGCTTTTAAAAGAAAATGGTAGAACTGTTGTAGAAGGTGCTAACCTACATGTAAACGAGTACGGTTCGCCATTGTTTGCAGATTTCTTTTTCTTTATAACTGGTTTTCACGGTTTTCACGTATTTTCTGGAGTTATTATTAATATCATTATTTTCTTTAATGTGATATTAGGGACTTACGAAAGACGTAAAAACTACGAAATGGTTGAAAAAGTTGGTTTATACTGGCACTTTGTAGATTTAGTTTGGGTATTTGTATTTACATTCTTCTACCTAGTTTAATTAAATTAAAATATATTTTATCTCGATGATATCGGGATCTTAAAAGCATTTAAAATGGCACACGAACATAAATTAGAAATATTTAGAGGTTTAGTAAAGTTTAAATCCAACACTCAAAAAATTTGGGGAGTTTTAATCTTTCTTACTCTTGTTACTATAGTAGAAGTAGCATTAGGTATACTTAAACCAGATGTTTTAATGAGGCAGGTTTTAGGCATGAAAGCTTTAAACTGGATATTTATCATCTTAACCATAGTAAAAGCCTATTATATTACTTGGGACTTTATGCACATGCGTGATGAAACAAAAAGTTTAAGACGCATGGTTGTATGGACAGCAATCTTCCTAATTTTATATTTAATATTCATTTTATTACAAGAAGGCGGTTACGTTTTTGATGTATATAAAGAAGGATATGTTAAAAGAGATTTTTAAAGATTTTATTTAGTTTACACGAAGTGTAATTTAAGTGTTAAATAGATATACAAAGGCGGTTTTTAGACTGCCTTTTTTTATTTTTGTAACCGTATTCATTTTTAATAAAAACGCATCTATTCAATGGATTATAAGAAAGTTAGCCGTTATGTAGTTTTAGGAGTTTTGTTCTTTCTTCCTGTAACGTTTTTATTGTTTTTATATCCGGCAACGCATAATTACGAACCGCTAGATATTGTAAATGAAAACGTATTAGATTTACAATCGTTTTCTTCAAGCTCTAACGAGCAAATTATTTTAAAAAACCACATAACTGTGCTAGGTTTTTTTGGTGAAGAACCTAATAATAAATCAACAACAGCTTTAAATTTAAAGGAACTTGTTTACGATAAGTTTAAGGGCTTTAAACGTTTTCAAATAGTAGTTGTAATGCCAAAGGGCACAGAAACAGCTGTTGAAAACCTTAAAAGAGAAATAGCGTCATACGAAGATTTACGATTTTGGCATTTTGTTTTTGGAGAGTCAAATGATATTCAACGCTTATTTTATAGCCTAAAGTCGAAACTGAACCTTAGTGACGATTTATCATCAAGCAATGTTTTTGTTGTTGATAAAGATTTAAGCCAACGCGGGAGATTAGATGATAGAACAGATAATGAGTTGGAAAAAGAGAAATCTATTTATGGTTTGTATTCTTATAATTGCATTGAGGTTGCAGAAATTAAAAATAAAATGAGCGACGATTTACGTATTTTATTTACAGAATATAGACAAAAACGAAAAGGGGAATTTAATTCTGATACCAGAAGAGCAAACGACTTAAATAAAACCAATGAGCAAAAAAACTAATTATTCATATATAGGTATATCGTTTATCATACTAGTTTTTGGAATAATATTTATTCCTAAAATAGTAGACAGAATATCTAAGAACGATGTTATACGTAAAGAAAGTAGAAGCGATTCTCCAAAGAATAAAAAATCTACAAAATCAGATTTAGCATTCATTGAAATTAATGGACAATCTAAAAAGGTGCCTGCATTTTCGTTTACTAATCAAGAAGGTAAAACTGTTTCTAATAAAGATTACGAAGGAAAGGTTTATGTTATTGAATTTTTCTTTACAACTTGCCCAACCATTTGTCCGCGCATGAATGCTAATCTCATTCAAATTCAAAATAGCTTTAAAGGCTTTGAAGATTTTGGTGTAGCTTCATTTACTATAAACCCAGATTATGATACGCCAGAAATCCTAAAGACATATGCAGAGCACTATGGAGTAATAAACCCTAATTGGCATTTAATGACAGGCAATAAGGATGATATTTATAAACTGGCTAATGAAGGATTTAATTTATATACTGGAGAAAATGCTGAGGTTGAAGGCGGTTTTGAGCATTCAGGTAATTTTGCTTTAATTGACAAAAATGGATTTATACGCTCAAGAAAAGACAAATTTGGGAACCCTATAATTTATTATAGAGGAATCATTTCCGAAGAAGAGCAAGTTGATGACGATGGTGTAAAAGAAGAAATTAGTGCATTAAAAGAAGATATTAGAAAATTACTAAACGAATAATTTAATATTCGTTATTCTGAACTCATTTCAGAATCACATAATATTACATTGAATAATGAATAATCAAGAACCTATTTTAGACGATAAAAAATATAACAGATTAATAGTTATATTATCAATAGTTATCCCAATTATTGTAGCTGCTTTATTTCGTGTTAAAATACCAAATGTAGAGCCTTTAAGTTTTTTGCC
This sequence comes from uncultured Flaviramulus sp., assembly GCA_947501105.1. Taxonomy (GTDB): domain Bacteria; phylum Bacteroidota; class Bacteroidia; order Flavobacteriales; family Flavobacteriaceae; genus Wocania_A. The sequence continues at coordinate 404,862 of CANMUP010000004.1, read as the reverse complement.
TCCAATTTATGCAACCATAAATGGGTTAACAGCGGTTATCTTGGTTATCGCTTTTTTTGCTATTAAAAAGAAAAATATTGTACTTCATGAAAACCTAATGACTACAGCAATTTGGTGTTCTGTAGTTTTTTTGGTTATGTATGTAGCGTATCACATGACTAGTGATTCTACAAAATTTGGAGGTGAAGGTTTTATAAAATATGTTTACTATTTTATTTTATTAACGCATATTGTTTTGTCTATCGTTGTTATTCCATTCGTATTAATTACTTATGTTAGAGCTATAACAAAAAATTTTGAAAAGCATAAAAAAATAGCCAGAATCACATTCCCATTATGGCTATATGTAGCAGTAACTGGTGTTGTTGTTTATATAATGATTTCACCATATTATGTTTAAAAATATGAAACGCAAAATAATCTTTCTGTTTTTTTCTTTTTTCTTTTTTCTAGAAACAAATGCACAATGTGCTATGTGTCGTGCAGTTTTAGAAAGTGAAGAAGGTCAAGCTACTGCTGAAGGAATTAATGATGGTATCGTGTATTTAATGGCTATACCATATATACTTGTTGGAGGTATAGCTTACTTTATTTATAAGAAATTCAATACGTTAAATAAATAATAAAAATTTTTAGGTACAATCTTTGTAACATTTCTTTGTCTTTTAAGTCTAACTAAAAAGCCCATAGCTTTATTAAATCAATCAAAGTAATGTTAAATATTAGCCAACTACACAAGTCCTATCCAATAGGCGATTCTAGTTTACATGTTTTAAAAGGTATTGATCTCTCCGTTCAAGAAGGAGAAATGGTAGCTATTATGGGATCTTCAGGTTCAGGAAAGTCAACATTACTAAATATTATTGGTATGCTTGATGAAGCTGATGAAGGAGATTATATTTTAGATGGATTACCAATAAAGGATCTTACCGAAAAAAAAGCAGCCGTTTATAGAAATAAATTTTTAGGATTTATTTTTCAATCATTCAATCTTATAAATTATAAAAATGCACTTGAAAATGTGGCATTGCCATTATATTATCAAGGAATGAAGCGTAAACAACGTCAAGAACTGGCTATGTTTCATCTAGAAAAAGTAGGGTTAGCAGATTGGGCACAACATTTACCAAAAGAACTTTCGGGTGGACAAAATCAGCGAGTTGCTATTGCTAGAGCTTTAGCTGCAAATCCTAAATTATTATTGGCAGATGAACCAACAGGAGCATTAGATACCAAAACGTCGTATGAAATTATGGAGTTTATACAACAATTAAATGATGAAGGAAAAACCATTTTAATGGTAACGCATGAGGAAGATATTGCCAATATGTGTAAGCGCATTGTTAGGTTACGTGATGGGGTTATTATGGAAGATAAAAAAGTAGAACAGGTTAGGGCAGAACAGTATGTTTGATATAGACCTTTGGCGCGAAATATTTCAAAGTATTAATAAAAACAGAACCAGAAGTTTGTTATCTGGTTTTACCGTGGCATTTGCTATATTGTTATTTACCATTCTTTTTGGAATTGCTAACGGGTTGAAAAACACATTTGCTGAAGCATTTGTTGATGATGCTAATAACTCTATTTTTATTAGATCTGGTCTAACTACAAAAGCTCATAAAGGATTACAAGCAGGAAGGCGTATTCAGTTTAAAAACGAAGACTTTGATTATGTAAAAGATGATTTTGGGAATAAAGTTGAGTTTATTACAGCAAGGGTTTATAAAAATGTCCAAGCATCTTTTAGGAATGAACAGAATAGTTACTGGTTAAGAGCTGTACATCCTGATCATCAATACTTAGAAAAAACAAAAATAAAAGAAGGGCGATACATCAATCAGAACGATTTACAAAATAGAACAAAAGTAGTTATAATAGGTAGGTTGGTTGAAGAGGATTTGTTTTTAAAAACAGCAGCTATTGGTAAGTATCTTAATCTTAATGATATTCAGTATAAGGTTGTTGGTGTTTTTACTGATGATGGAGGAGATAATGAAGAGCGATTAATATATATGCCAATAACAACAGCTCAGCATATTTATGGGAATAATGATTATATAGATCAAATAAATTTAACTTATAATCCTGAAATGGATTACGATCAAGCATTGGCTTTTAGCACTTTGTTAACCAGAAAGCTTAAAGATCGTTTTTCAGTTGCTAAAAGTGACCAAAGAGCAATTAGAGTTCGTAACATGGCTGAAGGCACGAAAGCAGTTGGACAAATGACTGGAGGGTTAACCGTTATTATTTTAGTTATAGGTTTCGGTACTCTAATAGCAGGTATTGTAGGTGTTAGTAATATCATGATTTTTATTGTTAAAGAGCGAACTAAAGAAATAGGAATACGAAAAGCTTTAGGAGCATCACCACGATCAATAGTATCAATAATTTTAATAGAATCTATTTTAATAACAGCCATTGCTGGATATGTTGGCTTGCTGTTGGGTGTTGGAGTTTTAGAGCTTGTCGGACCAAGTTTAAAAGAATATTTTATAAAAGAACCAGGGGTTAGCAATAGTCTTGTAATAGGAGCAACACTAACATTAATAACTGCTGGAGCAATTGCTGGATATTTACCAGCAAAGAAAGCCTCAAGGATTAAACCTATTGTAGCATTAAGAAACGATTAATTATGTTTAAATTTTTATTCGATAGAGATACATGGCAAGAAGTTTACGATAGCTTTAGTAAAAACAAACTAAGGTCTATACTTACTATGGTAGGCGTTTGGTGGGGTATTTTATTACTAATAGGATTATTAGGATCTGCTAGAGGATTAGAAAACTCATTTAACAGATTATTCGGAAGTTTTGCTACTAATAGTGTTTTTGTATGGGGAGAAAACACAAGTAAACCATTTAAAGGATTTCAAGAAGGGAAACAGGTAAAGCTAACATTATCTGATGCTAAAAAAGTAGAAGAAAATGTTGAAGGGATAGAATTTGTTGTTCCTAGGAGTGTAAATCAGGCACAAGTTGTTCGAAAATTTCTTTCTGGTAATTTTGGAATATATGGTGACTATCCGTTATTGGATCAAGTTCAAAAGAAAAAATTAGTACACGGCAGATTTATTAATCAGAACGATATAGATGATAATAAAAAAGTAGCTGTCATATCAGACGAAATTTATAAACAATTATTTGAAAAAGGAGAAAAACCTATAGGAGAATATATTCAAATTAATAGTATTAGTTTTAAAGTAATTGGCATGTTTGAAAATGGAAATGTAAATATGGGACCATCGGCAGATATTCATATTCCTTTCACAACATTTCAACAAATATACAATCGCGGCGACCAAATTGGTTGGATGATGATTACAGGAAAACCAGAATATGATATTAAGCAAATTGAAAATGATGCTAAATTATTACTTAAAAACTTAAATAGTATTCACCCTAAAGATAAACGTGCTTTTGGCAGTTTTAACTTAGGAAAAGAATTTGCTAAAGTCACAGGGTTTTTAATAGGAATGCAATTCTTAACATGGTTTGTTGGTATTGCAACATTAATTGCGGGCGTATTTGCCATAGGAAATATTTTACTAATTACTGTAAAAGAGCGTACTAAAGAAATTGGGGTACGTCGTGCCTTAGGTGCTACACCTTTTGAGATTAAAAGACAAATAGTTGTTGAGGCTGTATTTTTAACTTTAGTGGCTGGGTTATTCGGAATTATATCTGGAGGATGGATTTTAATAGGATTAGACGCAGCCTTTGGGCAAGGAGATGATGCTGCTATAGTAAATGCGTCTGTATCTATTGCTGTAGTGTTTATAGCATTAGTAATATTAGTAATATTAGGGACTTTAATAGGATTAATCCCTGCGTTTAAAGCAACAAGTATAAAACCAATAGAAGCATTAAGAGAAGAATAAACAATCAAAAAAAATGAACAAAACAGTAAAAATTATTTTTGGAATAATAGCTATCATAGCATTAGTATTCGTATTAAAGTATTTTAAAGATGCCAATTCAAAGGATGTAGTAGATTATAAGGTTGAAGAGCCTTTCTACACGTCAATTAACACAAAAGCCGTAGCAACAGGCAAACTAAATCCTGAAGAAGAGATTGAGTTAAAACCTCAAATTTCAGGAATTGTTGACAAAATACTTGTTGAAGAAGGAGACATTGTTAGAAAAGGCGATTTAATTGCAAAGATTAGAGTCGTACCAAACGAGCAAAGTTTAGTAAGTGCTAAAAGTAGAATATCATCGTCTAAGTTATCTTACGATAACTCTAAAACATTATACGATAGAAACAAATCGCTTTTTGATAAAGGAGTAATATCACAACAAGATTTTGAAAATAGCGCCTTATCATTTAATCAAGCAAAAGAGTCGCTTACGCAAGCTCAAAACGATTATCAAATTATAAGACGTGGTTCTATTTCTGGCGGAAGTTCTGCAAATACAAATATCGTAGCTCAAATACCTGGAACCATTTTAGAAATTCCAGTTCGAGAAGGCGACCAAGTTATACAAAGTAACAATTTTAATGCAGGAACAACTATTGCCACTATAGCAGACATGAGCCTTATGATTTTTGAAGGAAAAGTTGATGAAGCTGAAGTTGGTAAACTTGAAGAAGGTAAGGATATTAAAGTGCTACTTGGGGCTATAAATGATAAAGAGTTCCCAGCAAAATTAACTTTTGTTGCACCAAAAGGACAAGAGGAAAATGGTGCTGTACAGTTTACTATTAAAGCAGATGTACAAATAGAACAAAGTACAGATATTAGAGCTGGTTATAGTGCTAATGCAGAAATAGATATAGAAAGTAAAGACAGTGTTTTAGCAATTAAAGAAGCTTTATTGCAATATAATAGAATAACAGAAAAACCTTTTGTAGAGATACAAAAAGAAGAAGGCAAATTCGAGAAAAAGAATGTAACTCTAGGTTTATCTGATGGTATAAACGTAGAAATTACTGAAGGAGTTAAAGAAGGCGATAAAATTAAAGTGTGGAATAAAGCATCAAAAGATAATGAAGATGAGGATAATGATTAAGACAATTAGTAGTTTCTTGCAAGAGTTTAGAAACTTTGTAGGTGTAAAGCATTATGTTTTATTATTTAGTGTGTTATTTACTGCAACATCTTTTGCGCAGCAAAAAAAATGGACACTACAGGAATCTGTAGCGTATGCACTTGAAAATAATATTTCTGTAAAACAAACCGAAAACACATTGCTTTTAAATGAACAAGATATTGTCGCTGCTAAAGGACAATTTTTACCGTCAGTTAGTGGAGGATTAGGAGAACGAATGAGCATTGGATCTGGTTTTGACCCAGTTACTAACCAAAGAATAAATAACCAAACAACACATTCGTTTAATTATAATCTTAGTGTTAGTCAAAATGTGTTTAACGGATTTAGAACATTAAACCTTTACAAACAATCGCGTTTAAATCAAGAAATTAACAATCTAGAATTAGCACGTATTAAAGATGATATTTCTTTAAATGTTGTTAATGCGTATTTAAACATATTATTCAATAAAGAAAATTTAGAAACTGCAAAAGCACAATACGATTTCAGTCAGAAACAGTTGGAACAAGTTAAAGATTTAGTAGATGCAGGTGTGCAGCCTAAGGCTAATATTTATGATACTGAAGCTACTTTAAGTAGAGATGCTCAACAGGTTACTATTGCTGAAAACAATTTTAATTTAGCATTACTTACACTATCACAATTATTGCAAGTACCCTTTAATGGATTTGATGTTGAGATTATTGATGTTGACACTCCATCTGAAGCTTTATTATATAATGAAATTACACCAGTTTTAAATTATGCTTTACAGAACAGAAATGAAATTAAAATAGCAGAAAAAGATATTGAAAACTCTATGCTAAACACAGAGATTTCTAAATCCGGCTATTTACCATCAGTAAGTGTCGGTTATGGTTTTGGTTCAGTTTGGAGTGAATCAAAAAACGATTTTACCAAACAAGCTTTCTTTCGAGAATTAGATTTAAATAAAGGCCATAACTTTAACTTAAATGTAAACATCCCTATTTTTTCTAGATTTCAAAATAAAACAGCTGTTGCTAAATCTAAGATACAAGAAGAAAACAGTAAATTACGTTTAGAGCAAGCCAAGTTGGATTTAGAATCTAACATTCAAAGAGCCTATACAGATGCACAAGCAGCATTTAAAGCCTATGATGCAGCTCAAAAATCATTAGCGTCTCAAGAGTTAGCTTTTAACAATTCAAAGGAGCGTTATGATATTGGTAATATGACAGCTTTCGATTTAGAACAAGCAAGAGTACAATTTATAAATGCGCAATCGTCTTTAATAAATGCAAAGTATGATTTTGTTTTTAAGACTAAAGTTTTAGACTTTTACATGGGAAAATCTTTAACTGATTGATTTGGCATTAATACTTAATATAGAAACAGCAACAACTAATTGTTCAGTCTCACTTTCAAAAGAAGGTGAGACTTTGGTTTTAAAAGAAGATTACGATAAAAACTATTCGCATGCAGAGCGACTTCATGTATATATTGATGAAGTTTTAAAAGAATCTAATATAAATTCAAAGCAGCTAGATGCTATCGCAGTAAGTAAAGGTCCTGGTTCTTATACAGGTTTACGCATTGGAGTTTCGGCAGCAAAAGGACTTTGTTTTGCTTTAAATAAACCACTAATTTCTATATCAACTTTAGAAGCTTTAGCGCATCAGGTTAAAATTGATGAAGGTGTTATCGTTTCTATGCTAGATGCTAGACGGATGGAGGTGTATTCGGCTATTTTTGATACAGATTATAACCAAATACGAGAAACCCAAGCACAAATTTTAGACGAAGCATCTTTTAGTGATTATTTAAAAAAAGGCAAAGTGTATTTTATAGGTAATGGTGTTGAAAAAACTAAAACACTTATAAACCACCCAAACGCTATTTTTATCGAAGGTAAATTACCCTCAGCTAACGAAATGAGCTTGTTGGCTTATAATAAATATAAAATAAGCGACACCGAAGATGTCGCTTACTTTGAGCCGTATTATTTAAAAGATTTTGTGGCTTTAAAACCTAAACCAAAATCTTAAGCATCTTTTTGAATTTCTACAGCATGTGGGTAAGGTATTTCAATGCCAGCCTCATCAAGTGCTACTTTTACATTCTCTGTAATATCAAAATATACATCCCAATAATGTTCTGTATTACACCAAGGTCTAACTGCAAAATTCACAGAGCTATCTGCTAATTCAGATACGTTTACTGTTGGCTCAGGGGATTTTAAAACCTTAGGATGAGATGTTAGAACTTGCATTAAAACATCTTTTGTTTGTTTTATATCAGAATCATAACCAACGCCAAAAGTTAAATCTACTCTACGAGTACCTTCAGTAGTATAATTAATAATATTTCCATTTGATAAAGATCCATTCGGAATAATAATTTCTTTATTTGAAAGCCCAGTTAGTTTGGTTGTAAAGATTTCAATCTCTTTAACGACACCAATTTCGCCTTGAGCTTCAATTAAATCGCCAATTTTAAAAGGCTTAAAAATCATGATTAAAACGCCTCCTGCAAAATTACCTAAAGACCCTTGTAAGGCTAGACCAATAGCTAAACCAACAGAGGCTAAAATAGCTGCAAAAGATGTAGTTTCAACGCCTACTGTACCAAGAATAGTTACAATTAAAATGATTTTTAAAACCCAATTAAGTAGGTTTAATAAAAACTTTTTAAGACTCTCATCGTAGTCTTTTTTATTCATGGCTTTTGTTATGCCTTTAAGGAGCATTTTAATTACCCATGAACCAATAATCCAAATAACAATAGCGGCTAACACACGTGGGCCAAAATCCATAATTAAGGCATAACCTTTGTCAATCCATCTTTCTAAATCCATTTACTTTCTAACTTTAATTTAATTGATAAATATTGTAATGAGTGCAAATATAGCTGGGATACTTTGTACGTAAAACAATTTAATTTTCTTTGTGGAGTAAGACCCATATATACCTGCAATGGTCACACATACAAGAAAAAATATTGCAATGTTTATGTCTTTTTGAATAATTGCATAAATTAATCCAGCAGCTAAAAAACCATTATATAACCCTTGGTTTGCTGCTAATACTTTTGTTTCTTCTGCAAAGTCTTTTGATTTTAGTCCAAATGTTTTTATGCCTTTTGGTTTGGTCCATAAAAACATTTCTAATATTAAAAAATAGAGGTGTTCTAAGGCGACGAAGGCTATTAAAATAATTGTTAAAAGTGTCATTCTTTTAAAAAATTTATGGCATCACTTACTTTAGTAACAGGCAGTTTACATGCTCTGTTTACACATACATAAATAAACGTATTACCTGGGTTGTATCTATTTTCTAATAAAGGCATATTGTTTTCTGATGTGCTAGCAGCGATGAGTTTATTAGGTAAATAGGTTTTATTTAATTCAGTTATTTTTTGTTTTGCATCTTCACCTACAATAGCAACTTCATAAAATGGTTGTGCATAATTTAACATTAAATCGAACCAATTTGAGTACCCAGAAGGGTATTCTAACATTTCTGGCTTTACATTGTTAAGCATGCTCATGGCTGTTTTGCCGTAATGTTCATTATCAAAATAATGAGACAACTTAAATAGATTTTTTGCCATTATAGAGTTACTTGCAGGAATTACATTATCGCGATATTCAATACTTCTTGATACTAAAGATTCATCTTCATTAGAAGTAAAATAAAACATATTACTTTTCTCATCGAAAAAATGATCGAACGTATAATTTGCCAAATCACGTGCAGTTGTTAACCATTTTTCATTTAATGTATTCTCATACAACGTGATAAATGCATCAATAGTTGTAGCATAATCTTCAAGATAACCGTTATTAGTACTCTTTCCTTTTTTATAATTATGATATAATCCACCATCCTCTCTCAACTGATTATCAACAATAAAATTGGCATTCTTCTTAGCGGCATCTAAATATTCAATAGTACCAAAAACCCTATAGGCATCAACATAACCTTTAAGCATAATTCCATTCCATGATGTTAGTGTTTTATCATCCAGTCGAGGTTTTGATCTTTTATTACGCTCTTTTAGTAAAATAGTTTTCCAGCTTGATTTCTTTTCTGCTAGTTCATCTTTAGTTAAACTATACTTTTCAATAATTTTATTATCATCATCTTTTCTAATTAACACATAATTACCATGTTCCCAAAAGCCATAATTATTTATATTATAATAATTAGAAAATAAATCAAAATCATTTTTTAATAGCGCTTTAAGTTCTTCTTTTTTCCAAACATAAAAAGCGCCTTCTTCAAGTTCGCCTTCAGAAGTGTTACTATCGGCATCGAATGCTGAATAAAACGCACCATTATCGGTAGTCATTTCATTTTTAACATAAGCCAATGTTTCGGTAACAATATCTTTATATAATTCATTTTTAGTAATAAGATAAGCATCAGCATACAAGCTAACTAATTGTCCATTATCATAAAGCATTTTTTCAAAATGAGGGACGTGCCATTTTGTGTCGACAGAGTATCTAGAAAAACCACCGCCTAATTGATCGAAAACGCCTCCATATGCCATTTTTGTTAAGGTTAAAGCTACATAGTCTTGGAGTTTTTTGTCATTTGTTTGATAAGCATATCGAAGTAAAAAATGATAGTTGTTTGGCATCATAAACTTAGGAGCACGATTCATTCCTCCTAAGTCATTATCGAATTGTTTTGACCAATTATTAACAGCTTTATCTATATAGTCTTTTTCAAAAATTGGTTCATCAGTATTCAGCTGAACGACGTCTAAAGCTTTAATACCTTGCTCTAATTTATCGGCATATTCGAGAAGTTTCTCAGGTTTCTCAATATAAAGCTTAGAGATTTGCTCTAGGGCATCCACCCATTGCTCTTTTTTAAAATAAGTGCCTCCCCATACTGGTCTTCCATCAGGTAAGGCGATAACATTAAGAGGCCAACCACCGCTTCCAGTCATAAGTTGTACTGCATTCATGTATACTTGATCAACATCTGGACGTTCTTCTCTGTCAATTTTTATATTAATAAAATTATCATTCATTACTTGGGCAACTAGCGTATCCTCAAAGCTTTCGTGTTCCATAACATGGCACCAGTGGCAAGCCGAATACCCAACACTAATTAGCATAAGTTTGTTTTCAGATTTTGCTTTAGCTAGTGTTTTTGAACTCCATGGATTCCAGTTTACAGGATTATGAGCATGTTGGAGTAAATATGGGCTTGTTTCGTTTATAAGGTCGTTAGTATATTTATGTGTCATAGTTTCAGAATTCTGACCTTTACAGCTTATTAATGCAATAATAAGTATTGATGTTAAAATGGACTTCATTTTTCAAAGTTAGCGAAAATTGAGCACAAAAAAAGCGTTCAATTAATGAACGCTTATATTTTTAAAAAAATGTAAATTTAATTTACTTCAAAAGTAATTTTTAAGTTTACTCTAAATTCTGTAACCTCACCATCTTTTACACTTGCACTTTGATCTTGTACATATACAGAACGAATATTATTCACACTTTTTGAAGCGTGTTTTACTGCTTTTTTAGTTGCATCTTCCCAACTTTTATCTGAGTTTGATAAAATCTCAATTACTTTTAATACTGCCATGATTTATTTTTTTAAAGGTTATAATTTAGCTATCTGTTTAAAGATAGTTGTTTTTTGACACAGTTAAACCTAAAAAGTCACCAAATAAAAACCACGCCAATCTATCTATCCATTTATAGCTTCAACCATATTCACTTTTCCAGGAAGCATTTCTTTTAACATATTTTCAATACCACTTTTTAATGTATAAGTTGACGATGGGCAACCGCTACAAGCACCTTGAAGCATAACACTTACATTTTTACTTTCAGCATCATAAGAAATAAATTGAATATTCCCACCATCACTAGCTACAGCTGGTTTTACGTATTCTTCAAGAATATTTACAATTTGCTTGGATGTATCATCCATATTTTCAAATTGATTGTCTAATTGAGTGGTCGATTTTTTTAAAGTTTCTGCAGCATCTGGTAGTACAACATCTTTTCCGTTTTCAATATAATTTCTAATAAATTCACGGAGTTCAACAGTTATATCTTGCCATTCCGCCATATCGTACTTAGTGATTGACACGTAATTTTCGTCAATAAAAACACTTTTTACAAACGGGAAATGAAACAATTCGGTAGCTAATGGCGATAGTTTTGCATCATCAATTGATGTGAATTCAAAAAGAGCAGTCACTATTTTTTTATTAGCTACAAACTTCATTGCCGAAGGGTTTGGAGTGCTTTCAGCATAAACAGTTACAGGGACTTTTTTAGATGTTGCAGTTTCTTCAACCACAATACCACCATTGTTTAAATAGGTTTCAATTTGTTCTGCAACTTCATCTTTAACATCATTCCATTCTACAATGTCATAGCGCTCAACAGCAACAAAATTACCAGAAACATAAACCTTTTTTACAAAAGGTAAGTAAAATAACTGTTGTGCTAAAGGCGATGATTTTGCTTCATCAATATTATTAAACTCAAAGCTTTGGTGCTTGGTTATAAATTGATTTACCTCAAATTTTACTATGGCATTATTGGTTGTTTCTTGCACAGAAACCTTAAAATTGTTCATTTTAGCTAATTTTTTGTAAAAATACAAAAGAAACTTTGAGATATACATATATTTGAAGCTTTGTGCTAAATATTATTGGTTCAAAAAAAATAAATTATTTTTTAGGGTTAAATGCTATTAAACTGTTTTTATAGGACCATATAGTATTTAATTTAAATTGACTATGAAAAACGTTTTACTAATCATACTTTTTATTTGTTTATCAGCTAAAAGTTATGGGCAAATTATATCTGTAAATAACCCTTCTGATGCTGAATCAACTTTTTCTTTGGATAAGCTTGTTGAAGACATTTTAATATCGAGTGAGTGTTCTACTGTTGATACTTTTTCTTCTCAAGTTAGCGGTACACCAATTCAAACAGGTTCGAAGAGCTATGGTTATTTTAAAAAACCTGCAGGAAGTTCTTTTCCTTTTGATGAAGGTATTATAATAACTTCGGGGAGAGCTTACGAAGCAGGCAATGCAATTGTTACGCCTCCGGCGGGGACTGCACATCCAGATAATATTAATGGACTTGGTGGTGATGCTGATTTAGAAACAGCATTAGGGTTAATAAATACTTTTGATGCTACTTATGTAAAATTTAATTTTGTACCGTTAGTAAACACAATTAGTTTCCGTTTTTTAATGGCATCTGAAGAGTATGATGGTGCAACCGAATGTAACTTTGCTGATAGTTTTGCTTTTTTATTAAGGGAGGTAGGTACAACTAAATATCAAAATTTAGCAGTATTACCTAATGGACAAAGGGTAAGTGTGACAAATATCAATAATGCGGCTGCATGTAGGGCTAATACAGAATTCTTTGAAGGATATAATATCCCAGACACCAATTATGGTGGGAGAACAAAGGTGCTTACAGCAAGTGCAGCAGTTGATCCCAATAAAACTTATGAAATAAAAATAGTTGTAGCAGACCAAGGAGATTCTCAATGGGACTCTGCTATTTTTTTAGAGGCTGGAAGTTTTGATATTGGAGGAAATCTAGGTTTAGATAAAACTATTAAGGGAGGTAACCCTGCTTGTAGCGGGAAGCCTTTTGAATTGGATGCTACTTTAGCAATACCAGGAACAACATATAAATGGTTTAAAGATGGTGTAGAAATTGTGGGTGAAACAAACCCAACTTACAGTGTTTCAACAGCAGGAACTTATTCTGTGCAAATTGATGTTGCCGCTGGATGTAGTTCAACAGACGATATTATTGTTCAATTTACCACAAACCCAGTAATATCTACTCCACCAGAAAATATTGTTTTGTGTGAATCGGATAATGATTTAACAGAAATCTTTGATTTTTCAGCAAACGAAGCTTTAGTATTAGGTAGCCAAGTAGCAGCAGATTTTCCTATTAGTTTTCATATTAGTCAAACCGATGCTGAGACCAATCAAAATCCTATTGCAACACCTAACGCTTATACCAATACATCACAAAACGAACCCATTTGGATTCGTATTGCTGATAAAACGCAAACTTGTTTTGAAGTTGCAAGTTTTAATATTACTGTCAATAAAGAGTCTATAGCTAATAAACCAATAGATTATGAGCTTTGTGATGATGCAAATGATGGTAATGATACTAATGAAATTGTAACTTTTGATTTGTCTACAAAAATAAATGAAGTACTTGGATCTCAGCCATCAACAGATTACGAGGTTAAATTTTATAATTCTCAAGTTGATGCTGATGCTGCAATTGCAGGAACCGAAATTACTTCGCCAATTCAAAATGTAAATAACCCGCAAATCATTTATGCAAGAATAGAAAACAAAGGGAATACAAGTTGTTATGATACAACTACTTTTAATTTAGTAGTAAACCCATTGCCAACAGTAAATCCTATAGTCACTTTAACTCAGTGTGATAATGATACCGATGGTTTTTCAATCTTTAATTTAACCGAAGCAAATACAATACTATCAAACAATTCGGTAAATGAAACTTTCACATATTATTTAAGTGATGCTGATGCTCAAGGGGGATTAGTTGCAAATCAAATTACAAACTTTATTAATTATCCAAACCCAACAGCACTTAGTAGTGTGGTTTATTCAAGAATTGAAAATACTAAAGGTTGTTACCGTACTGCAAGAATAGATTTAGTAGTTAGTGCTACACAAATCCCTGCATCGTTTAATTTAACGTATCAAGTTTGTGATGATAAACTTGTTGATAGCAATAATACCAATGGAATTGCTACTTTTGATTTTAGTGATGCAGAGCAGCAAATAAAAAACCTGTTTCCAAGTGGTGGACAAAATACAACTATAACTTATTATACTAATGAGGCTGATGCTTTATCTGAAACTAATGCGATTCCGGATATTAGTAATCATAGAAATGATACTTCAGCTAACACACAACAAATATATGTACGTGTAGATAGTGATGTTGTTAATGCATGTTTAGGACTGGGAAATCATATTACTTTAACGGTAAATCCATTACCAACACTAAATATTATTAATGATTATGTATTGTGTAGCGATACAGATTTTACTGTTTTTGATTTACCAACAAAAGATACTGAAGTAATTGGTACGCAAACCAAACCTATTTTAATAAGTTATCACCTTACCGAACAAGATGCAATTAATAATATTTCTATAGCAAATAGTACTACATATACAAATGCTACTAATCCGCAAATAATATTTGTTCGTGCTCAATTTGATGAAAATGGAAATGGTATAAGAGATGCTGATGAATGTTATAGTACCGACATGAGTTTTAATCTTGTTGTAAATCATAACCCAACTATATTTCAACCAGATGTTATTCGCATTTGTAGCGATATTGTAACAACAGATTATGATTTAACCGTCAGAGAAAATCAAATAACAGGAGGTGATACATCTATTGTGTTGTCTTATTTTGAAACTCAATTAGATTTAGACAACAATAATCCAATTCCAGATCCAACGATATACACCAACACACTTTTAGACAAGGATATTTTGGTTTTAGCTACCGGTTCTAATACGTGTACATCTACAACAACGTTATCATTAAAAACAATTATTTATGATAATTTAAACAAAAACCCTTCTTCTATAGAAGAATGTGAAGTTGACAATAACGGCTTTGACTTTTTCGATGTTACTAGAAGAGAAACAGAAATTTTAAACGGACTTAATGCTTCAGATTTCAGTTTTACTTATTATGAAAATGAGGCTGATGCCATTGCTGGAAATAGCAATACAATACCCAATAGTATTAGTTTTGAAAACACACAACCTGTTACCCAAACTATATATACAAGAGTATTGCCAAATGCAAATGAGTGTTTTATTGTGGTTCCTATAAATTTAATTGTAAACCCAGTTCCAGAAATAGGTATTGAAGAAAGATATGTAATTTGTTTAAATAGTAATAATGATGTTATTAGTCCTGAAAATGCAACATTATTGAGTATTCCACCAATCGACACGCAATTAAACACTACAGACTATACATTTCAATGGTATAATGGTACAGAAGCAGAGGTAAATACAGACCCTATAGGTACTGCAATTACAGGAGCTACAGCTGCTCAATATACACCAATTGTAGTAGGTAATTATACTGTATTTGCAACTAATATAGCAACAGGTTGCAGAATTCCAGCAAGCACTTTGGTTGTTGGGTCGTATCCTCCAGAGGGTATGTCAGTAGAATTATTAAGCACTTCTTTTTCAGACAATAATATTATAGAAGTAACAGTTATAGGTGTTGGTGAATATGAATATAGGTTAAATTCTGGTTCGTGGCAGAGTTCTAATGTATTTGAACGATTAACTGGTGGAGAACATACGGTATATGTACGCGATTTACTAAATTGTAACGAAATTTCAGAAATGCAAATTGTGATTGATTACCCTAAATATTTTACACCTAATGGTGATGGTGTGCATGACACATGGAATATTAAAGGAATAGCAACTCAGCCTAATGCAGAAATTTATATATTTGACAGATACGGGAAGCTGTTAAAACAGTTAAACCCTAAGGGAATAGGATGGAATGGAACATTTAACGGACAAAAATTTCCAACAGGAGATTATTGGTTTATAGTAAAATATAATGAACCGCTTGACGACACACAAAAGGAGTTTAGATCGCATTTTACCTTGAAAAGATAAAATTATAGTATGAAAATAAAGCATATTTTTATGGTAATTATAGGAGTGTTATGCACTCAAACTGCAACTTCGCAAGAAGGATTACCTATATATACAGATTATTTAACAGACAATTACTACCTCATTCACCCATCAATGGCGGGTATAGCTAATTGCTCTAAAATTAGACTTACATCACGTCAGCAATGGTTTGGGCATGAAGATGCTCCAAGACTTACAACACTAAGTTTAAATGGAAGAATAGGTGATACGCCTTCTGCTATAGGAGGTATTTTATATACAGACAGAAACGGATACCATTCACAAACTGGAGCATATGCTACCTATGCACACCACCTTTTGTTTTCTAGAAACGAAGTAGATTTAAATATGCTGTCTTTTGGTTTAAGCGCAGGGTTTATTCAATATAAATTAGATGAAACATCATTTTTATTTGATGGACCAGATGCTATTATTGATGGCATTGTACAAAATGAAACTAATTTTAATATCGATGTAGGGTTTTCGTACCATTATTTAGATTATTACGCGCATGCTACAGTTAAAAACGTTTTAAGAAATGCAGGTATTAATAAAGATCCTAATATAACAAGTAATTTAAGACGCTATTTATTTTCTGTTGGAGGTGTATTTGGGAAATTAGGGAGCTCATGGAGTTATGAACCTTCAGTTATGTTTCAATATAGAGATGCAACGCAGGAAGCTTCAATTGATATTAATGCCAAGGCATATAAACAAATGGATTTTGGTAAAGTTTGGGGAGGTTTATCATTCAGACAAAGTTCTGATGGCGCTGAATTTTTAACTACCTCTAATACTGTAAAAAGTCAAAAATTACAACAAATCACGCCTATTTTGGGAGTTGACTACAAACAATTTATGTTTGCTTATACATATACGTATCAAACCAATTCGTTAGTGTTTACTAATGGAGGTTTTCACCAATTAACTTTAGGTTATAATTTTGCTTGCAGAAGAAAGCAATATGATTGCAAATGTCCTGCAGTAAATTAAAAAAAAGAGGCTCTTAATAAGAGCCTCTTTTTTTAATTCCAAGTATACTTTTTCTTTTTAGCTTGCTCTTTTATAGCTTTTGTCATTGCGTTTTCCAACCCATTTGAGTTTTCTTTTTTATGATCTAAAATATAGAGTTTTCGTTTTTTGTTTAACTCTTGAATTTTCTTTTGAATGTTTTCACGTTCCTTTCGTTTTTTAGCTACATAAGCTTTAATTTCAATTTCAGATTTACCTCTTAAAACTTCGGGTAATTGACTTTTTTTTAAATCATCATATTTAAAATTTTCTTCGACTTCAGCATCAACTAAATCCCAAGATTTATTTTTATATAAATGCGAACTTTTACTTACTGTTCGGCTAACAGCATTAGCTTTACTATATAAACCAGCGTTAGTATCTTGCTCAGCTTGAAGCGTCATTTTTTGTCTGCCAGATTGTCCATAAATAACATAAGTTTTATTTAACTTTTGGTTTAGAATTAAAATGTCATCATCATAAGGAGATGCTATATGTATTGTGGCATTGTTTTGATTTATAGCCATATAATCACCGTTTGTCAAACTTGCACCATCTTTCCAACTACTTGAAACACCTTGTCGGTAATCTCCACAAAAAATAGTATTGATGGTAACATCTTTTTCCTTTGCATTAGTTGAGGCATCTTTATAATTAATTTTTCCTTGTGTAAAAGGTTCATTTCCTGCAATAAAAATAAGCTTTAAATCGTCTGGATTATTGCCCCATTTGAGTTGATTTAATGAGGTTTGAATAACCTGTCCGCAATACTCTTCGCCTCCATTTGTAGTTAACGAAAACAATTCTTTTGAAATTTCATCAAGATCTTCACTAAAGGTTAAAACCTGTCTTATATAACCCTCATCTCCATTTAGTCTATCGTTTCCGTATTCATACAAAGCAATTTGTAAATTTGGTCTGCTATCATGGCATTTTGCGTATGATAACTCATTAACAATATCCCAAAGTTGCGCTTTAGCTTGATCTATTAATCCATCCATACTATTGCTAGTATCTAATAAAAGGGCCACTTTTATATATTGTTTACTAGGGTTATGTGCTGTTATTTGTGCTTGAGCATAATTTGTATTTGCCTTTTTATTATTTGCATTGCAAGCTGTAAATCCTATTAGCAACATGCTAAAAAGGAATGTTTTAAAATGTGTTTTCATAATAATATTTTTTTTTTGATTAATGATAATTTTACCAAATGCCCATTATGGGCTTTTTAATTTAATGAGAATTTTGCCATAACCGAGGCCGTTATTGTAATCGATTTAATGTTTAAATCTTGAATTTTATATTCTTTAGACCTAGCTCCGTAAGCACTACTATAGCCTCTAATCATAATGCCATTTGCATTACCATTTAAACTGTTTATGTTATTGGTTGATAACTCTTGAATAAACAAAGCTCTTCCTATGGTTTGATTAATTGCCTTTGCATAATCATTAGCTTTTTCTTTGGCTGCTTTAAGAGCTTTTAATTTGGTGTCCCTTCTTATTTTTTCAATATCAGAATGACTTGTTCTAGTGATGTGAATATTAGAAACATCAATTCTATCTAAAGCTTGATATACTTTACCGAGAGTTTCACCATCGTTTACAATTAATTCATAATGTTTCTTTTTTGTTACTTTGTCATCGCCTAAAAACTTTCTTTTGTAGTATCCATTAAAATCCAAAATGGAGAAATTTTTGTCTACATCAATTTTTAGAGATTTTAAAACAACTATCATTTGATTTTCTTGTTGCTCAATACTTATTTTTCCTTTTTTGTCATTTTCATCAAGTTCAATGTTTAAATAGATTTCATTGGGAATAATTTCAGTTTCTATTTGCCCTGTCACTTCAATGTATGGCTGATCGATAAAATTCTTTTGTCCATTTTGGGAGAAAGACATAATTGTAAATAAGAGGGCAAAAAAAAGGTGATTTGTAATTTTCATAAGATTATTGTTTCCTGATTAACGGCGTAAAACTAAAGGCAACTTTTTTCTTAAAAAAAGGAGAATGAGTTAAATAGTAATTTGGATGAGTAAACGAAACTTTTGAATGCGTAAAAGGCTCTTTTTTATCTTAAAAACAAGAAGAATTGTAAAACGCCCATTTTATTATAACGAAGAAAGTACGTAAGTTTATCTATTATAAAGTTACCATGAAGTTATTAGTTAAATACATTAGTTTTTTATGCCTTCTTTTTTGTACAAGCTTTTTACTTGCTCAAGAAAGAGAAGGTTTTCTAAACTCAGAAAAAAGGTTTACTGTACGCGGTTCTGTAATAGAAAGTGATACCAATAAACCAATATCTAATGTAAATATAGAAGTTAGTGGAGGTGCATATACTACAACTGATGCTTTAGGAGAATTTAGAATTGTAGCAAAAAAAGGAGACGAACTTATTGTAAAGCATAAAGATTTTGAAACCGTTTATTACATTATTAAAAATAGCGAACGTATTAAAGTTAAGGTAGAGCCTAATAAAATAGAAAATTATAGAAGTAAACTTTTTAAATCAAAAGCAAATACTCAAGTTTTTAAATCACTTATAGACTCTGCTGAGGTTTATTTAAAAAAAGATGCTAAAAAGAGTATTCAATTTATTGCAGATGCTTTAAAAGATAGTAGATCGGTCAAGGAAAATAGTGAAGCATACGAGGTTTTAGGCGATATTTATACCTATTGGAAACAGTATGATTTGGCAGTTTCAAATTACAGAATAAGCATTCAAAATAGAGCTTATAATGCTGTTAAAATAAAATTAGCAAAAGCGTATCAGCTTAATAAAAATTATCAAGAAAGTCTTGCCACTTATAATGAAATTGATAAAAAAGAACTCTCTAATTGGCAACTAATTACACTTTACGAAGGACTTGGAGATGTACACCAAAATACAAAGGCTTTTGATGCTTCAATAAATGCTTATACTGAAGGATTAAAAGTGGCACAGAAACATTTAATAACTCCAAAAATTACGGATTTAAATTCTAAACTGGCTCAAGCACATATTAATAACGGAGAGCCTCAAGAAGCGCAACTTCGATTTAGCAACTCACTTAAATTAGCCAATCAAGAAAACAAAAAAAGAGGTGTTGAGGAAAAAATTAAAGTGGCAGATTTTCAGAATAATTTAAGTGATTATTCGAGCGAAATTGAATTACGTAAAGAAGCTTTAGATGATATAAATGAAATAGAAAGCGATTCAGTTTTCGATAATGAAAGTGCATTAACACCACAAAAGCAAAACTATAAAATTGGTAATGCATATGCCTTGCAAAAAGACTTTGGAAACGCGATAACCTATCTTGAAAAAAGTATTGAAGAAGCTGATGATAAAGAAGATTTAATCGTTCAAAAGGATGCAACCAGAAAATTATCAGAAGTGTATCGAGATGCAGGCGAGTTTGATAAAGCACTTATAACATATCAAAATTATGTTGATTTGGTAGACAAAGCGTATTCTAAAAAGGAGCAGGAAATATCGCAATCTGCACGATTTAGCAAAGATATTATTAGCAAACAAAATAGAATTTTAAGTTTAGAAAGTGATAGAGAACTCTCAGAAAGTAAATACCAACTTACTATAGAGCAAGCCCGAACTCAAAAACTAATTATTTACTCACTAATTGGTGGCGTTTTATTGTTGTTAGTTACAGCGTTTTTAATGTTTAAATATATAAAACAACAACGATTAGCAAATAATTTGTTGGCATTAAAAACGTTACGTAGTCAAATGAATCCTCATTTTATTTTTAATGCTTTAAACTCTGTAAATAGTTTTATAGCCTCAAACGATGAGCGAACAGCAAATAAATATTTATCAGACTTTTCATTGTTGATGCGAGCCGTTTTAGAGAATAGTGAAGAAGATTTTATTCCGTTAGAAAAGGAAATAGAACTATTGCAATTATACACTAAATTAGAACATTTTAGGTTTAAAGATAAGTTTGATTATAATATTACTGTGGATGAAAACATTAATGTAAGCGATTTTGTAATTCCTCCAATGCTGTTGCAACCTTATATTGAAAATGCAGTTTGGCATGGACTAAGATATAAGAAAAGTAAGGGGCGTTTAGATATTGCAATTACCCAAACCAAACCAGATGAAATAAGTATAGAGATTACCGATGATGGTATTGGTAGAAAAAAATCGAAGACTTTAAAAACCGAGCATCAACAAAAGCAAAACTCAAAAGGGATGGGTAATATTAAAAAACGAGTATCTATTTTAAACGACATGTATAAAGATAAGGTTGATGTTTTTATTGATGATTTTCAAGATAAAGAAGATACAGGAACAAAAGTTGTGGTAACACTTAAAAAGGATTAAAAATGAAACAGACATTCAGAAAAAGACTAAAAAAAGGAATATTATATCTAATTCTACTATTTGTAATTCTATTTGTTTTTAGAATAGTTTATGGCTATTCAGAGTATTCAAATAATAGTATTGATGAAAGCAATCTATTCTTTCAAGAGATTACGAGTAGTCGAGTAAATTATGCATCAAAAAAATATAAGATTAATACAGTTTCAAATAATTCGCCTGCCATTGTTGATGTCGATCAGAAATATGAAAAGATTGCAACTGTAAACACAAAATCATCTGAATTTGAAAAAGAAAAAAAGTCATTAGATAAGGCAATAAAAAAAGAAAGTGCTATTATTCAGTTTGAACAAAATAGCGGAAATAAAGGGAACCGAAGATTACAATTATTAATTGGGGTTCAACCAGAAAAATTTGATAGCCTTTATGCTTCGTTATCAAAAATAGGAAAAGTTCAATCAAAAGAAATTACTAAAAAAGATAAAACAAACGAGTACAAACAACTTAATGCAAAAAAAGAATCCCTTTTAAAAATTAGAACTTCTTTAATTGAATTAAAATCTAAGGGTGGAAAAATCGAAGAATATATTAATTTAGAAAATAGAATTTTAAGCATTGAAGAAGAACTTCAGGGGTTAGGAGTCCAATTAGGAAACTATGATGAGGAAAATGAATTCTGCACCATAAAGTTTTCATTAATTGAAGGGACAGAAAATAAAATAAGCTTAATTCATCGCGTAAAGGTTGCTCTAGATTGGACTGTATCGACTTACTTGCAACTAATAGTGATTTTCTTTTTTATTGTAGGGTTTACTTACCTGGTTTTATTGGTTTTAGAGAAATTAAATTTATTCGGGAGTATTATTAAAAAATTAGATGATTAAATGAAACTAACCTCAATCATAGTCGAAGACGAAGAAACCAGTAGACAAATTCTAAAGAATTATCTAAAAAAATATTGCCCAAACGTAACTGTTTTAGGCGAAGCTGCAAACGTTGAAGAAGCCTTAGTATTAATTAGAAATAACGATTTAGATTTAGTGTTTCTCGACGTAGAAATGCCCTATGGCAATGCTTTTGATTTACTCGATAAAGTTGGCGACATAGATTTCGAAACCGTATTTGTAACCGCCTACAATCATTACGCCATTGATGCTTTAAACGCGCATGCGTCGTATTACTTAATGAAACCCATTTCTATAGACGAACTTATAAAAGCAGTTGATTATGTAGCCGAAATAAAAAGCAAAGAAGATGCACTTCAAAACCAAGTATTAGTTCCAAAAACAAATACAGTAAATGGTAAAATTACTATTCCACAGCTAAATGGTTTCGAGGTTATTAATACATCAGATATTTTGTATTGTAAAGCAGATGATAATTATACCGAGATTTTCCTAAACACCAATAAAAAGAAACTGGTAAGTAAAACACTTAAGTATTTTGAAGACATTTTAAAGGATACAAGTTTTGCTCGTGTACACAAATCGTATTTAGTAAACGTAAACGAGGTGGTTAAATACGTAAAAGGCAAAGGCGGAAGCGTGGTGTTAAGTAACGGAAAAGAAATTATGGTTTCAGCATCAAAAAAATCAGGTTTATTATCCTATTTTAAATAAATTCGCTTCTCAATGACAACTTAACAACTAAACGAATCAACACATAAACAGTAGCAGATGCCAATTATAAAGCCAGTAAACGGAAAAGCACCACAAATACCAGACGATTGTTATGTAGCCGAAAATGCTACCATTGTTGGCGATGTAGTAATGGGCAGCCAGTGTAGCGTTTGGTTTAGCGCAGTAATTCGTGGCGATGTGCATTACATAAAAATGGGTAACAAAGTAAACGTGCAAGACGGTGCGGTTATACACGCTACCTATCAAAAATCACCCACAACAATTGGGAATAACGTATCTATTGGACACAATGCTATTGTACACGGTTGCACCATCCACGATAATGTTCTAGTGGGTATGGGCAGTATTATTATGGACGATTGTATTGTAGAAAGTAATAGTATTATTGCTGCAGGAGCAGTTGTAACCAAAAATACAAGGGTAGAAGCTGGTAGTATCTACGCGGGCGTTCCTGCAAAAAAAGTGAAAGATATTAGTCAAGAACTTATTTCGGGCGAAATAGATCGTATAGCAAATAATTACATAAAATATTCAGGTTGGTTTAAAGAGTAGGGCGTTACCACAAGGGTCGCGCTTTCCGTTATATCTTTTTCTCGTGCCTCAAAAAAGGATGCCACTGCAATCGCTAACGCAAAGTAAAGGTTCAATTAAAAGTCAAGATAATCAACATTATATATTCCGTCCAAAAGAGACTTCATAATTTCAGGATTTCCATTAGTAAAAAAAGCATTTTTTGCAATTATAGTTTCAGTATCCAATAAATTATTTTGTTCTAAAACAGCTTTAGTTTGTCTAGCAACAGCTTCACCAGAATCTATAATTTTTACATTATTTGGTAATAAATCAATAAGTAAAGGCATTAAATAGGGGTAATGTGTACAACCTAAAACTAAATAATCAATATTGGCATCAATCATAGGTTGTAAATACAATTTAAGTAATGCCTTCATGTCCTCAGAATGCAATTTTCCACTTTCAATAAGCTGTACAATACCTTCTCCAACACGTTCAATAACATTAATGTTGCTTGTAAATAACCCAGAAGTTTTTGAGAATAACGAGCTGCTTAAAGTTCCTTTAGTCGCTAAAATACCAATAGCATTTGTTTTGGTTTGCAACGCAGCAGGTTTTATAGCAGGTTCAATGCCAATAAATGGCACATTATAAGTTTTACGTAAAATATCAATAGCATTAGTAGTTGCAGTGTTACAAGCCACAACAATAAGTTTGCAGCCTTTGCTTAGTAAATATTCGGTGTTTTTTATACTAAGCGCAATAATAGCTTCTTTTCCCTTTGGACCAAAAGGAGCATTTTTACTGTCGGCCAAATATATAGTGCTTTCGTTAGGTAAAAGGCTATGGATTTCTTTCCATATAGAAGTGCCACCAACACCAGAATCAAAAACACCAATAGGAAATTTACTCATATGCGTATAAATTTAGGTAATAAAAACAAAAAAGCCACCTTGTTTAAGGTAGCTTTTTGTTTTTATTGAGTAAAGTTTTATATACCTAATTCTTTTTTTACATCATCAAGTAAATTTTTACCGTCAGACATAATCATTACACCTTGTGCAGAATCTAAAACATAATCAAAACCTTGTGCTCTAGCAACTTTTAAAATAGCTGTTTTAGCTGTTTCGGTTATAGGTTTTAAAAGCTCAAGCTCTTTAGTTTGCATATCTTGTTGTGCTTGTCCTTGAAACTGACGAATATTTTGCTCCATAGTTTGAAGTTCTTGCATTCTTTTTGTGTTTTCTTCTTGTGTTTTAGTAGAAGATTCAGTGTCGTATTGCTTTACTTTATTTTGAAGCTCTGTAGCCATAGTTTGAATATCTGCCTCATAGGTTTTTCTCAATGTTTCCATTTGCGTTTTCGCCGAAGTCATTTCTGGCATAGCGTTTATTAATTCAGATGTATTTATATGGGCAACTTTACTTTGTGCTTGTGTAAAACTAACTGTTCCTATGCATAATGCCGTTGCTAATAAAATAGTTTTAAATTGTTTCATTTTTAAATAGTATTAATGTGTTATAAATTGTTTTGTTAATTGTTATTTGTACTGTCCTTTATTTTTTGACGTTCTTCTAATATTTGTTTCTTTTTATCATCTAAAGCTTTTTTTCTTGCTTCTCTTTCTTTTAATTTCTTTTGTCTATTTTCTTCAACAAGTTGTGCTCTTGTTTTAGTTTCTCCATCTGTTTTTTCATCGGCAGATTTCCCTGCTTCTGTTGTTTTATTTTTAGCGTCCAACTTAGCTTGCTTAGCTTTTGCACGATCGTCTAATATTTTTTGACGTCTTTCTGCTGCCGCTTTTACTTTTGCCTCACGAGCTGCTAACTTTTTTTGTCTGGCTATTTCAATAGCGCTTTCGCGAGCTGCCTTTTTCTCTTCTAAAACTTTTTGACGTTCTTCTAATTCTAAATTAACTTCTGGTACAACGTCTTCTTTTTCCGCGGCTTTTCGTTCCGCTTTTGTTTGTACTTGTTTACGTTTTGATGCTCTTTTAATGCTTCTTAAAATCTGTTCACTTAAATCAAATTGTTTAGCTGAATATAACATAACAACATCGGCAGATTTATCAAATATAAAATCGTATTTCCTACTTCCAGCTAAATCCTGTACGGCAGCAAAAATTTGATCTTGTATAGGTTGCATTAATTGCTTTTTCTGAATCATTAAATCACCATTTGGACCAAAACGTTTTTGTTGGTAATCTAATATTTCTTGTTCTTCAAAAGTTATATCTTCTTCACGTTCATCAACAAGCTCTTTTGTTAAAAGTGCTTTTTCGTTACTTAAATCTTTACGCTTTTGTTCAACAGCGCTCAATTTAGTTTGAATCTCATTGTTCCATTTTTGAGCCTTATCATCTAATTGAGATATAGCTTCTTGATATTCAGGAACGTTTTCTAAAATATATTCTGTATCTATATATCCAATTCGTACTCCACGTTGCGCATGTAACGATATGCTTAATGTAAACACTAGTATCAGTAAAAAAAGAACTTTGTTTTGCATCTGTTTAATATTTTTATAATTTATTAGCTATAAATTCTAAAATAGACAGATGATTGTTTTTTTAAATTCTGTCATTTTTTTGAATTGCATTTTCAAAATTAACGAATTTTAATCTGAAAAATTTCAATTCTTATTCAAATCATCAAATTGTTATTAGAAAATATCGTGCCAAAATAAATTTTGCTATAATATTGATTGATTAAAACTGTTGTCCAATAATGAAATGTGTCTCCCAACCATTTTTAGCAGTTTGCCCTGGTAAAGCATCAAATCCATGACCAAAATCGATACCTAATAAACCAAATGCAGGCATAAAAATACGAATACCTAAGCCAGCAGATCGCTTAATATCAAAAGGGTTGTAATCTCTAAAACTATTATAAGAAGCTCCACCTTCTAAAAATCCTAATGCATATATTTTTGCAGACGCTTTTAATGTAATTGGGTAACGTAGCTCTAACGAAAACTTGTTATAAATAGTACCTCCATCTTGATCTGATAAAGATTGGTTTGGATACCCACGAAGTGCAATAGATTCTCTACCGTCTAAGCTATAATTACCTAAACCATCACCACCAACAAAGAAACGCTCAAAAGGAATAACACCTCTGTCATTGTTATAAGCACCTAAGAAGCCAAATTCCACACTTGGTTTTAATATTAAGTCTTTTACAATTTCTGTATACCAATCCCCTTTAAAATTTATTTTATAAAACTCTAACCACTTGTAGCGCTCTTGATCTATTTCTCCAACTCTATCTGATGCTTCTGTTCTTTCATCAATAGTTTTTGTTGCATCACCAATTATAATTTCTAAATCATCACGCTCATCTTTAAGTGCTTCATAATCCACACTATTAAATAATGAGTAAGGAATAGAAAGCTTAGCGGTAGCTGAAAAGCTTGAACCGCCTGTAGGGTAAATAGGGTCTATTCTTGTATTATTTCTGCTTAAACCAATAGTATAAGATAAGTTGTTCGAGCTACCATCACCAAACGTAAATAAGCCTGTATTATAGTTTTGTAAATCATAGTGCTGAAAACTTACGGCTTGAGATAACGTAAAATAATCATCAGGAACCGATAAACGTTTCGCTAAACCTACTGAAAGACCTGTAATATTAAAACGTCTAGATTTATCAGCATTTCTAGTTATAGGATTATATAAAAACTGTTTTGTGTGTGATAGTGATGTTGAAAATTGTACCGGTTTTTTACCACCTAACCAAGGTTCAGAAAATGAAAAACTATAGGTTTGATAAAAACGACTCGCTTGTAAACGTAAAGCTAATTTTTGTCCATCACCCATTGGAATTGGCTTGTAAGCATCTTTTTTAAAGATATCCTTAATAGAAAAGTTATTAAAAGAAAGTCCAAGAGTTCCAATAAATCCACCACCACCGTAGCCACCTTGTAATTCTATTTGACTAGATCCTGTTTCTTTAACAGAGTATTCCATGTCTATAGTACCTTCATTCGGGTTAGGATTGTTAAAGTTTGGCGAAATTTCCTGAGCATCAAAAAAGCCTAATTGCCCTAGTTCTCTTACCGAACGAACAACATTTTCTTTACTGTACAACTGCCCAGGGCGAGTACGTAACATTCTGTAAATAACATGATCATTAGTTTTGTCGTTTCCAACAACCGAAACTTTATTGAAATAAGCTGGCTTTCCTTCAGATATTCTAATCTCCATATCGATAACATTACCATCGGCATTTACTTCAACTGGATTTATAGAAGAGAATAAATATCCGCTATTTTGATATAGATTAGTTATATCTGCAGCATCAGGTTTTGAGTCATCTGCTATACGTTCTTGTAATAAAACACCATTATATGTGTCGCCTTTTCTAATTCGTAAATACCTGTTCAATTGCTCGTTTGAGTATACAGTATTACCAATAAAGGTAATATCGCCAAAGGTGTATAGTTCGCCTTCATTAACATTTATATATAGCGAAACCGTTTTGTTATCATCGTTAACAATTAAGCTGTCAGATAAAATACGCGCATCTCTATAGCCATTTTCTTTATATTTATCTATAACATGACTTAAATCTGCTTGATAGGCAGAATCAATAAATTTTGAACGTTTTAATATGCGTAAACGATTTATTTTTTTTGTGTTTTTCATGGCTTTTCTAAGTTTTTTATCACTTAAAACATTATTGCCACTAAATACAATATCTTTAACTTTAACTTTTTCGCCTTTGTCTATATTCAATACCATATTTACTCTAGCTGTTTTTAAAGAGTCTTTTACATCAATGGTATTAATTAATATTTTTGAATTATAAAAACCACTTTTTTTGTATTTTTTAGTAAGGAAATTTTTGGTAGTAGTAATAAGATTTTCGGTTACTTTAGTACCTTTATCTAAACCAGTTTCTTTAATGATACCTTCTTTTTTACCTTTTTTAACGCCGTTAATTTTTAACTCATTAAGTTGTGGTAAATCAGATAGCCTAATTTCTAAATAAGCGATATCACCTTCAATTTTAGTAATGTAAATTTCTATATCGTTAAATAGTTTAGAATTCCAAAGTTTTTTTATGGCCTTACTAATGTCTTCTCCAGGAATAGTCATTTCCTTACCTTTCCTTAAACCAGAATAAGTAACGATAGTTTGTTCGCTAAAGCTTGTGTTGCCAGAAACAGAAATGCCTCCTAAAGTATATTTTTTACCATTGCTATATGGTAAATCTTGCGCTTGTACATTAAAACTAAAAGCAATTATTAATGCTACTAAGCAATGTTTTAGATAAGTTGTCAAAGATAAAATATTAGCTAAGTTGTTCACTTGTTTTCCCAAATCGTCGTTCTCTTTTTTGATATTCAATAATAGCTTCATACAAATGTTGCTTTGTAAAATCAGGCCAAAGCGTACTAGTAAAGTACAATTCTGCATATGCAATTTGCCATAGCAAAAAATTACTTATACGTTGTTCGCCACTGGTTCTAATAAGCAAATCTACATCTGGTAAATTTTGCGTGTAAAGATGCTCATTTATAATCGATTCATCAATTTTTTCGGGCGAAATTATATTATTTTTAACTTTAATACTAATCTCTTTAACAGTATTTAGGATTTCTTCCCTAGAACCATAGCTTAAAGCTAGAGTTAAAGTCATTCTCTGGTTGTTTTTTGTGCTTTCTATAACCTCTTGAAGTTCTTTGTAAACTTTTTTGGGGAGTGTATTTAAATTACCAATGGCAGAAAGTTTAATATTGTTTTCTTGAAGTGTTTTTATTTCTTTTTTTAATGAAGACACTAAAAGCTTCATTAAGGTTTGCACTTCTAGCTTAGGTCTATTCCAATTTTCGGTAGAAAACGCATATAGAGTTAAATTTTCTATACCAAGGTCTGCAGAAGCTTCAACAGCCTCACGGACTGCTTTTGTGCCATTTTCATGACCAAAAGCACGTAACATACCTTTTTGTTTAGCCCATCTCCCATTACCATCCATGATAATGGCAATGTGTTTTGGTAACGTTTTAGTTTGTATGTCTTCTTTTAAATTCATTTAATCTGTGGGACAATAACAAGGGTTTAAGCCAAAAGTGTATGTTAAAGTAATACCCGAAAACACATACCAATCATTATTATTTATATTACCAAAGCGGTATTGCAAGTTTGCTTTACTATCTGGAATACTACCATCAATTTCATCTGAAAAAGTATAACGTGCTCCAACCTCAATACCTAAAACAAAATCTCCTAAAAGATTAGCTTTTATACCTAGTGCCATTGGTATACCATATGCCCAACTAGAATTGTTTTCAGAAGTTTGTACGCCATTCAAAAAGTAGTAATTATCGTGTTTGGCAACGCTTATACCCGAATATAAATAAGGTGTTGCAATTTTTTCGCCTGTATGTAAATTGAAATCGAAAAAAGTAAACTCTATACCAGCAGAAATTTCTAGTAAATTCGAATCAAAATTATATCCTCTCTGTACTCGCCTTGGGTCATCAGAATCTATATCATTCGCTTTTAAATCTGAGTATATTATGGATGCTCTCCAAGAATGCCTTGGGCTTGCATTCCACTTATATATTAAGCCCAAAGTAGGACTGTCTGGTGAAATGTAGTTGGTAGCACCAACATCTCCAACAAAATTACTACCACCTGCAAAAACACCAATTTCGTTAATTTGCGAATGGTTTAATTGAAAGCTTAAAATGCTTAATATCAGTACTGTTAAATGCTTCATAAATATTCAAAGTTTGCAAATATAATAAATAAGATTAGCTCAATACTAATTAAACTTTAATTTGAGCTAAATTGTATGATGTTAAACAGTTTTTCTATTGAAATATTGCCTAATTACGCTTGTCTTCACCCCAAAGTAGCTTTTTGCGAAGTGTGATTAGAAAGCTTTCATTTAAAAGGTCTATCATTTTAATTTTGAATGACGCCTTTTTAATTTTAATTAAAGTACCATTATCTAAAGTTGCAATTCTTGAATCGAGCGAAACTAAATGTTGCTCCTCTCTACCGTTTACTTTTAATTGTATTTCGGTAGTATCTGGAATTACCAACGGGCGTGCACTTAAATTATGTGGCGCTATTGGTGTTAACACAAAACTGTTAGTGCCTGGGGTTATAACTGGTCCGCCACAACTTAAAGAATAACCTGTAGAACCTGTAGGTGTTGAAACAATTAAGCCATCACTCCAATATGATGTTAAATACTCGCCATCTAAATGAGTTTCAACTGTAATCATTGAGGTTGTGTTTTTTCTGCTTACAGCTACCTCGTTTAAAGCAAAATTTAGAGAAGTAATAGTGTCATTTTCTGGAGTGGTTTCAATGGAAAGTAAGCTGCGTTCTGATATTCTGTATTTACCATCAATAATATCTTGTATAGCGTTTTCAATACCATCAACCTGAATGGTAGCTAAAAACCCTAGCCTGCCAGTATTAATTCCTATTATTGGAATGCCTAAATCTTGTACAAATGTAATGGCTCTTAAAATGGTGCCGTCGCCACCAACGCTAACAAGTAAATCGAATGAGGTATCTAAAGTCTCGAATGTTTTAAATGAAGAATAATCTTTTTTATTTTGCTCTTCACTTTTTATGAGGTTATAAAATTCTGTTTCTATATAAGCATCAAAATTGTTTTTTAATAAATAATTAAAGAGTGTTTCAACCGAAATTGTTGTACGCTCATTGTAAAATCGTCCAAAAACTGCAACCTTCATAGTTTACATATTTAAATATTTTTTCAAATAATCTGATCGTTCTTTAAGGCTTTCATTATAACTGTCTTCTTCATGCCCAGAAACAATATTATAACTGTATCGTCTAAAGGTCTGGATAATCTCATTAAGACTAGAGTTACCAATTTTTAAGGTAATTTGAACCACATCATTTTTCATTTTAGAAACAAAAGCGCCTAAAAGTTTGCCGTTGTTTGATTCAACAATCTGACTTATTTCACTAAATGAATAATCTAAAATCCCTTTTTCAATAACCAAAATACCACCAGCTTCAAAAAAGAATGGTGTTTCATTAAAAAGACCAATAACATCATTTAATTCATAATAACCCAAATACACATTTCTTGCATCTAAAACAGGCATAATATTAGAAGAATTTTTTGCAAAAGCCTCTAATACATCAAGCCATATAGTGGTGTCTCTAACATAAAAATCCTCAATGGAGTATAGGTATTCACTTATAAACTTATCTCCATCAAAACAATGCGCATCGGTTTCAGAAAAGCTTCCTAAGTAGCTGTTGTTTTTATCTTTAACAGGGATATGGGAATAGGTTAATTGGTTAAACAACAATTGCAAATCACTTATTTTACTATCGCCATTTAATGGTTTTATATCATTAATAATGTATTCTGAAAGTCTCATTACCTTGCGTTATAAGTATGCAAATTAATCAAAAAAATAGTATATAAGCTTGTTCTACTTTGTATTTTTGTCTTTTAAAATTGACAGATGACAAAGTTAAGTGTAAATATTAATAAGATAGCAACTTTACGAAACTCTAGAGGTGGCGATATGCCAAATGTAGTACAGTTTGCTAAAGATGTACAACAATTTGGTGCTGAAGGTGTAACAATTCATCCAAGACCAGACGAGCGTCATATTCGTTATCAAGACGCTCACGATTTAAAGCCAGAGGTTTATACCGAATATAATATTGAAGGAAATCCTGTAACTAAATTTATTGATTTAGTTTTAGAAGTTAAACCTACGCAAGTTACACTAGTTCCCGATGCTATTGATGCGATAACAAGTAATGCAGGTTGGGATACCATAAAACATAAAAACTTTTTAGTTGATGTAATAGCAGAATTTAAACAGAATGGGATAAGAACATCTATTTTTGTTGACCCCGTTTTAGATCAAATAGAGGGTGCTAAAGAAACTGGAACCGATAGAATTGAATTATATACTGAAACATTTGCACATCAATATGGT
Source organism: uncultured Flaviramulus sp. (assembly GCA_947501105.1). Taxonomy (GTDB): domain Bacteria; phylum Bacteroidota; class Bacteroidia; order Flavobacteriales; family Flavobacteriaceae; genus Wocania_A. The sequence continues at coordinate 372,635 of CANMUP010000004.1, read as the reverse complement.
TTAGGTAATAAAAATGCTATTAAACCTTATACAGATTGTGCTGAATTAGCAAACAGTTTAGGTTTAGGTATTAATGCGGGACACGATTTGTCTCTTGATAATATTAAATTCTTTAAAGAAAGTATTCCAGAATTATTAGAGGTTTCAATTGGTCACGCACTTATCTCAGAAAGTTTGTATTTAGGTGTGGAAAATGTGATTCAAATGTATTTGAATAAACTAAAATAATGCTATTACATTCCAATATTATAGGTAAAGGACAACCATTTGTTATTCTACATGGCTTTTTAGGTATGAGTGATAATTGGAAAACTTTAGGGAGACAGTTTAGTGAACAAGGTTTCGAGTTGCATTTGATTGATCAGCGAAATCACGGGCGAAGTTTTTGGAGTAATACATTTAATTATGAGACTCTTGCTGAGGATTTAAAACATTACTGCGATACGCATCAACTAAAAAATATTGTTTTGCTTGGTCATTCAATGGGCGGAAAAACAGCTATGTTATTTGCAACACAATATCCAGAAATAGTTTCAAATTTATTGGTTGCCGATATTTCACCACGCTTTTATCCCATTCATCATGATGCCATACTAGACGGGTTAAGTGTTTTAAATTTTGATGCTATAAAAAGCAGAGGAGAAGCTGATGCTGTTATAAGTGATTATGTGTCAGATTTTGGCACACGCCAATTTTTACTTAAAAATTTGTATTGGATTGAAAAGGGCAGGTTAGCTCTACGAATTAATTTAGAGGTTTTAAAAGACGAGGTTGCCGAAGTTGGCGAAGCGTTACCAAGCTATTCAAGATTTGAAAAGGATACCTTGTTTTTGCGTGGTGACCGATCAGAATATATTGGTGTTGATGATGAAAGATTAATTACTAATCATTTTCCAAAAGCAAAAATAGTTACCATTGTAAATTCAGGACATTGGTTACATGCCGAAAATCCGAAAGACTTTTTTGAAGCTGTAATTCAATTTATAAAGTAATTTTTTTGAGATAAAGTATTATACTAGTTTATATGAAAAAAACAAGAAGGTTAAGAGACTTATGGTATAGCTTATCATCTAATCAGAGGTTTTTTATTCGTAGGCTTTATTATCTTCCAGTGGATTTGTTTGATAAATTTACAGGGAAAACAAATAAATATGTCCCACCTAGAGGTTTAATCTATACAGGCTCGTCAATTAGTGCTAAAAGTTATTTAAAGCAAGGTGCAAATCAGTTAGAGTTACTGAAAAACCAAATAAACCTGTTACCTACAGATGTTACCTTAGATATAGGTTGTGGCGTTGGAAGAACGGCTATAGCTTTGTCGTCTTATCTGAATAGAAATACAAGATATGATGGGTTTGATGTTGTGAAAAAAGGTATTGATTGGTGTGATTCTGGATTGGGAAAAGACTTTCCCAATTTTCATTTTAAATATGTTCCGCTTTTTAACGATTTATATAACACTTCTGAAAACAGTGCTTTGGATTTTATATTTCCTTATGAAGATAATACTTTTGATAAAGTCTTTACCTTTTCAGTCTTTACACATATGATGTTGGAAGAAATTCAGCATTATTTTAAACAGATTCAAAGAGTTATTACTGATGAAGGTTTGTGCTTTTCAACATTTTTTTTATATGATTCTGAAGATGAAAACTACGTAGCTACAAGAAAAGATTTTAATTTCCCTGTTAAAGGCGGTAATGGTTTTAGGCTGATGAATGAAAATGTGAAATCTGGAAATATCGCAATTCATAAAAGCAAACTTGATGAAATGCTGAAAAAGGCAGGTTTAAAAAGAGTAAAGTTGATTGATGGTTTTTGGAAAGATGAAGAAATAAACTATACAAGAATAGAGTATCAAGATATCGTTATATTTAAGAGGCAATAAATTTGTACATTTATATAAATTATAATAATCATGAAACTCATTATTAAACTTTTACTAAATGCTGTTGCAGTATTTGCAATAGCACATTTTTTAAAAGGTGTAGATGTAGATACTTATGTAACTGCAATTATCGTCGCCGTGGTTTTATCGGTGTTAAACCTATTTGTAAAACCCATTTTAGTTATTTTAACACTACCTATAACTATTGTAACACTAGGCTTGTTTTTACTTATAATTAATGCTCTAATTATTTTATTAGCAGATAAACTTATTGATGGTTTTTCGGTAAGTAGTATATGGATTGCAGTTTTATTTAGTATCCTTCTGTCTGTGTTACAATCCATACTGCATTCGCTTTTAAAAGAAGATAAAAAATAGCTTCAAAATCAAGTATTTAAAAACTTTGTTGGGATGTAAAAATATATTATTTTTGCATCCCAATTTTGGTTACATAAATTTTAGGTTTTTATAAAGAAACCTTTTTGTTAAATGCCTGATTTAAGGCTTTATATCATTAAAATGAATATTACAAGAGAAAACGTTGATGCATTAAATGCAGTAGTAAAAGTTGATATTGCTAAAGAAGACTATAGCGATAAAGTAGAAAAAATATTAACGGATTACCGTAAAACGGCTAATATTCCTGGTTTTAGAAAAGGACACGTGCCAATGGGTATGGTAAAAAAACAATACGGAAAAGCGGTTTTAGTTGATGAGGTGAATAAGCTTTTGCAAGATGCATTAAATAAATATTTAACTGAAGAGAAGTTAGATGTTTTAGGGCAACCACTACCAAAACCACAAGATGATATTGATTGGGATGCTGAAGGGTTTTCTTTTGAATTCGAATTAGGTTTAGCGCCAGAGTTTGATGTAAATTTAAAAAGTAAAAAAGCTATTACGCAATACAATATTGTAGCTGATGATAAAATGATTGATGAGCAAATTGAACGTATTCAAAAACAATACGGGAAATTAGTATCTCAAGATGCTGTTGAAAAAGACAGTGAAATTACAGGAGCATACACAAACGAAGAACGCGAAATTGATAATAAAGTAACTTTAACTTTAGATAAATTTAAAGGTAAAGCAACTGCTAAACAGTTTATTGGAGCCAAAGCAGGAGATGTAATTGTATTGAAAACTAAAGGGCTTTTTGAAGATGATCACGATTTAATGCATGCTTTAAAAATAGAACATGATGATGCTCATGGTTTAGATATTGAAGTGTCTTTTACAATTTCTGAAATTAACGAAAGAGAATTAGCAGATTTAGACCAAGAGTTGTTTGATAAATTATTTGGAAAAGATGGTGTAACGTCTGTAACTGAATTAAAAGCAAAAATAAAAGAAGATGCGGAAAAGCAATTTGTGCAACAAGCAGATCAAAAGCTTTTAAATGATGTTACTGAGTATTTAGTTGATAACACAAAATTCGATTTACCAGCAGAATTCCTTACAAAATGGATGCAAACTGCAGGCGAAAAAGAAATGGATGCAGAACAAGCTAAAGAAGAGTATGATAAATCTGAAAAAAGCTTGCGTTATCAATTAATTGAAGGAAAATTAATTGAAGAGAACAATGTTCAAGTTACTATGGATGATATTAAAGGTCATGCTCGTGAGATGATAAAAGGACAGATGGCTCAATTTGGACAAATGAATCCTTCTGATAAAGAGTTAGACGATATTGCTGCTCGTGTATTATCGAATCAAGATGAGGCACGCCGTATTTCTGAACAATTAGTAAGTCAAAAATTATTGTCGCTTTATAAAGAAAAAGCAAACATAAAAGTAAAAGAATTGAGTTACGAAAAGTTTGTTAAAGAAGTATACGGAGATAAATAAATCAAAGAATAATTCCTTATATTTAGGCACTTAAATCTACCGATTTAGGTGCTTTTTTATTCAATAAAACAATCTAATAAAAATAAACTTTAGCTTATCTTGATGCATGTCAAGGGTTTAGTTAAATTAAATTATTAAAATTAACTATGGATTACGCAAAAGAATTTGAAAAATTCGCGATAAAAGATCAAGGAATTAGCAGTACATATTACAATAAAATTATTAGTAGTATGTATCCAACAAATCTCACACCAAACATTATTGAAGAACGCCAGATGAATATCGCAGTTTTTGACGTATTCTCTCGTTTGATGATGGACAGAATTATTTTTTTAGGAACGGGTATAAACGATCAAGTTGCTAACATTGTTCAAGCTCAACTTTTATTTCTAGAAAGTACTGACGCTTCAAAAGACATACAAATTTATATCAATTCACCAGGAGGAAGTGTTTATGCAGGTTTGGGTATTTATGATACCATGCAGTTTATAAAGCCAGATGTAGCAACTATTTGTACCGGAATGGCAGCATCAATGGGTGCGGTATTATTGTGTGCTGGAGAAAAAGGAAAACGAAGTGGTTTAACCCATTCTAGAGTAATGATTCATCAACCTTTAGGTGGTGCTCAAGGGCAAGCTAGCGATATTGAAATTACTGCTCGAGAGATTTTAATTTTAAAGGAAGAGCTTTTCAAAATAATTAGTAAGCATTCTGGTCAAGATTACGACAAAGTATACGAAGATAGTGATAGAGATTATTGGATGAAAGCCGATAAGGCCAAGGAATATGGTATGATAGACGAGATTTTAGCTCGGAATTAAATAAATTTTTGTAATTTTATAAGATTATTACTGAGGGATTATAAGAATTCTCATCTTCTTAAATATAAGATTAATGGCAAAGGAAGAATTAGAGTGTTCGTTTTGTGGACGAAAAAAACCAGAAACGAATTTATTGATAGCTGGATTAGATGCACATATATGCGACCGCTGTATAGAGCAGGCCCATGGTATTGTAATCGAAGAATCTAAGCAAATAGACAGCAGTGACTTATCTGCTGAGTTGAAACTTAGAAAACCTCAACAAATCAAAGAATTTCTTGATGAGTATATAATAGGTCAAGACATGACAAAAAAGGTGATGTCTGTAGCTGTTTATAATCACTATAAAAGGTTGTTGCAACCACCATCTAATGATGATATTGATATTCAAAAGTCTAATATCATTATGGTAGGTCAAACGGGAACTGGTAAAACGTTAATGGCTAAAACGATAGCAAGAATGCTTAATGTACCTTTAGCTATTGTTGATGCAACAGTTTTAACTGAAGCTGGTTATGTAGGTGAGGATGTAGAAAGTATTTTAACCCGTTTGCTTCAAGCTGCTGATTATAACTTAGAGAAAGCTGAAAAAGGGATTGTTTTTATTGATGAAATAGATAAAATTGCACGTAAAAGTGATAACCCATCTATTACTCGTGATGTTTCTGGTGAAGGTGTGCAGCAAGCACTGCTCAAGCTTTTAGAAGGAACTGTTGTTAATGTGCCACCAAAAGGTGGACGTAAACACCCCGACCAAAAATTTATTGAAGTTAATACAGAAAATATTTTATTTATTGCGGGTGGAGCTTTTGATGGTATTGAACGCCATATTTCAAAACGATTGAATATGCAAGCTGTAGGTTATAGCGCATCAATATCTGATGATGTAGTCGATCAAAATAATTTACTGCAATATATTATACCTAAAGACTTAAAAGATTTCGGATTAATTCCTGAAATTATTGGACGTCTTCCTGTACTAACTTATATGGATCCTCTTGATGCAAAAACATTAAGAGCTATATTAACAGAACCTAAAAATGCCATAATTAAGCAGTATAAAAAGCTGTTTGAAATGGATAAAATAGAGTTCTCTATTACTGATGGAGCGTTAGAATTCATTGTAGGGAAAGCAATTGAATATAAACTTGGAGCTAGAGGGTTACGTTCTTTATGCGAAGAAATTCTAACAGATGCCATGTTTGAATTACCAAGTAGTAACGAAAAGAAACTTAATGTTACTAAAATGTATGCAGAAAGCAAATTAACTAAAACCACAATAAAGAAACTTAAAGCAGTTTCGTAAAAGTTAATTTTAAAAGATATTATTAACCCATTTGTAATTGATTTGCAAATGGGTTTTTTATTGTGTTTTTTTAAAGTGGTTGAATAGTCTAATATTTGCAAAAATTAATAGCATTCCATATACAGAATCTTCAATAGGAATGTTACTAATTCTTATTCCTAAATTTTCTATATCGTTATACCAAACAATAGGTTCTACAAAAAAACTACCTGTTAATAATCCATTGCTTAAATAGAAGAACGGTAGAATTAAAAAATAACTTAAATAGTAATAGGATAAGTTTGTTTTTTTTAGCTTCAAATAAGTTAAAAATAGCGCAGTGCTAAAAAAAGTAATAGAAGTGTATAGCTTTTCAATATATAAAAAAGCAATAGTTAATAAAGCTAAAACAAGCACAATAGTTATTTTAGATTCATATTTATTTAAAGGATTATTTTTAATAAGATACTTTAATGCAAAAAAGGTAAATACACAAGCGTAAGGAATACATATAAAAAATAATAGTTCTTCAATAGGCAAGTTACCTAAATAAACACCGGTTAAATAAGCTTCATTAAATCCCCAAATGCCATGATTAGTGAAGAAATAATCCCAAGTTATAAATACTGCAGCAACAATTAGATTTGCTTTAAAAAAAGCTCCCCAATATTTATAAAATGCATGTTTTGGATAAAAGCTAAATAGGAAAGGAATAATTATACAGGCAAAGTCAATAAATAAATAGGTATAATGTTTCATGCTACTATTTATACTTTTTGAGATATTTTTTAGGAACGAAAAGCATGCCGAAACATTCACCTTCGTATTTGTCTAAATGTTTATGATGCACTTTGTGTGCTTTTCTTAAGCCTAATAAATATTTATTTTTGGTTTTTTTAAACCATTTAAAACGCTGATGTATTAATACATCGTGAATTAAAAAATAAGTAATACCATAAAGCAAAATGCCCAAACCAATAAAGAATAAGTAGTTTAAAGCTGGGGTGAAGCCATAATAAAAAAGAACTATACTTGGTATGGCAAAAATAATAAAAAAGGTGTCATTTTTTTCGAACACGCCAAGATATTTAGGTTGATGATGGTCTTCATGTAAATACCAAAGAAAACCGTGCATAACATATTTATGCGTTAACCATGTAACAACTTCCATTAAACTAAAAGTTAATGTGGTTATGATTATATATAATATGATTTCCATGATTTCAGTAGTGTAATTTACAATTCTTATTAAATTTTTAAAAAGCATTTAACTTATATCTTATATATGATTTAGTAAGTATAAATACTTTTACTGCATTAGATATTCGTATTCTACTATTTAATATTTTTTCTGAATCTACTTTCTTTAATTTTTTTAAAAGTTTTAAATAATATCTATAAGCAAGATAAACTCCTAATCGGCTTTCTAATGGGAGCTTTATAATCCCTTTATAAGCTTCGCTTAAATCATATTCAATTTCTGTTATAATATCTTTTTTTATAGAATTATTTAGTGCGCTATTTGCTAAATTTGGAAAATAAGAACGCCCTAAATATTCAATATCATCTTTTATATCTCTTAAAAAGTTTACTTTTTGAAAAGCTGAACCTAAATATTTTGCCGACTTTTCTAATGATTTAAACTTTTCATCATCATTATTAACAAAAACCCGTAAACACATAAGTCCTACAACATCTGCAGAACCATAAATATAATTTTCATAATCTTCTTTAGTCTTGTATTCAGTTATATTTAAATCTGCTTCCATACGTTTTAAAAAATCAACTGCATATGTGTAAAGATCGTACTTATGTACAACTTCTTGAAACGAATTAATTATAGGGTTTAAGCTTATTTTTCGCTCTAAAGCTTTGTTGTAATCTTCAACAAAATCATAAAATAAATCAGCTTGATTATAATTTTTGAAAGAATCAACAATCTCATCAGCATAACGCACAAACCCATAAATAGCATAAATTGCTGGTCGTATCGATGGTGCAAATAGTTTTATGCCTAATGAAAAAGAGGTGCTGTAGGTATTGGTAACTATTTTGCTGCACTTTAAGCTAGATTCATCAAATAATTTTTTCATTTTCGATTATATTTTAAAATTAAATCACTCACTATTTTTCCAGATATTAATGAGGGTGGCACACCTGGTCCTGGTACAGTAAGTTGTCCGCAGAAGTATAAATTATCTACTTTTTTGCTTTTTAGTTTAGGTCTTAGCACATGTGTTTGTGTTAGAGTATTCGCTAATCCGTATGCATTGCCTTTGTAGGAGTTATAATCATCTTTAAAATTTTGAACACAATAAGATTCTTTAAATAGAATATTGTTTTTGATGCTATCTCCAGTTATATACTCTATGCGTTCTATAAGTTGATTGAAATAATGTTCTCTAATTTCAGGAGTGTCTTTAGAATCTGGTGCTATAGGTATTAAAAATATGCCAACTTCTTTGTTTTTAGGAGCAGCAGAAGCATCAGTGATACTTGGGAAACTTGCATAAAACAAAGGTTTTTTAGTCCATGTTTTAGTGTCGTAAATTGTTTTGGCGTGCGTCTCAAAATCGGTATCAAAAAAAAGGGTGTGATGCGATACATTTTTGATTTTTTTATTGAAACCTACATAAAATAAAAGCGCTGAAGGTGCAAAAGTTTTGCTTTCCCAATAAGATTTAGAGTATTGTCTAAACTGTTTTGGAAGTAATGATTCTGTATGATGGTAATCTGCGCCACTTAATAAAATATCGCATGAGTAAAATCCAGAGTCTGTTTTTACACCTTTAACACTTTTGTTCTCAATTTCAATTTCATATACTTTACTGTCCGTTATTATATTAACACCTAAACTTTTGGCTAGGGAGTCCATAGCTTTTACAACTTCGTACATGCCACCTTGCGGATGCCATGTGCCTAATTTAAAATCGGCATAATTCATAAAGTTGTAAAAAGAAGGAGTGTTACTTGGTTTTGCACCAAGAAATAATACCGGAAATTCTAATATTTTTTGGAGTTTTTTGTTTTTTACATAGCTAGAAACTTGCTTTTTTATAGTTAAAATAAACTCGTATAGTTTTAAAAAAGTCTTTTGGTTTATAATTTCAAAAATATGTTCCCCAGGCTTATAGACTAAATCTTTGATAGCTAAATTGTAATTTATCTGAGCTTTATTAATAAACTTTTCTAGTTTTTTGCCACTTCCTTTTTCTATTTGTTCAAAAGATTGCTTTATATCTTCAAAATTATCTGATATGCTAATGGAATCATTTTTACCAAAATAAATTTGATATGCTGGGTTTAGCTTGTTTAATGAATAATAGTCATTTGTAGATTGATTAAAATCGTTAAAAAAACGTTCAAAAACATCTGGCATCCAATAAAAAGTTGGACCTATATCAAAAGTAAATCCATCTTTTTTTAATTGTCTAGCTCTTCCTCCAACAGTTTTATTTTTTTCTAAAACAGTTACATCATAGCCTTGTTTTGATAAATAACAAGCGGCGGATAATGACGAAAATCCAGAACCAATTATAACGATTTTATGTTTTAACATTATTTAATTTAAAATTTAATAAACCGACAATATATATTATAGTTGCCGGTTTATTGCTAACTAAACAAACTTAATCAAACCAACTACTTATTATTTTATAATGTATCAACCACTGGTTGAGGTAAAATAATCTTATTTATAATATGCACTACACCATTTTTAGCTGCATTATTTGCCCCTGTAACTTCTGCATCCATATCTGTTGCATCATCGACAAATACACCGCCAGTTAAACTTATGGTAATAGATTCTCCTGTTAAAGCAGTTTCAATCATTTGTCCATCAGATAAATCTGTAGAGTAAGCGGCAGTTCCAGCGATTACATGATATTTTAAAATATCTGCAAGTAGCGTTTTTTCTTCAGCTGTATCAAAATCAGCTAAACTGTTATATTCATCACCTAATGCGTCCAATAAATCAGCAAAAGCTTGATTTGTAGGAGCAAAGACTGTAAAAGGGCCATCGGTTTGTAATAGTTCTACCAAACCAGCATCAGCTTGAATAAGCGCTGCAACCAAAGAGCTTAAGTCAGATACAGATTGAGCTAACTCAACAATATTTGGTTTTAAACTATTAACAATGCTTGAAGGTAAAATGACCTTATTTATAATATGTACAATGCCATTCTTTGTAGAGACGTTAGCATTTGTTACTTCTGCATCTGTATCGCTTCCGTCTTTAATAAAAACGCCTCCAGTTAAGTTAATAGTTATGGATTCGCCTTGAGCAGTTTCAATTATTTGTCCATCAGACAAATCTGATGATTTTGCTGCAGTTCCAGCTATTACATGATATTTTAAAATATCTGCAAGTAGCGTTTTTTCTTCAGCTGTATCAAAATCATCTAAACTGTTATAGTCATCACCTAATGCGTCTAGTAAATCAGCAAAAGCTTGATTTGTAGGAGCAAAAACTGTAAAGGGGCCATCGGTTTGTAAAAGTTCTACCAAACCAGCATCTGCTTGAATAAGTGCAGCAACCAAAGAACTTAGGTCTGGAGTCGCTTGAGCAGCTTCAACAATGTTAGGAGTTGGTAAAACTATTGGGGCATCGTCATCATTACTACAAGAAATAAATAGTAACGATAAACTTAAAAGCGTAAGAATAAGAGATTTTGTTTTCATAATGTCTAACTATTTTAATTAATACTTCGACAAATATAGAATAAATTTTTTAATTGTCAAAGATCATTTAATAAAAGTTAGACAAAATATTTTCATCAATATTATTTTTTTAATATTTTTTGTTTAACTTTGTTTGATAAATAATTAGACATAATTAGACATGAGTAGATATACAATGGCTCAAATAGTTACTTTAACTGGTATAAAAGCACACACTTTGCGGAAGTGGGAATCTAGATATAGTTTTTTAGAACCAGAAAGAACAGACACAAATATTAGATACTATTCTGATATTCAATTAAAAAAATTATTAAACATAGGTGTTTTAACTAGACACGGTTATCGTATTTCTAAAATAGATAAAATGTCTGATGATGAGATTTTTAATACAATTACCAATAGTTTACCAAATAGTAATAAAGACGATGGGGTAAGCGCTCTAATTATTAGCATGCTTGATTTAGATGAAGTCGCTTTTAATGATATATTGAAAACTCAAATTATAAAAAAAGGATTATTGGCCACAACAGTAGAGCTTATTTACCCTTTTTTAAATCAAGTTGGGGTGCTTTGGGGGTTAGATAAAGTAATGCCCGCTCAAGAGCATTTTGTTTCTAACTTAATAAAGAAGAAGATTTTTTCTGCGATAGACATCTTACCATACCCTAAAAAAGATGCTTCGTCTATTGTTATGTTTTTGCCAGAAAATGAATTTCATGAAACAGGATTGTTATTAGCGTATTATATTGCTAGAGAACTTGGATGGAGAGTATATTATCTTGGGCAAAATGTGCCTATAAAAAATATTGAACCTATTCTAAAAGCAACAAACCCAAAGGTTATGTTAACCATGTTTGTAACACCCATGCTTAATTCGGTTGAATCAACAATAAATAATATTTTAACTCAGGGTAATGTTCCTTTATTCTTTTCGGGTAATATTTTAAATATTGATGATGTTGTAAAAAAAGAGAAAGTGATTCATTTATTTAGTCCAGATGATTTTATGAACCGTTTAAAAGAAATGTGATTTTAAAAATGTTTAAAAGTATAAAAAAACCACGCTAATTAGCGTGGTTTTTGTTTTATGGATGTTAATTAATAATAGACACTATGATTAATTTTTTATTAAGAAATATCAACTTTTTTAATGAGGGTATTAAAAATATTTAGTTGAGTTTATGTTGTCTAGCAATTAATACTTTTTAAAAGTATACTTATTTATAAAGCCTACAAAGTGTTTTTCAAGCTTTTAGATGATTAGACGAAATACTCGTTTAAACACTTTTTTAGCCTGCATTTAATCGATTTAGTATTCTTAATCTAAAATAACAAATTCAATACGTCGGTTAGATTGATGCTCTTCATCTGAACACGCGTTTGCTTTACAGTCAATTAATGGTTTTGTTTCACCATAACCTTGAGATGTAATTCTATTTTTAGCAATACCATTTTTAATTAAATAGTGTAATGCAGATTTAGCTCTTTTATTAGATAATTTTAAATTGTAAGCATCATTACCTCTAATATCCGTATGGGCATTTATTGCTAATGAAATTTCAGGATTATCGTTAAGCACTTTTATAATCTTATTTAAAGAAATAGTCGATTCTTCTTTAATACTATATTTTGCAAAATCGAAATAAATATTTTCTAATACAATTCTTAATTCATCATCAACTTTTGCAATTACAGGTTCGGTAGTATTTAGTTCTAAATTCTTTTTATATGTTGTATTAAAATTTCTGTTTGCTAAAAATTCAAAATCAGCATCTTTAAAACCATCCTTATGAGTGCTTAAAGTATATAATTCGAAAGGTACAACATCATTGAAATTAAAAGCACCTGATTCATCAGTTGTTTGTCTTGCTACTTCATTGTTGTCTTCATCTTTAAGAATGATAAGTGTATTAGGCAGCTTAATTTTTGTTACCAAATCAACAGCGGTACCTTTTATAGATTGAATAATTTCGTCGTTTACAGCCGTGTAAATATCAAAACTACCTTTACCATTTGGTTTGTTTGATGATACGTACCCTTTATTTTTTGTGGCTAAAAAATAGGCGATTTCGTCATAACTTGTATTAATTGTATTTCCTAAGTTTCTTGGTGCTTTATATGAATCATTAAGAATTCTACTTGTAAAAAGATCATAACCGCCTATGTTTTGATGTCCTTTAGAAGAAAAGTATAAGTGCTTTTCGTCTATAGATAGTGAAGGATATTTTTCATCAGAAGTTGTATTTATTGAATGGCCTAAATTTTTAGGAGTATCTAAAGAACCATCAGCATTAACGTTTGATACATAAATATCATAACCACCAATTGATCCAGGCATATTTGATGCAAAATATAGTTTATCGCCTTCTCTGTTTAAAAAAGGAGTTTCAATAGAGGCATTAGCTTTATTAATATCTAATAACTCTTCGTTTATCCAATTACCATGAGAACCTTCTTCAAGAGTAGCTTTGTATAATTTATATACGAGCGAGTTTTTTTTACTACTTCGTGTAAAATAAACGGTTTTTTCGTCTGGCGAAAACGTAAGCTGATCTTCACTGTCATTGGTATTTAATATTCTTGAAAACAATAAAGGTTTGCTTAAAGCTCCATTTTTACCAACATCTAAACAAAACAATTCTTTGTAAGCTTCGTTTGTATTAAAATCAATTTTCGCAAATCCACCAAGTTTTTTAGAAGAAACCATTATTAGTTTATTTCTAAAAAAACCTGTGCCAATTTCTGAGTATTTAGTATTGACTCCAGCATCTAAAAGTTCAAATTCAAAACCGTTGGGTCCAATTTCATTTAATGAAGCAGAATTATTAGTATGTATTGAAGTGGGTGTAGCAGTGTCAATGTTTCCTGCAATAAGATTTGAAGGACCTTGACTAAATATAAAATTTGAGATAAGGCAAATGATAACGAATAACCTAGCTTTCATTTTAATGAGGATTTTGGATTAATTAGTTCTCAAAAATACTTGTTAACCTAAGATAAAATGAAATTTACTAGACCAATCGCAATTTAATTCGTTAAGTAATTGTTTTCCAGTGCCTTTTAGATTTTAAAAGATTAAGAATTTAAACTTAACAAATCTTCCATGTAATCTCTAGTATTTGAGAGTCTAGGTATTTTATGTTGTCCGCCTAATTTATTGTTTTGCTTCAACCAGTCATAAAATAATTGCTGTCGAGCTATATGTATTTTAGGTTTATTAAGTGTTAAGTTGTTATAACGTTTTGCTTCGTAATCAGAATTTAAAGATTTTAAGGCATTATCAAATAATTCATTAAAATAATTAAGGTCTTCTGGAGGCGTTTTAAATTCAATGAGCCATTCATGAGCACCTTTCTCTTTATCTTTCATAAAAATTGGTGCTGCAGTGTAATCTACAATTTCTGCTTTTGTCCGTTTGCAAACTTTTTTTAAAGCATCTTCTGCATTTTCAATAATTAGCTCTTCACCAAAAACATTAATATGGTGTTTGGTTCTTCCAGAAACTTTTATTCTGTACGGACTTAATGAGGTAAACCGGACAGTATCTCCTATTTTATAACGCCACAAACCTGCATTTGTGGTAATAACAACCGCATAATTTTGATTCAGTTTTACTTCGCTTAGCGGAATTGCCTTCTCTTCTGAAGATGCATAAATGCTCATAGGAATGAATTCATAAAAAATACCATAATCGAGCATTAATAACAATTCACTTGAATTATTTTGGTCTTGAATAGCAAAAAAGCCTTCTGAGGCATTATAAATTTCGTAATATTTAAAGTTGTTTTTAGGTAGTATTTTTTTGTACTGATCTACATAAGGCGTAAAACTTACACCACCATGAAAATACACTTCTAAGTTAGGCCAAACATCGTGTAAATTTTGCTTGCCTGTGGTTTCTAGAACATTATTTAATAAAACTAGCATCCAAGATGGAACACCAGTTAAACTGGTAACATTTTCACTAATAGTTTCGTCAACAATAGCCTGCATTTTATATTCCCAATCACTCATTAGCGACACTTTACTGCTTGGAGTACTACTAAATTCTGCCCAAAACGGCATATTATCAATTAGAATCGCCGATAAATCGCCAAAAACAGTGCCGTTTTCTTTATATAATTCTTTGCTTCCGCCTAAGCGCAAACTCTTTCCTGTAAATAATTGTGAATCTTCATTATTATTAAGATACATGCACAATAAATCTTTTCCGGCTGCATAATGACAGTCTTCCAAAGATTCCAAACTAACTGGGATAAATTTGCTTTTGGCATTGGTTGTACCACTAGATTTGGCAAACCATTTTATAGGACTTGGCCAAAAAATGTTGGTTTCGCCTCTTCGGGAACGCTCTATTATATCTTGCCAACCTTCGTAATTTTTTATAGGGATACGCTCAGCAAATGTTTTGTAATCTGTAATAGATGTAAAATCGTATTGCTTACCAATCTCGGTTTCTTTAGCCGTGTTTATAAGGTTTAAAAGTAATTCGTTTTGTACTTCGTTAGGGTATTTTAAAAACAATTCTATTTGATGAAATCGTTTTTTTAAAAACCAAGAAGCAATAGAATTTACTAAAGGAATTGGCATATTTATTTTATCTTTAAAGTTCTTAAAAATAAGACTTTTTTTTATGAACTACCAAGGCGTTTTAACAAAAATGGAAACTGAGTTTTTACAACCCATTCAATATTTTTTAGTATTTGAAGATGATTTTTTAAATATGAATCAGTTGCTAAATAAAACCATTTCCATGCAATTTGTTAAGTACCAGTGTTTAAACTGCGGATTAGATAAACCTATTTACAGGCAGGGTTTTGATAAACAATGTTTTTATGATGTGCCACAGGCAGCAGACTGGATTATGCGCCCTGAATTAAGTACAGCACATTTAGGTAAAGAAGATCGCGATTTAGAGTTTGAAAAAAGAGTGCAATTACAACCTCATATTGTGTATTTGGCAAATTCTAGTAATGTGAAAGTTGGAGTTACAAGAAAGCAACAAGTGCCCACCCGCTGGATAGATCAAGGCGCTCATGAAGCTATTGAAATTGTAGAGGTGCCAAATCGTTATCTCGCTGGTATTACTGAAGTGGCACTGAAAAGTTATGTGGCTGATAAAACGAATTGGCGAAAGATGCTTAAAAATGAAATTGAAGATGAAAATTTAGTAGAGTGGAGAGATCGCCTAAAGCAATATATTCCAGATGAAGCAATAGATTATTTTATTGAAAGTAATACAGAAACTAACTTAGAATTCCCTGTTTATAAATACCCGGAAAAACCCAAAAGCTTAAATATTATTAAGCAGCAACAGTATTCAGGAAAACTTGTTGGAATTAAAGGACAATACTTGATTTTTGAAGATAATACTGTTTTTAATGTTCGAGCAAACGAAGGTTTGGTGGTTAATATTTCTATTACTTAAAAGGTATATATATTAATTACTTGAACAACTCCAATAATAAATAATAAAGCACCAGTAACTTTATTAACAACCAAAGTAATGTTTTGAGTTTTGTTCTTAATGATTAAACTAAATCTGCTGTAAAAATAAAGTGTTAGCAATTTGCCCAAGTATACCCCGGCAAAAAACAAAAACAGTACACTGAATGATGACTTTAGAGATAGCATTATATCATTGTTGTTTATAAATCCATAAACGAGAACCCAATAAATTAATACAGGCGGATTTAATAGCCCAAGTATAAATCCTGTAGCGTATTTTGATTGAGTTAATTTTCTTTTTTTAGATTGATTTCTAGATTCTTTTTTAAAGAATAAAAACACACCAATAGCTAATAATAAAGCAGTTATGAAAATTTGCACCCACATATTATTATTAAAAAAATCTTTAACTACCATATTACAATGTAAGGCATAATATGACAAAATAACTTCGGCTATTCCTGCGGCTATAGCAATCTTAAAGGCTTGTTTAGCATTCTGTTTTAATGTGGTGTTTATTACAGCAATATTAGAAGCGCCAAGAGGTAAAGCACTTAGTATAGAGGCTAATATTCCAATTAAAAAGTAAACTAAAATCATAACCCTTTTGTTGTATAAGGTTACAAAAGCTTACAAAAATAAAATCCCAATTACATGAAATTGTAATTGGGATTTATATATGTTGTATAAACTAGAGACTAAATATCTTCTTGGTCTCTTAAGTTTTGAATGTAAGCTGCTTTCTGAACTTCGCGACGTCTCTTTACTGATGGTTTTGTAAAGAATTGACCATCTCTTAAGTTTTGCATTACTTTAATATTTCTGTGTTTTCTTTTGTAGCGTTTTAATGCTCTCTCGATGTTTTCACCATCTTTAACTATAATCTTTAACATAAATATAATTTATTTTTGCGTTTTTAAGGACTTCTTAAAAAGGGTGGCAAAGTTCAGATTTTTTATTAGGAAATCCTAATTAATTGTGTCTTCTTTCTTTTTTTTATTTCCTAACAATCCACCGAGTGCATTTTTAACAGCATCAGTAGTATTGGTTTTAGTAGAATCTGATGGTGTTTTATTACCTCCAATAATACCACCTAAAACATCTTTTACAGTATTGTTTTGTTCTTTTTTTAGAGAATCCGTTTTAGTTTTGTTGCCACCAATAACATCGCCAATTAAGTCTTTAACCTTGTCCTTGCCTTGGTTTAGTAGTTTTTGCTTTTCAATTTCAATAAGCTGTTTTGTTAAGTTACTAATACCACTTGTTAAGTCTGTTTTTACTGTTGGGCTAGTGTAAGTTCCACCAATATTTGCTGTTACCGGAATAGAAATATTTTTAGCTTCCTCAGTACCAATTTTACCAATTAATTGATTTATATCACTTCCTAAATATTTTGCAGGCACATTAAAAATGGCATTATAACTTAGGGTTTTATCGAAACCATGAGACCCAGAAACATCAATAACAATATCTTCATATTTTAATTGAAAGGGTTTTACGCTAACTTGCCCATTAGCAAACTCAAGTTTAGTTTTTAAATCTTTCAAATCTAGTTTGTCAAAATCTATAAAATTAATAGCACCTTCTAGTTTACTGATTAAACCACTTTGGTTTTTACTAATTTTTGTAGCTAATAATTCTGCAAAAGCATCACCTGAGACACTACTTATGTTTGGAGAAAACTCTTGATCTAAGTTTCCAGACAAATCAATGTTTGTGTTTAATTTTCCATCGAAAAGCTTAGCAATTGGAGCTAAATTTTTAAGTAATTCTAAATCTTTAAACGACTTTGCAATATCAAATCCGTTAGCGCCTAAATTTAAGTTAAAAGTAGGTGTTTCGTTTTTTGTTGAAACATCTCCAGCAATTGATAAAGCGCCATCAAATATACTAGATGTCATGTTTTTTATTTTAACTTGTTGATCTTTTATCAAAAGTATTCCCTTTACATCTTTTAAATTTAAGTTGTCGTAAATTACTGTTTTCGCATCTGCATTTATAGAGCAATCTAAAAAGGCTGGAATTTTTAAAGATTCGCTATCTGAAGTAGTTTTATTTTCTGATGTTTCGTTATCTTCAGTCATAAAATCACTCACTTTAAACATATTAGAATTTACATTGAAATCACCTTGTAAAGTGTTATCACTCAGTAAAAACCCTAATAAATTTTTAATAGTTCCAGTAGCGTTTAAATCGCTATCACCAGTTTTTGCTTCAAAGTTATTTAATGTAACCTTTCCAGGATTAAATGCCATGTTAGCATTGGAAATATGAATAGGGTTTACGATGTCTTCTGAGGAAAATATAAAATCAGTAATACTAGCAGAACCATTATTTTTAATGCGTTCATAAGCATTGGTTTCAATAGCTTTCATATCGAAAGCAGTATTAATTTTACCCTTTAAAACTCCACTTAAAGCATTTTCTAATTCAATAGGATATACTTTGGTAATATTTGCTAAGTTTAAAACACCATCAATGTTGGCATTAACTAGCATGTTTTTTGTGATGTTTTTTAATGTTGCCGAAGATTTAAAGATATCATCATCAATTTTAAAGTTTAATTTTTGAATATCTACATAAGTGTCATTAGCATTACCAGTTGTGTTTTTTATGGATGTGTTTATGGAGATATTACTAACGCGTTTTGGTAAGTTAGGATATTTAAACGACGCATTATTTGAAGCAATATTAATATCTAAATTAGGAATTGTTTCTTCAGAAACTAAGCCTTTTATAATCCCATTTACTTTAAAGTCGCCAGTAGTTTGCACGTCTTCAATATCTTTAGAATATGCTTTTGGAATAACGGCTAAGAAACTTTTAAAATCTGATTCTGGATTTTTAAAAGTGATGTCGATTTCTTGTCCATTTTCAAGTTGTTGCAAGTAACCTTGAAACTCTAGAGGTAAATCGTTTATAAAAGCTTTGTTTTCCTTAAAAGTATATTTGCTGTTATTTAAATCTAACCCAATTAAGGCATCTAGTTTAACAGGATTGTTGCTTAAATAATTTGTGCTATCGATGGTGACACTAATATTGGCTTCGCTTTTAGTATTTAATTCTGAGTTTTCTGCTGAAAAAATACCATTTCCTTCGTGATTTAATTCTGAAACATGAATTATAGTATTTGATGCTTCATCTAGATATGTTAATGCGCTATTGCTAATGCTGTAATCTTCAAGGTTAAAAGAGAAACTACTTGTTTCAGTTTCGTTTGTAGCATCTTCATTAGTTTTGGCAATATCATAATTGGTATCACCAAATTTATTCGTTTTTAAAGTTAGTAAAGCCTCATCTATTTCAATTGAATTTACAGTAATAGGATCTTCATCAGCCTTTTTAAATAATTCTTTAATTGGCATGGTGAATGAAATATTTTTCGCAGTAGCAAAAGTTTCATCTTTAAAAGGTTCAAAATTAGTGATTACCAAATCACTGACACTTACATGTGCTTGTGGGAAACTACTAATGAAACTTAAACTTACATCACTAAATTCTACCTTGGCATTGACATTTTCGTTAATAAAACGTTTAACTATGTCTTTGATTTGGCTTTGAAATGCAAAAGGAATAGCGATTAAAAGGGCTATGATAATAAGTAATGTAATACCAATAATTTTAAAAACTTTTTTCATAAACAAAATTTTGTCATTCCAGCAAAGGCTAGAATTTCATTAAATAGGCGTTGTTAGTTTATATACGCAAAAATGATGCTAAAAGTTGAAACAAATGATAGTTATTATCTATTAATGGTTGACTTTACCTATGTTGTCTATTAAATCATCATCCCCTAAAAGATTAATCTCTTCGTTCACTTTTAAATTGAAACGTTTTCTAAATAAATAAACACCTAAATATAAAAATGGTGTGTCGCAAGCTGCTACTATAACTTTAAATAGAAAGCCACTTATTAGTAAGCCTTTAAAGTTTACCCATTCTAAAATCCCAAAATAGCTAAGTAAAGTCACAATTGAAAGTGTATCTACAAATTGGGAAAACCAAGTAGAAAAGTTATTTCGTAGCCATAAGTGTTTGCCTTTGGTTAGACGTTTCCAGAAATGATAAATTTGAATATCTACAAATTGTGCAAATAAATAGGTGAGCATACTGGCAAAAACTGCAATAATTGAATTGCCAAATACATGATTAAATGTTTCATTATTTACATGAGACCAAGAGGTTGCGGGAACAATATCTGCAATATAGATTATTAAAAGCGAAAATAATGAAGCAAAAATACCAGTAACCACAACATCATTAGCTCGTTTTTTACCATATATTTCACTTATTAAATCGGTAATTAAAAAGGTAATAGGATAAGGTAAAATACCAACAGAAATTTCAAAAAGCTTACTTCCAAAAATTTTTACATCAAAGGGATGCCAGTAAAAAAATTTCTGAAATATAAGATTTGAAACTACTAATGATGTTATAAATAGGGCTCCTAAAAGGATGTAAATACGCTGTGCAGCAAGTTTATCTTTTAAAGTCATATAAATTGTGAATAAATAGGTCTTGTAAATATAAAGGATTAAAAATTGTTTTAGTTATTTTGCTCTTTCTATGATAAAACCAACAACATTTCATATTGCATTGGGTAGTAATAAAGGAGATAAATTTAAAAACCTTCAAAATGCCATTGATGCTATTCATGTAAAAATTGGAAATATTAAACTAATTTCTAAAGTTTATAAATCGCCAGCTTTTGGATTTGAAAGTGATGATTTTTTAAACTGTTGTTTGGTTTTAGAATCCGATTTGCATCCAAAAACCGTGCTGAAAGAATTATTGTCTATTGAAACAGCTTTAGGGCGTACACGAAAAAAAGGGGCCAACTATGAGGCGCGAACCATTGACTTAGATATTGTTTTTGCTGAAGATAAAATTATAGATACCAAAAAGTTACAAGTACCGCATCCAGAAATGGAGAAGCGTAAGTTTGTATTGCAACCACTTAATGATGTGGCTACTAAAGTGAAGCACCCTAAGTTTGATAAAGAAGTATATGTTTTATTAGAAGAATGTGAAGATCAATCGGTTTTAGAACCTATTAATATTTGGTTGAAAAACCCAAGTAAAGTATATGATTTTTCAAAGTATAATTACATTGCTATAGAAGGGAACATAGGCGCAGGAAAAACCAGTTTAGCTACTAAAATATCGCGCGAGTTTAATGCAAAATTGATTTTAGAACGTTTTGCAGATAATCCGTTTTTGCCCAAGTTTTATGATGATGCTCAACGGTATGCTTTTACTTTAGAAATGTCTTTTCTGGCAGATCGCTACCAACAAATTTCTGACGATTTATCTCAGCTTGATTTGTTTAAAGATTTTATTGTTAGCGATTACGATGTGTTTAAATCGCTTATTTTTTCTAAAATCACTTTAGCAGAAGATGAGTTTAATTTGTATCGAAAGCTATTCTATTTAATGTATAAAGACATTGCAAAACCAGAATTATATGTGTATTTATATCAAAATACGGAACGTTTACAACAAAACATTAAAAAACGGGGACGCGATTACGAACAGAATATAGCTGATGATTATTTAGAAAAAATTAATGCCGGCTATTTAGAGTTTTTAAAAACTCAAAAAGATTTTAATGTAAAGATTATTGATATTTCTGATAGAGATTTTATTGAAAATAGAACGGATTATTTGTGGGTTTTACAAGAGATTTGTGGTGAGTGATTTAGGAGCTGTGTTTATCGGCCTGATATCAGATTAATTGTTTTGTTTAATTTTTTGCTGAACACGCCAACGATAAGTTTAGTAACTCATTTGCTATTGGGTCAATAATTGATTGTGCTCTTGATGTATTGGCAAGTATCACACTAACCACTTTTTTGCTTGGAACTATAAATAGTAGGGCGGTGTTTCCTGTTTGACCTCCAGGGTGACCTATAATTGCACCTTCGTTAGGTTTAGGAGCATATAAAAACCATCCAAAGCCATAAGCGTTATTTTCTTTTTCTAAACTATGATGCTGCCGCATTATGTTTAGTGTGCTTTCTTTAACAAATATGTTGTTTATTACTGCATTGCCGAATTTTAACATATCACTTACAGTTGTATAAAAACCACCACCAGGAATTCTATTGCTTAAATTATTTTCTTTAGCAATTTTCGCCTTTCCTTTTCCATTATTACGCGTATATAACTCTGATTTGTTATCCATTTTAGCACCAAACTTTTCAATGCCAGTATTTGTCATTTCTGCTTTATTCCAAATATTCTTATGCATATATTCCTCAAAGGTCAGTCCAGAAACCCTCTCGATAATTACACCTAAAATAGTATACCCATAACTGGTATAGCTGTATTGAGTCCCTGGCTCAAATAGTAAATCTCTATTTTTAAATAAATCTAAAGCGCTATAAAGTGTTGGGTAATTTACTATGGTATTAGATTCACGACCATCTTTATAACCAGGAATGCCAGAAGTATGTGATAATAAATGTCTTGTAGTAATATTGATTTTTGAGTGTTTAGGGTAATCTGGAATATACGTTTGTATTGGCGCATCTAAATTTAATAAACCTTGTTCCACCAATTGCATTACCGCTAGAGCAGTCATTGGTTTTGCTATAGAACCCATTCGTACTAAGGTTTCTAATTGAAATTTCTTTTTTGCTTTAATGTCTGCATAACCTGCTGCAGATAACCCTATTGTTTTGCCTTCAACAGAATAACCTGCTGTTACACCAGCAACAGTTTTTTTGGAAACTGTTTTTTCTAATAGCACGTTTATTTCTTTATTCTTGTCTTGTGATATACCTATAAAAGACACTAAAAAAGCAGCTACTAAGATTATGTTTTTTTTCATCGTTTATTTATTTATGAAATTTATACTGATGCCAAAAATAGAAACGAAAATTATTGTAAAAGCCTATTTTACTTGGATTGTGGCGAATCATTCATTTTAAGGGATGAATGAATCATAGCTAATATATCTTTTTTGTAATTCTTAGAAACAGGTACTTCTACTTGAGTTAGTAAAAGTGTATTTGCGTTTTTCCATTCTTTAAAATGAATTGGATTAATAAGATGCGAACGATGGACTTTTATTAATTGAGGTAGTTGAAATTCAATATTTTTTAAAGTAGTTCTTAATAATTTCTTGCTTAGCACGTCATTCTTTAAGTAAGTTACATCGACATAATTATCTGCGCTAGAAATACATATTAAATCTTCACTTTTTATTTGTAATATGTCTAACTTGTTGTCTCCTGTTAAAATTATTTTTTTAGAATTTTGAGTAGTTACTTTTCTACTTATATACCATCTTGCAAAAATAATTATAGGTAATAGTATAAAGAAAATAGGATAATATATTTCAAATGTAAATTTCATAAAAGTATAGTTGCCATTAACTATACTAGATTTGTAATAAATATAGCTACCTATTAAAACAAAAACATTGAATAAAATAATAAAGAGTACTTCAAAAGAAATCGATAGCACACTCATTTTTTTATAAGCCCAATTTTGAAAAGGAATTAATAGAATATATCCTATAAATGAAATCAAACCATAAGTAGGCATTAATTCTAATCTTACTTTAATAGGCAATTCTGCAATATCAAAAGGAGCTATTAGGATAAGAAAAACAGAGAGCCAAATAGCGATTGCAAGAGCAACTAAAAAATGATGCCTATATGATTTTGTTAATTTTAATAAGGGCATTATAATTAATTCAGTTTTATTAAAATGAATAGCAACGACTAGGATATGAATCCGTTCTATGCTTAAATAAACTCAGCTCTAGTAGCGAAGTTAGATTTTATTAAGTTTAAAATCAAGTTAAATTGAATTCAAAAGTTTTCAAAGTGATGGATAAAATTCAAAACACTTTATATAGCGTTGTTACAATACGCCCTTTATTATTTTCCAGAATAATTTCACTAAGTTGCTTTTTTTCTTTAACTTTAAAATTAAAAGGATCTTCTAAAATATTAACACCACTGTTTAGCTTTAGTCTAATCCCTTGCCCAGTAACAATATCTTTGTTTGGAGAAAAGTCACCCAACGGGATATGTTCGGTTAGAATGACGTATTTATAAACTTCTATTTTTTTTGCAACTTTTTGTATTTCTGTATTAGACAAATGCTGCAATACTTGCCTTAATATAATGCAATCTCCTTTGGGAAGCTCATCTTTTGTAATGTCTAAACAATAAAACTCTAAGTTATCTTCTTTGTATAATTTTTTGTTTCTATTAACAAGGGTTTTAACAATATCTATAGCAATATACTTTTTTGAGTATTTAGTAAGCTGCTTTCCAATATTGAAATCTCCACAGCCTAAATCACAAACAGTTAAGTGGTTGTTTTTAGTTTTTAAAAATGTGATTATAGCTTTTAAATAAGGGTTTATAATTTTTGGTTTGTGAGAACCTGATCCAGAATAAAAATCGAATTCATTTCCACCCCAAAGATGCTTTTCATAAATCTGAGTCATTACACCTTTGGTTGGCCAAGGTTTTTTTTGTTTTTTTGCCACTATTTAATATTTGCTGATAGTTTACTAAACACATCCCAAACTACTACACCACAACTCACAGAGATGTTTAAAGAATGTTTTGTGCCAAATTGAGGGATTTCAATAACAACATCACTATTGCTAACTACATCTTGCGCTACGCCTTTTACTTCGTTACCAAAAACAAGAGCATATTTTGTGTTAGCTTCAACTTTAAAATTGTTAAGCATGGTGGCGTTTTTAGCTTGTTCTATGGAACAAACTTTTACATTTTCAGCTTTTAGTTTTTCAACTAAATCGAGTGTATTTTCAACATATTCCCAATCTACTGTTTCAGTGCTTCCTAAAGCAGTTTTGTGGATATCTTTATGTGGTGGCTTTGCTGTGATGCCACAGAGGTAAATTTTTTCAATTAAAAAGGCATCACTTGTTCTAAAAACAGAGCCAATATTGTTTAAACTTCTAATATTATCAAGCACAATAATTAAGGGTGTTTTTTCTACGCTTTTAAAAGCATCAACACTTAATCTGTCTAATTCGCTATTTTTAAGTTTACGCATTGCAAACAATTTTTTTTTATTTCTATGAAGGCAGAAATCTTATTTGTTGAAATCTCACCTTAATTGTAGATAACTTCTAAAAAATCAACTTCAAAAAACATGAAATTAATGGTACATTGCATGCTACAATTTTGTCAAAAATAACATTAATAAATAACTTTTCTATTGGCTACAAAAAGTAAAAAAGTAACCCCTTTAATGAAACAGTACAATGCTATTAAAGCAAAGTACCCTGATGCGTTATTGCTGTTTCGTGTGGGCGATTTTTATGAAACCTTTGGTAGTGATGCCGTAAAGGCTGCAGGAATTTTAGGAATAATTTTAACTAAGCGTGGTGCTGGTAGTGAGAGTGAAACAGAGTTAGCAGGATTTCCGCATCATTCTTTAAACACGTATTTGCCTAAGTTGGTAAAAGCAGGCGAGCGCGTTGCTATTTGCGATCAATTGGAAGATCCTAAACAAACAAAAACCATTGTAAAGCGTGGTGTTACCGAATTGGTAACTCCAGGTGTTGCTTTGAATGATGAGGTTTTAGTTTCAAAATCGAATAACTTTTTATGCTCTGTCTATTTTGATAAAAAATATATAGGAGTTTCGTTTTTAGATATTTCTACAGGTGAGTTTTTAACCTCGCAAGGTAATGCTGAATATATTGATAAACTGCTTCAAAATTTTAGCCCTAGTGAAGTGTTGGTGTCCAAACAAAAACGAACGTTGTTTAACGAGATTTTTGGTGATGATTTTCATACGTTTTATTTGGAAGACTGGGTATATCAAACAGATTATGCATACGAAACCTTAATAAAACATTTTGATACTAAAACATTAAAAGGTTTTGGAATTGAAGATTTGTACGAAGGGATTATTGCTTCGGGTTCCATTTTACATTATTTAGGCGAAACACAGCACCATAAATTACAGCATATTACATCCATTTCTAGAATTGCAGAAGATGATTATGTGTGGATGGATAAATTTACTATTAGAAATTTAGAATTATATAATTCAACAAATAATAACGCGGTTACGCTTCTAAATGTTATTGACAAAACTATTTCGCCTATGGGTGGAAGGATGCTTAAACGGTGGTTGGCTTTACCTTTAAAGAACGTTGATAAAATTAAGCAGCGACATGAAGTAGTAAGTTTTTTAACCAAGGAAAGTACTGTGCTTCAGAAGGTTCAAAATCATATTAAGCATATTGGCGATTTAGAACGTTTAATTTCTAAAATTGCAACAGGAAAAGTTAGTCCACGCGAGGTTATTCAACTTAAAAACTCATTAGAAGCTATTGTGCCTATAAAATCATTAGCCTCTAACTGTGATAATGAATCGCTTAAAATTATTGGAGATAACCTTCAAAGTTGTGAAGTGCTTCGCGAAAAAATCAAAGAAACACTCAATGAAGATGCTCCAGTAAATGTGCTAAAAGGAAACAGTATTGCTACTGGTTTTTCATCTGAATTAGACGAGTTAAGAGGTTTGTCTAAATCAGGGAAGGATTATCTAGATAAAATGTTGGAACGCGAAAGTGAGCGTACGGGAATCACATCACTTAAAATAGCATCAAATAATGTTTTTGGATATTATATAGAAGTACGTAACACACATAAAGATAAAGTACCAGAAGAATGGATTCGTAAACAAACTTTGGTAAATGCAGAACGTTACATCACAGAAGAACTTAAAGAGTACGAAACTAAAATTTTAGGAGCTGAAGATAAAATTCAAGCCATCGAGCAACAACTGTTTGCAGAATTGGTGGGTTGGATGAATCAATATATAAAACCAGTACAACAAAATGCTTACTTGGTAGGCCAAATTGATTGCTTGTGTGGATTTGCACAATTAGCAAAAGACAATAATTATATCTATCCAACACTTGATGATTCATTTGATTTGGAGATTAAAGATGGGCGTCATCCTGTTATAGAAAAACAATTGCCTATTGGTGAAGCATATATTGCTAAT
Source organism: uncultured Flaviramulus sp. (assembly GCA_947501105.1). Classification (GTDB taxonomy): domain Bacteria; phylum Bacteroidota; class Bacteroidia; order Flavobacteriales; family Flavobacteriaceae; genus Wocania_A. Next base: position 345,643 of record CANMUP010000004.1, on the reverse strand, counting down.
GATGTTTTTTTAGATAGAATAGGTCAGCAAATTATTATGATTACAGGGCCTAATATGTCTGGTAAATCAGCTATTTTGCGTCAAACAGCTTTAATCGTTCTACTGGCTCAAATAGGAAGTTTTGTTCCTGCTAAATCCGCTAGAATAGGTTTGGTTGATAAAATATTTACTAGAGTTGGTGCTAGTGACAATATCTCGATGGGTGAATCTACCTTTATGGTAGAAATGAATGAAACGGCCTCTATTTTGAACAATATTTCTGATAGAAGTTTGGTATTGTTGGATGAAATTGGACGTGGTACCAGTACTTATGATGGTATTTCGATAGCATGGGCTATTAGCGAATATTTGCATGAACACCCTGCAAAGCCTAAAACACTTTTTGCAACACACTACCATGAGTTAAATGAAATGAGTGAAACTTTTGAGCGTATTAAAAACTTTAATGTGTCTGTAAAAGAGTTAAAAGACAATGTATTGTTTTTAAGAAAATTGGTAGAAGGTGGTAGCGCACATAGTTTTGGAATTCATGTAGCAAAAATGGCTGGTATGCCGCAACAAGTTTTACACCGTGCAAATAAAATTTTGAAGAAATTAGAGAAGTCGCATTCTAGTGAAGAGCTTACCGATAAGGTAAAATCTATGCAAGATGAAATGCAGCTAAGCTTTTTTAATTTGGATGATCCTTTATTAGAAAACATTAAGGATGAAATATTACACATTGATATTGATACACTTACACCTGTAGAAGCACTTATGAAATTGAATGAAATTAAGCGGATGTTAGTTAAGAAAAAACAAGCTTAAAATTATTTTTAATTATTTCACTAAAAGGCTTTGGTTTTAGTAGAAATATTTTAAATTTGCATCCGCAATCGAGAGATTGTATGTTCATATAAAAGACTGCGAAAGTAGCTCAGGGGTAGAGCATCACCTTGCCAAGGTGGGGGTCGCGGGTTCAAATCCCGTCTTTCGCTCTGAAACTTTCTTAAAATATACCAATGCTGAAGTGGTGGAATTGGTAGACACGTTGGACTTAAAATCCAATGTCCATTAGGACGTACGGGTTCAAGTCCCGTCTTCAGTACTAAGCCTTTACAGCGTTTTCTGTAAAGGCTTTTTTACTCTCCTAAAACAAATAACCAGTTAAACTGTGTCGAAATGATACAATTTGATTGTTTAAATGTGAGTGTTAATCAAAAGTGCTCACATTGCATAGTAGTGAATATCAAGTAGGTTAAAGAAAAATTCACATTTCAAAGTTTTTTTTCTTCTTATGGGAATTATCGAAAGAAGGAAAATAAAAATTTAACAATTTTTTATCATATAAATTTTCTTATAAATCAATTTGTATTTATATTTGTTTTCTTACATATAAGAATAGCACAAACAAAGCCTCAAATATTATAACTTCTCTCCCTTTATAATTATTTGTGATTTATAATTAAACATAATCATGTGATGAAAAAAAAACACTATTGTTTATTTCAATCTTAGTAGTTGTAAATTTTGTTGGACCTTAAATTTAGATAGCATCATCTAACTAGTATTAGAACAAAATGATATTATTTTGAAATGAGAAACATTAAAAAGACTAAAGAAATACTTAAAGTGCGTTTGTCTAAAAACGCAATAGTATGTGTGGATGTAGGAGCAAAAGGAGGCGTGTTCCAATTAAATAATTTAAGCAAGTATTGTAATTATTATGGCTTTGAGCCTAACCCTTCAGAATATACACGGCTAAAGCAAACAGATTCTGAACTTTATCTTCCGTATGGGTTAAGTGAAATGGGTGGGATAAAGCAATTTTATATAACAAAATATGCTAGTTATAGTTCGTTACTAAAATGCAATTTTGAAAATTTTGAAAAAAATTTTGGAAATGTAAAGCATTATTCGAAATGGATTAAAGCATTTCAAATAGAGAAAACGATAAAAATAGACACAAAAACTCTAGATGAATTTATTTTAGAAGAAAATATAAAAGTAATAGATTTTTTGAAACTAGACACCCAAGGAACAGAATTAAGCTTGTTAAAAGGAGCGAAACAAGCCTTATTGCAAAAACAGATTTCTGTGATTTTTGCTGAAGTAGCATTTGTTGAGATTTATAAAAAACAGAATTTATATTCAGATTTAGATCACTATTTAAAAGGGCAAGATTATGAATTTGTTGATTGTCGTTTTTATCCAGAATATGTCACAAATGATTTGTTTTTAAAAAGTAAATATGAAAAATCAAGATTTTCTGTTGGGGGTGATGCTATTTACGTACCAAAACTGGAAAATATTAGTAATAATAAATCACAATGTTTGAAAGTAGGAATAATACTTTCTAGTTTAAGATATTTGAGTATGTCGTCGGTTTATTTGCATCATAGTGGATTAACTAATACAGAGATTGATAACATTCATAATTTCACAAATAAAAGAAGTGGTAAAGATTTGTTTAGGAGTCTATTGCCGCCAATAATTCTAAATCTAGCAAAAAAAATTAAAAACCAATAAAACTATTAACATGAAACGAAAAACAATAGCTATTATTTTAGCAGGACTATTATTTGTTATTTTAGAAACTCAAGCGCAAAATTCTTCAGAATTAACTTTGGATAACGGAAATACTACCCAACCATCACATTTTAAGGTTGATACTAATGATGGTAATTCACAGATGGAACTTTTGAATACAACAACCAATAGTTCTTCTGATGCGCATACTATTTTCACTTTGGTTAGCAAGAGAGCTTCTGGAGCAAGTAATAATGGTGGAGCCACAATGTTGAATTTAGATTATGATTATTCAATAAATAGTTCATCAGGTATAAATAAGTCATCTTTTGTCTTAAGAAATGATGATTTAAATAATGCTTATTTAAGTTTTTGGAATTATAATACCCCATCTTATTCACCTTTTAATGAATCTAGATTAATCGAAATAAATAGTTCAGGAGGTTGGGCTAGGATGAACTTATCTTCGCAGCATGCTACAAAAATGAAATGGGAGTTTGATGGAAATGAAAAAATGCAAATTAACAGTCAAGGTCAGTTATCGTTAAATACAATGTCTATTCCGTCCGTTTTAGGCAGCACAGATTTAAGCGATTTTAAGCTTTTTGTTAATGGTGGGGTTTTGGCGAAAGAAGTTTTAGTAAAAAATGGTTGGGCAGATTATGTTTTTGATTCATCATATAACCTTTTATCAATTACTGATTTAGAAAAATTTATATCCAAAAACAAACATTTACCTAATGTTCCCTCTTCAAAAGACATAGAAAATAATGGTTTACCCTTAGGAGAAATAGCAAAAATTCAACAAGAAAAAATAGAAGAATTATTTTTATATATAATACAGCAGCAAAAGGAAATCACGGCTCTTAAAAAAGAAAATAAGGAATTAGAGTCCCTATCCAAACGATTAGCAAACATTGAGGCATTATTGAGCAACAAAAAATAATAAGCAGATGAAAAAACAAATACTCCTATTGTTGTTTTCTGTAATTGTTACGTCGTTTAGCTATGCTCAGGATTATATAATCACCTTTAGTTATGATAGTGCAGGAAACCAAATACAACGAAACCGCGTTTGTTTGACTTGTAAACCTTCCAAAGAAAAAACAGTTACAGACTCCACAGCAGTCATAGCTGAAACACCCAAAGATATAGAAGATAATCTTTTAGAAAAAGATTCAAGAATAACAGCTTACCAAACCCTGTTACCGATATTCTACAAGTAGAATGGACACCCACAAAAAAGAAGGTAGATCAGATTATGCTGTTTTCATTTGATAACAAACAGCTCTTCCATACACAGGTAAACAATAGACTAACCAGTTTAGACCTAGACTTTAGCCGATACCCTTCAGGTGGTTATATCGTTTTGGTGCTCTATACCAACAATACCAAACAATCCTTTAAAGTCATAAAAAAATAGAGAGATGAAAAATAAAATATTTATCATATTCTGTTTTTTCATTGTAAAATCAGGATTTTCACAAGATACCTTTACCTATAAAACAGTCAATGCTTCAGATGTAAATGAAAACGTTATACAACTTGAAGGGCCAACAGAAGAAACAATAGGATCCTCAGGTAAATCATCAGGTACTGCTTCAAAAAGTGGTGGTTCTGTTACAAACGGTACTCTAGGAGTCTTATCCGTATCTCCAACAGGAGGTGCCAGTTATACCATTCCTATCGCTGTACCACTTGGACTAAATGGCGTGCAACCAGAAATTGCCCTAACTTATAATAGTCAGTCTGGAAACGGTATGGCAGGATGGGGATGGAACCTTTCAGGTATATCGTCCATTACCAGGATACCATCTACTCAATACCACGATGGGTTAATAAACCCTGTAGATTTCGATTTGTTAGATAGGTTTGCCTTAGACGGTCAGCGCTTAATTATAAAAACTGGAACCTACGGCACCAATGGTGCCGTTTACCAAACCGAGCAATACTCCAATATAAAGATTGTATCCTATGGCACTAATCCTATTTCTGGAGTTGAAGGCCCACAATATTTTAAGGTCTTTTATCCAGATGGTTCCATAGCACATTATGGCTATACAAACGATTCCAGAAGTCATGTAGACTATGCGATTTCCTATTGGGAAAACCCTCAGGGCATTCGTATAAACTATAATTATACTACTAGCGGTAATTGTTTAAATATTGACAAAATAACTTATGGAGCAAGAGGTTCTGCTACACCAAGTAATGAAGTTGAATTTATTTATATAGATAGAAGGCTAAGAGAAGAACATTCCTATAACGGTGGTGTTGAATTCATAAAATCGAAACTACTTCGTGAAATAAAAGTAAAAAGTAATGGTGTTGGATATAGGAATTACCTTTTGGCTAATGACAATACGGGGCTTTCTACTTTTGTAGATGGATATAACAGATTAATACGTTTTACCGAATATACGGGTGATAACACAGAACAACGAAGCTCCATTGATTTTTCATATAGAAGTAGTTCTGGTGCTACCGAACACTCTGAAAATACCTTTAACCAGTTAAATCTTGGAAACATAAGTCAACTCAATGCCAAAGTCACTTCCTTGGATATTTCTGGTGATGGGAATATGGATTTTATTGTTTATCCAACCATAGGTGTAGATGCCAAAAAGAAATTCTGGTTATTTAATGACTTTCAGGTTGGCGGTACAAATATTGGTACCGAAGTAAACACGGGACAATTTGAAGATATATTTCCAGTAAGTTGGCTCAATTATCAAAATAAATTATTGGCTAATCAAGGATTAGCAGTAATACAAAAAACATTTGATAATAATAATTGGCAGAATAAATTTAAAATCTATTCGTCTGGTGGGGCCACTCAGCCAATTGCTTATAAATATGAGAAAAGTTGGAATGTTCCTACCTATTATGACCAATCATTTGAGATATTAATTCCTTTAAAGTATTTGTCAGGAGATTTTGATGGCGATGGACTCTCTGATGTAGTCGCTCTAGAGGAAGCTTACCCAAATTCAAGTATTAGTAAAGCGCACTTTATTAAACTGGACAGGCGTATTACCTCTAATTTTTCTTCCTATGTTGGTAATTTGAGTAGTCAATTACAATCCACCGACAAATTGGAGGTCATGGATGTCAATGGTGATGGCAAAGCAGATATCCTTCAATTCAGGGAAGGCAAGGTTTACGTTTATGGTTTAAACGATACCAATACCAGCCTACAATTACTATGGCAAACTACCCATGCCGCTATAAAAATGGATTATCCCATCCTACCAGGGGACTATAATGGCGACGGAAAATCAGATTTTATGATTTTTAGTGGCGGTAATGATGGCCATGAATTTTTCATGTGTTTGTCTTCAGGAGATGATTTTATAATAGAAAGCGACACATACCCTTTTGAATATAGAGCTACGAATGATACAGGATATAGAGTATGGACTTATGACCTAATACCTTCGGATTTCACTGGAGATGGAAAAACAGACATTATTAGCTATCAAACCGAAACTTACCCTTTACGTTTTGACGGTACTGTTAGAGATGGCACAGAAGAAATTAGATTATATAAAAATTACAAAGGAGGAAATAGTAGTAACGAACCTGTAGGGTTTTCTGGAGGCGGTTACTTTGATAAAGAAGGGCCCCTAGCTCATTTCCCTATACCAGTATTTCTTACTTCTCGATCTAATCAAAGTTTAGAACTCGCTTCAATTTCTAATAATAGAGTAAATTCTTTTGCTTTTGGGAATTACTTTAGAAAGGAGACATCGTTAAAAACCATAGAAAATAATGGTGTCACTACAGAAATAAAATACGATCAGGTAAACCCTTATTATCAAGATGACAATGATCCGTTTTATTCACCCTCATATAGTCCTAGTTATGACCAGATATTTCCATATGTCAATGTTAACGTTGCTCCTACTTTTGAGGTGGTCAAGGAATTAACAGAAGCAGGGGATAACATTACCCGTACCAAAAAGTTTTTATATAAAGGGGCTATTTCCAACACCTCAGGGCTTGGTTTTATAGGCTTTGAAGAACTCAAACGCACCAATTGGTATGGAGATGGTGTAGGGACATTGTGGAGTGTTGCAAAACACGATCCTATGCTTCGTAATGCTGTTACCGAAGAATGGGTAGCAGAAACTTCCAGTTCTTCACCCGGACAATATGTGAGCAAGACTAATTACTTTTATGATTATGAACTTATAGCCAACCCAGGATCACCCTCAGCTCCTCCATATACTGAAAATATTATCAGAAGTACAAGTATTTCAGGTCAACAAACCGATCAGGCAGAACAATCTATTACGCTAAAAGAAGGTTTTTATTCTCTGGGTTCTAATGGCACTTATTGGGGTAAGCTTGTCCCTCCCGAGGAACAACCTGGAGCATCAGGCTATGCAGGAGTTACCAACTTAAAGCTTAATAAAATAGAAAACGATAATGGTCTCACAGGAGTGTTTACTACTGAAACCTATACCTATGATACTTATAATAATCCACTTACCGCCCATAAAACATTTCCAGGAGGAAGCAATACAGTCACTTTTCAGTATAGTAATAACGTAGGAGATACCAATAATATGTATCATGTAGGGAGACCTACAAAAAAAACAGAATCCAATACATTAAGTGGGAATACTTTCAGCACAGAAGAGCAATACAGTTATAACAACAATTTGGTAACCCAAACTAAGTTAAAAGGAAACGGTACCTCTTGGCTCACCACAGCCTTTACCTATGATGTTAACGGTAACGTGACACAAAAAACCGTCAGTGCTGATGGGGTGTCCTCCCGAACCGAAAGCTTTGAATATATAGGTTATGGGCAGCGTTTCTTGACAAAATCCATAGGCGCAGAAGGTTTAGAAACCAAGTTTACCTATAATGCCAACACAGGAAACCTATTAACCACCACCAATCCTTATAATTTGGTTACTACTTATGAATATGATAAATGGGATAGACCAACAAAGGAAATTGATTACCTAGGCAAAGAAACGATATATACCTACACGCCTCAAACAGGAGGTGGATTAAAAGAAACTACCGACTATGCCACAGGTGCTAAAGATGAAATTTTATATAATGCTTTTGGTTGGGTTATTAAAAGTGGAGCATTGAGCTTGGATAACCAATGGGTATACAAAAGTTTTGAATATGATGCCATAGGAAGAAAAACTAAAGAAAGTGAACCCTATACAGGTGGTGCATCCCAATGGAATACGATTGCTTACGACCAATATGGACGCGTTATCTCTCAAGCATTATTTAACGGAAAAACCATTAGTACAAGTTATTCCAATTTAACATCCACAGTAAATGATGGCACTAAGACAGTCACTACGACTGTAAATGCTTTAGGTAATGTAGTGAGCGTACAAGACCCAGGGGGTACCATTAATTATACCCATTATGCAAACGGTAGTGTAAAGACCGCTGATTACGATGGTAATGTAGTGAGTACCACCATAGATGGTTGGGGGAGAAAAGTTAGTCTTAACGATCCGGCAGCAGGAAATTATACTTATAGCTATAATAATTATGGCGAACTGTTAACAGAAACTTCTCCAAAAGGAACTACTACTTATGTGTATGACTCCTATGGAAAACCAACATCAAAAACCATGTCAGGGGATTTAACAGATCATGTCCTCACCTATCAGTATGACAATACTACAAAACTCATAACAGCTATTACAGGGCAGGATAATACAAACACTAGAACCTATAGTTACCAATATACCTATGATAGTTATAAACGCCCAAGTACCATAAAAGAGAACACAGGATTAGCAGAGTTTGAATTGCAATATACCTATGATACTTACGGTAGAGTACATAAAGAAACACAGATAGGCAAAAACCTGAGTAATGCCGTTTCCAGTACCATTACCACGCGTAACGAGTATGATGCTTCGGGTATCCTATCAGAAATATGGAACGATGGAACGCCTGATAAACTTTGGGAACTCGATGCCATAAATGCCAGAGGGCAAGCCCTTACTATTAACTTAGGAAATGGTATGGCCAAAACAAAAACCTATGACACTTATGGTTATATCACTAAAATAGAAGATAAGGAAACAGGATCGAATCCTACACCAACGGTAGCATTACATACTACCTATAGCTTCAACCAGCAGCGAGGTACCTTAACTAGTAGGAATAATGTTGGCTTTAACCATCAGGAAAACTTTAGTTATGACAATCTGGATCGTTTAACGACTATTGGAGGTGCTGTGACAAAAACCATGAGTTATGATACCCGTGGGCGTATTACCAATAATACAGATCTAGGAGATTATGTTTATGATAATACAAGCAAATATCGTTTAAAAGAGATCACACCCAATGCAACTGGGGAAACCTATTTTCAGCAACACCCTACACAACAGATTAGTTACAATGCCTTTAAAAAGCCTATTGATATTCACGAAACGGGATATGGTCGGGTAAGCTTTGAATATGGTCTGATGATGAACCGAAGCCATGCGTATTATGGTGGAGACAATGCTGACAAATTGTTGAGGCGTTACCGTAAACATTATTCAGTAATTACTGGTACAGAAATCGTTGAAGATACCCAAACGGGCAGCACTAAAATTATTACTTATGTAAGTGGAGATGCCTATTCCGCACCTATTGCTCATATTAAAACAACAGGTACAGGAGCTATTGATGAGTACCATTATTTACATAGAGATTATCTGGGGAGTATCTTAGCTATTACTGATACCGATGGTGATGTTATTGAAGAGCGACAGTTTGGAGCCTGGGGATCGGTAGATAAGTTCTCTGACAGCGCTAATGGCACAATTTTTAGTCATACAAGTCTATTGGATAGAGGCTATACGGGGCATGAACATTTCTTTGAAGTGTCCCTAATCCACATGAATGGGCGTATGTACGATGCTCAATTAGGTAGATTCTTATCACCAGATAATTACATACAAGAACCATTTAACACCCAAAACTATAATCGTTATGGCTATGTGTTGAATAATCCGCTGATGTATACAGACCCAACTGGAGAATTATTTGGAGGAGAAGGCGGAGGCTTCTTTGGAAGTATTTTGGGCGGTTTAATATGGTTAGGAAATGCTATTTTTGGAAGCCATGATCCACCTAATTATGGTGGTAATAATGGTGGTAATCAGAATGCTGCTATACCATCACAATATTACATGTTAGATGGTTCTAGAAATGCTTCTATACAACCTCCGGGTAAACCAAACCCTGCTTTTAATTTTGGGTTGCCTAATGGAGCATTAAGCAGTTATTTCGATGGTTATGGTGTAGGTTATAAATCATTTTGGAGTAATCTTGGAAATGGCCTCTCTAATGGTATTTCTAATGCATGGAATGATCCATTTGGTACATGGAAAAACAATTTTATTGATAAAGGTGGCTGGAAAAATATGATCCCAGTTTACGGACCCCTCAAAGGTATTTATGAGATGAGTTGGGGGAATACTTTTAGGCAAATGAAAAATGGCTATGCAGCTTTTTCTAACTTTATTGATGGTAATTACTATGAAGCAGGAGTTATAAATGGTTATTCTGGAGGTGAAGGCACTTTAGATATTGCTACTACTGCTCTATCTTTTGGAGCTCTTAAAGGAGTAGGAGGTCTTATTGCTAGAAGAAGTGTTACGGCTAGCACCTGGAATGGGTTTCAAAAAATGACAGCTGGCCAGTTTGCTTCTAGAGCAGAAGCTGGATCGGCTTGGTCTGTATATAAGCAAGCTAATAACATTGTTACAGGAACAATTAGAAGTCAAGCACAAAAATCACTATTTTTGAAAAATGCTTCTAGTTCAGGAATGTATCCAAAATGGATGAATCAATGGTTAAGAAAAGGTAAAGTGCCTCCGGGGTACCATGTTGACCATATAATACCTCTTTCCATTGGAGGAAAAGACATTCCTGCAAATATGAGATTATTAGATATTGATTTTCATATCAATATTCACCATTATCACTATGCTCCATGGAGAAATTAATTATGAAAACAAAGAAAGTATTAGCTCCGTTTGATTTAAATAATCCTAGAAAAAAGATTAAAGGATTTTTATGTCCCAACATAGATGAAGAAGGAGTAAATTCTTTTTTAGAAATTGACACTAATAAAGAATGGAACATAGGAAGGGTTGCTTTTATTGGTATGGAAATATCAAAAAATGATGTTTTTGCAAGAATTGTAGATTCTGGTAAAAAAATTAAATCTGTAGATGGTTTATTGAATACTATTGAAGATTATATAGAACAAATAAGTAATTTTAAAATAGGCGATGTTGTTGGGATAAAATCCTTAGAAAATGGAAATTTTGAATTGATAAAACTTCAGAAACCGCCAAGAAGGGTAAATAGAAAATTGCCGTGATGAAAGGCTAGAGTTAACTTAGCAATAAAAAGCCTCGCAAAAATGGGGCATTGATTGTATTTAAATAAAGCTTAATAGTTTTAAACTGGGTGATTAAATTGAAGAATAATTTTATGTCCATAAATAAAGAACTTGCTCCATCAAAAGGAGATATTGAAATTTTTTTTAACAAAATGGATTTTACGCTTCCTATTGGTTATTTAGAATTTTTAAGAGACTCTAATGGAGCAGAGATTACTAATGAAGAAAATTATGTCCTTTTGTGACCTTTAACTGATTTGTTTGATTTGAATTTAGCTCATGATGTGAGTTCTTTTGCCTCTGATTTTTTCATAATTGGCTCTGATGGCGGAGAAACTGCTTATGCTGTTCAAAAATCATCAGGCAAAATGTATACATTTCCCTTTATTGGAATGTCAAATGAGGAAGCTTTTTTTTGTGTGATGATTTCAACGAATTTTTAAATAAGATAAAAAACAATAACATTGATGATTAAAACTTTAAATAGTAACTGTTATTTTGTTTAAAGATTGTGACATCCTAGATTTTTTTATGAAAATGCGTTAGAAATTTTCAAGAGGAATGGTTTAAAGTACCAAGAGGTATGATTATGTCATCAATTTCCCAGAAAAGGAAAAAATAACCTACATGATTGGAGTTTTAGATGAGGAAGTATTAAATGTAGGATTTAATCAATATTTTGTTAACGATTATGGGCAATTTTGAATTAAAAAGAGTTTCAAGAGATTGACGCTCTTTTTTGTTCATCCATTATAATAAACTAATAGCTGGATAAACTGTATTGAGGTAATGTAGTTGGGTGCTTTAAAATGAGAGTATTTGTTTAAAAGGAAAGTGCTACCATGAATATCAAACAAGCCAAAGAAAAATTCACGCTGCAAAGCCTCCTAGATTCGTTAGGTCATTATCCAGACCAAAAGAAATCAAAAGGTTATGATTTGTGGTATTGTTCACCTTTTCGTACAAGGGAGAAAGACCCCAGTTTTCACATAGATACAGCTAATGATATTTATAAAGACTTTGGAGACACCGAGAAAGGTGGGGATCTGATTTGGTTTGCTCAGCAATATTTAAAATCCCAAGGCAAAGAATATTCTGTTTCAGCAGCGCTCCAATGGTTCGAAGAACTAGACGGCGGCACGCTAGATGAGGCTTTTTTTATACCATTAAAATTTGAAGATTATTATTTTAAACAGAATAAAATATTAAGCTTATAATTGTGCCCTTATTTTCTACGCTTTTTACTTGAATTTTGCTTTTATGAAGAAGCATAATTTGTTTGCACAGGCTTAAACCTATACCGCTACCAGATTTTTTTGTACTAAAAAATGGAACAAAAATATCTTCTATTATTTCATTTGGAATACCTTTACCGTTGTCTCTTATTTTAATGATAGATTGGCCATTAATGTTTTTTTGAGCAGATAAAATAATTTTAGGATGCTTAACTTCTTTACAAGCTTCAACAGCATTAAGTATTAAATTAATTAATACTTGTTCAATTAAATACGTATCCATTTCTATTTCAAGATTTGGATTTTCAATTTCGAAATGTAACTCAATGTTTTTATTTTCGAGCGAGGGAAGCATTAAGGTTTTAATGTTTTCAAACAGTTCTATAACCAATATTTTGCTTAAATTAAGTTTGGTTATTTTATTTAAACTTCTGTATGTTTTAGCAAATTTTAATAAGCCTTCACTTCTTTTTTTAATACTTTCAATCCCAGTATCTAAATCGTTCATATCAATTTGATGCTCGCTGGGATCGTTTATAGATTGCTGAACTTTGGTCTGTAACGTTTCTGCTAACGACGATATTGGAGCAATTGAGTTCATGATTTCATGTGTCATAACACTCAAAAGTTTTTTCCATGCCTCGGTTTCGTTTTGGGTTAACGTACTTTCTATATTTTGCAAAACAATGAGTTTATATGAAACCTCCTTTATTTGGAAAACAGAACTAGCTATTAAAAGTTTTGTTTTTTCGTTCTCAATAGTTACGGTTATGCTATCCTCAACAGCATGATTTTTTGTAAAAACTGTACTATAAAGTTTAGGGCTTCTTTTTTCAATGAACTGTATATTTTTAAGTGAAGGAACACTTAAGGTTTTTTTAAAAGCATCGTTAATCCATAAAACTTTGCCAGATTCTATATTGTAAGCAATTATTCCCGTATTAATTAATTCTAGTATTTTTTTTAGATATAAATGTTGCGCTTCCTTCTCTTTATTTATTTCGTGTATAGTTTTGTTAACTTCATTAAAACCTTTACGAAGTTCTTTAATATCCTCCGATCCAGATTTTTCATTAAACCAGCGTGAAAAATCTCGATATTTTACCGATTCGAAAAAATCGTCCATTTCATAAAATCGTCTAAATATAAACTTGTATAATCCTCTAAAGGAATAATATAATATGATTAAAAAGGGAGCGAGTATAGCAATGCTAAGTTGTAAATTGGTTTGAAAATCTAAATAGGTAATTGCAAACGCTAAAACTGTTAGCGAAAAAAATAGAGCAATAACTCTTAATGTAAGAGCTAATTTGTATTTTCTATAGGCCATACTTATTTAATCTTCTATAAAGTGCCGTTCGTGTAATACCCAATTCTTTAGCAGATTTAGAAATATTACCATTATTTTTCTCAATAACTTTTAAAATGGCATTCTTTTCTATGGTTTCTAGTTTTAAATCTGAGGTGCCAATATTTTTACCCCGTTTTTCTATTGGAGAAAACACCAAATCTTCTTTGTATAAACAATCGCTATCTGCCATAATCACTGCTCTTTCCAAAGCATATTGTAATTCGCGAACATTACCAGGAAAATAATAACTTCTTAGCTTTTCGATAAAGCCATCATCTAGTTTAAAGCTAGATTTTAAATACTTTTCGGCATAAACATTAATAAAATGCTTAGCTAGTAAAATAACATCTTTATCACGATTTCTAAGTGGCGGGACAATAATTTCAACAGTATTAATTCTATAAATAAGATCTTTTCTAAAATTAGCTTCATCTGCAAGAAATTCAATATCTAAATTGGTTGCACAAATAAGCCGAATATCAATATCTATAGCTTTATTAGAGCCTAGAGGCGTCACTTTTCTATTTTGTAAAACCGTTAAGAGTTTTGCTTGTTGTTGCAAACTTATATTTCCAATTTCGTCTAAAAATAATGTGCCACCATCGGCAGATTCAAACCTTCCAGGTCTGTCATTTTTTGCATCTGTAAAAGCGCCTTTTTTGTATCCAAATAATTCACTTTCAAATAATGTTGCGGTTAACGACCCGACATCGACTTTAATGAAAGGGTTGTTTTTTCGTAACGAATTGTCATGTATAGCTTTAGCGATTAGGTCTTTGCCTGTTCCGTTTTCACCTAGTATTAGTATATTAGCATCGGTAGGAGCAATTTTCTTTATCTTCAAAAAAACATCGGTCATAGCATGACTTTCGCCCAAAATTTCATGTCTTGTAATTGAAGCGTCTGCCTTTTTAGATGTGTTTGATTTTTTCTTATTTAAAATATCTGTAATTGACTCTATGAGCTTGGTATTTTCCCAAGGTTTAACCAAAAAATCTGAAGCTCCTTCTTTTAAAGATCGTATTGCTAAATCTAAATCTCCATAAGCGGTTATTAGAATAATGGAAACGGCTTTATCAATTTCTTTAATTTTGTTAAGCCAATAAATACCTTCATTACCAGTATTTATAAGCCCATTAAAATTCATGTCTAGAATAATAATATCGAATTTAGTTTTTCTTATTAAAGAAATTATATTGCCAGGGTTTTTCTCGACAACAACGTCTTTAACTCTCGATTTTAACAATAACCTCATAGCCGTTAATACATCGGTATCATCATCTACAACTAATATGTTTGCATTTTTTAACAACATAATTACAATAATACAATAATAATGAGGGCATTAAAAATTATTAATCTACAATTATTTTAGCAACTAAAAGTGTTTTGAAAGCGAACACAGTTGTATCATTTCCGTACACCTTCATTTAGGAATTAATTTTTAATATGCTGATTTAAAGAGGTTTATGTGAGTGGCACAGTAATGACTATATAATGACTATAAATATTATTATTGTATGGATATCCCTTTAGAAAAGAAACGATTTAATAAGAAACAAATTAGTATAGCCATAGGAATTGTTCTTCTAATTTCATTAATCACTTTTGTGATTATTTCAACAGGAGGAAACTCTAAGTTAAATGTAGATAAAGAACGAATTTCCATTAGTGAGATTAAAGAAGGAGTGTTTCAAGAAAACATACCAGTTTCTGGAAATGTATTACCAATTACTACAATTTATTTAGATGCTCTTGAAGGTGGTCGAGTAGATGAGCTTTTTGTTGAAGATGGAGCTATTATGAAACAAGGTGAGCCTATTCTTCGTTTATCGAATACCGATTTGGAATTGAGTTTAGTAAATCAGGAAACATCAGTATATAATTTATTAACACAAATGCAGATTTCTCAAAATGCAGCACGGCAAAACACCATTAATAAATTGACTAGAATGACAGATGTGGAGAATTCGCTTATTGAAGCCAATAGAGTTTATCAACTTAATAAAAAACTGTTTGATGAGAAAGCTATAGGGCGCCAAGAATTTCAAGAATCAGAAAACAATTATAACTACCAAAAGCAACAGATGGAACTTGCCCAACAAATTTTAAGACAAGATTCTATATCTACTAAGCAGGAAACTAATCAAGCTCAAAATTCTTTTTCTAGAACCCAAAGTGCTTTGAAATTAATGAGGAAAAAGGTTGGGGATTTAGTAGTAAAAGCTCCAGTTGATGGTCAGTTAACATCTTTAGATGCCGAAATTGGACAATCTAAAAACAAAGGAGAACGTTTGGGACAATTAGATGTTTTAAGCGGATTTAAAGTTCGTGCTGATATTGATGAACATTATATATCTAGAATCTACACAGGGCAACGTGGTACATTTCTTTTTAACAGTAAAGAATACAGTCTTATTATAAAGAAAGTATTTACTCAAGTTACGGGAGGTCGATTTCAAGTAGATATGCTTTTTGAAGAAAAAGTAGAAGGTGTTCGCCGTGGGCAATCTCTACAAATTCGTTTGGCTTTAAGTGAAGAAAAGCAGGCGATTCTTGTTCCAAAAGGAGGCTTTTTTCAACAAACCGGAGGTAATTGGATTTTTAAATTGAATGAAGCTGGTACAATAGCTTACAAAGTAGATATCCGCCTCGGAACAAAAAATACAGAATATTACGAAGTATTAGAAGGGTTACAACCTGGAGATAAAGTCATAACATCTAGCTATGATAATTATGGCGATAAACAAGAATTGGTATTAAAATAACTAACACATATTATGATTAAAATTAAAGATTTAGAAAAATATTACAAAACTGAGGAGTTACAAACCATAGCTTTAAATAAACTGTCTTTTGAAGTGAAACAAGGCGAGTTTATAGCAGTTATGGGGCCTTCAGGATGCGGAAAATCTACGTTACTTAATATACTAGGTATGTTAGACGATTCAGATGGCGGAAGTTTCATTTTTAATGGAGAAGAGGTTATTAATTACAACGAACGTAAAAGGGCTAACATCCGTAAACATAATATTGGGTTTGTATTTCAAAGTTTTAATTTGATAGATCAACTTACAGTATTTGAAAATGTAGAGCTTCCATTAATTTATACGGGTGTAAAAAAAGCAGAACGCAAAAAGAAAGTACATGATGTATTAGAAAAGATGCAGATTATGCATAGACGCAAGCATTTCCCTCAACAACTTTCTGGTGGTCAACAGCAAAGAGTAGCCGTTGCTAGAGCAGTGGTTAATGACCCAAAATTAATACTTGCCGATGAGCCAACAGGAAATTTAGATAGTAGTAATGGTAATGAGGTTATGGAATTATTAACTGAATTAAATAATCAAGGCGCTACCATAATAATGGTAACACATAGCGAACACGATGCCAAATACAGTCATCGTATTATTCGCATGTTAGATGGACAGAAAGTAACTGAGAACAGTTTGATTTAAATACTAACCACCTAAAGGGTTTAAGGAAGAAATAGAGACCATCAATCAAAAAACGAACAATCATGATCAGAAATTATTTCAAATTAGCTTGGAGAAACCTTATTAAAAACAAGGGATATTCTCTAATCAATATAGGAGGTTTAGCTATTGGTATAACAGCATATTTGCTCATTATTCAATATGTAAATTTTGAATCTAGCTACGATCAACATCAGCCACATATTGATGACTTATATCGAGTTACACTCTCCACGAATTTAGGATCTAAAGGTTTTGTAGACGCAGCGGCAACGCATCCAGCAGTTGGATCTGCAATGAAACGAGATTTTCCTGAAGTTGATAATTATGCAAGACTTGTGAATAAAGAGATTATGATGGGGTCTTTTGTGTTGTCTTATACTAATGAACAAGGTGATTTGGTAAAGTCAAATGTGAGCAATGATATGATATACATTGCTGATAGTACGGCGCTAGATCTTTTTAAAATTAATCTTGTTAAAGGGAACCCGAAAACGGCTCTTAAAGAACAGCGATCAATGATTTTATCTACCAAAGTAGCAGAACGCTTTTTTGGAGACCAAGACCCTATTAATAAAACTTTAGTAGCGAATGGAAATATTCAAGTAAAGGTTACTGGTGTTTTTGAAGAGCTTCCAGAAAATACCCATTTAAAATTTAACATGTTAATTTCGTTTTCAACGT
Organism: uncultured Flaviramulus sp.; assembly: GCA_947501105.1. Taxonomy (GTDB): domain Bacteria; phylum Bacteroidota; class Bacteroidia; order Flavobacteriales; family Flavobacteriaceae; genus Wocania_A. Next base: position 327,994 of record CANMUP010000004.1, on the reverse strand, counting down.
TAGGTCCTTGGACAGAAACCACATGGAATTGGCCAGAATTTTATAATTACGTAAGGCTAAAACCTGGAACAGATCCAGCAACTGTTGAGGCTAAATTCCCTGCTTTTATAGATAAATACTTAAGCGAAAGTATGCAGGAGCATAGTTTTGAAGCAAAAATGGGATTGCAACCGGTAAAGGATATTCACTTAAAATCTCACTTGAGTAATGAGATTAGTGTGAATAGTAATGAGAAAACATTAAACTTTCTTTGGCTCATTGCTGTATTTGTAATACTCATTGCACTAATGAATTTTATTAATCTTTCTACAGCAAAATCTACGGAACGGGCTATGGAAGTAGGGTTAAAAAAGGTTGTTGGTATTAAAAGAAGTGCTTTAATAGTGCAATTTTTATTTGAATCTGTAATCATTAATTTAATTGCTGCAATTATTGCCATTATAATAATTAGCTTGTTAATTACCCCTTTTAATGAATTTGTGGGCTTACACATATTATCTACAGATATGTGGTTAAAACCTCAAATATGGATACACATTATAGTGCTTATCTTTTTAGGAGGACTCTTAGCAGGAATATATCCAGCCTTTGTATTGTCTGGATTCAAACCCATACAGGTATTAAAAGGTAAATTTCATCAATCTACAAAAGGAACTTTAATACGTAAAACTCTCGTTGTTGCTCAATTTACCATATCTATTACATTAATTGCGGGCACTTTTATTATGTATAGTCAGTTTTCGTATATGCAAAATCAAGATTTAGGTTTTGATTCTAAACACAATCTTATTATAAATGCGCCTATGGTTGTAGATTCTACAGTAAATGATAAGATGGAAGTTTTTAAGGCTGAACTTTTGCGTAACCCAAATGTGAATGTTGTGGCGGCAACGGCAGACGTGCCTGGTAAAAAAAATCCATGGTATAATACAACTAGGCGGGTGCATGAACAAAGGGAAGCCAACGTTATTTGTAATCAGTTTAGTATAGACCAGGACTTTATGGATGCTTATAAAATAAAGCTATTAGCTGGACGAAACTTTAGATTAGAAGATCATTCATATTACGGTTTTAGGAATCCTAACCCTCCAAGTGCAAATAAGCCATATAGAGTTATGCTTAATAGAGCAGCTGTGAAGTTGCTTGGATTTTCGTCTGTTGAAGATGCTGTAAATAAGGACGTTATATTTCAGTTAGGGCCTCAAGATCGAACTGCTGAAATTATTGGTGTTATGGAAAATTATCATCAACAATCACTTCAAAATGATTATGATCCTACACTGTTTTTATATCCAACGTACTATAATGCATCTTATTTAACGGTTAATATAAATACCTCAAATATTGAAAGTACTGTAAAACATGTTGGCGAAAAATATGAAGCGTTTTTTCCAATGGATCCTTATGAATATTTCTTTCTAGATGAACATTTTAATCGTCAATATAAAGCAGATCGTAAGTTTGGGCAACTCTTTTTCTTATTTGCGGGACTAGCCATTTTTATTGCAGCTTTAGGGTTATTTGGTTTAGGGTCCTATATGGCAATGCGAAGAACAAAAGAGCTTTGTGTACGTAAAGTTTTAGGCGCAAATGTTTTGCATGTCTTGCTTTTAATTCCTAAAAGCTTAGTGGTTTTAGTGTTTGTTTCTGGAGTAATCGCTCTTCCTATAACATATTTTATGGCTTCGGAGTGGCTTTCAAATTATGCGTTTAGAGTTGATATAAACCCATGGATGTTTATTGTGCCTTTGGTAATTGTTGTTATTGTTGCTGCTTTATCAGTGTTACCAGAATCGATAAAAGTAGCCTTAGTAAAACCTGCTAATTATTTAAGGAATGAGTAATTGAAGATTTGCGTTAATGGATAAACATGGAAACAAGAATTCTAAAATATATAAAAGGAAAAATGGATGTTTCTGAAAAAATGAAAATGATTGAATGGATAAATAAAAATGAAGGCAACCACAAAAAGTTTAACATTTTAAAAGCTAAGTATGTTGCTTCAAAATTGAAAGATTATGCTTAGAAACTATTTCAAAATCGCGTGGCGAAATTTTAAAAAGGATAAGAGCTTTACGTTCATAAATCTATTAGGCTTGGCAACAGGTTTTGCTATTACGCTGCTTATTATCCAGTATGTAAGATTTGAGTTTAGCTATGAAAATACACATGTAAACGCAGATAGACTTGTAAGGTTGACCATGGATTATATGGACGGAGAAACAGTAACCGCTCAAGATTGCGAAACGAATCCGCCAACAGGAGCAAAAGTATTGGCAGAAATGCCAGAAGTAGAAAACTTTACTAGAGCCTATCCCGTAGGAGAGCCCAATGTTAATATTGCTATTGGGAATGAGCATTTTATATTAGAAAAACTCTTCGCTGTAGACCATTCTTTTTTTAATATGTTCTCTTATCCTTTAATGTATGGCACGAAGAAAGATATTTTTAAACAACCTAATCAAGCTGTTTTAACTGAAACAACAGCACTCAAGTATTTTAACAAAAAAAATGTTGTTGGAGAAACACTTGAAATTCCTTTTGCTAAAGGGTTAGTACTATTAGATATTGTTGGGGTTGTGGCTGATAGCCCTCCAAATACCCATTTAAAGTTTAATATGCTTATGTCTTATCCAACCATGTTATCAGATAAGGCAATGTTAGAAGAATATGGCGAAAAAGAAGATAATTGGGGAGGGAATAATACATTAACCTATTTACTATTAACACCAAATACAAACTACGAAGGTTTCACGTCATCACTTTTGGATTTGAATAAGCGAATGGAAGTTGAAATGAATTTTAAAAACCAACGTATCATTGGACAAAAGATTGGTGATATTCATTTATACTCCAACAAAACTTTTGAAACGGAACCGAACGGAAAAGCATCCTCAGTGTTTTTTCTATTAGGCGTTGCTTTTTTGGTTATTATTAGTGCCTTTGTAAATTATATTAATCTAGCTACATCAAAAGCATTAGATAGAGCTAAAGAAGTTGGTATTCGAAAAGTAGTAGGTTCAACCAAAAGCCAATTAAGAGTTCAGTTTTTGATAGAATCTCTTCTTATTAACTTTTGTGCAGGAATCTGTGCTGTATTATTAATTTTAATTTCAAAATCCAAGTTTATTGAAGTGTCTGGCTTACCAACAGATTTTAGCATTTTTGGAGATTCACTCTTTTGGTTTATACTTGGTGCCTTTATTTTATTAGGAGTACTGTTTTCTGGAGTTTATCCTGCATTAGTGCTATCTTCATTTAAACCTTCTTCAGTATTAAAAGGTGCTTTTACCCATTCAACACAAGGCGTGTTTCTTCGTAAATCTTTAGTGGTTTTTCAATTTGCAATTACCATTATTTTACTCATACAAATTTTCACGATTAATAAGCAATTGGATTATCTGCAAAATATTGATTTAGGAATAAATACAGACCGAACTATTGTTGTAAATGCACCTACTCAAAATACCGATCGGCAAAATTATAGTGTTTTTAAACAAGAATTATTAGCCAACTCTTCAGTAAGTTCAGTATCGCTTTCTGGTGCTGTGCCTGGGCAAATGGCTAGCCAAATGGGTACAACCACAGGTATTAATCTTTCAGAGGTTATAGAAGATCACAATTATAATTTTTATCTCACCCAAATTGATGCCAATTTTATTACTGTAATGGGCATGAAATTATTAGAAGGAAATGATTTTGATGAGACCAGTCACCCAGATAAGAAAGAAGTCATAGTTAACGAAGAGGCTATTCGTTTATGGGGCATTCCAGAGGCTAAAAATGCAATAGGTAAAAAATTGAAATTTTGGGGTAGTGAATGGGCTATAAAAGGGGTTGTTAAAAACTATCATCAAGAATCAGCTAAATCAGCTCACATACCAATTATACATAGATATTCTGATTATTTTGGAGGTTTTGCAAGTATAAAATTCTCAGGAAATAATCCAAAAGAACAAATTTCACAAATAGAGCAAACTTATAAATCAGTTTTCCCTACGGCTCCATTCTCTTACTTTTTTATGGATAGTGAATATGATAAGCAATTTAAAGCAGACAAGCAGTTTCAAGATGTGTTTAGCGTGCTTACAGGGTTTGCCATTTTAATTGCTTGTCTAGGTTTGTTTGGTTTAGCATCATTTACCGTTTTAAAAAGAAAAAAAGAAATTGGTATTAGAAAAGTAATTGGTGCGAGTGTTATAAACATTTTAGTGCTACTATCTAAAAACTTTATAGAAACTGTTTTTATAGCAATGCTTATAGGTATTCCTGTCACTTATTTGTTAGCAACAAAGTGGTTAGAAAATTTTGCATTTCATATTGAGTTGAATTGGTGGTTATTCATACTTCCAGTCATATTGGTAATGGGACTAGTTGTTTTTTCAATTAGTATTAAAACTATTAACGCCGCCATTGTAAACCCCGTAGAATCTTTAAAAGATGAATAAAATAAGATATTATGCTTAGAAACTATTTTAAAATCGCGTGGAGAAACATTCTTGTTAATAAAGGTTCGTCAGCTATTAATATTGGAGGTCTTGCTGTAGGAATGGCCGTAGTAATGTTAATTGGTTTATGGATTTATAATGAGCTATCATTTAATAAATATCATCAAAACTATGATAAGATTGTTCAAGTCATGCAGCATCAAACTTACAATGATGTTGTAGGAACTCAAGTTGCAAATCCAGCGGTGATGGCAGAGACTATTCGTAATGAATATGGAAGTGATTTTAAATACGTGTTACAAGCTTCTTGGAATTATGATCATGCTTTAAGTTATAAGGATAAAGTTTTTTTTAAACCAGGAAGTTATTTTGAACCAGAGGTAACCGAAATGTTAACGCTTAATATGCTTCAAGGTAGTAGAGATGGGTTAAAGGAAATGAATTCCATAATGCTATCACAATCTGTTGCTGAAGTGTTTTTTGGAAAAGAAAATGCTATTGGAGAAATCATGAAATTGGATGATAAAGTTGATGTAAAGGTTACAGGTGTATATGAAGACCTACCAGATGCCACTACTTTACAGTCGCTTGAATTTATAGTGCCATGGGATTTATATTTAAGTTATAATTCGTGGATTAAAGATATGGAGGACCCTTGGGGAAGCAATTTTACTCAAACTTTTGCACAGCTTGGAGATAACTCTATTCTTGAAACAGTAAGCTCTAAAATAAAGGACGTAAAACTATCCAAAGTTACCGAAGAAGGAAGACGATATAAGCCTGAGGTTTTCTTACACCCAATGTCCAAATGGCATTTACAGTCAAATTTTGAAAATGGTATTAACACAGGAGGAAGAATAGATAATGTATGGTTATTTGGCATCATTGGTGTTTTTGTTTTGCTTCTTGCCTGCATTAATTTTATGAATTTAAGTACTGCTCGTTCTGAAAAAAGAGCCAAAGAGGTAGGTATTAGGAAAGCCGTTGGTTCTAGGCGTATTCAATTGATTATGCAATTTTTTAATGAGTCTATATTAATTTCATGTCTTGCATTTATTCTTTCTATTTTATTAGTAATCATTATTTTGCCATTTTTTAATACCATAGCAGATTCAAAAATTACCATTTTATGGGCGAACCCAATATTTTGGGTTTTAGGAATTGGTTTTAGTGTATTAACGGGGATTATTGCTGGGGTTTACCCTGCTTTATATTTATCTTCATTTAAGCCAGTAAAAGTTTTAAAGGGAGCTATTCGAATAGGCCGTTATGCTGCTATCCCTAGAAAGATATTAGTGACCTCTCAATTTGCTATTTCTATAACCTTAATAATTGGGACTATCGTTGTATATCAACAAATTCAGTATGCGCAAAATAGACCTTTAGGTTATGAAAAAAACGGATTGATAAGTATTAATACAACTGAAGAAACGCACAAACATATTGAAGCTATTAGAACAACTCTAAAGGGAAATGGCGCTATTGTAGAAATGACAGAAACCACTAGCCCAATGACAGCTGTCTATAATACCAATGGGGGTTTTGATTGGGAAGGGAAGGATCCAAATCTTCCAGTTGATTTCCCTAACAATGCTGTTACAGAAGAATACGGAAAAACTATAGGCTGGAAAATTAAGAAAGGAAGAGACTTTTCAAGAGATTTTGGTGCAGACTCTTTAGCTTATATTTTAAATGAATCTGCTGCAACTTTTATGAATTTAAAAGACCCAGTTGGAAAAATCTTGCGCAGGGGAGACAGATCATTCACGATAATTGGTATTGTAGAGGATATGTTGATACAGTCTCCTTATAAACCAGTAAGACCATCGTTATTTCATCTTTTAAGACGGCAGGAAAATACTTTTATATTGAAATTGAATCCAGCAATGAGTGTCAATGAATCTATGTCTAAAGTAGAAGCGGTATTTAAAAATTACAATACATCCATCCCTTTTGTTGCCAATTTTGTAGATGAAGAATTTGATAAAAAGTTCGGAAATGAAAAAAAGATTGGTCAGTTAGCAGCCTTTTTTACATTTCTAGCCATTTTCATTTCATGCTTGGGATTATTTGGGTTAGCATCCTATGTTGCCGAACAACGAACTAAGGAAATTGGGATTCGAAAAGTTCTAGGAGCAACGGTTATAAAATTATGGAATATGTTATCCAAAGATTTTCTTATTCTAGTAATTATAGCATGTGCCATTGCTATTCCTATAGCTTATTATATTATGGATGGTTGGCTTCAAAAATTTGATTATCGTACTTCAATTTCGTGGTGGATATCAATATTTGCTTGTATAGGTGCGCTCTTAATTACTATAGTTACAGTAAGTTTTCAGTCGATAAAAGCAGCGAGATCTAACCCAATAAAAAGCTTAAAAACAGAATAATTATGATACGTAACTATTTCAAAATAGCAATTAGGAACTTATGGAAACACAAGGCTTTTTCATTTATTAATATTTTTGGTTTAAGTGTTGGGATGACTGCCTGCTTTCTAATTTTTTTGTACGTAAACTTTGAATTAAGCTATGATAATTTTCATTTAAAGGAGGATCGTATTTATAGGGTTGTTGCCGACATTAAAACCCCAACAGAAACAATTAATGGAAATGGGCCGTCTTGGGCTGTTCCTCCTCATATAAGTGACTTTCCTGAAGTATCAGCTACGGTTCGTGTTCTTAGTGATGTTATACTTTTTAAAAAAGATAATTTAACGTTTAACGAAACCGAATCGTTGTGGGCAGATGCAGATTTTTTCACTGTTTTTGATTATAAATTACTAAAAGGGAATCCTCTTACGGTATTAAAAGAACCTTTTAGCATTGTGTTATCCGAATCTTCTGCAAAAAAATATTTTGGTGATGATGATCCTATTGGGCAAGTAATTCAAATCACTGACGATGCTTTTCCTTCAACAGTCACTGGTATTATGGAAGATATACCAGTAAACTCCCAAATACAGGGTGATGTAGTAATATCTATGACAACTATTACAAAAAAGTTTGCTGAAGGTGTAGATAATCAATGGGGTAATTATGGGCCTTTTGCCTACCTATTACTTAAACCGGGTACAAATGTAGAGGGTCTTGAAAGTAAATTTCCTGCATTTCTTGAAAAATGGAGTGGTAAAGAAATGAACAAAACACAAATGTTTCCAACGCTTATGTTAGAACCGTTAAAAGATGTTTACCTCAAATCAGATCGTGGAGGGTTTGTTACCGGCAATATTAAAAATGTGTATGTTTTCTCAATAGTTGCTATGCTAATATTGCTGATTGCGTGCATAAATTTTGTAAACCTTACAACAGCTAGATCTTCTGAACGGGCAAAAGAAGTAGGAATTCGAAAAGTAGTAGGGGCTGCAAAATTTCAATTGGCTCGACAATTTATTGGGGAATCTGTTTTAATTAGCCTTATTGCTTTTTTATTGACATTAATTGTTTCATCACTATTACTACCATCATTTAATCAGTTAGCGGGTAAAACAATTAGTCAAGGAATTTTTGATACTCCTTTATACACATTATTACTTTTTTTAACAGCTATTGGGATAGGGCTACTAGCTGGAATTTATCCAGCGTTAATACTTTCTTCCTTTAAACCGACAACAGTTTTAAAAGGACGGTTTTCTACTGGAACAAAAGGCAGCTTTTTGCGTAAGAGTCTAGTAATATCACAGTTTACTATATCAATTGCATTAATTATTGGAACCATTGTAGTCTATTCACAAATGAGTTACATGGGCAATCTTGATTTAGGGTTTAAAAAAGATCAGATTCTTGTTGTTGATACCAATAGCGATAAAAATAGGGACATACTTAAACAAGCTATATCTGATTTGTCAAATATTAAAAACGTCTCTTTGTCCTCAAGTGTTCCAGGGACTGGAAATCCATCTGCATATTCAGAAATAGAAAATATAAAAGGCGATTTGCAAGTAGCAAACCTCGATCTATATTTCGTAGATTTCGATTACATTTCTTTATTTGATATTCAATTAGTTGCCGGAAGACCTTTTTCTCGTGAATTTAAAACAGACAATACTCAGGCAATGGTGCTTAATGAAGCTGCTGTGAAAATGTTTGGGTATAGTTCTCCTGAACAAGCTATAGGAAAACGATTTAAACAATGGGGACGTGAAGGAAAAATTATAGGTGTTATTAAAGATTTTCATTTCCAGTCATTAAAAAACCCAATAAAACCATTGAGCATGCGTATTGAGGCTGATCGACACGATTATTTGTCAATAAATGTCCCGTCTTCAAATCTCGCCTCAACTATAGTTACCGTTGAAAAAGAATGGAAAAAAATCATTCCAAACAAACCTTTTAGTTATTATTTTCTTGATGAATTTTTTAGTCGCCAATACAAAAGCGAAGAACAATTTGGTAAATTGTTTTTAAATTTTGCTTTACTAGCAATTTTTCTGTCTTGCTTAGGATTGCTTGGTTTGGCTTCATATACTACAATGCAACGAACTAAAGAAATTGGAATTAGGAAAGTAATGGGCGCATCTGTATCCAGCATTTTAAATTTATTATCTCGCGATTTTTTAAAATTAGTGGTCATTTCCTTTTTCGTAGCCACACCAGTTTCTTGGTATTTTATGCAAAAATGGCTAATGGATTTTGCTTATCGAACTAATATCGGTTGGTGGGTATTTGTTGTTGCTGGAGTTATTGCTATACTTATTGCGTTAATAACAGTAAGTTTTCAAGCTCTAAAAGCTGCCATAGCAAACCCGATAAAAAGCTTAAAAACAGAATAACCATGATTAAGAATTATTTTAAAATCGCGTGGCGAAATATTAATAAGCATCGTTTTTATGCTACAATTAATGTATTAGGACTATTTACAGGTATTGTGTTTACATTATTGATTGGAGCATATGTTTGGGGAGAATTGCAGGTTAATAGAACACTTAAAAATTCTGATCGACAATACTTTCTATTAAGTAGCTGGGAAAAGTCTAACATGGGAGTAGATTTTGCTACGCTAGGACCATTAGCAAAACGTTTAAAAGAAGATTATCCATCTTTGGTAGCTAATTATTATAGATTTGATGGTATTTCAACTATTATTTCTAAAGGAGATAAGCGTTTTAGAGAAGGGATTCAGTTGGGTGATGCTTCCTTATTAACCATGTTTGGTTTTGAATTGTTACACGGAAATAAAGAAACGGCTTTTAAAAACCCTCATTCAGTAGTAATATCTACTGACAAAGCGCGAAAATATTTTAATAAAGAAGATGCCGTTGGTGAAACAATCACCATCCAAAATTTTAATGGGGAAGACCATAATTTTAATGTAACAGGTGTTTTTAAAGACCTTCCTGAAAATTCGGTAACACACATAAATAATGAAAATAGCCCAAATGCGTTTTTAGCGCCAGAGTTTTTTATGCCAACAAGCATATATACTTTTTTTGATCGGGCAGATTTTGATTCTTGGCAAAATGTTTTTATACCCTCTTATATTGAGTTAAAAGCGGGAGTTTCTGCAGAGGATTTAAAAGCTCCAATAGAAGACTTGATATCGCAACATGCTTCTGAAGAAGTTAAAAGGAATTTAACAGTAAGTGCTATTTCTCTAACTGATTTTTATCTTGAAAAAGATGATGGACTTGTAAAAGGGATGCTTTACACTTTATCTATAATTGGATTATTTATTTTATTAATGGCTATAGTAAATTTCATTAATATATCCATAAGTATGTCTGGTAGTCGTATGAAAGAGATAGGTGTTCGTAAAGTATTAGGTGGAGTGCGTAGGCAGCTTATTTTTCAGTTTTTGGTCGAGTCATTCATGTTGGTTTTAATCGCTACCATATTAGCATTGTTTGCATTTTCATTTTTACGCCCATTGTTAAATGATATTGTTGCTACTGAAATACCAAAATTATCAACTTTTCCTTTTTCTATTGTTTTTATACTATTGATGTTTGTGTGTGTGGTTAGTGTATTGGCAGGTTTGTATCCTGCATTTATTTTATCGTCTTTAAAATCTATAGAGTCATTAAAAGGTAAGTTACAAACAAAAAATGTGCCTTTCCAAAGATCATTAGTAGGCTTTCAATTTTCGATTGCTTTATTTATACTAATTAGTGCTTTTATAATTACCCAACAGGTTGATTATTTTTTTGATAAAGATTTAGGATATAATAAAGACTTAGTTTTATCTGCACAGGTTCCAAGAGATTGGACTGATGATGGGGTAGAAAAAATGGAGACTATACGAAATGAGTTTGAAAACTTACCAAATATTACAAACGCGTCATTGTCTTTTGAAATCCCTAATGGAAATAATGGGAGATGGCTTCCTTTACAGCGATTAGCAGCATCTTCAGACCAAGCGGTTAGAATGGTGTCTTTGTCTGTGGACGACCATTATATCGACACCTATCAAATACTATTGATAGAAGGAGAAAAGGCAAAAACAAGTAGTCCAGCAAAAGGACAAAAGGTAGTTATAAATGAAACCGCAGCAAGAGCATTAGGTTGGGATAATCCAATGGATGCTATTGGAGAAAAATTAAAAATTGAAGATGGAAATTATGAGTATACTGTACAAAATGTTGCAGAAGATTTTCATTTTAGCTCTATGAAAGAACAAATTCAACCCATTATATTTTTTAATCTCGATATTTTCCCTACTTATCGTTACCTCAATTTTAGGGTAAGATCAGAAAATATACAAAATACTATTTCTAGTATTCAAAGTAAATGGACCGAATTGATTCCTGGTAGTCCATTTGATTATCGTTTTATGGATGACTCCTTAAATGAATTGTACACGTCAGAAGTTAAGTTTAGAAAAGCTATATATAATGCGTCATTATTGTCCTTGATTATAGTGCTTTTAGGAATTATTGGATTGGTATCATTAAGTGCACATAAAAGGGTAAAAGAAATTGGTGTTCGCAAAGTTTTAGGTGCTTCTATACTAAATATTGTCCTGCTTTTTATAAAAGAATTTATTGCAATTATTCTTATAGCCTCTGCAATAGCTATTCCATTATCATATTACTCTATGTCGTTATGGTTAAACAATTATGTGTATAGAGTAAACATATCATCAAAGCCCTTTTTCTTGTCAATAGTATTATTAATAAGTATAACCTTTTTATTAATTGGATTGTTAAGTTTTAATACAGCAAAAGTAAACCCTATAAAAAGTTTAAAAACAGAATAGTCATGATTAAAAATTATTTTAAAATCGCGTGGCGAAACCTAATTAAAAACAAAGGGTTTTCTGCTATAAATATTGGTGGATTGTCCGTTGGACTAACGGTTTCTATAATTATTTCAATTTATGTATTTAATGAGTATAGTTATGATAATTTCCATGAAAACTATGACAAATTATACCGAGTACTTCGAATAGGTGGAATAAATGACGATAAATATTTAATAGGTGTAACCAGTGGTCCTTTTGGTCCAGCACTAGAAAATGATTTTCCAGAAAGCATAGAAAATACAGTAAGGGTAATGCCAAATGATGGTTTGGTAACTTATGGGAATAATTCCTTTTATGAAAAGAAAGTATATCTAGCTGATTCAAACTTTTTTGAAATCTTTTCATTTCCCCTAAAGGAAGGTCTTAAAGAATCAGTTTTAGAAAAACCTAATTCTATTGTTTTAACCCAAGAAATGGCTGCCAAATATTTTGGCAATGAAGACCCGATGGGTAAAACATTACAATTAGATGATAATTTTGAGCTTACGGTTACAGGTATAATGGAGGATTTGCCAACAAATTCTCATTTAGATTTCGATTTTATTATTCCTATAGAGATTATAAATAATTTTGAATGGTTTAATGATTGGTGGAGTAACTCTATGCTTACTTATGCTTTGATTGATTCTCCAAAAGAGGCAAAATATGTAGAAAACAATCTTACAGGGTTTATGGATAAATATTTTGCTGAAGACTTTAAGAAAAATAATAGCAGAGTTGATCTTACGTTACAACCCTTTTCTGAAGTATACTTTAATAATGAAGTGCGTTATGACAGAATTAATACTGGAGATAAGACGATTGTAAAAATGTTTTTAATCATTGCCATTTTTATTTTGTTAATCGCATCAATAAATTTCACAAATTTAACAACAGCTCGCTCAAGCAGGAGAGCAAAAGAAATTGGTGTTCGTAAAGTTCTTGGAGCAATTCGTTCAAAACTCATTTGGCAATTTTTTGTAGAATCTCTTTTGTTAACGTTTATTTCAATTCTTATTGCCATTGTATTGGTTTTATCAATTTTACCAATTTTTAATAACTATTTTGATTTACAATTAAGTGTTAACTTTTTAATACCAAAGGTAATTTTAATGCTTTTTGCTTTTTTGCTTATTGTAACTTTTATTGCAGGTAGTTACCCTGCATTATTACTATCTTCTTTTCAGCCAGTTAAAGTTTTGAAAAGTAGTTTGTCAAAATCTTCTTCTAGTATTTTTATAAGAAAAGGATTGGTAGTTTTTCAATTTTCTGTCTCATTTTTTTTAATTGTTGGAACACTATTAATTTCTAATCAGCTTGATTTTATGCAAAATAAAGACAAGGGGTTTGATGATGAAAGTGTTGTTTTGGTAAGGTTGAACAATTCAGATATACGAAGAAACGCTGCAACATTTAAAGAGCGCTTACAAGTAGAGCCTAATATCATTAGTCTAACAGCTGCTTCTGGAGCTCCAGGTGGGTTTCATGATACATTTGCGCATACTGTAGAACAGATAGATGGAAGTATAAGGTTGCGAACTGTATTTACAGATGTTGATTACACCAAAACTTTTGGGTTACAGATAGTATCGGGGAGAGATTTTTCTAGAGATTTTGGTACAGATGAAACACATGCTGTTTTGATAAATGAAACTTCTGCAAAAAATTTAGGTTGGACTAACGAAGAAGCCATTGGTAAAAATATTATCAATACAATGATTGAGGACTATGGAACGAGAAAAGTTATTGGTGTAGTAAAAGATTATCATTTTTCATCGCTTAAAGATAAAATAGATCCACTTATTATAACGGCAGATCCATCTTCTAGATTGTTAGCAATTAAAATGAATACGGCTAATATAAAACAAACCATTGCACAAATTGAAAACCAATGGAAAACAATTGCTCCAGATTACCCTTTTGAATATGCGTTTTTAGACGCTAATCTAGATAAACTCTATAAAAAGGAACAACAAGAATCTCAATTGTTTATCATTTTTTCAATTCTTTCAATTTTAATAGCATGCTTAGGGAGCTTTGCTTTAGCTGCATATTCAGCAGAAGAACGAACAAAGGAAGTTGGCGTTCGTAAAATATTAGGTTCATCGGTATTTGCTATATTCTTATTGCTAACAAAAGACTTTGTTAAAATAGTGCTTTTAGCAATAATTATTACCTCACCTTTTGCCTATTATTTTATGAATAAATGGCTTCAAGATTTTGCTTATCAAGTTGGTGTAAACAGTAGCATATTTATTATTGCTGCGTTGGTTACAATTTTTATGGTTTTGGTTACAGTAAGTTGGCAATCTATAAAAGCTAGCAGAAATAATCCCATTGATAGTTTGCGGTATGAGTAATTTGGGTTAAAAAGAAAGTTAAAAAACATTATAAAAATAAAGACAATATGCTACTAGAAATTAAAGACTTATTTAAATGGGTAAACTCAGGAGGAAATAGAATTTTCTTATTAAATGATATCGAATTGACTATAAACGAAGGCGACTTTATTTCCATTATGGGGCCTTCTGGATCAGGCAAAACAACCTTGTTAAACATTATTGGAATGCTAGACGATTTTAATGAGGGGGAATATAATTTTTTAAACGAACCTGTACATACCTTAAAAGAAAAATACAGAGCTAATTTATATAAAGAATATATAGGTTTTGTGTTTCAGTCATATCATTTAATAGATGAATTAACAGTTTATGAAAATATAGAAACGCCATTGCTATATAAAAACTATAAATCATCAGAGCGTAAGTCTTTAGTAGCAGATATGTTAGATAGATTTAACATTGTTGGAAAAAAAGATTTGTTTCCATCACAATTAAGTGGCGGACAACAACAAATTGTTGGTATTGCAAGAGCTCTTATTTCTAATCCTAAACTTATTCTTGCTGATGAACCAACAGGAAACTTGAATTCAAAACAAGGTGAAGAAATTATGAATCTATTTAAGGAATTAAATGATGAAGGTGTAACTATTATTCAAGTAACTCATTCTGAAAAAAATGCAACATACGGTTCGAAAATAATCAATTTATTAGATGGGAGAGTAGTATAAAAAAGATCAATCAATAATCAAAAAACGACAAATCAAAATGATAAAGAATTATTTCAAAATAGCTTGGAGAAGTCTGAAAAAACAGCCTTTCTTCACATTTTTAAACATATTTGGTCTCGCTATAGGAATGGCAGGAAGTTTACTTATATGCTTATATATTTATGATGAGCTGAATTACGATAATATGTACCCCGATGCCGATAGAATACATCGTATAAACTCCGATATAAAGTTTGGAGGAGAAGTAAGCGAGAATGCTGAAGTTTCTGCACCACTTGCAAAAACAGTTGTTAAAGACATTCCTCAAATAGAAATGGCTACACGGTTTAGAAACAATTATAGCTTACTTATTAAAAAAATCGATTCTGATACTAATGTGAAAGAAGAGGAAACCACTTTTGTAGATGATTCTTTTTTCGACATGTTTGGTCTGGACTTAATCGTTGGAGATACTAAAACAGCATTAAAAGAGCCTAATACTTTAGTGTTAACCAAAACGGCTGCAGAAAAACATTTCCCCGTTAATGAAGCTTTAGGACAAACATTATTGTTAGATAATGATATTACATACGTGGTTACTGGGGTAATTGAAGATTTGCCAAAAAACTCATTGCTAAGAAATCATAGCGTGTTTATGTCAATGTCTAGTTATGCAGATTCTGTTGTGAACGATTGGGGCAGTAATAACTATTACACTTTTATTAAACTATTACCAAAAGCGAAGATTGAAGATATTCAAGAACCATTACAGGGTCTTTTTAGTAATTATGTTGTTCCTTATGTTCAAACTTTAATGCCAGGAATTACTGAAGAAGATTTTTTAGCCTCTGGTAATTATTACAATTTTAGCACCATAAACATAAAAGATATTCATTTACATTCTCATAGGTTCCCAGAATTGAGCCCAAATGGTAGCGTTCAAGATAGTTATATTTTATCATTTATAGCCTTATTTCTTATCATTTTGGCATGTGTTAATTTTATGAATCTATCTACAGCACAATCTTTAAAAAGAGCTAAAGAAGTTGGTATTCGAAAAACACTTGGGTCGAGAAAAATTGAACTAGTAAGTCAATTTTTAGCAGAATCGGGCTTAATAACCTTTGTGTCTTTAGTAATAGCAATACTAATAGCTTTAGTAATGATGCCGTTTTTTAACGAACTCTCTGGAAAAACTATTTCAATACCGTATGATAATCCCATTTTTTGGATAATAGTATTTTTTAGTACAATTGTTCTAGGGCTATTTTCAGGAATGTACCCTGCTTTTTTTATGTCAAGATTTGTTCCTGTTGAGGTACTTAAAGGAGGTGGGGAACGAAGTGCTGGAGGACGAAATATTAGAGGCTTATTAGTGGTTTCCCAATTTGCTATTTCTGTATTTTTAATTGTAGGAACTCTAGTCGTTTTTCAGCAATTAGATTATATACAAAGCAAAGATTTGGGTTATACAAAAGACAGGGTTTTGGTTGTTAATGATGTTGGCTCATTAGAAAATAGAATTCAGAGAGAATCATTTAAAAATCAAGTGCAACAATTGGCATCAGTTAAGAATACTACGTTGAGTGGTTATTTCCCAACGCCATCTAACAGAAGTGATAGTTCTTTTTTCGAAGAAGGCGCTATGGAGCAAGAAAATGCTTTACAAATGCAACATTGGCGAGTAGACTATGATTATATATCTACCCTAGATTTGGAAATTATAGCGGGACGCGGTTTTGATAGAAAATTTAGAACAGATTCTTTGAGTGTGGTTATAAACGAATCTGCAGTTGCGGTTTTAGGGGTTACGCCAGAAGAGGCCCTCGGTAAGCGAGTAACAGATGATTTGGGAGAGGAAAACCCTAGGTTTTATACCGTTATAGGTGTGGTTAAGAATTTTCACTATGAATCGTTACGAGAAAACATAGGTGCTTTAGGGATGATGATTGGAGACTATTCAAATGCCTTAGCTGTAAAAATAAATGCAGGAAATTATGCGAGTACCATTTCAAGTATTGAAGGCATCTGGAAAACGATGGCTCCAGGGCAAATTTTTGATTATTATTTTATTGAGAAATCGTTTAACGATGTCTATGATGCAGAGCAACGTTTAGGACAAATTTTTATAACATTCACCTTATTATCAATTTTAATAGCTTGTTTAGGGCTGTTTGGACTAGCTGCTTTTAATGCTGAAAAAAGGACTAAAGAAGTTGGAATAAGAAAAGTGTTAGGGGCCAATGTAAGTCAGATAACTTATAAACTTTCAATTGATTTTTTAAAGCTAGTAGCCATTGCTATATTAATATCGTTACCATTAGCATGGTATGCTATGAGCAAATGGCTAGAAGATTTTGAGTATCGCATAGAAATTGGTTGGGGTGTTTTTGCGTTAGCCACTTTTTTAGCTGTTACTGTATCTGTTTTAACAGTAAGTTTTCAAGGGATTAAAGCGGCAATAGTTAACCCTATTAAAAGTTTAAGAACAGAATAACTAGCAAATTAATTAAGGTGTAGTGAGCTTAAAGAAAGTAATAAATAATAAAAACTAAGGAAGCCAATGTGTTATAAATAACATTGTAGTGTGTTTGTATGATCCAAAAAAGAATAAACCATCACCAGATAAACTCGATACGTTTAGTGAAGATGTTTATATTTTAGATGAAAATGGGCTTAATGGATTAGCATGTTTTTGTTATAAAAGTAACCGATGGAAGTTTCATACGGAAATGATGGAAGATTATAATAATATTGAATTAAATATTAAATGGTGGTGGTATTACCCACCAATTAGAGTGTCGGATATAGACTGGTAATATTTTTTAAATACCAAAAAAAATGAAGAATAAAAAAGTAGTTATATTGATAGTTTTAATGAACATCTTTTATAGTGTTGGGTTTGCTCAAAAGAGTCAACAATCTCAGTTTACTTTAAACGATTGTATTTCACTGGCTTTAGAAAACAACAATGATTTAAAAAGTTCAAGGCTTCTAGCAAAATCATCTTCCATCAATTATAAGCAATCTATTAACGAATTGCTCCCTATCCTTAATGCAAATTATAATATTGGGGTTAACGATGGTAGAAGTATTGACCCATTTACAAATAGTTATAGCAATCAAGAGCTTACTTTTTCAACGCTTGGTGTAAACTTAAATGCCACTATTTTTAATGGGTTTAGGATATTAAATAGTATCAAGCAGAGTAAGTTTAATATGAAAGCTTCAGAGATGGAATTGGAAGAAGCTAAGCAAAATTTAATTTTACAAGTTACCGTTGGATATATTCAAATATTAAATAGTAGAGACTTGTTAGATCTTTCTAAATCTAGATTAACAAACACTGAAGCTCAATTAAAAAGATTGAAGACACATTATGATGAAGGTGTTGGAAACCCAGTTTCTTATACCGATATGCAAGGACAATATGCAACAGATAAAGTTAATATTGTTGATGCACAAAATAATTTGAATGCTGCAATTTTAGATTTTATAACTTTGTTAAACTTGGATTCAGATTCAGAAAAAGATTTTGAAAATATTTCAGGCTTAATAGCTTCTGATAAGTATGTGCTTTCTGCAAACGATGTTTATAATGATGCATTACAAAACCTAGCAACATTCAAATCAAAACAGTTTCGAATTGATGCTGCCGATAGTGGAATTAAAGTGGCGCGTTCAAATTATTATCCTGAAATATCTGTTTTTGGGCAGTTAAACACAAACTACTCAAGTGCTGCCGAGATTTTTACAGAAACAGGAAGTAATGTAATAGAAACAGGAAACTTTGTAACCATTGCCAATCAAGATTATCCGGTGCTTCAAAATCAAAAACAATTTTCTGGTAGTAAAATTAGTTACGAAGATCAATTTGACAACAACCTTAATTCTGTGGTTGGAGTTTCAGTAAGAGTCCCTCTATTTAATGGTTTTCGAGCAAAAAATGCAGTGCAATTGCAAAAAATAGAATTTGAAGAGTCTAAGTTAGAACTGGAGAATACAAAATTGATTTTTAAACAATCTATAGAACAGGCTTATAATAATATGGAATCTGCATTTAGTAGATATCATATTTTATTAGAACAAGTTGTAGCATTTGAAGAATCATACCGAATAAACGAAGTTAGGTTTAATAATGGTGTGTCTAATATTGTTGAATATATCAGCAGCAAAAATAATATGGATGGTGCCAAAATTAATTTGAATAAGGCTAAATACGAATATTTATTGCGTGTTAAAATTTTAGATTATTATAGAGGAATAAACTAAACAAGTGATTTATCAATACTTTTTGAGCATAAAAAAACCACCTAATCGGTGGTTTTTCATATAAACTTTAATGGTTTTTAGTTACCACCAGTAGCTTCTTTTAATTTGTCTTTTGCAGCATCAGCAGCATCATCTACAGCTTCACCAGCAGCGTCAACAGCTTTATCTGCAGCTTCGCCAGCAGCGTCTACAGCTTTATCTACAGCTTCACCAGCAGCATCAGCAGCTTCTTCAACAGCATCGCCAGCAGCTTCAGCAGCCTCTTCAACAGCATCGCCAGCAGCTTCAGCAGCTTCTTCAGTTGCTTCAACAGCATTTTCTACAGCATCTTCTGATTTTTTTGTGTCTCTACAAGATGTAAATGATAAGCCTAGTACTAATAATAAAGCAGTACTTAAAAATAATTTTTTCATCGGTTTTTGTTTTAGTGTTAATTTTTTAAATATCTAGATTACGAATTTAATAACTTCATGTTAAAATCTGCTATAATTGTGTTAATTTTTTAACATTTACTACTAAAATCATATTATATACGCAAATAATCGAGTATTTGGATGACGGCTCCTTGGTTTTTTTTGATGAAATCTGAATTTTCCTTACCAGAATTAACTCTTCTGCTCTCATTTTTAATGAGTTCACTTAAAACTGTATTAAATTCTTTTTGAGTAGAAATTGAAAACATGCCACCATTGTCAATCATTGATTTAGCTTCAGGAAATTTAGAGTGATTATTTCCAATAATAATAGGAACTCCAAAAATCGCTGGTTCTAATGTGTTGTGAAGACCTGTATTCCCCATCGCTCCACCAACATAAGCTACATCAGCGTAGCTATAAATTTTAGATAATACACCTATGGTATCAACAATAAAAACTTGTGCGCTAGAAAGTTTTTGATTTCCTTTAGTAGAAAACAATATAACTTTAGTATTAAGTTTTTCCTTTAGATTTTTAATTTGTGTTGGCTTTATATTGTGCGGCGCAATAATAAACTTGATATTTTTTGAAGCTTCAGAATTAATGAAGTTCACAAATAAGCTTTCGTCCTCTGGCCATGAACTACCTGCAACTATACAAAGTTTGTTGTTTTTAAATTCATCAATATAGTTTAAAGTATTGTCGATTTTTAATTGACTTGAAACACGATCAAAACGCGTGTCGCCAGAAACAGTTACATTGTTATAATTTATAGATTCAAGCAATGTTTTAGAAGCTTCATTTTGAGTAAAAATATGTTCGAAAGAAAATAAAGCACCTCGCAATGTTTTTCCGTAGAACTTAAAAAATGATTGATTTTCTCTAAATGCTGCCGAAATTAAGATGGCCCGTAATTCTCTTCGTTTTAGTTCGTTTAAAAAATTAGGCCAGATATCATATTTAACAAAAATTGATAGCTCTGGTTTAACAATATTTAGAAAGGTTTTTGCATTCTTTTTTGTGTCTAATGGCAAATAAATAACAATATCTGCAATAGGTGAATTTTTACGAATTTGGTACCCTGAAGGAGAAAAAAAAGTGAGTATAATTTTATGCTTTTTGTAATGTTTTCGTAAAGCTTGAAAAACAGGAAGACCTTGTTCGTACTCGCCTAAGGAGGCACAATGAAACCAAAGGGTTTTATCTTGATAGTTAAGGCTGCTTTTTAAAATATTAAAAGTCTCAGAACGCCCAATGACACCAAGTTTAATTTTTTTGTTAAATGGCGCTGCGCATTTTAAACCAAAATGTGTTAAATAAATTAATAAATTATAAATTAAACTCAATTTTATTTCTTTAATGCTAAAATACATTTCTTTAAAATAAATTCATTGGTTAACGTATATGAATTTTGTAATTTCGCTACATTAAAACTCCTAGGGAGTATTCATTAAAATAAAGCTTGTTTGTTTTCTTAAGTATAAACAAGTTGTAAATTTTTTTAGATGAAGAAAATTCAAATGGTAGACCTTAAAGGTCAGTACAATCAAATAAAAGATGTTGTAAACCCTTCGATACAAGAAGTTATTGAAAACACATCATTTATAAATGGACCTAAAGTTCATGAGTTTCAGAAGAATTTAGAGCAATATTTAGGAGTAAAACATGTTATTCCATGTGCGAATGGAACTGATGCGTTGCAAATTGCAATGATGGGTTTAGGGTTAAAACCAGGTGACGAAGTTATCACTGCAGATTTTACTTTTGCAGCTACAGTTGAGGTTATTGCATTACTTAATTTAACGCCGGTTTTAGTAGATGTTAATCCAGACGATTTTAATATAAATATTGAAGCCATTAAAAAGGCAATCACGCCAAAAACAAAAGCAATTGTACCTGTGCATTTATTTGGACAATGTGCTAATATGGAAGCAATAATGGAAATTGCCAGAGCTCACAATTTATTTGTCATAGAAGACAATGCTCAAGCCATTGGAGCAACTTATACTTATAAAGATGGTACAAAGGCAAAAGCTGGAACTATTGGACATGTATCGTCTACTTCGTTTTTTCCTTCAAAAAACTTAGGATGTTATGGTGATGGTGGAGCTATTTTCACCAATGATGATGATTTAGCACATACTATTAGAGGAGTTGTTAATCACGGAATGTACGAGCGTTATCACCATGATGTTGTTGGCGTAAATTCGAGACTTGATAGTATTCAAGCGGCTGTTTTGGATGCTAAATTACCGCACTTAGATGATTATTGTGATAGAAGAAGAGATGCGGCTAATAAATACGATGAAGCATTTAAAAATATTAGTAATATTGAAACGCCTTTTAGAAGCGGAAGTGATGATAATCATGTATTTCATCAATACACATTAAAGGTAAAGGGTGTTGATAGAGATGCTTTAGTAAAACATTTAAATGCGCACGATATTCCATGTGGTGTATATTATCCAATTCCACTTCATTTACAAAAAGCATATGCAGATTCTCGTTATAATGAAGCAGATTTTACGATAACAAACCAATTAGTTAATGATGTTATTTCGTTACCGATGCATACTGAATTAGATGACGAGCAAATTGAATATATTACATCAACTCTTATAAATTTTATAAATGAATAAAATATTAGTTACAGGTGGTTTAGGTTTTATAGGATCGCATACTGTTGTTGAATTACAAAAAGAAGGTTACGAAGTTGTTATTATTGATAATTTATCTAATTCTTCAATAGATGTTTTAGATGGAATCACTTCAATTTCAGGAAAGACTCCCATTTTTGAAAAACTAGATTTAAAAGACAGAGAAGATGTTGAAGCATTTTTTGCTAAACATAATGATATAAAAGGCGTGATTCATTTTGCAGCTAGTAAAGCTGTTGGCGAAAGCGTACAAGAGCCATTACTTTATTACGAAAATAACATTAGTACATTAGTATACATTCTTAAAGAATTGAAAAAACTACCATCAGCTGCATTTATTTTTAGCTCGTCTTGTACAGTTTATGGTCAAGCTGATGAATTGCCAATTACTGAAAATGCCCCTGTAAAACAAGCTGAATCTCCTTACGGGAACACTAAGCAAATAGGCGAAGAAATTATAAGCGATACCTGTAAAGTAACACCAAATTTAAAAGCGATTGCTTTGCGTTATTTTAATCCAGTTGGTTCTCATGAATCAGCCAAAATTGGTGAATTGCCAATAGGAGTTCCACAAAATTTAGTGCCTTTTATTACACAAACGGCTATCGGTATTCGTGAACAATTATCTGTTTTTGGTGATGATTACCCAACACCAGATGGCACATGTATTAGAGATTATATTCATGTAGTAGATTTAGCTAAAGCACATGTTGTTGCTCTTAATCGCTTATTGCAAAACAAAAACAAAGCTAATTACGAAACTTTTAATTTAGGAACAGGAACCGGAAGTTCTGTATTAGAAGTAGTTAAAGCATTTGAGAAAGTTTCTGGAGAAAATCTTAATTATAAAATAGTAGGTAGAAGAGAAGGGGACATTATTTCGGCTTATGCTGATACAACAAAAGCAAATAACGAATTAGGATGGAAAACCCAATTAACGCTTGATGATGCGATGCGTTCTGCTTGGAAATGGGAACAAATTGTTAGAAAGGGTTAGTAATCTTTTTCAATTTCTGAAATTGACAATTTAATAGGAATGCTAATTTTAGTAATCACTTTATTTGATTCATTATAAATATTAAGCTTGTAATTGTTACCATATAAAGTATTGAGTCTCTCTCTAATATTGTTGAGACCTGTCCCTTTTTTAAGCAAAGCAGAAAGTTTTTCTTTTAATGCTTTACCATCATTTTGGACTTTAACAATAAGCTTATCATTTTTCTTATATATATCAATTATAATTTCTAACGAAATAAATTCTGTACTATAGCCATGCTTAGTTGAATTTTCTACAATAGGCTGAATAAGCATATTTGGGACTAAAATATTTTCTAAACCAGCCTCAATATTTAGATGAATATTTAGTTGATCAGAAAAACGTGTTTTTTTAATGTGAATGTATTTTTTTAATATTTCTAATTCTTCTTGTAATTCAATTAAATTCTCATCTTTTTTTTCTAAAACATTTCTAAGTAGATCGCTTAAATCTACAACCATACTTTTAGATTTTTCTATATCTATTCCCATTAAAGAATGAATACCATTTAAAGTATTAAAAAGAAAATGCGGATGCATTTGAGATTGTAAAAATTTTAAGTGAGATTTAGAAAGCTGATCTTGCAGTTTAATAGTTTGTATTTTACTTTCTTGGCTTTTTTGAAAATAATAATACATATAAATAATGGTTACTAACGATAAGTAAATTAGAAAGTGTAAATCGATCAACCTTATAAAAGATATACATAACTCAGAAAATGAAAATTCAGCTGGTGTTCCAATATTTTCTACAACCCATGAAAGGCCGATAGTAAAAGCACCAATAAACAACGAAAAAAATAAATGTATAGAAACGATATAGATTAGCTTGGTTTTTTTACGCATTAAATATTTTGTAGTAAATGCTATAAAAATCATAAAAATGGTTATTAAAAACCAGTCTAATACATTAGCAAAAACAAATCCTCCCCAATTTATTTTTCTTTCCATAAACATTCTTAAATAAATATTTTTGAAAGAATAAATAATAACAAAGACCATATAAACCAAAGATAAAATACCTATAAGTTTAAAATCGAAATGTTTTTTTAGGTTTTTAAGCATAAAATTAAGGTATTAAATTCCCATTTTTTTCTGAAATTCCTTTTTGTGAGTTTTACTAATTCTAAATAATTTTTCATCCAGCATTTTTACATCAATCTCACCATAATTAGAATATAAAACTTCTTTTATTAAAGATGAATTAATAATGGTTGACCTATGAATTCTAATAAAGTCAAAAGACTTTAGTTGTTCTAAAAGAGAATTTAGTGACTCTCTTAAAAGGTATTTTTTTTGTTCAGTAAAAATTTCAGCATAGTAACCAGAAGCTTGAATATATTTAATATCATTTTTCTCAATAAATGAAACTTTACCATTAGCCTTAATAGCTAGTTTTGAATGTTTAATTTCCGAAAAACCCTCATTTGGGTTTTCAATGTATTTTAATAAGTTGTTTATTTTTTTGTTGAGACCATTTGATTTGTTTGAAGCAAACAATTCTATCACTTTGTTTGTAGATTGAAAAAAACGTTCATCTTTAAAAGGTTTCAATAAGTAGTCAAATGCAAAAAAATCGAAAGCCTTTAAGGCAAATTCATCAAAAGCTGTTATAAATATGACTAATGGCATGTTTGATTCATCTAACTTTTTAAGTATTTCAAAACCAGTCATATCAGTTATTTGGATATCCAAAAAAATAAGATCAGGTTTTTGGTTATTAATAGCTTTTATAGCTTCTTTGCCAGAACTACATTCTTCAATTAGTTCAATCTCTTTTATATCATTTAACAAATTAGAAACTCTTTTTCTGGCTAAGAATTCATCATCTATTATTATGGCTTTAATTGGAGCAATCATTTATGAATTTATTAATTAAGTATTCGAAGCTAGCATAAAAAAATGACTTTTTAAATTTAGTTAATCCACTTTTACTGCAATAAACGAGGTATTCAAATCAATTTAAAATCAAATCAATTCAAAAAAAATGCAGTTTAAATCAATTTATCACAAATTGACTTCAAAAAAAAATTGTGTTTTTTAAGAATTTATAATTTATTGTTTTAGCATTAAAACGTGCATTTTTATTGATGTTATTAAGTTATGAAATATATATGGAATTATAGTTAATCATTTATTTATCTGTTTAAGTTATAAAATAAGTAGACCAAATCATTTTGGAGACTCTTCAAATCATACTTATGCTGGAAAACCAATTAAACTACTTCTTTTACTACTGCAATTGTAAAAGGTAAGGCAGTTATAAGCTTTACTACTATATCTAAAGTTTCACTAAACTTTGGCTTTGTGGAGTGATTTTTTTTGAATTAGTCCTTAAAAAAATATCATAGCTGTCTTCCTTTTTTACAATCTGCATAGACTAACTCAAATTAACAAATATGAAAACAAAGTTTAGTAGAATGCTAACGCTAATTCTAGCGTTTGTCGTGCAGTTAACTCTCGCACAAGAAAAAACAGTGTCAGGAATAGTTTCTGACGATAACAATTTACCACTTCCCGGAGCTACGGTTATAATTCAAGGAACTTCAAACGGAACATCATCAGATTTTGATGGAAATTATTCCATTACAGCAAATACAGGAGATGTGCTTGTGTATAGTTTTGTAGGTTATGCAACTCAATTAGTTACAGTAGGAGCTTCAAACACAATTAATGTGTCATTAAAAGCAGATAATGCTTTAGAGGAAGTTGTAGTTATTGGTTCTGCATCAGGAAAATCAGCTAAAGAGCTGAGTTTTTCCATTGGACAGGTTAAAAACGAACTTCTAGAAAATGTTCCTGCAACTAATATAGCCGGAGCGCTTCAAGGAAAAATATCAGGTGTTTCTGTTTCTCCAACAGGAGGGCAACCAGGTAGTGATGTTTCTATTCAATTAAGAACTGCAAACTCATTAGCAACAGGTCAACAACCACTTATTATTGTTGATGGTGTTATTTTAGAAGGTGGTTTATCAGATATAAATACTGAAGATGTTGAACGTATTGAAGTAGCTAAAGGAGCAGCTGGAGCATCTTTATATGGTTCTCGTGCCTCTAATGGTGTAATTCAAATATTTACTAAAAGAGGAAAAGGAAATGATAAAGTCAGCGTTACTTATAGGAGCGAAATTGGTTGGAAAGATGTTTCAGACAGATATGATTTAGCCACAACGCATCGATTTAAAATGACTGCAGATGGATCAGCTTTTGACTTAACAAGCGGATCTCGAGAAGTAGATGCAGATGGGTTAAGTGATAATTTATACCCATCAAATATAGTTTTTGATTATCAAGATGAAATATTTAACAGAGGGATATTTAATACTCATTATGCATCTGTTACTGGTGGTGGAGAAAAAGCAAGATATCTTTTTTCTTATCAAAGACTTCAAGACGAGGGCATTATTGCCTTAGTTGAAGATTATAGAAGAGATAACTTTAGATTAAATTTAGATAACAACATTTCTGATAAGATTAGTTTAAAAACTTCATTTTTCTATAGTAATTCTAATAGAGACGGTAGTTTAGGAGGGGGTATTGCTGGTACTAATCCATTGTTTGAGGCTTTAATTACTGAACCAATTTACGATTGGCATGCTGTTAATGAGGAGGATGGGTCTCTTTATAATTTTGATGCCAATACATTCGATCCAAATCTTTATAATCCACTTTATCAATTAGCAAATCAAGACAAAGTAGAAAAGAGAAATCGTTTTTTAGGTAATGTGTCTTTAGACTATAAAGTGTTACCATGGTTAAAGTTAAACGGAGCTTATTCTATCGATTTTGAAAACAACACTTTTGAAGATTATATACCAAAAGGGTATTTGTCTGCTAGTCCAGATGGACAAGCACAAAACATTGGATTTCTTCAACGTTCAAATTTTAATGGTAGAGCACAAAATATTAGATTAAATAGTTTAATAACAAGATCATTTGGATCTGAAGACGAATTTAATTTAAACTTAAGGCTAAGTTACTTGCATGAAAGGTATGCTAACGAGTTTAATAATGCTGAAGGTTATAATTTAGCAGTATCTGGTATTAGATCTTTAGATAACATTGCAGGAGGACCAACAGTATCCTCAGCAACACAAGAAATACTAACAGATAGTTACTTTGCTGTAGCAGATTTTGATTATAAAAAGAAGTATATATTTAGTGGAGTAATAAGAAGGGAAGGATCTTCTCTTTTCGGACCAGATACAAGGTGGGCTAATTATTTTAGAACAAGTGTCGCATATCGTTTAACAGAAGATTTTGAAATCCCTGGGGTTCAAGAATTCAAGCTAAGAGGTTCTTACGGTACTGCGGGTATTAGACCAACTTACGAAATGCGTTTCGAAACATTCAATCTTCAAAATGGCTCACCAACAAAAGCAACTTTAGGAAACAATCAATTAAAACCTGCAAAAACTGGTGAATTAGAATTGGGTATTAACATAGATTTTTTAGATAAGTTTTCTTTTGAGTTTAATTATGTAAAGGCTAAAACCGAAGATCAAATACTTAGAGTTCCTTTATCTGCTTCAACAGGATTTGGAGCACAATGGAGAAATGCTGGAGAAATTGATGCTACAACTTATGAAGCATCGTTGAATTATGACATTATTCAAAACAATAATTTTTCATGGAATTTAGGAGTAGTTTGGGATAAATCTGAACAAAAAATTAGCCGTTTAGATGTGCCAGCATATTTAACAGGCCCAGGTACTCAAGAAACAACATTGTTTAGAATAGAGCAAGGACAGAATTTTGGTGCTATGTTTGGTAACATATACATTAGAGATTTAGCCAACTTACCAGCTGGTTCAAATGCTAGTAATTTTGTTGTTAACGAATTTGGGTATGTTGTTGATGCAGCTACAAGAAGCACGCCTGTAAAACAGGTTGATAGTTCAGGCAACGAATTCTTTATTATGGGAGATATTACTCCAGATTTTAGAATGGCATTTAATACCACTCTTAAATATAAAAACTTAGCATTATATGCGCTTGTAGATTGGAAACAAGGAGGCGATATTTATAATAAAACTAAGCAGTGGTTATATAGAGATGGAAGACATCAAGATATTACCAGTGGTTTACCATATAATTTCTTTCAAGGATTATACAATACGAATTTAGCAAGTTCTGCTTTTGTTGAAGATGGTACTTTTGTGAAATTACGCGAATTATCGTTGTATTATACTCTTGATTCTAAGGCATTAGGAAACATCGGTAACTTTATCGATACAGTGAAATTAGGCTTTATAGGACGAAATTTACTAACTATTACAGATTACTCAGGATTTGATCCAGACATAACAAATCAATCTGAATCTAGTAGAGCAAACCTAACTTCAAGAGATACAGATGGTATAGGAAGTGATGCAAATACGCCAGGAGGAGACCCAAATGTATTTAAGGTAGATAACTTCCCTTATCCATCTACTAAAACATACAGTTTCTCTGTTCAATTAACATTTTAAAAAAAAGAAAAATGAAAAATTATAATTTTAATAAAATACATATAGCGTTAGCCAGTTTTGTGTTACTCTTTTTTTCGTGTGGCACTGAAATAGATAATGTGGTAAATTCAAATAACCCAGATAGAAATCAAGTATTAGCAACTGGTTCAGATTTAATAGGTGTTACTAGCGGAGGATTTGTTACGTGGTGGCAAGCAAATGGTAGAGACCTTTATCCGCCTTTGGCTGTAGCAGGAGATATTGCAACATGTTCATGGGGTAATTTTGGTATGAGAGTATTGTCTAGCGAACCAAGAAACCCAATAATTAATGCTTCTTCTTGGGCAGATGTAAGTGTGTTAGAACAGCCTTGGCAAGGAAATTATGGTGCTATTTCATCAGCTAATGATGTGTTAGGAGCAATAAACAACAACGGTATAACTTGGATAGCTTCTGGTGTAGATAATACACCCATGGTATCGGCAGCTTCATATTTGCTAAGAGGATTATCTTACGGGTATTTAGGTCTATTATTTGAAAAAGGATTTGAAGTAGATGAAAATACCGATTTAAGTCAGAAATTAGAATTTGTACCATATCAGCAGTTAATAAACTTAGCAATTGCAGATTTGGATAGCGCTATAGCATTAGCAAACTCTAATACATTTGAAATCCCTAATACAGTTATAAATGGGGTTGCAATATCTGATGCAAACTTAATAAAGATATGTAACTCTTTTAAAGCAAGATTTATAGTGCAATCTGCAAGAAATATGACTGAAAATGATGCTATTGATTGGAATCAAATTAAAACATTAACTGAAAATGGTATAACTGAAGATTTTGGGCCAATGGGAGATAATGGCATTAGCTGGTGGAATAACTCCAATGTACTAATGGATTCTCCTAATGGTTTTGGACCTTTTGGGGCTCGTTTAGATATGAGACTTGTAAAACTTTTAGATCCAAGCCAGCCGGAATTCTTCCCAGGTTCGTCAGGTTCAACTTTGACCAACCCAGAAATGACTAGTGCAGATGCTAGAGTAGGAGCAGGTAGAGATTTTGAATTTAGACCAGATATATTATTTAGATCAGAAAGAGGAAGATTCCATTTTTCACATTATATACATACACGTTTTCAAAACGATCCAACTTTTTCAGATGGAGCAGATGCTAAGCAAATTAAAACATTTACGTTTGAGGATAACAGATTGCTGTTGGCAGAAGCAAAAGCTAGGTTAAACGATTTGCCAGGAGCCATTGTAGATGTTAATTTAGGCTCACGTGTAACAAGAGGAGCACTAGCTCCATTGGGTGGTGCAGCATCAAAAGATGAAATATTAGACGCTATTTTTTATGAGCGTTATATAGAATTATTTAATACGGCTGTAGGAAGTGGTTATTTTGATAGAAGAAGAACCAACGATTTGCAAGTAGGTACATTTAGACATTTTCCTGTACCTTCATCAGAATTAGAGGTGCTAAGCGAATCACTTTATACATTAGGTGGTACAAACGCAGATCCGTCTGGGACCATGCCACATTACGATTTAACTGCTGCTGCAGAAAGAACAGATGATAGTTTTATACCAACATTTAATTGAAAAAGAAGAAAACTAACTAACTTTCCAATTAAAAAGACTGCTGTAAAAGGCAGTCTTTTTTTATGTTGTTAAATAAGAGTTTTATATTGTTTTTTTCTTCTATAATTTAAATTATGCTTAATAAAATAAAGGCAATTAGATTATCTGCATAAAGGCGTGTTAACAAATTTTTAAGAACTTCTGAGTTTTGTTTTAATTATAAATAAGTACTTTTATGGTTGGACTAATTCAACCATAATGAAGTTTAAAATAAAATTTTACTTCTTTTTTGCTATTTTAGCTCTATTGGCTCTTAATAGTTTTGCTTTAGATTGTCCCAATGTTAATACAAGTTCAGGTCAAGAATTTGCTGAACTTTATAGGATTAATCATTCCCCATTAGAGTTTATAAACAAAAGCGACATAAACGATTCAATTTCTCTTTTTAAAAGTTTAGCCATTCAACATGTTGGTTTAGACAAACCCAATAGTGCTTCATTATATCTTGAAAAGTATATAAACTACACAGCAGATTTTTCAATTTTAAATAATGATGCCTTTACTAAGCTTCATCCTACAATAAGCTTTAAAGGATTATCTGATAAATATCTCCCAAAATTTAATGTGCTTGATTTCTTTTATTTTTATATCGCTTTAATAGGTTTTTACATTGCAATAGTTCTAAATTTCACTAAAAACACAGATAAAATAGGAAAACGACTTATCAGTGGTTTTATCGCTGTACAAGCATTTTTCATTTTAGATTATGTGTTTTATAGCACTAATTATCAGTTTAAATATGCCCATACATATTTAATGTCTTCATCTGTTGCGTTACTATATGGGCCATTATTATTCTTATATTTTAAAAGAATAATTCAACAGTATCAGTTTAAAATTGCCGATTTATTGCACCTCTTGCCAACGGTGATTTTATTGTTTTTCTTATTGCCAGTTTATAGCTTACCTTTTGATGAGAAAGTTAAAATACAATTAGGAACTAGTATAGCATATTCACCTAATGATTTTTTATATATAATATTTATTCCAAAATTATTATCATTAACTATTTACGGATTTTTAATAAGTAAACTCTACTTAAGAAAAGAAAAAACAAACCAATTCAAAAATAAGAATGCTATCACTTTTTGGAAAAAAAGTATTTATAGAATGTATGTTTTTTATGTAGTATCATATTTAGTATATGGAATAGCAATAAGTGGAATATTTTTTAGTCCTAATAGTTATTTATACCAGTCTCAAATTATTGCTATGTCATTAATGGTAATGTATGTAGCATATATGGCGCAAGTACAACCTCAAGTATTTAGTAAAGACGTTATACTGTCTGATAAAACATTTTTCTCTAAATATCAGAAATCAGGATTAACTAAATCATTATCGGAAGAACTAAAAGAGCAATTAATTTATTTATTTGAAAAGAAAAAGATTTTTAAAGATAATGCGCTAAATCTTGATACACTTTCTGATAAATTAAACACATCCAGACATAATACTTCACAAATTATTAATGAGCATTTTGATATGAGCTTTTTTGAATTGATTAACAAATTTAGAATTAATGAAGCTATTAAATTGCTAGAAGAAGACGCTTCACACACGCTTCAAATTATCGATGTTGCTTATGAAGTAGGCTTTAATAACAAGGTTACTTTTAATAAAGCATTTAAAAAGGAAACTTCAATTACACCCTCACAACTTGTTTCATCTTTAGATAAAAATAAGGGGTAAACTATTATAGGCATTACCTTATAAATTGTTTTTATTTTATTTTTTTACTGTGCAATTGTAAAAGGTAGGGTTGTATAAACTTTACTGTAAAAATAGAGCATCACTAAACTTTGTGTCGTTCTTTGTAAGGTGATTTATTTGAATTAGTCTTCTAAAAAAATCACAACCTTCCTTTTTCAATTTGCAGTGACTAACTCAATGTTCTAAGAATTAACTAGCTTTTATGAAAAGGACTGCTGTGAAAGGCAGTCTTTTTTATGCTCTACTTACTAAAATATTTATTATGATGTTAAATATATTTAATTGTATATTTATTTCAAACTAAATAATAAGCATGAAAAAAGCATTTTTTATATTATTCGTTGTCATTTTTTGGTCTGGTTTTTCGCAAAGCACATACTTACATTGTGGAAAATTAATTGATACCAAAAAGGGGATAGTTCTAGAAAATAAAACAATTGTAGTATCTGGAAGTAAAATCATATCTATTGAAAATGGGTTTAGTTTGCCTCAAAATGAAAATGATAAAATAGTCGATTTAAAAGATAAAACTGTGATGCCTGGGCTAATAGATATGCATGTGCATATAGAGCATGAATCTAGCCCAAAACGATATATAGAAAAGTATACATTAAATGAAGCTGATGTTGCTTTTAAATCTACACTTTACGCAAAGGCGACTTTGCAAGCTGGATTTACTACGGTTAGAGATTTAGGTGGTTCTGGAGTAAATATAGCCTTAAGGAAAGCAATAAACCGTGGTGATGTTGAGGGGCCTAGAATTTTTACAGCTGGTAAATCTTTGGCTACTACTGGAGGACATGCAGATCCTACAAACGGCATGCGTAATAATTTAAAAGGAGATCCTGGACCCAAAGAAGGTGTTATTAATAGTGTTGAAGATGCAAAAAAAGCAGTGAGACAACGCTATAAAAATGGAGCAGATTGTATTAAAATTACGGCTACTGGAGGTGTGCTAAGCGTTGCTAAAAGTGGAACAAATCCTCAATTTACTATAGAAGAAGTTAAAGCAATTTGTGAAACAGCTAAAGATTATGGAATGCATGTAGCTGCACATGCACATGGAGATGAAGGTATGCAACGTGCCATTATAGGAGGAGTTAAAACCATTGAACATGGAACATTAATGAGTGAGAAGACTATGGAATTAATGAAAAAGCACAATGCCTATTATGTACCTACTATTACGGCAGGAAAGGAAGTTGAAAGCAAAGCTAAAATAAAAGGATTTTACCCTGATATTGTTGTACCTAAAGCATTAGCTATTGGTCCACAAATTCAAACAACTTTTTCTAAAGCTTATAAAAAAGGAGTTGGAATTGCGTTTGGAACTGATGCAGGTGTCTTTAAACATGGAGATAATGGTAAAGAGTTTGGATTTATGGTTGAAGCAGGAATGCCAGCCATAGAAGCTATTCAAAGTGCTACGATAACAAATGCCAAAATTTTAGAAATGGAAAATGATTTAGGACAACTGAAGGAAGAATTCATAGCTGATATTGTTGCGACTAACGATGATCCTACTCAAAACATCAAAGCCATGGAAAACGTTGTTTTTGTAATGAAAGAAGGTGTGGTTTATAAAAAAACAGATTAAGACTCTTTTTCTTGCTTTTTCTTTCTAAAGCTAGCAATTACTAGAATAATCATCCCTGTAGTAACAAAAAGATCCGCTACATTAAAAATGCCTGTTCTAAATACACCGCCTAAATCAATATGCCAAAAATCGGTAACTGATTTATAAACAAAACGATCAAAAACATTAGCAATTCCTCCACCAATGATACTTGAGAATGCAAAAAGGGAAAGGTTGTCTAATGTTTTATCTTTTAAAATATGGCGCAGTACAAATGCTAAAACCACAACAGGTAAAATAAGTAATAAAATGATTCTAAGCGTATCATTTAATTCGCTACCCATTCCTAAAAAAGCACCTTTGTTTTCTACATTATGTAGTGTGAAAAAGTCTCCTATAATTTCGCTAGTACTACCTTTAATAACATTTGCTCGAATCCAAATTTTAGATATTTGGTCTATAGCTATTGTAATAATAATTACAGATAAAATATAGGTGGTACGCTTTGTAAACTTCATCTATAAATTACTTTCAAAGGTTGCAGAGGCTGTTTGAGATTCTCTATTTATCTTTTTCACTAAACCTTGTAAAACTTTACCTGGGCCAACTTCAGTAAATAAAGTAGCACCATCAGCAATCATTTGCTGAACGGATTGTGTCCATTTTACTGGAGCTGTAAGTTGTGAAATTAAGTTAGCTTTTATTTCATCTTCATTAACCACAGCATTGGCAGTTACATTTTGATAAATAGGACAGTTAGGCTTGCTAAATGTTGTGTTTTCAATTGCAGCTGCTAATTCTTCGCGAGCTGGTTCCATTAATGGTGAATGAAATGCGCCTCCTACTGGTAAAACTAAAGCACGTCGTGCACCTTCTTCTTTTAAAGCTTCACAAGCTCTGTTAATAGCTTCAACTTCTCCAGAAATGACTAGCTGGCCTGGGCAGTTATAATTTGCTGCGACTACGACCCCTTCTGTTATGGTGCATATTTTTTCAACTATATCATCATCTAAACCTAAAACAGCGGCCATAGTGCTAGGTTGAATTTCGCAAGCTTTTTGCATGGCTAAAGCACGTTGAGATACTAATTTTAAACCGTCTTCAAAGTTTAAACTACCGTTTGCAACTAATGCAGAAAATTCACCTAAAGAATGTCCTGCTACCATATTTGGTTTAAAACTATCACCTAAAGTTTTAGCTAAAATTACTGAGTGTAAAAATATAGCTGGTTGTGTAACTTGGGTTTCTTTAAGGGCTTCAGCAGATCCTTCAAACATAATATCTGTTATGTGGAAATCAAGAATGTCATTGGCTTGTTCAAATAATTCTTGAGCTAAAGGAGAGTTTTCATATAAGTCTAAACCCATTCCTGAGAATTGTGCGCCTTGACCTGGAAATATATATGCGTTCATGTTGTTTTAAAATTTAATGATGCAAAAATAGGAATTATTAACTATTATCAATGGTTTTAATAATTTTTGCTGGGTTACCAGCAATAACTACATTATCTGGGAAGCTTTTAGTTACTACAGAGCCTGCGCCAATTACAACATTATTGCCTAAAGTTACACCAGGACAAATGGTGCTGTTGCCGCCAATCCATACACTATTGCCAATAACAATAGGTTTGCCAAACTCTAAGCCACTATTTCGTTCTTTAGCTTTTAAAGGATGAGTTGCAGTATAGATTTGTACATTAGGTGCTAGCATAACGTTATCTCCAAAAGTAACTGTGGATATATCTAAGATGCAGCAATTAAAATTCATATATAGATTTTTACCACCTTTAATATTATAGCCATATTCACAGAAAAAAGGAGGTTCTATATACAGACTTTCATCGATATTTTCAATAAGTTGTCGAATTGCCGTATTTCGTTTTTCTTCATCTTTTGCACTTAGTGTATTTATAGTATTCAATAATAACCTGGCATTGTATCTGTCTTTTGAAAGTTCTTCATCCGAAGGTTTGTATAATTTTCCAGCAATCATTTTTTCTTTTTCTGTCATAATTGGGATTTATTATTAATAAAGAGGATTAAGATAGTGAAAATTACAAATTTTGAGAGGCAGCTTCTGCACAACGTTCACCATCCATAGCAGCAGAAACAATACCGCCGGCGTAACCACCGCCTTCTCCGCATGGAAAGAGACCTTGTACCTCTGTATGTTCTAAGTTATCCTTTCGCGGAATATTTACAGGCGATGAGGTTCTAGACTCTACACCAACAATATTGGCTTCTTCGGTATAGTAACCTTTCATTTTTCTTCCAAAAGCTTCAAAACCTTTTCTTAATCTGCTACCTATTAATTTTGGTAATAAAGAATGTAATGGAGCTGATTTTAGTCCTGGCTGATACGATGTGGGATTCAAATTATTTGACAAATTTCCTTCAACAAAATCAGTTAAACGTTGCGCTGGAGCAACCTGACTTCTTCCACCAGCCGTAAAAGCTAATTTTTCTAAATTCTTCTGATATTCTAACCCTTTTAAAACTCCAAATTGCTCGTATTTTCGTAAATCTTGTTCGGCATTAATTTCAACTACAATACCAGAATTTGCATATAAATTATTTCGTTTTGATGGCGACATGCCATTAACAACCACCTCGCCATTTGCAGTAGCCGCAGGCACTATAAATCCGCCAGGACACATACAAAAGGAATATACACCACGCTCGTTTACTTGCTGTACTAATCCATAAGAAGCCGCAGGAAGCAAATCGTGGCGTTTGCCAGAGCAGTGGTATTGAATAGAATCTATAATATGTTGCGGATGTTCCACACGAACACCCATAGCGAATGATTTTACTTGTAAGGCGATTTGTTTTTTATGTAGTAAATAATAAATATCTCGAGCCGAATGACCTGTTGCCAAAATGACTCTACTTACTATCATTTCATCACCATTTAGCAATTGAATAGCTTGTATTTTGTTGTTTTTTATAGTAAAATCGACAACACGCGTTTCAAAATGAATTTCGCCACCATAATTTAAAATGGTTTCTCGAATATTCTGAACCACTTTAGGTAATTTGTTGGTTCCAATATGCGGATGTGCATCCACTAAAATCTGATCGGTAGCACCATGAAACACCAAGTTTTCAAAAATACGTCGTACATCACCACGTTTTAAACTTCGCGTATATAATTTACCATCGCTATAAGTTCCAGCGCCACCTTCGCCAAAACAGTAATTAGAATCTTCGTTTACAAAATGATCCTGATTTATGGCTTTTAAATCTCTGCGACGGTCTTGCACATTTTTTCCGCGTTCTAAAACAATGGGCTTAAAGCCAAGTTCTATACAACGCAAAGCGGCATACATGCCTGCAGGACCAAACCCAATAATATGAATGGGTTTAGCTTTTGAGACATCTTCATAATTGAATTGATATTCTGAATTTTTTGGTAAAGCTTCTTTAATGTAAACCGCAACTTTATAGTTGAAAATTATTTTTGGTTTACGTGCATCAATAGATTTACGTAATACTTTAACTCCAGTTATATCTTTTTTATCAATATTTAAAGCTTGTGCTGATTTTATAACAAGTATATCGCAGCGTTCTTCTTCTTTAAGAGATATACGAAGTTGAATTTCTTTTACCATGTTGCGAAATTACGGAAAATAGAAGAGGTGATGGAAAAGAATTTTTTAAGGTTAGTTTGACGATTTTTGCTATGATTTCGTTGCAGAAAAACCTGTAAAATTCTTTCCTCCGTAACCGAAAGATAGCAAACTTGTGTTGAATTCCTAATCGGAATTCAACCGCAATGGATTTATAGTCTTAGTTAGCGTTTGTTTTTATTGTTTCGTGTTCTGTATGTTCTTATAATATTTTCTAATTCTCTATGTGTTACATTTAGAGAGTCAATTTTCATTTTTTCGTATTCGTCCTCATCGTAAAAATAAGTCAAATATGATTTTGCAGATTTTCCATAACCCTCTTGAATAACTTCTTCATTTTTGATAGATGCCCAATTTCTAAAGCCAATATTTTTCGTTTTAATCCCTTTGTTGTCAATTATAATCAACGGTTTGTTGTTAAATATTTTCCGTAATTCTTTCGCAGAGCTATAAAGCCCAATTACTGACATTATTGTGCCTAAAATATAGCTTTTTGTTTCTCCTTTAAGTAAAAAGTAAATCCCAACTCCAATTATTAGAATAGAAACGCCTAATTCAAAGTAGCTATAAACTTTGGAATAGAAAATTTCTATTTTCGGTGGAAGCGAATAATCTTCTTTATGTTCGTCTTCTTTTTCAAATTTCTTTTCAAGATTTCTGAGTTTTATTTTGTCTTCACTATTCCTTATTTCAGTTTTTTCAAAAATGTTGCCGTCATTCCAAATCAGCTTTTCTTGAATTGCTCTTTTCTTTAATTCGTGAACATTTCTAACATTTTCAAAAGCCCAAATTCTCCATTTGGTTATCATATAACTCCAAATTAACCAAGCTAATACAAAACCAATTAGGAAAGCGATTCCAATTCCCCAACCTGGAATTAGATTTTGTTTTGATAAGTAAAGAGCGAAAGCTGGAGATCCAATAATTGCAGTGAATACAGGGATATTCACAATCAAATGTCCTATTTTTATTGCTTTATTAACTGATATTTGTTCTCTCATATAATTTTTTTGGACAAATTATCGCTAATACTTTACTGATATGAATCTGTTTTAATGATTTATATACAACGTTAAGCGAAGTTAGCTGAAAATTTTTACAAAGTCAAACTCAACTATGCTCTTTCATACGTTAAAAACGAGAACTCATATTTATGGTTTTCATCTTTTTTATGAAAGGTATTGGTAGTTTCTTTCCAAACAGAAGCATCAATTTCTGGAAAAAACGTATCGGCTTCAAAACTTTCATGCACACGTGTTAACTCAATCTTATCGGCAATTAACATGGCTTGTTTGTAAATTTCACCACCTCCAATTATAAATGGTTGCAAATCGTTTTTTGCTGCATCTAAGGCGTCCTCTAATGAGTTTACAAGAACTACACCATTTGGGACTTTGTAGTCCTGTTGCCTTGAAATAACCACATGAGTTCTATTAGGTAGTGGTTTTGGGAAACTCTCAAAAGTTTTACGCCCCATAATAATGTGATGTCCATTGGTTAAGTTCTTAAAACGTTTT
Organism: uncultured Flaviramulus sp.; assembly: GCA_947501105.1. Taxonomy (GTDB): domain Bacteria; phylum Bacteroidota; class Bacteroidia; order Flavobacteriales; family Flavobacteriaceae; genus Wocania_A. The sequence continues at coordinate 289,369 of CANMUP010000004.1, read as the reverse complement.
AAGTCGTCGCTTAAATGCCAAATGAGTTTGTTATCCTTACCAATAGCATCGTTTTCGCCGGCTGCTACAATAATGGTAAGCTCTGGTTTTTGGATATTAGAATTTATGTTTTCAGCTTTTGAAGTTGTTTCGTTATAAACTTCGCTTTGCGCAATTAATGTTTCTTCTTTTACAAAACCTTCTTTTAATTTATCAATACGGTCTTGTTGTTTTACAACTAGTTTGTCTAGCTGGTTTTGTTCCCAAGCTTTCCCCATAAATTTATGGGTAATAAATACATTGAAAGCATGATAGACAAAAAAGAAAAGCCATAAAAGGATGGCATAAACAAACCAATCGATCTCAAAAAACTGTACATCTTTTCCAATACCCAAAACGGTATTAGCGGCTATTAAAAAAATAGCTCCAATTAAAAAAATCACAAAATGAATGTATAAACGCTTTTTTTGTTTGATGCGTTTTTGTGCGTTTTCAATAAGCTCTAATTGAGCTTTGTCTATTTGTGGCTTTTGTTTTTTCTTTCCGAACATATCAAAAATATAATGATTGTAAAGTTAAAGCTTTTAGCAATATTATTAAAAGATTAATTAAGCCTCAGAGACGAAAACGTTTTCGCCTTAAAATCAATAGAATTTAGTTAATGAAGCATCAATATTTCTTTATCATTTCAGTAAATTATTAGTTAAAAAAAACGAATACTTTAAATTAACGTAAAGACATATTATTAAATTGATAATTCTTTGATGTAAAGCATTTTAAAAAATTAAAAAAGGATAATTGTTTTATAAATTTGCCCTGTAAAATAGAATGTTAATCAAACAAAAAAATAAAATTATGGCTATTACAAAACAATATTTAAAGAGCAAACCTATATGTAAAGTTACTTTTTCTGTTCCTGCTGAAGAAGCAAAAGAAGTAGTTGTTGTAGGAAGTTTTAACGAATGGGATGCGAAAGCTACATCGCTTAAAAAATTAAAGAATGGTACTTTTAAGGGTGCTTTAAACTTAGAAAAAGATAACTCTTACGAGTTTAGATACTTAGTTGATGGTAATTATATAAATGATGAGCAAGCTGATGCTTATGCTTGGAATGATTATGCATCTGCTGAAAATGGCGTATTAAACGTTTAGTTAAATCCAAAATCAACTAAACCAAAGTGCTTTCAATTTAATTGAAAGCACTTTTTTTATACGGCTACAACACCTTTTATATGTGGGTGTGGATTATAATCTACTAAAGTGAAGTCATCAAAAGTAAAATCGAAAATATCTTTTATTTCTGGATTTAATATCATTTTTGGTAGTGATCTTAAATCACGAGATAATTGTAATTCTAATTGCTCGTAATGATTACTGTATATATGAGCATCTCCAAACGTGTGAATAAATTCTCCTGCTTGATAACCACAAACTTGAGCCATCATCATGGTAAACAACGCATAACTTGCAATATTAAAAGGGACGCCTAAAAAGATGTCGGCACTTCGTTGATAGAGTTGACATGATAATTTTCCGTCTGCTACATAAAACTGAAAGAATGCATGACAAGGTGGTAACGCAGCTTTACCGTTTGCAACATTTTCACTAAAGCTTTTGGATGTATCTGGTAACACCGAAGGGTTCCAAGCAGAAACTAACATTCTCCTACTATTTGGATTGGTTTTTAGTGTGTTAATAACATCTTTAATTTGATCTATCTCATCACTATTCCAGTTACGCCATTGGTGTCCATAAACGGGACCTAAATCACCATTTTCATCTGCCCAGTCATTCCAAATTCTAACACCGTTTTCAGTTAAATAGTCAATATTAGTATCTCCTTTTAAAAACCAAAGTAATTCGTAAACGATAGATTTTAAGTGAAGTTTTTTCGTGGTAACCATAGGGAACCCTTCGCTTAAATCAAAACGCATTTGATGCCCAAAAACACTTTTTGTTCCAGTTCCTGTTCTATCTCCCTTTTCATTTCCGTTTTCTAAAACGTGCTTTACTAAATCGTGATATTGCTTCATTTTTTTATTTCAGTTTCAAGAGTTTAAAAATAAAAAAATAGGGTTGAATCTTTACGACTCATCCCTAGTTTTATTTAAAAGTTATTAACTAATTTTTTAAACAGAATATTTGTAATTTATTGGTAACAAATCACTATTAACCAATTATCATTCCAGCAATTGTAGCCGAAATTAAAGATGCAATAGTACCACCAATTAAGGCTTTCATGCCAAATTTAGATAAGGTTTTACGTTGCCCTGGCGCTAACGAGCCGATACCTCCAATTTGAATGCCTATAGAAGCGAAATTTGCAAAGCCACAAAGCATATAAGTTGCCATAATTATAGACTTATTATATTTTAAATGAGCTGTAGATGCTACGTCTTTTAAATCTGCTAATTGAATATAACCAACGAATTCACTAGCGGCTAGTTTAATGCCAAGAAGCTGTCCCATTAAAGCTATATCTTCTTTAGCAACTCCAATGAGCCACATTAAAGGAGCAAAAACATAGCCTAATATTAGCTCTAGAGATAAGTTGTCGTATGATGTATTAGCTGCTACCCAATCATTAAAGCCTGAATAATAACCTATCTTAAGAAGACCATAATTAATCATAGCGATAAAAGCCATAAAAACAAGTAGCATTGCACCTACGTTTACAGCAAGTTTTAAACCTTCTGTAGTACCATTGGCTATGGCATCAAGAATATTAGAGCCTATCTTATCTTGAGAAACAGTTACATCTGTATTTACATCTTCTGTTTGCGGATATAATATTTTTGAAATAACAATAGCCCCAGGAGCTGCCATAACCGATGCTGCTAATAAATGCTTCGCATAAAATAATCTTAAAGCAGAATCATCACCACCAAGAAATCCAATATAGGCTGCTAATACAGCGCCTGCAACGGTGGCCATACCGCCAATCATTACTAAAAGCATTTCGGACTTATTCATTTTTTCTAAATAAGCCTTAATCAATAAAGGCGCTTCTGTTTGGCCTAAAAAAACATTACCAGCAATACTTAAGCTTTCAGCTCCTGATATTTTTAATAGTTTAGATAATAACCATCCAAATGCCTTCACTACTTTTTGAATAATCCCAAAATAAAATAAAACAGATGTTAAGGCTGAAAAGAATATAATAGTTGGTAATACTTGAAAAGCAAAAATAAACCCAAAAGTATCCATGTCAGAAATTAAACCTTTAAAAAGGAATTCGCTTCCAGATTGTGTAAAGTCTAGTACTTTTACAAAACCTTTTCCAATAAATTCAAAAATATCTTTAATAAATTCAACTTTTAAAACACCAACTGCAATTAATAATTGAAATGCTAAACCAATACCTACAATTTTCCAATTAATAGCTTTTCTATTACTACTAAATAAAAAGGCTACAAATACTAAAGTAATCATTCCTAAAACACCACGCCATAAACTGTTTAATGAAAAACCTTGGCTTGGAATAATAGAGTTTTCTGTTTCACCTGTGTTTGAAACAACTGGTTGATTTTGATCAACAGATTCAACAGTTTCTTCTGCTATTTGTATAGAATCAGTTGAAGTATTTGGTGCTATTACAAGCGTTTGAGAAGTATTCGTAATAGTATCTGTATGCTTATTTTTGTCTGTTTCTTGTGCTATTAGTGTAGATGTAAATAAGAAAAAAACAGCAACTAAAGACAAAAAAAAAGATTTCATAGATATGTATTAGGTTAGCGTTTTGAAATTTCGTCGCGAATATGAGCAGCAGCTTCGTAATCTTCGTTTGATACGGCTTCATCTAAAAGCGTGTGAAGCTCTTCAAGGGTTTTTCCTTTGTAATTTTCGCGAGGCGCATTAGGTTCTAATTCATTGGCTAATAAATCATCAACTAAAATGCTATCTTGAAGTTCGTCTTCATCTTCTTTTTTAGGATTCACTTTTAAATAAATACCTGCTTTATCAAGGATATTTTTATAAGTAAAAATTGGTGCATCAAAACGAAGTGCTAAAGCAATAGCATCACTGGTTCTAGCATCAATAATCTCTTCAATTTTATCGCGTTCGCAAATTAAACTAGAGTAAAAAACACCATCAACCAATTTGTGAATAATCACTTGCTTTACAACAACATCAAATCTATCGGCAAAATTTTTAAACAAATCGTGAGTTAAAGGACGTGGTGGACGAATCTCTTTTTCTAAAGCTATAGCAATGGATTGTGCCTCGAAAGCACCAATTACAATAGGGAGTTTGCGCTCGCCATCAACTTCATTTAAAATAAGTGCATAAGCGCCATTTTGGGTTTGACTATATGATATGCCTTTTATGTTTAATCTTACTAAACTCATAATTTATAAAAAACGCAAAGAACTGTTTAAATTAGGAATTAACCAACTGCCTAAGGCAGAATTATGATATAATGCTAATTTAATCAGTTCTGTGGAACAATACAATTTATAAAAAATAATTTATTGTTGAGCTTTAAAAGCTTTTAATTTTTCAATTAGCTGAGGAACTACTTCAAAAGCATCACCTACAACACCATAATCGGCAGCTTTAAAGAAAGGTGCTTCAGCATCAGTATTAATTACCACTTTTACTTTTGAAGCATTAATACCTGCTAAATGTTGAATAGCGCCAGAAATACCAATTGCAATGTAAAGGTTTGATGCTACTGGCTTTCCTGTTTGTCCAACGTGCTCGCTATGAGGTCTCCAGCCTAAATCTGAAACAGGTTTAGAGCAAGCTGTTGCAGCTCCTAAAACATCTGCTAACTCCTCAATCATTCCCCAATTTTCTGGACCTTTTAATCCACGACCACCAGAAACCACAATTTCAGCATCTGCTATAGTTACTTTATCGGTTGCTTTATCAACCGATTGTACGTTTACACCAAATTCTGGAATTGAAGGCGAAAAATCTTCCGCAGAAGCGTTACCACTAGATTCTACCAATCCGAAAGAATTATTAGAAACGGCAACTAATTTAACATCGGTATCTATTGTTGTTATGTTAAAAGCTTTATTTGTAAAAGCAGTACGCTTAACCGTAAAAGGCGAAGTGCTTGTTGGTGCTTCAACAACGTTTGATGCAAACCCAGCATCTAAACCAACAGCTAAAAGAGGCGCAAGATATTTGCTATCTGCACTTGAGCTAACTATAACTACTTTGGCATTTTCATTTTCTGCTGCTTGTTTTAAAACTTTAGCATAAGCTTGAGCATTAAACGTATCAAGTTGTGAGTTATTTACGTTTAAAACTTTATCAACACCATATTTTCCTAATTCTGAAGTATCATTGGCATTTATTGTAACTGCTGTAACAGTAGTCCCTAATTGATTTGCTACTGCTTTGGCGTATGATGCTACTTCTAAAGCTACTTTTTTAAAAGCGCCTTTTTCTGATTCTGTATATACTAAAACTGACATGTGTTTTTCTTTTTTTTGTTATCCTGAACTTGATTCAGGATCTCATTAATCTTTATCGTTTACTTCAAAAGATCCCAAAAACAAGTTTGGGATGATTTAATTTTCAATTAAATCACTTTCGCTTCGTTGTGAAGTAAGTTTACTAATTCGTCTAAGTTATCTGGAGATACTAAGGTTACTGCGCCTTTTGGCTCAGGTTTTTCAAATTTAATTGACGAAGTTTCAGCAGATGCATCAACAGGTTCAACTACAGTTAAAGGCTTTTTTCGTGCCATCATAATACCTCTCATATTTGGGATACGTAAATCACTTTCTTGTACCAATCCTTTTTGCCCACCAATTACTAATGGTAGCGATGTAGATACAGTTTCTTTTCCACCATCAATTTCACGGGTAGCAGTTGCATTTGTACCGTCGACATCAAGATTAATACAGTTATTTACAAAATTAGCGCCAGTTAAACCAGCTAACATGCCAGGAACCATACCGCCATTGTAATCGATAGATTCTCTACCTGCAATAACCAAATCATACCCACCATCTTGAACTACTTTAGCTAATTGTTTAGCTACTTGAAATCCATCAATTGCTGCTGTGTTAACACGTATGGCACCATCAGCACCAATTGCTAAAGCTTTACGAAGCGTAGGCTCGGTTTCTGCACCACCAACATTTACAACATCTACACTTGCACCTTGCTTTTCCTTAAACCACATGGCACGGGTTAAACCAAATTCATCATTTGGGTTTATTACAAATTGAACACCATTGGTGTCAAATTTTGAGTCGCCATCTGTAAAATTAATTTTTGATGTAGTGTCTGGAACGTGACTAATACACACTAAAATTTTCATATTATTGTAATTAAATTAAGATTAGTTGTTTGGGAAGCCTAGAACTACAACGTTATCGTTTTTGTTATAATTTAGCACTTCAAATTTAGGCAACGAAGTTAATTATTTTATTTCTAATATTTACTATGCACGCATAATAAATTTTAAATAATTCTTTTAATCAAAGTATTCTATTTATTGTTATTTTTGCAATTCGATTTAAAAACACATTTAATGAAGACAATTCAATTTAGAGAGGCTATTTGTGAAGCTATGAGCGAAGAAATGCGTAGAGATGAAAGCATTTATTTAATGGGTGAAGAAGTAGCTGAATACAACGGAGCCTACAAAGCTTCAAAAGGGATGTTAGATGAATTTGGTGCAAAACGTGTTATAGATACACCTATAGCAGAGCTTGGTTTTGCTGGAATTGCCATTGGATCTACCATGACAGGTAATAGACCTATTGTAGAGTATATGACCTTTAACTTCTCTTTAGTTGGAATTGATCAAATTATAAATAACGCAGCAAAAATTAGACAAATGTCTGGCGGGCAATTTAAATGCCCAATAGTATTTCGTGGGCCTACAGCTTCTGCTGGCCAATTAGGAGCTACTCACTCACAAGCTTTTGAAAACTGGTTTGCAAATACTCCAGGTTTAAAAGTAGTAGTACCATCTAATCCTTATGATGCAAAAGGCTTATTAAAAGCAGCTATTAGAGATGATGATCCAGTGATTTTTATGGAAAGTGAGCAAATGTATGGTGATAAAGGCGAAGTGCCAGAAGGAGAATACATTTTGCCCATAGGTGTTGCTGATATAAAGCGTGAAGGAACCGACGTTACTATTGTATCTTTTGGAAAAATAATAAAAGAAGCTTTTGCTGCTGCTGATGAACTTGAAAAAGAAGGAATTTCCTGTGAAATTATAGATTTGCGTACTGTGCGCCCGATGGATAGAAAAGCTATTGTAGAGTCTGTGAAGAAAACAAATCGATTGGTAGTTTTAGAAGAAGCATGGCCTTTTGGAAATGTTGCAACAGAAATTACTTATTTAGTACAATCTGAAGCATTCGATTATTTAGATGCACCAATTGTAAAAATAAACACAGCCGATACGCCTGCACCATACTCTCCAGTTTTACTGGCAGAATGGTTGCCTAACAGAAACGATGTGATTAAAGCAGTAAAAAAAGTTTTATATAAATAAATTACAATTTTTTGCGTTATATAAACTTCATTAGCACGATTGTTGATGAAGTTTTTTGTATTATGAAATGGATTCAAACTATATTTTTCAATTTCATGCAACCAAAGGCAAATTATATTTGTCTTTATAAAAAATAATTAAAGTCTTTTGATGAAGATAAAACTACTTTTTGCCCTTTCCCTACTAAATGTGTTTTTTGCAATAGCACAAACTAAGGTTAGCGGTTATGTGTTTGACGAGGGAAATCAACCCATATCGTTTGCTAATGTTATATTTAAAGGCTCTACTGAAGGAGTAATAACCGATGAAAACGGAAAATTTTATTTAGAATCTTCCGAAACATGGAATGCTTTAACCATCTCTTTTATAGGTTACGAAACCATTGAAGTGCCTTTGACTAAAAAAGTAAATTATAATTTAAAATTTACGCTTAAAGAGGAAGCAGCTCAATTAGATGCTGTAGTTATTGTATCAGGAAAACAATCAAAAAAGAATAATCCTGCTATTGACTTACTACGTAAAATTTGGGAACACAAACGAAGAAACGGGCTAAATCTTTATAAACAATATGAATACGATAAGTACGAAAAAGTAGAATTCGATATTAATACTATTGATAGTGCACTTATTAAAAGTAAACTATTTAGAGGTATGGAATTTGTTTTTAACGAAGTAGATACCTCCCGTGTTACTGGTAAAACGTATTTGCCAATGTTTATTAACGAAGCCGTATCAACAGTTTATGGCGACAATGTAATCAACAAAACAAAAGAAGTTTTAAAAGGGAATAAAAACTCTGGTTTTAGCGATAATCAAGTAGTGATTGATTTTGTTGACGATTTGTATTCTGATTATAATGTATACGATAATTATCTAAAGTTTTTCGATAAAAGCTTTGTGAGTCCGCTTTCAAAAACAGGAATTAGCACCTATAATTATGTGCTTTCTGATAGCGCTTTTATAGACAATAAATGGTGTTATAATATTATTTACTATCCTAGACGGAAAAACGAACTTACTTTTAAAGGTGATTTTTGGGTAGCAGATTCAACTTATGCTATTAAAGAAATTAACCTGCAAGCTTCAAAGAGTGCGAATATAAACTGGGTAAAAGATATTTATATTGAACAAGAGTTTGAAGTTTTAAACGATTCACTTTTTCTTGTGAAACGTGATTATATGATGTCTGATTTTGCATTAAGTAAAAAAGAAAAATCGAGAGGCGTTTATGGTAAACGAACGACCTTATATAATAATTACAAGTTTGATGAAGTTAAGGATAAAAAATTCTATGATGAAGAAGTTTATAATTATGATAAAGATGTTTACGATAGGGGCGATGCCTTTTGGGCAGAAAATCGACTAGAAGAATTAAATAAAGATGAAAAAGGGGTCTATAAAATGTTAGACACTTTAAAAACTGTAAAAAAGTTTAAGCGTCTTTACAATTTGGGTAGTATCTTATCATCTGGTTACGTTGAATTTAATTCGTTGCCGTTAGATTACGGACCCATTTTTTCAACCTTTGGGTTTAACGAAGTTGAAGGATTGCGTTTACGTACAGGAGGGAGAACTTATTTTGGCAGAAACGATTTGTGGCGATTAGAAGGCTTTTTAGCTTATGGCTTTAGAGATGATAAATTTAAATACGGTATTTCTGGAAAATGGTTAATAGATAAAAAAAATAGATTGATTGTTTCTGGAGGGAACAGGCGAGATGTAGAGCAAATAGGAGCAAGTTTGACAACAAGTACAGATGTTTTAGGGCGTAGTTTAGCATCCTCATCGGTTGTGGGTACAGGTGCGAATGATAAATTAACTTCAATAAACTTAACAAGTTTAGCAGTTGAATTAGAGCCTGTAAGAAATCTTATTTTTAGGTTAGGAAGTAATTACCGGACTTTAGAGTCGGCATCACCAACCTTTAGTTTGGATTATGTTGATGCAGATTCTCCAACAGGTTTTTCATCTGAAATAAAACAATTTGAAACATCACTATCAGTGTCCTATTTCCCAAAACGAAAAATGACAGGTTTTGGTGTAGAGCGACGTACGGCAAATGATGATTTTGCACGTATTTTTGCTCAAATAAGTCGAGGAGATAAAAGTATGTTAAATAGCGATTTCGATTATACCAAGCTACAATTGTCTTACTTACAACCATGGCAAGTAGGAGGTTTTGGAAGGTTGAATACTACTATTGAAGCTGGTAAAACATTTGGAGAAGTGCCTTTAGGTTTATTAAGCGTTATTCCAGGGAATCAATCGTATTTTTCAATATATAATACGTTTTCACAGTTAGATTTTTACGAGTTTGTGAGTGATACTTATGTGTCGTTTCATTTGGAGCATAATTTTAATGGGCGCTTCTTTTCAAGAATTCCATTTTTACGTAAATTAAATTTGCGAGAAATAGTAAGTATTCGTGGAGTTTGGGGAGAAATTTCGCAAGAAAATATAGATTTAAATACAACAAATAACCCAAACAGTATTTTACTTGCTGCACCAAACAATAAACCATATTACGAGTATAGCTTGGGAGTTGGTAATATCTTTAAAATCTTTAGAATCGACTTTAATTTTAGAGGAAATTATAAGGACAAAGTGCTATATCCAGATGTACGTAAGTTTGGTGTTACAGGTACTTTTGGATTTCATTTTTAGAAATTTTGTCATTACGAATTGTTAAGTAATGTACAACCTGTTTTGAAAACAACATTTTCTTGATAGTTGAAGTTCGTTTAACGTGTTTGTATAAGATTAATTGCGTGGTTTAAGTAACTAATTTGGCAAATATAAACTGAATAGAAAATTCGTGAGATTTTTGTAAGTAGGCTTGAACTAGTAGTTAATTTTATACAGTGTTGTAGCTAGTTATTTTTCCACTTTTATTTTTCCAATATCGAATACGTTAGGTAAATTTTTAAAGTCCTTTTCCGATATTAAATATTCGCCATTAAAACTTTCATCAAATTTTATTTTATATTTCTTTATTGAATATGAAAACCCAACATCAAAAAGCCCAGCATCTTCAGGAGTCAAAGTGTTTGAAGCAGAGCTGTAATTGCTCAATTCAACTCCTTTTGTTAATTCCTCATTTAATTCAGCGAATTCTTTTCCTTTAGGTTTAACTCCGCCAATAGTATGGGAATAACCACCATTTCCATTATCTGTTTTATTTGATTCGTTACTTATCAATTGTTCAAGAATGAGATATTTTTGGCCTTCAGATTCAGTTATTCTTAACCATACTCCATTTTCCATTGGTAATTTTGGCAGAACATTTACTTCAATAGTTTCAGTTGAGTATTTCTTACCATTAAACTCAAAATCAAAAGGCCCAATTTTATATTTTTTTGCTTTTTTGAAAATAATTACTCTTTCAAAATCATCTGATTGCATTCCAAAAATTGAAGTAGATCGAGTAAAATCAACATTCTTTCCTAATTCCTTTTTGAAGTAGTCAGTTAGAAAGTCAACATTAATTGAAAAAGTTATGCTTTGTCCAACTCTAGGTTCAGGGTTATCAATTTCAATTTTTAGTTTTTTCTGTCCGATTGCATTTAGTGAACAAATAGCAAACAATAATAATGTAATCTTCTTCATGTGATTTTTTCTAATTGGCTACAATTCTAGAATATGAATCCATTTTAATGTTTAATATAAGCCTTTAAACGAACTTCGACATTTTTTTTAACAAAGTCAAGTGTTAGATTGAGGTTTTAAAATTCATTTAGGAAACAAATACTCCACAATAATTTTGGCCGCCGTTTCGCTACCTTTTTTAGAAGGATGAAAACCATCAGGACCATAATAATCATAATTGCTTGTGGTTTTAAAATGTTTTTTCCAAACTTCACCAACAGGACATAATATGGCATTATTAATTTTTGCAGCGTATTGATGGTTATTTATTACGCCTTCAAACCTTTCTGGGTGATTTATTGGTGGCCAAACCATAAAATAGACGAGTTTGGCATTGCTATTTTTACAGAGTATATTATATTTTTTTCCATACTCAACAAGTAATTGTTTGCCATCTTGTTGCGATGATGGACCTTGTTGAATAACTACAAAATCAAATGTTTTACTTGCAATCAATTTTTGTACATCACCCTCGTGCCAGTGGTCAGAAATAGCGTAATTGGGTTTAGCAATCATTTTGGTGGTTATAACAATACCATGTTTTTTTGCCTGTTTTTTTACTAATAATGGCAAATTGTTAGTATAGGTTAGGCTGTTGCCAATAAATAAAATATTAAACTCCGTTTTTTTTGCCTGACTTTCTAATTGCCAAAAAAAACTAATACAAATAAAAAATGTTAATATGTATTTGCTAAAATTCACTTGAGCTAGATATCTTAAGAATTAAAACTAGTTCCCTAACGTTTTGTTTTTAAACTCATCAAACTCTGATGGTGTTTCAACTTTAGGAAAACTATTATTTTTTGTGTCTACATCGGCAAACTCAAAATTAGGATCAAGATTTACTTCTGTAACTTCTTTTTCTTTTATAAAAGTGTGTTTTGCTTCGTACTCGTTTCTGCGCCATATTTGAGCTGGTAATTTATCGATGTCTTTAGTGCCATCAGTATAAACCCATTCAATAGTAACAGGCATAACTAATCCACCTTTATTTTTTATAGTTACTTCGTAAATGTTTTTACCAGACACATGTTTTTTAACTTCGGCTTCATCAATTCTAGATAAAAACTGACCATAAGCAGTATCAGGTGTTGCATTCATATTAATAACTTCTGGACCGCTAGAAAAATCTTTTGCTTTTGCGCTAGAATTTTCGCCTTCAATTTTAAATTGAGATTTTTTCTTTTGATCTTCAATATTGGTGTCTTCTTCAAAAACCTTAAACCATTTTACATTGGCTAATTCCATATCTACATTATCGGTTGTAAAAAACCAACCTCTGTAAAACCAATCTAAATCAGTTGCAGTGGCATCTTCAAGAGTTCTAAATAAATCTGCTGGATTTGGATGTTTGTATTTCCAACGATTTGCATATTCTTTAAAAGCTTGATCGAAGAGTTCTTTACCAATAATTGAGTTCCGTAGCATTTGTAGTCCAACAGTTGGTTTTAGATAGAAATTAGCTCCAAATTGACTCATTAATTCATTATCTGAAGTTGTCATTATTGGGCGTAAAATATTTTTATCTCCACTCATAAACGGCACAATACTTTTAGGTGTAGTACTGTTGAAATTTGGGTAACGCTCGGCAACTGTACGTTGGTGTAGAAAAGTATTTAGGCCTTCGTCCATCCACATCCATTTACGTTCGTCTGAACTCACAATCATAGGAAACCAATTATGTCCAACTTCATGTATAATGGTTCCAATCATACCTTGTTTTGCACCATCACTTATTTTACCATTTTTTGGTCGCCCACCATTAAAACTAATCATTGGGAATTCCATTCCAATATTCGATGTGTTTACCGAAATACATACAGGATACGGATAATCAAACGTAGCTTCAGAATACACTTCAAGCGCATGCATAATAGCTTTTGTAGATTCTCCTTGCCATACAGGTAATCCTTCTTTTGGATAAAAAGACATTGCCATTACAGTATTAGTTGGCAATTTTACAGCTTGTGCATCCCACATAAATTTTCGAGACGATGCAAATGCAAAATCTCTAACATTTGTAGCACTATATTTCCAAGTTTTTAGTTTTTTTGATTTTGTTTTTTCGTTAACTACTGCTTCTTCTTTTGTAATAATCATTACAGGTTTATCGAACGACTTACTAGCTTCATTCATTCTTTTACGTTGCGTTTTTGTTAATACGGCATCGCTATTTAGAAGACTTCCTGTAGATGCAACAATATGATCTTCAGGAACAGAAATTTCAACCTCATAATCACCAAATTCTAAAGCAAATTCACCGAGCTTTTGAAATTGTTGGTTTTGCCAACCTTCAGTATCATTATAAACTGCCATTCTAGGAAACCAATGTGCAATTAAGTAAACCGTATTATCATCTTCAGGGAAATATTCATAACCTTCTCTAGACAATAAATACATACTACGGTCGGTAATTGGGTATGACCAAGCTATAGAGAAGCTCATCGAAGTGCCAGATTTTAATGGCTCATTAAGCAATACTTTCATCATAGTATTATTAACCAATGATTTTATAGAATTTCCGTTGGCATCTTTTATATATTTAATAGAATAGCCCGCAGGAAAATCGATAGCTCTAGTAAGAAATTGCATTTGTCTTGTACTTATGCCTTCTCTAATACTATTATTTATGTCGCCAAAATCTTCATTTTCTTTTTTATTTACATTTTGTTCAAGCTGAATCCATAAATAACTTAAATCATCTGGAGAATTATTATAGTATGTTATGGTTTCTTCGCCAGATAGTGTATTGTTAGCTTCATCTAAAACAGCTTTTATTTTATAGTCTGCACGTTGCTGCCAATATGCTTTTCCTGGTGCACCACTTGCAGCACGATAAGCGTTTGGAGGTGCTATCATATTATCAATAGGTTCAAATTTACCTTGCCAAGGTTGATTTTGGGCGTATAAGGCTGAAAATGAAAAGAGAGCTAAAAATAGGAATAAAATAGAACGCATGATTTATTGTAGTTTATTTGAGTTAGTCGAGCGCAATATAATAAATATAACGAATAGATTTTCTTACAGAACAGTTAAAGTCTTTGGCTTTAATAAGTTGAAACAAATAGAACAAATAGAGTAGATATTGATTATTAAATCTAAGAAATTTAAGCATTCTGTTAAGAAATAATTAATATATGGTAAAAGCAAACTAAAGAACTTTAAAACTAACTTGTTTTGTTGCTTACTCTTAAAGTGTTCTGTACATTTGCACCCCAAAATAGAATTGAAGATATGACTAAGAAAAAAGATTTAACATTTGACGTGTTAATTGAGATACCAAAAGGAAGTAGAAATAAATACGAATACGATTTTACATTGAATAAAATTCGTTTTGATAGAATGTTGTTTTCATCAATGATGTATCCAGGAGATTATGGTTTTGTTCCAGAAACATTAGCATTAGATCAAGATCCATTAGATGTATTGGTAATGGGTACAGAACCTACTTATCCAATGGTAGTTATGGAAGTAAAACCTATTGGTGTTTTCCATATGACGGATGAGAAAGGTCCGGATGAAAAAATTATTTGTGTTCCTGTTTCTGACCCAGTTTGGAACCAAAAAACTGATATTGTTGATTTAAATCCTCATAGAATAAAAGAAATTGAGCATTTCTTCCAAGTATATAAAGATTTAGAAAAAAAGAAAGTTGATGTTGGTGGTTGGGGAAATGCAAAAGAAGCTATAGAAATTTACCATAAATGTGTACAGCGTTATGATAATAGCGAGCATAAGAAGAAAAGAACTTTTACTATCTAAATAGAGTTAAAAAACATATTAATTTAAAAATGAGCCATCTTAAGTTTAAGGTGGTTTTTTTTATCACTTATATTTTCCTATTTTAGGCTCCGTTAAAAAAAATCATTAACTAAAATTAACTAACTAATATGGAATTAATAGTAAAATTTTTACCACTTTTTGGTGTTGTAGCTTTAATTTTTGTTTTTCTGAAAAGCGGATGGGTTTCAAAACAAGAAATTGGTAATGAAAAAATGTCACGTATAGCTAAGAATATTGCAGACGGAGCTATGGCATTTTTAAAAGCCGAATACAAGGTTTTAGCAATTTTTGTGGTAGCGGTAGCTGTCTTATTATATTTTAAGGGTACTTCGGAAGCGGGCTCTAATGGGATGGTAGCTATATCATTTATTGTAGGAGCCATTTGTTCTGCCTTAGCAGGATTCATCGGTATGAAAGTTGCAACCAAAGCAAATGTTAGAACTACCGAAGCTGCAAGAACATCATTAGGAAGAGCTTTAGAAGTTGCTTTTGCTGGAGGTGCTGTAATGGGTTTAGGTGTTGTAGGTTTAGGTATTTTAGGATTAAGTGGTTTATTTATAGTATATCAAGGCTTATGGCCTGGATCTGAAAATTTAGGAATGGTATTAAATGTGCTTTCAGGATTTTCATTAGGAGCTTCATCTATTGCTTTATTTGCACGTGTTGGTGGAGGTATTTATACAAAGGCTGCCGATGTTGGTGCAGATTTAGTTGGTAAAGTTGAAGCTGGTATTCCAGAAGATCATCCGTTAAACCCTGCTACTATTGCAGATAATGTTGGAGATAACGTTGGAGATGTTGCTGGTATGGGAGCTGATTTATTCGAATCGTATGTAGGTTCTATTATAGGAACCATGGTATTAGGTGCTTTTATTTTAACGCCTGATTTTGATGGTTTAGGAGCGGTATACTTGCCTTTAGTTCTTGGTGCTGTAGGTATAATAATGTCTATATTAGGAACCTTTTTTGTAAAAGTAAAAGATGGTGGAAACCCACAAACAGCATTAAATATTGGCGAATTTGGTTCGGCAGGATTAATGGTTGTAGCGTCTTATTTTATTATTAATGCATTAATCCCTGAATCTGTAGAAGGTTTACCTTTCGGAGCTATGGGTGTATTTTGGGCAACAATTGCTGGTTTAGTTGCCGGCTTAGGTGTTGGTAAAATAACTGAATATTATACAGCTACAGGTAAAAAACCTGTAATGTCTATTGTTGCACAATCTGAAACTGGGGCAGCTACAAATATTATTGCTGGTTTAGGTGTTGGCATGATGTCAACAATGGTCCCTATTCTTTTAATTGCTGCTGCTATTATGGTATCGCATCATTTTGCAGGTTTATACGGTATTGCTATTGCGGCTGTAGGAATGTTAGCAAACACAGGGATTCAGTTAGCAGTTGATGCTTACGGCCCAATCTGTGATAACGCAGGAGGTATTGCTGAAATGGCTGAATTACCAAGCGAGGTTCGCGAACGTACTGATAAATTAGATGCTGTTGGTAATACAACTGCAGCTGTTGGTAAAGGTTTTGCAATTGCTTCGGCAGCTTTAACTGCGTTGGCTTTATTTGCTGCTTTTATGAAAACGGCAGGCGTAACTGCAATTGATGTATCTCAGCCTAAAATTATGGCTGGATTATTAGTTGGAGGTATGTTGCCATTTGTGTTTTCAGCCTTATCAATGAATGCTGTTGGTAGAGCTGCTATGGCTATGATTGAAGAGGTTCGTCGTCAATTTAGAGATATTCCAAAATTAAAAGCGGCTTTAGAAATTATGCGAAAGTATGATTCTGATATGACAAAAGCATCAGAAGCTGATAGAAAAATATTTGATGAAGCTGACGGTGTTGCTGATTATAGTAAATGTATAGATATTTCTACAAAAGCATCTATTAGAGAAATGGTATTACCAGGTTTATTAGCAATTGCTGTTCCTGTAGCAGTTGGCTTTTTAGGTGGCGCAGAAATGTTAGGAGGATTACTTGCTGGTGTTACTACTTGTGGTGTGCTTATGGCAATCTTCCAGTCTAATGCTGGTGGTGCTTGGGATAATGCTAAGAAAACTATTGAAGAACAAGGGAAAAAAGGAACAGATGCTCATAAAGCAGCTGTTGTTGGTGATACTGTAGGAGATCCTTTTAAAGATACATCTGGACCTTCATTAAATATCTTATTAAAATTAATGTCTGTTGTAGCATTAGTTATCGCGCCTAGTATTGCATTAACTTCTGAAGGTGTTGCTGCTTATGTTGAAGAAAAAGAAGCTACAGAGTTAGTGGCTCAAAATATTTCTAAAGAAATTAAAGTAGAAATGAATGAAGTTGAAGAAGGCGTTTTTAAAGCGGTAGTAACTACTGTTGTAAACGAAAACGGAGAAAAATCTACTAATTATGAAACCTTTGAAGGCACTGAAACTGAAGTAAAGCAAGCCGTTTCAAATTTGAAGAAAGAAGAGAATAGCTAAATAAAAACTAGCTACTAAAAACAAAAAGCCACATCATTTGATGTGGCTTTTTAATTCTAATAAATTGAAGAGTTTTCACTGATAATTTTTATATCATCGGCATCAATTTTCATAATATACCAATCTTCCATTTTTTCAACAATGCCAGTTATTTCTGAAGGTTTTCCAATATAAGAAAGCACATCTTTATTAATGGGATTACCTTTTAGATCAGTTAGTAAATAATATTGAGAGATGTTATTGTTATCTGTAGTAGCTAAAACAGGAGGAATACCGCCAGAGATACAACGCACTGCACAACTGCGATGTATTTTCCCTTTACCAGGTTTCATAACACCAAAATAGCATTTTGGGTCTATGATTTCGCCTTGCAATGTCATTTTACTAATGAGCTCTTTTTGTAGTGCCAAACTAGTTTTCTTGTTTTTCAGTGTCACCTTTTCGTCATCCGTAATTTGAATTAGTGTTTTCCCGTTATAGTAAATTAAATTGCCTTCAATGTTTAAGGTCTTACCATTTAGATTTTTAACTTCACTGTGAAGTTTTTCTAAAAAGGGATTAGCACTCGATTTTCCAAAGCCTAAAAGTAAAATATTTTTAAAGGTATTATCTGCAACTTCTACGCGAAGCATAGGATATGGATTTTCATGATAGGTTCCTGTAATTTTCGTAGCACTTGTTAATTCGAATGTGCTATTTTTAAAAGGTTTTTGAGCAAAGCTGAATATTAAAGCGCCAATTACAATTACTACAATTGCAATAAAAGTAAAGCGTTTAAGTGTTTTTTTTGTTTTGCTACCTAGACTTCCGTCAATATATGGCACATAAAATTCATCATTCTTTTTCATAGACTAAATTTTACAAGGTTTAACTTCTGTGCCTTCTTCAAAAGCTTTCGGATTAATATAAACGGTTTCTTCGTCTAGTTTCAATTCGTAGGTTGTCACTTTTTCTGTAAATGGAGGAGGAGATTGTCCATTGCTTGGTAAATATTGATAGCCATGCCAAGGACAAGTAACACAACCGTCAATAATTTTTCCTTCTCCTAGAGGTCCGCCTTGATGTTTACAGACGTTGTGAATGGCAGATAATTTTCCGTCGTATTTAAAAATAGCAACACGCTCATTGTCTACGGTGAATATTTTTGCTCTGTCCTCTTGAATTTCTGAAATGTTACACACAGTTAGCCAACCTTCTTTTTCTTCAGTTTTGACTCTATCAGTTTTACGTTCTTTAAATGCGGTAATCAAATGTAGGCTTGCAACTACTAAAAAACCTATAATCATAATACCTATTGTGAATGGAGAGGTTTCTTGCTGAAAAGCGCCTAGAAATACATGTGCAATAATTAAAGCGTAAGCAAAATAAACCATCATGTGTAAACGTTTCCAAACTTTAGCAGATAAGTTTGCTAAGAAAAAATCATGACTCGTAGAAGCCATTATAAATAAAATGAGTAATGCTAAAAACCCTAAAACTTGAAAAGGGAAGTTAGTTAACGAACCATAATCCATATTTGATGTAAACACTGAATAGACTGGGTTTACATCACCTAAAGCATGAAATTGAAACATAGAAAAACCACCATGAATCAAAGCTGCTATAAACATACTTACTCCTAAATGTCTTCGATTATAAAGTATTGGTAAAAAGTTGGAATTTAATCTGCTTAACGGGCCAATGGCTAAAATAATATGAAGCATAATAATAGCTAATGAACCAAATGCTCTAATTACAAGAGTTTCAATACTCGTTTCAGAATTAAAAGCGATAGTGATAACTGCGAATAAAACAATGTACAGCAACATACTTAATACAATAATTTTATCGTAAGTTTTCTTGTGTTTGTTCCAAAGCACTAATTGATAATCTAAGCCCATTAAAATGTCAATTTAGTTATTACGTTTTCTTTTAACTCATCATATAAAACAATACCTTTTGGTTGATTTTCAATTTTGAAATTGTAAATTCCAGAGGTTGTTAATTGCCCTATGATTTCTTTTTTATTTCCTTCGGAATCTGATTCATAAACTATTGAAGAAGCATTCTTTAATGTTGATTTTAAAATGATTTCGATAGAATTTGAACTTAATGAGACTTTAATCAATTCGTTTTCTGCAGCTTTTAAAACAGCATCCTTTGAAACTTTAAATTCATTAGATATGTTGTTTTTTGATGCAAAAGCATCTAAATCTTTAATAGAAAAGATGATTAATATAGGAACAATGATAATGAGTAATAGCCAAATATATTTATGTGCTTTTCGTTGTCCAGAAGTCATATTAAATAGATTTAGATTTGAATAATTTAACGATTAAAAAGGGCCAAGTAGCGATCACTCCAGGAAGTAATAAGAAGCGAACTTTCTTTTTAGTGCCCTGCATTAAAGGGTCTATTTTTGTAGCTCCAATAATGACGAAGTACAATCCGAATAGTAAACCTATAGAAAAATAGATTCCTAAAACCCCTAAAAATATGTTGATAATATATGTCATAACTAAATGAATTTTCTAAATAAAAAGGTAACAACCAATAAAAGTTATTACTTATAAACTAACTCTGTTTTACGAATATAACTTTTTTACAACCTTGCCAATACTTAAGCCTTGTACAATAATCGAAAATAGCACAACAACATAAGTAATATATAAAATCAACTCTCCTGATAGCTCATCAGACAAACTTAAAGCCAATGCTATTGAAATACCACCTCGTAATCCTCCCCAAGTTAAAATAGCAATCGTTTTTATGGGCTTTTTTTCTTCGTGTTTCAATAATGAATAAGGTAAAAACACTGAAACCAATCTTGCAGAAAGTACAATTACAATGGCCATAACACCTAAAATAAGATATGTTTTATTGAATTCTAATAAATGCATAGCAAGGCCAATAAGAACAAATAAAATACCATTAAAAACATCGTCTAAAATTTCCCAAAATTCGTTGAGAGCTTTTTGAACATCACTTTTGTTATTACTAATATTAATTTTATTACCTACAAACAAACCAGCTATGACCATCGCTAATGGACCTGAAACATGCAACATAGAAGCGCCTGCATAGCCACCCATAACGATTGCTAAGCTTATCATAACAGACAAATGTGGGTTGTCTTTTAATGATTTAATGAATTGCAAACCAATAAAACCAATAACTAATCCATACACAATACCACCAATAGCTTCTTCTAAGAAAAGGGTTCCAATTTCTTTGCTGATTTCAGCTTGATTATAATCACCAGTTGCAGTTGCTAATAGTAAGATTCCTGAAAACACAACAACACCAATACCATCATTAAACAAAGACTCCCCTTCAATTTTAATGCCTAGGCTTTTAGCAATATTTGCTTTTTTAAGAATAGCCATAACGGCAATTGGATCTGTTGGAGAAATTAACGATCCAAATAATAATGCATGTATAAATGGCAATTCTAAGCCAATTAATTTTGCAGTATAGAAAATCAATCCTCCAACGATAAAAGTAGAGATAAGTACGCTTATGGTCGCAAACAATAAAATTGATTTTTTTTGTTTTGCAAGCGCTCCAATATTAACGTGTAAAGCCCCAGCAAAAAGCATAAAACTCAAAATACCATCAAGCAAAAGTGATTTAAAATTGGCATTAACAATAATATCGCAAAAGAATTTATAAAATTCTGGAAAAACAGTTTCACTTAATGTTATTGGAATGATTAAAATTAAGCTCAAAATTAGCAGACCTATCGTACTTGGTAATTTCAACCATTTATAATTTATAAAATTAAAAAGCGCGGAAATAGTAAATACGATACTAAAAGATTCGAACATTTATGATGATTTTACGTTAATATACTTACCTACAAATACACCAATAACAATAACTAAATAGAATTGTCCTATAATATTCATAACTAGTGTTAATGATTGCGCTGGAGCTGTTATTGGAGTAATATCACCATAGCCAACAGATGTAATACTTATAAAACTGAAATAATAAAAGCTATAGCCAGAAAAACCCTTGATTAATTGAAATGAATTTGAATCTAAAAAATGAATAAATTCAAAAAGTACACCTCCTATAACACCTAAATAGAGGAAGCCTAAAATTGGCCCTAAAATAAACTGGAGGTTGATTTCCGTTATCTTTAATAGTTGCCTAATAAGTATAATACAAAAGCAGGAAAATAACAAAAAGGAAAATACCAGTCTGCAAATTAAGATTGATTCAGAATTATGGTTAGAAAATTCTAGCCAAATGGCAAAAAGTGTTAAAAAACCAAGTATGTATGTTATGAGTTTGGCTCTTTTCATGGAAGCAATTAATGAACTACTTAAAATAACCAACGTATAATTTATAACGATAACATAAGCTGGATTAAATCCACTTACTGCAATATGAATAGGGGTTAATAGAAAATTGAATACACTTAAAAGAGCAATTAAGTATTTGTATTTTTCTAATAAAACGCTCATCGAATTCATTCCAGATATAAATTGTTTATTGTTCTTTAATCTATATTAATGTTGCATCTGTTATTATTTCTAATAAGGCTGGACCATTGTGTGCTTTTAGTTTTTCTAGTGCTGGTATTAAGTCTTCTTTTTTGGTTACTCTAATACCTAATGCACCACAGTTTTCGGCATACTTTGCAAAACTTACATTGTGTAAAGATGTTTTCCAAACGTCTAATTCAGCAGCCTTTTGTTCTTTTGATATTTTTCCTAATTCTGAATTGTTAAGTAATACGTGCTTAATGTTCATATTGTATTTTACCAAGGTCATCATTTCACCTAAATACTGTCCAAAACCACCATCACCAGAAACGGACCAAATTGGTCTGTCTTTTCCTTGTGCAGCCCATGCACCCATGGCTGCTGGCAATGAAAACCCTATAGAGCCCAAATAACCTGACATTAAAACAGATTGATTTTTAGGTTCAAAATAACGTCCGAAAGAGTAGGTGTTGTTTCCAACATCTACAGCAATTACTGCGTTATCAGGGACCACTTTATTCATGGCTTCAAAAACGGCAATGGAGCTTAAACCAATGTCACTTTCATCTTTTAATCGACTTGCTTTTTCTTCTTGCCAAATCGCCCATCGTTTTGCAATTTCTGGACGTCTGTCTACGGTATTAAGATTGCCTTCTATTTGTGCTTCTATAATGGATAAGGTTTCAGATATCTCTCCCCAAAGTGCTGCATCAACTTTATGAAACTTACTTAATGCATTCGGATCATAATCTACTTGAATGATTGGCTTTTTAGGTGTAATACCTGTATGATTAGAGAATGAAGCTCCAAATACAATTAGCAAATCACTTTCGTTCATAAACCAGGAAGCGATTGGAGTACCACTTCTTCCTAATACTCCACAACCTAAATCATGATGATCTGAAATTTGGCCTTTTGCCTTAAACGTTGTAATTACAGGACAGTTTAATTTTTCTGCAAACGCCGTGATAGCTTTCATATGAAAACGCGCTCCGTGACCAACAATAATAGCAGGCATTTTGGATTCAGAAATCATTGAAACAGCCTTTGCAACCATTTGTGGCGGAGGTAATATGTTCATAGGTGTAATTCTTCCTTCTGGAGTTTGCGCTTCTTCTCCTGCAGGTTTTGGCATAAAAGCCACTTCATCTGGAAATGTTATATGTGATACGTCTCTATTTAATAAGGCGCTTTTTATAGCCAAACTCATTAACTCGCTATGTTTTGAGTTTTGCTGTACACTATGATTGAAGTTCGCTACTGTTTGAAAGGCGCCAACTAAATCTACTTCTTGAAAGGCACCAGTTCCCATAACTTGTGTGTTTACTTGACCTGAAAGGGCTAACATAGGTGAGCGGTCTACTTTAGCATCCCACATTCCTGTATACATATTGGTAGAGCCTGGACCAGCAATACCAAAACAAACAGCTGGTTTCCCGGTTAATTTTCCATAAGCTGAAGCTGCAAAAGCTGCAGCTCCTTCATGACGAATACCAAAAAACTGAAACTTCCCTTGTTCTTCTTGACGCATCATGGCATTAGCAACTCCTAAGTTTGAATGACCAACCATTCCAAAACCAGTATTTACTCCCCAATTAACCATAGTTTCTATCATGACATCAGAAATCGTATCTTGATGTGTTTCCTCTTCTTCAATGGCTATTAAAATCTCATTGCCGTCTTCTTTCACTTCAAAGGTCTTTACGCCATCATCAAATCCACCAGGAGGTGTTCCTGTACATGGGTCAAAATCCCAACCATGCCAAGGACAACGTAACATTCCGTTTTCAATAGAGCCTTCACCTAAAGGACCTCCTTGATGCGGACATTTATTATCGAGTGCAGAAAATTTGCCATTGTAATGTGTTAAACAAATACCTTGATGACCAGCAGTAACGGTTTGAACACGGCCTTCTGGCAATGTTTTTTTATCTTTTAGTACACTGTACCATTTTTTGGTTGTTGCCATATTCTTTTAGTTTTTGTTGAATTTTGCTTTAAACTGGTCTTGTCGAATACTTACTGCTCTATAGGAGTATTTTATTAAAGAAAATAGACCTAAAAGCATGATTACAATGCCTATTATACTTATATAAGTGGCAGTATTATTTATTGAACTTAATTGCAAACCACCAATTAATCCAGAAATTGCTAAACATGCCACTGATATGTAAAAAAATACCATGGCACGATTTAATGTTTTTAATTGAATCAGTTTTCGTGAAATTATAGACTCGTCTTTTGACTGTTCTTTTATAAATCCACTTAACTCATTGGTTAAAGTGACCATAAGATTAGAAGTCGACAGAATTAGCAAGCCAATACCTGGAACTATTGTTATTGGTAAATACCAGTTTTCCATAATATTACTGTATTCCTGCATAATTAATTCCAGTTAATTTGTGGATATCCCTATCGAAAGTTGAAAGGTCATCGTGATTAAATTTGGTTATATCATCATGCCCACATGAACGAGCTACCACTCTAATTAAATCGTTGGTTGCTTCAAAAAAGTTTTGCAATTGTTTTGCTGAAGAATCAATTATCAAACGACTACGTAATGACTCTTTTTGAGTTGCAATTCCGACTGGACAATTATTGCTTCCACAAGCACGCATTCCTAAACAACCTATAGCTTGCAATGCAGAATTTGAAACTGCAATTGCATCTGCGCCTAGCATCATGGCTTTGGCAAAATCTTCGGCAACTCTTAAACCTCCAGTAATTACTAGAGTTACATCTGTAGCGCCAACTTTGTCCATATATTTTCTAGCTCTTGCTAATGCAGGAATTGTTGGCACATTTATATGGTCGCGTAAAATGGTTGGTGCAGAACCTGTTCCTCCACCACGACCATCAAGAATGATATAATCTACACCTACATCGAGTGCAAACTGAATGTCTTTTTCAATATGGCTGGCAGCAATTTTAAAACCAATTGGAATTCCTCCTGTACGCTCACGTACTTTATCAGCAAAGTCTTTAAAATCTTGTATACTATGAAAATTTGGATTTGCTGCTGGAGAAATAGCTGTTTCGCCTTCTTTTAATCCTCTCACTTCGGCAATTTCTTTACTTACTTTATTTCCTGGCAAATGTCCGCCAGTTCCTGTTTTCGCACCTTGTCCGCCTTTAAAATGAAAGGCTTGTACGTTATCCAATTTATCCCATGTAAAACCAAATTGTGCGGAAGCTAATTCGTAAAAATATCTTGAATTATTCTCTTGTTCTTCTGGTAGCATGCCGCCTTCACCAGAGCAAATTCCTGTCCCTGCCAATTGCGCTCCTTTAGATAAGGCTATTTTTGCTTCGCGAGATAAAGCTCCGAAACTCATATCGCTCACAAACAAAGGCATATCTAATTCTAATGGCTTTTTTGCATTTGGGCCAATCACAACTTTTGTTGCCACGGCTTCGTGGTCTAATAAAGGTCTTGATGCTAATTGTGCTGGTAGAAACTGAATATCATTCCATTTTGGCAAGGTATTCCTATCAACACCCATTGATGCTGAAAAACCGTGATGGCCCAAATTTTTTAATCCGTTATGGGCGAGTTCTTTTATATAACCAGTATAAGGTTCTGTGTCCTCTGGATGCGTATCTGCATAAGCACCTAAATATTCATCGCGATTAAATGGTTGTGGACTGTTGACTAAATAAGCATCAATTTCAAAGACATCTACCATTAAATCATCACCTTCAATCTTGGTAGAGAATTTATGAAGCACTTCTTTATTATTGTATTCTGAAACGCCAGAATCTACTCGATAATCCCAACCGTGAACGCCACAAATAAGATTGTGCCCATCTACATGACCATCTGACATTAGCGCACCTCTGTGTAAGCATCTTCCATAGAGCACAGAAATATCTTCATCAAACTTCACTATTACCAAATCTAACCCGTTTACGAGTGCGTGTTCTGGTTGTTTATTGATTAACTCGCTTACTTTTGCAATAACTACTGGTTTCTTCATGCTTAGTGGTTTTTTTTGGTTTTGTTTTGAAATTATTGAATGCTATTAACTAATATGGTTTCCTTATTATAATTAATGATTCCTTT
Source organism: uncultured Flaviramulus sp. (assembly GCA_947501105.1). Classification (GTDB taxonomy): domain Bacteria; phylum Bacteroidota; class Bacteroidia; order Flavobacteriales; family Flavobacteriaceae; genus Wocania_A. Next base: position 263,485 of record CANMUP010000004.1, on the reverse strand, counting down.
TTTTCGTAATGTACTTAATACATTACTTACCGTTTGTCTCGATGTATTGGTGAGATTTGCTATTTCTTTGTGTGATAAAAGATTTTTTGCTACTAATTTCCCTTTTTCATTAGTTTCTCCAAATTCATTTACATAATCTGTAATAAATTCTTGTACCCTAGTTGCGCTATCTTTATAAAGCAAATCATGAAGTCTTCGTTCTAACTTTTTTATACGTAACCCATAAATTTTAAGAACACCATTTTTAAGTGATTTATGTTTCTCCATTAACTCTTCCATTCTTTCAGACTCGATATAACAGATTACACAATCTTCTAAAGCATAGGCAATTTCTTCTTTAGCGGCTTCCTTATCATAAAGAGCGAGTTCTCCAAATATATGACCTCGTTTTACAACATATTTTACGGAATTATGAGCAGCATTAACAATTTTTACACTACCTCTTTTTAGAAAGAAAACACTATTTTTATGTTTGTTGGTAAGCTCAATGGGTTTCCCTTTTTCAATATTATCCATTTCAAGAATCTCACAAATTTTCATCATGTTGAGCATTCCGAGTTTTTTAAAAAGGTTGAACCCCTCTAAAAACCAGTATTTAGTGATTGCTTTCAAATAGTATAGTTAGTTAAAAAGTAAAAATAGCTAATTAAACATCTTAAGAAGTATATTAATTTCTTGAGAGTTACTTAATACGACAAGTAACTTTTTTAACAATAATTAAATAGTAATTCTTGAATGCGTAAAACCTTTTATTAAACAAAAAATAAAAGTTTAATTACTAAAGTTACAACTTTTTTGACGAGAAATATTTGTGTTAATTACAAACTAGAATTGAAGTTGTTTTGCGTTAGCGATTGATGTGGCATCCTTTTTTGAGGCACGAGAAAAAGATATAACGGAAAGCGCGGTTTACCTTTTTTGGTAAAAACGCCCTAAAAAAGACCGTTAATTTCGGCTTCTACTTTATTGATAATACCACCCAAATCTTCAGGGTTTGATACAAAATCTAAATTATCTACATCGATAATTAGTAAATTGCCTTTATCGTATTTAGAAATCCAAGCTTCGTAGCGTTCGTTTAACCTGCTTAAATAATCAATGCTTATTGAGTTTTCGTAATCACGACCACGTTTATGAATTTGTTCCACTAAATTAGAGATTGAACTGCGTAAATAAATAAGTAAATCTGGACCTTGTACAAAAGATTCCATAAGATTGAAAAGCGATGAGTAGTTTTCGAAATCTCGGTTGGTCATTAAACCCATAGCATGCAAATTGGGTGCAAAAATATGAGCATCTTCATAAATGGTTCTATCTTGAATAATGTCTTTTCCGCTTTCGCGAATTTGAGCTACTTGACGAAACCTACTATTTAAAAAATATACTTGCAAGTTAAAACTCCAGCGTTCCATTTGATTATAAAAATCATCTAAATATGGATTGTCTACAACATCTTCAAGTTGAGCTTCCCATTTATAATGTTTCGCTAGTAATTTTGTAAGCGTTGTTTTTCCTGCGCCAATATTTCCTGCAATTGCAACGTGCATAATTTAATCTTTTATTAGTTGGTATTCATGAAGAAATTCATTGTCGTAAATATACAAGCTTCCATTGGTTAGTAAAAACTGTTTTATTAACAATTTTGGAGTTTCAATTGGTGTAGCTATTTGACTGCCTTTTGATAAGTAGAATAAGCTTTTAGTGCTGGATTGCAACACTATATTGCCATAATCTAAAGCCATAGCTGTATAGTTTTTATTTTCAATTTTATAAATAAGGCTTCCATAAGTGTCGTATTTATACAAGTAGTTTTCTGTAAGTAGCCAGCAATTATTATAGTTGCTTTTAAGGCTGATAACACTAGATTGGATAGGGGCAGACTTTGCAAATACTTCGCCAGTTTTATAATCGTAAAGCTCTAGTTGTTGTAAATCTTGATTAAAAATCCAAAGTCTATTGCCAAAACCTGTAGATACATGCGATACATTTTTGTAGGGTTTTGTAATATTAAAATCAATTTTATCTGTTTCGGTTAAACGATTATCTAAAACCATAACCGTATTAAAATTTTTATAAAAGAGTTTAATTTTTAATGGACTAAAAGCATCTACTGATGTTATTTCACCTAGCTGTACATTGCTGTAATTATAAAGGATAGAATCTTTATGTTTTTTAAACAAAGTTTTATTATCTACATATTTTATATCTTCAAAGTCACTAATTTTATCAATAGAAATAATGGCTTCGGCTTTTATATCAATGGTTTTTATAAATGAAGTTTTAATTGTTTTTTGTGAAAAAGCAACTACTGAAATAAAAAAAAATAAAACGGATAAGGATTTCATAGTATTTGGAAAAATACAAAAATCAAACCACTTTTAGCAAATTAATTTGTATCCAAACCCACGAACATTTATAATTTGAATACTATCGTCTCTATTTAACTTTTTTCTTAGTTTGGTAATAAAAACATCCATACTTCTTGCCGAGAAAAAATCATCATTTCCCCAAAGCTTATTTAAAATTACCGACCTGTCTAAAACAGCGTTTTTATTCTTTATTAAATGAAATAATAAATGTGCTTCGCGATGTGTTAATTGAATATTTTCATCGTTTTTGAATTGAAGTATCTGTTTAGGAAAATTAAAAGTATAATCTCCAATATTTAATATTTCCGATGTCTTTTGAAGCTTGGTTCTGTTAAGCAGACTGTTGATACGTACAATCAATTCTTCCATACTAAAGGGTTTTTTTAAATAGTCGTTACCGCCAATGGTAAAACCTTCTACTACATCTTGCGTTTGCGATTTAGCAGTTAAAAATATAATAGGAATAGTATCGTCTTCCATCCGAATCTCTTTAGCTAAAGTAAATCCGTCTTTTTTTGGCATCATTACATCTAAAACTAAAAGCTCTGGTTTCTGTTTTTGATAGGACTTAAAAGCAATCTCACCATTTTCGCATAGTAGAACTTGAAAGCCTCTAGTTTCTAGACTTTCTTTAATTATTAGCCCTAATGCTGGCTCGTCTTCGGCTAAAAGTATAGTAGTTAATTTACTCATTAGGTAAAGACATTTTAAAAGTTGTTTTATTGTTTTCTAAATCTAAATGAATAGTGCCACCATGCTTTTCTGCAATTTTTTTCGCATAATACAAACCAATTCCAAAACCTTTTACATCATGAGTATTGCCTTTTGGAACACGATAAAATTTTTCGAATATCTTATCTTTATTTGCTTTTGTTAGCGAATTACCATCATCTGAAATGGAAATTGTAAAGGCAATTGAGTTTTGAGATAAATCAATATCAATTGTATTTCCTCCATACTTTATCGCGTTATCTAAAATGTTATTTATTGCATTTTCAAAATGAAAAACGTCAATATTGGCCGTTATTTTATTTGAGACTGTGACGTAGTTTATTGATTTTTCTGTTTGAATTTTATGCTTTTCAACTATAGTTTGCAATATGTCTGTTATATTATAATTGTCTTTTTTAAGTTTTAAACTGTCACTATCTAAAGTTGCGGTTTCAAGAAGTTTTTCAACCATTACATTGAGTTTAGACAATTGACTGTTAGACATATCTAAATACGTTTTAGTCTTCTCTTTGTCATCAATTACATTAAAGTTTTTAATGCTTTCTATAGCAACACCAATAGTAGCAATAGGGGTTTTAAACTCGTGTGTAATATTGCTAATTAAATCGTTTTTTACTTCGGCTAATTGTTTTTGATTTTTTATGATTTTTAAAAGATATAATAAACAACTAATAACGGCTAAAACAAGAATTGTGGACATTAACAGACTAAATGCGCTTCTTTTTAAAATGATTTTTGTAGCATTTTGATAGGCAATTTCTAAACTTTCATTTTGCTTTAAAAAGGTTGATTTTGATTTTGTTTTTAGAAAATCTGGATTAACCAATTCAGTATTATATGCATTAAAAAGACTATCGCTTTTATAATGTTTAAGCGAATAATCAATATCTAATTGCTTTCTTTTAAGTTCATCATTTACAATAGGAGTTAATTTTTTAAAATCTAATGTATCGTTGTGGATTGATATAAAAATGGATGTAATGCCTTTTATCAGTTTTAAACTATCTGCAGCTTTTTTGCCTTTAATAACTTTAATTTGTTTTATATGATTTTGCTCTTTGGAAAATGTAAAACCACTATCTGAACCTACTATTTGTGTAAATCCTGATATTTCTTTATCAATTTCACCTTTATAATCTTCTTGAACTTGCCTGATTATCAAATCAGAGTTTAAACGTTTTAATTCATTTTTAAATTTTAAACTGTCAGATTCAATGTCAATGAAAGTCATTTGATTAGATTCTGCAAGATCTGCATAATAAGTATCTAAAGCATTATCAAAACTAACCTGTACTTGATTAATAAAATTTTGTTTGTTTTGCAAATAATTCTTGTAATTCCAATAGCATTGCACAACTATTGTTAATAATATAGTTGTAACAATTAAATATAAAAGCCATTTATATTTTTTTTCATTCATAATTCAAAAGTAAATGTTAAACTGTTACAAAACCAATTGGTTAACACACGTTAACACTCGTTAACTATTAAAAGGCATTTTACTTTTCATATTTGTACCTCATTAATCAAAAAACGAACAGTAATTAATTTTAAAAAAGAAGATTAACATGAAAACAATCATTAAAGCAGTCATTGTAATATTAACATTAGTAGTAACTAAAGTTAGTGCCCAAGATTTTCAAGGTGTAGCTACCTATAAGTCACACAGAAAAGTAGATTTAAACATGAGTGATGAAAATACTAATGCGGAAATGCAGAAACAAATTCAAGAACAGTTACGAAAACAGTTTCAGCAAGAATATACTTTAACATTTAATAAAAATGAATCCATTTATAAGCGAAATGAAAAACTAGAAGCACCTTCGCCAGTACAATCGGGTATACAAATTAGAGTTTCTCAGGGCTCAGATGTTATGTATAAAAATGTAAAAGAAAACAGGTTTACAAACAAAACAGAAACTTTTGGAAAGCTGTTTTTAGTAAAAGACTCACTAACTAATAGAAAATGGGAACTCGTAAACGAAACTAAAAATATTGGAAATTATACCTGCTTTAAAGCTGTTTTTAAAGATGAATATACTACGGAAACTTTTAACGAAAAAGCAGAAACAGAAACAATAACCAAACAACGAACTACTACGGTTTGGTATACACCACAAATCCCTGTTAATAATGGGCCATCAGATTTTTATGGGCTTCCTGGGTTAATATTAGAAGTGAATGACGGTGATTTAACACTGGTTTGCAACAAAATTGTTATAAACCCTAAAGAGCCAATAAAGATTGAAGAGCCCACTAAAGGTAAAGAAGTAACTCAAGCAAAGTTTGACGAGATTATGGATAAAAAATCTAAAGAAATGATGGAACAATTTCGATCTCGAAGAGGTGATGGAGATGGAGAAAGAGTTATGATTAGAGTTGGTGGTTAAATAATTAAAATTAAACTATTACAGTTTTTTAAAGTCTTATAGATATTAAAATATTTTAATATCTAACCTAACGACTTTATAGAATGAAATTCACTATTTTTTTTAAGTATTCTGTTTGTAGTTTAATCCTGTTTATTTCCCTTTTTTCTTTTGCTCAAAATGATTTTTTAGGAAAGGCTTATTATATGTCTAAAACCTCAGTAGACATGAATAATTTTGGGCGACCAGGAATGAGTGACGAGCAAAAAAAGCAAATAGCTGCACGTATGAAAAGTATGTTTGAAAAAACATATATACTAACATTTAATAAAACAGAATCAATTTATGAAGAAGAAGTAAAGCTAGCGGCTCCTGGTCAAGGTCAAGGAGGGCGGTTTAGAGGAATGATGTCTAGTCTTACAGGAGGAGATCAATATAAAAATATAAAGGAAAAACTGATTTTACAAGACCAAGAATTATTTGGGAAACAATTCTTAATAAAAGATTCTTTACCGCAAATAGACTGGATTATGGGAAGTGAAACTAAACAAATAGGGAAATATATGTGTTTTAAAGCAACTGCAACAATAGCTAATTCCGATTTTGATTTTACAAGTTTTAGAAGACGGCCAGAAAACAGAAAACAAGACTCAACTAAAATTAAAGTAAACGACACTGTAAACCCTGTTAAACAAATTGATGTAGTGGCTTGGTATACACTCCAAATACCAGTTAATCAAGGCCCAGGAGAATATTGGGGGCTTCCTGGTTTAATTTTAGAAGTAAATGCAGGAAGAACAACTGTGTTATGTTCAAAAATTATAATGAATCCCAACGAAAAAGAAGAGATTAAAAAGCCTTCAAAAGGAAAAGTAGTTACCAAACTTGAATATAATAGCATATTAAAAAAGAAGGTAGAAGAAATGCGTGAAAACTTTAGAAGAAGAGGTCAAGGCAGAAATAGAAGAAGAGGCTAACACGCTCAATCAATCAAAAAAAAACAAATTAATGAAACATCCAGTACAAACAACTCAATCACATACCTAAAAAGATTTTTTGGATGTTGCATATGACCTATAAAAAACAATAATATACCAGATGAAATTAAAAATAACCCTGCTATTCATATTAATGGCAAGTACAACCTTTGCGCAAATTAAATTAGAAGGTGTTGTAAAAGATAGTATTGGTCGTCCTTTAGAGTTAGCTAATGTAGTGGCTATAAACCAAGAAACAAAAGCTTTAGATTCTTACGGAATTACCAATAGTGATGGTCGTTATAAATTAAACTTACAAAAAAATGCTTCATATACACTACAAGTAAGTTATATAGGAATGAAGACGGGAGAAGAAATTATAAATACTAAAGAAATTGATATTACTAAAGATTTCATCTTACAAACCGATAACGAGTTAGATGCTGTTGAACTGGTTTACGAAATGCCTGTGGTTGTAAAGGGAGATACTTTAATTTATAATGCAGATTCTTTTAAAAACGAAACCGATAAAAAACTTGAAGATGTTTTAAATAAACTACCAGGAGTAGAAGTAAATGATGAAGGCGAGATACAAGTTGAAGGAAAAACGGTAAGCAAGGTTATGGTTGAAGGAAAAGATTTTTTTGATGGTGATACAAAACTTGCAACAAAAAACATACCTGCTGATGCGTTAGATAAAATTGAAATTTTGAAAAACCATGATGATGTAGGGCAATTAAGAAATGTAAGAAGCAATGAAGATAATATAGCTATTAATATTAAATTAAAAGAAGGGAAAAAGAATTTTTGGTTTGGTGAAGTTACTGCTGGATTAGGGTTGGATGAGCGTTACTTAGTGCACCCGAAACTATTTTATTATAGCCCAAAATATAGTATTAATATTATAACAGATTTTAATAATATTGGAGAAATACCATTTACCAGACGTGATTATTTTAACTTTTCTGGAGGGTTTAGAGGAATTAATAGAAATAGTGGAACCAACTTTAATGTAGCTTCTAGCGATATTGGTTTTTTAACGATGAGAAACAATCGAGCTAAATCTATTGAAGCTAAATTTGGAGCTGCCAATTTTAGTTATTCACCTAAAAAAACATGGAATTTAAGTGGATTTGCTATTTACTCAGGTAATAAAACCGAGATGCAACAAAACAGTACTAGAACATATGTGCAATCTAGCGGTGGTACTCTTCCGCAAGACGATGAAACAACAACAAGTAGTACCCTTCAAAAAAGCGATTTAGGCTTGTTTAAATTTAGTTCTAGTTATAAACCTAATATCAATAATCATTTTGATTATGATGTGTTTGGTCGGGTGTCTAAGCAAAATGAATATAAAGATTTCTTTTCATCAGTATTACAAAATATAGATGAGAATCAGGAACAAAACCCATATAGTATCAATCAGAATGCAAATTATTACTATACACTAGATGAAAACAATATTTTTGCTTTTGAAGCGCAATATTTGTTACAAGACGAAGATCCTTTTTATAATGCAGCATTAGAAAAAACTAATGAGTTTCAATTCTCACAAACTTTAGGGTTAGATGATACCCAAACTGGGTTTAATGTAGCACAAGATAAGCGCATAAAAACGAATAAGTTAGATGCGAAACTTGATTATTGGTATGTGCTAAATCAAAAAAGTAATGTCAATTTAACTTTGGGGTCGTTATTTAGTACGCAACGTTTCAGCTCAGAAATTTATCAAATTTTAGACAGCAATAATAAGTTTGAACTTAATAGTGCTCAAGGAGAGGTAGAGAATGATATTAAATATAATTTTAGTGACTTGTATTTAGGATTTCATTATCGTTTAAAAACAGGTATTTTTACGTTTACCCCAGGGTTTTCAGCACATACTTACACCACAAATAACACACAATTTAATACGGAGACTAAAATAACTTTTGGACGAATACTACCAGATTTCAATACAAGAATTCAGCTAAAAAAGAGCGAAACAATTAATTTTAATTACCGCATGCAAACTAGCTTTACAAATGTAAACCAACTTGCTGAAGCTTTGGTGTTTAATAATTATAACTCGCTGTTTCAGGGTAACAAGGATTTAGAAAACTCATTGTCGCACAATTTAAATTTAAACTATTCTAGCTTTAATATGTTTAATTACACCAATGTGTTTGCTTCTATTAATTATAATAAACGTATAGATCAAATACGATCTCAATCAGAGTTTTTACCAAATACCACTAATAGAATTTCTACACCTTTTAACTCTAATTTTGCTGATGAATCTATTAGTGCAAACGGTCGCTTTGAAAGAACTTTTGGAAAGATAAAAGCGTCTTTAAGCGGGAACTTTTCATTTTCAAAGTTTAACCAATTTGTAAATAATCAACGCAATGTAAATGAGTCGTTTACTCAATCATATCGTACGCGTGTAAGTACTAATTTTAGAAAAGCACCAAATGTGGAAATAGGTTATAATTTAAGCGTGAATGATTATAATCAAGGCAGTGGAAGCAACAAATTTTATACCCATAGCCCGTTTATTAATGTGGATGCTTATTTTCTTAAGTCATTTATTTTTAGAGCAGATTATTCGTATTATAATTATAAAAACGAGATAGAAACCTTAAATAATTACAGCTTTTTTGATGCTAGTTTAACGTACCAAAAAAAGGATAGTAAATGGGAATATAAATTAGGAGCAACCAATTTGTTAAACACAAAATCGCTTAATCAAGACAATACCAATAGTTTATATACAAGTACAAGCGAGTATTTTATACAACCTCGATTTTTGGTGTTAAGTATTAAGTATAATTTATAAAAATTGATAATTTTTTGCTTGCGTTAAAACAATAACTATAATATATTTGCGGTCGGTTTTGGGGAGATACTCAAGCGGCCAACGAGGGCAGACTGTAAATCTGCTGACTACGTCTTCGCAGGTTCGAATCCTGCTCTCCCCACGAATTAGCGCAAAGCCTGCATGTAAATGCAGGCTTTTTTATTTTATGAGAATACAAAACGTGTTTTAGGGTTCTCATAAAATAAAAAAGGGTAATGTAAAAGCATTGTAACTTTGCATTTTCAAAACGTTGGATAAAGGATATCCAATCCTGCTCTCCCCACGAATTAGCGCAAAGCCTGCATGTAAATGCAGGCTTTTTATTTTATGCTGAGTTCTAACACGTTTAAATAGGAGAATTATCTTGATAGTTCTAACCTAAAATGCTGAGCCATTTTATTACCAGAAGAATTTTCAAGAATGTCCAAAAACTCTTCAGAGTTCTTTTTTTCAATCTTAAACCAATTTGAAAGAAGCAAAAACATATTCTCCTCTCCAATACGCTTTTCAAGCTCAAATAATTTATAGACTCCTTTCCTATACATTACTGGATGTGCAGGTATTTTGGTTACACCTTTAATATATACAGCCGAAATAGTATCTGCTTCTTTTTCTGCTCTATTAAGAAACGTTTTAAGATAATCATTACCGAATTCTTTGTCTATGTATTTCCAAGCAACATATTCAGCTATAGATTCGTCCAACCACCTATGTTCGGTCAATGGGTTTGCACCATTACTCCAAAAATGCGCAAATTCATGGGTAATATAATTTACAAAATGAATAGTGTCTTTAACAGATATATCATTACTTAACACAATTAAGTTTTTTCTTGCGTATCCGCTTTCATTCCTTGGGGTTATTATTAGTTTAGCTGAGGGCAATTTTTTTACATGGCCAAATTTATTATCAAGCCATTGAAAACTCTTCTCACTCAGATTATGTATAAACTTGTTTCTTTCTTTATTACTTTTATTTTCATAAATGGTAATATTTCCATTAGAACTTTTGTCAAAGTTTGTACTCCCTATGAGCACAAGATCAATTTGAGGAACTAAATTTGTTATTTCAAACTTGTTGTTTTTTAACTTTTTTGTTGTACCACTTGATAGAATATCAAATTTATTTTTTGATTGGACACTTAATTCCGTTACTGAACTAAATTGGTTATTATATGAAGATATTATAGGTAACCAACCCGAATTTAAGCTTAGTTCTATCCAATCTTCCGAAATTCTGTCTATGCCCCAAGGCGCATCTTCTTTTTTTAAAACGAAATCATAATCAAAAGTAATATTTACTGGTTTTTCTATTTTATGATTAAAATATAAGACAATAGACTTTGCTTTATTGTTTTTTTTCTTTTCGACATAATTCAATAGACCATTAGCAGAACATTTATTAATGATGGCATTTTCATGAACTATAAATTCTAGACTATCTGTTAATGTAGACTTGGTTGGCAAATAGGAAATGCTGACATTGGAATTTAATAATTGTTTTTCAGTATTGATTTCTGCTTTGACTGAATAGTGAGATGTTTTTTTTATTTGATTATTTTCTGAACAACTAATAAGCAATAGTGTCAAACAAGAAACAAAAGGTATTCTGTAAAAATTTTTGCGATTAATAAATGGAATCATTTAGTTTAATATTAATGGTTGTCGCTTTAAAAGATAAGATATTAATGATTTTGTTACAGTTCATTAAAAATGTGCAACAACAAGTTAAAGAGTATAAACTCGTTTTAAAACTGAAACAAGATTAACACAAGTGATTTATACTCAGTGTTTTTTTGAAAAGGCAGGCTGTATATTATCTATGAAATCCTTGTGAAACAAACTTTAAAACCTCAGGAAGTGCTTCTCGCCAATATTTCCATGAGTGTCCGCCGTCTCTAATTCTAAATTCATGCTTTACTTCCTTTTTTCTTAAAGCAAGATGCACTAAACTATTGCCTTCATAAAGAAAATCGTCGTCACCGCAATCAATATACCAGCGAACAGATTCAATTTGCTCTTTAGTCATATTTTCAATTAATGATAATGCATTATGTTGCGGGAAATAAGTTTTAGCATCGGCATCATTAACTTCAAAATTATTATAGCGTTTTGCAAATCGCTTCATTTCATCAACTGATTTTGGGCCAATATATGCGCTTAAAGGACACGCCGATGCAAATAATTCTGGATGATGTAAAGCATACATAAAAGAGCCGCCACCGCCCATTGATAAGCCAGCAATAGCACGATATTCTTTTTTACTTTTAATACGATATTTACTTTCTACATAAGGCATTAATTCTTTAAAAAAGTAATCTTCATAATTCCAATCACCTCTAACATCGTTAAAGTAACCCAGCCTTGTAGTATAGGCATCTGGCATTACAATTATCATAGAAGTAGCATGACCTTCTTTTATAGTTTTATCTGTAATTTGCAATACTTCACCAAACTGTACCCAACCTGTTTGGTCATCACCAGCACCATGTAATAAATACAAAACAGGGTAACTACGTTGTGAAGTTTCATAATCTGGGGGTAAATAGATTGCAAAATTTCGCTCCTGTTTTAAAATTTTACTGGTATGAGATAATTGATCGAATACTTTGCCTGTTTGCGAAAACCCAATACTGGAAACTAAAAGGCATAGCATAAAAAATAGAACTGTTTTTTGCATAATTTTAAAAGTGAATTAATTGCGAGAACAAGTTAAATGTTATTAATATGAAAATCAACTATTCTGGAAATTTATCTTTTATTTTACTCAAACATAAATTATGAATACTCCCAATGTGCGAATGTTTTTTTGACATATCTGGCGTATATGTACCAGCTTGTACTTCGCCACCAATTTTTTGATAAGCTTCTCTAAAACTCATCCCATCAACTACTAAATTGTTGATGTTGTCTACCGTGAACAGGTATTTATATTTATCATCATTTAAGTCAATGTCTTTAACAACAATTTGCTGAATGGCGTAATTGAAAATATCTAAAATAGCTTTTAATTCTTCAAAAGCATTAATAGTATTTTCTTTTAATAACTGAAAATCTCTATGATAACCACTTGGTAAATTATTAGTTATTAGAACCATTTCTGTTTGTAAAGCTTGAATTTTATTACATTTACCTCGAATCAACTCAAATACATCAGGATTCTTTTTATGTGGCATAATGCTGCTACCTGTTGTTAACTCATCTGGAAAGGAGATAAATCCAAAATTCTGACTCATATATAAACAAATATCCATTGCAAAGCGCGACATAGTGTTTGCTAAACTTCCTAATGTAGCAGCAATGGTACGTTCACTTTTACCACGACTCATTTGTGCTGCAACCACATTGTATTTTAGGGTTTTAAAACCCATTTCTTTGGTCGTAATATCTCTATCTATAGGGAAAGAACTCCCGTAACCAGCAGCTGAACCCAGAGGGTTTTGGTCTACTGTTTTTATAGCGGCGTTTAATAAATATACATCATCAATTAACAATTCTGCATAGGCAGAAAACCACAACCCAAACGATGATGGCATGGCCACTTGCAAATGCGTGTAACCAGGTAACAATGCTTCTTTATGTGTTTCGGCTAATTGCAATAAGGTTTCAAAAAAGGTTTTTGATTTTGATTTTATTTCAAATAAGTTGTCTTTGTAATATAAATGAAGAGCCACTAAAACTTGATCGTTTCTAGAGCGTGCTGTATGGATTTTTTTTCCAACCTCACCTAAAGATTTGGTAAGTTCAAACTCAATTTTAGAATGCACATCTTCAAATTGTTCATCAATTTCAAACGTTCCGTTTTCAATTTGACTCTCTAAAACTTTTAACCCACTTAATAATTCAACTAATTCTTCAACAGTTATAATGCCAATTTTTTGAAGCATTTTAGCATGTGCTCTAGATGCTATTACATCGTATTTAGCAATATGTATATCAATTTCTCTATCGTTACCAACAGTAAATTGCTCTATTTGTTTGTCTATTGTAAATCCTTTATCCCAGAGTTTCATCTTCTTATTGTTTATTTGTTTATACGTTGATTTGTTTAAACGATTACGCGATTTAACAATTCAATATAAATTTTAATTCCCTCTTCTATTTCGTTTACATAAATAAATTCATCAGCAGTGTGAGAACGAGTACTATCACCTGGACCTAATTTTAACGATGGGCAGGTCAATACAGCTTGGTCCGATAAGGTTGGCGACCCATAGGTTTCTCTCCCAATGGCAACTCCAGCTTTTACCAATTCGTGTTCGACAGGAATTGACGATGAGTTTAATCGTAAACTTCTGGCCTCTATAACATCACACGGTGCGTTAGATACTAATAAATCGGCTATTTCTTGATTGGTATATTTATCATTCACACGAACATCCACAACTAATTTTACATCGGCAGGTACTGCATTATGCTGTTTTCCTGCGTTAATTTGTGTGACTGTCATTTTTACTTCACCCAGTACTTCCGATATTTTATTAAACTTAAAATCTTTAAACCATTTCAATACTTCAATCACATTGTAAATAGCATTATTATTATTTGGATGCGCTGCGTGACTTGGAGTTCCGTGTACCTCAGCATCAAAAACTACCAATCCTTTTTCGGCCACTGCTAAATGCATTAAGGTAGGTTCTCCAACAATAGCTACGTTTATTTTGGGAATTACCGAGAGCATACTATTTAACCCATTTGGACCGCTACTTTCTTCTTCTGCAGAAGCTACCAATACCAAATTATATTTTAAATCTTCTTTTTCGTAAAAATAAGTAAATGTTGCAATTAACGATGCCAAACAGCCACCAGCATCATTACTGCCCAAACCATATAATTTGCCATCTTCTATAATGGCTTTAAAAGGGTCTTTTGTGTAACCGTTATTGGGCTTTACTGTATCGTGATGCGAATTAAGTAACAAGGTGGGCTTGTTTTTATCAAAATACTTGTTGACTGCCCAAACATTATTTTTTGTGCGTGTATAATCAATATGATTGGTTGCTAACCAAGTTTCTAAAATCACCGCTGTGTGCTCTTCTTCGGATGAAAAAGATTGTGTTTCTATAAGCTTTTTTAGTATAGCAATTGCTTCTTCTGTTAACTCTTGTTGTGTTTTCATTACCCTTGAATTGTGGTGTATTTTGTATTTGATTTAAAAAGCATTTCTGGTTTGCCAATGCATACTTTATCTACCTTATGATTGATGGCATGAAAACAGTTGTTAAGTTTTGGTAGCATACCATCTGCAATAATTCCATCGTTTATTAGTGTTTTATAATTTTCAGAATTGATATGTTCTATAACCGAATTGTCATCATTTACATTCTGCAATACGCCATTTTTTTCGAAACAATAATACAGTTCAGTTTTAAAAATATTTGCAAAACCAATGGCTAATTCTGATGCAATTGTATCTGCGTTTGTGTTTAAAAGCTGCCCATTTTCATCATGTGTTATGGCACAAAATACAGGAGTAACTCTAATGTTTAAAAGTGCTTTAAGCGTATTAGTATTCACCTTTAGCACATCGCCTACAAAGCCAAAATCGACATCTTTTACAGGGCGTTTTTCTGATACTATAGTATTTCCATCTGCTCCAGAAAACCCAATGGCATTACATTGTTTAGTTTGCAGTTTAGCTACAATGTTTTTATTGATTTTACCTGCATAAACCATAGTAATAATATCTAAAGTATCGGCATCAGTAATACGCCTTCCACTGGTCATTTTTACCTCAATGCCCATTTGATGCGCTAGTTTTGTTGCTAGTTTTCCGCCGCCATGCACTAAAATTTTAGGACCTTCAATTTTTGAAAACCCTTCAAGGAAATGATTTAATACTTGTAGGTCGTCAATAATATTTCCTCCTATTTTAATAATTTTTAGAGTCTTCATTTTAAATCTTCTAATATTTTTTTTAACACCCATTGCGCAGCAAAAGTTCTGTTATTGGCTTGCTCAATTACTATGGAGTTTTTGCTATCTAAAACAGCATCTTCTACTACAACATTTCGTCGCACAGGTAAACAATGCATAAATTTGGCTTTCCCTAATTTTTCTTTAGTTATCACCCAATTCGTATTTGTATTTAATACCTTTCCGTAATCGTTATATGAGCTCCAGTTTTTAGTGTACACAAAGTCGGCACCTTTTAAAGCTTCTTCTTGATTATAAATGACAGAATTATTACCTACTATTTCAGGATTTAAATCATACCCTTCGGGATGTGTAATTACAAAATCGACATCCATATTTTGCATAGCATGAGTAAAGCTATTCGCTACGGCATGTGGCAATGCTTTAACATGTGGTGCCCAACTTAATACTACTTTAGGTTTTTTTGCTTTTTTGTATTCTGTAATAGTTATAGCGTCGGTAAGTGCTTGTAGAGGGTGCGCAGTTGCACTTTCCATATTTACAACAGGCACAGAGGCGTATTTTACAAAAGAATTTAGCACCTGCTCGCTTTCATCTTTGGCTTTATCTGTTAACGTAGGAAACGCTCTAACTGCAATAATGTCGCAATATTGAGAGACTACAGCTGCGGCTTCTTTAATATGTTCGGCTGTGCTACTATTCATAACAGTGCCATCTTCAAACTCTATACCCCAAGCATCTCCAGACACATTCATTACAATAGGGGTCATTCCTAAATTTAAAGCCGCTTTCTGCGTGCTTAATCGTGTACGCAAACTCGAATTAAAAAAAAGTAATCCTAATGTTTTGTTTTTTCCTAATTCTGAAAACTCTAACGGATTCATTTTTAGTTGAAGAGCCTCTTGTATGGCTTCAGAGAAATTCTTAATATCTGATATGTTGGTGTATTTTTTCATTTTAATTCTTTTTTTAAGGCTTTAAAAAACACATCAACATGCTTTTTTTGAAGCGTCAAAGGCGGAAGAATTCTTAGTAAATTGGGGTTTTTAGCACTTCCTGTAAAAATATGATGTTTAAAAATGAGATTCTTTCGCATCGTTGCAATTGATGAATCAAATTCTAAGCCTAGCATTAAACCTCTTCCTTTTACTGCTTTTATTTGGGGAACTACTTTTGCTTTTTCAATAAAATATTCTGAGACTATTTTGGCATTTGTCATTAAATTTTGACATCGCATTACTTTTAAAACGGCCAATGATGCTGCACATGCTAAATGATTTCCGCCAAAGGTTGTTCCTAACAATCCGTATGAGGCTTTTATACTTGGGTGAATTAAAATGCCTCCAATTGGAAAGCCATTACCCATACCTTTTGCTATTGAAATAATGTCTGGTGTAATACCATGTTTCTGATACGCAAAGAAATCCCCTGTTCTTCCAAATCCACATTGAATTTCATCTGCAATTAAAAGCGTATTATATTGTGTTGATAAGCTTTCTAACCCTTTTAAGAACTCTGTAGTAGCTTCATCTAATCCACCAATACCTTGAATGGTTTCAATAATTATAGCACATACATCGTTTTTAATTAATGCCTTTTTAACGCCTTCTAAATCACCCAATTCAAAAAGTTCAACCTCTTGCTGTGCATTTATTGGAGCTATAATTTTAGTGTTATCGGTTGCAGCAACTGCTGCCGATGTTCTTCCATGAAAACCATTTTTAAAAGCAACAACTTTTGTTTTACCTGTACGAAACGATGCTAATTTTAATGCATTTTCGTTAGCTTCTGCTCCAGAATTACACAAAAATAACTGGTAATCTTTACACCCTGAAAAGGCTTCAATTTCCTTTGCTAATTCAACCTGTAAAGGATTTTGAATAGAGTTGCTATAAAATCCAATGTTATTTAACTGGTTGCTTAACGAACACACGTATTCAGGGTGAGAATGTCCAATAGAAATAACAGCATGTCCGCCGTAAAGGTCTAAATACTCAACACCATTTTCGTCGTAAACATAAATGTCTTTGGCTTTAACAGGTGTGATATCAAACAAGGGATAAACATCAAATAGGCTCATAATTGTTCGGTTTTTATAGTGTTGATTTTATTAAACGAAGCTACCATACCTTGGATTAAAGATGAGCTCAACCCCTGATGTTCCATTTGGTTTAAACCTTCAATAGTACAACCTTTTGGCGTAGTTACTTTATCAATTTCTTGTTCAGGATGATTACCTGTGGTAATTAATAAATTGGCAGCTCCTTCACAAGTATGCATTGCTAATTCTTGTGCTTCGTTTGCTTCGAAACCTAATTGAATAGCAGCTTGAGTAGTTGCTCTAATTAATCGCATCCAAAACGCAATACCACTTGCACAAACTACAGTTGCTGCCTGCATTTGATTTTCTGGGATAGAAATAGATGTTCCTAAACGGTTAAAAATGGCTTCTGCAATTTTAATACGCTCAGTTCCTTTTTCGTTACTACATAAACAAGTCATCGATTTCCCAACAGCTATGGCTGTGTTTGGCATTGCTCTGATAATGAATTGGTCTTGTCCAACAATACCTTCCATTTTAGAGATTGAAAACCCTGTAATAGTTGAAATTAGTACATGTTTTTCATTCAGCAAAGGCTTAATATCATTTAAAATGGTTTCAAAATGTGCTGGTTGAACTGCAAAAATGATGATATCTGATTGTTTAACCGCTTCATTATTATCGGTAGTTAAAAAAACATTTTTATATCCCTCAAATTCTTGAATAGAATCTAAATTCCTTTTGGTTAAATACAAAGATGTAATTGCATTACTTGTTATTAAACCTTTAGCAATCGATTTCCCTAAATTCCCCGTTCCTATAATGGCTATTTTCATTGTTTTTATTTTTTTTGGCGTTACCACAAGGGTCGCGCTTTCCGTTATATCTTTTTCTCGTGCCTCAAAAAAGGATGCCACTGCAATCGCTAACGCACCACTGTTATGAGATGCTGAACTTGCTTCAGCATGGCGCATTTCTAAAAGAAATTTGCTTTTAGTTGAATGCCTTCAGTTTCTTCAAAACCAAACATTAAATTCATGTTTTGAATAGCTTGACCTGAAGCACCTTTTAATAGATTGTCTATACAACTTGTAATCAATAATTTATTATCGTGTTTATGTAAATGAATTAAACATTTATTCGTATTCACCACTTGTTTTAAATGTAATTCATTATCTGAAACAAAGGTGTAAGCAGCATCTTTATAATATGTTTTATAAATAGATTTTGCCTCTTCTAAACTGTCATCAAAATGGGTGTAAAGAGTAGCAAAAATGCCTCTAGAAAAATCTCCTCTATTTGGCATAAAAATAATTTCTGACGAAAAATTGTTTTGTAACTGTTTTACCGATTGATTGATTTCTCCTAGATGCTGATGTGTAAACGGTTTGTAATACGAAAAATTATTATCGCGCCATGTAAAATGTGTGGTTTTTGATAATGATGTTCCTGCTCCTGTAGCACCAGTTACAGCGTTAATATGTACATCATTTTTCAGTAACCCGTTAGCGGCTAACGGTAGTAACCCTAACTGAATGGCTGTTGCAAAACACCCTGGATTTGCTATGTATTTTGCTTGTTTTATGGCGTTTTTTTGTAATTCTGGTAAGCCATAAACAAATATTTTTTCATCAAAAACCTTATCAGGTTCCAATCTAAAATCGTTTCCTAAATCTATAATTTTAGTGTGCTCTGAAAAGCTGTTGTTTTCTAAAAACTTTACTGAATTACCGTGCCCCAAGCATAAAAACAATACATCTACATTTGGGTTAACAGTATCAGTAAATTGTATATCTAAACTGCCTTCTAAATCCTGATGGATATTACTAATTTTATTGCCAGCATTTGATGTGCTGAATACAAAATTGATTTCTGTTTTGCTATGATGCATCAATAATCTAATCAACTCTCCAGCGGTGTATCCTGCCCCTCCAATAATTCCTACTTGTAACATAATTTAGTTGTTTACTTGTTGATATATTTTATTTTGATTTCCAAGGATTTTGATAAACCCTTTAGCATCATCGGCAGTCCATGCTTTGTTTTCTTCACCATAACTTCCAAATTTCGCATTCATTAAATCATGTTCGGAAATTATTCCATCTAAAGAGAAATGATATGGTTTTAGGGAAACTATTACATTACCACTTACTTGCTCTTGACTGCTTTCTAAAAAGGCTTCAATGTTTCTCATTACGGGGTCTAAATATTGTCCTTCATGCAGATGCATCCCGTAAAAACTAGATAAATATTCTTTATGTTGTAACTGCCATTTGGTAAGCGTGTGCTTCTCTAACAAATGATGTGCTTTCACAGTAATTAATGCGGCAGCGGCTTCAAAACCTACTCGCCCTTTTATACCCACAATAGTATCACCTACATGAATATCTCTACCAATGGCATAGGCTGAAGCAATATCGTTTAACAATTCAATATTTTTTTCTGGAACATTCTCTTTTCCATTTAGAGCTACCAATTCGCCTTTTTTAAAAGTTAAACTAACTTTTTCTTCTTCCTTTTTTTCTAATTGCGATGGATATGCATGTTCTGGTAATGGCTTTTCGGATGTTAATGTTTCTTCGCCACCAACACTAGTTCCCCAAAGGCCTTTGTTTATAGAGTATTTTGCTTTTTCCCAAGACATATCGATGCCATTTCTTTTTAAGTAATCAATCTCCTCTTGTCTGGTCAATTTTTGATCTCTAATTGGCGTGATAATGTTAATTTCTGGTGACAATGTTTGAAAAATCATATCGAAACGCACTTGATCATTTCCAGCACCTGTGCTACCGTGCGCAATATATTCGGCATCTATACTTTTAGCGTACTCTACAATTTCAATGGCTTGAATTATACGTTCTGCACTTACTGATAGCGGATAAGTATTGTTTTTTAACACATTCCCGAAAATTAAATACTTAACTACTTTTTGATAAAAAGTAGTTACAGCATCTATATTTTTATAAGTTGTAACACCCATTTTATAAGCGTTACTTTCTATAGTATTAATTTCTTCTTTGGTAAATCCACCTGTATTCACACTTACGGCATGCACTTCGTATTCTTTTGATAAGCTTACGGCACAATACGAAGTATCTAACCCGCCACTATAGGCGATAACTAATTTTTTCATTTTTTATTCTTTTTAAAAAACATGCTCTGTTTTATATTTTTTAATCTTGTCCAAACTTTTTTATCATAATTGTGTTTATGTATTTTGGAGCCTTCTTTTTTATTTGGATCGAACAACATTCCGGTACACAAACACATAGATTGACTTGTTCTTTGTAAAACATCATAGTTTTTACATGTTTGACAACCATTCCAGAAGGATTGATCGTCTGTTAATTCTGAAAATGTAACAGGTTTATATCCTAAATCACTATTCATTTTCATAACTGCTAAACCTGTAGTAATACTAAACACCTTAGAGCTTGGGAACTTTTTTCTTGAGTGCTCAAAAATTTTCTTTTTAATCTGTTTTGCTAAGCCTTTCCCTCTGTAATTAGGATGTACAATTAATCCGGAATTGGCAACAAATTTACCATGCCCCCAGGCTTCTATGTAGCAAAAACCTGCAAAAGAGTTTCCATCCAAGGCTATTACCGCATTACCATTTTTCATTTTTGTAATGACGTATTCTGGAGTACGTCTGGCAATACCAGTACCTCTAACATTTGCAGAGTCTGCAATAGTATCGCAAATGTCTTTGGCGTATATACTATGTGATTTATCAGCAATAATGATTTCCATTATCTAGATTTTATTGTTTTATTGTTTTGAAATATTGTTTTTTTTGAAAAGCTAAACCGGACTCACCTAAGTTCAATGATTTATTAGATACCCTTACGGGCGACGCGGGAAAATGCGACGTACAAAACTTCTATTATTTAAAGAAATAATGATTATTTGAAGTTGTAAAGTAAAATTTGATGTAAACATGATAAAAAAATAAAATTAAACGTAACGATAGTAAAAGCTAAATAGAAGAATTAGCGACGGCGGTTGCGCAAGCGCAAACCGGGAGAAAACGTACGTATTTTATTTTTCTGTGAATTCATTGGTGTAAAACTATAAATTAAATTTTAGTAACAACCATAGTTTCATCATTTTTTGAAAATAATTATGAAATTTTATTTAAAACACTCGTTTTGCCTTTAATTCTTCATTTGTAAGAGGCAATATTTAAAATATCATTTTCACAAAGGATTACAATATATAATCAGTGCTAATAAAATTAGATGATTTTTTCTCTAATAATTCATTCAAAATAGCATTATTATAATCGTTGTCTTTTGAAGCAACAAAGGTTCTTATAGAAAATGAACGAAGCGCATCGTGTACACTTAATGTTCCAAATGCTGAATCTTTTCTTCCTGTAAATGGGTAAACATCTGGACCTCGCTGGCAAGAACTATTCAAGTTTACACGGCACACTAAATTTACTAGAGTATCAATTAAAGGCGATAAAGTATTTATGTTTTTTCCAAACAGACTTACTTGTTGCCCATAATTAGATTCTGCCATATCATCTAAAGGCTCTTCAATATCTGAGAAAGAAACAATTGGAACCACTGGTCCAAATTGCTCTTCTTTAAATACACGCATATCTTTAGTTACAGGATATAAAATTGCAGGGAAAATATAATTTTCAGATGTTTCACCACCTTTTTTATTTAGAATATTCGCGCCTTTTTCTTTAGCATCATCAATTAATTCCTGAATATATGCTGGCTTATCTTCTTCAGGAAGTGGTGTTAATTTTACTCCTGCTTCCCATGGGTTTCCAAATTTAATCTGATCTACTTTAAAGGCGAATCGTCTATTGAATTCTTCTACCACAGACTCATGAACATAAATAACTTTAAGCGCCGTACAACGTTGCCCATTAAAAGATAATGAACCTGCTATACATTCTTCTACGGCTAAATCTAAATCGGCATCAGGTAATACAATCGCTGGATTTTTTGCTTCTAAACCTAGCACCATTCTTAATCTATTTCCTTTGGGGTGTTGTGCTTGTAAAGCATTAGCAGATTTGCTATTTCCTATTAATGCCAACACATCTATTTTTCCAGATTGCATTATAGGTGTTGCCAAAACACGACCTCTTCCATAAACAACATTTACAACGCCTTCTGGAAAACTACTTTGAAATGCATCTAATAATGGAGATATTAGTAAAACTCCAAGTTTTGCTGGTTTAAATATTACAGGATTCCCCATAATCAATGCAGGAATCAATAATGTAAATGTTTCATTTAAGGGGTAATTATATGGTCCTAAACATAAAACTACACCTAGAGGGCCTCTGCGAATGTGCGCATAAACACCTGCGTTTTTTTCAAACTTTGCTGAGTCTCTATCTATTTGCTTATAAGCTTCAATAGTGTCGTAAATATAATCTACAGTTCTATCAAATTCTTTTTCAGAATCTGGAAGATTTTTACCAATTTCCCACATTAAAAGCTTTACAACTTCTTCACGTTTGGTTTTCATTTGTTCAACAAAAACCTCCATACAAGCTATTCTGTCAGCAACTTTCATTGTTGGCCATAAACCTTTGCCATTATCATAAGCAGATGTTGCAGAATTAAGTGCTTCTAAAGCTTCTTTTTCGCCTAACTGGGGAATACTTCCTAAAAGTGTTGGTTTATATTTCTCAGTAGAAGAAATAGTAGAATATACTTCTGCCGAATCACCCTTCCATTGTTTTAATTCACCATTAACTAAATAAGTTTTTTGATGTAAAAGAGAGTTAATTTTATAGGCTTCTGGAATTTCTAAAAAAGTCGTTTTCATATCTAAAAAATAATTTTATGCTACAGCTAATATATTTATATTTAAGCTTCAGCACTTTTAAAAATATAGGTTTGTTAGAAGAAATATCATATTCTTAACACTTTAATTGCATCTGCATAAAATATTTATGACTCAAACGTTTTCGACTGTTAATTTTATTTAAACCTATAGCATTAATCGTTTCAAATTAGTTATTGGTCGTGTAAACATAGTTATCTATATAATAAACTCCTTTTTGTAGCAAAATTCCTTGTCTTTTTTCTATATTTAATTCTTAATTTATTTTGTAATCAATCTCATCCAAAAGAAAATAATAAGTAACATACTTTTAATTCCATGAAGCAATTAATTTCAATTTTAGCAATTACCATTATGCTTTTTTCCTGTAAACAGAATAAAAAGGCTGAACAAGAAGTAACCGAGCAAAAAACCGAAATGCAAACAGATGACTGGATTCATCTTTTTGATGGCTCTAGTTTAGATGGGTGGCGAGCCTACAATGGCGATGCGTTACCTCCTAGTTGGGTTATAAAAGATGGTGAACTAACCTTTGATACCGAAAAGCGTTTAGAAGCCGACCGCAAAGGAGGTAAAGACATTATTTATGCAGCAGAAGAATTCGACAATTTCGAACTATATTGGGAATGGAAGATTCCTGAAGGTGGAAATAGTGGAATGATGTACCATATACAAGAAGGTGATTGGTCGCCGTACGAGGTGTCTCCAGAATATCAAATGTTAGATGACTTAAAATGGGAAGAAATCAATGATGCTACTTTAGAAGAATGGCAGAAAACAGGAGCGGACTATGCCATGTATATGCCAGATTTGAGTCAAAAAATAGTAAAACCAGCTATGGAATGGAATACTTCCCGTATCATTTTTACAACAGAAAAAGTAGAACATTGGCTAAATGGTAAAAAACTGCTTGAATTTGTGCCTTGGTCAGAAGATTGGGAAACTCGAAAAAAATCAGGTAAGTGGAAAGATTTTCCAAAATACGGTACTTTTAAATCTGGCTATATTGCTATTCAAGACCACGATAGTCCTTTATGGTTACGAAACATAAAAGTAAAGAAGCTATAATATAATTAAAGGTTATAAAATGAATAAAAGAGATTTTTTAAAGAAAAGCGGATTAGGAGTTGCTGGTATTACATTAGCACCGTCGCTAATAATGTGTAAAGAAAAACCTGTAATAAAGGAACGTATTCGAACCGCTCATATTGGTGTAGGTAACATGGGACTAGCAGACCTTAAAGATATATCATCTCATCCATTAGTAGATGTTACAGCTTTATGCGACGTTGATTCAAATTACCTTAATGAAGCTAAAAAACTGTTTCCAAATGCAAAAACTTTTTCTGACTATAGAGTGATGTTGAAAGAGATGAAAAATGATATTGATGCTGTTGTAGTTTCAACACCAGATCATACTCATGCTCCAGCATCTATGCTAGCCATGAACATGAACAAACCTGTGTATTGTCAAAAACCATTAACACATCATGTTTCAGAAGCAAGAGCAATGAACAAACTCGCTAAAGAAAAAAATCTGGTTACTCAAATGGGTATTCAAGTGCACTCTTTTTATGATTATAAATTAGCCACACTATTAATTCAATCAGGAATTATAGGAAAGGTTCATACCGTACACGCATGGTCACCAAAAAATTGGGGTTATGATGGGCTAGCACCAGAAGGTAGTGATGCTATTCCTGTGACATTAGATTGGAATCTTTGGTTGGGAACTTCGGCTGAACGTCCGTATAAAGAAAACGTTTATCATCCAGGGAACTGGCGTAAATTAATGGATTATGGCTGTGGAACATTAGGAGACATGGGAGTACATATTTTTGATACACCTTATAATGCTTTAGAGCTTGATGTGCCTAGAACGATTAAAAATGAATGTAGGCAACCTTCAGGCTTTGGTTATCCAGAAAACAATATTGTAACGTATGAATTTCCACAAACTAAACATACTGCAGAAACTTTAAAGTGGGTATGGTACGATGGCCCTGGAGCACCAAAAGAACATGAAGATTTAATATTACCAGGAGCAAAAAAAGAAAAATCGTCAAGCAGTGATGATAAGTCTTTAGAAGATAAAATGTCCTTAGATACAAAAACTGCAGACGAAGGGTCTTTGCCAGAACAAGGAGCCATGTTTGTTGGTGAAAAAGGACGCTTACTTTTGCCACATTTTATGCAGTTACCTAAAAAAATTGTTGATGGGGAATACGTAGATATATCCTCTGAGATTACTGCAGTTGAAGAAGCTAATAATATGGGGAAACCTATTCGTAACTATGGATCAGAAGGACCAAAACACTATCATCAGTTTATTGATGCTTGTTTAGGAAAAGACACCTGTAGTGCACCTTTTTCTTATGCATCTAGATTAACCGAAACCATACTTTTAGGTGTTATTGCTGGACGTTTTCCAAATGAAACATTGCATTGGGACAGTGTTAATGCTAAATTCTCAAAAGAAGAAGCTAATCAATATTTAGAAGGAGACTATCGAGAATTTTAGTTAAATCATTGAGAAGCTGCTAACTAATTCAATTAGCAATCAAAATTTTCAACATAAAAAATTGTATATCAATCATAAATATGTAAATTTGCGTGTGCGCACACAATTTTAAAAAACACACATGAAACTATCACAATTCACACTCCTTTTTTTAACTAGTTTTCTTTTAATTAACCTTATCGGTTTTAAAGCTAATTCACAAACATCCAAAGATGGGTGGATCTCTCTTTTTAACGGTAAAGATCTAACAGGTTGGAAACAATTAAATGGCACTGCTAAGTATAAGGTAGAAAACAGTGAAATAATTGGCATTACTAAAATCAAAATTCCAAATAGTTTTTTGAGCACAGAAAAGATTTATGGCGATTTTATTTTAGAGTTTGATGTTATGGTAGACCCTTCCATTAATTCGGGTGTTCAGTTTAGATCTAATAGTTTCAAGGATTATAATAATGGTAGAGTTCACGGTTATCAATTTGAGCTGGATCCTAGCGATCGTGCATTTAGTGGAGGTGTTTATGATGAAGGAAGAAGAGGATGGATTTATCCATTGTCTTTAAATAATAAAGGGCGAAAAGCTTTTAAAAATGGTGTTTGGAATAGTTGTAGAATTGAGGCTATTGGTAATTCCATTAAAACTTGGATAAATGGTGTGCAATGTTCAAACTTAATAGACGATTTAACATCTTCTGGATTCATTGCATTGCAAGTTCATGGTATTGGTTCGAATGAAAATCATGCTGGAAAAGAAATTAAATGGAAGAATATTAGAATTAAAACAAATAACTTAAGTGAGGAACGTTGGCCTTCAAACCCAAATGTAAAAGAAATGAGCTATTTAATAAATAGCCTTACTCAAAATGAAGTAGATAAAGGGTGGCGTTTACTTTGGGATGGTAAGACTAATAATGGATGGCACGGAGCTAAACTAGATCATTTTCCAAAATCTGGATGGGATATTAAAGATAATGCATTAACTGTCTTGGCAACTGATGGGGCTGAATCTACTGGCCCTGGTGATATTATAACTGAAAACGTTTTTAGCAGTTTTGAATTAGAGTTAGAATTTAAAATTACCAAGGGAGCAAATAGTGGTATTAAATATTTTGTTGATGCCGAACTTAATAAAGGAACTGGTTCTGCTATTGGATGTGAATTTCAAATTTTAGATGATAAAAACCATCCTGACGCAAAAGCGGGTGTAAATGGGAATAGAACTATTGGATCTCTTTACGATTTAATTACAGCAGAGAATCTATCGATACCAGGAAGAGGTAAACAGTTTAAGGGTATAGGTAACTGGAATAAAGCAAGAATAGTTGTTAAAGGCGCCCATGTAGAGCATTGGTTAAACAATGAAAAAGTGATTGAATATGATAGGTCTTCACAAATGTTTAGAGCTCTTGTTGCTTATAGTAAATATAAAAACTGGCCAGAATTTGGACAATGGGCAAGTGGTCATATTTTACTTCAAGATCATGGAGATACCGTGCATTATAGAAGTATAAAAATTAGAGAGTTCAATTAAAAACAATTAATAAGATGAGTTCAAATAGAAGAGATTTTCTTAAAAAAGCAACTGCTGGCGCTGTTGGTGTTGCATTTACGGGTGGTTTAACAAGTCTTTCTGCACAAAGCTATTCCAATATTTTAGGAGCTAACGATCATATAAATTGTGCTGTTATCGGCGTGCGAAGTAGAGCAAAAGCACATGTTATAGCTATTCATCAAGACTTAAATGCAAAGGTGCTTTATAGTTGTGATGTGGATGATACTATTTTAGAAGAACACAATGTTTGGTGTAAAAAGAACATTGGTTATATCCCTAAAGTAGAAAAAGACTTTCGTAAAATTTTAGAAGATAAAAATGTTGATGCTATTTTCATAGCCACTCCAGAACATTGGCATGCACCTATGGCTATTTTGGCATTACAAGCAGGAAAACATGTTTATGTAGAAAAACCTTGTAGTCACAACCCTTATGAAAATGATCTTTTAGTTGAAGCTCAAAAAAAATATGGCAAAAAAGTGCAAATGGGGAATCAACAACGTTCTGCTCAAACGTCCATTAATGCCATAAAAGATATAAAAGCAGGAATTATAGGAAACGTTTATAAAGGAGAAGCTTATTACTCGAATAACAGAGGTTCAATAGGCGTTGGAAATAAAATAGATATTCCAAATACATTAGATTGGGACCTGTGGCAAGGGCCGGCTCCAAGAAAAGACTATAAAGATAATATTCATCCATATAATTGGCATTGGTTTCGTAGTTGGGGAACCGGAGAGATTCACAATAACGGCACCCATGAAATTGATATTTGTCGCTGGGCATTAGGTGTTGATCTCCCTGAAAGTGTTACTTCTTTTGGTGGAAAATACACTTATAAAGATGATTGGGAATTTGTAGATAATCAGCAAGTAACTTACAAATTTGCTGAGGATAAATTCATCACTTGGACTGGACATAGTAGAGGCATTATGAAGCCTGAAAGACCAGGAAGAGGGATTACAATTTATGGAAGTGAAGGATCTATTCAGTTAGACCGTAATTTTTATAAACTCTTCGATTTACAAGGGAACCCTATTAAGGAAGAATTAGAAAAATCGGCAAGTGCCACAACCAATACAAGAGGAATTGGAGGACTAGATGTTAATCATGTTGGTAATTTCTTTGATGCCATACGAAAAGATAAAAGTCTTAATTCCGATATTCAAGATGCTAGCATTTCTACAATGCTGTGCCACTTAGGTAATATGGCACAAGATGCTGGAGAGACTTTAAAAATAGATTCTATTACTGGTAAAGTTTTAAACAATGAAGAAGCCATGAAAAACTGGAAAAGAGAATATCAATCAGGGTGGGAACCTAAATTATAAATATAATCTAAGAAATTTAATTATATACTGGAGGTAGGCTGTGGAACCATATTTAGGTGCAGTGTATAACGAAAACATTCAGTAATGAAAATGAAATGATATCTTTTAAAAAAAGTCTATATACATTAATTTTATTCACATCTCTAACTTTTTTTAGTTGCCAAAAACCAATTAAGAATACTATAGACATGTATTCTATTGTACCACTTCCAGAAACTTTAGAAATAAAAGACGGTAGGTTCAATTTAAATAGTGAGACAAAGTTCTTTATTCTAAATAATTCAAGTAAGTTAAAAAATTGTAGTGCTGTATTTAGAGAATTAATCCGACAAAAAATTGGGTTCGATTTAAAAGTTGAAACAGAGTTGGAACCAAATAAAAACTATATTTCTATAGAAACTACATCAGGTTTATCTAGTGAAGAATCATATAACTTAGTTGTTACTAACAATTCAATTCATCTTAAAGGAGGTTCAGAAAAAGGTATTTTTAATGGGTTACAATCCTTAAGACAATTACTTAAACTTGACATTATTCAAGATAAAGAAAAAAATAGAGGAATAGAAATTCCTAATGTTGAGGTTATAGATTCTCCTCGTTATACTTGGAGAGGTATTATGGTTGATGAATCTCGGCACTTTTTTGGAAAAGAAAAAATCAAGCAACTTTTAGAGCTAATGTCTTTACAAAAGTTAAATAAATTTCATTGGCATCTTACTGATGCTCCAGGTTGGCGTATTGAAATTAAGAAATACCCAAAGCTTACTCACATAGGAGCCTTAGGCAATTATAGCAACCCGACTGCAGAACCTCAATTTTATACTCAAGATGATATAAAAGAAGTTGTACAATTTGCCTCACAACGAAATATTGAAATTATCCCAGAAATTGATATGCCTGGGCATGCATCAGCAGCCATTAGAGCTTACCCTGAACTTTCAGGTGGTGGTACTAAAAAACATCCTCATTTTACGTTTCATCCTGCACGTACATCAACCTATGAATTTTTAACAAACGTTCTGAAGGAAGTTGCAACTTTGTTTCCTTCAAAATATATTCATATTGGGGCTGATGAAGTAAGTTTTGGAAATCAGCATTGGGCAAAAGACAAAGAGGTTACCGCTTTAATGAAAAAAGAAAATTTAAAAAACATTAAAGAAGTTGAAACGTATTTTCTTAACAGAATGAGGGACTCTGTTATTTCATTAAAAAAAGAAATTATAGGATGGGATGAAGTTATTGAAAATAATATGAATAACGAAAACACACTAGCCATGTGGTGGAGACATGATAAACCCGATATTTTAGAAAAAGGGTTGTTTAAAAATTACAAAATGATACTATGCCCTAGAAAACCTCTGTATTTTGATTTTGTTCAAGATAGTATGCATAAACTTGGTCGCAGATGGGATGGTTTTGGTTCCCTTAATGATACTTATGATTTTCCAGATTCTTTGAAAAATATTGATCTGACAAATCCAAAAATTTTAGGTATTCAAGCTAATCTATGGACAGAACAAATTAATACCGAAGAAAGATTTGATTATATGTTGTATACGCGGATGTCTGCAATGGCAGAAGCTGCTTGGACAAGAAGAAACAACAAGTCCTTTGAAAATTTTGAAAACCGCTTGAAAAGTGTCTTTAAAATTTATAAATCAGAAAACATTTATTATTTCGATTACTTCTCACCCCAAAACACAAAAGAGCCAGGTGAAGTTTTAAAACCTAATTGGACTCAAAACTTTAGTACTTTCAAAAATTGAAAGCTGAAATTCCAGTTATAAATCCCTTTTTTATATATCTTCGAAGTCGATATTATCAATAATCTATGCTCAATTCAATAGCTATAAAATTAAAACACACCATATTTTTTTTATTGACGCTCCTACTAATGATTTCTGGATGTGACTCTGTTTCCTTTAACGAACCTAAAGTTTCTTTAGATCAGTATCAAATTGAAGAAGGATTCAAATTACAAGCAATCGCTTCCGAACCATTTATTGAAGCCCCAGTAGCAATGGATTTCGATAATGACGGTCGAATTTGGGTGGTTGAAATGAAAGGCTACATGCAAAATCTTGAAGGGACTGGTCAAGAGATGCCTAATGGTACAATTACTATTCTAGAAGATTTAGATAACGATGGTATTACCGATCATTCAAAAGTATTTATAGATAGTTTGATACTTCCAAGAGCAATTGCTCATGTTTATGGAGGTTTATTATATGCTGAACCACCAAATCTTTGGTTTGTAAATATAAAAAATGACAAACCTATAAATAGGGTGTTAGTTGATTCTTTGTATTCAGATGGTGGAAATGTAGAGCATCAACCTAACGGCTTAATGATGCACATAGATAATTGGATTTATAGTGCTAAATCGAATTTCCGATATCAAATTAAAAACGGAAAGTGGGTTAAAGAGCCTACATCATTTCGAGGCCAATGGGGAATAACTAAAGATAATTTTGGAAGGTTGTATTACAATAATAACTCCACTCAATTAATAGGTGATTATATTTTGCCAAATGTTTCTATTAAAAATCCCTATTACAAACCCAATGCAGCATTAAATAATATTTTAACTCCAGATCAAAGAGTATATCCTTTACATGCAACTTCTGTAAATAGAGGATATCAAAAAGGAGTTTTAGATAAGGATAGCCTTTTAGTTAATGTTACATCAGCATGCGGGCCAATGGTTTATAGAGGAGATCAATTTTCTAAAGCATATTTTGAAAATGCATTTGTCTGCGCACCAGAGGCAAATCTTGTTAAGCGAAATATTTTAACAATAAAAGGAAATAAAGTAACGGCTAAACAAGCTATAGATAATAAAGAGTTTATTGCTTCTACTGATGAAGGCTTTCGGCCTGTTAACCTATTTAATGGACCCGATGGTAATATGTATATTGTAGATATGCATAGAGGAATAATACAAGATAAGGCCTTTTTAACGCCTTATTTGCAAAAGCATTATGCCAATAAAAAGTTAGATACCATTATAGGAATGGGGCGAATTTTAAAAGTAAGTAATAAGAAAAGTAGCCCTAACAAAATTATTAAAATCGAAAAATTAAACGCTAAGAAGTTAGTTGATTTATTATATAGCCCTAACGGATGGCTAAGAGATAGAGCACAACAATTACTTGTTTTTAAAAAGAACAAAGCTGCTATTCCTCTTTTGAAGAAGATAGTTTTAAATGAAACGAACTCTATTTCACAAATACATGCAATGCATACTTTAAATGGATTGAATGCTCTTAATGGCAAATTACTAGAAAGAATACTTTCTTCAAATAGTGAAAGTGATGTAATAAGTCATGCCATAGTTTTATTAGAACAATTTGCTTCTATAGATAATTTAGATTCAATATCTGATCTTATAAATAATTTGCTTCTAAAAAATGACGAAGAGATTGATTTATATACAGCAACTGCTTTAGGTAAATGGATACAAGTTTCGCCTGAAAAGTTTTTTCCATTGATATTAAAACTATCAAATAAATATAAAAACAGGAAAGTGTATCAAGAAGCTATTATAAATAGTTTGAGAGGTGTTGAAAATGAATTTTTAATTTTTTCGAATCAAATTAAAGATGATTTGTCTGAAACAATTTTATTAGAATTGTTAAATGAAACTTTAGATAATAAAAAGAAAGATTCAAAGAATTTTATATACACAAAAACATCTGTTGGGACAGATTCTAGAACTGCTGGATTCAAATTGTTTAGAAACATATGTGCCACTTGTCATGGGGTTGATGGCGATGGAATTGATGGTTTAGCACCTCCATTAAAAAATTCAGAATATGTTAAGGGGTCAACTGAAAAACTAGCTTTAATTATTTTACATGGATTATCCGGTCCAATTCATGTCAATGGTAAGTTATACGACATGAATATTGTTATGCCAGGATTAGCGAATAACCCCGATTTTACAGATAAGGATTTACAGGATATTATTAGTTATATAAACAATGCTTTTACAAATAAATCTGAGAATATAAGTATAGAAAAAATAAAGTTATTGAGAGATAAAAAACCAGCTAGCGGGAGTACGTTTAGCGAAAAAGAATTGCTTGAGTTAAAGTAATGTGTTAAAACATAAGAACTATACCAAAAACTGAAACAAATCTGGTTTATTTATTAAGCAATTATTTTAAGAGCTATTAGTTTTAATTTTGAAGATTAAAATTTTTATAGTCGAATAACAAGAAAAATATAGCTTCCATTTTACTTCCCAGTTTTTCACTTAAAATTTTAAAGGCTCTAGTCATATGTCCTTCAACTGTTTTTGTAGATATTTTAAGGTATTCAGAAATCTCTACGTGTGTTAAACCTTCTTTTTTATTTAACAAAAATATCCGTTTGCATTTAGATGGTAAATTATTAATTTCTGTATCTACTATTTTCATTAATACCTCTAAATCTTCATAATCCTTTTCAATAACTAAATCTAAAGCTTCTAAATACTTTTTCTCTAAATAAACAATAGGCTTATTCTTTCTATAATGATCAATAAACTCATTATAAACAGATTTATACAAATAGCTTTTTATTGAAAAGTTAGGGTTTATTTGCGTTCTATTTACCCAAAGTTGAACAAAAACATTTTGAACAATATCTTCTGCTTTAGAATGATTTTTTATTAAAATCTCAGCATAAGCACAAAGTTTCTGATAATAAGACTCCATTAAAAAATCATAAGCTTTTTCATTTCCTTCTTTTAACAGTCCGGCTAAAAAAGAATTATTAGTGAAATCCATATTAGTGCTGAGTAGTTATTTGTTTTTTGTCAAAAATATAAAAAAATGTTAAAAAAAATAGAGGGGTACTAATAATTTAAACGTATTAGTATAAAAGTCACAACAAATTGATGATAAAACCAAAAATTCATAACATCTTAATCAAGTTCATTAATAATGAAGCTAATATAACTGAACTTGAAATTTTAGAAAGTTGGTTAGCAAACCCCAACAACGTAGCCATTTTTAATCATTTTGTTGAAATAGAATACTTAACCACATTTAATATGAAGCAATACAATATTGATAAGGCAAAACTCGAAATCAGCAACAAAATAAAAGAGAATAAAAGGCATAAAAAAATCCTTGCATTTAAACGTATTTCTGTAGCGGCTTCCATCGTTTTTGCTATTGGTTTTAGTTATATTTTTTTTAACAAAACTTATAATCCAGCCGAAGAAGTTAATAGTATTTCAACTACTAAAACCAATGTTATAACACCAGGAACCAATAAAGCAATACTAACATTAGGAAATGGTAATCAAGTAAGCTTGTCAAAAAACGAAACCTATAAAAACCAATATGTAACAAGTGACGGAAAAAAATTAACATATAAAAGTGAAGCTAAAAAGACTAAACAAAATGAAGTTATAGAATATAATGATTTAACCATTCCAAGAGGTGGCGAATATTTCGTTGTTCTTGCAGATGGTTCAAAAGTTTGGTTAAACTCAGAATCTAAATTAAGGTATCCTACAAAATTTGTTGACGGTAAAGAAAGAAACATTGAGCTAGTATATGGAGAAGCCTATTTTGAGATATCGCCTAGTTCTAAACATAATGGCTCTAAGTTTAATGTTATCACTAAAGGTCAAAAGGTAAAGGTACTTGGAACAGAATTTAATATTAAGGCATATAATGAAGAATCTATTATAGCAACTACACTAGTTGGAGGTAAAATTCAAATCGAAAAAGACGATAACAAAAAAATATTAATTCCCAACCAACAAGCACAGGTTAACACAAACTTGAGCACAATAAATGTTGTGCCTATTGATGTTTCAAATGAAATTGCTTGGGTAAAAGGATTATTTAGTTTTGAAGAAGCTAGGTTAGATAATATGATGAAAACATTGTCTAGGTGGTATGATATTGATATTGTTTTTGAAAACTCTAGCAGAAAAGAATTTGAATTTACTGGAATTTTAGAAAGAACAAAAACAATTCAAGAAATACTAGAAATCATAAAAAAAACAAGTCAAAAAGATGAAATAACATTTAAAATTGCAGATAAAATAATTATCATAAAATAAAAAAAAGGAAAAGGCTAACACATTGGACCGTAATAGCCTTTTTCCTATAAGATTTTCAATTAAAACTAAGTTTAACTAAAACCATTACAAATTTATGAAATTTAAAATTACTATTGGTCTTTTCTCAAAAGAGAAGTGGCTATTAAAATTCATTATGAAAACATTCGTTTTTCTATTTTGCTCTGTAATGTTTGCTTTAACCGCTGAAAACGGTTTTTCACAAGATGCAGACATTAGTATTTCTAAAGACAAAGTTATGTCTATCAAACAAGTCTTTAAACTTATTAATAAACAAGCTGATTATAAATTTATTTATAGGCATGACTTAATTAAAGAGATACCTGATTTATCTTTAAACAAAGGTGTTATTAAAGTAAGTGTTTTATTGAATAAATATTTAACACCTAACGGTCTTTCTTATTCTTTTACTGAAAACAGTACAGTAATAGTACACAAAAAATCTAATGATACACAGTCTACAACCTTGAAACAGCTTAAAATAAGCGGAACAGTTACTGGTAGTGACGGACTACCCTTGGCTGGTGCTAATATTATTGAAAAAGAAACAACTAATGGAACTCAATCGGATTTTGACGGAAACTTTTCGTTATCAATTGTTGATGAAAATACGGTATTAGTTATTTCTTATCTAGGTTTTATAACTAAAGAGGTTCCAGTTAATGGGGAGTCTTTTCTTGATATAAAACTACAAGAAGATACAGCTAAATTAGAAGAAGTTGTAATTGTTGGATATGGTACTCAAAGTAAACGAAGAGTAACAGGTTCAATTTCTAGCGTTGATGTTGCTAAAACAGAAAAATCAGGTTTTTTGTCAACAGATGATGTTCTCCAAGGCAGAATTTCTGGAGTTCAAATAGCTTCTACATCTGGTAACCCTGGTGGGCAACAAAGAATTAACATTAGAGGAATAGGATCATTACAAGGGAATAACTTACCCTTAATCGTTATCGATGGAATCCCTATAAATAATTCTGACCCTTCTTCACTTAATGAAAGTGTATTTGGTTCTGTAAACAATCAAAGCCCCTTAGCACTTCTTAATCCTAATGATATTGAAAGTGTTGATGTTCTTAAAGATGCAGCATCAACTGCAATTTATGGTTCTAGAGGTACTAACGGCGTTATTATTATTAGTACTAAGAAAGGTAAATTTGGAAAAGCTAAGGTAAATTTTTCTACATATTCAGGAATTCAATATGCTCCAGAAAAAATAGAAACTGCAAATACAGCGCTTTGGTTAGAGGTTAATAATGAAGCAAGAAATAACTTTAATAACGATCAAGGTTTTTCTAGTGGCGACACAGGTTTTCTATCACCTCTTTCTAACCCTTTGCCTTCTGGACAATCTGAATTTGATTGGACTGGAGGAATAACAAATTCTACTTCCTCTATACAAGACCATAATCTTTCTGTATTTGGAGGAAATGAAACAACAAAATATTACGCCTCACTAGGTTATTTTAACCAAGAAGGATGGTTTAGAAAAAGTGAATTTAAAAGATATTCAAGTAAGTTAAATATTGAGCATAAATTCAGTAATAAAGTAAAATTTGGAGTTAATTTTATAGGTAACTATAGTATTAATAGTAGAGTTGCAAGTCATGAAGGAGGTTTAAGGTTATTAATTAGATCATTAGAACAAAGGCCTGCAGATTTACCTTACCATCCAGATGGTAGTTATAACATTGGTGGTTCGGCTACTTTAACTAGACATAGTGGAGTACAAGTTGTAAACGAACAAGATTCTAAATACAAGACTTACCGAGGCATTTTAAATGCTTTTGCAGAGTTTAAACCTTTTAAAGGGTTTACATATACACCATCTTTCAATATAGATTATGGAACATATCATGACAATACTTATAGATCTCCATTACATCCTCGTGGAAGAAATGTAAATGGTCAAATATTTGATTCAAGAAATATTCTTACTAATATTTTGGTTGAAAATTTGTTTAATTACAAAAAGTCTTGGGAGGATTTTGATTTAAACGTAACTGCTGGTCATTCCTTTCAAAAAGAAATAGTGGAATCTGCTTTGATTGATGCTAGGAATTTTCCATCACCATCATTTACAGCAATATCATCAGCAGCTACTCAATTTGCTTTTGGCTCTAAAGCCGAAAATGCATTAGATTCATACCTAGGAAGACTTTCAGGAACATATAAGGATCGTTACTTTTTAGATGTAGCTTTTAGACGAGATGGATCATCTCGATTTGCAGATGGTAAACGTTATGGTAATTTTCCATCAGTTTCAACTGGTTGGGTTATTTCTAATGAATCATTTTTTAAAGAAGATTCTTTTATTTCTTTCTTAAAATTAAGAGGATCATATGGGGTTACTGGAAGCACTAGTAGTATAGGAAACTATAACTCATTAGCCTTAGTTTCTGGAGGTTCAGATTATTTAGGCAATAGCGGTTTATCTTCTAATCAATTAGCAAATCCAAATCTTACTTGGGAGCAAGCTAGTTCTGTAAACGTAGGTTTAGACTTGTATTTTTTAGAAGACCGTGTTAAACTAACCATGGATTATTATACTCGAGATACAGACGATTTGTTATATGACCGACCTGTGCACGGTACGACAGGTTTTACTACATTCTCAGAAAATATTGGTAGCATGACAAACAAAGGATTCGAACTCGGTTTGAACGCTAATATTATTAATAATGATTCATTTACATGGAATTTTGATCTTAATATATCAACTGCAAGTAATGAACTTACTTCTTTAATTGGTGATGAACCCATTCCTTTAGGATATAATGTTCTTAAAATTGGAGAGCCAATAGGATCAATTTATTTATTAAAACAAACAGGGATTTATCAATCAGACTCAGATGTCCCAGCAACATTAGCTGCTAACGGAGTGCGTGCTGGAGATGTTATTTATGATGACGTTAATAATGACGGAAATATTACAGCTGCAGATAGACAAATTGTTGGCAATGCGTTCCCAGACCTTTTTGGAGGTATAAATAATACCTTTAAATATAAGAATTTTGACTTATCAATTTTTTCTAACTTTTCATCGGGTAACGATATATACTCAGCTTGGAGATCTGGTGGGTTTCTGTCAGGAGGATCGGCTGGTTCAATTAGAGTTGGTGGAGGTGTTGATGGATTAGGCTTTTCACAATTTGGAATGTTGAGAGAAACAGCTCAAAGTAGATGGACAGGTGCTGGAACAAGCAATACAACACCTAGAGCAATAGCAGGAGGTACTGGTGCTGCTTTTCATAATAATCAGGCATCATCAAGATGGGTTGAAGACGGATCTTTCTTTAGAATCAAGAACATTACGGTGGGTTATACTTTGCCAAAAGATATTACTAATAAATGGTCTATCGATAATTTTAGATTATATCTAACAGGCAGCAACTTATTTACTTTTACAAAGTATTCGGGCTATGACCCTGAAGCTTCAGATAGTTCAGACCCAAGAACTTTTGGCGCCGACTTTTTAACAGCTCCGCCACTTAGAACAGTGATACTTGGATTAAACTTAAATTTTTAAAACTTGAGAGTCATGAAATTATTATATAAAAAACACAGTTTAGTATACTTATTATTAATGTTACTTACAATATCTTGTTCAAATGAGTTGAATTTATTTCCAGAGGAAAGTATTAACCCTTCTCAATTGAATAGCTCAGACTTACCTCAATTAATAAATGGGGTTTATAATAAATCTACCACTGGAATTGGAAATAGATTTATCGATTTTGATTTATTAGCTAACCATTTTGAAGCTACACCTTTATTTGCTGGTGATGATGTCAACTTTGTAAGAAACAGATTGAGCCCTACACAAACAGAATCTTGGTGGCTACAGCTTTACGAAGTAGTTTTTAATGCAAACATAGCATTAGAGGTAATTGATAATTTAGAAGGAGATTTTAATAATGAAAAGGCAACTGCTCTATATTTAAGAAGTTTAGCCTATTATTATTTGGTTACTAGATTTGGAGGAGTTCCTTTGTTACCTCAAAATACAACAGAGGTTGTTCAGAGAAGCACCACACAAGAAACATGGACTTTCATCACAACAGATTTAACAAATGCAGAGTTACTGGCTAATAATTTTACCAACGAAAATTTTGTTTCGAAAGAAGCTATTCAAGCTTTATTAGCACGAGTATATATTTCAACAGGTAATAATTCTGAAGCAGGAAATATGGCAGAAGCTGTAATAGCTTCAACTTCGGGAAGTTTTAGCTTAGAATCTAATTTTGCCTCTATTTTTAGTAAAAATGGTAATAAAGAAGTTATTTTTTCTCTTGGAAATGATCCCGTTGAACTTGTTATGCAATATGTTACGTTTAATCCAAATGACCATCCAGTCTCAGGCTCTCAACAATTTGCTCCAACCGATGACATATTTAATAATTTGTATGATGTTACAGATTTAAGAAAAGATGCATCATTAATTGTTTTTAATAGTCAAAACATAGTAAACAGATATACTGAGAGTAGAAACCTTCCGGTAATCGTAAGTCGATTAGCAGAAATGTATCTAATAAGTGCAGAAGCTCAAGGTTATCCTTCGGGATTAACTAGGCTTAATGAATTGAGGACTGCACGTGGCTTAGGAGTTAGTTCTGCTACAAATCAAGATAGTTTTATTGATGCTATTCTTGATGAAAGACAAAAGGAGTTTTATGCCGAAGGGTTTTATTGGTATGATTTAGTAAGAACAGGTAAAGCTATAGAGCGATTAGATAATGTCACTGAACAAAATCAATTGCTATTACCGATTCCTCAACGAGAAATAGATTTAACAGGGATATCTCAAAACCCAGGTTATTAAATAATAGGTTTAATTTTGAGTTAGTTGTTTTTAGAACTGGAGAACAGGTAATTGCCTGTTCTTCATTTTCTTACACGTATTTTTGATCAATATTTCCATGTTGTTAATACGTAATTGAATTACTCCTTAAAATTCAAAATTTTTTTTATAATGATTTTAGATTCAGAATTAATTTTAAATCCAGATGGGAGCATTTTTCATCTTCATCTCAAACCGAATCAAGTTGCAGATACTGTTATTTTGGTTGGAGACCCTAATCGTGTTAGCATTATTGAATCGTTTTTAAGTACGGTTGAAGTAAAAGCATCTAATAGAGAATATGTAAGCGTTACAGGGGTTTATAACAACACTAGAATAACTGTTGTATCAACTGGTGTTGGCATAGGCAATATAGATATTGTTATGAACGAGTTGGATGCATTAGTGAATATTGATTTTGAAACTAGAAAAGTAAAAGATAAAATAAGAAAATTAGATTTTATAAGAATTGGGACTTCTGGAAGTCTCCAAAAAGATGTAACTGTAAATTCTTATGTAGTTTCAAAAAAATCAATTGGATTTGATAATCTGTTGTATTTCTACAATGAAGATGATAAAGTAATTAATAAGGAATTCAAAACTGTATTTAAAGCTCATTTAGGTTCTGAGTCACAATTTTTTTCTCCATATGTTGTTGATGCGTCAATGGAGTTGTTTGAAAGGCTATATAGTGACGAAACATTTTCTGGTATAACTGTTACTTCTCCTGGTTTTTATGTTCCACAAGGAAGAGAACTACGGCTCAATACTAAGATTAAAGATATAAATGATAAGCTCTCTAGCTTTAATTATAATGGTTTTAGAATTACAAATTATGAAATGGAAAGCTCAGCTATGTATGGTTTAGCTAAATTGCTAAATCATAATGCTATAGCTATTTGTTTAATTATAGCGAATAGACTAAATAAAAATGCAAATGAAAACTATAGAGAGCAGGTAAAAGAACTTATCTCTTATGTTTTAAATAAAATAACAAGTGAATAAGCTAATCTATAAAATAATTGTTGTTGCGTTTGTTCTCACATCTTGTAACAATACCTCGATTAAAAAATTACCTGATTTAGGTTTAGGACTATCAAACTTAAAGCAAAAAACTACTCATAAAAATTTAGCTCAAGGAGTTTTATTATACAATATAGAAAGAGGAATAACCTCTAATGACGACTTTTATACCCTATCTACAGGAGTTATCACTAAAGCTAATGAAAAAGAACTTGCAAATAAGCTAAAAACTCTTGGTTATAATATAAGAATAGAGCAATCTGCTGAATCTGGGCCACATCACGAATTCTTAGGAAATATTATTAGAGTTGGAAAATACAACACTATTGATGAGGCAAAAATGGTTCAAAAAGATTTAGAAAACCATAAAATTAATATGGCAGTTCGTTATACTGCAGAAGATGGTAATACTACATCTGGTCCTTTTCAAATTAGTCTTCTTGAAATCAATTTAAACATTTTTAAAGGTAATATGTTTTCCGAATTAGGAAACCATAAAATTCTTGGAAAAGAAAATACATCTTCAATGGCTAAAAGGCTAAATGCCATTGCAGCGATAAATGCTGGCTTTTTTGCATGGAACAACGAAGTAGGTATTGATGGAGAACCCGCAGGAATATCTATTATTGATGGGAAATTAGTGAGTGAAGCTACGCAAGGGCGGTCTGCACTTATAATAGACAATAATTTAAAAAAAATGCATGTTGCTCATAATGTAAAAACAAACATATCATTGCACATAAACGATACCATATTTAGGGTTAATGGTATTAACAGAGAGCATGGTAAAGTATTAAATTGTGGCAATCAAATAGATTCTACTGCAGTGATTCCTATTCACGATTTTGTTTGTAACAATCCAAATGAAATTATAGCTTACAATGCCAATTTTGGAGGAAATATCAAATCAGGAGAAGGGTTTGAATTTGTTATAGATGAAAATAATTTGATAACATCAATTAACGCCTACCGAAAAGGATTTGTACCTAAAAAAGGTTACTTAATTCAAGCTACAGGAAATGCTCAAAAACACTTAAAAGACATAGCTGAACTTGGTATTAAGTCCAAGTTAAAAATTGAAGTTACAAGCGATGAAGGGAGCATTGGGCTTAAAAAAGGAATATACGCTATTAATGGAGGGCCTACTCTTTTACAAAATAATAAAGCAAATTTAACAGCGAGATATAAAGAAGGATGGGAAACGATGTTTAACGATTTTAATGTTTCAGACGAATTTGTAGATAAAAAAGATAAAGCTTCAATAAACGATCAGCAATCAAATAATCGCTTTGGGTTTTATCATGGTTGGGTAGTCCGAAGACACCCGAGAACAGCTATTGGAATAACAAAAGACAACAAAATATATATCGCGGTTGTTTATGGCCGACAACCTAAAATTACAGCTGGAGCCTCTATAACAGAAATGACTATGCTAATGAAAAAGTTAGGGTGTACAGAGGCCTTTAATTTAGATGGTGGTGGATCTAGTATGATGGTTGTAAATAATAAAAAAACAGGGAAGTCATCTGATTTAAGTGGTGAGCGTGCTATAGGTGATGCTTTAATTTTTACTGAATAAAAAGTAAAAAGCAATCAGTCACACCAAAAACTGAAACAAATCGGGTTTATCATTTAAATAATCTCCATAAAATTTCTGCTGTTTCATTTTAGCAATTAAAGGGTCTAAATCATTTGAAGATTTTAATTGAATACCTACCACTGCAGACCCATTTTCTCGATTGGTTTTTTTAGCATATTGGAAGTAAGTGATATCATCATTTTCGCCTAAAATATCAACTACAAATTCTTTTAATGCTCCTGCTCGTTGGGGAAATTTAATGATAAAATAGTGTTTTAAATTGGCGTATAATAAGGCACGTTCTTTAATTTCAGAAGTTCTAGTAATATCATTATTACTACCACTTACTACACAAACCACGTTTTTACCTTTTATATCTTCAGCATAAAAATCTAAAGCCGAAATGCTCAATGCTCCGGCAGGTTCAACCACTATGG
This sequence comes from uncultured Flaviramulus sp., assembly GCA_947501105.1. Taxonomy (GTDB): domain Bacteria; phylum Bacteroidota; class Bacteroidia; order Flavobacteriales; family Flavobacteriaceae; genus Wocania_A. The sequence goes on along the minus strand of CANMUP010000004.1, from coordinate 221,100 downwards.
CATCTTTATTATAAAGCTCTAAAATAGTTTCACATACTTTGCCTTCAGGAACAGTTGTTACAGAATCAAGGTTCTCCTTACATATTGGAAAAGTTAAATCTCCAACACGCTTTACTGCAGCGCCATCAATAAATTTTTCAATGTGCTCTATGGTTGTATTCTTATTATTCTGGATTGATACAGACATTGATGGAGCACCTTTAGGTTCTACACCAATAATTTTTGTTTTTGGCGATAAGGTTTTAAAAACAGTAGATAAGCCTGCGGCTAAACCACCACCGCCTACAGCAATAAATACATAATCTATTGGAGCATCGGTTTGTTCTAAAATTTCTAAACCTATGGTTGCTTGTCCTTCAATGACTTTTTCATCGTTAAAAGGATGAATAAATGTTTTGTGTAATTGTTCGCATTCTGCCTTTGCCAAATGGTAAGCGTCGTCAAAAGTATCGCCTTCTAAAATAATGGTGACATAATCATCTCCAAACATTTTAACTTGTTCTACTTTTTGATTTGGTGTTGGTGCAGGCATATAGATAGTTCCTTTTATTTGCAGTAGCTTACAAGATAAAGCAACACCTTGAGCATGATTTCCTGCACTGGCACAAACTACACCGTTTTTGGCTTCGTCTTTTGATAAAGAACTTATTTTATTATAAGCGCCTCTAATTTTGTAAGATCTAACTTGTTGTAAATCTTCACGTTTTAAAAAGATGTTTGCACTATACTGTTTAGAATACCTTAAACTTTGCCCTAAAGGTGTAACTGCCGATACCTTTTTAATGGTATCGGCAGCTACTTTAATATTATCTATACTAGGAAAATATGTAACGTCTTCCTTGTTCATAATTCTTATTCTTTATACTATTGGCTTCATAGCCGTCATAGAAGCTCTTAAAAATCCTCCAACTTTTTCAACTGGATGATTTCTTAAAGTAGCATTGATTTCAATTAGCCTTGCATTATCAACACCTTCACCATTATCGGCAGCATATGTTTTTCCAATAACATTAGTGTCAATAGTTTTCATAAAATCTGCTAATAAAGGCTTACAAGCATGGTCAAATAAATAACAGCCATATTCAGCGGTATCAGAAATTACACTATTCATTTCGTATAACTTCTTTCTGGCTATAGTATTTGCTATAAGTGGTGTTTCGTGTAACGATTCGTAATATGCAGAAGCATCAATAATTCCAGAATCCGTCATAGCTTCAAAAGCTAGTTCTACACCGGCTCTAACCATAGCGACCATTAACACTCCATTATCATAAAATTCTTGTTCAGAAATCTCAACATCTCCAGCTGGTGTTTTTTCAAACGCTGTTTCTGCTGTAGTTGCTCTCCATCCTAATAAATCTTTATCATCATTAGCCCAATCTGCCATCATTCCTGCAGAAAAACGACCTTCAATAATATCATCCATATGTTTTTGGAATAATGGACGCATAATATCTTTTAATTCTTCTGATAATTCAAATGCTTTAATTTTTGCAACATTAGAAAGGCGATCCATCATATTAGTTATTCCTCCATATTTAAGACCTTCAGTAATAGTTTCCCATCCGTATTGAATTAATTTTGAAGCATAACCTGCATCTATTCCTTTTTCAACCATTTTATCAAAACAAAGAATAGAACCTGTTTGTAACAAGCCACATAAAATGGTTTGCTCTCCCATTAAATCACTCTTAACCTCAGCGATAAAAGACGATGCTAAAACACCAGCTCTATCACCACCAGTTGCTACTGCATAAGCTTTAGCTTGAGCCCATCCTTTTCCTTCTGGATCATTCTCTTCGTGTACTGCAATTAAAGTTGGTACACCAAAACCTCTTTTGTATTCCTCTCTAACCTCTGTACCAGGACATTTAGGTGCTACCATAATAACCGTAAGGTCTTTACGAATTTGCATACCTTCTTCAACAATATTAAACCCGTGAGAATAAGATAGTGTCGCACCTTGTTTCATTAAAGGCATTACTGCGTTTACAGCACTAGTATGTTGCTTGTCTGGAGTTAAGTTTAATACCAAATCTGCCGTTGGAATTAACTCTTGGTAAGTACCAACAGTAAACCCGTTTTCTGAAGCATTAACGTAAGATTTACGTTTCTCTGCAATAGCAGCATCACGTAAAGCATAAGAGATGTCTAAACCAGAATCTCTCATGTTTAAACCTTGATTTAATCCTTGAGCACCACAGCCTACTATGACAACTTTTTTGCCTTTTAAAGCATTTACACCATCTTCAAACTCTGAAGAATCCATAAATCTACACTTCGATAATTGATTTAATTTGTCTCTTAACGAGAGTGTGTTAAAATAATTTCCCATTTTAATTTTGTTATTATTGATTATTGAATGCCTGAAGCATTTCGGTTATTTTCATTGGTTCTTTAGTTACAGAAATACGACCAGAACGCACAAACTGCATAATGCCAAAAGCATTTAATTCTCGCCACAATAATTCTATTTCTTGTCGCCTACCTGATTTTTCAAGAACAAAAAACTCTTTATTTACAGTTACAATTCTTGCGTTACTCTCTTTAATTATATTTTGAATTTGAGGCTCTTCAAAAAGTAAATCTGATTTTATTTTAAACATACCAGATTCCTGATAAATAGTTTCTTCATCTGTATGATAGTAAGCACGAATAACTTCTATTTGTTTTTCAAATTGACCTATAATTTTTTTAGCTTGAGATTCAGTGATATTTACCACCACAACAAATCTATTAACACCTTCAATTTCTGACTTTGATGTTGTTAAGCTTTCAATGTTTATGTGTCTGCGTTGAAAAATGGCAGATATACGATTTAATAAACCGATATTATTTTCGGTATAAATTGAAATCGTGAGTGTTTTTATTTCTTCGTTCATTTCTTTTAATATTTAGCTTAATCTTACATCTGAAACTGATGCTCCAGATGGAATCATAGGAAACACGTTGTCTTCTTTTTCAACACAAACTTCTAAGAAATATGATTCTTTTGATTCAATCATTTCTTTAACAGCTTCGGCTAATTCTTCACGTTTTACAACTTTTCTAGCTTTAATATAATAGCCTTCTGCTATGGCAACAAAATTTGGGTTTGTCATTTCAGTTGAAGCATAACGTTTATCAAAAAATAACTGTTGCCACTGGCGTACCATACCTAAAAACTCATTATTTAATACCACAATTTTTACAGCTGCTTTTTGCTGAAAAATGGTGCCTAATTCTTGAATATTCATTTGGTATCCACCATCTCCAATAATAGCGACTACTTCGCGATTTGGTGCCGCCATTTTAGCACCAATTGCTGCAGGTAATGCAAATCCCATGGTGCCTAAACCTCCAGACGTAATGTTACTTTTAGTTTTATTAAATTTTGAATATCGACAAGCAATCATTTGATGTTGACCAACATCTGAAACAATTGCCGCATTACCTTCACTTTGTATATTTATTTCATTTAAAACCTCACCCATAGTTAACCCTTCTTTGGTTGGATGAATATCATTTTTTATAACTTTTTCGAATTCAATGGCATATAAATCTTTAAATTCTTGATGCCATGAATCATGCGAATTTTCATTTAATAATGGTAATAATTGTGCTAAACTATCTTTAGAATTACCTAAAACAGCCACATCTGCATACACATTTTTATTAATCTCTGCTGGATCAATTTCAAAATGAATAACTTTTGCTTGTTTCGCATAAGTACTTAAATCACCCGTAACACGATCATCAAAACGCATTCCTATAGCAATTAACACATCACATTCATTAGTTAATTTGTTAGGAGCGTAATTGCCGTGCATTCCTACCATACCAATGTTTAATGGGTGAGAAGTAGGTAAAGCCGAAGCTCCCATAATGGTCCATGCAGCTGGAATATCTGCTTTTTCTATAACAGCTTTTAATTCTGCTTCTGCCTCTCCTAAAATAACGCCTTGCCCCCAAACAATCATTGGTTTTTTAGCAGCATTAATTAATTCTGCAGCAGCCTTAACTGATTCTGTATTGATTTTTGGTACAGGGATATAACTTCGTACACCTGTACATTTTTCATATTTAAAATCAAGTTCTCCAAATTGAGCATCTTTAGTAATATCAATTAATACAGGTCCTGGTCGACCACTTTTGGCAATATAAAAGGCTTTAGCTAAAACCTCAGGAATCTCTGAAGCTTTGGTTACTTGATGATTCCATTTTGTAACCGGAGTTGAAATACCAACAATATCAGTTTCTTGAAAGGCATCACTGCCTAGTAAATGTGATGGTACTTGTCCTGTAATACAAACTAATGGGGTTGAATCTATTTGCGCATCGGCAATACCTGTAATTAGGTTTGTTGCTCCTGGGCCAGAGGTGGCCATAGCAACACCAACACGACCTGAAATTCTAGCAAACCCTTGGGCTGCATGTGCAGCTCCTTGTTCGTGGCGTGTTAAAACATGATGGATTTCATTTCTGTATTTGTACAATTCATCATAAACAGGCATAATAGCTCCTCCAGGATATCCGTAAAGAATATCAACACCTTCAGCTATTAAACTTCTAACTATTGCTTCACAACCTGTAATACGCTCACTAGGTTGGTCTAAGTACTTTGCTTTTGTCATAGTTTCTGCTTCCATAATTTCAATTAAAACGCATCAGTTATACATCCTTTAGAGGCAGATGCAACTGATTTTGCGTATTTGTATAATATTCCTTTTTTGTGTTTTAATTCTGGTGCTATCCATTGCGATTTTCTCTCAGCAATTTCTTCATCTGATAATAATACATTGATAGAATTGTCTTCAGCACTAATTCTAATTCTATCTCCTGTTTTAAGTAAGCCTATAGTTCCTCCAGATTGAGCTTCAGGTGTAATGTGACCTACTACAAAACCGTGTGTTCCTCCAGAAAAACGACCATCGGTTATTAATGCAACGGATTTTCCTAGGCCTGCTCCCATGATTAACGAGGTGGGTTTTAACATTTCAGGCATTCCTGGACCTCCTTTTGGGCCAACATAACGAATAACAACTACATCACCTCTTTCTACTTCTCCATTTGAAATTCCTGTGTTTGCAGCTTGCTCACCGTCATAAACCACAGCTTTTCCTTCAAACTTTAAGCCTTCATTTCCACTAATTTTAGCCACAGCACCTTCAGATGCCAAGTTTCCGTAAAGAATTTGTAGGTTTCCTGAAGATTTTAAGGCTTTATCTTTTGGATGGATAACATCTTGGTCATCTTCAAATGTAAGAGGTTTAACTGTTGCTAAATTTTCAGCTAAAGTTTTCCCCGTTACAGTTAAACAATCACCATGTAAATATCCATTATCTAATAAATATTTCATTACAGCTGGAGTTCCTCCAATACCGTGAACATCTTCCATTAAATATTTTCCAGATGGTTTTAAATCAGCAATTAGTGGTGTTCTATCACTAACTCGTTGAAAATCTTCTAAAGTAAAATCAATATCTGCTGCATGTGCAATTGCTAAGAAATGCAATACAGCATTTGTCGAACCGCCTAATGCATTTACAAGAGCAATGGCATTTTCAATAGATTTTTTAGAAATGATATCTAAAGGTTTTAAATCTAATTCTAATAGGTTTTTAATAGCTATCGCTGTTCTTTCGCTTTCTGATAATTTACTTGGATTTTCTGCTGGAATAGAAGAATTATAAGGTAAAGAGAAGCCCATACACTCTATTGCAGAAGCCATAGTGTTGGCTGTATACATACCACCACAAGCACCTGCTCCTGGTATAGCTTTCTTAATAATTTCTCTGTATTCATCTTCATCAATATCTCCAGCAACTTTTTGACCTAAAGCTTCAAAAGCAGAAACAATATTTAATTTTCTTCCTTTGTAATTACCTGATGCAATGGTTCCGCCATACATCATTATTGATGGGCGATTTAATCGCAACATTGCAATAACGGCTCCCGGCATATTTTTATCACAGCCTACTACAGAGATTAATGCGTCATAACTTTGGGCATTCATAACAGTTTCAATAGAATCTGCTATAATATCTCTGGATGCTAAAGAATAATTCATACCGGAGGTTCCCATAGAAATACCATCGCTAACACCAATAGTATTAAATCCTAAACCAACTAAACCTGCTATTTTGCATTCAATTTTTACTTCAGCCGCCAAATTATTTAAATGCATGTTACACGGGTTTCCATCATATCCCGTACTTGCAATACCTACTTGGGCTTTTTGCATATCTTCATCAGTCAAACCAACGGCGTATAACATGGCTTGAGATGCAGGTTGAGATTCGTCTTGTGTTAGTCTTTTGCTATGTCTATTGAGTTCTTTCATATTTATTGCAAAAAAAATTGCTTTTATTCTTTAATGATATATATCTTCTTGATATTTAAGATTTTGTTTAAAAAGTTAACAATACCTTTAAAAAAGGTTACGAAATTAATTTATTACATTTTTAAATCTGTTTTTTAGTGTTTTTTATGGTTAAATCCAGTATGATTAAAATTTATTTAATACATTGATTATCAAATAGTTAAACTATATTTTTTATGATGTCCAAAACGCTTAAAATATTCAATAAAAAAAGCCTTCCGTTTAAGGAAGGCTTTTAAAATTTATTTTAAGTTTTAATATACCATCCTTATCGTTGTGAAATAATCACAATGACAATAATTGAAATGGTATTTAAAATTTGATTTTTCATTTTTTGTTGCATCAAATATTATAAATAATTTTTAGATAACAATTATTTTTTTGAAAAAAAGAAAAATTAACTCACATATTCTTTTATTTTTTTACTTTTGCGAACACAAATAATCGAGGAAAGATTTGACTGATTGCAACCTCTTTTTATATCAAATGATATTATTGATATAAATAAAAATGCTAAAGGCAGTGCAAACTCCCTTTGACGCTATCGTCAAATCTTCAATAAAACTTAAAATATGGCTTATTTATTCACTTCGGAAAGTGTTTCTGAAGGACACCCTGATAAAGTTGCAGATCAAATTAGTGATGCACTAATTGACAATTTTTTGGCATTTGATTCAGAATCAAAAGTTGCTTGCGAAACATTGGTTACAACTGGTCAAGTTGTTTTAGCAGGAGAAGTAAAATCGTCAACCTATTTAGATGTTCAAAAAATAGCAAGAGAAACCATTAATAAAATAGGATATACTAAAGGTGAGTATATGTTTGATGGAAACTCTTGTGGGGTTTTATCGGCCATACATGAGCAATCAGATGATATTAATCGTGGTGTAGATAGAGCTAGTAAAGAGGAGCAAGGTGCAGGAGATCAAGGTATGATGTTTGGCTATGCTACTCGTGAAACCGAAAATTTTATGCCTTTGGCTTTAGATTTGTCGCACAGAATCTTAAAAGAACTTGCTGAATTACGTAGAGAAAATAAAGACATTACTTACTTAAGACCTGACTCAAAAAGTCAAGTAACTATTGAGTATAGTGATGATAATATTCCGCAACGTATTGATGCTATCGTAGTTTCTACGCAGCATGATGATTTTGGAGATGATGAGACTATGCTTTCTAAAATAAGAAAGGATATTGTTGAGGTTTTAATACCAAGAGTTGTAACAAAGTTACCTAAGCAAATACAAGTGTTATTTAATGATGCCATTACATATCATATAAACCCAACTGGAAAGTTTGTTATTGGTGGCCCGCATGGAGATACTGGTTTAACAGGACGTAAAATTATTGTAGATACCTATGGAGGTAAAGGTGCTCATGGTGGTGGCGCATTTTCAGGGAAAGACCCAAGTAAGGTTGATAGAAGTGCAGCTTATGCGACTCGTCATATAGCAAAAAACCTGGTAGCCGCTGGAGTAGCTAGCGAGGTTTTAGTACAAGTTAGTTACGCAATTGGTGTTGTTGAGCCAATGGGCATTTTTATTGATACCTATGGGACCTGTCCTTTTAATATGACTGATGGTGAAATTGCAGAAAAAGTTTCTAAACTATTTGATATGCGACCATTTGCTATTGAAGAACGTTTAAAATTACGTTCACCAATGTATAGTGAAACTGCTGCTTATGGGCATATGGGACGTGAAAATGAAACAGTTACCAAAACGTTTAGCCAACCCAATGGAGAAACTACTACTCTAGATGTAGAGTTGTTTACTTGGGAAAAGTTAGATTATGTAGATAAAGTAAAAGAAGCTTTTGGTTTGTAAATACTAAAACAAATTATATAATATTAAAAACCTTGTAATGTATTTTACAAGGTTTTTTTGTTTTTTGGTAGAACCTTGACTTAGTCAGAAAAAATGTCGAAATTCGTTTAACGTTGTATATAAATCATTAAAACGGATTCATATGTTTGAAAAACTTTAGCATAAATTTCTGTATTGTGATGACAATAAAGTATAAAAATAAAATAGACAATAAATTAAACACTATGAAATCTAAAACGATTTGGCTTTGCATAATACTGATCCTCTTTTCATTAAAACATACCTGGGCTCAGGGAAATTATCCGAATACACCGCCAGACGTATCACCAATGACAATGCAACCAGAAATGACTGAAATATGGGAGCCTCAGGTAAAGGTCGTTTCAGCTGCAAAAACTTTAGGGAGTCCCCCATCAGATGCAATTATTTTATTTGATGGGAAAAACCTTGATGCTTGGATAAGCCAAAAAGATTCTACGAAATTAGTGCCATGGAAAATTGTTAATAATGCTTACTTTGAGGTTGTCCCTGGGTCTGGTTCGATTCAGACAAAAATGAAGTTTGGAGATTGTCAATTACACCTTGAATTTAGCGCTCCTGATACAGTGAAATTTTCGGGACAAGGGAGAGGTAATAGTGGTGTTTTTTTTCAAAATCGATATGAACTTCAAGTCTTAGATTCATATAACAATAGGACATATTCAAACGGACAGGCTGGAAGTATTTATAAAGACCATGCACCTTTGGTCAATGCAATGCGTAGCCCTCTCGAATGGAATTCTTATGATGTTATCTATACAGCCCCTCGTTTCAAAAAAAATGGAAAATTAGAATCACCTGCCAAAATTACTGTACTACACAATGGTGTATTGATTCAAAACAATGTTTCTATTAATGGTCTCACTCGTTATATTGGCTTACACGATTATCCTGCTGCTCATGGTGACGATGTTATTTCACTTCAAGACCATGGCTCTAAAGTTCAATTTAGAAATATTTGGATAAGAAAAATTTAAGACGAGAATGATACGTGATTTTGCGTTAGCGATTGAAGTGGCATCCTTTTTTGAGGTACGAGAAAAAGATATAACGAAAAGCGCGACCCTTGTGGTAACGCCCAGTTAAAATAAAAAAGCGCACTATAAAAGTGCGCTTTTAATAATCCCAATAATTTTTAAAAAAGTGACTAACTTAAAATAATTAAATAATTGTGGACTGTCCTAGATGTATGTTTTTAAAGTTTAAATTCGTTTCCTCTGGATTGTTTATGAAATCCTCTATAAAATCACCCACTTTTGTGGTGGTTATATTATCGTATTTAGTGTTTAAATCTGGTGTTGTAATATGTAATTTTAACGATTTATCTACAGCTTGTCTCACCAAAGCAGCTTCTTTGTCTAGTCCAAAATGATCCAGTAACATAGCAGCCGATAAAATTGAAGCTATTGGGTTAGCAATACCTTTATTAGCAAATTTACCATAAGCACCGTGTATAGGTTCAAACATGGCATGCTTATCATTTATTGAGGCTGATGCTAACAAACCAATAGAGCCAACAATAACACTAGCTTCTTCAGATAAAATATCACCAAACATATTTTCGGTTAAAATAACATCAAACTGTCTTGGGTTTATAATGAGCTCCATAGCTGCATTATCTATGTACATAAAATTTAACTCAACGTTTGGATACTGTGATGCCAATTCTTGAACCACTTTACGCCATAATCGAGAGGTTGCTAATGCATTAGCTTTATCTACTAAGGTTAGTTTCCCTTTTCTAGTTTGTGCTGCCTTAAAGGCTAAATGTGCAATGCGTTCAATTTCAAAACGGGAATATTCACAAATGTCTGAAGCGCTGTCATTACTGAGTTTTTTTTCTCCAAAATAAATACCACCAGTAAGCTCGCGATAAATTAAAATATTAGTGTCTCGTATTTGCTTAACTTTTAAGGACGATTTATTTAGCAAATCTTCGTAAGCAATAACAGGTCTAATGTTAGCATATAAATCGAGTGATTTACGAAGCCTTAAAAGGCCTTGTTCTGGTCTTACCTCGGCATCAGGATCCATATCATATTTAGGACTACCAATAGCACCAAATAAAATAGCATCTGCGTTTTGGCAAATGCTAATAGTTTCTTCTGGTAGTGGGTTGCCGGTCGTATCTATTGCCGAAGCACCCACAAATGCTTTGTTGAAAGTAAATAAATGGCCAAACTCCATGGCTATAGCTTTTAAAACCTTGACGGCTTGTGCTGTAACTTCTGGTCCTATACCATCACCTGGTAAAACGGCAATATTTAGTTTCATTTCATTTTCAATTTAAGCAGAAGTAATTTCACTATATACTTTGCTGTTTTCTACAATTTGATGAATATCATTATCATCAACTTCTTTCTTTTTATCTGCAAAATCTAAAAAGTTAGTATAAATTTCGTCTAGCTGAAGCTTCGTTAATTCATAACCTATGTTTTTTGCTCTGTAAGCCAAAGCTGCTCTTCCACTTCTTGCTGTTAAAACAATTGCAGATTCAGTTACTCCAACATCTTTTGGGTCTATAATCTCGTAAGTTTCACGATTTTTAATAACTCCATCTTGATGAATTCCTGAGCTATGTGCAAAAGCATTTGCTCCAACAATGGCTTTATTTGGTTGCGTGTAAATTCCCATGCTATCTGATACTAATTGACTAATACCGTATAACATTTCGGTTTGAATTTTAGTGTCTAAATTTAAGTAAGGATGTTGTTTTAAAATCATAACAACTTCTTCTAGTGCTGTGTTTCCTGCACGCTCTCCAATACCATTAATAGTACATTCTATTTGTCGTGCACCATTAATAACACCCTCGATAGAATTTGCTGTCGCTAAGCCTAAATCGTTATGGCAGTGGCATGATAAAATGGCTTTATCAATACCTTTTACGTTTTCTTTTAGATACTTTATTTTTGCTCCGTATTCATGTGGTAAACAGTATCCAGTTGTATCTGGAATATTTAAAACTGTCGCACCAGCTTTAATAACGGCTTCGCAAACACGAGCTAAATATTCGTTATCTGTTCTCCCAGCATCTTCAGCGTAGAATTCAACATCTTCAACAAAGGATTTTGCATAACTAACAGCTTTTACTGCACGTTCAATAATATCACTTTGAGTGGATTTGAATTTATGTTTTATATGAGAATCAGACGTTCCAATACCTGTATGTATTCTTGGTGTCTTAGCATATTTTAAGGCCTCAGCAGCTACTTTTATATCGTTTTCAACTGAGCGTGTTAATCCACAAACTGTTGCATTTTTTACAATTTTAGATATTTCTTCAACCGATTTAAAATCTCCTGGACTGGAAACTGGAAATCCAGCTTCAATAATATCTACTCCTAAATTGTCAAGCTGTTCTGCTATAATTAATTTTTGCTCTGTATTCAGTTTACAACCAGGAACCTGCTCGCCATCACGAAGTGTTGTATCAAAAATTTGGACGTTATTATCAGACATTTATTAGAATATATTTTTGTATTGTACTACGAATGTATATTTTGGTTTCGTAAAACGAGAATTCAACATATAATTTTTACGATGTTTAACCTAATGGTTTGTTTTTTAATTTACTGAAAACAAGCAAGTTAAATATGTTTTGATAACTATGACAAAAGAGCAAAAAGATAATTTGTTTGTATTGGTAAAGTCGCTGTCTAAATCTGAAAAAAGACAATTTAAGCTTTACGTTGGAAGGTTAGGAGTAAATGAAGATTCAAAATTTTTGACTCTTTTTAATATTCTTGATAAACTTTCAGTGTATGATGAAACTGTTATTTTAAAGAAAGGAATTGTAAAAAAACAACAATTATCAAACTTAAAGGCACATTTGTATAAGCAGATTCTTATTAGTTTGAGGTTGAATCCATCACATCAAAATGTTAGAATTCAAATACGAGAACAGCTTGATTTTGCAACTATTTTATATCACAAAGGACTTTATAAACAAAGCCTGAAAATTTTAGATAAAGCTAAAACTTTAGCGATAAATAATGAAGAGAAAAATATTGCTTATGAAATTGTTGAACTCGAAAAAATAATTGAATCTCAATACATTACACGAAGTTTAAATAATAGAGCTGACGAGTTAACAGTGCAAGCTAAAGAGCTCAGTTTGCAAAATGTTTTGGCTAGTAAATTATCTAACTTATCACTTCAGTTATATGGTTTGTTTTTAAAAACGGGTTATATAAAAAATGATACCGAGCATAAACGCATAACAAAATATTTTAATGACAGACTTCCTGAATATGATATTAATAAATTAGGCTTTAGAGAAAAATTATGGCTGTATAAAGCGTATTTGTGGTATAGTTTTTTAACTCTAGATTTTTTATCGTGTTACAAGTATGCTACTAAATGGGTATATCTTTTTTATGGAAATAAAAATATGATTGTATTAAATCCTGTCTTTTTTTTAAGAGGAAATCATTATTTATTGGAAGCTTTATTTTATTTAAGGCATTATGAAAAATTTAAAGAAACCCTTTATAAGCTAGAGGAAGTTACTAAAGAAAATTGGTTTCCATTAGATGATAATAATGAAAGCTTAGCATTCTTATATATTTATAATAACAAGTTTAACTTACATTTTATTGAAGGCAGTTTTACTGAAGGTTTACCTTTGGTAGATGAGGTTTTAGAGCAATTAAAAAAGTATAAAAATCGCATTGATGGGCACCACGTTATGGTTTTTTATTATAAAATTGCAAGTATGTATTTTGGAGCTGGTGAAACTAAAAAATGTATTCAATTTTTAGAAAAAATAATTAGCAACAAATCATTGCACATGAGAGAAGATTTACTGTGCTTTTCTAGAATATTAAATTTGGTAGCACATTACGAAGCTGGATTAGATTACAATTTAGATGTACTTATAAGAAGCACTTACAAATTCTTAATTAAAATGGAAGACCTGTACGAAGTACAAAAAGAATTCATCAAATTTTTAAGAGGGCTAGGAGATATTTACCCACAAGATGTTAAAGCAGAATTTATTAAACTACATAAAAAACTAAAACAGTTTGAAGATGATCCATACCAAAGCAGGGCATTTTTGTATTTAGATATAATTTCATGGCTAGAATCTAAAATTGAAAACAAGCCTGTTGGTTTGATAATTAGAAATAAATTTGAGCTTCAAATTTTACGAAATCCATAATTTTTTCAAAAAAAATTAAAAAAAATTTGGTTTATAACTTTTTCTGACCGAATATTTGCACTCACAAAGTTCAATAACTTATTGAAATGTTATCAAGAAAGGTGGAGGGATTAGACCCTGTGAAACCTTAGCAACCCTTTATATGTAAAGAAGGTGCTAAATTCTACTTAAGCTACTAATATAATTAGTGTTTTAGATAGATAACCAAACAAAATTACTTTCTGTAATTTTAATAATTTCTTTTTAACATTTTTCTATTAAGTACGCTTTTATAAGCGCATTTTGACTTTTGGTTTAATCATTTATTAACTCAAAAAATTAGAAAAATGAGTACACAAAAATTAGCAACAAATGCTTTACATGCAGGACACGACGTAACTACAAATGCAGGAACTAGAGCGGTACCAATTTACCAAACTACATCGTATGTTTTTAATAATTCTGATCATGCGGCTAACCTATTTTCATTAAAAGAATTAGGGTTTATTTACACACGTTTAAACAATCCAACAAATCAAATTTTACAAGACCGTTTGGCAGCAGTTGAAGGCGGAATTGGGGCTGTTGTATTTGCATCAGGAACCTCGGCTATTTCAACAGGCTTATTAACTTTATTAAAAGCTGGAGACCATATTGTAGCATCAAGTAGTTTATATGGAGGAACATACAATTTATTGAGTGTAACATTACCGCGTTTAGGTATTACAACCACATTTGTTGATGCTTCAAATCCTGAAAATTTTGCTGATGCAATACAAGATAATACGAGAGCATTTTTTGTTGAATCCTTAGGGAATCCAAAGCTAGATGTATTAGATATCGAAGCTATTTCTGTACATTCAAAAGCAGCAGGTGTGCCTTTTATTGTTGATAATACAGTGGCAACACCAGTGTTGTTAAATCCGTTGAAACACGGAGCAAATATTGTTATTCATTCTTTAACAAAATATATTGGTGGGCAAGGAACATCTATTGGTGGAGCCATTATTGATGGAGGAACTTTTGATTGGAGCAACGGAAAGTTTCCTGAATTTACTGAACCATCAGCAGGATATCATGGTTTGGTTTATCACGAAGCTTTAGGTGCTGCATCTTATACCTTTAAATTAATTTTAGAAGGCTTAAGAGATTTTGGAGGCGCTTTAAGTCCAACAAATGCATTTAATATTATTCAAGGTTTAGAAACGTTACCAGTAAGAATAAAACAGCATAGCGAAAATGCTTTAGAACTTGCTAAATGGTTAGAATCTCAAGATGAAATTGCTTGGGTAAACTACCCAGGTTTAGAATCTAGTCCATATAAATCATTAGCTGATAAATATTTGCCAAAAGGACAAAGCGGTATTGTAACCTTTGGTCATAAAGGCGGTTTTGATGCGGCAAAGAAAATTGCAGACAATACCAAATTATTTTCCTTGTTGGCTAACATAGGTGATACTAAATCACTTATTATTCACCCTGCGAGCACAACGCATCAACAATTAGATGAAGCTGAGCAAGAATCTGCTGGTGTTTCTGGAGATTTAATCAGATTATCAGTTGGTATTGAGGATCTTGAAGATTTAAAAAACGATTTAAAAGAAGCTTTTAAAACTATTTAACTAGCATAAATTTTTCTATTGGAAGATTCACTGTCACATATCATCATTTCAGACTTTATTACTGAAAGTAAGGTAGTAAACCCTGAAATTAAGTTAAGCTATCAAGTATTTGGTAAGCCCTTAGGCTCTGCGCCAATAGTTTTGGTGAATCATGCTTTAACAGGAAATAGTGATGTTGCGGGAAAAGAAGGTTGGTGGTCAGATTTAGTTGGGAATGATAAAGTAATTGACACTAAATTATATTCTGTTTTAGCATTTAATATTCCTGGAAATGGTTTTGATGGCTTTATTATTGAAAACTATAAAGATTTTGTAGCACGAGATATTGCACAATTGTTTTTAATTGGTTTAGAAAAACTAAAAATAGAAAAGCTATTTGCTGTCATTGGAGGGTCACTAGGTGGAGGGATTGCTTGGGAAATGGCAGTGCTAAAACCTGATTTTACAGAGCATTTAATTACGGTGGCAACAGATTGGAAGTCTACCGATTGGTTAATTGCTAATTGCCAAATTCAAGAACAATTCCTGTTAAATTCTAAAAATCCGGTACATGATGCAAGAATGCATGCGATGCTGTGTTATCGTACTCCAGAATCGTTTAAGGAACGTTTCAAGCGCTCAAAAAATGAAGCTTTAGAAATTTTTAATGTAGAGAGTTGGTTGTTGCATCATGGCAATAAACTGCAAGAGCGTTTTCAGCTTTCAGCTTATAAATTAATGAATCAATTGCTAAAAACAATTGATGTTACTAAAAATAGGAAGAACGATTTTAATGTGTTAGAAAACATTAAAGCCAATATCCATATTATAGGCGTAGATTCTGATTTGTTTTTTACTGCCGAAGAAAATAGGCAAACCCATAAACAGTTGGCGGTTACGCATCCTAATGTAACTTATAATGAAATAAATTCTGTACACGGGCACGATGCGTTTTTAATAGAATACGAGCAATTGGAAAAAATAATAGAAGGCATTTTTGTGCCAAATTCTAAAAAAAGAAAAATGAAGGTATTAAAGTTTGGAGGAAAATCTTTAGCAAACGGAGAAGGGTTAAGTAAAGTGCTTTCTATAATTGAGAATAAGGTAAATGATGGTGAAAAAATTGCAGTAGTTGTTTCGGCTAGAGGTAATGCAACAGATGATT
The DNA here is from genome assembly GCA_947501105.1 of uncultured Flaviramulus sp. GTDB lineage: Bacteria > Bacteroidota > Bacteroidia > Flavobacteriales > Flavobacteriaceae > Wocania_A. The sequence continues at coordinate 204,965 of CANMUP010000004.1, read as the reverse complement.
TAGAGGCCATCTTAAATACATCAACTAAAGGTGAAGGTTACCAAGAGTTATTAAAAGTTTTTAAAGCTTATCAAAAAGAACCGATAAAAACGATTGACTTTTCTGAAGAATTTTCAGTCCTAGATAAACTTTTTGAAGGCGTAAGCTTATTACGCGATTATAGCCAAAAAACTAAAGACAAAATTTTAGCTCAAGGCGAACTGTTATCGGTTAAATTAGTATCTGCTTTGTTAAATGAAAGAGGCATAAAAGCGAAAGCAACAGATTCTAGGCAGTTAATTAAAACCGATGAATCTTTTGGGAATGCACAACCAATTTCTCAACAAACTAAAGACAATGTTAGAAATTATTTTAAACAAAATAATGGAGATACGGTTAACATTGTAACGGGCTTTATAGCTTCTAATTCTAAAGGAGAAACAACTACTTTAGGGAGAAATGGAAGCAATTATTCAGCAGCTTTATTAGCAAATCATTTAGATGCCGATGAGCTTCAAAACTATACCCATGTAAATGGTATTTATACAGCAAACCCAGATTTAGTGGCCGATGCTCAAAAAATTAGAGAGTTATCATTTAGTGAAGCTAACGAACTTGCCAATTTTGGAACCACGGTTTTACACGCCAAAACCATAATTCCGCTAGTAGAGAAAAATATTAGTCTTCGTATCTTAAACACCTTTAATCCAGATGATGAAGGGACTTTAATTACCGCGAAGTCAAATTCAAAAGAAGTAACATCCTTGTCTGTTTTAGATAATGTAGCATTATTAAATTTAGAAGGACGAGGACTATTAGGAAAAATAGGTGTTGATGCTCGAATCTTTAGAGCTTTAAGCGACCATGGAATTAGTGTAAGCATTATTTCTCAGGGGTCATCTGAAAGAGGTATTGGATTAATTATTGATGCAGAAAAGGCTACTCAAGCAGTAATTGCTTTAGAGCGCGAATTTGAAAATGATTTTTACTCGCAAGATGTAAATAAGATTGAAGTGGTTGACGATGTTTCAGTAATTTCAATCATTGGGATTGAGTTGAGTTCTTTCCACAAACCGTTTAATGCATTAATCAAAAATCATATAACACCACTATTATTCAACAATACATTTACAGGTAGAAATGTGAGTTTGGTAGTTAGAAAAGATCAATTGCATAAAGCTGTTAATGTTATTCATGGAGAAGTTTTCGGGATTTCAAAAAAGATAAATATTGCCATTTTTGGTCATGGTGGAGTTGGTGGCGCTTTAATTAATCAAATTTTAAAATCGAAAGATGATATTGAAAAGCGAAAAGGAATCAACCTAAATGTTTTTGCAATTGCCAACTCAAGAAAACTCATTTTAAATAAAAATGGCGTTGATGAAAATTGGCAAGATGATTTAAAATCAACTTTACAAGAGAGTTCGATTGAATCGATTATTGCTTATGCAAAATCACACCATTTAGAAAATTTAATAGCGGTTGATAATACCTCAAGTTCAGAGTTTCATTCAAATTATGTGCCTTTAGTTGAAGCTGGTTTTGATTTGGTGTCATCAAACAAAATAGCGAATACTATTTCGCATGATTTTTATACTAATTTAAGAGTTCAGTTAGAAGATCATAATAAGCAATATCTATATGAAACTACGGTTGGTGCAGGTTTGCCATTAATTGATACAATTAAGTTATTACACGAATCTGGAGAAAATATCACAAGAATTCGTGGTGTGTTTTCAGGAACTTTAAGCTATTTATTTAATAATTTTTCTGTCCAAGATAAACCCTTTAGTGAAATCATTCAAGAAACAATTGATAAAGGGTTTACAGAACCAGACCCAAGAGAAGACTTTTCAGGAAATGATGTGGCAAGAAAGCTTTTAATTTTAGCAAGAGAGTTAGATTTACAAAATGAATTTGAAGATGTTGAGGTTCAAAATTTAATACCAGAAGCGTATCAAAATATTTCGGTTGAATCATTTTTAAGTCAGTTAAATGTTTTAGATGATGAATTTCAAAAGATAAAAGAGAATCAAGAAGAAGGGCACGTATTAAGATATGTTGGTGATTTGTCTGGAGATTTATCGCAAGATAAAGGGAATTTGGAAGTAAAGTTAGTGTCTATTCCAGAAGATAGTACGTTGGGTCATGTAAAAGGATCGGATGCTATTTTCGAAATATTTACAGAATCGTATGGTGAGCAACCTATTGTGATTCAGGGAGCAGGAGCAGGAGCAGAAGTCACAGCTAGAGGCGTTTTTGGAGATATTTTAAGATTGTCAAAGCATATTAATTAGTAGTGTTGTCCCCTCGAGCGCAGTCGAGAGGTTATTTATTTTAAAAAACTAAGAGGTCTCGACTGCGCTCGACCAGACAAATTTTGGAATTAAAGCTTTTAACAAGCTTAGAGAATATGACAATGAGTAAAAAACAATTTGAAACTGAAGCTATTCGTACGCAATTAAATCGTACAGAGTTTCTAGAACATACCAGTCCACTATACTTAACATCAAGTTTTGTTTTTGAAGATGCAGAGGACATGCGAGCTTCTTTTAGTGAAGAAAAAGAACGTAATATTTATAGTAGGTTTTCAAACCCAAATACTTCAGAATTTGTAGATAAAATTTGCAAAATGGAAGGTGCTGAAAGTGGTTATGCTTTTGCTACAGGAATGGCAGCTGTGTTTTCAACCTTTGCAGCGTTGTTAGATAGTGGTGACCATATTGTGTCTGCACGATCAGTTTTTGGTTCTACACATACATTGTTTACAAAGTATTTACGAAAATGGAATATTGAAACCAGTTATTTCAATATTAATGAACCAGAAACTATTGAAAGTTTTATTACACCAAAAACAAAAATTTTATTTGCAGAATCGCCAACAAATCCAGCGGTTGATATTATCGATTTAGAGTTGTTAGGTAAGATTGCCAAAAAGCACAATTTAATTTTAGTAATAGATAATTGTTTTGCAACACCATATTTGCAGCAACCTATTAAATACGGAGCGCATTTGGTAATTCATAGTGCCACTAAATTAATTGACGGACAAGGACGTGTTTTAGGTGGTGTTACAGTTGGAAATGCAGATTTAATCAGAGAAATTTATTTGTTTGCCAGAAATACAGGTCCAGCCTTATCGCCGTTTAATGCGTGGACGTTATCTAAAAGTTTAGAAACTCTTTCCGTAAGAGTTGATAAACATTGTGAAAATGCTTTAAAAGTAGCTGAGTTTTTAGAAGCACATCCGCAAGTAAACTGGGTAAAGTATCCGTTTCTAAAATCGCATCCGCAATACAAAGTGGCTAAAAAGCAAATGAAACTAGGAGGTAACATTGTAGCTTTTGAAATAAAAGGAGGTATCGAAGCTGGGCGTAACTTTTTAAATGCAATTAAAATGTGTTCGTTATCAGCCAATTTAGGAGATACCAGAACCATTGTAACACATCCAGCCTCAACCACACACAGCAGTTTAGCTGAAGAAGACAGGTTGGTTGTAAATATTACTGACGGTTTAGTACGCGTATCTGTTGGATTAGAACATGTAGATGATATTATACAAGATTTGGAGCAAGCTTTAAAATAATTGCAATTTTTTCTTGGGACAAGATGGTTTATCGTTACACTGCTAGCGCTCGTTTGTAACGAGTGCTAAACAATTTTAATTCTACTCCACATACCTAAAATACAAAAAGCTATGACATATAAATCATAGCTTTTCTTTTTTTCCTACCCTTTATTGTTCACTTACTCAATAAAAAGTACCGTTTATTCATTTGTATCTGCATAAAAGTCATTCAAAAGATAATTTTATAAAAAATGATAACCATGAGCAGATCAAAGAGCATTCTTATAATTGAGAATGAAGTATTATTTTCACATTCTATAGAAGCGACTTTAAAAACTATATCTGGTATCAATTTTTCAATCTATAAAACTAAAAACTATAAAAAAACATATCAAGTCGTCAAAAAAATAAGACAACTAGATTTTGTGTTTTTTAATATTGATCTCTTTTCTAATAATACTGAACGTTATACTCTCATACAAAATTTAACAGGAATCATTAGAAATGATTTTATGAATGTTAAATTACTTATACTAACATCATATTGCAACAATTACTTAATATTAGAGATGATGATGACTCTCGACCCTGATAGTGTTATACTTAAAAGCGATATTAACTCTAATGATTTAGTTAAAGCCATAAATTCTGTAACAGAAGATACTCCTTTTTATAGTCAAACAGTACTTCGTTTATTGCGTTGTCAAGTCACTTCTCATATTTCCGTAGATAAAATAGATCGATTGATTCTCTATCATTTATCAAGAGGAGTAAAGAATAAAGATCTACCTGATCTTGTTTTTTTATCTTTAAGTAGTATAGAAAAAAGGAAACGAAAATTAAAAAATGTTTTTAAAGTGGGTAATGACCGTTTATTACTTGAAGAGGCAAGAAAAAGGAGGATCATATAGCGTGCTAGTTAATATTTGATTTACTCATAACGTCACTCGTCACAGATGAGTGTCAGTGAGGTCTAGTTGATACCAGAGTTTTCCTTAAACTTATAAGTAGTTATGAAAAGTAATAAAGTCGACTGAATAAAAGTGTTTAATAATACCAATGCAATAGAAAATTTATTTTTCTCAAATAGCCCAATTGGAAAATTCAAAATATTATTAATAGTTTTATTTAAAGAAACGTTAATCTCGTGAGCGTCATCTGTCAAAGAAAAAAAAATCATAACCAAAGTTATAACAAACCTAAAAAGGAGGGTTATAAAAAAAATCATTAAAAATCTTAATATTGTTAATTTCATTGGTAACTCATTTAAAGTTAATCTTTATTGTTTCGAGTTGTTGTTTCTGTACACTTCTCTGGATTTCGAAATGCTAGCGCTCGTTTGTAACGAGTGCCAACATTTTTTCAACTATACAAGACCCAAAATACAAAAGCTACTCTAATTTCTTAGAATAGCTTTCTTATTTTATTTACTCTTATCGTCACTCGTCACAGACGAGCGCTAGCAGGGGGATTATGTTAATGTGTCATTGTTAATGTTTTCACTTTACGTTTCTAAACCTGTGATTTGGTTACATTGTGTTGTGATGATGGGCACGGTGATTTGGAATATATCATTTCATTATTCCTATACCAAGAAAAACAATGAATAATCCAAACATAAGGATTGGGAATAATAAGTTGTTGTTATTTTTTGTTAAAATGTTTTCGGGATTTTTACTATTATATGCTATATCTATCGATTTACCAATAACTATTTTATTAGGACTACCTTCACCTATTTCAGAGCATATCTCATGTTTTTCTCCTTTATTATCCTTAAAAGCAATTACAGGGAAATAATATATGGTCTTTTCTCCAAAAGAATCTATTTGTTTTTCAATAATATTAATGACTTTACCTTTAGAAAAAACTGCATGTTTTTTAAAACTTTTATGTTTTAAATATAGTTTTATACCCAATAAAAGTGGGGCAATTGAAATAATTATAAAAACGATTCTATATAGTTCCATTTATTATGAAATATAACACCCACTTATCAAATCACCAAGTTTTTTAGGTTTTTTATTCCCAGTTAATCCTGTAATAATTACAAATAGTATATATAGAATAGGAATAGCAATTTCAATTAGATTAAATAGGTTTCTCAAAATTATTTTAATCAAATTAATATTCCCATTAGATTCAACTTTTAAAGAAAAAATTCTTTTCCCCAATGTAGTTTTGAATATATATTCTTGTAATATAAAGTACAAATAGAAACAAGGTATAAATATTGCTGATGACACGCTTTCACCACTTAAATCATATGTTCCATTTCTGATTTTAATATAAATAAGTATAATAAAAGCTATAATTACAACATCTATCAAAGCTGCTAAAAACCTTTTAACATAATACATATATTTTTTTTCCATTTTTATTAGTATTTACTATAAATAAAATTATTAAATCTATTTAAGAACCCAGTTTTCTCCATCCCAAACATAAGTACCTTCTTGGAGTGAGCCTAAATTACTTATTAAATTAGTAAAACCAGCAGACCTCGCTTCACTATCTTCATTTGAACTAGTATCTTCTTCTGCCTCACTATCATTATCCATTATGCCATCCCATAGTTTCCCTAAATCAATACCAAATTTTAGCTTTACACCTAATTTGAATTCAGCAGCAATATCAGACCTTTCAAATACCCCATCAGCACTTATAGTTCCATCTGAATCTAAAACCGTCCAATTTCCGTTTGAATCTCTCTTTATAACCCAAGCTTTTCCTTTAGCATCAACAGCTTTATAAATTTTAGCTTTTCCTTCTGCTCCTAAAAAAGTAAAACTTTTAAAATCAGGTAAATTACCATCAAATAAATTGTTAAAGTTTTCAACTTCTAATGTCGAAACAAAAACGCTTCCTTTTGCATTTATAAAATTCTTTCCAACAGTCAAATTTCCGTTTAATCCAAGAAATTTAAGCTTAAGCCTGTCATCGCTAATACTATAATCTGCATCTACAACTGTTGCTCCTAAACCTGCTGAAAAATGCTTTGTTACTTTAGCTTTTAAACCAATTCCTACTGAACCTCCAATTGACAAATTAATTGCATCTATTATCTTTTCCCAGTTACAGCATAATTCAACTTGATTGCCATCTGGGTCAATATATATAATTGGATTATCTAATGCGTATGTATATGGTGAAGTTGAAAGGTATTTTTCGGCAAAAGCATCAGGTGTAAACCATTTACCAACAGCTGGGTCATAAAATCTAGCTCCAAAATCATATGAATTTAAATCCAACTCATCCTGATACTCCTTTCCACCAAACTTATACTTCAAAGCTGGATTAGCAAAAGCAGTACCACCATTATTATACCCTATATGTTTCAGCCCAAATGGATAGTAGTTGTTTTCTTCTAATATTTCAGAAGCTGTTACACTACCATTGTTATTACTATCCATATAACTCAACCTTACATTCCCTAAATGGTCTTTGTATTGGTATACATAGTTATAACCTAGAGATAAGTTATTTTCATCTTTAGGTTCTATATACCCTTCAGGGTGGTTAAAGAATTTCAAAGAACTATTTTCGTATACATAATTACCTGCATACTCTGTTGTTGTTCCTGTGCTCACTTCTTTTTTAAGTTTGATTCCAGTAGCATCGTAAATGTAAGAAATATTTCCAATATTGCTCCCTTTATTGATTCCTATATTCGTAGGTAAATTTAAATGGTTATATGTAATTTGATCTGCTACTGTAGTACCAATCCCTTTATTATGGTCTGTAATCATGTTGCCATTAATATCATACTCATAATCATCTCCTGTATTGATGCCATCTTCAAAACTCCCTGCACCATCATACTGTTCTTCTACTTTTAATAATTTGTTGCCTGCGTCGTAAAAATAAGTTAGGTAATCTGAGGCTGCTCCTGCTGAGGACGTTCCTTTTTTAGTTCTGTTTAAAGACAGCAGATTTCCATTTTTATCATAGGTTATGTTAGACACATTAAACCAACCTGGTTCTGTTGATGTGGCATTGTTATAAGATCCTACTGTAATTCTATTTAAGGCATCATAACTATAAGTATAATGACGCAACATATTATCATTTTGGGTTTTCCACTCTGCTTCGGCAATGTTACCATTATAGAGTTTGGTGCCACTGTGGTCTACCGTGTTATAATTTAACTTAAATCCAAACAAGTCTGTGCCTAAATTTGTTGGGTTGTTTATTTGTTTTAGCCAACCTCTTACGTTATAGGTGTAATCTACATCTTGTAGTCTGTTAACTCCTGTGCCGCCTACACCTTTACTTTCCAATTGCCCTAAATCATCATAGGTATTTTCTACTAGTATTTCTATGGTATTATTCAACTCCTGTGTTTGTTTCTTTAATCGCCCTACATGGTCGTAGGTAAAAAGATCTTCGGTTATAACATTTGTACTTCCTTTTGTATGCTCAGTTTCTGTTTTATCTACTGCCCCAACAAAATCTAAAGTGCTTTTTACTATATCTGTTGTGCCTAAATATGGGTTATCGCTTGCTATATATATTGGACGCCCTTTTACATCATAGCCTGTTACTGTGGTAATCCAATTATCTGTTTCTAATACACGTACTTTGCTTCCTGTAGCCAATCCTTTGGTTAATCCTTTATTAGTATCATCATGGTTTATTATGGTTTGTAAATTATGACTGGATGGTAAATTTAAGCTAGTTGCTTTATCAAAACCATAGTCATCATAATAATTGATGGTGTATAGCTCTGTGATATCATTTATCGGGTATGCACTATTATTATAATAAATGGTGGTGTTATCTATAGTTATAGCGCTTGATTTTATAACGTATTGTGACGCTGTATTGCTTACGTCTGTTTGTAATGCTGTCCTTGAGATATTTTTAGTCATCTCTCCTGTATAGGCAACTCTTCCAAAAGCATCATATTTGGTAAAGAGCCATTTGTTCTGAGCGCGTAAATTTGCATCTTGTGTTAAAGCAGGTCTATCTAACTTATCGTAAACTATATACCCCCAATCTTTTCCTGGGATCTTCTTTTCTACTAATCGGTTTCTGTTGTCGTACTTATATTGATATCCTAATTCGTCAAGTACTGCTTGAGAGTCTTCTATGATGGCTGTAAAGGTACTCCCTGAATGGGCTATAAATCCATCAGATAATATCACAGCATGTGTTGCATTTAGAGATAAATTATTACCTGTATTTACAACAGCTGTTGAATTAATGGTACTCTCTAAATTATTTGGATTGATTAAATCCATCGCTTTGGGTGGTAAAACATAGGTAAGATTACCATAATCATCATAAACATAATGCGTGTCATGAGCAACATTGGTTTGGGTGACACCTCCTACTTTTGAGGTGCCATAGGTACGTTTTAATACTACACGTCCTTGTTTGTCTTTAAACTCTTCTATAGTATGCGCTTTTGAAGCGGAGCCATCATGGTTTTCATCTTTAGTAATGCTTTTATAAAGTTCATTGGCATTGTAATATAATGTTCCTATTATTAGTGTTGGTGTATAGGTATTATTTGCAAAAGACAGGCTTACATCATACTGTCTTACTTCATTAGTTATATTAGACAGGTAATCGAATTCTATTTCATGGTTATTCCCAAGTTTCCAGTCTTTTCCAGGAGCCGCTTGTTTTAATACTCTGCTAAGCGGGGATGCTTCTAATTCCTTTTCTGAATAGGCATTAATATCATTAAGCGCCACACTAGGGAAATCGGGTTCGTACTTTGAGGCATCATAGTAAGTATTCGTTGCTGCTAAGGCATCTGTTTTGTATGTTCCATGGTTATTTCCTAGTGTATAGGGTAGATACTCTTTGGTTTGTCTGCCATAGTTATCATAACCTATATGTGCTATGATATCTTCACTATTGCCTCCTGCTCGTATACCTATACTTTGCATAGATCTACCTAAACCATCAAAATAAGTTATACTTTCTATTTTTTCAGCATCGTTTAGCGTTTCTATACTCGCGTCTGTAGATGCTATTCTTGGGCTAATGGTATGTATATAGTTTTGATTGTTGGATGCTCCTAACGGACACCCATTATTAGCAGCTGTTCCAGACTCTGTAGGGCATTGATCTGTATCATTAGACACATAGTTTAAAGGTTGACTACAAGCATTTTGAGTATTATTAGAATCGCCTAAACCATCGCCATCTTGATCTTGATACCAGGTACTTGATTGGGATACTGTATACGATTTATTGCTTGAAGATGTGCTCCATGTACCGCTACTGTTATTTCTGGCTCTTAAATACTGAGTGCCACTACTGGTTTTTGTTATTGTACTTGCTGAGTTTGATGTACTTGTTCCGCTACTACTACTTTGCCAGTACCAAGTAACACCACTTGGTGGGTTACCTCTTGCTAATACCGTATTACCGCAATTACTGCTTTGAATAGTTGGGGTTGATGGGGTTGATGGGGTTGAAGAGGCTATGGTAACATATAAATAATTATTTGTTGAGGTAAATACCACAGTACCATTGCTCATCCCTCCATCCCATTTTGCAGAGACATAATACGTAGTTCCTGAATTCCAGGAGCTTAATAATGTGCCTCCTGAAATAATCCAATTTGCAGGGTAACTTTGGCCATTACTAAATTGATAAGTATGCGTACTATTTTCTTGTACACTTGTTGGACCTGTAACTTGTCCATATGTCAACTGCATACTTCCTAATAATACCATTAAGGCTATTAAAATATAATTTTGATGAAATTTGATAATATGTGTCATAGCTAATTGTATTATGGATAAGTAATATTGGTAATATTAAAAGTGTATTGTAAAGCAGGGGTATCGCCTTCTTGTATGCTTAGAATTACTTCTATGTCACCGTTTTCTGTTCCTGTTAGATAAAAGGTTATTGCAGTAAAACCCTCTTTGTTTAGAGTATATATTAAACTCCCTTGTGACTCATTAATATCCCAATTCCCTGTAATTTGATTAATGGAATACTCTAGCGTATGACTCGTGTCATCTATATTTTGAACCCATTTTAAGGTGTTTCCAGTTTTTATCAGTGTAGATGTTAGAGACTCACTTTTTTCAAAAACGCTTACTTGATTACTGCTAAGTGTATAATTTATATCAGATTGGGCTAAAGCTAAACTGGTTTGAAAAAACAAGCCTATTACGATTATTTTTATTAGGGTATTCATTTGTATCTATTTTAAATTTTATTAAAAAATGAAGGGTTATTGCTGCCCTTTATAATGGTATTTGTTTTTACTCAGTATCTTACCCTCGGCATCTTTGACTTGCTCTAAACGGTTAAAATCATCATACTCATAATACATGGTATAACCCTTAGGATCAGTCATACTCGTTACTCCAATAAGTGGATCGTATGTGTAGGTGCTTACCATAGCGTTAGGAAACTGAATTCTAAGATTATCTAGAGAAGTTCTTAAAGTATTTTCTGTAGTGGTGTTTATATCGTTATCTGAAGCTAAAACAGCAGCATCTATAATAACCTGTATATTAGATGGTAATCCTGTAAATGTGGCATTTTCTATTTTAGCAATTGGGTACTGCTCATTATAACCCCATACATAAATAATATGAGTCCCATTATCTTTACTAACTTCTTTTACATTACCATTACTGTAATAATCATGAAATTGAATATGATCTTCTAAAGAGGCGATGCCTTTTGATGTTTGAATCTTGTTTGGAAGGTAATTAGAACCAAAAGTGTTGTATAAAGTTTTTTGTTCGATGAGTTTCGTTTCTGGATCTGTTCCAACTTTTTTAAAACTCTCTATTTGAACTGGTTCTGCTATTCTATTTTGATTTATTAACGTTTGATCACTAACATCATGAGCATACGAAGTTGCGGTTTTTAGCAATTCTCCTTTGCTATTTGTAGTTTCAATTTTTGTTGGTTGTAAATGGTCTGAATTTTCATAAAAATAATTGATAGTTTGTACTATTGGGTTATTACCATTTGTATCATAATTAGTAGTTATTGTTTGAGAAAGTGCTTGCTTACCTAAGGAAACTTCTCCAATGAAATAACTAAAGTGATAATTATTGTATCCATAAACTTCATAACTATCAGGGTCATACCACACACCGTCATTGTTAGCTTCATTCATCCAGATTTTTGATATAAAATTGATCTTAATGTCAGAAGTTTGAAGGGTAGCGTATTGATTTTCCGTTTGGCTTACTTTTACATATACTGGGTTTTGTGTGGTTCCTGTATTTTTATAGATTTCTTTTTTACCTAAGGTTCCATAGCGCCATTTATCGGTTCTAAAAAAAGAAAAGGTGTCTGTGTTTAAGGCGTTATTATAGATTGTATTCAATAAACCATATTCTTCAACACCGGTTATATCAAGTTGAGGATGTTTAAAAGCTATAGGTCCGCCAAATTCTAACAACCGTTGTGAAGGAATTGTATTATAATGATACACTGATTTCCCATTATTATTAGCATCAACAGGACTAATATCATATTCTGTTACTTTTCCATATTCTAAAACTGGTCTGCCTCCTATATTGTTATCATAACCAACATTGGTAGAGACTAGTACATTGAGTTGTCTGCTGTTATTTAAGAAAAAACTAGTTTCTCCCCTGATTTTTTTAGGCTGAAGTACATTAACGCCTTCATATTCAAATTCTTTTATGGTCACTGGTGACGCTGAAACACCGTCATAGTTTTTAATAGATTTTACTCGTAAACCGCCATAAACATCTACATGGGTTGTTGTTGTAGTTGCACCATTATCCACTTGCCAACTGGCGCTTATTGTTGTAAACGCACATCCTTGAGCAGAATTGGTGTTTCCAGAACGGTACTCATATGCTTCCAAAGTATGAAACCCTTGAGAAAAATTGACATTAACAACCTGTGATGATGAACTTGTGGAACCGTTTGTTGGCCCAGAATACACTACGTTATTATGTTCCACATGTGTAAACCCATTACCTTGACCACTAGATTCAGAAAACGTGATATATAATTTACCACTACCGACTACATAGTTTGAACCTATTGAAAAAGTAGAACTCGAAGTAGCCGGATACGTATTAGGATCACAATCCGTTCCATAGGCTTGTATAGCTTCATTTTTGTTAGAGTAAGTAGGTTCTGTTGTTTGGTAGGTGTTTTTATAGGTGTCGTACTCAAAAACGGTATATCCACCGGTTGGATAGGTTATTTTTTTTAGGGAAGCCGCTTTCATTTTAGCTTCATTACCATTTCTATCTCCTGTTCCAACATTATAGTTAATAGGAGAACCTAAACTACCTAATGAACTAGTAGTTGAGAATGTCCCACTTGTAGGTAGCAGTAAGCTCCCAGTGTTTGCATTGGCATAGCCCCATTGATCTTGACTTGTAGAACCTCTTAAAGGTAAAACTGTACTATCGTATTCGAAGAAATACTCTTGCCCAACTCCATTTTTACCTACAATGACTTTATCTAATTTTAAGGATTTCGTTCTACTGTTAACCATATTAGTATCAGTAAATGAACGCCCGCCTTGCATACCGAAATGCCCTGTAGGTAGTGTGCCACCAGATCTTGTAAAGTAAGTGTAATTAAATGTATATTCTTCAACCAGTACTACGTTAGACCCACCAAAATTTCCTGAATATACTTTTATGTTATCCAAACGATATTCATCATTCAGGTCTTGCCTTCCTAATGTAGAATTAAATAGTAAATATCCATTTTTGAATTCAATACGTTCCAAGTACTTTTTATCACTATGTCTTACATCTGGATAAGTACCTTTTAGTGGTCCGGACGATTCAGGTTGAATAACATTCTCACCAGAAGCTACAGGGTAATCCCAAACATAATCTTTACTTTTATACTTAAACGTAATAGTATCGCCTTTAGGAGATATCATTTCTGTAAGATACCAAGCACTTATATAATCATACGCATTTCTATGATTGCTTGCTGGCATTGTAGAAACTTCAGTTGCATCATGATTATCTATCGCTGTTCCAAAACGTAAAGTAGTTCCGTCTGTTCTAACAACTTCTATTTCTGTACCCGATAAAATATTAACTTTTGCTTTAGTATGGTCTGAGAAAACAATATCATTACTATTGCTGAAGTCAAAATAAAATGTCCCTGTAATACCAGGCGCATTTATTATAAATTCATCTGTTTGACTATCCTTTTGTCCTGACCAAACACCGTACAAATACTCATAATTAACTTGGTTATAAGCCGCATTTTGCAAATCCTTAATTTCAGTGGTCGAACTGATATTTTCAGGAATTCCTTTTGTATTCCTAATTATAGCGCCTCCACTGTTTAAAGACCAACCTAAACCCACCCACGAGGCTAATTCATTTACTCGTATTCCTCCAGTATTATAACTTAGGTTTATGGGTAGCTCTTGCTGACCTGTATTTATAGTGTAAATGGGTATCCCTGTATTTACAGTCCCTAGGTTGTAGTTTACTGGGAACAATCCATATTTACCTAAACTAGCAGCGTTGGGAGATACTGGAGCATATGTATCAAGTTCAGGTTTTAAATTTTGACTAAAGGCTGGGTTAAAAAATAAAAACATCAAAAAAACTAAAAATCGTATATTCATAAGTACATTATTTACGGTTTGTAATGAGTTTATAAAATTATGAAGGACTTTTGGATTTGGAGTAAGCTAAAACCTTACTTTCAGTAAGGTTTTAGCGTTTTTTTTAAATATTTTTAAAATTTGTATAGTGAATCTCTATATTTAAATAAGTATTTTAGCACCATGCTATCTAAAAAAACAAAATACGGACTAAAAGCACTAACTTATATTGCTAGAAGTAAAAGTGATTTACCTGTACCAGTTGGTGAAATTGCCGAAAGCGAAAATATACCTCAAAAATTTTTAGAAAGTATTTTACTTACCCTTAGAAAATCTGGTGTTTTAGGATCAAAAAAAGGGAAACATGGTGGTTATTATCTAAGAAAAGAACCATCAGAAATAAAAATGACCGATGTGATGCGTGTTCTTGAAGGACCAATTGCTATGGTGCCTTGCGTGAGTTTAAATTTTTACGAAAAATGCGACGATTGTCCAGACGAAAACCTCTGCAGTGTACATAAACTTATGATTCAGGTACGTGATAATACACTTCAGGTATTCAGAAATACCACTTTAGCAGATTTGTCAAGCTAATACTGCTGAGAATTTCATAAAATATTCAGGTTTTCTTGCTTTTTTCTTCCACTTATCCTTAAAATAGTTCATTATTCTAAAAAGTTGTTAAATATGTTTTATATGTAAAAATATGTTTTACATTTGTATTTCCTATTAAATCTATAGGATTAATATAAAAAACAAATTTAAAATGATTATCGACGCTGTTTTAAATAGAAATAATAAGGATGTGAAAGTTATTGATATTAATAACCCTTCCGGGGAAGAAGTATCAAAAACAGAAGAGCAGCCTACTGAAAGAGTTAAGCGCAGTTTAGCAAAAACGATTAGCTGGAGAATTATAGGAACTCTAGACACTTTAATTTTGTCTTGGATTATAATTGGCGAAGCTTCAACAGCAGCAGCTATTGCTTCAGTAGAATTTGTGTCGAAAATGATATTGTATTTCTTTCATGAACGCGCTTGGAGTAAAATAAAATGGGGAAAATAATTATGATAGATCAAAATCAAATAGAAGCTCTAAACGAGTCATATAAAAATGCAACACCGGCTGAAATTATTAAAAAAGCTTTCGCACTTAATACTGAAGCTGTTGTGACTACTAATTTTAGACCATACGAAGCTGCGATTTTACACGCAGTAAATAAAGTAGTGCCTAAAACCTCAGTGGTTTGGTGTGATACAGGTTATAATACACCACAAACTTACAAACATGCGGAACAGGTTATTTCTGATTTAGATTTAAACGTGTACTTATATGTGCCTAAACAAACATCTTCTCATAGAGATGTGGTTTTAGGTATTCCAAGTGTTGATGCTCCAGAGCATGCACTGTTTACAGAGCAAGTAAAGTTAGAACCTTTTAAGCGTGCTATGGAAGAGCACAAACCAAAAGTGTGGTTTACAAACTTGCGCCAAGGACAAACAGCGTTTAGAAATAGTATTGGAATTTTTAGTTTAAGTAAAGATGGTGTTTTAAAAGTTAGCCCATTTTACTATTGGTCTGATGAAAAATTAGACACCTATTTACGTGACAATAACTTACCTAACGAATTTAAATATTTCGACCCAACAAAAGCATTAGAGAATAGAGAGTGTGGTTTACACGCTTAATATAAAAGATAAAATGAATACGATGAACAAAGATACATCACATATAAATTCGCTTGAAAACGAAGCTATATATATTATGAGAGAAGTAGCAGCACAATTTGAAAAACCTGTGTTGTTATTTTCTGGAGGAAAAGATTCTATCACTTTAGTAAGGCTAGCTGTAAAAGCATTTTATCCTGCTAAAATTCCATTTCCTTTAATGCATATCGATACTGGACATAACTTTCCTGAAACTATCGAATTTAGAGATAGGCTGGTTAAAGAACTAGGTTTAGATTTAATTATTAGAAATGTTCAAGATTCAATCGATCAAGGAAAAGTAAAGGAAGAATCTGGAAAGTACGCTAGTAGAAATCAATTACAAACTACAACGCTTTTAGATGCTATTGAAGAATTTAAATTCGATGCTTGTATTGGTGGTGCCCGTCGTGACGAAGAAAAAGCAAGAGCTAAAGAACGTATTTTTTCAGTGCGTGACGATTTTGGACAATGGGATGAGAAAAATCAGCGTCCAGAATTATTTGATATGTTAAACGGCGATATTGAACACGGACAAAATGTACGTGTGTTTCCAATATCAAACTGGACAGAATTAGATGTTTGGTCTTATATAGAAAAAGAAAATATTGAAATTCCTTCAATTTATTTCGCACATACAAGAGCAACATTCTTACGAGATGGTTTAATATGGTCTGCAGATGATGAAGTGGTTTTTAGAGAAGAAGATGAAGAAGTTTTAGAGCGTATTGTAAGATTTAGAACCGTAGGAGATATGAGTTGTACAGCTGCTGTATTATCTGAAGCAGCAGATATAGCAACCGTAGTTCAAGAAATTAGAGAGAGTACTATTTCTGAACGTGGAGCACGTATAGATGATAAACGATCTGAAGCCGCTATGGAAAAACGTAAACAACAAGGGTATTTCTAAAATGCCATTTTTTGTCATTTCCGCGAAGACGGAAATCTTTTAAAAACGAATATTAAATAGGCCAGCAGCCAAAAGCTAAAAGCCAACAGCAAATAAAAATGGAAGTATTAAAAATAGCAACAGCAGGAAGTGTAGATGATGGAAAAAGCACCTTAATTGGGCGTATTCTTTATGATACAAAGTCATTAACTACAGATAAATTAGAAGCTATTGAAAAAACAAGTAAGCAACGTGGTTATGATTACTTAGATTTTTCGTTAGCGACCGATGGTTTGGTTGCCGAAAGAGAACAAGGTATTACAATTGATGTAGCTCATATTTATTTTTCAACTAAAAAGAAAAGTTACATTATAGCAGATACTCCTGGTCATGTGGAATATACACGTAATATGGTAACTGGGGCTTCAACATCACAAGCTTCTATTATTTTAATTGATGCTAGAAAAGGTGTTATAGAACAAACCAATCGTCACTTCTTTATTAATAATTTATTAAGAATAAAAGATGTTGTAGTAGCCATTAACAAAATGGATTTGGTTGATTATTCTGAAGAAGTTTATAATAAAATTAAGGCTGATTTTGAGGAATTAATGAGCAAACGAGATTACCAAGATCAGAAAATAACCTTCATTCCTGTGAGTGCTTTAAAAGGAGATAATGTTGTTAATAAATCTGAAAAAATGCCTTGGTATGCAGGCGAAGCTTTATTAGAACATTTAGAAAAAATAGATAAAGCAGATATTTTTAATATCGGTACACCACGTTTTCCTGTGCAGTATGTAATTCGACCTAAAACTGAAGATTTTCATGATTATAGAGGTTATGCAGGTAAAGTTTATGGCGGTAATTTAAGTGTGGGAGATGATATTGTGGTATTGCCATCACAAACTAAATCAAAAATCAAGGATATTTACTTTTACGATGAGAAGTATGAAACTGCTTCTAGACGTTCTTCTGTAACAATCACTTTAGAGAACGACATTAATGTTAGTCGTGGTGATATGATTGTTAAAGCTGATGATTTACCAACCATTGAAAAGCAATTTACGGCGAATGTATGCTGGATGGATTCAACTCAATTAACTCCTGGAGGGAAATATGTGGTACAGCACGGTATAAATAAAGTGTTAGCAAAAGTTGATAAAATTAATCACAAAATAAATCCGGATTATTCTGGTATAGATTCAGATGTTTCTGGATTAGGAGTAAATGATATTGCTTCAGTTAGCTTTAAGTTAAATAAGCCCATTTTTTACGATCAATTTAAAAATCATAGAACCAACGGTTCATTCATTTTAATTGACCCACAATCAAATAATACGGTTGGAGCGGGCTTCATTCAATAAAAAAAGAAAATGCAAAGTTTTAGAACAGAAATAGAAAATCCAATCGTAGAAAACGATATTATAGAATTAGCTAATAAAATTGAGTTATTTCATAATGGAAAGATAGACGAAGAGAAATTTAGAAGTCTTCGTTTAGCACGTGGTGTTTATGGCCAGCGTCAAGAAGGCGTACAAATGATTCGTATAAAACTACCATACGGAAAAGTTTTGAGTAATCAATTACGAAGAATTTCTGATGTGTCTGATGAATATTCTAGAGGAAGGTTACATATTACAACACGTCAAGATATTCAAATTCATTACGTAGATTTAAATAGAACGCCAGAACTTTGGGCTGAATTAGAACGTGATGATGTTACCCTGCGTGAAGCTTGTGGTAATACGGTAAGAAACGTAACAGCTTCTGAAACTGCAGGAATCGACACAAACGAACCATTTGATGTATCGCCATATGCAGATGCACTTTTTAAATTCTTTTTAAGAAATCCTATTTGTCAAGAGATGGGACGTAAATTTAAAGTCTCGTTTTCATCTTCAGATGAAGATACAGGCTTGTCTTACATGCATGATTTAGGATTCATAGCAAAAATTCAAAACGGTGAGCGTGGTTTTAAAGTTATGATTGGCGGCGGACTAGGGTCTCAACCACGTCATGCAGATGTATTATATGATTTTTTGTCTACAGATAAAATTATCCCAGTAATGGAAGGTGTTTTAAGAATTTTTGATCGTCATGGTGAACGTAAAAGTCGCGCCAAGGCTCGTATGAAATTCTTATTAAAAGATATTGGGTTAGATGCTTTTAAAGAATTAGTTGAAGCAGAACAAAGCGCGATTGAATTTAAAACAGTAGCTATTGATGCAGATGTCTATGTAGCTTCAAAACCAGTTGAGGTAAATAAAATTCCTGAAGTAACCATTAAAGATCAAAAAACTTTTGAAACTTGGAAGTCTACTAACTTAATTCCTCAAAAACAGGAAGGTTATGTCGCTATTGGAATAAAAGTACTTTTAGGAGATTTTTATACTGATAAAGCACGTTTATTAGCTGATTTAGTTGAAAAGTATGCAGCTGGCGAAATTCGTTTGTCATTACGTCAAAATATTGTGATTCCTTTTGTAAAAGAAGAATTAGTACCATTTTTCTATACAGAATTAGAAAAACTAGGATTTGTAGAAGCAGGTTATAATAAAGCGGTTGATATAACAGCTTGCCCAGGAACTGATACTTGTAACTTAGGAATTGCAAGTAGTACAGGAATTGCAGATGAATTAGAACGTGTTATTAAAGCGGAATATCCACAATATCTAAATAACGAAGATTTAGTTATTAAAATAAGTGGCTGTATGAATGCTTGTGGACAACACAATATGGCAAATATTGGTTTTCAAGGAATGTCAGTTCGTACACCAGATAAATTAGTAGCTCCAGCATTGCAAGTATTACTTGGTGGTGGAAACCTAGGTGACGGAAATGCATATTTTGCTGATAAAGTAGTAAAAGTACCAAGTAAAAGAGGACCTGAGGCTTTACGTAGAATTTTAAATGATTTTGAAGCAAATGCAAATGGTGCACACTTTGTAGAATATTATAAAGAAAAAGGCGAAAAGTATTTTTACGATTTTTTAAATGATTTACAAGATGTTACGAATCTAACTCAAGACGATTTTATCGATTGGGGAGAAGAAGAAAAATATGTTAAAGAAATAGGGATTGGCGAATGTGCTGGTGTTGTAATCGATTTAATAGCAACTTTATTTTTAGAAAGCGAAGAAAAAATTGATAATGCTAAAAACGCATTAAATGATGAAGTATATTCTAGTGCTATATATTATGCATATAGCTCTTTAGTCAATTCCGCGAAAGCGTTATTATTGGCTGAAAATAAAAAAACAAATACGCATGCTGGTATTATTAGCCAGTTTGACGAATTGTTTGTTGCTAGTGGCAGAATTGATTTAGGAGTTGATTTTTCAGAATTGATTTATCAAATTAAAAAGTATGCACCAACAAAAGAGTTTGCATCAAAATATATTGAAAATGCAAATCAGTTTTTAGATAAAGTAAGAACTTTTAGAGAAACTGAAACAGAAATAAATAGGGTTCAAAGGAAAGCAGTTTAAAAACAGATGAATATAAAAACTCCAAAGCTAACTGTTGTAGGTGCTGGACCAGGAGATTTAGATTTAATAACGCTTAAGGCGATTAAAGCTATTGAATCTGCTGATGTTATTTTATATGACGCACTTATAAATGAAGAGCTTCTTAAATATGCTTCTAAAAAAGCAGAACTCATTTTTGTTGGTAAACGAAAAGGATGTTATAGTTTTCAGCAAGATCAAATTAATGAACTTATTGTTAGTAGAGCAAAGTCTCACGGACACGTCGTGCGTTTAAAAGGAGGTGATCCTTTTATTTTTGGACGCGGAGCTGAAGAGATAGATTATGCCAGACAATTTGGACTTGAAACTTACGTTGTACCAGGAATTACATCGGCTATTGCCGTTCCTGCATATCAAGGAATTCCACTAACAAAAAGAGGTGCTTCAGAAAGTTTTTGGGTGATTACTGGAACAACGAAAGCACATAAATTATCTAACGATGTAGTATTAGCTGCAAAATCTACAGCTACTGTTGTGATTTTAATGGGAATGAGTAAACTTAATGAAATAGTTAAGGTGTTTTCAGCAGAAGGTAAGCAAGATACCGCTGTAGCTATCATTCAAAATGGAACTACTCAAGACGAAAAATTTGGAGTAGGAACTATTAGCACAATTAGTAAAGTGGTTGAAGAAAAACAACTGTCTTCTCCAGCTATTATAGTTATTGGAGACGTTGTTAAAGAGCGTGTGGTTTTAAATTCTATTTATAAAGATTTTGCAGTAGCTTAGTTATGGAAAGGAATAATTTATATCCTATTTTTTTAAAGGCACAAAATTTAAATGTGCTTATTGTGGGTGGTGGTTATGTAGCTGAAGAAAAATTAAAGTTTCTATTAAAATCAAGTCCAGATGCTTGTGTAACATTAGTGTCACCAATGTTTAGAGAAGATACAATATCTTTGACTAAAAAAGGAAATGTTACGCTGATAAAAGATAATTATAATAAAGATTATTTAAAAGGAAAGCATATTGTTGTAGCAACGACTGATGTTCCTAAAGTAAATATAAAAGTTTATAAACATTGTAGAAAAAGGAGTATTTTAGTAAATGTTGCCGATAACCCACCATATTGTGATTTTTATATGGGTGGAATTGTAACTAAAGGCAATGTGAAAGTGGCGATTTCAACTAATGGAAAATCACCAACAACAGCTAAACGATTACGACAATTTTTTGAGGATGTTATTCCAGAAGATGTTGACGATTTAGTTAAAAATTTAAATGAATATAGAAAAACAATAAAAGGAGATTTCGAGCAAAAAGTAGAAACGTTAAACGAATTCACCAAAGGATTAATTGCAAAATAGAATCGTAGAAATGATTAAAACAGATATACTTATAATAGGTGCAGGACCAACAGGATTATTTACAGTTTTTGAAGCAGGTTTATTAAAACTTAAATGCCATTTAATTGACGCATTACCACAACCTGGAGGGCAATGTTCTGAGATTTACCCAAAAAAACCAATTTATGATATTCCTGGATTTCCAGAAATATTGGCAGGTGATTTAACTAAAAATTTATTAGAGCAAGGGAAACAATTTGAACCTGGCTTTACTTTAGGCGAGCGTGCTGAAACTATAGAAAAGCAAGAAGACGGTTCTTTTATTGTAACGACTAATAAAGGCACGCAACACCACGCTCCAGTAGTAGCAATTGCAGGTGGTTTAGGATCATTTGAACCTAGAAAACCAGCCATAGAAGGCATTACCGATTATGAGGATAAAGGTGTTGAATATATTATTAAAGATCCAGAATTTTATCGTGACAAGAAAGTAGTAATTTCTGGTGGAGGTGATTCTGCTTTAGACTGGAGTATCTTTTTAACAGATGTAGCTTCAGAAGTGACCTTAATTCATAGAAGAAATGAGTTTAGAGGAGCATTAGATTCTGTAGAAAAAGTAAGAGAGTTAACACTTTTAAATAAAATCAATTTAATCACGCCAGCAGAAGTTAAAGGGCTACACGGTGATGACAAAATTGAAGCTATTACTTATGTTAAAGATGGCGATGAAACACGATTAGAAACTGATCATTTTATTCCTTTATTTGGATTGTCTCCAAAATTAGGACCTATAGGAAATTGGGGATTAGATATTGAAAAGAATGCTATTAAAGTAGATAACTCATTAAATTATCAAACCAATATACCAGGTGTTTTTGCCATTGGAGATGTAAATACATATCCTGAGAAACTAAAATTAATTCTTTGTGGGTTCCATGAGGCGACATTAATGTGTCAAGCGGCTTACAGAATTATTAATCCAGGGAAAAAGTATGTTTTAAAATATACAACTGTTAGTGGAATAGATGGTTTTGATGGAACTCGTAAAGAAGCGCCAAAAGCGGTAGTTCAGGCTATTAATTAAAAACCTCAATCACGTAAATAAAGCTTCTGTGAAAAAAAGTTATAATGTTTGCCTTAAAGATTCGGTTAAGACCTTTACTAAACGCTTGTTTTATGCCTTATTTGATGAGCAACAAGAAAAAGCTCATGCGGAATATTTAGAAACAACATTCTTAAAAATTCTTTTAAAGCTTTCTGTTGAAAATGGACAAGAAAAGTGGAATAAGTTCAAAGAACAATTACCAGAGATTAGAAAAACGTTAGATAAAGATGCCATAGCTTTTGAATGTAATGATCCAGCAGCATCTTGTTTAGAAGAAGTCTATTTGGCATACCCAGGTTTTCATGCCATTTCGATTTATAGATTAAGTCATACACTTTATAAGTTGAATATCCGTATTCTGCCAAGAATGATGAGTGAATATATTCACGGTATTACAGGCATCGATATTCATCCAGGGGCAACAATAGGGAAGTCTTTCTATATTGATCATGGTACAGGTATCGTAATTGGAGAGACATCTATTATAAAAGATCATGTCAAAATATACCAAGGTGTTACACTAGGAGGTATTCAAGTAAGTAAAGATTTAGCTCAGGTAAAGCGTCATCCTACTATTGAGGACAATGTGACTATTTATGCCAATGCTACTATTTTAGGCGGCGATATTGTTATCGGAGCAAATACAACAATAGGTGCTAATGTATGGATAACACAATCGGTTCCAGAAGATTCATTGGTAACTTATCAAACTGAAATTAAAATCAGACCTAAAAAAAATGGCATACGGTAGCACTATTTTAGATCAAATCGGAAACACACCATTAGTTGAAGCAACGCACCTTATTTCTAAAAAGGGAGTACGTTTATTTCTTAAATTAGAAGGAAATAACCCTGGCGGAAGTGTAAAAGACCGTCCAGCTTTTAATATGATAAATCAAGCGATTAAAAGAGGTGATATAAAAAAGGGAGGTACTCTAGTTGAAGCAACAAGTGGAAATACAGGGATTGCCTTAGCATTTATTGCTCAATTATTAGGACTTAATATAGTTTTAGTAATGCCCGAGCATTCAACTGAGGAACGCGTAAAAACGATGCGAGCTTATGGAGCTGAGGTTATTTTAACACCGTCAGATATTGGTATTGAAGGCTCGCGCGATGTGGCATTTCAACTTAGAGATGAAAAAGGGTATGTGTTATTAAATCAGTTTGAAAATGATGATAACTGGAAAGCACACTATAAAGCTACTGGACCAGAGATTTGGAGAGACACCGAGCAAGAGGTTACACATTTTGTCTCAGCTATGGGGACCACAGGAACTATAACTGGAGTTTCAACATTTTTAAAAGAAAAAAATCAAAATATTACTATAGTTGGAGCACAACCAGCAGACGGATCAAGAATCCCAGGCATTAGAAAATGGTCACCAGATTATGTGCCTAAGTTTTTCGATAGAAATAAAGTGGATCAAGTTGTTGAAGTGACTGAAAATGAGGCTAAAGCAATGACGCAGCGTTTGGCAAAGGAAGAGGGGGTTTTTGCAGGTATGAGCAGTGGCGGCTCTGTGTTTTGTGCTTTAAAAATAGCCGAATCTATTGATAGAGGTATAGTAGTAGCCATTATTTGCGATAGAGGAGACAGGTATTTGTCTTCGAGTTTATTTGAGTAAATTTACAAGGAGCCTAGCTCTAATGTAAATTTATATCCTTCAATGAAAAAAATATTCTTCTTTGCTATTGTCTTAATAGCTTGTAAATCGAATAAAGAATCAAATGAATCAACAGATTTTGAAATTGGTATAATTGCCGATTGTCAATATTGCGATTGCGAAACACAAGGCAATCGATTTTATAAGCAGTCAACGGGTAAATTTAAATCTGCTGTAGAAAAATTAAATACTAAAAACTTAGATTATACAATTCATTTAGGCGATTTTATTGACCGCAATTTCGAAAGTTTCGATACAGTATTGCCTATTTGGAATAGTTTGAAATCTGAAAAATATCATGTTCTTGGCAACCATGATTTTAGCGTTTCAGATTCTTTAAAATCTTTAGTTCCTGCTAAAATGGGATTAAAGAATCGTTATTATAGTTTTATAAAAAATAATTGGCGTTTTATTGTTTTAGATGGTAATGACCTTAGTTACCATGGGGCTATATCTAATACAAAGAAAAAAGAAACAGACTCTCTTTTTAATCTTCTCAAAAAGGAGAACGAACCTAATATGCAAACTTGGAATGGAGGTTTGAGTTCAAACCAATTACAATGGGTTAAAGAACAATTGAACGAGGCAAAAAATAAAAATGAACGTGTTGGGTTTTATTGTCATTTCCCTACTGGAAGAAATGGTGCAGGACATAATTTATGGAATTATAAGCAATTTCTTCAACTTATAGAGAGTTACGATAATGTGAAATTCTACTTTAACGGACATAATCATGATGGAGACTATCTTGAAAAAAGTAAAGTACATCATCTTACTTTTAAAGGAATGCTAGATACTGAAAATACGTTAGCATTTGCCACTGTTAAATTTACCAAAGATTCAATTTTTATTAAAGGTTATGGTAGAGAACCGTCCAGAAAATTGAAGATTAACTAAGCAGAGCCTAAATTTTTAAATAAAAAATGAACAAATAAAGTTAATTGTGTTACTTTTGTACTTCAGTTCATAAACGTATTAATTGTTATCAAGAAAGGTAGAGGGAATAGACCCGTTGAAGCCTTGGCAACCCTTTAACTATAAAGAAGGTGCTAAATTCTACTAATATTGCAAGTATTAGAAAGATAACGAAAAGTGTTTCTTTTACTTTTCTTGATGACATATAGATATAAATAATATCAAATGTCAAACATACAGCAAGCTTTAAAACAACGTATTCTTGTGCTCGATGGAGCTATGGGAACCATGTTGCAAGCCTATAAATTTACCGAGGAAGATTTTAGAGGCGAACGTTTTAAAAATTATCCAACATCCTTACAAGGAAATAACGACCTATTGTCTATTACCCAGCCAGAGGCCATAAAAACTATTCATGCCAAATATTTTGAAGTAGGAGCAGATATTGTTGAAACCAATACATTTTCAGGAACTACAATTGCTATGGCAGATTATCAAATGGAAGATTTGGTATATGAGCTAAATTATGAGTCTGCAAAAATTGCTAAAGAAGTAGCAGAAGAATTTACTGCTAAAGAGCCTCATAAACCCCGTTTTGTTGCTGGTTCAATTGGACCAACAAACAGAACGGCAAGTATGTCACCAGATGTTAACGATCCAGGTTATAGAGCCGTTACCTTTGATGAATTACGTATCGCGTATAAACAACAGGTGGAGGCTTTAGTTGACGGAGGTGTTGATATTTTATTAGTAGAAACGGTTTTTGATACTTTAAATGCTAAAGCGGCTTTATTTGCTATTGAAGAAGTAAAAGAAGAGCGAAATATTGATATTCCTATTATGTTAAGCGGAACTATAACAGATGCCTCAGGTAGAACATTATCTGGGCAAACCGCTGAAGCCTTTTTAATTTCAGTATCGCATATTCCATTATTATCCATTGGGTTTAATTGTGCCTTGGGAGCTAATTTATTACAGCCTCATTTAGAGGCTATTGCATCAAAAACAGATTTCGCTATTTCAGCACATCCTAACGCAGGATTGCCAAATGCTTTTGGTGAATATGATGAAACGCCAGAGGAAATGGGTGAACAAATTGAAGAGTATTTAAAAAAGAATTTGATTAATATTATAGGAGGCTGTTGTGGTACATCGCCAGAGCATATACGGGTTATAGCTGATACGGCAGCTAAATACAAACCACGTCCCCATTCTGAACTAATTTCTGAATCACACTAAACGAAGAATATGATTTTAGAAGTTGCCATATTAAATATAAAAAAAGGACTTTCTGAAGCTTTTGAAACAAGTTTTCAAAAAGCTGAAAGCATCATTTCATCAATGCAAGGTTATATATCACATGAATTGAAAAAATGTATAGAGCAAGATGATAAATATATATTATTAGTGAATTGGGAAACGATTGAGGATCATGAAATAGGGTTCAGAAAATCAGAGCAATACCAAGAATGGAAGACCTTATTGCATCATTTTTATGAACCTTTTCCAACAGTAGAACATTATAAATAATGAAGGTAAAGCAAACAAAATACATGAAACTTTCAGGATTAGAACCATTAATCCTTAATGAAAATAGTAACTTCATAAATGTTGGCGAACGTACTAATGTGGCAGGCTCGCGAAAATTTTTGCGTTTAATTAAAGAAGAAAGTTTTGACGAAGCGCTTGATATTGCACGTCACCAAGTTGATGGTGGGGCACAAATTATCGACATTAATATGGATGATGGTTTGATTGATGGAAAGGAGTCTATGGTTCGTTTTCTAAATCTTATCGCTGCCGAACCTGATATTTGTCGTGTACCCATTATGATTGATAGCTCTAAATGGGAAATCATAGAAGCTGGACTTCAAGTGGTACAAGGTAAATGTGTAGTAAATTCTATTTCTTTAAAAGAAGGTGAAGAAAAATTCATATGGGAAGCTAAACAGATTAAACGTTATGGTGCCGCAGTAATTGTAATGGCTTTTGATGAAGTAGGACAAGCAGATAATTACGAAAGGCGTATAGAAATTGCAGAACGTTCATATCGCGTTTTAGTTGATAAAGTAGGTTTCCCTTCAGAAGATATTATTTTTGATTTAAATATATTCCCTGTCGCAACAGGAATGGAAGAGCATCGAAAAAATGCCATTGATTTTATTGAAGCTACGAGATGGGTTCGTCAAAACCTTGAAAATGTTAGTGTGAGTGGAGGAGTAAGTAATGTGTCATTTTCGTTTAGAGGAAATGATGGCGTTCGCGAAGCGATGCACTCGGTCTTTTTGTACCATGCTATTCAAGCAGGTATGAATATGGGAATTGTAAACCCTGCTATGTTGGAAGTGTACGATGATATTCCAAAAGATTTATTAGAACATGTTGAAGATGTTATTTTAGATAGAAGAGATGATGCAACTGAGCGATTATTAGATTTTGCTGAAACCGTAAAAGGAACTAAAGCAGAAAAGACTGTAGATTTATCTTGGCGAGAGAACCCATTACAAGAACGTATTACCCATGCTTTAGTAAAAGGAATTGATGCGTTTATTATAGAAGATGTAGAGCAAGCAAGAACTGAATCTGTTAAACCTATAGAGGTTATTGAAGGTCATTTAATGATTGGGATGAATGTTGTAGGTGATTTGTTTGGTGCAGGGAAAATGTTCTTGCCTCAAGTAGTAAAGTCTGCACGTGTTATGAAAAAAGCAGTTTCCTATTTAAATCCGTTTATAGAAGCAGAAAAAGGAGAAGAACAGAAAGCTTTAGGTAAAGTGTTAATGGCAACTGTAAAAGGTGATGTGCACGATATTGGAAAGAATATTGTGAGCGTTGTTTTAGGTTGTAATAATTACGAAATAGTTGATTTAGGGGTGATGGTTCCTCCTGAAAAGATTATTGAAGCTGCCAAAAAAGAGAATGTAGATGTTATAGGCTTGTCAGGATTAATTACTCCGTCACTAGATGAAATGGTGTATTTGGCTAAAGAAATGGAACGACAGAATTTTAAAGTGCCATTGTTAATTGGTGGCGCCACGACCTCAAAAGCTCATACTGCTGTTAAGATTGATACGCAATATAAAAATGCAGTGGTTCATGTTAATGATGCCTCTAGAGCAGTAACTGTTGTGGGAGATTTATTGAACGAAAAAAAGGCGCACGAATACACAACAAAGCTTAAAAAGGAATATGATGAATTTCGAATTAAATTTTTAAAACGAGGAAAAGAAAAATCATATATATCAATAGAAGAGTCAAGAAAAAGAAAGTTTAAGGTTGATTGGGAAACTTCTGAAATAGTTAAACCTAAAGAACTAGGCGTTCAAATATTAAAGCAACTGAGTTTAAAAGAATTATTGCCATTCATAGATTGGAGTCCGTTTTTTAGAAGTTGGGATTTACATGGTAAATTTCCAGATATTCTAAAAGATGAGGTTGTAGGAGAACAAGCCACGCAATTATACGAAGATGCTCAAGAAATGATTCAGCAAATAGTAGCGAAACAATTATTGAAACCTAAAGCGGTGTTTGGTCTCTTTGAAGCAAACACAATAAATGAAGATGATATTTCAATACAGAAAAAAGGTAAGGAAGTTGCAGTTTTTAGAACATTACGCCAACAATTAAAAAAGCGAGACGGCATCCCAAATATTGCGTTAGCAGATTTTGTTGCTCCAAAGAGCTCTGGAAAAACAGACTATATGGGAGCGTTTTGTGTGGGTATTTTTGGCGCACAGGAATTAGCAGATTTTTACAAAGAAAGAGAGGACGATTATAATGCTATTATGGCACAAGCTATAGCAGACCGTTTTGCTGAGGCCTTTGCAGAATACTTGCATAAGCAAATAAGAATAAAGCATTGGGGTTACGCAGAAGATGAAGATTTAACTAATCAAGATTTAATTAAAGAAAGTTATAAAGGTATTCGTCCAGCACCAGGTTATCCAGCATGTCCAGATCATTTAGAGAAGGAAACCATTTGGGAGTTGTTAGATGTTGAAAAGTTGATTGGTGTTACCCTAACTGAAAGTTTAGCTATGTGGCCAGCAGCAGCAGTTTCTGGCTATTATTTCGGGAATCCAGAAGCTAAATATTTTGGTTTAGGTAAAATTACGGATGACCAAGTAGCTGATTACGCCACAAGGAAAGGTATTACAAAAGATAAAGCTAGAAAATGGTTACACCCTAATATAGCAAGCCGTTAAGAATGAATTTTAAAATTAACAATTTCTTTCACTTCAACTAATAAATAGAGGTAATCAAAGTTAGACATTTGTAGTCTAAACGTAGTAAAAATGAAAAAGTACAAAATTGAAATTAGATTTTTTATACAATTCTTGATGTTAACATTATTGGCTTTAAGTATTGCTTATTTTTTAAAATAATAATAACTTTCTAAGAAAATTTAGAAAAAAGAATAAATGAAATCAAAATATATTGAATTAACACTAGGAAGCCATATTATTAGTCATGGTTATGATAGTAATAATAAAGAGATAACCGAGGAAGTAATTGTTAGTGGTTTTTCGAAAAAAATTGTGGCAGTTTCTAGAATTAAATCGGTTAGTGAAAAATATATATTAACGGATTATGTTGATGGAAGATGGATATATTGGGAATATGAAGAAGCTTTTAGTGAGCTTAATAAGTTGTTAGTTAGCGTTAGGGATTGAAGCGACATCCTTTTTTGAGGCTATCGAAATCAAAATATTTTTTGGTTGAAGATATCGAAGCGAAGCATTAAAAAAGATATAGTGGAAAGCGCGATCCTTGTGGTAACGCCAAAAAATATAAAAATAAATACTGAAAATAAATTCAGCTTAAATGAAAGTAACTGATCACATAAAAAAGGCAAATGGGAATACCCTGTTTTCGTTTGAAATTATTCCACCAAAAAAAGGAAAAAACATTCAGGAGTTATACAATAATATAGACCCGTTGATGGAGTTTAATCCTCCATTTATTGATGTAACAACATCAAGAGAAGAATTTGTTTACATCGAAAAGGAGGGGTTATTCGATAGAAAAATTACCAGAATGCGCCCAGGAACTTTAGGTATTTGCGCTGCTATAAAACACAAGTATAATGTAGATACTGTACCACATGTATTGTGCGGAGGATTTACGAAAGAAGAGACTGAATATTTGTTGGTTGACTGTCATTATTTAGGTATTAATAATGTGATGGCATTACGTGGCGACGCTATGAAAGGAGAACAATATTTTAAAGCTACAAACGGAGGTCATTCTTATGCGACGCAACTTGTAAGTCAAATTCAGAATTTAAATTCAGGTAGATACCTACACGGAACTTTTGATGTTGATGATAAAGCAGATTTTTGTATTGGAGTTGCCGGATACCCTGAAAAACATATAGAATCTCCATCAATGAAAAGTGATTTAAAACGCTTAAAAGAAAAGGTTGATGCTGGCGCTGATTATGTAGTTACTCAAATGTTTTTTGATAATAAAAAGTACTTTGAATTTGTTGACGCAGCTAAAAAAGAAGGGATTAGCGTACCAATTATTCCAGGGATTAAACCTATTGCTGTAAAGCGACATTTGCAATTGCTACCTCAAGTGTTTAAAATTGATTTGCCTGAAACATTGATTAGCGAAGTTGAAAAATGTTCAGATAGTAAACAAGTGCGTCAAGTTGGGGTAGAATGGAGCATACAGCAATCTAAAGAACTGCTGGATGCAGGTGTTCCCGTACTTCATTATTACTCTATGGGTAAAAGTGATAATATAAAATCTATTGCATCACAGTTATTTTAAATAATCTATTACTTTTGTTATACCCTTTTAATTCAAAAAATGCCCATTTTATAATTAAAAAGGGATTATATAAGCAAATCTATTAATGAGGTTATTTTTAATCTGTCTTTTTTGTGCAGTGAGTTGTGTATCGTTTTCTCAGGAAAAAGAACATACGTCGTATTTCGATCTTAGTTACTTTAAAGGCAATATTGCATTGCATAATAACGATATTCTTCATTTAATAAAAGGGCACCCTGAAGGTTATATTTTAAGTTGGAATAAAAAAACGTTTGGATATAACGATTGGGAACAACGCTATAATTACCCAGATTATGGTATTTCGTTTGTGTATCAAAATTTAAAAAATGAGGTTTTAGGAGATGTGTCATCGTTGTATGCACATTATAATTTTTATTTTTTTAAAAGAAACCTCATGGTTCGTATTGGACAAGGGCTTGCTTTTACCACTAATCCGTACAATAAAAACAACAATTTTAGAAACATTGCTTTTGGATCTAAATTAATGAGTAGTACTTATGTAATGCTTAATTATAAAAAGGAACGGATTATAGATAACTTTGGTTTTCAAGCTGGTTTTTCACTTATTCATTATTCTAATGCTAATGTTAAGGCTCCCAATACAAGTATTAATTCGTTAACATTCAACTTGGGTGTTATTTATAGTTTAGATGATGAAGAACCAGAATTTATTACAACATTATCTAAAACTAAAGATGCGAAGTTTACACAGCCTATTAAATATAATCTAGCTTTTAGAAGCGGTGTAAATGAGAGTGATGTAGTTGGTAGCGGACAGTTTCCTTTTTATATTTTATCTGCTTATGTCGATAAAAGAATAAACCATAAAAGCGCCTTACAGTTTGGAACAGATGTGTTTTTTTCAAACTTTTTAAAAGAACTTATTTATTATAAAAGTGTAGCTTTTCCTGAGGAAAATGTTTCTGGAAATGAGGATTATAAGCGTGTAGGTGTTTTTGCTGGACATGAGTTATTTATTAATAAAACATCATTGATAACACAGTTAGGATATTATGTGTATTATCCATTTGATTTTGAAGGAAAAACCTATTTTAGAGTGGGTTTAAAACGCTATATAAATGATAAATGGTTTGGTGTCTTAACATTAAAATCGCATGGAGCCAAAGCTGAAGCTGTTGAATTTGGAATAGGAGTTAGGTTATGAAAAAAGCAATTTACATATTAATCTTGTTATTAGTTTTTGCTTGCGATAGCGAGAATGCTGGAGATTGTTTTCAAAAAACAGGATCTATTATTCAACAAGAAGTTAGTGTTGACACTTTTGATAAGATATTAGTTAATCGTGATATTGAATTAGTAATTAAAGAAGGATCAACACAAAAAGTAATTATTGAAACAGGTGGAAATTTATTGAATGATGTTAAGGCCATTGTAATTGATGGAAAACTAATACTTACTGATAATAATAATTGTAATTATGTACGCGGTTATGGTATAACCAAAGTGTATGTAACTTCACCAAATATTACCGAAATTAGAAGCTCTACACAATACGATGTTAGGTCGGATGGCGTTTTAACCTACCCAAATTTAACTGTTCTATCTGAAGATTTTGGTGCTCCTGACACATTTACCAATGCAAATTTCAGACTTCAAATTGATAATAATTCTTTTAGATTAGTTTTTAATAATTTATCTAATTGTTTTATTTCTGGAAAAACGAATAGTTTAGATATAACATTTGCAGCAGGAACTTCGCGTTTTGAAGGACGAGACTTAATCGCTGAAAACATTCAAATTTGGAATAGGAGTTCAAACGATATGATTGTAAATCCTCAACAAGAAATAAAAGGAAAAATTTCTGGTACAGGAAATGTAATCTCGGTAAATAAGCCTCCTGTTGTTGAAGTAGAAGAAGTTTATAAAGGTAGACTTATTTTTGAGTGATTAGTTCGCAGTTAATTCCCTAAACAAACTTTCTAAGTTTGCGTTTTTTTGATTAAGCTGAAGAATCTTCAATTGGTTATCATGCGCAAAATCAAAAACATAAGAGCGCATATCTTCTGTAGTTTTAAAAGTGATTTCGTATACAAAACCATGAGTATTTACAACACTCTCAACTTTTGGAAGCTTTAATAGAAAAGCATCTTCAACTCGGTAATCAAATTCAACAATAACAGTTTGTTCTTTACCTTCACGTAATTCCTTTAACTTTTTGTCGGCAACTATTTCACCTTTATTAATAATAATAACGCGGTCGCACATAGCTTCTACTTCTTGCATAATATGTGTAGAGAGAAATACCGTTTTAGTTTTGCCTAAAGATTTAATAAGGTTTCTTATATCTATTAATTGATTTGGGTCTAAGCCAGTTGTAGGTTCATCTAAAATTAAAATATCTGGATCGTGTAACAAAGCATTTGCTAAACCAACACGTTGGCGAAACCCTTTTGAGAGTTGTTCAATTTTTTTATGTACTTCTGGTGTTAAACCAGTAAGCTCAATAACTTCATCTATACGTGTTTTTGTAACCTTGTAAATATTCGCATTAAAAGCTAAATACTCCTTAATGTACATATCTAAATACAATGGATTGTGCTCGGGTAAATACCCAACACTTTGCTGTACGTTTTGTGTGTTTTCGTTAATGCTGAAACCATTTACTTTAGCAATGCCTTCAGTGGCATCAATATATGTGGTTAATATTTTCATCATGGTAGATTTTCCGGCACCATTTGGTCCTAAAAATCCAACAATTTCAGATTTATTAACCTTAAAAGATATATTGTTTAGCGCTTTCTGGCTTCCATAAAGCTTTGAAATCCCTTCAACTTCAATAGACATAATTTAAATAGTTTGTTCAAAAATAATAATAATATAATGTAAAGGTTGGTTTACTATAAAATCTTTAAAATTTTTAATAAAACCGAAAAAAAAATTATATAGTATTTTGATTTCTTAAAATATTATTTACTTTAGCCACGTAATTATGACAATAACAATGCATTATACATATTTTAACAACTGGTTTTATTTCTTTTTTAGCAAAAGGAACGAGGCGTTGTATGTATAATTTATAACTATAAATTTAATATGAGTCTCGATGAAAATCGAGACTTTTTTTTTGAATATGATCAAAATGATAGCCATACAAGGGGCCGAAGGCTCAAATCATCATAAAGTTGCTCGCGACTTTTATGGTAATGATATTAAATTGAAAGAATGTTTGTCTTTTGATGTGTTGGTAGACAGTTTGATGGATAAAACTTCAAGTCAAGCCATAATGGCTATTGAGAATACTATTGCAGGTTCCATTATTCCTAATTATGCCTTAATTGATAAGAATAATTTACATATCTGTGGTGAGCGCTATTTAAATATTCATCATCATTTAATGGCGTTACCAAATCAAAAAATAGGAGATATTAAGGAGGTGTGTTCACATCCTATGGCGCTATTACAATGCAAAGAATTCTTTAAAGAGTATCCACATATTAAATTGGTGGAAGATGTTGATACAGCCGAAGTTGCTAAACGAATTGCCAAAAAACAATTAAAAGGCGTAGGTGCAATAGCTCCTAAAATTGCGGCAGAAATTTTTGGACTTGAAGTTGTAGAGGACGAAATTCAGACTATAAAAGATAATGCAACTCGGTTTGTAATTATACAAACAGAAAAGCCTAATAATGGCATTGATGAAATAAATAAAGCCTCATTAAAGTTTCAGTTAGATCATAAAAGGGGAAGTTTAGCAGCTATTTTAAATGTATTAAGTGATTGTAAAATGAACTTAACTAAAATTCAATCGTTACCAATTATAGAAACGCCCTGGAAGTACGCCTTTTTTGTTGATGTTACTTTTGGTAGTTATGAAGATTATAAAAAAGCCAAAGCAATAGTAGAAATTATGGCATTAGATTTTAAAGTTCTTGGAGAATATAAAAATGCGAAGTTATGATTGAAGTTGCTAACAGATTGCATACCGTAGAAGAATATTACTTTTCAAAAAAATTAAGAGAGGTTAATTTGCTTATTGCTAGTGGTAAACCTATTATTAATTTGGGTATTGGCAGTCCAGACTTACAACCGCCCCAAAAAGTAGTTGAAGCTTTAACAGAAGGGTTGTTAAATCCATCTGCGCATAAATATCAAAGTTACCAAGGACTTCCTGAATTAAGAGAAGCAATCTCAGGTTTTTATAAAGAACATTTTTTGGTCAATTTAAGCGCTAATACTGAAATTTTACCTTTAATGGGAAGTAAAGAAGGTATTATGCATATTTCAATGGCATATTTAAATGAAGGTGATGAAGTGTTAATTCCTAACCCAGGATATCCTACCTACCAATCGGTAACAAAATTAGTAGGAGCAAACCCTATTTT
This sequence comes from uncultured Flaviramulus sp., assembly GCA_947501105.1. Classification (GTDB taxonomy): domain Bacteria; phylum Bacteroidota; class Bacteroidia; order Flavobacteriales; family Flavobacteriaceae; genus Wocania_A. The sequence goes on along the minus strand of CANMUP010000004.1, from coordinate 169,619 downwards.
TTATGATTTGGATGCTGCTAATAATTGGCTACCAGATTTGAAAAGCTTAGAAAAATCTGATCTAAGTAAAGTAAAACTGATGTGGGTTAATTATCCGCATATGCCAACAGGAGCAAAGCCTAATAAATACTTATTTCAAGATTTAGTTGCCTTTGCAAAGCGAAACAATATTTTAATTGTAAATGATAATCCTTATAGTTTTATTTTGAATAATAACCCTAAAAGTATATTAGAAATTGAGGGAGCGAAAGAGGTGTGTTTAGAACTTAATTCTTTAAGTAAAACGTTTAATATGGCAGGTTGGCGTGTTGGTATGCTAGTTGGAAATAATGAACATATAAAAAATGTTTTAAAGGTAAAAAGTAATATGGATTCAGGAATGTTTTACGGAATTCAAAAAGGAGCTATAGAGGCATTAAAATGTTCTAAAATGTGGTTTGTTACATTAAATAGTGTTTATAAACAACGACGAGATTTAGTTTGGAAATTAGCCGACGCATTAAATTGTACCTATGATAAAACTGCCACAGGACTTTTTGTTTGGGCTAAATTGCCAGCATTTGTAAAAGCGGAAGAATTTATAGATTTAACCCTTAAAGAGAGCCATATTTTTATAACCCCTGGAACAATTTTTGGAACTCAGGGAGAAGGTTATATAAGATTTTCTTTATGTGCCTCAACCGAAGTTTTAGAGAAAGCATTAGCAAGATTAAAATAAGTATGAAGAATATATATATAATAGGAGTTGGTTTAATAGGAGGTAGTCTTGCTATAGATATTAAAAAAAATAATCCAAGTACGATTATTCACGGTATTAGTAGAAAAGATTCAACACTAAATCAAGCATTATCACTTAATTTAATTGATAAAAAGGCCACATTAGATGATATTGAAAATGCAGACTTGATTATTGTGTCTATTCCTGTAGACGCAACCGTAAAATTATTACCAACCATTTTAGATAAAATTTCGGATAACGGACTGGTTGTAGATGCAGGGTCAACAAAAGTAGATATTTGTAAAGTAGTTGAAAACCATCCTAAACGAAGAAATTTTTTAGCAATGCACCCTATTGCAGGAACAGAGCATTCTGGACCAAGCGCAGCGATTCCAGGTTTGTTTATAGGTAAAACAAATATTATTTGTGAGGTTGAAAAAACAACATTTAAGCTTCAAGAAAAAGCATTAAAGATCTTTACCGATATAGGGATGCGTATTCGATACATGAACCCTGAAGCTCACGATAAGCATATTGCTTATATGTCGCATTTATCTCATATTAGTTCGTTCATGCTAGGTAAAACAGTAATTGAAAAAGAAAAAAATGAGCGCGATATTTTTGATATGGCTGGCAGTGGATTTGAATCAACTGTTAGATTAGCTAAGAGTTCGCCAGAAATGTGGACGCCTATTTTTAAACAAAATAAAACCAATGTTATAGAGACATTAGAAGAGTATATTACAAATCTTACGCATTTTAAAGAGTTAATGAAACAAGATGATTTTGATGCCATTTTTAGCGAAATGAAAGATACCAATCATATAAAAGATATTTTAAACGGAATTAGTTAAGTAGTAAAATTATGGAAAACAAAAAAGAAATGAGAACATGGTTAGATGATTTAAAATTAGATCATCCATTAGTAATTGCTGGACCATGTAGCGCAGAAACCGAAGAACAAGTTTTAAAAATAGCACACGAGCTTAAAGATACCGATGTTAATTATTTTAGAGCAGGTATTTGGAAACCAAGAACACGTCCGGGAATGTTTGAAGGCGTTGGTGCTTTAGGTTTAAAATGGTTACAGAAAGTAAAAGAAGAAACAGGAATGAAAACCTGTACAGAAGTTGCTAATGCAGCTCATGTGAAATTGGCTTTAGAGCATGATGTCGATTTATTATGGATTGGAGCACGCTCAACGGTGAGTCCATTTATAATGCAAGAAATTGCTGACGCCTTACAAGGAACTGATAAAACTGTGTTGGTAAAAAACCCTGTAAATCCAGATTTAGCCTTATGGTTAGGTGGTATTGAGAGATTATATACTGCAGGTGTTAAAAATTTAGGTGCTATTCATAGAGGGTTTTCTACATACGAAAAATCGAAATATCGTAATATTCCAGAATGGCAATTGGCTATTGAATTTCAAAATAAATTCCCTGATTTACCATTAATAAACGACCCTTCGCATATTACAGGTAAAAGAGATATGGTTTTTGAAGTGTCTCAAGAAGCGTTAGATTTAAATTTTGATGGTTTAATGATTGAAACACATTACGATCCAGATAATGCATGGAGTGATGCAGCACAACAGGTTACACCAAAAGCTTTGATACAGATGATGATAGATCTTAAAATTAGAAAAACTACAGATGGAGAAGCAGATTATACAAATGCGCTAAATAATTTAAGAGCACAGATTGATGTAGTGGATAATCAAATTATTGAATTACTTGGGAAACGTATGAAAGCTGCTGATGGTATTGGAGTTCTGAAAAAGAGTAAAAATGTAGCAGTATTACAATCTAAACGTTGGAATGAGATTTTAGGTAAAATGGTTTTAGAAGGAGATTCTAAAGGATTAAGTGAAGAATTTATTTTAAAAATGTTTAAAGCTATTCATCAAGAATCAATCAACCATCAAGAAAAGATAATTAACGGATAAAATGCATAAACAAAAAATGCCTCACAATTGTGAGGCATTTTTTTTATAAAAAAATTATTCTTTATTTCTTTTAAAAATATATCGTGTTATAAAAATACCTTGATTATCACCTTTTCCTGCACTTTCTACAGCACTTGTTACAAAAGCAAGTTCCCAACCTTCTTCAATCATAGTATTAATTTTAGAAGTGATTAAAGCATCATTAGCTGCAATATTTTGAAAACGAATACCACCAAGATTAAAGAAGTTTAATAATTTAGTTTCATCAAAGCCTTTAACTCTTATGTCTCCACGTTTAGATTTATTACGTGTTTTATCCTCCTCAGTTTGCGTTGAAGTGTACTGCTTATAATCTTTTTCTTCGTTAGCGCTAATAATCCTAGAACGGCCTAAGCCACTAGGGACAATAGATTCTACACTAGTAATAACTTTGTACTGTACTTGAGCACTTGCATCAAAAAATGCAAAAAGGCTAATAGCCAAAACAATAAATAATTTTTTCATGTTGTTGATTTTGATTAAAATTAATAATGACAAGATTAACCAATATCTATGCCAAAAAAAATATTTTTTAGTTTTACTTTTGAAAAAGTTATGACAGGACGCGTTTATAAATCTACAGGTAGTTGGTATTCAGTTAAAACCGAATTAGGTGAGATGTACAAATGCCGTATAAAAGGGAAGTTTCGCTTAAAAGGTATTAAGAGCACAAACCCTATTGCTGTAGGTGATATAGTAGATTTTGAATTAGAAACAGACAATGATCAGGAATCAGGGATTATTCATAATATTCAAGAAAGAACTAATTATATTGTTAGAAAATCGGTAAACCTATCTAAACAAACACATATTATTTCGGCAAATATCGATCTGGTCTTTTTAATGATAACCATAAATAACCCGCCAACATTAACCAGTTTTATCGATCGGTTTTTAGTAACTGCTGAAGCATATTCTATAAAAACCATATTGTTATTTAATAAGATTGATACATATGACGAAGACACGCTAAATGAAGTAAAATATTTAGCACATGTGTACAGGAAAATTGGTTACGAATGTATAGGCGTATCAGCTGTAACAGGTAAAAATGTTGATAAGGTGAAGTCCTTAATGCTTGGTAAAGTAAGTATGTTTTCGGGGCATTCTGGTGTGGGTAAATCTACACTTGTAAATGCTATTGAACCTTCGTTAAATATCAAAACCAAAGAAATTTCAACTCAACATATGCAAGGGCAACATACTACTACTTTTGCAGAAATGTTCGATTTAAGTTTTGATGCTAAAATTATTGATACCCCAGGAATAAAAGGCTTTGGAGTTGTAGATATGGATAAAGAGGAAGTAGGCGATTATTTCCCTGAAATATTTAAATTAAAACAAGATTGCAAATTCAATAATTGTTTGCATACCAAAGAACCAAAATGTGCTATAAAAAAAGCTCTAGATAGTGACGAGATAGCGTTTTCGCGTTACCGAAGCTACTTACAAATTATTGAAGGCGAAGATGAACATTATAGAACTGATAATTGGGAAAAGGGATAATTAACCATTTTGTCGAATTAAAATAATTTATAATAGATGAAAAATTATTTTGCATGTCTTCTCACTTTGTTACTGACTGTAAGCTGTTTGAACAAAAAAGCTGAAAAACCAGAAAATCAAATTGTTGAAGAAACTAAGGATTCCCTCAGTTTAAACACACTGTTTAAGCAAGGCGAAGATGGTTATGCTTGTTATAGAATACCAGCTATTGTAACTACTAATAATGGAGCTGTTTTAGCTTTTAGCGAAGCTCGAAAATCTGGATGTTCAGATACAGGTGATATTGATCTTGTAATGAAAAAGTCTGTAGATAATGGCGTTACATGGAGTAATATCAAAATAATTTGGAACGATGAAGCTAATGTTTGTGGAAACCCAGCACCAGTAGTAGATACTGAAACAGGGAATGTTCATCTGCTTGTCACTTGGAATAATGGAGAAGACCACGAATCAGAAATTATTAACGGGACAAGTATTGACGACAGATTAGTATATCATTTAATATCTACCGATGATGGAGAAACATGGTCTGACCCAAAAAATATTACGGCTAGTACTAAAAAACCCAATTGGTCTTGGTATGCAACGGGACCAGTACATGGTATTCAATTAAAAAAAGGGATTTATAAAGGAAGATTGGTAATTCCTTGCGATCATATTGAAAAAGAAACAAAAAAATACTATTCACACGTTTTTTATTCAGATGATCATGGGGTTTCATGGAAACTTGGGGGAAGTACTCCTGCCGATCAAGTAAATGAATGTACAATAGCAGAATTAACCAATGGCGATTTACTACTTAATATGCGCAATTATAACAGAGAAGCCATTAAATCTAGACAAACTGCGATTAGTAAAAATGGAGGTGATACATGGATTAATCAAAAATTTGATACCGAATTACCAGAGCCAAGGTGCCAAGGCGCGTTATTATCTGTTCAAAATAAAGCAAAAAATATTTTGTTATTTACTAACCCTGCAGATTCAATTGCAAGAGTTAATATGACACTTTCAATAAGTAATGATGATGGTTTAAGTTGGAACAAAAAGATTCCTATATATAAATCGCATTCAGCTTATTCTGATCTTACAGAATTAAAAAACGGGAATATTTTAGTTTTATATGAAGCAGGTAATGAAAAGGCTTATGAAGGGATTCATTATAAAATTATTTCTAAAAATCTTATTTTCAATTAAGGCTAATTTATAATGAAAGTTGTTATACAAAGAGTTTCAAAAGCTAGTGTTACTATCCAAGATAAAAAAGTAGCATCCATCAAAAACGGATTATTAGTGCTTTTAGGAATTGTAAACGAAGACTCTCAAGAAGATATTAAATGGCTAACCAATAAAGTAGTAAATCTTCGTGTTTTTGGAGACGAAAATGAAGTGATGAATAAATCGGTTCTTGATGTAAGCGGAGATATTATTGTTGTTAGTCAATTTACATTGCACGCTTCAACTAAAAAAGGAAACAGACCAAGTTATATTAAAGCTTCAAAACCAGATATCGCAATTCCGTTATATAAAATTTTTGTAAACCAACTAGAATTAAGCTTAGGTAAGCCAGTTCAAACAGGTGAGTTTGGTGCAGATATGAAAGTAGAACTGCTTAATGATGGCCCAGTAACCATTATAATCGATTCTAAAAGCAAAGAATAATTGGCATCAATTTTTGGACATAGTGCAGTTGGATTTACGATCTCAAAACTCATCGATAAAAAGAATGGTAGATTGTTATTATTACTTGCAATTTTCTCAACCATATTACCAGATTTTGATGTTATAGGTTTTGAATTTGGTATTTCATATGTGCATCCTTTAGGGCATAGAGGTTTTACACACTCCATTATTTTTGCGGTTTTATGGGCTCTTTTTTTAATGCTTACAGTAGGTAAAAAGAATAAGCTGATATGGTTTCTGGTTATTTTTTTATCAACATTGTCTCACGGAATTTTAGATGCGATGACCTCTGGGGGTAAAGGTGTTGGTTTTTTAATTCCGTTTAATAATAATCGATTTTTCTTCCCTTTTAGAGGAATTAAAGTATCTCCTATTGGAGTAAGTGAATTTTTTTCTGAGTGGGGTTTACAAGTCGTTTTTAGCGAAATAAAGTATGTGATTCTCCCATGTTTTTTTATATTAGCTGTAAGAATTTTAATTAAAAATGTGAAAGAGTAATTTTTAGAGAATATGACTTTTCTCATATTAGTAACAATTATATTCCTATACATTTATCTTTTTTAATCTTGTTTAAAAAATAAACCATGATATTAAAGCCCATTACGAGTATTTTAATGCTATTCGTAACACTAACCATTTTTTCTCAAGACAATCTATATTCCAGTTTAACGATTCCTGAAGATTTAAAGAAAAATGCTAATGCAGTTGTAAGGCTTAATGAGGTTTTTGTTTCGTTAAAATCTTCTAGCGAAATGTCTGTTAAAGAAAAAAGGATTATAACTGTATTAAATAAACAGGGAAATAAAACTATTGATGCTTATGTACATTATGACAAAAATGTAAAAATAAAAACACTTGAAGTATTAGCCTTTGATGCATTAGGTAATGAAATAAAAAAAATAAAAAAGAATGACTTTAAAGATGTTAGCGCTGTAGGCGGTGGGACTTTATATTCAGATTCAAGAGTCAAATATTTAGAGTATACGGCTATTAATTATCCATATACTATTGAGTTCAATTACGAAACTATTACTAGTAATACAGCTTTTATTCCTTCATTTGTACCAATTGATGATTATTTTGTTAGTGTAGAAACAAGCTCTTACACAATAAATTCCCCTGAGAACATTACTATCAGAAAAAAAGAAAAAAACATTGAAGGGTTAGATGTAGAAAAAGAAATTGGTACTGGAAGTGTTTTTTATAAAGCTAAAAACCTAGCTGCATACAAACCAGAAGATTATAGCCCGTCCATGGTTGCTTTTGCTCCAAAAGTATTGTTTGCTTCAAAACAATTTACTTTAGAAGGGGTTCATACTGTTGTTGAAAATTGGGATGATTTTGCTAAATGGATGTATCATGATTTAATTAAAGTTACTCATGATTTACCAGAAAGTACAATTAAAGACATTCAAAATTTGGTAAAAGATGAAAGCAATAACATTGATAAAGCAAAAAAAATATATCAATACGTTCAAGATAAAGTTAGGTATATAAGTGTACAAGTTGGTATTGGAGGTTGGAAACCTTTTAATGCTTCAGAAGTGGATAAATTAGGCTATGGAGATTGTAAGGCCTTAACAAATTATACTATGGCACTTTTAAAATCAGCAAATATTGAGTCTAATTATAGTGTGGTTTACGCGGGGAATTCTCAAAGGAATATTGAGCAAGATTTTACATCAATTCAAGGTAACCATGTTATTCTTTCTATTCCAAATGATAACGATACGGTTTGGCTTGAGTGCACAAGTCAAAAACTGCCATTTGGTTTTATTGGTGATTTTACAGACGATAGAGATGTATTAGTAATTACTCCAGATGGCGGAGAAATTAAACACACAAAAAAATATATTACTGAAGAAAACACTCAAATTATTAAAGGGAATTATATTGTATCTAATGAAGGAAGTATTGATGTAGAAGTCAAAATTGAATCTAAAGGAATTCAGTATGATAATAAATACTGGTTAGAGTCTGAAACAGAAAGAGATTTGGATGAAGGCTATAAAAAACGTTGGAGGTATATTAATAATGTGGTTATTAATAGCATGAGTATTGAGAATGATAAAGATAGCATTGTGTTTAACGAAACTATAAATTTTAAAGCTTCAAACTACCCTAAAGTTGTTGCGAATAGAATGCTTTTAACGGTTAATGCATTAAACAGAAACACACATATTCCAGACCGATATAGAAACAGAAAATTGCCATTAAAAATAAAGAGAGGCTTTAAGGACATTGATGAGGTTGTGATAGCATTACCAAAAGATTATAAAATAGAATCATTACCAAATAAAAAAGTAATTGAAAACAAGTTTGGAAATTATGTAGCAGAGGTAATTGCTAAAGATGAAAATACGCTAGTTTATAAAAGAGAGTTTATTGTTAACGATGGTGAATTTCCTAAAGAAGATTATAGCAATTTTAGAAAGTTTTATAAAGAAGTTTCAAAACAAGATAACGCAAAAGTAGCACTAATTAAAAAAGAATAATAAATGAAAAATTTAATAAACCTATTAGTAGTATTATTTGTTAGTCAATTAGTAACAGCACAAGACTATAAATTTGGAAAGGTTTCAAAAGAGGAATTGCAAGAAAAATTCAACCCTTTAGATTCATCGGCAAGTGCTACTTACTTATATAAGTATAGAAAAACGTTTTATGAATATCAGGAACAAAAAGGGTTCCAATTAATAACTGAAATACACGAGCGTATAAAAATTTACAATCAAGAGGGTTTCGATTATGCGACAAAAGCAATAAACCTTCATAAAAGTGGGTCGCATCATGAAACGGCAAGTGGCTTAAAGGCCTATACTTATAATTTAGTCGATGGAAAAATTGAAGACACCAAACTAAAAAAAGACGGTATTTTTAAAACAGAAAAATCGAAATATCGTAATGAAACAAAATTTACAATGCCTAACATTAAGGAAGGTTCAGTTTTAGAGTATGAATACAAAATAGTATCTCCTTTTTATCAAAACGTTGATGAATTTCATTTTCAGTATGCGATTCCAGTAAAAAAACTTGAAGCACAATTTCAAGCCCCAGAATATTATAACTTTAAAGTGAATGTAAAAGGGTATTTGCGAATAACCCCTAAAGTAGAAAACAAAAGAGATAAAATAATATTTAGAAATAAAAGTAGATCAGGAGGAACAGGATATGGAAATCCTACATCTAAAACAACATTTAGCTCTTCAACTTTAGAGTTTAATAAAGAAGTATCAACTTATAATTTAGAAAATGTTCCTGCTCTAAAAGAAGAGCCTTATGTGAATAATATCAATAATTATAGGTCTTCAGTTAAATATGAATTATCATACAAAAAATTACCGCAATCTACTATAGAATATTACTCCACTACCTGGGAAGATGTTGTTAAAACTATATACAAAAGCTCTAGTTTTGGTGCAGAACTAAATAAGTCTGGATATTATGAAGACGACATAGATAATCTTATAAGTTCTATTTCAGACCCTAAAAAAAGAATAGCTTTAATTTTCGATTTTGTAAAATCTAAAGTAAAATGGAACGAATATTATGGCTATCATACAGATGATGGTGTTAGAAAAGCATACAAAGAACAGGTTGGTAATGTTGCCGAAATTAATTTGATGTTAACATCAATGTTACGTTATGCAGGTTTAAAAGCAAACCCAGTTTTAGTAAGTACAAGACAAAATGGGGTTCCTATATTTCCAACAAGAGAAGGCTATAATTATGTGATTTCTTGTGTTGAGTTACCAACAGGAAATATTTTGTTAGATGCTACCAATAAATACGGCTCGCCAAATATATTGCCATATCGAACTTTAAATTGGGAAGGAAGAATTATTAAAAAAGGAGGAGCATCTAGTTTAATTAATTTGTACCCTAATGAAAACTCTAAAAACTCAATTTTAATGATGACTGATTTGTCTGAAGAAGGTGATATTGAAGGAAACTACAGAAGTGTAAAAACAAAGCATTCTGCTTTATCGTACAGAAACAGGTATAATAACTCTGATAAAGATGATTTTTTAGAGAAGTTAGAAAATAAATACGGAGGCCTAGAAGTGTCAGATTTTAAAGTGACTAATGCTTCTGAATTATCTAAGCCAATAATGGAAACATATAAATTTGCAAAAGAAAGTCAAGCCGATATTATAGGTGATAAAATATATTTTTCACCGTTATTTTTTTTACGTACAAAAGAGAATCCTTTTAAACTAGAAAAAAGGGAGTTTCCTGTAGATTTTGGTTACCCATCATCAAGTACATACAGAATAACAATTAATTTACCCGAAGGCTACAAAGTAGAATCTTTACCTGAGGCTTCTGCTTTAGTTTTACCAGATGATTTAGGCTCATTTAAATATATTTTATCCCAAAATCAATCAACAATACAGTTGTTAATTGATACTAAAATGAACACTTCAATTGTATCTTCTATGTATTATGAAACTTTAAAATCGTATTTTAAGCAATTCATAGAAAAAGAAAATGAACAAATAGTTTTAACCAAAATATAATGGGTATTAAAAACGCACAAAAAATAGTAGACGACTGGATTAACCAACACGGTGTACGCTACTTTAATGAGCTTACTAATATGGCACAACTTACGGAGGAAGTTGGAGAAGTGGCACGTATTATAGCACGTCGTTATGGAGAACAAAGCGAAAAAGAAAGCGATAAAAACAAAGATTTAGGTGAAGAACTGGCTGATGTGTTATTTGTGGTTTTATGCTTAGCAAACCAAACTGGGGTAGATTTACAAAAAGCATTTGACAAAAGAATGGATAAGAAAGCAAAACGCGACCACGATAGACACCATAATAACGAAAAATTAAAGTAAATTTGCAGCTTCTTTAAATAAGAATAGAACATGCACATTACTCTTCAAAAATCTAAAATAGCTAAACAATCATCTATTCAGATAACAGGTTCTAAAAGCGAATCTAATAGGTTGTTGCTACTAAAAGCACTGTATCCTGAGATAAGTTTAGATAATGTTTCAAATTCTGATGATAGTCAACTTATGGAAAAAGCCTTGACTTCTTCTTCGAATATTGTCGACATAAATCATGCAGGAACAGCAATGCGATTCTTAACCGCTTTTTTTGCAGTACAAGAAGGGCGGGAAGTTGTTTTAACAGGTTCTAAAAGAATGAAAGAACGACCAATTAAAATTTTGGTTGACGCCTTACAAGATTTAGGAGCAGATATCAGTTATGTTGAAAATGAAGGTTTTCCACCAATAAAAATAAAAGGAGAAAAATTAATTAAAAATAAAGTATCACTAAAAGCAAATGTTAGTAGTCAGTATATATCGGCATTGCTACTTATAGCATCAAAGCTTGAAAATGGATTAGAATTAACCCTTAAAGGAGAAATTACATCTATTCCATATATAAAAATGACTTTGAGTTTGCTAGATGAAATAGGTGTAGAGTCATCTTTTATAAACAACACTATTACAGTAAAACCCAATACAAAAAACCAAAAACCTAAGACGTTAACCGTAGAGTCAGATTGGTCTTCGGCATCTTATTATTTTAGTATTGTGGCACTATGTGATGTAGGTACAGAAATCGCATTATCTTCATATAAAGAAAACTCACTACAAGGAGATTCAGCGTTAATTGATATTTATAAAGCATTTGGAGTTGAAACGGTTTCTTATAAAAATACAATCACCTTAAAAAAAGTTTCAGAAAATAAAGAACCAAAAAAAATCAATTTAGTTAATGCTCCAGATATTGCTCAAACCATTGCAGTAACTTGTTTTGCTTTAGGAATCACTTGCGATTTAACAGGGTTACATACCTTGAAAATAAAAGAAACAGATAGGCTGGTGGCATTAAAAACAGAGATTGAAAAGTTAGGAGGTAAAGTAGATATAACAAACAATTCATTGTACTTGCACCCATCAAGTACAGTTAAAGAAATGGTTTCGATTGCCACCTATCACGATCATAGAATGGCTATGGCTTTTGCGCCTTTAGCTTTAAAAACATCAATTATAATAGAAGATGCCATGGTAGTTTCTAAGTCTTACCCCACGTTTTGGGATGATTTAAAATCTGTAGGATTTAAAATCATCCCAAATGAATTTTAAAATGATTGATAATAAATTTGAATTATCTTTTCTTTAGATGAAATAGAAACGAATTAAGCCGATTATTTTGAGATTTATTTGGTATAATCAATAATAATTAGTCATTTACTTGACAACCCCTATTTGCAGATTGTATATTTGCAACTTTCCAAAAAAATATTAATAAAAATAATTTAGATGAAATTATCACATTTTGGCTTCGAATTACCAGAAGATTTATTAGCAGAATATCCAGCAGAAAATAGAGACGAGTCTCGTTTAATGGTTTTAAACAGAAAAGAGCAAACCATTGAACATAAAATGTTTAAAGATATAATTGACTATTTTGATGAAGAAGATGTATTAGTACTTAACAATACTAAAGTTTTTCCTGCAAGATTATACGGTAATAAAGAAAAAACTGGAGCTAGAATTGAGGTGTTTTTATTAAGAGAATTAAATGAAGAGCAACGCCTTTGGGATGTTTTAGTAGATCCCGCAAGAAAAATAAGAATTGGTAACAAACTATATTTTGGTGATGATGATACGTTGGTTGCTGAGGTTATAGATAATACCACATCTAGAGGGCGTACATTACGTTTTTTGTATGATGGATCGTATAACGAGTTCCGCAGAAAATTAACAGAACTTGGTGAAACACCATTACCTAAGTATATAAAAAGGGATGTTGAGCCAGAAGACGAAAGTCGTTATCAAACCATTTTTGCAAAAAATGAAGGCGCAGTAGCAGCACCAACAGCAGGGTTACATTTTTCAAGACACTTATTAAAGCGTTTGGAAATTAAAGGTGTTGATTTTGCCGAAGTAACGCTTCATGTAGGTTTAGGTACTTTTAACCCAGTTGAGGTGGAAGATCTTTCTAAGCACAAAATGGATAGCGAAGAGTTAAGTATTAATGAAAAAGCTGTAGACATTGTTAATACAGCAAAAAATAATAAAAAACGCGTTTGTGCAGTAGGAACAACTGCAATGAGAGCTATAGAAAGTGCAGTGTCATCAAACGGAGAGTTAAATGAATTTGAGGGTTGGACTAACAGATTTATATTTCCACCATACGAATTTAGCATTGCAAATTGCATGATTACTAATTTTCACACGCCAAAATCTACATTGTTAATGATGGTTTCGGCCTTCGCAGGTCACGATTTTATAAAACGAGCTTATGACGAAGCTATAAAAGAAAAATACAAGTTTTATAGCTATGGTGACGCCATGTTAATCATTTAATTTAAAAAGTATATGAAGCCTCTTCTTTAAGAGGCTTTTTTATTGGGCATTCCCCAAAAGGGTCGGGCTTTCACTACTCGCTTCCCGATAGAAAAATCGGGAGAGCTCAAACAGACCGTTCAATCCCTAATGCAAAATACTAACACCAATTTAAAAATCGTTAATTGTAATTCGTCAATCGAAATTCCTTTCACTATTTTTGCAACCAGATGGAAATCAAGAAAAAAGACATACGCGCATTAACTAAGGAGCAATTAAGAGAATTCTTTGTAAAAGAAGGAGATAAAGCTTTTAGAGGCAATCAGGTTTACGAATGGCTTTGGCAAAAATCGGCACACAATTTTGAAGATATGACTAATGTTTCAAAAGAAACACGTCAAATGCTCGAAGCTAACTTTGTAATTAACCATATAAAGGTTGATACCATGCAACGCAGTAACGATGGTACTGTAAAAAATGCAGTGCGTTTACATGATGGATTGATTGTTGAATCGGTACTAATTCCAACCGCAACCCGAACAACAGCCTGTGTATCAAGTCAAGTTGGTTGTAGTTTAGATTGTAAGTTTTGTGCAACAGCACGTTTAAAACGCATGCGTAATTTAAACCCAGACGAAATTTACGATCAAGTAGTTGCTATCGATAAGGAAAGCAGATTATATCACAATCGTCCATTAAGTAATATTGTTTTTATGGGTATGGGAGAACCACTCATGAATTATAATAACGTTATTAAGGCTATCGATAAAATTACATCACCCGAAGGTTTAGGAATGTCTCCAAAGCGTATAACGGTTTCAACATCTGGTGTACCAAAAATGATTAAAAAAATGGCTGATGATGAAGTTAAATTTAATTTAGCAGTATCGTTACATTCAGCTATTGATGAAGTTCGAACAACCATTATGCCTTTTAATGAAACTTTTCCTTTAAAAGATTTAAAAGAATCTCTTGAATATTGGTATTTAAAAACCAATAGAAAAATAAGCTACGAATATGTAGTTTGGAAAGGAATAAATGATACCCAGAAAGATATTGATGCCTTTGTTAAGTTTTGTAAATATGTACCTTGTAAAGTTAATATTATAGAATATAACCCAATTGACGATGGCGATTTTCAGCAAGCAACCAATCAAGCCTTAGAAAACTATATCAATACCTTAGAGAAAAATAGAATAGTGGTTAATGTACGCCGAAGCAGAGGTAAAGACATAGATGCAGCTTGCGGACAATTAGCAAATAAAAGTTAAAGTAATTTATCATTCCCGTTAAGACGGGAATCTCTTTAAAATATCTAATATAATTTCTTCTGAAATACTATCTTTGAATCTTCAATGAAAATAGTAGAACAAATAAAGCAACCGATAGCCTACGAGATGGATCTTTTCGAGCAAAAGTTCCAATTGTCCATGTCTAGTAAAGTGGCTTTACTAAACAGAATTACGCATTATATAGTTAACCGAAAAGGGAAACAAATGCGCCCCATGTTTGTGTTTTTGGTAGCTAAAATGGTGTCGAATGGAGAAGTAAGCGAGCGTACTTATAGAGGAGCATCTGTCATAGAATTGATCCATACAGCAACTTTGGTACATGATGATGTGGTTGACGATAGTAATCGTCGTCGTGGTTTCTTTTCAATAAATGCACTTTGGAAAAATAAAATAGCGGTTTTAATTGGCGATTATTTATTATCTAAAGGATTACTGCTCTCTATTGATAATAATGATTTTGATTTACTTAAAATCATATCTATCGCTGTTCGCGAAATGAGCGAAGGCGAGCTATTACAGATTGAAAAAGCTCGAAAATTAGATATTACTGAAGAAATCTATTACGAGATAATTCGACAAAAAACAGCAACACTTATTGCAGCCTGTTGTAGTTTGGGTGCAGCTTCTGTTAAGCCAGAATCTCAAGACGTAGAAAAGATGCGAAAGTTTGGAGAGCTTATTGGCATGGCATTTCAAATTAAAGATGATTTGTTTGATTATGGCGACACGCAAATTGGTAAGCCAACAGGTATTGATATTAAGGAGCAAAAAATGACTTTGCCTTTAATTTATGTGCTAAATCAAGCTAATAAAAAAGACAAACGCTGGTTGATTAACTCTATTAAAAACCATAATAAAGATACCAAACGAGTAAAAGAAGTTATTGCTTTTGTTAAAGGTAATGGAGGTTTAGATTATGCAATTGACAAAATGAAAACATTTCAAACAGAAGCTTTACAATTGTTAGAAACTTACCCAGATTCAGAGTATAAAAATTCACTAAAACTTATGGTGAATTATGTTATTGAGAGAAAAAGATAATTTAATTTTTTCAAAGGTTCGTTTAACGTGTTCGTGTATGGTTAGTTGCGTTGGCTAGAACTAAGTTAGCAAAAGAAACCGAACCAGAGGAAAATCCGTAGGATTTTCAGAAGTAGGCGAGAACAAGTAATTACTTATAGCCATTGTTAAAAAATGTTATTCTTCTATATATTTCCATAAATCTCCAAATAGCCAAACATGCTTTGGTGTAGTTAAGTCATGACTATTATAATAGAAACTTGATGGAGACCAATAATCTTTCCATGAATCACCCCCATCGATAGTCTTGTAAAAAACTTCGAGACTGTTAGGGTCAGAAGGGTTCTGATTATGGATAGCAAAGCCAATATTTTCATTTAAAAAATGATAGTCTAGAATGATGCGATTTAAAAAATCGATTTTTGACCAAGAATTTCCTAGATCAGTAGTTTTATACAAATCAATATTTGATGTAGTATATCCAATATCACCAAAAAATATTGGTGTTTCAGGCCCAATGTCGAATTCTGAATACGTAATATTCGGAAAATTAATTTTTATTAGAAAATTACCCTCATTTGGATTAAGAAAAATTAAGTCATCATTTATTGCATTAAAGTCCCAAATCTTTATTTTTCCAAACGGTAAAGAGCTTAAGTTTGGATAGTAATCATAAATATTTTCAAAAGAATTATTATCGCTAACATACATTTCTTGATTGTTATCCACGAAAAAACCTTTCGTCAGAGATGTGAACTTGATTTTTCTAATAAATTGTCCAGGAGTATAAGGTATTTGGAATTTCGTGTCAAAATTAGTTCCCCCATTACTAGAATAACGAATTGTTACTTCGGGTATTGCACCTTCCTTATAAACTCCCAGCCAACAATTACTCTCATCAAGAAAATTAAAAGAAGTTATATGGTAACCGTTCTCTATAGTATACATTACCTCCCATGTATAATAACCATCTTCAGATTTGTATAATTTTTTACCATCTGTTATTATTGCTACTTGATCACTAAGTGTTTGTAATTGATTAATATCAATATCATTTTTGATAGGTATAAAACCTACTAATTTTAAATCATATCCCCCTGTTTTAGAACCAGCTGATATAGCTATGTCCTCATGAAAAAGATTTTTGTTTGGAACTCTTATGGTAATTTTTTCATTAGTTTTTGTTATAAACGAAGATGTTTCAACACTCAAATTACTAAAAGAAGGGTGCGTGTGATTGAAATAAAATTGGCTAATTTTATCTAAATTAACACCAGTAATTGTAACAGTATCACCAAGTTTTACTCTAAATGGATTAACTTGATTAATACTAGTTTTTTCTTCTGAATCTATAGAATCATTGCTTGAACAACCGATTATGATTATGAAAAATAAAATTTTTAAAATTAGTTTCATGTTTTAATATTTTCCAATGTTTTTTACGGATATGCGTCGTTTTAATACTGAAATAAATTCAGCACATGTGACTTATATCCGACGTTAAACGAAGTTAGCTAAATTTTCTGACAAAGTCTAGTAAGCTAATTTTCATTCTTCTTTAATATTTTTTCATTTGACATTTTGTTGAATAATTTCAACTATAAGTTGTTACTTCGATACTAAACTCACTCCCGCTTTAACCTCTTTTTTCCATAGTTGGAGTTTGTTTGAGAGTTTGTTAGTTAAATCTGGGTTAGTTAATTTAACATCATTTATTTCTTGTAAATCATTAGATAAATTGTAGAGTTCAATTTTATCATCATTCTTATTCTTTTTATAAACTAATTTCCAATCTCCACTTCTAACAAAGCTATTATTACCATAAGCGAAAAAAAGATCTCTTTCAGGTAGTTTGGTTTGGTGTATTAAATTTTCTTTAATACTAATTCCATCAATGTGGGTTGAACTTGGCTTTTGGTCAATAAAATCTAAAAACGTAGGCAATAAGTCCATAGTGAGAATAATTTGCTTATTAATCATTCCTTTTTTTACTTTATCGGGATAACTAAAAATAGCAGGAACACGACTTCCACCTTCATAAACACTGCCTTTATGGCCTCTTAGTTTACCATTACTGCCAAAACGATTAGCTCCATTATCAGATATAAAAATAACTATAGTGTTTTCATACTGCTCAGTTTTTTTAAGTATCTGGATTATTTCACCTATTCCCTCATCCATTACTTCTACCATTTCTTTATATATTGATGAAATGTTATTCTTGTCTATAGTTTTTGTTCCTGCCTTGCCAACCTTTCGTAGGATGCTATCAATACGTCTTTGGTAAGGTCCATGAGGAGCTTCATGCGGTAAATAAAGAAAAAATGGTTTATCTGTATTTTTAGGATTATTATTTTCGATATATTTTACTCCATATTGTGTTATCAAATCGGTTGTATATCCCTCTTCATTTTCAATTTTAGCGCCTTTCCACCAGTCAAGGTAACCTTCTTGGTCAATATGAGCATGATAATCAATATTTCCACTTACGAACCCTGTATATTCATCAAAACCTTGAAATGTAGGATTGTATTCTTTGGAGTACCCTAAATGCCATTTCCCAAACATACCGCAGTTATAACCGTGTTTTTTTAATTCTTCAGCTAGAGTAACTTCATTTAAATTTAAACCAACATTTCTATGGCTTTTTGCAGTAATAACACCTTCAACACCTGTGCGTTGTTGATATTTGCCTGTCATTAAAGCTGCTCGTGTAGGGCTGCAAACTGCTCCGTTAGAATGAAAATCTGTAAACTTGACACCTTCTGTAGCTAAAAAATCTAAATTTGGTGTATGAATAGTTGAATTTCCATATGTTGAAATGTCTCCATAGCCCAAATCATCAGCCATGATTAACACTATATTTGGGTGTGAATTTGGAGTGTCTTCTTTTTTAATACAGGATAGTACAAAAACAAGGCTAATAAGAAGTATTATTTTTTTCATTTGGAGGTATTAACTTGTAGTCTCTTATGATTTAATCTAAATTAGGTTTTACCCAATCTTTGATATCATCTAATTCTTTTTGATTATTATATTCTATCCAAAAAGGTTTTTCCTTGGCTAAAGGGACATTTTCGTTAACCAAATATTGCCTAGTGTTATTCCACCAGTTATTATAAACTTTCTTCATTTGAGCAACAACTTCTGGCTTATTTGGAGCTATATTTTGAGTTTGCCCAGGGTCATTGATAACATCGTACAATTCTTTATTATTTATATAGCGGTAACGCTCATTTCTTACTGCACAGTTTTTGTAAATGGAATTATCAGGGTTTGAGCTTTCGAGTGTTCCAACCCAATGTTCACTTCCTTCTTGATTAGATGTGTTTTCTGGGTTTAAGGGCCATCTTCCTCCATGAAAAAACCGATATCGATCGTCAGTTTTATGAGTTTCACTTTTTAAATAAGGAAGAAAACTTTGTCCATCCATATTTGATACATCTGAAATATCAATTCCAGCAATATCAGCAAGTGTTGGTAAAATATCATAATGATTGAGTAAAGCGTCTACCTTTTTACCTGGATTAAATTGACTTGGCCATCTTATAAAGAAAGGTACTCTTGTTCCTCCCTCATGAACACTACCTTTAAATCCTTTCATTCCAGCATTGTATGTTTTTCCATGTACATTGTTTTGCCCACCGTATGTTTTCCCATTATCTGACATAAATATTAAAACGGTATTGTCAGCAATTCCCCATGAATCAAGTTTTTGGATTAACCTCCCTAAATTATCATCTATGTTTTCAATCATACCATAGAATCCTTGAGCTTTTTCAGGGTAACCTTGTTCAATAAACTTCTTTTTATAGTTTTCTGGAGCTATAAAAGGACCGTGTGGAGCATTTGTTGCTATATAAGCAAAAAAGGGCTTAGCATCTCTTGATTCGTTTTTTATCCATGACATAGCTTGTGTAAAAAAAATATCAGTACAATACCCTTTCGTTTTAACAAACGTGCCATTATGTTTAATAACTGGGTTAAAATATTTATTGTTAGGAACATCAGCACATGAGCCCGCATAAGCTTGCCCAATTCCGCCTGCGCCGTGAATAAACACTTCGTCAAATCCACGACTGTCTGGTTGATATTCTTGCTCATCGCCTAAATGCCATTTTCCAAATATTCCACTTGAGTATCCGCCTCTTTTTAAAACTTGAGGTAATGTTGTTATTCCCAATGCCATACGTTCTCTTTCTAAAATGGTATGTGTAATTCCATTTTTAAAAGGATGCCTTCCTGTCATTATAGCTGATCTAGTTGGAGCACAAGTTGGACTAACTTGAAAATCTTCTAAGCTAATACCTTGAGATCTTAATAGATCCATATTAGGTGTTGAAACATCAGGACTCCCATGAGCGGAGATATCTGCGTAACCTTGATCGTCTGTCATCACAATAATTACATTAGGCTTATTTAGTGATGCTAATTGTTGTGATGATTTATCTTTGCATGAATACAAAGACAACAAAGCGAATAATAGTGAAGAATAAGAAATTATATTGATGTTATACATTTGTGATATTGATTTCATTTGGTTAAAATTTTGTTGTTTTTTACTGGTCAGAGTTAGTAACTATTGAATCATTCCTTGGATATCAAGATTTAATTATGGATGTTTCATAAGTTTACTTGAATTAGCTAATGCGTTTCTATTTTTTTTGATCCCATTTTATATTTCTATCAAATAGTACTACATATTTTTCGTACCCATTACGTTTCACACCCTCTTTTTTCCAATGTTTCAATTGCTTATCATACAATATTCTCATTTTAGTTAGTTGAAGGTTGTAATCGGACTGTACCACAAGATTTACCATTTCATAAGGGTCGTCTTTAATATTGAACAATTCTTCGTTGGCAAATATTTTTTCATCCTCATTTTGAAAATACCAATAAATGTATTTATACTCTTCATCCATTACCGTTAGGCAGTGTGTTTCTTTCGGTCCCCAAACTTGAATAATAGGTAAGGATTTTCTAACCTGCTTGTTAGGTTTATTTAATATTGGAAGAAGGCTTTTTCCATCATAAATAGAAGGGATTTTAATATCTGCAACATCCAATATGGTAGCAGCTATATCCACATTGCCAGACAAAGCATATGTTTTTTTGATTTTTTTATCATTTTTTATACGAGGATCAACAATAATCAGCGGAACACGAGAGCCTTCTTCATAAGGAAGTACCTTTGAACCCAATCCATGAGAACCATTAAAGTAACCATTGTCTGAGGATAAGATAATAACTGTATTATTATCTATTTTTAACCTTTTAAGCTCTTCTAAAACCATCCCAATGGCATAATCAACACCATAAATGAGTTGATTGTATTTGCGCAAGGCATTTTGATACGATTCCTCTTTGTCATAGCCCCATTGAAAAAACCGTGGATATTGCCTCCCCATTCTAGATTGTGGTGCCAGATGTTCTCCTGCTTTTCTTCCATAATTAGGAAGCTTTCTAAAATCAGTATCCTTATAAATATTATCGAATATAGGATCTGGTTTAACAGGTCTGTGAGGTGCTTTAAAAAAAACACTCATACAAAACGGTTTGTTTTTGTTTGTTGATTCCCTAATAAAGTCTATGGTGGCAGCTCCATAAGCACGTGTACTATGAGGATACTTTTCGGCGTATTTGGCTAAAGTTTTATTTTGCGATGTAACATATGATGTTTGACCAGGACCACCAACCCAAAAATCAAAATCGTGTCGGGCAATTTCTCCTTCCTTATTTTCAGTTTTGGAGCCATCATCTGATATTGCAAAACCAAATTTTCCACCAAAACCCACACGATAACCAGCTTGTCGCAATAAAATTGGATAGGAGGTAGACCATTGCTTCGTTCCTAAAGGTCCTCGATTAAAGTTACAACCTGTTTTGTATTCATATTGGCCAGTTATAACATTTGCTCTACTTGCCATACAGATAGCTGTAGTGTTATAATGTCTATAAAATACAGTACCCTTATCTACCAATTTATCCATGTTGGGTGTTTTGGTGTTTGGATTACTGTAAGCTTTTTGGGTGTCATAAGCTTGATCATCGGTAAAGAAGAAAATAATATTGGGTGTTTTGTTTTTTTGAGCCCACACAATTGTGCTTGCACTTATAATTAGAATTAGAGTCCCTATTCTTAAAGTTGGTTTTTTCATTTTTTACTCTTTTATTTTAATAATTACTTTTAAAGAGTATTATCTGTATTATATTTATAAATCAGTATTTATAAATTTTATCTGTTTCCATTCATGTTCAATAGCATCATTTTTTTGAGATTCACCAGGTGTGCTTCTACCTTCAACTATATATTTGGTAAGCAATGCTTTTAATTCTTCAACTTTATCGGTGTTTGAAGCTATTAGGTTATTAGCTTCGCTTGGGTCATCTTTTAAATTATAAAGCTGATATTTTGGTAAAGAATCAATAGCTGTTTTATTACCTGGTCTTGGGAAACTCCAACCACCAGAGCCAGCACACATAATAAGCTTCCATTCATTTTTTCTAATTGCAAAACTCCCATTAATGGAATGATGTACGGTGGCTTCTCTAAATGGTTTATTAAGTTTATTTTGATTGAGTATTGGCATTAAACTGTAGCTGTCTTCAGCTTCATTATCTAAAAGTTTGTGTCCAGAAATTTCGGCGCAAGTTGCCATAAAATCTGTTGTACAAATAGTTTCTTTGGATGTGAGTCCTTGTTTTACCATATTTGGCCATTTAACTATAAAAGGTACGCGGTGTCCACCCTCAAAAATATCAGCCTTATGACCGCGATATATGTAACTTGGATTATGATTTTTTTCTTTCAAAATGTTATAATCTGCTTGGGGAGAGCAACCATTATCACTTGTAAAAATAACGATAGTGTTATCTTCAATACCAGCTTGCTTTAAAGTTTGGGTAAGTTGCCCCATGTAAGCATCAATCATCATCATAAAATCTGCATATGGGTTTAAACCGCTTTTGTCTAACCATTTTTCAGTAGGTAAAATAGGTGTATGTGGTGACGGTAGTGCTAGATATAAGAAAAAAGGATCCTTTTCTTTTGCTTTTTCGTTGATGTATTTAAAAGATTTTCTGAAAAAATTAGGTGTTACATCATCATGTATAAAATCTTTAGATGTTGGTCCCTTTCGCCACCATGAATATTTACCTGTATTTTCGGTAATCGAATCTGGAACTACTGTAACTTGCCCATTTTCAACATACACATAAGGCGCCATATCTAATGAGCCAGAATGTCCGTAAGCATAAGTAAACCCTAAATCATTTGGACCATTTTTTATAGGTTTAGTAAAATCTATATTATCAAAATCTTTAGCATTCCAACCGCTTCCGCCTAGGCTGTCTACATTCTTTAAAGCCCAGTCCCAGCCTAAATGCCATTTACCAATAAAGGCTGTATTGTACCCTTGTTTTTTTAACATAGAAGCTACAGTACTTCTAGAATTTGGAATTAATGCTTTAGATTTCCCGGTTAACACACTACTTTTTAGCGTACTTCTCCAATTATATCTTCCGGTTAAAATACCATATCGTGTAGGTGTACAAACTGCTGATGAAGTATGCGCATCTGTAAATTTGATGCCTTCGTTTGCTAACTGATCGATGTTAGGTGTTTTAATTTTTCCGTTTTCATTAAAACTCGAAATATCGCCGTAGCCTAAATCGTCTGCTAAAACATAAATAATGTTTGGTTTTTGTTCTGTTTCCGAACCATTATTAGATTGTTTACAAGATTGTGTGAAGGGTATCAGAAATATTAAAAAAAAGAAAATGCTAGAAGTTGTTTTTAAACTTGTTTTTCTAATTAAGTGGCTCTTTTTCATAATTAAATTAGTTATTAAATGAATCATAAATTAAGAGATTCTTTTAGTTGTCGTAATTTATTTATTTATACACGTAATAGCTACTTAATTATCTACTATTCTTGATACTTTTTTTACTTGGTATAAGGAGGAAATAGTATAGAAATAGTATAAATGAGATACAGATGGAGTAAATGAAGTTTTATTAATTAGAAGATTTTGTCCAAAAAAGTATTTATACTTTCGTTGTGTTTCTTTAAAAGCTCATCTTTAGCATTCTCCATATCACTTTTCTTTTTGTCTTGAGAGAGTTTGAATTTACCTTCCCAAGAGGTGATGTCAATCTCGAAACCTTTAATATAATTGATTAAGCCATGCATTCTTGGGTTGTCCATTTCAAGTTTGTATTTGTGGTCTGGAGCTTCAAGAAAATCAGCCATGTCAACTAAACTTTGCTTTACTTTTTTTTCATCATTTATTTCAATTACGGAGCCTTTTAAATGCACTTTTATATAATTCCAAGTTGGTAATTGTGTGGTTGTATAAACATTTGGAGAAATATAACACTGCGGCCCAGAAAAAATAATAGTTACAGGGTTATTGTCTTTAAGTAACTCTGCTTGCGGATTGTAAACATCAATATGACCTATTAGTTTTTTATCTGTTTCACGATAAATTAATGGTAAATGCGTTACTAAAGGTTCATTGTTTTTTATTGAAATAACAGTAGCTAAAGGATACTTTTTAATCACTTCAAGCATGTGATTAATGTTCGAGTCTTGATGGTGTTTTGGTGGGTAATTCATAAGTGTTAAGCGCCAAATTGAGTTAAATGGTGATCTAAATGTTTGTATTGCATTTTACCCCATTGCTCTGTTGTAAAGTCTCCAAAAAACGGATGTGTAGGCCAATTGGTTTTTTCTTTTAATTGGGAAAACTCATTAATAACTTGTATTAATTTATCTTTTTGGCTTGCAAACTCTTGAGGGTCTGTTATTCTAAACTCTCGCACAGTTGCTAAGTTTTTTTGCCAAGGTTTATCATTATACATGGCAGATTTAAAAAGTTTAAACATAAGTTTTTTTGCAAAACCAATTTTTGTATTTAAATGTAAAGTTCCGTTGGCAACTTCTAGCGGTTTTTGACAATGTTTTAGCATTTGTGCAACATCCATTTTGCCCCAGTTTGCCTGTGTTTTTTCGTTTAAATCTTCTATTCTTTTTAAAATGAATTGTTGGGTTTCAGTTTCAAATAATGATTTCATATTAGACATTTTAATTGCACTTGAAATTTACAATATTTATCTTTAACCAATGCAAGAAAAACCATCATCGTTTTCAATAAAAAATTGGGCACAAGACGATCAACCTCGTGAGAAATTACTTTATAAAGGTAAAGACACTTTAAGTGATGCAGAGTTAGTTGCTATTTTAATTGGTTCAGGTAATAGAGAAGAAAGCGCTGTGGCTTTAAGTAAGCGTATTTTGGCAAGTGTAGGTAATAATTTAAGCGAACTTGGAAAGCTCTCAATTAAAGAATTAATGGAGTTTAAAGGTATTGGTGAAGCCAAAGCCATTACCATTACCGCTGCTTTAGAATTAGGTAGAAGACGCAGAAGTGAAGAGGCTTTACATAAAAATAAGATTACTTCAAGTGCCTCGGTTTTTGAGCTAATGCAACCTATTATTGGTGAATTACAGCACGAGGAGTTTTGGATTATTTATTTGAACAATTCTAATAAGATTATTCAAAAAAATCAATTAAGCAAAGGTGGTATTACGGGTACTTTGGTTGATGTACGTTTGGTGTTGAAAAATGCGCTACAAGTTGGAGCAACAGGTTTAATTTTAGCTCATAATCACCCATCTGGAACTTTAAAACCTAGTGAAGCAGATAAACAAATCACTCAAAAATTAAAAATAGCTGCCCAAAGTTTAGATATAAAAGTGTTAGATCACTTAATTATAACAGAAAAAGCATACTTTAGTTTTGCTGATGAAACTTTATTGTAAATGCTTTTAGTTTATACTCATAAAATATCACCAAGATTAAAATATATTTTCAAGCATATATGCACAAGGGTATTGGGTGTAAAGGTCTCGTTTACTACAAAAATAGAAGAGTTTATTGCACACGATAGTTTAAAAATGTCGTATACTAGACAACAGCTAGGGAATGAGTTTTTTATTAAGAGCCATGACATTTTATTTGAGCAAGGCCTATCAGATGTAGAAATACATGTGCACAATTGGGGAGAGACTAAAGGATTCTTTTTTAATGGAGATAAAAGTGCTATACCATTTGATATTTTTGCATCATCATTTTATTTATTATCGAGATACGAAGAATATTTACCACAAGTAAGAGATGAGTTTGGACGTTTTTTAGCAACCGAAAGCGTAGCATTTAAACATGGTTTTTTACACCAGCCTGTAGTAGATATTTGGGCATTTAAGTTTAAAGAAGCATTGCAAAATCATTTCCCAGACTTTAATTTTCCTGAAAGAACATATAGTATAAAACCTGTGATAGATGTACCTAGTGCCTATAATTATAAATTAAAAGGAATTATTAGAACATGTGGTGGTGCCATTAAAGATTTATTACGATTAAAACTTAAGAGTTTATATGACAGATTTATGGTAATTTTTGGCTTAAAGCATGATCCATTCGATACGTTTAAATATATAATAAATAAGCAAAAGCAAAGTCGTTTTAAATTCGTATTCTTCTTTTTAATTGGATCGTATTCTACCTATGATAAAGGGATTAATGCAAATAAAAAGAAATTTATATCCCTTATAAAACAAGTTGCTGATTATTGCATTGTTGGTTTAAAAACCTCCTTTTTCGCAATTGATAACATATCTGTTTTAAAGAAGGAAAAAACACAAATGGAGGCTATTATAAACACCTCTTTAACAGCTTCAAAGCAATCGTATTCAAAACTTAATTTACCTGAAACTTATAGAAATCTTATAGAACTAGAGATTGAAGAAGATTATACTATGGGATACGTAAACCATATTGGTTTTAGAGCCGGTTCGTGTACACCGTTTTTGTTTTACGATTTAGATTATGAAATACAAACACCTTTAAAAATACACTCGTATCATTTAATGGATTTTGCTTTGTTAAAAAATCAATCATTATTAGATAAAAAGAAGGTTATGAATCAAATTATAAATGAAATAAAACGAGTAAACGGAGAGTTTATTCCTGTGTTTCATAATTATACTTTTAGTAATGATCAACAATGGTCTGGGTATAAAGAATTGTTTAATATTATTTTAGAATCGGTAAATGAAGATTAAAGACATCACAGATATTTTTTTTGATTTAGATCACACACTTTGGGATTTTGATAAAAACTCTGCTCTTACATTCAATAAAATTTTTAAACTGAATAATATTGATATTAATTTGAATAATTTTTTATCGTTTTATGAACCTATAAATTTGGACTATTGGAAACTTTACAGAGAAGAAAGAATAGATAAAGAGTCATTGCGGTTTGGACGACTAAATGATGCTTTTGCTGCAATAAATTTTACAGTTGAAAAGCATTTAATCGACCAACTTTCAGAAGATTATATAACACATTTAAGTACTTTTAATCATTTATTTGATAACACTTTTGAAATTCTTGATTATTTAAAAGCCTCTTATAACTTACATATTATAACAAACGGATTTAGTGAAGTTCAACACGGTAAGCTAACAAAATCAAACATCAATCATTACTTTGAAACGGTAACAAACTCAGAAATGGTAGGTGTTAAAAAACCAAATCCCAAAATTTTTAATCACGCTTTGAAAGTTGCTAATGTAAATGTAGACCAATCAATAATGATTGGAGACAACTACGAAGCAGACATATTAGGAGCGCTAAATATTGGTATGGATGCTATTTTTTTTGGCAACTATAATGATAAATTAGATAGTACAGTTAAGCAAGTTGATAATCTAATTCACCTCAAAAAATATTTGTAGTTTCATAATATCTTTAGGGTTTTATCCGTTTTACTAGCCTATGATAAAGAAATTTTTTAAACACTTAGCTGTTGCTATCCTTTTTTGCTTTTTTATAACTTCGTGCACAAAAGAGGTAGATTTTAACCAAGCAAAAGATTTAACACTAGAACCTGTTTTAGCTTCAGATTTAATTTTTTTTAATGCGCCAGCTGCCAATTTTTTTGTTGATGGTAGTGAATTAAGTACGATTAGAGATTCTGTTATTATTGATTTATTTAATCGCGATTTTGTTGTAGATAATGTAGTTAAGGCAGAATTTGTTTTTGAAACCACAAATTCAATTAATAGAGCATTTAGTGTTCAAGTTGATTTTTTAGATGACACAGATTTACTTAAGCACTCTTTTACAGTTTCTACTCTAGCTTCTCCAACAAATACAGATGTTGTAACCACACATACCGAAGTATTTGAAAACAGCTTACTTGATGCTTTAAAAGTCTCAAATAAAATAATATTGACCATACAGGCTTTATCTGGCGGTTCAGCCCTTAATGATAATACTCCTGGAAGAATCCAACTAAAATCAAAAGGCATATTCTATTTAAAAATTGAAGAATCTGAATGAGAAAAACAAGTTTGTTATTTGGTTTAATAACCTGTTTGTCTTTTTCGCAGAATAAGCAAATACTCTATGGGTTTTCAGAAATACCACAAGCACTATTGCAAAACCCTGGAGGGGAAATAAATAACGATTGGTATTTTGGCATACCATTACTATCTCATATTCATGTAAATGGTGGCTCGTCTGGAATATCTGTTTACGACCTTTTTGCTAAAGATGGTATTGATTTTAATATAAAACTTCAAAAGGCAGTAAATAAAATGAAGCCAACAGACTTTTTTACGCTTAACCAGCAACTTGAAATATTTTCTGGAGGTTTTGCTTTCGGAAGTACTTATGAAAAAAAAGAATATTTAAGCTTTGGTTTATATCAAGAAACAGATTTAATAGCCTATTTCCCTAAAGATGTTGCGGTTTTAGCTTTAGAAGGAAACGCCAATAATATTAATAGACCATTTAATTTAAATCACATAAATGTTAATGCTGAAGTTGTTTCTGTCTTTCATGTGGGGTACAATAAAAAAGTAAATCCAAATTTCACTTATGGGGTAAGAGGTAAGATATACTCCAATATTATTAATTTAAATTCAACAAAGAACAAAGGAATATTTATTACTACTCCTGGAGAAAATAATTTTTACAATCATATTTTTAATTTAGATTTAGAGTTAAGAACATCTGGATTGAATAGTATAACTGAGGAAGATTCAGATTTTTCAGGAAAAGATTTGGTTAAAAGAGCATTACTTGGAGGGAATTTAGGCTTGGGTTTTGATATAGGTTTTACTTATAAATTAACAAAGCAATGGACTGTAGATGCTAGCTTGTTGGATGTAGGCTTTATTAGACACAGTAAAGACATAAAAAACTATCAAATAAACGGTATTTATAACTTTGAAGGAATAAATCCGCTTTTCCCTGAAACCGATACTGGACAAACAGCTGAAGATTATTGGAACGAAGTAGGGGAGGCTTTTGAGGATTTATTTACTGTTGATAGTACTGCAACAAAATACACCACCTGGAGACCTGCAAAATTAAATGCCTCATTAAATTATTCGTTTGGTAAAAAACAAAGTAAAGACTGTAATTGTTTAAAAGAAGATGTTGGTTATTTAAACGCTGTAGGGATGCAGTTGTATGCAATAAATAGACCCAAACAGCCACAATTAGCTTTAACTGCTTATTATTATAGAAGGTTACTTAAGGGCTTAAGAGCCAAAGCTACTTATACTATAGATTCTTATTCATTTAATAATGTAGGGTTAGGTATATCTGCTCATTTAGGAGGGCTTAATTTTTATGTGATGGCAGATAATTTTTTACAATATAAAAACATTTATAACGCACAAAGTGTATCTTTACAATTAGGTTTTAACTATATATTTAATAAAAAATGAAGACTAAATTATTTACAATACTTATTGTTTGTTTTGTTATTACAAGTGTGTTTTCTCAATCAAATTTAAATGATTATAAATACGTAATTGTACCCAAGAAATTCGATTTCTTAAAACAAGAAAATCAATATCGATTAAATGCTTTAACTAAATTTTTGTTTGAAAAAAATGGATTCACAACGGTAGTTGAAGGTGAGCTATACCCAGATGATTTAGCTGGAAATGTATGTCTGGGGCTAAGTTCTGATGTGGAGAAAGGAAAAGGTATGTTTAAAACAAAATTGAATATAGTTTTAAAAAATTGCCAAGGAGCGGTAGTTTATACGTCTGAAATTGGAGAAAGTAGGATAAAGGAATACGATAAGGCATTTATAGAAGCATTACGAAATGCTTTTAAATCGTTCGAAACAGTTGATTATAAATATGTGCCTAATGGCAGTAATAATATAATTGCTTCAAATAAAGTTGAATCCAAAAATCAAACCTCTGAAGAACTTCAGAAGCTAAAAGAAGAAATAAAATCTTTAAAAGAAGAAAAAAAAGAAGTTGCTCAAATAAAAGAAAATAAATTTGCAGAAATTGTTGAAGTACCTGTAGAGCAAACTAAACCAGTAAAGGAAGAGGTTATTGAAGGCACATCCAATGTTTTATATGCTCAAGAAATAGCAAGCGGTTTTCAGTTAGTAGATAGCTCTCCAAAAGTAGTTTACAAAATTAAAAATACAAATTTAGATAACGTATTTTTAGTTGAAAACAAGAGTGCTATTATTTACAAAAAAGGAGATGATTGGGTTTTAGAGTTTTATTCAAATAACACTTTAAAACAGGAGCCTTTAAATATTAAATTCTAAAGCTTTTTTAAAAACGTGATGCGCGTTAGGGATTGCAGTGGAAATCCTTTTTGAGAGGCACGAGCAAAAAGATTGTAACATAAAGCCCGACCCTTGTGGTAACGCCCAAAAATTAATAACCGTATTTATCTTTCCAGCGTTGTTTTAAAAACTCTCGATGTGCGTTTTCTCTAGCATTATTTCCTGGGTCGTAAAGCTTAGAGTTTTTTATTTCGTCTGGTAAAAATTCTTGATTAGCAAAGTTCGAGTCGTAATTATGTGCATACTTGTAATTATCTCCATAACCGAGTTCTTTCATGAGTTTAGTTGGTGCATTTCTAACCTCTAAGGGTACACTTAAATCGCCTGTTTCTTTAACCAATTGCTGTGCTTTACCAATTGCCATGTAAGCGGCATTACTTTTTGGTGAACACGCTAAATATGTAGCACATTGGCTTAAAATAATTCTAGATTCTGGGTAGCCAATTGTCGATACTGCTTGGAATGTGTTATTAGCAATAACCAAAGCCGTTGGGTTTGCATTACCAATATCTTCGCTAGCAAGAATAAGCAAACGGCGCGCAATAAACTTTACATCTTCACCGCCTTCAACCATGCGAGCTAGCCAATAAACAGCAGCATTTGGATCGCTACCGCGAATGGATTTTATAAATGCCGAAATAATATCGTAATGCTGTTCACCTGTTTTATCGTAACGAACCGTATTGTTTTGGATTTTCTGTAAAACGGTTTCATCAGTAATTTCTATAGTATCTGTGTTGTACGAATTAACAATAAGTTCAAAAATATTAAGTAATTTTCTAGCATCGCCACCAGATAATTTTAAGAGCGCATTAGTTTCTTTTAAGTCAATATTTCTTTTAGAAATTAATTCATCTTTTTCAATGGCACGTTTTAAAAGTGTTTCTAAATCTTTTTTATCAAAAGCATTTAAAATATAAACCTGGCAACGAGATAGAAGTGCTGAAATCACTTCGAAACTAGGGTTTTCAGTGGTTGCACCAATTAATGTAATCCAACCTTTTTCAACAGCTTGTAGTAACGAATCTTGCTGCGATTTACTAAACCTATGGATTTCGTCAATAAACAAAATTGGGTTTTTAGTAGTAAACAAACCGCCACTTTGTTTGGCCTTATTAATAACATCACGGATATCTTTCACACCCGAATTTATAGCACTAAGCGTGTAAAAAGGCCTGCCAGATTCAGTAGCAATAATGTTAGCTAGCGTTGTTTTTCCAGTACCTGGTGGTCCCCAAAAAATCATTGAAGGAATTAACCCTTGCTTTATATGTTGGGTTAAAGCACCATGCTTGCCTACTAAATGGGTTTGGCTCACATAATCTTCTAAGGTTTTTGGTCTTAAACGTTCAGCTAAAGGCTCACTCATGATGTAAAATTAAAGTAATTTTTTTGTTTTGGGCGTGCCCCCAAAGAAAATTCGGGGTCGCGCTTTCCATTACAATCTTTTTTTCGTGCCTCAAAAAAGGATTTTCATTGCAATCGCTCACGCGGGCATGCCTGCCATTTTAGCATTAAACTAAAACATGGTTAACTATTTGCTATCTTTATTTCAATGAACAATAAAGAACATTTTAAATTTTCAACAGGAGTAGTGGCTTACCCCGTATTATTTGTGCTAATAATATGGATAGTGTTTTGGGCTGAAGTACGTTTTGGGCTAAATTTTAGTAAGTATGGGGTGTATCCGCAAAGTTTAAAAGGGTTGAGAGGTGTCGTTTTAAGTCCGTTTATTCATGGTGACATTCAACACATTTATCATAATACCATTCCATTGTTTGTTTTATCTACTGCTTTATTTTATTTCTATCGGCCAATCGCTTGGAAAGTCTTATTTTTTGGAATTCTTCTTTCAGGATTTCTTACATGGTGTATTGGAAGACCATCATATCACATTGGCGTTAGCGGATTAATTTATGTTTTAGTCAGTTTCACCTTTTTTAAGGGCGTTTTTGCAAAACATTATAGACTAATTGCTTTATCTTTATTAGTGGTATTTCTTTATGGAAGTATGATTTGGTATGCTATACCCATTGAAAAAGGCATTTCTTGGGAAGGGCATTTATCTGGTTTAATTACGGGCTTATTGTTTGCTTTATTTTTTAGAAAAGAAATAGCAAAGCCTAAAAAGTATGCTTGGGAACATGAGGATTATAATGAAAATAATGATCCTTTTTTGAAACATTTTGATGATGATGGGAATTTTATAGAACAACTAGAACCAGAGGAAAACCAAGAGTCACAAAGCGTAAGTTATACTTTCAAAGAAAACAAAAAAGAATAACTAATCTCTTATTTTAAGCGTTGCCTAACTGCTTCATACAAAAACGCACCACAAGCCACAGAAACATTTAGCGATTCAATATCTCCTAACAGTGGTAATTTAGCTTTAGCATCAACTACTTTTAAAGTCGATGGGTTAATACCTCTGCCTTCAGATCCCATAATAATTGCACAAGGGTCTATAAAAGAAACATCGTATAAAGTGTCATTAGTTTTTTCGGTAGCAGCAATTACTTTTATACCAGAAGCTTGCATATAAAACACAGCATCCTTTATATGGTCTACTTTACAAATAGGTATTTTAAATACCGCGCCAGCACTTGTTTTAATAGTATCTCCATTTACAGGGGCACCACCTTTTTTTTGTATTATAATACCATCGACACCTGTACATTCTGCAGTTCTAATAATTGCTCCAAAATTCCGTACATCACTTAATTGGTCTAATAGTAAGAATAATGGTGTTTTTCCAGACTCAACAACACTTAAAACTAAGCTTTCAAGGTCATGAAATTCAATAGGAGAAATTTGTGCAACAACACCTTGATGGTTCTTTTTTGTTAAACGATTAAGTTTTTCAATAGGAACGTAAGATTTGTTAATAGATTTCCTGTTTAGTAAGGATTCTAATTCACTAAATAATTCACCTTTTAAACCCTTTTGAAGAAAAGCTTTATCTATATTTTCACCAGCATTTATAGCTTCTATGACCGCTCTTATACCAAAAATTTGAGTTTGTTCTTGCATGGGGGTAAATGTATAAAAAAGTTATTGGTCTAAGAAGTTTAACTTACAAAGAGTTTATTTTGTGCTAAAGTGTCTTTGTGTTAACTTTTATCGGTATTTTGACTAAAAAAAAGTAAAATTCAGAGGCAAATAACCTTTAAATCACTTATAATCAGAGGAAATATGATTATATTTACAATAGTCAATCAAAATTAATCAAAAAATTGAAAACTAAGTTATTATTTATAATATTAGCATTTAACGTATGCTTTGTTTTTTCTCAAAAACAATCTGCTAATTGGTATTTTGGAGAATTTGCTGGGCTTAATTTTAATACGCCAAATCCAACACCTCTTTTAAATGGAAAGTTGGCAACTATTGAGGGATGTGCAACCATATCCGATCCTAATGGAAATCTTTTATTTTATACAGACGGTGTAACAATTTGGGATAGGCGCCATGAAATTATGCCAAATGGCCAAAACCTTTTGGGGCATAGTTCTAGTACCGAATCAGCCTTAATAGTTCCTAAACCAGGAAGCACATCTAAATATTATGTATTTACCATAGATAAACCTAGTTATTATTTAACAGTTGGTGAACCTATAGAAGGGGTAAATTATTCTGAAATAGATTTGTCATTAAATAATAGTTTTGGTGATGTTGTTACTGGAGTTAAGAACATGCATTTGGTTACATATGATTCAAGTGACTCAGTTCAGAATGAATATAAGTCATCTGAAAAGATTACTGCTGTTTCACATAGCGATGGAAGTTCAGTTTGGGTTATCACACAATTTATGGATAAGTTTTATTCATTCCTAATTGATGGAAATGGTGTTAATGAAACTCCTGTTGTATCCACTGTATCTCAGATGGTACGCCCTGTATTTAATGCAGAAGGTGCTAATATCTCGGCTATTGGTTATTTAAAAGCATCACCTAATGGAGAAAAAATAGCAATTGCCCATAGTTCAACCAATATTGGAGGAGGAGGTCCAAGATCTCCTAGAAGAGAAACAGGTAGGGTATTATTATACGATTTTAATAATACTACTGGGGTAGTAGAGAATGACAATGTGATTTTGGATAACACATACCCTTATGGTGTTGAGTTTTCACCGAATTCTAAGCTATTATATGTAACTAATAACGTATTTGATGATGATAATAAATTTAATCACAGTCATATATTTCAATATAATTTAGAGAGCTCAAATATTATTGGTACAAGAGAAACTATAAGTAGTTCACAAAATGTTGCAGGTGCCTTACAATTGGCAATAAACGGAAAAATTTATAGAGCAGGTTTTAGATCTTCTTCTGTAGGATTAAATCTTTCAGTTATAAACAAACCAAATGAAATTGGTAATGCAGCTAGCTATTCTGAAAATTCTGTTAGTTTAGGAGGTAAAAGAGTTCATTTAGGACTTCCTCCATTTGTACAATCTATATTTTTGTACACTTTTGATTATGAAGATACTTGTTTAGGAGACCAGACACATTTTTTTGTCACTTCGGAAGAACCTTACGATAGTGTACTTTGGGATTTTGGAGACGGACAAACATCTACTCTTGAAGAACCATTACATACATTTTCGCAACCTGGAGCATATACTGTAAGTTTAACCATGTATTTAAATAGTGTTGAACAAGGACCCTTTTTAAAACAAGTAATAATCTCTCAGCCACCAGATGTATTGCAAACCACCTTTGACTTAATACAATGTGATTCTGTCGATAATAACCCTAACGATGGAATAGCTCCTTTTAATTTACAGCTAGCTAATGCGCCTTTAAGTTTATATACACAAGAAGCTATTCAGGTTTATTATTATAATTCAATGGCAGATGCTATCAATGATTCTGATAACGCTAACTCCATTGATGAGGTATATACTAATCAGTCACAAGGAGAAATATTATATGCTAAAGTGTTTAAAACAAACACTGATTGTTTTAGCATGGCTACAGTAAGATTAAATACTACTCGAGGAGTAGATATTAGTACTTACGAATTAGGTGCTTGTGATCCAGATGAAGATAATTTAGCCGATTTCGATTTAGAATCTGAAGGAATTAGAATAGCTACAGCATTAAACCTACCTACTAATGTTATAATTTCATTTCATGAAGATGAAAATGATGCTGCAATTGGTATTGGTGCTCTTCCAAGTATTTATACATCATCAGATAACACAGTATATATTAGAGCAGAAAGTGATAGTGCATGTTATGGTACTGGTGTTTTAAATTTGGAGGTAAAATCTTTTCCTCAACTAGAAGACCAAGTTTTAAATGTATGTCTTTCAGATTTTCCAATATCAATAGGTACTGGACTTAATGCAAGTCAGATAAATGATTATAATTATGATTGGAGTACTAGTGAGGTTTTAAGTGAGATTTTAATTTCTCAAGCAGGTGTTTATACGGTTAGTGTTATTGACCCTTTGCTTAACTGCGAAGATTCAATAACCATTACAGTTAATCAAAACGAAATACCTATTATACAAGAATTAGTTATAAAAGATCGAAACTTATCAGTTGTTCTTGATAATAATAGCGATAATTTTGTTTATGCTATTGATGATGAGTTTGGTGTATATCAAGACAGTAATTCTTTTTTAAATATACCTCACGGAAAACATACACTTTATATAATGGATGCTTTAAATTGTGAAAGAATTTCAAGAGATTTTTACATCCTCGGATTTCCTAAGTATTTTACACCAAACAATGATAATTCTAATGATACTTGGAATGTTGCTGGTTTAGATCCCTCATTATTTGACTCCCAACTATTTGTAGAGATTTTCAATCGTTATGGAAAACTATTAAAAACATTTAACCCAAACCAATCTATTGGTTGGAATGGAGAGTTTAATGGGAATCTCTTAATTGATGATGATTATTGGTATTGTTTAAAACTTCCTAATGGCGAAGAGTTTAGGGGGCATTTTTCATTAAAAAGATGATAGTTTTATAAGGTGTTTATTAGTGATAGACTAATTCTTTAAAAATATCTTTAAAAGCCCATTCTGCAGCTACATAAGATTTTGGACTATCTAATTTTGTACCCTGTCTACTTCCAGAAACGGCGTATCCAAAAGCATCCCATATATTGCCTTCATTATCAGTGAGTACATTAGGAAATTCAGATATATCTAATGCCGTGAATGTTAGGGTGCTAGGTAAATAGAAGGCATTAAAATATACTTTTTCTTTGCTACCTACAACAATTACATTTTTGCTATTTGCAGTAGCGTAATCTATTTCTATTCCATTATCAAAATTATTATAGCTAAATAGATGAACTATATCATCGAAAACATGTTCATGTACAACGCCTAATAAATTATTAAAATCTATAGGGACTGGCGTTTCATCACAATTGCAATTTGCAACATCGGGATGATTAAATACTATTGCATCAGGAAAATGTGTTTTAACACCAAGCCAGTAAGATTCAATAATATTATAAGTTTTAAGTCTCATTTCTTTAGTAGATTCTCTAAGACCACGTATAGCCATTTGTGACCAATAATAATTTAAATCAGCATCTGTTGCAATAAGATTGTCTTTGTATAAGAAACCAGAGGCCTTCATTGTAATGGTTTCGCCATTAGGTAATCTTCTATCAAAAGATAAAGCACTTTCTGTTATTGGGCAATAAGTTATTGCTAGAGGGATATCTCCAAACGTATCGTTTATAACTTCAAAATTATTTGTGTAATCATATGGATAAGCATAAACTTGCCCATTTATTTTTAAAAGTGCAAGCCTTGAATTGTCATTTAAAAAACCAGTAGCATCAATCTCTGATATACTTTTATAATCTGGATTCTCTTTTATTTCATAAGACCCACCTCCAGCTATATCTGTTTTTGGGACGCACCATAAATTGTCAACAACTTGATCTGTATTATCTTTTACGGCAGTTTCTGTTGAACAATCAAGTAGTAAAATGAAAGTTAATATTATGAATCGTTTCATATTTAAATACATTTATATTTAAGTCGGTATTTGTAAATACTTCTTACAAAAAAAAGCCCTATAAGTTGTACAACTTATAGGGCTTTAAATATTTATAAAGGAATTAAAACTAGTTTACATCCCAGAATAATTTTGTTTGCTGTGAATCTCCACCAATAGCAGTAGATCCAGCTGTCCAATTATCTTCATTTAAGTTTTGCTCATCAATTGGATAAGTATATCTGTAAGGTAATGGATTTCCTTGATCAACTGGAAGTTGTAAAGTAGGAGTATCATATCTTCTCCATGCAGTAAACCCTTCAAATCCTCTGTTATACATTGCTATCCATAATTGATTACCAATTTTTTCTTTATCAGTACCAGGAGCTGTAGCCCAAGCTACATCTGGATTTGCCATATAAGTAGCTAAATCACTTGCACCCCAATTATCAAAAGAAGCCATAATTCCATTGTTATAATGTTGTTCAGCTGTACCACCTACTGACCATCCTTCTAAAGCAGCTTCAGCTAGGTAAAAAGAAACTTCAGAGTAATCTAGTAAAGAAGCAGGATTAGTTGCTTCATAAACAGCAGCTCCAAAATGCGTATGTGAAGCAAAACTAGCTACTGTACCAAAGTTTCCACCAACATATACACCAGCCCCTAGGTTATCATCAAAATAAACCGCTCGTCTTGGGTCATCAAGATTATTCATGAAATCAACAATAGTATTTGCAGGAATATGATCAGAACGACCAGATTGAACTATATCAACCCAAACAGGGTTAGTATTTGGTGTTGTTCCTTCATATTGAATAGTAGCATTATCAGCATTTGATGTAAAAGCACCACCACTGTATCCAGCTAAAATTGTAGATTGAGCTAACGAAGGGTTAACATCTACAAGGCGATTACCTAAACGAATCAATAAAGAGTTTGCAAATTTTACCCAACCAGCAGAGTTACCTCCGTATAATTGGTCTGATCCACTATAACCAGAACCACTTAATCCAGAAATTGTAGCTGTTAAGCGTGTAATTAAATCTGAATAAATAGTTGCAGCATCATCATACTTTGGCAATGCAATATCACCTAAAGCTTCACTGTAAGGAATATCTCCCCAAGTATCAACCATTTGTTGGAATGTATATATCATTAAAACTTCAGCTTGAGAAACTCTAGCAGTTTGCTCAGCTCCACTTAAAGTAGCGTCAGCCATAGCAACTTCCTTAGAAGTTTGTAAATCTAGTAATACATCTCTGTACATTTCAGACCAGTGATAGCCAGGAATTGTTCTAGTAACTAAATCAAAGTTAGGCTCTTCTGTATATGTAGTAGTTGTATTATATTGTGCAAAAAATCTAAAACTATTACGGTTTACATTAATTTGCGTCATTTGATCAATTAAACTCTTTGTAGCAGAATTAAATAAAAAGTCTGCAGCAACTTGAGTTGGGTTCTTTGGATCTCTGTTTAAGTTTTCGTATTGCTCATCACTTTTACAAGATGTTAACACAATAACTACAGAGAGAACAGCTGTTAATAATAAATTTTTCATATTCTCTTTTTTTTAAAATTGTAATTTAATACTTGCTCCTATTTCTTTAACAGCAGGATAAGATCCTGATTGATTTCCTTGGAAATTACCAGCACTTAAACCAGCCTCTGGATCAGCATATGGTACATGCTTTTCAATAATCCATAAATTTCTTCCGATAAGAGATACCGAAGCTGAAGTAAATGGTAGTTTATCTAAAATTTTAGAATCAAATTTATATGATAAAGTAGCTTCACGTAATTTCACATAGCCTGCATCATAAACGTGGTTAGCTTGTGGTTGGCGGTAACCCCAAAGACCAGCAGATGTTGCTGAAGCTCTAACGTTATTAACAGAACCATCAGCTTGTACACCTTCGAAAAGAACACCACCACTATCAGCACCGTAGTTTCCAGGAGTTCCTGTAACCGGATCTCTATAAGGGTTTCCTAACTCATTGTTGCCAGCTGTGAAGTCATATAATCCAGTACCAAACCCATAGTAAGTATCTAGTGAGAATATATCTCCACCTTTTTGAATATCAATTAAAAAACTTAAGTTGAAATTTTTGTATGTAATGCTATTAAAAATACCAGCTTTCCAATCTGGGTTTATATCTCCAATATTGTTATTACTAGTTGCAGTTCTTAAATAACGACCATTAGTTCCTATTGTTTTTTGTCCATTTGTGTAAACAAAATCACGTCCTCTAATAGTTCCATAAGGCTCACCAACTACAGCGTTTATAGTAAGGCCAGTTTGGAAGTCTGCTAACTCTAAAGTATTAATACCATCAGCTAAAGATAAAACTTCACTCTCGTTTTTATCCCAGTTTATAGAAAGGTTCCATTCGAAATCTTCACTTTTTATTGGTGTTGCATTAAGTTGCAACTCAACCCCTTTGTTTTGAATTGTACCAGCATTTAAAAGTAATCTTGAATATCCAGTAGACCTAGTTACAGGTACTTGAGTAATTTGATCTTCATTTTTTGTATTAAAATATGTTACATCAAAACCAAGACGGCTATTTAAAAACTTCACTTCCATACCAATTTCCCAGTTTTTTTGTGTTTCTGGTTTTAAGTTTAGGTTGTTTTTATTAGTAGGGTTTGACGCACTACCAGAACCACCAAATGGAGGATTAATACCATATGTATTAAATACTCTAAATGGATCAGTACCATTACCAACTGTACCATAATTGGCTCTTAATTTACCAAATGACAGCCAATCTGCTTCAATAAGTTTAGAGAATAATAAAGTACCAGTAACCGACCAATAATTGTAAGCATTTTTAGCTCTTGGTAAGCTAGAGTTACGATCTCTTCTAAAAGTTCCTTCAACAAAAGCTGTATTGTCAAAACCAAGACTAGCACGACCAAATACACCATCTACCATTCTTGATGCTTCATACTCAGTAGGAGCATTTATTGGACTTACACTATTAGCTAAAGTATAAACACTAGCTAAGTTTAATCCACCATTAGTAAGAGCATAAATGTTACTCCAATCTTTTCTACTTAAATTCATTCCTACAGTTCCTTCTAAATTCAACTTATCAGTTAAATCTCTATTAAAGTTAAGGAATAAATCATAGTTGTATTCAGAAACAGAATTATTAAACCTTGTATATAAAGGAACATTTGAACTTCCAACGTTAGTTCTTTCTTCTTGTAATTCAGTATACGTATCATATGTAAATCTACCCATGGCATTTAACCAATCATTGATTTCATAATTTAAAACTACATTACCAAAAAACCTTGAACGTGTATCTGTTTCAAAATTCTCATAAAAAGTCCAATATGGATTATCAGAATAAATAGGTGTTCTATTTGTGTATGAGTTAGGATTCCAAGTAATATTTTCACGAGTAGCAAAATAAGCTTCTTGTTGTTCTTTAACATCAACATTAACTTGCCACCACTGTCTAAATTGTTGCATTACGTTGTTTGCATCATAACCAGTACCGTAACGACCTCTACCATCAGTTTTAGTAAAAGTAAAAGAAGTTGATACAGATA
This sequence comes from uncultured Flaviramulus sp., assembly GCA_947501105.1. Taxonomy (GTDB): domain Bacteria; phylum Bacteroidota; class Bacteroidia; order Flavobacteriales; family Flavobacteriaceae; genus Wocania_A. The sequence continues at coordinate 128,873 of CANMUP010000004.1, read as the reverse complement.
ATTTTTCACTTAAGTCTTGACTACCGTTAAAATTAATACTGTTTCTTTTTATTTCACTATTTGGTAAGTTACCTTCTTGTAACATATTTGTGAAACCTAATCTAAAAGAACCAGTTTCACTACCACCATCAAGAGAAACAGAGTTAACTAGTGTGCTAGAAGTTTCCCATATATAGTTAGGGTCGTTTACACCAGCCAACCAAGGTGTTGGTTGTAAGTAGCCATCTAATTGAGGGTAAATACTATTCCATTGATAAACTAATAGGTTTGGATCAAACTCACCACCGTAAGATGCATCCTCTGTAAAAGGTGTTGCTAAATCAACAGTACCATCACCATCAACATCTATATCATCAAAAAATCCAGTTGAACCATAGAATGGACCGTAACCTGCACCATATTTCTTTTGGTAAACTGGTAATGTAGACTTGTCTACTTCACCAACAGTAATGCTAGAGTTTATTGTAACTCCAAGTCCTTTTTTTCTTGCCCCTTTTTTTGTTGTAATCATAATTACACCATTTGCAGCACGAGATCCGTATAAAGCCGATGCAGCTGCACCTTTTAATACGTTGATTGATTCAATGTCATCAGGGTTAATATCTGATGCAGCATTACCGTAATCATAACCACCTCTACCACTAGTCTGAGATCTCTGTTCAGAAGCGATAGCCGTTACAATTCTGTTGTTAACTCCGTTATCAATTGGAACACCGTCAATAACAAATAAAGCTTGATTGTTTCCAGAAATAGAAGCATTACCTCTAATAATTACTTGAGTAGAACCACCCATAGTACCAGAAGGCTTAATTTGCAGACCAGCTACTTTACCAGATAATGAGTTTACAAAGTTTTGGCTTTTTACTGCAGATACAGCTTCACCTTTAACCTCTTGAGTGGCATAACCCAAACTCTTTTTATCTCTTTTAATACCTAATGCAGTTACAACAACTTCGTCTAATACAGCTGCGTCCTCTTCCATTGTGACATCAAGTGTATTAGAAGCACCAACTGTTGCTTCTTGCGTTTTTAACCCTACATAGCTAAATACAAGAACATCTCCTGCATTAGCATTGATAGAATACTTTCCATCAAAATCGGTTTGTGTACCGTTAGTAGTGTTTTTTACAATAATGTTAACTCCAGGGAGCGGCATACCAGAATTATCTGAAATCGTACCTGAAATTGTTTTTTCTTGCGCAAAAGAAAATTGCACAACAAACGCTAGTAATAGCGTTAGAATTCCACTAAACTTTGTTTTCATTTTATGATTTATTTGAATTAGTCAATGCCAAAAATCATAATAAAAAGTTAATAAAACAATAAAATATGGTTAAAATTTAATTTTTAGGGCAAAAAATTATCAAAATCGCAATTTAAAGCCTTAAAAATCAGCTATTAAACTAAGATGTATTTTTGAATTGGAAAACTTAAAAGGTTGATTCTCAGTTTTGCCATTAGCATAATTAAATTTTAAAAGGCCAGATTTGGTTAAAAGACCAAATCCAAAACCATAACCAAAAAGTTTTTCTTTCTTGTCCGTAATTTTGTTTTCAAAGTATGCTAAATCCGTTATAGAGTGAATAAATATAGTATTGTTAAGCTGATATCTGTATTCGGTATTTAAAACCCCAAATAACGATGCAAATAAACTGTTTTCTTCAAAACCACGAATAGAGTTTATGCCTCCAAAACGGAAAAGTTCATTTTGAAAATAGGTGTTTGAGTTTAAATTTGAACCATTTGCTCTTAAATAGAAGCTGTTTTTATTATTAAGGTTGAAAATTTTAAAAGCATCAATGGTATAATGAGATTGTTTTTCTTTTGAGTTGGTTGCTTCTCTGTTACCAAAATTAGTTTCTAAGTAAATGCTCGATTTTACAGGAAATAATAAACTATTTGATTGCAATTTCAAAAATTGATATGCAATAGAGAGAAAGTTTGAGTCATAATCGGTTATGTTTTGTAAATTATTTGTGGATAATAAGTTGTTAGAAGTAGTAGAAGTAATACCGCTATAAACTTTATGCTTTGAGTTTATTTGATAATGTAGTTTTGCAGATTGATTTACTGTTGTAAAAGTAGAGTCTTTTTTAAAGATTTGTAAACGCAAATCTATGCCTATTGGAGACTTAAATAAATAAGGCAAGGTTAAATCTGTTCTAAAAGTTTTTTGGTCATTCTCATCACTTTTATAAAGTAGACTAAACGATTCGCCAAAATTTAAGTTGTTACTTAAGTTTAAATTTAAATAGCCATCAAATTCTAATTTATTTGTTTCTTCATTAGTGCCAAAACCCAAAAAACCATCAAATGAATTGCTTTTAGCTTTTTCAGTGTATATATATAAGGTTGTTGAATCTTTAGAAAAAAGAACTTCTGGAGGTTTTACTTGATTTGCAAATTTTAAATTGTTTAACAGGTCTGTTTTTTGTTTAATCTTATTTAAGTTAAAAGCTTGATTATGTTTAATTTTTAAATAATGTTTCAGATATGACTTTGGGAATTTTTCATAACCCTTTATTATTATCTTATCTATAGATCTTTTTTGTTTTTGCGAATCAATTGTTAAATCGGCTTTTAAATTATCCTTATCAATTTGAATATTTGATAATTTTAATTTTGAAAAAGGATTTCCTATTTCTGAAGTTTTTAAGTTAATAAAATTCAAGCTGTTTTCTAAAGTGTTAAATGGAAGAATAAAATAGTCATCAAAAACGTCGTCTGAAACTAATTTTAGAATTGAGGTCTCAACAACCGAATTATTATAATATATATATATGGTGTTATATTTTTTTTTAAGATGAAATCTAGCAGTAAAAAATGAATCATTTTTTTTAATGATGCTTTTTAATTCATTTTCAATATAACCTATTTTATAAAGAGCATTTTGAATGGAGTCAACTTCAGATGTAATTGATGCATAATCTTTGTGAAATTTCAGGTAGTTTAATGAGTCTATTGCTTTAGTTTCAGCCTCATTGTTTCCTGTAACTTCTAAATTTAAATTTTGAGAATATAGCTCAAGAGAAAAAAGTATATATATAATAAGGAGTAAAAAAGAAGTTTTTTGCACGGGTAAAGATTGCTAAAATAATTTAATAAATGGTTTTAGGCTTCAGTCTTCTAACTTCTAGCTTCTAACTTTTCGATGTAAATCTAACGGAAAATCTACGCTTATAATATAGGTAATGATATAATTTTTGAAAACTCTTAAAAATTAATGAATTAGGGTTTGAATTATTCATTTTAATTTCTACCTTTGCAGCCCTCTTAGAAGAGGATAATAAAATTTATATATAATATATATGCCAACAATTTCGCAATTAGTAAGAAAAGGAAGAGCCAAAATAACCAAGAAGAGTAAATCGGCTGCTTTAGATTCTTGTCCGCAAAGACGTGGTGTGTGTACTCGTGTTTACACAACGACTCCTAAAAAACCTAACTCAGCAATGCGTAAGGTAGCAAGGGTTCGTTTAACAAACGGAAACGAGGTTAATGCATACATCGGTGGTGAAGGACATAATCTACAAGAGCACTCGATAGTATTGGTTAGAGGTGGAAGGGTAAAAGATTTACCAGGAGTTAGATATCACATTGTACGTGGTGCTTTAGACACAGCAGGTGTTTCAGGTAGAACGCAACGTAGATCTAAGTATGGTGCAAAACGCCCTAAGAAGTAATTAAAACTTTAAGAAGAAGACATGAGAAAAAGAGCAGCAAAAAAGAGACCGCTTTTACCGGATCCACGTTTTAACGACCAGTTAGTAACTCGTTTCGTTAACATGATGATGTGGGATGGTAAAAAGTCTGTAGCTTTTAAAGTATTCTATGATGCTATTGATATTGTAGAAGAAAAGAAAACTGACGAAGAAAAAACAGCTTTAGAAATCTGGAAAGATGCTTTATCAAACGTTATGCCTCACGTAGAAGTACGTAGTCGTAGAGTTGGTGGTGCAACATTCCAAATTCCAATGCAAATCCGTCCAGACCGTAAAGTTTCAACAGCTATGAAATGGCTTATTAGCTATTCGCGTAAAAGAAACGAAAAATCTATGGCTAACCGTTTAGCAGCAGAAGTTTTAGCTGCAGCTAAAGAAGAAGGTGCTGCTGTTAAGAAAAGAGTTGATACTCACAAAATGGCAGAAGCAAATAAAGCATTCTCTCACTTTAGATTTTAATAGGAAATGGCAAGAGATTTAAAATTCACTAGAAATATAGGTATTGCTGCACATATTGATGCAGGAAAAACTACTACTACAGAGCGTATTCTTTATTATACAGGTGTATCTCATAAAATTGGAGAAGTGCATGATGGTGCAGCTACAATGGACTGGATGGAACAAGAGCAAGAAAGAGGTATTACAATTACTTCTGCTGCTACAACTTGTGAGTGGAAATTTCCAATTGAAAATGGAGAGCCAACACCAGATACTAAAGGATATCATTTTAATATAATTGACACACCGGGTCACGTAGATTTTACAGTTGAAGTAAATCGTTCTTTACGTGTACTTGATGGTTTAGTATTCTTATTTAGTGCAGTTGATGGTGTTGAGCCACAATCTGAAACTAACTGGAGACTAGCAGATAACTATAAAGTTCCTAGAATTGGTTTCGTAAATAAAATGGACCGTCAAGGATCTGACTTTTTAGGTGTTTGTCAACAAGTAAAAGATATGTTGAAATCTAACGCGGTGCCAATCGTTTTAAATATTGGTGACGAAGAAGATTTTAAAGGAATTATCGATTTAGTAAAAAATCGTGCTATTATATGGCATGATGAAACTCAAGGGGCGACTTTTGATGTTGTTGAGATTCCAGAAGAACTTAAAGAAGAAGCTCGTAAATATCGTGCACTACTTATTGAAGAAGTTGCAGGTTACGATGAGGATCTTTTAGAAAAATTCATGGAAGATGAAGATTCTATTACAGAAGAAGAAGTGCACGCTGCACTTAGAGCTGCTGTTATGGATATGGCTATCATTCCAATGATTTGTGGTTCTGCATTTAAAAATAAAGGGGTACAATTCTTATTAGATGCTGTATGTCGTTATTTGCCTTCTCCAACAGATAAAGAAGGTATTGTAGGTACAGATCCAGATTCTGGAGAAGAAATTTTACGTAAGCCAGATGTAAATGAGCCATTTGCTGCTCTAGCATTTAAAATTGCTACTGATCCTTTCGTAGGTCGTTTAGCATTTTTCCGCGCCTATTCTGGTCGTTTAGATGCAGGTTCTTATGTGTTAAATAATCGCTCAGGTAAAAAAGAGCGTATTTCACGTATCTACCAAATGCATGCTAATAAGCAAAACGCAATTGATCATATTGAAGCTGGAGATATTGGAGCTGCTGTTGGATTTAAATCTATCAAAACAGGAGATACACTTTCGGCTGAAAAACATCCTATAGTTTTAGAGTCTATGGACTTCCCAGATCCAGTAATTGGTATTGCGGTTGAGCCAAAAACTAAAGCAGACGTTGATAAATTAGGTATGGGCTTAGCTAAATTAGCTGAAGAAGATCCTACGTTTACAGTACGTTCAGATGAGGCTTCAGGACAGACTATTATTTCTGGGATGGGTGAGCTTCACTTAGATGTAATTGTTGATCGTTTAAAGCGTGAGTTTAAAGTTGAAGTAAATCAAGGTCAACCACAAGTTGAATATAAAGAAGCAATTACACAATCTGCTGATCATAGAGAAGTTTATAAAAAACAATCTGGTGGTCGTGGTAAATTTGCTGATATTGTATTTACTGTTGAACCTGCAGAAGAAGGTGCAACAGGACTTCAGTTTGAATCTGTAATTAAAGGTGGTAATGTTCCTAAAGAATTTATACCTTCAATTGAAAAAGGATTCAAAATGGCTATGGTAAATGGTCCATTAGCAGGTTACGAAATCGATGCTATGAAAGTTACTTTAAAAGATGGATCTTATCACGATGTGGATTCGGATCAATTATCTTTCGAATTAGCTGCTAAGTTAGGATTTAAAAACTGTGCAAAAGCAGCAAAAGCTGTAATCATGGAACCTATTATGAAGTTAGAAGTTATTACTCCTGAAGAAAACATGGGTGATATTGTAGGTGACTTAAATAGAAGAAGAGGACAGGTAAGCGATATGGGTGATAGAGCTGGAGCAAAAACTGTAAAAGCAACTGTGCCATTATCAGAAATGTTTGGATATGTAACAACATTAAGAACATTGTCATCGGGTAGAGCAACATCAACAATGGAATTTTCACACTACGCTGAAACTCCTTCAAATATATCTGAAGAAGTGATTAAAGCAGCTAAAGGGGAGCAATCTTAAAAGTTAAGAAAATGAGTCAAAAAATCAGAATAAAATTAAAGTCTTACGATCATAACTTAGTAGATAAGTCTGCTGATAAGATTGTAAAAACAGTAAAAAGTACTGGTGCAGTTGTAACAGGACCAATTCCTTTACCAACTCACAAGAAAATTTTCACTGTATTACGTTCTCCACACGTAAACAAGAAATCAAGAGAACAATTTCAATTAAGCTCTTATAAGAGATTATTAGATATTTACTCTTCGTCATCAAAAACAATTGATGCGTTAATGAAACTTGAATTACCAAGTGGTGTTGAAGTAGAAATCAAAGTTTAGTAATAAACTTACATGTCCTAAGCTGCGAGCGAGGGAAAAACGGTAAAAATACAATTCAAGGCTGAAACGTATTTTCAGCCTTGAATTTTAATAACAAATAGTAATAAATTAAATAAATAATTATGTCTGGGTTAATTGGAAAAAAAATCGGTATGACCAGCATCTTTGATGAAAACGGGAAGAATATTCCTTGTACAGTAATCGAAGCTGGACCATGTATCGTTACCCAAGTCAGAACCGAAGAAGTTGATGGTTATGAAGCTGTTCAACTTGGTTTCGATGACGCGACAGAAAAAAGTGCTACTAAAGCTGACTTAGGTCATGCTAAAAAAGCAGGAACTTCTGTAAAACGCAAAATCGTAGAATTTCAAGGTTTTGATGAGGAGTACAAATTAGGAGATGCAATCACTGTTGAGCATTTTAACGAAGGAGAATTCGTTGATGTAGCAGGAACATCTAAAGGTAAAGGATTTCAAGGTGTTGTAAAACGTCATGGTTTCGGTGGTGTAGGTCAAGCTACTCACGGTCAACATAACCGTTTAAGAGCGCCAGGATCTATTGGAGCTGCATCTTACCCTGCTCGTGTTTTTAAAGGCATGAAAATGGCAGGACGTATGGGAGGCGAAAAAGTGAAAGTTCAAAATTTAAGAGTTTTAAAAGTAGTTGCTGAAAAGAACTTACTTGTTGTTAAAGGGTGTGTACCTGGACACAAAAACGCTTATGTAATTATTAGAAAATAATGAAAGTAGCAGTTTTAGATATAAACGGAAAAGACACAGGTAGAAAGGCAGACCTTTCTAAAGATGTGTTTGCTATTGAGCCTAATAATCACGCTGTATATTTGGATGTTAAACAATATTTAGCAAACCAACGTCAAGGAACTCATAAAGCTAAAGAAAGAGCTGAGATTACTGGAAGTACACGTAAGATTAAAAAGCAAAAAGGAACTGGTACAGCAAGAGCAGGTAGTATTAAGTCTGGTGTATTTAAAGGTGGTGGACGTATGTTTGGTCCAAGACCTAGAAATTACAGCTTCAAACTTAATAAAAACTTAAAGCGTTTAGCGCGTAAATCTGCCTTAAGTATCAAAGCTGGAGAAAAGTCAATTACTGTTTTAGAAGACTTTAATTTTGACACTCCAAAAACTAAAAACTTTACAGCAGTTTTAAAGGCTTTAGAGCTTGAAAACAAAAAATCTCTGTTTGTGTTGGGTGGGTCAAATAATAACGTATATTTGTCATCGCGCAATTTAAAAGGCTCTGAAGTTATAATGGCTTCAGAATTAAGCACTTACAAGATTTTAAATGCAAATCAAGTCGTGCTTTTAGAAGGTGCTTTAGAAGGAATTGAAACAAACTTAAGTAAATAAGAAACAGATGAGTATCTTAATTAAACCTATAATCACAGAAAAAGCGACTGCTAATAGCGAGTTAAGAAACTGCTATACTTTCGCGGTGAATACAAAGGCGAACAAGGTAGAAATCAAAAAAGCGGTGGAAGCTGCTTATGGCGTTTCTGTTGAAAAAGTTCGTACTATAAATGTCCGTCCAGATAGAAGTACTAAGTTTACAAAAACTGGTATTCAACATGGTAAAACAAATGCTGTTAAAAAAGCAATTGTACAACTGGCGGAAGGTGAAATGATTGATTTATACAGTAACATGTAATTAAAGACAAATGTCAGTAAGAAAATTAAAACCAATCACACCAGGACAGCGATTTAGAGTAGTAAACGGCTATGATGCCATTACTACTGATAAGCCGGAGAAGAGTTTACTCGTTCCGAATAAAAGGTCTGGTGGTAGAAACAATCGAGGAAAAATGACCATGCGCTATATTGGTGGAGGTCATAAGAAAAAGTATCGTATTATCGATTTTAAAAGAGACAAATCAGGGATTCCTGGTGAAGTAGCTTCAATTCAATACGATCCAAACAGAACAGCTTTTATCGCATTATTGAATTATCAAGATGGTGAAAAAAGATATATTATTGCTCAAAATGGACTTCAGGTTGGGCAAAATGTAGTATCTGGTAAAGATGGTGTAGCTCCAGAAATTGGAAACGCAATGCCGCTTAGTGAAATTCCATTAGGAACTATTATTTCTTGTTTAGAGTTACGCCCAGGACAGGGAGCTGTAATGGCTCGTAGTGCTGGAGCATTTGCTCAGTTAATGGCAAGAGATGGTAAATTTGCTACGGTTAAATTACCTTCAGGAGAAACAAGATTAGTTCTTGCTAACTGTATGGCTACAATAGGTGTAGTTTCTAACTCAGATCATCAATTATTAGTTGGTGGTAAAGCAGGTAGAACAAGATGGTTAGGAAGAAGACCACGTACTAGACCAGTAGTTATGAATCCAGTTGATCACCCAATGGGTGGTGGTGAAGGTAAATCTTCAGGTGGACATCCTCGTTCTAGAAACGGTATTCCAGCTAAAGGTTACAGAACCCGTTCTAAGACAAAAGCAAGTAATAAATATATTGTAGAACGTAGAAAGAAATAAGACATGGCAAGATCATTAAAAAAAGGACCTTACGTTCATTATAAATTAGAAAGAAAAGTAGCTACAAACGTTGAAGCTAACAAAAAGACGGTAATTAAAACTTGGTCTAGAGCAAGTATGATTACACCTGATTTTGTTGGACAAACAATAGCTGTACACAATGGCCGTCAATTTGTTCCAGTATATGTTACTGAAAACATGGTAGGTCATAAATTAGGAGAATTTTCACCAACACGTTCATTCCGTGGACATGCAGGTGCTAAAAATAAAGGTAAAAAGTAGTAAGCTATGGGAAGTCGTAAAAAACAAATGGCAGACGCTATTAAGGAAGCAAAAAAGCACGTTGCTTTTGCTAAACTTAATAACTGTCCTACATCACCGAGAAAAATGCGTTTAGTAGCCGATTTAGTAAGAGGCGAAAAAGTAGAACATGCACTTAATATCTTAAAATTCAACCAAAAGGAGGCATCTGGTCGTTTAGAAAAATTGTTATTGTCTGCAATTGCAAACTGGCAATCTAAAAACGAAGAAGCTAATATTGAAGAGGCTGAATTGATAGTAAAAGAGATTAAAGTTGATAGCGGATCTATGTTAAAAAGATTACGTCCAGCTCCTCAAGGTCGTGCACACAGAATTAGAAAACGTTCTAACCACGTAACAATCGTAGTTGGAGCTAATAATAACACACAAGCTTAAATAAAGATATGGGACAAAAGACAAATCCAATCGGAAATCGCTTAGGAATTATCAGAGGATGGGAATCTAACTGGTACGGAGGAAACGATTATGGTGACAAACTTGCCGAAGACGATAAGATTAGAAAATACGTTCACGCGCGTTTATCTAAAGCAAGTGTAAGTAGAGTAATTATTGAGAGAACTTTAAAACTTGTAACCGTTACTATCACTACTGCAAGACCTGGTATTATTATCGGAAAAGGCGGTCAAGAGGTAGACAAGTTAAAAGAAGAGCTTAAGAAAATTACTGGAAAAGAAGTTCAGATTAACATCTTTGAAATTAAAAGACCTGAACTTGATGCATTTTTAGTAGGATCAAGCATCGCTCGTCAAATTGAAAACAGAATTTCATACAGACGTGCAATAAAGATGGCTATTGCTGCTACAATGCGTATGAATGCTGAAGGAATTAAAATTCAAATTAGTGGACGTTTAAATGGTGCTGAAATGGCACGATCTGAACACTACAAAGATGGACGTATTCCTTTATCAACCTTTAGAGCCGATATTGATTATGCTTTAGTTGAGGCACACACTACTTATGGTAGATTGGGTGTTAAAGTATGGATTATGAAAGGTGAAGTATATGGTAAAAGAGAACTTTCTCCGCTTGTTGGATTATCTAAGAAGCAAGGAAAAGGTGGAGCCGGAGGACGTGGTGGAAATAAAGGACCTCGTCGTAGAAAGTAATTTTTTATAAAGTAAAGAAAAATGTTACAGCCTAAAAGAACAAAATTTCGTAAGCAACAAAAAGGACGTATGAAAGGTATCTCTGGAAGAGGTCATCAACTTTCAAGCGGAACTTTTGGAATAAAATCGTTAGACTCGAATTTTTTAACATCGCGTCAAATTGAAGCAGCTCGTATTGCCGCTACACGTTACATGAAAAGAGAAGGACAACTTTGGATTAAAATATTTCCAGACAAGCCTATTACAAAAAAGCCTCTTGAAGTACGTATGGGTAAAGGTAAAGGTGCTGTTGAATATTGGGTAGCTGTTGTTAAGCCAGGAAGAGTTTTATTTGAAATTGGTGGTGTGCCATTAGACGTTGCAAAAGAAGCATTGCGTTTAGCAGCACAAAAGCTACCAGTTAAAACTAAGTTTTTAATCGCTAGAGATTACGAAGCATAATTTATTTGATATTATGAAACAATCAGAAATTAAAGAATTATCTGTAGCTGAGTTACAAGAGAAACTTGGTGAAACAAAAAAGAGTTATTCAGACCTAAAATTAGCGCATGCAATATCTCCTTTAGAAAATCCAATTCAACTACGTTCAATAAGACGTACTGTAGCTAGAATTGCGACTGAATTAACTAAAAGAGAATTACAATAATTCTGCTGAAAGATGGAAACAAGAAATTTAAGAAAAGAACGTATAGGAGTTGTTACTAGTAACAAAATGCAGAAATCAATTGTGGTTGCTGAAGTTAAAAAAGTAAAACATCCTATGTATGGAAAATTCGTTTTAAAAACGAAAAAGTACGTAGCACACGACGAACAAAACGATTGCAACGAAGGTGATACTGTAAGAATCATGGAAACACGACCTTTAAGTAAATCTAAATGTTGGAGATTAGTTGAAATATTAGAAAGAGCTAAATAATTATGTTACAACAAGAATCAAGAATAAAAGTAGCAGACAATACTGGAGCAAAAGAAGTTTTAGTTATCCGTGTTTTAGGAGGAACTAAAAGGAGATATGCTTCTGTAGGAGATAAGATAGTTGTTTCTGTTAAAGATGCAACTCCTAATGGAAACATTAAGAAAAAAGCAGTTTCTACAGCAGTAGTTGTTCGTACTAAGAAAGAAGTAAGAAGACCAGACGGATCTTATATAAGATTTGACGATAACGCTTGTGTTTTATTAAACCCAACGGGTGAAATGAGAGGAACACGTGTATTTGGTCCTGTTGCTAGAGAACTTCGTGATAAACAATTCATGAAGATTGTATCATTAGCACCAGAAGTGCTTTAATACAGAATAATTAAGATGGGAAAGCTTAAAATAAAAACTGGAGATACTGTAAAAGTAATTGCTGGAGACCATAAAGGATCAGAAGGTAAAGTACAAAAAGTATTTATAGCAAAGAACAAAGCGATTATTGAAGGAGTAAACATGGTTAAGAAACATACTAAACCAAGTGCACAAAACCCTCAAGGCGGAATCGTAGAGAAAGAAGCAGCTATTCATATATCTAACTTATCATTGTTAACTTCAAAAGGAGAAACAACAAGAGTTGGTTATAGAGTAGAAGGCGATAAAAAAGTAAGATTTTCATTAAAATCTAATGAAGCAATATAGTTATGGCATATTCACCAAGACTTAAAGAAGAGTATAAAAGCAGAGTAATTGCAGCTCTTACAGACGAATTTGGATATAAGAATGTAATGCAAGTTCCTAAACTTACCAAGATAGTAATATCTAAAGGTGTTGGAGCGGCAGTTGCAGACAAAAAGTTAATCGACTACGCAGTAGAAGAAGTAACAACTATATCTGGACAAAAAGCAATATCTACATTATCAAAAAAGGATGTTGCATCATTTAAATTACGTAAAGGAATGCCAATTGGGGTAAAAGTAACTTTGCGTGGTGAGAGAATGTATGAGTTTTTAGACCGTTTAGTAACTTCAGCACTTCCACGTGTTAGAGATTTTAGCGGTATTAAAGCTACAGGATTTGACGGACGTGGTAACTACAATTTAGGAGTTACGGAACAAATTATATTCCCAGAAATTAACATTGATAAAGTGAACAAAATTTCTGGTATGGATATTACATTTGTAACGACTGCAGATACTGATAAAGAAGCAAAATCATTATTAACAGAACTAGGGTTACCTTTTAAAAAGAACTAAGTTATGGCTAAAGAATCAATGAAAGCCCGTGAGGTAAAAAGAGCAAAAACAGTAGCTAAATATGCTGAAAAACGTAAAGCTTTAAAAGAAGCTGGAGATTATGAAGCATTACAAAAGTTACCAAAAAATGCTTCTCCAGTTCGTATGCATAATAGATGTAAATTAACAGGAAGACCTAAAGGATATATGAGAACATTTGGAATATCTCGTGTAACATTTAGAGAAATGGCTAACCAAGGTTTAATACCTGGTGTTAAAAAAGCAAGTTGGTAATATTATTAAAATAATCAGGTTTAAGGTTCAAAATAGTTTGAAAACCAAGACCACAAAATCAATTCATTATGTACTCAGATCCAATAGCGGATTATTTGACAAGAATTAGAAATGCAGTGCGTGCTAACCACAGAGTGGTTGAGATTCCTGCTTCTAATTTAAAAAAAGACATAACTAAAATTTTATTCGAACAAGGATATATTTTAAGTTATAAATTTGATGATTCAACTGTACAAGGAACAATTAAAATTGCTCTTAAGTATAATAAAGAAACAAAAGAACCAGTAATTAAGAAACTTCAACGTATTAGTACACCAGGTTTACGTAAGTATGCAGGGTCTAACGAATTACCACGTATCTTAAACGGTCTTGGTATTGCTATCATCTCAACTTCTCACGGAGTGATGACAGGCAAGCAAGCCAAAAGAGATAATGTTGGTGGTGAAGTTTTATGTTACGTTTACTAATTTTAATACCAGAAAGAAATGTCAAGAATAGGAAATAATCCAGTAGCCATTCCAGAAGGTGTAACAGTAGACGTTAAGGATAACGTAGTAACTGTAAAAGGAAAATTAGGAGAATTAGTACAAAGTTTTGATGCTGTTGAAATTAAAGTTGAAGACGGAAATATTTTAGTTACACGTTCTTCAGATTCTAAAGAGCAAAAAGCAAAACACGGTTTATACAGATCGTTAATGAATAACATGATTGCGGGTGTATCTAAAGGATGGACTAAAGAATTAGAATTGGTTGGTGTAGGTTATAGAGCATCAAACCAAGGACAAAAATTAGATTTAGCTTTAGGTTTTTCTCATAATATTGTATTGAACTTAGCTCCAGAAGTTAAAGTAGAAACAATAAGTGAAAAAGGGAAAAACCCAATCATTAAACTTACTTCTCACGATAAACAACTTGTAGGACAAGTTGCTGCAAAGATTCGTGGTTTTAGAAAACCAGAACCTTACAAAGGAAAAGGAATTAAGTTTGTTGGCGAAGAATTAAGAAGAAAAGCAGGTAAATCAGCTTAATAATTAAGTTATGGCATTAACAAAGAACCAAAGAAGGACAAGAATAAAAAACAGAATTCGTAAGGTAGTTTCTGGTACAGAAGCTAGACCAAGACTAACTGTTTTTAGAAGTAATAAAGAAATTTATGCTCAAATAGTTGATGATGTTAACGGTAAAACCATTAGCGCTGCATCTTCAAGAGATAAAGATATTAGTTCTGCAAAAGGAAATAAATCAGAAGTAGCTACCTTAGTTGGTAAAGCTGTTGCTGAAAAGGCTTTAAAAGCAGGCGTTGAAACTATTGCTTTCGATAGAGGTGGTTATTTATATCACGGTAGAGTAAAATCATTAGCCGAAGGCGCTAGAGAAGCAGGACTTAAATTCTAAGAAATTATGTTTAAAAAATATAAAAGTGCAGAATTAGTAAAACCAGGTGGATTAGATCTTAAAGATCGTTTAGTTGGTGTACAAAGAGTTACAAAAGTAACTAAAGGTGGTAGAGCATTTGGCTTTTCAGCAATTGTTGTAGTTGGTGATGAAGCTGGTGTTGTAGGACAAGGTTTAGGAAAATCTAAAGACGTTGCTAGTGCAATTGCAAAAGCTGTTGAAGATGCTAAGAAAAATCTAGTTCGTATTCCTATTATTAAAGGAACATTACCACATGAACAAAAAGGTAAATACGGTGGAGCAAGAGTAAACATTATTCCTGCTGCTCCTGGTACAGGAGTTATTGCTGGTGGAGCAGTTAGAACGGTTTTAGAGGCAGTTGGAGTACATGATGTATTATCAAAATCTCAAGGATCTTCAAACCCTCATAATGTAGTGAAAGCAACTTTTGATGCTTTATTACAATTAAGAGATGCTAACGCTATTGCAAGAGACAGAGGTATTTCACTTGAACAAGTTTTTAACGCTTAATAAAAGACAGAAATGGCAAAGATTAAAGTAACAAAAGTTAAAAGCGCAATCAATCGTACGCTAAGACAAAAAAGAACTTTAGAAGCTCTAGGTCTTAAAAAGATTGGTCAAGTAAAAGAGCACGAAGCTACACCAAATATACTTGGTATGGTTGCTAAAGTTTCACATTTAGTTTCTGTTGAAGAAGCTTAAAAATATAAACTGAAAATGGATTTAAGTAATTTAAAACCTGCAGAAGGTTCAGTAAAAAACCAAGGTAAAAGAATAGGTAGAGGACAAGGTTCTGGAAAAGGTGGTACGGCAACTCGTGGTCACAAAGGAGCTAAGTCTCGTTCTGGTTATTCTAAGAAACTAGGATTTGAAGGAGGGCAAATGCCACTTCAAAGACGTGTACCTAAGTTTGGTTTTACTAACATTAACCGAGTAGAGTATCAAGGTGTAAATCTAGATACCTTACAACAATTGGTTGATGATAAGAAAATAAAAGGTACAGTAGATTTTGAAACATTATTCGCTAACCGATTAGCTGGGAAAAACGACCTAGTTAAAATTTTAGGAAGAGGCGAGTTAAAAGCAAAATTAAAAGTATCTGCTCATAAATTTACTGCTTCAGCAAAGGCTGCTATAGAAGCTGCTGGAGGAGAAGCAATAACATTATAATATTTTATTATAAGTATGAAGATTATAGAATCATTAAAAAATGTTTGGAAAATAGAGGAACTGAGAGATAGAATCACAGTTACTTTAGGTATCTTATTAGTCTATCGTTTTGGGGCACAAGTAGTCTTACCTCTTATAGATTTTGAAAAAATATCTTCACTTAAAGGTAACGCAGATGAAGGAGGCCTTATTTGGTTAATTAATGCGTTTACTGGTGGAGGTTTTTCTAATGCTTCAGTATTTGCATTAGGTATCATGCCATACATTTCTGCTTCTATTGTTGTACAGTTAATGGGTATTGCTATTCCTTACCTTCAAAAATTACAAAAAGAAGGAGCTAGTGGACAAAAGAAAATAACTCAGATTACACGTTGGTTAACAATTGCTATCTGTTTATTACAAGCACCCGCTTATTTAGCAGGATTGCCATCACTATCAGGAGTAGGATCTTTAAGTGCGCTTTTAGTTGAAGGAGCTTCAACTACAACTTTTATGTTCTCTTCTGTAACTATATTAGTAACAGGATGTGTTTTTGCTATGTGGTTAGGTGAAAAAATCACTGATAAAGGAATTGGTAATGGTATTTCATTATTAATTATGGTAGGTATTATTGCTACTTTACCGCAGGCTTTTTTACAAAATGCAGCAACTAGACTAGAAGGTAATAACGTGATGTTAATTCTTTTTGAATTAGTGGTTTGGTTTGTAATTATCTTAGCTTCAATTATGTTAGTAATGGGGGTTAGAAAAATTGCAGTTCAATATGCTAGAAGAACAGCTTCTGGAGGTTATGAGAAAAGTGCTATGGCTGGTTCAAGGCAATATATTCCTTTAAAGCTTAATGCTTCTGGAGTAATGCCAATTATATTTGCACAAGCTATTATGTTTGTACCAAGTTTAATAGGAGGATCATCTTTCTTAAAAGAAACAAGTTTTGGTACATGGATGCAAACTGAATTTTCTGATATTTTCGGATTTGCATACAACGTTACATTTGCTTTATTAATTATAGTATTTACATATTTTTATACAGCGATCACAGTGCCTACTAATAAGATGGCAGACGACTTAAAACGTAGTGGTGGTTTTATACCTGGTATTCGTCCAGGTTCTGAAACTTCAGAGTATCTCGATAAAATAATGTCTCAAATAACCTTACCAGGTTCTATATTTTTAGCGCTTATTGCTGTGTTCCCAGCATTTATTGTTAAGCTTATGGGAGTAAGTCAAGGATGGGCTTTGTTTTTTGGAGGAACCTCACTATTAATTATGGTTGGAGTTGCAATTGATACTATGCAACAGATAAATTCTTATCTGTTAAATAGACATTATGATGGCTTGATGAAAACAGGTAAAAATAGAAAGGCAGTAGCTTAATATTATAAACTATGGCAAAACAAGCAGCAATAGAGCAAGACGGAACAATAATAGAAGCATTATCAAATGCTATGTTTCGTGTTGAATTAGAAAATGGTCACATTGTGACGGCACACATCTCTGGTAAAATGCGTATGCATTATATTAAATTATTACCAGGAGATAAAGTTAAATTAGAAATGAGCCCTTATGATTTATCAAAGGCTCGAATAACTTATAGATATTAAATTAATTTGTTGGTTGAGCGTAGTCGAAACCAATAAGTTGATAAAACTTAATTAAGATGAAAGTAAGAGCATCAGTTAAAAAAAGAAGTGCAGATTGTAAAATCGTGCGCAGAAAAGGTAGACTTTACGTAATAAACAAAAAGAATCCTAGATTCAAACAAAGACAAGGATAAGCTATGGCAAGAATTGCAGGTGTAGACATACCAAAACAAAAAAGAGGAGTTATCTCTTTAACTTATATCTACGGAGTAGGTAGAAGTAGAGCAAAAGAAATTTTAGCTTCAGCTAAAGTTGATGAAAGTATTAAAGTTCAAGATTGGACAGATGATCAAATAGCTGGCATTCGTGAAGCTGTTGGTACATTTACAATTGAAGGTGAATTACGTTCTGAAACACAATTAAACATTAAGCGATTAATGGATATTGGATGTTATAGAGGTATTCGTCACAGAGCGAGTCTTCCATTAAGAGGGCAACGTACAAAAAATAACTCTAGAACTAGAAAAGGTAGAAGAAAAACAGTTGCTAACAAGAAAAAAGCAACTAAATAATTAATTAGTCTTTAGTATTAGACGTTGGAAGGAATCTGTTTGAAATTATTAAGGTTTAGGATTCTAGCGACTATCAACTAAAACTAAGAACTAAAACAATATGGCAAAAACAAGCACAAAAAAACGCAAAGTTATTGTAGACGCTGTTGGAGAAGCTCATGTTACAGCATCTTTTAACAACATTATTATTTCACTTACTAATAAAAAAGGCGATGTAATTTCATGGTCTTCAGCTGGTAAAATGGGATTTAGAGGATCTAAGAAAAACACGCCTTATGCTGCTCAATTAGCTGCTGAAGATGCTGCAGGAGTAGCACAAGAAGCTGGTTTAAAGAAAGTAAAGGTATATGTTAAAGGACCAGGAAATGGTAGAGAATCTGCTATTCGTTCAATCCATAATGCAGGTATCGAAGTAACAGAAATTATTGATGTTACTCCATTACCACACAATGGTTGTCGTCCTCCAAAACGTAGAAGAGTTTAACAAATTATGATGATAGATTTGTGAGTTTTTAGATTGTTTTAAATCGTAAATCATAAATCAAAAATCGTCAATAAAATTAATATCATCTGTTTAACAGATGGTGTTAATTTTTTGCATAAATTTGCAAACTGAAAAATAATTAATTAACAAGTATCAACAAGAGATAAAATGATTATCGAAGGATAAGATTAAGACCTTAATTCATAATCACTCTTAAAAACAATTTAAAATGGCAAGATATACTGGTCCTAAAACTAAAATAGCTCGAAAATTTGGTGAAGCTATTTTTGGAGATGATAAATCTTTTGAAAAAAGAAATTATCCTCCAGGTCAACACGGAAATGCAAGAAGACGTGGAAAAAAATCTGAATACGCAATCCAGTTAATGGAGAAACAAAAAGCTAAATACACTTACGGTGTTTTAGAGCGTCAATTTAGAGGTTTATTTAAAAAAGCAAGAGCATCACAAGGAATTACAGGTGAAGTTTTATTACAACTTTGCGAGTCTAGATTAGACAATGTAGTTTTCAGAATGGGAATTTCTCCTTCTAGAAGTGGTGCGAGACAATTAGTATCTCATAGACACATTACAGTAAATGGAGAGTTGGTAAACATACCATCTTACCAATTAAAAGCTGGAGATGTAGTTGCAGTAAGAGAAAAGTCTAAATCACTTGAAGCTATTGAAAGATCACTTTCAAATTCAAGTCACGTTTACGAATGGATTACTTGGAATAATGATACTAAGTCTGGAACATATGTTTCTGTTCCTGCTAGAATTCAAATTCCAGAAAACATAAACGAACAATTCATAGTAGAATTATATTCTAAATAATAAATTAATCATATTGGTATTTAGCAAAAGGGTTTATTGGTCTTCTTCAAACTTATAAACCGCGCAACTAAATAACAATTAAAACGAAGAAAATATGGCAGTATTTAATTTTCAAAAGCCCGACAAAGTAATCATGATTGATTCTACTGATTTCGAAGGAAAGTTCGAATTCAGACCATTAGAACCTGGTTACGGATTAACTGTAGGTAACGCATTAAGAAGAGTTTTACTTTCTTCTTTAGAAGGATTTGCAATCACTTCAGTTAGAATTGAAGGTGTAGATCATGAGTTTTCTGCAATTGCTGGTGTTGTAGAAGATGTTACAGAAATCATTTTAAATTTAAAACAAATTCGTTTTAAAAGACAAATTGAAGATATTGATAACGAATCAATTTCAATTTCAATTTCTGGGCAAGAACAAATTACAGCTGGTGATTTCCAAAAATTCATCTCAGGATTCCAAGTGTTAAATACAGAATTAGTAATCTGTAACTTAGATCCTAAGGTTAACTTTAACATGGAAATTACAATTGAAAAAGGTAGAGGTTATGTACCAGCAGAAGAAAACAAAAAGACTGCTGCACCAATAGGTACAATTTTTACAGATTCAATTTACACACCAATAAAAAATGTAAAATACAGCATTGAGAATTATCGTGTTGAGCAAAAAACCGATTACGAAAAATTAGTTTTCGAAATCATTACAGATGGCTCAATTACACCTCAAGATGCTTTAACAGAAGCTGCTAAAACATTAATTCACCACTTCATGTTATTCTCAGATGAGCGTATTACATTAGAAGCTGATGAAATTGCTCAAACTGAAACTTATGATGAAGAATCGCTTCACATGCGTCAGTTACTTAAAACAAAATTAATTGACATGGACTTATCTGTACGTGCATTAAATTGTTTAAAAGCAGCAGAAGTAGATACTTTAGGAGATTTAGTATCATTCAATAAAAATGATTTAATGAAATTCAGAAACTTTGGTAAGAAGTCTTTAACAGAGCTTGAAGAGCTTGTTAATGTTAAAGGATTAAATTTCGGAATGGATTTAAGTAAATATAAATTAGATAAAGATTAATTAATCATATTTTGCTCCTCGCAAGTCGAGTTTGGTAGCAAGATGATAAAACAAATGTCATGAGACACGGAAAAAAATTCAATCACTTAGGCAGAAAAACTGCTCACAGAAAATCAATGTTGGCAAATATGGCTTGTTCTTTAATTGAACACAAGCGTATTAATACAACAGTAGCTAAAGCAAAAGCATTAAAGCAATTTGTTGAGCCAATGATTACAAAATCTAAAGAAGATACAACTCATAACAGACGTATCGTTATGGCTAAGTTAAGACAAAAAGATGCGGTAACAGAATTGTTTAGAGATGTAGCAACTAAGATTGGCGATAGACCAGGAGGTTATACAAGAATCATTAAACTTGGTAATCGTTTAGGTGATAATGCAGATATGGCAATGATAGAGCTTGTTGATTACAACGAGATTTATAACGCTGGTAAGAAAGAGAAGAAAACTACAAGAAGAAGTAGAAGAGGTGGAAGTAAGCCTGCTGCTGCTCCAGTTGAAACTCAAGCATCAAACGAAGAAGAATAAATGTTAATAAGCATTTAAAATATAAAGGATAAACTATTTTAGTTTATCCTTTTTTTTATGCAATTTTGTGAAACTTTTTTTAGGGAAAACATGAAACATCCATAACGTACGTATACTTGTAGTTATTTACTAACAAGATATGGATGCTACATGTGACGATATTATAAGAATATAAATGAACACATGAAATATCAAAAACGACAAAAAGCCATTGTTCTTTTAGCAGATGGCACTATTTTTTACGGAAAAGCAGTTGGTAATAAACAAGGAACTGCATTTGGCGAAGTATGTTTTAATACAGGAATGACAGGTTACCAAGAAATTTTTACTGATCCTTCATACTACGGGCAACTTATGGTAGCTACCAATGCTCATATTGGTAACTATGGAACTAATAAAGATGAAGTTGAGTCGGATTCGATTAAAATTGCAGGCCTTATAGTAAAAAACTTTAGCTATGAATATTCTAGAGAAATTGCAGATAAATCATTAGAAGACTTTTTAGAAGATAATAATCTACTAGCAATTTCAGATGTTGATACACGAGCTTTAGTAAGTTATATAAGAGATCATGGTGCTATGAATGCTGTTATTTCTACTGATGTTGATAATATTGAAGCCTTAAAGAAACAATTGAGTGAGGTTCCAGAAATGAACGGATTAGAGTTGGCATCAAAAGTATCAACTAAAAAACCATATTATTTTGGGAATGAAAATGCTACTTATAAAGTAGCTGCTTTAGATATAGGAATTAAAAAGAACATTCTTAGAAATATTGCACAAAGAGATGCATATATAAAAGTGTTTCCGTACAACTCAAAATTTGAAGACTTAGAAGCCTTTAAGCCAGACGGTTATTTCCTGTCTAACGGACCTGGAGACCCTGAGCCTTTGTTAGAAGCTCAAGAAGTCGCAAAAGAAATTATTAAAAGAGATTTGCCATTATTTGGAATCTGTTTAGGACACCAAGTTATTGCACTAGCAAACGGTGTATCAACCTATAAAATGCATAATGGACATAGAGGTATTAATCACCCTGTAAAAAACCTTAAAACTGGAAAAGGAGAAATTACTTCACAAAACCATGGCTTTGCTGTGAATAGAGAAGAGTCTGAATTACATCCAGATTTAGAGATTACACATGTGCATTTAAACGATCATACAGTTGCTGGATTAGCCATGAAAAATAAGAATTGCTTTTCGGTACAATATCACCCAGAAGCAAGCCCTGGTCCACACGATTCATCGTATCTTTTCGATCAGTTTATTGAAAACATAAAAAAATAAAACTAAAATAAACCCAAAAATAGATTTCTATTTTTGGGTTTATTTTTACTAAAACGTTGTAGGTGTGATTTAATAAAATTCTGCAAAAACATCTAAAATAAAACGATATTTAGCCGTAAATTTGAAGTAATTAAAAGATTAAAAACAAACCAATTATGAGTATTATAATTAATATCCACGCAAGACAAATTCTAGATTCTAGAGGGAACCCAACGGTAGAAGTTGATGTAATTACCGAAAACAATGTTTTAGGAAGAGCAGCAGTGCCTTCTGGAGCTTCAACAGGAGAACATGAAGCAGTAGAGTTACGCGATGGCGGTAATACCTATATGGGAAAAGGTGTTTTAAAAGCGGTAGAAAATGTTAATACTCTTATTGCGGAAGATTTATTAGGCGTTTCAGTTTTTGAGCAAAATTTAATTGATCAAATGATGATTGATTTAGACGGAACCCCAAACAAATCAAAACTTGGAGCTAATGCCATTTTAGGTGTTTCCTTAGCAGTTGCTAAAGCAGCTGCAAACGAGCTTGGATTACCATTATATCGTTATGTTGGTGGTGTTTCTGGAAACACATTACCATTGCCAATGATGAACATCATTAATGGTGGTTCTCATAGTGATGCTCCAATTGCGTTTCAAGAGTTTATGGTTATGCCAGTAAAGGCTAAAAACTTCACGCATGCAATGCAAATGGGAACTGAGATTTTCCATAACCTTAAAAAGGTTTTACACGATAGAAATTTAAGTACTGCTGTAGGTGATGAAGGTGGATTTGCTCCAAATTTAGCTGGAGGAACTGAAGATGCTTTAGAAACGATTGCACAAGCAGTTGAAAATGCTGGATATAAATTTGGTGATGAAGTGAAGATTGCTCTAGATTGTGCTTCTGCAGAGTTCTATGAAAATGGACAATACGATTATAAAAAGTTTGAAGGCGATACAGGAAAAGTAAGAACAAGCAAAGAACAAGCTGATTATTTAGCAGAACTTGTTGCAAAATACCCAATTATCTCAATTGAGGATGGGATGGATGAAAACGATTGGGAAGGCTGGAAATATTTAACTGAAATAGTTGGAGATAAAGTACAATTAGTAGGTGACGATTTATTTGTAACAAATGTAGAGCGCTTATCTCGTGGTATTGAAGAAGGTATTGCTAATTCAATTCTTATTAAAGTAAACCAAATTGGTACGTTAACCGAAACTATAGCAGCAGTTAATATGGCTCATAATGCGGGTTACACATCAGTAATGTCTCACCGTTCTGGAGAAACCGAAGATAACACTATTGCAGATTTAGCAGTAGCTTTAAACACAGGTCAAATTAAAACAGGATCGGCATCTCGTAGTGATCGTATGGCGAAATACAATCAATTACTTCGTATAGAAGAAGAGCTAGGAGAAGTGGCTTATTTTCCTCAAGAAAAGGCTTTTAAAATAAAATAAGTGAATTTTAAAATTTTGTAAAAAGAGCGGTTATTATTTTAATAATCGCTCTTTTTTATACTATCAATTTTTTTAATATTTAAATTAGATAAATCATTAGCTATAAGCTTTAGAAATAGTAAGATATTTTGTAAATTCGTAAGGTCGATTTCGACAAAAAATCAAAATGAAAATTTTACTATATGTCAGATAAAGCTACGTTAGAAGTTAACGGTAACAAGCACGATTTTCCAATAATTGTTGGAACAGAAAATGAAGTTGCAATAGATATTAAATCATTAAGAGGTGTTACAGGCGGTGTTACAACTATAGATGCTGGTTATAAAAATACGGGTTCTTGTGAAAGCGAAATTACGTTCTTAGATGGTGAAAAAGGTATTTTAAGATATAGAGGTTATAGCATTGAAGAATTAGCAGAAAAAGCAGATTTTTTAGAAGTTGCTTATTTATTAATATTTGGGGAGCTACCTACAAAAGAGCAGCACGATAAATTTCATGCAGACATTAAGTCAAAATCTATTGTAGATGATGATGTAAGAAAAATTATTGATGCATTTCCTAAGTCGGCTCACCCAATGGGAGTCTTATCATCACTTACAAGTGCTTTAACTGCTTTTAACCCTTCATCAGTAAATGTTGACTCTGAGGCAGACATGTACAATTCTGTTGTAAAAATACTAGGAAAATTCCCTGTGTTAGTCGCTTGGACTATGCGTAAGAAACAAGGGCTTCCTTTAGATTATGGATCTAATTCTCTTGGTTATGTAGAAAACGTTTTAAAAATGATGTTTAAGCAACCTAATGAGGATTATGTCCAAAATAAAATAATAGTAGATGCTTTAGATAAGTTACTGATTCTTCACGCAGACCATGAACAAAACTGCTCTACTTCTACAGTTAGAATTGTAGGATCGTCTCATGCAGGATTATTTGCTTCATTATCTGCTGGAATCTCTGCACTTTGGGGTCCACTTCACGGTGGTGCAAATCAAGCTGTATTAGAAATGCTTGAAGCCATAAGAGAAGATGGAGGAGATACTAAAAAATATATGGCAAAAGCTAAAGATAAAAACGATCCGTTTAGATTAATGGGCTTTGGTCATCGTGTATATAAAAACTTCGATCCTCGTGCAAGAATTATTAAAAAAGCTGCAGATGAAGTATTAGCCGATTTAGGTGTAGATGACCCAATTTTAGAAATTGCAAAAGGGTTAGAGCAAGAAGCATTAAACGACGATTATTTTGTAAAGCGTAAATTATACCCTAACGTAGATTTTTATTCAGGTATAATTTATAGAGCTATGGGCATTCCAACGGATATGTTTACTGTAATGTTTGCATTAGGACGATTACCAGGTTGGATAGCACAATGGCGTGAAATGAGATTAAGAAAAGAGCCAATTGGTAGACCAAGACAGTTATATGTTGGAGAAACGTTAAGACCTTTTAAAAAGATAGAAAAAAGATAGTATTTAATTATCTAACAAATCAAAAGCTTCATATTTTATGAAGCTTTTTTATTTTATATTTGCTCGTTTTTAATGAATTAATGGTAATTAAATATTATTATTAATAATTTCTAAAAAAAAGAATATATTTTTTACGTTTGTCGCATGTTAAAATTAAATATTAAAAATGAAACCTCTCGCTTAAGGGCGGTTGTTTTAGGTACAGCAGAAAGTAATGGTCCAACACCAAAAGTAGAAGATTGTTACGACCCTAAAAGCATTGAGCATGTTATAGCAGGAACATATCCTAATGAAGAAGATATGATGCAAGAAATGGAAGCTGTTGCTGCGGTTTTTAAAAAGTATGATGTTAAGGTATATAGACCTGAAGTTATAAAAGATTGTAATCAAATATTTTCGCGAGATATAGCTTTTGTTATTGAAGATAAAATGATTAGAGCTAATATTCTTCCTAACAGAGAAGAAGAGGTTGAAGCTATAAATTATATTTGGAATCAAGTTGAAACCAATAACAGAATCATTTTACCAGAAGAGTGCCATGTTGAAGGTGGAGATGTTATGCCTTGGAACAATTATATTTTTATTGGTACCTATTCAGGGGATGATTACCCAGATTATATAACAGCTCGAACAAATACAGATGCAGTAATAGCTATACAAGAATTGTTTCCAGAAAAAATAGTTAAAGCTTTTGAGTTAAGAAAATCTAATACTAAGGCTAAAGATAATGCACTACATCTAGATTGTTGTTTTCAACCTATAGGTAAAGATAAAGCAATACTTCATAAAAACGGATTTTTAGTAGAAAGTGAATATCAATGGTTGCTTAACTTTTTCGGGAAAGACAATGTTTTTGAAATTACAAAAGACGAAATGTATAATATGAATAGTAATGTGTTTTCAATTTCTGAAGATGTTATTATTTCCGAACAAAACTTTACACGCTTAAATACATGGTTGCGCGAACAAGGATTTATAGTTGAAGAAGTGCCTTATGCTGAAATAGCTAAGCAAGAAGGGTTGTTAAGGTGCTCGACTATGCCTTTAATTAGAGATTAATTATAATCTGTTCCAGCATTACTGTTTTCAACCGATTTTCGCCATATATTTAAATCTGTTTTTAATTTATTTACTAACTCAGGGTGTTTTTTACTTATATCCTTTTTTTCTGATTTGTCATTTATTAAATCATAAAGCTCAAATTCCTCCCCTTTTTTATCGCCAATCAATTTATATTGATTAGTTACCCAAGATATTTTTGGATCACATATAAATCCAATAGGCTTTGTTCTTTCTTTATCAATTCCTTTAATAGCATTAAATAAACTAATACCATCAATAGGTCTGTCATTTGAATATTCAATATTTAAAATATCAAGTATTGTGGGAAGATAATCACTTGTAACAGATGGGAAATCTATTCTTTTGCCTCCTTCAATTGTATTCTTCCATATTACAAACGCAGGTACTCTAACACCACCTTCGTAAAGACTTCTTTTTCGATTTCTAAAGATTCCAGCACTCCCAGGAGTTTTATTTTCGGGACCATTATCGCTACAGAAAAATATGATGGTTTCTTCATCGATACCAGAATTTTCTAATGTTTCCCATAACCTTCCAATTTGTTTATCTAAAGCAGTAAGAGTTCCATAATAAATTTGTTTAGTTAAATCCATACCATTATAATAAGAACGATGAAGACTATCGCTAACCACTGGTAAATGAGGTGTGTGAAACCAAATTGTTGTAAAAAATGGTTGTTTTTTTTGATTAGCTTTTTTTATGAAAGGAACAACTCTATCCATTATAATGCGAGAATCATCACCTTTTAAGTTGGTAGTTTCTTTTTGATTTAAATCTTTCCAATATGAAGTACCGTATAGGCTTACTGAATCATTGTCTTTTATAGCTCTCCATCCATAGCGTTTGCTTTCTCCATTAATAAATGAAGTTGGATA
Organism: uncultured Flaviramulus sp.; assembly: GCA_947501105.1. GTDB lineage: Bacteria > Bacteroidota > Bacteroidia > Flavobacteriales > Flavobacteriaceae > Wocania_A. The sequence continues at coordinate 102,030 of CANMUP010000004.1, read as the reverse complement.
AATCATAGGGTCAAACGTTGGGACTTTAGATTCGGTACAAAAGAAATTATCATAACCGTGTTCAGATGGGATAGTATAATCACTTATAAACTGTTCTTTTCCTCCTCTGTTAGCATCAAGCTCATCTTTTGTTAATGTTCCTAAGTGCCATTTACCAAAATGCCCCGTTGTGTATCCTTGCTTTTTTAGAATTTCTGGGATTGTAATTTCCTCACTTTTCATGTGCCCAGAATTGGCATATGGGATATTCATTCTTAATGGGTTTCTTCCCGTAATTAAACTAGCTCTAGTTGGAGAGCACACTGCCGAAGCAGAATAAAACCTATCAAAAACAACTCCATTTGACGCTAATGAATCTAACCAAGGGGTTTTTATTTCTGTATTACCATTAAAACCAACATCATACCAACCTTGATCATCTGTCATGATTAGTATAATATTTGGGCTTTTAGGAGTCTTACTACAAGAAGTCACTACAACTATTAACATAAAAATAAGTAAAAGCCTTATTAAATTGTTTATAGTATTTGTTTTGAAAAGGAATGATAAAGGCTTTAACATAATATGCTAAATGTTTGATAGTATTAGTTATGAAGCTAAGTTATCTTTTTTTTTATAAAGTTTATTTTGAATCTTAAAAAATGAATTTTGAAACTATATTTTAACTAGAAATAGTTATACTTTTGTAACGAAATTTTTTAACAAATGCAACAAACAACAAATACCATATTAATGATTCGCCCTATAAACTTTAGGATGAATGAGCAAACAGCTGTAAACAATTATTACCAAAAAGTAATTGATAATTTATTGCCAGAAACGGTTAACACAAAAGCACAACAAGAGTTTGATGCATATGTTGAAAAACTACGGAGTATTGGTGTAAATGTGGTGGTTGTAAATGATACTAAAGAATTTGATACACCAGATTCTATTTTTCCTAACAACTGGATATCGTTTCACGAAAATGGAAATGTTGGTTTATATCCTATGTTTGCTGAAAACAGACGTTTAGAACGGCGTGAAGACATTTTGATTCAGTTAGAAGAAGAAGGCTTTTTAATTAACCTAATAGTCGATTATACAAGTGCTGAAGATGAAGGTGTGTTTCTAGAGGGCACAGGAAGTTTGTTGTTAGATCGAGTAAACAGAAAAGCATATTGTGCTCTATCACCTCGTGCTGATGAAGATTTATTTATCGAATTTTGCGAAGATTTTGAATATACACCAGTTGTTTTTACGGCGAATCAAACAGTCAATGGTGATCGTATGGCTATTTATCATACTAATGTTATGATGTGTTTAGGTGAAACTTTTGCAGTTATTTGTTTAGATAGCATTGATGATAAAAAAGAACGTAAAAATGTTATCAATCATTTAAAAGAAAACCATAAAGAGGTTATAGACATTACCGAAGCTCAGGTTAACAATTTTGCTGGTAATATGCTACAGGTAAAAGGAATTAATGATGAATTGTATTTAATAATGAGTCAGGCTGCATACGATTCGTTAACTACATCTCAAATTGAAAGGCTAGAAAAGCACTCTAAAATACTGTCTAGTTCTTTAGATACTATTGAGGCTTGTGGTGGAGGTAGTGCCCGTTGTATGATGGCTGAAGTGTTTTTGACTAAAAATTAACTTGCAAATAGGTTGCGTTAGGGATTGCAGAGGAAATCCTTTTTGTGAGGCACGAGCAAAAAGATTGTAACGGAAAGCCCGACCTTTAGGTAACGCCCAAATACATAAAAAGGCTTAACTTAAAACTCTATGTAGATGGTTTAGATTTTGGTAATTGGACATAAAACGTACTACCAACATTTTGAGTACTTTCTACCCAAATTTTACCATTGTTAAGCTCGATTAACTCTTTACAAATAGAAAGACCCAACCCTGTTCCTTTTTCATTATTTGTGCCCATAGTAGTAAAAGTATTGTTCTTAAAAAGCTTTTCTATATTTTGCTTAGAAATACCAACACCAGTATCGGCAACACTAATAATACAACTGCCATTACTTATATGATTAGAAATGGTAATGGTGTCTCCATTTTTACTAAACTTCAAGGCATTTGCTAGTAAGTTTTGGATAACAATTTCAAACATACTTCTATCGGCATATGCAAAATCGCGTAACGAACGATCTACGAGTGTAATGCCTTTGTTTTCCATACGTTGCTCGACTAACTTAACTTTATCTTCAAAAACTTCTTGTACATCAAACAAACTTGGTTTAGGCTCTAGCGAATGCATTTGAGATTTAGACCAGTTTAGTAAATTAAACAATAGCAAAGACGCACTATTTGCATTTTCGCTTAACTCAGGAATTAAATTATCAAATTCTTCTCGAGAGAGAGAGCCATCTTTTAGTAAATCTATAAAACCATTAATTGAGGATAACGAATCTTTTAAATCGTGAGATACAATAGAGAATAACTTGTCTTTTACATTATTAACGTTTTCAAGATGTTTTGTTTGTTCTTGAAAAGCTTCATTTTGTAATTGAATTTTTATATTTTTTTCCTCAAGCTCTTGAGTGTATTTTATACTACTGTTTCGTTTTAAGTAAATCATTATTAAAAAAGTAGATACTATAGCTAGTGCAGCTAATAGTGCATAAAAAATCAACTTAAGTCTATCAAATTTTTGCTTGTTTTCTGTAACAGTAACAGTATTTGTAGTTTCAGTTTCAGTATTATCGGGCTTTGTTACTTCTTTATCAAAATTAGGATCTAACTCAAGTTTAGGAATTTCATTGGTGCTTAAATCTACACTTATACTATTTTTGTTTAGCTCATTTTTTAATTTAAAATACTCGCGTTGCCAAACAACAACTCTATCCCACCTTCTTTTAGTCGAGTCTAGGGCTTTCATTAATTTATAATGCCTTAATAACTCATTTTTGTTATTAAGTTCTTTTGCAATAGCTCCTGCTTCTAATAGCTGTTTTTCGGCTAAAATTAACCTTCTTTGTTGTAAGTTTAGATCTCCAAGATTGTTTAAAACTGTTAATAAACTAGGCTTATTTTTGCTTCTTATGTTTAAATTATAACCTTGTATTAAATATTTAGTGGCCTGTTCATAATCATTAAACTTTAAATATTCACCTCCTAATTTCGGAAAAACACTTCCACGAATAGAATCGTTATTTGTACCGACACTATTTAGCACTTTTTCATAATATTCAATAGCTTTTCTGTGCTCTTTTTTTGTAGAATATAATTCAGCTAAATAGCTATTAGATTCATTTATACCAGCTACATCATTTAACTGTTCTTGTATTTCTAAAGCTTTTAGGTAGTATTCAACGGCTTTATCAAAAGCATTAATGTTGTAATAAGCTTTGGCTAAATTACTGTATGAAAGTTTAAGCTCGTTCGTGAAATTACGTTTTTCTAATTCTTCTATTGCAGATAAAGAGTATTGTAACCCTTTAGCATAATTTCCACGTTTAATTTCTAATAACCCAATGCTATTGTTAACTTTTGCTATCCCAAGCGCATCGTTTAATTGACGAAATAAAGCTTTAGCCTTTTCGTATCCACTAACAGCATTTATATAATCATTTTTTTGAGCATAAATTAGGGCTTTATAATATGCTACTTCGGCAATGCCTTTATGGTAGTTAAGATCAGTTGAGAGTTTTTCACTTAGTATGATATATTTTATCGCTTTATCATAATCATTTAACTCGTAAAGGGATTTTATGAGTTTAAGAGAAGTATCTACTTTTAAGCTATCTTGGTTCTCATAAGCTAATTGTATGGAAAGACTATCTATCTCTTCAGTTTGAGCAAACCCAGAGCATACAGATAAAAATATAATTAACGTAATTATTTTCCTCATACAATATCTAAATTACACCAATAACAAAGCAATGATATAAAGATGCCTTATTCTGAGGGAAATAAAGATTACTCTATTAAGCTGTAATATTTGTTAGTTTTTAATAGCCTTCAAATGTTGAATACTAATAGCTTTACCAAACAAAAGTTGTAAAAAGACATGCATAAAGCTAATTTCTGCGTTTTAATACCAAAAAATTAGATAAAAAGAACACTAAATATTTATGAAAAAATCGACGAATAGATTAACGGCAAAAAACATAGAAAAACGACACTTTTATCGACGAAATGCACCTTTTGTTTTTTGAGTTTTTTTAGTGCACTTAAACAGGTAGTAAAAGTTAAATTTATACTATAATAGAATATTTATTATCTTAATAAAAAATTAAACTATTCTATTATGAATAAAAATGTAAAAATGATTCTTTTAGTCGTAGGCGTTGTACTGGTAGGTTACGGAATTTACACCTTAGTTGCTCCTGAAGCAGCTGTTAGTATTGGAGGCTTGAGTGTAGAGGCTCAAGATAACACTAACTCGTATATTACTATTGCTTTAGGTTTAGTAGCAATAGCCCTAAATTTTTTAGGAGGAAAAAAGTAAAAGTTATTGTAAATGATTAGATTTAAGTTTGATTGCTTTATATGCAGTTAGACTTTTTGAATATTGGAATTAATTAAACTCTAAAAATTAATAAATATCCTATCTTTGCTCACTTAAAAAGTTAAAGTAAATGAGCCTTCAGGAGATATTATCTAACCACGTAAAACAAGCTATACAAACTTCGTATAATTTAGAAATTGATACTGTAGAATTTCAGGCAACCAGAAAAGAGTTTGCAGGAGATATTACGGTAGTGGTTTTTCCTATGTTACGCTTTATTAAAGGGAATCCAGTTCAGATTGGGGAAGAAATAGGTAATTATTTAGTTGAACATGTAGAAAATGTTAAAGCATTTAATGTTGTTAAAGGCTTTTTAAATATCGAAATAAGCGACGTTTATTTTACACATTTTTTTAATGATATTCTTGAAGATAGCACCTACGGGTTTTCATCTATAAACAATGATGGAAAAGCTGTAATGGTCGAGTATTCTTCACCAAATACCAATAAACCCTTGCACTTAGGTCACGTAAGAAACAATTTGCTAGGTTATAGTGTTGCCGAAATTTTAAAAGCTTCAGGTAAAAAAGTTTACAAAACACAAATTATAAACGATAGAGGGATTCATATTTGCAAAAGTATGTTGGCTTGGGAGCGTTTTGGTAATGGAGAGACACCAGAGAGTACAGGATTAAAAGGCGATAAACTGGTAGGGAATTATTATGTAAAGTTCGATCAAGAATATAAGAAGGAAATAGCTGATTTAATTGCCGAAGGAAAAACTGAAGATGAAGCTAAAAAGCAAGCACCTATTTTGTTGGAAGCACAAAATATGCTTTTAAAATGGGAAGCTGGTGATGAAGAAACTGTTGCGCTTTGGAAAAAAATGAACAGTTGGGTTTACAAAGGTTTTGATATTACATATAAAAATTTAGGCGTAGATTTTGATACCCTATATTACGAAAGTAAGACCTACTTGTTAGGGAAAGAATTTGTAGATCAAGGTTTAAAAACTGGTGTTTTTGTTAAAGAAGAAGACGGGTCTATTTGGTGTGATTTAACCGATGAAGGATTAGATAAAAAAATAGTACAACGTGCCGATGGTACTGCGGTTTATATGACGCAAGATATTGGTACGGCAATACAACGTATTAAAGATTTTCCAGATGTTGGCGGTATGGTTTATACCGTTGGTAACGAGCAAGATTATCATTTTAAAGTATTGTTTTTAATACTAAAAAAGTTAGGATTCGATTGGGCAAAAAATCTATACCATTTAAGTTACGGAATGGTAGATTTACCTAGTGGAAAAATGAAAAGTAGAGAAGGGACAGTTGTTGATGCCGACGATTTAGTTGACGAAATGGCTAAAACTGCTGGTGAGATTTCTGAGGAGTTAGGAAAACTCGAGGGCTATTCTGATACTGAAAAGCAAGAGCTCTATAAAACTATTGGTTTAGGTGCTTTAAAGTATTACATATTAAAAGTAGACCCTAAAAAGCGTATTTTATTCGACCCAAAAGAGTCTATAGATTTTCAAGGTAATACAGGACCTTTTATTCAATATACTTATGCAAGAATTCAATCTATTATAAGAAAAGCAGATTTTGATTATTCAAAACCAGTAAATAATCTAGGAAGACCTTTACATAGTAAAGAAAAAGAGTTAATAAAACAACTTCAATTATTTCCAGAAGTTATTCAAAATGGAGCGACTCAACATAGTCCAGCTTTAATTGCCAATTATACTTATGAGTTGGTTAAAGAATTTAATTCATTTTACCAAAACGTATCAATTTTAGGGGCAGATAATGATTTGGATAAAGTATTTAGAGTTCAACTTTCTAATAAAGTGGCTTCAACAATTAAAAATGCATTTCATGTTTTAGGAATTCAAGTTCCTGAGAGAATGTAAGGTTGTTTTAATATAACCATAGTCAAGATAGTATGATTTATACTAATTCTGGCAATAGCATATAAAAAGAATGAATATAAAACTAAGCCTTATTATTCCAGTTTATAATGCAGAATCGTTTATTCTTAATACACTTATTCGAATACTAGATTGGAAGAAGAGTCTTAAATACCCAGTTGAAGTTATTTTTGTTAATGATGGTAGTACAGACGATTCAATGTCAATTATAGAAGATTTTTGTAAAAAGGACGTTGATTTAAAATTAATCTCATATAATAATAATAAAGGAAAAGGACACGCGGTAAAAACTGGAATGATGGCTGCTTCAGGTGAATTTAGAATATTTACTGATGCAGATATTCCATACGGGTTCATTGAGTTTGATAAAATTCTATATTATCTTGATTTTAAGGAATTTGATATATGTATTGGCAACAGAAAGTCGATACATTCTAAGTATTTTATAAAAATGAGTTTTCTTCGAAAATTATTAAGCAATATATTTACAATGCTAATATCAAGGTATGTTGTTACAGGAGTTGGTGATACGCAATGCGGGTTAAAAGGGTTCAAAGCTGAAATTGCAGATAAAATATTTTCTAAGCTTCAAGTAAATGGTTTTGCTTTTGATGTTGAGACATTATATTTGTGTTATAAATACGAGTTCGACATAAAACGAATACCTGTTAAATTTCAAGGAAATAGTATATCAACAATCAGTTTGTTTAGCGATTCGATACAAATGCTTTGGGATGTAATAAGTTTGCCAATAAGATACCATGTATTGAAAAAATATTGATATCATGAAACTATCTAGAAATTTTACAAATATTTTTAATTGGATACTAGATAATTTAGTGCCACCTTTTTTTAGAGATTCTAGAATTATTATGACTCCTTTTTTTCTATTGCTTTTTAGAAAAAAATATCGTCGTTTTATGGGTTTCAAAGAGAATGTATTGCATCTTGATTCTAAAGGTGTTATTGAATATTATAAGGAGCTATCGGCGTATCATATAAATCGAAAAACAGATTTAAATAAGGGATCAATTAACTTTATATTAAATAATATTGAAGGAGAATTTGTTTTAGATATTTCTAGCGGAAGTGGTTTTTTAGCTAAGGAGATTGTTAATAAACATAATATAAATGTAGTTGGAATAGATTTCATTATATCAGATGAAATAAGAGATTCAATAAATCCTAAATTTATTGAATCCTCAATTGAGAAAATTCCGTTTCCAGATAATCATTTTGATACTGTAATAAGCACTCATACATTAGAGCATGTTATAGATGTTAATTTGGCAATTAGTGAACTTAGGCGTGTTTGTAAAAAGAAACTAATAATTGTTTTACCAAAACAAAGAAACTATAAGTTTACTTTTGATCTCCACGTTCACTTCTTTCCTTATAAATACTCAGTTTTAAGTTTGATGAACAATAGAGGTTCTTGTTTTTGTATTCAAAATGATTGGGTTTATTATGAAAATCAAATATGCTAATTTTTTTGTTAATCTTCAGAGAATTCATCCTTTAAAATATCGATTAGATTAATAACAATAGAGTTATCATCATTATATTCAGCTTCTAAATCGTATACTTCAATTTTATTAGTTGGAAATGGTAAACTATTTAGACCTAAAGAATCTAACCTCTCTTTTAATAGTTGATTAAATAAAGGTTTTGGAACCCAAACTCTAGAAGAAGATATGTGCCCAAACTCATCGGCAGACTCTTGCTTATAGAAATTAAACTCTTGAAGAAATTCATTTTTTGGTTTAATGAAAATTATTCTTTTTGTATTATCGATGGGGATTTTATTAAAAGCGCTTTTTAGAGCACGATGTTCTTTACTGTGAATTCGTGTCATATAAAAATTTAAGTTTATTGAGCTTAAAGCTATTACAAGAACACCTAGAATTAATGATAATCGTTTAATTTTTTTATTTTTCGCACTTAGGTTTTGCCAGAAATTGAATTGGTAAAATAATATTAATATTGCTGCTGGAGCGATAGTTCTACTACAAACATAATTGTCACTTGATATTAGATTTGGTAAATAAGTTAAAGGCAAAACTAATATTAGCCACGAAATAAAAAAGAAGAATTGAGTTGTTTCTTTTCTTTTTTGATAGATTGAATAAAAAAAACCTAAAAAGCTAAAAGTGCCTATGAGCATAAATGCTATGGGCCATATTAAAATACCACTTGACTTAAGAAGCATTCTTACTTCTCTAAAGTAAAATAAAATAACTCTTACAGGTAATTTAATTAAATTAACATTAGTTCTATTAGAAGGTTTCAGCCCATATAATTCTATAGAAAGTTTGAAAATAATAAAATAGATGCTAAAAGATATGCCAATGAAAATTAATATTGAAATAGCTTTTTTAACAGAAAAATTCTTAGTTAACACAAAAGAAAAAACAAAAGGGATAAGAAATACCGTTACTGCTGATTGATAAATACAAAGAGAAACAATAACTATTATTAGTGAACCGAAAAATTTCAATACTGTTTTTTTGTTTTTTTCAAGAGCTTGTATTAAAATAACGCCTGCAAAAAAGTTGAGATTTAATATAATTGGGATTTCTGAGGTTGCACTCCAGCTATAATACACAGAGAAAGAAGGAATAGTTAAAATTAGAAATGAGAACAATGCCGATTCATAAATTTTCATCTTTAATTTCAATAAAAAAGAAAATATTTGTACAGAAAAAAGTACACTACCTATTACTGAAAAGAGCCTCACCCATTTTAAATCTGTTATGGTATTACAAATAGTACCGTACAGAAATTCGCAGATTACACCAAGCAAAGGTCTTCCCCCCTGAATAAATTCATTTTGAAAGTTGACATCTCTATATGCTGTCCATATATACTCATTAGCATCTAAAAAAGCATAATCGTTGAAGATGCCAATATTTAAAAGCAAACATCCTATTAAAGATATAATACTATATGATAGAATTGGTTTCCTTTTTATTATAGATTTAATTTTGATTGATATCAAGCTATATTTTAAAATTAAGTTGTTGTGTTGTTAGCTAATTTATTGATTTTTTGAACAAGACAATTACCTTTCTTTAAAGAATTACATTATTTTTACCTCATGCAAAATCTGTTACAAGATTATATTCCGCAAGAGGCAATACCACATGTTTTAAAACTTTTAGAGCACGATAATCTAACAGTTAAAGTTAAGAACGAGCGTAAAACTCGTCATGGCGATTATAAACAATTGCCAAATAAAAAGCATCAAATTACAATAAATGCTAATTTAAATGAATACCGATTTTTAATCACATTAATACATGAAATCGCACATTTTGAAGCTTTTAGAACTTATGGCAAGTTTATTAAACCGCATGGTTTAGAGTGGAAGCACAGTTTTCAGCATTTAATGCTACCGTTTTTAAACCCTAATGTTTTTCCGAATAGTTTATTACCTCTTTTAGCAAATCATTTTAAAAACCCTAAAGCATCAAGCGATACCGATGTTAAATTAGCTTTAGCTTTAAAACAATTTGACGCACCTAATAATAAAACCTATATTTTTCAAGTGCCATTGGGACAGGATTTTAAACTGTATAATGGTAAAATATTTAAAAAAGGAAATAAGCGAGTAAAACGGTACGAATGTATTGAGCTTAAAACAGGAAAGTTGTATCTTTTCAACCCAAATGCAGAGGTAGAATTATTAAGTTAAAAATATAAAGGGTTATTATTAAAAAGTGGCATTTGAAAATTTGTTACAAAAGACATAATATGAAGAATAAAAATTATTATGCCATATTAATGGCTGGAGGTGTAGGTTCAAGATTTTGGCCAGTTAGTACTGAAGAGTTTCCTAAACAATTTCATGATATGCTGGGTACCGGAGACACACTCATTCAAAAAACATTCAACCGTTTAGCACATTTAATTCCAAAGGAAAACATTTTCATATTAACAAATGAACGTTATAATGACTTGGTTTTTGAACAATTACCAGAAGTAACAAAGCGCCAAGTGGTTTTAGAACCAGCTATGAAAAATACGGCACCTTGTATTTTATACGCATCGTTAAAAATCCAAAAAGAAAACCCAGATGCGGTCATGATTGTTGCACCAAGCGACCATTGGATTGAAGATGAGAATGCGTTTTCTAAAAACGTACAACAAGCGTTTGATTTTTGTGCAGAAAAGGATGCTTTAATGACACTTGGCATTACGCCAACATTCCCAAACACTGGCTACGGTTATATCGAATTTGATAAGGCTTCCGCGGAAGTGATAAAATCGGTTAATCAATTTAGAGAAAAACCAGATTATGAAACCGCTAAAACCTTTATTGAACAAGGAAATTTTTTGTGGAATGCAGGTATTTTTATGTGGAGTGTTAAAAGTGTAGTGCAAGCATTTAAAAATAATCAACCTGATTTATATACTTTATTTGAAATAGGAATAGATTCATATAATACCGATTTTGAAGATGATTTTATTCGAGATAATTATGGTAAAGCAGAAAACATATCGGTTGATTATGCTATTATGGAAAAATCTAAGAATGTGTTTGTAATTGCTGCCGAATTTGATTGGAATGATTTAGGCACTTGGGGAAGTTTATATGATAAATTAGATAAAGACCACTCAGGAAATGCTGTAGTAAATTCTAGAACTTTAACTGAAGATGCTTCGGGAAATATGATACGTACCAGAAACGATAAAGTTGTTGTGGTTGATGGTTTGCAGGATTATATTATAGTTGATAAAGATGAGGTTTTACTCATTTATCCAAAGTCAAAAGAACAAGATATTAAAAAAGTACTTCAAAAAGTTAAAACCACTTATGGTGACCATTTAGGATAAAATGGTCTAAATAGTATTACTTACAGTGATTATATAAATAGGGGCCTCAAATTTATTTTTTATATTCGTGTATTGATGGTTAAAATTATATAGATGGAAGAAAATAAGTTTAATTTTTCAGAAGAAGAAAACATTAAAGACAAAGCAGTAGAGGAATCTAAAGAGGCTGTTAAAAAAGATGCCAAAGGTTTATTGCAAAGCATTAAAACCTTTATGGTCGAGCTGCTTGATTTTCGTGATGATACAGATAGAGATGCTACTATTGAGGCCATTAAAGGCGACGTTGCTTTTAAAGGTGCTACGGCTTGGATTTTAATATGTTCCATATTTGTGGCTTCTGTAGGTTTGAATGCAAATTCTACTGCGGTTGTTATTGGTGCGATGTTAATTTCTCCATTAATGGGACCTATTTTAGGAGTAGGAATGTCGATTGCTATTAATGATATTGATACTTTAAGGAGATCTTTAATAAACTTAGCAACTATGATTGTTTTGAGTTTATTAACTGCTTTTTTATTCTTTTACTTATTTCCATTAAATGTTGAAACTTCAGAACTACTAGGCCGAGTAAAACCTGATATAAGAGATGTACTTATTGCATTTTTTGGTGGTTTAGCACTAATAATAGCTCGCACTAAAAAGGGAACAATAGCATCTGTTATTTTTGGCGTAGCCATTGCTACGGCATTAATGCCTCCATTATGCACAGCAGGTTATGGGCTTGCTGTTGGAAATTGGGATTACTTTGGAGGTGCCATGTATTTGTTTGGTATTAATACAACGTTTATAGGTTTAGCTACATTTTTGGTTTTAAAACTATTGCGTTTTCCTATGCTTAAGTATGCAAATTCAGCGAAGCGAAAGCGCATTGCTAGGTTCGCATCATTGTTAGCTATAGTGGCTATGATTCCTGCTACTATGACTTTTTTAAATGTATTAAAGAAAAGTGGCTTTGAATTAGATTATAATAATTTTATTGAAACTGAAGTGAAATCGAACACAGAACTTTGGTTTCAAAAAGGAACTTGGAGTGATGAAACTAATAAAGTCACCTTGTTTTTTAATGGAGAAATTACAGATGCTACTGAAGCCGATTTACGAAATGAGCTAAAGAATTATGATAGTTTTAAAGAGTTTGATTTAATTGTAAATGGTAATAAAAATAGAAGTTTCGATAAAATATCTGATGCTTACGATAGAGCCATTACCGATTTAGATAAAAAAGAAAATATAATTTCTGGCCTCCAAAAACAGATTGCAGGATTACAAGTTGAGATTACTGATCTAAATAAAATAATAGAAAGCAATAACAACCAAAACACAACAGTTTCTTTTACTAATTTGTCTCGAGACGCTAAAGTAAGATTTAGTGATCTGCAATATTTTGGTTATGCTAAAATGCTGGAATCTAAAGATTTTATAAAAATTGATACTATTACAGTAGCAAATATAAAATGGAGATCTTCTTTAAAAGACAGCTTGAAGGTTGTAAAGGAAAGGGAATTAAAAGATTGGTTAAAGCAAAGATTAAAGCTAGATACTTTGGTTGTTAAACGAGCAAATTAGAGGTTGTTAAATATAACAGAGCTTTTAGGGTAAATTAATTAAATCTTATTTTAACGTACTAGTAATTAAAAATTAAAAAGACATATTAGGCAACTATTTAATAAGTTTAAGCGTCTTAATAAATAGAAGCCAAACTTATTAAACTTTTGAACCAATTGAATTCCAACAATCAATTTATCATGAAAAACAATATCTTCTTAATACTAATCACTTTTTTAATTTTTAGCTGTAGTAAAAAGCAAGAAAAAAAGGAGACAGAACTTAACGACGTTACAAACAGCAAAGAAGTCTTACTAATAGGAACATTCCATTATAATAACCCTGGGGCTGATGTTGTAAAAACAAAATCATTCAATATCCTTAGTGAAAAATCTCAAAGCGAGTTGGATGAAATAAGTTCAAGTATAAAAAATTATAATCCAACTAAAATATTTGTAGAGTGGTCATATAAAGAACAAAAAGAATTGGATTCATTATATCAACTATATATTAATGACCAATATTTTACTAATGATAATTTTTCAGGTTTTTACCTTAAGAATGAAATATTCCAATTAGCATTTAGAACAGCAAAAGAAAACAATTTAGAAAAGGTTTACGGTATTGATTATACAGGGACAAATTTTCCATTTGATGACGTTATGAGTGATGTTATAATGAATAATCAATCTGAGCTTGAAGCAAAGATTGAAAAGGGTATTTCAAGGTTTACTCAAGAGTTTGACAGTAAAATTGAATCAGGAACATCGCTTACAGAACTTACTACTTTTTTGAACAGTGCAGAAATGCGTTCTTTTTCTAATTATTTTCATAATGATTTAATGTTGCTGGCTGGTTCTCCAAATGACTTTACAGGGCCGTTGTTAACCGCTGAATGGTATAAAAGGAATTTATACATGTGGTCTCTAATACAAAAACATACAGAAGAATCAGATGAAAGGATTATGGTTTTGGTTGGAGCAAGTCATGCCGCAATGATAGAGTTGTTTATTAAAGAAAATAAACTTTGGAAAGAGAAAAAATTAGAAGAAGTTTTATCGGAATAATCTATGTGATGTTGAAGCTTTTTAAATTAGCTAAAAAAATATATTAGAATCATTGATTCTCTTCAATATACATTTTACGTACTTTTTTAAATAAGTTTGAAGAGTACACAAAATCGGTTACCACTTCGTTATCGGTTTTAAAAATAGTTTCTTTAGAGCCTTCCCAAGCCTTAAGGCCATCTTTTAAAAACACAATTTTTTCACCAATTTCCATTACCGAATTCATATCGTGCGAATTAATAACCGTAGTTATTTGGTATTCATCTGTAATCTCCTGAATTAAATTATCAATAACAATGGCAGTTTTTGGGTCTAATCCAGAATTGGGTTCGTCACAAAATAAATATTTAGGGTTATTTACAATAGCGCGTGCAATCGCTACACGTTTTTGCATCCCACCGGAAGCTTCGCTAGGCATTTTGCTATGCGCATCATCAAGATTTACACGTTTTAAGACAAAATCTACGCGGTCTTCCATTTCACTTTTACTCAGGTTGGTAAACATTTGTAACGGAAACATAACATTTTGAGCAATTGTCATAGAATCAAATAAGGCACTACCTTGAAAAACCATGCCAATTTCTGCACGTAAATCACGTTTTTGATCTTCGGTTAATTGCGAAAATACTTTCCCATCGTATGCTATTGCACCTTCTTCATAATCAAATAAACCTAATAAACACTTTAAAAAAACTGTTTTACCAGAACCACTTTGCCCAATAATGAGGTTAGTTTTGCCTTTTTCAAAAGAGGTGCTAATGCCTTTTAAAACTTCAACACCACTAAACGATTTATGTAAATTTTTAACCTCTATCATTGCCCTAACATCATATCTGTTAATATGTAATTCAATAAAATAATAACCACCGATGTCCATACAAAAGAGGTTGTACTAGCTTTACCAACTTCTAATGCGCCACCTTTCATATAGTAACCATGAAACGATGGAATGGTTGCTAAAATAAACGCAAAAATGAAGGTTTTAACAAACGAATATGCGACATGAAAGGCGTTAAAATCGGTTTGCAACCCAAGAATATAATCTGCTAACGAGGTGTAGCCACCAAAAACACAAGCAGCCATACCACCCAAAATGCCTAAAAACATACCAATAGCAATAGCAAAAGGATATAACATTAATGCCACAGCTTTAGGGAAAACAAGATAATTTAAAGAATTGATTCCCATAACCTCTAAAGCGTCAATTTGCTCCGTAACCCGCATGGTTCCTATACTGGAAGTAATAAACGAACCCACTTTACCAGCCATAATAATAGAGGTAAATGTTGGCGCAAACTCTAAAATAACTGATTGTCTTGTAGCAAAACCAACTAAGTATTTTGGGATTAGCGGATTGCTAATATTTAATGCCGTTTGAATAGTAATTACTCCACCTACAAAAAACGATATAAATGCAATAATACCTAATGAGCCAATAATTAAATCGTCAATATCTTTTAAGATTAATGTTTTCATTACAGACCATTTAGTGGGCTTGCGAAACATTTCTGCAATCATTAAAAAATAAGATCCAATATTATGAAGGTATGTCATATGAAAATTTGTAAATGCTAAAGTAAAAAAAGTTATAGAATTTTGCCTTAATTTTAAAATATCATATTTTAAAATATGTATTTTTGGTCTTATAAATTTATAACCATGTTTAAAAACGTAGTACCCTTTTTTTTAATTATTTTTTTATATAACTCTAGTTTAGCGCAAAGACCCAGAGTAAAAAAACAGAAAACTACAGTAGAAATAATTGATTCTAAACCTAAATTGGTAGTGGGAATTGTAGTAGATCAAATGAGGTATGACTATTTAACACGTTTTGAAAATAAATATGGAGATGGCGGATTTAAACGTATGATGAATGAAGGTTTTAATTGTAAAAACAATCATTTTAATTATGTGCCAACATATACAGGTCCAGGTCATACATCTGTATATACAGGAACAACACCAAAATATCATGGTATCATTAGTAACAATTGGTATGATAAAGAATTGAAAGATTGGGTTTATTGTGCGGGAGATACTACTGTGCAATCAGTTGGTACTGCAGAAAAATCTGGACAAATGTCTCCACACAGAATGAAAACAACAACATTTGCTGACGAGAATAGGTTATTTACTCAATTGAGAGGAAAAACAATTGGTATTTCAATTAAAGATAGAGGAGCTATTTTGCCAGCAGGTCATTCTGCCAATGCTGCTTTTTGGTTTCATGGAGAAAAAGAAGGTTCTTGGATTTCAAGTACATATTATATGAATAGTTTGCCAAAATGGGTTAACGATTTTAACGCTTCGGATATAGCCGAGTCTTACTTTAAAGTTTGGAATACTTTATATGATATTGATACATATATTGAAAGCGGAAGTGATTTGAATAACTTTGAAGGTGGATTTATAGGAAAAGAAACGGCGACATTTCCTTATAATTTAGCTGTTTTAAAGAAAGATAATAATGGTTTCGATATTTTAAAATCAACAGCTTATGGAAATAGCTTGACAGCAGATTTTGCAATAGCTGCCCTAGATGGCGAACAATTAGGTAAAGATAATATTACCGATGTATTGACAGTAAGCTTTTCATCAACAGATTATGTGGGCCATAATTTTGGTGTTAATTCAAAAGAAGTAGAAGACACCTATCTTAGGTTAGATAAAGACTTAGAGCGTTTATTTAATGCTTTGGATGAAAAAGTAGGCAAAGGCGATTATACTGTGTTTTTAACTGCTGACCATGGAGCGATAGATGTTCCGTCTTATTTGCAGACTTTAAAAATACCATCAGGATATGTAGATAATTCACAGAGAAAGGAAAAGTTTCAAAAATTCCTAATAGATACTTATGGAACTAAAGATATTGTTGAAAATATTAGTAACAATCAAATCTTCTTAAATAGAGATAAGGTTAAAGCATTAGGATTGAACCTTAAAGAAGTGCAAGAAGCCATAGTTAATGAGCAAATTAGCTATAAACATATTTCAAAAGCGTATACAGCTCATACTATGAATTCTACTAATTTTACAACTGGTATTGAAACATTATTACAAAAAGGGTTTAACCAAAAACGTTCTGGTGATGTTATTTTGGTAAATGATCCTGCATACATAAGTTATCATAGAACAGGATCTACACATGGTAGCGGTCTAAACTACGATACACATGTTCCATTGTTATTCTTTGGTAAAGGAATTAAATCTGGGCATACACTTCAAAAAACAGAAATAACCGATATTGCGCCTACTGTGTCTGCTTTATTAGGAATTAGTTTCCCCAATGGAGCTATTGGGACGCCATTAGATTTTGTGTTAGATTAAATTATTTGTACTTGAATAAGAAAACAGTTTATTCGTTATTAGCAATTTTAATACTATTAGGTGTTTATGGGTATGAGCACTTTTTAAATGAAGATGAAAAAGCTGAAATTATTTCTGAAGGTAAATCAACGAAAGAAGATACAAACGAATATTTCTTACCAACAAGTACAACGGGACAAATAGTTCACCACAAAGGGTATTCATTATCATATAGTGAATTACATGAACAAGCTGAATGGGTGGCATACGAATTGAAGAAATCACATCTTTCTAATACAAACTTTAAACGTCCGTATTTTGAAATTGACAAAGCAGTAAAAACGGGAGCTGCTAATTGGCGTAATTATAAAAAGTCTGGTTATGATCGTGGACATTTGTGCCCTGCGGGAGATAGGCGTTATAGTCAACTTACACATGATGAAACTTTTTTAACTAGCAATATTAGCCCACAGGAACATAAATTTAATTCAGGTATTTGGAATACCTTGGAACAAAAAGTGCGTTATTGGGCAAGTAAGTATGATGGTGTTTTTGTAGTTACGGGAGGTGTTTTAAGTGGGGAAATGGAAACCATTGGAGACGAAGAGGTTTCAGTACCCAAACAATTTTATAAAATATTAATTGATAATAACACAGATAAAACAAAAATAATTGCATTTTTAATACCACATAAAAATTCTAATAAACCTTTATATGAATTTGTAGTTACTGTCGATGACATAGAAGAATTGACAGGAATTGATTTCTTTCCCCAGTTAGATAATAATATTGAAGATAAATTAGAAGCCTCCAGTAATTATAAAAACTGGAGTTTTAACTAATCTTTTTTAGCATTCCTTTCCAACGTAAATCTCTAATAAACTTACCTTCTTTTTTAGAAACTAAATAATCCATTTTTTGTTTTTTTGCTTTAAAATAACCAGCTAAATAGTTTTTAAATAAAATAAAACTTCTTTTTTTATAAGCCAGTTTTAATGCCGAAATAAAAGTAATTAAAAAGCCATAACGCATTTTATACATGGCTTCACCTTGTAAATATTTTGAAGCTTTATTATAACTAATACCAGTTGGTTTTAGGTGTTTCACTTTAAGGTTTTCATCTGTTAAAATTGTCCAACCATAAAACTGTGCCAATAACTCATCAACAGTATCCCAACCCATGGATGGTTTTAGTTTTCCAATATCAGTAAAGCAAGATTTTCTATAAGCTTTTAATGCACCACGAATATGATCTTTGTTCGTTAAGTTTTCTAAAACCCATTCATTATTTTTTTCTATATAACAAAAACCAGCAGCCATACCTAATTTTTCATTATTATTAAAATGGTGTGTCAATTGTTCTAAATAATTCGGTGGAAAAATTAAATCTGCATCAAACTTGCAGATTACATCATAAGTATCATCTAAAGTTTCAAAACCTTTGTAAAAAGCATTTATGATTTTTGATCCTGGGATATGCTCATTCGAAGATTTTGAATTCATTAATGAAATCCAAGTATATTTTTTAGCGAAAGCTTCAACAATATCTTGTGTTTTATCAGTGGAATTATCATTAACTACAATAACTTTTTTAGGCAAATGCGTTTGATTTACTAACGAATCTAAAGTAAGTCCTATAGAGTGCTCTTCGTTATGTGCAGGAATAATAATGTAGAAATTCAAAGTTTAAAGTTTAATATTCAAAGTTAAGATATTTCTAATTTCTGAAAGTGACCTAAAGGTTGGTTCACCCTTCATTTTTTAAATTTCTTTCTTATTTTATACGCTCTGCATAAACAATGTAATACCTTGGTGTAAACCATCTAAAAATGGGTCTGATACCAATTTTTTTAGTTGGATTTGTCCATTTTTCTTTATCTAAAATTTTCCACCCTGCTTTTTCTAATAACCAATCAAATTGCCAATCTTCAAACTCGTGATAATGTCTGTCAAGCATATCTGTTTTACTTCTATACGCTGAAGAAAACCATAATTTAAGAGGGACACTAGCAACCAATTTATCTGCTTTTATAGATTTCAATACGGTAAAAGGTGAGAGTAAATGTTCAAATATCTCAAAAGCAGTAACAACATCAGCTTCAGAATTTGTAATGGTTGAAGTGTCGATATCTAAATCTTCACCTTTAGTGTTATCAACTTTATAACCATGTTCTTTCATGATTTTAGTAAATGGATTAATAACACCTAAATCTAGAATAGTTTTGGAAGTCGAAACGTGTTTATTTAAAAATTGAATGGTATGTTTAAAGCGTTTATTAGGATAACTTTTCTCGTACATTTTAATGTTTATAAATAATAGCATTAATATTCATGCCAGCACCAACACTAGCAAACATAATGGTGTCCCCTTTATTTATTTGCTGATTTTCCATCTCTCCTTTCAATATCATATCATATAATGTAGGAACAGTTGCAACACTTGAATTTCCTAATTTACCAATAGTCATTGGCATAATGTCTTCAGGCATTTCTAAATCGTATAATTTATAAAAACGTTTTACAATAGCTTCATCCATTTTTTCGTTAGCTTGATGTATAAGAATCTTTTTTATGTCTTTAATATCCACACCACTTTTATCTAAGCAAGATTTCATTGCTTTTGGAACATTGCTAATAGCGAATTCGTAAATTTTTCTGCCATACATTTTTATGTATCGACGTTTATCATTTATGTTTTGATTATTAGTTTCACCAAAAAATATAAAATGAGCTTCATCAAAAGCAAAAGTAGCTGTTTCGTGAGCTATTATACCACCTTCTTCATTGGTAGATTCTACAATAACTGCACCAGCACCATCGCTATATATCATTGAGTCTCTATCATGTGGGTCAATAACACGAGACAATGTTTCTGCACCTATGACTAAACATTTTTTTGCAATCCCAGATTTAATAAAAGCATTAGCTTGAATTACACCTTCGATCCAACCTGGGCAGCCAAAAAGTACATCGTAACCAACACATTTTGGGTTTTCAATTTTTAAAAGATGTTTAACTCTTGATGCGATGCTTGGTACGGTATCACTCTGTTCTGTGCTATGTTTTACATCACCATAATTATGAGCAACAATAATATAATCTATGTCTTCACGATTAATATTGGCATTATTAATAGCTTTCTCAGCTGCAAAAAAAGCAATATCCGAAGTGTTTAAAGATTTCTTTGTATACCTACGTTCACCAATTCCTGTAATGGCTTTAAATTTTTCTACAATAACTTCATTTGGAGCATTTATAGCAGAGCCATCACTATTTAAAAATTGATGCTGGTAAAAGTCTTCATTCTTTTCAACATTATTTGGAATGTAACTTCCAGTACCTGTAATTTTTATAGTCATAAAATAAAAAATTGCCCTTAGTTAAAAACTAAAACCCAATATAATAGTTTATAATTAAAGGCAAGTTTAGTTTTGTTTTAATTTACGATGTTCAAAAGCCTAATTAAGCTTCGGCATACGCCTCAATTGGCGTACAAGAGCAAATTAAGTTTCTGTCTCCATAAGCGTCATCAACACGTCTTACACTAGGCCAAAATTTATTGTCCTTTACATATTCCAAAGGAAAAGCCGCTTCTTGCCTTGAGTATGGAAACTGCCATTCATCATTAGTAATCATATCTAATGTATGTGGTGCATTTTTAAGTACATTATTGGTGTCCTCTTTTGAAGATTGATCGATTTCTTTTTTGATTGAAATCATAGCATCACAAAAACGGTCCATTTCTGCTTTACTTTCACTCTCCGTAGGTTCAATCATTAATGTGCCAGCAACAGGAAACGATACTGTTGGTGCATGAAAACCATAGTCCATTAATCGTTTAGCAATATCAGTAACTTCAATACCATGTGTTTTAAAAACTCTGCAGTCTACAATCATTTCGTGTGCTGCACGACCACGTTCTCCAGAATACAATGTATCGAAACTACCTTGTAATCGATGTTTTATATAATTTGCGTTTAAAATAGCAATTTTAGTAGATTGTGTTAAACCTTCTGCGCCTAGCATTTTAATATAGCCATATGAAATTAAGCAGGCTAAGGCAGAACCAAAAGGAGCTGCAGAAATTGCTGTAATGGCTTTGTCTCCACCAGTTTTTATTATAGGGTTTCCTGGTAAAAATGGAACGAGTTGTTTTGCAACACAAATTGGACCAATACCTGGACCGCCACCACCGTGCGGTATCGCAAAGGTTTTATGCAAGTTTAAATGGCAAACGTCTGCTCCAATATTACCTGGATTAGTTAACCCAACTTGGGCGTTCATGTTTGCTCCGTCCATATAAACTTGACCTCCGTTATCGTGGATAATCTGAGTAACTTCCTTAATAGCCGATTCATAAACCCCATGTGTGGATGGATAGGTTACCATTAAAGCTGCTAAATTATCTTTATGCAATTCTGCTTTTTCGCGTAAATCGTTTACATCAATATTACCTTCTTCGGTAGATTTTGTTACTACTACCTTCATGCCAGCCATAACTGCACTGGCAGGGTTTGTACCATGTGCAGAAGACGGAATCAAACAAATGTTTCTATGATGATCTTCTCTTGATTCATGATATGCTTTAATAACCATTAACCCTGCAAATTCACCTTGAGCACCAGAATTTGGTTGTAATGAAGTTGCTGCAAAACCTGTTATTTCGGTTAATTGATCTTCTAATTCTTTTAAAATAGTTGCGTACCCTTTAGCTTGTTTAAGTGGAGCGAACGGATGAATATTGCCCCATTTAAACCAGCTTAATGGTAGCATTTCTGCTGCTGCATTTAGCTTCATGGTACATGATCCTAAAGAAATCATTGAATGATTTAATGATAAATCTTTACGCTCTAACGATTTTATATAACGCATCAATTCTGTTTCAGAATGATAAGTATTAAAAACAGTATCGGTTAAAAAATCTGATGTTCTTTGTAAAGACTCATCAATATTATTTGCTTGTTTTATTTCAGTAACTTCAATAGTTACTTTTTGAGCAGCTTCAGCAAATATAGAAATCAAATAATTAATATCTCTAATGGATGTGGTTTCGTTAATTGAAATAGTAATGGTTTCTTTATTTGGGTAATATAAATTCACCTTTTTATCTGTAGCAACTTTCTTTATTTTTTTTGCTTTTGTTTTAATTTGAATGGTGTCAAAGAAAGATGTGTTTATTTGCTCGTAGCCTAGTTTTGTTAAAGCATTAGCTAAAGTTACTGTTTTATCATGTACTTTGCTAGCAATAAAATTTAACCCTTTTGGTCCATGATACACAGCGTACATACCAGCCATGACTGCTAAAAGCACTTGTGCTGTACAAATGTTTGATGTGGCTTTGTCTCGTTTTATATGTTGTTCGCGTGTTTGTAACGCCATGCGTAATGCTCTATTGTCGTTAGCATCTTTTGTTACTCCTATAATTCGTCCAGGGATATCTCGTTTGTATGCTTCTTTAGTTGCAAAAAAGGCGGCGTGTGGCCCACCGTAACCCATAGGAATCCCGAAGCGTTGTGTTGTTCCAACTACTACATCTGCTCCAAATTTACCTGGAGCTTCTAATTTAACTAGGCTTAAAATATCGGCAGCAACTGCTACTTTAATTTTAGCATCATTAGCTTTACTAATAAAAGATTTAATATCGGTAACTTGACCATCTTTTCCTGGGTATTGTAATAAAGCTCCAAAAAATTCATCAGAAAAATTAAAAGTATCTTCTTTTCCAAGTACTAATTCTATACCAATGGGATTTGCTCTTGTTTGTAGAAGAGATAGAGTTTGTGGTAAAATATTTTCAGAAACAAAAAACTTGTTTATACCTGCTTTTTTCTGACTACGCTCACGAACAGAGAATAATAAACTCATGGCTTCAGCTGCAGCTGTACTTTCGTCTAGTAAAGAAGCATTAGCAATTTCCATTCCTGTTAAATCAATAACCATGGTTTGAAAATTTAAAAGGGCTTCTAATCTACCTTGTGCAATTTCAGCCTGATAAGGAGTATAAGCCGTATACCAACCTGGGTTTTCAAGAATATTTCGTTGAATAACAGCTGGCATTATAGTAGGATGATACCCAAGCCCTATATATGTTTTACGAGCTTTATTTAATTTAGATAAATCATGAATATGAAGCAAATACTCATGCTCTGTCATTGGTTCATCTAAATTTAATCCGTTTTTTAAACGAATATCATCTGGAACAGTTTCGTGAATTAACTGATCTAAAGAGTCTATGCCTAGGGTTTTCAACATAAGATCTTGGTCACCTTCTCTAGGACCAATATGACGTAATGCAAAAGCTTTTGTGTTCATTAAAAATCAAAATTTTATATAATTCGCAAAAATACATAATATAATTCGCGAATAAATGCATAAAACGTAAAGTTTTTAACCATTTGAAAACGTTATTAACAGTTTGCTTATTTTTGTAAAATGACGCTTTTAAAACAAATTTTTAACTTTTATATTAATAGTAGCATTCATGTAGCATTGTCGGTATTTTCATTAACATGGATAACGTTAATTGAGTATAATCTTTTGTACGACGAAAATGTGTTATATTTTGTGTTTTATGCTACTATTACAGGATATAATTTTGTTAAGTATTTTGGAATTGCAAAATTTCATCACAGAAGATTAGCTACTTGGCTAAAAGCGATTCAAATATTTTCGTTAATCTGTTTTATTTTAATGTGCTATTATGGGTTTCAATTAGAAAAAAACACTCTATTATGTATAGCTGTTTTAGGAGTGATTACTTTTTTGTACGCTATTCCTTTTTTACCTAAGCATTTATTTTTAGATAAACATCACAATTTAAGAAGTATAAGTGGTTTGAAAATTTATTTAATTGCTTTGGTATGGAGCGGAGTTACTGTTTTTCTGCCTTTAATAAATATGCAATATGATATAAATATTGATGTTATCTTAACAGGATTACAGCGATACCTTTTTGTTATTGTTTTAATGTTTCCTTTTGAAATTAGAGACCTGCAATATGATAGTTTAAAGCTCTCAACAATTCCTCAAAGAATAGGGGTAAAACAAACAAAAGTAATAGGAACTTTGTTATTAATATTGTTTTTCTTTTTAGAATTTTTTAAAGATGATACTAATACTGGAGGTATTGTACAATTATTAGTCATAACTTTAGTAACAATGCTTTTGCTTGTCTTTTCTAAAATTAATCAAGGAAATTATTATAGCTCGTTTTGGGTAGAAGGTGTGCCTGTTTTATGGCTAATTTTAATGCTTTTAAGTCTTTAATTTGAATATTCGCTTATAGCATGGTCTAAATCTTTTTTCATAGATTCTTTGCACTTTTTATCTAAGCACTCAACTTTAGACTTTTTTATTTCTTTAGTAAGCTTAGTATTGTTTTTTGTATATTTTCTACAAGCTCTACAGTATATTAAATGGATATTTAGTTTTATCTTTTCCCATAGTGTAGCGTCTTTGTATTGCGTTTTATCACACACATGATTTGCTTCATCACAAGGAATCACAACCTTTATCTTCGTACTCATAATTAAAACCAATTTTCTTTTAAGCAATCTACCATGGCTGTACGCGCTCTATGGATGATTACCCAAAGGTTAGACGCTGTAATATTTAATTCATTACAAATAACTTCAGTTTCAAAACCTTGTATGGTTTTCATTTTAAAAACTTCAGCTTGTTTTTCTGGCAGCTTGCCCAAACAATTATGTATTGCATTACCTAATTCGGCATTTTGCAGGGTGTCTTCTGCTGTTTTATCGTAAGGATCTGCTACGCGTTCTTCTAGCCAATCTCCTTCGGTTTCAGCATCATCGTTGTAAGTGATTCTTACTTCAGCTTTTCCTTTTTTGGAGTTTATTTTACGATAATGATCAATAATTTTTCGTTTTAAAATAGAAATTAACCACGTACGTTCGCTAGCTTCACCTTTAAAATTCTTCATCGATTTTAAGCCTGCCAAAAATGTATCTTGTACTAAGTCTTGCGCAATTTCTCTGTCGCTAACTCTAGTAATTGTGTAGTTAAATAAGTAGTCTGAATATAAATCAATCCACTTATTTGGATCTATTTGATGGTTGGGCATTATTGATGCAATTGTTTTTTTGAATTCCAAAAATAAGGTAAAAAAATGAATATCTAATTTTTTATTAAATCTTGTAGCGCATTTTTTATGTTTGCGTACTTATAAGTAAAACCAGCATCCAATAATCTTTTAGGAATTACATTTCTACTTTTTAAAACCAATTCGGTTTCTGTACCTATTAATTTTGCTCCAAAATCGAGTAACCATTTTGGGTGTGAAACTCCAAACGGCATTTTTAAAACACCTCTTATTGTTTTCATTAGTGTTTTATTATCTGTTGGCTTTGGTACAGATAAATTAAAATTTCCTTGAAGTTTTTTATTTTTAATTAAAAATTCAATCGCTCTTGCAAAATCTAATTCATGAATCCAGCTTACTTTTTGATTACCATTTCCTTGTTTTCCACCTAGTCCAAATTTGGTTAAACTTTTAAGAGGAATTAGAGCACCTCCATTTTTACCCATCACAATAGATGTTCTTAATACGATTTTCCGAGTTTTAGAGTTTGTAATACTATAAAATGCTTCTTCCCAAGATTTAGCTATATTCATAGAAAAATCATCACCAATTTCTCCTTTTTCTTCTGTCATTTCTTTCTTTAAAGCGTGTTTGTATATTGTTGCAGTTGAAGAATTAATCCAGATATTTGGTGGATTTTCACAAAGGTTAATTGCTAATCCAAGAATGTTTGTAGAATTGATTCTTGAATTATAAATAAGCTTTTTATTCTTTTCATTATATCTGCAATCAACAGATTTTCCTGTAAGGTTTATTAAAATTTCTGCTTCTTCAAGTTCATTTGTCCAATTACCTAAGTCTTTCCCATTCCAAAAGATATTGTTGTATTTTCTTGGGTTTCTTGTAAGAACTTTAATTTTATATCCTTTTCTGTTGAAATAGTTTTCTAAAACCTGCCCTAAGAAACCACTTCCGCCCGCAATAATAATTGTTTTCATTGTTTCTGAATTAAATAAGTTATATATATAAAGTAGCTAGCAATTAGCATCGGTGTAACAAATACAAATGTTATTTGAATAATATCGTCATTCATAACATTGGTTTTATAAAGTATCAGGATAATTAATAGATTAATTAAGGTAAATACCCAATAACTAGAAATGTGCTTTTTAATAATCTCACTATGCCTTTTCATATAAAGTAATAATATAATTGCTATTAATATTTGAACAATGCCAAGGATAAATTGAGCATACATACCAAAAAAGAAATAGTATATAGTTACATATGGAGTTATGGTAATTAAATAAAAAAAGCAGTTTATGTAATGTAGTATTTTCATTTTTAATTATTTTAAAACTTTCAGAAATTATTGAAAGTATGATTTAAATTTTTTTATTTGATTAGTTTTAATAAAGATTTAGTAATCCAGTTTTGTTCTTGATTTACAATTTTGTTCATCATAGCATCTGCTGTTTCTGCTAAATCGTGCAATGCTTTGGTTTGTTTAATAAGTTCTTTAGTTTTTGCTGTACCGTCATCTTTAATAGAAGACACATCTTTTAATATTTTAATAACAGGTTTTATTTCTCTTCGGCTACGTTCTTTGGCAATGTGTCTTGCTAATTCTTGTACATCTTTTTCGGTAGTAAAATACTCTTTACGTTCGCCAGGAATGAGCTCTTTTGTAACAATACCCCAATCCATTAACTGTCGTAAATTCATGCTTGTATTGCCACGAGAAATTTTAAGCTCATCCATGATTTCTTCCATAGACAATGCTTTTGTAGATATAAAAAGAAGCGATTGTATTTGAGCCATGGCTTTGTTTATACCCCAAAGTGTACCTAGACTCCCCCATGTACTGATAAACTTTTCTTTTGCTTCTTGATATTCCATGGCACAAAGATATAAATAATTTCTAAACTTTCAATAATTATTGAAAGTTTATTTATTTGTGAGAGTAAATTACCTTATCTGTAAATGAATATGATCGTCATGTCTAACCGCTCCGCAACCATGAAAGCGGATTTTAGTATAGTTGTTTAAGCCTAATTCAGTTTTTAAATAAGGCTCAATGAAAATCTTTTCGGTTAGTTTTGAGTTCAATAATTCTTGAATTAAAAGTTTTGTCTTTGCTTTATCAAATTTTAAATCATTGGTTATTCCGAAAGTGACATACTTAGTATAGTCGTATTGCCAATAGCCTTTATTTATGCAATTTTCTGCTGTTGTGTTTTTTGAATTAGTAAAAGCACCGTAACCAGAAACAGAAGGTTTCTTATTTGTTGTTTTTCCATTTTTGTCTAAATACATAAATGAAATGTCTATTTTTTTTCCATTATTATGACTTAAATGAGGTAATAATGGAAAACCATTAATAAAAGGAAAATTAGCATCTAAATAAGTGATTGAAATGTTGGAATGCTTTAAATTTTTTGCTGAGCTTTCTAATAAATCTTTTAAATCAGGTATCACATAATTTCTAAACAACAAGGGATAAACCCAATTTCTTGGCTTTAAATGGTCATTAAAAACAGGTAACTGTTCTCTTCCAAAAGATTTAGCAATAGGAGGAATAATTAAAAGATTAAAAATCAAATAAAAGATTGGAAAAATAAACCGTTTTTTCTTTTTTAATTTTATTGAAACAAGCAAAGCAAATAGCCATATTAAACCACCTATTTGAGTTAATACAGTTAAAAGTAAAATAATTATTAGATGCCCAAAAAGTTTTAGAAACCTCATAAATAACTAAACGAAAATCAAAACAACTTATTTTAATAATCCAGCTCGTCTTAATAAGGCTTCTGGTTGAGGTTCTTTTCCGCGAAAGCGTTTGTAAAGCGTCATTGGGTTTTCAGTTCCACCTTTGCTCAATACGTTATCTTTAAACTTAGTAGCAACTTCTTTATTGAAAATACCAGTTTCTTCAAAATATTCGAAAGCATCAGCATCTAAAACTTCTGCCCATTTGTAACTGTAATAACCTGAAGAATATCCACCTTGAAAAATATGTGAAAATGCAGTGCTCATGCAATTTTCTACAACTTCAGGGAAAAGATTGGTGTTTTTGAAAGCATCAACTTCATGTGCCTTTACATTTGTTATTTTTGATGGATCTTGTCCATGCCAAGACATATCTAATAAACCAAAGCTAATTTGACGTAAGGTTTGCATACCTTCATGAAAAGTTGCTGATTCCTTTATTTTATCAACCAAATCCATCGGAATAACTTCACCGGTTTCATAATGTTTTGCAAATAACTCTAAAGCCTCTTTTTGATAACACCAATTTTCTAAAACCTGACTTGGTAATTCAACAAAATCCCAATACACACTAGTCCCCGATAAACTTGGGTACGTAGTATTTGCAAGCATACCATGAAGCGCATGACCAAACTCATGAAATAGGGTAGTTACTTCGTTAAAAGTTAAAAGCGAAGGTTTTGTTTTAGTAGGCTTTGTAAAGTTGCAAACTATAGAAACATGTGGTCTTTCATTAGTGCCATCTTTTATGTATTGCGGTTTAAAAGAGGTCATCCACGCACCATTTCGTTTTCCTTTTCTTGGGAAGAAATCGGCATAAAAAATGGATACTAAATCGCCATTATTATTGGTTACTTTATAAGTTAAAACATCGTTATGATATTTATCGATATTATGAATTTCTTCAAAATGTAAATCGAATAATTTGTTTGCAACAGTAAAAGCACCGTTTATAACATTTTCTAGTTTGAAATAAGGTTTTAATTGCTCGTCATCCAAACTGAACAATTTTTGTTTTAGCTTTTCTGAATAATAAGCTGAATCCCATTTTTCAAGCCGGTTAATGTTATCTAATTCTTTAGCAAAATGTTCAAGATTCTTAAATTCAATTTGAGCCGCTGGTTTTGCTTTTTCTAATAGTTCATTTAAAAAGTTTTGAACTGTTTCTGGCGTTTTAGCCATACGTTCTTCTAAAACAAAATGTGCATGGGTTGGATAACCTAAAAGGTTAGCACGCTCATACCTAAGTTTTGCAATTTTTATAACATTATCTTGATTATCTAATTTGTCGTTTTTAAATCCTTTAGCTCCAGCTGCTAAAGATATTTTTTTGCGTAATTCACGATTATCAGCATAAGTAACAAAAGGAATGTAGCTTGGGTAGTCAAGTGTAAATAACCAACCTTTTTTGTTTTTTGATTCTGCTAATTGATATGCTGCTTCTTTTGCACCTTCAGGTAAACCGGATAACTCTTTTTTATCTGTAATTAGCATTTCAAAGGTATTGGTTTCGGATAATATATTTTCACCAAATTTGAGCTTTAATTGACTTAATTGCTTATCAATTTCTCGAAGCTTTTCTTTTTTGTCTTCAGATAAATTAGCGCCATTACGCGAAAAGCTTTTATATTTTTTATCTAAAAGAGTTTCTTGTTCAATACTTAAATCGAGCTCGTCTTTTTTATCATAAACAGCTTTAACGCGTTTAAACAAATCTTCATTTAAGGTAATATCATTACTGAATTCTGATAATAAAGGAGATACTTCTTGAGCTATTTTTTGAATTTTGGTATTAGTTTCTGCAGAATTCAAATTAAAAAAAACACTCGATATTCTATCTAATTGCTCACCTGAAAAATCTAGAGTTTCTATAGTGTTTTTAAAAGTTGGAGACTCAGTATTCTCAATAATTTCATCAATTTCAACTTTAGCATTTTTAATGGCTTCTTTAAAAGCAGGAAGAAAATCTTCGTTTTTTATTTGTGAAAAAGGAGCAGTGTTATATGGTGTATTAAAATGTTTATTTAAGATAGGCATGAATGTGAAATTGTAATTGTTTTAAAAAAAATAAAATCTAAATAAATAATGAATATAGGTAGTTAATCGAATATGTAAAATAAAAATTAGTTAATCAGACTTTTTTTTCTATTTTGGCACAAGATTTTTCAGAGAGTTATCTTTTAACTCGTAAGAATTATTGTTAATAGCTGTAAAAACCTCGGATTTATTCGAGGTTTTTTTATTTTAAATCTTTAGCAGATTCGTGAACCATTTGTTCTAATCCTTGTTTATAAATAATAACTTTATCTAAGACACATTTATCTGATGCTCCAATAATTTGAGCTGCTAAAATACCTGCGTTTTTTGCACCATTTAAAGCAACAGTAGCAACAGGTACACCACCAGGCATTTGAAGAATAGATAAAACAGAGTCCCAGCCATCTATAGAATTACTACTTTTTATAGGAACACCAATAATAGGAAGCGGAGATAAAGAGGCTATCATTCCTGGTAAATGTGCGGCTCCACCAGCACCAGCAATTATTACAGCAAACCCGCGAGTATGTGCATGTTTACCATAGTCAAATAGTTTTTCAGGTGTGCGATGTGCCGAAACAATGTCAACTTCAACTTCAATATCAAAACCTTTTAAGATTTCGATGGCTTGTTTCATAACAGGAAGGTCGCTTTTGCTTCCCATAATTATTCCTACTTTATTCATAATTATTTACTTATTACTTTAATCGTCTTTTTTACTTCTTCAGCAACTTTACGGGCTTTGCTTAAATCTTCATTTACAATAGTTACATGCCCCATTTTTCTAAATGGTCTGGTTTGTTTTTTGCCATAAATATGAGGTGTAACACCTTCCATTTTCATAATGGCATCAATATTTTCATAAACCACATTACCAGTATAACCTTCAGCGCCTACTAAATTTACCATAACACCTCCTACTTTACTATCGGTTCGTCCTAACGGTAAATCTAAAACTGCCCTAAGGTGTTGTTCAAATTGAGAAGTATAGCTTGCTTCAATAGTTTGATGCCCAGAATTATGCGGTCTTGGGGCAACTTCATTAATTAAAATATCATCATTTTCTGTCTGAAACATTTCAACAGCTAAAAGACCTACATGATTAAAAGCTTTTGATACATTTAATGCAACTTCAGTAACTTTTTTAGCAACTTCATCATCAATTCTTGCAGGACAAATAACATATTCAACTTGGTTTGCTTCTGGGTGGAATTCCATTTCTACCACAGGAAATGTTTTAGTTTCGCCTGATGAGTTTCGGGCAACAATTACTGCTAACTCATTTTTAAAAGGGACCAATGTTTCTGCAATACACTCAACATTTGGCAAGTCTTTTAAATCTGAAAGCGTTCTTACAATTTTTACACCTGTTCCATCATACCCAAACTGTGCACATTTCCACACAAAAGGAAGTGTTAAACCACCATTATCAATGGCGTCATCAATTTCAGAAGTATAAGCAAAACGAGTAAATGGAGCCGTTGGTAAATTGTTGTCTACATAAAACAATTTCTGTGTGGCTTTGTTTTGAATGGTACGTAATGTTTTTGACGATGGGTATACTTTTGTTCCTTCCTTTTCAAGCGTTTCAAGAGCGTCAACATTAACATTCTCAATTTCTATGGTCAATACATCAACTTGTTTCCCAAAATTGTGCACTGTATTATAATCCATTAAATCGCCTAAATAAAATTCGTTACTAGCAATTTTGCAAGGCGCTTCGTTACTTGCATCCAAAATACAGGTATGAATATCAAACTTTCGGGTACAGTTAAGCAACATTTTGCCTAACTGTCCACCACCAAGAATACCGAGTTTAAAATTTGAAGAGAAATAGTTCATGTTAATTTACCAAAAAGGTGAATCCTTTTAAATTAAAATTAATATTGTTTTTTGCTTTTGTACTACAAAAATACATTTAAAAATCTATTCCTTCTTAAATAGTAAATTAAAAAATAATCCCGATAGCTATTGGGGCGTTAATCTATTGATTATCTTTGCACCTTTAAAAAATAACAACCGTGATAAAGCTACACGATAAATATTTTAAACCATTTATTTCTGCAGAAGAAATTGATGTTGCTATTGACCGTTTGGTAAATGAAATCTCTAATGATTTAGGAGATGAAATACCTGTTTTTATAGGTATTTTAAATGGATCTTTTATGGTGGTGAGCGATTTTGTAAAAAAGTACCCAAAACCATGCGAGGTTACATTTATAAAATTAGCATCTTACGAAGGGGTTAAATCATCTGAAGATATTCAACGTTTAATAGGTCTTACTCAAGATTTGTCTGGGCGAACAGTTGTTATCTTAGAAGATATTATTGATACGGGAAATACCCTAACAGAAGTACACAGGATTTTTAAAAATGAAAATGTAAAGTCGCTTAAAATAGCGACCTTGTTTTATAAACCTGAAGCGTATAAAAAAGATTTTAAACTACATTACGTTGGTATAGAAATACCTAACAAATTTATAGTGGGCTACGGGCTCGATTATGATGGGCTAGGAAGAGACATACCAGAAGTATATCAAATAAAAGAAACACAACACATGACAAATTTAGTGCTATTTGGTCCTCCAGGAGCAGGAAAAGGAACACAAGCAGAATTTTTAAAAGAAAAGTATAGCCTAGTGCATATTTCTACTGGCGATGTTTTTAGGTTTAATATTAAAAACAAAACTGCTTTAGGGATGTTGGCAAAATCTTATATGGATAAGGGCGAACTGGTTCCGGATCAAGTAACTATAGGTATGTTGGAAGCTGAAGTTGAGAAAAATGCTGATGCAAATGGGTTTATTTTTGATGGTTTTCCGCGTACTAATGCACAAGCTGATGCACTTGATAAGTTAATGGAAAGTAAAGATTCTCAAATAAATGCAATGATAGCTTTAGAAGTTGATGATGAGGTTTTGGTTCAACGTTTGTTAAAAAGAGGAGAAACCAGTGGAAGAGTAGATGATGCTGACGAATCTATTATTAGAAATAGAATTACTGAGTATTATAATAAAACAGCTATTTTAAAAGATTATTACTCTGCACAAAACAAATATTTTGGTGTAGATGGTGTTGGTAGTGTTGAAGATATTACAGTAAGGCTGAGTAATACTATAGACAAGTTATAGATTGTCATTCTTGCAAAAGCAGGAATTCACACATTTAGTTTAAATTAATAAGATTTTCGCTTTCGCGGAAATGACAAGAGGTATGACTGAAGGAAATTTTGTTGACTACGTAAAAATGTATGTAGCCTCTGGAAACGGAGGCAAAGGTTCGGTACACTTACATCGCGAGAAATATATAACTAAAGGCGGTCCAGATGGTGGAGATGGTGGTCGCGGAGGACATGTTATACTTCGAGGAAACTCAAACCTTTGGACGCTTTTGCCCTTAAAATTCAAAAAGCATATTAGAGCTGGTCATGGCTTGCATGGAAGTAAAAGCCGTAGTTCTGGAGCGGATGGTGAAGATATGTATGTTGATGTGCCTTTAGGTACAGTGGTTAGAGATACAGAAACTAACGATATTATTTTTGAAATTACCGAACAAGGCGAAGAAAAGATTGTTGTAGAAGGCGGAAAAGGAGGGCTAGGAAACTGGCACTTTAAATCTTCCACTAATCAAACGCCACGGTACGCTCAACCTGGACTTCCATTAGAGGAAAGACACATTACTTTAGAGTTAAAAATACTTGCAGATGTTGGTTTGGTTGGTTTTCCAAATGCAGGAAAATCTACGCTATTATCTGTTGTTACTTCAGCAAAACCTAAAATTGCCGATTACGAGTTTACTACCTTAAAACCCAACTTAGGCATTGTTGAGTATCGCGATTTTCAAACTTTTGTTATGGCAGATATTCCTGGAATTATTGAAGGAGCTGCTGAAGGCAAGGGACTTGGACACTATTTTTTACGTCATATAGAGCGTAATTCCATTTTGTTATTTTTAATTCCTGCTGATGCAGAGGATATTAAAAAACAATACGATATTTTGTTAGATGAATTACGCAGATACAATCCAGAAATGTTGGATAAAGAGCGTATTATAGCTATTTCAAAATGCGATATGCTTGACGATGAATTAAAAGCAGAGCTTAAAACAGAGTTAGATAACGAACTCCCAATTCCATACCTATTTATTTCTTCTGTGGCACAACAAGGTATTACAGAACTTAAAGATCTGCTTTGGAAAATGTTGAATAATTAGTGTTTTTTTAAAAGCGCTCTAAAATCCAGTCTTTTATTATTTCTAAAGCTTTTGGAGAAAATGTTTCTTCTAAAGTCCTATATTCATTTGGGTTTCCTGTTTCAGAAGTTTGAAACAAATGATTTAACTCTTTTAATTCTTTAATGGTAAAATCTTTGTTATTGGCATTTTTTAGAGCATTTTCTATAGCTTTTAGATTGAGTTTGGGTAATACTTGTAAATCTTTACTTCCATTTAATGCCAATACAGGACAAGTTGTTTTAGACCAATAATCATAAGGATTTGTTTTTATAAAAGTTGATAACCATACGTTTGATGCCATTCCTTTTAATTGGCTTATTAGAGCATCGTT
This sequence comes from uncultured Flaviramulus sp., assembly GCA_947501105.1. Lineage (GTDB taxonomy): Bacteria > Bacteroidota > Bacteroidia > Flavobacteriales > Flavobacteriaceae > Wocania_A. The sequence continues at coordinate 67,488 of CANMUP010000004.1, read as the reverse complement.
TAAATAAGTAGCATAAGGGGTGTCTTTAATATTTTCTTTAAAAGCTTTTAGTTCTTTTTCTATAGCTAAATTAATAGATTCAGAATCGTTGTTGGTTTTAATGATATTATGCGAAATTGTTGCTGTAGTATCATTGAATTTTAGTGTTTTTTCAACTGCTCCCATTAGTTTAGCAATTTCCCAGCTTTGAGTTTTAATGATTTCAGATCCATCTACACCAGTTCCTGCTAACGATACAATAAAGGCAACATCTTTGTTTTTTGATGCTATAATTGGGGCTATTAATCCGCCTTCGCTATGTCCAATCAATCCAATTTTTTTATTATCAATGTCTTTTCTTGTTTTTAAGTAAAGTATCGCTGCCTCAACATCAGTTGCAAAATCAAAAGAAGTAGCTGTGTTAAAATCTCCTTTAGATTCCCCAATGCCTCTATCATCATAACGAAAAACAGCAATGCCATTATTGGTTAAGTAATCAGAGAGTACTAAAAAAGGTTTATGTCCCATTAATTCTTCATTTCTGTTTTGAGGTCCAGAACCGCTAATTAGTATAGCTACGGGAGGTTTTTTTATGTTTTTAGGTACAGTAAGTGTGCCTGCTAGTTGTATGCTATCGGAGCTATTGTTTGTAAACAAAATATTTTCAGAAGTATAATTAAAAGGCTCTTTAGGTTCTTGCGGACGATTATTTTGCGAAAAAGTTGTTAGTGAGAGCGCGCAAAAAAAAAAGCATTATAAATACGTTCTTTAGTTTCATAGAAGTACTGTTTTATTATCTGTTAAAGATCGTAATAGAAATTTAGAGGTCAAAATATTTAACTTCATTCTTTATGTAAATGGAACGTTTTTTGATTAACTTTAAAGAAAAATAATGCCATGAAATATTTAAAAACACTCGTATTAACCCTATTAATTGTATCCTGTGCGCCCATTCATGTTAATTATGATTTTGATAAAAGCACAGATTTTTCTAAATACAAAACCTACAATTATTATGCGAATATGAAAACGGGTTTAAGTGATTTAGATACCAAGCGTTTTCTTGATGCTTTAGATACAAAAATGCAAGCAAAAGGGTTTAGTTTAGCAGAGAAACCAGATTTTTTTATTGATATTAAAAGTAGCGAGTTTCAAGCTGTACAGCGAAATACTGTTGGTGTTGGTTTAGGTGGAGGCGGACGCAATGTTGGCGGAGGCGTATCTCTAGGTATTCCAATAGGTCAAGCTAATGTAAATCGTCAAATTATAATTGATTTTGTTGACGAGAATGGGAAAGGACTTTTTTGGCAAGCTGTAAGTGAATCTAGTTTTAATCCAAATGCATCACCAGAAAATCGAGAATTACGTTTAAATGCCATTATAGATAAAATATTAGTTAATTACCCACCCGAAAAATAATAATTATGAGAAACCATTTACTTATTCTATTGTGCTTCGTTGTTACTTTAACAGTCAGTGCGCAACGTGTTATTAAAGCTGAAGAAGGCTTTACACCCAATGTTGGGGTTCTTGTTTCAATGTTAAACGACATGAAAAATAGAGTGGAAAGAACAGTAAAAGATTTAGAGGTTGATGAAATAGATTTTTTGTTAGATGAAAACGCTAACAGCATTGGGACTTTAGTTTTGCATTTAGCTGCTACAGAGAAGTTTTACCAAGTTTATACTTTTGAGAACAGAGAGTTTAATGATAAAGAGAAAGAAGTTTGGGAAACAAGAATGTCTATGGGTGATGAAGCCAGAGAAAAACATAAAGGAAAACCAATTAGTTACTATTTGGATATTTATAGTGAAGTTAGAAAAAATACACTTGAATATTTAAAAGGAAAAGATGATAAATGGCTAACAATTGTACCCGAAGGTTATAGAATGAATAATCATTGGTCTTGGTATCATGTTATGGAACATCAATCAAGTCATTTAGGGCAAATTTTGCTTTTAAAGAAAAGAATCCCCTAAGCATACTTAGTTTTTTACAAAACGTTTGCTGGTTAATAGTACATTATTTGAGTAAAAATTAGCAATATAAATACCTTGACTCAAACGGCTAATATCAACTTCATTAGTTTCATAACTAGAAATTTTTGTCGATTTTATCTTTTTCCCATCTAAACTAATAATGTCTACTTTTAAGTTAGTTACACTTTTACTTTCAACCTTTAAGTTTACAATATGATTTGATGGATTTGGGTATAATGTAATTTCAAAACTATTTTCATCGCTTGTAATATCGTCAATGCCTAAAGCAGATTTAGTTATAGTCCATGTAACCGAGTAAACATGAACGGTTTCATGATTATCAACCTTTAAAAGCGGAGAGACATCATTGACTACAGCAGTTAAATTATTAGTTCCGGTGTTTAAATCGGTTTCAATAATAGAAACATCATCAACATTATTTGCAAAGTTTGAAGCATTTAATGTCCATACACTTTCTAAAGTATTAGGGATAGGCTTTATTAAACTTAATTGAAAATCAATTGGATATGTTGAAGTATTTATTGAGTTTGAAACTGGTAAATAAGAGTCTATTGGTGAAACTAAGCTGTGAATTTTTTCTATAATTCCTTCTTGACAAACAGAACAAAAAGGCACTCCTAAGTAACGCATTTTACAACTTTGATGTGGTCTGTTCCAAGTAGCAGATTCACCAGAAGATCCGTAAGGGTATATACTAACAGCATTAATCCCTACCCAATTTTTCCATCTTACCAAGCTTGAATTTGTTTCTTTAGTAGCATTAATAGATTCAAAAAGATTCCCATCTCCAGGATAATATTCATCTCTTAAATTAAAAAGCGAATGTCCCAACTCATGAATAGCAATTTCATTAGCACTGCTTCCAGTAGATGAAACAGCGTAAGGACCACCAGCACCACCATATTCTGATGAATTAACTAAAATAATAGGTTGATCGTATTCAGGAAAATTGTTGGCTAGCACATTATAGACTAAAGAGGAGTTATATGTGTAAAGTAATCTGTGAAAACCAGAGGTATCAAAAGAAGTGTTAAAATAGGTGTCTTTAATTGAGGCAGGAAAAACGGGTTCTACTACATCGGTTGCTGTAGCGGGATGATCTGTACCGCTTTCGTTTGATGGTACTTTTATGACGTATACATTAAAATAATCTGCATATTCTTTAAATGGAGATTGTGTAAACATTTCGTTTGAAAAGTTTGTGGCATCTGTAATAAATTTTGAAAACTCACTCGTTTGATAGCCTTCACTTAAAATAACAAGATTTATTCTTTTATCATTATCTCCAGAAGCTTTAATAGTTTCAACATCAAAAATTTGAGCATTAATAAATCCTATATTTAGTAGGCATAATATATAAAGTAAAGAATGCTTCATAAATTAGTTGATTTTAGTTTTAATTAATGGCTTAGTTTGTGTTAAAATTTTTGTGATTTCATAAATACTAATGTATTTTGTGTTAGGTTCTAATTTTAGTTTTAATGAAAATTCGGTGTCTTTTAACTCTACTTTTTTTGTTTTAAAAGCTTTCGAATCATCAACATACTCAAAGGTTTTTACTAACGGATTCTTTATTATTACACTTTGTAATACACTAGAGTCTTTACCAAGCTGATTACATATTAAATCACCAGAAACACCATTTTTAATGTATTTGTTGCTGTTTGTTTTTAGCTTGCCATCAGCTATTATTTTATTAATAAATTGAATGTTTTTTTCTCCCTTATTGTCTTCAGAAATTGTATAATTTAAAAAAATAAGCTTTGGATTTATTTCTTCAATATTAGAATTATGTACTGTGCTCTTTGCTGTAGTACATGCAGTAATACAAAAAAGTACTAAAATGATAATTAAGCTATTTATGATTTTGGGGTAAATCAACATGACTTGTTTATTGAAATTTGTGAGGCATTTATATACTGTAAATTTACTAATTAATTGGTTTAAACAAAAAAGAGGCCTAAAAGCCTCTTTTTTGTTATATATATAACCCTTTATAACAAAGATTTGTAACTGTCCTTATATCCATAAAGTGCTAAAATGTTAAGTACTAATAAAGCTAATGCTGGTCCAATACCTTCTGGAGCTAAAGTAGCATGAAATAGTACGGCATTTACAGAAACACTCATTAAAATTAACGCTAATAAAGCACCGTATTTGTTGAATATTAAACCTATACCAGCAACAATTTCAACAATAGCTACTAAAGTAATTACTTTTGCAGAAGATAATGCTCCAAAATAAGCTCCAGCCTCGGCAGACATTTCTCCAAATGGAATAAAGTGAAAAAATTTGTTTAGTCCAAAGACTAGAACGAAAAGGCCAAGAAGTATTCTTACGACCATAAAAACTTTTGAATTCATAATAATTAAGTATTTAGTTAGTATTTAAAGATAATAAATTAAAAATAAGTCATTTAAGTGTTTTTGTCGAACTGAAATGGTTTAGCTAACAATTGTTGGTTTTCATTTTCCGCTTATCATAGTCAAATTGCCACTCATCATATTTCAAATTTTTAAACACATTACCTAACTTATATTTACACCATCAATCAAAAAACGAACAGTATTATGATCCATTTAGTAAAAGCTTTAGTAGAACTAATCATTCAAGTTGCCTTAGGGTAAAATAAAGTAATCATCATGGAAAAACTTATAAACACACCTGAATAAAAATTTAAATGGAGTTAAATAATTTTTAATATTAAATTGTAAGTTTGATAATCCATTCCATATTAAAATAAGAATGAAATATTTATTTTCGAAAAAGGCATTGCCAAATTATTTGGTTTGGACTATCACGCTACTTCCTTCTTATCTTTTAAAATATCAATCGGCTGTAAAAACTGGAAGATTAGAGCTTTCTTATATTGTTTTGGAAGGTTTAAGCTGGTTTGTTTTAGTTGTACTCTTAACTTCTGGAATACAGTTTTGTATAGATAAATTTGTTAAAAAAGATGAGACTTTAACCTTAAAAATATTTAAATTCTTAGGTTTCTTAGTTTTAGCTACAGTTCTTTTTAATTTAATTTTATGGCCAATTATAGACATTGTTTATGTTTCTATTCAAGGAAAAGAAGCAACCGAATACGGCAGATTACCAACAAATATTTACAATTGGTTTGTCTGGATAGTTTGGTATTTAATATCCTCTTTTTCTGCTTTATACAGAGAAGTTAAAGAAGAGAAAATAAAAAATGCCGAATTACAAGCTAATCTGAGAGAATCTCAATTAAATACTTTAAAGGGGCAAATAAATCCGCACTTTATGTTTAATAGTTTGAACAACATTAGAGGATTAATGCTTGAAGATGTAGACAGAGCTAGAAACATGCTTACAAGTTTATCCGAAACTTTACGCTACTCCCTAACTAAAAGCGATGTAAATTCTATCGCTTTAGAAGATGAATTAGAAATGGTTGAAAACTATATTGAAATTTCTAAAATTCAGTTTGAAGATCGTTTACAATTTGAAACACATATAGATGAAACATCATTAAATAAACAAATTCCTCCAATGATTATTCAGATGCTTGTTGAAAATGCCATTAAACATGGAATTTCTAATTTAAAAGTAGGAGGAAAAGTAAGATTATCTACTGAGATTAAAGATGATTTATTACAAATTGAAGTAATAAATTCTGGAACATTACAAAGCAGTAAAAATACCACACAATTAGGTTTGCAAAACATTAAAAAGCGACTGGAATTACTTTACGGAGAAAAAGCCACATTTAATTTAAATGAAGTAGAAAACCAAGTTGTTGCCACAATTAAAATACCACTAGCATGATAACATTAAAAGCTGTTATTGTTGAAGATTCGCGTTTAGCTCGTAATGAATTAAAAGAGCTAATAAAAACACATAAAGAAATTGAACTTTTAGGTGAAGCTGAAAATGTTGATGAAGGTTTTAAGCTGATTAATAATACAAAGCCAGATTTATTGTTTTTAGATATTAATATGCCAGAAAAAGATGGGTTTGAGTTATTAGAAATGTTAGATGAGGTACCTACTACTATTTTTACAACAGCTTTTGATGAGTATGCGATTAAGTCTTTTGAATATAATGCTTTTGATTATTTGTTGAAACCAATAAACCAAAAAAGGTTTTCGAAAAGTATTGAAAAAGTCGTTGAAAGATTTAATAACAATGAGCCATTAGAATCTAAAAATGAGGACGCTTTAAGTATAGATAAACAAATCTTTATTAAAGATGGCGAAAAGTGTTGGCTGGTGAAAATTCACGACATTTCTTTGTTTGAAATTGTTGGAAATTACACCAGAGTTTTTTTTGAAAGCAATAAACCGCTTATTTATAAATCACTAGCGCAAATAGAGGAGAAGTTACCCAATGATGTGTTTTTTAGAGCCAATAGGCAACAAATAATAAATATTAATCACGTAAAAAAGGTGGTGTCTTGGTTTAATGGTAAACTGAAAATAGAAATGAATTCTGGAGAAGAAATAGAAATCTCCAGAAGACAATCCTATATTTTTAAGGAGCAATTAAGTTTTTAGTAGCATATCGTTACGAGTAACACAGTGACGTTAAGTTTAATCAACTAAAATTCTAACACCCTCACTATGGCTACTAAACTCTGGAGCATACATGCTCTGTATAGTTGTGATACCATTACTCATATTCCCTGCATTGTTAACTCTTAAGTCATATTCAAATACATAAACGCCTTTTGGTAAATAATCAAAAAAGAAATTGGTTGATGCATCTTTAGTGCTTTCATAATACCCTAAACCATCTTGCCATTTGTATTGTGATAATACATTTACCGGTTCTAATCCTGATGCTCGCATATCTTTCATATGTACAAACTCCATAGCTCTATCACTTCGTAATTCAATACGAATACGAACTAAATCACCAACTTTTACTTTGGTTTCTGGTGTAATTTCAGAAATGGCTTCACCTGTATCAGTGTTCTTTTTAAGGAACAGCTTTTTACTTAATTTAAGTGGTGTTTCAGCTGATGTAATCTTATCTAAATCTTCAAAATATTGCCAGTATAAACTTCCCCAAGCAATGCCATTTCCTTTTTTAGTAATTTGAACGTCTGCCATTTCTGGTTTAATTTCAGATGTATTCCAAGACGTTTTAAAATAGCCAGTCCCAGCTTCAACTTTCACATCTTCTAATTTTGAAGGCTCTATTTTTTGTCCACCTAAAACCACATCAACCATATCGGTTACACTCAACCAATCGCTTCCTTGTAGTAATAATGCATAAACAGCTTCAGTAGTTGCTTTGGTTGTTTTCCAACGGTTTGTTTGCTTGTTTTTAAGTAACCAAATTTTAAGATTATCAATAGTATTGGTATCATTTTCAATTTCAGCGAAAGCTTCAATTAGTAACGCTTGCGTTTCAATAGGCGCTTGATACCAATACCAAGAGTTAGTATTGGTTTTCCAATACATACCTAATTCATCAGATGTGATACTATTTTCTTTTAATGATTTTAAAATTTTTGTTGAGGTCTTTTTATCACCTATTCTATCGGCAACTAAAGCCATTAATCCTTTCGCATATAATGATCGCTTTAACCAGTATTTTTGAATTTGGGCTTGGTAATATTTAGTAACCTCTTCAACTTTATCAGATTTTTTAATCTCTGGATAAAAGCTTCGCATGTATAAATAATGCAATTGGGTGTAGCTTAAATGATCTTTCTTTAAGTCAACTTTTGAATCGTACTTTCTAATATCATTATATTCTTTTATAAATTCTGCATCTAAATAGTTGATTGCTTTTTTAATCATAGATTCTTCACTGTCGCTCTGAATAACATTAAGCTTATTTAAGTGTCCAAAACCAGTAATAATATGTTGTGTGATGTAGCGATTTTCAAGTCCTCCTTTAAACCATGACCACCCACCAGAGGACATTTGATTTTGTTCCAGTTTACGTTTTGCTGATTGCAATTCGTTATTCATTTTGTTTAAATCGAATAATAAAGCGATACGCTTTTTCTGCTCCGTTTCACTTTGTGCGTCACGTAGCCAAGGTGTTTCTTGAATTAAGATAGATTTTAATTCTTGGTTTTTTTCAAGATTTGATAGTAATACATCTGTATTTCTCCACTGATTAAAAACCTCTTGAATTCTCGGGTTAGAATTCGCAATATGACTCGCTAAGGCATTTGCATAATAACGCGAAAAGGTTTGCTCGTTACACTCATAAGGATATTCCATTAAATAGGGTAGTGCTTGTACCGCATACCATGCAGGATTGGAAGTCATTTCCAAAGTTAGTTTATGGTGTTTTAATGTTGAGGAATAGCCTGCACTGAGCGCAGTCGAAGTGTTTTTCAACTTATCCAAGGTGAATGTTTTAGTTTGATTGCTCCTAATCCACATTGGGAGTGTTTCGGTAACTAACATGCGGTTACTTAAAACGGGTAAAGCATTTTGCTCACCATCATTAAAACCTCCAGCTTTTGCTATTACTTTATATTGAACAGCTTGCACATCATCTGGAATAGATAAATTCCATGAGACTTGAGTATTGCCTTTAGCATCTATAGTAAAGGTTTTATTGTTTTCTGAATTACCAAATTTTGTGTCAATAATATTTCCAGAAATAGCATCGGATAATATTAAAACAGCATCCCCAGTTAATGATGAATCGGTTAAGTTTGCAATTTTTGTACTAATAGTAATGTTATCGCCTTCGCGTAAAAAACGAGGTACGTTTGGTATTACCATCAATTCTTTTTGCGTAACCGTTGTTAAGGTTTTGGTCGCACTTTCTAAAGTTTTGGTGTGCGACAATAATTGTAATTTCCATTGGGTTAAAGCTTCTGGTGTTGTAAAACTGAAACTTACGTTGCCATCTTTATCTGTTTTTAACTGCGGAAAGAAAAAGGCTGTTTCTTGAAGGTTTTTACGGATTTTTACATTGTCGAAGTTTGGTTTTTTGCCCTCAATTTCTGAACTAAAAATAGTATCTGTTTGAGTTAATATTCCACCTGTAATATATTGCTTTTTTTGAGTCTCATAACCAACGACTACAACTTCATCTAAATCAGCTTCAGAATTAAGCATCATACTTTCTTCAACTTCCGTTTGATCTTCTACTATTTGAACTCCAGAAGCTCTTCCGCTTAAAGATTTCATTAAATATCTATTTCTATTCCCAAAACTAAACCCAAACCAATTCAACTGGTCATAATTTTGATACTGATAATATTTACGAACTCTATCATTATAAACTCTAAAATTTCGTGTACCAAAGCTCTGTCTTGCATTGCTGTTATTATATGAATAGTAGGTTGGATTATTAATAGGGTTAAAATTCCAAGCGTGTGGTTTAAATTGATCTAAACTAGCATCATACATACTCGCTAATAACTCTGCACTTACTTTATCGCCTTGCGGGCCTTTAATTTTAAAACTCCAAGTTTCGTCTGTTCCAGGTTGTAATTTATCTCTAAACGTTGTGGTTTCAATATCTAAATCGGTTTTTGGGTAGGGCACAGATATATTCAAAGTACCAGATTGAAAACTATTAAAAACTGCAAAACTATAATTAACTGAGAAGCCACCAATATCTTCACCCGTTATAGGAATACTAATGGTTTTTTTACTGTTATTCAATTGAATTATTTGTGTTTTTATAACTTTATTACTCTTTTCAATAGAAACAGTAACGTTTAAATTATTGGCTGCAGAAGCTAAAGTTATAATTGCTGTGTCTCCAGCATTATATTTAGATTTATCACTTGTGATACTAAATAATTGATGGTCAGCTAAGGTTACATCTTTATCACTATAAAGCGTGGTTTTAATTTCATCTTTTACAATTTGATCAAATTTATCTTTACTTTCTAAAGTGATGATATATTGACCAGATTGCCACTTTTTTGTCTTTCCAAGATTAAGCTTTTTCGTGGTTTCAGTATTAAATGACGATATAAAAACTAGCTTACCTTTCTTCCAGTTATTTGAGTTTTGCTCATTATTATAGGCATCATGCGGAAATAAGTTTTTAAAATCATTTTCTGTAAAATCCTGATAATCTGGTGCTGCCCAAGGACGCTGCCTTAAAACCGAATTTGGTGCTAGTAATTTGTAAATTTTAATAGTCCCTTTTGCTGGTACAAACTCACCATTTAAGTTTTTGGTATCTATGTCAATAGCATGTGTTTTTTTAGTTTTATCTAAAAGATTTGCAATAGACATTTTTGCTGTTAAAGCATGATAGCCAACATTCACGACCGACGTAGCACTTCGTGTTTCTCCATTTAAATCGGTAACATCGGCAATAACTTCATATTTAAAAACAGGTAAGCTACTTTTATCAACACTTTGGTCTGGTTGTGCTTTAAATGTGATTTCAAACTCACCTTTATCATTAGTAATGCTTTCTCCATGAGCAATTTCTTGTGGTTCACTATTAAACCAAGGGCGGTACCAAAAATACCAGTGTGGATATTCTATTTTTTGGTGAACGCGATATACCACTTTAGCATCAGTAATATTGCTACCTGCATAAGCTAAAGCATTCCCTTTTATGGTTACAGAATCGTTAACTTTATAAGTTTCAGTTACAGGATTAAATTTGGTTTCAAACTTTGGACGCTTGTATTCTTCAACAGAAAAATAGGTGTTGCTTTCTGCATCAAAACCAGATTCGGTATCAAATTCAATATAGTATTGTCCGTTTAAGCCATTGTTAGGTAAAATAAATTCTCCAGAAGCCGAGCCAAATTCATTAGTCTTTAAGTTTAATACTTTTAACTCTTCACCATTTACATTGTATAAAATAGCATAAACTTTTTCGTTTTCTAAAACTTCAGATTTCTTGTCTTCAGTTTTTATTGCAATACCTTTGAAATAAACAGTTTGCCCTGGTCTATAGATGCTTCTATCGGTAAATAAGAAAGACTTGTAATTTACTTTTTCTTTTTTGTTTTTATAATATTGATAGATGTAGTAATCTCCAAAATATGCCACATCGTTACCATGTTTTACTTTTAAATGGATATTTCTGTAGCGCTTTTTTGATTTCTTGATTTTAATGCGCCCGTAAAAATCTGTTGTATAATTTTCGGTTTGTTTACTTCGGTTATTATTCTCAAGATAGCTTAACTCAACTTTAGTATTATTAATAGGGTTTCCATTATTTCTATCAATAATTTGAAAGGTTTTATAATCAGTATTATCCGTTTCAACTAAAGCTAAATTGGTAACTTGTATGGTGCTAAAGGCAAAAGTGCTTTCGTTATTTTTTGGAGATGTATAAATTAGATAAGTACCGTTATTAAGCTTAGGCAATAAAATCTCAGTAGTGTGTGTTTGGTAATCTTCTTCATTGCGCAATGTGTTATTCCAACTGGTTGTGGTTTTTAACTTTTTAATAAAAGCTAGTTGTTCTTCCTCTCTATAGATTTTATTGAATTTATTGAATTGATTTCTAGAAATTTTAAAGACTTTAAATTGAAGCTCATTTAAGTTTTTATAACGCACTAACAAGCGTGCGTCTTGAAGAATTGGAAGAAAGTTTTCGGTAGTAATTTGCAACGATTGTTGTTCCATTTGCTGCTTTAAAATAGCACACATTTCTGCACCTTTACTTTTTGGAAATTTTGCAATAACGTTGTTACAAATATCAATGGCTTCTTTAGCTTTCCAACGGTTTTCTTCTTTATTTTTTGGTTGATACTCTAGCCCTTGTTGATAGTAAATAGAGGCGATTTCGTAATCATATAATCCAGAAACTTCGTGGACTTTTAATTGTTCACTTTCTGATTTTAATGCATTTAATAAAATGACTTGCTTATTACTAAAAGTAGCATGCTGATTTACAAATTTTAAACGATTAATATTAACATCTGCCAAAGCTAAAGGCGATTCGTCTTTTAAATGAAACTGAGTTAAAGCTTGATAAATTTTTAAAGCATTTAATTGTAATGAAGTTGAATCTTTAGATTCCAATTTTAAATTGGAAAACGTATTTGCATCATCCAAAAAATCAGGATCATCAATCTCAAACTTATAAGCAGGTTTTGTAATATGTGTTTCATTTGATTTATAAAACTGTAATGCATTATGACTTAAAAAATCGAATAGCGTTGGTCTGTAAATTTTAGACCCTTTTTGTTCATTTAAAAGCGCACTATAATTACTTAATGGCTCTAGTTGAAGCATCAATCCATTTTGCATAGACTTTTGGTAATGAATATGAACTTCGTTAAAAAGTGTTTGTAAATCCCAAGTTCTAAAATCGTTGGAGTCAACTTTTTCAGAAGTTTTAGTCCTGTTGTAAAACTGCCACCTATTTTGATTAAAATATTGCCAATACAAATTAGCTAATACATTTTCTAGAATGTTTTTTGTTGGAAACGTACTTTGTTCAATTTCACTCTTAAAATTATTGATAATTTTTAGTTGCGCATCTTCCTCTAAAACCAAAGCAAATTTGCTTTTAAAAAGCATCGTTTTGATAAACTGCGGATGATTTTTATCTTTTTTAGCTTTCGCTGAAATATCTTCAACAATTTTTAATGCCGATTTTGGTAAGCCTTCAACTTCTAGTTTTTCAACTTTATCCCATAACGTTTTATAGTCTGGGTTTTGAGCTGAGGTTAAATTTGAAAAAAGAATAATCATTAATATAGATAGTGTACGTTTCATGTGTTTATACTTATTGTTTTTTATAGTCACATGTAGCACCCATATAACCATTTCTTTGTGCGACAAAATTTTAGTTATGGATGTTTCATTTGCTTCTATTTGTCTCTAATGTACTTTCAAAAGTTATTCCAAAAAAGAATAAATTAGTAATTACTTTCGTTGGTTGAGTGAAGTTAACCATTTTTCAAGTTAAATGGAAAGTTTAACTTTGTATTTTCGACCTAAATCATTATGAATAAGTTTTTACTTTTTTTTCTTTTTCCAATACTCATATTTGGTCAATCCGAACTAAATAATGTTAATGATTTTTTTCAAAAAAAACAATTTGTAAAAGCAGAGCAAGCAATTACTGAATTTCTAAAAAGCAACCCTAATAATATACAAGCCATAGAATTATTAGGAGATGCTTATGGGCATCAAAAAAAATGGGATCAAGCCATAAACCAATATAAAAAACTTGTAAATGCTCAACAAAATAATGCCAATTATCATTATAAACATGGCGGTGCATTGGGTATGAAAGCCTTATCCGTTAGTAAATTAAAAGCGTTAGGTATTATTGGCGATGTAAAAAAAGCCTTTTTAAAAGCAGCTGAGTTAGACAAAAACCATATTGATACACGGTGGGCTTTGGTAGAATTGTATATGCAATTACCTGGTATTATTGGTGGTAGCAAAAGTAAATCATTAAAATATGCAAACGAGTTAGAGGCACTCTCAAAAGTAGATGGTTATTTGGCCAAAGGATATATTTATGAATATGATGATGAACCCAAATTAGCTGAAAAATATTATAAAATGGCGATTGCTGAAGGTGGATCTTTAACCTGTTTTAATAAATTAACCAACCTTTACGAAAATCAAAAGCAGCCTCAAAAGGCCATTAAAAATATTGAAGCTACACAACAAAAGCACCAGCGTAATGCACTGCATTATCAAATAGGAAAAGTAGCTGCAGAATATAATATTCAGCTTGAAAAAGGAGAACGCTGTTTGCATACATACATAACCAATTATTCGGCTAAAGATGGTGTTCCAAAAGCCTGGGCACATTATCGTTTGGCACAAATTAAAGCGTATAAAAAAAATAAATCCGAAGCTTTAAAGTATATAAATTTGGCCATTGCAGAACTTCCAAATATCAAACCCTTTAAAAAGAAAAAAGAAAAAATCTTAAATCTTTAATATTTGGGCGTTACCTAAAGGTCGGGCTTTCCACTATATCTTTCTTGTGCTGAACTTGTTTCAGTATCTTATCAAGCTTGTTTTTATAGATTTTAAATAAGTTTCAAAACTAACATATAGTTAAGCACAAAAAGGATGCCGTTGCAATCCCTAACGCAAGCTAATTTGCGGTGTTTAGTTTTCGTCTTAAAACATTCGTGTATTCGTGGCAAAAAAAGTATATTTGAACACTACATTGCAAGTATATATGAACGTACATTTTATAGCTATTGGTGGAGCAGCAATGCACAATTTAGCACTAGCATTACACAATAAAGGTTATAACGTAACTGGAAGCGACGACATTATTTTCGAACCATCAAAATCGCGTTTAGAAACTAAAGGGCTTTTGCCAAAAGCATTTGGTTGGTTTCCAGAAAAAATAACAAGTGATTTAGATGCTATTGTTTTGGGAATGCATGCTAAAGCCGATAACCCTGAGCTGTTAAAAGCTCAAGAATTAGGTTTGAAAATATATTCATATCCAGAATTTTTGTACGAGCAGTCTAAACATAAAACAAGGGTTGTTATTGGCGGAAGTCATGGAAAAACAACAATAACTTCAATGATACTTCATGTTATGCATTATCATGATAGAGATGTTGATTATATGGTTGGTGCGCAGTTAGATGGTTTTGATGTGATGGTAAAACTTACCGAAGAAAACGATTTTATAGTTTTAGAAGGTGATGAATATTTAAGTTCTCCAATAGATAGACGTCCAAAATTTCATTTATACAAACCCAACATAGCCTTGTTAAGTGGTATTGCTTGGGATCATATTAACGTTTTCCCTACCTACGAAAACTATGCAGAGCAGTTTAGTATTTTTGTAGACTCTATAGTTAATGGCGGTAGTATAAATTATAACGAGGAAGATGCTGAGGTTAAACGTGTTGTTGAAGCTAGCGAAAACACCATCAGAAAAATAGCTTACCAAACTCCAGAATACACCGTTGAAAACGGACAAACATTATTAGAAACTCCAGAGGGTGATTTGCCAATTGAAGTTTTTGGAAAGCATAACCTTAATAATTTAGCAGGAGCCAAATGGATTTGCCAGCATATGGGTATTGACGAAGACGATTTTTATGAAGCTATAGCTACTTTTAAAGGTGCCAGCAAACGTCTTGAAAAAATTGCAGAAAGTAAAACCAGCGTTGCTTATAAAGATTTTGCACACTCACCAAGTAAAGTTGAAGCTACTACAAATGCAGTTAAAGAACAATATAAGAATAGAACCTTAGTTGCTTGTTTAGAACTGCATACTTATAGCAGTTTAAATGCCGAGTTTTTAAAAGAATACAAAGGAGCGTTAGATGCAGCCGATGTTGCTGTGGTTTTTTACTCGCCACATGCCGTCGAAATTAAAAAATTAGAAGAAGTTACTCATGATCAAATCTCAAGTGCTTTTGAGCGTGACGATTTAATTATTTATACCAACCCAGCCAATTTTAAAGACTTTTTATTCTCTCAAAACTTTGATAATAAAGCATTGCTTTTAATGAGTTCGGGTAATTATGGTGGGTTGGATTTTGATGAGGTGAAAGAGTTAATAGATTAAGTTTGTCATTTTAGCATAGAAATGAATATCCCTATTTTCATTGATGGAATGTAACAATTGGTGTTTTTTATATACCTGTTTGGTATAGGTTTTATGGGATGAGGTTAAAAAGGTACTTCTACGATTCAAGAATAAATATTAAAAACATTTCTAAAGAATGGTTTTTAATATCAGTCATTATTGGACTTATTTCAGCTTTAACAATTTATAACTTTTTTTATATAATTAGAGAATCATTTAGGGTGATGTCTTTTGGTTTTGCCAATTTACCATACATACTACCTGAGGAAGATAGAAACTTATATAATATATTTTTTGCAGGATTATCAGTTGTTTTTGCTAACTCAATAACAATCAATATGCTTTTTAGTAAGCCTTTAAATGTATTGTCCAGAAGAAACCCTGTCAGAAGGCGGATATTAAATGATCAAATATTTCTAAGCTTTAATTTTATTTATTGGTTCACTAAAATGGGGTTATGCTTTTTAGTTTTTTCCATGTGTTGTTTAGACTTTGATTTTTCCCCCTATGTTGGAGTCCTATCAACACTATTGTTATTAGTATTATATCTTGATTCATGGAAAGCTCTTACTATGGTTTTAAGGAAGAATCGATTTAGGATTCAAACTCTTCATCTATTGGTTATAATTTTTTTGACTTTGGGCATTAGTAGAATTAATATTATAGATTATAACTCAATAGATGAACTAGCAATTAAGTCTAGTTCTATTTATGATTTACCGCATTCTGATTTCCATAATGCAAGTTATAGTAGATACAAACCAGAAATAAATTTAAAAATTGAATTACTTAAGAATGATGAATTGAAAATAATACATTATGGAAAGTGGGTTAGTATAAATGATATTTCTTCTATTGTTTTTGCAGAAAGGGTTTCATTAAGAGAAGATTTAATACCGTATCTCTTTGTTAGAATATCTGCCGACAAGGATATGGATTTAAACTATATAAAAATGGTAGAAGCTGAATTGTATAGCATAAATCAGCAAAAAATTATATATGATATTTATAACAATAATTTATTAACTCATAGATTTGAAACAAGGGGGATAGAACATAAAATGTCTCCATTCATTCTAGATTTCAGGAAGGATAAAACTATTCCTATACCGCCACTGCCTTTTGAAATTGATAGTATTAAACCTGAAAAAACATTAAAAATAAAAATAGATAAAACGATAGAAGTTAATGGTAGAATAGTAACAGAAAATTCACTTGTTGATGAGTTTAAAAAACAAATTGGTAAAATGGATGTATTTGAATATATATATAATCAGAATACTAAATATCAAGATTTTATAACGGTTTTATCTTGTCATTACAAAGCTGTGTATGAATTACGAGAGCAAAATCAAACTATTTTTAGAGAATATAGACATCAGAACGATGAACAATATAGAAATGAACAAGATAAGTTAAAACAAAAGTATCCTATAAGAATTATGGAAAAACTTAATTGAAAAGCACTTCAACAATTATTGCCCAGAATAATCAATCAACAACCCATTAAATATCCAATTAGCTAGAGCCTCTCTATTCTCATAATCTAGAATACGTCTTTGGTCTTTCTTATTTTTAATATTACCTAGTTCAATATAAACCATAGGAGGAAAGGTGTTTTTAATTAAATACAAACCTCGTGAGCTAACCGATCCAGCATACGGTCTATTGGGTTGATGCTTAGCATACTTTTGTTTAAAAGATTCAAGAATGTTTGTTGCTAATCGTTTTCCGTTTTTACTTTTTTTATGATGATAGAAAAAAACATCGATATTTTTATTTTCACTTCTACTATCAACATGGGTTACAATAAGCCTTTGGTAAGCACCTTTGTGCTTTATGTATAACGTGTTAACTGTTCGTGTGCGCTGGCGCAAGCGTAATGTTTGATTTCTAGGTATTTTTTTGTTTACATAACAGACTTCATCATAATCAACTTCTAAAATGCGTTTATCCCTAATACCATCATTTTCATCCTTTATTATAATGTAAACTTTTGCTCCATTGGAAAGTAGTCGCTTAGCAAGTCTTAAAGTAACATCGTAAGCATATTCGTCTTCAGAAATAGTTTTATTATTATATGTTGTAATAGCACCTGGATCTGGGCCACCATGACCAGAAATTAAATAATAAATGGCACCATCGAGTTTTTTGCTCTCAACATTAAAAACACTGTGTTTTGTTCCAAAAAGAGGAAAATCAATCTTATTTATAATAGTAATACTATCTATAGCTTTTGAAGGAATACTATCGGTTATAATATGAGGTTCTTCAATTATTACTTCAGCTTTTGGGAGTATATAACTTTTACCAATTAATAATTGATTATTGGGTTTTAACTTTTCTTTATTTAGAGTAATAAATTTTTGTAAATATTTTGTAGGATCTAATCCATTATTACGAAGCAATGAATATATGCCATCTCCTTTTTTTGCAATAACTATCTTTTCTGAAATTTGAGCTAAAGATATAAAGCTTATAAAAAATAAAAAGGCAAATAAAATGAGTCTTTTTAGCATACATTGCTAAGTTAATAAAATATCTGTGTTAAGTTTTTTCGATTATAGATACATCTAACATAAAAAACTAGTATAAATTGTATTTTTAAAAAACTTTTTCACCTCAAGCAACCTTTAGCATAAAATTTGCGTCTTTATAAATAGAAGACAAAATGAAGTCACTTTTGAAAGTTATACAACTCCATAAAAACGAAACAACGCTTATTAAAAAAGCGTTGGAAAATAATCGTGACGCACAACATGTATTATTTGAGATGTATGCGCCTAAAATGTTAAGTGTTTGTAGGTATTATATAAAAGATATGCAATATGCCGAAGAGGCAATGCTTAATGGGTTTTTTAAAGTGTTTTCTAATTTAAATGGTTTTAAAAACGAAGGAAGTTTTGAAGGTTGGATTCGCCGTATTATGATTCGTGAATCGATTTCGTTTTTACGACAACAAAAAAAAGTTGAATTTCCGTTTGAGAAAATAGATTTTAAGAATGATTATACCAATAATATTAAATCAGATATTGAGGTTGCCGAAATACAACAGCTTATAGACGCACTGCCAGATGGTTATAGAATGGTGTTTGTTATGTACGCTATTGAAGGATATAAGCATCAAGAAATCGCAAAGATGTTAAACATTAGCGAAGGCACATCAAAATCACAGTTATTTAAAGCACGTAAACTGCTTCAAGAAAACATTAAAAAATTAAATAAAACAAGCTATGGCACCAATTAAATTTGAAGAAAATATTAAGGAAAAGCTTGATAAAAGAACTATAAAACCATCGACAGATGCATGGACTAAATTATCTAAACGTTTAGATAATCGAGAAGAAAAGCGAGGCAAAAAGGCGTTTTGGTGGTTGGGTATTGCTGCTAGTATTATAGGTGTTTTATTGGTAGGTTCTCAGTTTTTTAAAAGTAGCTCATTAGAACCAATTACGCCGAAAATTGTTGTTACACCTGAAGTTGTAAAACAAGATGAAACTGATAAAATAATAACTAAAAACATTGATGAGCTTAAAGAAGTTTCAGAAGAAATCAAATTCGAAGAAGAAAAAAAGGCAAATCAAATTAAAAAAGAAACGATTATAGTTCAGCCAAGTTTAGTAAAGGAAAATGTTGCTATTGCTAAAGAAAACGATGTGCCAAGATTAAAAAAGGAAAGCTTTGAATCTGAAGAAAATATTTTAGAAAACTTAAGTTTTGAAGACCTAAAGGTTAAAGATCTAGTAGCAGAAATCAAAAAATTAAAAGATAACAATGCAGTTGTAAATGATGAAGTGATAGATGCTTTACTTGCCGAAGCACAAAAGGAAATCGCTTTGGAGCAATTATATAATGATTCTACAGGAATTGTTGACGCAAATTTATTGCTCCTAGATGTAGAAGAAGAACTGGACCAATCTTTCAGGAATAAGGTTTTTGAAGCTTTAAAATCTAGTTATAATTCGGTTAAAACTGCTGTAGCACAACGTAATGATTAATGTAATCATGTTGAAGCAGAAACTACTATAAATAATACAATAAATCATTTAATCAAAAATCAAATAACGAACAGTTATGCAAACAATTACTAAGTATTTAGCATTGGCAGTGTTATGTTTAAATGTGCACTTAATCAATGCACAAGACACTATCCCTAATGAAATTAATCAAGAAAAAATTAAAACTTTAAAAGCATTAAAGGACAAGATTAAAACTCAGGAACGCGAGTATTTAAAAGCAGAAGTTGAAGCTATCAATCAGCAATTAGATAGAAATGAAATTACAAACGAAGAAGCCAATAAATTAAAAAAGAAGGTGGCTAAAAAACGCGCCTTAAATATTGAAAATAGAATAGCAATTATTAATAATAAGATTTCACTTTTACAGCGTAACAGTGAAGTTTATAATAATAATGAAGAAAATGAAAATGACAATTTTGCTTTTCGTATAGGAAGGGGAGATGAAACACACGATGAGTTTATATTTATTGGCACTAGGAGAGACGATAAGTATAAGAAGAGAAGATACGATAGACGTACCACTAGCGATTTGGTAGTAGCCTTTGGTTTAAATAATGCTATTATTGAGGGAGAAAAACTTGATGATTCGCCATACAAATTTGGAGGTTCTAGATTTTTCGAAATAGGTTGGGCGTGGAAAACGCGCGTGTTTAAAAATTCAAATTTTTTACGCTTTAAATATGGATATTCGTTTCAAATTAACGGATTAAAACCTAATGATAATCAATATTTTGTTCGTCAAGGCAATCAAACCATGCTAGAAGTGTTTCCCGAAAACCTTAAAAAGTCCAAATTGTCTATTACTAATTTAGTATTCCCAATGCATTTTGAGTTTGGACCATCAAGAAAGATTGAAAAAGACACTTATTTTAGATATTCTACTCGTAATAAATTTAAAATTGGAATTGGTGGGTATGCTGGATTTAATATAGGCACGCGTCAAAAATTAAAATATACAGTAGATGGAAAAAGGCAAAAAGACAAAATTAAAGGAGGCCTAAATACAACTAGTTTGGTATACGGAATAAGTAGCTATATTGCAGTTGGAAGTACTGCTTTATATGTAAAATACGATTTGTCACCCATTTTTAAAGATCAAACTGTAGACCAGAATAATATATCTCTTGGAGTCCGATTTGATATGGATTAATTACAAATAAATTTTAGAGTTAGTATTTAAAAGCATTAAAATAAGTTTTAATGCTTTTTTTATGTTCTTTATTAAAATGATATCTATCCTTAAAAAATGTATTATTTTTACTGTTCTTAACTTTTAAAATTTGATATCACAATCAACCATAGATCAAGTATTTGATACTTCCCGAGTAGAGGAGGTTATTGGTGATTTTGTTCAGCTCAAAAAAGCAGGTAGTAATTTTAAAGGTTTAAGCCCGTTTAGTGACGAGCGTTCACCAAGTTTCATGGTATCTCCAGTAAAACAAATCTGGAAAGATTTCTCTACAGGTAAAGGAGGGACAGCAGTATCTTTTTTAATGGAGCACGAACATTTTACGTATCCTGAAGCGATAAAGTATCTTGCAAAAAAGTATAATATTGAAATTGAAGAAACGGTTCAGTCCGATGAACAGAAGGAAGCTGCAAACGAGCGTGAAAGTTTGTATTTAGTTAGCGAGTTTGCAAGTACTTATTTTCAAAAAATATTACACAAAACCGACCAAGGTAAATCGATTGGATTAAGCTACTTTAAAGAACGCGGATTTACAGAAGACACTATCAAAAAGTTCGATTTAGGATATTCTTTAGATGAATGGCAAGCCTTTACAGATGAGGCTTTAAAGCAAGGCTATAATATAGATTACCTTGAAAAAACAGGACTCACTATTGTTAAAGAAAGCAAGCGCTTTGATAGGTTTAAAGGTCGCGTAATGTTTCCTATAAAAAGTATGAGTGGCCGTGTATTAGGCTTTGGCGGACGTATTTTAATTACCGACAAAAAAGCTGCTAAATATGTAAACTCACCAGAGAGTGATATTTACCATAAAAGCAAAGTATTATATGGCATCTATCATGCAAAGCAGAGTATTGCAAAAGAAGACAATTGCTATTTAGTTGAAGGATATACCGATGTTATTCAATTTCATCAAACTGGAATTAAAAATGTAGTATCATCATCTGGTACTGCTTTGACTTCTGAGCAAATAAGACTTATAAACAGGCTTACAAAAAATATTACTGTACTTTTTGATGGTGATGCGGCTGGGATGCGTGCATCTCTTCGAGGAATCGATTTAATTTTGGAACAAGGTATGAATGTAAAAGTTTGCACGTTTCCAGAGGGTGAAGATCCAGATAGCTTTTCTAAAAATAATACGCTTGAAGAACTTACACTTTATTTAAATGAAAATGCAAAAGATTTTATTCAATTTAAAGCTTCAATATTATTTGAAGATTCAAAGAATGACCCAATAAAAAAAGCTGAAACAGTTCGAGATATTGTAAATAGTATTTCTAAAATTCCAGATCGTATTAAAAAAGAAATCTACATTCAAGAATGTGCCAGAATAATGGACATTAGTGAAGAGGTTTTATTTAGTACATTGGCTCAAATCAATAAAAAAGAATTTCAAGAAGAAAATAAAAAGCATAAAAACGAACAAAAAGCTTTTGATGTTATTAAGCATCAACAACCAGTAAAAAAGGTTGATGTACAGTATGTTTTAGAGCGAAAAATAATAGAGGTTTTATTGCTTTACGGAAACAAAACAGAAGATTTTGAAGACTTAGTTTTAAAAGAAAATGATAAAGGCGATCTTATTTTAGAACCAGTAATTCATCAAACCAAAGTGTTTGAAAAAGTGTTTTTAGACTTGCAAGATGATGAAATGGAATTCTCGAACGAACAGTTTAAAACCTTGTATTATACAATTATTGATACTTTAAATCAGAATACTGAGTTTGATTTAAAATCATTTATAAATTCAGTTGATTCTGAAACATCTAATCAAATAACAACCATATTAATGGAAGATGAACGATATATGTTAGATGATTGGAACAGAATGAACATTTTTCCAAAAGAAAAAATTGAAAATGTTGCTCAATTAGTAAGCGAAACCATTTTAAGTTTACGCTGCTTTTTAATAGACCAAAAAGTAAAAGAATTTCAGCAAGAAACGTTACAAAATAAAATAGACACGAATAGAAATATACTTGAAGAAGTAAAAGACTATTCGAGTCTAAAAATGTTACTATCTAGAAAGCTAAATCGTGTATTATAATTCAGCAGAAAGCTTTGCTTGATTTACAAGATCAACTAAATTATTAACTTTTAGTTTTCTCATTAAACGTGCTTTGTAAGTGCTTACCGTTTTTTCGTTAATATCTAGCTCTTTAGAAATTTCTTTGTTTTTTCTACCAATCGTTAAAAGTTTTAAAACTTCCGACTCACGAGTAGATAGCTTTTTGTAAAAAGCTCCAGATTTATTCGCTTTACTTCCAAAAGCTAATTGTTGTGTTAGCGCATCACTTAAGTAAATACCACCATCAGAAACCCTTAAAATGGCATCGTTAATGGTTATGATATTAACTGATTTAGAGATGTATCCTGAAGCTCCAGCTTTAATGGCATTAATGCCATATACTTCTTCTGGTTGACCACTAAAAATAATGGTTTTAATGTCTGGATAGTCTTTCTTTAAATAACGTAAAACGGTTAAACCGTTAAGTTTTGGAAAGTCAGTTTCAGTTAAAATAATGTCAACATCATTATTTTTAACAAATTCTAAAATGGCTTCGCCATCATCTACACTTCCTACAATTTTAATGTTTGAAGAAGCCGAAAAAAGATGTTCTAATCCCTTCCTAATAATTGGATGGTTGTCTGCTAATAGTAATTTTATCATTGTTCTAGGGTTTTATTATTATAGCTGTGAGAG
Organism: uncultured Flaviramulus sp.; assembly: GCA_947501105.1. Classification (GTDB taxonomy): domain Bacteria; phylum Bacteroidota; class Bacteroidia; order Flavobacteriales; family Flavobacteriaceae; genus Wocania_A. The sequence goes on along the minus strand of CANMUP010000004.1, from coordinate 44,136 downwards.
GTTTACAACTATAATTGAGAGAGTTACCTAACGGTAAAGATAAGACTTTTTGTCAAAATCACAATAATTACTTAAAATTACTAGGAATTTTGCAAATAGGTATAGGGACCATTTTATGCTTGTTCGATGTATTAAAACGTTTATAGATTTTAAAAGCCTCCAGCTCTCTACCAGAAAGGTTGTTTTCGGTCTTACCTTCTTCATCCATTTGCATTGCCCATTCGAGCTCTGGATATGTAGCTCCAATTTGATCTTCATCACTTCTGGCATCTCCAAATAAACCATCGCTAGGAGCTGCTTTCATTATAGATTCTGGGACTTGTAAAAATTCACCTAATTTATAAACTTCAGACTTCATCAAATCTGCTATGGGGCTTAAATCAACACCACCATCACCATATTTGGTGTAAAAACCAACTCCAAAATCTTCAACTTTATTACCAGTTCCGGCTACTAATAATTTATAAAGACCTGCGTAATAGTAAAGTGTTGTCATTCGTAAGCGTGCTCTAGTATTCGCCAAAGCCATATCAATAGTAGCTTGGTCTCCATCAAAAAACACTTCAGTTTTAAATTCTTCAAAAACAGGGGTTAAATCAGTGCGAGTATCATCAACATTATCAAACTTTTGTTTTAAATGTGCAATGTGTTCTTGAGCTCTGGTAACATGGCTTGGAGCTTGGTGGATGGGCATTTCAACACATAAAATATTTAAACCAGTTTTAGCACATAAGGTTGATGTAACTGCAGAATCTATACCACCAGATATTCCCACTACAAATCCATTTACACGGGCATTAGTTGCATATTCTTTTAACCAATTAACAATATGATCGACTACTTTTTCTGTTTGCATATTAAATGAATTTAAATCTAAGAATAGTACCTTTGCAAACAAAAATAAACGAAACACTCAATTAATAAAAATTTATGTCGTTTAAGTTTTATATGAAAAATGTAATCTTATTATTTGGTATTATTTTGATAGCTATATCATGTAAAAAAAATAATGAACTCCAAAAAGATATTGCTAAAGTAAATACAGATATTTCTGTAGAACGTTTTGACAGATTATTTGCCGAGGCCTCTTTAGAGGATTTGTTAAAGTTAAAAAGGACTTATCCTTTTATGTTTCCTAAAAAGTATCCAGATTCGTTTTGGATAGCTAAAAAGACCGATACGTTACAGATTCAATTATTTAATGAAGTAGATAAAGTATTTACTGTTTTTAATGATGTAGAAACAGAAATAGAATCGTTATTCAATCATTTAAAATTTTATTTTACAGAATTTAATCCTCCAAGAATTATTACGGTAACTAATGATGTAGATTATAGAAATAGGGTAGTTATTACAGATACTATAGCTGTAATAGCTTTAGATAATTATTTAGGTAATAATCATGAGTTTTATGTTTATGGTAACATTCCCAAATTTGTAAGAACAAATTTAAAAAAGGAACAACTTGTTGTAGACATAGCCAGTGAATATGCTAAGAAATACACCTATCAATCACAAAAAAGGACTTTGCTAGATGAAATGATTTATTCTGGAAAACAGCTATATTTTAAAGATGTTATTATTCCATTTAAAACTGAAGCGGAGCGTGTTGGCTATACCCAAGAGGAATTTGATTGGGCTATTGCTAATGAGAGTTATATATGGCGCTATTTTGTTGAGCGTGAGCTGTTGTTTAGTACAGACTCTAAATTACCTAGTAGATTTATAAATCCTGCACCTTTTACTAAGTTTTATTTAGAAGAAATTGATGCCGATTCTCCAGGACGCTTAGGGCAATACATTGGTTGGCAAATTGTACGTGCTTATATGCAACAAAATGATGTGTCTTTAAAAGATATGTTAATAAAATCTACTGAAGAAATATTTAATAATACCAAGTTTAAACCACGTAAGTAATGGAAAAAAAGCATACCTCCAAGATAGAATTACAAGTTGAGTTAGATGAAAATAGAATTCCAGAAAGTTTGTATTGGACAGCCCAAGACGGTGGCATAACCAATGAAGAAGCTAAAGCCATGATGCTAGCCGTTTGGGATGCTAAAACTCAAGAAACGTTGCGTATAGATTTATGGACTAAAGATATGCCTGTTGATGAAATGAAAGTGTTTTTTCATCAAACCCTTGTGGCTATGAGCGATACATTTAATAGAGCTACGCAAGATGAAAAGATGACGGCAACAATGAAAGATTTTTGTGATTATTTTGCTGAAAAATTAGAGCTAAAAAAATAAATAATTTAATTGGCTTGGTACGCTTTCCATTTTAATGCAAAAGACTCATCGATTAACCAAGAGGCATTTTTTGTCGGATTAGGGTAATCACCAAATGCAAATATTTCTTTTGTAGCGTTATTTCCTAACCAACCTGTATTTTCAGGAATAATATTAAGTGTATTAGAACCAGGTGTAAGTCTTTTGTCTAGTGCTACAGAGAAAAAAGCTCTTGTTAATTCCCAAGAAGGGCCTAAATTTCCAAAATGATCAACATCGGGTTCAATGGCATAACTAAAGGCTCCACCTTTATCTCTTTTTGAAAGTACTACACCACCCATGTTTTGATTTCGCGAAACGGCATCGTTTTCACCCAATAACATGAGTCCAGGAGTGTTGTTATTAGGGTCAGCAGTTAAACCAATCGCACCTCCTCTAATGTTTACAAAAGCAATAATGCGTTCAGGCTTAAAATCAGAAAAGTAATAACTAAAAACTCCACCCGCTGAATAGCCTTTCATTAAAAAAGGAAGTTTGTTTATATCAGTTAAATTATTTTTATAGGTTATAGTGTCAAGTGCTTTTATTAAAGCATCACCACTACCACCACTAGCATTAGTGTAAAACCCATCAGCCGTAGTTGTTTCTACATTAATAGCCATGAGCGCTAATTTTTCGGTTCTTGCATAGCTTCTCCATTCGTCTAGGCTTAGCCAGCCAAATGATCCTCCGTTTGCATGGTTTGATAAAATTAAAATGGCTCTTAAATTACTTGCGTCTTCAGGAACCCATATTTTAAATTCTGCTAAATCAAAATTATCTCCTAATTTAGGAAAAACCCTAAAAGACCAATCATCAATAAACTCACCAACAGCTTTAGTTTCTTCTATTGGGACCTGCTCATTAGAATCAGAAGAACTGCAGCTAGTATTAATTAAGATTAATGCTGAAAGCATTAAAAAGAAGTGTTTTTTCATTTAAGCAAAAAAAGTTTAGTAATTCAAGATACGTATTAATCTTTAAATTTGTTGAATTAAACTTACCATTCATTAATTTTATTAGAGTCTAGTTTAATAAATATAAATAGTAAAATAGTGAATGCCCAAAGACCAGAACCGCCGTAGCTAAACATGGGTAATGGAATGCCTATGGTAGGAATTAACCCCATTACCATACCAATATTAATAAGAAAGTGTATGAAGATAATTGACGCCACACCATACCCGTAAACTCTACTAAATTGTGTTTTTTGTTGTTCAGCCAGATGAAGAATACGTATTATAAGCAGAACAAAAAGAACAACAACAAAGGCACTTCCTAAAAACCCCCATTCCTCGCCAACGGTACTAAAAATATAATCGGTGTGCTGTTCTGGCACAAATTTACCTGTGGTTCTTGTGCCTTCCATAAAACCTCTGCCTGTAATACCTCCCGAGCTAATTGCCTTTTCAGACTCGTTTAAATTATAAGCAAATGTTTTTTTCATTTGTTCTAATTTAACTGGATCCTTTTCTAGTCTTAGCCAAAGACTAATTCGGTCTTGTTGGTGCGGTTTTAATATACTTTGATAAAAGAATTTTATTCCAAAAGAAATACCAATGGCTGCTATTAAAATAAATAAAGACTGAAACAGGTGTAATTTCTTTTTACCTATAAAATAAAAACCAATAATTAATATAGTTGAAATAATAGAAGTTATTCCTGCTCCGAATTTTAAAGATAAAATTGAAACTAAAATAATGAATATACCTATGGTTAAATAATATTTAGGTAAACCTTCACGATACAAAACAAAAAAGAACGCGCCATATACAATGGTGCTACCTGTGTCATTTTGTAATAACACTAAAATGGCAGGAATTGCTATAATTATTAGAGTTTTTATTTGATCCGCTAAGTTTTTAACATTAGTGTTTAAATCACTAATGTATTTGGCGACGGCTAAAGCAGTTGCCATTTTAGCAAACTCACTAGGTTGTATAGTCATGCCTCCAATGGCGTACCATGACGTGGCGCCATTAACATTTTTCCCAAAAATAAAAAGCCCGACTAAGGACAGCATGGAAACTATGTAAATTATACTGGAGAAGCGTTCGTAAAACTTAGCATCGACGGCTAACAAAACCACAATTAACCCAAAGGTTAAAAAAATAAAAATGAGCTGCTTACCATATGGTTGTGAGAAATCAAGGTAATCTATATTACTTCCTGAATGTGACGCTGATAAAATATTTAAATACCCAAAACCAACTAATAACAAGAAAAGAATAATGGTAATCCAGTCGAATTTAAAATGTCTATTCGTTTCTCTAACCATTAATTTGTTGCTTTACTAATTCTGACTAACTGTTTTTTTAAACGGGTATATTCTTTATCATCAACAACTTGTAGTTTTGTTTTTCCGTTAATTTGAAAAGGTTCACCAGAATAAGGTTTAGCATATTCGTCTTCCAAACTATGTCTTAAAAGCCAATCTTCTAAATCTGTTCTTGTTATTTTACCTTTAATATGCTTTTCAATCATTAAGCTGGCAATTTTTCCAGCAAATCTACTACCCCAATAACCATTCTCAACAAATACAGCAAGTGCTATTTTTGGGTTCTCTTTTGGGGCAAAAGCTACAAAAATAGAATGATCGGTTAACTGTGTTTTTAAACTATCAATAATAGCAAAATTTTCAACAGTTCCTGTTTTACCACAAATATCAATATCCTTTACTTGTACCCATTGCGCTGTTCCTTTTTTGTAAACCTGATGCATACCTTCTATTACAGGTTCAAAATTTGCTTTATCAATGGTTGTGTATTTTGGAGTTGTAAACTTATCCGGAAGTGTTTCGCCTTCAATAGATTTAATAATATGAGGTGTGTAGTAATGTCCTCTATTGGCAATTGCGGCAATCATATTAGCTAATTGAATAGGTGTAGTTGCTACCTCACCTTGACCAATAGCGTTAGATATAGTATAAGTTGAATAAAAGGTTTTTGGATATATTCTTTTGTAATAATCTCTATCTGGAATTCTACCCTTCTGTCCTACTTTTAAATCGTACCCTAAAAAATTACCTAAACCAAAACTTTTAGCATGTTTGCTCCACGCATCAATGCCTTCAGAAGCACTCCCATTTTTATCTAAAATTTTTCTATACGCTGTAGCAAAATAAGCATTACAAGATTCTTGAATACCGCTAATCAAATTGTTTCTTTTGCCAATATAGCAGTGGCATTTCATAAAACGATTTCCGTATTTATAACCAGCGTAACAGGTTACCGTTTCGTTAGGTGTTAACACGCCTTCTTGCAAACCAATTAGAGCATTCATTAATTTAAAAGGTGACCCAGGTTCGTAAACCCCTTGCAAGCTTCTATTAAATAATGGCTTTGCAATAGAATCATTAAAAAGTTTAGTGAAATTTTTTGATCTACCTCTTCCTACTAATATATTAGGGTCATAAGTTGGGGCAGCTACCATGGCTAGTATTTCTCCTGTTGAAGGTTCAATTGCGATAACGCCACCACGTTTGTTTTGCATGAGTAGCTCACCGTATTCTTGTAATTTAGCATCGATGGTTATGGTGATGTCTTTGCCTTGCTCAGGAATGGTGTCAAACTTACCATCTTTATAAGGACCAATATTTCTGTTAAACCTGTCTTTTTGAATAAACTTAATACCTTTTACACCTCGTAATATATCTTCATAAGAAGCTTCTACGCCTTGCCTACCAATTAAATCACCCATTCTGTAATAGGGATCTTTTTTTATATCTCTATTGTTAACTTCGCCGATATCACCTAAAACATTAGCGCCAATTGAGGTTTCGTAGTTTCTAAGTGATCTTTTTTGAATATAAAAACCATCAAATTTTCGCATCTTTTCTTGCAAAACAGCGTAATCTTCTTTTGATAAATGCGATAAAAAAACTGATGGCAATCTAGGAGAATAAACTCTGGCTTTTTTTAACCTTTTTTTGAAGTAAGTGGTATCAACTTTTAATAACGAGCAAAACTCAAGTGTGTCTAAAGGTTCAACCTCACGAGGAATAACCATAACATCATAAGAAGATTGATTGGCAACTAAAAGTTTTCCGTTTCTATCATATACAAAACCACGTTTTGGATAATCATAAACTTTTCTAATGGCATTATCTTCAAATAAATTATGTTCAGTTGAAGTATATACTTGTAGATAAAAAAGTCTAGCTATAAATAATAAACCAACAAAAATTACAGATATATAAAGTAAAAGTTGTCTCATTTAGATTTTCGGCTAAAAATAATAATTAGTAAAACACATAGTATAATAGTAAATATACTTGAGAATAACGTTTTTTGGAGGGTTAAAATTATTTTTGAAATGCTAAAAATTTCCAAACTATATAAAATAATGTGATGCGTAACAGCCATTATGGTGATATAGGTGAGTTTAGCACCAAAATCTACAGTGTTAAATTTCATGTTTTGGTGTTCGTAAACCATACCAAACGAAAACTTTAATATGATTGGTCTTGCGTAGGCTATAAAAACACAAGCGGCTGCGTGAATACCACCTGAATCTAAAAATAAATCGATGATTAACCCTAATAAAAAACTCATGAATATGAATAATGATCGATTGTTTTTTACTGGAAATAATATGATGAAGAGTATGTAAATATTCGGATTTACATATCCTAAAAAATTGATATGACTGCATATTATTACCTGTACTAAAACAAGAACTAAAAAACGAACACCGTTTAAAGAAATAATACTATTCATTTAGTTAGAATTTAACAGATTAGTAATTTCTTCAATATCTTTATTCTCTATAATATGAACATGTTCAAGATTGGTCATATCATTAAATAGAGTTACATTAATTTCATAATAATTTTCGGCAATATCTAATTTGAAATCTTTAACAATACCAATATGAATGTCTTTTGGAAAAATTGAAGAAAGCCCAGAAGTAACAATAGTATCCCCTTCTTTAACTGGAGCTATTTTTTCAACATCCGTTAGTTGTACAATATTTGGAGACTCACCATTCCAGGTTAAAGACCCAAAATGATTTGTGTTTTTTAGTTGAGCACTAATATTACTTGTTGTATTTAAAATTGATATAACAGTTGAATAGTTGTTACTAGAATTATCAATTATCCCCAAAATACCTTTACTAGTAATAATTCCAAAATCTTCTTTAATACTATCTTTAGTGCCTTTGTTAATTAATAAAATATTATCAGTTGCCGAATAGCTATTCTTTATGATTTTTGCTGTATGAATTTTGTATAAACCATTATAAGTTACGCTATCAGTGTAGGTAGAATCGGTTGTGTTTTCAGAATTAAATAAAAGTGATTTTAAGCGATTGTTTTCTTCTGATAAAATCTGGTTTTGAGATTTTAAACTTAAATACTCACTAATATTATTAACAGAATTGTAAATACCACCAGTTAAAAAATTGGCAGAATTTATAAACTTGCTTTTATGATACGAATGGGATTGTATAGTGAAAACAATAGATATAAAAAACAGTAACAAGAATAACAAAAACGTTTTGTTTCTTATTATAAAATTTATAATCTGTTGCATGATTTAGGGACTGTTTTATGCTTTTATTTAATCAAAACACTTTTGTATTTAGGTAAATTTTTAAGTGTTATACCAGTTCCTCTAACAACGGCTCTTAATGGATCTTCAGCAATATAAACAGGAAGATCTGTTTTTTGAGATAAACGTTTATCTAAACCGCGTAGCATCGATCCTCCACCAGCTAAATAAATACCAGTATTGTAAATATCGGCAGCTAACTCTGGAGGTGTTTGCGATAGCGTTTCCATAACCGCATCCTCAATACGTAAAATAGATTTATCTAAAGCTTTTGCTATTTCTCTGTACGAAATAGAAACCTGCTTAGGTTTTCCGGTTAACAAATCACGCCCTTGAACACTCATGTCTTCTGGCGGAAGATCTAAGTCTTCAGTTGCTGCACCAATTTGAATCTTTATTTTTTCAGCAGTACGTTCACCAACATATAAGTTGTGTTGCGTACGCATATAATATACAATATCGTTTGTAAAAACATCACCTGCAATCTTAACCGATTTATCGCAAACAATACCACCTAAAGCAATCACCGCAATTTCGGTAGTACCACCACCTATATCAACCACCATATTACCTTTGGGTTGCATAATATCTACACCAATACCAATAGCTGCTGCCATAGGTTCGTGAATTAAATAAACTTCTTTTCCGTTTACACGTTCTGCACTTTCTTTTACAGCACGCATTTCAACCTCAGTAATTCCAGACGGAATACAAATAACCATACGTAATGCAGGCGTAAAAAACTTCTTTTTTAATGCTGGTATGTTTTTAATAAACATACTTATCATTTGTTCAGAAGCATCAAAATCAGCTATTACTCCATCTTTTAAAGGGCGAATAGTTTTAATGTTCTCATGCGTTTTGCCTTGCATTAAACTAGCTTGTTGACCAACGGCAATTATTTTTCCAGTAATTCTATCGCGTGCAACAATTGATGGTGCATCAACAACAACTTTGTCGTTATGAATAATAAGTGTATTTGCAGTACCTAAATCTATTGCAATTTCTTCGGTTAGGAAGTCAAAAAAGCCCATGTGCTATCAGTGGTTTTTAAAGGGTTGTTAACTAATCTTGTAAATGTAATAAAAGTAAATAAATATATGAGTTTTATAGTGCTCAAAATTCAATTTAACAATACAGCCTTACACTTATACGTTTTTCATCGATTTTTAGACTACCAATTTATTAATTATGGCGTTACCTAAAGGTCGGGCTTTCCGCTATATCTTTTTAAAATTTCCGTCATTGCGAAGCAAATTTTTATTTGCTGTGGCAACCTGTTTATTAGAAAGAGATTACCACGTCGCTTTGGCTCCTCGTAATGACAGCTTATTATTTGTGATTTTAAAAAGGATGCCGCATCAATCCCTAACGCAACAATTTGCTATCGTTCTAGTTTAATGTTTAAAATGACGCGTACCAGTCATAACCATGGCCACACTATTATCATTGCAATAATCAATACTTAATTGATCTTTTATAGAACCGCCAGGTTGAATAACTGCGCTTATACCAGCATTTTTAGCAATTTCAACACAGTCAGGGAATGGAAAAAAAGCATCGCTTGCCATTGCAGCTCCATTTAAATCAAAATTAAACGATTGTGCTTTATGAATGGCTTGATTTAAAGCATCAACACGACTGGTTTGTCCTGTTCCGCTAGCACATAATTGTTTACCTTTTACTAAAACAATGGTGTTTGACTTCGTGTGCTTACAAATTTTTGAAGCAAATAGTAAATCTTCAATTTGGGCATCTGTAGGGGCTATGTTGGTTGCTGTCTTTAAATCTTCAGCTTTGTCAGTAATGTTGTTTCTGTCCTGAACCAGAACACCGTTTAAACAACTTCTTACATTGGTTTTAGGCATTTCAATATCATGAATGACTAACAAAATCCTATTCTTCTTTCCTTTTAAAACTTCTAAAGCTTCAGACGAATAAGAGGGTGCGATAACAACCTCACAGAATAATTTATGAATTTCTTCAGCAGTAGCTAAATCAATTTCCTTATTGCTTATTAATACCCCTCCAAAAGCAGAAACAGGATCTCCTGCTAAAGCATCAACATAGGCTTGGTGTAAAGTGTTGCGTTGAGCCAAACCACAGGCATTATTATGCTTTAATATAGCAAATGTAGGAGCATCATTTTTAAACTCTAACATCAAATTTACAGCAGCATCAACATCTAATAAATTATTATAGCTTAACTCTTTCCCATGAAGTTTGGTAAATAAATCGTCAAAATTTCCAAAGAAAAACCCTTTTTGATGTGGGTTTTCTCCATAACGTAACACCTTTCCGTTAGTTTCGCTAATTTTTAAAACAGCTTCATCATGATTTTTGTTGAAATAATTAAAAATTGCCGTATCATAATGTGACGATACATTAAACGCCTTTCCAGCAAAACGTTTTCTATCAGCTTCAGAAAGCGTTCCGTTATTTTTAGAGATTAATTCTAAAAACTCAGCATAGTCATCAACCGATGACACACAAATCACATCAGCAAAGTTTTTTGCAGCAGCACGAATTAACGAAATACCACCTATGTCAATTTTTTCAATAATATCTTGTTCACTAGCACCTGAAGCTACTGTTTTTTCAAACGGATATAAATCTACAATAACCACATCAATTTGAGGAATTTCATATTCTACCAATTCAGCAACATCACCATCATGGTTTTGACGATTTAAGATACCACCAAAAACTTTAGGATGCAATGTTTTTACACGACCACCAAGAATGGAAGGGTATGATGTAACATCTTCAACAGGAACAACATCTATTCCTAAATCGTTAATGAATTTTTGAGTGCCTCCGGTAGAATATATCGTAACACCTTGTTCATTTAGTTTTTTAACAATTGGTGCTAATCCGTCTTTACTAAATACAGAAATTAGTGCAGATTTAATCGTTTTTTCGTTGCTCATTTTAGTGTGTTGTGTGTTAAAGCGCAAAAGTAGTTATTTCAACTAAAAAATAAGGGCGATAAAACTAAAAAAAGAGGTCTTTTTTCAACTAAATAAAGAAGTTGTTAACAACAGGGCTAAAACTCAAATTGCAAAACCAAATACCAAAATGCACTAGGTTGAAATTAAGAATTCGAGTTTTGGAATTCACTCAAGTATTTTAGAGACTTGAGTACAAACAAACTCCAAAAATCGTTCGTCTGCTTCAGTAAAAGGATCTGGAGTATTTGAGTCGATATCTATTTGTCCAACATTTTTTCCATTCACAAAAATGGGCACTACAATTTCAGCTTTAACAGTAATGCTACAAGCAATATAATTGTCTTGAGCTGCTACATCTGGTACCACAAAATTTTCGTTACTTACAGCAACTTGTCCGCAAATGCCTTTTCCAAATGGAATAACGGTATGATCAGTTGGTTCACCAACATAAGGGCCTAAATACAATTCTTTTTTACTGCCATTTGCAAAGTAAAAACCTACCCAATTGTAATAATTAATATTGGTTTCTAATAATTGACAAACAGATAATAAGCGTTCATCAGTTGTTTTTGTAGAATCAGAAATAATAGTTTCTACTTGTGGTTTTAATAATTCAAAAGGCATAAATTCAAAAGTTTTGGTAAAAGTATTTAAAAAGGTGTAAATTCGATATTTAGTTTCAGATAATTTTAACTTTAAACGTGTTTTTTTTGAAATGAGCTTATCAAATATTTCAATATTACTCATTAATATTTCTTATGCGAATTACATCTAACCAACAAAAAACTATATTTACCATTAGATGAAAGAACTCTTCGTAAAATATGAATCAGTAATAAGGTTTATAGTAACTTTTTTGTTAGTATATGTTGTGTTTTCAGCTTTTTATCACTTTTATTTAAAAGTTTCTGATGGCTCAAAATTCTATCCAGATTATTTAACACATTTGGTTGCAAAACAAACTGACGTTCTATTAAATGGATTTGGATATAATGCTCAAATGTTTCCACACCCAAACGAACCTTCGATAAAAGTTATTTTAAATGGTAAATATTTAGCTAGAGTTATAGAGGGTTGTAATTCGGTAAGTGTTATTATTTTGTTTATGTCGTTTATTATTGCTTTTTCAGGAAAACTTAAAACTACTTTGCTTTTTATATTGTCTGGTAGTGTTTTAATTTATGCTGCAAATCTATTGCGAATAGCTTTATTTACTATAGCGTTATACCATTACCCGCAAAGACAAGCTGTTTTACATGATATAGTTTTTCCTGCCGTTATTTATGGTTTTGTTTTTTTATTATGGATTTTTTGGGTGAACAGATTTTCAAACTTAAAAAAAGTACATGAGTAAGTTTACTAAATACACATTGCTTTTTATACTCTTTGGGCTGTTAATTTTAATACGTTTTTTTGAAAACGAATTATTCTACGATCCGTATTTGGAATTTTTTAAAAACGATTATTTATATGCCGATAGTCCAAAAGTTGAGGTGTTTAAACTGGCCATGTTTACAGTTTTAAGATATGCTTTAAATACTGTTATTTCTTTAGCTATTTTATTTGTGTTTTTTAAAGATAAAAGCATCATTAAATTTTCTGGGTTTATTTATTTAATTGCCTTTGTTTTATTGATGATTGGCTACTTGTATTTTGTTTTAAACCCTAAGCAAGATACTTATTATATCTTTTTTAATCTCCGTCGTTTTTTAATTCAACCTATTATTTTAATCTTGTTACTGCCAGCATTTTATTATCATAAGCTAAAAAATTAACTGTTAATCATTTTATAAAATAAGATGATTGATTTTAAGTTTTTGTATTTTTGCTATGTGATAAAATTATTTTTACATAAAACCTTTTCAATACTACTCACATTTTTAGTGTTGTTTTCAACAGTGTCTTTTACTATTGAAAAACACTTTTGTGGTGATGTTTTGGTTGATGTTTCTGTTTTTGTTGAAGCAGAAAAATGTGAAATGGAAGCTTTAGAAGTTTTACAAAAGAAAACATGTTGCAAAGACGAAATTGATGTTATTCAAGGTCAAGACGAATTAAAATTTTCTTCGTTTGACGATTTAGAATTTGAACAACAACAATTTTTAGCATCGTTTGTTTATTTTTATGCTAATCTTTTTGAAGGCTTATCTCAGCAAATAGTTCCTCATAAAAATTATTCGCCACCTAATCTGGTGAGAGATATACAGGTACTTAACGATACTTTCCTAATTTGATTTTATAGATGTTTATTATTTCCGCTTTAGCGAAAATTTAAAATTATTTATTTAATCAAATACAAAATCATGATACATACATATACAGTTACGGGTATGACTTGTAACGGTTGCAAAACTTCGGTTGAAGACAAGCTGAATGCTTTAGAGCATGTTGTAAATGTTAAAGTAAATCTTGAAAAAAGTGAAGCAACTATTGAAATGTCTCAACATATTTTAATAGAATCTCTACAAGAAGCTTTATCTAATAAATACACCATTTCTAAAAAGCAAGAAACAAACATTTTTGCCTCTTCAACAATAGAAGAGGAGAAAAAAAGTGATTTGCGACAACTTTTTCCTTTGTTTTTAATCTTTGCCTTTATAATAGGAGCATCAATTTTATTGAATTATAATCCTTGGAATACCAATGGTTTTATGTTCGATTTTATGGGCTTGTTCTATGTTGTTTTTAGTTTCTTTAAGTTTTTAGACTTAAAAGGATTTCCAGAATCTTTTAAAATGTACGACCCAGTAGCTAAGGTGGTTCCTGTTTATGGTTGGTTATATCCGTTTATTGAGTTGGCATTGGGCCTGCTTTTTTTAATGCGTATCCAAATTTCAATAGCATTAATTATCACTTTAATCATTTTGGGTATTACAACAATTGGAGTAACAAAAACACTTTTAAGCAAAAAAGCTATTCAATGTGCTTGCCTCGGTACGGCTTTAAAATTACCAATGACGAAAGCCACATTTATAGAAAATAGCATTATGATTGTTATGGCTGTTATCATGTTATTAAAAACCTACAATTAAAAAATGAAACATTTAATATATATAATATTTTTACTTCCTTTAATAAGCATTTCGCAAGACAAAATAAGTGGAATGATTATGGAAGCTAATGAAAAAAATGAGCATATAGGATTAGCTGGCGCTAATGTATATTGGCTCGATACTTCTGTTGGAGCTGTTACAGATATTGATGGAAAATTCTCCATTCCTTATAAAAGGGAATACACCAAATTGGTGATTAGTTATATCGGTTTTAAAACCGATACAATTACTGTAAATGAGCCAAAAATGGTGCATCATTGGTTGCAACCAACAGATAATTTAGATGCAGTAACAGTAACTTCTAGAAAACAAGCTACTGCCAAATCGTATTTACAAGCAACTAATACATTTACTGTAAGTAGTGATGAACTGCTAAAAGCTGCCTGTTGTAATTTGTCTGAAAGTTTTGAAACCAACCCATCTATCGATGTTAATTTTGCTGATGCTGTTACGGGCACGCGACAAATAAAAATGTTGGGTTTAACAAGTCCATATATTTTAATTGCAACAGAGAATATTCCGTCTATTCGTGGAGCATCTCAAGCTTTTGGAATGAGTTTTATACCAGGGACTTGGGTAGAAAGCATTCAAATTACTAAAGGTGCTGGAAGCGTAGTTAATGGCTTTGAAAGTATTGCAGGACAAATAAATGCAGAACTTGTAAAGCCAATTACCGATGATAAATTATTTATAAATGCATATGCAAATGCTAATGGACGATTAGAATTGAACACGCATTTAAATACAGTAGTGAATGATAAATGGAGTACAGGATTGTATTTACATGGAAACCTTAGAGATGCAAAGCACGATAAAAATAACGACACATTTTTAGATATGCCTTTGCAAGAACAAATTAATTTGATGAACCGTTGGCAGTATATCAATAATGAAAAGGGTTTTGTAAGTTTTATAAACTTAAAGTTTTTAAATGATGAAAAACAAACAGGGCAAGTTAATTTTAACCCCAAAACTGATAGAGGAACAACTAATGCTTGGGGTAGCGAAATTAATACTCGTCGATATGAAGTGTCAACAAAATTTGGTTATGTAAATCCAGAAATTCCTTGGCAAAGCATTGGAGTACAAACAGCCTTTAGTAGTCATAAACAAGATTCGTATTATGGGTTAAATCAATACGACATTAAACATAATAGTTTATACGCTAACGCAATTTATAATTCCATTATTAGTGATTCTAGGCACAAAATTAAAACAGGCTTGAGTTATACATACGATCATTATGATGAATTGGTAAATACACAAACCTTGAATTCAAATTACGAAAGAACGGAACGCTCAGTCGGTGCCTTTTTTGAATATAATTTTGATAATCTTGATAAGTTAAATTTAACCGCGGGTGTTCGTGTGGATAATCATAATTTATTAGGCACATTTGTAACACCACGTGTTCATGCTAGATATACACCTTGGGAAAAATCAGCTTTAAGAGCTTCTTTTGGTCGAGGGAAAAGAAGTGCTAATATTTTTGCCGAAAATCAAAATATATTTTCAACCTCAAGAGCTATAAATATTTTAGACACCAATGGAGATATTTACGGATTAGATCCAGAAATTGCATGGAATTATGGTGTTTCTTTTTTACAAGGATTTAATCTTTTTGGAAGAAAAGCTGATATTACTTTAGATTATTATAAAACCGATTTTAAAAACCAAGTTGTTATAGACTTTGAAAACCCGCAAGAAGTAAATTTTTATAATTTGGAAGGTGAAAGTTATGCAAATAGTTTTCAGGTTGAGCTGAATTATAACGTATTTGAGCATTTCGATTTACGAATGGCATATAAATATTACGATGTTAAAACTGATTACAACTCGGGTAAATTATCAAAACCATTAGTGCCAACAAATCGTTTGTTTGCAAATGCATCATACGAAACGCATGAGCATGAAAATGGGGCGCAATGGAAATTTGACGCAACTTATAATTGGTTAGGTGAGCAGCGCTTCTCATCAACTATAGGGAACCCAGTTCAATATCAATTGCCTGAAAACACACCAACACTTGGTACATTAAATGCTCAAGTAACTAAAGTGTTCTCTCAAAAATTTGAAGTATATTTAGGTGGCGAAAACATTACAAATGTAAGGCAGGATAATCCTATTTTAGGAGCAAATGATCCTTTTGGTTCGAATTTTGATACTACATTTGTATATGGCCCAATTTTTGGAGCAAGTTATTATGCTGGATTACGATTTAAAATAAAATAAAAAATTATGAAAAAATTATTAGTAGTATTAACCATATTAGTGTCAACATTTACATTTGCGCAAAATAAAAATGCAAAAGCATCTATGGAAGTTGATGGTATTTGCATGATGTGTAAAAACCGTATAGAAAAAGCTTGTTTAACATCAAAAGGAGTGAAGTCTGCGGTTTGGAATGTTAAAACTCATGAGTTAAAACTTATTTATGACGAGCGCAAGACCGATTTAAAAACCATACAAAAAACAATTGCTGGTGTTGGTCATGATACAAAAGAATTAAAAGCAACTGATGAGGCTTATGCTTCGGTACATCCATGTTGTAAATATAGAGATGAAGATGTTCAAGACGACCATAAAGAAGGTGAGGAGCACAAAAAAGATGACGGTCACAATCACTAAAAATAAAATTTGAATTATCAAATCCCAAGCTAATTTGCTTGGGGTTTTTGTTTTAATGCTTGTTTTATATATAAAGGGTTTAAGTGAAATATTTACATTACTTTTTTAACTTGAATAATGTTAAAAATCACATATAATATGCTGTTCTTTAAGTATGTAATTGTAATTCGCTCTAAGATTTAGTATCTTCACTCATTCAAATCGATTGCTCACTCAATGTAACTTTTGTAATAATGTTTCTAATGCTAGATTTGATGAAAACAAAACATTTAGAATTATGAAAACACAATTAAAATTTAATCAAAAAAAAGCCCTTAGCACTTTAGGTTATGTGACAGTATTAATGATTGCTGTTCTTATGTTTAACCCTGTTTATGGGCAATCTGAAAAAAAGACTTCAACTGAAGTTGCACAAAACGAAAGAACTATTAAAGGCATTGTTAGTAATGAAGAAGGTCCTTTAGAAACAGCTAGTATTAGATTAAAAGGATCTAATATAGGAACAGTTTCTAACAGCAAAGGGGAATTTACATTTCCTAAATCTCTAAAAACAGGTGATGTTTTACTTATTAGCTACTTAGGTTACGACACAATTGAAATAAAAATTAAAGACGACACCACTTTTATAAGACCAATGTTAACGGAGGACTTAATTGAATTTGTAGGAGCCTTAAATACTGATAAGCCTTATAAATCTAAAAGGTCTAATTAATTATACATACATAGCGTTGCTTAAACGAAAATAATGCGATATTTATTTCTATTAATTTTTGCATTCCAATCTCATGCTCAAATATCTGATTTTGATACTATTGATTTCACAAAAGCTGATAGAATTGCGTTGGAATGCAAAAATGAAAGGCTTGATAATTTACCCGAATTATCATATAAGCTTACTTCAAAATTAACAACAGATGTTGAGCGTTTTCGAGCAATTTTTACATGGGTTTGTGGAAACATAGCCAATGATTATGCTTACTACACAAAGAATATGCGAAAAAGACAACGTTATAAAAACGATAGTCTTAAGCTTAAAAATTGGAATAGTCAGTTTAGAAAAGCGACGCTTAAAAAACTTATAAAAAATAATAAAACCATCTGTACAGGCTATGCATATCTTGTAAAAAAACTTTCAGATTTAGCTAATATCGAATGTGAAATTGTACATGGTTTTGCGAGAACATCTACTGTAGATGTTGAAAAACTTGATGTTCCTAACCACTCTTGGAATTCAGTTAAATTAGATGGTAAGTGGTATCTTTGCGATCCTACATGGGCAAGTGGGATACCAAACCCATCAACCTACATATTTGAATTTCAGTATAACGATGGATTCTTTTTATCAAATCCAAAGTTGTTTGCTATAAACCATTTTCCTATTGATGAAAAATGGTTGCTTTTAGGTGATGCTGATGAAACTTCATTTAAAGCATTTATTGAAGCTCCGATAATTTATGGTAAAGCCTATGCAAATCTTAGCAATCATTTTGAGCCCCAAAAAATGCATAACACCATACTTAAAAATGAAAAAATCACTTTTAAATTTGAACTTCTTAAACCAGTAGATATTAAAGATGTTAACCTGTTAATTGATAGTGGTTATAACAGTAGAAAAATTCATCCAGACTCTACAACAATTAAAAATCAATCTTTAACTGTTGAATATAAGTTTAAGCACACGGGTTTTTATGATGTACACTTTTTTATTAAGGATGATTTAATTTCTACCTATACTTTTAAGGTAAAAAGCTGAAACTTAAATAAGAGATTATAAAAAAATCGCTTCAAAATTAATTGAAGCGATTTTTTTATAATAATATATTGAGTCTCTAGACTTACATCATCCCTGGCATACCGCCACCACCCATAGGAGGCATCGCAGGAGCATCTTCTTTTATATCTACTAAAGCACACTCAGTTGTTAGAATCATTCCAGCAACAGATGCTGCATTTTCTAATGCGATACGTGTTACCTTTTTAGGATCGATAATACCAGCTTTTAGCATATCTACATATTGTTCAGATTTAGCATCATAGCCAAAATCTTTTTTGCCTTCTAATACTTTATTAATAACTACCGAACCTTCTCCACCTGCATTTTCAACAATGGTACGTAAAGGTGATTCAATAGCTTTGTTTACTATTTGAACACCGGTAGTTTCATCTAAGTTATCCGTAGTGATTTTTTCTAAAACAGACTTCGCTCTAACTAAAGCAACGCCTCCACCAGCAACAATACCTTCCTCAACAGCTGCTCTAGTTGCATGTAAAGCATCATCAACACGATCTTTCTTTTCTTTCATTTCTACTTCACTAGCTGCACCAACGTAAAGAACAGCAACACCACCTGCTAGTTTAGCTAAGCGCTCTTGTAGTTTTTCTTTATCGTAATCGCTAGTAGTGGTTTCAATTTGCGATTTAATTTGGTTAACTCTAGCTTTTATATCTTTTGCATTTCCAGCACCATTAACAATAGTTGTATTGTCTTTGTCAACAGTTACAGTTTCAGCAGTACCTAACATACTTAAGTCTGCATTTTCTAAAGTGAATCCTCTTTCTTCAGAAATAACCGTTCCACCAGTTAAAATAGCTATGTCTTCTAACATTGCTTTACGTCTGTCTCCAAAACCAGGAGCTTTAACAGCAGCAATTTTAAGTCCACCACGTAATTTGTTTACAACTAGAGTAGCTAAAGCTTGTCCGTCTACATCTTCTGCAATAATTAATAACGGACGACCAGATTGAGCAACAGGTTCTAATATTGGTAAGATTTCATTTAAGTTTGAGATCTTTTTATCAAATAATAAAATGTATGGATTCTCTAAATCTGCAATCATTTTGTCAGCATCAGTTACAAAGTAAGGAGATAAGTAACCTCTATCGAATTGCATACCTTCAACAACGTCAACGTATGTTTCCATACCTTTAGCTTCTTCAACAGTAATAACCCCTTCTTTACCAACTTTACCAAAAGCTTGGGCAATTAATTCGCCAATAGCATCATCATTATTTGCTGAAATTGCTGCAACTTGTTTTATTTTTTCAGAAGAATTACCAACTTGCTTTGATTGCTTTTCTAAATCTGAAGTAATAGAAGCAACAGCCTTGTCGATACCACGTTTTAAATCCATTGGATTCGCACCTGAAGCAACATTTTTTAAGCCCTCTTTAACAATAGCTTGAGCTAAAACGGTAGCGGTAGTTGTACCATCACCAGCTAAATCATTTGTTTTGCTAGCTACTTCTTTAACCATTTGTGCACCCATGTTTTCGTGTGCATTTTCTAACTCAATTTCTTTTGCTACGGTAACACCATCTTTAGTGACTTGTGGTGCACCAAAACTTTTACTAATAATTACGTTTCTACCTTTTGGTCCTAAGGTTACTTTTACTGCATTTGCTAACGCATCAACACCACGTTTTAATCCGTCACGTGCGTCAATATCAAATTTTATATCTTTTGCCATTTTTATAGTTTTTAATAGTAATTAAATGATTGCTAAAATATCGCTCTCACGCATAATTAAATAATCTTTGCCTTCTAGTTTAAGCTCAGTTCCTGCATATTTGCCATACAAAACAGTGTCGCCAACTTTTACGGTAATAGGCTCGTCTTTTGTGCCTTTTCCGGCAGCAACAACTTCACCTTTTTGTGGTTTTTCTTTAGCGTTATCTGGAATAATAATTCCCGACGCTGTTTTTGTTTCAGCAGCAGCAGGTTGAATAACAACTCTGTCTGCTAATGGTTTAATGTTTAAGCCCATTTGTGATTTTATTTTTTAATTAATTAAATTATGTTTAACGCTTAAGCGTTATGCTAAAAATGTGCCAATGCTTTTAAACTGACAAACTTGCAGAAACAAAAAATGCCAACTGGTTGAGTTGGCATTTTTTGTTTCATTATAATGATTTATTAGTTTCCTGTTGAATCAGCAGGAGTAGCTGTGTCATTTGTTGTAGGTAATGGCGTTGCTGTTGGTAAAGGTTGAGTTGTGGTTGCGTCAGGGTCTAATGCTTTAGAATCTATACTATCTGAACCTTTGTTAATCGCCACATTAGATAATAATATTAGGACTAATAACAATGTTGATAAAGCCCAAGTACTTTTATCTAAAAAATCGGTTGTCTTTTTTACACCACCAAGTTGTTGTGTACCGCCGCCGCCAAAAGAAGACGATAATCCACCGCCTTTTGGGTTTTGCACCATAATTACTACTACTAGCAAAAATGCTACAACTACTATTAATGCTAAAAATATTGTAAACGTACTCATTATTCTTTATTATTTTGTTCTTGTAATTGTTCTACTGCCTTAATTTGGTTTGCAAAGAAACTACTTTTTTCTGGATATTTCAAACTTAAAATTTTATAAGATTGAATTGCTTTTTTATAGTTTTTTTGCTCAACATATATACGTGCTAAAGTCTCAGTCATTAAAGCTTCAGGTTGTATCATTTGTGCTTTTGCGAGATTCCCTTTTGATGTTGATGTTTTTGATGGATTTATTTTTGGGTTTTGCGAAATAAATTTATCAATCAATTCAAATTTTTTGGCTTTTTCGGTTTTTTCTAAAACTACTTTTTCTTCTTTTTTAGAAATTACTTCCTCTCTTTTAATAGGTTTAAAACGCGTAAGCTTTAACCATTCGTTAAACGAATGTGTTTCTCTTTTATCAAACTGAAGCGGCTTTCCTAAATTTAAAATATCGTTAGCAGAAATTTCTTGTGTTTTAGTTTTTGTGGTAACGGTTTCAATAAGCTCAGATTCATCTAACACAAAAGCTTTTTTAGGGCGCTCTTCTTTAGGTTGAAATAGAGCAGGGTCTAAAACACCTTTGGTGTCCTTTATTTGTTGTTTTAACGCTTCATCAATAGAAACACTTTTATTTATAGAAATATCTTCAATAGTTACATCAATATCTTTTAAATGTGCTGTGTTTTGTTTAATAAATTGTGAAATTTCATTTTGAATGAAGATGTCCGACGTTATAAAATCGAATAAAATACTTCTATCTGTTGTATATGCAGCAGTGGTTTTAAGTTCTTGATTATATTTAAAACTACTTTGGTCTTTTAAGCCTTTAAGGTATACAGCGCGAGCGGATTGAAAATACGGAAATTCATCAATAATAGATTTTACAGCCTCGGTTTGCTCATGTGTAATGGCTTGAGGGTTTTGGAGGGTGTATGTGAAATCTGTACTATTCATTGACTACCATTTTGCTAAAGTAGCGTTAACAATATCTTGTGTTAAACGTTCAAAAATTTCTTCGTGTGCCGTTGCTTTTTGTCCGCCAACAAGCTGTGAACTGCCAGGGTAGTCGTAAAAGAAAGAGAAGCTTTTTTCTTCATCGTCTTCTTCGTTGTTGGTATTGTAAAAACGTATTTTTACACCTATAGTTAATCTGTTTTGTGCTGCTCTGTTATCTGATGTTGCTGTCGTTGGAGAAACCGTGTATCTTGTAATTTCACCTTCGTAAATTAAATCAGCGTTGGATGTGACTAAGCTATAGTTGGTTTGGTCTAATATTAAATCTTGTAGTGCATTTTGAAAATCTCTTTCTAAGCCAGGTTCAACTAAAAGCGCATTATTTTCAAAACGGTTTACTTGAAATGTTTCAGCTTTTATTGAGCTGGGTTGTGTAAAGCCGTATAAGCCACAAGACTGAAATGTTACGACTGCTAATAATAAAAAGATGTATTTAATATATTTCATTTTAATCTTAATTGTTTTATGATTCCCACTTAGACAAAGTAACATTAACAATATCTTGTGTTAAGCGCTCAAAAATTTCTTCATGTACTGTTGCTTTTTGCTCACCAACAAGCTGAGAACTACTAGGGTAATCGTAAAAAAACGAGAAGTTTTTTTCCTCATTATCTTCTTCATTATTGGTGTTATAAAAACGAATTTTAACACCTATAGTTAATCTGTTTTGTGCAGCTCTGTTGTCTGATGTTGATGTAGTTGGAGAAACCGTATATTTTGTAATTTCTCCTTCGTAAATCAAATCTGCTTTAGATGTGGCTAAGCTGTAATTGGTTTGGTCTAAAATTCTGTCTTGCAAAGCATTCTGAAAATCTTGTTCTAAACCTGGTTCAACTAAAATCGCATTGTTTTCAAAACGGTTTACTTGAAACGTTTCAGCTTTTATTGGCTTAAACCCCGAAAAGCCATAAGAACCACAAGACTGAAATGTTACAATCGCTAATAATAAAAAGATATATTTTATATATTTCATTTTAAGTGAATTCTTAATAGTAATAACAATTTATTTATTTTAACGAATCCTTACAAATCATATTGTTTAATCTTTCTGTATAAAGTTCGTTCACTTATTCCTAATTCTGCAGCTGCTAATTTACGTTTTCCTTGGTGACGTTCAAGCGATTTTTTTATTAATTCTAGTTCTTTGTCATGTAAAGATAAGGTTTCCTCTTCTTCAATTTCTTCAGCGAAGTGATATTTATCTTGTGTACTTGAAGTGTCTTCGGGAGGATTTGAATGTTCAGGAATTGATATAACTTCTGTTTCTGTTAAAGTATCTTGGTAAGCTGTTTCTGTTTCTTCGTCGTTACCATAAATTTTTTGAATTAAGCCTTCATGGTCTTTTTCAACATCTTTAACATTTCCGTTTTTCATAAGCTCCATGGTGAGCTTTTTTAAATCATTCAAATCACTTTTCATGTCAAAAAGCACTTTATACAATATTTCGCGCTCGCTACTAAAATCACTTTCTGCTTTTGATGTTTTTATAACCGCTGGTAAATTGCTACCCGAAGTTGGTAAATAGCCTCTTAAAGTATCTGCAGAAATAGTTCTGTTTTGTTCTAAAACGGAGACCTGTTCAGCGATATTTCGTAACTGACGGATGTTTCCGCTCCAGCGATGTTTTAATAAAACCTGAATGGCATTATCGGTTAATTTTACTGTTGGCATTTTATATTTTAAAGCAAAATCGCTAGCAAATTTCCTGAACAATAAATGAATATCATCTTGACGCTCGCGTAGTGGCGGTAAATGAATGTCAACAGTACTTAGTCTATAGTATAAGTCTTCCCTAAACTTCTCTTTGTTAATAGCTTCAAACATATTGGCATTTGTAGCAGCTACAATACGTACATCTGTTTTTTGAACTTTACTTGAACCTACTTTTATAAACTCACCATTTTCTAAAACACGCAATAAGCGTACTTGTGTTGTTAATGGTAATTCTCCAACTTCATCTAAAAAAATAGTACCACCATCGGCTACTTCAAAGTATCCAGAACGGGTTTGCGTTGCTCCAGTAAAAGCGCCTTTTTCATGTCCAAAAAGCTCACTATCTATTGTGCCTTCTGGAATAGCACCACAGTTAACAGCGATATATTTGTTGTGTTTTCTATGTGATAATTGATGAATTATTTTAGGAATACTTTCTTTACCAACTCCGCTTTCTCCAGTAACTAAAACTGAAATGTCTGTTGGAGCCACTTGAATCGCTTTTTCAATAGCACGATTTAGTGCAGTTGTATTACCAATAATACCAAAACGTTGTTTTATAGCTTGAACTGATTCCATTTATTTTTAACTTTTTAATTCTCAATATATTCAGAAATGCCACTTTCATTTTTGTTTCCTAACCATTCCCAATTTAGTTTTAACATCATTTTGTTATTTTTTGTTAAACTTATTTTTGCGGTTGCTTTTCCTGCTTTTAGTTCATTTTCTGTTGTTATACATTGGTATAACATATCGAGTGTATTATTATTTAAGGAGGCAATTATTTTTCCATATTTAATAGTTCCTCCAAAATAATCTGCAGTTACTATATTGCCTTCTTGTTTATATTTAAAAATGGTTTCAGAATTTACTTTACCATTTTTAGAATTTTCAATTAGTGAAAATATTTTGTTGTTAAAGTTGAACTCTGACATTGTTTTTTAATTATTCTCGCTCAATCCAATAGCCTCACCAATAAGAGTAGCACTTGTGCAATTTGTTACTTTTACATTTACAAAATCACCAATTTTATAATTATCTTTTGGAAAAACCGCAACAATGTTTTGAGGTGTTCTACCAGACCATTGTATATTAGATTTTTTTGATTCTTTTTCAATCAATACTTCTACAGTTGTACCGAGCCATTCTTTGGTTTTAATTTCACTATGTTCTCTTTGTAAATCTACAATGTCTTGTAAACGTCTTTTTTTAATAGGCTCTGTAACATCATCTTTCATATTTCTTCCAGCCATAGTTCCAGGGCGTTCAGAATATGTAAACATATATCCAAAGTTATATTTTACGTAGTCCATTAATGAAACCGTGTCTTGAAAATCGTCTTCTGTTTCAGTTGGGAAACCAACAATCATATCTTGACTAATAGCACAATTTGGAATAATTCGACGAATATTATTTATCAACTCCATATATTCTTCACGCGTATGTAAGCGATTCATAGCTTTTAAAATACGGTTGCTACCACTTTGAACTGGTAAATGGATATGGTTACAAATATTATTGTATTTCGCCATGGTTTCAACAACATCTAAAGTTAAATCTTGTGGGTTAGATGTTGAAAAACGGATACGCATTTTAGGCTGTGCTTTGGCGCATAATTCTAATAAATTTGAAAAACTTACCGAAGTAGCTTTTTGCATATCGCTTGCTTTAACAAAATCCTTTTTTAGTCCGCCTCCATACCAAAGGTAGCTGTCTACATTTTGACCAAGAAGTGTAATTTCTTTATAACCTCTATTCCATAAATCGTTAACCTCTTCAATAATACTTTGCGGGTTACGACTACGCTCACGACCACGAGTAAAAGGGACAACACAAAATGTACACATATTATCACAACCACGTGTAATTGATACAAATGCGGTAACACCGTTACTATTTAAGCGAACTGGAGAAATATCACCATAAGTTTCTTCTTTAGATAGAATAACATTTATAGCATCTCTACCTTCATCAACTTCGGCTAAAAGGTTTGGTAAATCTTTATAAGCATCAGGTCCTACAACAAGGTCAACAATTTTTTCTTCTTCAAGAAATTTTGTTTTTAAGCGTTCTGCCATGCAACCTAAAACACCTACTTTCATTTTTGGGTTATGGTCGCGTTTTACTGCATTATATTTTTCTAAACGTTTACGAACAGTTTGTTCAGCTTTATCACGAATTGAACAAGTGTTTACTAAAACCAAATCGGCTTCTTCTAAACGTTGAGTTGTATTAAAACCTTCGTTTGTTAAAATAGAGGCAACAATTTCGCTGTCGCTAAAATTCATAGCGCATCCATAACTTTCAATAAAAAGTTTGCGTGTATTTTCTTTTTTATTCTCTAAAACTAAGGATTCACCTTGTTTGCTTTCGTCTATAATTTTCTCCATAAGTATACTGAAACCAGTAGCAGTCAATAAGTGTGCAAAGATACAATTTATTTAGATTTTATGACAAAGTGGCAGACTATATTTAATCAAAGAAGAAATGTTTTTTTCAAGACGCAACCTTTTTGTGATTTGCACATCTTGTAAGAAAACAACTAGCTATGAAATTAAAACTTCTTTTATTAACTTTAATCTTTTTCAGCATAATGTCTTGCGATAAGGATGATACCGATTACGAGTTTGTTACGGTAGCAACACCAGAATTAATGAGTATAGCAGCCTTTAGAAATTCTGTTGACATAGTTGCTCCAAAAAACATTGAGCAAGCTGGAAAAATTTATGCATTCAACAACTACATTTTTGTAAATGATGTAAATAAAGGTGTGCATGTTATAGATAACACAAACCCTAAAGCGCCAAAGGCTATTAAATATATAAGGATTCCTGGTAATGAAGATATATCAGTAAAGGATAATTTTTTATATGCTGATAGTGCCACAGATTTGTTAGTTTTTGATATTTCTGACATTAATTCGATTACTTTAACTGAGCGATTAGAAGATGTATTTAAGGTTTATGATTTTCTAATTCCTGCTGAAGCAGATTTTATAAATTATGGGAGTTTTAATTTTGAAACTGAAATAATTGTAGGCTGGACAATTGCTACCGAAAGGCGCGAAAAAGTTGATGGATCTCAAATTGATATTGTTTTTAATGACGCTGTGCTAAACGCTGCATCTAGTGAGTCTGTTACAGGTCAAGGAGGCTCGTTAGCTCGTTTTCAAATTGTAGATAATTATTTATATACAGTTGGCTCTCATGAAATGATAATTTTTAATATTAGCAATTTATCACAGCCAACATTTGTTAAATCTCAATACTCAGGAAATAATATAGAAACTTTATTTCAGGCTGAAGGATATTTATATATAGGTAGTACAGATGGGATGTATATTTACGATTTAGTGAATGCAGAAAGCCCAACTTATGTATCAGAATTTATTCATTGGACAGGTTGTGATCCTGTAGTGGTTGATGGAAATTATGCTTATTTAACTATTCGAGGTGGCAATAATTGTGGTGAGCAAGAAAGTGTATTAGAAGTTATAGATATAAGCGATAAATCTACTCCAAAGTTGTCTGGTAGATACCTATTAGAGAACCCTTATGGTTTAGGTGTAAAAGATAATATACTCTTTGTTTGTGATGGAACTGCAGGTTTAAAGCTATTTGATAAATCTGACCCATTAAATATAGGTATGACAAAAAGTTTTAAAAATATTCAAGCAACAGATGTTATTCCGTTGGAAAATACTTTAATAATGATAGGAGGAAAAACCTTGTATCAATACGAATATGTTAATGATGGTGTGGAGCTTGTTAGTTCTTTTTCTTTGAATTAAAACTAGATCACATATAAATCCAATAAAAAATCCTGTACTTGTGCAGGATTTTTTATTTATGAGAGGGAATATTTTTGTTAAATCTATTAGAAAGTATTTACTTTGAAATCATATACTAATTTTAACCAAAGCATGAATACATTAACCAATTTAGAAAACAAAATAAACAATGCAAAAGACTTAGATTTTGGTAATATTATTAGCGAATCCATAGAACTGTTTAAAAAAGTTTGGCTAAAAGGGTTTTTAGCTGTTTTGTTTATTATGATTGCAGTTGGGTGTGTAGCTTTTGTGTTTTCCATATTAGGATTAGCACCAGAAAATAATATGTTAGTTGATGGGGTTAATCTGGAATCTTTTACAAAATTTTATTCTACAAATGCACTTTACAGTATTCCGCAAACTATTTTAGCAAGTACAATAACTATTGCTTTTGTGTCTGCATTTTATAGAATTTGTAAACAAGTTGTTTCAGGAGGAAATGAAAGTGATGAGTATTTTTATTTTTTTAAAAAGGAATATTTTAGCAAAGTATTTATGCTAGGATTAATTCATGCTGGTATAACAACACTAGCTCAATTACTGTTTGTAATACCTTCCATATATGTGTTTGTTCCATTGTCTTATTTTGCAATAATATTTGCTAATAATCCAGATTTAACCGAAAGTGACATTGTTAAAGCAAGTTTTAAGCTTGGTAATAAAAAATGGCTTATTACTTTTGGAACTATGTTTGTTACTGGAGTTTTAGCAATGTTAGGGTTTCTAGCTTGTGTAGTAGGAGTGTTTTTTACAATGTCCCTTCTTTATCTACCTGTGTTTTTAATTTATAAAGAAGTTATAGGTTTTGAAGACAAAAGTGAAATAGACCAAATAGGAATGGGTGAGGAT
Organism: uncultured Flaviramulus sp.; assembly: GCA_947501105.1. GTDB lineage: Bacteria > Bacteroidota > Bacteroidia > Flavobacteriales > Flavobacteriaceae > Wocania_A. The sequence goes on along the minus strand of CANMUP010000004.1, from coordinate 16,020 downwards.
TTAAATTATTAAACTAACCAAAAATTAAAATAATGAATACAATTAATGCTTTATTAGAAAAAATTGAACGCGCTAAAGATCTAGATTTTGGAAATGTTTTGAATTCTTGTATTACACTTTTTAAAAAAGTATGGTTGCAAGGTTTGTTGGTTTTAATTCTCAATGCTGCCTTAATATTTCCGTTAGTTTTTATAATGTACATCCCAATGATTTTTATGGGAATTATAAGCCCAGAATCTTTTAATGAAAATCAAGGGATATCCGAACTTGATAGTGTTGGTGTATTTGCAATAATTATTTCAGTAGCTTTGGCTATTGTTGTTTCTATTTTAGGTTCTGCTTTAACTGTAGGATTAAAAGCAGCATATTTTAAAATTGCTAGGAATAAAGATTTAAATATAAATCAGTCAGATGATTATTTTTTCTTTTTAAAAAAGAGATATTTAAAGAAAACAATTATTTTAAGCTTAATAATTATAGGTGTTTCTATAATAGCGTTATTACTTTTTATTCTTCCGATTTTTTATGTTTTAATTCCATTGTCTTACGTTCATGTTATTTATGCGTTGAATCCAGATTTGAGTGAAAAAGAAATTATTAAAGCTGCTTTTGCTTTAGGGAATAAAAAATGGTTTTTTACTTTTTTAATGGTCATAGTCGCTTGGTTTTTGTCAACCGTAGTTGGGTTTTTAATGTGTGTGGTTGGTATATATGTTACACAGCAATTTATCAACTTACCTTTTTATCAGATATACAAAGAAACTATTGGCTTTAACGAAACAAGTGCTATTGAAGAAATAGGAACTTCAGCAGAATAAAATTTATAGTTCAGAACAAAAACCTGTTTTTAAAATGTTAAAAACAGGTTTTTTTATTTAAAATGTTCACAGATTATCCATAAAAAGTTACAGATAAACTTTTTTTCATATACATTTGTAGCTTCAAAAAATCAAGTATGGCGAAGAATTTAGTGATTGTAGAGTCACCAGCTAAAGCGAAAACTATTGAAAAATTTCTAGGAAAAGATTTTAAAGTAGAGTCTAGCTTTGGGCATATATCCGATTTACCTTCAAAGGAATTAGGGGTTGATGTTGATGGTGATTTTAAACCAAAATACGAAGTTTCTAAAGATAAAAAGGCAGTTGTAAAAAAACTGAAAGAATTGGCTAAAAAGGCAGAAATGGTTTGGCTAGCAAGTGATGAGGATCGCGAGGGAGAAGCTATTGCGTGGCATTTAGCCGAGGCTTTAAAGCTTGATAAAGATAAAACGAAGCGTATTGTTTTTCACGAAATCACTAAAACCGCTATTCAAAAAGCAATAGAAAACCCAAGGGGAATAGATTACGATTTAGTTGATGCACAACAAGCACGCCGAGTATTAGACAGAATTGTAGGTTACGAGTTGTCTCCAGTGCTTTGGCGTAAAGTAAAAGGGGGTTTGTCGGCAGGTCGTGTACAATCTGTTTCGGTGCGTTTAATTGTAGAGAAAGAGAGGGAAATACAAGGATTTACACCTGTGGCATCATATAGGATTGATGCTGAGTTTTCAAATGAAAATGGACAAACATTTAAGGCGAAATTACCTAAGAATTTTTCAACAAAAGATGAAGCTCAGAAGTTTTTAGAACAAAATGCTTCAGCATCATTTAAGGTTGCAGATTTGCAAAAAAAACCTGCAAAAAAATCGCCAGCAGCGCCATTTACAACATCTACATTACAACAAGAAGCATCACGTAAATTATATTTTTCGGTAAGTAAAACCATGACGATGGCACAACGCCTTTATGAAGCTGGTTTAATAACTTATATGAGAACCGATAGTGTTAATTTGTCTGATGAAGCTAAAAATGGAGCACAAACTGAAATTGAAAGTGCCTTTGGATCTAAATATAGTAAACCAAGAAATTATAAAGGAAAGTCAAAAGGCGCACAAGATGCACACGAGGCTATTCGACCTACTAACTTTGCAGTACATTCTGTAGATATTGACTATGATCAAGCTCGACTATATGATTTAATTTGGAAACGTGCTATTGCATCTCAAATGAGTGAAGCAGAATTAGAGCGAACCAATGTAAAAATAAAAGCATCTACCCATAACGAAAACTTTGCTGCAAACGGTGAGGTAATTACTTTTGATGGATTTTTAAAAGTATATTTAGAAGGAACTGATGACGAAAATGTTGAGCAAGAAGGAATGTTGCCAGCAATGAGAACTAACGAAACTTTACTTAATAATTATATTACAGCTACCGAGCGTTATACGCGTCCACCAGCAAGATTTACTGAGGCGTCTTTGGTTAAAAAGCTAGAAGAATTAGGTATTGGTCGTCCGTCAACTTATGCACCAACCATCTCAACCATTCAAAATAGAAATTATGTTGAAAAGGGTACAGTAGAAGGTGTTGAACGCGAATATGCTCAACTTACATTACAAAGCGGTGAAGTAGTAGATAAAAAATTAAAAGAAAAAGTAGGGTCAGACAAGGGTAAACTTGTTCCTACTGATATAGGGATGATTGTAACTGATTTTTTAGTTAATCATTTTGAAAGCATTTTGGATTATAATTTTACAGCAAAAGTTGAAGCAGATTTTGATGACATTGCTGATGGTAAAGAAGATTGGACTAAAATGATGAAATCGTTTTACAAAGATTTTCACCCGCAAGTGGAAGATGTAAAAGAAAACGCCGAAAGAGAAACTGGTGAACGTGTTTTAGGCAAAGATCCAAAAACAGGAAAACAAGTAAGTGTACGTTTAGGGAAGTTTGGGCCAATGGTACAAATAGGAACTGTTGATGACGAAGAAAAACCACAGTTTGCAAGTTTAAGCCCAGATCAACAATTAAATACTATTACTTATGAGGAGGCTATGGATTTATTTCAGCTTCCAAAAAACTTAGGAATTTACGAAGGTGAAGAAATTCTTGTAAATAATGGACGTTTTGGGCCTTATGTAAAGTTTGGTTCTGCCTTTGTATCGTTACCAAAAGGTGTAGACCCTTTAAGTGTTGAGTTGGATGAAGCTGTTGTTTTAATTAAAGAAAAACAAAAAGCAGATGCACCTATATATATGTATAACGATTTGCCAGTGCAAAAAGGTAAAGGACGTTTTGGACCATTTATAAAATGGAACAATATGTTTATTAATGTGAATAAAAAGTACGATTGGGATAATTTATCTGATGATGATATTGTTGAATTGATTGAAACTAAAATTCAAAAAGAAATAGATAAAGTTATTCATAACTGGGAAGAAGAAGGTATACGTGTTGAAAAAGCCCGTTGGGGAAGACACAATGTTGTAAAAGGAAAAATAAAAGTAGAATTAGCAAAAACAATTGATGTTTCAGATATGACACTAGATGAAGCAAAAGCATTAATTGAAGCTAAAACACCTAAAAAGAAAAAGAAAGCAACCAAGAAAAAAGCAACTGCAAAAAAGAAATAATTCATGAACTTTAATTTTCTGTCTCCTGTCTCAGATTTGGTGTTGGCGCATAACGAATTGCTTGCATCTCAGGCTTTAGGACGAAAACTTCGAATTCATTCTACTCAAAACGGTATCCCAGATTTAGAAGATGTTAATATTGCTATTCTTGGTGTTTTAGAAAATAGAAATGATGTTAATTATATAGGAGAAGAATTTCAACTTAATGAAATTAGAAAATCATTGTATGCACTTTATCCAGGTAGCTGGAATACAACTATTGCAGACTTAGGTAATATTAATAGAGGTGAAAGTGTTGAGGATACTTATTTTGCTGTAAAAGAAGCTATTACCATTTTAATTAAAAAGAATATTATTCCTGTGATATTAGGTGGTTCACAAGATTTAACCTATGCTAATTATAGAGCTTATGATGCTTTAATACCTATGGTTAATATTGTAAATGTGGATAGCAAATTTGATTTAGGAGACTCAGCTAAACCTATAAAAAACAACAGTTTTGTTGGGAAAATCATTTTAGACGAACCATATAACCTATTTAATTATGCAACTATAGGGTATCAAACCTATTTTAATTCGCAAGAAGAAATAGATTTAATGGATAAACTTTATTTTGAATCTTATAGATTAGGTCAAGTTTCAAAAGATATAACTATTGTTGAGCCTGTTTTACGCGATGCCAATATTGTAAGTATTGATTTAAATTCGGTAAGAGCATCAGAGCTTAGTTTAAATCAAAAGTACTCACCTAACGGATTAGATGGAAAAGAAATTTGCGCAATTGCCCGTTACGCAGGTATAAGTAATAAGGTGTCATCGTTTGGAATATATGAATATAAACCATCAAAGGATGATGAAATTACATCGATGTTAATCTCCCAAATGATTTGGTATTTTATTGAAGGTGTTAATTTTAGAGTAAAAGATGATGATTTTTCAGACGAAAAAAACTATCAAAAATTCATTACTTTAGTAGACGATCAAGAATTGGTGTTTTACAAGAGTATAAAAACAGGCAGATGGTGGATTGAGATTCCTTTTTTGTCTGAAATTAATAATAAATTAAAGAGACATACGTTATTACCTTGCATGCATCAAGATTATTTAGATGCTTGTAAAAATAAGATACCAAATCGCTGGTACAAAGCGTTTCAAAAGAATTGTATCTAAGGATGGTAAGTATGGTCAAATAGTTGATTTTATCGGTAAAATGTAATTTTTTTACGATGAAATGTAATTTTTTTGTCAAAAAAGTTGTTTTTTTGAAAATATATAAATATGTTTACGCTCTCAAAATTGAAGCTTAAATAATTAACCTCGAGTTTTCTATGAATATGAAGAAGTTTATTTTATTAACCGCAGTATTAACATTATTAGCTAGTTGTGGCTCTAAAGATAGAGGAGAACTAGTAGGTGTTAAAGGTAAAAAATGGCACCCAGAAAAGCCGTATGGAATGGAACTTGTTCCTGGTGGCGCATTTATTATGGGTAAAGCCGATGACGATCTTGCTGGAGTACATGATGCTCCTGCAAAAACAGTTACTGTTAGAGCATTGTACATGGATGCAACAGAAATAACTAATAGTGAGTACAGACAATTTGTTAATTGGGTAAGAGATTCTATTGTTAGAATGAAACTTGCTGTTTTAGCAGATGAGGTTGGAAAAATTCCAGAAGATGGAGGTATTGGTGAATTTGCTTTTAAAGACGCAGATACTGCTAACATGTCTGTTTACGAAAAATACATGTTTGAAAACTATACAGGTTTAGGGCCAACTGGTTATGAGGGTAGAAAAATAAACCACGATGTGGATTTAATTTTCGATACTGATGAATATCCAGATGAGTATTATACAGAAGTTATGGACACGATGTATTTGCCATTAGAAGAATCATATAATGGGCAACGTACTTGGGATGTTGAAAAGTTTAAGTTTCAATATAGCTATATGGATATCCAAGAAGCAGCACGTGACAGAGGTATTAAGCGTAGCGAAGTAATTAAGAAAGAAGCATTACCTATTTATCCAGATACAACAGTTTGGATTAGAGATTTTGCTTATTCTTATAATGAGCCAATGCACAACGATTATTTTTGGCATGATGCGTATAGCGAATATCCAGTTGTTGGTTTAACTTGGAAACAAGCTAAAGCGTTTTGCGAGTGGAGAACAATTAACAAAAACTCTTACCAAAAATCTAAAAGAGCAGCATTTGTAAATAGATTCAGATTACCATCTGAAGCAGAGTGGGAGTATGCCGCTAGAGGTGGTCTTCAAGCAGCAACATACCCTTGGGGTGGACCTTATACGAAAAGTGATAGAGGTTGTTTTATGGCAAACTTTAAACCAGTTCGTGGAGATTACGCTGCAGATCAAGCATTATACACTGTAGAAGCAAAATCTTATGAGCCTAACGATTATAACTTATATAATATGGCCGGAAATGTTTCAGAATGGGTAAATGCATCATACGATCCGAATTCTTACGAATATTCATCAACAATAAATCCAAGTGTAAATGATAACGATAATCAACGTAAAGTTGTAAGAGGAGGTTCTTGGAAAGATGTTGCTTACTATTTACAAGTAAGTTCAAGAGATTACGAATATGCAGATTCTGCAAGAAGTTATATAGGTTTCAGAACAGTACAAGATTACATGGGGACACAAGTAACAGGTAAGAAACCTTAATAATAAATTTAATCAAATCAATAATAAATACTATTAATTAACCTACTTAAGTATCACTACTTAAAATTAAAAACCGAAAAATTATGGCACAGTCAAGAGCAAGTAAAAGATTTATGAATATGGCTTACGGATTAGGAGCATCAATTGTAATTGTTGGAGCACTATTCAAAATTATTCACTTTGAAATTGGACCTTTAACAGGTAACGTTATGTTAACCTTAGGTTTAGTAACCGAAGCAATTATTTTTGCTATTTCAGCATTCGAACCAGTAGACGACGATTTAGATTGGTCGCTAGTGTATCCTGAATTAGCTGGAGGACAATCTGATAAAAACGCAAAAGAAAACCCACAAGGTTTATTATCTAAAAAACTAGATGAGTTATTAAAAGACGCTAAAATTGATGGCGAATTAATGGCTAGTTTAGGAGACAGTATTAAAAACTTTGAAGGTGCTGCAAAAAACATGTCTTCAACTGTAGATTCTGTTGAAGCTACTAAGAAGTATGGAGAAGAGTTAACTTTAGCTGCTGCACAAATGGAGTCTTTAAACAGTCTTTATAAAGTACAGTTAGAAAGTGTAAACAAACAAGCTACAATTAACGAAGAGTCTATAGAGAATGCTGCTAAATTAAAAGAGCAAATGCAATCTTTAGCGTCAAACTTATCTTCATTAAATGGAGTATATGGTGGTATGTTAACTGCAATGAACAAAAACTAATTAGGGGTTAAGCCCAAATATTAATTAACCAAAAACCTAATTAGACATGGCAGGAGGAAATTTATCACCACGACAGAAAATGATTAATCTGATGTATTTAATATTTATAGCAATGCTAGCTTTAAATATGTCAAAAGAAGTGCTTTCAGCCTTCGGATTAATGAACGAAAGACTTGTAGAGTCTAACGAAGCTGCAGAACAACGTAATAACAGTTTTGTAGAGAATTTGAATATTAAGGCAACAGAAAACCCTGAGAAGTTCCAACCTTTAAAAGCTGATGCCGACAATTTGCATAGGCTGGCTTCAGATTTTGATGGTTATTTATCTGAATTAAAAGATAAAATGCAAGCCACAGTTGATGATCCAAAAGATTATGAAATTATGGATAAAGGCGATTACCTTGACCAAAATTTCTTTAAAGGAGATAAAATTAAAGAAGAGGGACAGAGGTTTTTAAGTCAAATTAATACGTTTAGAGAAGGCGTAGTATCTTTATTGCAAGGTAAGAAAGGTATGGAGTCTGTTATTAAAGACGTTCAGACTAAGTTTAGTACTGAAAACAAAGGAGGTGTTGGAAAACAAACTTGGTTAGATCGTAATTATAAAGGGTTTCCTTTAGTTGCGTCTTTAACAAAAATGACACAGATGCAAGCGGATATTAAAACCACTGAATCTGAAGTGTTATCAAAAATGTTAGGTAATTCTTTAACTGATGAAGTATCTATGAAGAATTATGCAACTCTTATGGAAACTTCAAAATCAGCTTACTTCAATGGTGAGCAGTTTGATGGAGAGATTGTATTGGGACGTACTGATGCTTCTACTAAACCAAATAGTGTAGAATTAAAATTAGATGGTAGAGTATTAACTCAAGATAAAGACTTTACTATTGAAGGAGGTAAAGTAAAATTGAAAGTTGGTACAGGTGGTGTTGGAGAGCATAAAATTGAAGGGAAACTGATTTTTATGCAAGATGGAGAACTAGTTGAGGTTCCAGTTAAGCAATCATTTGCAACTGTTGCTAAACCAAATGCTGCAACCATTTCAGCAGATAAAATGAATGTAGTTTATAGAGGTGTTAAAAACCCAATGACTATTTCGTTTGCTGGTATTCCAGATAATAAAGTTAATGCTAGCGCACAAGGTTTATCTAGAGGTTCTGGTAGTAGCTATGTAATGGATGCTACAAGAATTCAAGGTAGAGAAGTTACTATTAACGTTACTGGTACTTTACCAGATGGCGGTAAAGTAAGTGATAATGCAAAGTTTAGAATTAAAGATTTACCAAAACCAACAGGTACAGTAAGAGGTGAAGATGGTGCATTAAAAATGCAAAAAAACAGTCTTCAAATTTCTACTATTGGTGCTAAGTTTGATGATTTCGATTTCGAATTACCATTACGTGTTACAGGGTTTAAATTTAAAGTTCCTGGGCAACCTACAATAAATGTTAAAGGAAACAAGTTAGATACTAGAGCAAAAGGTGCTTTACGTAAAGCTAAACGTGGTTCTGGAGTTCAAATATTTGATATTGAAGCTAAAGCCAGTGGTGTTAGTGTAATACTTAAAAAAGTATCTCCAGTATTTATTGAGCTTACAAACTAGAATATTGGGTTAAACCCTAATAATTAAAAAGTAAAAAGATGAAACATCCATGTAAATATGAGGTTGAAGATTCAACTGAAAGATTTTATATGGATGTTACATGAGACCATTAAGAATAAATAAAAATAAACTCATGAACTTAAAAAGTTTTTTATTAACCGCAGCAACTGTTTTTACAGTGTCTGGTGTATTTGCACAAGCAAACATATTAAACGCTAAAAGTCCAGATGAAATTGGAGTAAGAACAGAAGCGCAAAAAGCAGTCGATAATGATAAACCATTAGAATATGGTTATGTTGACGATAGAGATGTTCTTTTTTCTAAAATGGTTTGGGAAAAGGTTGTTCTAGATGAGCGTTCTAACTTTCCACTGTACTATCCTATAGACACCAATAATATTGGTAGCGATAGACGTTCATTGTACGATGTACTTATGAAAAGTGTGAAAGATGGTGAAATAAAAAACATTTATGATGATTCTTATTTTACAACTAAAAGAACTTTAAAAGATATTGAAGCAGCATTAGTTATGATTGATACTACCGAATTAGGTATTGAGCAGTTAAATGCTGGTGAAGAGTTATCACCTGAGTATATTAACAGACGTGATATTACTGCAGCAGATATTAAAGAATATCATATAAAAGGACTTTGGTATTTCGATAAGCGTCAAGCTGAAATGAAATACAGATTATTAGGAATTGCACCAGTTGCACCCGATGTGAATTTTATTGATACAGACGAGCCAGATTTAGTACCTCTTTTCTGGGTATTCTTCCCGGATGCTAGAGAAGTATTACATGAAGCAAAATCGTTTAACAACGAGAATAGTTCCATTCCTTTTTCTTTCGATCATATATTGAATTCTAGACGTTTTCATGGCTATATTTATAGAGAAGAAAATGTGCAAGGCGATAGAAAGATTAGTGAATATGTATCTCAAAATGCATTAATGCAACTATTAGAATCTGAACGAATTAAAGATAAAATTCGAGATTTCGAACTAGATATGTGGACCTATTAAGTCTCACAACGTAATAATAAAAAAACACTCACTTTTAAGTGAGTGTTTTTTTTTGCTTCTTTTTGTCGTTATGCATTACGGTGCAGAATCCATTTTTTATCTTCGCAACAAATGCAAGTAGATTATATAGTAGTAGGTATTGGTTTAGCAGGAATTAGTTTTTGTGAACAATTAGAGGCGAATAACAAAACATTTGTGGTTTTCGATAATAAATCGCAACAATCGTCTGTGGTTGCAGGTGGATTGTATAACCCTGTGGTGTTAAAACGTTTTACATCTGTTTGGAAAAGTAAAGAACAATTGCAAATAGCATTACCTATGTATGCTAATTTGGAAAATAAACTAAAGGTAAAGCTAGACTATAAAATTCCTGTATACCGAAAATTCGCATCGCTTGAAGAACAAAACGATTGGTTTACAGCATCGGATAAACTAAAACTTTCAGAATATCTTTCAACAAACATTATTAAAAATGAAAATGGTGCTATTAACGCATCTTTTGGTTTTGGCGAAGTATTGCAAACGGGTAGAATTGATGTTAAGTGTTTAATTAAATCTTATAAAAATCAGCTATTAAAAGAGAAGTTGCTTTTTGAAGAAGCTTTTAATTATAATGCTATTGAAATTTTAGAAGACGGTATTCAGTATGAAGATGTTAAAGCCAAACATATTGTATTTGCTGAAGGTTTTGGCGTTATTCAGAATCCGTTTTTTAACAAATTACCATTAGTACCAACAAAAGGAGAATTATTAACGATACATGCTCCAGATTTAAAGATTGATTTTGTATTGAAAGCTGGTGTATTTCTAATTCCGTTAGAAGATGACCTTTATATTGTTGGTGCAACTTACGAATGGAATGACACTACTAATAAAACTACAGATAAAGCCAAAGGAGAACTCTTAAGCAAACTTGAAAAGCTAATAAGCTGTCCGTTTAAAGTAGTTAACCAAGTAGCAGGTGTAAGACCTACAGTTAAAGACAGACGTCCGTTAGTAGGGCAACATACAACTCATAAAAACATGTATGTGCTAAACGGATTGGGTACGCGTGGTGTTATGATTGGGCCTTATGTAGCTCAGCAACTTTATAATCTTATTGAAAGCGATACCTCTTTAGAAACTGACATTGATATTAAACGTTTTGATTTGCGTTAAGAATTGCAGTGGAAATCCTTTTTGTGAGGAACGAGCAAAAAGATTGTAACGGAAAGCCTGACCCGGCAGGGTAACGCCCAAAAAATAAATTACTTTTTAGCTAAATTCTTATCGTAATGCATAAAAAAGTTAATCCAAATATTTCTTGAAAGACGTAAAATTACAGGCATAAAAATAATTAATGTTGCAATTATTGAGATAAAAATGACGTTTATTCCAGCGTTAAAAATAAAAAAAGAAATAACAAAAGCGGCAGTAGCAAATGCTATACCAACTGGGTAACTTACATACATTGAGCCATAAAAAAAAGAAGGTTCAATTTTATATTTTGTACCACAATTAGAGCAGTTTTCGTTCATACTTAAAGCTTCGGAAAGTATATATGGATTTTTGTTTTTAAACATAGATTCTTCATGACATTTTGGACAAACACCCTTAATAATACCGTATAATTTACTTCCTTTTTTAAACATATATTTTAATGTACTTTTGCATTCGCAATTACAGAGCAAAAGTAAGTTTTTAATAATTAAAGTTCTGTTATATAAGTTACATTTCTATGATGAATATTCATAATTTATCGATTTCATTTCAAGGCGAATACTTGTTTGAAGATATAACGTTTAAACTAGGTAATGGTGATAGGATAGGTCTTATTGGAAAAAATGGTGCAGGTAAATCGACAATGCTTAAAATTTTGTCGAAAGAAATGGAACCAGATTCTGGTCAAATTGCAGCAGATAAAGAACTTAAGATTGGATTCTTAAAGCAAGATATAGATTTTGTTTTAGGTAGAACAGTGCTTGAAGAAGCCTACGAAGCTTTTACTGAAATTAAGCAGTTGGAGGCTAAAATGGAAGCCGTAAATACTCAAATGGCTGAGCGAACCGATTATGAAAGTGATGGTTACCATCAATTAATGATTGATATAAACGAGCTTCAGCATCAATACGAGATTTTAGGTGGTTATAATTATCAAGGTGATACGGAAAAGATTTTACAAGGCCTTGGTTTTAAACGAGAAGACTTTAATAAACTAACCGATACATTTTCAGGAGGATGGCGTATGCGTATTGAGCTGGCTAAGTTACTACTTCAAAATAACGATATTTTACTTTTAGATGAGCCTACAAACCACTTAGATATTGAATCTATTATTTGGTTGGAAGGGTTTTTAAAAAATTACCCAGGTGCCGTGGTAATTGTATCTCACGATAAAATGTTTTTGGATAATGTAACCAACAGAACTATTGAAATATCTTTAGGTAGAATTTACGATTACCCGAAATCTTATACTAAATATTTAGTGCTTCGCGAAGAGTTAAGAACTCAACAATTAGCATCTCAAAAAAATCAGCAAAAGCAAATAGAGCAAACTGAGAGACTTATTGAGAAATTTAGAGCAAAAGCATCAAAAGCAACTATGGCACAATCACTTATAAAAAAACTTGATAAGATTGATAGAATTGAAGTTGATGAAGATGATAACAGTGTTATGACACTTAATTTCCCAGTATCAATCACTCCAGGGAAAGTAGCAGTTGAAGCTGAAGATATTTCAAAAAATTATGGCGACAACCATGTTTTAAAGCAAATTAGTTTGCTAATAGAGCGTGATAGCAAAACCGCATTTGTTGGACAAAATGGTCAAGGAAAATCGACATTAGCAAAAATTATTGTTGGCGATATAAAGTATAAGGGGCATTTAAAATTAGGACATAATGTACAGATTGGATATTTTGCTCAAAATCAAGCAGAGTATTTAGATGGTAGCAAAACGGTACACGATACCATGATTGATGCAGCTAACGAAACAAATAGAAGTAAAGTTCGCGATATTTTAGGCTCATTTTTATTTAGAGGAGAAGAGGTAGATAAGTATGTTCGTGTTTTATCTGGAGGTGAACGTAATCGTTTGGCATTGGCAAAATTAATGTTGCAACCATTTAATGTTTTAATAATGGATGAGCCAACAAATCACTTAGACATTAAATCTAAAAATGTTTTAAAAGAAGCCTTAAAAAGATTTGAAGGAACTTTAATTTTGGTGTCTCACGATCGTGATTTTTTACAAGGCTTAACCAACAAAGTTTATGAGTTTAAAGATCATAAGATTAAAGAATATTTAGGCGATATAGATTATTATTTAGACCAACGTAAAGTTGAAAATTTGCGCGAAGTAGAAAAACGCACTGTTGTTAAGGAAACACCTAAAGTGAAAAAACAGCAATCGTATGAAGACCAGAAAAAGATAAAATCTTTAAATAATAAATTAAGTAATGTAGAGTCTAAAATTAATCAGTTAGAACGAGAGATTAAAGCCATTGATGTTTCACTCGAAATTAATTATGAAGAAGTAACATCTCAACCTAATTTTTTCGATAATTATCAAAAAAAGAAGTCTGATTTAGAAAGCTTTATGCTAAAATGGGAAGATATTCAGCTTGAAATTGAGCAGTATGCTGATTAAAAATGTTAAAATTTAGTGCATTTCATCGAATAAAATAGTTTTTAGTCTGGTTATAGCCTACTTTCGTAAGAGAATTAATCCCAAATTTATTCAAAATGAAGACTTTAAAACTTATAGTTGTATGCTTTTTAGTATCAGCATATTCTTTTGCTAATATTTCCTCAAACGAAAAAGAAGCATTAGTAGCTTTATATAATTCAACAAAAGGAAGTGAATGGAACTCAACTTGGGATCTTAATGCATCTATTGATTCTTGGTATGGTGTAACAGTTGAAGATGATAAAATTGTTGAAATTAATTTACCTTTTAATAATCTTCAAGGAACATTACCTCAAGAAATGGGAAACCTTGTTTCTTTAAGAAAATTAAATTTTGGTTTCAATAAGTTAGAAGGAAAGATTCCAACGGAATTAGCAAATTTAAAAGAGTTGACTTCTTTAGAATTGTTTATGAATAGTTTTGAAGGAGAAATACCAGTAGAACTTGGTAACTTAAAAAAATTAGAATCATTAAAATTATATAGTAATAAGCTTACTGGTAATATTCCAATGTCTTTAATGGGTTTAACAAACTTAAAAGAACTTTTACTAGGAAGTAACTTTTTAACAGGAACTATTCCTAACCAAATTTATGCTTTATCTAAATTAGAAAAGCTAAGTGTTATGGATAATAAAATGGATGGAGAAATACCTGTAGAAATTGCACAATTATCTCAATTACAAGAGTTATTATTATCAAGTAATAAGTTTACTGGCGATTTACCAATGGAGTTTATGAATTTGACAAAGTTAAATACGTTTATGGTAAGCGATAATAATTTGAATCAAGAATACATAAGTGTATCTGGAAAGAATCCACCTAGTTTAATGCATTTAGAATTACAAAATGCAACAGCAACAATGGATATTGAAAAAGATTAGTTAGAGTGAAGTTTTTCATAAATTAGTAAAATAGATAACAAATTATTGTTATCTATTTTTTTGTTTTTATTTTAAATGAAAGAACATTATTTTACTTGTCCATATTGTTGGGAAAGCATATCGATGCTAATAGATAATTCTATTTCTAAACAAACTTATATTGAAGATTGTGAGGTATGTTGTAATCCCATTCAAGTTTCTGCACACTTTTCAAATTCAGAATTAATAGATTTTCAGGCAGATAGCATTGAGCAATAACTTTTTTGTTTTTTATGTTTGTTAAAGTTAAAAAGGGTTGTATATTTGCAGTCCGAAATGATTTGGTCGGCATTATGAACCGAGAGTTAAAAGCTAAGTAAATTATTTTTGTTATTATATCGCGGGATAGAGCAGTAGGTAGCTCGTCGGGCTCATAACCCGAAGGTCACTGGTTCGAGTCCAGTTCCCGCTACTAGTAAAATCAAGCCTTTCAAGAAATTGAAAGGCTTTTTTATTTTAAAGGGTACAACATAGGTACAACATTTCAATGTTTTACTGAGGGTCATATTAATTAATATGAATTGATATCATTTGATGATAAAATTTATTAATACCAGTTAGTCAACTTCGGTTTTGCTGTACTTCAGTTCATTCATTTTAAATAAAAGCAAAATCTAAATCTGCGTTTTCAAATATCTATTTCTATAATTTCTTAAGTTTTTATTGTTAATAACCTGTAATATTACTCGTTATACTAGATAATTTCAATATTTAAAAAGGTGTCATTTAGCAACTAATGATATCAATTGAAATTTTGTCTTTTATTTTCTATTAAATTTGATATGTTTTGATTTAATTTATTGTTTTACAGATACATGTGAATAACTAATTGAGTTTTTTTCTTCTTTCAATAGCAACATTTTTTACTTTTATTTCCATAATCCCATAAGGGAAAACAAAAGCGCTTTTGTTCATTTTATAAATTTAAAAACAATAAAAATGGACAATTTATTAATTCTTGAACGATTAGACCGTTTAGAAAAACTACTTATAGGTCATAAAGAGGTATTAACCTTTGACGAGGCCTGTGATTATACAGGTATATCAAGAAGCTATCTTTATAAGCTAACGGCTTCAGGAAGAATTCCACACTCTAAACCCAACGGAAAAATGCTCTTCTTTGAGAAAGCAAAACTCGTGGAATGGTTACTCCAAAACAAACGAAAGTCAAAACATGATATAGAAGCAGAAGCTTTAGTATATACCATGCGTCATAAAGTGCAATAGGACAATCTTTATTTATAAATAATTCTTATGAAAAAGATACCCTATATACGTGTAGGAACGTCCTATTACAAGCAGGTCAAAGCGCCTACTATAGCAGGTCACTTTAATGACATCCTAGTACATTGGAACATGGAAACTATAAAGCAAGACCATGGAAAGGATCATTTAAGTAAGATTCCTAAATATGATGGCTTTACTTGTATGCCTAACCATGTCAACTTCAAACAGGAGCACCTTGGGTTTTACAATATTTATTCGCCTTTAGGGAAACAGCCTAAAGAAGGGGATGTATCATTATCCTTAAAATTTGTAAGGCATATTTTCGGTACTCATTACGAATTGGGTCTGGACTATTTACAATTACTATTTCTAAAACCTATCCAGGTCTTGCCCATTCTATGCTTGGTATCCAAAGAACGCTCTACAGGGAAAAGCACCTTCTTAAAATGGCTCAAGGAGATCTTTGACAACAACATGACCTATTTGACAAATGATAGCTTTAGCAGTCAGTTTAATGCCGATTGGGCGAATAAGCTTTTGATATGCATAGATGAAGTATTGTTTAATAAGGAAGAACTCACGGAGCGCATCAAATATTTAAGCACCACTAATATTAATAAGTTGGAAGCCAAAGGCAAAGATAAACGGGAAGTCGAATTCTTTGGAAAGTTTATTCTATGTAGCAATAACGAAGAGAGTTTTATAAAAATAGA
>CANMUP010000003.1 GCA_947501105.1 uncultured Flaviramulus sp. | reverse complement strand
TTACATTTTGTGGTACGATAATAACATTCCCGTTTCCATCATCAAAAGTCCAGTTGATAACAAAAGTACCTTGAGTAGTATAAGTTAACGGATCAGTAGTTGTTCCAGTAATAGAACCCGAACAGTTGTCTGTCGTTGTAGGAGCTACTGCAGTTGCAGAACACTCACCCGTTACATCAGCAAGGGTTGGAGTTGTAGGATCCGTGATATCATCTACGATTACGTTTTGTGGTACGATAATAACATTACCGTTTCCATCATCAAAAGTCCAGTTAATAACAAAAGTACCTTGAGTATTATAAGTTAAAGGATCAGTTGTTGTTCCAGTAATAGAACCCGAACAGTTGTCTGTCGTTGTAGGAGCTACAGCAGTTGCAGAACACTCACCCGTTACATCGGCTAGTGTTGGAGTTGTAGGATCCGTGATATCATCTACGATTACATTTTGCGGAACGATAATAACATTACCATTTCCATCATCAAAAGTCCAGTTGATAACAAAAGTACCTTGAGTATTATAAGTTAACGGATCTGTCGTTGTTCCTGTAATAGAACCTGAACAATTATCATTAGTAGTAGGAGCTACCGCAGTTGCAGAACACTCACCCGTTACATCAGCTAATGTTGGAGTTGTAGGATCCGTGATATCATCTACGATTACGTTTTGTGGTACGATAATAACATTCCCATTTCCATCATCAAAAGTCCAGTTGATAACAAAAGTACCTTGAGTATTATAAGTTAACGGATCAGTTGTTGTTCCAGTAATAGACCCTGAACAGTTGTCTGTTGTTGTAGGAGCTACCGCAGTTGCAGAACACTCACCCGTTACATCAGCAAGGGTTGGAGTTGTAGGATCCGTGATATCATCTACGATTACGTTTTGTGGTACGATAATAACATTCCCATTTCCATCATCAAAAGTCCAGTTGATAACAAAAGTACCTTGAGTATTATAAGTTAAAGGATCAGTAGTTGTTCCTGTAATTGCAGTACCATTACAATTATCTGTAATTATAGGAGCAATAGCCGTTACCGAACATTCACCAGTTAAATCAGCAAGGGTTGGAGCAGTAGGGTCCGTAGTGTCATCTACGATTACATTTTGTGGTACGATAATAACATTCCCGTTTCCATCATCAAAAGTCCAGTTGATAACAAAAGTACCTTGAGTATTATAAGTTAACGGATCAGTAGTTGTTCCAGTAATAGAACCCGAACAGTTGTCTGTCGTTGTAGGAGCTACTGCAGTTGCAGAACACTCACCCGTTACATCAGCAAGGGTTGGAGTTGTAGGATCCGTGATATCATCTACGATTACGTTTTGTGGTACGATAATAACATTACCGTTTCCATCATCAAAAGTCCAGTTAATAACAAAAGTACCTTGAGTCGTATAAGTTAAAGGATCAGTTGTTGTTCCAGTAATAGAACCCGAACAGTTGTCTGTCGTTGTAGGAGCTACAGCAGTTGCAGAACACTCACCCGTTACGTCAGCAAGGGTTGGAGTTGTAGGATCCGTGATATCATCTACGATTACGTTTTGTGGTACGATAATAACATTCCCATTTCCATCATCAAAAGTCCAGTTAATAACAAAAGTACCTTGAGTATTATAAGTTAACGGATCAGTAGTGGTCCCTGTAATAGAACCTGAACAATTATCATTAGTTGTAGGCGCTGTAGCTGTCGCAGAACATTCTCCTGTTACATCTGCAAGAGTAGGTGTATCTGGGTCTTGAGTATCAGCAATCGTAATAGTTTGTGTTACATTGATTGAATTATTACAATCATCAGTTACACTATATGTTCTTGTTATAATTTCTGGATTTGTACCATTATCTGATACATCTGAAACCCAAGCTACTATAGGTTCAATACCAGAATTGTCAGCTTCATCATCTACAACTAAAATATCAGCAGGTGGTATAGTACCTCCACATTCTATATTAATTGGAGCAGGATTACTAGCTGTAGGTGGTTCGTTAATATAGTCTAAGTAATCAATATCAATAATACTTGGTGCTGGTACCGGTTCACCTGCACAAAGTCCAGCAACTTGATATCCTAATATTAAAGGAAAGTTAAAAGAAATATTTGATATTGCTCCATTACCAACAATGGTACCTTCTAATGAAACCTCTGGGTTAAAAGAAGGGTTAGTTAGTGTATTACAATCAGTGGTTACAGTCAATCTAAAACTAATATCAGCTAAAACAGTATTAGGGTCTGAAGGAACAGGTAATGAGCCTAAATCCCAAATTATTGCACCATTAGGTCCATAAACAGGATTATTATCATAATACGGAACATTTGTTGTAGAAAATGGAGAATATGTGTTAGAAGTTATGTTTAAATTACTAGGATTTACAGTATCTGGAAGAGGAATAGTAATTACAGTATTAATTGTTGCTTCTGTACCAGTATTCTTTATTTCTAAAGTATAGTCCGAAAATTGTCCAGGTTCTAATATATCTGGAGGATTAGGAGGGCTTCCATTTATTGAAGTTATATTTAAAACACCTTCAGGTTCAGGAATATATGCATCAACAGAAAATGTTGCATTAAAAATAATGTAAGTGTCTTGCGTAGATCCATATCTAAACCTTGTATACGTCTTATTGTTTGGAATAAGAATATTTCCTGTATTATCTATATCAAACATCACAATATCTAATCCTGAATTATTTTGCAAATTTGGATTACGAGTATTTGCGGCTGGTCCAATACTAGAATTAAAAAAGTTACCTGTGGTATTACCACTATGTGACAGTCGTTGATAACTATTATCGTTTAGTGTTGTTAAATCATTTTCATCGTCATTGTTATCAGGTATTATCATTTCAAAGTAATCTCCTGACACACCAATATCTCCTTCTCCTGCCATTAAACCAAGTTTTAGGTTTACGTCTCCAAAAGGAACTGCATTAAATCCTGATACATCAATAGTATGACTTGCAACTCCAGAATTTACAAAGGCATGACCGTCAAATACGGTAACATCTCTCCAATTCATTTTTGAGTTTTCATAAACAATTACCATACCCCAACCACCATAAAAACCTGTGCCTCCTCCATCGCCTTCAGATAATGCAACATCAGCAACAAAATATTCTCCAATACCATTTGCCGTTACATAGGCTGTAACATCAGCATAACCAACAAACATATTTCGTTCATCACCATCAGTAGGATATGCAATATCAATAGGGTCATTAACTATAACTGTTGAACCAGCAGTAACTTCTGTATAACTTGCAGAAAGTGGACCTTTAATTGATACTTTCGTTTTATCAAAATTCTTCGTTATTCCACCTTTTGTTACTTGAAAAGTATTTGGATTACCATCTCCATCATTATCAGGGTCTGAACCAGTATCAGCTCTACCAGTCCAATAAAGACCAGCGTATAAAATTTTAGAACAATCTGGAATTGCTCCATTTTCAGTAGAAAACGTTACCGTAGCTGAAGATGAATTAAGTGTGTTATTTCCAGGAACAGCAACACCATCAACATCAACATATTCCATGTCATTATTATTGTCTGTAGTGTTTCCATAACTAACTAAAGTAAGATTTGTGTTTCCAACCATAGTAAAGTCACCTTTGATTGTGTAATTTGAAGTTCTAGGTGAAAAAGGAACTCTAACCTGACTATAACTACTAAAAATTGAGGTTATAAGCAAAACTGCAAATAACATCAATGTCTTTGAAGTGTTATTTGCAAAAGTTTTATTAGTGTATAGTTTTTTCATGTCGTAATCTTTTATTTTGACCTTATGCTTTGTTATGATGATGATTCAGTTCTATAAAAAATTCTTATGTTAGAATTTTTATTAGCTTTTACAAATTTTTTAATTTGCTGCTTATTGCATTTAAAATTGCATTTAACAAATATGTATTTAAGGCTAGGAAGTTTATCGTTTGCTGTTAAATCTAGATTATTATTTAAATCAATGACTTTATCAACCTTAATTGTAATCAACTCTACTTTGTCATACTTCTTGTCGTTTAGCAAACCAAAAGATTTGCTATCTCCAAAAGTTATTTTTTTTATTTCCTCTTCTCCATAAACTTTGTTAAGAGTATTATTACTTATATATGCTGTTGTATGTAGCTTTTGAGTTAAGTTATAAAATTTGCCTCTATTTTTTTCTTTATATTTCTTTACTTTCACTTTAGACAACTCGTCATCATTTGTAAGTTCGAAAATGCCATTTTCTTGAGCTGTAGCATTTTCTATAGATAGTATAGATACTATGCAAACTAGTAAGAATGAGTAAAATGTTAATGCCGGTTTATTTTTCATAATTATTAAATTTATAATATATTAATAAGCACTAATCCTGCTTTTCAGTTATTATGAATAACTAAAAGACAACGAATAGAGTTATAAGCTTTCGAGGGAAAAACTGTGAGGGAAACATTGAAAATCAATGCTGTTTTAAAAATGGAAATTAGATTCGGGGTCATAATTTTTTCGATTTTAAGTAGGTAATTTTAAGTAGGTAACGCAAAGCAACATATATGTTACTGCTTTATCAAATAAAAATGTTAAATCACTTATAAATTCGATAAAAAGGGTAACACAATCATTTTGTCGATTTTATTAATCAGCTTGTCGATTCCCATATCTTATAACTGCTTGTCATCTTGTAATTTAAGTTATTAATTTCCTCCATTCTATATTTTTAATTAACTTCATAATAAATTGTTGAGCAAATAAATTGAATTTTATCGACAAAAACAACTTTTTATCGATAAAAATTGCATTTAATCGAGTAATTATGAAAAAATTAATATTAGTACGACATGCAAAATCCTCTTGGAAGCATAATGTAATTGATCATGAAAGGCCACTTAACAAAAGAGGTGATAATGACACGAAGTTAGTTTCTAATCATTTAAAAAAAAGAGGGTTAACAATAAATAAGGTGCTTTCTAGTGATGCTATTCGTGCAAAAACTACAGCAAATGCTTTTGTTTCAAGCTTAGGTATTAGTGATGATTTAGTGAATTTAAGTTATGATTTATATGATTTTTCAGGTAGCAATCTTATCAAAACTATTAAAGAAGTAGAGGAATCTATTAACTGTTTAATGGTTTTTGGTCATAATTATGCAATTACTGATTTTGTTAACACTTACGGCGATAAGTATATAGAAAATGTACCAACCTGTGGAGTTACTATTATTAATTTTGATATAGATGATTGGAAAGATTTGAATAAAGGAAAAACTATTTACACATTATTCCCTAAAGATTTAAAATAATACTCATTTTAATAAATAATTTCACTATAAATTATTAGCACAAATAGAATATATTTGTTACCATATTTACTTATATAAAAAAATGACCAAAGCCGATAAGAAGAACAATACTTATATTAATAGAGAAATAAGCTGGTTGCAGTTTAATGCAAGAGTTTTGCAAGAAGCATCAGACGAAACTGTACCATTAATTGAACGATTACGCTTTTTAGGTATTTTTTCTAATAATTTAGATGAATTTTTTAAGGTCAGATACGCTACTGTTAAACGAATAGTTGAAGCAGGAAAAGGAGGTAAAAATCAACTTGGTGGTATCAAAGCAAAAGAATTACTTGAAATAATTACTCAAATTGTTATAAAGCAACAAAGCAAAAGTTTAGATATTTTAAACACTATTAAAACCAAATTAGAAGAAGAAGATATTTATATAATTGATGAGACCCAAATTGATAATGCACAGCACAATTTTATAAAAAAACACTTTGTTGAAAATGTAAGTCCAGCTCTTGTAACAATTATTTTAAATGATTTGGTACAACTACCAAATTTAAAAGATACTGGAGCTTATTTGGCGGTTAGAATGATAATGGCAGATAATAATAAACAATTTGCTTTATTAGAAATCCCTAAATCTATAAATCGCTTTGTTGAGTTGCCTAAGCAAGGAAATAAAAGTTATATCATTTTAATTGATGATTTATTAAGACATTGCTTAGGTGACATATTCAATATTTTTGATTACAAAAGCATTTCGGCTCACATGATTAAGATATCTCGTGATGCTGAATTAGATTTTGAAAGTGATTTAAGTAAAAGTTTTATAGAAAAAATATCAGATAGTGTTAAACACAGGCAAGTAGGAGAGCCAGTAAGGTTTGTTTACGATAAAACTATTAATAGTGATACTTTAGAGTATTTGATGTCTAAAATGGGAATTGACGATACAGATAGTATTATCCCTGGTGGCAGATACCATAATAGACGAGATTATATGGGTTTCCCAAGTTTAGGGAGAACGGATCTTCTTTATAAGAAAATTGAGCCTTTACGTATTAAAGGTCTTAGTTTTGAGTCTAGTATTTTTGAGGCTATTGCAGCTAAAGAATATTTGCTTTACGCGCCTTATCATAAATTTTCATACATAGTGAAATTTTTAAGAGAAGCTGCTCTAGATCCTAAGGTAAGAACCATTAAAATTACTATTTATCGTTTAGCCGAAATTTCGCATGTAGCAAGTTCACTTATAAATGCAGCAATTAATGGGAAAACAGTAACTGTATCTATTGAGATTCAGGCACGTTTTGACGAACAAGCCAATATAGATTATGCACAACAGATGAAAGACGAAGGTGTTCATTTAATATTTGGCGTTCAAGGCTTAAAAGTGCACAGCAAAATGTGTGTTATAGAAAGGGAAGAAGGGAATAAATTAAAACGCTACGGTTTTATAAGCACAGGTAATTTTAACGAATCTACTGCAAAAATTTATACAGATTACACGCTATTTACTTCAGATCAGAGTATTTTAAAAGACGTTAATAAGATTTTTAACTTTTTTGGAGCCAATTATAAAATTTTCAGATATAAGCATTTGATAACATCGCCACATTATACACAAAATACAGTGTTTAAACTTATTGATGCTGAGATTGAAAAGGTAAAAAATGGAGAAACTGGTAGAATTCGGCTAAAAATGAATAGCATTTCTAGCTATGTTATGATTGACAAATTATATGAAGCTAGTCGAGCAGGTGTGAAAATCCAAATGATAGTAAGAGGAATTTGTTGTTTAATACCTGGAGTAGAAGGCATGAGTGAAAACATTGAAGTGATTAGCGTTGTTGATAAATTTTTAGAGCATTCAAGATTATATATTTTTGGTGAAGGCGATAAATGTAAACTGTATATTTCTTCAGCAGATTGGATGACAAGAAATATAGATACAAGAGTAGAAGTAAGCTGCCCTATTTATGACAATGCATTGAAACAAGAAATTATTGACACCTATGCAATCTGTTGGAGTGACAATGTTAAAGCTAGATTGATAAATACTTCTCAAGAAAACGAATATAAATTAAATGATAAACAAAAAGTAAGATCGCAACTTGCTATTTATGATTATTATAAAAACAAGTTAGAAAACTAGTATGCTTTCAATAAAAAAATATGCAGCTATAGATATTGGTTCGAATGCTGTAAGACTACTAATTTCAAATATTATTGAAGAGGAAGGGAAACCTGTACAGTTTAAGAAAAACTCGCTAGTTCGTGTCCCTATTCGTTTAGGAGCCGATGTTTTTATTAAGAAAAAGATTTCAAAAGAAAATACACAGCGTATTTTAGATACAATGCTGGCGTTTAAGCTTTTGATGAAATCTCATAAAGTGGTAAAATATAAAGCCTGCGCCACTTCTGCAATGCGAGAATCTAAAAATGGAAAAAAGATAGTTAATTTGGTTTTAGAGCAAGCGGGTATAAGTATTGATGTTATTGGAGGAGAAGAAGAAGCAGCTATTATTGCTGCTACAGATTTAAATAAATTTATTGATAGAAATAAAACGTATTTATATGTAGATGTTGGTGGCGGTAGTACAGAGTTTACTGTTATTCATAGAGGAAAGCAGGTAGCTTCAAAATCGTTTAAAATAGGTACAGTAAGGCTTCTTAACGATATGGTTAAAAAAGAAGCGTGGGAAGAATTACAACAATGGATAGCTAAAAGTGTAAAAGCTTATGATAAAATTGATGTTTTAGGTTCTGGTGGAAACATTAATAAAATCTTTAAAATATCAGGTAAAGCAATGGGTAAGCCGCTTACTTATTTCTATTTAAGTTCATATTATCACTTACTTCAAAGTTACTCTTATGAGCAGCGTATAACGGAACTTTCATTAAATCAAGATAGAGCAGATGTTATTATTCCTGCTATGCGAATTTACCTCTCTGCAATGAAATGGAGTGGCTCAAAACATATATATGTACCAAAAATTGGTTTAGCAGATGGTATTATAAAAAGTATATATTATGATACAGTTTCTAGCAATACACAGTAAAATTTTACCATTCATCTTTTAAAATATACGTATTATAATTTTATAATATATATTCGTTCGCATTAAATTGCTATTATTTTAAACCCAAACCTATTAAATAATAACTTATGAAAAAATTATTACTATTAACAGTACTACTTGGTTTTTCATTTTATGGATTTTCTCAAGATAAGGATTCTAATAAAGTTAAAGATTCAGTAAATGTAAAGCCAAAAGGCTCAACATTTCATGGTGTAATGTATGGTGTAAGAGGAGGTTATAATATTTCCAATCTTAGTTTTGATACTACACCTACTATGGCTAATAAACATAGAAATAGCATATATATTGGTTTTTTTGCCAATATAGGCTTGTCTAAAACGGTTTCTTTAGCACCAGAAATCCAATTTTCAGCTGAAGGTGCTAATGAAGAAAAGTTACATTTAGATTATATACAAGCACCTATTCTTTTTAGATTTAGACTTAGCGAAAAAGTTCATATTGGAGCTGGCCCACAAGTGGGTTTAAAAGTCCATAAATATGAAGATGGTGTTAAAAACTTTGCTTATTCAGGTGTTGGTGGTTTAGAATATAAATTATCACACGTGCTTTTTGCAGATGTAAGATATACTTATGGCTTCTCTAATATTTTTGATGAAAAACTAAGTGCTGAAGCTAAAAACTCTAATATCCAAATAGGAATTGGTTATAAATTTTAACCATGAATAGTCTCGGACTTTCCGAGATTTGCCATGATTTTACCTTCATATTCAAGAAGTTGTTGCCATTTGGTGTCAACTTCTTTTTTGTTTCCGTATTGTCTAGCAAACCCTAAAAACATGGTATAATGATTAGCTTCGCTCACCATTAGTTTTCTGTAAAAATCTGCCAATTCTTTATCTCGTAATTCTTCTGATATTAGCCTAAAACGTTCACAGCTTCTAGCTTCTATTAATGCAGCATATAACAAGCGATGTACTAATTGCGTGGTTCTGCTTCCTCCTTTCGGGAAAAACTTAATTAGCTGTATAACATAATCATCACGTCTATCTCTACCCAAAGTCCAACCACGCTCTAAAATAATATCATGCACCATTTTAAAATGGCTTATTTCTTCTTTAACTAAAGCGACCATTTCTTGTACTAACTCAGTATATTCAGGGAAACTAACAATTAAGGAAATGGCTGTACTTGTTGCCTTTTGTTCGCAAAAAGCATGGTCTGTAAGTATTTCTTCAATGTTCTTTTCTACAATGTTAACCCAACGTGGATCGGTTGGTAATTTTAATCCTAGCATAGCTATAATATGTTTTCAACAAGATTAATCGCTCTTATTTTAATTTCTCCAAATTTATTAATTATAATACTAAAGTCTTTGTATTCTTCAGTTTCTGGTAAGTGGAAGGAAGTGTTCAACGTTATAAAATCTTCAGAAGAGTTTTCATAATCTATCCAAACAAATTGCATAATGGCAGCTGCCCAAAATGCTTTAGACTCAAATTTGCTGAACATTTCTTTATTGATAAAATCTCTAGTTAATAAGTTGTTGTTTTTAGAAACTTGAAATTGTGCTTCAAAATTTTTAAAATGAGTTGTATTATTCTTATCGTTTGATGCGTTTGTAGTTTTAGATATAAAATCATTTTCAAGCGAATAGTATTTTATTTTAACCTGAAAACCTGTACTCAAAATAGTATCTGTAAAAACTTCTGTAGGCTGCTCAGGGATGTATTTTACATGTTCAGAAAAAGAATCAAACAATTTGTGCTCTTTTAAAACTTCAGCATTTGTTTTATGCTTTCTGTCTCGCCCGTCGCAACTCGTTAAAACAATAAACAAAATAAAAAATAAAAATACTAAATTCCTCATAAACAATTGTTTAAATATCTAAATTGAAAGTTTTTCTTAAAGTATCAATACTTGGGTTTTTCTCCTTTAATTTCTCAAATTTATCCATACTTGTGTAAGCGTATTTTTTCTCTAAAACCTCGTTTACTGTTATAGATAAAGCAATATCAAAATTATTCAAAGTTTTTCTAATGAAGCCTAATAAACCATATTGCTGACGTTCAACTTCTACCTTATTTGTTGCATTAGGAAATTCTAAATGAATAGTGGTGTCTTTTAATTTAGGTGTGTCAATTGATAAAATTGAAGCTAAATTATATTGTCCTTTTTCTTCAATTTTTTTAACATAAGTGTTCCATACTTCAACTAACTGTTTTTCTGTAAACGGATCTTTTGGCAAATTTTCTTCATCAATAACAACATCCATTTGCCGTATTTGATGTTCTTTTTTTGCTCTTATGCTACTTAATGAAAGTCCAGATGTACGTTTGCTATCCTGCTTTAAAACGATTTTAGGTGGTTCTTTTACTTGAAAATTAGAAGCAACTGATACTGTTTCCTCTTTTTTAATAACAGTAGCGTGCTCTTCAACTTCTGTAGTTTTGTTTTCAGTAGTTTTTGGTGGTACACTAACAGGAATAGGAGTGATGCCTTTCTTTTTAAAATAGGAAGGCGGAATTATGTAATGTTTGCTATTTTTTTTTTCTCCATCAAAAGTGATAGAGGCAAGCTGCATGATACATAACTCAACGAGTAAGCGTTGGTTTTTGCTAGTTTTGTATTTGAGATCGCAATCGTTAGCAAGATTTATACCTTGTAACAGAAACTCTTGTGAAGCTTTTTTAGATTGCTCTAAATATTTGTTTTTGGTTTGATCACCAACCTCTAACAGTTCTATGGTTTCTGCGGTTTTGCTAACTAACAAATCTCTAAAATGTGATGCTAATCCAGCAATGTAG
This sequence comes from uncultured Flaviramulus sp., assembly GCA_947501105.1. Classification (GTDB taxonomy): domain Bacteria; phylum Bacteroidota; class Bacteroidia; order Flavobacteriales; family Flavobacteriaceae; genus Wocania_A. Next base: position 848,327 of record CANMUP010000003.1, on the reverse strand, counting down.
TGATGCCCGTCAAATCCTTTTGAAAGCGTATTATTAAACTGTAGCAACAATTCTGGAATTTTATTTTCTAATATAAGATCTGTACTCGTAAAATAAGTTTCGTAATCAAGCACATTTAAATTCTCAGTAACTGCTTGTCGAGTTAAATTTTTACCAGAAAAACTAACCACTCTATCAAAAATAGATAAAGCATCTCGCATGGCACCATCTGCTTTTTGAGCTATAATATGTAATGCATCATCCTCGGCAGTTATACCTTGTTCGTTAGCAATATATTTTAGATATTCTTTAGCATCTTTTACCGTTATGCGTTTAAAATCGAAAATTTGACAACGCGATAAAATAGTTGGAATTATTTTATGCTTTTCGGTGGTTGCTAAAATAAAAATACAATGTTTTGGCGGTTCTTCTAAGGTTTTAAGAAAGGCATTAAAGGCAGCTTGAGATAGCATATGTACCTCATCAATAATATACACTTTATACTTTCCTACCTGAGGTGGAATTCGAACTTGGTCAGTAAGGCTTCTAATATCATCAACAGAATTATTTGAAGCGGCATCTAATTCAAAAATATTAAATGCAAAATCTTCATCATTAGTTTCAGAACCATCACTGTTAATCATTTTTGCCAAAATACGTGCGCAAGTTGTTTTACCAACACCTCGAGGTCCTGTAAATAACAAGGCTTGTGCTAAATGATTATTTTCAATAGCATTTAGTAAGGTATTTGTAATAGCTTGCTGCCCAACTACGTCTTTAAACGTTTGGGGTCTGTATTTACGAGCCGATACTACAAAAGGTTCCAATTTTTGCTGAATTTATTTCAGCATCTCATGATGCTATGTTGAACAATTAACAAAGTTAAAAATTCAATTCAGAATTCAGAATTTAGAACCTAAAATTTAATAGGAGTTATTAACAAAAAAATACGGTTGCTAATGATGTGTTTTTCTTGACTTTGTCAGAAAAAATTGATAACTTCGTTTAACGTTGTATATAAATCACTTGTGCTGAATTTATTTCAGTATTAAAACGGATTCATATACACGAAAAGCATTAGCACAAATATCCTTCTACTTATTTTATTATCAAATAATAGTGAATTGAATTTAAATTTAAGACAGTCACTCAACCATTAAGTTGATTTTCTATACATAGAAGGTGTTGTGCCTTCAAACTTTTTAAAGGCACTATTAAAAGAAGATAGGCTGCTAAAGCCAGTGTCGAAAGCTATTGAAGAAATGGTGAATTTTTCACTTCCTATGTTTGAAAGCAACTTTTTAGCATCTTGAATTCGATAATAATTGATGAAATCATTAAAGTTTCGTTTTGCATATTGATTGATAACTGAAGATGTTTTTTGTGTGCTTTGCCCAATCAGTTTACTTAATTTTGATAGCGGTAAATCAGATTCTAAGTATAATTTATCATCAATAATTATTTTAGAGATTTTATTAAATAATATAGCATTATCATTCTCTTTAAAAGCATCTCCGTCTATTTCAGTCGCTTTTAATTGAAATGCTTTATAGCTTAAAAAATAGATAGCCAAAGAATACACGATGGGACCAATAATATAAGGCACTTCATCATCTAAAATATTTAAAAAATATGAAAGCCATATAATTACCAAACCAATGATTAGTAGACTTAACCAATCAAATATTGCTTTTTGTGATTTTGTTTGTGTTTCCTTTTGATAGTTTTTCTTTACATTTTTTAAAGCTCTCCAAGAAATGAAAATATAAAAAGCGAAGTGTAGGTAAATAAAAATAAGAACGCTAGCAAATAAGACAATTGCCTCTTTATTATTACTTTCATACCATTGTTTTGTGATAAAAAAACTCGAAAAAAAAATCAAACAAAAAGGAATTAATTCTATTAGGTGATTTTTTGGTAACTTAAAACCAGGGTGTGTCATTCCTAGTACATACCACCTTAACAAAGGACCTATTAATAATAAGAACGCTAATCCTGCGAAAATAAATATAGGCTCTAAATCGTCACCAAAATTCATCATTACAGATTTGCCTATTCTGAAAGCCATAAAGACTAAAATTAACCCTAATAAAAGATTGGTAAACGTTTTTTTCTTTTTAAAAAAACATAAATAAAAGGCAAATAATACACCGTGCAACAGACCTGCACTACTAACAATGATAAGAAGTATTTCTAAAAAACTCAATAAACTATTTTTATCAAATTTAAGGATATTTTAGATACAGGAAAGCACAATTCACAAAGGATTCATGCGCTCTAAATCAACCAAAAATCTTTTATTTAATTTATGCTTTTAGATTTCTTTTTAGCATAAGAAACTAAACCAAGCACACTAAGAGAACGTCCTATTTTTCCTTGCATACCCAAAATCACACTATGGGAAGCTAATAATAGTCTATCTACGGGTTTTTGTTCTTTAATAAGCATTCTTTCTATTAATTCTTTTGCTTTTTTAGAACCTTTCGCTTCATAAACCTCTAGAACTTTAACGGCATTTTCTTCTCCTGTCATTTTTCTATGCTTTGGTGTATACCCTAATTGTTTTATCATGGTTTCGGCTAAAGACCAAGTAGACCATGGGTTTTGTCCGGTCACTAAATTTTTATCGTGACTCACTTTATTTAAATACATAGCACCTTCGTTAAATTTAGCACCTTGTGATGTTAATTTATCCTGTAAAAGGAATGGAAATATAGATGTTGCGTCTGGTATTAAAAGTAATTCTTCTTCATTTGTGAAACTGCTAACCGTTTTATTCTCTAAAAGATGGCTACCATTATCGAGAGTTACATTGACCAAGGCTGCTGGGCCGTGACAAACAGCTCCAACCACTTTACCTGACTGATAGTAATTTTTTACAATACTTTGAATTGCCTTATTTTTGGGAAAATCGAACATAGCACCTTTTCCACCAACAAAAAATACGGCTTGATAATCTTCTGCTTTAACATCGTCTATAACTATTGTATGACTCGTTTTATATTGCGCTATAGAATCATTTAAAAAAGCATAATCAAATTCTTTCATGTCATCATCATCTAGGACAACAGGTGGTTTTCCGCCTAATGGGCTTGCCACATCAACCTCAAAGCCATTGGCTTCGAACACGTAATAAGCACGAGATAATTCTGTTAACTCATAACCTGTACTTTTACCACTATTACCCATAGTTTTTGTACTTGTAACTACAGCTAATATTTTCCCTCGCTTCGGGATGCTATTTTCAGATAGATAAGAAATATCTTCAACTGTACTCGCTGTTAAGTCTTTTTTCATTTCTTCTATGGGTAAGAGATTGATAAACCACGCTCCAAAAGAAATAAGAAGAACTAGTAAACTAAAGATTAAGATTAATGTCCATTTAATTTTAGGATATTTTTTAAGCTTAAAAGAAGCTCCAATACCTGCTCCTAAAACTATCCCAACACCAATCCAAAGAGGTAAATTATTTATAGTTAATCCTATTACAGCACCAAATGCTAATCCTATGAGGGTTCCAATTCCGATTTTTTTTTCTGACTTCATTATATAAATATGTTTCTAATTATATTTCGAAGTACCGCAATAAAGCCCATAAAAGGTGAGGAAATGATAATTTCGTCAGAGTAAAAGATGATTTAAGTAATTAAAAAGGGTTTTTATAATAAAAAAACTTGTGCTAACACCGTGTATATTTAATTGCTAGATTATCGCCTACTTGGAAATTCCGAAGGAATTTCCTCTTGTTCGTTTTCTTTTACTAATTTAGTTCCTAGCCAACGCAACTAACCATTCACAAACACGTTAAACGAACCTCTCCAAAAACTAAGCTGCCTTCAGTTTATAAACCATTAATAACAAATATGTGCGTTAAGGATAGAACGGTCTGTTTGAGCTCGCCGACGGTAGGAGGAAGTGAGTAGTGAAAGCCTGACCCGATAGGGTAACGCCCAAATATTAAAATATATTTAGATTATAGTTTTTGTTTATTGTAATTTTGCGCTTAAGTAAATCGCCTTATCGCTCTTGTGCTGAATTTATTTCAGCATCTTATGATTTTAACTTTGCGGTTGATTGAAAAGGTACTGAAACAAGTTCAGCACTAGGGAGGAAAGTCCGAACACCAAAGTGCAACGTAGTGGTTAACATCCACCAGTCGTGAGGCTAGGAAAAGTGCAACAGAAAGTATGTACAGGTTATGCTGTAGTGAAACCAGGTAAACTCTATGTGGTGCAATGTCATGTAAACTAACGCTTGAGGGCGGCACGCTCGATGTTAGAGGGTAGGCAGCTAAAGTGTATTGGTAACAATGCACTAAGATAAATGATAAGGGTGTTATGATCTTATTAATGGAGAGATCCTGAAACAAGTTCAGGACATACAGAATTCGGCTTATAGATTTGCTTAGATATAAACAAACCCTTCTTAATTATTAAGAAGGGTTTATTGTTAAAAAATGGTTGGTAAAAAATTAATCTTCTTTTGGCGAATATGATAAATCTGGACGCATTTCGCCTGTGTATTCTTCCATTCGAGAGGCGTAGTTCATCACTTTACTAAAAGTTTCGTATCTATCTGGACCTAGAACTTCTTCGTTTGCTTTTCCGCGTTGTGCAGATTCTACCTCATCTGTTGCAGCAATAGAAACCATATAGTAGCTCTCCATTTGCCCAAAACCGTTGCGGTATACATTATAATATTCTTTTGATCCTTTGCTTTTAAACATTTCTTTAACAGCTTTCATGCCCTCACGAATTTTTTTGGCATTTTCTGGCGTATAATAAATGTAAAACCATTTTCGGTAGTTTTGTGTTTGTCTGCTTTTATCATCTTCGGCTGGTTTGTAAGAAAGCTCATCGTCACTTAAAACGATATAAGAGCCGTGCGAGTCGTAACATGTATCGAAACGTTTGAACAGATCTCCAAATTTATCACCCATTGCTTTTGCCATTTCTGCAAAAGGACGTTCATCTAATTCTGCAAAATTTTCTATTGGAGTAATATAAAAATACCTAAAATCATTACTCGTGGCTGTAAACCAAGTGGCTTGCAAATTATGTTCAACACAGGCCGCATTAAACTCTTTGGCAATTTTTTCGTACTCCATAAATTTGGAAGGCTTAACATTGTCCTGATGTATTTGATAGGCTTGTTGAGCAGTCGAAAAATTAATTGAGAAGCATAAAATTAATGCTAATAAAAAAGTTGTTTTAATTGTTTTCATAATTAATTATTTAATTGGTTAGTTGTTTTTTTATAATAGCAATTTTTTATTATGATGGTTTGGTGTTTTAATCTGAATCTTCTTCGGGTAAGCCGTTTTCTAATTCTGCAGCTTCAATCTCTATAAATGCTGCTGTGATAGATGCAGTATCGTAATACCCGTATTCTTTTACAATCTTTCCATCTAGATATTGAGAGGTTAAATGAACTGGGATAACTAACTCTTTACCGTTTGCTTTTAGCTTACCGCTCCAAACAGACCAATAGTTAACCCATTTTTTACCGTCTTTATCTACTACCATTTCTAATACCGTTTTATCATCAGAAAAGCCATAGGTCGAAAAATTTGAAACCATCTTTTGATGCTGTTTCATGCTCTCTAGATAAGAGATTCCAGTGTTTTTGTTATGATATACTTTAGCGGTATCAACAAAGTGAGATTTCCAAGTATCCCAATCTTGTGCCTCATAGGCTTTTACTCTTAATTTTAAAGATTCAATTTCTGGAGATTCAGAGAAATAACGATCGGGTTCTTTTTTGCAAGCTAGGATAAGCGTGAAAACTAATCCAAAAATTATGAGTTTTTTCATTTTATATTGGGTTTTTGATTAATATTTAGTTACTCTTCTGAAGCCTCTGTTTCTTCTTCAGGTTTTGCTAGTGCTTCAAATTCTGCATTCATTGCAGTTCCATCGAAATAAATATGTTCTTCAACTATTTTACCGTCAACAAATTGTACAGCTAAATGTACAGGTATTGCCACCTCTTTATTGTTAGTTGCAAAAGTACCTTTATGCAAAGCCCAATAATATACCCATGTCTCGTCTTCTTTATCTAAGACCATTTCTATGTATTCCTTATCACGATTAAATCCATAAGATGACATAGCACTAGTCATACCCTTTAATCCTTCTAGTCTTTTTTCTACGGTTATAGGTTCGGTAGAGTTAACATAAACTTTAGCAGTATCAGAAAAATGGCTTTTCCATTTGTCCCAATCTCCAGTTTCATAGGCGTTTATTCCTGTTTTTAATGTTTCAATTTCAGCGGAATCAGCAAAATAGCGCTGTGGTTTGTTTTGGCAAGCAATAAAAAGTGTAATTGCTAGTCCAAATAAAAAAAGTTTTTTCATTGGTTAGTGGTTTAAAATGTTAATAATAAATTTTAGCCACAAAATAAGTTTACAAGAAAGTTTGTTGCTTTTTTGTTGAGAGTAAAGCTTTAATAGAGCCTGGGACTCTTAAGGAGAAATCTAATTTACTGAAAAAAAAGGACTTATAAAAAAAGAGGACTAGTTATTCAGTTTCAAAAAAGCTGAATTTATTACCTCCGTAGCTTTTTGAATAATCATAATGATTAAGATTTGATAAATCTGTATGTTTGGAATGTTCAATAATTAACAAGCCATCTTCAAGCAATAAATTGTTTTGAAATACTAATTCTGGAATTTTAGAAAACAGCTCTGCTGAAAAGGCATAAGGTGGGTCTGCAAAAATAATATTGGCTTTTTGAGTCGTTTTTTCTAAAAATTTGAATACATCGCTTTTGATTGTATTTATTGGCATATCAAATTTTTCAGCTGTTTGATTAATAAATTTTATACAGCCAAAATCTTGATCTACACTAGTGATTTGTTCTGTGCCTCTTGAAGCGAATTCATAACTTATATTACCTGTGCCAGCAAACAAATCGAGTACAGAAACTTCATCAAAATAAAAGTGATTATTTAATATATTGAATAAGGACTCTTTTGCCATATCTGTAGTAGGGCGAACAGGTAAGTTTTTTGGAGCAACAATTTTTCTGCTTTTATGTATTCCTGAAATAATACGCATTAAAAACTATGAATTAAAGTAAAGTTTGAGTAGTTTGTTTCTGCTGATTCTAAGTAAGTATAATTATCTAAATCCTTACCAAAGTCTACATGTCTGATATATTTATAAGCAATTTCATATAAATCATCGTTTTTGTCTACATTGCCTATAAGCGTTAAATTAAAGGCCTCTGGATTTAGTTGTAATTGCTCAGCAGTAAAAAGTATGTAATAAATAAAATCTTCTTTAGTACTGTACTCAAATGTGTTGTAAAGGATTAGCTTGCCTTTTTCCACAACAATAATTTCGAAATGATTTGAATTAACATTAGCATAAAGCTTAACATCATCAGCATTTTTTTCAACAAATAAAATGCGCTCTATTAAAATAGTAGAAAAGTGCTTGTAGGTAAAGCTGCCAAATTTCTCGTAAATAAAATTGTTAATGTTTACGTAAGGTACATACACATTAACACTATCATTAGAGTTTACATCATCAAAAGCTATAAAATCTGATTTTAGTATTTTGGAATTAAATTTTAAATAATCAGCTAAACAATCTTCTTTAAACAAAGGTTTTGGGACAAGTGTTGAAAGTTCGTTTGCGTGTATTACATTAACTTTATCAAACGAGGTTTGTAAAACAGCTTCAGTATTAAATAAGTGAATAAGTTTATCTAAAACTTCAAAGGGGTTTAGCTTTTTTTCAAAACCAATATGATTTAATGCAGTAATTGTATTAGTATCTCTTTGTAGTATACAAAAAGAAAGTCCACTCAAACTTATTTGAATGGACAATTCCAGATTAGTTAGTTTGTTATAATCGTTATTCGTTTGAGCCATATGTTTTTGGCCAGTTTCCTGCAGTATTTACTTCATCCATAGATCCTACTTTTAGTGCATCTCCATTAACACCATCAACAGATACTACTTGATTTTCTTGTGAAACAAGATCTTTATCTTGATCAAATAAAATCACATTTTTTTTAACTAGTGCTTCAAACACAGGGATTCTAGTACCGTTTTGTTCTATGTAACCCGATTTAAGTTCAAATTTAGCACCTTCTTTTGCAGCAGGTACATTCATCATGGTTTTATAATGATCTGAATTTTTAAACAAAGAGTCTTTTACAGATTGAGTTCCTAAAGTATCTATAATAACAATATCTTTGTACATATCTACTCCAAACTGCTTAGTCATTACTTCATCAAGAACACTAGAATCACGTCGTTGTGTAAGTGTATAAACAGCAGTATCAACAAATTTAATTAAGTGGTCAAAGTTACCAGAAAATTTACCAGTTACTTTTCTATGAGCTAATTGCGCGTCTCTAATATCATTTAAACTTTCAATTACTTCTGCGTAACGTTTATTCTTCTCTTTATTAAATTGAATAGGAGCATAAACAGATTGGAATGTATTATATGCTAAAAAAGCAATAGCTACCCAAAGCGCAAGTTGCAATAAAGGTTTAAATTTTGAAGGAATAAATTTGTCAACTAGCTTAACTAAGCCAATTGTAACTAGAATTACAACAATTGTAACGATTATTAATGTTAACATAGTACGTTATTTATTAAATGAAATTATTAATGGTCTTTCGCAAATCTACAATTTTTTTTTAATCGTAAAAACCAAACTGCGTAAAAATCATTTCTATATTTGAATAATTTATTAAATATTATTGTTTTTAATGACATCATCCGAATTTTATACGCTTATAAAACAGCAGTTTCCGTTTCAACCAACGCTAAAACAAAATATTGTTCTGCAACAGCTTTCAGAATTCATTTTTAGCAAAACTCCCAATGCGCTTTATTTGTTAAAAGGCTATGCAGGTACTGGTAAAACAACGATTGTTGGTACGATTGTTACAAATTTATGGAAAGCAAAAAAAAGCGCCGTTTTAATGGCTCCAACGGGTAGAGCAGCTAAAGTAATATCTAATTATTCTAACAAAGAAGCATTTACAATTCATAAAAAAATATATTTTCCAAAAAAAGATAAAGGTGGAGGTGTAAAATTTATTTTGCAGCCCAACAAGCATAAAAACACTATTTTTATTGTAGATGAAGCTTCAATGATTCCAGATACCCCAGGAGAATCTAAGTTATTTGAAAATGGCTCCTTGCTAGACGATTTAATGCAGTATGTATATTCTGGCCATCAATGCAAATTACTTTTAATAGGGGATACAGCACAGTTGCCTCCAGTAAAACTCGATTTAAGTCCAGCTTTAGATGAAAATAAATTAGGTTTAAATTATAATAAAGAGGTTACCAAAATGGAGTTGGATGAGGTCATGCGTCAAGAACATGATTCTGGTATTCTTGAAAATGCTACGGTTTTGCGAGAAGCTATATCTAATAACTTTCATGAGGCTTTTAAATTCGATTTAAGCGATTTTAAAGATATAGTTAGGCTTGTTGATGGATATGAAATAATGGATGCCATTAATGATGCTTATAGCAATTTAGGAAATGAAGAAACCGCGATTATTGTGAGAAGTAATAAGCGTGCTAACATGTATAATCAACAAATACGAAGCAGAATTTTGTTTAATGAACACGAGTTAACTGCTGGTGATTATTTGATGGTAGTTAAGAATAATTATTTTTGGATTAAACCTACAACTGAAGCTGGTTTTATTGCTAATGGTGATATTATTGAAGTTTTAGAAATTTTTTCGATTAAAGAACTATATGGTTTCCGCTTTGCGGAAGTTAAAGTAAGAATGGTTGATTACCCAAGAATGCGACCTTTTGAAACCGTATTACTACTAGATACTATTGAAGCAGAAACCCCATCATTACCCTACGAAGAATCAAACAGACTCTATCAAGAAGTTCAAAAAGACTACGAAAATGAAACCAGTAATTACAAAAGGTTTTTAAAAATAAAAGGCAACAAGCATTTTAATGCTTTACAGGTTAAGTTTTCATACGCCATAACTTGCCATAAATCTCAAGGCGGGCAGTGGAACACCGTTTTTGTAGAACAACCCTATTTGCCAAACGGTATAGATAAAGAATATTTACGCTGGTTGTATACTGCGGTTACAAGAGCTAAAGATAAATTGTATCTTATAGGTTTTAAAGATGACTTTTTTGAGGAATAGTTTTTGATTAGATAAAATTGTATCATGCATAAAATATTTATCTTAATTTTAATATTTGGAATATTTGGTTGTCAAAAAGAATTGAAAGTTGATAATTTCAATGTTGATATTCGAGATTTTGATGGTGCAGCTGGCTATATGTTGAATTATAAAGTTAATAGAGATAGCCTGAAAATACATTATGATTGTGACTTTCATGGGTGCAAAGATTCTATCATTTATGCCATAAAATTAAATAAAATAGATACCCATAATTTCTATGCATATCTTAAAAAACAGACGACAGATACTCTAAAGTCAAGTTATAAAGAAGCTGGGTTTGACGGATTAAATCTTTATGTAAACATTTCTGGAGATAGCATTAAATCAAAAAGAATATTCCTAGAAAGATATTTTCATCCAGAAATAGAAAAGTTAATTATAGAAATAGATAAGTTAATTCCTGAAAATAAGTATAAGTTTTTTCGAGAAAAATATAAAAAATGACAATAGAAACCATTATTAGTATATGTTTGGGTGTTGGACTTGCAGCATCAGTTGGATTTAGAGTTTTTCTGCCTTTGTTTGCATTAAGTCTAGCTTCTTATTTTGATGTTTGGCAGCTCAACGAATCTTGGCAATGGATAGGTAGCACAGCAGCTTTAGTAACTTTAGGTGTTGCTACATTAGTAGAAATATTTGCTTATTTTATACCTTATATCGATAATTTGTTAGATAGTATAACAGTACCATTAGCTGCCCTAGCAGGAACAGCTGTTATGATGTCTACAATTGCAGATTTAAGCCCTGTAGTAACTTGGTCGTTGGCTATAATAGCAGGAGGAGGAACAGCAGCTGCCATAGCTGGAACTTCGAGCACAACACGATTAGCATCAACTGCAACAACTGGAGGTTTAGGAAATCCCATAGTTTCTACTTTAGAAACTGGTACAGCTATGGTTATGTCGGTAGTATCAATATTTTTACCAATTCTTGCCATAATTTTAGTGGTTATCATATTATTTATAATTTTTCGGCTTTATAAAAAGTTTAGGCCAACTAAAGCTTAAAACCTCTAATATTTATTCTATTTTTGAATTAGAATTGAAAAATCACTTATGAAAATAATTTCAATGATTCCAGCACGTTACAGTGCTACCCGTTTTCCAGGAAAACTTATGCAAGATTTAGGTGGAAAAACAGTGATTCGCCGTACTTACGAAGCTACAGTTGCCACCAATTTATTTGATGACGTTTTTGTAGTAACAGACAGCGACATTATTTATAAAGAAATTGTAAATAATGGAGGTAAAGCCATTATGAGTATTAAGGAGCATGATTGCGGAAGCGATAGAATAGCCGAAGCTGTTGAGGATTTAGATATCGATATAGTTATTAACGTTCAAGGAGACGAACCATTTACTGATGCAGAGTCATTAAAAAAATTAATTGAAGTTTTTAAAGATGATAATGATAAAAGTATTGATTTGGCATCATTAATGGTGCATATTACTGATGTTAATGAAATTAATAACCCAAATACAGTAAAAGTAATTGTAGATCAAACTAATTTCGCACTGTATTTTTCTCGAAGCCCAATACCTTACCCGAGAGATGAAAACGTTGGAGTAAAATATTATAAACACAAAGGCGTTTACGCTTTTAGAAAAGAAGCCATTTTAGATTTTTATAAGCTACCCATGTTACCACTTGAAGCTTCAGAAAAAATAGAATGCATCCGTTATCTAGAATATGGAAAACGTATAAAAATGGTAGAAACAGATGTACAGGGTGTTGAGATTGACACTCCTGAAGATTTAGAACGCGCTAAAAAACTATGGAAATAGATTACACAAAAATAAAAGTAATAGGTTTTGATGCAGATGATACGCTTTGGGTTAACGAAACCTACTTTCGTGAAGCAGAAATAGAAGTTCAACGTTTATTATCAGAATATGAAACCCCAAATAAGATAGATCAAGAATTATTTAAAATGGAAATGAAAAACCTACCACTGTATGGTTATGGTGTAAAGGCTTTCATTTTATCAATGGTTGAACTTGCTTTGGAATTATCAAATTATAATATTTCAAATAAAATTATTGAAGCTATTTTGAATATAGGTAAGAACATGCTAGAAAAGCCTGTTGAGTTACTTGATGGCGTTGAGGAAGTGTTAGATGCTTTGTCAAAAAAATATCGATTAATATTAGCAACTAAAGGCGATTTATTAGATCAAGAGCGAAAACTTCAAAAATCTGGATTAACTAGTTATTTTCATCATATTGAAGTATTAAGTGATAAGCAAGAGAGTAATTATTCAAATCTTTTAAATCATTTAGATATTAAGCCATCAGAATTTCTAATGATTGGAAATTCTTTAAAATCTGATGTTTTGCCCTTGGTAAATATAAAAGCAAATGCCATTCATGTTCCATTTCATACAACTTGGGCACATGAAGAAGTAAGTAAAAAAGAAACTAATGGAAAAAATTATAGAACTATTAGTGGTTTAAAAGACGTATTAAATTTATTGTAATTTTAGTAAGATATTTCACTAATATTTAATCGAGTTAAAGTGAAATTAGTACTATTTTTACATTTTGTAAAAAGAAAAATATATTAAATGAGTTATAAAAACTTTCCAATGGTGCCAAGAGTAATTTTTGGCAGAGGTAGTTTTAATCAGTTAAGTGATATTATTGCCCCAAAACGATTAAGTATTAATGCCCCATTTATCTTTTTAGTAGATGATGCATTTAAAAACAAAACCTGGTTAACATCAAGAATACCTACTTCTTATGATGATAAAATTATATTTATATCTTCAAAAGAAGAACCTAAAACCTCACAGGTTGATGAGTTGGTTGAAGAAATAATTTTAAAGACGAAAGAACGTCCGTCAGGAATTATAGGAATAGGAGGAGGCACACTGTTAGATTTAGCAAAAGCAGTTTCTATAATGATTACTAACGAGGGGGAAACCAAAGATTATCAAGGTTGGGACTTAGTTAAAAATAAAGCAATATACCATGTTGGAATTCCTACTATATCAGGGACGGGTGCAGAAGTTTCAAGAACAACAGTACTTACTGGTCCAGAAAGGAAATTAGGAATAAATTCAGATTTTACACCTTTTGATCAAGTTATATTAGATTCTGAGCTTACTAAAGATGTTCCAACTGAACAATGGTTTTATACAGGAATGGATTGTTATATTCATTGTATTGAGTCACTTACAGGAACTTATTTAAATGCGTTTAGTCAAAGTTATGGGGAAATGGCATTAGAGCTTTGCAAAGAAATTTTCCTAGGCAACTCGCTTACTAAAGTAGAAGCACAAGAAAAGCTAATGATGGCATCGTGGCATGGAGGTATGAGCATTGTGTACTCTCAAGTTGGCGTAGCTCATGCTATGAGTTACGGATTATCATATTTATTAGGTACTAAGCACGGAATAGGTAATTGTATTGTTTTTAATCATTTAGAAGAATTTTACCCAGAAGGCGTAAAATTATTTAAAGCCATGAAGAAGAAACATAATATTGTTTTACCAAAAGGTATTTGTGCCGATTTAAGTGATAGAGAGTTTGATATAATGATTAAAATATCACTTAGTTTAGAACCACTTTGGGAGAATGCCTTAGGTGAAAATTGGAAGAAAATAATAACACCAAAAAAGCTAAAAGAGCTTTATCAAAAAATGTAACATGCGGTGGTTAGCCAGATTTATTTATTTTAAGCTTTTAGGATGGAAAGCTGTTGGCAATACCAATTTTTCTCAAAGTTCAGTTAAAAAAGCTATTATTATAGCTGCACCTCATACAAGTTGGCATGACTTCTATATTGGTATTTTACTTCGATCTGCATTAAATATTAAAACAAATTTTGTAGGAAAAAAAGAATTGTTTGTTTTTCCCATTGGATGGTTTTTTAGAGCTTTAGGAGGTGCGCCTATTAACCGGCAATCTAATGAAAACAAAGTTGAGGCTATAGCAAAATTATTTAATGAAAGAAAAGAGTTTAGAATGACAATGGCTCCAGAAGGCACAAGGAAAAAAGTAGAGGAGTGGCGTACTGGGTTTTATTATATAGCAAAAGAAGCCAATGTGCCCATTATTATGTTTACGCTTGATTTTAAAAATAAACAAAATAAAATTTCTGAACCTTTTTATCCTACTAATGATACTAAAGCAGATTTTGAATTTATGTACAATTTCTATAAAGGCGTTAAGGGAAAAATACCAGAATACTCTTAATTATTTATGATCCCAAGCGCTTTCATCATCTTTGTTATTGGGAGACAATCCTAATACTTCATTGTTAGTATTTACCCCTAGACCAAGAACCGTTCTATTTGCATAATTAAAATATGCAACTACTTGATTTACTTCTAATATTTCTCCGTCATTAATTCCATACTTTCTTAAATTATTTATATCATTTTTAGTGATCTTATTAGCTTCAAGTGTTAGTTGTTTTCCATAAACAGATAACACAAACTCCTTTTCGTTTAAAATTTCAAGAAGTGAATCATTTTCAATATGAAATTTAATCAACTCAGCTTTTTTGTTATCATTTAAAAAGCGTTTCATGCCTTCGTAATGATGCTTATAGCAGTAATCACATTTATTAATATAACTGGTGTAGGTTCCTAAAAGTTCTAAAAACCAATTGGGAAAAGTATTATTTGTATGATGCAATGTGTTTTTATAAATACTCATATGACCAACAAGCGTATGTGGTCGTAAACTATGAATACTCAATACATTATCTATTTGGTCATTTGGACCTTTAATTTTTTTATAAATAGATTTTAATTTACCTGTGGCTTCCTCAAAAGGTATTACTTTAATCCAACTCATTTTATAATTATTTTTTAACTATTTCTATTAGAACTGTGCTTTGGCACACATTTTGAATGTTTAATAGTAGAATCACGAATGAAACATAAAGTAAACCAGTTACTGGCTCTAAAAAGAAACATTCGTTCTATATATACACTTAAAGCTACTTTAATTTAGAGTAGCTTTTTTATTTTGGGATTATTTTCTTAACGATAACGGTTTTTATTATGCCCTCACTATTTTTTGTAGTTAATTCTATCGTGTCATTTTTATTGTATAATGCCTTTGATGTAATAAAATCACAAAGGGGAGTGCTACTTACATCAAGTGTATTTAATTTAATAATTTCATCACCAAAACTAATTTCTTTTTCTAGCTCATCATCCCATACAATACCAACAACAAGCTTATTGTTTATAATTGTGGGGCTAAACCCTAAAACTTTTTCTTGTAAATCTATTGTGGTTTTATACGATTTAAAATAGAATTTTTTACTTAAAAAATCTATAGTAACCATTCCATACTTTAAAATTTCTGAGCCAATTCTAGAATTATTGTCGTTTGTAGTTTCTGTTACAACATTTTTAAATATAGTATTATTTATTTTAAAAGTATCGGCTATTACTCTATAATGTTTTCTATTATCAGCGGCTCCAAATAGGCCAATACTTTTGCTTCCATAACCTTCATTATTAATTTTAAAAATATTATTCTTCTGAAGTATACCAAAATTCTTAAGGGATAAATCGTAAAAACCTTTCATCCCTGTATCAATTAATAATTGTTCCCTAGCATTTGTCTCACCTTTCAAATTAATCCATATATACGGGCTTTTTTGTCCACCAATTAGATATAATTTAGTAGCATTTTTTTTATTTAAAGTAAGTTTCTTTTTTGTATCAGTCAATCTAATTACTTTATCTTTTAAATCGATTTGAACTATAGATTTTTGTAGCATATTACTTCCAATAAAACCATCAATTTCAAAGCAATCAAAAATTAAATTACCCATGCTCTTATCCACTAGCGCTGGACAATTTTTAAAAGTAACATTACCAAGTGTAATTTGAGGAATGGAAACTACCTCTAAACTGTTTTGTTTGTTTGAAGCGTCTTTTACATTGATACTTTTTATTGAAGTAGTTTTAATTGCTTTTTGAAGTTTTGCCGATATTAAGTTTGGTGCGCCAGTATCTAACAAAAAGCGATATGTTTTATTTTCTATTACAACAGGAATAATTATTTTTTCTGAAATAAAATCAAAATTGATTTCTGTATAATAATTTTTCTGAGTAATTAAACCTTTTTTGAAAATGTTTTTTTGACCAAAAGATTGGATTACAATAAATAAGAAAATAAGACTTATAAGTTTTTTCATTTTAAAGAAATAAATTTTTATTAAGATAAATAATAAAATTAAAAAGCCATATCGATTAAAAGATATGGCTTTTATCAGTTTATAATAAATGTAGTTATTTAATTTCTTTTAACGCATTATCAATAAGCGTTCTTAAGTGTTGTTTGTGGGCTCTTGATGATATATTACCAGAAGGAGCAGCCATGGTTCTAATATTTTTTAAATTGTATAGAGCCATAGATTTTGCATTATTTGTATATCTACCACTTTGTTTTCCTGTTAACATATCAATTAGCATATTAGTATATTCTAATTGTAAATTTTGCCTAAATGAATTTACACTAGTATAAATATCAGCTTTAAAAATAGCATTATTTAAGTCTCTCATAAAGGTTGACAGTTTATATTCGTTACCATACAATTCAGAATCAGTAATACGTTGTAAAGTATTTGGATGCAAAACATGGTTTAATACATTTTTTTGATACCCTAAAACTTGACGATGAATTTTAGGGTCCTCAGGAGAACGGAAAAAACCATAACCTCTGCGCTGCATTGCTAAGTAATTATATAAATCATTTGGAGCATCAAAAGCATTTGGAGCAAAAACATGTTTACTTAAAGTAGCCATAGCTCGCTTTTGGTCTTCTAAACTTACAGGTGTGTAAGGTTGTGTTTCTCCTTCTTGACCAGACATAGCTCTATCTACATAAACGCCACCAATAAATCTTGATACTACATTGGCTGCACTTCCTTTTTGACCACTTAAGATATAATAAGCTTGACGAAGTTCTTGATAAGATTGACCAGATTTTGAAAATTTATCTTTAATGCCTTTCATCATGGTATTAATAACTTCAAAGCGATCGTTAGAGTATGCTATTTGATCGTTAGACATATCTCCAACCATAACACGAGGATCTATAGCTTTTCCTGGAGATCGCATGTCATCTGCATCATTACCAAAAATTAACTCTGGTTTAGTAGATTGATTTAATAAATCTGTTCTTTCGTTTTTACTTTTAAATGGTGTATATCCAAATTGAATGGCCCAAACATCATAAGGTCCAACTGCTGTATCATAATACTGGCCTTGCTTACTTCTATCTTTTGTAATGTTTATGGCAGCATAATCCATAACAGAACCAGTTAAACATTTTCCTTTAATAAAATCAGGATCTGCCAATTGCTCAGGCGAGAATAATTGACTCGCTTTCATGTTATGATTTAATCCTAATGTATGCCCAACTTCATGCATTATTAATGCTACCATAGCTTCTTTCTTCATACGTTTCATTTCCAAATCTGAAGCATTTGAAGCTTTTAGCACAGCATTTCCGAAAAGTGTATTTTCGTGCATAACATGACCTAATGAACAATACATTTTATGGTCTTCGTCAATTTCAGAATTCTCAAAAGTTTTGTTTAATGACGCTAAGTCGAATAACTTATCATACATCACCCTATTAGTAAAGTGAACGTACTCAAGCATAATATCTGCACCTAAAATTTGTCCCGTTTTTGGGTTAACAAAACTTGGGCCATAACCACCAAAAGGAGGTTGCGGAGATGATGTCCAACGTAATACATTATATCTAATATCTCCAGCATCCCAATCGGCATCATCAGGTTGTATTTTTACTGCCATAGCGTTTTTAAATCCAGCCTTTTCGAAAGCTACATTCCATTGTAAAACGGCATTTGTAATAGTTTCTCTCCATTCAACAGGTGTTGAGTTTTCTATCCACCATGTAATAGGTTCTACTGGTTCAGATATCGCAGCATTTGGATCTTTCTTTTTTAAATTCCAACGGTGTACTAAATCTCTATAAGGCGTTGCGCTAGTTGATGTTTGATCCTCTACTTGAGTTAAAAAATAACCAACTCTTGGGTCGTCATATCTTATTTCGTAATCATTATCAGGCATTTCAATTAAACTATGGAACACTTTAATACTTACGTTTCTACCATCCGCAACAGCATTTGATCCACCATTTAATACAGAGGGAGAGGAATATACATACTCTACTTGAAGATCAGTGTTTGCTTCATAATTTCTAATAGAGTTAATTTTTGTTTTTCCTTTGTTTAAGCTGCCAAGTTTAAATGCAGTTGGAGATGCTCCTGGAAATCTTGGTCTTTTTATTTGAGAAAACGTCTCACTTAAAAATAAGCCATCAGCTTTAATTAAATAAAGGCCTTTCTTTTTATCGTGTGCTTCAACTTTTACACTGGCCATATTACCATTACTAATATTGGCATCTTTTGATTTTGAAAGCGCACTTTCCGGGTCGAAATAAAATGAATTGTTTTGAGTTTCAAATTCAATTTTATTAAAGTATTTTTTAATCTTGAAAACTTTTGAACCTCTATACGAGCCTCTTATAATTCTCCCTGCATCCATAACTCCATCTGCTATTTGACTAAAATAAATATACTCTTTATCAATCTGGTCGTCAGAAATTAACATTTGTAAAGACCCCGTAATAGTATCTTGATAAATAGTAAATAATCCTTCAATTTTTTTACTTGATTTAACAAGGTCTTTAATTTTCTTTTCTTTCGATTTCTTTGCAACAGGTTTTGCTGGTGCTTCGACTTGATTTTTTTTCTTGCCTCTTTTTCTTTTTTGTGCCTCAGCATTTTGTGGAATAAGAAAAATTGCTAACACAAATGCAACACTAAAAAGCTTTAAAGCTCTGAGTTTTTGATGTTTCATAAAATAAAATGTTTTAAGAATAAGAATTAGAGTAATTGTTTTTTTTGGTTAGTGACGCTAAAAATAAAAAGAATGGATTTGTTATTTCTTTATAAAATGTTAAAACATGTTAATAGAAGTTCTTTATACTAAAATGGATGAAAAAAATGATGCAAACATTATTATGTTATATTTCAGTACCTTTATAAAATATGATAAAAGACACAAAAATTGCTGTATTGATTGACGGCGATAATATTCCATCAAAATATATTTCTGAAATGATGGAAGAAATAACTAAATATGGTACACCAACCATTAAAAGAATTTATGGCGATTGGACCAAACCACATTTATCTAAATGGAAAAACATTCTGCTTGAAAACGCTATAACACCTATACAACAATACGGTTATACAACAGGAAAGAATGCAACAGATTCTGCTATGATTATTGATGCAATGGATATTTTATATTCTGAAAAAGTAAATGGATTTTGCTTAGTATCATCTGATAGCGATTTTACTAAACTTGCAACACGTTTGCGAGAAGCTGGAATGGTTGTTTATGGAATGGGAGAGAAGAAAACTCCAAACCCGTTTATTGTTGCTTGTGATAAGTTTATTTATTTAGAAATTCTTAAAACTGCTAATGATAAAGATGATAAGGACGGGAAAACTAAAAAAGCAAATTTATATAATATTACACCTAAGGTAATACGCCTTCTTAAAAACTCGGTTGCTGATGCTGCCGATGACGACGGTTGGGCTTTTCTTGGAGATGTAGGCTCTTTAATACTAAAAAAGCAGCCTAATTTTGATTCTCGTAATTTTGGTTTTGAGAAATTAACTCCACTATTTAAATCGTTAGACCAATTTGAAATGGAACAGCGAGACCAAAGTAATACTCGATTTAAGCTGATTTATGTAAAGAATAAATAAGCTTCTATTCAATAATAACTTTAGGTGTTTTAGATAGATAGCTTAAAGATTCTAGAAAGTTATCTGTAGCTTCTAGAGTTTTTTTGTAATTGTCAAAATTGCTTTTTCCTGACCTTTTGTAGTTAAAAAAGCCATGAGTTCCATCTTTGTATAAAACTAAATCACACCTATTCCCAAATTCTTCCATTTTGCTTTTATACAATTTTGCGGTTTCCACAGGAACCAAATGATCTTTTGTGCCCAATAAGAATAGCGTAGGTGGTGCATTTTTTTTAATATTATGTAATGGAGAGAATTTTGAGTATGCATTCCCAATTCTTTCATACCCATAACCTTTTGGACCGTTGTCGATTACAGGATTAAAAAGAACCAATGCATTTGGTGTACAGCTTACAGACAAATCATCTGTAGATTCGTTATAATCACTAATTAATGCTGTAGCTGATGCTAAGTGTCCTCCAGCCGAACCTCCTGCTCCAATAATTTTATTCATGTCAATATTGAATGTGCTTGCATTTTTTCTTATAAATCGGATAGCAGACTTTGCGTCTTTTAGTGATTCGAAAGGAGAAATATTATGTTTGTTTTTAACCCTGTAATCTACAAGAAAGCATACTAATCCTCTTTTTGACAAGTAAGATGCTTGGTGTGCGAATTGATTTCTGTTTCCACCATTCCATCCACCTCCAAAGTAAAACACCATAGCGGGGTATGTTTTTGTAGTATCAATATTTTTTGGGTAGTAAACTTCTAGGTATAATTTAGTAGTGTCAATTTGCTTGTAAACTACTAAATCTTGAGAAAAGATACTTGAGCAGTTTATTGTAATTATCAATACAGCAATTATGTATTTTATTGTGCTACGCATATTATCATTTATTCTGCACTTTCTTCCATGGTATGATATACATTTTGGACATCGTCATCTTCTTCAATTTTTTCTAAAAGTTTTTCAACATCTGCAACTTGTTCATTGGTAAGTTGCTTAGTAACTTGAGGAATACGCTCAAAACCAGATGATAAAATTTCTATTTCGCGTTTTTCTAATTCTGCTTGGATAGCACCAAAACTTTCAAAAGGAGCATATATTAAAATGCCATCATCATCAGCAAATACTTCTTCTGCACCAAAATCTATAAATTCTAACTCTATTTCTTCAGCATCTAAACCTTCAGCATTTATTCTAAAATTACATGTATGATCGAACATAAACACAACCGATCCTGAAGTACCTAAGCTACCATCACATTTATTAAAATAACTCCGAACGTTGGCAACTGTCCGTGTATTATTATCGGTAGCCGTTTCGACTAAAACAGCAATACCGTGGGGTGCATAACCTTCAAAAATAACCTCTTTATAATCTCCTTGCCCTTTTTCACTCGCTTTTTTAATAGCTCGCTCTACATTGTCTTTTGGCATGTTTACAGACTTGGCATTCTGAATAACTGCCCGCAAACGCGAATTACTATCGGGATCTGGTCCACCTTCTTTTACTGCCATTACAATATCTTTACCAATGCGTGTAAAGGCTTTGCTCATAGCTGACCAACGCTTCATTTTTCTTGCTTTTCTAAATTCAAAAGCTCTTCCCATAGTATTTTATTTTTTGTAAATTATAATTTTGTATAAAGTTAAAAAGGTTGTAATCAAAAACAAATTAATCTTCATCTGGTTCAACAATCATTTCAATAGCTTCAGCTAGTTTAAAATCTTTATTTGTAACACCTTTGGCATCATGTGTTGATAATGAAATGGTTAAAACATTATAAACGTTACTCCAATTTGGGTGGTGGTTTAAAGCTTCGCATTCAAAAGCAATTCTGCTCATAGCACCAAAACAGTCTTTAAAATTTTCAAATTCAAATTCTGCATGAATTGCATTATCATAGTAGTCCCAATCTGGGAAATGCAATATTTTTTTTTCTATATCTTCTTCTGAAAGTTTATTCATGGTGTATGTTTTTATTGTAATGTATAAATTTAATACTTTCAAAAAGTAAAATCAATTATATTTTTAATTCTGTTAGTATATCTTGACTTCGTAATTGTAAGTTTTTTGGTAATAGATTATACTTTGGCAATACAGCTAAATACCTATCGTCGTTGGTTGTATATACGCGCTTAAATATTGCTTTGTGATTACCTAATGTTTTTGCTATCTCTTTTATAAAATCGTCGTGATGTACCAAATCATTGCTTCCTAAATGAAAAACACCGTATTTATTTCTGTTTATTATATAATGAATTTGTTGCGTAACTTTTGTATCTGTCGTCACATTCATTATTAAATTCGGAAAAACTTCTATTGGTGTTTTTTCTTTTATATGTTGAAGTATTTCTACTACCCGAGGCGATTGATTACCAAAAACCATAGGTAATCGCAAAATGGCAATTTGTTTTTTTGGTAATCTCAATAACATGTTTTCAATTTTAATTTTAAAATGTCCATAAATGCTATTGCTATAGGTTTTATCCTGTTCATAGCTAGGATATTTACTGTAGGCATCAAAAACATTAGCAGAAGATAAGAATATGAGTTTGATTTTTTTTGAAAACACATATTGAGCAAGATGCTCGTGTACAATAATTTGTTTTGAAAAATCGCCACGAAGCGCCGAAATAATTATGGTTGGCTTTACAACACCCAGAATTTCATAAACATCATCTTCTTCAATATTGTACTGATAAAAATGATGGTTTTTTTCAAATGATTTGTTTGGTGTATTGTAGGTTCCAAAGGTTTTAAAATAGGCACAAAGTTCTTTATAAGCCGCACCGCCCAAAAAACCATTGGCACCTAATATTAAAATTCTATGTTTATCTTCTCGCTTTGCCATACATCTACTTCAAACTGAAGATACTTTAAAAAATAGAAAGTTTTGTTTTTGTAGTAAATTGTTCTAAAGCTTGCATCCCTAAAAGCGAATTTCCCTTTTTGTTTAATCCAGGTGACCACGTAGTAATCACAAAATGGTCGGGTAGAAGTGCAACAATACCACCGCCAACACCACTTTTCCCTGGCAATCCTACTTCAAAAGCAAATTCACCAGCTTCATCATAAAACCCACAGGTTAGCATAATAGCATTAATACGTTTAGCTTGAGATTCTGTAATATGAGTTTTGTTAAGCATACATTTACCTTTATTAGCAAACAAAAAAAAGGCTTTAGAAAGCTGACTACAATTCATTTCGATGGAGCATTGATGGAAGTAAAAATCTAAAACATCTTCAACATCATTCTGTAAATTTCCAAATGATTTTAAAAGATTTGCTGCTGCATAGTTTTTAAAACCTGTAACTTTTTCAGAAAGCGCCACTTGTTCGTTAAATGAAATAGAATCATCATTTGCTAATGTTCTAACAAATTTTAAAAAATCTTCTTTTGGGTTTTCTAAATTAGAAATTAAAATATCTGCAATTACAATTGCCCCAGCATTGATTAGCGGATTTCTTGGAATGCCGTTTTCTAATTCTAACAGTGATAATTCATTAAAAGGATTTCCAGAGGGTTCAACATCTACTCTTTTCCAAATGGTTTGATTATCAATAGAAATGGCTTTGGCTAGGGCTAATACTTTTGATACACTTTGAATAGAAAAAGGTGTGTTGTAATCACCGACAGCATATTCTACATGATCAGATGTACGTAAATGGATACCAAAATTTTGGTCACTAATATTTGCTAATTCTGGAATATAGGACGCTACAACACCTTTATTTTTTTCAATAATAGCATCCTTATAAATAGTATCTAATATTGCTTGAAAATCTAGCGCCATTAGCTTTTGTAAAAAGGAAGTTTTACTACCGTAGCAGGAACCGCATTTTTACGTATTTGAATATTTATTTTACTATCAGCAGATGCAAAAACAGTTGGTACATAGCCTAAACCAATACCAATACTTAAACTTGGACTCATAGT
Organism: uncultured Flaviramulus sp.; assembly: GCA_947501105.1. GTDB lineage: Bacteria > Bacteroidota > Bacteroidia > Flavobacteriales > Flavobacteriaceae > Wocania_A. The sequence goes on along the minus strand of CANMUP010000003.1, from coordinate 824,445 downwards.
GCCAGAAGTTACAATACCTATTTTTTGTCCGTTACCATCAACAATATCATATCCTTGGCGAGGAATGCCGCGATCATCTAGTTTAAAAGCAACCAATTTACGCTCTACACCGTGTTCTTTTTGAGATTTTAAAGCATCAGAATTTGTAAAATCTTTTGTAAACTTTGTAATCCACCCTAATCCAGCTTCTAAAGGCGATGTGGTATCGTCGATATCATTTCCATATAAGCAATACCCCATTTCTAAACGAAGCGTATCACGAGCCGCTAATCCAATAGGTTTAATGCCAAAGTCTGCTCCAGCTTCAAGAACCTTGTCCCAAACTTGTTTAACTTCGCTGTTTTTACAGTAGATTTCAAATCCACCACTACCTGTATATCCAGTTGCAGAAATAATTACGTTTTCTATACCAGCAAAATCACCAACTACAAAATTGTAAAACTTAATTGCAGATAAATCATGACTGGTTATAGATTGCATAGCTTCAATAGCTTTTGGGCCTTGAATAGCTAGTAATGAGTAATCTTCACTTAAATCACGCATTTCTGCTCCAACATCATTTTTAGATTGAATCCAATTCCAATCTTTTTCAATATTACTTGCATTAACAACTAATAAATAAGTTTCCTCTTTTATTTTATAAATTATTAAATCGTCAACAACACCCCCGTCATCATTTGGTAAGCAACTGTATTGCGCTTTTCCTATGGTTAGTTTGCTAGCATCATTGCTACTTACTTTTTGTATTAAATCTAAAGCATTTGGTCCTTCAATTAAAAACTCACCCATATGCGATACATCAAACACACCAACAGCGTTTCTAACGGTTTCGTGTTCTATGTTTACACCTTCATACTGTACAGGCATATTGTAACCTGCAAAAGGCACTATTTTTGCTCCAAGAGCTTCGTGAGTTTGAGTTAAAGCTGTGTTTTTCATAAGAAAGCTTATAATTTTTTGTTTTTAAAAAAGATGAAAATTTTGTTGATAATTGAAAGACAAATGTATTGAAAAAATAAAATGCCTTATTAGATTAATTAATATATTATAGAATTACTACTAATATTTATGAAATACCAATTTAGTTGAATTTGATTCTAAATTCTAGTTGTTAATTTTTTTAATAATATTTTTTAAATGTCTTGTTTTCATTTTCGGCTTAAAGTCTTCTATATTTGATTTAAGTATTGTTGGTAACGTGAGATCTTGAAATGGTTTTGTCTGTAGCAAAACTTTTCCATTCTTAGGATTTATAATAAAGATTGAATGTACTAAACTAGATTTTTTATAGTTTTCAGAAGGTTTTATTGTAATTTGAGTTAATGGAATAATTCTTAGATAAGCAATACTATCATATTCATTTAATATGGCTTTGTCAATTTCCTCGCTAGATATGATTTTATATTTAAATTTATATAGGCTACCAATTTTTTTAAGTAAGCCTTTACTTAAATCATTCCGATTTATTAATAACATTCTATTTTTTACTTCTTTTGAACTTTTATTTAAATCTGCAATTAGTTCTTTTTTAGTTTTAACACCAGTTTTTAACAACCCTCTTTGTCTTAAATAACTTTGGATTTGTTGTAAAATAAACTTAAAATCTGCTGCATTTGGTGTTGAAGAATGATACATGAATGTGTACACAGGTTTTTTACTACCAATGAGATAAATGCTGTAATGATAAGTTGTAATTAACCCTTTAAGCTTAAGGGAATTGCTTCCGCTTTCTACGTCAAGTTTAAAATAAGCGTATTTGCCTTCATTGGATTTAGAAAGATATGATTTCATTTCTTTCGAACTAATAAATTTTATTGTCTCAGAAAAACTCCAATAGTTTTCAAATGACGGTCTTAGAACTTTATTAAAGTTTTCAAGTTTTGAATAGTAAGCTTCAACTTTAGCTTTCTTAGATTTGGAAAGCTTCTTTACATAATCTTCATTTAGAGTGTCCAGAACGACTAAAATAGGAACCTCTTTTAGTTTTTTTATGTCTTCAATTTTCCCATATCCAAGCTGAGCATTTGTGAGGTTAGTTATTATAAAAAGGATTATTGTTAAAACCGTATTCTTCATCAGTGATTTTGTTTTTTATGAAATATAGTTTGACAGCATTTTTGTTGATTATAATATTATAAAAATTACTTATACCATTTATAGTATTGCTGAATTTTGTTGAACAAAACTACACAAATTTTAATTGATTTTTGTTATCAAAATTTTGTTAAAAATGTAATATAATAATGTTTTGTTAGTATTTTAATACATTATTTTTAAATATCGTTTTTAAAATGAAGAAGTTGCTCATTTTTACATGCATGTTTTTCTTTCTGAATACTGCTTTTAGTCAAAAAAAATATAAAATTGTACTACCTACTAATTATGATAAAACAAGCACCTATCCCTTGTTTATAGTTTTTCATGGCGGTAATGGCAATATTAAAAACATGAAAACCTGGTGGATAAGTAATAAACTATCTACAGAATTTATTGTGGCATATTTTGAAGCTACTACACTTGATAATCCTCCAAATTATTGGGGCTGGAGGAATTTGCCAAAGGAGCGTAATAATATTAAACAGTATTATTCTGAAATTCTTAAAAAGCATAGAATCAAGGATAATCAAGTATATGCTGGCGGATTTTCACTAGGAGGTAAGATGAGTGTTGACCTAGCTTTAAATCAAATAATACCAATAAAAGGATTTGTTTCATTGAACCATGGAGGAAGAACGACTGAGTTCTTTACTTCAGAGCATATTATTAAAGCTACTAACAAAAATGTTAAAGCAGTATTGATTTCTGGAGAGCATGATTATCGTTACAAAAAGGAAACATTAAAAATTAAAAAAGAGTTTGAAACTTATAAATTGATGCATCAATTTGTAATAATTAAAAACCTTGGCCATGCTGTACCTGACAATTTTAGTGTTTTACTAGATGATTATTTGGAATTTATTATGGATTGAATTTGGTTGGTTATTAGTAATTTTACTTTTCTAACGGACCTTCCCAAAGCACTTGCTCAATCATCCATTTGTCTCCTCTCTTTGATAATAATATATAATCAATTCCCCACCAAGCAGTTACTTTTGCAGAGGCTATTGTATTTCCAATATCTAAAACCTCTATTTTCCTTGGTGCATCAGACTTTGGAAATTCTTTTTTTTCTAATACATCTTTGGCATAATCTAAAGCTTGTTTAAAAGACATATGAGAAACTTGTGCATATGTGTTGGTGTTTTTGTTTTTCCAAAAACCAAATTTGTTAAGTGTTGGTTGTAAGCTAGCTTCTAATTTACTAGTATCACCCTCATAAAAGCCTTCAATATAGTTTAAACAGGCTTTTTCAACTCCAGTTTTATTTATATCAGATTGTGCATATGTAAAAGTATATGCAAAACATATTGCAAGTATTACAAATAGATTTTTCATTAGTTATAAGTTTTTGATTGATGTTAAAACCTAAAATTAACTTATATGCTTTTAATAAATTGTTAATGTGATGTTAATCTTCGAATATAATGTACTGATAAGCACCTAAGTCTGGAGAAGCAGTCCTGTTTATATTCAAAATATCGGTTGGAACTTGATTTGAAAATATGGTGTTTCCTTTATTTAAAGCAGCAGATCCATCGCCTATAATTAACTCATTCAAGTCAGTGTCTTTAAAGTTTGGATCTTCATTAAAAATATTGTTTTCGTAAAGACTGGCGTTTTCTAAATTATAATTATCTCCTGTAAAATTATTGTTGTTATCTTCAAAACGGATTAAGCAATTAGTAAATTTAAAATTGAAATTTACTGCAGCATCTTCAATTTCATCTAATAAAATTTCAGGATTATCATTTCCGTAAATAATACAATTGTTAAAGTTAGCTTCGGTTAAATCTGCAATAGTTGCATTGTTGTCTACATCTAAAATAAAATTGTTTAGCAATAGCGCTGGAAATTGTCTAAACCCATTAGCCCAATAATTTGCTATAGTGCTATGCGTGAAATTGTAAGAACCACCTAAAGTTCCAGCAAACGAAGATTGCCCAGAGTTATTTATAACCACATTTTCTCCTGTTATAGATGTGTTACGCCCTAGAATACCAAAATTGCTAGAGTTATAAATTTGAGAATTCGTGATTTTAAGTTTTTCGGTTGCTGTATTTGGGTTACCATCACTTAAAATACCAACTGTTGCATTTTTAATTGTTGCATAGTTTATGGTATTGTTTAAACTACCATCAAACAACCAAATAGTTCCCCATTGCCCAGGTATGTTAGAGAAGTTTGGTTCTAATCTGTCTCCTTCAAAAATAACTTCGTTTTCAAGTAATTCTTGGTCGTTACTAAACGATCCATTAACATTTAGTGTAGCATCTTCAGAAATTATTAAGCCAGAATTTGAATGAAAATGTAAGCGTGCACCAGCGTTTATAGTTAAGGTTTCCCCGTTTGGTATTGCTGCAAACCCATAAATAACATAGGGTTTTTCGTTTGTAAAAGTAAACTCTGAGGGTAATAATTCTCGACCTTGTAATTCAGTTTCAATTAATTCGCCACCAACATTTAGTGTTAATGTTTCTATTACCTTTGTAGTGTTATCTCTGTTTGGGTAAATAAAAACAGCATCTTGTATTAATGTTACAAGTTCAACTTTTTGCATATTTGAATTGGAGTCAAATTCAATTTGATCGGTATATAAAAAGGTTCCATTTGGATTAGGGAAGTTATTAATATCAATGGTAGTTTCAACAAAAATAAATATACTGTCTTTGGCCAAAATTTGAACATTTTCAAATGTTTTTCCTGAGATGCCATCTACATTAAGTCTGTATTCTGATGTTTCGCCTAAACCGAGTTTTACACTTGGAATTACAATATCATCATTACTTCTATTATAAACTTTTAAGTTGTAAGTACTGGAGCCAATGTTAGTGAAAACGGTATCTAAATAAACAGTGTCTTTAGAAAACTGGAGGCTCCCTGTGCTTGGTGAAAATTCAAAATCTTTACGGCAAGAACTCCAAAGGATTAAAAAACAAATGGTAAATACAAAATAAAGACTACGTTTCATAAATTGGGTTAAGCAATGTTATTAAAGGCAAAAATAGATAAATATACTTTAAGCCTTAAAAGTATAACTTTTGTACATATAAATTAGTATAAGTAATATATATTGTTGCAAACTTCAATATAAAATTTTGCAACAATAACCCTACTAGTTCATACTAGTTTGTTTTTGTGAAATAATGGGTTACATTTGTAAAATGGGAATTGTTTCGGTAAGTAAAAAATCTAGCGCACCAAAGTATAAGCAAATAGTTAATTCTATTGAAGAAGCTATACATGAAGGCGTATTGAGAAAGGGAGATAAATTACCATCATTAAATAGTATAAAAGATAAGCATTCACTTTCTAGAGACACGGTTTTAATGGCCTTTAATGAGCTGAAAAGCCGCGGTATTATTCATTCAGTAGTTGGTAAAGGTTATTATGTTTTAAGTGAAGATGTTCTTGTTTCTCAAAAAGTATTTTTGCTATTTGATGAATTAAATTCTTTTAAAGAAGACTTATATAATTCTTTTTTGAACAGTTTAGGAGATAATATTCAAGTAGATATATTTTTTCACCATTTTAATATCGATGTGTTTAATAAACTTATTTCTGATAATATTGGTAGTTATAGTTTTTACGTAATCATGCCAGCTAACTTAAAAGGAACTGAGCATGTTATTGATAATTTGCCAAAAGATAAAGTCTATATTTTAGATCAAATGCATAGCGAATTATCTCAATATTCGACCATTTATCAAAATTTCGAAAAAGATATTTATACAGGACTTACAAATGGGATAAATAATATAAAGCGTTATAAAAAACTGATTTTATTATTCTCTGAAGCAAAACAACCCCAAGGATTTCTTAGTGGTTTTAATTCATTTTGTAATCAAAATAATATTGAGAAAGAAGTTATTTCATCACTGGAAAATAGAGTGTTAAATGAAGGAGAAGTTTATATAATATTTGATGATAGAAATTTAATTAGAATCATTAAAAAAATTAAGGAGCAACAACTCGTTTTAGCAGAAAATATTGGTGTTATTTCTTATAATGATACCATGTTAAAAGAAATTGTAGAAGGAGGTATAACAACTATTTCTACAGATTTTAATTTAATGGGAGAGCAGTTGGCAAAAATGATACTTAACAACGAGCAAGCACAAATAGAAAACCCAAGTAGTTTAATTATAAGAGCATCAGTATAGCGTGTATAAAATAGTAAAAAGTCAAGAAGAAGGATTAGATTACTTAGAGCTCATAAATTGTAATGATGACTCAAAAGCTAGAATAAGCTTAAATGAAGGAGGGAGACTTAAAGAGTTACAGTTTGAAGATGTTTCAGTAATTAAAGATCGTCTAAATATTAAATATGAAAATACACATGCATCCTCAATTCTATTTCCTTTTGCAAATAGGGTAAAAGATGGAATATACTCATTTGAAGATGAAACTTATCAATTGTTTTGTAATGAAAAAGGCAGGAATAATGCCATTCATGGGGTGGTTTTTGATAAAAAATTTGCTTTAGTTAATGATATTGTAACTTCTAGCTTTGTGGAAGTTACGCTCTCTTATCAAGAAGAAGAAAAATCAAAAGGCTTTCCTTTTCTCTATAAGATATCTTTAATCTATAGACTATCAGAAAATTCAATTAGTTTATCTGTAAAAATTGAGAATGCAGATACTCAATCTTTTCCATTTACTGTAGGATGGCATCCTTATTTTATAAGTGAAAGTTTATATGATAGCGTATTAGATTTTGAAAGTAACCAAAAAATAGAGTTTGATAAAAACCTCATTACAATTGGAGTTTATAAGAATCATTTAGAATCTCCATTTCAAATAAAAGATGTACAATTAGACGATTGCTATATTTTAAAAGGAAATAAAGTAGAATTCAAAACACCTTCATATAACATTGAAATAAATACAGATAAAGAAAAAAACTATCTGCAATTATATAACCCAGTAAATACCCAAGTTGTAGCTATTGAGCCTATGACAGGTATTTCAGATAGTTTTAATAACAAAATTGGGTTGCAAGTATTACAACCAAACGAAGAATACAAAGTAAAATGGAACATAATTTTTAATAAAACAATAAATAACAATACTAACTAAACACACTGATTATGCAATTTTTAACATTTATTGGGTTTACATCATTAGTAGCAATAATATCTTATTTAGCAACACGCAAAACAGAAGAGTCATCATCAGATGGCTATTTTTTAGGTGGACGTAGTCTAACAGCAGGCGTCATAGCAGGATCATTATTACTCACCAATTTATCAACTGAACAAATTGTTGGTTTAAACGGGTCTGCTTACCAAAGTGGGCTATCTGTAATGGTATGGGAAACTCTAGCTGCAATTGCTATGGTAGTTACTGCAATGTTTTTATTGCCTAGGTATTTAAAAGGCGGATTAACAACAGTTCCAGGGTTTTTAGCAAAACGATTTGATGTAACAACAAAAACATTAACGTCTGTGTTATTTCTATCGGGTTATGTCGTTGTTTTATTACCAGTAATATTGTATTCTGGTTCTTTAGCTATTAGTGGGATGTTTGATATCCCAGAATTATTGGGTGTTACGCATACACAATCTATCTGGATTTGTGTTTGGGGCATAGGTATTGTCGGTTCAATTTATGCCGTTTTTGGTGGTTTAAAAGCAGTTGCTGTATCAGATTCTATTAATGCTATTGGTTTATTAATTGGAGGAATTTTAATCCCAATTTTTGGATTGATGATGATTGGAGATGGAAGTATTTTAGATGGATTATCAACTTTAACAACAGAAAATCCAGACAAGTTTAAATCTATGGGTGGGCCAACAGACCCTGTCCCTTTTTATACCATTTTTACAGGTATGATGTTAGTACAATTATTCTATTGGGGCACCAATCAACAAATTATACAGCGAGCTTTAGGGGCTAAAGATTTAAAAGAAGGTCAAAAAGGGTTATTACTGGCTTCGTTTATAAAAATATTAGGACCAATAATAGTGGTACTACCTGGTTTAATAGCTTATCATCTTTTTGAAGGAAACTTAGAAACTGCAGATAGTGCATATCCTATGTTAGTAAAAGAAGTATTACCAAATGCTTGGGTTGGCTTTTTTGCTGCTGTTTTATTTGGAGCTATTTTAAGTTCTTTTAATAGTGTTTTAAACAGCTCGGTTACTTTATTTGGAATTGATGTTTATAAACAGCATATTAATAAAGAAGCAGATGAAAAAACGGTAGTAAAATATGGTAAAATGTTTGGTATTGCTTTGGCAATAGCTTCTATGTTTATCGCGCCTTTAATTGCTAATGCAGGAAGCTTATTTCAATACTTACAAGAAATAAACGGTATTTATAGCATTCCTATCCTAACCATCATTGTTGTGGGATATTTAACAAAGCGTGTGCCTGCAATTGCAGCGAAAATAGGTTTAGCTTCTGGTTGTTTACTATATATTATTAGCCAATTTTTTATGCAACCTTATTTTGTTGAAAAAGCGTTAGACGCAGCAAAATCTTCTGGAGTTACTGATGAAGTTGCTTTAGCTTTAGTTGAGGTTCAAGCTTATCCTCACTTTTTAGATGTTATGGCAATTTTATTTACGTTAAATGTTATTATAATGCTTGTTATTGGAGCTTTATATCCAAGAGAAGAGGCATATGTTCAAGAATATACCGAACAAGTCGATATAACACCTTGGAAATATGTTAAGCAAGCAGGAATAGCTATCTGTATTATTGTTATAGGCGTGTACATATATTTTGCGTAATCATCATGAGTAAAAAACTGGTTAAAGAGGTTAAAAGAAGCTATAAAGCACATTTTAATACAAAGCCACTTATGATTTTTTCTCCAGGAAGAATTAATCTTATTGGGGAGCATACAGATTATAACGAAGGCTATGTTTTTCCTGCAGCAACAAACAAAGGTATAGCTTTAGCTATTCAAAAAAGTAGTTCGAAAAAGAGTAAGGTTTATGCATTAAATATGCAGGAAATGCATGAGTTTAGTTTGCATAAAATTGATGCTTTAAAAGATGGAGGTTGGAAAAACTATATTCTAGGCGTTGTTGCAGAAATTCAAAAAGCAGGAATTCAACTAGAAAATTTTAATGCGGCTTTTGCAGGAAACATTCCTAGCGGAGCAGGTATGTCCTCATCTGCAGCATTAGAAAACAGTTTTGTTTTTGGGTTAAATGAATTATTTGATTTTGGGTTGTCAAAAAAGCAAATGATTTTAATTTCTCAAAAGGCTGAGCACAATTTTGTGGGTGTAAAATGTGGTATTATGGATCAGTATGCCAGTATGTTTGGTGAAAAAGGGAGTGCTTTATTACTAGATTGTAGAACTGTTAAATCTCAAACTTATAAGATAGATTTCAAAAAATATAAACTCATCTTAATTAATACTAATGTTAAGCACGACTTATCTGAAAGTGCATATAACGATAGGAGAGAAGCCTGCGAAAAAGTATCAAATAAATTAAACATTTCTGCTTTAAGAGATGCTTCTAAAGAAGGTTTAAATGCAATTAAAAATGATATTTCAGAAGAAGATTACCAAAAAGCATTATATGTTATTGAAGAAAACGAACGTGTGCAGTTATTTGCAAAAGCCATTCAAGATGATAATATTGATGCGTTAGGAAATCTTTTATATCAATCTCATCATGGTCTAAGTTCACAATATAAAGTAAGCTGCAAAGAGCTTGATTTTTTAGTTGAAAAAGCAAAAGTGAATCCAAATATTTTAGGTGCGCGTATGATGGGCGGTGGCTTTGGAGGCTGTACAATCAACTTGATTTTAAAAAGTGAAGTTGCAAAATTCAAAAGGGACATAACTAAAAAATTCAAAAATGAATTTGGTAGAGATTGCTCGATATACAAAGTGAAACTATCAGAAGGCACACAAATTATTGATTAGAAGAAGATATAATTAAAAAAATGAATACAGATTTACAAGACTACTCACATAAAAGACTCAATATATTAACAGGAGAATGGGTATTAGTGTCTCCGCATCGTGCAAAAAGGCCATGGCAAGGGCAAAATGAAGCTATCTCAAACGAGGAAAGGCCAACGCACGACCCAAATTGTTATTTATGTGCAAGTAATACAAGAATTAATGGGGAAGTAAACCCGAACTACAAAGATGTTTTTGTTTTTACCAACGATTTTGCAGCATTACAGTCTAACTCAAAATCTTTTTCTTTAAATAACGGGTTACTCAAAGCAGAAAGTGAAACAGGTATTTGTAAAGTAATATGTTTTAGTTCAGACCACTCTAAAAGCTTGGCAGACATGCATAAAAAGGATATAGCAAAAGTTGTGAAGGTTTGGCAAAAAGAATATAAAATTCTTGGTGCGGATAAAGATATAAATCATGTACAGATATTCGAAAACAAGGGTTCTGTAATGGGGTGTAGTAACCCACATCCACATGGTCAAATTTGGAGCCAATCTACACTTCCAAACGAAGTTGAAAAGAAAGATAATCAACAAGAAGCATATTATTTAAAAAATAAAAGAAGCCTTTTAGGTGATTACTTAAATCAAGAATTGGAAGCTAAAGAAAGAATCATTTTTGAAAATGATTCTTTTGTAGTTTTAATCCCTTTCTGGGCAATTTGGCCTTTTGAAGCTATGATTGCCCCTAAAAAACATTATAAAGATATCACTCAAATTTCTGACTCAGAAAGCTTGGCATATGCTGAGGCTATTTCTGTTTTAACTAAAGCTTATGATGCTCTATTTGAGTGTTCATTTCCATATTCAAGTGGTATACATCAAGCACCAACAAACGAAAAAGACAATATTCATTGGCATTGGCACATGAGTTTTTATCCGCCATTATTGAGAAGCGCCATTGTAAAAAAGTTTATGGTTGGTTACGAAATGTTTGGTTCACCACAGCGAGATATAACTGCAGAGCAGGCGGCTACTAGATTGAGAGATTTGATTCATTGAGTATTCTTGAATTAAAAGCAAGTAATGTTATTAAACTAAATTAAAATCATATAAGCATTTATGAGACTTTTGAAAAAGCAAGTTTTATTATTAGTACCTTTTATTTATGTATTAACTGTAAGTGGTCAACAAAAAAATCCAATACAGGATTACAAATATTATATAGAAAACGAACAAGTTCTTGGCGAAAATAAGTTAGATGCTCATGCATCATTTACGTCGTATGCTTCAGAAAGTGCAGCACTAAAAGGCACCATGGGTTTACAATTAAACTTAGATGGTTTATGGAAATTCAATTGGGTAAAGAATCCTAATAATAGGCCAACTACATTTATGAACCCTTTAGAGGATGTATCTCATTGGGATAGTATTAAAGTGCCTGCAAATTGGGAGATAGAGGGGTATGGCATTCCTATTTATGTAAATCATCAATATGAATTTTCAGATTATAAAGCTCCAATTGCTGATGATATGGAGATGACAACAGATCCATCTAATGGTAGAAGAGTGCCTAAAAATTTGGGAGACGTACCAGATAAATATAATCCAGTAGGATCATACCGTCGCGATTTTAACATAGGAGAAACATGGGCAAATAAAGAAATGTTTCTACATATAGGCGCCATGAAATCAGGAGGATTTGTATGGTTAAATGGACAATATATTGGTTATTCACAAGGTAGTAAGCTTCCTGCCGAGTTTAATATTACAAAAGCAGCGAAAGTAGGTAAAAACACTCTCGCGATTCAAATTTTTAGATGGACTGATGGTAGTTATTTAGAATGTCAAGATTTTTGGCGTATAAGCGGTATTGAACGTAGTGTTTATGTTTATGCTCAGCCTAAATTGCGTATAGAAGATTTTGAAGTTGTTTCTTTTTTAGATGATAGTTATAAAAACGGTACGTTTCAGTTAGATGTAAATTTGAAAAATCATCATTCAAAAACGCAAAAATTCAGTATTTCATATAAAATCCTTGATTCAAAATTAAACGCTATTAATTCCGGAGAAAAAGATTTTAAAATTGATGGAAGTAAAAACCAATTGGCAGGTTTCAACGCCATTATAAATCAAGTGAAACCATGGAGTGCAGAGCATCCAAATTTGTACACTTTAATTTTAGAGTTAAAAGATAACAAAGGAAAAACACTTGAAGCCACCGCTAGAAAAATTGGGTTTCGCTCTATAGAAATTAAAAATGGACTCCTATTAATAAATGGGGAACGGATAACCTTAAAGGGAGTAAATGCACAGGAAAACGATCCCGAAACTGGTCATGTGATGTCTGAAAATATGATTATGAAAGACATTCGCTTGTGGAAAGAAAACAATATAAATGCTGTTCGATTAAGCCATTATCCTAGAGGTAGACGGTTTTATGAATTGTGTGACGAACATGGTATTTATGTAGTTGACGAGGCCAATATAGAATCCCATGGTATGTATTATGGTTCACTTTCGTTGGCAAAAAGGCCTAAATGGAAAAATGCTCATGTAGATAGAATGACACGTATGGTAGCACGTGATAAAAATCACCCATCGGTTATTATCTGGTCTATGGGGAATGAGGGGGGAAATGGTATCAATTTTTATGCAGGGTATAAAGCTATAAAGGCAGCAGATAAAAGTAAACGCCCTGTACAATACGAACGCACCTATAAAGAGAATGACGGTAATATATTCGATATGGATTGGAACACCGATATTATTGTGCCACAATACCCATCACCAGCAACATTTAAACATATTGGTGAATCTAAAACTGATAGGCCGTATATACCAAGTGAGTACGCACATGCTATGGGAAATAGCACTGGAAATTTTCAAGACTATTGGGATATTATTGAGCAATATGATAACCTACAAGGAGGTTTTATTTGGGATTGGGTTGATCAATCTATATGGAAAACAAATGAAAAAGGAGAACGCTACTATGCTTATGGGGGCGATTATGGCAAGAACATGCCAACTGACAATACTTTTTTAAATAATGGAATTGTATTTCCAGACCGTTCGCCACAACCAGCGTTGTATGAAGTTAAAAAAGCACACGAGTTTATTAATTTTAAATTCAAAGGAATAACGAGGCAAAATGAAGTTCGTGTCCTAGTTGAAAATTTATATGACTTTACCAATTTGAATCAATTTATTTTCACTGCTAAAGTAAAGGCAGACGGGCAGATTCTAAAAACAATAACATTTGAAGATTTAGATATAGATACACACACTGGAAAATTAATTCGCATTCCTATAGGTGATGTAGATTATAAATACAATACAGAGTATTTTGTTGAGTTTTCAGCAACTACGAAAAGCGATTGGGGGCTTTTATCAAAAGGATTTGAAGTAGCCCGCGAACAAATAGAGATAGCTAGCAAGTATAGGTATCAAGATATAGCTACTGAGGCTACATCAAGTTTATTGGTGAAAGAAGAAACGAATATTATTACTGTTTATAACGATAATATTAGTGTTGTTTTTAATAAAAAAGAAGGGCGATTAAGCTCTTATGTGTATAAAGGAATAGAATTATTAAAAGATGGAAAAGGACCTAAGCCAAATTTTTGGCGTGCTCTTATTGACAATGATTATCTAGCAAACGGAGGGATGCAACACAAAAGTATAGAATGGAAAAAAGCATCTTTATTTATGGTTGTTCAAAACTTAGAAGTTAGTAATGATGTAAATGAAAATGTTATTTTAAATGTAACCTATAATTTACCAGGTGTTAAAACTACATTTATTTCAAACTACTTAATTCAAGGTGATGGTGTTATAAAAATTGAAAACACTTTAAATGAAACTAATTATAGTGGAGATATTCCTAGAGTAGGGATGCGCATGCAACTGCCAAAACAATATGATAATATGACGTATTTTGGTCGAGGCCCTTGGGAGAACTATCAAGACAGAAAAGCTTCGGCTTTTGTAGACTTACATGAATCTAAAGTAAAAAATCAATATGTGCCCTATATCCGTCCACAGGAAAATGGTTATAAAACCAATGTGCGTTGGGTAGCACTTTCTGATAAAAATAATAATGGCCTGTTGGTTGTTTCAAAAGATATAAAACAAGGTTTAGGGATTAGCGCATTACATATGCCTAATGAAAATTTTGATATTACAGAAGGTCTATCATATAGTGGAAAACAAGTAGATGAAGTCTACCAAATAGATGGAGTTCCAGAAATTAATTCATCAAAACATACAATTGATATAAAAGAACAAGATTTAGTACAATTGAATATTGATTTAAAGCAACGCGGTATAGGAGGAGATGATAGTTGGGGGGCAATGCCACAAGATAAATATTTAATAAAAGGCAATAAAAAATACAGTTATAGCTTTTATTTCATTCCGTTTAAAAATGCTACTAAACCTAATTTTATAAGCATGAGTAAGGCATATACTGAGAAATAGCTAGTAATTTGAAGTTAAGTAATCTTAGATGATTTCATGACTAGGGAAATGTATTTGCTTATGATATTTAATAAAAATAAAAGCTCACTCAAAACTCTTAAGAAGCACATGGGCTTGCAAATAAAATTTATTTGTTTTATAGTTTTTTTTCTTTTCAAAATGGAGATTAATAATTTCACCAAATTTTGTTTGTTGTTCTAGAAGATAAATGAGCTTCAGTATAGCATTATAGTTTCCTTGAACAGTAAATTGATGAGTCTTTATCGTTAAGTCACTATTTTTATAAGTATGAGGTTCTAGAAAATTAATCACTTTTAGCTTATTACTATCTGCATGGGTATTTATGGTTTTCAAAAGATTATTTTGAATTGAGCTTCCTTTGATTTGGTATTTATTTAAAAGAGAATCGTAATATTTCTGCTTCTGTTTTAAAAGGGATAATCGTTTAGGCGTGTTTTCAAATAATAAGGCTTCTTTTTTTAAAGTATGATACTCATTCTTTAAAGTTAGAGTTTTAGAAATTGACAGTTTGTATGATAAAATTATAACAAAAATAAAACCAAGAATTAATAGGACGTTTTTATATTTGGGTGTCATGATGCTATATTAATTTTAATACTAAAATTTGATGACGATGTTTTAGAATCGTTATAAGCTTCTACAGATACTTTATCAATCCAACTCAAGCTTTCTAAAGTTATAATCCATTCCGAATATTGAGAGCTGTTATTAGATTTTCCAGATATTATAATGATATCATCTTTTAATAAAATGGGGTTGTCATCTTTAATACGTTTTTCTAGTGGTTGGTAATTTATTTCTGAAAGCAATACAGACTTAGGCAAAGTATAAACAATAGCATCTATATAAAATGAGCTTTTTGAAGTACTGCCCTTAAGCAAATCTTCAGTCGTTTTTTGAGCTTTACTTACCTGTTCACTTAGCTTAATGATGTTGCTTTTTGTGGTTTGATTTAACTGAGAAGTTTGATTTAGAGCACTTACCTGATTAAAATAAAAATTAAAAAACAGAAAATTGATCAATAAAATTCCGAGAATTGAAATTAAACCAATTTTTATAAACTGACCAAGAAAACGTACTTGCTTATACGTGTCTAAAAGAGTGACATTTTTGTCTTGATAATTTATAATAGGGGCAAAATTATTTAAAATACTAGACAAGGCACTAGATAGAGATAAAATGTGAGCACTAGAAACCTTTAATCCGTTAATGCTATACTCTTTTTCTTTACCCTTTTCTACATAGTCTATTGTTTTAATAAAATTATCTTGTGTTGATATTCTTGCGTTTGAAGTGAAAATTGAAGTATCATCAATATAACGGGTTGTATTTGACATGATGGAGTTTCCTAGCGAAAACGAAATTATATGAATGTTACTATCATGATATTCCTTAATAAGTCGATCTACATATTTTTTTCTGCAAATAGAAATAAAGTTGATATCATTTTGATGTATAATTTCATAATAAAACTCTGAAATATTAATGTTTGGAAAAGCTTTATTAACCAAATTTAAACCATCTATTTGTTCTGACTTTGAAGATTTTGTTAATACCTGTTCATCATTAATTACTAAAAAGACATGCTGTTTTTTTCGAAGTCTATTAGTAGTTTCTTTAATGGTTTTTGATGAAAAACAAGATTCAATATCAACCTCCTTTTTATTCTTTTTTAAAACCGTTGTAAATAAAATCTCTTGATTATCTTTCAAGGTGTGTTCAATACCACAAAAATGATTACCAAATTGAAAGTATGATATTAAGTGTTGAAACATTAGTATAAAATAGTTGGTTTTATAAAAACTGTTAGTTTTGATTTTGAAGCTTCGCGTTTACGCGAACTAAACAACCATTTTATTACAGGGATTCTTGCTAAAAATGGCACGCCAGAACCCGAATCATTTTTAACCTGTTCTTCCAGCCCACCAAGTACTACAATATCTTGGTCTTGAACTCTTATTATAGAACTAAACTCACGAGAACTAATATCTGGAGGTGCATTTTCATCAATACGTTTTCCAAAACTGGATTGTATTACAAAAATATCTAGAGTGACTTGACCGTCTCCAGAAACTAATGGCTTTATAGTTATACCTAATTCAGCATCGATAGGTTCGTAATTTGTGATTTCTGAAGTTTGCGGATTATCAGTCCCATAAATATTACGTTGTGTAACTGTGTAATACGAGGTTTCCCCATTAGAGAACGTAGCACGATGCCCGTTCAGTGTAGATAGCTTCGGAGTAGACTTAATTTTTAAGTTACCATTACTTTCCATTGCTTTTACAGTTGCAAAAAAGTTAGGAACTACTTTTCCTAAATTTAGACGGTCAAACCCATTAAACCCATTAATAACTCTATTGATGGTTTTTGCACCAAGTGTTAAATCTGTTTTTGGAAAGATACCTCCTTTTGTTTCCACAGGATCATCTCCAATACCCCAAGTAACACCAGTTTCAATAGTATTGTTTTTATTTACTTCAACAAACATGACTTCTATGTGTACAACAGGAACTTTTTTATCTATATAAGTTATAAAGCCTTTTAATCTTTCAATTTTAGCGCTAGAACCAGTAACATACAAGCTATTAAGCTCATGGTCAACCTTAATATCTAAATCTTGAGCAATTTCTTCAGGTATAATAGCATCAATAGTTTGAGATGCGCCTCCTGATGTATTTCCAGTATTGTTATAATTTGATGTATTTGATTGTGTTCTATTTCTGTTTATTCCCGAATTATTATAAGAAGAGTTGTTATAATTTGCACCTGCATTTCGGTTTTGATTATTGCCAGAACTATAACTGTTATTATAATTTCCATAGTTATTGTTCGAACCATAACTTCTGCCAACGGTTCTACTTCTTCCACTTCCTCCAGAAGGATCCGATAATAATTCTACAGAGCGATGCATTAGGTGAATCACTTCAACTTTACGAACACTTAATTGATTTTCAGTTCCAAAGTAATAAATATCTCCCTCTTTTTTAAACGTAAATACTTCTATTGAATTTGATACTACAGGATTTCCTTTTGGTGCATTATTGCTATTGTTTTGAACCGCATTATTAGGTGAAGGATTTGCACCAGAAGCTTGAGACTCAAAAATCTTTATTAATAACTCATCAAACGTAATAGATTTAGCTTTAAATGTTACATTCCCAGCTTTGTCTAAAGGTGTCGCAGTAAATACATTAATACTTAATTCGTTTCCAATATCATTTATAATGGATTTTATAGAAGTATTATTAAAATTAACTTCTAATAGTTTATTTTCTAAATTTAAAACCTTAAAAATATCTTGTTGTCCGTGTTTTAATCTTGAATTTAATTGGTTTGAATCTGTTGAAGCACTATGGTCTTCAAACACATAAAAATCATCTTTTGTTTTTTCAACAAATAAATTATTAGCTAATGCGAGCTTATCCATAGCGGCATCAAAAGGGCTATCTTTTATATATAGCGTTAGTGTTTTAGTTTCTAATCCAGGAGCAAACACCAAGTTTTTGGCACTTTCGTCCATAATGCGTTTAAATACATCATACAGCTTATCGTTTTTTGCATCTATGCTGATTGAATTGTTTTCTGGGTTATAGGTAACAGAAATAATACGTGTTTCAGGAGTTTCAACTGGCGGGGTGTATTTTTTAATAGATAAAATGCTCCCTGTAAAGTCAATAGTTAAACCATATTCTTTACATAAAAACACTAATAAATCTGAAACCGTAACATCAGAAAAGTTATTATTAGAAATTGAAATTTGGTTAAGTTCTTGTGAGATATTGATGTTAACTTTATGAGCGTTAGATATAGCCAAGATAAAATTAGATAGCGTTATGTTGCTAACACTTATTTCTGTTTTGGCTTGTTCTTTTAATCCTGAGTTTTCAACAGAAAGTAGTTCTAACTGATTTTTAATGGTATTAATACGCTGATCTTCATTTTGTGAAAACAGAATAATAGGTATAAAGCAAAGTAAAATAAGCAGTATTTTTTTCATTCAAAGGGTGTATTTGTACTCTAAATTATATTTAGAGCTTAATTCGAATTATATTATTCTTTAATTTTTAAAAGCAGAGCCATTTGCTCTTCCAATAATTTGATGCGTTTCTGTTGTTTTTTAAACGCATTATTTTCTTGTTCAAGAGTATTAATACGTTTCTCTTGATTGATGGTATAAAGCGTCAACTCTTCAATTTTTTCAAGCAATTTCAAGTTCATTTCTTTAAGAAGAAGTCCATTAACTTCCATCTCTTTTGCTGATGGTATATTAGGTAAATGACCTTCTTTAGTTATGTAACTTTCTACTTCGTTTAAAGTTTTTAAATCATAATCTTTATAAAACACATAATCTGGAGCAACGGCTCCTAATAAATCTACTTTAACCTCGTTGGTATGAATGTTGCCTTTTACGGCTAGTTTTGCGTCTGGGGCAGTGGTGCCGATGCCTACGTTACCAGTTTTAAGAACTAAAGTGTTAGAATATGTCGTTGTTGAATTTTGGGTGTCAAATGTTAAATAGTTTCCTGCATAATTATAAGAAATACCTGCTCTACTATTATACCAAGCACCTAAATTAATTTTTGGGTTATCAGTCCGTAATTTATTCTCTACCCAAAAACCATAATAATCTCCATTTTTTTCTACATTAAAAGCACCATCAGCTATACTTAATTTATATTTTGGGGTTGTTGTGCCAATGCCTACATTACCATTTGAATTGATACGCATTTTTTCACTGTCATTTAAATCAAATGCTAGAGGGTTTAATGTTCCAGAGGTTCTTATTACTTGTCTCCCTGCTGAACCTTCCCCATATATTTGAATTAATCTACCAGCTGAAGCATCCGCAATTGAAAGCCCCCCTGTGTTATTATCAAAAGATTGCTTAATAAATAGTTTAGATGAAGAAGAAGTTGTGCCAATGCCAATATTACCATTCTGATTTATAGTCATTTTTTCATTTCCCCCGTTCCAAAATGATAATGTTTTTGGCGAATGATTATATCTGATTCTACCACTGTTTTGAGAATTTTCGTCACCAAACCAAACCTCGCTTTGTCCTAATGATTTTCCAATAATAGATACAAATGATCTATTAGCAGAGTTACTTTCAAAAATAGCTGTAGTACCCACAATTGGTGACCAGGTATAAGCAGTACTGCCAAACTGAACATGAAATCTTGCGTTTGGGTTAGTAGTACCAATCCCAACACTTCCAGAGGTTGGAAAAGTATTGGTTTGTGCATTAAGTTGAGTTCCTGTAAATAAGCTAAGGCTAAAAATGATCAATATTTTTTTCATGATATTATTGTTTTATTGAGTTTAATAAGGCTTCAATTTTTTGTAATCGCTCTTCTAAAACATCAACTTTAGAAGCCTTCGTTTTCAAAATAGTTATCTCATTTTTAGAAGCTTTTATTTCTTTTTCTTGTTGAATCGTATAAAGTGTTAGCTCTTCAATCTTTTCAAGCAATTTTAAGTTCATTTCTTTAAGAAGAAGTCCATTAGCTTCCATCTCTTTTGCTGATGGAATGTTAGGCAAATGGCCTTCTTTTGTAATATAGTTTTCAACTTCGTTTAAAGTTTTTAAATCGTAATCTTTATAAAACACATAATCTGGAGCCACAGCTCCTAATAAATCTACTTTTACTTCGTTGGTATGGATGTTGCCTTTTACGGCTAGTTTTGCGTCTGGAGTTGACGTACCGATGCCAAGGTTGCCATTGTTTATTAAAACCATTAACTCTTCTAGTTTTTTTGTAGGTGTACCACTTCCCCAATCAGGGACACTATCTTCTCCTAACCATCTAAACCCATTCTGACTACCTTCAAAAACCATTCGCTTAGTGTAATTGTTTCTTCTATAAAAATAATCTTTGGTATCGTCATTATTTCTATAAGCGTTAAACCCTATATAACCTGCCCACTTTCCAGCAGAACCTCCCCAATTATTTTCATAGGTCCAATCTAAATTTAAAATACCAGAAGTTCCTACTGATGCCCTACCTTCAACTTGTAATTTACTTGATGGGTTAGTGGTGCCTATGCCTACATTGCCCCCATTGAACCATGAATTTCCATTAGAATGAATTAAAAATTTATTTTCTGAAGAGTCATTTCTACCATAAATATACCCATGACTTTGACCATTTAAAGCTATTCTGTAACTACCACCTTTATCTACTGTAATGAAATCTTTCCCTTTAATAGTCCCATTTACATGTAGTTTAGCACTTGGATTAGTTTTTCCTATACCAACATTTCCAAGATAGTCAATCATCATAGCATCAATATCTGTTGAATTATAGGTTTTAAATAGTAACCCCATTTGGTGTGAGTTTGCAAATCGCCAACCAGAAATTTTTGATGTTCGAGTAGGGACATCAGCCCCAAAAGAAATAGTACTAGCTAACATGTTATTTGTACCTAATCCAGATGCTAAATGAAGTTTGCTTTGTGGGTTTGTTGTTCCAACCCCCACATTTCCTGAAGTTGGAAAAGTATTGGTTTGAGCATTAAGTTGAGCAACTATAAATAAGTTAAGGCTAAAAATTATTAAGTGTTTTTTCATGTTTTTAATATTTAATGACCATTATGGTCTAATCAATTAATAAAGCATATACTTCTTCAACCGAAGTAATACCTAGTTTTACCAAATTAATGGCATTGTGTTTTAAGGTTGAGATGTGATGCTCTTCTAAATAATTATCAATCTCTAAATCATTATTTTTTATATGTGGTATAAGTGTTTTTGTAATGGGAATAATCTCATAGATGGCTTTTCTTCCTGTATATCCTGTATGATAACATGCTGAACATCCTTTTGCAGTATAATGCTTGGTTAAATCTTTTGGGATATTAAAATGCTCAGGAAAAATAGATTTTGAAACTTGGGCTTCTTCTTTACAATCACCACAGAGTTTTCTAACCAAGCGTTGTGCAATACTTACATTTAAAGTGCTTGCAATTAAAAAGGGAGGAATTCCCATATCTATAAGCCTGGAAATGGTAGCCCAAGCAGAATTTGTATGTATTGTTGAAAGTACCAAATGCCCTGTAAGTGCAGCACGAATAGCCATATTAGCAGTTTTAACATCGCGTATTTCTCCCACCATAATAATATCTGGGTCTTGTCGTAAAAAAGTACGTAAGGCGCTAGCAAAATCTAGCCCAATGTTTTCTTTTAGCTGTACTTGATTGATGCCTTCAAGGGTATATTCAATCGGGTCTTCAATAGTTACGATATTGGTTTTATCGTCATTTAAAAGTTTTAATGTAGCATATAATGTCGTTGTTTTTCCAGATCCTGTTGGACCAGAGATTAACACAATACCATTAGGGTTTTTAATAGCCTCTTTATAGATTTTTATTTCTTGTACTGTAAAACCTAAATCGTCAATATCAATATGATTAGCATCTTTACTTAAAATACGCAATACTATTTTTTCGCCATGTAAAGTTGGTAAAGTAGACACACGAATATCAAACTCATCAGAAGATGTTTTAACCGTTATTCGTCCATCTTGGGGCAAACGCTTTTCTGATATATCTAAACCTGCTTTAATTTTAAGTTTATTGATAATTACGGGGTATTCAGATAAATCAATAACAAAATGTTCTTTAAGTTTGCCGTCTAAACGAAAACGTACTCTGCATTTATATTCGTATGGTTCAAAATGAATATCACTGCTCCCAATGTTTTTGGCCGATAGTAATAGTTTTTCAAGAAAATCGGCGGTATAATGCAAATCTTCAGCCTTATTAAAATCTTGTTTTCTAAAATTTGTTGATAAATACAGATTTATATTTTCAGGAGTTTCTGCGAGTAGTTCAATATCTTTTCCAAAAACAACACGTAATTCTTTTTTCAGGTTCTCAGAAGGTGTATCAGATTTAAAAACAAGCGTTCCATTATGTGCTTCAACAGGGATGATTTTATAATGATAGGCTTGCTCACTGCTTAAAAGCTGTAATAAATTTGTTTGTATGTTGTAGTTGCTCTCCATCTGCTTAAAGGCTATAAAAATTATCTACAAACCCGACCCAATAGAATAAATAACTTATTAAAAAGAATAGACTCATATAACCTGCTAAAGGGACTGTAGCAGTCTTTTTGTTTTTAGATATAAAGAGATGCAATACCAATGAAAAAATAAGAGCGCTTATAAAAAGGACTATAAAAGATAAGCTTGAAAAAGATACAGACATTGCTAGAAACAAAAACAAGTCACCTAAACCTAGAGTGTTTAAAAACTTGGTTTTAAGTTTAAGTTTTGCATATAGATAAATGATTAATAGCAATACCACTAAAAAGAGCAAATTTATTTGTACTGAAACTAGGAATAACTCGGGAAGCGTATTTTGATAAAATAAAACCCCGCCTAAAACTCCAATTACAAGAAACAGAAACCAAAAGGCTTGTCGTTCTTTATAGTCTTGAATGAAGACTAAAGCCAATGCTATAATTAATATGAGTTTTATAAGTATCATTTAATCTTTTATAATTTGTTTTGGAGTTCCTGTTTCATCAATTTCCCAAACATTAAAAATACCGTCGCCATCAAAATCTGTAATGGCAGTCGCTTTAGCTTTAAAGCTATTATTGGTAGCAGCTAAAATTTCATAGCTATAATTACTTGTCCCATTTTCTTGTACTGTTTTAGGTGCTTCAAAATCTATCTCATTTAACTCATGCGCGTATTTTGAATACATATATCTGTATGTAGTTTGCGAATTGTAAATAAACTTTAACTGTGTTTGAGCTTCAACACTTTTAGTTTTACTTATTAAGGGCATTAGGTTTGGCAATGCTAAGAGTAATAGTATACCAATAATGACTAGTACAATTAATACCTCTTGTAAATTGTATGCTGGCAGCTTTTTTAAGACACCTTTTTTGTTTTTATACATATCCTTTCTCTTTAGCTATTTGAATGAGTTTTTTATCTCCTTTATCTTCTATGTTAAAGACTTCTTTAAGGTGTCTTTTTCTACGTTCTACACCACCTTTTGAGAGATTAACAAAATTGGGAAGATCTTTAGTTTTAGTGCCTTTTGATAGTTCGTGTAATAAGACTCTGTCCGTAGCATCTAAAACAAAATCGCTAGTAATATGTTGGCGAATTAAATTTAAAATACTAGGACTGTAATAAGGAGGATTTGTCAAAACACGATTTATAGCCTTAACTAGACCTTTATAATCAATATCGCTTTTAATTAAGAAACCATCAGGGTTAACAGATCGCAGAATATTATTAAGTCTATAGTTATCATTATTAGCTGTGTAAATAATAATCTTTACCTGCGGAAAATACTTTCGCAATTCCATACCTAAATCCTCTCCACAAAGCACATTTTTTTGTTTTGAGGGCGGAAGATTTATATCTAATAAGGCTAAATCGAAAGGGGTTTCAATAATAGCGTTATCTATTTTTTTTAATGCAGCTTCACAATTTTGAGTGGGATGCAATTTAAACTTCCAATCTCCATTGGAATCTGAGAGTTGTTGAAAAATATTTTTTAATAAATCTATAATAAGCGGTTCGTCTTCAGCTATTAAGACATTAATGATTTTATTCATATTTATCTGAATTAAACAATAAGAAATATCTTGCTAAAGTATTTATTCTATGCAATTTAGCGATAAGCTAAAAGCTTACTTTTATTACGGATTTACCGTAAATATTACTGAACAACCATTTTTATTACATGAAAAGCAATAATGGCACATTAAAAGCTTATTTAAAGTAAGCAAAAACCTTACTCTAAATAAGCTTTTTGCTTACCAATTGTAATAGAATAGCTTACTCCAAATCCAAAATTCCTTTCTAATTTTATAGCCATATTCTAAAATCAGAAAATCATGAAAAATTTAATTAGCTTTTTTATACTTATTTCAAGTTTGCTAATTTCTGCTCAACAAACGTATTACCCAGTAACTGCAGGAAATGGTAATGGCGTTCGTTTTTGGAATAGTGACCTTTATAAAATTCATATGGGGAATACTTCTGAATACCAATTTGGCCCTGTTACAGATTTTAGTATTAAAATGAATATGAGTAATCATGCAGATCGAGGATGGACATGGGGATTACATGGAGTAACTCCAATTGCAGCGTTAAATACACTTGGAGATTTTCAAGTAGCTAGAAATTTATTTGCTTTAGGAAATGTAGGTATAGGTACTACAACTCCTGCTTATAAGCTTCATGTAACTTCAGGAGGACAAATTAGAAAAACTACATTAGGAGTTACTTTGGCTTCTGCTGAAAATAGTTGGATTAGGGACGAATGGCTAACTGGAAGCTATGGTCCAGCTAAATGGAATCAAGCGACTGCTAAATGGATCCGCCCTTCCGGTGCTTATAATGATATAGGAGGCATAGTATATCAAGATGAAGGAACTTATTTTTTAAGAGAAAAAGCAGGAACAAAATTAGAATATACAAACTCAGAGTTTTTAAATACTGCTTATATGTATGCTGCTATGTGGACTGGAAACATTGGTATAGGTACAATTACTCCACAGACAGACCTAGATGTAATTGGTAATTCTAGAGCATCATATTCTTCTTCACTTTATGCTCAAGTAGAAGGTAATGCTTCTGGTGGGGTTATAAAAGGCGTTGGTGGTGGCGGATTTCTTATCCGCTCGTATGGAGTTGCTTATTTTAATGGAGGCAACGTAGGCATCGGTACCACAACCCCAGATTCTAAACTGACAGTAGCAGGTAATATACACGCGCAAGAAGTAAAAGTAACAGTAAGCGCGGGTGCAGACTTTGTTTTTAATGATGATTATAAACTACCATCTTTAAAAGAAGTTGAACAATTTATCAAAACTAACAATCACCTTCCAGAAATAGCTTCAGAAAAGGAGATGCAAGACAATGGCCTTCTTTTGGCAGAAATGAATATAAAGCTACTTCAAAAAATAGAGGAGTTGACGCTTTATACTATTCAACAAGAAAAGCAATTAGAAATTCAAAAAAATCAATTAAGCGTAAAAGAATTAAAAATAAAGCACTTAGAAAACAAACTGGAAATACAAGATAACAGACTTAATAGAATAGAAGAATTGTTAAAAAAGAAGAACTAATGAAAAAATGCATGCTAATAATTGCTTTTCAAATATTACTGATTGGTCAATTAAACTCACAAAATTGGATAAATTTAGGAGCTACCTATACTGGTCCTAGCCCATATCCATATAAATATTTTTTGCTTTTAGATATGAATGGCTTTAATGGGGATATAAACGCAGAATTTGAAGTACTTGTTTTTGCTGATGATAATTATATGTATCATTCAAGAAGTTCAATTTTTGTTTCAAGACATTCAGGAACAACAGCCAATAGATTAGACGGTGTGTCATTAAATTATTTAAGTGGTAAACCATGAATGTTAGAAGTTTTAGTTAAAAACAATCAGGTATGGATGCGAGCCACTCAAAAATGGGGTTCTATAAAATATAGAATGATAGATCATTTAAATCACGGTAGTTGGACAACACCATTAACATCTCAAACCGTTGTTCCTACAAATACTGTAGCATCTTCTAACCAACCTTTTTATTATGATTTTGATGCATCTGTAATAAATCATTATCCATCATTATTACCTAATGGCAATGTAGGCATTGGTACCAAGAACCCAGACTCAAAGCTAACAGTAGCAGGTAATATACATGCGCAAGAAGTAAAAGTAACAGTAAGCGCGGGTGCAGACTTTGTTTTTAATGATGATTATAAACTACCATCTTTAAAAGAAGTTGAACAATTTATCAAAACTAACAATCACCTTCCAGAAATAGCTTCAGAAAAGGAGATGCAAGACAATGGCCTTCTTTTGGCAGAAATGAATATAAAATTACTCCAAAAAATAGAGGAGTTAACGCTTTATACTATTCAACAAGAAAAACAATTAAAAAAGCAGGAAACAATAAATCAAGAATTAATAAATCGTCTTAAAAAATTAGAAGATTTATTACTTAATAAAAACAATTAAACTATAAAACAAATGAAAAAGTTAGCCTTACCCTTGGCCTTTCTAGCCGTAATATTATCAATGTCTTCTATATGTTATTTTAAATCGTCATCAGAACTGGTTTATGTTGATGTTAATAAACTGTTAGATGGTTACAAGCGAACCAAATTAGTAAAAGCGCAATTTGAAGAGAAAGCTAAAACGTTAAACGCCAATGTAGATAGTTTAATGACCGATTGGCAAAAGGAGTTAAAAACTTACGAAAAAGAACGCTCTAAAATGAGCAAAAAAGAGTTGGAGCTAAAGCAACAATTATTAGGAAATAAACAACAGCAAATAAATAATTACCAACAAGCGATTCAGAAGCAAATTCAGGAAGAAGATAAAAAATCTACCCAAACGGTTATAAATGATATTAACGATTATATAAAAGAATATGGTAAAGCCAATAATCATAAAATAATATTTGGTGCTAGTGGTGGCGGAAACATTATGTATGCTGATGATGCAACCGATTTAACCCAAGATGTTTTAAACGGACTTAATGCAGAATTTGAAGGCCAATAAGCTTTTTTGTCATTCCGACGAAGCGAAGCATTGAGCGACGAGGAATCTCATAAATACTAGTTGAAGAAACTCAAAAACCAAAATATCAAAAATTGAAAATAAAAAATAAAATACTATCTGTCATTCCGAAATTTATGCTGAGCATAGTTGAGGTAAAAGCAGGAATCCACTTGTTTTTAATCGTGTTATTCTTAACGAGCTGTCAACAAAATACTTTCAACAACGAAGTTGCATTACTAGACTATATCAAAGAAGAAACCAACGGTTATACGCAACATAAAACCATAAACGGTGTAGGCTACACTTTAATGTATCGCCCAACCGATATGTTGGTAAAGCAAGAATTGGGAGATAATATAATAGACATTGAGTCTAGTAAAAGTAAAGCATTACGCAACAAGTATAAAAAGTACATGTACTTCAATTTAAGTATGAGTATAAACAATAAAGAGCTTTTAAGTGCAGCACCAAAAAACAGAAACGAATTTGGACAAATGGTAAACCAACTTGCTTTTGGTATGAACGAGAAAGTACATGTATATACACAAGGTAAAGACACACTAGAAATGGCTGACTTTATTTACCCACGTATGTACGGGATGAGTAAGGCCACCACCATTATGTTTGTTTACCCACGAGATGGAAAAGCATTAAAAGATGAGTATATAAATTTTACTATTGAAGATTTAGGATTGTACACTGGCGAAGTAAAATTTAAAATACCAACAAAAAAATTAATAAACGAACCAGAATTAAACCTATAACGTCATTGCGAGGAGTTCAGATAATTATCGGGACGACGTGGCAATCTGTAAAATAGAAACTAAAATTATAACCTTTTGTAACCCTGAGTGTAGTCGAAAGGATCGCTTTAAAAGAACAATTATGATAAACAAAAAAACTCCAAAAAAAATAGGCATTGTATTTACAATACTACTGTTTAGTTTATGTATTAAAACTACTAATGCACAAGGTCCCAACGCGCCAGAAGCTGCTAGTTTTGAACCTGTAGATGCCACTGATATGGTAAACCTGGTAACAGGCGATTTGAGTTATGTATTGCCATTACTAAATGTGCCAAGTCCAGAGGGAGGCTATCCTATAGCCTTGTCTTACCATGCAGGAATACCTCTAGATTTAGAAGCTTCATGGGTAGGTTTAGGTTGGAGCTTAAACCCTGGTGCTATTAATAGAAATGTAAATGGTTATCCAGACGATTGGGGTGAATCTATTGTAAATCATTTTTTTAATGATGAAGGTGTAACAAATTATTATTATGACTTTGCAATAGGAGCAAATATTTATGGAATCAATGTTGGTGTAGGGGCCTATTGGGGTTCGAACAAAACGTTTGGTGGAAGTGTTTCATTTGGCATAGGTGGGGTTTCTGGAACATTAGAAGCTGGAACAAGAGGTTTTGGTGTAGGTGGAGGACTAGGGGCTTTTTCGGCAAATGTCTCAACAAATGGTATTGGTGTTGGAGTAGGGTTTAGTAATGGATATGGAAATGGTGGTATTAATTTAAATTATAATTATAATTCTGGACTCTCAAGTTCAGCATCAATTAATGCCTTAGGTATAGGCTTTAACTCTCAAGGAAATTTATCTGGCTCTATTGGTGGTTTTGGAGGAGGAATTAATAATTCAACTTCAACAGCTTCCGCAGGTGATTACGCAACAACAATAACAACTAAAGGCATTAACCTTGACTTGTTTTTATTTAGAATAAGAGCAGGAAAAACGAAAGTAGAATACGATTTGTATAAAGAAGAATTTGATAGAGTTACAGGTGCTTTACATCCTTTTGATACTCCAAGCTATGATGAAATGGATGTAATAACTAATATTGCATATGACGAATCTATATCTCCTAATGTATTAGTTAATTCAAAAGATCAATTACCATATAATCATTTGTTATATGCTGGTTTTGATAATTATACATTAACCGCACAAGGCCTCTCTGGAACTATTCAACCAAAGTTTATTGAAGAAGTAAACTTATATGCTAAATATAAAAAAGACGGAGGGGATAATTATAAGTTTTTTGATTTTGATTCTAATCAACAAGACTTAAACTTAGATTTAAACAACAGACTTTTCTTTTATTTTAAAAATCATTATACCTCCTTTTTAAGGACAAATATAAATTCTATAACAACTCCTGGGAGCCTTATAAAAGACAAGTATGACGATTCTTATACCAATGAGAGTAGTTTATATACATCTAATTTGACTCCAAACGGAGAATCTTTAGTTAATAATGGGCGTAAACGCGAAGGCAATTACATCGAAACTTTTACAAACGAAGATATTAACACTATTAATAGTCAAAATAGAACTGCAGATTATTTTATTGAAGCTAAGGGTATAGATCGATTAAATGATAAGGCTTTTATTAATGATGGTATAGGTGCTTTTAAAGTAACAGCAGTAGACGGTAAAACTTATCATTATTCTCTACCAGTGTATAACTTTGAATTATATTATAAAAACTTTAATAATAGTTCAAATGAAGATGAAAAGTTCTATTTAAATACTAAAAACACTCCCTATGCAACACATTGGTTGCTAACAGCCATAACTGGTCCAGATTATTTTGATGCAAATGTAGATGGTAAGTTGGATAAAGGAGATTACGGTTATTGGGTAGAGTTTGAATACGGAAAGTGGACAGATGGATATATATGGAAAGGCGCCTCAGGAAATTATGATACCGTAAAAGGAGATGGTTTTAACGATGATACGTATCAATATTATAGAGGAAGAAAACAAATTTACTACTTGGATGCTATAAAAACTAGAACACATACAGCGTATTTTGTTAAAAGTTTAAGAGAAGACGCTAAAGGAGAACAATGGTTGTATTCTAAAAACAATACTAGAGTACCTTCATCTGGTTCTTATGACATTTTTAGTTACACCAAAAAGTTTGAAGATAATAAGCAATCTAATAGTTTTATATCATCAAATGAGTATGACTTGCCTGAAAGCTACATTTATCCTAATGGAAGTCAAATTAATTACATTTATCATAAAGGATATAGGTCAAATTATAGTTATGCAGATTTTCCTAAGCATGATATGCTGAAGTTAGATAGAGTTGTTTTATTAAGTAATTTTAAACTTGATAATATTAATCTAAATAAATCTTCTGGGACTCCGATTAATAATATAAATAAAGCATATTTTTATAAGAATGGTAGTTTTATAGTTGATCATTCTTATATTGGAGGTAGTTCTCCGATTGATTGTTGTACAGCAAATGGCATTACTGGTTATAAACATAACAATTTTAATTTAGAAGAAATTGATATTCATTTAAGCCAAAATGTACTAGATGTAAATGATTTGGCAGGGTTAAATATAGAGCAATATGCCGAAAAAGTAATTAATTTTAATTTTGATGAATCTTATCCTTTGGTTAAAAATTCTTTCCATTCTGATGCAACATCAAAGGGTAAACTAACTTTAAAAAGCCTTTCTTATGGAGGTAAAGGAGGTATAATACAAACACCTTCATATCAATTCACTTATAACAATACAAATACAAGTTTTGATATTGATAAAGAAGATGCTTGGGGATACCATGAAGATTTTCCAGATGCTTGGAGTTTAAATGAAATAAAAACGCCTATAGGAACTAAAATAAAAATTGATTATGAATCAGATGATTTTTATCGAGAAGCTATTGACTCAAAACATATTTTAAATAACGGTTTAAGCTATCTTATAACAAAGAATGCTAGCAACGAACTTATTTTTGAAATCACTTTAAATGATCACATTGACGCTAAAACAATTGAAAATTTTAGCAACTTCACAGATTATTTTGAACTAAACGAATATGCCAATTTAGACTTATTTATTTGTAGAAGAAGTAAATATGGAGGATCTAGACGCGCTGTTGAATTAGATATTGACAAAATTGCTGCTCAAATAATTAGTGTAACCACTCAAAGTGTAACAATTAAAATACCTAACGATTCTGGGTTTTGGACTTTTGATGACCAAAATGATGGTTGGATTTTAAATAGAATTTTTTCTTTAACTGATGTAACGCATGCTAATGGCAATCCTGATTCTGCTAGAGTTTGGAATGATGGCGCATTAAATACGTGTAGAGACTGGCATTCAACTTATGCTTATGATGATGTAACTATGAATTTTCAACTGGCTACTTCAACAGTTCCATTAAACAAGGAAGAAGGTGGTATTAGAGTAAAAACTCTTGAAATTACAGATAATAACCAATCTTTTAAAACAAACTATTATTATAACGAAAAAGGATTTAATTCCGTGCAGGGTAATGTAGCTTACAGGTCTTCGGGAATAACATCTTATAGTCCGTCTAAAGAAACTAAAGCTATTCCCTATATTTCTGAATTACCATCTCCAATGGTTATGTATAAGCATGTAACTGTAGAAAACATGTCTGATGATAGTAGTATTATTAAAACAAGTGAGTATGAGTTTGAAACACTATCGCCTTATACAAGTGATAATAATTATATCTATTCATTAGGAGAGGCTTTTAAAGTTAAAAAGGAATTTGAGACCTCTCAATTTAATGGTGATTTAATTTCAAATAAACATACAATCTATAATAAATTAAATAATATAGGAAGGTTACTTAGTTTAAAGGAATACAACAGCAAAAATCAAATCCTTAGGCATCAAAGTAATAATTATAAAGATAATTTAGATACTCATGGTGAAATAGGCGTTTTTGAAGAATCATATTTATCCAAATCAAGTAATTCTGTAATAAATCCTGGATCTGGAGATCCAATAAAATATTTTGTTACTGCAACTAGCCGAGTTACTTACCCAAGTGTTTTAGAAAGCACTACAACTACTCAAGGCGGTTTCACAAGTACTACAAGTTTTAGTAAACATGATTTCTTAACAGGGCAGGTTTTAGAAACCATAACTCTAGATAGTGAAAATCATGAGCGTAAAACAGAAATTATTCCAGCTTACATCATTCCTGAGTATTCGGATAATGTAACTTATTACGGAATGGGAAGTAAAGTTGATAATTACTCTCATAAGAATATGTTATCACAACAGGCTATGAGTAAAACTTATTTAAAAGTAGGTACAGATTGGAAGGAAACAGGCGTAGGCATAACCACATGGAATAACGATTGGACATATACTGAATACGACGGAACAACGACTTCTCCGACAGGAGGACCACCTGATAATGATGAAATTGAACAAATCTGGCGAAAGCATAAAAGCTATGTTTGGGATGGTGGATTAAACAATGATGGGACTTTACAAGGCTTTACGAATTCAAACCCTAAAGAGGACGACGAAAGTTTTGTGTGGACAGTACAAACTAATGGAAATGAAATTGTACAAACCAACTCTAAATGGAAAAACACATCTACTACTACACAATACGATCATTATTCTATGCCATTAGAAGTTAGAGATATAAATGATAATTACGCATCTACAAAAACTTGCGATGCAGAAAGTAAGGTTTTAGTAGCAAGTAATGCAGCTTATACTGATATATATTTTAGTAGTGCTGAATATTTAACCTCTAATACATCTTATTATGATGGTCAGGTAAAAGCAAATGATAAAAACACATCAGAATTCCATACAGGAACATCCTCAGAAAAAATAGATGCTAGCGAACATGGTTTTGAGGTAAACTTACCAGTAAATGGAGACCGCACAGGTAGTAAATCCAGATTTAAAATATCGGTTTGGATTAAAAAAGGATTAAATGATGAACATTTAAATGCTAGAATTCATATTAATGGAACAGCAAAGGTATTTAACCAAGAAGATATTTCTGCTGGAGAATGGATATTAAAAGCCCACTACGAAACATTAAGTACAGGAGCAGAAATTGTCTATATAACTTCCGCTAGTGGAACTATTTATGCTGATGATTTTAAACTTCATCCAATAGCTTCATCAATGACAGGTTATGTTTACAATGAGTGGGATGAACTCTGGTATATTATAGGAAATAATGGGCTAGCCTCTAAATTTGAATATGATTCGGCGGGCAGATTAAAAGCCACCTATACTGAAGTTATAGACGATACCGGTGTAATTGGAGGATTTAAAAAAGTAAGTGAAAATAGTTATAATTATAAAGCCCAATAATCATGAAGAATAATCTAAAATTTATAATCGTTATATGTTTGTTCCTTGGGATTAATACAAACTCCAATGTGTTTGCTCAAAGTTGTTATATGGATAACATAAATGCTGTTAACTTTGCCTATCAAGGGGGAACACAAACCATTACAGTAACTTTTACACAGTATGACCCAGCATGTGCCAATGAAAGCTTTGAATTTGTTGACGTTCCATCATGGTTAACCATTACGCATGTATCGCAATTTGGTATACAAATTACATGTCAAGCGAATAATGGTGCCCAACGTACACAACTTATAGGTGTAAAACTATTTGGAAACTACGTAAACGGTTTTCCTGTGATACAAGCACAAAGTTGCCATAAAAACTGGTACCCTGATAGTGATGGAGATGGTTTTGGTGATAAATATGGAGAACCTAAATGGAGTTGTACAGACCCGAGTGAACCAGGGGAAGATTATATAGATAATAACAGCGATCGTTGTCCAGATGATGCCAATACAGGTAACTATGGCTGTCCAGCTGATTATGTATATGAAAACATAAATTGGATTTCCTCAAAATCCTATGATATAAATGGTAATTTAAAGGCAAATTCAAAAGCTTACTTCAACGATTTAGGAAAAGGTATACAATCTCAAAGTGTGGATATTAAAACAAATCGCACCTGGGCTAACCAGATCTTATATGATACTCAAGGAAGACCAGCATTAGCTACCCTAAGTGCTCCAGTAAATACTAATGGAACACCTACCTATAAGGCAGATTTTATAAGAGATATAAATAACCACACTTATAATAGTGCCGATTTTGAAAATGATCCAGAAAACCCAACGGCCATAGGAGAAACCACAACAAATACATTAGGTTGGTACTATAGCACTAATAATACTGATACGCACGAACCAGGAAATAACTATCAAGATATTACAGAATACCCGTTTTCGCGAACCATTTATAGCGAATTAAACCCAGGAGTGGCATTAAAATCTATAGGGGGTAATAAACAAAATGGCGAGTGGATACAAGGTTATACCTTTAGCATGCCTGCAGGACAAGAGTTGTCACGCTCCAAAGCGTTTAATGATGCAGCTTATAATACTATTAAAACCATTAAAACCATCAGTAAAGATGTACATGGTAACGAAGTAGTGGCCTTTACAGATACCGATGGTAAAACCTTAGCAGCAGCTCGGGTTGGTGGCGCTTTAAACCCAGATAGTACCGTCGATATTAGTACACAAGGGTTTGTAGATGTACATGTGCCATATGGCACTACAGGATTTACTATTAATGGCGTGTCTGGCATTACAACAGAAGTGTATAATCTTATTACAGAGCAAGCTACGGTATCTGCAACTAATAGTTTAACAAATGGATTTTACCGTGTGTCTATTACTAATTTAGATAGTTATAGTCCAACAACACCCTCTAATACTGTAAGTGTAACCTACCACGATAATTATTACGATTATAGCCTTAATGAGTATGATGAAGCAGGACGCTTAATAGCGTCTTACCAACCCGTTGGTAATACAAAAGCACAAAAGCCAGTGACTATATACAGCTACAATGCTGTTGGGCAACTATTAGGCACGACAAGCCCTGATGAAGGCACTGCTAATTTTAAATATCGTAAAGATGGACAAATACGTTTTTCGCAAAACTCAAAACAGTTGGCAGCAGGCGAATTCTCATATACCAACTATGATGATTTAGGAAGGCCAATTGAAAGTGGTGTAGCTACGGGAACGTTTTCTGCTTTAAATGCGGATACATCAACGGTGACAACAAGTTTAACTGCTGAAAAACAAGAAACCACCTATGACGCTTTAGAAAGTACAAATTTAAGTTACCTATCTGGAATACATAGTACGTATAGTAATCCAAGCTTTTTAGCAGGCAATGTAGCAAAAACCTCAAATGTAAATACAACAACCTATTATAGTTACGATGTATATGGGAGAGTTAAATGGATTGTACAAAACATACTAGGATTAGGCACCAAAACTATAGATTATAAATATGACCAAATTACAGGAGCTGTTACTGAAGTTGATTTTCAGAAGCATAACACCAATGAGCGTTTTATACATAAGTATACCTATGATACGGTAGATAATAGTTTAATAAAGGTAGAAACATCAACCAATGGCAGTACGTATACAACTCATGCCAATTACACCTATTATGAAACAGGATCATTAAAACAGATAGAGTTAGCACCTCAAAATAATACAGGAACGCCTTTACAAAATATAGATTATGTATATAACCTAAATGGGCAATTAAAAGCTATAAATCCTGGAAATGATGCTAACGATTTGTTTAGTATGCAAATTGATTATCATGATGATGATTACAAGCGTTCTGTTAGTAACATAAGCACACCAAACTATGGCGAAAACCAGTACAACGGCAATATAAAAGGCGTACGTTGGAAAAATAAAGAGCTAGATAATACAGACCAAACCTATAGCTATTATTACAACAAAAACAATTGGCTTAAAGATGCTGTAAACGGGCAATATGCATATACAAATAGCACTACTAGTATAAATATCTTTGATGAAGCTGAATACAATGGGGTAATTAAAAACTTTTCAGCTACCAATAGTATTACTTGGTTACCAGGATTTTATGCAAAACCAAGTACAGGGCAAGAGGTAACAGCAAAAATAGAAACAGGCACATTAAGTACAGTACAAGCGGGAGATTATAATGTATTTGATATTACTTATGATGCCAATGGGAATATAAGAACCCTTAACCGTAACAAAAACACTGATAATGGTGTTAACCAAATGGATCAACTAGGTTATGCCTATAACCCAGAAAAACCAAACCAACTATTACGAGTAGATGATGCCGCTGGAGATGTAGCTGGAGCTGATGATATAGGAGATCAAGATGGAAATAATTACGAGTATAATAGTATTGGTCAACTGGTTAAAAACAATGAAGAAAATATTGAGTATATTTACAACGCAAGTGGATTGGTAACCGAAATTAAAGAAGGTACTCAACCACGTGTCAAGTTCTTTTACAACGATAAAGGACACCGTGTAAAAAAGGAGGCTTATATCTTAGGAAGCGTAACATTAGATTATACTGAGCATTATATACGTGATGCCGCAGGAATAACATTAGCCATTTATAGAGATGGAGTAGCCAAAGAATACACTATTTACGGTGCAAACAGATTAGGTGTATATAACAGTGATAACTCTAGTTATTACCAGTTAACCGACCATTTAGGTAATGTACGTGCAGTAACTGGTAGAACTAGTACTGGTACAGCATTAGCTATAGTCAGTGCAACAGATTACTATCCTTTTGGGATGCCGATGCCTAATCGTGATAATAACCCTAACGCTTACCGTTATAAATATCAAGGGCAGGAAAAAGATATTGAAACAGGGAAAGAAGCTTTTGAATTAAGATTATGGGATAGTAGAATTGGGAGATGGCTGACTACTGACCCTGCGGGACAATATAGTTCTCCGTATTTGGGTATGGGGAATAATCCAATATCAAGAGTTGACCCTGACGGAGGGTTTGATTGGTATGTAAATAAAGAGTCAGGAGAGTTAGAATGGCATAATACTAGTGCTAGTATTGATGGATTGACTTGGGTTGGAACTAATTCAGCTTCACATGATTATTTAAGTTCAATAGGAACTCTTTTTGGAGGTTCTGGTAAAATAGACCAAAGAGATGTTCTTGCAAGATGGTATTATGATATAACTGGCGGGTTTGAAAGTGGACTGACACAGAGAGGGAAAGATTTTGTTTCTTTTATGGAAAGCCCAATAGCTAGAACAGCAGGTGGATTAATGAATACAGCAGCCTCTGGAAAAGCCTTTATGGTTGATTTTGTTAATTCTGGAGAAAATGATTTAGCTCTTTTTGCAGCTGATAGAGTTTACGATGGTCTGTCTAGTATGACCCTATATGATTGGTCTTATGCTGCAGGTTACAATGCTCCTGATGCTGCTTTCAGTGCTTTGACTTATGGTGGCGGTTATGTTTTGTCCGCAATGAGAATTCCTAGCTTTTTTAAAGGATATGGTATATCTGCTTTTGGAGGACGTTTTCAAGCTTTATATGCTAATCCTAGTACGAAAGGGTTTACATTATTTGCAGTTCAGAATGCATCTCAATTTAAAAATGCTACATGGCATTTCAGATTAGATTTTCACCTTAAAAGCTTTCCAACAGGTAGTAGATATACTTTGCATACTCATAATGGACTTAGAAATGGTTTAAGTAATAGACAATGGAAATTTAAAGTTGAACAATCAGCTAAACATGTAATTAAATTTTAATGAAAGTTTCTCCTAGATATAGAATAAGTGATTCTTTATATAAGATAATTTTTTATGAAATGTATTATGATTATAATCTAAGAGAGGTAATCAAATCATTGCTTACAAAAAAAACAGAAAAATTATATATCTCTTTTGGAAGATTTGATATTTCATATAGTGGGGATAAAGATATTAAGCAATCACATGAAGACGTATTAAATAAAATTAAAAGTTTAGGAAAGCTAAAATTAGTTTATGAACATACAGATGATGCCTTTGCCTATTCAGGTTATTTTGAGATTAATGATAAACAAGAAGTTACAGATTTAATTATTAATATGTTTAATTTATATTATTCATGCTCAATTAATTTTTTTGAAAAGGAGATAAACTATAATGCTTATCATAAATTAGTTCTGGATTTATATAAAAGTAGAGATATTGATAATAAGAGGCTTTTTAACAATCTCAATTACAATTTTTCTTTATTCAAACCTCTTTCTCCTAATGAGACTTATTTGACATATTATAAAAAATGTGAGTTACCAACTTTTATAAAAGATAAAATTCCATCCCCTCCAAAAAGAGCTAAATCTTTATTAGGAAGATTCAAAGAAAGTATCTTTGGTTACCCATGGGTGATAGATGGTAGCGGTAATGAGTAAGTAAGAAAAAATTAGGCTTTTACAGTATAATTATTGTAAAGGCTTTTTTTGTTTGTGATTACTTTTTAAATAAGGTTTTTGGTGGTGGTTATTCTATAATATAGTTAGATAAATTTATAACTCAATATCAAAAATATCTTTTAAAGGTACTTCTAAACCTATGGCTAAAGCAGAAATAGTTACCCCAGCTAGCGCTCGTCTGTGACGAGTGCCCTGCTGTTCCCTAGTATGTGCTACCGCTAAGCTGTGCTTAGTGGCGGTGATGAGTAAGCAAAACAGACTATAAAAGTTTTTGCATTAATTTGCAAAGTTTTTTTGTAAAAGAGTTTTAGTTTTTGCCCACTAGCTAAAAGCTAGCGGTAGCATATGTGTCTCGTCCTAAAAAAACTTACCTATTTTACGTTAATCCTAAAATAGGTTTACAACTCATCTTACCAACCTTTTTGTAAGCCTTAACAAAGAAAAAAGCATTATAAAGCACATTTTTATCTAAAAAAACAGCCTCTCACAAGTTTTTATTAAAAAAAACGGGAAAACCTTACTAAAAGTAAGGTTTTAGCTTATCGCTACTATTTTAAAAACCAATATTTTTATTCTATTCTAAATAAGAACAAAAATGAATAAAAATATTTACCTATTTTCCTTTATAATACTACTCTTTTGTAGCTGTAAAACAGGTTCAATTTATGGAGAAGCTCAAAATGCAACCAAGCATAAAGTAGCCTTAGGAACCATAGGCACAGACAAAGATTTTATATTACAATCTGGCTTTAATAGTGCAGCAGTACCAACTTATAAAAACCCAATAAAGGTATCTGCACTGGTAACTCCGTTTACTAAACAAACGTATAAAACATTCTTAAAAGCAAAAGTATTACAATCGGCTAACCCTAATGTTGGTTATGTAGATTCTTTAAAAGTTAAGCCTAAGTACATTCAACTTAAAATAGCCGATAAGGTTAATCTTATTAAAGCGCTAAACGAAAAGAGTAACCAAAGTATAAAAGATTATTTAACTAATAAAACGTCGGCAAATATAGTAACGAATATATCTGTAGCTTTTAGTTCAGAGGTTTTAGAATCAATTCAAGAAGCTGAGTCTATTTTTTTAGTTGAAACAAAATCTAAAACCTATGCATTACAAATAGACAAATCTAACGCAGAAAAACAAATTATTCATTTTAGCGAAGGTGTTGTTTTTGCATATAACACCGCTAATTGCTGTTGGCAAGAAAACAAAAAACACCAGTTAAATATTGTTGATTTTGTAACCGATTATAATAGTTGCCCAAATAAAACGTATCGGTCTTCAAGTCGAGCAAAAAAGAAGATAAATTATTTTAAATTTTAAGATGATGAAGATAAAAACATTAATTTTTTGTTTGCTTTTAAGCCTTATAGCCTGTGATGATATTATAGAAGTTGTAGATATCTCTAACAAAACCGTTTCCATTTTAGCGCCTACTAATGATGCTATTTTAAAAACCAACGAAATAACATTTACATGGGAAGCTTTGGAAGAAGCGGAAACTTACCAAATTCAAATAGCAACGCCTAACTTTGTAAATGCAACTCAAATACTAGTTGATTCTACTCTAGCTAAAACAAGTTTTACCAAAACCTTAGACTCTGGAAGCTACCAATGGCGCGTTAGAGCAGGAAATTCTGGTTATCAAACAGCATATACAGTTATAAGCTTTGATTTGGATACTGCAGTAGTTCCAGATATAAGTAATACACCGGTTGAATTATCGGCACCAGCTGACAATACAACGTTTAGCGATTCTGAAACGCTTAATTTTTCTTGGGAAACTATAGATGATGCAACAGAATATGTATTACAAATAGCCACGCCTAATTTTGAAAACCCAACTAAAACCGTAGAAGATAAAACACTTACAGAAACCACCTTTTCTGTAAGCAGTTTAGAAAAAGAAAACTACCAGTGGCGTGTAAAAGCTAAAAATGCTATACACGAAACAAATTATACAACCCGAAATTTTATCATTCAATAAAAATTAATAAATCATGAAAAGAATAACAATCATTTTTACCCTCAGTTTAGTTGTAAGTTTACAATTAAACGCTCAAACCGTTGTAGAAACGGTATCTTCTGGAACATCTGGAGATGCTACGCTAAAAATAGAAGCTGATACCGATAATAACAACGAAGCTGATAATCCAAGAATTGAATTAAAACAAGATGGCGGACAAACGGGAGCCTATATTGGGTTTAATGCGGATTGGGGAGGTGTCGCTCCTGATAATCTTTTTAGGATAGGCACAAGGTATAGTGGCGTTGATAATTTTACTCGATTTATTATTAACCCTCAAAACGGTAATGTGGGTATTGGGACAACAGCTCCAGAGGAAAAGTTACATGTAAACGGTACAACTACGATTACGGCAGATATAGGCTCTGTTACTAGTTCTCATTGGCAAACCGGCGCTCATACTTTAGAACTTCAAAATAGTGACGCTGGAGATGTTGTGTTGTCGTTTCATAGAGCTGGACATACCAATGCTGCAATCAAACATTCTTCCTTAGGAGGATTAATTTTTTCGGGATCTGGTGGTTTTGATGCAAATCATTTGTTTTTAAAAAGTAACGGATATTTTGGAATAGGAACAACTGCTCCAGCTAGTCAATTAGATGTTCGCACAGTTGATAATAAAGGAATTTGGATTAATTATAATAATGAGTCAGCTATTACTTTTAGACCTAATAATGGTAATTCTGTTTTTCATTTGAGCCATGGGCATGATAATAGGTTACACATCTCACAAGGAAGTACTGTTGGAGCAGGTAAGCTAATGACATTTGTTAATTCTGGTAATGTTGGGATTGGTACTACAAATCCCTCAAGTAAATTACATGTTTTTAATGATGGGAACCGAAATGGTTTAACAATTGAAAATAGTTCAACGTCTATGACAAATTATGGATTGACCGTTAATAACACGGCAACTA
This sequence comes from uncultured Flaviramulus sp., assembly GCA_947501105.1. Taxonomy (GTDB): domain Bacteria; phylum Bacteroidota; class Bacteroidia; order Flavobacteriales; family Flavobacteriaceae; genus Wocania_A. The sequence goes on along the minus strand of CANMUP010000003.1, from coordinate 783,340 downwards.
CAAATGGGTATTTGCTTAGGTTGAGATCATCAGGAATTGATAAGGTTACTGTAACTGGAATTGGCAATGTAGGTATCGGTACGACAACTCCTGACGCTAAACTCGCAGTAAACGGAAACATTCATACCAAAGAAGTCAAAGTAGATTTAATAGGTTGGAGCGATTTTGTTTTTGAAGATTCTTATAAACTACCAACCTTAAAAGAAGTAGAGCAACATATTAAAGAAAAAGGGCATTTAAAAGATATACCAAGTGCTGAAGAAGTAAAAAAAGAGGGCATTTATTTAGGAGAAATGGATTCTAAATTGCTACAAAAAATAGAAGAGTTAATGCTTTATACTATTAAACAACAAAAAGAGATTGAAACTCAATTTAGAAAGATAGAAAAACTTGAAAAAGAAAACTCAGAGTTACAATCATTATCTAATAGATTAGATGAAATCGAACAATTACTTAGCAACAAAACAAATAAAACTCAAAATTAGAATCTAATTTAAAATCTTAATAACATGAAAAAAGTAATATTATCAATTCTTTTATTTGTAAGCGTTTTTGCAATAAACGCACAAGTAAGTACACAAAATGCGGCACGTTATAGAAATGGATTGTATGACGGAACTTATATTCATGGAGTAGATAACTTAGGAAACCCTGCTGCATCTGGAGATCCATCTCATAGAGAACTTCCTCCTGGAATAACTAATGGGGTTTATAGTTGGTGGAATTACGGAAATTCTGTAGGGCAACCATCTGGCTCTCATGGTGCTGCAATCGGCTTTGGTAATGGACAAGCAGGGTCTGCTGAAATATGGACTGGATGGACAAATGGAAAGCTTTATACTAGATTTTTAAGAGATTGTTGCCAAGGATGGTCTGCTTGGAATGAGATTTGGACAGCAAATACGGATGGAACAGGGTCTGGATTAGATGCAGACACAGTAGATGGATTACAACCTGTACTAATACAAAGCTCGGGTAAAGTTGACATTCTTAATACTAACAATAAAAGACTTTGGCTAAATTCTAATGATGAATCGGCTGTTACTTTTGTCCCCAACAATGGAAATTCTATTTTTCACTTAAGTCATGGGCATGACAACAAGTTATACCTCTCACACGGAAGTACAGTTGGGGCAGGTAAACTAATGACATTTGTTAATAATGGTAATGTCGGCATCGGTACCACAACTCCTGACGCCAAACTCGCAGTAAACGGAAACATTCATACCAAAGAAGTCAAAGTAGATTTAATAGGTTGGAGTGATTTCGTTTTTAAAGATTCTTATAAGCTGCCAACCTTAAAAGAAGTAGAACAACATATTAAAGAAAAAGGACATTTAAAAGATATCCCGAGCGAAGAAGAAGTAAAAAAAGAGGGTATCTATTTAGGAGAAATGGACTCAAAATTACTTCAAAAAATAGAAGAGTTAACACTTTATACTATTGAGCAAGAAAAACGTATTGAATCTCTAGAAGTTAAAAATGAAAAACTAATTGTACTAGTAGAAAAATTATTAAAAGCGAAGATTGAAGAATAAAACGAAAACATATATATTATTAACATTAGTGTTAGGTATTTGGGGTGTTGTAGGCTACAAAATTCTATCAGTTGCAAATCCAACATTGCCAGACATTGCTCAGCAAAATATTGATGTAAATTTTAACCCAAAAATTAGAACAGAAATAGATACGTTTTCTATTAAAACTGTGAACAGAGATCCTTTTTTAGGAACGTTATTGGTTAAAAAGAAGTCTGTACCTAAAAAGATAAAACCTAAAAGCCCTATAATTTGGAAGCCAATAATATATCATGGTATTATTTCTAATCAAAATAGTAAAGCAAAAGTGTTTATCATTTCTATTGATAATCAGCAACATTTAATAAAATTAGGGCAAACCATTAATGAAGTAAAACTAGTTAAAGGGAATAATAAGCATGTTATATTAAGTTATAAAGGCAACAGAAAAACCATTCCAAAAACATGAGATTTATTAAAAAAATAAATCACTTTGCAGTAAGCTATCTAGCCATTGATAATAAGAAGGTATTAAAAAAAGCGAAACAAACTTTGAAATATCTAAATCTCGATTATCGAGTGAAAGCTGGAGCTTTACAACTTACCACTTTTATTGTAGTAGTTATTGCTTTGTTGTTATCAACTTTTATTATTTTAATACATACTCATAAAACCTTTAAAGCCCAAACCGATTTTGTTATAGAAACCATTAATAATGCAGATAAAGGTATTAACTATGCTTTAAAGAACAAGCTTAAATTAAATGATACCACTCTAGTTAATTTACAAGATGTAGATTATAAAACATTAAAAGTACATCGAGGCTTTTGGGGCGTTTTTGAAAAAGTGATAGCTGTTTCTAATATAAAAAATAAAACCTTTAAAAAAATAGCCTTAACTGGAGCATCTCAACCCAATGTTAATCGAACGGCACTTTATTTAGAAGAACAAAATAGACCTTTAGTAGTTGTTGGAAATACAAGAATTCAAGGCGGTGTCTATTTGCCAAAACAAGGTGTTAGGACGGGCAATATTTCTGGGCATTCATATTATGGAAATCGACTTATCTATGGTAATGCTAAAACAAGTCAATCTTTGCCGAAACTTCAGAAAGAAACATTAAATCAAATTGCAACTATTAATAAAAGATATAGAAATATAGATGCAAATCAGTTTTTAGATTTAAGTATTAAAAGAACATATCTAAATTCATTTTACAAACCATTACAAGTTATATATAGTAGAGAAACAATTGTTCTTTCAGAAGTATCATTAACAGGACATATTTTAGTGCAATCTGAAGCCAGAATTATAGTTGATGCAGCTTCTAATTTAAAAGATGTGGTTTTAATAGCTCCAATAATTCAGATTAAAAATAATGTTGAAGGTGTATTTCAAGCCTTTGCTAATAAAGAAATTACTATTGGTAATAATTGCAAATTAAACTATCCAACCGTTTTAGTTTTAGAAGAAAAAATACAACCTAATTCGAATGACGCTACTAATCATAAAGAAACTCCTCTTATAAAAATAAAGAAAGGTTCAAAAATAAAAGGAAGTGTTATTTATTTAGGAACCACAAAAAATTATAAGGCTCAAATACTAATTGATGAAAAGGCAACTATAATTGGAGAAGTGTATTGTAATAGAAACTTGGAACTATTAGGAAACGTTTCTGGCAGTGTTTTTACTTCTGGTTTTGTGGCAAATCAATCTGGGTCAGTATATCAAAATCACATTTATAATGGAATGATAATCGTTAATAATCTAGCAGAAGAGTACGTCGGACTCCCTTTTGAAAACTCTAAAAAAGATATTGCAAAATGGTTGTATTAAAAAAAATTAGAGCATCAACTTTAATGGAAACACTGGTAGCTACAGTTTTAATTGTTGTTGTTTTTATGATAGCGAGTATGATATTAAACAATTTGTTTTCAAACACCGTTAAAAACAATACAAGAGGAGTGGAAGCACATTTAAATGAACTTAATTACTTATACCTTAATGATAAATTGAGTTTACCTTATTATGATGATTATAAGCAGTGGGAAATATCTATTGTTACTGATAAAAATAGTACTCAAAATATAATATTATTTAAAGCCGAGAACTCTAGTACAAATCAAAATATTTTAAAAGAAACTATTGCTAACTAAACACAAAATACAGGCTTTTACACTTAGCGAAATGATTGTTGTTATTATTTTGACCAGTATTGTAGTTGGTATGGCTTTTTCTGTATTAACCTTAGTTCAAAAACATATGTCTGGTATCCAAAATAATTTTAATAAAAACACAGAGCTTAATATACTCGAACAATCATTATGGTTAGACTTTAATAGATATTCTGAAATTGAATATAATATGATTAATGATGAACTAATTTTTACTTCTGATGTAAACACTACTACTTATAAATTTGCAACAGACTATATCGTTAAAGAGTTAGATACATTTAATATACCAACACATAATAAATTACTCTTTTTTGATGGAGACAAAACAACCAATGGTAGAGTAGATGCTATAAAATTTGAAACCTCAAAAACATTTCAAAACCAACCAGTGTTTGTTTTTAAACAAAACGATGCTAACCAATTTATGAATTAATGGCTTTTCAGTTAGATAACATAGCAAAACAAGCACCAACAAAAAAAGAAACTAACAATGATCTTTCTTTTTTAAAGAAGGAAATCACATTTTTTAAAAATACCTTTTCAAATAAAATAAAAGAAGATTTTTATACCGAGTTGGGTGTTCTGTTAAAAGCTGGAGTGTCGTTAAAAGAAGGTTTAGAGCTTATTGAAAATTCTCAGAAGAAAAAACAAAATAAAGATGTTTTAAATAAGATAGGTTTAGATGTGGTATCTGGACAAAGTCTTTCAGATGCTTTAAGTAAAAATAATCAATTTACGAGTTATGAATATTACTCCATAAAGATAGGAGAGGAAACAGGAACATTAGCTAGAGTTAGCGAACAATTAGGGGGGTTCTTTGCAAGAAAAAATGAACAGCGAAGAAACTTGATTAGTGCATTAACTTACCCTGTTATTATATTAAGCACAGCAGTTTTGGTTGTGGCATTTATGCTAAACTATGTTGTGCCCATGTTTCAAGATATTTTTAAACAGCAAGGTGTAGAATTGCCTACTATAACTAAACTTATAATTAGAGTGTCTGAGTTTATGAAAAGTTATGGGTTAATCTTGCTTTTTATAATAATAGCTATTATTGCCTCACAATCATTTTTAAATAAAAAGAAACGTTTCAAACAGTTAAAAGATAAATTAATACTAAAGCTTCCGTTTATAGGTAATTTTGTTAAAACGGTATATTTATCTCAATTTACACAAGCTGTTTCTTTACTTACGGCTTCAAAAGTTCCAGTTGTAAATAGTATTCAATTAGTTAAGCAAATGATTAATTTTTATCCACTTCAGCATGCTTTAGAAATTGTTGAACAACACATTTTAAAAGGCGAATCGCTTAGTAAAAGTTTAAGCCAACATATCCTATTTGATGATAAAATGATAGCGCTTGTTAAAGTTGCAGAAGAGACAAATCAAACCGAATTTATTTTTGATAGATTAAATATGCAATATAACACACAAGTACAACAGCAATCTAAAATGTTATCTACCATTATGGAGCCTTTTATAATTTTAATTGTTGGAGTTTTAGTTGGTGTGATATTAATTGCGATGTACCTACCAATGTTTAAGCTTAGTAGTGTGATGGGGTAAGAATATCCTAATGCCTTAATGCAAGATTACTAGGTTCGGTATTTTTCTGTATCTCTATATGTGAAGCCTTCCATTTTTTATGTTGAGGACTTTTGCATTTAGAATTTTAGGTAGCCAGTGGAGGTTCACTTTGATTATCCAATTCTTAAATTTTCATGTGTTTTTAGGTTAAGCTGAATTTTTAAATTCCTCAGCCAAAATGTTCGCCATTTTTTTATTTTGTTTGATTTGCAAAAAAAATATATATACTTAAATCAGAATATTCACTGATGCATAATTACAATTTAAAGAGAAATAGCAGAATTAATTATAAAGAGTTGTTAGAAAATATTTACAAAAACACTATAAAATTTTTAAAAAAATTATATCTTTAAACAGTTTAATTCCCTTTAAGCACCTTTTTTAATAGTAGCACTAATAAATGCGCAGGCCTTTTCTTCTAAGAAATATGCTACGTGTTTTCTTTAGAGTAGTTATAATACATGTTAAAAACTAAGCTATTATGTCACTATTAAAAACAACAAAAATCCCATTAGATAATAACGAACTAGCTCTTGCTAAGTATACCGAATTGATTGAAAGTAATAAAAGCATCATATTATTTCTGGGCAATTCAGAGTCCATACAAAAAGGTTTAACTCTAGCCGATAAGTTGGTTAGGCTAATTACTGCGAATGAAACCTTGTGGGTAATGTTGGCTGGTAACCATATTGATTTGCATGAAATGCCTATTAATAAACCAAACTAAATATTATAGGTCATGATTTATATCGACAGAAAACGGGTATCAATGCCTTATTTGTTTAAAGAAGAGGGTAATCCATTTGAGGAAGAGATTTTATTTCGTTTGGAAAACCAATCGAAATTTAAGCAAGCACGCTTTAAACGTGATGATGGTTATATTCGAGAGGTGTTTAATGATTTGGTCGATCTCTTTCAAAATAAATGCGCCTATTGCGAATCTGTCATAGAAGATGCTACCATTGATCATTTTAGACCATCAGACGGTGTTTCCGACCGAAAAGGACAATCTGAAGAAGGCTATTATTATTTGAGTTATTCTTGGTTCAACTTATATTTAAGTTGCTATGAATGTCAGCGTTATAAATCGAATTATTTCCCTGTAATAGGTTCGCGAATAAAACCTCCTAATGCTAAAATCTATTTAGATTATGATCGTCTACAAAAATATATTAGTGAAGAGTTACCATTATTGATAGATCCATGCGATGTAAGAGCTCATGAAGAAGTCCAGTTTGGTTATAATCGAGAAGGGAACATTATTCCACGATCTGAAAAGGCAGAGTATACTATTGAATTACTTCAGCTAAACAGACCTCGATTGGTTGAAGAACGCCATGATCGTATTCAGTATTTATCTAACTTGCTTACCAGTATCACCTTTGATAAAGATGATTCCCAAAAAATAGGTGAGGTGATGTTCCATCTTCAGGATGATCATACTCATCTGGGGCTAAATAGGCAGTTAATTGCAGAATGGTACCTATCAAATGAAAAACTTATAGATAATGATTATCCTGATTTAAATCAAGATTTGAAATCTGTTATCTCAAAAATAATTCCTAATTGGCTTCAGATTGCTAAATCTTCAGACACAATGCTGACTTTTGAACCTGAAGAATCCTTACCAGCTGAAGAAGAAGAATCTGCTCAACCTCAAGATTATGAATTTTCGAAATTCTTGGAATGGGTAGAGATTACTAACTATAAATGTATTGAACACCTCAAACTAGATATACCTCAAGTATCTGAAGGAGATGGTGAGCAAAGTATTTTGCTTATTGGTGAGAATGGGGTTGGTAAAAGTACCATTTTGCAAGCCATTTCTTTAGTTATGATGGGAAACAATCGGCTTCAAGATCTCAATCTAGGAGATTATAACGATCTTATTAGATATGGATCTAAATCCAAACGTGCTACCATCGTTGTTAAGTTTTTAAATGAAGAAGAGCCTGTTTGGGTAGAGATAACACCTACAGATATTTCCTCAAATCGAGAACATTTGGTCAAACCAACTGTTGGTATTGGTTCGGTTAGGCGTATGCCTGAAGATGGCGAAGAAGTCACTTTTGATGATGATCCGTCTCGTATTCTAGCCTTATTCAGACATGATATCGTATTTCCTGATGTGGAGCCATGGCTTACTGACCTTGATGCAGTTTCGTCACATCAATTTAATGAAGCAGCCAAAACTATCATCGATATGTTGATGATTCCTGAAGATCTAATTTCAGAAGATCGTATGATTAATCGTCGGTCAGGTAATGTTACCGTTAATGTAGGTAACGGACCTGAATCCATAAAAAGCATGTGTGATGGGTATCGTTCAGTGATTGGCTATGCTTTGTATATTATGCGGTCGCTCAATCTGTATTGGGATAGTGCCTTTAATGCCGAGGGACTTATCATTGTTGATGAGATAGGTAATCACCTACATCCTACATGGAAGATTAAGGTAATCTCATTGCTCCGTTTAGTCTTTCCGCGCTGTACTCTTATGATTAGTACTCACGACCCACTTTGTTTACGAGCCTCTCGTAAAGGTGAAGTCTGGGTGATGAATTTGCATCCTGAAGACCGTCGTATACAGCTGGAACAAAAAGACATTCCTATGGGTATGTCCATCGAAAATCTGTTAATCGGTGATTGGTTCTATATGGATCATACCACTGATGAGAAAACAAGCAAACTCATTGAAGATCATAGCAAAGAGCTCTTTAAAGAAAATCCTGATCAAGAAAAGGTTAAAAAAATGGAAGCTCAAATAGAACAGACCGTCTTGAAATCTTCTTCAGGGATTAGTAAGTTAGACACCTATTTTGATTTGATACGAGACGTCAAATCAGAAGAAAAGGAAGAGTTTTCTAAAGCAGATCTTAACAATGACCCTGAACTTCGGAAGAAATTAGCTCAGCGTATCAGAAATAGAATAAAGAAATAGTATGCTGCAATTCAAGCGTCCAAGACGACCCAACGGGTTTAAGCAAAAAAGTAAAGAACAGTTAACTTCTTTAGGTGTGCCAGGAAGTAATGATTGGCCAAAATTTAAGGATAAATTCTGGCAGAATTTGAAGCCTAATTTTATGAAGGCTCAGTATCAAAAATGTGGATATTGTGAAATCCAGATTTCAGCTAATGGAGATGTGGAACACTACCGACCAAAAAGTGAAGTCCAAAAATTGGTTGCTGAAGGTACCGAGTTGGCTAATAGCAGAAGGTTAAAAGGTAGAAAAAGACCTGCTATTACTGAAAATGGCTATTGGTGGTTGGCCTATGATTGGGAAAACTACCTCCTTGCCTGTGCGATTTGCAATCAGAAATATAAAAGTGCTTTATTTCCAGTCGCTCCAAATCGTAAACCACGTAATCATGAAAAATACAAGGCTCGGGATCCCAAGAAAACTGATATCAAAAATGAGAAGCCATTACTAATTAACCCATTTGAAAAGGAGCTCGATCCCTTTGAACATTTCGAATTTTTAAAGACTGGAATTATCAAAGCGCGTGACGGTGATACAAGAGGCAAAGAAACCATACGAGTTTGTGGATTACGGCGTATAAGCCTCTCTAGACAAAGAGGCCCAAGAGCTGTTGAAATTTGGGATGATGCCTTAGAGTTTTTGGATCCTGATAATACACCTAGAGAATTTAAAAAATTGGCTATTGGGCTTTATTTCTCTGGTCATGAAGTTAATTTGTATGCTGGTATGGCACGTATTATTTTTAAGCAAATCACCTTTATGGAATGGAGTGAATTAAATGACCTGATTGAACAAGAAGGATGGATGCCCGAAGTAGAAGAAAAAGTAAAGAATGCAACAGCCCTGCAAGATTAAAAAAGAAATATAACCATTTGATAAAACTAATGATATGCCAAACGATCAATCAAAACCTCAGGAACCTATTATCAATGCGCATACACATATTTTTACTAAAGATCATACCCCAAAGTATTTAGCAAAACAGATATTGCCTTGGCCATTTTATATGTGGTTAGAGACAGTGCCTATGTTGAAATTGATTAAGAATTATTTAAACCGAAACAATCAAGAATTTAGTTATACAGGTCGCAATAAAAAGTGGAAGAGCTATAAACGAGCTAAATTCTGGACTAAAACGCCTGGTATTACTGCTTTGCACTATATATTTCTGACAGTTGTATGGATCATTTTTGGATATTACCTTATCGATCTTATCAGACCATTAGTAAAAGATACTTTGTTATTGGGCTGGCTATGTAAATGTTTCTCTAACTGGTTAGGACCTATTATGCCCAATCTAGGTAATCCTTGGAATTCTGTTGGTCTATTGCTCATCATTGTTTTAGCTTTTAGAAATGTACGTCGTGCTTTGTGGAATTATATTTGGTCACAAATAAAAAAGGCGATGGGAAAAGAACGTGTAGAATTCCTATTGCGTTATATTAATATTGTACGTTTTTCAAGTAAAAAGTATCAGGCAAATATATTCAACGACCTCAAGCAGCAATATCCTAAAGATAGTAAGTTCGCAATTCTACCTATGGATATGGAATATATGGGAGCCGATTCAGTTAAGACATCCTATCCGAAGCAGATGACAGAAATTTTACGTCTGAAGGATAATAATCCCGACACTGCCTATCCTTTTATTTTTGTTGATCCTCGGCGTATTGAAGAGCAAGACCCAACATCCCCTTTTTTAAAATTTAAATCTGGTAATCCTGCCGCTATGGAATTAGATGATTGTCTGGTGAAAGAGTATATTGAAGGTAAATGTACTGGCATAAAGATCTACCCAGCCTTAGGGTATTATGTCTTTGACAAAAATTTATTAGCGTTATGGCTTTATTGTGCGCAAAACGATATTCCTATTACGACACATTGTTCAATTGGACCAATTTACTATCGAGGAAAATTGAAAAACCTAAGCGATAATTATGATCTGCATCCTATTTTTAAAGAAGTGTATGATAAGGATGAAAATGAAGAGGAGATCATAAAACCATTGCGACTTACCGAATTAAAGAACAAAGACTTTCAAAAATATTTTACGCACCCTTTAAATTACTTATGCTTGTTACACAAACCTTTGTTAATAAAGGTTCTAGAGCAATATGATGATAAAGATCTATATGTTCTTTTTGGCTATTCAAATGGAGACATTACTCGTGATTTAAGTAAGCTAAAAATCAATTTAGCACATTACGGCAGTGCCGAGCAATGGGATAGATTTTTAAAACAGGATCGTTATGATGAAGCCAACTTTATAATTAGTAGAGACGAAGGCCTCAATCTTAAAAATAGAATTGATAAACTCTATGATCTATATAATTTGTGGCACTACGTCGATTGGTTCTCTATCATTTCATCTATGATGCTGGAGTTTGACAATTTATATACTGATATAAGTTATACGTCTCATGATTTGAAGTATTTGAATTTATTATCTGAAATTTTGGACAACCCCAAAATAAGAAAACGAGTGTTGTTTGGTACTGATTTTTATGTAGTTAGTAATCATAAAACTGAAAAGCAGTACTGGATAGACATGCAAAACTCGATTGGAGTTTGGAAATGGGATTTATTGGCCAATCAAAATCCGAAACGCTTCTTGACAAGTAACTTACCAGGTTCTATATAAAATTATGATAAACTAAAAACCAATACTATGAAACCAGTCAATATTATCGGAATCTATTTACTATTTACTATTTGTTTGTTGGTGGCACTGCCAATATGGGTATATACTTGCAACCCATTTGAAAAACAATTATTAAATGTCCTGATGTATATCGCATGTTCTGGGGGCATTGGAGGTACTATCTATTGTATTAGAGGGTTTTATCAAAACCTAGGAGGCAATAATTTTGAAATGAATTGGACTTGGTGGTATGTATTCAGGCCCATTATTAGTGCTATTATAGGAGTTTTTGCTTACTTCATGATTATTGGTGGCTTAATGAGTATTTCCAACAGCCCAGATGTAAATTATAGTAAAAGTGTGATGTTCTATTGTGCTGTATCCTTTTTGGCGGGCTTTTCGTTTGCCAAGTTTGTTGAAAAATTAGATTTAATATCAGATACGTTGTTCTCAAAGAAAGATGAGGACTAATTCAATTATAAATAACTTTAAATATTAACCCATGAGTAACAATTCAAAATCAGGTACATTTCATTTAGGTATAACTATGGCTGGTGCCGTTTCTGCAGGTGCTTACACAGCTGGATTTATGGATTACGTTTTAGAAGCTCTTTCTGCTTGGGAAGTTGCTAAAAAGAAGCATGAAAACGAAACAAATAGCAATATTCCTGACCACAGTGTGATTATTGATGCCATTGGAGGCGCTTCAGCTGGAGGTATGGTAAGCATGATTACAACCTTAGCATTATATGCAGGAAAAATTAAACCCGTGAGAGAAGTTTCTAATGTCAAAACGGGAAATGTTCTTTATGATAGCTGGGTGTTTCTTGACGATGACGACAGCCTTTATGATGGTAGAAAAACAGGAAAAACTACTTTTGAAAAAATGCTCTCAAATGAGGATTTAAGCTCTGAAAAAGGGGCGCCCTCTTTATTGAATTCAATTCCAATTGATAGAATAGCCGAAAAGGTGTTTGAAGAACTACCTTCAAACGCAAGTTTAGATAATTTTCCTTCTTATATTTCTGATGATTTAAGAGTACTACTTACCGTAACCAGTTTACGCCCGATGGATTATAAGGTTAAGTTTAGTAAAATAAAGTCAAAATTTCTGGATTCCACACCAGGTCATAGAATAAGCAATCATGATGTTGTGGCTCATTTCAAACTAAATTATGATGATGCAACTGATAAAAATCAATACTTACCGTTTCGACCATTACCATCTGATGGATTAGGCGATAAGCCGAAATCAAATAAAGGTTTTTTAATTAAAGTCACCAAGGCCACAGGATCCTTTCCTGTAGGCTTGGCACCGCGTTATTTTGATTCGGAGTTTCCTACTGATTACATTCACAATAGTATAATGGTACGTAAAGCATTTAATGCACAAATGGATATAGAATTGGATTCAGATGGAAAAGAAAACTTTCAATTTACAGCCGTAGATGGTGGCACAATCAATAACGAACCTTTTGATGAAGTGCTGAGATGCCTAGTTGCAAATCACGGACCAGATAACCCCGAAGCACCTAAATATGGAACAGTCCTAATAGATCCTTTTCCAAATTTTGAGCTTGAAAAGGGAGTAAAAGAACCAGATTATCAAAAAACCAGTATCATGGATATTATTGGCGGTTTAGTGCCGACCATTTTAAACCAAGCAAGAAACAAACAGAGCGATACATACGGAACTGGGTTGTTCAAGCTCATGGCTTTTCCAAGAAAACTGAAATTAGGCTCACTTCATGAGGTTAGTCATCCGCCTTTGGCTACAGGTGGTATAGGTGGTTTTGGAGGCTTCATAGACATTGAGTTTAGAAAGCACGATTTCTTTTTAGGACGTGATAATGCTCGTAATTTTTTAAGAGGCATTATGTTCATGGAATACGATGAAACCAATCCAAATAATCTGTTCCATGGTGTTAGTGATGAAGCAGTTGAGAAATTTGGTAGAAAGATTAAACAAGAAGATGGAACCAAAAAGACGTTTATGCCAATTATTCCGGACGTGAGTAAACTGGATCCAAATGATGATTCCAACCCGTCCAGATACACGGTTCAGGATTTTCCTAAATTTAATAAGCAAGCTTTTAGAAAACTAGAGCGTCCTATTAGAAGTAGAACTAAAGCTATCCTAAAGGCAGAATTAAAGGGGAAAATGTCTGGATGGTTATGGCGTTTAGGAAAGGGGTTTGTTATTAATAAGTTATCAAAGAAGATGACCAAATGGGTTATAGAGACCATAGAAAAAGATTTTGCCAAACGAGGCATGTAACCTATCAATTAATGGAAACAAATCATTTTATAATAAAAAAAGATGCGCGTACTCACAAAATCTAGATTCAAATTAGGGTTGGAATGTCCAAACAAGTTGTTTTTCACCAATAAGAAATCCTATGCCAATAATAAGAAAGATGATAAATTCATGGAGGCTTTAGCTGAGGGTGGATTTCAAGTAGAGGAACTGGCTAGAATGTCTTTCCCCGAAGGAGAGTTAATTGAGGGAAATGATTGGGAATATGAAAGACACTGGTATCATACACGCGATTTACTTCGAAAGGAAAATGCAACCATATATGAAGCCGCCTTACTTCATGATAGCCTTTTTGTAAGAACAGATATTTTGGTTAAAAAAGGAGACACTATCGAATTAATAGAGGTAAAGGCAAAGTCTTTTGACTCGAATGATGAACACATTTTTGTTGGATCTAGAGGTGGTTTAAGAAGTGAATGGAAAGCCTATCTATTTGATATTGCTTTCCAGAAGTATGTGATGCAGCAATGTTTTCCTGGGTTTGAAATTAAATCTTTCATTATGATGGCAGATACTTCGAAAACTGCTTCAATTGATGGTTTGAACCAAATGTTTCGAATTACTAAAATTGCAGAGAATAGAACTGGGATCAAGAAATTAGCTAGTTCAATTGAAGAACTGGGAACACCAATTTTATCAAGAGCTGATATTAGTGATATTATTGAAGATATCATTAACGACGTTCATAAATATCATGAGGGACTTTCTTTTCTTGATGCTTTAACGCGTTTTAAATATAACTATGAACAAGATGAATATATAAACGCGCCGACATCCTATTTGGCCTGTAAGCATTGTGAATTTAGAACCTCCATTGAGGAAAAAGAAGACGGATTGGATTCGGGTTTCGAATACTGCTTTAAAAAACAACACAATTGGAAGAATGACGACTTTGAAAAACCAAGCATATTTGAGATTGGTAATCTATACTATCGACGCGGTATAGAATTTTCAGAAAAGAATACCTTCTTTATGATGGACATTGATAAAGAGGATCTAAAATTAAAAAAGGAGGAAGGCAAATTATCTAGTACTGAACGTCAATGGCTTCAAATAGAAAAGGCTGTAAAGAATGACAAATCGATTTATATTGATAAAGAAGGCCTTAAAAAGGAAATGGATTCTTGGGTATTCCCTTTACATTTTATCGATTTCGAGACAAGTACGTCAGCTTTACCATTTCATAAAGACCGACACCCATATGAGCAGATCGCCTTTCAGTTTTCTCATCATATTTATCACGAAAACGGTCAAGTAGAACACGCGAATGAGTATTTAAATGCTGAAGCTGGCGTTTTTCCCAATTTTGAATTTGTTCGTGCTTTGAAAAAAGCATTGGATGGCAATATGGGCAGTATTTTTAAATATTCCAATCATGAGAATACGATTCTTAATGCCATTTTTAAGCAATTGGAAACTTCAGAAGAGCGAGATAAAAAAGAACTAATGGATTTTATTCAATCTATAACGCATAGCACGAGTAGTTCGGAAAATAAGTGGAAAGGCTCTCGCGATATGGTTGATCTTTTGGAGGTTGTCAAAGATTATTATTATAACCCGATAACAAAAGGATCAAATTCCATTAAAGCAGTGCTTCCTGCCATTTTAGCTACAAGTAAAGGGCTACAACACAACTATTCACTACCCATTGGTAAATTAGGTTTGTCCTCGAAGAATTTTTCCAAAAGCCATGTTTGGCTTGATATTGTTGGAGAAGAAGTGATTAGTCCGTATGAAAACCTGCCTCTAATATTTGAGAATTGGTCCGAAGAGGCTATTGAAAAACCCTTATCAGAAATGGAATCAATCAGTGATGGAGGTGCTGTACTAGCAGCTTATGGAAAACTACAATACACCGATATGTCAGCAAATGAGGTTACGGAAATAAAGCAGGCACTATTGAAGTATTGCGAGTTAGACACCTTGGCCATGGTCATGATTTACGAACACTTTTTAGAACTCATATCAACAAAATAAAAAAGACATTATGCCATATTATTATCCACTAAAAAAAGACAAAGACATAAGCCGACGAACACGTACTATTGAAGGCTTACAGCGCATTAGAAAACAGTTAAAAGATGAAAGGTTTCCTAGAAAAAAAGCATTGGATTCACTCATACTTGGAACATGGAACTTAAGGAACTTTGATGATGACCGTTTTAATTTCGGACCTCGATTGAATGAGTCCTTTTATTATATTGCTGAGATTATATCGCACTTTGATGTAATGGCAGTTCAAGAGATTTGTTATGATCTATGGCCACTAAAAAGGCTTATGAGAATTTTAGGAAATGACTACGATTACATAATCACTGATGTAACGCATAGTAGTCTTGGAGGTAACGAAGAGCGACTTGGTTTTATATATAATAAGAATAAGGTAAGCTTCACTGGTATAGCAGGAGAAATTGTGTTACCTCCAAAAATGATGATCAGTAAGGAAACAGATGAAGAACGGCAATTTTCTCGGACGCCTTTTGGGGTAGATTTTCAATCTGGTTGGTTCAAATTTTTCTTTTCAACAGTGCATATTTATTTTGGATCCAATAGTCCAAGCTCTGAAAAATATAAGCGTCGGGTACAAGAGATAGAGGCCGTTGCTAAATACCTTGCAGAAGAGGCAAAGAAGAATTTGAAGAAGAATAGTAATAGCAGCACTAACTACATATTAGTTGGGGATTTTAATATTAAGAAAGAAGGAAGTGCAGGTTTTAATGCCTTAGAGGAAAATGGATTTGAAGTTGTATCCAATAACGTAGGGAGTAATAGTGATCAAACTAAATTCTACGATCAGATTTCTTTCATGTCGAAGAAGGACGAATTACAGTTCTTAGAACCGAAGCGAAAGGACCGTGTAATCCAATTTTTCAATAGCATCTTTAGGGATGAAGATTATGAAATGTATAAGCCCATAATGAAAGAACGGATTGCGGAAAAATTGGAAGATGCTAATGAAGAACTTAAAATGGAAACTTCTAATTCTGAAAAGAAGAAAATAAAATCTCGAATTGCGAGCTTAAAAGCTTTTAGAAAAACAGATACTTCTCTAAAAGCATATTATAAGAAATGGCGAACCTTTCAAGCTAGCGATCATTTACCGCTTTGGGTAGAGATCAAGATCAACTTTACCGATAAGTACCTTGAGAAAATTAAAGATTATAGAGAAAAATAAGAAGATTAATCAAAAACAAACATATGGGACTTTTATATCTAGGAAGCACAGATGCTTCAAAATACCCGAATGACAGAAAGAAATTCTTAAAACCTTATCATAAAGATGGATTGCTAGTTGGTAAAGTCACTTTTAGAGATGATGATCGTACTAAATGGCGTTCTTTCAGAAAGGTTGATGGTAAACATGTGGAACGACTACAGCGCTTTTTAAATAAGGCTGGATTCTTGGACGATAGAATGAATATTGGTGTATTCGATTATGCGACACAAGCTGCAGTTCGCCTTTTTCAGGAATATGTACGAACCATTGATGAAAATGGAGATAAAACCATGGTTCCTGATGGTTTTGTAGGGAGTGGTACCATGAAGCACGTGGAACGATGGGAACGAGAGCATAAAGTTTGCAGTTGGGGGCCAGCATCAGTATCGAATCCTTCCAAAGAATATAACGATTGGTTTAAATTACTGGATAAGGCAAAGGCTTTCTATAAAGTTAATCCAGGACCGATCTTAAAACATGTAAATAAACTGGGTAAGACTTATTCTACTCGAAAGATTGATGATTGGACATTTAACCGAGACAAGATTCATCTTATAGGCATTCGTCGTAATCAGGATAAAGTAGTCCAAGGTACGAAAATTGATGACAGAAAGAATGATGACATTTTCATTTTATTGGTAAACGGACAGGTCTTTAAGTTTTGGGGATCCACGGACCCTAGTGTTCGCATGTCAGGACGAAAAGATGAACCATTCTTAGTAGAAGGGCAACATATTTATCGTTTTGGCTGGCATAAGATAACGGTTGAAAGAAAGATATATCGAGCAGCCAAACCTCTTGATGCCAATGGTGTTTTGGTTTTACGTGATTGGGATAACGATAATTCTCTAACACCAAAAGATCTTAATATCGCTGATAGTCATGGTAAAGCTCTTGGAATACGCGTGAACAATTCTATTAATATTCACTGGTCGGGGATAGGTAGTACAAATTTCTCTGCTGGCTGTCAGGTAATCTCAGGCAGAAGCTATATTAATAATCAGGATAATGTGGTGAATTGTTCAAAGTTTGCTTCAAGGAGTTATAGCGAGTTAACAACTTCAGCTAAAAAAACAAAAGGGGCATATAATATGTTAGCTGACCTTGTGGTATGCTATACAAAGGCGGGTGTAAATAGCTTGACCTATACCTTGGGTCGAGAGGAGTCCTTGAATATTGATACTAATTTTGGAGTTAATTATGCTAAAAAGATGTTAGATGATATGACTGGATTATAAATTTAACATCTAATTATTACCCATTTGCTTCAATTCAAAATTGCCTTTGTTCAGGTTGTATTTGATTAGGTCAGTTGTGTTTGTTTTTTTGTAATCGTTCTGTAATTGGTCATTCAATATGAATAGTTGATTCGGTACAATGATCTCTTTGTTCAATGATGGAATGAGATAAACTTTGTATTCTTCTTTTGAGGCTTCTGTGTAGTAAGTTAAATCTCCTTTAGTATACATCTGCATGGTTCTTAGTTTTTTTGAGTCTTCCAAACTTTGCGAAAGCGAATTATTTGCTTCAATAACACGGTAATAATCCTGTTCGGAGGACAGATCTTTTCCATCTTTTACTTTATTCAAAGCATTGGCATAAATAATCTGCTGTTCCTGTTTTCTATCATCTCCCAATTGTGATCCAAGATCGGACAGACCTTTAAAGAATTGTACTTGTACAAAGTCTTTAGGTAAATTTTCTTTAGCCTTAATTTCGGCCTTGGAAGTTTCATCCAAATAACTACTTAACGGTGTCGTTTCCTTCAGTACCGCATTATTTGGACTCGTTTGCTCTTTTCTCCAATCAATGATTCCGCCTACAGCTTCGTATTTTTTTATTTGTACATCATTCAAAGGTTTTGTCGTTTTAATTTTCATATACAAGTCTTCGGCTTCTTTGATACGATCCAAAGACAAATAATCCAGAATAGATTGGCCGTAGACATCTATAGCAGCTTGGGTTTCTCCTAAATTACTATGGACATCACCCAACATTTTTCGCAGCTTTGGATTAATAATTGGTCCAAACCGATCTGAAACAGCACGTTTTAATTGAAACCTTGCATTAGTTGCATAACCACCTTTCCATTTTTTTTTGACATAATAAATAGCACCCAGAGTCATATGGTATTTACGAATCATTGGAAGGTCGTTATCTCTATACGCATCACCTTTACCTTCAAAAAGATTCTTAACTAAGGCATTTAGTTTTTTATTTCTTGGATCCATTTTTGGTTGACTATCATATAATTGAGCCAGCTCGCTTGCTACAAGCGTGAAGAAACCATTATCAAATTTTTGAGCACGATTCAATGCAGCTTGCCAAAAGTCTTCGGCTTTATGATAATCATTTTTGAAATATGCCTTTTCTCCTTTAGCATAATAAATTTTTAAAAGTATTTGATTTGGTGACAATCTTTCCTGATCGTCAGAGGTTAGTACATAGGGTTCAAAACCATCCCAAAATTTTAATTCATGTATGGCCTCTGCTGTTTCAGCTTGTGCAACAAATTCCAACTCTTCCAGTGCATCTTTAATGAGCTCATCAGACGTTGACAAGGTAGCGTCTTTTGGAAATAATTGATTTATTAATTTAGTCACATCCTCAGGAAATAGCCAATTATTTTCAGCTAGTATATTGGCCCATAATAGCATTGATTCCATGGCTTTTGCTTCCTTGTTATTTATAACCGCTAAAGCCAATTCTTTTTTAAGTAATTCTTCAGAATAATTGGGTAACCCAATCTCTTTACAGTCCAGTGCAAATTCTCGAATATTACCACCCATGGTACACGAAAAATTGTGTTTAGTATATAGAGTTACCAATCCATCACAGGCACGATTGGATCGTGGATTTTTTTGATATGCTTTACTATAAAAATCACATGCTATATCAAATTTTTTGTCACTGCGAAATAGGTTTCCCATATGTATAAAGTAATTGTCAGCTTCTGAAGGCAATTGTTCAACGTAAGCCAGGACACGTCCAACAGAGGCAAAATTATTACTTCTTGCTGTATTGAGTTTAATCAAATTATTCAATGCCCCGCTATTCTGGGGGTAGACATCCAATACTTTTTCAAAATGGTTTATCGCTCTTTTTTGATAGTCATCGATGTTATCTGGGTATATTTTAATCGCTTGTTGGTACAAATAACCAGAATGGAAGTTCAAACCTGCTTCGCATAATTTTGAATCTTTCAAAGCACTGCATTTTATCATATTAGCCTGAATAAAGGCCGTTCCTTCTGTAATTTGTCCACTGGCAATATACTCTTTAATCCTAGCACTTACTTGTCTGATCATCTCTTTACTGATGGCTTCATCACTTCTTTGCACATCTTCCATAACATCAGATGCTAATTTTTTTGGAAGAAACGTTTTCATATCTTTTTTTACTTCAGCACTGATCTTGATGTTTTGCTGCACAGTAGATCTTTGTGCAAGGCTAGTTGCAATCATTAAAATAATCAGAGCTAGCGCATATGCATATTCTCTTTTCATGTTATTCCAGATTAGTCGTTATTTCAAATTCACTATCATCCTCTTCTGAGGCTTCACTATAGAGTTTTCTTCTATAATTAGTAATATAGACGCGTCCTTCATTAAGTGTCATTTCAGCAGGTAAAGCCTTAAGTCCTATGCGAATGCAATTAATTAGACTACTTGACACACCCATCATTTGCTCTTCAACCAGACCACGAAATTGTACTTCTTTTTGTTTTTCTCTAGTATCAGCTCCAACTGAATTTTTACCAATTATAATAATCAGAAATTCACTTCTTTCTGGGTCTATCTTAAGCATTTCTTTCTTAAAGGGTATAATCGCTTCTTTATCTCCAGAACCATCCGAATAATAATGATTATTGTCAGGTAGGTTTAAGGCAATCTCATCAAACAATACATTGACAAGTTCTTTATTATACGAACTTAAAAGATATTCATTCCAGTCTGAGGATAGTTTTTGCAATAAGGCCTTTGATTCACTCAAAACACCTTCTATTTCATCAGTATCGAGGAATTTGAATTGATGTAAAAATTCATCACCGTCTGCATTTGTTAATTTAAAAAAAAGATAATATTCTAGAATAAACTCATTTACATTTTTCTTATTTAATGTGATATCCAGTTTATCTGAAACATTATCAGTTGTGAAGTTTACGAATCCTATATAATCATTTAATCCCTTGACAAGAATATCTCGTGCCTTTGTCTTAACATCATCGATGGTTGGTTCAAAAGCCTCATAAATGTTAGTGTTTTTTACAATATCAAAATTAACCTGAATTTCTGGCTTTTGAGCATAGACTTGATATGATAAGCATAGAATCAAAACCATTTTCATTAGCATAAATTGTGTTGTTTTCATATTACCTTAGTTATTGAAATTTAAATTTTATAATTTTATCAGTATTATCATCTGAAATTGAATATCTCTGTTCGTTTACAATGCTATGATCAAACTTTTTAAATACAGTTATCTTAACCTTGTCTCCCATGTTGAGATCAAACCCGTCAATCAATTTTGGATTCTCCCATTTTGATACCCAACTATCAATCGTTTTTATTGAGGCACCTTGCAAAGGTTCTTTCCACTTATCTTTCCTTTCTTTGGTGATTTCTAATTGTCTTGCTCCTAAACTTATAGACCCTATGGCAGTTAGTGTACTATCAAGGTATACAAATTTTTGTTCATCATCGACAGTATCGGCCTTTACTACTTTTATTTTAATATAGTAATTTTGCATCAAATTCAAATAGTTTGGATCAAAGCGGATTAAAAGAACTGGTTCCAATAAAAAATCTTTGGGATAATACAATACCTTTCTAGAATATGGTTTTATACTTAAGAATTTTGGTTCTCTGCCTTTGGGAACTAACTTCACAGAATCACCTTTAAAAACTAATGGAATGAAAAACCGAATCTTTCCTGTGGAATCAATTTTTTTTTGTTCACCTTCGTCAAAATTGTTGCCACTATACATCATGATTGGTATCTCATTGTGCTCCGAATTACCGTAGATCCAAATCGAGGTATTAAAATGCCATAATACAAAAATACCGAAAGCAATACCGATTAACACGCCAGATTTTAAAAACCATTTTCCTGATGTGCTTTTTATCCTTTGAATTTCATTGCGTACATCGGTTCCAAGCCAATTACCAAGAAATATTCCAAAAATGCTGAGGCCTGCAAGAATTATAGCAAACAATCCTGAATTCTGGGGTTGTCCAACATGAAAGGAATACCACCATAAAAACAGAATCAACAATACGAGAAAAATGGCTAGCTTTATCCCATATTTTTTAAGCATTGGATTTCGTGGATATTCCTTAAAATATTCCTTATCAATTCGGCGTTTGTGTTGTTTACTTGTTAATAGTGAATACAGCTTAGATTTACCTTCTTCTTCCCATTTTTTAATGACCATCCAAATAGCTTCTGTTGGAATCACATAAGCTCCTAAATTATCATTGGAACTTCTGGTCATATGCACAAGACCAATTATTTTTCCCGAGCTTCTTTCAACAATTGCAGCACCACTCATTCCTGGACGAACAAGTCCATGCGTAAACATGAGTTTTTTAATGCTACCGTCCAACTGAGCGCCTTCATAACTAAGACTTACAGTCTGAGGCACATTACGATCTAAATTAGCATCTCTTTTTTGAAATCCGAATGCCAAAAACTGTCCATTTTGTAACTCATCGGTGACCGCGTTATCGAGAGATAACTCTATCATGGCATGCCTTTTTTGAGTGATTTGAATAACAGCTACATCAGGGTATTCAGTTTTTAATGTTATTGTACCAGACCCATTTGCAGTATCAGGAGCAAATTCTTCATAAATATTTGACATATAAACCTCTTGGGCTCTATTTTCCCAAATAAATTGTCCAGGAGTGGCGAGATCAGGAAGAGAAACTAGTATTGTTTCATTTTCAACCCAAGACTTTCTCACAACATGTGCGCAAGTGAGGACTACACCAGGAGCGATTAAGGTACCTGTGCCTACAGCTTTACCAGCTCTAATTAATACAGTCCTACTTTGTAATAAATTGATTAATGCATCAGCCATTCCTATTATTTTTTTGCTATTTAGGACTACTAATGAAAGATCTTTGGGAGATTTTGTATCTATAAATATAACGATAAAATGCGAATTATCCTATTGCTTTACTATATCTATAAGGCTTCGTAAAACCAAATAGAATAATTCTTAACTTAAGGTCAAAATTGAAGATCATGTCTAATAAGATAACCATTGAATTATTCCCAGCAGGAAATGGCGATGCCATTCTCATCGATTTTGGCACAGAACTTATTCTTATTGATGCAGGTTTTGTTTCAACTTATAAAAAACACCTCAAGCCCAGATTAAAAGAATTGCATAACGCGGGAAGACGCCTCTCTAAATTCATTGTTACCCATATTGACAACGATCATATTTCTGGAGCTATTGCATTCATTAAAGCAAATGGTGACGCAGAAAACCCTTCAGTAATTGGTATTGATGAAGTATGGTTTAACAGTTATCGACATCTCAAATTTGATGATAAGGAAGATGGTACTTTTAATGATACTCCACCAAAAATCTCAATAAATGAAGGTAATATAAGTATAGATCCTGACCATGATGAACAACTGGTAAGCCATAATCAAGGAACTTCGTTGGGTAGTCATATTCTAAAGAATAAGTATGCATGGAATATAACGTTCAAAGGTGCTGCAGTCAAGGCTGACAAACCTAAAGAAATCAATTTGAATGCAGATATTAAATTGACTTTGTTAGGACCAACGCAAAAAGCATTGGATAATTTGGCGGATGATTGGTATGATTATCTTAAAACAGTTTTTCATGGAAAGATAAATGAAGACGATTTTTTTGATGATGCCTTTGAAAAAATGATGGAAGGTAGGCGTCAAGCCGATTTACTAGAAGCTACAACGAATCGCGAGGAATTAGTATCGAGCACTGGTGATTGGGTTGAAGATAACGCAGTAGATTGGAAAAAAGAAGACAGATCTCCAACCAATGGCTCATCAATTACCTTCCTAATTGAATTTGCTGGTAAAAAACTATTGTTTCTTGGTGATGCTATTCCTAGTCAGGTGGAAGATCAGTTAAAAAAAGTACTGGTGGATAGTGAATTCCCTTTGCA
The DNA here is from genome assembly GCA_947501105.1 of uncultured Flaviramulus sp. Lineage (GTDB taxonomy): Bacteria > Bacteroidota > Bacteroidia > Flavobacteriales > Flavobacteriaceae > Wocania_A. Next base: position 759,737 of record CANMUP010000003.1, on the reverse strand, counting down.
TGTTGATGTGCTTAAAGTAGCTCATCATGGTGCTTGGTCCAATAACAGTCCATATCTGATTGAAAGAATTCGCGCCAATTACTATTTGTTTTCAAGTAATGGTAGAAGCCATCACCATCCGCATTTTGAAACCATGGCTTGGATATTAAAAAAGCATGGAACAGTATCTACTAAAACTTTCGTTTTTAATTATAAACAAGGTGATCGCCTTCTTGAGGTTAATAAATTTCAAATGAAACAAAAGTATAATTATAAAACAATTTGGCCAGATGTCAATGAATTTGGAATAGGGAGAGATGGCTATGTGAAACTAATCTTAGAGTAATCTTTATAAAAATGGGAAAAGCTAATAGTATTCAGGAAGTTCTTGATAATTTGGATATCATAATTGAAGACGCTATTGCAATGAACGATTGCTCTGGTTTATTCGCCTATATCTACCGACGGACTACTGCAGAAATCGCTAAAGAAATAGAACTTAAGAATTTCCAAAACAATGAGAGACTAGAGATATTGGATGTTGCCTTTGCAAACCTATATTTGGATGCCTATAAGGGCTATCAAAATAATCAAGAAGTCAGCAGGTCATGGCAGTATGCTTTTGACCAAAAGGACGAAACCTTAACTATATTGCAACACATTTTGTTAGGTATGAATGCACATATCAATTTAGATCTCGGTGTAGCAACTGCCGAGACCATGATGGGAAAAGAAATCACCGACATTGAAGCAGATTTTAATAAGGTTAATGATATATTGTTTCAGATTACCAATGAGTTGCAAGAACGGCTTAGCCGTGTGTCACCACTAATGTTTCTCCTTGACTTTCTTGGGAATAATAAAGATGAACAAATCCTCGATTTTAGCATGCGCAAAGCTAGAGGACAATCCTGGAATTTTGCCAATTTATTATGGGCTCTTGGTGATGCAGATAATAAAGTCGCCATTCAAAAGATAGATGGTCTTGTACTTAAAATAGCAGAACGAATTAAAGCACCGAAAACTCGCCTTGTACGTTTCTTTTTAAAAATAATGAAACGTTTTGAACAGAAAAATGTAGGCAAGATTATTTCAAAACTGAAAGAAGATTAAATATAATTTACTGCGAAGGTTCTGTTGCACTTATTAATATTTGATAAAAACAATCGAGCGTTTGGTAGCAGATATTTTACATAGCATAGAATTATAGCATTACTAATTCATAAAATAACTATGGAAACATATTTGTATTATAATGTACTAGCATTATATAACTTTATCTTATTTTTTTTCAAATTTTTATACTGCGCCGTAGGAGAAAAGCATAATGTGGAGGAATGGATTGTTAAATATCTGGTTAATATGATTTTTTGTGCCATTTTTCTTATCAATATTTTGTATATTTAATCTCTCCCTATATTTAATAGCAATCAAGAACAAGCTTTTTAATCAAGCCTGTTTAGTTGTTGATACCCCTATATTACATGTAAGCCGTAATTAGGTAAACTCAAACAAATCCAATAAAATAATCTTTAATAAATTTATTATGAAACATATTAAGTTTTTCTTACTTGTAATTAGCATTTGTATGCTAACATCTTGTTATTCTGTTAGATTGCGAAATGTTAATGGAACTCCACAACCTGATCCTTTTTCCGACAGAAAAGATTATTATCGTGGAATGGCTGTTGTTGAATTAGATACGGTTATCAAAATTAAACTAACATCAAAAGATTTTACTTACCTAATCAAAGAAAAAGAAGCTTGTGAATCAGGCAAACTAAACATCATAGAGTATCGCAACACATTTGGTGGTGCATTGCTTAGTGTTATAACTTTTGGAAAGAAGAGAAAAGTAAAAATCAAATATGTGTGTGAAAAACTTTAAACAAAATTATTATGGCAACCACAAAATCTAAACTATTAAACGAATGGGATACTTTACATAATAATGGTCCTTTTCCATTAAAATTGTTGTATCAAACTAAATTAGAAGGTGAAAGATTAATGCCTAAAAAAGTCGACCGATACAATGATGTAGCAATAGAAATTCAAAAATTAATAAAAGAAACACAAAAGGCTGGAGAAGGTTTTCGCGCATACGGTTCTGCTTGGTCCATGAATAATATAGCGAGTCATAAAGACAGAATGCATTATAATGGGTTTATGAATATTTCAATGCCTATTGATGCTAATGATTGTCATAAAGATAATGCATATGAACCTGAGAATTTGTTTTTATTTGAATGCGGAAATACCATTAAAGAAATATCTGAAACCTTAGCAGAAAACGGGAAATCCTTAAAAACAACTGGTGCAAGCAATGGGCAAACGATAGCAGGTTGTATCTCGACTGGTGTTCATGGTTCAGGTCTCGATGCTGGAGCTGTACAAGACTATGTTGTCGGTCTTAACCTTATTATTGGTCCCAATCAGGATGATATTGTATATCTTGAACCTAAATCTAAACCAGCTTTAAATGATGCTTTTATACATACTTTAAAAGCAAGAATAATAAGAGATGATAATTTGTTTTATGCCGCTTTGGTTGGATTAGGTGGTTTCGGTTTTATACATGGCGTCGTGATAGAGGCAGAGCCCGTATTTCTATTAAAGCGTTATGTGAAAAAAATAAATAAGCGTTTGGCTTTTGAACTCGCTAATACAATGGATTTTAAAAACTCGGAATTTATAATCCCCGGAGAAACAACTACACAAGGTAACGGTAAGCGACCATATCATTACAAAATATTTATCAATCAATATAGTAATGAACCCAATTGTGTTGTGGAAGTGATGTATAAGAAACCTTATCAGGACCATTATCCAGATCCATTTCCTGTAATTAAAGAATCACTATATAGAGATTTAATCTATCTCTTTGTAAAGCTAGCCGAAAAATTCCCAAAGAGTATTCCTTGGTTGGTTAAACGATTACGTAAAACAATTTTGCCTACTGTAAATGAAGAAACTACAGGAATGCTCAAAGAGATTTTCTGGGATGCACCATATCAAGGCCCAGCTTTTGCTTGTTCATTTGGTATTCATCATAAGCATTCTGAAAAAGTAATGAAGCTTCTCGGTAAATTAACACGCGATGAAGGACCAATACCAGGGATATTTGCTTTGCGTTTTGTGAAAAAAACTAAAGCAACTCTTGGTTTTACTAAATTCCCGATTACTTGTATGATTGAAATTGATGGTGTTCTTTGGAAGAAAACAAGAAAAATAATGAGTTTAGAAGAGTACTCTAGACGCATGATAGAAGTCTTAAAAGAAAATAATATTCCTTTTACCATTCATTGGGGAAAAAATAGCGATTGGAAATTTCCAGGATTACTTAATCATATGTATGGTGCTAATGCAGTAAAATGGATAGCGCAAAGAAAAAAGTTATTATCACCAGAAATGCAAGATATGTTTTCTAATAAGTTTTTAACAACTATTGGTTTATATAAGAAGCCATAATAGCTAAAAAACAAAGAGAATCACGAAATAAAAACAAAGTAGAACCAAAAAGCAAATGGGTTACCAGAATATATTTTTCTATTTGAAAAGTATACATTACATGAGTCCGTTCTATTAAGGTTACAAAATTTAGAAATTTACCGACCCAAAAATGTAATAAAAATAAGCATTCTCGAAAGCCTAAAATTTCAGATGAGTTAAAATCTGTTATGAATAAAGGTGCTAATATAATTGATGCATATAGAAATGAATTTGGAGAAGGGTACTTAGAGCAACCATTTAGTAGCTTAATTAATGAATTCATACCAAAGTATTATAAAATTATTGAGGAAGCTATGGGTGTTAGAAGTAGGTTTGGATTTGATGACTTTGGAAGTAGAGAATTAACAGGAGCAATTTCATCAATACATACCCTTTAAAATAGAACTTATTTTCAGCGATATTGTTACCTAAAAAACAAAAGCCTTGTAAATCAAATGATTACAAGGCTTTCAGCGGAGAAAGAGGGATTCGAACCCCCGGAGGTGTGACCCTCAACAGTTTTCAAGACTGCCGCATTCGACCACTCTGCCATTTCTCCAGTAGTGTCTCATCAAGTATTCCTTGAATGCGGGTGCAAATATAGAACCCTTTTTTAATTCTTTCAAATAAAAATCTACTTTTTTAAAAATAAATTTTGCCTATGCATATTTAAGTTTAATTTATCTTCCTTCATAGTAAAAAGAATATTTCAAACCTTATTTTTGCATAAATATATTTGATGAAAATGGATACTATAAAACAGTTGGAATGGCGCTATGCTACTAAAAAGTTTGATGCAGATAAAAAACTAACTAAAAAAAAGTTAAGCATTTTAAAGCAAGCATTTAACTTAACAGCTACCTCTTTCGGTTTGCAAACTTTACGCTTAGTAATTATTGAAAATAAAGATTTGCGAGCTTCTTTAGTTGAACATTCATATCATCAAAATCAAGTTTTTGAGGCATCACATCTATTAGTAATTTGTATTCAAGATAATATTAAAACCAACGATATAGATAAATACTATAAGAATATAAAAACGATAAGAAATACTTCAGACAGTATTTTGGATCCATATAAGAAAGACCTAATAGAAATGATGAGTAATAAATCCATTGATGAGCGCCAACAATGGTCAAAAAACCAAGCTTACATTGCCCTAGGTAATTTAATGACAATTTGTGCTGTAGAAGGCATAGACTCTTGTCCAATGGAAGGTTTTGTATCAAAAAAATACGATACCATTTTAAAACTAAAAGAAAGCGGATTAAAATCTGTATTATTGCTACCTGTAGGCTATAGAGCAAAGGACGACATGTTTTCGTCTTTCAAAAAAGTAAGAAAACCAATAGAAGAAACAATTATAGAAATATAAATATTTGGGCGTTACCACAAGGGTCGGGCTTTACGCTACAATCTTTTTTATGAAAAATAAAAAAGGATTTTCACTACAATCCCTAACGCAAAAACTCCCAACATAAAATAAAAAGTAAAGTTATGCCAGGATTTGAATTATTTGGAGAAGCCGAACGTAAAGAATTAAATGATGTTTTAGATAATGGCGTATTAATGCGCTATGGTTTTGATGGTATGCGAAACGGGCATTGGAAAGCCAAATCTCTTGAGAAACAGTTAGAACAGCAATTACAAGTAAAACATGCACAATTAGTATCTAGCGGAACCGCAGCAGTTTCTGTAGCCTTAGCATCAGCAGGAATAGGAGCAGGAGACGAAGTTATTATGCCAACATTTACTTTCGTGGCGAGTTTTGAAGCTATTATGATGCTTGGAGCTGTTCCAATTTTAGTAGATATTGATGATACTTTAACACTGTGCCCAAATAAGGTAAGAGAGGCAATAACACCAAAAACAAAAGCCATTATGCCAGTACATATGTGCGGTAGTATGGCGAATTTAGAAGCCCTTCAGGAAATTTGTAAAGCACACAATTTAATTCTTATTGAAGATTCATCACAAGCAACTGGCGCAACATATAAAGGTAAACCATTAGGCAGTATTGGCGATTTAGGGTGTTTATCTCTAGATTTTGTAAAGATAATTACAGCAGGAGAAGGTGGAGCAGTGCTAACAAACAATGAGGATTATTATAGGCATGCAGACCATTATTCAGACCACGGACATGATCATGCTGGAAATGATAGAGGAGCAGAAACACACCCTTTTTTAGGTTATAATTTCAGAATTTCAGAATTGCATGCTGCTGTTGGTTTGGCGCAATTAAAGCGATTAGATGAGTTTGTATCAATTCAAAAGAAAAACTATACTATAATTCGTGAAACACTTTCGGAAATTCCTGAAGTAACTTTTAGAACCGTTCCAGATGGAGGAGAAGAAAGCTATTCTTTTTTAAGTTTCTTTTTGCCAAATTTAGAAGTTGCTAGAAAAGCTTCAAAAGCTTTAAAAGAAAACGGTGTTGATGGATGTTTTCATTATTACGACAATAATTGGCATTATATACGCGAATGGCAACATCTTAAAAGCATAAAATCGTTGTATCCAATTTCTGAAGAGGTGAAAAATGGCTTAAATTACCTTCAAACAAAAACCTTTGAGCAATCTGATCATTATATTGCTCGAAACATATCTTGTTTAATAAAACTATCTTGGACAGAAGACGAAGTTAGGCAGAGAGCTTCTAAAATGGTTGAGGTGATTAAAAATATTGTATCGTAAAAAATTAATACTTCACGTATTCTACAATCTCCAAACCATAACCAATTAAACCAACGCGTTTGGTTTGTTCGGTATTTGAGACTAGACTTAGTTTATGAATATTTAAGTCATGTAAAATTTGTGCGCCAATACCAAAATCGCGGTTATCCATATTTATTTTTGGTGCCTTAGAAATTTTATTTGGACTTTGGCTTTCCTTTAAAAAGGATAAACGCTTCAATATATTCATTGACTGAGATTCTTGGTTTATAAAAATAATTGCACCTTTGCCATTACTGTTAATGAGCTTAAACATATTATCAAGTTGCTTATCTACATTGTTAGTAAGTGTACCAAGAATATCATTATTAATTAAAGTAGAATTTATTCTAGTAAGCACAGGTTCATTATCTTTCCATTGTCCTTTTGTTAAAGCTATATGTACTTGATTGTTAGTAGTTTGCTTGTAGGCTCTTAAACGAAAACTTCCAAAACGAGTTTCTATTTGAAAATCTTCCTTTTTTTCAATTAAAGAATCGTGCTGCATTCTATAAGCTACCAAATCTTCAATCGAAACAATTTTTAAATCTAATTTTTTCGCAACTTTCATGAGTTGAGGCAAACGTGCCATGGTACCATCTTCATTCATAATCTCAACAATTACACCAGCAGGTTCTAAGCCTGCTAAACGTGCAAAATCAATAGCTGCTTCCGTATGCCCTGTACGCCTTAAAACACCACCTTCTTTGGCAACTAAAGGGAATATATGACCAGGTCTACCAAGTTCAAAAGGTTTTGTGTTTGAATCTATTAAAGCCTTAACTGTTTTTGCTCTATCACTCGCAGAAATGCCTGTTGTTACTCCATTACCTCTTAAATCAACAGATACTGTAAAAGCAGTTTCCATAGGATCTGTATTATTGCGCACCATCATATTAAGCTCTAGCTCTTTACATCTATTTTCAGTAAGTGGAGTGCATATAAGACCTCTACCGTGGGTAGCCATAAAGTTAATCATTTGTGGTGTAACCATATCGGCAGCGGCCACAAAGTCACCTTCGTTTTCACGGTTTTCATCATCAACAACAATAATTACTTTTCCATTCCTTATATCATCTATAGCTTCATGGATAGTATTCAGTTTAAATTCCGAAGTTTTATTTGTTGTCATAGGTTCTAAAATCATGGTACAAAGATATTGCTTATTTTAAACTATCTAAACAATTTTGTTTTAAGTCTTCTCTAATTTTTACATTTAAAAAAGGATAGACTATCATATATAAAGGAATGCCAATTATTAAAAGGATAATACTCGGTTTTTTTTCTTTTTTATTAATATGATTATAAAAACTATTTAAATTAAGAATTGATTTTAAATAATATATAATGAAAAGGAATAAAGATACAAAGCTAAGTTGTATAGAAGCCGATTGTAATGATGGCATTTTATTGTTTTTAAATACAAAGAACAGAACTAATAAAATAACGCCTATACTATATAATATAATTGCAAATTTTGAATGTGCTTTGTAGTCTTTGCTATTTTTTTTAGCTTCGGTATTAATATTAGTATATTCCGAAATTAATTTTGATTTTGGGGCAGAAACTTCTTTAATAAATAACTCTTCTTCCATTCTCTTTTTTTGATAAATGTATATAAAGAAATATAAAGGAAGCCCAACAAGAAAAAATAAGAGGGCGTTAGAAAATGAATCTTTTTTAATATGTTTATAGAAGTTAGAGTTACTTATAAATGATTTTATTAGAGCAAATAAAAATAATACATATACTATTAAACCAATGATGATAAAAATACTTCCAAACAATGGGAATTTATTATTTTCTAGTATACTTCCAGGTATGGTAAGTATATTTGATATTAAATACAAAATCAAAGCTAATTTTGAATCTTCTTCAAAATTGCTTTTTAACCGTATGGCTTCTTCTTTTTCATGGTTGTGAAAATCACCTGAAAACTTTAATTGTTGGTTTGAAATACCTCTTGAGTTTATAATTGATAAAGCTGTATTTCTATATTTAGATGAATAATTGTATTCTCTATAATTTTTAATAATATCAATTAACTTACTATTTTCATAAGCCTGTAAATCCCTATATTCAGAAGAATTTGAATCAAAGGTTACCTTGTTTTCATCAATTCTAGCTTTCTTTAGTCTAAAAAGGTTCTTTAACGAATCTAGTATTCCTGCTCCTTCTGCGATGCCTTTATCAGCAGTAGCTCTTTTTGTTAAAAACACACCTAAAGGTAACATGACTAGCGTAGAAAACCAGCTAGCTAGCACAGGGTTAAAATCACCACTCTTTGCACTATTTATTGCAAAAATACCTATGAAATGGTAAGTTAAAAATAGTAGTATAGCAATTACCATAGGCAAGCCTAAACCTCCTTTTCTAATTAATGCTCCAAGGGGAGCACCAACAAAAAATAAAATAATACATGCAAACCCTAAAGCCAATTTTTCGTGAAAAGAAACAATATGCCTGTTATAATTTATTTTTGATAACTTTTGTCCAGCTTTTTTGTTTAGAATATCTTGTTTCGTGCTTTTTATATTTCTTAACGCTAAATCAAGAAGTTGAGATTTATTTTTAGTTTCAAAAAGGTCTAAAATTTCTCCGGTATAAATGGAATCGTTTTTAGGTTCCTTTTTAAACTTTTCTATGTTTATATTTTTTAGTCTAGCTATACTACTGCGTTGGTATAAACTTTTGGAAAGATCTTTATGGGCTTTGCTTCGCATTTGTGTAAGCGAATCTATAGTATAGTCTAATTCGCTTAAATTAAGCATGTTAAATCTGTCTGAATGTGACTTGTTTTCAAAATCTACTTCAGTATTTATCTGAGATAAGTCTATATTGATTGTATACTTTTTAAACTTACTTTTTGCAAAGGGATGTTTTTCTCTTTCGTTTGGTTTTTTGCGAGGAATATCATTATAATAATTGCCATCATACAAAATGAGTTTTAATACATTTGAGGTTTCCTCACTTGCAAGTTCTCCAGTTTTAGATTTAATGGTAGTCCTATTTTTCTGCCCATTTTTTCCTTTAATATGTATAAAGACATCTTTAAAATACTGGCCTCTGTCTCCGCTTTTTTCTTCAACTTTTATATTGTAACTACCAATTTGATTAAATTGACCTTCGGCTATGGCTAGTGCAGGTTTAGTCTTTTTAATATTTGTTCTTAAATTATAAAAATTATAATTTGCCCATGGTATAATATTGTTAGAAAAAACAAAGGTTACCATAGCAATTATAACAATAAAAATACTAAGACCGGACATGGCCCGTTGCAAAGAAATTCCAGTTGATTTCATTGCCGCAAACTCATAGTTTTCAGCAAAATTACCAAACACCATTATTGACGAAAGCAGTATGGTAAGAGGTAAAATTAAAGGAATCAATGTTGGAGTAACATATAATAAAAACTTAAATATAACATCAATATCTAAATCTTTTCCTGCTAATTCTTTTATGTATAACCAGATAGCTTGTAAAACAAAAATCAGCATGAGAATTATAAACACGCTGAGAAAAGTTTTTAAATATGTGGTTAGTATGTAACGGTCAAGAATTTTCACAAAAAAATACCTAATCTAGTTTATTGATGTAATAGTCTTTATACTTATTATCATCAAAGGTAAATAAGGTTTTTGATAATGGTTCATTTGTTTTAAAAGAATTAACAGTAAGCGTTGTTTTTGTACCGTTTTTGCCTATTTGAATCAGATTATATATATGTTTTGTTTGCTTATCAACTCCTAAAAGAATGTGCTTAATTTCTGAGTTTGAATCTATAGGTGTTAATTTTACATATTGGACTTTTCTGCCTTTTATATTCTGCTCTATATCCATGGAGTATGTATAACCATCTTCATAAAATGATAGCATTTTGCTAGGAGTGATGTTATCCTCTTCATCAGCATTATCAGAAGAAATGGTTACTTCTTCATCTTCAGGACTAATACTATACATAGTTTTGCCATCGAAAAGCCGTGTAATTCCAAGAATATTTAACCTGTATTTTTCACCTTGCATAACCACATCACCACGTGTTTCTTGTTTTATGTTTTCTGAAGTATTTTCAAGAACATATTTAAAGTCTAAAGAAATATTATCGTAACTTTTTACTTTAGCTGATACTTCTTGTAATAAAGCTTTTCCCTTGTTTTGAGAAAAAGCACTAATAGAAAGAGTGATTAATAAAACAGTTATAAATTTTTTCATTTTCATTTTTAAATTATATTTCATTTTCTAAATGCTGATCTAAAGCAATTAAATCTGATACTAAAACTTGTCTGGCTTTACTACCTTCAAACGGACCAACAATACCAGCGGCTTCTAATTGATCTATTATTCTACCAGCTCTATTGTATCCTAATTTTAATTTTCTCTGTAATAAAGATGCCGATCCTTGTTGCGCTGTAACAATAACCACAGCGGCATCTTTAAACAGTTTATCTCGATCTGAAATATCTATATCAAGACTTGTGCCACTTTCCTCACCTACATATTCTGGCAATTGGTATGCATTTGGATATGCTTTTTGAGAACCTATAAATTCTGTTAATTTTTCTACTTCTGGTGTATCTACAAAGGCGCATTGCACACGAATAACATCATTACCTTGGGTAAATAACATATCTCCACGGCCTATTAATTGATCTGCTCCAGAACCATCTAAAATGGTTCGAGAATCTATTTTGCTAGTTACTCTAAAAGCTATACGTGCTGGGAAATTAGCTTTAATAATACCAGTAATAACATTTACCGACGGACGTTGTGTAGCAATAATCAAATGAATACCAATAGCCCGAGCTAATTGTGCTAAACGTGCAATAGGTGTTTCTACCTCCTTGCCAGCAGTCATAATTAAATCTGCAAACTCATCAACTACCAAAACAATGTATGGCAAAAATTGATGCCCATCATTTGGATTTAATTTTCTAGCCTTAAATTTTGCATTGTATTCTGCAATGTTTCTACATAATGCATTTTTAAGCAACTCGTAGCGGTTGTCCATTTCAATACATAGTGAATTTAATGTATTGATTACCTTGGTGTTATCTGTAATTATGGCGTCTTCGCTATCTGGTAATTTTGCTAAATAATGACGCTCAATTTTATTGAAAAGCGTAAGCTCAACTTTTTTAGGGTCGACTAAAATAAACTTAACTTCAGCTGGATGTTTTTTGTATAAAAGTGATGTTAGAACTGCATTTAACCCAACAGATTTCCCCTGTCCTGTTGCTCCAGCCATAAGCAAGTGCGGCATTTTTGCAAGATCGACTACAAAGGTTTCATTGCTTATAGTTTTACCAAGCGCAATAGGTAATTGCATTTCGGAAGTTTGAAACTTTTTTGAAGCAATTACAGAACGCATTGAAACTATCGTTGAGTTTTTATTTGGAACTTCAATACCAATGGTTCCTTTTCCTGGGATGGGTGCAATAATACGAATACCAAGGGCAGCGAGTGATAATGCTATATCGTCTTCTAAATTTTTGATTTTCGATATACGAACACCAGCTTCTGGAACAATTTCATACAACGTAACGGTAGGACCAATGGTTGCTTTTATGCTGGCAATACCAATTTTATAATTGTTTAAGGTTTCTACAATTTTATTTTTGTTTTCTTCAAGCTCTTCTTGATTGATGGTAATACCTTCAGTATCATACTTTTTAAGAAGATCAAGTGGCGGGAATTGATAATTGCCCAACTCCAAGGTAGGATCGAATTGTCCAAAATCTTCAACCAATTTATTCGCTAAATTATCGGTTTCAGATTGCTCCTCTGCGACTTTTTCAACCTTCATTTCTAAATCAGATTCTTCTTCTTCCTCCGTTATTTTTACTTCTAAAGGTGTTACAATCTCAGGCTTGGTTTCTTTTTTTCTAGTTTGCTCTTTGTTTTCTAAAGAAATATCAAAGGCAGTTTTAATGGCTTCGGCTTCTTCTGATAAATTATTATCTAATGGTATAGAAAACTCTTCATTAGCTTGAGAAAACTCATCTTTTATATCTTTTTTAGCAGATTTAAAAAGTTTTGAAATACTTTCAAATGTAACTTTAAATCGAGCAGCTAAATAGGTGATTAATCCAAATAATAATAGGAGTGAAGTCCCAATCTTTCCAATGTAATCCTGTAGAAAAGTGTTTATTTCATAGCCAATGGTACCACCAAGTATATCATTTTTATTACCAAAAAAACCAAAAAGGACAGCCAGCCAAATGATAATTAAAATACCCCAAAACCAATGCTTACGTAATTTAGCCTTACCTAAATCCATTAACACATAAACACCAGAAAGAAATATTAGTCCTGAAAATATAAATGAAGCTACACCAAAACCACGTTGTATAAATAAGTCGCTCAACCAAGCACCACTTTTACTTAACCAATTTTGAGTTTTTGTTTCGCGAGATGCGAAATCTGATAAGCTACTTTGATCTGCTTCTCCTGTAAAGAAAAAAGAAATAAAGGCAATGCATAAAAGTATTCCCAAAATAACTAAGAAGCTACCAAACACAAGCTTTTGCTGGCTAGATAACTTAAAATTAGGTTTTTTAATTTTTCGCTTTGGTGCTTTTTTTGTTTTAGTTTTTTTCTTGGCCATGTTTTATTTCCATACAAACGGAAAACTTTTAGTTTTAAAATGAGTTGTAAAAGCAACTCGACAAAAATACAAATTACTAACGTTTATCCTAAGGGTAATCGTATATTAAAAAATCTTTGGTATATATATTATAAAGCCAATTATTATAGCAAAAACACTAGCTATAAAAACAGCTCCTGCAGCAATGTCTTTTATAAGACCAATTTTTTCATGGCGCTCAGGATGCATAAAGTCTGCAATTTCTTCAATAGCAGTGTTAACACCTTCAATACTTATAACCATGCCTATGGCTAAGCATTGTACAATCCATTCGTTAGTTGAAATATTAAAAAAAAATCCAGCTATAGTTACAAAAAGGGCAATAACAAACTGTATTTTTATACTAGCTTCAGTTTTTAAAAGGAGTATGGCCCCTTTAAAAGCATAACCAACACTTTTTAATCGATTAACTAAAAAGGAATCTTTTTTGTTTTTCAAATCAATTTTTTTAAACTATTTAAATGCGTTTAAAGCAGCTTCATAATTAGGTTCATCTCCAGTTTCAGAAACTTGTTCTGTATGAATAATTTCTCCTTTATCATTAACAGCAATAATACTTCTTGAGAGTAGCCCTTCAAAAGCACTATTAGTAAAAATTAACCCGTTGGTTTTACCAAAATCTCCGTTTCTGAAATCTGAAAGCATCACTACGTTTTCTAAACCTTCAGCGCCACAAAACTGGTCTTGAGCAAAGGGCAAGTCTCTAGAAACACATAATACTTTAGTATTGTTTAAGGAAGCTCCTGTTTTATTAAATGTTCTGACCGAAGTTGCACAAACTCCCGTATTTACGCTTGGAAAAATATTTAAAATAAGGTTACTGCCTTTAAAATCATCTAAAGTTTTGGTAGAAAGATCTACTGCTACTAACTTGAAATTTGATAATTGAGAGCCTATTTTTGGTAAATCTCCTGATGTTTCTGCTGGGTTTCCTCCTAAAGTTATTTTTGCCATTTTATATGTATTAAGTGAATTGTAAAAATAAGCGTTTTAATTCATTTTTTGAAATATTTAATGAGTTCGAATAATAAGCAATTTCTATTTTGTTATAGGAACAATCAATTTTGATTATGACGGATTAAATGCTAATTTTATGAAATCAAAAATATAAAACTATAATAATGGAAAACAATAATAATGGAGACATCAATCAATGCCCATTTATGAGTGGAGCTCAAAAGAAGCCTGCCGGTGGAGGAACTTCGAATAGAGATTGGTGGCCAAATGAATTAAAATTGAATATTCTACGCCAAAATGCTACTAAATCTAATCCTATGGGAGAAGATTTTAATTATGCAGAAGCTTTTAATAGTGTTAATTTTGCAGCCCTAAAACAAGATGTTATTGACTTAATGACAGATTCTCAAGATTGGTGGCCTGCAGATTATGGTCATTACGGAGGATTTATGATTCGTATGGCTTGGCATAGTGCTGGAACCTATCGTGTTGGCGATGGTAGAGGAGGAGCCGCTACAGGTAATCAGCGTTTTGCGCCATTAAATAGTTGGCCAGATAATGGAAACCTAGATAAAGCGAGGTTGCTATTATGGCCAGTTAAGAAGAAATATGGAAATAAAATTTCTTGGGCAGATTTAATGATGCTAGCGGGGAACTGTGCGTTGGAGTCCATGGGCTTTAAAACCTTTGGTTTTGCTGGAGGAAGAGAAGATGTATGGGAACCAGAACAAGATATTTATTGGGGAAGTGAGAATCAATGGCTAGGAAATGATGAGCGCTATGATACTAGTGATGGTGATTTAGAAGGACATTTAGGGGCTGTACACATGGGACTTATTTATGTAAATCCGGAAGGACCTAACGGAAATCCTGACCCTTTAAAGTCTGCTCATGATATTAAAATAACTTTTGGTCGTATGGCAATGAATGATGAGGAAACTGTAGCATTAGTTGCTGGTGGACACACGTTCGGTAAAGCGCATGGAGCTGCTAATCCAGATGAATTCGTTGGTGCAGAACCACATGGAGCGCCTATTGAAGAAATGAGTACAGGTTGGAAAAACAAATACAAAACTGGCGTGTTAGATGATGCCATTACAAGTGGCTTAGAAGGTGCTTGGACTCCAAACCCAACGCAGTGGGATCATGACTTTTTTGATGTATTATTAAATTATGATTGGGAATTAACTAAGAGCCCTGCTGGAGCGCATCAATGGACACCAACAGCAGCATCAAATGCTAGAATGGCTCCAAAAGCTGGTGATGCAAATGGTAAGCAGGCGTTAATGATGACAACAGCTGATATGGCTTTAAAAGTAGATCCAACGTATTTAGAAATATCTAAGCGATTCCATAAAGATCACAAAGCTTTTGAAGATGCTTTTGCACGCGCGTGGTATAAATTGACACATCGTGATATGGGGCCGATTGATCGTTATTTAGGACCTGAAGTTCCTAAGGAAGAATTGATTTGGCAAGATCCTATCCCAAAAGTTGATTATACATTAAGTGATTCGGATATTTCTTCATTGAAAAATATGATTCTAGCTTCAGGATTATCAGTATCGCAATTAGTTTCAACTGCATGGGCTTCTGCCTCTACATATAGAGGTTCTGATAAGCGTGGAGGTGCTAATGGAAGTAGAATTAGATTAGAACCTCAAAGAAGTTGGGAAGTTAATAATCCAGATGAATTAGATAAAGTTTTAAGTACATTAGAAGGAGTGCAAAACGAATTTAGCGGAACTGTTTCTATGGCAGATTTAATTGTGATAGCCGGTAATGCAGGTGTTGAAGAAGCTGCTAAAAATGCAGGTCATAATATAAGTGTTCCTTTTTCTCAAGGAAGAGGCGATGCAACTCAAGAACAAACCGATTTAGAATCCTTTGGATATTTAGAACCGTTAGCGGATGGGTTTAGAAATTACATGAATTCTAAATTAAATGTTGCTGCTGAAGATTTATTAATAGATCGTGCTAATTTACTAACACTTTCAATTCCTGAAATGACAGCTCTTGTTGGAGGTTTACGTGTGTTAGGTGCTAATTATGATGGTTCTAAACATGGTGTTTTTACTGATAATGTTGGAAGTTTAACCAATGATTTTTTTACTAATGTTCTTGATTTTTCTATAACTTGGAAAGCGGCAACATCTGAAGATAAAGAATTCATTGGACGTGATCGAAGAACAGGGGCAATGAAGTTTTCTGGAACTCGTGCCGATTTAATTTTTGGTTCTAATACAGAATTAAGAGCAGTTGCCGAAGTTTATGGAGCAAATGATGGACAAGGTAAGTTTGTAAACGATTTTGTAACCGCTTGGGCAAAAGTGATGAATCTTGATCGTTTTGATTTAGAATAAAACAAATTTTAGAACTCTATTAAAAGTAAAGAGCCTACTAATATTTAGTAGGCTCTTTTTGTATAATGTTTTACAAGTGAATTAGTTCACATGTTTTTCTAAAAAATCTGCAACGCCTTCATGTGTTGCATTCATTCCTTCTTTTCCTTTATTCCAGTTTGCTGGACAAACCTCACCATTTTCTTCAGTGAATTGTAAAGCATCAACCATACGTAACGCTTCATCAACATTTCTACCTAATGGTAAATCATTTACGATTTGATGACGAACAATACCTTCTTTATCAATTAAAAATAAACCACGGTAAGCAATTAATTCTCCTTCAGCTTGTAGCATATCATTTTCATCATAAAAGTAATCACCAGCTAAAACATCGTAGTTTTTTGAAATAGTTTTGTTTGTATCCGCAACTAAAGGATAAGTTATGCCTTTAATTCCACCATTATTTTTATCTAATTGTAACCATCCCCAGTGAGATTGCTCAGTATCTGTTGAAACTGCTACAACAGCTGTGTTTCTTGCTTCAAATTCTGCTAATTTTTCTTGAAATGCGTGTAGCTCTGTTGGGCATACAAAAGTAAAATCTTTTGGGTAAAAGAATAATACAACGTGTTTTTTACCAATGAATTGATCTAATGAAAAATCGTTAGCAAATTCTCCACCATTAATTACTGCTTGTGCGTTAAATTGAGGTGCTTTTTTACCTACTAATACTGCCATTTTTTTTTATTTAAAATAATTATTATTTCGTTTTTAAGTGTGCAAAAATACTCTATAATGCGAGAAAAAGAAACAATAATAAAATTTTAAATATTTATTGATTAATAGTATTTATTTATACTAATTGAAAATGAGGTGGTTAAGTTTATTTTGATGCTATTTGTCTAATTTTAATATTTAAAGCAGCAAAAAATAATGTAGTAAATGGGCTCAACCAATTAAAAATAGCATATACAAAATATTCGGCTACACCAACACCTAAAACACCACTTTGGTATGCTCCACAAGTATTCCAAGGAATAAGAACAGAGGTTACAGTTCCTGAATCTTCTAGCGTTCTACTTAAGTTTTCTGGAGCAAGTCCTTTATCGTCAAAAGCTTTTTTAAACATTTTCCCAGGAATGACGATAGATAAGTATTGGTCTGAAGCAACAATATTTAATCCTAAACAGCTAACAACGGTACTTGCAAATAGTCCAAAAACTGAACTTGCAATTGAGAGGAGTGCGTTAGTAATTCTAGCTAGCGCGCCAATAGCGTCCATAATACCACCAAATACCATGGCACAAGCTATTAAAAGTATAGTCCAAATCATACCATTCATACCACCTGAAGAGAAAAGCTTTTTTAATCTTTTTATAGTAATTAATTTCTCTAAATTTTCTGCTTTGATTTTTATTGCTTGTGAATATTGCTCTTTAGAAGAAAAGAAACTCTTAAGTGTTTCAATTGTATAAACACCTTTTAGGTCATCATCTGAAAATAAATTTTTTAGATTTTCGTCATTTTTAATTTTTTCTAAATCAGAATCGGATAAAGCAGCTAAGTATTCTTCATTAGAAATTTCAACGTTGGTATCAGTAAAAATAGAACTTGTAACAGTTTTAGTTGAGGAGCTAGAGATTGAATTAATAAGATTTGTTTGAAATATAAAAGCAAATATTACAGCGAGTAATACTCCCGTTCCAAGCGCGATTAATGGTTTAGTCTTGAGTAAAATAAGACCTATAACTGAAGCAGGGACTAAGAATAGCCATGGTGTAACATTGAAATATTTATCTATGGTTTCTAAAATAAATGTAGTATCAGAACTTCCAGTAGATTCAATATTCATACTTATAATTCCAAAAACAACAAGTGTTATTATTATAGTAGGGACAGTTGTTATTGTCATGTACTTTATATGGGTAAATAAATCTGTACCTGCCATTGCAGGAGCTAAATTTGTTGTATCGCTTAAAGGAGACATTTTATCACCAAAATATGCACCAGATATTACAGCTCCAGCAATCATTCCTGGGTTAATTCCTAAAGCAGTCCCAATCCCAACTAGAGCAATACCAACAGTCGCAGATGTTGTCCACGAGCTTCCAGTTGCAATCGATATAATTGCAGAAATAATAATTGATGCAGGTAAAAATATTTCTGGACTTAAAACTTGTAATCCATAATACACCATAGCAGGAATAACGCCACTAATTAACCAAGTTCCAGCTAAAGCACCTACTAAAAGAAGTATCATAATTGGTACAAAAACACTTCTTAGGTTTTCCCATATTTCTGTTAGCATTCTCCCAAAAGATACTTTGTTGTAAATACCAACTATTGCAGAAACTAGACCACCAAGTAATAAAATGATTTGATTAGTATAAGTTCCAAACCATTCCTGATCTTCAACAAAAAAGATATTATAGGCTAGCATAGCCATTAATATTACAACAGGAATCATTGCTTCAATAAAGCTTAACTCTTTATTTTCTATAATGTTTTGTTTGTCTGCTTTAAACTCAGAAATGTTGTCACCGTCTTGCATATAGTTGTAGCTTTATTTTTTTGCCACGTAATGTTACGATTTTCATGGCATGTATGCAAATAGAAATAGTTCTGTACTTTTGCGATTCATTATTTTAAAAAATAAATGGATTCACTAACTCAAATTGTATTAGGAGCTGCCTGCGGAGAAGCTGTTTTAGGAAAAAAGATAGGTAATAAAGCTCTATTGTTTGGTGCCATTGGAGGAACAATACCAGATTTAGATGTTTTTGTTGGTAGCTGGCTTTATGGCAATGAGATAGATGCGATGCTTTTTCATCGTGGGTTTATGCATTCCATTCTATTTTCTATTTTGGCTGCTTTTGTTTTAGGGTGGCTAGTGTTTAAATTATACAATTCTGGAAGGCGAAAAGGCACAACTACTCAAAGAAATTGGGTAAGTTTATTTTTCTGGGCGCTCTTTACACATCCTATTTTAGATTGTTTTACACCTTATGGAACACAATTGTTTGCACCTATTAGTAATTATAGAGTTGCCTTTAATAATATTGCTGTAGTAGATCCTATTTATACATTACCCTTTTTAATTTGTATCATAGTTTTGATGTTTTTCAATAGAAAATCTAAAGGAAGACAATTATGGTTAAAGTTAGGTTTAGGAATAAGTACTGTCTATATGTTTTTTACTTTTGGAAACAAATTCTATATGGATTCAGTTTTTAAAGAAACTTTAAAAGATAAAGGTGTAAACTATAAAAGATGTTATGCACAACCCACAATATTTAATAATGTTTTATGGTATGGTGTTGCAGAAACAGATACTACTTACCATGTAGGATATTATTCTTTGTTAGATAAAGAAAGTGTGTTTTCAGATTTTAAAGCATTACCAAAAGTGCGCGCTTTGAATCCAGAAAAATACAAGCGTGTAAAAAGTTTGGCTTGGTTTAGTAATGATTATTATAGTATTTATAAAATAGGGGATAATGATTATCAATATAACGATTTGCGTTACCCTGTTACAGATAAAGAGAATTCAACATCATCAGTTTTTAGGTTCCGTCTTTATGAAGAAAATGGCAAAATAAACATGAAACCTTTTGAGCGTAATGAAGATAATATATCTAATGCTTTAAAAGCACTTTGGGAGCGTTTAAAAGGAAAATAATTGATTATTGAATCATATCTAAAATGATTGGTTTAAGTCCACTAAAAAAGAACTCAACAGCAATTACCATAACAATCAATCCCATTAGTCGCATCATTACGTTTATTCCTGTTTCTCCTAACACTTTAATTATTTTTGATGAACTATATAATATAAAATAAGTTAGTGTTATGACTATAAGAACTGCTAATATTAGAGCAGTTTTTTTTTCGATAGTATTTGCGTCTTCCATCATAACAATAGCATTTGTTAAAGCTCCGGGTCCACATATCATAGGAATGGCTAATGGGGTAACCGAAATGTCGTTTATATAGGTTTTAATTTCGGAATCTTTTAATTTTACTTTTCCTAATCGGGCTTGTAACATATCCATTCCCATTAAAAAAAAGATAACACCTCCAACTATTCTAAAACTATTTACAGATATTCCAAAAAAATTGAATAATAGTTGCCCTGAAAAGGCAAAAATTATTATAGTAATAAATGATACTATAGAAGCCTTTTTTGCAGTTCTTGTTCTATGATTTTGATCCAAATCCTTAGTCATAGTCATAAAAATAGGCATCGTTCCAAAGGGATTTATCAATGTAAAGAAAGATGTAAACGATAAAATTCCAAAAGCTATAATATCTGTCATTAATTTAAGGTTAAGATGAAGTTTATAAAAGACTATGTATTTCACTTTTTAAAACCCCTAGTTCTACCATACACTCACGCATCATTTGGTATGTACGCTCTACATCTGCATCTATTCCTATAGAAAAACGAATTAACCCATCACTTAAGCCCATTTCTATTTGTTCATCTTCAGGAATTTCTGAAGATGTAGAACTCCCTGGAGCAGAGAATAAGGTCTTATAAAAGCCAAGACTTACAGCTAGGTAACCTAAATTTCTATTTTGCATTAACTCCATAAGTTCGTTAGCCTTTTCTAATGATCCAACATCAATAGTAAGCATACCACCAAAACCATATTTTTCATTCATCATAGATTTAAATAATTCATGGGAAGGATGTGATTTAAGCCCTGGATAAACAGTTTTTAAGCCGTCAGATTCAAATTTTTCAGCTAAAAAAGAAGCATTAAAACTGTGCTGTTGCATACGAATATGTAATGTTCTGAGGTTTTTTAAAACAGAAGCAGCTCTTAAGCTATCCATAGTTGAGCCTAAAAGCATAGAGGCACCATCATTTACATTGCGCAAATCGTTTATAAATTCTTGAGTCCCACAAACTACGCCACCAACAGTATCGCTAGATCCGTTGATAAATTTTGTTAAACTATGAATTACCACATCAGCACCCAGGATTGCTGGAGAAATTGATAAAGGAGAAAATGTATTATCTACTACTAATTTTAAATTATGTCTTTTGGCTATGTCTGCCAACCCTTTTATATCAGCAACTTCTAAAAGCGGATTACTTACAGATTCGCAGTATAAAACTTTAGTGTGTTTAGTAATGGAAGCTTCTACAATATCTAATCTTGTAATATCTACAAACGATGTTTCGATATTGAAGCGAGGAGTAAAGTTTTTAAGAAAAGCATAAGTTCCACCATAAATAGTTCTGCTAGAAACGATATGATCTCCAGCTCCACAAAGCTGTAATAAAACTGGTGTAATGGCGCCCATTCCTGAGGCTGAAACATTTGCAGTTTCTGTTCCTTCCATGGCTGCTAATGCTTCACCTAAATATAAGTTAGAAGGTGTAGAATGACGAGAATATAAATAACACCCATCTGCATTACCTTCAAAAGTATCAAACATAGTTTTTGCTGATAAAAAAGTATAGGTTGAAGAGTCTGATATTGAAGGGTTAACACCTCCAAATTCACCGAAGTATTGTAAGTCTTGAATCTTATTTGCGGGTTTAAATGCCATAATAGTTAGTTTTGATTATTTATACAAAATTCAATATATTTAGATTATAAAACAATATAATTATATTTATTTAGAAAATAAATCTATATAAATCATTATTTATAGAATTAAAATTTATATATATTCAATGTATTTGGTATCTTTATGAAAAATTTTCAATTATGGTATTTGATGATATAGATAAGAAACTCCTATTTTATTTGCAAGAAGATAGTAAGCAAACCAATAAAGAACTTTCAAACAAGTTAAATTTATCTGTTACTGCTGTTTATGAACGTATAAAAAAGCTTGAAAAAAGTGGCGTAATAGAAAATTACGTAGTTTTAGTTAATAAAGAAAAAGTAGATAAATCATTTGTAGCGTTTTGCCATATAAAATTAATTCAGCATAGTCAGGAATTTGTAGTTAAGTTTGAAAAGGAGGTTACAAATTTAAACGAAGTCTTAGAATGTTTCCATATTAGTGGCGATTACGACTATTTATTAAAAGTATTGGTTAAGGATATGGCAGCTTTTAGAGAGTTTATGGTAAAAAAACTAACAACTATTAACCATATTGGGAGTACACATAGTATGTTTGTTATTAATGAAGTAAAGCATACCACAGCTATTAATATTTAAATGAAATAAATATTAATTAATTTGATAGATAATTACTAAAATTTAAATGTGTGAAATCTGTTTTATATAAGGGTATTGAGTTTTTTATCATTTTCATTCTAATACCTATAAGTTTTGCCATAAACTATTCACCATGGGTTAAATTAGCCATTGGTATTATTGGCTTTATTTATATAGTTTATGTATTGTTAAAAGTTGAAAACCAAAAATTTAAAATAGCTAAAAATTTAAACTGGAAATTATTTTTTAGACAAACGATTCTTAAGCTTTTAGCTATTGCACTTATAACTACGGTGTTTGTGTGGTTTACTAATAAAGAAAATAAAGAAGTGCTTTTTGGTGTACTGCTAAACAAACCAAAATTGTGGATTTTTATATTATTTGTTTATAGCTTTTTTTCAGTATATCCCCAAGAATTGATTTACAGAACCTTCTATTTTATGCGGTATGACTCCTTATTTAAAAACAAAAACTTATTTATTTTTATAAACGCTATAGTTTTTTCTTTAGGGCATATATTTTTTAATAGCACTTTAGTGTTAGCATTAACATTTTTAGGTGGCTTATTGTTTGCCTTTACTTTTTATAAAACCAAATCAACGCTTTTAGTATCCATAGAACATGCTATTTACGGATGTTGGTTATTTACGGTAGGAATGGGGAGCATGCTTGGTTTTCCTGCATAATTTAGCGATGAATTTATATTTTAATATATATAATCTTACGTTAATTAAATCTTTTTACTATTTTAGACATGCTATTATTAACCTTAAAACCGAATTAGAACATGAAAAAACTTAGTTTCATTATTTTAGGATTTCTTATAGGAGCATTAGCTACCTATTTTTTTTGCCCAAGACAAGTAGAGAACATCGAAGATGTCAAAATTATTAAGCCAAAAGGGGTTGTTTCACCTGGACAGGCTAAGGTATTGAATGACAATTGGACAGAATACAGAAAAGCTGCTGTCGATTCTGCAGCTAAAAAACAAGGAAGAAACAAAGACGATCGTTCTTCTTGGTGGTCTATTGACGATATTGAAAACTATATAGCTTACTCTAAACAACAAACGGATAGTTTAGGGTACAGTATAACAGGTATGCGTGTATATTTAGGAGTTTACGGTAAAAATGCTGGACAAGCTAAAAAGAACTTAACGACTATGTTTGTAGTACCAACAGTAAAAAAAGGAAAGGAAAAAGCGAGTATGACACCGTTTAGCCTTAGCTTTCAAAATAATGGTGATTGCCCTGAATGTCCTCCATTGAATGATGGAACGGGCGGAGGCTCTGGCTATCCGAAATAATTTGTGGAAGAATTTTTATTAAATAATTATGGAATAATAACACACTGTGTTGAGGCTATGGCAGCTTTAACTGGTGTGTTTTTGTTTAATACATATAAAAGAACTGAAGTAAAATATTTTATTGGATTTTTAGTGTATTTAACCATTTGCGACTTTATAGGAGGTTATAAGGATTATGTTGAAGACGGCCATTTTTTAAGTTTTTTGCAAAACACCGTTTTTGTCACAAATCACTGGTGGTCTACATCTTATTGGAAGATAGGAGCCATACTTTTTTTCGCTTTTTACTATTCAAAAATTTTAAAGACTGTTCAGTTTAGAAATATCGTTAAAATAAGTGGATATGTTTTTTTCTTTTTTTCTGTGATTTTTATTGCATTAAACTGGAATAAGTTTTTTAACACATTTTTTCCAATCATAAGTATTCTAGGTGCTATTATAGTCTTTTTATGCTCAGTTTTTTATTTTATTGAAGTTTTACAAAGTGATAAGATATTGACTTTTTATAAGTCGATAAATTTCTATATTAGTTTCGCCATATTTATTTGGTGGTTAATTATTACACCTTTGGTGTTTTATGATTTATACCATTCAAACGATGATTGGAATTTTATTTTTTTAAAATGGCAAATCTATATGTTTGCTAATATTTTTATGTATTCAACCTTTACATTTGCTTTAATTTATTGTAAACCAGATTCGAATAATGATTAATCATTTAAGTATATTTTTAGCTCAATCAAAACCTGTTTCCACAGATTCTGAGCGTTATTTATTGGTATATATGATTATGGTATTAATCATTATTACTGCGCTAGTTGTTGTGTTTTTTGTGGTTTTTCAAAAACGAAAAAACAAATTACTTTTAGAGCGTATTAAACAACAACAAGCTTTTGAAGAAGAAATTGCATTGGCCCAAACCGAAAGCCAAGAGCAAACCTTAAAAAATATAGGCTGGGAATTGCATGATAATGTAGGGCAGCTATTAGCTTTTGCGAGTATGCAATTAAGTATTTTAAAAACTCAGGTTACCGATGATGTAAAAGATAAATTTACAGATACTTCTGATGCACTTAAAGAAAGTTTAAAAGAAGTACGCTCGCTTTCTAAAACTTTAAATAATGAAGTAGTGCTTAACATAGGTTTTGAAAAATCTATCAGTAATGAATTGAATCGTTTAAAGAAAATGAAATTTACTAGTGCTGAATTAGTTCTTAAAGGTGATACAGTAGATTTTGAAAACAGAAAACATGAAATTATTATTTTTAGAATATTGCAAGAGTTTTTATCAAACTCGGTTAAATATTCTGATGCAAAAAACCTTAAAGTCGTTTTAGAGTATCAACCAAAAACATTAATAATTACTGCAACTGATGATGGAAAAGGCTTTGATATGAATACTATAGAAAAAGGTTCAGGGCTAATAAATATGCAGAGTAGAGCTGCTTTAATTAATGCAACATTAGATTTGTTTTCAAAACCAAACGAAGGCGTTAAACTAACTTTAAACTATCCGATTTCTTAATTAAGAAAACCACTTAAACATTTTTTTAATAAGCTTAAGTTTTCCTTTATACGGTGCATATCTAATAGAAGGGTCAATCCAATTTCCACGTTTTATAATAGATTTATTATGCGAAAACGCATCAAAACCTAGTTTTCCATGATAAGCACCCATACCACTTGCTCCAACACCACCAAAAGGTAACCTGTGGTTTCCAAATTGAATTAACGGGTCATTAATTGCCCCGCCACCAAAGCTGTATTTACTAAGTATTTGTTTAATAAAAGACTTCGTGTTTGAGAAAACATATAGAGATAAAGGTTTCTCAAAACTCCAAATGATTGTTTCTATATCTTTTTCGGTGTCATAAGACAGTATTGGTAAAATAGGTCCAAATATTTCATCCTGCATCATGGCACTAGTTAAATTTGGTTCATCTACTAAAGTAGGAGCACAGTATCTAGAATCTTCATTAATAGTACCACCAAAAATAACATTAACATCTTCGAGCATTTTTGCTAATCGTAATGTGTTTTTCTTGTTAATTATTCTTGGTAAGTCTACTGATTTCTCTGGGTCTTCACCATATCTTTTTGTTATTTCGGCTTTTAAGGCTTCAATTAATTGTTGCTTAATATTTGATTTTACAATAAGATAATCTGGAGCAATACAGGTTTGACCTGCGTTTAAAAATTTACCCCAGGTTAATCGTCTTGCAACGAGTGCAACATCAGCAGAATCATCAATAATACAAGGTGATTTTCCTCCTAACTCAAGCGTAACAGGAGTTAAGTGTTTAGCAGCTGTTTTTGCTATTATTTTTCCAACTGGGACACTCCCAGTAAAAAAAATATAATCCCACCTTTGATCAAGTAATTCTGTAGCAACATCAACACCACCTTGCACACTAGCTACATAAGATTTTGGGAATACTTTTTCAATAATATTAGTGATTAATTGTGATGTGTTACTGGTAAGTTCGCTAGGTTTTAAAATAACCGTATTTCCGGCTGCAATAGCCATAATAACAGGTTCTATAGCCAAAAGGAAAGGGTAGTTCCAAGGCGCTATAACTAAAACACTGCCAAAAGGTTCTTTATAAATATAGCTTTTAGAAGGAAAGGTAAGCATTGACGATTTAATTCGTTTTGGCTTAACCCAACGTTTTAGGTTTTTTAAAACTAAATTAAGTTCAGAACTTACCAAGCCAAATTCACTTATAAATGTTTCAAACTCTGATTTATTAAAATCTGCTTTTAGAGCATCATAAATGGCCTGTTCATTTGCTTCTATCTCAGCTTTTAACTGTTTTAGAAGACCAATTCTATAATTGATGTCCTTAGTTTTTTGAGTCTTAAAAAAGGCTCTTTGTTCAGCTAGTAATTTGGGGATTGTATTCAACTTTTTTTATATAAATATAACATTTTAAAGGCAAGCATTCCAAATAGCATCATTTGGTAAAGGTGCAGTAATATGAATTGGTTTTTTTGACACAGGATGGATAAACTCAATAGCTCTAGCATGTAAATGAATACCAGCATCTTTATTACTTCTATCAAAACCGTATTTTAAATCTCCTTTAATTGGACTGCCAATGGTTGATAATTGACTTCGTATTTGGTGATGCCTCCCTGTTTCTAATTGAATTTCTAATAAAAAATAATTATCTAGCTTCTTTATTGTTTTATAGTGAAGAATGGCTTTTTTACTATCATTTACTTCTTTAAAATATGCAAATGATTTATTGTTTTTGGGATTCTTCTTTAACCAATTAATAAGAGTGTCTTCTTTTTTTTGAGGTTCATTTTTAACAACGGCCCAATAGGTTTTACTAATATCTTTTGAAACAAATAATTTATTAAGCCTTGGTAAAACCTTACTTGTTTTGGCAAAAATAACTAAGCCCGAAGTTGGTCGGTCTAATCGATGCACCGTACCTAAATAAACATTTCCTGGTTTATTGTATTTGTCTTTAATATAAGCCTTAACAACGTCACTTAAAGGCTTGTCACCCGTTTTATCTCCTTGAACAATATCTCCAACACGTTTATTTACAATAATGATATGATTGTCTTCGTAAATAACTTGTAAGTTAGATTTGTTGGATAGGATTTTAGATATGTTAGACTTGTTAGACAGAGCTTTCTTTAGATATGTTAGATAGAGTTTTTTTAGCCACTAATACACAAATATTTTGCTTACTGGAATTAATACTGTTCACTGTCTTTTGGAAAATCTAGTGATTTTACATCATCAACATATTGAGAAATTGCAGTAGTCATATCTTCATAAAGATTCATATATCTACGTAAAAAACGCGGATTAAACTCATGAGTCATCCCTAGCATATCATGTAGCACTAAAACTTGTCCGTCAACACCATTTCCAGCACCAATGCCAATAATAGGGATGCTCACGCTTTCGGCCACTTGTTTAGCAAGCTTTGCAGGTATTTTTTCGAGTACAATTGCAAAACAGCCAATTTTTTCTAACATTTTAGCATCATCAATTAAATCTGCAGCTTCTTGTTCTTCTTTGGCTCGAACGGTGTAAGTACCAAATTTATATATAGATTGTGGTGTTAAACCCAAATGTCCCATAACAGGGATACCAGCATTTAAAATACGTTTTATAGATTCTTTTATTTCGCGTCCACCTTCCATTTTAACAGAATGCGCACCACATTCTTTCATAATTCTAATAGCTGAGCGCAGCGCCTCCTTAGGGTCACTTTGGTAGCTTCCAAAAGGTAAATCAACAACTACTAGGCATCTATCAATAGCTCTAATTACAGAAGATGCATGATATATCATCTGGTCTAGTGTAATAGGTAATGTAGTTTCATGACCGGCCATAACATTACTAGCCGAATCGCCAACAAGAATAACATCAATTCCCGCACCATCAACAATTTTTGCCATGGTATAATCGTAAGCAGTAAGCATTGATATTTTTTCGCCATTAGCTTTCATATCAACCAATGTTTTTACTGTAACGCGTTTGTATTCTTTTTTAGCTGTAGACATTTTTAAGTTCTTTATTTTGATAGTTTGTAAAAATAGTGAAATAAGTATATACTGTTAAACTTTTCTTTAAGTGGTATTGAGAATAATGATTATAAACTAATTTAGATTAAAACTTTTATTTATGGCACGAGTAATATTTTATTTAGCAATTTTAATAACATCGACTGTTTTTGGTCAAAGCAATGAAAAAACGCAAGTTAAAGCTACTGTAGATACTTTTTTTGAAGGATTTCATAAAGGTGATACAACTTTAATGAAATCTGTTTTGGCAGATAAAGTTGTATTACAAACGGCATTTAAAAATAAAGAGGGAAAAGATATTTTAAGAAATGACGGAGATGTTTCTAAGCTATTAAATGCTATTGCCACAAGATCTAATGATCAAAAATGGGATGAACGCTTACTTGGATATAGTATTCAGGTTGATGGTAATATGGCTAATGCCTGGACACCTTATGAATTTTGGCTTAATGATGAGTTTCTTCATTGTGGAGTTAATTCATTTCAGCTATTTAAAGACGGAGAGAATTGGAAAATTATTTACCTTATTGATACCCGAAGAAAAAAAGGGTGTCAAGAGGGTTAGTACAGAACACTTTTTAAGAAAGAATTTGAGTGAGTTTGTTTATGGTTTGTTACGTTGAGCAATAAGTTAGTAAAAAGAAAGAAACCCATTGCTCAGCAACGAAGATTTTTTGAAAGCGAAGTGAGGCGCATTGAATTATACAAGTTGTTGTTTAATCATTTTTTATTTTTAATCAACAATTCCTGGCATAAAATAATTGGCGATTCCCATATTAACTTCATCTGGGGAATTTACCCAGTTTCTCGCTCCATTTGTCAATAAAATAATTGTAACAGTTTCTTTAGAGTTTTCTTTCCAATAGTGTCTTATAGTAGATATACCGGCTCCACCATGACCAGTCATCCAAATTCCATTTTCTAATTCGTAGGTTTCCCAGCCCAAACCAAAAAAACCAGGTTTGCCATTGTTTAGAACTACCGGATTCCAAATATTTGATAATGCTTCTTTGCTAACAATTTTTTCATCCAATACAGCTTGAGTCCATACTATTAATTCATCCATATTGATATTCAATCCAGCAGCAGCATACATTGGAGGAGCATAATTTAGAGGAAACATTTCCAAGTCCTCACCAACCATTCTATAGCTTTTAACCCTATTAGGTACAAATTTTTTAAACCCACCATAGTTGGCTTTAGCTAAATTAAATTGATCAAAATATTCTTTTTGCATATAAGTTTCAAAGTCCTGTCCGGCTACCTCCTCAATAATCATAAGAACAAGCATAAAACCCGTTGCGTTGTATTTGGTTGTTTCGCCAGGTACCGAGGTAAATGGTTTGTCTTTTAGCGCCTCAATAACAACTTCTTCATTTTCTGGAGCTAAATATATCTGGTAATCTATTTGATCTGGTATTCCTGAACTATGACTTAATAAATTTTTTAAGGTCAAAATTCTCCATGATTCTGGTAAGTCTTTTCTATTAGGAAGAAATTCACCTACAGTTTCATCGACATTTCGATTATTATCTTTTAATAATCGATGCAAAGCTGTAGAGCTAAATAATTTTGACATGGATGCTACTGCAAACAACTTGTTTTGCGTCATTGAAACCTTATGTTCTAAATTAGCAAAGCCCATTGCCTTTTTGTGCATCACTTTACCATCTATAAGCACACCGTAATTAAGCCCAACAATATCGAGGCTGTCCATCATTTTTTTTACATAATTATCTGTTTTATCATAAATAGTTCCCTCTCCATTAATATTTGATTGCTGCTTGCAACTTGAAATAAAGCAGAAGTAGATTATTAGCAAAATTGATTGTGCAATGTGTTTATTCATTTTTTATTAAGTTTTTTTATATGTTGACAATGCAAAGATAAAGCTCCATTTCAATAAACTTTATCGATTGTTAAAGGAATTTAGCTATTTTTTTTTGACAAAATCGGGCTTAATTAATTGTGCAAAGCAAAGTAAAAACAAAGAACTAACAATCCGCCATATTTACACTAACAGCTAAACCACCTTCGCTTGTTTCTTTGTACTTCGTATTCATATCTTTTGCGGTTTCCCACATGGTGTTTATCACTTTATCTAGTGGTACTTTTACATTTTCCGGATTAGTATCTAATGCAAGTTCGGCAGCATTAATAGCTTTAATAGCTCCCATAGCATTACGCTCTATACAAGGTATTTGAACCAGCCCACCTATAGGGTCGCAGGTTAAACCTAGGTGATGCTCCATAGCAATTTCTGAAGCTACCAGAACTTGTTCTGGTGTACCACCAAGTAATTCAGTAAGCGCCCCTGCTGCCATAGCAGAAGAGACACCAATTTCGGCTTGACAACCACCCATTGCAGCACTAATGGTTGCTCCTTTTTTAAAGATGCTTCCTATTTCTCCAGCAACTAATAAAAAACGTTTTATGTCTTCGAAATTACCATCGTGATTTTCAATAACAAGGTAATACATGAGTACTGCTGGGATTACTCCAGCACTTCCGTTAGTTGGTGCGGTAACCACACGACCTAAAGAAGCATTAACTTCGTTTACCGATAGTGCAAAACAGCTTACCCATTTTAATATTTGTCTAAATTTAACTTCTGTATTTCTAATGGCATAAATCCACTCCACTGGATTAGAATATGGAGATTCTCCTTTTAAGCTATGATGCATATCATAAGCTCGACGTCTTACATTTAGTCCACCAGGTAGATTACCTTCTGTATGGCAACCTATATACATGCATTCTAACATGGTGTCCCAAATACGCTTCAACTCAGAATCAATTTCCTTTTCTGAACGAATGGATTTTTCATTTTCTAAAACAACTCCAGAAATGGGTTTGTTTAAATGAGAACAAAATTTCAAAAGTTCAATTCCTTTATCTACTGGATAAGGAAACGAACATTTAATTTCAAAATTTTTCTTTGAGTTTTTCAACTCTTCTTTTACTACAAATCCACCACCGATAGAGTAGAAGGTTGATTTTAATTTCTTCCCATTAATAAAAGCTGTAAAGGTCATTCCGTTAGAATGAAACGGTAAAAACTTTTTATTAAAGACAATGTCAGTTTCTGGGTGAAATACTAAAGATTTCTCACCATTAAAGTGTATCTCTTTAGTGTTTTTTATGGTAGTAATTATTTCATCAATATCAGCCGTAGGAATGGTTTCAGGATTAGCTCCACTTAATCCAAGCATCACTGCATAATCTGTGGCATGCCCTTTTCCTGTTAAAGATAAAGAGCCATAAAGGTCTACCGATATATTTTCAACAGTATCAAATTTATTTTCGGCTTTTAATTCTTCAATCCAGCGTTCGGCAGCTCGCCAAGGTCCAAGGGTATGTGAGCTAGATGGACCAACGCCGATTTTTAACATGTCAAAAACAGAAATACATTCCATTAACTATATCGTTTTAGTTGGGCAAATATAAATTGTTTTTTGGTCTTGTAAAGCTGTATTTGATAAAAGATTTAAGCTTGATTTTTCTCAAAGTATTGAGAGTTTGAAAATTGCTTTATATTTTATCACTGTAGCTGCAATCTAGTGCGCAAGGGATTGATGCGTTAGCTTTTGGCGAGGCGAGCATCGAGCCAAAACTTTTAGCGGAAAGCCCGACCCTTTAGGGATGCGCCAAAAAAAGAAAAGAGACTATAAACTAAAGACTGTTTATTGCTAACTTAAAGAAATATGACACTGTGTCAGGATTATTCAAATGGCATAATCATTGACTTTAACAATTCGAAATTTAAAATGAACATTCAACACAATTTATAAAGTAAAAATATTATGAGTAAAATTATTGGAATCGATTTAGGAACAACAAACTCTTGCGTTTCTGTAATGGAAGGTAACGAACCAGTTGTTATCCCAAACGCAGAAGGTAAACGTACTACACCATCGGTTATCGCTTTTGTTGAAGGAGGCGAAATTAAAGTTGGTGACCCAGCAAAACGTCAAGCAGTTACAAACCCAACAAAAACAGTTTATTCTATTAAACGTTTTATGGGAAATAAATATTCTGAATCTAAAAAAGAAGCAGAACGTGTACCATATACAGTAGTAAAAGGTGACAACGATACGCCACGTGTAGATATCGATGGTCGTTTATATACACCACAAGAATTATCGGCTATGATTCTTCAAAAAATGAAGAAAACGGCTGAAGATTATTTAGGAACATCGGTAAGTGAAGCAGTAATTACTGTACCAGCTTATTTTAACGATGCACAACGTCAAGCTACAAAAGAAGCTGGTGAAATTGCAGGTTTAAAAGTTCGTAGAATTATTAACGAACCTACAGCTGCAGCTTTAGCTTATGGAATGGACAAAAAAGGTACAGACCAAAAAATAGTAGTTTTTGATTTTGGTGGAGGAACGCATGATGTATCTATTCTTGAATTAGGTGATGGTGTATTTGAAGTATTATCTACTGATGGAGATACGCACTTAGGTGGTGACGATGTAGATGAAAAAGTAATTAATTGGTTAGCTGATGAGTTTAAAGCTGAAGAAAACATGGATTTAAGAAAAGATCCAATGTCTCTTCAACGTTTAAAAGAAGCTGCTGAAAAAGCTAAGATTGAATTATCATCTTCTGAGCAAACAGAAATCAACTTACCATATATAACAGCTACTGCAAGTGGACCAAAGCACTTAGTACGTACATTAACACGTTCTAAATTCGAGCAATTAATTGACGATTTAGTAAAACGTACTATCGAGCCTTGTGCATCTGCATTAAAAGCAGCAGGTTTATCAAAAAGCGATATTGATGAAGTAATATTGGTAGGTGGTTCTACACGTATCCCTGCTGTACAAAAAGCAGTTGAGAAATTCTTTGGAAAAACACCAAGTAAAGGAGTAAATCCTGATGAAGTTGTATCGTTAGGTGCAGGAATTCAAGGTGGTGTTTTAACCGGAGATGTAAAAGATGTATTATTATTAGATGTTACACCTTTATCTCTTGGTATTGAAACGATGGGCAATGTAATGACAAAGCTTATTGAAGCGAATACTACGATTCCTACTAAAAAATCGCAGGTATTCTCTACAGCTGCTGATAATCAACCATCGGTTGAGATTCACGTATTACAAGGAGAAAGAGCTATGGCTGCTGATAATAAAACTATTGGACGTTTTCACTTAGATGGTATTCCACCAGCAAGAAGAGGAACCCCTCAAATTGAAGTGACTTTTGATATTGATGCTAACGGAATTATTCACGTAACAGCAACAGATAAAGCCACAAATAAAACACAAGATATTCGTATTGAAGCATCTTCTGGTTTAACTGAAGAGGAAATTCAAAAAATGAAAGCGGATGCTGAAGCTAATGCTGAAGCAGATAAAGCAGCAGTTGAAAGTGCTCAAAAATTGAATGAAGCAGATTCTATGATTTTCCAAACGGAAAAGCAATTAGAAGAGTTTGGTGATAAATTATCTGATGATAAAAAACAACCAATCGTTGACGCTTTAGAAGAATTGAAAAAAGCATACGAAACTAAGGACTTAGAGGTTATTACACCTGCCTTAGATAAAATAAACGAAGCTTGGAAAGTAGCTTCTGAAGAAATGTACAAAGCACAAGCTGAAGCACAAGGTGGTGCTCAACCAGGACCAGATGCCGGCGCAGGTGAGCAAGCAGAAGCTGAAGGTAATGATGTGGAAGATGTAGACTTCGAAGAAGTGAAATAAGTTATAATACTTAATAAAAAAGTAAAAAACGCAACCTTTTAGGTTGCGTTTTTTTATTCATCTAGTTGTCATGCTCAAAAACAAATGATTTATGACGGATTAAAAACCAATTCCATTTTTATATCACTACGCTTATAAGGACTGTTTGATTCTGCTGGAATTTCAATAAATCCGTATTTTCTATAAATATAAATAGCATTTTCAAGTTTTCTACTAGAGTAGAGTATAAGCTTTGGTAATCCAATTGATTTTGCAAAATCAATACAGTGTTGCATCAGCTGTTGCCCAATTTTTAAACCTCTGCTTTCTGGCGAAACCGCCATTTTAGTTAGTTCAAATAAGCCATCATTACCAATAGGCATTAATGCAACAGTACCTACAACTTGGTTGTTTAGTTTTGCGAAAAAGATGTGTCCGCCTTTATTTATTATATAAGTTTCTGGTTTACTTAATACCTCTTCATCATAAGGTTCTACATAAAAATAAGTTTGTAACCACTCTCTATTTAGTTCGTAAAAGTGTTTTGAATATTGATTTTCAAACGAAATAATTTCTATGTCCTGTGTTTTTGTTGTATTCATTTTAATATGTTTAATTATTGTGTCACTAAAGCTTTTAGTATTTAGCTTGTTTTCAAGAGAATTTAAATGCTCAATTAAAGAGCTTGAAGCCTCCAAAGTGTATTCTTTAATAACTATATCTATACTTTTCCAAATTGGTTTCAATCTTTTTATTGAGTCTTTTCCTTTTTTTGATAAATGAATTATTTTTTTCCTTTTATCTATTTTATCAGACTTAAATAATATTAACCCTTTGTTATTTAATTTGTTAATTGCTTGCGTTATCGCTGGCTGTGTAAATTGCAAAGCGCTTTGTATTTCAGTGTTTGTAACCCCATCTTTATGTATTATTATTTTAAATATTGGAAATAGGTAAGGGTCAAAATCTATATTAAAATAATCGTATACTATTTGAGTTTCCTTCATCATGTATTCGCTTACTCTTTTTAGTCTAGAGCCTAATGCTAGCTCACCTAAACCTCTTAATGTGTCCATAATATTAATATTTATATAAGTGCTTATGCAAATTTATAAAATTTGTATTAATTAATCATCTTTTTTAAGCTTTAATATAATCTGTAATTAAATAGGTGATAAGTTTACCAACTTGATTTGCTGTTTTCTTTTTTGGTGCAGCTTCACATAAATGTATATATGTAGCATTTTTATGTTTAGCAAAAAAGTTAACAAACTGTCTTGCTTTTTTAACGCTAAACCCAGATGGAGTCATGGCGCTACTTGGAATATTTTCAATCGCATCGCAATCTATTTCAATACCAAATTTATTTTCCGAAATAAATTCTGAGGTTTGTTCTAACTCTTTTTTAAATTTTAATTCATTTCTAACCTCTAGAGCTTCATATGTATTGTATTTAATTGTCTTTGATTCATCTAACGTCTTAAAAATTGCATCTGAAGTATAATTTTCATGCAGGCCAAAAATAAAATAACGTTCTAGAAACCCTTCCGCGTAAGCGTAACTAAACCCATTTCCGCTATGTCTGCCTTCTTCTGGTCTAAAATCGCTATGCGCATCAAAATTAACAACATTAATTGGCTTATTTAACGCTAGCGACGTGCCTTTAATATTGCCATATGCGTTGTTATGCCCACCACCAATAACAATGGCTTTTTTACCAGACGAAATAATTAATTGCATTATATGAGCGACATAGTTATCAATGCGTTCCACAATTTTTCTGGCTTTTTGAATATCTTTCTTTTTGTTTTGATCAAGTTTTGAAACTTCTAATAATTCATCAGAAAAATCTAAATGGCCTAAAATTAAAACAGAATTTGCTTTAGTAAATGAATTGTTTTGTATGTTTAATAAAACTTTTAGTGTGGCTTCCCAGGCTAGTGAAGTTCCTGATTTTCCGTGGTTTGCGAACACGCCAACATCTTCTGGCAAACCAATTATTACATGTGTAACATCCAAACTTTTAAGTTGTTCGTATATATTGGAAATGCGGTTTAACATTTTAATATGTTCACCAAATTTGGATTCACTAGTACGTTTGTTTAATAGTTTATTAAGCGTAGTATTATTAAATAAAACAAGTTTATCCATGTAATAATTATAATTTATTTTAAAGATTAAAATTAATCAATATTTATTAAAAACGTTAAAAAATTAAAGTATTAAAAATTTAGATTAACAATTAGACTCACAAACATTAAAACAAGTAAAATTATGGAAAATAGCAAAAGTAGTATGGGATTAAAAGTGGCTTTAGGAATCGCTTTGGTTTTATTTTTAGGAACAGGTTTTTATACCATGAACCTTTATCAAAAAAGTAATGCAGACAAAAAAGAATTAACTGAACAAAAGCAGTTAGTAATGAATGATTTGAATGCCATGGCTAAGCAATATGATGAGGCAATTGGAGAAAATGAAGTAGCAAATAACAATTTGATTGAAGCTAGAGGTAGAATTCAAGGTTTAATTGATTCTTTAAAAATATCTGAAACTAACGTAAAAAGTTTATGGAGATATAAAAAGAAATACCAGTCTTTACAAAAAGAAATGGATGTATTATTAGCTCAAAATGATTCGTTAAGAGTAGAGAATTCTTATTTAGCAACATCTTTAGATAGCACAAGAGTGCGTTTAGAAGAGCGTACTATCTTTACAGATTCTTTATTAGTACAAAATACAGCTTTAGCTGAAGTAGTTGAAAATGCAGCGGTTTTAAACACTGTAGGTTTAAAAGGATTTGGAGTTATTGAAAGAACTTCTGGTAAATTAATTCCAACGGAAAGAGCTACTAGAGTTGATAAAATTAGAGTTTGTTTTACTGTTGCAAAAAATGCATTAGTACAAGCTGGAGATCAAGAATTATATGTACAAGTTATCGACCCTAAAAACAATACTTTAGGATCTAACGAGCAAGTACAGTTTGGAGAGAAAACATTAAACTATAGTATAATTAGTAAGTTTAATTATGAAAACGGAAGCCTTAATATTTGCGAGTTTGTTGCATCAAAAGGTGAAGGGAAATTTGAAAAAGGACGTTATACAGTAAATGTTTTTAACGAAAAAGATTTAGTTTCTAGCTCAGAGTTTACCTTAAAGTAAACACCATTATATAACACTTAAGAGCAAAACCTCAAGTTTTTTACTTGAGGTTTTTTTGTTGCTCCAACTAGCTATCGAGACAAGTGCAGGGAGAAAAGGTAGAAATAATAATGATTTGTTATCTTTTTTATTTGCTATTATTCAAGATATAACTATCTTTAAGAAGATAAAATTTAACGAAACCAAAAACTGAAAAATTATGGAAGGATACTGTGTAAAATGTAAAGACAAAAAAGAAATTAAAGACGGTGCTGAAGTTACTATGAAAAATGGTAGAAAAGCTATGAAGGGAAAATGCCCTACATGTGGAACGGGAATGTTTAGAATACTAGGAAAGTCTTAAATCTAGTTTGTTTTAGAGTTTTAAGGGGAAGTTATTCCCCTGTTAACTTTATTTAATTTTAGTAATTCTACTAATACTTGTTTGTAACGAGTGTTGTACAGGCTTTTATTATACTTATACATTTAAAATACAAAAAGCTATGATTCTTATGTCATAGCTTTTCTGTTTTGTTTACACTCAGACCATTTCTTGTTACGGTCGAGCGATAGCCATGGATTGGCTTATATTGGTTTTAATATATAATTTTCATTTCCGTTTTTTAAGATTTTGAACTTTGAATTTTTCGATTCTATTTTTATTGTTTTTTCAAAATCTAAATATTCAGTAATAGAAAAATAATAGCTTCTATTTTCAATAATAATCTTTTCAACTATTTTATCTCCGTTAACGAATATGTACATTTCCAAGCTATCTGGAACCATATCACATTTACAATCTAAGCCAATTATTTCTTTAATATCATCTGAATCTACAAATTCGTTAAAAATATAAAGTGCGTCCCATTTGAAACCATAGACTTTTTTTAAATCAATAATATTATCTTTTATATTAGAGTTGTCAATCTCTTTTATTGCATCAAAAAGCCCTCCTTGGGTTTCATAATTTCGACAATTGAAAATGAAAATCATTGGAACTAAAACCAGTATTTTGATTATTTTATTCATCTTTTTTACGCCTATTATTTTGCCTAATTTGTTACTCCTTTCCTTTGTGAATATTAGTCTATGACGGATGTCTTACAAATTTCATTCTACTCATGCATCTAAAATACAAAAAGCTATAACATATAAATCATAGCTTTTCTATTTTGATTGCTCTTACTATCACTCGTCACAGACGAGCGCTAGCTGAAAAGTGTTAG
Source organism: uncultured Flaviramulus sp. (assembly GCA_947501105.1). Lineage (GTDB taxonomy): Bacteria > Bacteroidota > Bacteroidia > Flavobacteriales > Flavobacteriaceae > Wocania_A. The sequence goes on along the minus strand of CANMUP010000003.1, from coordinate 721,519 downwards.
CAAGATATTTTATTCATTTTTATCATTATCTAAATTAATTGTAGTCTTTACTCAACAAAACTAGTAGTTTGCTCGTTTTAACTATGTAATAAATTAATTTACTAATAACTTTAAGTAAAAATTAACAGTCAATGATAGTCCGTTTTTATTTACCAAAACGTATTTATTATAGGTAAAGTCTTATAACCACCTTTTAATACCCCCTCATATTAAAATGACCGAAACAATTAATGTCCTTATAATAGAAAACCAACCTCTAATAATAGGCATCTTAAAAAAAGCGTTACATGAAATCAGCTTATCAAATAAAAATTTAAGCTTTAAAATTAACATCGCCAGAAACTGCGAAGAAACCCTTGTATTTATTCAAAAAGCATCGTCTATAAATACAATCGATCTTATTTTATTAAACAGCGATATCCCGCCATGTGGTTCTAACAAGCCCCTTTTTGTAGATAATATTGTTATAGAATTCAAAAAGAAGCATTCAAAAACTAAAATTATTGTACTTGCTAATAATTGTGATAACTATAAAGTTAATTCCATATTGCAAACTTTAGAACCAGATTGTGTTTTAGTTAATACAGATATAGATTTTAAAGAGCTCATTTATGCTATTAAAACAATATTGAAGGAACAATTATATTATAGCAAAGCTGTACTACGTTTTTTAAAATGGCATATTAGCAATGACTTTTCTTTAGATAAAATAGACCGGTTAATACTATATCATTTATCTAGAAGGGTTTTAACAAAAGATTTATCTAGAGTTATAAATTTATCACAAAGCGGTATAGAAAAACGTAAACGGGCTTTAAAAATAGCTTTTAATGTAGAAGATGGTAATGATAATATGTTAATTAAAGTAGCTCAAGAAAAAGGGATTGTTTAAAGTAAACAGAGATGCATAGCTCTTGCTAGCGCTAGTCTATGACGAGTGCTGTTACGTACCTAAAACGTTACAATATCAAAACATAGTAAAAACAAAACGAGCATACAAATTGTATACCCGCTTTATAAACTATTTTAAAATGTAACCTAGGAATTATCTTCGGTTGTTGCACCAGGTGCATTATTCTTTACTGAAGCAATGCCGTTTTCCATAGCATCGGTGCTAGAATACATCTCACTAGTTCCAATTACTTGACCGTTAGTTGCTTTTAAGTTGAAATAGGGACTACCATTTTTAGCTTTCAATCTTTCAAACTTAGAATCATCTTGAGAATTTGTTTTAACAGATTCTATACCGTTTTCACATGATGCTTTTGCTTTATAAGCTTCGCTGCTTAAAATTACTTGACCGTTACCAGCTTTAAGATTGAATCGATACTGCTCAGATTTGTCTTTTTTAATTTCGAATTTTCCCATTTTAGTTTGCGTTTTATTAAAGTTAGTTTTTTAAAGATATAATATTTTTAAGAAATACTACAAACCAAAACAGATATACATAAGCACACCTGTTTTTTATTATTACATTTTTAATTTTAACTGATTATCAAATAGTTAAATATTTAGTTATCACTATCAACTAATTTGGACAGTGACTGAAAATTATTAATTTGAATTACTATTTGAATGATATTGATTTATTAATTCTTCAACTCTATATCTAACTAATTCATAAGTACTATATCTTTGAAACGGCTTAATACCATAAATAGTCTTTTTTGGAATCTTAATTGTTTTTTTTAATCTTTTATCTTTATATAATAAAACAGCCCGAAGCAATTGAACATTATCTATTTTATCTATAATGAGTTTTCTAAATGAAGTTTCATCGTTAATACTTATTAAATATTCTCCATGCTCTCTATCAAAATTATATTCAAAGAAAAAAACAGGAATTTCATTCTTTCCATCAATATTGTATTTGTTTAGTGAATCAGAATACTTATTTATAAATGCTTCTCTCTTTTCTAATATTTTAAGTGAATGGTCTTTCAACGGTTTAACAGAGTCTTGTTGAGAATAACCAACTGAAAATATTGCGGTTAATAAAATAAAAATTATTTTTTTCATATACGTAAAGGTATTATTTTAATTACCATCCCAAAACCAAATGGCTCTTCTTCCATTTATATATCTTGCTCTTCCTCCAAGATAATCCCTTGCTAGCGCTCGTTTGTAACGAGTGCTATATAAACTTTATTCAACTCATTCATCTAAAATACAAAAAGCTATGATTTATATGTCATAGCTTTTCTGTTTCTTACTCTTAACGTCACTCGTCACAGACGAGCGCTAGCGGGGGCTAACGGGGGGAGAAGTATCTCTTAGTTTTTTTTGAATAAAATCCCTTTCATTATTAATGAATTTAATCAGATATTCTGGATAATAACATCCGGTTATAAAAGTGTCCATTTGAATTCCAAAAACTTCATAGTATTTTATATTTTCAATTTTATCGATTAATAAAAATGCTAAGTCTCCCTTTTTTAATTTCTGATTCGATCCACAAATCATATGATTTGTGGATGATTCGTTATTTATTTTATTAATTAAAACATTTCTTTTTTTGTTATAATCTTTCTTGATTTCATCTAATAAAAAGTCACTAACTACAATTTTTTTATCAGAATCCCAGTTAAACTTAAATGAATCCCCTAAATCAATCAAAATATTTTTGTTTTCTGAAACAACTATTTGTTTATTATTTTCTTTATGACCACATGAAATAATCCATAGACTAAAGAGAAATAACTTTATAAAAGATTTTATTTTTTTCATATTAAAAATTTAATTAGTAAGATAAGAAGGAATTCCCTTGCTAGCGCTCGTTTGTAACGAGTGCTATATTATAAATTAAATATTTGTTTAATTCTATTCAAAAAAGCCAACATAATCTATTTCTAAAACAGTGTTATCATCTTGATAATTTCTAGCGCTCGAATATTTCCAGTCTATAGTATTTGTTACAAAACCACTTTCTACAGGGTTATTATGAATATAATCTATTTTTTGTTTGATTACTTTTTCGCTCCATAGCTCTATAGGTTTATTATGATGTTGCCAAAATTGATGTTTACTTACATTACCTTCTTTTTTACCCGCTCTTTCAAACATCCACAATAACCATTCTTTTCTGCTTTCTTGTGGGTTATCTTCAATGGCTTCAACTATTTTTTTTGAAGTATACTTTTTAAAATCTCGTAACAATTCCATAGGTTGTTCTTTTGCTGAACGAAATATGAAATGTAAATGACTTGGCATAAAGCAATAACAATAAAGCTCCATCCCTTTTTCTTTTCTGCAAAAATTGATACTATCTGCCAATACATTAAAATAAACTTGTCTTGTAAATACATCTATCCAATTTACAGTAGCAAACGACACGAAATATAAACCACCCTTATTATGAAACTTGTATTTTCTACTCATACTTCTAAAATACAAAAAGCTATGATTTATATGTCATAGCTTTTTGTTATTCTTACTCTTTTACTTACTCTTATCGTCACTCGTCACAGACGAGCGCTAGCGGGGGCGATGCTTTTGCTTTATAAGCTTCGCTGCTTAAAATTACTTGACCGTTACCAGCTTTAAGATTGAATCGATACTGTTCAGATTTGTCTTTTTTAATTTCGAATTTTCCCATTTTAGTTTGCGTTTTATTAAAGTTAGTTTTTTAAAGATATAATATTTTTAAGAAATACTACAAAACAAAACAGGTATACCTAAGCATACCTGTTTTTTATTATTACATTTTTTATTTTAACTGATTATTAGATAGTTAAATATTTAATTTTCACTGCCCTTGCTAGCGCTCGTTTGTAACGAGTGCTATATAAACTTTATTCAACTCATTCATCTAAAATACAAAAAGCTATGATTTATATGTCATAGCTTTTCTGTTTCTTACTCTTAACGTCACTCGTCACAGACGAGCGCTAGCGGGGGTTTTAGATTGAACATATAAAAAACGAGCATACTAGATTGTATACTCGTTTTTCTTTTTTAGCTTATATGAATATTATTGTTGATTCATATTCATTGTGATTACCATATCAAATTATTGTAGGTGTATGATATGGAATGGATTATTTATGCGTTTGGGTATTTGTACTATTATTCTTCGGAAGAATATTCAAATTCTTTAAGTTCTTCTAATTGCTTAGTAATACTATCAATCCATTCTTGTTGCTTATCCTTATTGAAATAAACTTCGCTATCATACTTTTTTTGTACTTCACCATGCTCTTTAAGAAGCTTTCTGTAAGTTTCCTTATATCGATTTACATCTATTTCTTTAGCTTTTTCAAGAGCTTTGAGTTGACATCTTATTCTTCTTGAATAGACTTCGGTTATATCAAAATGTAATCTTTCATGTAATAAAGATTTTTTACTATTAGTAACTGTCCATGACTTTTTTTTATTAAAGTAACTTTTTACTGAAAAACTAGGTATATCACCCTCATAATATTCATTGCTTTCAACAACTATTTTAACTGATGAAACAGCCATTTTTACACCTCTATTATTAGGAGGTGTTCCTTGAAAATCTTCCCATTCTAATTCATTCGAAGAATCCCATAAAATAGTATCTGTACTATAAGTAGCTAAAAAACTTAATATAATAAACAAGATTGTTTTCATCCTAACTTTATCATCAATTAATTGGCATTCCTAATAATAACCCCTTGCTAGCGCTCGTTTGTAACGAGTGCTATATAAACTTTATTCAACTCATTCATCTAAAATACAAAAAGCTATGATTTATATGTCATAGCTTTTCTGTTTCTTACTCTTAACGTCACTCGTCACAGACGAGCGCTAGCGGGGGTAACTTTAACTCCTTTTAAATCTATTTGAGCAATCGTTAGTATAGGTAATAGAAGAAGTAATCCTAATATTATATTTTTCATCTATTTAATATTACCCCCATTTATTCCATTCTTTATCTTTTTTCTCTCTCCAAATCCCTTTACCTATAGTTAATTTCAGAGCTGGACTAATAGAACTATCAATACCTAGAATTGTTCCAATAGGTGCAATTCTAATATCTTCTTTTTCAACATCAGGCCCAGCACCAGCAAACATTTCAAATTCATCTTCTTCCCATCTCATTATCTCAGTTATCGTTTTTCCTTTTAAGGCATCAAGATTTGTGACAACTGTTAGATCTCTTGAAATTGGGTATTCCCATTCTGATGTTAACCACTTCCATATTGACTCAGATAAAGGTTCAAATTTTTTAGATAGATTAGGTACATCAAGGGTATAATGGTTTTCATCAGGAATAATTTGAATTGCATTGAAGTTTTTCAAATTAAAGAAATCATAAACCCCTAACAACATTAATTTACACCAAGATTCATCCACTCTTGAAAGTGTGAAATTGCCTAAGCCTTGTATTCCAATTTTTGAAATATTTTTATCATTGTTAAGCTCATTAATAATTGTATCAAATATTAAATGTATATCACTTTTCTTGTAGAATATCCCTCCAGCAAATACGAGTTCAAAATCAAACTTTTTATGCAAACCTATTGTGTATACATATCTGGGCTCAGTTGAGCTATTGACAAAAGTGATGTGATACCCATACTCATCAATATTTGAATGAATTAATTTATTAAAAGATTCTTTATTAGTCATATTTAATTAACTTCCTTTACTATGCAATTCTTTGTGACATTTTTTACACACAGATGCACCATTTTCTTTTGTAGTTCTTCCACCATCTGCATGCCTATCTATGTGATGTCCATCTACTTCATCTACTTTTTTGTCTTTTTTACATTTTGCACACTTCCCTCCTTGCTCTTCAAGCATTTCTCGTTTTTCCTTTTTTGTATAAGCTCTCTTAGGATCTCTCTTGCTTGGATCAACTGTGCCTTTTCCTCTTCGCGTTTTTGGAATATCAACCTTATTAGACCTTTTACCTTTTTTTACACTTTGAATTGCTTTTTTAATTGTCTTAACATGCTTAGGTATTTTGCCTACCTTGGCTAAGTCCCCAATATATGACAACATTCCTAAACCACTTAAAATACCTCCAACAATATTTCCGTTATTAAACTCTATTCCTGCAGCTAAAGCATCTGATACTGGTGTAGGGTCTAATGTTCCAACTATATCTAAACCTGCAACTAAAATGTCATCTCCTTCAAAAGTATAGTTACCTCCTAAATCTCCAACCAAACCACTAGCATCAACTGAAACATCTATTAAATCAGTTTTTATTGTGATACTAGAATTATTTTCCCCTAATAATGTTATGTCAAAAGGAGCTCTACCATCAGGGTCAATATATCTTATGGGGTTATCAAAAGCATAATTATATTGTGACCAACTAGAAATTTCTTGTGCAAGTGGGTCTATCTGAAGCCACTTTCCAATTGCTGGATCATAATGTCTAGCTTGATAATCATAAACATTATAGCCTAATTCATTATTGAACTCCTTCCCATTATACTTATACTTCAAAGCTACATTACTACTATTCACCACCGCATTATACCCTTTATGTTTAAGTCCAAATGGATAGTAGTTGTTTTCTTCTAGTATTTCAGAAGTTGTTACACTACCATTATTGTTACTATCCTTATAACTCAACCTCACATTCCCTAAATGGTCTTTGTATTGGTATACGTAGCTATAACTGCTACCATTAACATCTACATAGCCTTCTGCGTGGTTAAAGAATTTCAAAGAACCTCCTTCGTACACATAATTACCTGCATACTCTGTTGTTGCACCACCATTGCTAACTATTTTTTTAAGTTTAACACCAGTCGCATCGTAAATGTAAGAAATATTTCCACCACTTAGTGTAACTAATGTAGGTAAATTTAGATGATTGTATGTAATATTCGATGAAATGCCTTTGTTATAATCGCGTAACATATTGCCATTAGCGTCGTAAGTATATTCTGTTGTTATATTGGAACCATCCTTAAAGCCATAAGTGTCATTTCCATTATCCAATACTTTTTTAAGTCTGTTACTATTGGTTTCATAAGTGTAAACTAGGTTGTCCATAGTGCCAAAATGAGAGCTAGTACCTGCTACTGGGTTTGCAACAGTATGTCCGCGTCTTATAAGGCTGGTAATATTTCCATTCTTATCATAAGCAATGCTTTGCAATTTATAGTCTTGATTTGTGGTATTATCTATACCACTAGTAATTCTATTTAAATCATCATAAGTATATTTATACCATTTTAAGCTATTATTGGTATTGGCAGTTTTCCATTCGGTTTCTGCTATATTACCGTTAAATAGGTTGGCGCCTCCATGGTCATTGGTATTATAATTAAGTTTAAAACTAAATAAATCGCTACCTAGTGTGGTTGGGTTATTAATTTGTTTTAGCCAGCCTCTTATATTATAGGTGTAATCTACATTTTGCAATCTGCCTTGGGTGGTTTTTCCGCCCACGCCTTTACTAATAAGTTGCCCTAAATCGTCATAATTGTTTTGTACAATAGTTTCTTCGGCTAAACTGTTTATTTTTTGTTTTTGAGTCACTAAACGTCCTGCATCATCATAAATGAAATAATCAATGGTTGTTATGGTGCTTTGCCCTGTTTTTGCATGTGTGGTTGTGGTTTCGTCTACAGCTCCTGTAAAATCTAATTTGCTTTTAACTTTATCGGTAGTATTTAAATAATCGTTAAAGCTGTATACATAAATAGGTCTAGATTTATCATCGTAATACGATACGGTTGTTATCCAATCACTAGTCCCTAAAACTCTAACTTTGCTACCTGTAGCTAATCCTTTAACATTGGTTTCTGGAGTAACGCCATAAGCAGTCTCTGAGTTCCCTGAGATTTTATCAAAGGTGTAATTATCGTAGTAGTTTATGGTATATATCTCTGAGATATTAGTTGGGTATGCCCCATTATTATAATAGATTGTCGTTCCAGCAATGGTTATAGATGTATTACTTTTTGTAACGTGTTGTTCACCAACACCATTAGCCCAACCTTGCCAAGAAATTCTATTACTGGAGTGATTCACTAAGCCAGTATAAGCCACACGCCCAAAAACATCATATTTAGTGAAAAGCCATTTGCTTTGGTTTTTTAAATTAGTATCTTGAGTCATTATAGGCTGATCTAATCTATTATATACAATATATTCCCAACCTTTTCCTGGGATTTTCTTTTCTACCAAACGACTTCTATGATCGTATTTATACTGATAGCATAATTCTGATAATTCTGTAGCATCAGGTTTTGCTGTTTGTGGTTCTGCTTTAGGAGGTAATACATAACTCAAATTACCAAACTCATCATAAACATAATAGGTATCGTGTGCTACACTACTGTTGTAGGTACGTTTTAGTATAACACGTCCTTGTTTGTCTTTAAACTCTTCGGTAGTATGATTTTTAGTGCTAGTACCGTCATGGTTTTCGTCTTTGGTTACTGTTTTGTACAATGTGCCTGCGCTATAATATGAAGTTCCGCCTTGTAAAGTAGGGGTGTAAGTGTTATTTGCAAACGCTAAACTAACATCGTAAAAGCGTACTTCGGTACTATGATTGGTTTGATAATTAAACTCTATTTCGTGTCCATTACCTAGCTTCCAGTCTTTTCCTGGGGCAGCTTGTTTTAAAACTCTATTAAGTGGTGAAGCTTCAAACTCTTTTTGCGAATACGCATTAATATCGTTAACCGCTACACTTGGGAAATCAGCTTCGTATTTTGTAGCGTCATAATAGGTGTTTGTAGCGCTTAAACCATTGGTTCTAAAGCTTCCATCTGTAGAACTGGCAGTATATGGTAGATAGTCTTTGGCTTGTCTGCCATATTCATCATAAGCTACATGTGTTATCACATCTTCTCCATTTCCTCCAGCTCTTATCCCCACGCTTTGCATGGCTCTACCTAAGCCATCAAAATAGGCTATAGATTCTATTTTATCTGCATTCGACAAAGTAGAAACATTGGTAGTGGCTATTTTAGGTGTTTTGGTATGAATATAGTTTTGGTCTGGTGAAGGTCCTGAAGTAGGAGCTGGTACCGATATAACAATATTGGCTAAGGTTGATAAAACAATTGTTTTTTTTCTGAACGTGACAGAGCCTGTGCCCACGCCAGCCCATTCTACATCTACATAATAATTAGTGCCTGTATTCCCTTTGATAGAGCTTGTAACTGGCCCAGAAATAACCCAATTGTTAAACGCATAAGAGATTCCATCATCATAATAGTATCTATGAGTACTATGAGTATCTACTGCTGTTGGTCCTGTAACTTGTGCCCCAGCAAATGAACAAAAAAAGAAAAGCATAAATACACTTAACATTATTTTGTTTTGCGAAAACGTATTAAATAATCGTATCATAATTTTAAGGTGTATTTATTGGTAAGAAATAGTATTGATGTAAAATGTATAAGTTTCTCGCTCGGTTTCATTTAAATGAAACGTTAAGGTGGCGTAACGATTTAGTGTGGTGCCTTTTAGAAATAAATCACAGCGGTATCCATCTGTATTCATTTCATAAGTAACTGCTCCTGTAGAATTGGATGCTTCCCAGGTATTTTCAGAAATGCCTGCAATAGTAAATGTAGTAGCATCTGTTTTACCGTTATTTGTTTGAGTCCATGTTATGGTGTTCCCCGTTTTTGCAATGGTAGAGGCAATAGAGGTGTTTTGTCCTGATATATGAGCCTGATTACTGGTTAGGGTAAAATCTAAAAGATTTGTTTGTGCGCTTGAGTATAAAAAACTTAACATTAATATGATACTCAGTATACTTGAAAGTTTGTATGTCATGATTTCTAAAAAGTTAAGTTATTATTGATTTTTATAGTAGTATTCGTTCTCGCTTAACACATAGCCTGCATCATCTTTAACCTGTTTTAAACGGTTAAATTCATCGTATTCATAATACATGGTATAGCCTTTTGGGTCGGTGACACTGGTTACACCTACTAAAGGATCGTAGGTATAGGTAGTTACCATAGCATTGGGAACAGAGTTTCTTAAGGTTGTTAAAGCAGTACGGAGGTTTTTCTCGTCGCAACTTCCAGAATCTAAACAGGTATCGTCATCTAAGTTGGATTTCGATTGCAAGTTTGATACTTGACTAGAAACTTGACCGTAAGTGGCATTCTCTATCTTTGCTATTGGGTATTGCTGCTCATAACCCCAGATATAAACGATGGTAGTCCCATCCGTTTTTTTAACTTCTTTTACATTACCATTTGTATAGTAATCTTGAAATTGTATTCTGTTTTCTAGGGTATTAGATTTTAATGCGGTTTGTACATATTCGGGTAATATCAAATTGGTTATCCACTCCCTATAATTGGTACGTTGTCTGCTTAATAGCTCTGCTGCATCTGCAACACCATTATTATTGTCATCTTTGTAAGATTCCGTTTGTATAGCTTCAGCTATGCGATGTTGAACGCCACTCTTTAATTTGTCAATGGCTGCTTTTTCTGAACTTGTTAAATTATCAGCTCCTAATGAGCTTGTTGTTACGACATCATCTGGATAAAATGTTTTTGTGATGATAGGATCTCCGTCGCTAGTGGTCGTTTTAGTTTCTGAAGCCAGTAGCGGGTTATTATTGTAATAATTATTTTGAGTGCTTACCACAGGAGTTCCTCCTAAATATTCTGTAGAAACACTGTTCTTTAATCGATGCCATTCAGTGCTATAGGTGTAAGTCGTGATGTAGGCATTTACAATTGGAGATGCGTCTCCCGTCATTCTTAATAGTTGTATCCCAAAATACTCCGCATGATTGGTACTAGCGACTTCATATTCGTTTGTGGTTTTTTGAATTAAGTTATTGGATGCATCATAGACTTCTAGTTTTTCTAAGTTACCAGAGACCCAATCATTATGCACAGGATTTTCAAAGTTTGATGGAAAAGGGCTTTGATAATATCCATTGCCCATATAAGGGTTGTCTGTGCGTTCCGCTGGTGGAGAAAAGGTATATTCTTTTCTTCCCTGTCCAATAGATCCATTATAAGTTTCAGTAACATTTTTATAGCCTACCAAACTCCCTTTTGTTGCAGTGAGTTGCGCCTGACTATTAGAAGTTACTTTTATTCCAGTTGGTGCACCTCCAGAGGGTCCGCAAGTTGCATCTCTATAATTATTCATACTTAGATCAACAAAATTTAGTGCAACACCACTATTCAAGTTTGTGTTAATAACAAAATTGTTATAATCAAAACTTCTAGAAAGTGCTAAATTACTAGGCGTATCATAGGTTTTTATCTCAGCAATACGTAATCCTCCATATATCAATTCTCCAGGTGTAGGATCAGTAGTCCATTTTAAGTTGGCACTAAATGTTTCTGGATTATTACAACTAGGATCTGTATAAGGATTACAGCCTCCAGAATTATTAGAGTTAGAAATAATTTTATAAGTTCCTGCTGGGAACGTGTGATAAAAACTAGAGTTAAAAATGTTAAGTAAATAACTAGGATTGGTTACTCCAACGACTTTCATTGAAAAATCGCAATTAGCATTATTGAAATCTGTTGGTATAGGGCAACCCGTCATCATAACATTAAATTCTACGATGCCATCACTATCTGCTGAAATAGTAAAGGTTTCTGAATAATCTATATTAGGATCAGAATCTGAAAACAGAGAGGGGTCATTAAAAAAGTAAGCTGAGTTTTGAGTTAAATGATCTACATAGTCTGCAGCATTTCCTGTAAAGGCAGTAATCATATTGTTCTCCCAAGTAAATTGGTCATATCCTCCTGAAGGGTAAATAATTTTTTCTAAAGTACAGGCGTCTGTAAAGGCAGGATCTACCGATCGGTCTGCATCTCCAATGTATCCAGTTGTAAGCCCGTATTTCGCTTTTGGAATTAGTGTCGTATTGTTCTTTCCGTTATAATACCCAAAGTAGTCCTGTGATCTGGCATATCTATCCGGCAGTATTTTAGAATCGTATTCAAATTTATAAGGTGGCAGCTTAGTATTTACGTTTTTACCAAACTGAGATATGGAATCTAGCTTAAGTCTGTAAATGCCCTCGTTATAATAATCAAAATAGGAGTTTGTATCTACGGCACTAGTAAAATAAGAGGTGTGTAATTCTACGCCTTTTATAAGTTGATCATCATTATCAAAAAGGCTAATCTTTTTTAAAGGATAAGAATTACGTAAATCGGTACGTACTGTAGCTCCTTTTTCAAAAGTAATTTTCCCATCAGGAAAAGTGATACTGGCTATTTTGGGTTGAGTAAATTTTCTGTTTAGATATTTAATGTTGTACTCTGGTGAACAACCAAAGTATGTTGGGTGAATGCGTTCCTCATTTTGTAACTGTGTAGTTTCTACATTGGTTTCTGTAGTATAGTCAAAAGTTATGGTTTCATTTGATGTAGGAAACTCAATATCCATCAGCATCCAAGTTTGATAATATAAATTTGGAGTTCCATATACAGAGGGATTACTATTAAAAACCCCATTTAAAGTTAAGTTTACGCTTTTTGCTCCTGTAACTTGTTCCAACCCTGTTCGTAAATTATTAGAGGATGTTCCAAAATGATATTTTATTCCAGAAGTATCTGTAATAATAAAACCAGTAATAATGCTATTACCATTGGTTTTTGTTTCAATTTTTAAATTGGAGTATTGGGTTTGTACAAACTCATCTAAGGTTTGATCGTAAAAGAATTGACCTGAGCCTCCTGGAAAACTAAAATTAAAAACATCTGGTTCATAATCTCTTGATTCTGCATTTATATCCAAAAACTGCCAATGCTGACTTCCTGGTCCTGTCGAGTTTGGGTCTCTTTGAAACAAGTCTTCAACGGTATAGGTTGTATTCATATAACCACTAGTTATAGCATCGTCAGGGATGCCTCTTATAGACCTACTTACTAAGCCACCAGCATTTAAATTCCAACCTAAGCCAGCCCAAGAGGCAATATCGCCTACTTTGATACCTCCAGAATTATAGCCTATTCCAACAGGAATATTAACACCTTTATATGATATGGTATGAAATGGTACCGAAATATTTGGGGTACCCGTATATAATGAAACATCCATTTGAGAATGCTTAATTAAAGAAGCCGCTTCTGGGCTTGGAGGAACAATCTCAGGTAAATCTTGTGATAAAGAATTTTTTGAGATTAGTAAAAGAAATGCAAGGATTAATAAACGTGGATTCATAAGTACATTATTTAAAGTTTGTAATGTGCTTATAAAATTAGAAAGGATTTTTGGATTTGGAGTAAGCTAAAACCTTACTATTGGTAAGCAAAAAGCTTAGTATTAGTAAGGTAAAACAGCTAATTTAGCTTACTCAAAGTAAGCTAAAACCTTACTGGTATTTCAAAAATATTTTGTATAGGATAATAGTAAGTTTTTAGTTTGATTTTATTTAGCTTATTGATTGATACAAAGAGTTATTTTAATTTTTTTTTTAAAATGTGATAAGCACATTAACAAGTTTATTTGCAAATTGTAGACAAACTAATTGATAATAGAGTAGAAGCTATAACTTTATAATGAGTAAACGCAACGCTTATAATATATGAATCGAAACTTTACTTTTTTGAATTCTATATCTAATATACCAGAAGAGACTTTTTCTGAAATTAAAGAGATTACAACATTTAAAAGAATAGAGGCAGGAACACAGCTAGTAAAGTTGGGTGAGGTTCCATCTAAAGCATATATGATTGTTTCTGGTATTGTTCGCTGTTACTTAATAACAGAATCTGGTAAAGAATTTAATAAAAGTTTTTATTTACCTGTAAACTTTGCGGCTTCTTTAACCGCTTTAATGAAAAGAAAACCGTCATCGTTTGTTTTTGAAGCACTAACGGATTGTAAAATTTATGAGATTGATTATTATAAACTAATGAGCTTGTGTGAAACAAACTCTAATCTTAAAACACTATATACTAGAACATTAGAGTTTTTATATGTAAAATACGAAAAACGCTTGATAGAATCTATATCGCTAAATGCTACTGAGCGTTACCTAGAATTACAGAGGCAAATACCAAATGTTGATGAGTTGATTTCTCAATATCATATAGCATCATATTTAGGAATAACATCTGTACAATTAAGCAGAATTAGAAAAAAATTAGACCGCTAATTAACAAATGTTAATTAATAAGAATATGTTAAATTATATATTTGACTCGATTTCCTTGTTAATTGTAAAATACTAATAAAAGGATTGATAGCTAACCAACCAAAAAAACAGGTATAAATTTATACCTGTTTTTTTATATCATATGTTTTGATAATTTTACTTTAAGCCTCCAACCATATCTTCGGGTTTAACCCAAGCATCATAATCTTCTGCTGTTACATAACCTAAATTAATGGCTTCTTCTTTCAAAGTTGTACCATTTTTATGTGCTGTATTAGCAATTTCTGCAGCTTTATAATATCCAATTTTAGTATTTAAAGCTGTTACTAGCATTAAAGAGTTGTTTAGTAATTTGGTTATCACCTCATGATTTGGTTCTATACCAACAGCACAGTTTACATCAAAACTTATACAGGCATCTCCAATTAATTGAGCAGACTGTAAAAGATTTGCCGCCATAACAGGTTTGAAAACATTTAATTCATAATGGCCTTGTAAGCCACCAACACTAATTGCTACATCGTTACCCAAAACTTGTGCACAAACCATTGTTAAAGCTTCACATTGAGTTGGGTTTACTTTCCCGGGCATAATAGAACTACCTGGTTCATTCGCTGGAATTATAATTTCTCCTATACCTGAACGCGGTCCAGATGCCATCATTCTAACATCATTTGCTATTTTATTTAATGATACGGCTAATTGCTTTAAAGCACCATGAGTTTCTACAATAGCATCATGCGCCGCTAATGCTTCAAATTTATTTGGAGCAGTTACAAAAGGCAGCTTTGTGAATTCTGCTATATATTCTGCTACACGTTTACTATATCCGTTTGGTGTATTTAAACCTGTACCAACAGCAGTTCCTCCTAAAGCTAATTCACTTAAATGTGGTAAAGTGTTTTCTAAAGCTTTAATACCATGATTTAATTGTGCTACATAACCAGAAAGTTCTTGACCAAGTGTTAATGGTGTTGCATCCATTAAATGCGTACGCCCAATTTTAACTACACTTTTAAAATCTTCAGCTTTTTTATTTAATGTATCTCGTAATTGTTTAACACCAGGAATTGTCGTTTCTACTACTTTTTTATAAGCTGCAATATGCATTCCTGTTGGAAATGTATCGTTAGAAGATTGTGATTTATTTACATCATCATTAGGCTGTATCGTTTTTTCTCCTTCACCAATAACTTTACCAGCGAGTTGATGCGCTCTATTTGCAACAACTTCATTTACATTCATATTACTTTGCGTCCCAGAACCAGTTTGCCATATAACAAGCGGAAATTGGTCGTCGTGTTTTCCTTCTAAAATTTCATCACAAACTTGTGCAATTAAATCACGTTTTTCAATTGGTAATACTCCAAGTTCGCAGTTAGTATAAGCGGCTGCTTTTTTAAGATAAGCAAAACCGTAAACTATTTCTAAAGGCATAGAGGCTGGAGCTCCAATTTTAAAGTTATTTCTTGAGCGTTCTGTTTGTGCTCCCCAAAGTTTATCAGCAGGTACTTTTACCTCACCCATAGTATCTTTTTCTATTCTGTAACTCATGGTAATAATGATTTAATTTTAAGATACAAAGTTAATTCTTTTAGGATGTTTTCTATTATGATATATGTTAGTTTTTAAAATATTTTTTAACACTTAATATGATATTTTAAGCTAAGAATCTTCAGCGAAAATTGGTATCTTAGCTAGATTACAATTAAACTTCATATTAATATTAAAATTTTATAATTATGGCAACAATTAGACTAGGGGACGAGGCTCCAAATTTTACAGCTCAATCTACAGAAGGAAACATCAATTTTCATGATTGGTTAGGAGATAGTTGGGGAATATTATTTTCACACCCTGCAGATTACACACCGGTTTGCACTACTGAGTTGGGAACTGTAGCGAGATATAAAGCTGAGTTTGATAAGCGTAATGTTAAAGTTGTGGCCTTAAGTGTTGATGGTGTTGAGTCTCATCATGGATGGGTTAAAGATATAAATGAAACGCAGGGAGCTACAGTTAACTTTCCAATTATTGCAGATGAGGACAGAAAAGTTTCAGAACTTTATGATATGATTCACCCTAATGCAGATAGCAAGTTAACAGTTAGATCTGTATTTGTTATAGGGGCAGATAAAAAAGTAAAACTAACAATTACATATCCAGCATCTACAGGAAGAAATTTTGATGAGCTGCTACGTGTTATCGATTCCTTACAACTAACTGCTTATCATAAAGTAGCAACACCTGCAAACTGGAATAGTGGAGAGGATTGTGTGGTAGTACCATCTGTTGCTACAGAAGATATCCCAAGCATATTTCCAAAAGGATTTAAAGAGGTAAAGCCTTATTTGCGAATGACACCGCAGCCAAATTTAGATTAGTTAAAAACTCTATTAATAAATTTTAATTTGATATTGTAAAACACGACTCTTTATTATATCTTTGCATAAGATTTTTAATAAGATACTTACAATTATGTTTGATTTTGATCAATATTTAGGATTTTTAGCTTTTTTAACCATATTAACAATCGGTTTTTGGTTAATGATATTTTTATTAACTTTTGTAATCCCTTATTGGATTGGAGGTTCTTTAATAGAAAGATTAAAAGAAATTAGAGAAGAGAAAAAAGCTAAGCGAAATGCAGCTTAAACATAATGTTTACATATAATAAAAAAAGGAAGCTAAATTAGCTTCCTTTTTTTATGAACTTATTTAAGAAAACTACATATCCATTCCGCCGCCGCCATTAAATCCTCCTTGTCGTTCTCGTTTTTTCTTTTGATTGAATCTGTAAGTAAAAGAAACGTTATATATACGCCCACCTCTAAATTGAATTTCTTGATATGCTGTAAATGTTTCAGCAGTAATGTTATTACTAAAAAAAGCACTGTTAAAGACATCTCTTATATTAAATGCAATAGATGCCTTCTCCTTGAATAAATCTTTACTAAATGCAAGGTTTGCCGAAAAAATTCCATTTCTATCATTTTGCGCATCTAGACTAGGTCCTCTATAATTTAGGTTTGTTTGCCAATCTATTTTATAAGGTAGTGTTAGCTTATTTGATAACCTTGCTCTCCAAGTTAAATTGCTAGCACTCAAATCTACACCATTAAAACTACCATCTCTTTCAAATTTAAAAATATTGAAATCGGTATTTATACGCCATTTTCTTGTTGGACTATAGTTTACGTTTAATTCAAAGCCATAGCGATTGTCAGTTCCTAAATTTACAGGGCCACGCTCAATCACAGGAAATTCTTCACCATCAACAAGTACAACGTCGCCCGTTTCTCTACTTACAAAAGTCATAATGTTTGATGAATGTGCGAAATAAATAGATGAGGATATAGTGAGCTTATTAATTCTATTTAAATATCCTATTTCAAATGTATTCGAAAAAGTTGGATTTAACCCTGGGTTACCTTGAAATACGTTGGTAACGCTTGAACGAGAGGGGAAGGGATTAAGCATAAAACCTCTTGGTCTTCTTATTCTTCTGTTATAGCCTAAGGTAAAACTTTGAGATTCGCTTAGCTCATAATTCAAATTAACTGTTGGAAACAATCCATTCAATTTTTGTCTACTAAAGTCTCCACTAGTAGGTTGGTCTAGAGTGGTTTTAGTATTTTCCATTCGTAGCCCCAATAAATATGAAAACTTACCTATTTTGCTCCCAAATTGGGAATACAATGCTGTTATATATTGTTTGAAATTAAGTAAATTAGTAAGGTCTTGATTGATGTTAAAGTCACCAGAATTTGGATCTAGCAGTGATACTTCAAAATCTGTAGCTCTTGTATTAAAATCACCTCTGAACCCCATTTCTATTTGGCTATTTTCTCCAATAGGCACTACATAATCGGTTTGTAATAGTATGTTTTGCTGATCTTCTAAAGTAGAAACAATTTCAGAGTCAACACCGTTTACATTAATTATAGAGTTTTCGTCTTGATCTGAGTCCTCATACTGAAAATCAAAAGTCAATTTATGATCAGTCTTTTTAAAGTTCTTAGTGAAGTTAAGAGCATATTGTATAGTTTTAGAATCTTGAACTTCAGGATCCAATCTAGTACTTTCGCTTGTTGTATTGTTGATTTTGTTAAACTGCGTAAGTTTATTAACAGAGTTATTTTCATTACCATTATCTCTATAAACAATGGAAGATGTTAACGACGCAGAGTCGTTAATATACCACTCAACTCCAGTGTTAGTTGTAAACCCTTTACTAGTGTCGGTCCAATTTCGTCTTTCATTTAAATCTGGCGTATTAATATCAAAATACTGTACATCATTATACCATCTTCCAAGTCTTTCCGAATAATTGTATGCTGTAGTATTAAAAATATTAATATCTCCAGTTCTATAATTTATATTTCCAGAAATACCAGCTGCAGTTGGGTGACCAACATTTGTTGTTATAGAACCATTAAGCCCTTGTAACTTGCTTCTCCTTAAAATAATATTTAAAATACCAGCAGTACCTTCTGCTTCATATCTGGCCGATGGAGATGTAATAACTTCAACCTTTTCAATAGCATCCGCTGGTAATTGTTTTAACGCATTGGTAGAATTTAAACCAACTAACCCAGATGGTTTTCCATTAATAAGAATACGAACATTATCATTGCCTCTTAGTGCTACATTACCTTCGGCATCAACTGAAACAGAAGGAACATTATCTAAAACATCGCTAACTGTACCACCACTAACGGTTAAATCTTTACCAACATTATATATTTTTTTATCTAGTTTAATCTCTACCGTAGTACGTTCAGCGATAACTTCAACTTCAGCTAAAGACTCGGCATCAATTTCTAAAGAAAACAAACCAATATTTTCGTTAGCTGTTATTCTTCTATTTAATATTTTTTGAGTTTTAAATGCAATGTATTCAATAGAAATATCATAAATACCAGTTTTTACTGGAATGCTAAAAACACCATTGATATCAGTAATGCCTCCAGTTACTATTTTATTTTCTTTTTTGCTAAAAAACGCAATTGTAGCGTACTCTAAAGGCTCTTGAGTTTCTTTGTCAATAACTTTCCCAGTTATTGTCACTTCCTTAATTATAGGATTATCACTTGCTGAGGTTTCTGAGTTTTTAGGCTGTGAATAACTGTTTGCAATGCAAAAAGTAAAAGAGAGGGCAAAAATAAAAATTTTATTCATGGTTAGGTTTACCGTTTTAGACAGCAAAAATAACCTATGGTTTAAGGCACAGTGGTTAAATGTTTGTTAAAAGATTATCTTCTAAATAATATCTAAAATAAGTTCAGGAGGTCTACCAATCACAGCTTTATTACCATTTATTATAATAGGGCGTTCTATAAGTTTTGGGTTTTCTACCATTGCATTAATAATTTCTGCATCTGTTAGTGTTTTGTTTTTATAACGCTCTTTCCAAATGGCTTCATTTTTCCTAACTAAATCAATTGGTTTTATTTTTAAAAGTGTTATTATTTCTTTTAACGCTTTCGCGGAAAGAGTATCGTCTAAATATTTAACAACTTCAAAAGGTTTGCCAGATTGTTCAAGTATTTCTAATCCGCAACGCGATTTGCTACAGCGGTTATTATGATATATTTTAATCATTATAAATTAATATTATATGTTTTTAATTGTTGTATAAGTTGCTTTGGAGATTTAAAATGAATGCCATTAATATTTAATCTGTTAGCAGCTTCAACATTCCCAAAATTATCATCAATAAAAATTGAGTTTTTAGCATTAATATTAAAGCGCTCAAGAGTAAGATTATAAATCTCATCAAAAGGTTTTCTGGTTTTTTCTTCACCTGAAACTAAAATACCTTCAAACCATTGTAAAAACTCAAAACGCTCTAAGGCAATAGGAAAGGTTTCTGCACTCCAGTTTGTAAGTGCAACAATTTTGTATGAGTTAGTTTTTATAAGCTTTTCGAGGATTTCAACCGTTTCAGAAATGGCATCTCCTAGCATATCTACCCAACGTCCATAAAACATTTCAATCTCTCTTTCCCATTCAGGAAAAAGAGCTATACGCTCTTCAGTTGCTTTTGCCATTGGGTAACCTGCATCTTGGTTTTCGTTCCAGTCACTGGTGCAAATATTATCGAAAAACCATTGCATTTTTTTTCGATCACCATTAAATACATCTAAATAAACATATTCTGGGTTCCAATCGATTAGAACACCACCAAGGTCAAAAATTATAGTATCTATTTTATTCATAGTTGATTATCTTCTTCTTTTTGCCCCATCATCATTAAATAAGCTTTTAAAAAAGCCTCAATATTTCCATCCATAATTGCATCTACATTTCCGGTTTCATGTGCAGTTCGTACATCTTTAACAAGTTTATACGGATGCATCACATAATTACGAATTTGGCTTCCCCATTCAATTTTCATTTTGCCAGCTTCAATATCATCACGTTGTGCTAATTGCTTTTGCAATTCAATTTCATATAGTTGAGATTTAAGCATTTGCATAGCGCGAGAACGATTATCATGTTGAGAACGTGTCTCAGAACAAGATATTTGTATACCTGTAGGTTTATGGGTTAATTGTACTTTAGTTTCAACCTTGTTTACATTCTGTCCGCCAGCTCCACTAGAACGAGCAGTTGTAATTTCAATATCTGCAGGATTTATGTCTATTTCAATGGTATCATCAACAAGAGGGTATACATAAACCGATGCAAAACTTGTATGTCGTTTAGCGTTACTATCAAAAGGAGAAATACGTACCAAACGGTGTACACCGTTTTCGCCCTTTAACCAACCAAAAGCAAAATCGCCTTCAATCTCTAAAGTAACCGTTTTAATACCTGCAACATCACCTTCTTGAAAGTTTAATTCTTTAACTTTAAATCCGCTTTTTTCGGCATACATTAAGTACATACGCATTAGCATACTTGCCCAATCGCAACTTTCTGTTCCTCCTGCACCAGCAGTAACCTGTAGTACGGCACTTAGGCTATCACCTTCTTCTGAAAGCATGTTTTTAAACTCTATATCTTCAAGTAAAGTGGCAGCTTTATTAAATCGTGTTTCTACTTCTTCTGCTGTTGATTCCCCTTCTTTATAAAACTCGTATAGAACTTCTAAATCTTCAATAAGAGTTTTGGCAGTATTATAATCTTGAACCCATTTTTTCTTTACACGAAGTGACTTCATTATCACTTCTGCAGCTTTGGGATCGTTCCAAAAATTAGGATCGAAGGTTTGTTCTTCTTCGTTTTGTATTTCAATTAATTTTGCATCTACGTCAAAGGTAGTGCCTTAGTTTATCAAGGCGAGTGTTAAGATCTTTAATTTGATCAGATGTAATCATAGAATATTTTATTTTGAGCAAAAATAGAATTAATAAACCTATATTAAAACACAAATCTTAGTTAATGGGAAAATTCTACATTTCAACGGATATATTTATTTATGTAGTTATTTATAAATTATATTTGGTTTGCTATTAACTATTAAACCGACCATTTTCTTTAAAAATATTCATTTTGTTCTTTAACCCTAAAATTCTAAGAACTGAATGTTTTATTATAACTAAGGTATTTAACGGGAGGTTTTAATATAAAAAATCTATTGAGGTTAAGTATTGTAGTTCCTGTATATAATGTTGAAAAACACATTGCCGGATGTATTCAAAGTCTTTTAAATCAAGATTTAAATGCTAATGAATATGAAATCATTGTAGTTAATGATGGCTCGAAAGATAATAGCATAGAAATAGTTGAAAAATTCAAATTAAAACACTCTAATATATCTGTTTTAAACAAAAAAAACGGAGGCGTAGGAAGTGCGAGAAATTTTGGACTAGACGTTGCTAAGGGGAAGTATGTTTATTTCATTGATCCAGATGATTATTTAGCAAACAATACTTTAAAAATAATTTTAGACTGTATAGAAGTTAATGATTTGGAGGTGTTAACGTTTTTATCACAAGGCACTACAAGTACAAATTTATATGATTCTACTACAGATATTAGTGAGAATTTAAGTGTTTCAAAAATAAATGGAACTAATTATATTGCGAATAACGGCTATAAGAATGAAGTATGGTGGTACATAATTAAAAAAGAGCATTTAAATAAAATAGGCTTAAGGTTTATTGAAGGACGGTGGATGGAAGACGCCATTTTTACAGCTAGTTTGCTTATAAAAACAAGTCAGGTTGCACATCTACCAATTGATGCACACAGGCATGTTAAAGTTAAAGGCTCTGCAATGACAAGTAAAGAACCAAGTCATTATTTAAAAGTCATTTATGATAATGCAAATGCAGCGTTAATGTATAAGCCTCTTATAGAGAGTATTAAAAAAAACGAAGAAAACAAAGCTTGCCATGAAAGGTTAAAGGCACGACAACAATCATTTGTATTTTTTTTAATGATTAGAATATTAAAATCAACCATAAAATTAAAAGAAGTAAAAAAAATAATAAAGAATATGAATGAAATTAACGCATATCCACTAAATTCATTTTTAGGAAATGATTACAATGGTTTTATTTACACTTTATTGGTTAAGCTATTTAATATTAAAAGTGCTTATTATTTTTTGTTTTTAGTAAGTAACCCATTATTAAGATTAAAAAAGTAGTTAAAATTGATTACTGATTTTTTATGAATAACATTTTAATAACATCAGGCGGTAGAAGAGTTTCACTTGTTAAAGCTTTTATTAATGAATTGAAGCTAATAGAGCCTGAATCAAGTGTTTTTGTGGCAGACTATTCCCCAAATCTTTCTGCAGCAGCTCAGGTTGCTGATAAGGCTTTTAAGATTTGTAAAATTGAGGACGAGTGCTATATCGATTCTTTGTATAACCTTTGTGTAAAAAATGATATAAAATTAATTATTCCTACTCTAGATACTGAGTTACTTAAACTAGCAGAAAGTAAAAAAAGATTTTTAACTGCTAATATTCAAATTGTTATATCAAGTAAAAAATTGATAAAAAGAAGTTTAAACAAATTAAAGACGCATGAATTATTTGAAGAATTAGGAATTGCTACAGCAAAAGTGTATTCAAAGAATAATTTTGAATTACCCATATTCATTAAGCCAATTAATGGTAGTAATAGTAATAATAATCATATAATTAAGAGCAAGGATGAAATTTCTAAACTTTTTTTAGATGATAAAAGTTTAGCGTTTTTTGAATATTTAGACCATGATTTTTATGATGAATACACCTGCGATTTGTATTACAATAAACTTGGTGAATTAAAATGTGTTATACCTCGAAAACGAATAGAAATTAGAGCAGGAGAGATTAGTAAAGGAGTGACTATAAAAAAAGAAGTTAAATCTTTGATAAATAAAACGTTATCTAGTCTTGAAGGAGCGAGAGGATGTGTAACGCTTCAATTATTTTTGCACAAAGCGTCTAAAGAAATTAAAGGCATAGAAATTAACCCAAGGTTTGGTGGAGGTTTTCCACTATCGTATTTGGCTGGAGGAAATTATCCTAAATGGATTATTCAAGAATATCTTTTTAATAAAGAAATAAGTTATTTTGATGATTGGGAAGAGAATTTATTAATGCTACGATATGATAGTGAAATTTTAATAAAAAATCATGAAGACTAATACCGTTGTAGTTTTTGATTTAGACGACACACTTTATAATGAAATAGATTTTTTAAAATCTGCTTTTAGCGAAATAGCTTCAAAAATAGCTAATGAAATAAACATAGATTATGTTGAAATTTTCTGCCAAATGCAAACTTTTTATTATGACGATGCAAATGTATTTAAAGAAATTATAAAAAAGTATAATGCACCATTTAGTATCGAAGAATTATTACATATTTATAGAAATCATAAACCTAAAATAAAGTTGCCTCAAGATAAAATCAACCTACTTAATATGTTAAAATCTATGAAGATAAACTTAGGGCTATTAACAGATGGAAGAAGTATTCAGCAACGAAATAAAATAGAAGCTTTGGGGCTTGATGATTGGTTTTCAGAAGTTGTAATCTCTGAAGAGTTTGGTAGTGAAAAACCTCATGTTGAAAATTATAAATATTTCGAAAAAGTATTTGGGAAAGGAAAATATTACTATATAGGAGATAATATTAAAAAAGACTTTATTACTCCAAATTCAATTAATTGGACGACCATATGTTTACAAGATAATGGTGTAAATATTCATAAGCAAGACATGCATTTCATTGATGAAAAATATTTAGCGAAATATACTATACTCAAATTACCAGAAGTGTTAAATATTGTTAGTTAGTATTATTAAATATATAAAATGAAATTAAATCAAGCATTAAGTAATGTTTCTGTTTTTTTTAAGAAAAATAAAATGTCGATTACCTTATTAGTTCTTGTAGATTTTGTTTTTATCCTAATGCATTGTTTCCTTTTGTGGAATATTATAGATTATAATCTTAACTTTTCGATTGAAAAAGATTTAGGATATGCAGAGTTTTATCAGTACTTAAAAGAATTTGGAATTCTCTCGCTGCTTCTTTACTTGTTTTATAAACAAAAACAACTTATATATTTAGTATGGGCTATAATATTTTTATGTTTATTATTGGATGACTCTTTAAGTATTCATGAAAATTATGGTTTTTATTTAGCAGATTATTTAAATATTCAACCAAAATTTAATTTGCGTCCAGAAGATTTTGGAGAGTTATTAATTTTTGTTTTTTTTGGTTTTATTTTTTTTATATCGATTGTATATGCATTCTTAAAGGCGGATATAAAGGGAAGACTAATAACCAAAAAACTTTTTTTATTGTTCTTAATACTAGCATTTTTTGGAATCTGTATCGATCTATTACATATAACTATACCTTATGGTAAAAATCATGTAGCTCTTATTGAAGACGGAGGAGAAATGGTAGTTATGAGTCTTATTCTTGTATATGTTGTTAGTTTAAGTTTTTCTGAGAAGATAACATAATTTTATGACGTTTTACTTATTACGCTTTAGCATTCTGAAATTCAACCATAAATATAAGAATGAACTCCCAGCTATTAATAATTCAATGAATTCGGAGGTTTTTACTATAGCAAAATCATATTGCTCGCTAATAGAAATTTTATCTTGAATAAAGTCTATCGCTGCATGACAAAAAATAATTATAAACCAAGATACGAGTATTGTAGGAGCACTTATTATTTTAAATTGCTTAAAACATCCTAATATTATACCGAATATTCCTGCCAATCCAAATACCATTCTAAGAATTTCTGAGTTACCTTGTAAACCATTGAGGTTGTGAAGCGTGGTTTCTCCTTGCCCATTCATTTTAGCCCATTCTGTAGGTGTTTCAAAATGAAAAAACCATTGACCCCATGAAATTTCTTCCATAGCAATTAAAATCAAAAAAAGAGAAAAGATTATATAAAAAAATTTGACATATTTTTCTAAAGGTTTATTAAGATTTCTAAGATTGTAAACACCAAATATTCCAGCATACATAAAAAGAATAAAAGTTAATATTTCAATAGGAGCATTTTCTTCAAGGAGCCAAAAACCAAAATTTTCAGTTGATGGTAAAACGAAAAGAGAGCCTAAAATAATTGTTGATATTATAGGGGTGACAAAAATAGTCAACAATACTTTTTTAGAAACGCTATACGATTGAGAAAATAATTTTTGCATATTTTGGTGTGGTGGTTGTAAAGATAAAGTTAATAAAAAGAAACAGCCATAGTTTTTATTTTGTGATTGTAAACTTAAATAACAATTTTTAACTTATAAATTTTTGACAATAAAAATAAGAGAAACGAATGTAAAACTAATATAATAGTTTTAATTCTACATTTTACTAAGTTTTTAAAGCATAAATAAGCTTTTAATCTATTAATATTTTCTTAAATAAAGGTTCTTGCTATTTTAGTAATTACAATTTTATATATGAAATTAAGCATAATTATTCCATTTTATAATGCAGAACTGCATATAGAGAGATGCCTGTATAGTTTAGTAAATCAAAATATAGACCATGCCGATTACGAAATAATAATAATAGACGATGGTTCTACAGATAATGGAATGAAAATTGTTGAAAGATTTAAAGATGCTCACAAAAATATTTTTACTTATAGTCAGCATAATAGAGGGTTAGGAGCTACAAGAAATAGAGGAATAAAACTAGCAAAAGGAGATTATATTTATTTTATTGATGCTGATGATTATCTGGCTTTTAATACATTAGATATCATCTTAAAGCAAGCTGAAGAGTTTCATTTGGAATTGTTAGGGTTTAATACAATTGCTACCAAGAAAAAAGATTTGTTTATTTCTAAAACGATTAAAAAAGATTATAAAGCTTATGTTTTAAAAGGTGTAGATTTTTTAGTCGAATATAAATATCATAGACTTGAGGCATGGTGGTATATAATTAAACGAGATTATTTACTAAAAACAGGATTTGAATTTGAAGAAGGAAAATTTATGGAGGACGCTATTTTTACTTTCAATATTTTTTTAGAAGCAAAGCGCTCTATGTTTATACCCATAGATGCACATAGATATGTTACGACTGAAAATTCTATTATGAATAATAATAATCAAGAACACTTATTAAAGGTCATAGAAGATTATATTAGTTTAGTTTTTAGGTTTAACTCCCTTTCTCTTGAAGTCACTAAAAATAATGTTGTAAATACATCAAAGATTGTTGACAGTATAAATTATAAAAGCACGGTAAGCATTTATTTTATGTTTTTTAAGCTTATAAAATCTAAAATGACAATTAAAGAAATAAATGAAATTCTCAAACAGTTTGAAAAGATAAATATGTACCCATTAAAAAACTTCATTGGAGAGCAATATTTTCATAAAAAGTTTAAGATTACAGTATTTATTTTTAATCATAAATATATTTTCTATGTATTATTGTATCCACTTAGGATTCTTCACAAATTTAAGTTAATAAACCTTCTTTAGTAGATGATTATTCATTTTCACAAAAACTTTTATTTATTTCACATAATATGAAGTTGAGCGTTTTAATCCCAATGTACAATGCAGAATCTTTTATTGAAAGATGCTTAGAGAGTTTGATGAATCAAAATCTTTCGAAGCAAGATTATGAAGTGTTAGTATTCAATGATGGGTCAAACGATACTAGTAAAAATAAAGTTGAAGAATTTATAAAAACACATGATAATGTCTTTTTGTATTCTCATAAAAATGAGGGCGTCATATCGACTAGGAATAAGTTATTAAAGCTAGCAAATGGGGCTTACATTTATTTTATGGACGCAGATGATTACATTGCTTATAACTCTTTGAGCGATGTACTTAAATTTGCAACGCAAAACGAGATAGACATTATGGGGTTTAATACTTTAGTAACTAAAAAAGAAGCCTTATTTAATTTAAATGAAACTTTTCAGGAAATGGAACTACCAAAAATAATTTCTGGAGATCAGTTTCTTAAGGAAAATATAAATCTTCGAATAGAGATTTGGTGGTATTTAGTGCGTAAAGATTTCTTGCATAAACATAAGCTAACTTTTAGCGAAGGAGACTATGATGGTGACGTAGTTTTTACATTACGATTATTTTTATATGCCAAAAAGGTTGCTTATTCCCCTGTTACCATTTATAGATATTTTCAATCTCCAGAATCTACTATGCGTAGTGAGAACAATGCATATAAAAGAAAAGTTGTACTATACTTTATGGCTTTAATTAATGACTTAAATAACTTAATAAAGGCATTAGATGGATTTTCTATTAAGCATAAGAAAAATATAGCTGATAATTTTAAATTTAGAAGAGATGCTTTTACTTTTTTTACAATAATCAAAATGATTAAAGCAGAGTTTAGTATAAAAACGATTAAAGAAAAACTATTTGAGTTAGAAAAAATTGGAGCTTACCCTATAGATTCATTTGTAAGGGAAGAATATAAAAGTTTTAAATATAAACTGTTAACCTATGTTTTAAATCATAAAACGTTATTGTTTATTTTAGTGAAATTGCACAAAATTTATGCTAAACTAGGTTAAATACCCTAGCGTATAATCTTTGGAAAGATAGAAATTTTTTACCAAATAACTTATAATAGTATGAAGCAAGCGATATTAATTACAGCTTATAAAAACTTTGCACATTTGGTTGATATTATTGATTTTTTTGATGATAGCTTTTATATATACATACATATTGACAAGAAAAGCAAAATATCTCAAAAGATTTATAAAGAATTACAAACTAATGTGTATGTTAAGATGGTGTCACAAAAATTTGTTGTAAACTGGGGTGGTTTGAATCATTTAAAAAGTATTTTATTTTTAGGAGAAGCTGCATTAAAAAATAAAGACATACAATATTTTCATTTGATTAGCGGGCAAGATTTTCCAATAAAAAATATCATACAATTTAAAAAAATGATAGACGACTCTAAAGCAAAAGGGTTTTTAGAATATTTTGAAATTCCTACAAAAGGTTGGGGAAATGAAAACGGAGGATTAGACAGGGTAACTTATTATCATTTGTATGATGTCTTAAATGCAAAAAAGCATATAAAATGGATGTGGAAGTTTGTTAATCTCCAAAAGAAGTTACATGTAAAGAGATCAATTACAAATAAAACCCCCAAGTTGTATGGAGGATCTACTTGGTGGAGTCTATCTAGAGGGGTATTACAATACGTTGTAGATTATACCAGTAAAAAACCGTACTTATTTAACAGGCTTAAATATACTTTTTGCCCTGAAGAAATATATTTTCAAACAGTTATAATGAATTCTGCATTTTCGAAACAAATCATTAACAATAATTTAAGGTATATAGATTGGAACCCTGATCGTGTTGGTAAACACAATCCTTCTCCCGCCATACTGAATCTCAGCGATTTTGAAAAAATTTCAACCTCCGATAAATTGTTTGCAAGAAAATTTGAAAAACCAACATCAGATATTTTAAAAGCAGCTGTACAAAAAAGTATAAATTGTAGGTAAAATAATTTATTATAAAATAAAAAGCCAGAGAAAACTTCTCTGGCTTTTTTAATAGTAATTTACTAAGTATATTATTTTTCACATACTACTGCGTGAGCAATTACATATATATCACCTGATAAATTTGGCGTTATAGTATATTGACCAGGAGCTACTGTATCTGATCCATTTTTAGTCGGATAAGGATCGTTTCCAGCATATGTATGTGTTTCACTTACAGTATAATCTTCATCTATATCATAAGTTACCGTAACATCTCCACTATCATATTTAACAGTGGCTGTACCTACCAATTCCCCTTTGTCAGTATCGCATTGGCCTGCGCCAGCGTATACATCATAGGTGTATTCGCCTTCAGAAAGAGGACCTATTGTCCAGCCCCATCTATTAAATCCATCTTCTAAAAAGCATGTAGAATCATCACCTTCGCCAGCATCTGTGTTTCCTTTAGCAAAAGCAGTATCACATTCATCTTCACACTCAAGATTGAAATTAAAATCGAATATCCATGAACGTTCACCAGCATCATTAAGCAACCAACCCCATGTGCTTAGGCCATAAGCAAGCGGATCTGAATCATCAAATAAACCTGCTCCAGGACCAACAATAACTCCTAGATGCGGCGTTGTATCATCATTTGGATCTGGTCTTTGTTCTACCCCAAACGTGCCTTCTTCTAAACAATCGCCTCCAGTTGCAGTAATAGTACTTTTTGATGAGTCAATTACATAATAATGTAAATCTTCTTTTACCACATTGGTACAATCATTTTCTTCATCCTTAAAATCACCTCCATCAGCACTGAAAGTAGTCCAATCCTTTTTATCTGTTAACCAAACATCAACTTCAATAACACAAGTTCCCATAACAGCAGAACCTTTTATGTTAGCTGTACCATTGTCATACTCTAGGAAGGACATTTGATGAGCATCAGATGAAGTGAATAGTCCATTTGTCCAAGCAGTTGGTTGGTTAGGCCACCAAAAATTTGAAGTTAGATTTAAATCACAACGATCTAAATCTATTACTTTACATTCTTTTATAACTTTAGGCTCTTTTAGCTTTTTAGCCCCATTTTTATTTGAGCTAACACTTGTGTTTTCTAATACAGCATTGTCTGTCGTATCCAATTTTTCGGTCTGGCAAGACACAAAAAGAAGACACACCCCCAATAAAATTGAAATGTTTTTTTTCATAATTTGTATATTTTAGATTAATAGCTATTTAACACGAAAATACTTGTAATTTATAGGTTTAAAAAAAAAACTAGTTAAGTGTGTTTTTTTATTCGCTAAATAGTTTAAATTCATATTATTAAAGATGAAATGCAAAAAATGACAATAGATCTAAGAAGCGATACCATTACAAAACCAACACAAGGCATGTTAAATGCTATTATGCAAGCCCAAGTTGGTGACGATGTATATAAAGAAGACCCAACTGTTAATGCGTTAGAAGAGCGTATTGCTGATATGTTTGGAAAAGAAAAAGCACTGTTTTTTCCAACAGGAAGCATGGCAAATCAAGCAGCAATAAAACTACATACCAACCCTGGAGACCAAGTTATTTGCGATAAATATGCACATATTTATAATTACGAAGGCGGCGGTGCCTCATTTAATAGTGGTGTGTCTTGTAAGTTAATAGATGGTAATCGTGGTATGTTTTCAGCAAATCAAGTTTTAGACGCTATTAACCCTCCAGATTTTTATCATAGCCCACTAACAAGCTTAGTAGCAATAGAAAACACCACAAATAAAGGAGGTGGCGCTTGCTGGGACTTTAATGAAATTTTAAAAATTAGAGAAGTTTGTAATGAGCAAAAACTTGGGTTTCATTTAGATGGAGCTCGCATTTGGAATGCTTTAGTAGCAAAAAATGAAACTCCAAAACAATACGGTGAAGTGTTTGATACTATTTCGGTATGCTTAAGTAAAGGTTTAGGTTGCCCAATAGGATCAGTTTTAATTGGAGATGAGGTTATTATGAGTAACTCCATAAGAATTAGAAAGATTTTTGGTGGTGGAATGAGGCAAGTGGGCTATTTAGCTGCGGCTTGTTTATATGCTTTGGATAATAATATAGAAAGACTGAAAGAAGATCATAGAAAGGCCAAAGAAATAGGTGAGGAGCTTAAAAAATTATCAGCAGTTAAAACAGTTGAGCCTATTGAAACCAATATTGTTATTTTTGAATTGAAAGAAGGTATTGATGAAACTGCTTTTGTAAAACAATTAGCTGATAAAAATGTGCATATTATCGGTATGGGTGGGGGTAAACTGCGTATGGTTACACATTTAGATTATAACAATGAGATGCATGAAATGGTGCTTAATATTTTCAAGGCTAAGTAAATATTTAATCTTTTAGTTAGATATGTTAGTTTATATTATTGCTGTTACCCTTTCTTAAAGCTATATAGCCACTAGGTGTATTGCCAGTTATTAATTTAAACTGTCTGTTGAAATTAGAAAGATTATTATATCCAGATTCAAAGCAGATATATGTAATATTATATTTTTCTTCCATTAATAACTTACAAGCATAACCAATTCTAATTTCATTAAGATATTTAGAAAAAGTTTTATTATTTAAACGTTTAAAGCATCGACTAAACGAAGAAGGATTCATATGGGCTATTTGTGCAATACTATCTAAGTCAATTTTTGTTTTAAAGTTTTTAAATATATATTCATATACTTTGGTTAAAGAATTATAGTCTTGTATAGTATCTGAGTTAATGTATCCTTTACTGGCTAATAGTTCATAGTCAGAATGCTTAGCTAATAAATTTAAAACATTAAGAAACTTCATTGTTTTATTAAACCCTTTTTTGTTTAAAGTTTTTATAATTAATTGAGTAATTTTTTTGTTTGTATTTAAAAATTTAATCCCATGCTTAGACCTTTCAATAAGTTTAGCAATAGGAATCATTTCTGGGTTTTCAAAAAAGGTGGGACCTAAAAAATCTTCCTTAAAATGAAATACTATAGATTCAGAAACTAGCTTAGGAGCTACTTTAGGATTATTTTTATCACTTAACCACATATGAGGTAAATTTTTTCCAATCAAAACAATATCACCTTCTTTAAATTGCTCAATGCTATCTCCAACAAACCTTGTTCCGCTTCCTTTTTGTGATAATACCAATTCTAATTCTGGATGATAATGCCATACTTTTAAAAAGCTAGTATAAGAATGCTTTTCAACTCTAAAAGAAGAATTAAGTAAACTGTCTCTATTTAATAAATGTAATTTCATAAAAAGTAAATGTACAACGCTCTAAATTTAATAAAAATTATCATTAAATAGTCTTGTTAGTCAAGTATCGCAAATAAAGTATTAGTGGTGGCAAATAATTCAGTGGTAACTAATTGACTTTGGCTTAATTTTGTAGGAGCCAACAAAGTATTGGTAATTAATTATTATATGATGAAGAGTAATAATAATATGAAATATATTGTTTGCGAAAAACCAGGAGAGTTTATTTTAAAAGAAAAAAAAGCTCCAATTAAAAAAGCAAATGAAGCTTTGCTAAAAATCAAAAAGGTTGGTGTTTGTGGTACAGATTTACATGCTTATTCTGGAAATCAAGCATATTTTACTTATCCAAGAATTTTAGGGCACGAATTAGCATCAGAAATATTGGAGATTGGTAAAAACAGTCAAGGTATTAAAATAGGAGATAAAGTTGTGGTTATGCCTTATATAAGTTGTGGTAAATGCATTGCTTGTAGAAAGGGTAAAACAAACTGTTGCATAAATATCAATGTTTTAGGCGTGCATGGAGACGGGGGTATGCAAGAACAAATTGCAGTACCAATTGACATTTTATTACTTGCAAATCAATTAACCTATGATGAGATAAGCATTGTTGAACCTTTGGCCATTGGAGCTCATGCTTTAAGGAGGGCAAATGTAAAACGTGATGAAATAATTACTGTTGTCGGTTGTGGCCCCAT
Source organism: uncultured Flaviramulus sp. (assembly GCA_947501105.1). Taxonomy (GTDB): domain Bacteria; phylum Bacteroidota; class Bacteroidia; order Flavobacteriales; family Flavobacteriaceae; genus Wocania_A. Next base: position 688,555 of record CANMUP010000003.1, on the reverse strand, counting down.
AGGTATTGGTATTATGAAGCTTGCTCAAATAGTTGGAGCAAAGGTAATTGCTATTGATATAAATGAGCAGCGTTTAGAGTATGCACAAAAAAAAATGGGGATAGATTATATTGTAAAAGCTGGACATAATGCAGTAAAAGAAGTTTCAGAGATTACAGGAGGAGAATTATGTGACGCAGTATTTGATGCTTCTGGAAATAAATTTGCATTAGAAACTTGTCCAGATTATATGTCTCACGGTGGGCGTTTTATATTAGTTGGCCTATCTAAAGGTGATTTGGTTTATAGGCACCCTAAAATACATGCAAAGGAAATGACTTTGATGTGCAGTCGTAATGCTACCAGAAAAGATTTTGAGTATGTAATAAGTGTATTAAATCAATTTCCAACTGCAGCTTTTATTACTCATAATGTTCCATTTACTGAAATGATAGAAAATTTTGATAGCTGGCTTAAACCAGAAACAGGAGTTATAAAAGCAACAATAGATTTTTAAAAAGACATTTCATAAATAAATGGATCCATTAAATAGAAGCACAACATCAATCAAACGGTATCCTGAAAGAGTTTTGCAGTTTGGAGATGGGAATTTTTTAAGAGCTTTTGCAAATTGGATGATTAACGAAATGAATCATAAAGCAAATTTTGATTCCGGTGTTGTAGTAGTTAAGCCTAGAGAGAAAGGGTCTATAGAAACTTTAAACAATCAGGATGGATTGTATACGCTGTACTTAAACGGAATTAAAAATGGAAAAGTTACTAGCGAACATACTATTATAGATTGCATTCAGAGAGGTATTAACCCATATAAAAACCATGAAGACTATTTAGCTATTGCAAAAATTACTGGCTTACGTTTTGTAATTTCTAATACCACAGAAGCGGGAATTACTTATAATGCTGATGATGAATTAAATGATACACCACAAAGTAGCTTTCCAGGTAAATTAGCAGCACTTTTATATAAGAGGTTTCAATTTTTCAAAGGTGCTTCAGATAAAGGGTTAATAATTCTTCCGTGTGAATTAATTGATAGAAATGGGGATGTTCTTAAAAAAATTATTCTTCAATATGCTCAGGATTGGAATTTAGGTGACGCTTTTGCTAAGTGGGTTAATAACTATAATATATTTTGTAACACTTTGGTAGACAGAATTGTACCAGGTTTTCCAAAAGAAAAAATAGATAGTATTACAAAAACGTTGGGTTATAGAGATAATTTGGTTGTTGAAAGTGAACAATTCCATTTATGGGTTATTGAAACGCTAGAAAGTGTTAAACAAGAAATTCCAGCCGAATTCTGTGGATTAAATGTGATTTTCACAAATAATATGGAACCCTACAGAACACGGAAAGTACGTATTTTAAATGGAGCCCATACAGTACTTGTACCTGTTGGTTATTTGTATGGTATTGATAAAGTAAGGGAATCTATAGAAGATGTAGTAGTTGGTAGATATTTAACGGAAACTATTTTTAACGAAATTTGTCCAACTTTAGATTTACCTCATGAAGAATTAAATCGATTTGCCAACGATGTTTTAGACCGTTTCAAAAACCCATATTTAGAGCATGAATTGATAAGTATTTCATTAAATTCAATTTCTAAATTTAAGATACGAGCATTACCTTCTATTTTAGAATATATTAATCGAAATAATAGGTTACCGCAGAGATTATTATTTTCATTAGCCGCTTTAATTGCTTTTTATAGAGGAGAAAGAAGTGGTGAAAAAATTCTATTAAAAGATAGTCAAGTAGTATTAGATTTTTTCTATGAACAATGGGCAACTAATGATATAGCAGCTATTGCAAAAACAACCCTTCAAAATATAGGCTTTTGGGGAGTAGATTTGACTCAGTTTGATGGACTTTTGGAAACCACTATAGTAAATTTAGAAGTTATCGTGAGTAAAGGAATGAAAACAGCTTTAGAAAATTTTATGAACAAATAAAATGCATTTAAAAGTGCTTTAATACTTGATAAGGTTTATAATTTTATTTGCTACTACTTAAACATATCCATTCCTGGGATATTTGGCATGCCTTCTTTGGCGACAGCAGCTAATTCAGCTTCATTTATATTAGTAGCTTTTTCAATTGCCTTGTTCAGTGTTAAAATAAGATAGTCTTCAAGTTGTTCTTTATCTTCAAGCAATTCATCTGCAATTTCTATAGATTTAATCGTTCTATTTGCTGTAAGTGTTATTTTAAGTTTATTATCGTTGCTAGATTCATCAACTAAAACCGTATCTAATCGTTTTTTAGTGTCTTCAACCTTTTTCTGGGTCTCTTTAAGTTTGCCCATCATACCCATCATATCTCCAAACATAATTTTATATTTTTTAATTCAATACAAAGCTATTTAATTTTTATATTTTTGAGCCCTAAATTTTAAGAATTAACACATCTTCATTTGAAACAAGTAATTCAAACTCCAATAGCTAAAAAAATATCGAAGGCATTAACTATTCATAACGATACAAGAATTGATAATTATTATTGGTTAAATAATAAAGAAAATCCAGAAGTAATTGATTATTTGAATACTGAAAATGCATACACTAAGCATATAATGCAGCATACAGAAGGTTTTCAAAAAGACTTGTTTAAAGAAATGAAGGGACGCATTAAAGAGGATGATACTAGTGTGCCTTATAGATTTAACGGCTATTGGTATTTGACACGTTTTGAAAAAGGTAACGATTATCCTATTTATTCAAGAAAAAAAGAAACTTTAGAAGCTACAGAAGAAGTTTTGTTTGATTGCAATGAGATGGCTAAAGATGTCGCTTATTTTAATTTAGGTAGTATTGCTATTAGTCCAGATAATAAACTTGCGGCCTTTTCAACAGATACAGTTAGTAGGCGGCAGTATACTATTCAAATTAAGAATCTGGAAACAGGCGAAATTTATGCTGATAAAATTTTAAATAGCACAGGAAGTGTTACATGGGCAAATGATAATAAGACCTTGTTTTATGCCATGAAAGATAAAGTAACTTTGCGGTCTCATAAAATTCTTAGGCATAAATTACATACAAAGACAAAAGACGACGTTGAGGTTTTCAATGAAGTTGATGAAACGTTTAACACTTTCGTTTATAAATCAAAATCTAGAAAATATATTGTTATTGGATCTTCTAGTACTTTGAGCTCAGAATATAGAATTTTAAATGCAGATACTCCATATGCAGAATTTAAAGTATTTCAACCAAGAGAGCGCGATTTAGAATATTCAATAGCGCATTACAATGGTGTTTTCTATATTATTTCAAATTGTGATAAAGCCACTAATTTTAAGCTTTTAAAAACAAGTGAAACATCAACTGAAAGAGAAAATTGGATTGATGTTATACCTCATAGAAAAGATGTTTTAATTGAAGATATTGAAATTTTTAAAGATTATTTGGTAGTTAATGAACGTGAAAACGGGTTAAATAGGCTTCGTATAATTAAATGGGATGGAACCGAAGATTATTATTTACCTTTCAATTCAGAGACCTATACCACTTATATTGGCAATAACCCAGATTTTAATAGTGATGTGCTACGTTACGGGTTTAGTTCGTTAACTAATCCTAATTCGATTATTGACTATAATTTAAAAAGCAAACAGAGCGAAATAAAGAAAGAGCAAGAAGTTTTAGACATAAACTTTAATAAAGAAAACTACGAATGCAAACGAGTTTGGGCTACAGCTAGAGATGGCATAAAAGTCCCTATATCATTAGTTTATAAAAAAGGAGTGACGTTAAATGGGAGTAATCCATTGTTACAATATGCCTACGGGTCTTACGGATCTACCGTCGACCCTTCTTTTTCTACAATTAGATTAACCTTATTAGATAGAGGTTTTATTTATGCCATTTCACATATTAGAGGCGGAGAGTATTTAGGAAGAGATTGGTACGAAAACGGAAAGCTTCTAACAAAAAAAAATACGTTTACAGATTTTATTGATTGCTCAAAATATTTAATTGAACAAAAGTATACTTCAAATAAGCATTTATACGCTTACGGCGGATCTGCTGGCGGCTTGCTTATGGGAGCTATTATTAACATGAATCCAGAATTATACCACGGTATTTTAGCTGCTGTTCCATTTGTAGATGTAGTAACTACAATGCTTGATGATACTATTCCATTAACCACAGGGGAATATGACGAATGGGGAAATCCTAATAAAAAAGAATATTATAATTATATGAAATCGTACTCACCATACGATAATGTTGAAGCTAAAGCATACCCAAACATGTTAGTAACAACAGGTTTGCACGATTCCCAGGTACAATACTGGGAACCTGCAAAATGGATAGCTAAACTTAGGGAGTTAAAAAAAGACAATAATAAATTATTGCTGCATACAGATATGGATTCTGGTCATGGAGGGGCATCGGGGCGTTTTGAAAGTTTAAAAGAAGTAGCTTTAGAATATGCCTTTATATTAGATTTAGAAGGAATTAGTGCATGATAAAAAATTTGCTTATTTTTGCCAAGTTTTGAGTTACAAATATTTTTAGTAATATTGATGGTAGCTTATAAAAAGCATTTATGAAACACAACAATCAGGTTTTTGATAATGTATTAGACTTAGTAGGTAATACACCACTTATTAGACTTAATAAAATAACTTCAAAATTTAAAGGAAACTTCTTTGCTAAAGTTGAATCCTTTAATCCAGGACATTCTTCAAAAGATAGAATAGCATTGCACATTATAGAAGAAGCAGAAAGGAAAGGTATTCTTTCCCCAGGTGACACTATTATAGAAACAACCTCTGGTAATACAGGTTTTAGTATTGCTATGGTTAGTATTATAAAGGGTTATGAATGCGTTTTAGCAGTTAGCTCAAAGTCTTCCGCAGACAAGATTGATATGCTAAAAACTATGGGTGCAAAGGTTTATGTTTGTCCAGCACATGTTAGTGCAGACGACCCTAGATCTTACTATCAAGTTGCAAAGCGTCTACATGAAGAAATAAATGGCTCAGTATACATTAACCAGTACTTCAATGAATTAAACATTGATGCACATTATAATTCTACTGGTCCAGAAATCTGGAATCAAACAGAAGGAGAAATTACACATTTAGTAGCTTGTAGTGGTACTGGTGGAACAATTTCTGGAACTGCTAAATATTTAAAAGAACAAAATCCTAATATTAAAGTTATAGGTGTTGATGCTTTTGGTTCAGTTATTAAGAAATATCACGAAACTAGGGAGTTTGACGAAAAAGAAATTTATCCGTATAGAATTGAAGGTTTAGGAAAGAATTTAATCCCTACAGCCACAAATTTTGATGTTATTGATGAGTTTGTTAAGGTTACTGATGAAGAAAGTGCTCATACTGCAAGGTTAATAGCCAAAACGGAAGGTTTATTTGTGGGTTATACTTCTGGGGCAGCTATGCAAGCAGTTGCTCAATTAGGAGAGAATAATGAATTTAAGGAAGGTGATAATATTGTTATTATTTTTCCAGATCACGGATCTCGCTATATGAGTAAAGTATATAGCGATAAATGGATGAAAGAACAAGGCTTTTTTGATAGTATTAATGAAGAAGCAGCCGAAACCATACAGTATATAAAATAGGGTATTAAAGGATATATAAAAGAGCTTTATTTTTAAAAATGAAGCTCTTTTTTTGTTTTATAAATAATTGAAGCCTAAAAATTATGTACAAACAATTTAAATATTTAATTTTGCAGCAACTAACTAAAGAACTAAAAGCGGTCGTTGTATGCACTTTTATGTGATGTACAAGTTTGTTTTTTGATAGCAAAAGATTTATAATAAATGAAAGATTTATTCGAAAAGATTTATAAAGATAAAGGGCCATTAGGTAAATGGGCGTCTCAAGCCGAAGGGTATTTCGTGTTTCCTAAGTTAGAGGGTGAGATTTCTAATCGTATGAAATTTCAAGGAAAGGATGTTATTACTTGGAGTATTAATGATTATTTAGGTTTAGCAAATCATCCTGAGGTTCGTAAAGTAGATGCTCAAGCAGCAGCAGATTACGGATCGGCATACCCAATGGGAGCAAGAATGATGTCTGGTCATACAGATTTGCATGAAAAACTTCAAGATGAATTAGCATCTTTTGTTAAAAAAGAAGCAGCCTATCTTTTAAATTTTGGTTATCAAGGTATGGTATCTACAATTGATGCTTTGGTTTCTAAAGATGATATCATAGTTTACGATGTTGATGCACATGCCTGTATTATTGATGGTGTTCGTTTGCATATGGGTAAACGATTTACATATAAGCATAACGACGTTGTGAGTTTAGAAAAAAACTTAGAGCGTGCCACTAAAATGGCAGAACAAACAGGAGGAGGTATTTTAGTTATCTCTGAAGGCGTATTTGGAATGCGTGGTGAACAAGGTCGTTTAAAAGAAATAGTTGAACTTAAAAAGAAATTTAATTTCAGATTATTTGTTGATGATGCTCATGGTTTTGGAACTTTAGGAGCTACAGGAGCAGGCGCTGGAGAAGAGCAAGGGGTTCAAGATGATATTGATGTATATTTTGCAACATTTGCAAAATCTATGGCAAGTACAGGTGCTTTTATTGCAGCAGACCAAGAAATTATAGATTATTTAAAGTATAATTTACGTTCACAAATGTTTGCCAAATCACTACAAATGCAACTAGTTGTAGGTGCATTAAAGCGTTTGGATATGTTACGAACAATGCCAGAATTAAAGCAAAACTTATGGACTATTGTTAATGCATTGCAATCTGGTTTAAAAGAACGAGGTTTCAATATAGGAACAACACAAAGTTGCGTAACACCTGTGTATTTAAAAGGTAGTATTCCTGAAGCTATGGCCTTAGTTAGAGATTTACGTGAAAATTATGGAATATTCTGTTCTATAGTGGTTTACCCAGTGATACCTAAAGGATTAATTTTGCTAAGAATGATTCCTACGGCTACTCATACATTAAAAGATGTAGAAGAAACTTTAGATGCTTTTGATGCTATAAGAGACCGATTAGAAAACGGAACATACAAACGCTTATCTGCTGCAGTAATGGCTGCAATGGGTGAGTAGTTCAAAATATAATTATATTCTAAAAAAATCCGATTTTTACAAATCGGATTTTTTTATGCAATATCTTTTATAAAAGTACAACGTCTTTTATGAGTCACTGGTTTAAAGTTTTTCCATAACTTATGTATAGCTTCGTTGTCATCTAACTCAGGACCTCTAATACATAACTCTATGCCTTTTTCAGAAAAAGTTTTATGAAATTCATTAAAAATAATAGCCGTAATACCTTTGTTTTGATATTCTGGTAAAACTCCAATTAAATAAAAGGTTACAGTTTTTGCATGCTTTTTAGCATGTAATAAGTGTCTTATTCCAAAAGGAAACAATTTACCGTTCATTTTTTGTAACGCTTCGGCATAGGATGGGGTTACAATTCCAAAACCTATAAGCTTATCATCCTTATCTAATACAAACTTTACATATTCTGGATTTAGAAATCCAATGAATTTCTTTTTAAAGTATGCTTTTTGCTCTTGGTTTATTTCTACGAAAGAAGAAAGCTTAGCATGCGATTTTGAGAAAACCTCAAACATTTCATCAGTATAAGGCATGATATCCTTATTCTTGGTGAAATTTAAAGCTTTTAAGTGATAGCGTCTTTTTATTAAATCTTGAATTTTAGAAAAATACACAGGAAGAATATTTTTAAACTCCATTTTATTTTCCGAATACGTTTTTGCAACAGTATAGCCTAGTTTTTCAAAATGCGCCGCATAATATGGGTGGTTATGCCATGTAATCATACTACCAATTTGGTCGAAACCATGAGTAAGCACACCAACTTTATCTAAATTTGAAAAACCAACGGGACCTTCAATAAACTCTAAGTTATTTGCTTTTCCAATTTCATTAACTTTTTCTAATAATGCTTGAGTAACCTCAATATCGTCAACAACATCAAACCATCCAAAACGCATTTTCTTATGGTTTTGTTCATTAACTTCAATCCAATTAATAACACAAGCAATTCTACCTACAACGTCATTGTTTCTATATGCTAAAAAAAAACGGGCATCTGCATCTTTGAAAGCAGGATTCACTTTCTTGTCTAATGATCTTATTTCTTCAGATATGATAGGAGGGACCCAATATTTTGAGCCCTTGTAAAGTTTAAATGGAAACTTCACAAATGCTTTTAAGTCTTTTTTGGTGGTTACTTCTTTAAGTTCAATCATATTATAATGATGGATTTTGATTTGTTTTAGTTATCAAAATCATTGTCTTTTCTTTTTTGTTTTTTTTCTGGCTCGTCAGCTTCTTTATCTTTCTTTTTTCTACTTTTTTTACTTCTTGATTTTCTTTCTGATTCTTCTTTTGCTGAATTTCCGTTGTCTATTTCTTTATCTTTATGAAAATCTAACCTATAAGACGCTCCGAAGTTTACACTAAAAACTGACGGTGTGTCTTTAGTATTAAATGTAAGTGCTGTGTCTAACTGGAAGTCTTTTCCCCATAAATAAGCACCGCCAAATCTAAAAAGATTATCTGCATAAAAATCACTTTGTATACCTTGTGCTTCACCAAAAATTACCCATTTAGGATTAAAGGAGTGTGTTAAAGTCAATATATATTGAAAATCTGATTGATCAGTACCAATTCTATCTTTAATTAAATTTAAAACCATTACCCAACCACCAGCAAAATTATTTTGTGTAGCTATCATAACTTTAGGGCTAAAACCTTCAATTTCCGGAGCTGTGTATGGGTTTTGTTTAGTGTCATAATTTGCACCTAAATAAACTGAAACCGCAGGAATTAGCGATTTCCACTTAAAACGATGATTTGCATTCCAGCTGTATAAATTTGGTTTGTCTTCCTCAGAATTTTTATAGGGATCGTAAACCAAATATTTAGCTCCGATACTTAAAAATTTAAAATTTGAACGAGAATCTTCAGCAGCTAAATTCGAGGTATATGTTTTGGTGTCGTTTTGATAAGAGCCTTCAATATTTAACTCCAACTCTTCCCAAAGCAAACCGTACCGTGCAGCGAAATCTATTCCAAAGCCAGAAACTTCAAAAGCAGTAGCTGGTGTTCTTTTTTCTTTTAATATATAAGGACCAACTTCAAATTGTGCAACGTTTGTTCCTACTGAGAACGCACTACGTGAAGTGCCTGGTCTATTCGAATTAATAACATCTGTATATTGACTAAACGCTTGTGTGGTAATTAAGCTTAGTAATAAAATTAAGGTAGATTTGATTGGGCTCATAATGAATATTTTTTATGTATCTATAATTTAAGGATGCTCATTACTTTTATTAAAATTTTTTGATAGGATGCTCAAATATAGATATTTTATACTTTTTTTATCATTTTTGAACGTTTTTTAAGTGATTAGAATTGTATTTTTGTGTAAAATATTTTTTTATGTTACAGTATGCATCTGTTGTAGGATTAGTAAAAACAATACTAATTATAATGTTGGTATATTTTGGAGTTAAAATATTATCACGACTATTTGCGCCATTTTTGATGAAATATGTTGCTAAAAAAGCTGAGCAACGATTTGGAGATCAGTTTGGGCAGTTTCAAGGAAGACAACAACAAGAAAAACCTAAAAAAGAAGGAGAAGTGAGTATTGATAAAATGCCAAATACTAAAACCTCAAGTAAAGATGTTGGGGATTATGTAGATTATGAAGAAATTGATTAACTATTAAAGTCTTTTTTTTTGGTGTTTTTATATCAAAAACCTCAAAACCTATCATTCCCATGAGCTACGCTGAGTTTGTTAAAATGAAAAGGGGAATCTAAAATAAATATGAGTTAGGTTTCAAAAATTATGTTTATTTTCACAACTATTGTTTTTAACACATATTCATGCAATTTTCATTAAAAAAAGCACTTCCACATTTACTAGTTCTAGTAGGGTTTGTAATACTATCTTTAGCATATTTTAGTCCAGTTTTAAAAGGGAAACAGATTTTACAAAGCGATATCGTGCAATATATCGGCATGAGTAAGCAGCAAAAAGATTTTAGCGTAAAAACTGGCGAGGAAACTTATTGGACAAATAGTGCTTTTAGTGGTATGCCAACGTATCAATTAGGAGCAAAATATCCACATAATTATATTAAGAAATTAGATTTGACTTTGCGTTTTTTGCCAAGACCAGCTGACTACCTTTTTCTATATTTGTTAGGATTTTATGTGCTTTTACTAGTTTTAAAAGTTGATTTTAAGCTTGCTGCCATTGGCGCTGTTGCTTTTGGGTTTTCTACTTATTTAATAATTATTCTTGGTGTAGGCCATAATAGTAAAGCTCATGCTATAGCCTATATGCCTTTAGTTTTAAGCGGTATCATTTTAACCTTTAGGAAAAAATATATTCTAGGGTTTTTACTAACTGTAATAGCAATGGGTCTAGAAATTGTAGCAAATCATTTTCAGATGACTTATTATTTGCTATTACTAGTTATTGTTTTAGGAATTGCTTACTTGATTGATGCTTATAAAAAGAAAATACTACCACATTATTTTAAATCTGTTGGAATTTTATTTGCTGCTGTTTTGCTTTCATTAGCCTTAAACGCTACTGGAATTCTTGCAACAAAAGAATATGTTAAGGAAAGCACACGTGGAAAAAGTGAGCTAACTATAAATGCTGATGGTTCAGAAAAAGAGCCTACTTCTGGCTTAGACAGAGAGTATATCACACAATTTAGCTATGGTATTTTAGAAACGTTTAACCTTTATATCCCACGTTTGATGGGAGGAGGAAATGGAGAGGACGTTGGTAAGGATTCTGCAACTTATGAAGCTTTTAGGAAGTTAGGAGCATCACCAAGTCAAGCTTTGCAAGAATCAAAACGAGCACCAACGTATTGGGGCGACCAACCTATTGTAGAAGCTCCTGCTTATATAGGGGCGGTTGTATTATTTTTGTTTGTCTTTGCTTTGTTTTTGGTTAAGGGTCGTTTAAAATGGTGGTTAATTGGCGGAACAATTCTATCATTACTACTGTCTTATGGAAAAAGCCAACCATTTGCATTTTTAACTGACTTCTTTATTGATTATGTGCCCCTTTACAATAAGTTTAGGGCAGTAAGTTCCATACAAGTAATTTTAGAGCTGTGTATTCCGGCCTTGGCAATTTTTGGGCTTGTAAGATTGTTTAATGATTTTGAAAAGAAAGAAGAGAAACTAAAAGCTTTAAAATTCACTGCAATAATAACTGGAGGGATAGCTATTCTGTTTTTATTGTTTAAATCATCTTTTGATTTTGCTGGTGTTAATGATGGATTTTACCGTCAGAATTACGGGCAAGCTTTTATTGATGCCATCAAGGAAGATAGAAAGGCGTTGTTTACTAATGATACGATTAGAACGCTCATATTAGTATTGCTTTCTGCTGGTTTAATTTTTATGTTTTTAAAAGAAAAACTAAAAGAAAAATGGGTTATGATTGCTTTTGCAGCTCTTATTCTTTTTGATTTAGTTGGTGTAGATAAACGTTATGTAAATAATGATGATTTTGTGTCTGCGATGCAAGTAAATAAGCCTTTTCAGAAGAATGAAGCCGATAAAGAAATATTAAAAGATACGACGCACTTTAGAGTGTTTGATTTGGTTTCAGGGCCATCAAAACCATCGTATTACCACAATTCGCTAAATGGTTATAATGCTGCTGAATTAAAGCGATACAGAGAACTGTTTGATTTTTATATTGCTAAAAATAATATTAATGTGCTTAATATGTTAAATACTAAGTACATCATTATTCAAGATGATAACGGTAGCCTTGTGCCTTACACTAATGAAGAAGCAAACGGAAATGCATGGTTTATTGAGAAACTAATTGGAGTGTCATCTGCTGACGAAGAAATTAAGTTTTTAGATAGCTTAAATAATAAGAAGCAAGCTTTAATAGATATTAGAATTCCAGTTTCAGATTTTAATGATAGTTTTAAATTAGATTCTTTAGCATCAATAAATTTGAAAAAAGTTACTCCTAATTATTTAAAATACGAATCAAACAATTCGAATGATGGATTTGCAGTGTTTTCTGAGGTGTATTATGGTAATGGCTGGAAAACATTGATTGATGGAAAAAAAGCTAAGCATATGCGTGTAAATTATACGCTGCGAGGTATGGAGATTCCGGCTGGAAAGCATGTTATTGAATTTAAGTTTGATCCAGATGTTGTAAAAACAGGAAGTAGCATTGCTCTAGCGAGTTCTATCTTTTTTGGATTATTGCTTTTAGGAGGATTATTTTACGAGTTTAAGAAAAAACGACCAGAAAGTGCGTAAAAAAGCACTCATTATAACATATTATTGGCCGCCGGCAGGAGGCCCTGGAGTTCAGCGTTGGTTGAAATTTATTAAATACTTACCTCAATTTAATATTGAACCTATAGTTTATATTCCAGAAAACCCTAATTACCCTTTGATTGATAAGAGTTTAATATCTGAAGTTTCAGATAGTTTAACAATTATAAAAAAACCAATAAAAGAACCTTATAAATTAGCAGGATTATTTTCAAAAAAATCATCTAAGACAATAAGCAAAGGGATTATTTCTGAAAAAAATAAGCAGCGCTTCATTGAGAAAGCAATGCTTTACGTTCGTGGTAATTATTTTATACCAGATGCTCGTAAAAACTGGATAAAACCTTCTGTTTCTTACCTGTCAAACTATATTTCTGAAAACGATATAGATACTATTATTACTACTGGTCCGCCACATAGTTTGCATCTTATTGGCATGCAGTTAAAAGAAAAATTAGAGGTTAGATGGCTAGCAGATTTTAGAGATCCTTGGACAACTATTGGGTATCATAAACAATTAAAACTAACTAAAAAGGCTCAGCAAAAACATAAAATACTAGAAAAACAAGTTTTAAATACTGCGGATCAAATTATTGTAACGAGTTCTGTAACTAAAAAAGAGTTTGAAAGTATAACAAAGAAACCTATTGAAGTTATAACTAATGGATATGATTATGAGTCTGTTGGAAAAGTAGAATTAGATTCTAAGTTTTCAATAGCGCATATTGGTTCTTTGTTATCTAAAAGGAATCCAGAAATTTTATGGGAAGTTTTAAGTGATTTAACACAAATTGATGAAGGTTTTGCTAAAGATTTTCAGCTGAATTTCGTTGGAGCAGTAAGTAAAGATGTGCTTAATTCAATTAAAAAATATAATTTAAGTGATTATATAGATAATGTAGGTTATGTTTCACATAATCAATCTATTATATATCAAAAAAAATCACAAGTATTATTGTTAATTGAAATTGATTCCGAAGAAACAAAATGTATTATTCCTGGAAAACTATTTGAGTATATGGTTTCTAACAGACCAATTTTAGCTTTAGGCCCGAAAGACTCAGATGTCGAAAAAATTATAAAAGAAACTAATACAGGGAATTACTTTTATTATAATGATTACGAATCGTTAAAATCGACTATATTGAATCATTATAAAGCGTTTAAGAATAAAACATTACAGTCGCATGGTATTGGTTTGCAAAAATATAGTAGAAAATCGTTAACAGAAGCTTTATCTAAATTAATATAATGGGAATTGTTGCATCGCAATCATTTAAAAACATATTATCCACTTATCTGGGGTTTTTAATTGGTGCAATTAATACGCTGTTTCTTTATACAGAATTCCTTAGCGATGAATATTATGGTATGGTAGGGTATATGCTCTCTTTAGCATATGTAATTATGCCTTTAATGGCTTTTGGTGTACATAATACTTTAGTAAAATTTTATTCATCTTTTAAAACGCGAGTGTCCCTGAATAGCTTTTTAACACTTATGTTATTCTTGCCTCTAGCAATCATTTTTCCGTTAATTATAATTACTAATCTTTGTTATGAAATGATAGGTGATTTTTTATCAATAAAAAATTCTATTATAACAAAATACTTATGGCATACCATAGCTATAGCAATTGCTTTGGCGTATTTTGAAGTGTTTTTTGCATGGACTAAGGTACAAATGCAAACCGTGTTTGGTAATTTTATGAAAGAAGTTTTCCATAGAGTAGGTACCATGGTTTTATTGTTCTGTCTTTATTTTGGAGTTGTTGATGTTGAGCAGTTTATGATTGGTTTGGTAGTTGTTTATGTTTTAAGAATGATAGTCATGCTACTATATGCTTTTAGTATAAAACTCCCAATTATTACATTTAAAAAAGTAAACGGTTTAAGCGCGATATTAAAATACTCTTTTTTAATAATTATTGCGGGCTCTATAGCAACCATTCTCTTAGATATAGATAAAGTAATGTTAGGGTATTATATTCCTATTGAGCAAATTGCATACTACAATGTTGCTATTTTTATTGCTGCTGTTATAGCTGTACCGCAACGATCAATGCATCAAATATTATTACCATTGTCTGCTAAGTATTTAAATGAAAAGAATTTTGATTCCTTAAAGGATTTATACAAGCGCAGCTCGCTTAACTTGTTTATCATTAGTGGTTTTATTTTTTTATTGATAGTGCTTAACATCAATCAGCTATACAATATAATTCCAGAAGAGTTTAATGGTGGGCTTTTTGTAGTTTTTATAATTAGTGTTGCTAAATTATATGATGCTACTTTAGGGAGTAATAATGCTATTTTATTTAATAGCGATTATTATAGAATGGTGTTATTTTTTGGTGTAATACTGGTAATTGTAATGGTTTTTTTAAACATTTTACTTATTCCGCTTTATGGTATTAACGGGGCCGCTTTAGCAACTTTTTTAGCCATCGTTCTATACAATACAATTAAGTTGATTTTTGTTTACAAGAAATTCAATATGTTACCTTTTAGCGCTAATACATTAAAAATAGGAGCATGTATCACATTAGGTGTAGTTCTATTTTATTTCTGGGATTTTTCTTTTCATCCCATTATCAATATCATTCTAAAATCTGCACTTATTACAATTTTATACGGACTGGCAATTTATTTATTTAAATTTTCAGAAAATATAACTGAGTTAATTGATAAAATTGTAAAACGTAAATAACTAAAAAGAGAAAACCCCACGAATTTGCTTTGAGGCAAACTTATCGCGGGGATTTCCAACTAACCAACCAAAATTGTTATGATCTTCTTCTTGAAGTCGATCTTGTATTTTTGTTACTAGAATTACTTCTTCTGCTTTGTGTAGCTCTTGGTTTACTTTGTGTAGACCTTGAAGTTGCTCTTTGAGTAGATCTAGGTTTACTAGTTCTAGTCGTAGTTCTTTGTGTAGCTCTAGGCTTATTTTGAGGAGTCCTTGTAGCTACACGTTGAGTATTTCTAGTTGTATTCTGTCTTTTATTATATGTACGTGTGTTTGCGTTATTTGGTTTTCTAGTAACCGAAGTATTTCTATCTCTAGTTACTGTTCTATTTCTATTAACACTTGGTCTGTTAGTTCTAGTAACGCTTTCTCTCGTTCTTTTAGTATTATTTGCACGTGTGTTATTTCTAGAAGGTGTATTTGTTCTAGTATTTTCACGTCTAGTAGATTCTCTATTAATTCTCTGAGAATTAGTTCTAGAGTTTCTGTTTACAGTTGAGTTATTTTTTCTTGCACTAGAGTTGTTGTTTCTTCTACTAGAATTTGCTTGAGCAATATCTCTTCTAGAATTAGCGCGTCTGTTTATTTGTGTTCTGTTTCTTGTACTTCTGTATACAGTAGCATAATTCCTATTTCTATAAACTTTATGTCCACGTCTTGTAGCAATAGCAGTTCTTGGTCTGTAGTTATTATAAAACGGTCTGTTATAAGTATAACGAATTGGGTTATAGTACTGTCTGTAAGGTCTGTTGTAAACTACACAGTAATCGTAAGATGGAATACTGTAATACCTATGCCAAGGTCTGTAAATATAACCTCTGTTATAAATGTTTATAAATCCAGAGCAATATGAGTATCTGTTATATCTATCATAATTTACATAAAGTCCACCTACACGAGATATGTAACCATAGCTGTTGTAGTTTATGTTTATATTTCCTGCTTGCGAGATACGACCGTAATAGTCATAATAAATAGGAGTGTTCTCAATTTGAATAATAGCTCCAAATTCATCATACTGCACATAAGCATTATAATCGTAACCAGAATTAAAACTGAAGTTAACGTTTGGAGAGCCAATAGAGACATTTACGTTTGAAGCATAGCGCTGTAAATTAAAATCGAATTGACCATCAGGAAATACTGAAAACTCAATACCTCCTTCTACAAAAATGAAAGATTTACCATAACCTCTGCTATATATAGATGAAGTACTGTTATCTGCATTGGTTGTGGTTGCTGTAGCAGTAAACCCTGTAAGGATTAATGCTGATAAAATGAATATTAACTTTTTCATAATTGTAAATTTTTATTTGTGATACATTTAACTATTTACAAACAGCGTGCCAAAAAAAGAGAGTAGCCTTTAAACCCTTGTAAATCAACAAACAATAGTTAATAACTTTTTTTAAGTTGAAAAGGATAAGGCTATTTCTGTGGGGAAAATTAGCTAACTTCGTTTAACAATCGATAAAGTTCATTGAAACGGGACTTTATTTTTGCATTGTACGTCATTTAAGAAACCCAGAACAAATAAGAAAATGCTGAAACTATACAAAGAGATAAATAACGAATTACATTATTGGGAAACCTGGGACAAGGACAAAAAAACTGGAATTGTCCATAGCGGAATAGTAGGAACAAATGGAAATTTTAGAGAAGTGAAATCTGGTTTGTTCACCGACTTTCATAAAAAAATACAAAAAGAAATTCTGGAACAAACTGAAAACGGATTTCAACCAATTGAATCTGAAGACCACTCTAGGCTTCTGATTGAATTTAATGTTGATGGAATGGGAACGGAAAAGGACGTGGAAAAACGGCACCAACTGCAAAGCCGAATGGACGAAACTTTGGGTTGGACTGGACTCGGATTTTGTGATGGGGGAAGTATCGGAACTGGAACAATGGAAGTTTGTTGTTTTGTTGTTGATTTTAATGTTGCCAAAAAAGTAATAGAAAATGATTTAAAAGATACTGAATTTTCAAACTTCAGTCGGATATATAATGAGGAAACTGAATAATTAAACGAACGTACAACAAGGTGTATAAAACATAGCTAGTAAGTGCTAATCCGAAAGGTTTGTGCTTGTATACAAAGATCGCCAAATTTTAAATTTGGCTTTTAAAATTAAAAAAGTAAAAACAAAACATAAAAGTTCGGCCCTGTGTTTATCCGAAAAGTTAGCGCCTTTTTACACGCTACGTTTCATACACAAACCGTTAAACGAACCACATAAAACTCAATTCCACAGTAAATTCGAGTTTTCATTTTAGCAAATTTAATTTATCAATTTGCGCAAATACATATTAGTATATGCAAAAAATTATTTAGGCTAAATAAATTAAATTTTATACATTTGGTATTGACAATTATTATAATTTATTGACAATTATTCAAATTAATCCATGATAAATAAAATTTAATTTTACAAATTATTACCAATGAAAAATTTAAACAGAAGAAGCTTTATTAAAAAAACATCACTTTCTGGTGTTGCACTAAGTTTAGGTAGTATGTTGCCTGCTTACTCAAGTAACACCCCAGGTTTTGAGCACGATGGTAAATATATGGGCGGGTTTGCAGCTCCAAAATTAAGTAAAGTGCGTATTGCAATGATCGGTGTTGGTGCTCGCGGTAGTGGTCATGCAACGCAGTTAGCATCAATTGAAGGTACAGAAATAGTAGCTATAAGTGATTTGTATGAAGATTTAGCTAATCTGTCTGCAGAAAGGTGTAAAAAAATAGGAAAAGGGTCGCGTCATAAAAACATAGCTGTTTATCATGGAGCTGAAGATAAATGGAAGTTAATGCTAGATGAAGTAAAACCAGATGCTGTTTTTATTTCTACAAATTGGAACAATCATGCACCAATGGCTATTGAAGCTATGAAAAAAGGCGCGCATGCTTTTGTTGAAGTACCTTTAGCTGTTACTTTAGAAGAGATGTGGGACATCGTGTTTACTTCTGAGCAAACTCAAAAGCATTGTATGATGATGGAGAATGTTAACTACGGTAGAGAAGAGCTTCTATATTTAAATATGTGCAGACAAGGTGTTATTGGTGATCTTTTACATGGCGAAGCAGCATATATACATGAGTTAAGAGGCCAAATGTATCAACAAGAAAGAGGAACTGGGTCATGGAGAACTCATCATTACGCTACTAGAAACGGAAATCTTTACCCAACTCATGGATTGGGTCCAGTGGCTCAATATATGAATTTAGCTAGGGGAGAAGATAACTTTAATAGTCTGGTTTCTTTTTCAACACCGGCTTTAGGAAGAAAGGCTTATGCAAATAAAAATTATGCTGAAGATCATAAATGGAATCAATTAGATTATAAAGGCGGAGATTTTAATACCTCTATTATTAAAACCACTTTAGGTAGAACCATTATGATTCAATGGGATGAAACTAGCCCGAGACCATATTCTCGTCTTAATTTAGTGCAAGGTACAAAAGGAACTTTAGCAGGTTTCCCTACACGAATTGCACTAGAAGGAGGCGTAGAAGGCGTAACAGAAGACCATCATAGTTGGGCACAAGGCGAGCAGTTAGAAAAGATTTATGAAAAATATGAGCATCCGTTATACCTGCGTTTGGGTGAATTATCCAAAACAATGGGAGGTCATGGAGGAATGGATTTTATGATGCTTTACAGAATAGTTGAATGCTTACGCAATGGAGAACCACTAGATCAAAATGTTTACGAAGGTTGCCATTGGAGTGCCGTTGCGCCATTAAGCGAAAAATCTGTAGCACATGGTGGAGCACCGCAAGCATTTCCAGATTTTACAAGAGGCAAATGGAAAAACACTGAGCCATTAGCCATATTGAAATAGAATACGTTTAAATATTTTAAAAAAAATATCCCCTTGATAATAATTATCAAAGGGATATTCACTTTTTAGAATTTAGGATTAATGTTTTCTTTTTTTATGTTTTTTCGTTTTACCGTTTTGTTTGTAATAGTAAAAATCATCATCGTTATTGTAAATCCCATCATCTTCATCATACCAATCGTTGTCGTAATCATCATGTCTATCTCTATGATTATGATCTATATCACAAGAACTAACCCCGCAAATATTACAACTGTTGCTAAAACGGTTTACTTGCCCACGAGTATATACAATCTCTCCCCAATGGTTATACTTAACTTTTAAACCTCCAACTTGGGTTAATGTTCCATTACGATGCTTATAACTCATGTATATTGAGCCTACACGTTTAAGTTTTCCGTATCTATCATAATTTAAAAATATGCTACCAATACGTCTTACTTTACCATCTCTGTCATGCGAGATTGAAACACCTCTCTTTTTATATCTGTAAGATGTATACTTAACACGTCTACCAGGAGCGCCATAAGTAGTATTTACACGACTTCTTTTGGTATTTCTTGTTCTATAATAAGAATCGTTATAAAACGGATCTTCATAATTTGTATTAAAATCGAAGCTTCCATCTGGAAATACTAAAAACTCAACACCTCGTTCTACAAACATAATAGGTTGAGCATAACGATAGCGTTTCGTTTTCTCTAACTTGGTTTTTTGGTCTTTGTGATTTAGCTCTGTTGCTGATACTGTTGTTAATCCTATTAACAAGCCTGTAAATAATAGTAATAATCTTTTCATAATCATATAGGATTTAATTTATGCCTACTCTTGAGCTTTTCGGCTTACGCTATTTGTTTTGTAGTTTTCAATTAATGTGCCAAAAATGTAAGTCGCTAATAGTTAGGTTTTTAATATTCTGGAATTGTTAATACTTTTTTTTACTTTTATAGAAACCAATCATTTTAATGGAAAAACAATACGATACTTGTAAAAATTGCGAAGAAAGTTTTGAAGAAGGATTTGAATTTTGCCCGCATTGTGGACAAAAAACAAAAGATGAACTTACTATTGGTGTTTTATTTTATAATACGATAAGTAACTATTTTTCGTTTGACGCACGCTTTTTTAAAAGCTTTTTCCCGTTGTTGTTTAAACCTGGGTATTTAGCAAGTCGCTTTATTGAAGGTAAGCGTTTATTATACTTACACCCTGCACAACTCTACTTATTTATATCGGTTGTATTTTTCTTTTTATTAACGACTACTGTTGTTAGAAAACAGGTTCAAGAATTTGATACGGCGCTAAAGAAAACATTAGAAAAACCTTTGGTTTCTGATAGTACGAAAGTAAAAGTAGAACAAGCAATAGATTCTGTAAAACTAGATAGTATATTAAAGCCTTTAAAAGAAGAAGGTATAGTAGGAATAGATGAAAAGCAAGCAAAAGCATTAGATTCTTTAATAAAAACCAATGTAAAGAATGGTAAAAATATAAAGCCTACATTCGATTTTGATACAAAAAAAGTAGATTCTTTAATTGCTATAGATGCACCCAATGAAACCATTTTTAAGGCAATGGGAATGAATGATGATGCAGGATCGCTTAAAAGAAAGTTTTTTGGACAAGGGTTGAAATTTTATAAACAGAGAAATGGCGGACAAATATTGCAAGCTGCCTATGATGCTATTCCAATTTCTTTATTTATTCTCTTGCCAATTTTTGCATTAATTTTAAAATTATTGTTTTTTAAGCGAGGTTCATACTCGCATCATTTAGTCTTTAGTTTTTATTTCTTTTCATATTTATTCACAGTTTTTAGCTTAATACTTATTGTGAATTATTTTTGGGATGTGCCAGATTGGATAGACTTTTTGCTTGTAGCTTCTACATATTTTTATTTACTTATAGCTATAAAACGTTTTTATAAACATGGCTGGTTTTTAAGCTTTTTTAAATCAGGTTTAACGTCCTTTGTTTATTTAATGATTGTAATTCCAATTGCTGTAGTTATTATTAGTTTTGTTGGGTTTTTGTCTTATTGAAATAAAAAATCATAGTTTTTCTTTTAAGAACTTTCCTGTTTCTGAAGCTTTGGTCTTCACAATGTCTTCTGGTGTTCCTGTTGCTACCAGATTACCACCAGTTTCACCTCCTTTTGGACCTAAATCAATTATGTAATCAGCACATTTAATGAGTTCTAAATTGTGCTCTACTACAATGATAGAATGTCCTTTTTCAATTAAAGCATTAAACGATTTTAAGAGTTTTTGAATATCATGAAAATGTAAGCCAGTTGTGGGTTCATCAAAAATAAAAAGCGCTTTGTCTTTATTATTCCCTTTTCCTAAAAATGTTGCAAGTTTTATACGCTGGGCTTCACCACCAGAAAGGGTAGAAGAGCTTTGTCCTAAAGTTACATAACCTAAACCAACATCTTGCAATGGTTTTAATTTTGTTTTAATCTTAAGTTGATCGTTCGTTTCAAAAAAAGCGACGGCATCATCAATAGTTAAGTTTAAAATATCATCAATATTTTTGTCAGCAAAAGTTACTTCTAATACTTCTTTTTTAAAGCGTTTGCCTTTGCATGTTTCACATTCTAAATGCACATCTGCCATAAACTGCATTTCAATAGTTACTTCACCTTCACCCTTACAAGTCTCACAGCGTCCGCCATCTACATTAAACGAAAAGTGCTTAGCTTGATAGTTTCTTATCTTGCTTAGTTTCTGATTTGAAAACAATGCGCGAATATCATCGTAAGCTTTTATATATGTTACAGGATTTGAGCGAGACGATCGTCCGATAGGATTTTGGTCTACAAACTCAATATGCTTAATATTACTAAAATTGCCTTCCAACGCTGTAAATTGACCTGGTTTATCTCCAAAGTCGGTTAGCTTCTTTTGTAATGCTGGATACAAAATCTTTTTTACCAAAGTACTTTTTCCGCTACCAGAAACACCAGTAATAACTGTTAGCATGCTTAGTGGGAAACGAACGTCGATATTCTTTAAATTATTTTCGCGAGCTCCAATAATATCAACATGATGTTTTGATTCT
Organism: uncultured Flaviramulus sp.; assembly: GCA_947501105.1. GTDB lineage: Bacteria > Bacteroidota > Bacteroidia > Flavobacteriales > Flavobacteriaceae > Wocania_A. Next base: position 666,563 of record CANMUP010000003.1, on the reverse strand, counting down.
CGCCGTGTTTGAGGAATCTCAATTTTTAAAGTTTCATTTAAATATTGAGCTGTTAAAGAGTCAGAAGCTAAAATATCAGCATAAGTACCATTCGCAACCACATGACCACCAAACGTTCCTGCTTCAGGGCCAATGTCAATAATACTATCGGCAGCTTTCATAATATCTTCGTCATGCTCTACTACAATAACAGTATTCCCTAAATCTCTTAGAGATTTTAAAACAGAAATTAAACGTTCTGTATCTTTTGGGTGTAAACCAATACTAGGCTCATCCAAAATATACATTGAGCCAACTAAACTACTGCCTAGTGACGTTGCTAGATTAATACGTTGACTTTCGCCACCAGATAGAGTGTTAGATTTTCTATTTAAAGTCAAATAATCTAAACCTACGTTTGATAGAAACAACAACCTGTTATTAATTTCTTTTAAAAGCCTGTTAGCAATTTGTGTGTCATAATCGTTTAACTCTAGCTGTTTAAAGAAGTTTGCCAATTTGTCTAAAGGCATTTCTACCAAATCTGTAATTGTTGCACCTGCAATTTTTACATAATTAGCTTCTACACGTAAACGTTTACCATTACAAGTTTTACATTTTGTTTTTCCACGGTAACGCGATAGCATTACTCGGTTTTGTATTTTATATGCTTTAGATTCTAATTCTGCAAAAAAAGAATTTAAACCTTCAAAATGTTTATTGCCAGTCCAAATAAGTTGTTTTTGTGCTTTGCTTAATTCGAAAAAGGGTTTATGAATTGGAAAATCAAATTTGTGGGAGTTGTTAACCAACTGGTCTCTATACCAACTCATGCTTTCACCACGCCATGGAAAAATAGCATTTTCGTAAACCGATAATCCTGTGTTTGGGATTACTAAATCATCATCTATCCCAATAATATCACCATATCCTTCACATTTGGGGCAAGCACCGTACGGGTTATTAAAACTGAATAAATGTACATTAGGTTCTAAAAAAGTAATGTTATCTATTTCAAATTTATTGTTAAAAACGCGTTGCTTCTTGTCAGAAAGTGTTTCTACTATACATTCGCCTTTACCTTCAAAAAATGCAGTTTGTATAGCATCCGCTAAACGATTAAAAAAGTCGTCTTCATCTCTTATAATAACTCTATCAACAACTAAAAAAATGTTTTTCTCTCCTATACCATTAGCTTCGTCAATTCTTATAACAGTATCCTTTACTTTAATTCTTGCGTAGCCTTGTTGGTTTAAAGTTTTAAGCTTATCGGTCATTGAGCGCCCTTCTTCTAAATGGATAGGAGCTAGGAGTAATAACTTTTCGCCTTCAGGAAATGTTTTTAAATAATTTAAAACATCTGTAACTGAATCCTTTTTTACTTCATTTCCAGAAATTGGAGAGTAGGTTTTACCAATTCTGGCAAATAGCAGTTTTAAATAATCGTAAATTTCAGTAGTTGTACCTACGGTAGATCGTGGATTGGTTGAATTCACCTTTTGCTCTATAGCAATAGCAGGGGCTATCCCTTTTATAAAGTCTACTTTTGGTTTGTTAAGTCGGCCTAAAAACTGTCTTGCATAACTTGAGAGGCTTTCAACATAGCGTCGTTGTCCTTCCGCGTAAAGCGTATCAAATGCTAAACTAGATTTACCAGAACCAGATAATCCAGTAATTACTACTAATTTATTTCTAGGGATAACAACATCAATATTTTTTAGGTTATGCAATTTTGCACCTTTAATAATGATATTTTGTTTCGGGTTTACTTCAGAAATATTAGTAATCATAGGCTATAAAAAGGAATAATTTTGCAAAGATACTATAAGTAAATCAGCTTAAAAAATGGATTATTGTTTAATAAATAGTTAAAAAAAACGCATTTTTTTTGCTTTTTAGGAATGATTGTTGTTATATTTGATTTCATATTAACTACAAAAACAACTCTCGCCTATAGCAGAACATTACTTTTTAAAAATTTAACCCCAAGCAAAGAAGCTTGCTTCAATGCACTAAAAGTAATGATTATGCAATACAAACTTATTTCAGATGCTATTTTGGTTAGCAACTATATTAAAGGCGATGAAAGTTCCTTAGAAATTCTTATAACAAGGCACAAGCAAAAAATTTATAGTTTTATTTATTCAAAAGTTTATGATAGAGATGTAGCTGAAGATATTTTTCAGGATACATTCATTAAAGTTATTCGTACTCTTAAACGTGGTGCATATAATGAAGAAGGGAAATTTTTACCTTGGGTAATGCGTATTTCTCATAACTTAGTTATAGACTTTTTTAGAAAAAATAATCGTATGCCAAAATTTGATAACAGTGGTGATTTTAGTATTTTTTCTGTGCTTAGTGATAATAGTTTAAATGCTGAAAAAGCCATTATAAAAGAACAGGTAGAAAATGATGTAAGACGTTTGGTTGATAAGTTGCCAGAAGATCAAAAAGAGGTACTGATGATGCGTATTTATAGCGATATGAGTTTTAAAGAAATTTCAGATAGAACAGGGGTTAGTATCAACACAGCATTGGGGCGAATGCGTTATGCATTAATTAATTTAAGAAAGATTATAGATAAGCATAATATTGTTTTAACGAACTAATACAATAAATAAAGTTTTGTTACGTTACCTTAATAAATAACCCATAATTTATTAAAATGGCAAAACTTTACTCTGAAAATTCTATTAAAAACTTAAAAGAACTCGAACCGAAAGAAGAAACGGTTAATTTTCTTCTAAATTATTCTAAGGCTTTAAGTGTTATAAATTGTAATAAATTGAAGTTTGAAGCGCTTCTAAACTAAATTTTGAAAAAAGTCCTGATTGTTAGTCGTCAGGACTTCTTTTTTTTATAATACTCGTTTAAAACACTTTTTCTGCCTATAGTTTTTGTGATAATATCCTTTTCCATATCCCAGCCTCTAGCTGGAGAATATTGTCGCCCATACCAAATAATTTGTAGATGTAACTCATTCCAAAGTTCCTCTGGAAATAGACGTTTAGCATCTTTTTCAGTTTGAACTACGTTTTTACCATTGCTTAAATTCCATCTGTACATTAATCTGTGAATATGTGTATCAACAGGAAAGGCAGGAACACCAAAGGCTTGCGACATAACCACACTAGCTGTTTTATGACCTACAGCAGGAAGTTCTTCTAAAGCTTCAAAACTTTGCGGAACTTTGCCGTTATGCTTTTCAATTATAATTTTTGATAAGCCATGAATTCCTTTGCTTTTCATAGGTGATAAGCCAACTGGCTTTATAATGTCTCTAATTTCTTCAACAGTAAGTTTTACCATATCATAAGGGTTGTCTGCTTTTTGAAAAAGTAAAGGCGTTATTTTATTTACACGAACATCGGTACTTTGAGCAGACATTAATACTGCAATAAGTAATGTGTATGGATCCTTGTGGTCTAGAGGAATTGGTATTTCTGGGTATAGTTTATATAGTGTATTAATAATAAAGTTTACACTTTCTTGTTTGGTCATTGAGTTGTATTTTAGCAATAACAAAGTTAAACAATATGACAACATTAAAAGTAGGTGATAAAGCACCAAATTTTGAAGCTTATGATGAGCAAGGAAACATCGTGAAACTATCTGATTATAAAGGAAAGAAATTAGTTGTTTTCTTTTATCCAAAAGCTAACACTCCAACATGTACTGTTGAAGCTTGTAATTTAAGAGATGAATATGCAGTTTTGCAAGAGCAAGGTTATGAGATTATAGGAGTTAGTGCAGATACTCAAAAAAAGCAGTCTAATTTTAAAAAGAAATTTAATTTTCCTTATCCGCTATTAGCTGATGTTGACAAAGAAGTTATTAACGCTTTTGGTGTTTGGGGTGAGAAAAAATTTATGGGGCGTACTTTTGATGGTATTCACCGCCTAACATTTGTTGTTAATGAAGAAGGCATTATTGAAAAGGTTATTGATAAAGTAAAAGCTAAAATACATGCTACTCAAATATTAGAGTAAGCACAAAAAAAAGGCTTTGGTTAACCAAAGCTTTTTTTCTATAAGTGAATTTCTATTTTTTTGCTACTCTTTTCTTAATTGTTGTTGGTTTTAAAGGCTTGCGTGTGTATCCAAACAATCGGTAATCTTTAATTAAATCTGCAGTACCTTCTGGAAGCATATTTTCCCAACCGCGTTCTCCGTTTTCAATTTTTTGAAGAATTTCTCTAGAAAAAATACTCATAATACTGGTGTCATAATCTTCAATATCAATTACTTTTCCGTTGTATTTAAAGAACTTATAAAGCTCTTTCATGCGTGGATAAACCTTTAAATTTTTACTATCAATTAATTCTCCTGTTTCTGGATCAAGCATTGGGTATAAATATACTTTCAAATCTTTGAAGAATAATTTTCCGAAAGCTTCAAGTATCCCACCACTTAAATGGCGATAGTATTTTTCATCAAAAATATCAATCAAATTGTTGACTCCCATGGCAAGCCCCATTCTTGCTTTGGTATAAGTAGAGAAGTATTCAACCACTTTGTAGTATTCTTGGAAATTAGAAATCATTACTGATTGCCCAAGTGAGCATAATAAATCTGCTCTATCCATAAAATCTTGCTCATCTATTTCTCCTTCGGCACGGAGATTAGATAAGGTTATTTCAAAAACAACTTCAGTTTTGTCTACATCTACTTTGTTTTCCTTAATAAACATATCATATGATTTCTCATACATAGCCATGTTTACTTTAGTTACTGGCCTAAAACTACCACGCAAAGCTAAAATATTCTTTTTGTATAAAACTTTTGCAGGAAGTACGTTATTGCCATCTGGACTAAACATAACGGCATCCGTCATGCCATTTTTAACCAGTTGTAAACTCATAAGTCTATTGTCTACGTCTTTAAAAACAGGACCAGAAAAGTTAATCGTATCAATTTCTAATTGATCTTGATCTAAGTGGTCGTATAGATAGCGTAGTAATTTTTTTGGTTCGTTATACTTATAAAAGGCACCATAAATAAGGTTTGTGCCTAAAACACCTAAGGTTTCTTGTTGTAAACGAGGATCAGTTTCTTTAAAACGAACATGCAATATTATTTCGTTATAATCTCCCTCTGATTCAACTTGATATTTAATGCCTACCCAACCATGACCTTTAAATTTTTTAGCAAAGTCAATTGTTGCTACGGTATTAGCATAAGTGAAAAATATCTTATTAGGATGTTTATCACGAGTAATACGTTTTTCCATAAGACTCATTTCATGAGAAAGCATCTTACGCAAACGCGCTTCTGTTACATAGCGCCTATCATCTTCTATCCCATAAATGGCATCACTAAAGTCCTTGTCGTAAGCAGACATTGCTTTTGCTATAGTCCCCGACGCACCACCAGCTCGAAAAAAGTGACGACAAGTTTCTTGACCTGCACCAATCTCAGCAAATGTTCCGTAAATATTTTCGTTTAAATTTATACGTAGTGCTTTAGACTTCAATGATGGAATATCATCAAATTCTTTATCCCCCTTTATGGTAATTTCCATAATCTTTTTTTGAGTAGTTTTTAATAATACAAAGGTATTAAATAACTGTAGCAAACAAAAAAATAAGCTTATTTTTGTAGTTAAATAATTGATTTTTTTGAAAATTACATTTCTTGGCACAGGTACATCTCAAGGTATTCCGGTTATTGGGAGCAAGCATCCTGTATGTTTAAGTGAAAACCCTAAAGACAAACGGTTGAGGGTTTCTATTTTAATTGAATGGGATAATTTTGCTTATGTGATTGATTGTGGTCCGGATTTTAGGCAACAAATGTTGAAATGTGGATGCGAAAAAATTGATGGTATTATATTTACGCACGAACACTCTGATCATGTAGCAGGTATAGACGACATTAGACCCTTGTGTTACATGAATGGTGATATGAATATATATGCACACGAGCGCGTTATTAAATCAATAAAAAGTAGATTTGATTATATTTTTGAAACAGAAAATAAATACCCTGGTGCACCAACAATAATAACAAACATTATTGAAAATATACCATTTGATTTATCAGGAATTGAAGTTGTGCCTATTGATGTAAATCATTATTTTGTTCAAGTTTTTGGTTTCAGGTTTAATGACTTTGCATATTTAACAGATGTAAAGACAGTAGATGATGATGAAGTTGAAAAACTTAGAAACCTAAAAGTTCTAGTTGTTAATGCGTTACGTATTCAACCGCATATTTCTCATTTCAATTTAGAAGAAGCATTGCAGTTTATTGAAAAAGTAAGACCAGAAAAAACGTATTTAACACATATAAGTCACTTGTTAGGCTTTCATGACGAAGTACAACAAAATCTGCCAGAAAATGTTTTTTTGGCTTATGATGGTTTAAAAATAACCGTATAAAATTAAAAAAGATGAAACAAAGAATTTTTATGTATCTATTTGTGTTTTCGGTATTGTTAATACTGTTTCAATATGTTAACTCTAAGCGTGTATTCGAAGACATAGATAATAAGCTAGAAAATTACAAGTCTAAATCCTTAAAATATAAAGATTCTATAGCTGCGCTTCAGGATGAAGTTTTAAGTCTTTCACATTTTAATTTGAACAGAAATGAAGATGCAATTAGCTATTTTGAAAATGATGGCTATAATGTAGATGAATTAATACCTTTTATAAAAGACGAACTTTATAAATTAAATGAAGCTAAAGGAGATCATCCTATAGTGCCATACGCAGCGAGCGAAGGCAGAAAAATATTGATTAACACTGTAAAAATGCTAAACCATAAATGGATTATTGCCGATTTTTCTGATGGTGAATATTGGGGTGAAATATTTTTAACTTACGAAATAACTAGCAACAAAGAGTTGAAATTCAATTTAGTAGAATCGTTTTTATATCCTTTTGATTAGTTATTACTTAGCTTTATAAGCTATTCCTTTTTGTTTTTTTGTTTCACCAACATAAGAATATTCAAAAGTATACGAGGAATCAGTAGTAGTTAGAATTTTCAAGTGAATATCTTTCTTTTCAGCCATATTTTTGGGGTTGATAGTTTTAAAAATCACCTCACAATCATTTATCCACCTCAATTTTGATGAATCAATTTGGTTATTATAAGTTTCTATCTGTAATTTTTTTGTTCTTATAAATGTTGATCTGAATAACTCATCATTTATAGAAACTTCACTATAAAATTCACCAGTTTTATAATCTTTACAGTCCCTTGCAGTTTCGTAACAACTAAAAAGACTAAGTAATAAGAGGAAGCATAAAAAGCGCATAAAAAATAATTTATGCAAAGCTAGTAAAGAAAGCTGTTAATTCTGAAAATTTTTAAAACTTCCGTCAGAATAAAAAATAATTATGCGCTCAATCTTTTTTTTGTTTCCAATTTCAGATTGCAATGTGTCTTCAAATTTTAATTCTGGAGTTTTGGTTTTTTCATCGACTGGATTATTGTTAGATGGAAATTCGCCTTTGCCATTTAACAACCAATACAATTCAACTTCAGGAAATGAGGAAAGGATTTTTAAAATAAAGTCTAAACTAGGCTTGTTTCTGCCAGACAAAATATGCGAAATACTAGAGCGTTGGGCACCAATTTTTTCAGCGAAGGACGAAGCGGATTCACCGTAATAATCTATTACTTTTTGGAGTCGTTTAACAAAATCTTCATTGTTTATCATTGTAAACTTGGGATTAGGGCTAGTTACGTTACAAATGTAACGATATATTTGAAATAATAGTGTTTAGAATACATAATATTGTTTTAAAAATTGAACTTATAATTTATATAAAACACTATAAATATCTGAAAATAATATATATATGTGTTATTATTTAGACAGCACCAATTATTGATAATTATAGGTCGATTAAAACGTTCAATTTGTATAGTAATGTAAACAAACTGCTAATAAACATGTGTTTACAATTGTAAATTAGTAAATGTTTACATTTGTATTTTAAAAAATTTCAATGAACGTAGAAGATATTGAATCACTGTTTTTAAAACATAAAGAAAGCAGCCTGAATCATAGATATATTACTAATAATAATATTGAACCTTTATTAGAAAAGTTAAGCAAATCTTTAGGTGTAAATACTATTGGTAAATCTGTTTTAGACAATCCTATTTATTCGTTAAAGATTGGTAACGGAAATAAAAAAATATTGATGTGGTCGCAAATGCACGGAAACGAATCGACAACTACCAAAGCAATATTTGATATTTTAAATACGCTTTTAAGTAAAGATTCTAATCTAGATTATATTTTGCAGGCTTGTACTTTGTGTATTATACCTATTTTAAATCCAGACGGAGCTAATGCTTACACAAGAGTTAATGCGAAAAACATAGATTTAAATAGAGATGCACAGCGTTTATCACAACCAGAAAGCAAGGTAATTAGAGAGGTTTTCGATGAGTTTAAGCCACATTTTTGTTATAACCTTCACGGACAGCGTACAATTTTTAGTGCTGGAAATGTAAATAAGCCAGCTACTGTATCGTTTTTAGCCCCAGCTCAAGATAAAGATTGTACAATTACACCAAATCGTAAAGTAGCCATGGAGGTTATAGCGATCATGAATGCTATGCTTCAAAAAGTAATACCTAATCAAGTTGGTGTTTATGATGATGCTTTTAATTTGAATTGTGTAGGAGATACATTTCAAAATGCAAATGTCCCTACAATTTTGTTTGAAGCTGGTCATTTTCATAACGATTATGCACGAGATATAACACGAGAGTATATTTATATGTCTATGCTAGAGTCTTTAAATTATATAGCTAATAACGTTGTTGATGGTAGTTTATACAAAGCATATTTTGATATTCCTGAAAACGAAAAATGCTTTTTTGATGTTATAATCAGAAATGCTAAACTAGGAGGGGAGTATGAAGATAAATTACATGACATTGGGATTATGTATCAGGAAACTTTAATTGATAATAGAATAGAATTCATTCCCAAAATTGAAAAAATAGATAAAATGGATACTTTTTTTGCTCATAAAATATTAGATGCCAATGGATTTAAAGTATTCGATGAAAAAGGTAATGAGGTACAGTTAGGTTACGAAAACGATTTCGTGATGATGAATAATGAGAAAATTGCATTATTTTAACAATAAAAAGCAAAAAAAATATATAATTATTAATGAAAATGTATTAATTTTGCTTTTTATTTAAGAATAATTAATTATGGGGAAAATTAAATTAGACGAAATCGATCATCAAATTCTTGATATGTTAATAGATAACACAAGGATTCCTTTTACTGACATAGCTAAAAAATTATTAATTTCTGCAGGTACTGTACATGTACGTGTTAAAAAAATGGAAGAATCTGGTATAATTAAGGGTTCATCATTAACACTGGATTATAAAAAACTTGGATACTCATTTATTGCTTATGTTGGTGTATTTTTAAATAACACCTCTCAAACAAAATTTGTTTTAGAGCGCATTAATAATATTCCTTTTGTAACAGTAGCACATATTACTACAGGGAAATTTAATATTTTCTGTAAAATTAGAGCTAGAAGTACTGAGCACGCAAAAGAAGTTATTTTTATGCTTGATGATATTGAAGGTGTTTATAGAACTGAAACAATGATCTCTCTTGAAGAAAGTTTAAATGATAAAAAGCGTTTAATGCATTCTATTTTTAACGAATTATAAATTATTATATACCTATAAAACTAAAAAAGCCCTTTAAAAGGGCTTTTTTAGTTTTATTTTATTTTTTGTTCGCAACAAAAACAGTTGTTAGCCTTGTAATACCCTCTTTTGTGTAATGATTGTATTATCCTTTCTTTAAGTTTTAAGCTGTAAACCTCAAATTTAGTGTAACCAAAATTGCTTATACTAATAGAGGGCGTTAAGGCTTGTACATAATGCCACCAGTTTTGAGGAACAAATAGAACATCTCCAGGTTGAAGAATAACGCTTTGAAATTCTATATCTTTAATTTTTGGATGTTTCTCTTCACTAAAATTATTTATATCAACTTCGCTTGCTACAGCCCCATATATATGCTTTTTACTAGGATACATGTATTTGTTAAATTTGGTTGAAGCTATAATAAATCTTTTTTCACCTTTAATTTGTGCATATAAGTTGTTAGCAGTATCTGCATGAAAACCAGAAATAGTATTTGCCGGACCTATCCAAGCTGCAACATCGTTGGTTTTTGTATGTTTTTCAAACAAGGAAAAATCAACATCACTTTTTAGATGAGGATAATATTCAAAAACATCTAGGGTTGTTAGGTAATCTTTTACAGTAATGTTAGTGTTTTCGGCATTTTTTAGCTTCTTTATATACTCTTTAAATGAAGCACTTTTATATCTGTTATCGTCTTGAATAAAGTTGTCTGATAATAAGAGTATATCTTTATCGTCTTTGAGTTTTAAAAAAAAATCTAGATTCCATTTTTTTGTTGCTCCCCATTCTCTAGCATGCCCCTTAATTATAACAGGCTTCTTTTTATTAAAATAGTTTTTTTTAAACGTTGTAGAGTCAATAGAAGTTATTTCTTCTATAGGCCGACTTTGTTTTACAATTTCAGATACGATATTCATTTTTGCAATAATTTTATTCTAGCTGAAACGCTATAAGCTAATATTTGAATCGTTTAAAGTACCAAAATATCAATTTTAAATGCTTTATAATTTATTTTTAGATTAATAACCAATTACTTCGACATAGTTGTCTAAGCCAATAGGCTATATTTGAATTATTAGAAACATTCTAATTACTATTATTAATGCCGATTGTATAGTAATTTTGTAATTCAAAGAGTAATTTTGATTTAATTAAAGCTTTGTAAGACATTTATTGATATTTCGACTGTTTATACATTTTTAATTTGTAATGCATGGTATTTAATTCTTTAGAGTTTTTTATATTTTTAGCTATAGTTTTTTCGCTATACTGGTTAGTTTTTAAAAAGAGTCTAAAGGCACAAAACTTACTACTACTTTTCGCTAGTTATTTATTTTATGGCTGGTGGGATTGGAGATTTCTTTCACTTATATTACTTAGTACCACAGTAGATTATATAGTAGGAATAAAAATTGATGCTAACGAAAAGAAATCTATAAGAAAGTCTTGGCTATGGGTAAGCGTTTTTTTTAATGTTGGTCTCTTAGGTTTTTTTAAGTATTACAATTTTTTTGTTGATTCTTGGGTAGATATGTTTTCAATGTTTGGTTACAACATGGAAAGCACTTGGACATTGCGTGTTATTTTACCAGTAGGTATATCGTTTTACACCTTTCAAACTATGTCTTATTCGTTTGATATTTATTACAGAAAGTTAAAACCAACTAGAGACTTTTTATCATTTGCAGCATTTGTTAGCTTTTTTCCACAATTAGTTGCAGGACCAATTGAACGTGCTTCTAATTTATTAAAACAAATTACCAATAAAAGAAAATTCAGCTATAACCAAACTGTAAGTGGTTTAAAATTAATATTGTGGGGGCTTTTTAAGAAGGTTGTTATTGCAGATTCTTTAGGACCAATAGTAGATGATGTTTTTGCAAATTATGCTAATTACCCTGCATCTACACTAATTTTAGGAGTGACCTTATTTAGCTTTCAAGTGTATGGTGATTTTAGTGGATATTCAGATATTGCAATTGGTACTGCAAAGTTATTTGGCATAGAATTAATGTCTAACTTTAAATTTCCTAACTTTTCAAGAAATGTTGCGGAATATTGGCAAAGGTGGCATGTCTCACTTTCAACATGGTTTAGACACTACGTTTATATACCGTTAGGAGGATCACGTGTTAGTAAGCTTAAATCTGTTAGAAATATTATTATTATTTTTCTTGTCAGTGGGTTTTGGCATGGTGCAAACTGGACCTTTATTTTTTGGGGAGCATTTCACGCTCTAGCATTTATTCCCGTATTTTTATTGGGTAGAAACACTATTTATAAAAATAGTGTAGTAGGGGAACATTCCATTTTTCCATCATTAAAAGAAATTGGGCAGGTAGTTTTAACCTTTGGAATAGTAACATTTTCACGAATATTTTTTAGATCGGAATCTATTACTGATGCCTTTGCATTTATAAAAATAATAATTTCGAACTTTACTTACGAAGTTTATCAGCACCCGATGGGTTACAGAATGATTGATTATTACATTCTTATAATACTTTTTGTTATATATGAATATAGAATTAGAAAAGACGAACGTTCTCCTTTTAAATTCAAATCAAAAATAGTGAGGTTTATTGCATACACTATTATAATTCTATTTATGTTGCTGTTTTATGATGATAACATCGATAGGTCGTTTATTTATTTTCAATTTTAAGCTAAAATGAAAAAATTACTATTTAAAACCATCTTATACGGCTTTTTAATACTATTAGTATTAGAAGTTGCAATACGTGTTTTTCATTTAACTAAAGACTATCCTTCGCGTTATGTTGATGAGTTTAATGTAGAAAAGTGGGTGCCAAATCAGGCAGGAGTTTCTGTAACAGGAATTAGGAGGCAAAATTTTTCAGAGTATAAAATTAATAGCTCTGGTTATAATTCGTATAGAGAGTTTGCACCATCTGATAATAAAAAAGAAATAGCTTTAGTGGGCGATTCTTTTATTGAAGGTTTTCATCAGCATTATTATAATTCTATTGGTAAAAAAATGGAGAATAGGTTAGATAGTGTTGAAGTATATGAATTTGGGTATGCTGGCTATGATTTTGCAGATCAGTTGCACTTAATTCACGCCTATGAAGATATGTTTGATAAAATAGACTATGTTGTTCTAGGCTTAAAATTTGAAAATGATTTGACAAGAGGAGAATATAGCGTAATTCAAGACCGAATGCATTTGGAAACGCCTTTGTACAATAGTATTCGTAAAATTAAACTAATAGTATATGCACAGAATAGTGGACTTTTTGACCCTGTAATGAATGCTATAGGTAGAATGTCAGCTCTTTTTAAAGAAAAACCAAACAAAACTGTTAAAGAAAAGACTAAGGAGGATATTCAAAAAACACATTTGATATATATTGAAAATTTTAAATCTCTAATAAAAAAATATGGTTACGATAAAAAAAGGTTCGTACTTCTTTTAGATTCAAATATTACACCTCCAATATTTTTAGAGTATTTAAATAATAATAATTATAAGTACATAGATTTTTATAATGCGCTAAATAAATCTAAAACACCAACGACTTTAATATATGATAGGCATTGGAATAATCATGGTAGGCATTTAATTGCTAATTATTTAACTAAACAATTAGAAACGTTATAGTCCATTGCATCTGTATAATGGAAAAAAGCTTGAATCACAATCTGAAGTCGCATATTGATCTACCAAGTTATCATAAACATTATTATTTATTATGTGTTTCCATATTTTAAATGGTTTATAATCTTTTGAGAAGGACGATTTGAATTTAAATAAGCCATCGTCTGTATTTCCTAAACCGCCTCCAAGATTAAAATAAGTTTTGCTTTCTTGAGTAGCATTAACCCTCATTTCGTCTATTAGCAATCGAATAGGAGATAAATGTAAATATTCAGCTTTTGTTCCCGACAGATGATATTGGACAATATCATTAGTTTTTACCATTAATGCTGCAGAAATAATTTCACCGGTTTCTTTAAAAACTGCAAACATTATATCAGTTTTGTAATCTTCCCCATTAATAAATTGCAAAAAATATTCTTTAGAAAAATAATAATCTTTCTTTGCATTTACACGGTTCATGTTTTCATAATACAAGGAAACAAAATCATCGATGCTTGATGATGAATCGCTTATTATTACATCACATAGTTTTCTGCATTTATTTATATATCGCTTTGTGGTTCGAGAGTATAGTTCGCGTTGTTTTTTTAAACCAATAGTTAAATCTATATTAACAACTTTCCACAATTTTTTTATTTCTCCAATTTGGTTAAGCACAACATCTTGATTTGCTATATATGGGCTTAATCTTGAAAAAACTGATATTATTTTCTCATTAATGAAGTAATTATTTAATGCTTCAGCAAAAACATCATTTTGAAAATTTTTGTCAATATTCTTTTGTAACGGACCCGCATAGCCATAAACAGAGGTTGCATCAAAAAAGCCTGAATCACCAATTTTTCTTATTATCAAAGGGAAGCAAATCATTTTATTTCCTTCTTCATATTTTAACAATATAGCTTTTTCACTCTCAGATTTAGATAAATAATGATAATCATAAGTATGATAAAAATCGTAATGACCAATATCCTCTAGGGTATTTTGCCATTCATTCTTTTTATTAATGATTTTAAAATTTGCTATTAATTTGTTGTTACTCACTATTATATGTGCCTTTTATAAACCTAGCCTTTGGTTAATCAAATATGATTTTCTGTTTGCTAGATTGTCCAATAATTAAATACGATTTTTCTAATTTTGATAATTCAAATACATCAACATTACCGATATTTTCCATGTTAGAATATAAAAAATCAAAAACCACTTTTCTTAAAAATGAATGACTCTCTAAATTATAATCGACTTTGCTAAGATTTTTATAGTCTACTATATCATCTCCAGAAAGCATATTGTAGCTTAATTGAATTGGAATATTCTTTTTTCGTTTAGCTTTCCATTTTTTATAACGTACGTAGGCTATCTTGTAAATACCTTCTTTTATATTTACTTTTATAAATTCTGTATTAGCTTTTATTTTTGCTATAATGGATTTTTTTGGATAAATAATTTGGTGCTCAAAATTGTATACATTATTAGACCATTCACGCTTATAACTCAAATCTCCCATACCAAATTCATAAGTGTTATGGTTGTTTTCTAAACACCACTCTAATTTTTTATAAATTTCAATGCTACCCAAACTGAATTTTGCAAAATCAATATCATATGACGATACAGAGCTAAACATCTTTCCATTAAAGTGATTACTTACTGATATACAAATAGGCTCTTTTCCATTTTTTATTACAAATAGAGATGCTTTTTTGTCATTAATTAAATCAAAGAATATTTTATGATAGTGATCCCAGTTCAATAAGTTTTGACTAACATCGTTTCTTTCTTTAAATCTATTTATTATCATCTTTTTTAAAGTGTCCATAAAAAAGTGATAGTCTTCTTCAGAAATCTCTCCAAAATAGAAGTGATAACTTATTGCAAAACTAAGCTCTAATCTTTTAATTCGTTTTCGTATAGATTTTGCATTTTTTTTAAAGCGATACTTTAAGTATTCATCAATTGAATTAAATTCATCTAAAAAAATAGCGTAGCCTTTAAAAAACTGATTAATTTTTTTCGCCTTAAACAGGCTATTATTAATTCTCGGATTAATATATGCAGGAACAAACATAACAGAATTAATATGGCTTAAATTTTTATTTTCTTGATAATTTGTGTTTTTGTAAACCGTTTTTTCTTGAGTATAAAAAACCTCTGAAAAAGAATCTGGAATCCTACATTTTTCGTAATATTCAAAAAAAAAGTCGCTATTCTTTTTATTCATTGGGAGGTAGTAATTTATCTGAGTATGGTTTATCTATTATTAAATCTATATAGAGGGAAAAAGTAATTCTTTAATTCTTCTTTATGTATTTCTGCATAATCATCTATATGTTCTACACATAACCTTTCATATACTTCATAATCAATTATTTTCCTTCCAGTGTAAAATATGGCATCATCGTTTTTAGGAAAAAGTGCCTTTTTACTTTTGTACAGGCCATCTTTATCTTTTAGACCACCACCTAATACATAATATTTTAAATTGTTTTTTACCGCCCATTTTATAATTTCTACCCTTAAAAAATCATTAGGTCTATAACTATAATAATTTGCATCTGTACCACCAAGAAATGCAAATATTGTTTTGTCGTTTTTTATTATTAGTTCTGTTGAAATAGGAATGTCATCTAGGTAAGCAAATGCTATTGAAAACTCATTCAAATTATTTAATATTAAGCTTTTAAAATAATTTAATGAAAAGAAGTATATAGCTTTGGCATTAAGCCTTTTCATTGTTTCTGTATAGATATCAAAAAACACTTTTATAGTTTTTTCATTGATATCTTGAGTGTCAAAAATTTTAACCTCTAAATTATATGAAGCTGCTTTGCGATAATTATTTCGTACTTTGGGTAAGAATGATAGCCAATGGAGATCGAAATCATTTACAAGTATGCCTTTTACATTATTAAGGGTGTTTATTAACAATCCGTTATACCCAGAATAGTTTCCGTTTAAGCTAAATCTTATAAATTCTGTAATGACATTATTTTCTTTATACCAATTATCAACTGCTTTCCAAAACTCTTTTAGACATTCTTCAGTTACACCACTGCTATATAGAGGTCCACTATACCCATAAGGAGTAATAGCATCAAAATGCCTTGTTTTTTCGCCGTTAACTTCTACTTGTCTCAAAATTATTGGCATTAATATTTTAGTAGAATCATTAATTTTGAACAAAAAATATTTTAGAGCATTTGTTTCATTTTCAAAATATTTTAAATGATTGTAGGCATAATATATATTATTATTCCAGTTTTCTGTTAATAGCTGTCTGTATTTTTCTATGCTAGTATCATTATTCAAACTATTAATTTCCAATTCATACCTTTTTGGAGTATAATCATTGTTACCATAAATGTCGTCAAATAGAATCTTTGATAATATTTTAGAAAGCCAAATAATTCTTCCACAATGCTCAACGTGCCACACCGCTCTATTGCCTACTACGTTACCTGCTAGCATAGGCCCCATTATATGTAGGTTTTCACTAGCCTCTAAGGATTTGTTTACGTGAAATCCAATATTTGATTGATTAGGAACGCAATAATTCTTTTTAATTAAATTTTGATGTAGTAGAGGTAGGTCTTTACTATTTAGATTCTTACTTCCAATACAATTAATAATAATATGAAAAGGCTCTTTATGTATTTTCTTTTTTTTTGAATATGTATCTATATACTCCAAATTATAATCACCATTATTGTCAAGATTTAAGTTATTAAAACGACCTGCTATATGTTCAAATCTATTTTGCTTTTCTAACTCAGCTATAACATTAGAGTAATGTAAGCCAGCGCAACGCTGCCTTTTTCCAATTTGATTTCCGTAGTGGCATGCAAATATTTCAAGTTCATCAGAATTAAGACCTTCTAGTAAAACGCCAAAATATTTCGAGACAATATCTACAGTTGAAGCAGCCCCTAAATTAATTTCATCGGCTTTATCAAGATCTTTAAAAGTAGCATCAGCAATAGATTTTGCAGTTATGTTTTTTTCATTTTTTAATTCATTCAAATAATTTGGTATAAACTTTTTTTGCCTTTCTTCATCAATTACTGCATCGGGAATTGTGCCTTGAGTTGAGAGAAATGTGAAATTCGTATTTTTGTATTCCTCTTTTGAGAAGTCATTAATCTTGTATATCAATTCTAATGCACTAGCATTAGCCCCAACTATAAGGATATTAGCAGGCTTCTCGCCATTTCTATTTTTTATAAAGTGATTAATTTTATTTAAAACAACCCCTAATGCTGGTTTATATGGGTTATTAACAAACATTAAATTTTTCTCTTCTATTAAATCTTTATTTTTCCACAAATAGTTTATAGGTAGGGACCCTACAGATAAAACTACTTTTTTAGAAATGATTTCAGAATTATTCTCCAATGAGATTTTATATATGCTTTTGTTTTTTTCAATATCGATTACTTCGCCAGTAATAAAATTAACATTAATGCATTCTTTTTCGGATAGTTCTTTGATTTTATTATTAACTCTTAAATTAATATAACAACCAAAAAAGCGTCTTGGAATAAAAAGGTCTTTCCATTTGTTATTTTGAATATCCTCTTTGTTATCTAAAAGCCACTTTTTTGATAAAACTCCTCCTTCTTTTTCAAACTTTTCTAAAAGCCATGTTTTGTTTTTATTGAGCCACTTGATGAATAAACTAAGTTCTGGCTCAATTAGGAAGTTTCTTAAAGAAGTTATTAAAAGTGTAGAAAAACCAGATCTTGAGCCATAAGGAACTCCTATGTTAAACTCAGAATATTTCTCGATTATGTTTATAGATATTTTATCATTTATACTAGCTCTAGTATCAATAAGGTCTAAAAAGTTTATAATACTGAAAGAGGTTGAAATTCCAGAGCCAATAAATGTAATATCCGATGTTGTACTGTATGTGTCCACTTTTAATTTGGTTTTTTTGTTTTAATTACTACTCCAGGGTTTCCTACGAGTGTTGAATAATCTGGAACATCTTTTAAAACAATTGTTCCAGCTCCAATAGTGCACCATTTGCCAATCTTCACTTTAGGGATAACGACAGCTCCTACACCTACATGAGAGCCTTCACCAACTTCCACATGTCCACATAAAGCTGCTTTAGGGGATACATGTGCGAAATCTCCAATTATATTATCATGATCGACACTGGCTCCTGTATTTATAATAACATGCTTTCCTATAGAGGTATTAGGTTGAATAATTGCGCCTGCAAATACAACAGTTCCTTCTCCAATTTTAGAAGTATCGGATATTATTGCTGAATGATGAACGGCCTTCTCGTAATCACATTTTAAGAATTCAGCTATTTCTGCTCTTTCAGAATTTATTCCAACTGCTATTATAACAGGATCGCCAACATGAGGGAAACTGTCTATATTTTTTCTCGCACCAATAGAAACATTCTTAGAAGCATGATGAACATTTTTGGGCTTATCATCAAACGTTTCTGTTACATCATAATTATTTTTTTCCAAAACCTCTTTTATAACTTGAGAATGGCCACCAGCTCCATAAATTCTTACCTTTTTTTTACTAATAGGCTTTTTCATTATATATTCTATTTTTTTATTAATTATGGGTTATTACCTTTCCATGCTGGCATAGTCATACTTTCGTTAGTGTTAACACCATCTTTTTTAATAACTTTTAACATAGTAAGAAATAAAATTTTTATGTCTAACCAAAAGCTTATGTTTTTAACATACCAAACATCATATTCGAACTTTTGGTTCCAGCTTATTGCATTTCTACCTTTAATTTGCGCCCACCCAGTAATACCAGGCTTTACATTATGTCTTGTTTTTTGAATATCGTTATATAATGGTAAATACTCAACTAATAAAGGTCTAGGGCCTATTAAACTCATATCTCCTTTTAAAACGTTAACTAGTTGTAAAATTTCATCTAACGAATATTTTCTAATAAAAACTCCTGTTTTAGTAACACGATTTAAACTATGTTCCTCTTTTTTTAAGTTTGGTTTTAAATCAGTCATTGTTTTAAACTTAATAATTTTAAAAAGTTTACCATGCTTTCCTGGTCTTAATTGTAAAAAAAAAGGTTTCCCTTTATTGGTAAAAATTAGCAATAATATTAATATTACTATTACTGGTGACAGTATTATTAAGCCAATTAGAGAAATAAAAAAATCCAATATGTTTTTAAAAAATAATGTATACATTAAAACATTTTATTAGTTGACATCATATATTATTTTGCTAAATATGATTCTCCATTTTGCCTTTTTTTTATTTCTTTTGCTGGCGACCCAAAAGCAATTAAATTATTACCAATATCATCTAGCACTAGTGAACCAGCACCAATAACAGAGTGTTTTCCGATTTTAATACTTTGAATAATAGTTGCTCCAATTGATACTGCTGAAAACTCACCAATATTTACATGTCCGCCTGTAGTGGCATTTGGGGCTAAACTAGAGAATTTTTTCATTATGCTATCATGCCCTAAAGATGATTTTGTATTTAAAATACAAAACTCTTCTATTGAAGAATCAGAGTTTACTATAGCTCCGGCCATTATAACAACTCCTTGTTTTATCTTTATGTTATTATATAAAATTGAATTTGGATGTATAGCAGGTAAAAACTTAAACTTAGGAGCCAAAGATTTTATGATATCTCTTAGATTACTTCTAGACCAATTATCTCCAATGGCAATAACTCCACCAATTACTCTTTGGTTTATCATTAATTCAGGAATTAAATTTTCCTTTCCTAAAATTGGGTAACCCATTACTTTTTGATTGGGTTTCTTGAACGAATCTATTAACCCAATTATCTGGTATTCATTGCGCTTTTCAATAATATCGATGATAACCTTTGCATGACCAGATGCACCAATTACTACAATTTTTTTCACTTTTTTGTTTGGGATTTTTGTTTAAATATGAAATGAAGTTACTAATTTATTAATAATTCAGATTCTATAGTGTTTAATAAGTCTCCAACGCTATTCATATTCATTAAATCCATCAGCTTAAACTTGATACTAAAAGTCTTTTCGATTTCAGAAATGATCATCATATGTGTTATAGATTCCCAACCATCAACATCATCTGCTGTTGTTTCGCCTTTTAGTTGGAAGTTGTTATGTTCTAATATATTTGTAAAAGCTACGGTAACTTTATCTAAAATTTCTTCTCTATTCATAAATTTAATTTATCTTAAAATGTTTTTTTAATTCTTTCCTGTCAATTTTCCCATTAATACTATGCGGGAATTCCTTAATAAACCTAACATGCATAGGAATCATGTAACTAGGCACTTTTGTTTTCATATACTCAAACATTTCTACGGTATCAAAAGCTTCAGATTCAATTGCAAGTCCTAATTCAGCATTTCCTAGATTATTATAAATGTCTAAAGCTACCATATTAACCTTTTCTTTGGATTTGACCTTGGCATGAAACTCAATTTCTGATAGCTCAACTCTATAACCTCTTATTTTTACTTGAAAATCACTTCTGCCTACATAAAGAAAATCGCCATCTTCATCTTTAACACATAAATCACCTGTTTTATAGTATCTTATGTTTTTATTGTTTTCAGTTCTAACAAAAAAGCTTAATTTATTTCTTTCTTCATTCTTCCAATAACCGGGTGTTATTTGAGGTCCACCTAGACAAAGCTCACCAGTTTCACCAATGGCTACTTCTTCATTATTTTCATTTACTATAAGATATAAAGTATCTTTTTGCGGTGTACCAATAGCAATTATACCATTATGGGCTTTAGTATGAGTCTCTTTGTTGTATGGATAAAAACCACTATATACGGTAAATTCTGTTGGCCCGTAATAATTAAATATCTTACAGTTTGGCAAGCAGTCACTCCATTCTTTTGCGATATCACTGTGTAACGCTCCACCTCCAAAACTACAATATCTAACAGAAGTCTCGTCAATTTCTGGAAAATAGGGGCGTAGGTAGTTTATTATAGAAGGCACCATAGTTAGGACAGTTAATGCCTTTTCTTTGATGAGTTTGAAAATATAAAAATATTTAATGGTTCCCTTTGGTATGGTATACATACAAGAACCAGCTAATAATGGGAACAAATATGTAACGACAGAAAAATCAAAAGTTAGTTCGAACATTTGAAGACATCTGTCTGTATTGTTAAGATTGAATTCAGGCTCAGCATCAATTGCATTTACTAATGCTTGAACGTTATTAAATGTAATTGGGACACCTTTTGGTGTGCCCGTAGTACCTGATGTAAATAAAATATACGCTATCTCATCTTCTGCTCCGGAAAAATCTTTCGGATTTAAACTTGGGTGTTGATTTTGTAATTCACTAGAGCTAATTACTTTATAATTTGAATAAAGTGAGACTTTGGAAGAATCAATTACATACTTGGTTTTTGTAGATTCAAAAATATGATAATTTCTATCTAGTGGTGTGTCAGGATTTACTGGAACATAGGCTTTTCCTTCAAGCCATAGGGCAACTATACTAGCATATGTTTGTATATCATCATTTGTTACTAAACCTATTAGTTTTTCTGATGAGTCAATAGTATTTGCTATAGCATACCTAATTTTTTTAATTTCACTCTCAAAATCGCTATAAGTGTAATATACATTACTAATGCAAAGCACATTATGCTTAGAATTATTTTCTATTGATTTTTGTATGTTTTTTAAAAACTTCATTTAGTATACTATTCTACATTACAATTAATAAAAATGACCATCTCTGTTTAATAAATTTGCGTTTTCTATACTTAACTTTAAACTATTGTGAGCCAAACCTTTTTTTGTTGATTTATGTGTAAATACAGTTAAAAAACGTTTTCTAATATTCTCAGCGAGCTTTGTGTCATCAGTGAAGATGAATTTTGTTCTTTTTTTAATAAAGTTCTCTACTAAAACATCAATACATAGGTTATAGTATTCTTCTTTTTTAACTAAAAAATATCTTACATTAAATTCATTATAATTAATTATATAGGATAAAAACCCGATAATTTCTTTGTCTTTAACAATTTTCAAACTGTGAGAATGAATGTTATTGCTTATTCCAGTTTCTAATGATTTGTATTGCTGTTTAGAACCCACAATAAACTGTGTATATTGTTTGTTATCTATTTGCCAACTCACATAGTCTTTTGATTTTAAAATCAAATCATTTTTGCATAGAGGTTCAATAAAACTCCAAGTGTCATTGTCTAATTCATTAATATAATCATAAAAAAGCCCTTTTGTTCTTTTCTTTAATTTATTATAGTTAATTCTGTTTATAATAGATGCAACCACATAATCAAATTTATCAAGGATTGATCTAAATGATTTTAAAAATTTAAATCGACCAACCAGCATTGATGGGTCAACACTTAAAAAAATAGTATACCTTAACCTTGATGCTATTACTGTAAAGGGTTGCTTTTGATAAAAATCTGCTATATGCTCAGCGTATGATTTAATAATAATTTGATTTTCAGCTAATTTTAGTGCTTCGTAAAAAGTGTAAGTTCCTAAAACAGTGTTTTTATATTTTGGGTGAACCCACCAAGAAATCATCCAATAAACTTTTTTTGAGTTTTTTTCTTGCATATTCAGGAAGTCTGGAATCATATAAATGAATGAAATCATTTTTGCTCCTTCCATAGTTAAAACACAGCAGTAGTCGTCTTCATTAATTCTTGGGTTCGATAAAAGCCATATAGCTTTGCTTTTTGGCAACGGTGCAAGTGTTCCTTTCCAATATGTATTTTGTTCGATATTATCTCGAAGCATTTTTTTAGTAAGCCCTATTACATTTAAATCTTTGCTCATAATAAAAAATCAATTCTTACCATTAAAATACTCGGAGGTTAAATCATTTGATAGGTTTACATCCTTTTTCTGTAAAACTTTTATAAAAGTTTTTACAAATATTTTGATATCTAAAATGAAATTAATATTGTCAACATACCAAACATCAAGTTCAAATTTTTTCTGCCATGTTATTGAATTTCTCCCATTTATTTGTGCCCATCCAGTAATTCCTGGCTTAACATTATGACGCTTTTTTTGAGTCTCATTATAAATAGGTAAATACTCTATAATAAGTGGGCGTGGGCCAATTAAAGACATATCGCCAATTAATACATTAAAAAGCTGAGGGATCTCGTCTAGCGAATATTTTCTAACAAACTTACCTATAGAGGTTAGACGATCTTTGTCGGGTAATAGTTCTCCATTTTCACCTCTTAAGGAATTCATTGTTTTAAACTTAACAATTTTGAAGATTTTTTCATTTTTTCCAGGTCTACTTTGTAAAAAAAAAGGAGTTCCTTTGTTTGCAACCATCATAATAATTATGATAGTTAGTGTTAATGGAGATAATATAATTATCCCTAAAAAGGCAAAAATAAAATCTAATAGTCGCTTTATTATATTTTTGTACAAACTCAGTGGTTTACTTTAACTTTATTTTTTGCTGCTATTAATAACTCAAATATATAATTATCTACAAAAAATAAGCTTTTATATTAAGTAAAAACGTTCTCTTTTATTATTTTATCGTTGAGTTACTTGTTTCGGTCTCTCTTAAAATTATTTTTGGAATAATTGTTTATTGTAGTCTTTCTTTTGCCTGATGCTAACAGCGGAATCTCGAGAACGTATTCTATTTTAATTTCGGCGTCATCTCCTAGATAATCTTTAAAATCTTTTAAAAGTTTTTTCTCTTGATTGAATATATCTGAAGTATTCAATTTTATAGTATACTTTTTTTCTCCTTCCTGTATAAGCTGACTTTGTTTTACCCCAGAGTATGTATAATTGTTAATCATAATAAAGGATGAAACAACTTCTCCTTTTGTATTAAAAATAGTATCCATTTTTCTACCTTCGATAGTTTTAAAAACTGGAGGAGAGCAATTATAATTAACTATCCCAATATCACCAGTGTCATACCTAATCATTGGGGTACAGTAGTTAAATAAATCTGTAATTATAATTCTTCCTAACTCTCCAGATTCAGCAAGAATATCTTCATCGAATTTAAACACTTCTACATAGAAGCTAGCCCAGTTAATGGTAAAATGGTCTGAATCTATTTCTTGTTGAGCGAGGATCCCATTCTCCATATTAGAATATCTAGACACTACTGGGGCTTTGAAATATTTTTTTAAACGAGCTTTAGTGCTTTTATTTAGCCCTTCCGATATTGCAATTATTCCTTTTACATTATTGTTTAAAGAGAGTGCTTTTATTGATTCAAGATGGTTACATGT
The DNA here is from genome assembly GCA_947501105.1 of uncultured Flaviramulus sp. Lineage (GTDB taxonomy): Bacteria > Bacteroidota > Bacteroidia > Flavobacteriales > Flavobacteriaceae > Wocania_A. The sequence goes on along the minus strand of CANMUP010000003.1, from coordinate 642,045 downwards.
TTGCTCAAAGGCAGATGAATAGCCCAACCAAAAAACATTTGAAGATGCGTTTTTTACTTCGCTAATTAATTCTTCAGTTGAATTTTTGGTAATTTTTAAAACTTCAATAGGTTTAATGTTTTGTACTATACGTAATAGTTTACTTTTTTTGTAATATTCATTCCAGTGCCTAAAATAAAACAGTTTTGAACCAGTTTTGAATCCAATTTTTTTAGAAAAATAAAGTGTATCTGCAGTGGTTCTATGCACCTTGTTTTTATCATGCTTAATTTTTAATACGGCACCAGTAGACCCACTTGTACAAATTAATTTGTTTACTTTGTTCCTATAAAGGCTAGACTCAAACTCTTCTGGTTTACTTTGAATTATATTTTTATTTATTAAAGGGAAATTATTCAAAGAGTTGTAGGGAATATTTTGGTAAAAATCAGTCGAAGAAGTTGCATGTTTCAATAAATCCGATAAGTATTCCTTTCTTTTTTTTATTGACTCGTTTGAAGAATAATTATTTAAAATATTAGAAATATCTTTTATATGATTTTTAATTGGTGCACCTTTAATAAAATCTATTGTCCAAAAAATAGTACGACGCATATATTCAAAAAAAGTAAAAAGGAAACTCATTGATTTCTATTTTAGGTAAATGATATTTTTTTTGCATAACAAATAACGGCAACTTTATAAATATAATTAATTTATCGAATTAATTATGTCTGCAACGCTTTTTGAAAAAACCCTTGCTCCATCATCATTCAGGTGTGTTGGATCATGAAATAGATCGTATTGATTAAGGTACGTAGGGGAATTTAAAAAATTAAAAAAAGATATTTCTTCTAACTTTGCAATTTCTTTTATCATTTGGAATGATTCATTTTTTGAAATGTTTCTTTCTATTAAATTTGGAGAAGTAACAAAAATTAGTTTTACATTGTTTTTCTTTGCATTTGATATGAAATCTATAAGTGCGTTTTTAAATGTATAATCAATTATTTCAATGAACTCTTTTTCCGAATGATTTTTTTTATAAATCATTGCTTTGTTTTGAGTCATTTTACCATTCAGTGGGCGATAACCTTTATAGTCAATTTGTGGAGACAGATAATATTTTAATGCATGAATAAGTGTAGAATTTGTTTGATATGACTTAAAGAATAATTTAAAATCAACTAAACTTGAATTTAAGCTAAAGAGAGGTCTTAATTCATCTTTAAAATCTTGATAATAAGGGTTTAAATCGTTAAGTCTGTTGTATGCTGCGTCTGTTTTATAAAGAAAATTTTCATCAATGTTTAATATAATTAGTTTAGGTAGTGTTCTTTTTAAGATCATTTTCTGCAAAACTGTATGAAAGAGTAATTGTTGTCCTTCTGCACCTGCGTTATAACATGTTTTTGAAAGTTTTTTTTCTATTACCTCGGGAACATAATGTCTATGAGCATGTGAACTACCAAATATTAATATGTCTTCTTTAGCTTCATATATTGAATATGTAGATCTATGGAATTTCCCCGTTTTTTGATTTAGAAATATTTCTTTTGATATTGAACCTAGACAAAAGTCCACAATCAGTAAAATGATTACAAATTTTAATACTTTAATTGCCGTAAGTTTTAATTCAGCTTTTCTCATATATCAAAATTGAAAATAAATAAATTGACTTTCTCCAAATACTCCTAAGTATAAAATTAAAAATACAACAAAAGAATAACCAATTAATCTTATAATTTCATACTTATTTTTAGAAATAGAAAAAAGAGAATTAAAAAATTCTTTTTTGAATTCTACAATTAATAATATTCCGATGGCTATTGCGGCATAGATTGATGCTGTTATGTCATCTCCAGCCCCAATATATAAATTGCCTGGGGACGTAAAAATTTTATTTATTATATAACTCGCTTCTTCTAAGCTATTTGCTCTAAAAAAAATCCAGGCAAAATTTATTAATATAAATGTTAGTATTATATTTATGATACCTGTTCTTTTATTTTTAAATAAGAGTGCTTCAAAAATTAGATATATACCATTTAATGCACCCCATATTACAAAAGTCCAATTGGCGCCATGCCATAATCCACTTATTAAAAAAGTGATAAATAAGTTAAATAACCAACGCCATTTTTTAGACCGATTACCGCCTAAAGGAATATAAACATAATCTTTAAACCATGTCGATAATGATATATGCCATCTGTTCCAAAACTCACTAATTGAAGGGGAGAAGTATGGGCGGTTGAAATTTGTCATTAAATTTAATCCGAACATTTTGGCTACACCAATTGCGATTAATGAATATCCAGCAAAATCTCCATAGATTTGAAAAGCAAATAAAAGAGTAGCCGCAATAAAGCTTAACCCATCATGGTTTTCAATATTATTATATACGGCATTTACATAAATAGCAGCTCTATCTGCAACAACAAGTTTTAAAAAAAAACCCCATATCATCAATTTTATACCAGAAGAAATTGCCTTGTATGTATATTCCCGAGCGTTTAATATTTGAGGGAGTAAATTTGATGCTCTTTCAATTGGTCCAGCAACTAGCTGAGGAAAAAATGATACAAACGCAGCAAAACCAATAAAATTTTTAGTGGGCGAAAGCTTTCCTTTGTAAATATCTATAGAGTATGATAGTGTTTGAAACGTATAAAACGAAATGCCAACAGGGAGAATTACTTGTAATGTCCAAGTATTTTCAACAGAATAGCCAATTAAAGTAAGAGATTCAATCCAAGATTCAATAAAAAAATTATAATATTTAAAAAAGCTTAAAAGGCCAATATTGAACAATAGACTTACTATGAGCCACCTCTTTCGGTTAGATTTACTTCCTGATTTATATAATTTTAAACCAACAAAATAGTCAACTACTGTACTAAGCATTATTAAAGACAAAAAGCGATAATCCCACCATCCATAAAAAATATAACTACTTATTAATAATAATATATTTTGTGCTTTTAATTTTTGTGACAGCATCCAATAGAGCAAAAATACTATTGGTAAAAAAAACAAGAAATCTATTGAATTAAAAAGCATTTAATTATAAAATGAAGTGTTGATAAAACCGATTATAATCAGAACTAACTCTGTATATTTTGTAATAAGGTCAATTATTTTATTAGGCCAAGCCACTATACTCTGTAAGCAATGCTTCCCAAACTCTTCGTCGTTCAAATTTTAGAACTATATTAGTTCTAGACTGTATTCCCATTTCTATAGCTTCTTTTCTATTATTTAAAACATAATTCATTGCTTTGTATATAGCATCATCATTTTTTGTTGGGATAATAATGCCATGCTTCTCATCTTCTATAATTTCATTACAGCCATTTATATTGGTTACAATACTAGGTAATTCCATAGCGCCAGATTGCATAACAACATTAGGGAACCCCTCTCGATAACTTGGAAATACTAAAACATTTGAGATTACAAAATAAGGTCTAACATCATCAACCCAACCCGTAGAGACAATATTTTTATTATTTTTTATGATTTCCATTGATTTTGGTAAAAGCGGATCTAATTCATTTTCATAAGTACCCACAAGCAAAAGCTTTACTTTATTATTTTCATTATTTATTTTGTTAAAAGCAAGCAATAATTCATTTATACCTTTATCAGAGACTAATCTGCCTACATAAACAAACACAAAATCATCATTTAGTAATCCTAATGAAGCTTTTAGTTTTGATAATTTATCATGCTCGGTAAATAATTTTGGGTCAAAGTATGCTGTATCAATACCATTAGAACTCCCATTGGCTATAACCTTTAATTTGTCTTTTTTTGTAAAGTTGTTCTCCAATATAATATCTACTAGTCCAAAAGAATTTGGGTATATTTTAGTTGCACATTTATAGGTTATTTTTTCCACCAAGTTTAACAACAATCTTTTTGCTCCTTTTGCTTCAACCAGGGGCAGACCTGCAATAGTATGTAATCTATGAGGTACTCCTGCTAGTTTTGCAGCAAGCATAGAGAGGGTTCCTGCTTTTGGTGTGTGCGAATGCACAATAAAGGGCTTTTCTTTTCTAAATAATTTATATAATTGCCATACGGCATAAAGATCCTTTAAAGGTGTAATTTTTCTTGTCATTTCAATGGGTAATGTAGGAACACTTTCATATTCTGAAACCATGTTAAGTGCATTGTTTTCCCCTTGAGATGATACTGCTAATATGTCAAAATAGTTTGACATAAATTTTAACTGACCTTGTAATAAACCGCTTAGTGATAATGGTACAGTGGTAATTCTAATGATTTTCTTTTTCATAAAAAGCGGTTATAATAGTCTTTTAATAGACACATTGGCAAATATATAAAAGTAAATAGTTCTCAGATGGTTTTTTCCTTGTTTTACTAGGTTAAGCGATTAACAGTCTTGTATATTAAACGAAACTTTTTGAAACTTTTCTTTTCCTTTAATTATATATGAATTTTCTGCTTTATAGATGCTTATATCTCTAATATGATTTTTTGATGTGTATAAAAAATTATTAATACACTTTTTTAAATGATTATCTGCCATAGTCATTTGTTCTATTTCTTTATAACCATTAGTGTTTAAATATTTTACTTGTTCTATTTCAGAAACGATGGCAATGGTTTGTCTTTTTTGATTTTTAGTAAAAATGGCTCTTATTTTTGGGTAAACTTCGTTTAGTTTTATAGATTTTAAATACTCTTTTAGCTTTATTTTGATTATTAATAATTTAAGCTTATAAGATTGCTTTTTATAAACAATATAGTGGTTGTACCTGTAAATGTTATTACTCCACCTGCGCTTATAATCCATACCACCAACACCCATTTCAAAAAGAATGTAACCGTGATTTGCACACCATTCGGTTTGCTTATAAATTTCTACATGACCCAAACCAAACTTGGAATAATCGACATCAAATGATGACAAATAACTAAATAACACTTTATCAAAATGATAATTGAGAGAAACCTCAATAGGCTCATCTTTATTATAAATTACAAATAATGAAGCATTTTTATTAAGAATTTCCGAAAATGTGTTTTCACATAAATAATCCCATTCATGCAGGTTTTTATGTAGCTCGTTTCGCTCCTCAAACCTTGCAATTATCATATCGTATAATGATTGCATAACAAAATTATAATCGGTTTTACTTATTTCGCCATAAAACATTTTGTATTCAACATCAAAACAAGTTTCTAATCGTTTAACATATCTTGTCAATATGTTTCTTTTTTTAGAGTTAAATTGACGTTGCATATAGCCATCAATAGAATCGGAAGGGTTTAGTAAAATAGAATATCCCCAATTAAATTGAGGGATTATTTTAGTTTTAAATGTATTATGCCTAAGGTTTAATTTAAAGTATTCTGGAACTAACCTGTGTGAGTAAATAGAGTTTGCAGTAGTTTTAAAATGAGTATCAATAGAGTTATTGTTAACCTTTAAATTAAAATACTCAATGCTTTCGTACAAGTTACAAACAGAACTTGTTTTAAACAATTTTGGAAAGACCACTATTTTATTTTTGTTACTCATTTAAGGTTTGCTAAATATTTGTCTTAATTTTAATAGTTACTTTTTGATGCATCTTTACACCTTTAAAATAAAAAGTTTGCACATCTTTTAAATCGGTGAGAACTTTTACATTTTTCATATTGTCTTGATTTTTATATAAAAAATAGTTTAGTGGTTTTATTAAAAAATCATAGTCATAATTATCTAGATCAATTAATGCTAACTTTTCTAAGCTTGGTATTTCAGTTATATTACTGGCAGTAACTGCGTATGATTTATCATTTTTATGCCTTGATTTTACAACTCTATATTTATACTTTGCATATTTACCATAGAATAAATGAAAATTGAACTTTTTAAGAAATTTAATTGTACCATACCGCAATTTTAATTTTAATAGTTTTAAGTGCGCTATAATTAATGCAGGTAAGGATTTTGAATTGTAAACTATATGTTCATTATAAATATAGCTTTCGTTTACATACTTTCTTTTGTGCAAAAAATCACCTCGACCCATATCAAATAGCTTAAACCCTTTATTGAAAGCCCATTCTAAGTGGTTTACCATATTTACATGTCCTAAATTGAACATTTGATAATCAACATCATAACAACTATTCCAATGAAAAATGCATGCATTATCTATAAAATTAAGTGTTATATTTATTGGCTTTTTGCCATGATAAATAACAAATATGCTTGCTTTTTTATTCAGCATCATTGAATACATCATATCTCGATACAATTCTAAAAAAGGAAGCTCAAAATTTAATTCCTCTTTTTGAGCAAAACGACGTTCTGTCATTAATATAAGCCTGTTGAAAAGTATATTATATTCATCTTTTGAAATATCACCGTAGTAAACTTTGTAATTAGGTGCAATACATATATCTAAGCGTTTTCGGTATCTTTTTAGTTGTGATTTCCTGGGTTTACCTAAATGATTATTAAGGTAATCTTCAAGGTTTTTAAAACAAGTTAAATTTATAATATAACCAGGGTAGAGTGGTGCGGTTAATAATTTTAAAGAGGTGGTTTTGTCAAACTCTGTTTCTAAGTAATTAGGGATATCATATATAGAATAAGTTAAATAATCAAAGTTGAATTTTGCGCTTGGGTGTGAACTGTAAACATCATTATTTAAAAAAGTGGTCGTTATTTTTTTGTAAAAAGAAGGGAAACTCTTTCCTTTAAGAAAGAGATCTAAAAAAAAACTAGCCCTAATATGTTTTTTACTTCTTTGCATTTAATGCTAATATTATTTAAATACTTTTTTAATTATTGGTTTTTAAGAGTTTGCTTTTATTTTTAAGTTGAACTTTAAATGTGTTCTCTGAGCCTGTAAACTTGCTAATAGTAACATTATTGATAGATTCATTATTTAGAAAAAGTAAGTTGTATACAGGTTTTCTTAAAAATGCATATTCATCATTTTTATCAATATTTATTTCAATTGTTTGATCAGTACTTTTTGTATCGTTTTCTATTAATACAGATGGTAACTTTTTTTTGCTAGTAAAGGCTCTAATCCCAAATACATGCCTTTTTATGCTTTTGTATTTTGTGTGTAAATTATACTTTTTTAAAACTCTGTAGCCTTTATACTTTATAATTTCCTTTGTAGTAATATATTGCCCAATTAGCAATGTCGCTATTGAATTTGAATTATAAATTATGTGATTATAATAATCATGTTTTTTAGTAGACCATTTAGATTTATAATAATCATAACCTTTTAAAAGGTCGTAAATCTCAAAGTTATTATCTATACACCATTCTATATTTTTTAGCATATCAATAAAACCTAAATGAAATTTTGAATAATCAATATCATAGCCACTTAAAATATAATAAGCTATATTTTTTTTGCACATATTTATTCTAACGCTAATAGGCTTATCACCATCATAAATTACAAATAAATTGGCTCTTTTTTCCAATATCATATCATATAAAACATCGCGATAGCCTTCAAGATGTTGCAATTCATAATTATATTCTTGTTTCTCGGTAAACCTCCTAACCAATATTCTTTTTAAAATAATAAAAAGTCTGTCGTATTCTTGCTTTGTAATCTCTCCATAATAGGATACATATTTAATATTGAAACATGTTTTTAGCCTATTTTCATAGCGCCTAAAGTTTGATCTGCTTTTGGAATTAAAATTAGTTTCCAAATACTCTACTATATTACTAAATAAATGAAGTTCTACTAAATGCCCTTTGATAGTTTTTATTTTATTAACAACTATGCTTTTTGACTGTTCTAATAGTTCTATATCTACATAATCAGAAACATCTTTAAACATTAGTACTTGTTTCTTTAAATCTATGTCTAACTCAGTATTTGTATTATAATAGAAATTTTTGCCATAAATAATTTTACTGCAAATAGGAGGTAAGCTATTTTCAGTGAAAGCTTTTAAGAATGTTATTTTTTTAACTTTGGCCAAAATTATTGAAACGTTATTTTTTGCATTTGCTTTTTCCCCGAGATAAGATAGGTTTTTACTTCATTTTTAAACTTAAATAATTTAACTGTTTCCAATGATTCGTCATTATGGTATAAAAATTTATAGGTAATTCTTTTTAAAAAACTAAAAGCCTCATCATCTAAATCTATTTGATCTAATTGCTCACTAGGTTTTTCAGAACAATTAGTAATCAAAACTCTTTGAGTATCATTTACAAATTTATTTTGATATATATAATTTGAAAACTTATGATATAATAAATCAACCTTTAACTTTTTTAAAATATTTACTGCGCTATAGAACAGTCGGTTTTTTACAATTATAAAATTAGCAGATAATACAGCTAGTAAAGATTTAGAATTGTAAATAATATGCTTTTGATAATAAAATTCTTGATCTATCAACTTGTTCTTGTAAGCGTAATTTCCTTTTAATAAATCGTAAACTTCAATGTTATTTTCAAAACACCAGCGTAGTTGCTGAATAAAATTGATGAAACCAATTGAAAATTTTGAGTAATCAATATCATAAGTTTTTACATAACCATATACCGTTTTACCATGCAATAGATTTAAGTAAAAACTTATTGGTTTTTTGTCTGAATAAATAACAAAAAAAACGGCTTCCTTGTTTTTAATTAAAGGAAAAGCAATCTCGCGATAAATATCCCAGCGCGACAAATCATGATTCTTGATTTTCTTTTCTAAAAATCTGGTTTTAAGCATTTTGTGAAATTCTTCAAAAAGATAATCGTACTCTTTTTTTGAGATATCTCCATAATAACTCTTATACTCAATATTAAAGCTGTTTTCTAATTTGCTTTGATAAATTCTGAATCTCTTGGGTGTTTTAAACTTCTTCTTTAAATAATCATTGGCGTTTTCATATTTTTTTAGAAGGATTAATGAACCTTTATAAGTGTTTACAGTTTTTGCTTTCCAAGTATTGCCTGAAATATCTCCCTTTAAATAAGATGGGAAATCGTTTATACAGTATATATTCCTTTTATTAATAATATTTGTCTCATTGCTTTTATTAGAGGTATCTCCAGAAATGGTATTTATAAGGCTACTATAAACAGGTATTGCTTTTCTTTTTTCAAGAAAAGTATTTAGGTAATTTATATTTTCTGGTTTTATTTTTTTAAGCATGTGGTGCTTATATAAGCGTTATTTTTCGAGTGTTTTTCTTTCCTTTGATTATATATGAGTTGGATTCATTTTTATGCTTGAATAGCTTAATATTATGAATAAATTCTTGATTGCTATACAAAAAATCAAATACATATCTCTTTAAAGTTTTTGAAGAATCATCGTTAAGATTTAATTCTGTTAATACTTCATTTTGCTCTATTTTAAAATTGTCTAAAATATCAATTTTTTGAAAACCTTTTTTCAATTCTTGTAATTCTCTATTGCGGTATTTATAATTTATAAATTTATAGTACAGTTTATTTACATTCATCTTTTTTAAAACTTTTACCAAAGCATAAAAGGATTGAGTTTTTGCAATGTTTAAATTGGCAGAAATTGTTGTTAAAATAAAGTTTGAATTGTATAAAACATGTTTTTGAAAAGGGTATTGAGTATCAATTAACCTCATTTTATATGGATAACTTCCTTTTAATAAATCGAAAATCTCAATATTGTTTTCAAAACACCAATGAAGCTGTTTTATAAAATCGGTAAACCCTAAATAGAATTTAGAGTAATCGGTGTCGTAAGTTCTTAAGTAACCATAAATGGTTTTATCTCTAACAAAATTTAAACAAATACTTATAGGCTTACCATCACTAAAAATAACAAACAAAGCGGCTTCCTTACTATTGATTAGTGGGTATGCTATATCATGATAAATGTGCCAGCGAGATAAATCATAGTTTTGTGTTTTCTTTTCTAAAAAGCGCTTTCTTGTCATATCATGAAAAGCTTCAAAAAGTAATTCATACTCATTCTTAGAAATATTACCAAAATAGGTTTTGTATTCAATATTAAAACAGGTTTCCAATCTTTTTTGGTAAGTTCTAAATTTTGACCTTCTTCCTGTACTAAATTTATGCTTTAAATAATCTTCTACGCTTTTATAGTCTTTTAATAATATTAAAGAACCTTTATAAGTGTTTATGGTTTTTAATTTCCATCCACTTTTGGTGACGGAGCCTTTTAAATATCCTGGAAAATCATAAATATAGTATAGATAATTATCATTTTTGACATTGCTTTTTTTAGCTTCATAAATAGACATTCCAGAAATTGTATTAACAATTTTATCATAAATTGGTAATGGCTTTTTCCTTTCAAGAAAAGTGCTTAAAACATCTAAAACTTCTGGTTTTATTTTCTTTAGCATTTCACTATTGTTTTGCAATGTTGCTTTTATAGTTATAAAGAAGTTTATCAAAATTAATTAACTTCCCAATAATATTTTTATCTCTTAAAAACTGGATAAACTTTAACTCATTCGCAATAATATTAGCACACACTTTTGATAACAACGATTTTTGGTTGTAAAAAACATGATATATAAATGTATATGTATAATTACACCATTTTTCTTTATAATAAGTTTTTCCCATAGAGAGGTCAAATACAGAAATGTTATTATTTATTAGCCACTCTAATTGATTCATCATACAAATGTCACCCATATTGTACTTAGAATAGTTTATATCATAAGCTTGTATATGGCTAAAAACAATATCGCCTTTATGAAAATTTAAAGTAATTGCTACAGGCTTTAAATCATCATAAATAATGTGCAATGATGCTTGCTTATCCAAGATTTTTTGAAATGTAGATACTTGTAAATCTTTCCAGTTTGATAAATAGCGATTATGTGTATGCTTTTCGTTAAACCTATTCTCTAATAGTATATAAAAGGTTTCAAATATATTATCGTATTCCTTTTTGTTTATACTTCCAAAGAAGATCTGTGATGAAATATTATGATTTTTATTAAGCTTCCTTTCTTTTGAATATAAATTTTTTCTGTTGCGTTTATTTAAATTTTCGGCAATGAAAGCTTCGTTGCTATTGTACTCAGCTAAATTCACTAAATACCCTTTGTATTGTTTTACTTTTTTAAAGGAATAAGTTTGATTTGGTTTTTGAAACTCTAAACTTAAATAATCTGGAATATCTTTAACGATGTATATCGTTTTAAAGACATTAGATGAAACTAAATTAGCAACAAACCTTGAGTTTGTTAGTTTATTAAAAATATGAGATGCATAAAACGAATTTATTTTATTTTCTAAAAATAAATCAAAAATGAAACGGTCATTTTTAAAATGAAAAAGTTTATGAAACATCTCTAAACTAGTTTGCTTTGTTTAAGGCTGAAGTTAATTAATAATTATTCAGCATATTTTTTTTTGTTCAGAATAAAACTCAATTCATGTATAAAATTGGTAAGGTGTTTTTTTCTAAGATATAATTTTAAGGAAAAAAAGTTTTTATAAAACAAAGCCAATGTTTTTGCCTTAATTGACTTTTTATCATAATAAACATGATATTCAAACCAATATGGCTTATTTGCCCATCGCTTTTTATATTCAAAATAACCTTTTGAAAAGTCTAAAATTTTGATATTATTTTTTATGCACCAATCTATTTGCCCCATGATGCTAACAGAACCTAGTCTATATTTTGCATAATCAATATCAAAAGTTCTAATAACATCAAACATGGTATTTGTAGAAAAATTAAGCAAAGTTATAGCTATTGGCTTATTGGCATCATAAACCACAAAAAGCCCCGCCTCTTTGTTAAGCATCATTGGCAAAGTAACTTCTTTGTAGAATGCCCATTCATCAGGGTTTAAGTTATTATTTACAGTTTTTTTATCTAAAAAACGTTTTTTTAAAAGACGTTGAAAATCAGAAAAGATACTTTCATATAACTCTGGAGTGATATCATCTAAATACATTTTATAATGTATTTTGTATGTAGATTCTAAATTCCTTTTATAACTATTAAACTTATAACGACTTTTTCTACTAATAATATCAGTCATGTAATGTTTTAGGCTTTGATGATTACTCAAATCGCAAATATAACCTGGGTACTGCTTAATTTTATAGCAACCCATTTTCTCATTTTTTGAGTAATTCTCATTATTAAACCCGTACACATCACAAATTATGAAGACTTTATTTTTGTAATCATTTAAAAGGGAGTTAGATAATTTATAATTAAAACCTTTTGTATTTGTTCCGCCTGTATTAAAATATATGGGCAGTATTTTGTGTTTTACAAAAGTTAATTTATCAACAAAGCTAAACTCCAAGGCGGTATTCCCATTATTAAAATGGGTTAACCAAATTGATTTGAATGTATTTTGCAGATATGGATTCACCTTAATTTTTATATTTTTTTGCTTTCAGATAATTTTTTATGTCCAAACTTAGTTGTTTTGTGAATTTTTTTGCGCTTTCAGACTCTAAGTGCGAACCATCATACGTTTTATATTCATCAGATTTATTGGAATAATTAAAATAAGGAACATTATATTTTTTCGTGATACTATCAAACTCCTTGTCAAAACCTTGCCATACATCGTTTTCAAATTTAATAATATCTGTATCTGCCGGGATACGTATTACAAAAACGTGCCCTTCCTCTTTTAAAAACTTTATTAATTTTATAAAACTATCAATACGATATTGGGATTTTTCGTCTGTATTTACTCTCTTAATATTTCTTTTTATGGTAAGAGATTTCCAGTATTTAATTGTATTGTTAGTAATTGTGTCATGCTCTGTATAAAGTATTATTTCATTCCACCCATTATTGTGCGAGATTTGATGTTCTGGTTTTCTAGAATAGAATGCATTATATAATGGTTCAGAATAATTGTTAATTATATAATTATAATTTGGATTAGATGCGACATTTTTTGTTTTACCTAAAATAGTATTACTGTCTGTAGTTAAAATATCATCGTCAATATTAGAAAATGCAGAAAAGTTTCCTGGATTTATAGATATAATGAATATACCTTTGTTTGTTCTATTCTTTATTTTTTCTCTTATAGCATTAAAATAAACCTCACTAAAGCCAGATTGATAGCTATTTATTGCAAAATTTATTATAGGCTTCTCAATATTAATTAATTCTTCTTCGATAACATATGGAGAAATTCCAATGTTTGCTCTTGATATTCCTATTATTAATCCTCCAGCTTCTTGAGTAAATTTATTATAATATTCATCAACATGTCCTTTTGATAGTTTATCAACAAAGAAGCAATAAAGCCCAATAAAGCCCATTGTAAATAATAATAGTTTTAATATGAATTTTTTTAAAGTCATTTTAAAATTGAAAATATATAAATGTGTTTTGTCTATTTATAGCGAATAAAACAATAATAAAAGCATAAGCAGTATACATGGTATACCTAATATATTTAGGACGTTGGGTAACCAGCTCATAAACCTTATCATTACCTTTAAAATAATGAATTGTTTGCACTAAAACTATTAAAATAAAACATAAAACAAGCTCAAAATAATTATTCAATATATTAACATGTAAGCCAGTAATATTAAACATTTGTTTAATATATAATATGGCATGATTTATAGAGGGAGATCTAAAAAAAATCAATGTCATTAGCAAATAACTTACTCCAAATAGTCTAGCTAAAAAATTAATAGCACCTTGTTTTAATTGTAACAATTTAAAAACACGCATTCTTAAAGATGATGTTATGTTTTCTAATATTAAAATTGCTCCGTTAAGTAACCCCCATACTATGAAAGTCCAGCTTGCTCCATGCCATAAACCAACTGCAAAAAAGAGAATAAAAACGTTTCTAATTGTTTTAAGTTTTGAGCCTTTTGAACCTCCTAGGGGAATAAACAAATAGTCACGCAACCATTCTACAAGAGAGATATGCCAACGTTTCCATAAATCGGTAATGGATGTAGCAAAAAAAGGTCTGTTAAAATTTTGCATTAAATCTACGCCCATAGTTTTTGCAGCCCCTATTGCAATAGACGTATATGCTGAAAAATCATAATAAATTTGTCCTGCAAAAAAAAGAGCTCCTATAAAAAGAGGTAAACCGTGACTATATTCTGGATCACTAAAAGCTGCGTCTGCATATACACCAAGTCTATCAGCTACAACTACTTTTAGAAAAAAGCCCCAAGCCATCATTATCAAGCCTTTTTTAATATTTGAAAGATTAATATCCACTTTCTTTTTTAGCTGAGGGATTAGCCTAGACGCCCTTTCAATAGGGCCAGCTACTAATTGTGGAAAGAAGGACACATAAAGAGCAAAAACTCCAAAATGCTTTTCAGGTTCAATTTTGCCTCTGTAAATATCTATAGTATAACTTAAAGTTTGAAATGTATAAAAGCTTATTCCAACAGGAATTAATATTTGATTAAAGTTATATGAGCCCAAGTTTTCTGTCTCAGAAATAACTATTCCAAAAAAGCCAAGTAATCCTTGAATAGAAGAAGTGAAAAAGGATAAATACTTAAAAGAAAATAAAATGCCAAGGTTTACAAATATGCTTAATAATAAGTAAAAAATTTTATTTTTTTTGCTTGCAGTGGGCATTCTAAGTCCACAAAAATAATCAACACAAGTTGAGATAAATAGCAAAATAACTAACTCAAACTCATGTGCCATATAAAAGTAATAGCTTCCTAATAAAAGCCATAACCATCTATATTTATGTGGAATAGCATAAAACCCAATAAGAATTATTGGAAAAAAAAGAAGAAACTCAAAAGAGTTGAATAGCATCTCACTAACAAATTAGTAGGTTAATATTTTGGCTATACGAACTTACTTAAATATGCTTAAAATTGATTATTAATAAGATAAAACGTAAATATAAAAGGTCAATTGATAAATTATATATTAAATACATCTCTAATATTTTTATTTAGTGTATTAATTTTCTTTTTTGTTTTGTATGTGTTTGTTTATTAAATATTTAGTTGTTAACAAGTAAGCTTAACTTATTAACATTTTTAAACTCTTTATCGATAAAATTATATTTTTGTCCGATTTTAAGTAGCAAGGGTAATCCAAAATTGTTTTTAATGCGTATATAAAAACTAAATCAGAAGATGTGAATTTCTTTTTATCGTTTAAAATTGCATTTCGTCGAAATTAAATAATCAAACAAATGTATTTTATCGAAAAAACAAGTCACTTAAACGATTTTTTTAAAAAAAAATTTTATTATTGAAAAAATTTAATGCCCCCCAAATTATGAGAACTATGAAAACGATTATGAAAACCTTTTTATTTACTTTATTATTTATGACTACTATGATGTCATGTAATAAAGAGGAATTATTTGTTGAACCAGAAGTAGAAGTTGTTGAAGAAGATACTGATGATACAGAAGATGTTGATGAGACTGAAACACCAACAGATGTAGATACTAGTGCACTATGTGACTTTACATTAGATGATGTACAACCTAACTCAACGGTTGTAATAAATTGTGTTTTAGATTTAGGAGGATCAACCGTAACCCTTCCAGAAAATGTAACTATTGTTTATGAAGGTGGAGATATAATTAATGGAACTATTAATTTCTCTGTAGGAAATGTTATTAGCGGAGAGCTTCTAAATTCAACTTTAATAATGGGCGGTTCTAATCCTCAACTAAAAGATCCAGCATTTGATTTTGACCCTAAAAGATGGGGAATTGTTGAAGGTGTTACTACCTCTGACATAGCATGGGAAAATAATAAGATACTTCAATCTTTAATGTTTAGAGTTAAGGATTTTGGAGTAACAACCTTTAAAATGGATGAGATAGATGCATATTTTGAAGGATCTAGACCAACACCTCCTGAAACAAATTATTACCCTCATAGAGAAGCTGTAAATATCCCGTCTGACTTTAATTTAGTAATGACGGATAATACACATTTAAGAATTCAACCAGCTACAATTAATACGAATGAATTAGATAATGGTGCAATTTTCTCTATTAGAGATGAAGATAATGTAACTGTTACTGGTGGAAATTTACACGGAGATAGAAAAGTGCGATATTTTTCACCTAATGATAATGGTTTAGAAGGTAGCCATTTATTCTACATTCAAGCTGGTAAAAATATCACCCTTGATGGAATTAAGTTTTTTGATGGTTCTAAAGGAGGATTAAGTATTAGCTCAATAGGCTTTACTAATGAGCCTAATTATAACCAAACTAGAGATATTAAAGTTTTAAATTGTGAGTTTAAAAATATCAGGAGAATGTCTATAGCTCTAACTGATGGTATAAATATGCTTTTTGAAGGTAATACTTTTACTGATACTGCACAGCCGGATGCTAATGCTGATGGTGGTGAAGTTGGTTATGCAATTAATATTGAAGCCGCTCGTGTTCGAGATGCGAATGGAGTTTTAATTGAAAGAGAAAAAGTTACTGATATAGTTATAAGAGGTAATACTGAAACCGGAAGTAGAGGAGGGTCTATATCTGTACATATTGGACAGAATGTAACTATTGAAGATAACGACTTGGAAACACAAGTAGCATATACTTATACCAACGGAACAAAAATTATTAATAATAGATTCCATGGTGCACAATCAACATCGAATTATGCTATTTTTGCTACTGGTGATGGAGAAACTGTCTACAATAACGAAGTTAGTGGAAATATCATTAAAAATTACAACACTGGAATTATTCTAAGTTCAAATGATATTGATGTTCATGACAATGTGATTTCTGGTGGAGCTAATGGTATTCAATTATCTAAAGCTATAAATTCAAGAGTATATAACAATGACATCACCGCATCTTATGCAGGAATTAGTGTTAGTAACACATGGCTTGATAATGTTGAGATTAAAGGAAATGAGATATCTGCTGGGAGTTTAAATATGTCTTTTTCTCATAGTAATAATAAACCTGAACATGCTAGTTATACTTTTACAGTAACCGAGAATATTTTAAAAACATCTAAGAAAGTTAGTTTTTCTAATGTAAACGGAATTACATTTAGTAAGAATGAAGTTGCAGGTATTCAAATAGGGAATTCGTCAAACCTGACTATTCAAGAGAATATTATAAAACCTTCTGATTTCGATGGGATTCGTCTTTATGAAGGGCATACAAATATTTCGCTTTTAGACAATACTATATATGAGCCTACAGGAGCTGATAGGTTTGAATGTATAAATAATAGTTCTACAAATCCAAGTGAAATAACGGATACAGGAAATACATGTAATTAATAATTAATTATAATAAAAAAAGCTCTACTTAGTAGAGCTTTTTTTTTGCATTAACTTTTTATAATTATAACTTTATTTTAAAATTTCTTTTTACAGCATCAAACTTACCGTTAGGACCTAGCGGAATATCTTCAACAATATTTATAGTATAACTTATATTTTCGCCTAATCGGGTTTTTAAGTTATGCAAAAAATTTGATTTCATTTTGCTATCAAATTTTTTATCTGCTATTAAATTAACAATAATCTCTTGAGGGTTTTCTTGAATAATTTGACTTTTAACAATGCCTTCTAACCCCTTATATGCGGTATCCATTCTACCTACATAACCTTTTTCTTCAGTCCATAAAATATCATCCTCTCTTCCTGTAAGTTTCTCTATAATAGGCATTGTGCACCCGCATGTACACTTTTTACCTTCTTCACCTAGCAAAACAGTGTCTTCAATATTATATCGTACCAAAGGAGTTTTTAAATTTGTAAAGCTAGTTACTACTAGTTGTGCAACATCACCGGGTTTAGCTTTCTCTCCATTAGTATTTATAAATTCAAATACGCCAGAATCTAAGTTTAAATGCAAATTACCTTGTACACACTCAGTTATAAAGGGGCTTCCTTCACTAGAGGCGTATTGGTTAAATACATGACAATTAAATGCTTTTTCTATTTCTAATCGTTGATAATCATGTAAAGTTTCAGCGGTAACTGCTATGGCTTTTGGTGTAAAATTTAAAACGATGTTATTCTCATTTATAAATCTACTAAGTATATAAATTGCAGAAGGATAACCGTCTAATAATATAGGCTTAAAACGATTTAATTTTTTAATATAATGGATTAAATTAACCTCTGTTAGGTGGTATGTAGACATTAATAATTGTCTTTCAAAATGATTATATACCCAAAACGGAGGTTTTTTAGCATCTGGGCGTACCATTAATCTTCCTGAAAAACGTACTTGTCTTACTTTTTTAGTATCAAGACCTATCGCATGATGAAATCTTCGCCATAATGCAAATGAACGATTTATAGATTCAGAATCTAAGTAATTAATTGTTGGAGAGCCAGATGTTCCACTAGTATAGCCAACACCATCTGTATTACGGTTGGTATTTATAAGTAAATCAGCATTTGTTTTTCTTTCCGTTTTTTTTAGAATAGGCATTTTTTGAAGAACATCGTATGGTGCTTCTTTTATACTTTTTAGTGTTATACCCAAATCTTTCATTTTATTGGTATACCATTTCGAGTATTGATAAACTTCTGAAAGCAAAAGAATTAATCTTTCTTTTTGATATTCTTTGATAACTTTTTCATCAGCATTCCATAAGTTAATATATTCTTTTAAGTAGGTGTCAAATTCTTGGGTATATCGCTGTTTCGTATTTTGAAAGGCTTTTATATTTAATAATACATATTTAAAAGGATAGGGCAGTTTGTTATATACGTTTTCTTGAAATTTACCCATAATTATATATTTACTTGTTGCGTATAAAAGTCTTGAATTTGTAAAGTATTTGAAACAATATCGTAATTTGCTTTGACGATTTTTTCAGTCTGATCTATTTTTTCAATTGAATCTAATTCAGTTATTTTTTTAGCCCATTCATCAGCAGTTTTATTAATTGAAAGAAATTGAATATTATCTGTTAAATGCACCTCATTCGTAATAGAATCTGATGCAAATATTTTTAAACTTGATGCTTGCGCTTCAATTAAGGTAACTGGCAATCCTTCGTAAAAAGAAGGGAACACGAATAAATCCATCATTTGGCATAATTGTGGAATATCTGTACGAACACCTAAAAAATGGACCTTATCAACAATCTTTAAATTTTTAGCTTCATTTTCCAAAGATTCTCTAAGTGGACCATCTCCAATTAGTACCAAAGTGTAATTTGCCTTTCTTTTTAGAAGAGCTGCAAATATTTGTAATAAAAATGAATGATTTTTTTGACTAACAAAACGGCCTATATGCCCAATAACTATTTCGTTTTGTAAATTAAACTTCTTCTTATATGTAGTAGATGTTAATTCATCATATTTAAATTTTTCAGTATCAATTGCATTATTCATTGTTGTAAATGATGTATCTCCAAATAACCATTCACCAGCTTTTTCTCCACAAGAAAATAAATGCGTAGCATCTTTTTTTACTCGTTTTTTTAACTGTAGCTTAATTACTTTTTTAAAAGTTTCCTTAAGGCTTTCTTTTTGGCTTAAAAACGATGAAAGATTTACTTTATCAATTGCTATATGCGCATGAGCTATTCTACAGGGAATATTAAACTCTCTTGCTATTTTTAAAGGAAAGGGGCTGAATGTGTTTAAATGAGAATGAATTATAGAATATTCAGAGTGTTCTTTAAAAAATGCTCTTAACTCATTATAATACTTTTTTGGAAAAAAAGGACTTATTGGGTCGAACCTATGTATTTTGCCACCTAACGCTTCTATTTCATCATCAAAAGCAGCTTTTTCTTTTCTATGAACCAAAAAATCAAATTGTACTTTTTTTCGATCTAGTTTACGATAATAGTTCATAATCATGGATTCTGCACCTCCTCGATTCATAATCGTAAAAACTTGTAAAACTCTAATTAATGCCATTAGAAGTCGTTTTTTGTTTTGTATCTTATATATAAGTTTAATGCTACTCCGAAAGGAATTGCTAACAGAGTAGTAAGTTTCTTTGGCGATTCATTAAAGAAACGAATATTATTAATAAATAAAGAACTCGAAACATAATGAATAGCATTTTTAAACTTGTCTTTAAAGCTTTTTGCTAATTTCATTCTACTTTTTCTTGAAAAAGCAAAACCTTTTGGATGACGCCTGTATTGTTTAAGTATATTCATACTCGATCCATCTTGCATATATTCAACAATACAAAAAACATCATTTACAGGAAACAATTTATAATCTTGATCAATGAGTTGGTATAAGTACCCTAGAGGCACAAAGCGTTCTCCTTCATAAATAGGGTAGGGAGGATATTTTTTTACGACATCTGTTCGTAATACTAATTTTTTATCTCCAAGAACTTTGTGAGTGTTGTATAATTCATACAAGGTTGTTGCTTTAATATCTTCTGGAATTTTTGTTCCAATAATTGCCCCACTTTCATCTGCATCTAACCCTACTAAACCAGCAAAGGTTGGATTATCTTTAATTCCTTCCCAGTGATTAAGGATTTTTTCTATAGCACCTTCAGCCATAAAATCATCACTGTCGATACAAACATTTAGTGTTGTTTGGATGAGTCTATATGCTGCATTATGTCCGCCATGCATTCCTAAATTTTCTTGAAAATGATATTGAATATCAATTTTACTTTCTTTAATCCAAGATTCTACCAGTTCTTTTGTGTCATCTGTAGATCCATCATCAATGATTAGCCAAACAAAGTCTTGATTAGGTTGATGAATTAAACTCTCATAACATTTATGCAGGCAATATGCTCGATTATATGTTGGAGTAAATACAGTAATTGTTTTCATAAAATTCTAATAGCTAAATTATTACCAATAAAATAAATAATACATACAAAATGTAAACATAAAGTAGACAAATATTACTTTCCCAATCATAAAATGCTGGCTTTTAAAGAACCTTTCTTTAAGAAAAGGATAAATGATAACCAATCCCATCATAAACCAGCTTAAATATGCAAATCTATTTGAGTAATTCGCGTTAATGACTAATATCCAAAACCCATTACAAATTAAGTAAGTATTTAAAATTTGAAAATAAAATTTATCTTGGTACTTCTTTTTATATACAAAATACCAGCCCGCAAAAACGGCGAAAGAACTGTGAAATAAGAAATCCCAACGAAACCCAGTATATGCAAATGTTCCTTCTTCAGCCTGGCTTGTTAAATAACCAGCAAGTCTATCATCATCACCAAAACCCAAGCTTGCAAATAACGAAATCCAAACACTACCTAAAACTAACGATAAGGGTATGCAGGCCAACCAACCTTTTAAAAACACTTTTGGGTTGTTATAGAAGTATGTAATTAGGTATGCTATTATTGGCAAAAACATGGTTTTATGAAATGAGACCGCGGCTAAAAAGCATAACCCCATTAAGAGTTTTTTGTTTTTAAAACTTAAGCCCAATAAAAATAAAGACCCAGCTGCTCCATTTCTAATACCATTTACACCATAGGTATAAAAGGAAAATGATACTACAAACATGAAAAATGCATAATACCAATATT
Organism: uncultured Flaviramulus sp.; assembly: GCA_947501105.1. Lineage (GTDB taxonomy): Bacteria > Bacteroidota > Bacteroidia > Flavobacteriales > Flavobacteriaceae > Wocania_A. Next base: position 620,607 of record CANMUP010000003.1, on the reverse strand, counting down.
CTTTAAAAAGCACTTTAGAAATTCTTACTAATGGCAATGTGTATATCATGACACAAATTGTAAAGAACATGTGCACAGAAAGAAAATAAGAACATGTTTTCATGTATACATGAAAGAAAATATCTTTTGTACCTTTTATAGGAGCTCCTAATTGATAGTCTTCATAATATGTTGCATAGGTTCTCATATCTCCAAAATACTTACCGCTTATAGGCCTTTGTCCAAGGTATAGAATAACAAAGATTAGTAAAATGTATCCAGCAACCTTTATGAAATTTATATTTTTTGGATCATCTATTTTCAATATTCTTGTATGCAATAATGTAAACAAGACTAGAAATAGAAATGCATTTATATAGACATCAAAGTAAAAATCTAAAGGAACTAAACTATTCATATTCTATATTTTCATTAAACACGTTGTTAATGAAATAGGTTTATATTAATTTTTTAAAATAGAATCACATAAACTTTCAGTGAACTTATCACTATAAAGCTTACTTAAATGTGCACCATCTAGTGTTTTATATGTATCACTTGTGTTTTTGTAATTATAATACTTTACGTTGTTTATATTAGATAAAGAATCAACTAATTTATCAAACCTTGGGCACATTTTCTCTTCTAATGGGAGAAATATTGGATCAACTGGTAATCTAGCAATATGTACTTTGCCATATCCTTTCAATGTTTTTATTAAAGTATCTAAGCTTGCAAGGCGATATTTTGAAAACGAATATCTTTTATCGAAATTATTATAACTATTTATCCACCAATCTCGTCTTTTTTCATACTCTTCCCTAGTGTTTGGCAAGTTATTGTCTTGCAACCAGCCATTTTTTTGCAAAATTAAATTTTCTCTAAAAACAGCTTTAAAATGAAAACTATTATAGTTATCAATAAGGTATTCATAATTTGGGTTGATATCTACAAAATCCATATTATGTGGTGATAAATCATCTTCAACAAACTCATTGTTATAATTATCATGTGAATTCTCAGAAAGTAGCATTAATGGAGAAAGTGATATTATAAACAACCCGTTTTTTGTGTTGGGTTTAAGTTTTTTTAAAATACTTTCTCTATAAAGCGGGCCAATTGGGGCCTGAGCAATTGTAAAACTATAATTTAGCATTGGTAAATCAAAACCCTTTCCAGCTAGTTTTTTATTAACTACATTCGGTCTAATTCCAGTTAAAGCTCTAGAGTCACCAATTATCATAGAACTAGCCTTAGGTGTTGTAAATTTATTGTAAAAACTATCTACTTGTCCACCAAACTTAAGCAGAATAAACGTAATTATAGATATGCCTATAAATGATGCAAGAATAATTTTTAAAAGTAATTTCATCCTTATTAAAATTGAAAATATATAAATGTTTCAGAACTTTTACCAAAAAATAAGATTAGTAAAAATATAATGATATACCAACTCCATCTGATAATAATATTATAATTACTTATCTCAAAATCATGATGTCTTTCTCTATGCTTCCATTCTACTAAAATAAAGAAAGCTAATAGCACAAAACCTATTAGATAACTTGAGCTTAGCAATTCATTTGGAAATTTAAATAGGCTATATGAAAAAATAGAAGCAATATAATTAAAGGCTTCTGTAACAGTATTTGCTCTAAAAAATATGTCTGTTAGCATAATTAAAACAAATAAAGCTAACATTTTAAATAGCTCTTTAAAAGATGGAATCAATTTACCTTTAGCCACTATTTGCGATTTATTCATTTTTCCAGAATAAACTAACGGAATAAAATATAATCCATGCAGTAGGCCATAAAAAATGAATGTCCAATTTGCACCATGCCAAAAACCTACAAGAATAAAGGTTGCTATAATCGAAATAACTAACCCTCTTTTCTGATAGCTCCTTAGTGTAAATGAAAGCGGAGTAAATACATAATCCATCATCCATGTTGTTAAAGATATATGCCATTTACGCCAATAATCACTAATATTTGTAGAGAAAAAAGGTGTTGCAAAATTACGCATTAATTGAATTCCGAATAGTTTAGATATACCTATAGCCATGTTTGAGTATCCAGAAAAATCGGCATATAGCTGTATAGCATAAAAGAATGACCCAATAAGTAACAGGCTTCCTGAATGGTTTTCATAATTATCAAAAATAGGATTTACAATTTCTGCACATTTTTCTGCTATAACCATTTTAGCAAATAAACCCCATAGTATCTGCCTTAATCCGTCAGTAAAGACTTCATAAGAAAATATTCTTTTCTTTTCTATTTGAGGAATAAGGCTTTTAGCTCTTTCAATTGGACCAGAAAGTATTTTTGGGAAGTAACTTATAAAAAGAGAAAATTCCAAAAGGTTGTTACTTGGATTAATTTCTTCATTGTAGACATCAATTAAATAACCTAAGGTTTGAAACGTGAAAAAACTAATTCCTATAGGAAGTAGTATGTTGAGCGTATTATAATTTGCATCAATCGAAAATATGTTTAAAATTTTTACGAACCCTTCATAAAAAAAATTAAAATATTTAAAATAAATTAATAAACCAATATTAAATATTAGGCCTAAATATAAAAAACGGCGTTGAATTAGCTCTTTTTCTGATCTGCGAATTTTTAATCCTAGAAAATAATTAATTCCAATACTTAATATAAGTAAAATCAAAAATCTATAATCGGCATATGCATAAAATATTAAACTAGATATCAACAATATTATATTTTGATAGCTTGAATTTTTTCTGAAAAAAGACCAATATATCAATAGCACAGGCACTAAGAAAACGACAAAACTTAAAGAATTAAATATCACACGCTAAAATTTAAATTTTACTTTGAATTACAGATACCAAAGATCCCATATTCTTCAATTTATTTAAATCTCTAAGCTTAAATTTAATATTAAAAGCTTCTTCGATTTTTGTTAATATCATCATATGTGATAAAGAATCCCATCCATCAACATCTTTTGCTGTTAATTCATCGTGCATTTCGAAGTTATTATGATCTAATATAGATTCTAATAATTTGCTTATAGTTTCTTTTATAGTTATGGTCTCCATTTTATATTTTTTAATCTGTAAAAAGTTTGATAAGTTTTTTTCTGTCGATTTTACCATTGGTGTTTAGCGGAAAACTTTCAATGAATTTAATTTGAGTTGGTATCATATATTTTGGCAATTTCTCATTTAAATTTCCCAATAATTGTTTTGTGTCAATTGCTTTAGATTCAATTACTAAGCCAATTTCAGTATTACTTATACTATTAACAAATGCCAGAGCAATCGTATTAAGTTTATTTAAAGCAGATTTTGCATGAAATTCAATTTCAGATAATTCTACTCTGAAACCTTGAATTTTTGCTTGAAAATCGACTCTTCCCAAATATAAAACATCCCCGTCTTTATCGACACAACATAAATCACCTGTTCGATAAAACCTTGTTTCTACCCCATTGTGATTTTTATAAAAGAAAACTTCCTTATTTTTTTCTTCATTTTGCCAATAGCCATGTGTTAATTGAGCACCGCTTAAGCATAATTCACCTTCTTCTCCTATTTCTACTTCATTATTATCATCATCAACTATAATTGTAGATGTATTTATCATGTCTTTCCCTATTGTTAATATACCATTATGGGCTTTATTTGTGCCATTTCTACTATATGTATAGTCCATACAATAAATAGTACATTCTGTAGGACCGTAGACATTGGCTATAGTTGCATTTGGCACACATTTGCTCCATTCTTCGGTCACATCTAATGGTAAGGCTTCTCCACAAAATAAACTAAATTTCATCGAAGGACAATTGATTTCTTCAAAATAAGGGCGTAAATAATGAAGAATAGAAGGAACCATCAATGAATAGGTTAATTCATGATCTTCCATAAGTTCATAAATGTAACTATATTTAATTTCATCTTTTGGAATTGTATAAATACAAGCGCCTTTAAGTAAAGGTGCTAAATAGGATACTACTGATAAATCAAAGGTTAATTCAAACATTTGAAGACATCTATCTTCTTCAGTAATAGTATAATCCAACGCCCATTGTGATTCTATAAAACCAGACAAGTTGCCAAATGTAATAGGCACACCTTTTGGAGTTCCTGTAGTACCAGAAGTAAAAAATATATATGCTAAAGTATCGTTTGATACTTGAGCAGGAGTTAAGTTGATTTCAGAGTTTTCTAAATTTATGGTTGAAATAGAATTAAATTTCGAAAAAACAATAGTATCAGATGAATCTAAAATAGACTGAATATTTGCTTGGTTAATTACTGTTAGATTTCTATCAATAGGAAATTCTGGATTTAATGGTATATAAGCTTTTCCTTCAAGCCATAATGCAATTATTGAAGCATATGTATAAATATCATCATTGGTAATTAATCCAATATTTGTTTCTTCTTCATCAGAGAATTTTTTAATACTAATTCTTATATTAGATATTATTTGGGCAAATTCTTCATATGAATACAAAACAGTATTAATACAAAAAGCATTGTTTTTGAGGCTATTATTTATTGAATGCTGCAGGTTGGCAAGTAAGTTCATTTTATTATTATTTAATACCTAGCTTTAATAATTTATTTCTGAGGGAATGAAATAATAACAGTACGAACATAATGTATTTAACTAATTAAGTAACTTTTAATCTATGAACTAGCAATAATTTCGTTATAAGTATATTATTTTATTTTTTTATCAATTATTAATGACCTTAGAAATATTTTTGTAGTGTTTTTCTTTAATAGCTTTATTAAATAAACTAAACCACCTTTTCATAATATCATTTTTGTTATATTTTTTCACATTACTTTTCGCATTAAGCCCAAATTGTTTTCTCATAGAAAGATCATTAATTAGACAATCAATTTCTTTTGATAAGAGTAAAATATTTCCATAAGGAACTAATAATCCATCGACATTATGAGTTATAATATTCTTAGGTCCATTAGGACAGTCAAATGATATAATAGGTAGGCCAACAGACATAGCCTCTAACAAAACCATTGGGAAACACTCAGTTAGTGAAGTCATAATAAATCCTGATGACTCGATCATTTTATCTTCAATATTGCTTACAGCAGGTTTTATTTTTAGACTCTTCTCAAGCTTTTTAAATTTTATTAAAGCTCTCAATTCATTAATATAAGATTCTTCTCCGTTTCCATAAATTTCTAAAATCCATTCTTTGTTTTTTTTTGATACCAATTCCCATGCATTTATCAAATTTTCAAAACCTTTCACAGGTGCTATTCTACCAGCACTAATTAGCTTCTTGTTTTCAAGGCTTGACGCCTTCTCTGGAAATTTAGTCAATGCATTGGGTATTACAACAGTATTATTTGAGTAGAAATATTTTTTTTCGTCATTTGTAAGAATGGCATTGTAAGTGTATTTTTTTTCTATGAAATCATTTAATCTGTAAATAATATTTTTTAGATAAGAAGTACGCTTTTGACGATTCTCAAAATAAAAATGCCTTGATGAATGAAACTCTTTAATTGTAGGTGTTTTTTTGTTTATAAATGGTAAAAAATAATAATCAAACTGAGAACTAAGAGTTATAATTACATCTGGATTGATTTTTAAAAAAAAAGATTTTAATTTGATAAAATGTGGAATAATTTTTATAATATTAAAAAGAGTAAAATAACTTTTTTTTCTATTATAGTCTATTTTTAGATCATTAATTATTACATTTTTATTAATAGGATAACAGGGTTCTTTTTCTTTTTGTTCTGTTGTTAATATATGAACTTTTGTGTTATCTAATTGAGATAAATAATTTACTTTATTAGAAAGCACTCTCTCCGCACCTCCATGAAGATATATTTGGTCTGTTATAAAAACTATTGTCATCATTTTTCGAATAATTTTTAATTACTTTTTTGAAAAAGAGTTTTGATTTCCTTTAATTTTAATAATTTAATAACTTTATTTATGGTTTTGACTCCAAAAATACTCATTAATTTTTTTTTGATATTTGACAGGAAAGTGGTTTTTTTAGGAATCCATGACATGGCAAAATGATGAATACAAAATGTGTTATCGGTTTTTTCAATAATCCCTGTACCATGGTTTTTAGCGCAAAAAAAGTCTTTTGGAAACATAAATAATTTATCTACAGAAGGAGAATATAAATAGTTTTTGGTTTCAGAACCCGTAAGTTCTTCTATAATATACGTTTCTTTAATTTTTTTCATCATAATTCTAGGAAGTGTTAATGTATCATAACTCCCATCGTTCTTAATGAATGATTTGCCATCATAATAAGATAAACAGTCATTAATCCAATCACATCCTTTTTCTGCACCAAAAACCCCAGCTTCAATTATTCCACCTCCTTCTGAACCAAAAAAATAGGGTAGATTTAATAAGGAATTATAACTCTTTATTACTTCTATATCTGTATCCATATAAATTCCACCAAATTTATGAACAGCATAAAGCCTTATATAATCTGCAGCAAAAGCATATTTTTTTGCCTCAAATGCTTGTTTTACCCAGATATTATCTTCTAATGGAAACCTATTGGTATCCCAGAGCATGAATTCATATTCGGGTAATATTTTTTTCCAAGTCTCAATACAAGACTTAATCAAACTTGGGAATTCATTATCACTCAACCAACAATAATGTATTATTTTAGGAATCATATTAAAGATTTATTTTTATAATTTTTTTAATGCAATAATGGTTTCTTAGTAAATTGTCATATATAACTTGAATTAGCTTTTAATTAAAGAATAATTTAAAAGTATGATTTATTAACTCATAAATATGAATAATTTGTAAAACATAGAATTCTTGTATTATTTTGAGCACTATTTTTTAAGAACAATATCCAAATATGGATTACAGAAACCAGAGTGAAGGTTTTTATTTAAGGATTTTAAAAACTTAATGTAACGCATGCCTTTAAAACCAGATTTTAGTAAGGTTGTTTTTTCAAATTGCATCAAAGAACTTACAACATTTAAATCTTTTAAAGGTGCTATAGAAACCTCAAATTCATGATAACTTGCACCTCGACCCCAACGCAAAAACTTAATCATGTCGTCATCATTTAATTCTCTGTATAAATCTTTAAAGTTATTTCTCTTAGAAAATTTAGAATAATAAAAAGCTAATTCATCTGGTAGCCAATCATAAAATGGCATTGCTGCAGTATGTGAGTCATAATACCATAATCTATTTGGGGTTTCAATAACCGATAAAAAACCACCTTCTGGTAACATGTTCCAGGCTTGTTTGAGAGAAGATATCCTTTCTTTAATAGTCATATGTTCTAATACGGCGTAATAGATAATCATATCAAATTTCTTTGTTTTAAAGTTCTCTTCAATCTCATCAGCATTCATTAAATGTAATTCAGTATCAAAACCTGCCATTTTCATTCTATCTTTAGCAACATTTAAAGAGCCTTCGTCAACGTCAATTCCTGTAACCTGAGCGCCTTGTTCACTAAGTGCTAGTGTTGAAATACCTGTACCACAGCCAATTTCTAAAATTTCAACTCCGCTAAGGTTTTTTATGCTATTTAGCCAGGGAGCAATGCGATTTCTGTTATAAGATAACCGTTCAAATAACTGTCCGTTTATAGCATCATTATATTCCTTTTTTGAAAGTTTTCTTTTTGTATCACCTCTATCTAAATAATTTTTTTCAAGCGAAACCTTCAAATCATTGATTTGTTGTTCACTAAATTCCAAATGATTTTTCTGCATTGCTTTTGGTGCAGTATAAAAAAGCTTCTTGGTAATAGATTTTATTAATGTTTTCATATCTATGTGTTTTTAGGTTGGTTAAATTAGTGCTTTCACCTTTTCTTTTAAAGCATTAGCTAAATCATGATGCATTTCAAGGTTTTTCACATTAGTATTCTTATCTATCTTCCCTTTTAAACCAAAGTTCGACGTATACTCTCCTGTTTTGCTGTTTACATCTATACGGTTGAATAGTTCCAAAATACCATCAAATCTGCATGAGTCCACAAAACTATCAAAACCATTAATAAATATTACTGGTGTGCCAATAGCTAAACAGGGTAGGGCGCAATGAATTCTTGATGTAATAACTAATTTTGCTTTTGCATATTTTTTTAACAATGCTTCAGCCATTTCAAATTTTTCTTCATCTGTGTATGTATTTGACGGCGGCTCTTGATTAATAAACTCTGCTGAGTTTAATAAATCAGCACTAATAAAATTCTTTAAATGTTTATTTTTTTTGGAAAGCTGAAAAGCAGTTCCATTTAATATATTGCGTATTGTTATTTTTGCATTGTAAAATATTTTTTCAGGTCTTGGATAGCTGTAAAGAGGGTCAACTATATAAACTTTTTCATCTCTTTGAGAATCATCAACTTTATAAGAATCTAAAGTTAAGGTTAAACATCCGGTGAAATATGCATCAATTCCCTTAGCTTTTAGCGTATCGGCTGTAAATTGGTCTCTACATCCAATAGGCTCGTGTTTCTTTAAATATGCAATCCCTTTGTCACTTAGCATCGCGGGAGCTGCTGTATTATTCATATGAAAAGAAACAAACACTGGCGAAATATCTTCAGAAGGCACCCAATTTTGCGTATTGTGAGTAAACCATCCATTCATGATAAGTTTGATCTTTTCACCTTTATAGTCTGCTAATCGTTCTCTATTTAAGAACATATCAACTTTGGGTAAATATTGTTTGGCTGCTAAGCTTTGTATATTGTCACCAACATTAAAAAAACGTTTATTTTCATCGTATTTAAGTAATCCGTATTTCATAATATTTAATGTCTTATTTTTTTAATAAATTTATAAACTATTGAAAATTTATTTCTAGCAATAAATTTTATCTTATTCAAAAATCTATTTGGGTTATTTATTTTACTTTCTAGAAGTTGATGAATTTCACCATTTCGTATTCTATCTAATTCTATTTTCTCTTTTGATTCATTTTCAAAAATAAAGACAGATTTACTAGTTTTGGCTTTCTCCATAAGTTCCCACCAAAAATATTGCATTCCTTTACTTGCTCCTCCAATATTAAGTACATCAAATATATCTGAATATATTTTTTCATCAATATTAAACCCATAATCATTAGGATTCTTTCCATTTAGTATGATACCAAGAATTGTTCTATAACATTTCTCACAGTGACTACAATTGAAACTATCTCGAAGTTCTGAGTAGCATACTCGAAGCTTAAAATTGGTATTAGTTTCTTTTGAAAATTCAGCAATTAAATCGACTTTGTCTTGCCTTTTAAGCTCATAACCATCATGATGTACTTTTACTCCTGCCCAAGATATATTTTCATCTATTTTTGGGGTTGAGCCCCAAGCAATATCAATATCTTTCGTATATGAGGATGCTATAAAAATATTTGTATATGAATTTTTATATGAAAGAGGAGCAAGAGATCCTATGAGGGATAGTCCATGTTGCACCTTTCCCCACCATCCAATGTCTTTAAGTAATAGCTCAACTTGATAGGTAGAAAAATTTCTAACATTAGTTTCAATGTATTGTTTTTTATTATTATTTAAAAGCGCTTCATTTTCTATAAAACTTGTAAATGAATTCCATTGTAATTTGTCTTCAATTTCAATATCAGCTCCTAAAATAGTTACCAAATCTGGAGTTTTATCATGATTACGGATATAAGTTGCATAGGCGTCTACACCACCACTAAAAAGCATCGCTGTATTTTTACCTTTTATTGTATTCTTTACTAATTTTTCAGCAATCAAACCTCCTGTTAATTCGTACTCAGTAAATTGTTTTTCAAATTCATCTTTTACAAGTTTCATGGCATTAAAAAAATCTTCATCTACCTCAGACAACTCAATATCAAAGCCTCCAAACCATGCAATTGGTAACATATTTGACAAAAAAGGTATCGCTAAAATACTAATCGGTACGGCACTAATATCTAAACCAAATTTTATATAGTATGGCTCTTTCTGATTAAAGTATTTTTGCACATACTTACTAGCTACGTAGTCATAATTAACTCTTTTTCCATCATTTGAAAAAGTAATACTATTAAGTTTTAATACACTGCTCATATTTTTATCGTTTTAATATTTTAGAAAAAGTTTTTTTAAATAACTCTTTCTCAAATTCTATTAAACCAGTATAATACATTATTACACAAAAAACAATGGTGTAGGGGATAGCTTTGGCTATAAAATTTAACCATCCGTTACCAAAAAGAGGCAATAGATTGATTAAATACCCTAATGAAAATGCTACTATAACCGTTAAAAACGTTTTGTTAAGTAACTCTTTGAAAAATCTAGGAATATTTAGTCCAATATTTTTATGATAATAATAGTTCATTATGTTTTGAACAATTATCCATGCTATAACCGAACCAGTCATCATACCGATGGCCTCATATTTATGAGCTAGAACTGCTCCAAAGCCTGTTCCTAGTATCATAAATGAAAGATATAAAATAGCTTTGAATTTCAATTTGTTTTTAGCTTCCAAAATAGAATTGCCAAAGCCCTGTACAAGAGGTAAAGTATAAGCAAACATTATCATAAGAGCAATTATCCATGACTGATAACTTCCTTCTTCCCCTAATTCTCCGCCAACCCATAGAGTAACAAATTGCTTCCCAAAAAGAATAAATGAGGTTAGAATGAACATCAGGACTATAAATGATAATCTTCCTATTTTAATCATCATGTTAGTTAGTTCTTCACCAGATGCATTGTCTACAGACATTTTTGTTGCTCTAGGTAAAAAAACACTAGATATAGCCGTTGAAAAGGCTCCGTAATAAGTGCCTAAAACAATTCCTATGCCATAGACACTTAAAACTGCTGGAGGGCTTATTCTTCCTAGCACCCAATGTCCTGCTTTCCATTGAAATATTCCTACCAATGCAAATACAAATATCCATACAGAATAACTGAAAATTTCTTTAATAAATGCAATGGAAAAAGAATGAAGCTTAATTTTAACACTTAGTTTATTGAATGCAAAGTAACCAGTAATAATAATAATAAGAATATTAAATATAGTATCAACAATTACAAGAGCGATGGCTTTACCTCCATACAACAGTACTGCTACTATAACAAGGGATCTTATTATGTATTTTATAAGACCTAATGTTTTTGGGAAAACAAATTTTTCATACCCATAGCATATACCTGTTAAAGCACCACCGGGCAAACCAATTGCTACATTAAAAATTAAAATTCCAAAAATAACCTTAGCTATTCGAATTTCTTCTGCAGTCATTTTGGTGAAATAAGTATCTATGTAGCCATAAAAAATAAAACCTGTAATAAGAACGAGTGAAGAAATCCCTATATATATAAGCATTGTTGTTGCAAGAAAATTTTCCTGACCAATTTTGTCTTTTTCTGCTTTATATTTAGCCACAAAGCGAACTACAGTATTGTTTAGCCCAAAATCCAATAAAGAAATAGTACCAACTAAAGCTCCTATGGTTAAATAAATACCATACTCATCTTTCCCTAAATGGTTAAGTATGAAAGGAGTCATTATTAACCCAACAATATTTATAACAACGATAGTTGTATAATTTAAAAAAGCTCCTTTTTTTAGTTGACTCAAAATTGTTGGTATTAGTTGTGAAATTTAATGAATAGGATATGGTTTACAGTCTACCGCTAACATGTCCCTTTAAAATTCCTTTAACATCATATAAAACGCCGTTTGGGTTTAATAATGATTTTAGATTTTCTTGTAGAAACTCCTTATGCGCCACAGTTAAAACAACAGCATCAAAAGCTTTGTTAGGCAATTTTTGAACAGTTTCTAAACCGTATTCATGCTTAACTTCTTCAGGGTTTGCCCATGGATCATAAATAGTTACTTGCGTACCATAACTTTTAAGCTGATTAATAACATCTACAGCTTTGGTATTCCTGACATCTGGACAATTCTCTTTAAAAGTAATTCCTAAAGCTAATATATTTGCATCTTTAATACGTATATCGTTTTGTACCATTAATTTGATAACTTCAGATGCTACATATTGCCCCATGCTGTCATTTACACGCCGGCCGGCTAATATTATTTCAGGGTGATAACCTACTTCTTGTGCTTTTTGAGCTAAATAGTAAGGGTCTACACCAATACAATGTCCACCAACAAGACCTGGTTTAAATGGCAGAAAATTCCATTTCGTTCCAGCAGCTTCCAATACATCATGTGTGTCAATATCCATAAGATTGAATATTTTTGCTAACTCATTTACAAAAGCAATATTTATATCGCGCTGAGAGTTTTCAATAACTTTTGCTGCCTCTGCTACCTTAATAGTTGGTGCTAAATGAGTGCCCGCTGTTATAATACTTGCATATAAAGCATCTACCTTTTTTCCTATTTCTGGAGTAGATCCTGCTGTGACTTTTAAAATTTTATCTACAGTATGTAGTTTGTCTCCGGGATTAATTCTTTCAGGGGAATAGCCTGCATAAAAATCTTCATTAAATTTTAATCCACTTATCCTTTCTAATACTGGTACACATTCATCTTCAGTAACTCCTGGATATACAGTAGATTCATATATAACTATATCTCCTTTTTTTAAAACCTTAGCTACAGTTTCACTAGATTTATAAAGCGGTGTTAAATCTGGTCTATTATTTTTATCAATAGGAGTAGGGACGGTAATAACATAATAATTACAGTCTTTGATATCTTCAAGATTTGAAGAGCAAAATAATCCTATATCGTCACTTGGATTATCTTTTAAAACAGAATTTAAAGTATCTGAATCTACTTCTAAAGTAGAATCATTGCCTTGTGATAGTTCATCAATTCTTTTTTGGTTAATGTCAAAACCAATAACAGTATATTTGGTTGCAAAAAGTCTTGCTAGCGGAAGACCTACGTAGCCTAATCCGATAATAGCAATTTTAATATCCTTCATCTTTTTATTTTGATAATAAACTTATTTTAAATTTTCCCAGTACCACTTAATGGCTTCTTTTAAACCACCGCTAATATCGTACTTTGGATTGTAATTTAATAATTGTTTTGCTTTATCAATAGAAGCTAAAGAGTGAGGGATATCTCCAATTCTATTTTCTCTATGTTTTATTTCAATATTTTTTATAGAATTGTCAAATTCTGATAAATATGTTTTTAGTAATGCTGCTAATTCTAATAAGGTTGTTCTTTCACCGTAAGCAACATTATAGACATTATTTAATGCTTCTTTGTTATTAACAGTAAGTGCATTAATATTCATTTGAACAACATTATCAATATATGTAAAATCTCTAGAATAACTTCCATCTCCATTTATGATTGGAGATTCATGACTTATAAATTGTTGAACAAATTTCGGGATTACTGCAGCATATGCGCCATTCGGGTCTTGTCTTTTTCCAAAAACATTAAAATAACGTAAGCCAATAGTATCTAAATTATAAGTGCTATGAAAAATATCAGCATATAATTCATTTACATATTTGGTAATGGCATATGGGGATAAAGGTTTCCCTATTATATCTTCTACTTTTGGTAGTGCTTCATGATCACCATATGTTGATGAACTTGCAGCATAAACAAATCGCTTAACTTCTGCATCTCTTGAAGCAACTAACATATTTAAGAAACCAGAAACATTTACATCGTTGGTGGTAATTGGATCGTTGATAGATCTTGGTACAGAACCTAACGCTGCTTGATGCAATACATAATCTACATCACTGCAGGCTTTATGGCAATCTTCTAAGTTTCTTATATCTCCTTCTATTAAATTAAAATTGCTGTCATTTAAAAAAGATTCAATATTACTTCTTTTTCCTGTAGAGAAATTATCCAAGCATACTACGTTTATGCTATTGCTTAAAAAAGTTTCACATAGATTAGAGCCAATAAAACCAGCTCCTCCAGTTACAAGTACTTTCTTTCCTTTTAATGTTTTTAATTGTTGGGTAGTCATTTAAATTTGGGGTGAATTTGAATTATTAATAGCATCGCAAATATGAAAAAAATAAATGTAACTTAGTTAACTATTTATATCAAGGTCTTCTTTTTACCGACGAAATTCAATTTTTTGTTAAAAACATCGATTAAATCAAATCTTTTAATTAAAAAACATGATAATTTATAGTTTATTTTTAAAATAAAACTATCCAAAGAATTTAATTTCAAAAAACGTAATAAATGCTTTATTTTCAATTTTTTTTTCATAAAAAGCCAAACCTTAAAATCGATAATCTGCATAGTTTTACTACCAATGAAAACCGTTGATGTATTTAACCGATTTTTATCACTCTTTTAGCGAATTAACCTCTTATCATAGTTTTTAAATTAAAACAATTACTAAATTTACATCGTTAATAAAAAATTGAATTGATTAATAGCATTATTGATTTGATAAAAATATAGTTTAAATAACCATAAAACCCTCTCAGTATTAATCTACTTTTACAGGTTGATACAATTTTAAAAGTTATATTTTTATTAAGTAACAATTATAGAGCTATAAATTATGAAACTGATTCTGTTTTTTGCATGTGAGGGATTCACAAAAGTACATTTCAAGCTTTTAATAAAGTAGTTTAAAAAACTGCTCTAATTTTCTATGCAAAAAATTTAAAACGAATATTGAAGAAAGTAAATGTTAACCAAAACTAAAATATATTTATCATCACCTCACATGGGTGGCTCAGAGCAAAAATTTGTTAATCTAGCTTTTGATACAAATTGGATAGCTCCTTTAGGGCCAAATGTAGATGGTTTTGAGAATGACATAAAAAGTTACTTAGGAGGTAATAATGAAGTTGCTGTACTTAGTTCTGGTACGGCTGCTATTCATTTAGCATTGCAATTGATAGGAGTTTCAAAAGGGGACGAAGTTTTATGTCAGAGCTTTACATTTTCAGCTTCAGCTAACCCTATAATATATCAAGGAGCAACACCAGTATTTATTGACAGTGAACCTGATACTTGGAATATGTCTCCTGAATTGCTTGAAATCGCAATTAAAGATAGAATAGAAAAATATAAAAAGCCTAAAGCTATAATAGCAGTTCATTTATATGGAATGCCATATAAAGCTAAAGAAATAAATGACATAGCAGAGAAATATGGTATTCCTATAGTTGAAGATAGTGCTGAAGCTTTAGGAAGTACATATTTTAATCAAGCATGTGGAACACTATCTGATGTTGGAATTTTATCTTTTAACGGAAATAAAATTATAACAACTTCTGGTGGAGGTGCATTAATAACCAAAAACTCAGAATTAAAAAAGAAAGCAGTTTTTTTATCAACACAAGCTAGAGATAATGCACCACATTATCAGCACTCTTCTATAGGATTTAATTACAGAATGAGTAATGTTTTAGCAGGAATAGGTAGAGGACAAATGGAAGTGATTGATGATAGAGTTGAAGCAAGAAGAAACAATTATAATTATTATAAAACTAATTTGTCAAAATTCAATACTATAGAATTTTTAGATGAGCCAGAAGGGTTCTTTTCTAATAGATGGATTACTTGTATAAAAACAAGTTCTTACGAATTACGTGAAAATATTAGATTAGAGTTGCAACAAGATGATATTGAGTCTAGACCTTTATGGAAGCCAATGCATATGCAACCTATTTTTAAAGATTGTCTGTCTTATACTGACGGAACATCTGAAAAATTATTTAATAACGGACTTTGTTTACCAAGTGGGTCTAATTTATCTCAAGATGATTTAGAACGAATTCTAAGTATAATTACAAAAACCCCAAACTTATGATAAAAAATTACTTTTCTTATTATTCGCAAAAGTATGCATCAAAATGGCTAGTCTTAGGTATAGACTTAGCAATAGTTTTGCTAACCTTTTTTGCTACTTATTTGGTAAGATTTAATTTTACTTTAAATTTTGATATAAATCAATTTTTATTTCAGCTACCTTTCTTATTTGTTATTGCGATATTTAGTTTTTTAATAATAGGTTCATTTAAAAGTGTTATAAGACATACCGGTTTTACAGATGTTGTTAATTTGTTTAAATCGGTTGTATTAATGTCTCTTTTATCTATTGCATTTGTACTATTTAACAGAATAACTAATATAATTCCAGAGTTTACAATTCCTTTATCTATAATTGTAATGCATGCACTACTAAGTTTTGTAACGCTTAGTGCTAGCAGATTGCTATTTAAAATGACTTATAAATATTTAAAATGTAAGCTAGTATCTTCTAAAAGAGTTCTTATTTATGGGGCTGGAGAATCAGGTATTATAACATATAACGCATTAGTTAGTAACTTAAGTTCTAGATTTAGTGTTGTTGGTTTTATTGATGATGATATTAAGAAAAATGGAAAATCTATTAATGGTGTTCCAATTTTTTCAAAAAATAAAGTTACAAAGGCATATATAGAGTCTAATGTAATAGATGAAATTGTTGTAGCGTCTCAAACTATAGATTCTACTAGTTTGTTAAGCATGATTGATCGTTTAATCGATTTGAATGTTAAAATAACTAAAGTTCCACCAATTGAAAGGTGGATTAATGGAGAATTAAGCGCTAAACAAATAAAACAAGTTCAAATAGAAGACCTTTTAGGGAGAGCTCCTATAGAAATTGATAACCCAAATTTATTAAATGAGTTTAACGGAGAAACCATTTTAGTTACTGGTGCAGCAGGTTCAATAGGGAGTGAGTTAGTAAAACAATTAGCAAACTTTGGTGTAAAAAAATTAGTCTTAGTTGATCAAGCTGAATCTGCATTATATGACTTACAACAAGATTTAAAACAAAGCGGAAAAGAAAATTTTATTACAGCTATTGTTGCGGATATTAGAGACGGTTTAAGAATAGATAGTATTTTTCAAGAAAATAAGCCAACAATGGTTTTTCATGCGGCTGCATATAAACATGTACCGCTAATGGAAAAATCTCCATACGAAGCTATAAAAATTAATGTAAACGGAACTAAAATACTTGCAGACACAGCATCTCGCTATGACGTTAAAAAGTTTGTTTTTGTTTCTACAGATAAAGCAGTTAACCCAACAAGTGTTATGGGAGCTACTAAGCGTATGGCAGAAATGTACATTAGTTGTCTTCAAAAAGAAAGTAAAACTAAGTTTATTACAACGAGGTTTGGAAATGTGTTAGGTTCTAACGGATCTGTAATTCCATTATTTAAAAAGCAAATAGAAAAAGGAGGTCCATTAACTTTAACGCATAAGGAAATAACTCGTTATTTTATGACAATTCCTGAAGCATCTCAACTAGTTTTAGAAGCTGGAACAATGGGTAAAGGGGGAGAGATATTTATTTTCGACATGGGAGAATCTGTTAAGATTTTCGATCTTGCCAAGAATATGATTAAATTATCTGGATTAAGGTTTCCTGAAGATATAGATATTAAAATTTCTGGATTACGACCAGG
This sequence comes from uncultured Flaviramulus sp., assembly GCA_947501105.1. GTDB lineage: Bacteria > Bacteroidota > Bacteroidia > Flavobacteriales > Flavobacteriaceae > Wocania_A. The sequence continues at coordinate 603,210 of CANMUP010000003.1, read as the reverse complement.
AGAAAAACTTTATGAAGAATTATTGGCAAACGGCGAAAATACTTTATCAACTTATCATAAGAAAATAATGATAAGTAAAACTAGAGAATTAGAATACAATAAAATTAAATCTGAAATAGAAGAGTTATGTATCACTAATCGTTTTCAAAACAATAATATTGTTATGAAAATGAAAAACCTAATTCCTGAATATAAATCTAACAATTCTGATTACGAGAAATTCGATAAAAGAGTACAAATTTATAAGAAGGTAAGAGGTTTATCAGATGATAGATCAGATAAAAGCTATATCAATCTTTAATAAATTAAGTAAAAATTTATTACTTTCCCCCAAACGCAAAAAAAATGATCACACCTTTTTCAAGACACAAGCTATTTGTTTTTAGTGCCATATTTAGTTTATTTCTAACCTCTTGCGTTACAAAGAAGGATATTGTCTATTTTCAAAATGCTAAAGATTTTGAAACTATTGTAGATACAGATACCTTTACTGCAAAGTTAAAGGTTGGAGATATATTAAGCATTTATATATCTGTTATATCTACTACAACTTCAGATGGAACTTTTATTGACCCTGCAAGACCGTATAATATTGTAAGGCAAGGCGGCGGCGGTGGAACAAACTTTGTAGATTACCTTATAGATGTAGAAGGGAATATTGATTTTCCTGTTTTAGGAAAAATAAAACTATTGGGATTAACAGTCGAAGAGGCTAAAACATTGATTAAGGAAAAGTTCTCTGATGGAAATTTACTAAGAGACCCTGTAGTAATAATACGTGTTCTAAACTTTAGAATTACAGTTGAAGGAGAAGTAACTAGCCCAGGAGTTTATCCAGTATCTGGCGAAAGAGTATCAATCCTTGAAGCTCTTGGTATGGCTGGCGGCTTAACTATAAAGGGCAGAAGAGATAATGTTATGATAATTAGAGATTTTAATGGAACAAAAACAATTTCTAGAATAGACTTAACAACAAAAGAGGTTTTTAATTCGCCAGTGTATTATTTAACTCAAAATGACTACGTTTATGTTGAACCAAATAATTCAGCAATAAGCGGTGCTTCAGGTGATATTAGAATTGGAACCATTATTAGTATTACTTCTTTTATTCTAACAACTGCACTAATATTTGTAACTAGAAATTAGAATTAAAATGGCTTCAACACAGAATAATAATTTATCGAGTAATTCTGAAGATTTTAATTTTAATCTTAAGAAAACACTATCTATCTACTTAAAACAATGGAAATGGTTTGTTTTAAGCTTGATAATATGTTTAGGGCTAACATATGTAAACTTAAGATATACTACGCCTAAGTATTTAGCTCAAGCCAAAATAATGCTTTTAGATGATAAAGAGAATTCCTCGGCTGCAGCTTTAAAAGACTTATCGCTATTTTCTGAGAGTGAAGATGCAATGGTTGAAGATGAAATACAAGTAATAAAATCTAGAAGTTTCCTTAGAAATATTATAAAAAGATTAGACTTAAATATTAGATATTATACTAAAGGAAGGGTTTATGAATCAGAATTATATAAAAACTCACCAATAGTTATAAATTTTATAGAATCAGATTCAATAATAAATAATACAAGTTTTAATTTTTATGTAGAAATTCTTTCTGCTTCAAATTTTAATTACCGAATTAATGAAGAGGATACTCCAAAAAAACACACCTTTGGAGAAACAATTCCTACATCTTTCGGTGGTATTATAGTAACACCAAAAAATAAAAATATAGAGAATAACACTGGGAGTTTTATAAGGGTAAATATTGCAAAAATGGAATATTTAGCCGAATCTCTTAAAAATAGAGTATCTATATCTCCATCTGGGAAATCATCAAAAGTAGTTTTAGTAAGTTTAGTAGATCCTGTTATAGAAAAAGCAAAAGATATTGTAAACACTTTAATAGATGAATATAATAAATCTACTATCCAAAAGAAAAATAATATCTCTGAAAATACAGCTAAATTTATAGATAATCGTATACGCTTAGTTGCCAAAGACTTAGTTAGTGCAGATAGTAGCATTGTTAATTTTAAAACAGGTAATAAAGTTACAGATGTAGCTTCTGAGGCTGGACAATTTTTAAATTCAAGTGCTGCAAACGAACAACAATTGGATGCGGCAAAAATGCAATTGGGTCAATTAAACTTTATGGAGTCAACCTTAGGTGATGAGACTTCTATGTATAGTTCAATCCCTTCAAACTTAGGTTCTGGTGATGCAGCAATTAGTGCAATGTCAACCAGATACAATCAATTGCTTGAAACAAGAAAAACACTTTTAAAAAGTGCCGGCGAACAAAACCCTATAGTATTAGAGTTAGATCAAACATTAGCAAGCATTAGGCAAAACCTCCAACAAAGCATTAATAATTCTAGTAAATCTCTAAGAATTCAAATTGGAAGTTTAGAGAGCCAATCTAGAAGAATTAATTCTAAAATTTTCTCGGTTCCAGGGCAAGAGCGTAAATTAAGATCTATAGAAAGAAACAGAGGTATAAAAGAATCTCTGTATCTATATTTGTTAGAAAAAAAGGAAGAATCTGCAATATCACTAGCAGCAACATCTCCAAGAGCAAAAATAATTGATGAAGCATACAATAAAGGAGGCGGTCCTATTTCTCCTAATAAGCAAGTTGCTTATGCAGGAGCATTATTTTTCGGATTACTAATTCCATTTATGTTATTTTATGTAAAGAATTTATTTGATACTAAAATTCATAATAAAGAGGATTTAGAAAATGAAGTAAAAAACATTACTGTTTTAGGAGAAATACCTAAAGTAAAAGGAAATAGTATTTTAGTAAAAAGAAATGATCGTTCTATTTTATCAGAATCATTTAGAATTATACGGACAAATTTTGATTATATAAAGCGAACCAGAAAGCTAGAAAATTATGATAATGTAGTTTTTGTTACTTCAACTATTAACGGTGAAGGAAAATCTTTTTTCAGTATGAATATGGCATTAACACTTGCAAATACTGATAAAAGAGTATTATTAATAGGCGCAGATATTAGAAATCCTAAATTGCTTATGGGATTAGATAATAAAAAGAAAAAAGATATTGCAAAAATTGGGCTTACAGAATATTTAGCTGATAAATCAGTAATAATAGGAGAAGCCATAAACACTTATGAGGTTAATGGAAATAAAATTGATATTTTGCTTTCTGGAAAAGTTCCGCCAAACCCTGCCGAATTATTAATGAGCGATAGAATGAAACCTCTTTTTGATAAAGCTTCAGAACAATACGATTATGTAATTGTTGATACAGCCCCATCAATGCTAGTAACAGATACATTATTATTTAGCCAATATGCAGGACATACTATTTATATGACCCGTGCAGATTATACAGAGAAAAATATTTTAAATTTTGCAAAAGAACTACATGCTGAAAAGAAACTTAACGGTATGATGCTTGTAGTTAACGATGTTAGACAATCGAACTTTGGATATGGTGCAAAATATGGGTATTATGGAGCGAAAGAAAAGAAAGGTTTTTTCAGAAAACGTTCTTAAATAACTGAAAACGTATTACAAGTATTTTCTATAATATTAGGAAGCTTTCTAACTAAATTCTTATTAAGAATTAAGTTAGAAAGTTTTTTTATATGATTGTCATTATGAGTATCTGTTGCAACAAAATCTATAAGTTGATCTTCAATTAAATAATGAGCTGTTTTTTCTACATTTTTCCCATAATGTTCACTTAAAGACAATAAGTTAAGCTGGAAAAAGCAACCTAGTTGTTTTAGTTTTTTATAATATTCTTTTGTGTTATGGTAAAAAGAATACCGCTCAGGATGTGCTAAGATTGGTAAGTATCCTTTCATTTTAATTTTAAAAATTATTTCTTCCAGATTAATAGGAGGCTGAAAATAAGACATCTCAATTAACAAATAGTTTCCTTTAAGCGTAAACAGTTCCTGTGTATTTAGCTGCTTTTGGAAATTATCATCAAGCATATACTCAGCAGCTGGGTTTATAGTAATTTCGGAAAGCATTTTAGGGTCTAAAACTTCTAATAGGCTTTGGTAAGCATCACCTATAGTTTCGTCAGTATTCGGATAGAAATCTTGCATCACATGAGGTGTAGGCATAAATTGCTTAACGCCTAATTCTTGCATGCCTTTAATTAAATCTATCGATTCTATGGTGTTTTTTGCACCATCATCTATTCCAGGTAAAATATGAGAATGGATATCAACAAAATCCTCTAATAAATCTTTGAGAAATGCTTTTTTAGAAAAAAAGTGGAACATTATTTAAGTAGGTTTGTTAAAAAGAAAAAAGAGCTTATTCCTCTTCATCTTCAAAAATAGTAGGCTCAACAGTACTATCACTATCAACCACCACATTTCCTAATTCATTAACTTCTTTATTATCGCTATCAAAATTATTCATTGTATAATGCAATTTACTACTTACTTTAACTAAATAAATTGCATCTAATGCTTTTACCTCAATAGCCTCGATAGTCTCGTTTCTATGGTTGTCAAAAGTAATTATATCATCATCTCCGTAGCCATCAGGGAATCTCTCTGTTAAAAGGTTTAATAACTCAGGAGTTAGTTTTTTATAATCAACAATAATTCTTTTCATCTTAAAAATTTTGGTTGATAAATAAATTTAACAGCAATATTTATAAAATTACAAAAAAAATTAATTAACTCTCATAAAATTTAAAAGCATCAATTATAATCTCATCTTTCACTAAACAATCTATTTCTGGAATGCCTATATCTTTTAAGAGCACAAAGTTTATATTTCCATGATTATTTTTCTTGTCATACTTTAATAGTTCTATAATGCTTTGATACTCAGGTTCTTTAATATTTACTTTTTCATAATAGCTCAAAAACAAGTTTTTAATTTCATCTGTTGTTTTTCTTGGAAAACCAACTAATTCTGTAGAAATGTAGCTTGCTAAAATCATTCCAACTACAATGGCTTCGCCATGTAATAGGCCTTTTTTGTTTGGATTACTTAAAAAATACGATTCTATAGCGTGACCGAGCGTATGTCCAAAATTTAATGTTTTTCTTAGTCCGTCTTCAAAAGGATCTTCTTCAACCACATTTTTTTTAATGATAACAGACTCATAAATTAACTCGTCTAAATCTTCTAGCGATAGTTTTGAAAAATGCTTGAATTTATTCCAATAGGTTTCACTGTTAATTAAACCATGTTTTAGCATCTCTGCTAAACCAGATCGCATTTGGTTTTGTGGCAATGTTTCTAAGAAATGAGTATCTATAAGCACCAGATTTGGTGTGCTAATAACTCCAATTTGGTTTTTTAGATGCCCCAGATCTACACCGGTTTTACCACCAACCGACGCATCAACCATAGCTAGTAGGGATGTAGGTACATTTATATAAGCTATACCTCTTTTAAAGGTAGAGGCAACAAAACCTCCTAAATCTGTAACAACACCACCACCTACATTTATAAGTAAACTTTTTCTATCGGCATTCAATTCAGAAAGTGTATTCCAAACACCAGAGCAGGTATCTATTGTTTTATGTTCTTCTCCAGCTTCAATTTCAATAATTTCTATTAGAGTATTAGATTCTAGCTTTGCTAAAAAATTTGGTAAGCAATGTTTATGCGTGTTTTCATCGACTAAAATAAAAATTTTAGAAAAATTATTTGCTTTAAGATGTTCATTTAACGAAGGATAGCATAAATCATTAAAATGAATTATAGAATCATTAGCAGTGATCGATTTCATGAAAAATATATCTATTATTTTAGGGAGTGAAATTAAGGAGTTTTTATATAAAATGATAACTATGTCTTAATTATATTTGTACAAAATTTTATAGATAATGCAAAAAACCGACTCCATTTTTGAAAATACCGAAATTGCTTTTGCTCTTAAAAGCGACTCTGAGTTAGAACGTGCGTATTTTTTATTTAAAATGATTTCTATTGAACCTTTAGTTAGGATAGGCACTGCTGCAACTAACTTTGCAATAAAGGCACATTTACCAATAGAAGGACTTATTCGATCAACGGTTTTTGATCATTTCTGTGGCGGTGTAAATGAGGAGGATTGCCTACCAGTTATTGACAGAATGTATGAGAAGGGCGTGAGTTCTGTTTTAGATTATTCTGTTGAAGGCAAAGAAAATGAAGATGAATTTGACGCAGCCATGCACATGATTCTAAAGATTATTGATTTTGCAAAAGCCATTGATGCCATTCCTATCGCAGTATTTAAGCCAACTGGATTTGGTCGATTTTATTTATATGAAAAGTTAGGAAAAGGAGAAGCTTTAACTGAAAAAGAGCAAGAAGAGTGGGATAGAGTTGTTAACAGATTTGATATAGTTTGTAAAAAATCTAAAGAGAATGGTATTGCTATATTAATTGATGCTGAAGAGAGTTGGATGCAAGATGCTGCCGATGATTTGATAACTCAAATGATGAGAAAGTATAATACAGAAAAACCTATTGTTTTTAATACACTTCAAATGTATAGACACGATAGATTAGATTTTTTAAAAAAGCAACATGCTGTAGCTCGTGCTGAAGGCTTTTATTTGGGATACAAATTAGTACGTGGTGCATATATGGAAAAAGAAAATGAACGCGCTGAAGAAAATGGATATGTATCACCTATTTGTGTAAATAAAAAGGCAACGGATGAGAATTTTGATGAAGGCATTAAATATGTTTTAGATAACTTAGAAGAAATGTCATTATTTTCTGGTACGCATAATGAGGAAAGCTCGTATTTGTTAATGCAATTAATGCAAGAAAGAGGCTTAGAAAATAACGATTCGCGTGTATGGTTTGGTCAGTTGTACGGTATGAGCGACCACATTAGTTATAACTTAGCAAGCAAAGGTTATAACGTAGCAAAATATATGCCTTTTGGACCTGTAAAAGATGTGATGCCATATTTGATTAGACGTGCAGAAGAAAACACATCAGTAGCTGGACAAACAAGTAGAGAACTTAATTTGTTAACTAAAGAGAAAAAGCGCAGAAAGAAAAAATAGTTATATGTACTTTTTGAGTGTCATTTTTATTTCTGAGGCTGGCTGAAAGGGTGTAATTTTCAATAATTCTTCAAGATTTAAAATATTATTTGATTCATCATTTTTGTTTTTTACCTGCATAATGTCTTTATGAGTTGTTGGCACTAATGTTTCATTACTTGCTAATATCTCTTCATGTAATTTTTCTCCAGGACGAACTTTTGTAATTTCAATATTAATATCTTCATTATAAAATGTAATTAGGACTTTTGCTAAATCTAATATCTTAATAGGGTTTCCCATATTAAAAGTAAATACAGGCCTTTCAAAATTTTTAAAAGCTGAAATTTCTAGTATTAAACTACACGCTTTATGCTTGCAAATAAAATAACGAGATATATTTTTATCAGTAACTGTTATTGGTTTCCCAGAATTGATTTGATTTATAAATAATGGAACAACAGATCCGTTAGAACCAAATATATTACCAAAACGTGTAACAATAAATTTAGTTTTATTTTGATTATTTAAGTTCAACAAATAATGTTCCGCAATTTGCTTACTCATTCCCATAACACTTATGGGGTTTACAGCTTTATCGGTAGAAATAAAAACAAATTTTTTAACCTGATACTTAATTGATAAATCTGCTAATAATTTAGTGCCAATTATATTAAGTTTTACAGCCTCATAAGGATTAGTTTCCATTAAAGGTACATGTTTGTATGCAGCTGTATGAAAAACAAGCGTTGGGGTATAAGTTTTAAAAAGATAGTTTAGAGATTCTTTTTCGGTAATATTTAATAAAATAAATTCTGCATTAATAGATGTATTATGCTCTAACTCCTGTTGAAGCTCGTACAATGGAGATTCAGCAATGTCAACCAAAATAAGATTTTTATAATTGCAGTGCATAAGCTGCTTAGTAAGCTCACTACCAATTGATCCTGCTGCACCAGTGATTAAAATTGTATCGTTTGAAAAATCTAAATTTGGATAGCTCTTTTTTGAATTTTTCTTTGAATTGAATATACCTGAATCATGAATTAATTGTTGAATATGATTTGAGGCAGGTGTATTCATAGATTGTTAATTTCGGTGAAATGTAGATTTAAAGGATAAATTACATTTGCAAAGTATGAATAATAACCTTTTGAAGCAAATTACTACTTGTAACGATTCTACTTTGTAACCACCTTTACTATGGTCATCAAAATCAACTTTAAATCAAAAAAGAAATTACGTTTTTTAATATACATTTTATTAAATCGTAATTTGTCTGGTATTATAGTTTTAATGAAGAATTCTTCAGGGTTTTCAGCAGCTTTTAAAAGTTCAACTTCGTTTCTATATTTTAATGATGCAAGCCCAGTAATACCTGGCCTTACTTGATAAATCCTCATGTCATCATCAGTATAAAAATTCACATAGTAACGCAATTCTGGCCTAGGACCTACAAAACTCATATCTCCTTTTAAAACATTTATAAGTTGAGGAAATTCATCTATTTTATAGCGCCTTAAAAAATAGCCAACTTTAGTTACACGAGAATCGTTATTTCCTAAGGTTAGCAATCCTTTAGATTGAGACGCAATGCGCATGGTTCTAAATTTATAAATGCTAAAATCAATATTATTCCTTCCAACACGATTTTGAATAAATAAAACAGGTCCTTTGGAGTCTAGTTTAATTAAAACAGCAATTAATGTAAGAATAGGAGAGAGCAGTAGTAATCCAATAAACGAAAAAATAAAATCAAAAATACGTTTTGTCATTCTATTTTAAAGTTAGTTACGGTTGCAATACTATCGCAATTTTCAACAGTAAGTACAATATTCTCTTCATTGTAATCACCTTCAATTACATAAACACCGCAGGGTTCTTTACGTGTATCGCTTTCAGAAAAATTAATATCGCCTTCTTTTAGAACATAGTACATTGCTGTAGTATCTATTTGCATAGAAGCATTGTACTTTATTTCTTTTGAATTAATGTTTTTCAATACTCTGGCATCTGGACCATAATCGCATGACACTTTTTTACCGTTTAAAAAAAAAGCTAAAATAATTAAGCCCAAAGAGAATCCTCCCAAATAATAACCAATACGCTGTATTAATTTCATGTATTATAAAAATGATTGTTTAATAAGGAAAGTTGTTTAAAATATAAGCAAGTTTACATCGCTATAATCTAAATTAAACCATTCACCAACAGGTTTGCTAGTTAAAATTCCGTGGTAAAAATACAACCCATTTTTTAAACCTTTATCAAATCTAAGAGAATTTTCTATACCGCCTTCTTCAGCTATTTTTAATAAGTATGGCGTAAATATATTACTTATTGAAACAGAAGCAGTTCGCGAGTATTTAGCAGGAATATTTGGTACACAATAGTGTACCACATTATGCTTTATAAATGTTGGGCTTTTATGTGTAGTAACCTCGCTAGTTTCAAAACAGCCCCCCATATCTATACTAACATCTATAATTACTGCACCTTTCTTCATGTGTTGTACCATGGCTTCAGATACTACAATAGGAGATCTGTTTTTTCCGCGGACTGCACCAATAGCAACATCACAGCGCTTTAAGGCTTTAGTTAAATTTTTTGGTTGAAGTGTTGATGTGAAAAGTGGACGACCTAAGTTAGTTTGGATGGTTCTCAATTTTGTGATGGAATTATCGAATATTTTAACATTTGCACCTAAACCAATAGCACTTCTAGCAGCAAATTCGCCAACCGTACCAGCACCAAGAATAACAACCTCAATAGGAGGGACTCCACTAATATTACCAAGCATTAGTCCATTACCATCTTTACTATTCGATAATAATTCTGCAGCAATCAATGTTGAAGCTGTACCAGCAATCTCACTTAAAGACCTCACAGCTGGATAAGTACCATCAGCATCTCTAATAAACTCAAAGGCAAGAGCGGTAACACGCTTAGATGCTAAAGCTTCAAAATATTTTTTCTCTTGGGTTTTAATTTGTAATGCAGAGATTAATATAGCCTGAGGATTTATTAATTTTATTTGATCTAAACTTGGCGGTTCAACTTTTAAAATCATTGGGCAAGCAAACACTTTTGCAGTATCCTTTGTTATTTCTGCACCAGCTTCACTATAATCTTTATCACTAAAATTGGCGCCATCTCCCGCTCCAGACTCTAATAAAACCTTATGCCCATTATATACAAGAGCAGATACAGCATCAGGAGTTAAACAAACTCTTTTTTCTTGATACGCGGTTTCTTTTGGAATTCCAATAAAAAGTTCTCCTTTACGTTTGTTAATTTCAAGCATTTCTTCTTGTGGCAAAAGTTGCTGTTTTGTAAAAGGTGACAAAGATTTTGACATGTTTTGATTTCTTAAATAAAAATCAAATTACGAATAAATTTCTGATTGTTTTTATTGTAAGTGAAATTATTTTTAACAGATGCAAACGGATAGTTTTAGATGAAATGCAGTTTTAATCAGTTTTTTTCCAATATAATTATTATAAGTTTGTCTTTTAATTAGATTATGATTTTGAAACCCCTTCATTTCTTTGTATTTATTTTTTCAATGTCATGCTTTGCTCAAGAATTTAGAGTAAACGGACATGTTAAGGATGCAAATAACAATCCCATTGCTTATGCCAATGTGGTTGTTACTAAAAATTCTGAAGGAATTGCTGGTCCTGCTAATGGAACATCAACTGATGAAGAAGGTTATTTTATAATTGAAAACTTGAGTGCTGGCGATTATACGCTAAAAGTTAGTTTTTTAGGATATAAAACATATACTGAAACTGTTAATTTAGATAAGCACACTAAGTTAAACACTATTACTTTAGAAGAAAATTTAGAAGCGCTTGATGATGTCACTGTTGTAGCTAAAAGACCAACCGTTAAAAGGCTTGTTGATCGTTTAGTTTTTAATGTTGAAAATTCCACACTATCAAATAATAATGTTTTAGATGTTTTAAAGCACACTCCAGGAGTTTTGGTACATAATGGTAGCATTACAATAAAAAATTCTACTCCTACTGTTTATATAAATGATAGGAGGGTTCATTTATCATCCAGTGAGGTTCAACAACTTTTAGAAGGCACATCTGCAACCAATGTTAAATCTATTGAGGTTATTACAAATCCGCCTGCTAAATACGAAGCCGAAGGAGGAGCAGTGCTAAATATTGTAACCAGTAAAAATATTGTTGCGGGTTATAATGGTAGCGTTTTTGGTAATTATAAACAGGGTTCGGAATTCCCAAAGTATTCTTTTGGTACAAGTCATTTTTTTAAAACAAAAAAGTTAAACACTTATATAAATTATAGTATAAACCCTAGGAAGGATTTTAGAAATAATAGTGAATCACTAAATTTTACAGATAATACGAGTTGGGAAACAGATTTTAAAAGAAGACGAAAAACTAAAAATCAGATTATAAATGCCAATATAGATTATGATTTGGATAAAAATAATAGCATAGGTTTTTCTACAAATATGCTAATTGCACCAAGAGAAGACACAAAAACAGACGTTAATTCTGTAACTGAAATTTTTAACATTAATAAAACTTTAGACTCTTCTTTTATAACAAAAAACCTTAAGGTTGATGAAACTTTCAATTTAGCTTTTACACTAGACTACACGCATAAGTTTAAAAGAGCTGGAGAAAAGCTTTCTACTAGTTTGCATCATACAAATTATGATTTTTCAAGTTTTCAAAATGTTGATACTGATTATCTATTTCCAGATAAATCATTAATCAGAGATAATAAATTTCAAACCTTTTCTAGTCAAGAAATTAAATTATATACTGGACAAATAGATTATGAGTTACCAATTAGTGATTCTGCACAATTTGAAGCAGGTGGTAAGGTTTCAAATATCAACTCTGAAAGTATTTTAAATCAATTTACTTTCAATAATGGTATTAAAGAAGAAGACCTAGAAAATTCAGATACTTTTTTATATGATGAAACTAATTATGCATTATATACAAGTTATTCTATGGATTGGGATTCATGGAGTTTAAAATCTGGGCTAAGAGTTGAATTTACAAATATTAAAGGAAATTCGTTATCTACAAACCAAAAAAACAATAATGATTATGTTAAGTTTTTTCCATCGTTTCATATTTTAAATAAGCTAAATGAAAATAACGAACTGTATTTTAATTATAACAAACGCATCTATAGGCCAAGGTATAGTCAATTAAACCCTTTTAAGTATTTTTTAAATGATAACACATATATCATAGGTAACCCAAATTTAAAACCACAAATTGATGATACTTTTACTTTGGGTTATACTCTAAATAATACACATACTTTTGAATTATATTATAGATATGAAAAAGACCCAGCTCTAGAAATAACTTTCCAAGATAATGCAGATAATATTCTAAAATCTATAAACACAAATATCGATAGAAGTGTGTCTTATGGTTTAGATTTTACAACCTACACTGGAATTGCCAATAATTGGAATATTTATGTGCTTTCATCCATTTACTATTACGATAATCAATTTTTTGCTTTAGAGACTAACAATGAATTAATAAATATACATGAGTGGTCTATTTATGCTCAAATAGTAAATTACTTTACTTTTTTTAAAGATAAAAGCTTAACAGCAGATATATCTTTTTTATACCAATCACCTATTGCACTTGGGGCATCTATAATAAATGATAGATCAGGTTTAGATATTAATTTAAGAAAAACATTATGGAATAATAGAGCCTCAATAAGTATAGGTATAACTGATATTTTTAATACTCAAAATTTTACTAGCACAACAAAATATTTAAATCAAGATGTTTTTTCAGATTCTAGATTAGAAAATAGGTTGTTTACCTTCGGGTTTAATTTTAAGTTTGGTAATTACAGATTACGAACAAATAAAAATGAAATTGAATTAGATGAGCGTGAAAGATTAAATTAAAAATATTCTTTAATCTTTCCCCAAAAGTTTTTAGGAGATATTTTAAACTCCTCTTCTAACTCTTCTAAAGATTTATTAGCTTCGTTAATTTTATTAAAAATCCTTGCTCTTATTAAGTAAACTGATGGTACAATAACAGCCATTATTGGTATCAAATATATCAACTGATTAGAATCAACATATTTCAAATCATCACTTATAGTTGTAAATATTTGATATACGTACATAGAAATTGGCACTAATAAAACATGATACCACCAATGCTTACATGTGAAAAACCATATAAACAATAAAATTAGAGGTATTAATTTGCCCGTCAAAGTCCAAGCTAGAACAAAAACACTTTCGTAATAATTACTTTCGTAAATAAATAAAAAAGTGTTCCATTTTTTTACATCTGGAACACTTTCGTATAAATAAAATAAATATGGAGTAGCAGCTATAAGTGTAGCAACAATACTACCCATAATCAAGCCCTTTTTATCCGCGAGGTGGAACTTTGATTCTGTCTTTGTTAATTGCGGTTTGTTGTCCATCTAGGTTATATTGTGTAGCAGCTTGTGCTAAAAACAACATACCTCCGAAAATTGCGATTGCAATTAAGTACTTTTTAGTTTTCATTTTATAAGGGATTTAATTAATTAATTACCCAAATGTAACTAAAGAGTATTTTGAAGAAATCGCCTAAATGTTAAAATTATGTTAAAAACAGTAATTTTTAAAATTTAAGCTGTGGGTTTACCGTAAATCTTCAAAAATCAGAGTATTTCATGTCATTTTTTCATCACAAATCATGCTTTGTTAGGGCTATTTGCTTTTATATTTAGTTTTAATATTCTTTTGTTTTCAGAGTTAAATTCTATAAAAATTTCATCAAATTCATCAAACAAAATAGGTTCAATTTTTTCTGGCCATTCAATTAATTTATAATGATCAGAATATAAATAATCTTCTATTCCAAAATTATAGGCTTCCTCAATATCATTGATTCTATATAAATCAAAATGATAAATTAACCCATTATTAATTTCATATTCATTAACAATTGAAAACGTGGGGCTACTCACTTCATCATTACTACCTAGTATTTTAACTATGGCTTTTATAAGTGTTGTTTTACCAACGCCCATATTTCCGTAGAATAATAATGTTTTACTGGTTGCATGTTTTATTAACTGTTTTGCAACATGCTCAACTTCATTTAGTTCGTAACTTATTTCCAATGTGTACACAGTTTACTATGCAATACTAATAATAATTTTTGAAAAAACCTAAGAAAAAATGCATTTCATCGATGTTTTTTGTATTACGTGGATTTTATTTAGGATTTAATACTACAAAAGGAATAATCATTTCTTCTAAAGAAACACCACCATGCTGATACGTATTTCTAAAATAACTTACATAATGATTGTAGTTGTTTGGATAGGCAAAAAACAAGTCGCTTTTTGCAAAAATATAAGAGCTACTCATGGTAATAGAAGGTAAGTGCACATCTTTAGGGTTCTTAGCTACAAATACATCTTTGGAGTCGTATGTTAGGCTTCTACCAGTTTTATAACGCAGGTTTAAACTAGTGTCTCTGTCTCCAACAACCTTCGATGGATTTTTGACATTGATAGTACCGTGGTCTGTGGTTAACATCAACTTAAAACCAAGTTGATGAGCAAGCTGAATCATTTCTAATAATGGTGAATTTTTAAACCAACTAAGTGCTAAAGATCGATATGCCTTATCGTTAGACGCCAACTCTTTAACGACTTCCATTTCGGTTTTTGAATGCGAAAGCATATCAACAAAATTATAGACAACAACTGTTAAATCGTTGTTTTTTAGTGAATTAAAATTTTCAACTAATTTTTTGCCATTTTTAAGATTTGTTATTTTATGATATTCATAATCTAGGTTATCCAAACCTAATCGCTTCATTTGGCTTTGCAAAAATTCGGCCTCAAAAAGGTTTTTTCCTCCTTCATCCGTATCGTTTTTCCAATATTTTGGAAACAATTTCTCCATGTCACTAGGCATTAATCCAGAAAAAATAGCATTTCTTGCATATTGGGTTGCCGTAGGTAGAATACTAAAAAAAGCATCCTCAGTTTCTTTCTTGTAATAATTATTAATTATGGGCTCAAAAACTTTCCACTGGTCGTAACGTAAATTATCAATAACTACCAGCAATGTTGGCTGTTCTTTACTCAACTTTGGTGCAATCTTTTCTTTAAATAATGTATGCGACATTATTGGCGCATCTGTATTTGGTTCAAACCAATCTGCATAATTTTTATCTATAAATTTACCAAATTGGATATTGGCTTCATTTTTTTGAGATTCTAAAATCTCAAACATGCCCGCATCTTCAATATCTTCTAATTGAATTTCCCAGTAAATAAGTTTTTGGTAAAGATTCACCCATTCTTCATAAGAATTTACCATAGATAAATCCATAGCAATTTTTCTGAATTCTTGCTGATAGTTAGAGGTTGTTTTCTCAGAAACTAACCTAGAATGATCTAAATTCTTTTTTAAACTTAATAATATTTGGTTTGGATTTACTGGTTTAATCAAATAGTCAGCTATTTTATTACCAATAGCTTCTTCCATGATATATTCTTCTTCACTTTTAGTAATCATTACTACAGGAAGATTATCTTGCTTCTCCTTAATTTCATGTAACGTTTCAAGGCCAGTTAATCCTGGCATGTTTTCATCCAAAAAAACGATATCAAATTTTGCGTCGTCTAAAACATCAATAGCTTCTGTACCGCTATTACAAGTTGTTACATTATAATTTTTCTTTTCTAAAAATAAAATATGTGGTTTTAGTAAATCAATTTCATCATCAACCCAAAGAATATTAATCATA
Organism: uncultured Flaviramulus sp.; assembly: GCA_947501105.1. Classification (GTDB taxonomy): domain Bacteria; phylum Bacteroidota; class Bacteroidia; order Flavobacteriales; family Flavobacteriaceae; genus Wocania_A. The sequence goes on along the minus strand of CANMUP010000003.1, from coordinate 587,404 downwards.
TTGTCTTAAATTATATTATTAAATGTGCTTTAAATAACTGCATCATTATTTTGAAGCGATATAGTTATATTTGTAAATATTTAATGCTAAAAGTTAAAGTTTGAACAAACTTAAAATATTAAACGACCCAATTTACGGTTTTATTACTATACCAAATTCACTAATTTTTGATATAATCCAGCATAAATACTTTCAGCGGTTGCGCAGAATTACGCAAATGGGTATGTCGTATTTAGTTTACCCTGGTGCACACCATACTCGTTTTCATCATGCTATTGGTTGTGTGCATTTAATGCAACAAGCGGTTAATGTGCTTCGTTTTAAGGAGGTTACAATTACAAAAGAAGAAGAAGAGGCTTTATACGTTGCTATTTTATTGCACGATATTGGTCATGGTCCTTTCTCTCATGCTATGGAGCACAGCATTGTAAATAATGTATCTCATGAGCAAATTTCGTTGCTTTTTATGGAACGTTTGAATGAAGAATTTAACTCAAATTTAACTCTAGCTATTAAAATTTTTAAAGGTGAATACCATCGAAATTTTATGTGTCAGCTAATTTCTGGGCAGTTGGATATGGATAGGGCCGACTATTTAAAACGTGATAGTTTTTATACTGGAGTTGCTGAAGGCAATATAAATAGCGAGCGTTTAATAACGATGTTAAATGTTGTAAATGATGAATTGGTTGTTGAGGAAAAAGGAATTTATAGTGTTGAAAAATTTATTGTAGCCAGACGGCTTATGTATTGGCAAGTGTATTTGCACAAAACAGGACTAGTTGCAGAGCAGTTGCTTATTAGAGTTTTAAAACGGGCTAAAGAATTAACCAATTTAGGAGAAAAGCTGAATGCAAGTAAAGCACTGCAATACTTTTTGAATAATGAAATTTCAATTGATAACTTTAATCATGATGCACTTAACATATTTTCAGAATTGGATGATTATGATATTATTTCAGCAATGAAAGAATGGCAATATCATAGTGATTTTGTTCTGAGTAATTTGTGTGAAATGATTATTAATAGAAATCTACTTAAAATAAAAATAAAGAATAAGTTGATTAAAAAAAATAATCTTGAAAAGCACACAAAAACCTTGATAGAGAAATATAATATTTCAAAAAAGGAAGCTGAATATTTTGTGTTTGCTGGTAGTATTTCAAATCAAGCCTATCAACTAAAGCATCAAAATATTAATATTCTGCATAAATCTGGTAAAATTGAAGACATAGTTAAGGCATCAGATCAATTAAATTTAAAAGCCTTATCAAAACCCGTTACTAAATATTATATATGTTATCCTAAAGAGGATATATCAACTAAAAAACAATAGATAGTAACACATGAAAACTTTACTACATTTTTCCTATTTTTGCGGTAATCAAAAAACAACAAAAACTAAAGTGTGAAATTTAAAGCACAGCAAATTGCAGACATATTAGAAGGAGAGATAGTTGGTAATCCAGATGTTGAAGTCTCAAAATTATCAAAGATTGAGGAAGGTACAGAAGGGTCGTTAACATTTCTTGCTAACCCAAAATACACTTCATATATATATTCAACAAGGGCATCAATTGCTATAGTAAATAAATCATTTCTACCAGAAAACGAAATTAAAATAACACTCATAAAAGTTGATGATGCTTACGAATCATTCTCAAAATTACTTGAGTACTATAACGAGGTAAAGAATAACAAAGTAGGTATAGAAAGTCCAATTTTCATTGCAGATACTGCTAAATATGGCGACAATATATATATAGGTGCGTTTTCATATATAGGTGAAAATGTAAGTATAGGTGATAATGTTAAAATTTGTCCAAACTCATATATAGGTGATAATGTAGCCATAGATGATAATACTACAATATTTTCTGGAGCTAAAATTTATTCAGATTGTATTATAGGAAAACATTGTGTAATAAATTCAGGAGCTATTATTGGAGCTGATGGTTTTGGTTTTGCTCCAAACGAAAAAGGTGAATATAGTAAAGTGCCTCAAATTGGAAATGTAATTATTGAGGACTATGTTGATATTGGTGCTGCTACTACAATAGATAGAGCGACTATGGGCTCAACTGTTATAAGGAAAGGTGTTAAGTTAGATAATCAAATTCAAATAGCTCATAATGTAGAGATTGGTAGAAATACAGTGATTGCAGCTCAAACCGGGGTTGCTGGCTCTACTAAAATAGGAGAAAATTGCCAAATAGGAGGTCAAGTAGGTATTGTTGGACACATAACTATTGGTAATAATGTAAAAATACAAGCTCAATCTGGAATTGGTAGAAATGTAAAAGATAATGAAGTGTTGCAAGGCTCTCCAGCTTTACCATATGGAGACTATAACAAATCGTATGTTCATTTTAAAAACTTACCAAAAATTGTTAAAAACATTAATGATTTAGAAAAAAATAAATGGGAATAGTTAATACAGAAATAAAACAAAAAACCTTAAAGAATGAAGTTTCTTTAACAGGAGTTGGTTTGCATACCGGCAAAGATGTTACATTAACATTTAAACCTGCTATCGCTAATTCTGGTTTAGCTTTTAAACGAATAGATTTAGAAGGAGAGCCAGTTATTGAAGCTGATGCAAATTATGTAACCAATACACAACGTGGTACATGCATAGAAAAAAATGGTGTTACAATACAAACCTCTGAACATGTACTAGCTGCTTTAGTTGGTTTAGATGTTGATAATGCTATTATTGAATTAAATGAATCTGAACCTCCAATTATGGATGGGTCTTCAAAGTTTTTTGTTGAAGCCATTGAGAAATCTGGAATTGTTGAGCTTGATGCATTTAGAGAAGAATATGTTGTAACTGATGTTATTTCTTATACAGATGAAGAATCTGGAAGTGAGATTTTGGTAATGCCAGCAAAAGAGTATCAAATTACGACTATGGTAGATTTTGGGACTAAAGTTTTAGGGACCCAAAATGCAACCTTAAATCACATTTCTAACTTTAAAAAAGATATTTCAGATTCGCGAACATTTAGTTTTTTGCACGAAATTGAAATGCTATTAGAACATGGATTAATTAAAGGTGGTGACTTGAATAATGCTATAGTATATGTAGATAAAGAGCTGTCTCCTGAAACCATGGAGAAGTTACGAATAGCATTTAAAAAAGATAATATTGCCGTAAAACCAAACGGAATTTTAGATAATCTTACATTACATCATCCAAATGAAGCTGCAAGACACAAACTACTGGATGTTTTAGGCGATTTAGCTCTTATTGGTACAAGAATTAGAGGTAAAGTAATTGCAAACAAGCCTGGGCATTTTGTGAATACGCAGTTTGCAAAAAAACTATCTAAAATTATTAAAAACGAACGTCGTAATAATGTGCCAAATATTGATTTGAATCAACCTCCATTAATGGATATTACTCAAATCATGGCAATGCTTCCACACAGGCAACCCTTTTTACTGATAGATAAAGTTTTTGAGCTATCAGACAATCATGTTATAGCTACGAAAAACGTGACTATGAATGAAGAATTTTTTAAAGGTCATTTTCCAGGAGCTCCTGTAATGCCTGGTGTTTTAATTGTTGAAGCTATGGCGCAAACAGGCGGTATTTTAGTTTTAAATACGGTGCCAGACCCAGAAAATTATCTAACATTTTTTATGAAAATGGATAATGTTAAGTTTAAACAAAAAGTGGTTCCTGGAGATACGCTAATATTTAAATGTTCGTTAATTACACCTATTCGTCGTGGTATTTGTCATATGCAGGGTTATGCTTATTCTAATGGTAAGTTATGTGCTGAGGCTGAACTAATGGCTCAAATATCAAAAGTTAAATAAACTATGAATCAACCACTTGCTTACGTGCACCCTGGTGCAAAAATTGCTAAAAATGTAGTTATTGAGCCCTTTACAACCATACACAATAATGTAAAAATTGGAGAAGGAACTTGGATTGGTAGTAATGTTACTATCATGGAAGGTGCTCGTATTGGTAAAAATTGCAACATTTTTCCTGGCTCAGTAATTTCTGCTGTTCCACAAGATTTAAAGTATAATGATGAAGACACTACAGTTGAAATAGGAAATAATGTAACTATTCGCGAATGTGTTACTATAAATAGAGGTACTTCTGACAGAATGAAAACTGTTATTGGTGATAACTGTTTAATTATGGCATACTGCCACATTGCACACGATTGTATCGTTGGTAATAACTGTATTTTTTCAAATAATAGCACACTTGCAGGACATATAACTATTGGAGATTATGTGGTTTTGGCGGGTATGACGGCGGTTCATCAATTTGTGTCTGTTGGAAATCATGCTTTTGTTACTGGTGGTTCTTTAGTTAGAAAAGATGTTCCTCCATATGTAAAAGCAGCAAGAGAACCGTTATCTTACGTTGGAATCAATTCTGTGGGATTGAGGAGACGTGGATATACTACAGAAAAAATTAGAGAAATTCAGAATATATTCAGAATACTTTATCAAAAAAATTATAATAACACACAAGCTTCTGAGATTATTGAAGCTGAAATGGAAGCAACTCCAGAGCGAGATGAAATTCTTCAATTTATCAAGAATTCACATCGAGGCATCATGAAGGGATATTTTAAATCAAACTAAATTATATGGCAAGTACATCAGACATTAGAAATGGATTATGCATAAAGTACAATCACGATATATATAAAATTATAGAGTTTTTACACGTAAAACCTGGTAAAGGCCCAGCTTTTGTGAGAACTAAATTGAAAAGTGTTACTAACGGAAAAGTAATCGACAATACATTTTCAGCTGGACATAAATTAGAAGATGTTCGTGTAGAGACTCATAAATTTCAGTTTTTATATAATGATGATGATTATTACCATTTTATGAATACTGAAGATTACACACAAATTCAGTTGGTAGAAGCCACTTTAGACAATCCTGGCTTAATGAAAGAAGGTGAAGTGGTAACGGTTATTATTAATTCTGAAGATAACATGCCGCTTTCAGTAGAAATGCCCGCGAGTGTCATTTTGGAAGTTACAGCAACAGAGCCTGGTGTTAAAGGTAATACCGCAACGAATGCTACTAAACCAGCTACTGTTGAAACTGGAGCTACTGTAAATGTGCCTTTGTTTATAAATGAAGGAGATAAAATTAAGGTAGAAACAGAAAAGGGCACGTATAAAGAACGTGTAAAGGAATAATAAATATGTTAGCAGTGCTTAGTATTCAGCAAGAAACTCTTGCTCAAATACAGAAGACTGATGACTATGTACTGTAAACTAAATCATGAAGTTTCCTCAACCACAAAAACTAAAGAGTATAGCTCAATTAATTGATAGTGAATTCATTGGTTCTGATGACTTTCCTATTTTGGGTATGAATGAGATTCATGTAGTTGAATCTGGAGATATTGTTTTTGTCGATCACCCAAAATATTATGATAAAGCTTTAAACTCAAAAGCAACAATTATCTTAATCAATAAAAAAGTGGATTGCCCCGAAGGAAAAGCATTGCTTATTAGTGATGATCCTTTTAGAGATTTTAATAAACTTACTAATCATTTTAGCCCCTTTCAATCTTCAAGTAGCCAAATGTCAAGCTCTGCAAAGATTGGGAAAAACACTATAATTCAACCCAATTGTTTTATTGGTAACAATGTTGTAATAGGGGATAACTGCATTATTCATAGTAATGTAAGTATCTACGATAATACATTGATAGGCGATAATGTCGAAATTCATGCAGGTAGTATTTTAGGAAGTAGCGCTTTTTATTATAAAAATAGGCCTTCAGGATTTGATCAACTAAAATCAGGTGGGCGCGTCGTTATTGAAAACAACGTAGACATCGGAGCTGCTTGTACTATTGATAAAGGAGTTACTGGAGATACAACTATTAAAGAAGGAACAAAAATTGATAATCAGGTACAGATTGGCCACGATACAGTTATCGGTAAAAAGTGTTTAATAGCATCGCAAGTTGGTATTGCAGGTTGCGTTATTATTGAAGATGAAGTAACTATTTGGGGACAAGTTGGAATAACTAGTGCTATAACCATTGGAGCAAAAGCAGTAATATCTGCAAAAGCTGGGGTTAGTAAATCTTTAGAAGGAGGGAAAAGTTATTTTGGAATTCCAGCAGATGACTTTCGTTCAAAATACAAGGAAATTGCCGCCATTAGAAAGATTCCAGAAATATTAGAAAAATTAAAAAAGCAAGACAAGTAAAAGAGTATAGCTAGTTTTTAAATAAAAACCCGTTTTTACTTTAAAGTTTTAATACAAAAAATTACTTTTGCTCAGCAATATAAACAAATACAAATAATCTCTTATGAGTGTTTTAGTAAACAAAGATTCAAAAATAATTGTACAAGGATTTACAGGTAGCGAAGGTACATTTCACGCTAGCCAAATGATAGAATACGGAACCAATGTTGTTGGTGGTGTAACTCCAGGAAAAGGTGGTCAAACACATTTAGACAAGCCTGTTTTTAATACAGTAGAAGAAGCTGTAGAAAAAGTAGCAGCAGATACTACTATTATTTTTGTTCCGCCAGCATTTGCTGCCGACGCTATTATGGAAGCTGCAGATGCAGGAATTAAAGTAATTATTACAATTACTGAAGGTATCCCTGTTGCAGATATGATAATCGCATCAAATTACATAAAGAATAAAGACTGTAGATTAATTGGTCCAAATTGCCCAGGAGTTATTACTCCAGACGAAGCAAAAGTTGGTATTATGCCAGGATTTGTATTCAAAAAAGGAAAAGTTGGTATTGTTTCTAAATCAGGAACATTAACTTACGAAGCTGCAGACCAAGTTGTAAAACAAGGCTTAGGAATTACTACGGCTATTGGAATTGGCGGAGATCCAATTATAGGAACAACAACTAAAGAAGCTGTTGAACTGCTAATTAATGACCCAGAAACAGAAGCTGTTGTTATGATTGGCGAAATAGGAGGTCAGTTAGAAGCAGATGCAGCAAACTGGTATAAAGCTAGTGGAAGTAATAAGCCAGTAGTTGGATTTATTGCTGGAGAAACTGCACCTGCAGGACGTACCATGGGACACGCCGGTGCTATTGTTGGTGGAAGTGATGATACGGCTCAAGCTAAAAAGAAAATTATGAGAGCATGCGGAATTCATGTTGTAGATTCTCCTGCCGAAATTGGAAAGAAAATTGCTGAAGTTTTAGCATAAATACAAACAGTATATACTATTGAAAACCTCACAGAATTTTGTGAGGTTTTTTTATTTGAAGCAACTAGTATTTAGTATATTTGAATTGAATATATAGTCTTCAACTTATAAATTGAAGAAACCATTTGAAATTGTCATTCCTGTAAAACAGGGATTTAACTAATCATATTTTACACATGAAATTATTAGAAGGAAAAACAGCCATTGTAACTGGAGCAAGTAGAGGTATTGGAAAAGGTATTGCAAAAATATTTGCAGAACAAGGTGCAAATGTGGCATTTACATACAGTTCTTCTGTTGAAGCTGCAAATGAATTAGAAAACGAATTAAATGCTTTGGGTGTTAAAGTTAAAGGCTACCAAAGTAATGCAGCAAGTTTTGATGAAGCCCAAAAATTAGCTGAAGATGTTGTAGCCGAATTTGGCAGCATTGATATTTTAGTAAACAATGCAGGTATTACCAAAGACAACTTGCTAATGCGTATTACAGAAGAAGATTTCGATAAGGTAATAGAGGTTAACTTGAAATCTGTTTTTAATATGACTAAAGCTGTACAGCGTACCATGCTTAAACAACGCAAAGGTTCAATAATTAATATGAGCTCTGTTGTTGGTGTAAAAGGAAATGCAGGACAAACAAACTATGCAGCATCAAAAGCTGGAATTATTGGCTTTTCAAAATCTGTAGCTTTAGAGTTGGGTTCAAGAAATATTAGAAGCAATGTAGTTGCCCCTGGATTTATTGAAACTGAAATGACTGCTAAATTAGACGAAGAAGTTGTAAAAGGATGGAGAGCAGCAATTCCTTTAAAACGTGGTGGAACTCCAGATGATATTGCTAATGTTTGTGTGTTTTTAGCTAGCGACATGAGTGCTTATGTAACGGGACAAACATTAAATGTTGATGGTGGAATGTTAACATAAGCATTATGAAGAAGCTAGTTTTTTTGTTGTTTTTTATTTTTAATTTCTCTGCTTTAATAGCTCAAAACCATGATTGGGTTAAAGTAAAAGATACTGTTCATGCATATGTTATTGAGTTTCCTTCAAGCCCTGAAAAAGGATCTACAGATGTTCCTACTGTAAAAGGGAATGTAAAAATGTATACTTATACTTTGCAATCAAATAATGATGATAATATAGTTTATATGACATTCTTTACTAAATATCCCGATTCCTTCTTTCCGGAAGGGCTAAAGACTTTAGAAAGAAGAAATACCGTTTTAGACAATGCTGTTAGTGGTGCAGTTACTAATGTAAAAGGCTCACTAGTATCTAAATCTGAAATAGTTTTTAATGGCTTTAACGGTAGAGACGCAAAGATAGAACTGGAATCAGGAGGAGGCCAGTATATAATTAGAATGAAAACTATTTTAGTCGGCACTAGTTTGTATTCGGCTCAAGTTATTTGCGTAAAAGAGAATGATGATAATTTAAATTCAAAATATTTTTTCAATTCTTTAGAGCTTATAAATGTAAAACAGTAATTGGAGACACAAACCTTATTATATATTATACTTGCTGGAATTATAGCGCTTTTATTAGCGCTTTTTCAGTATTTTTATAAAAAGAAGAGCATGTCTAAATTGAACATGCTTTTTTCTTTTTTAAGGTTTATTACATTGTTTTCAGTTTTTCTTTTACTCATTAATCCAAAATTTGAGCATGTAACTTTATCAACTGAAAAGCCAAATTTAGTTCTTGCAATAGACAATTCAAGCTCTATAAAGCACCTAAATCAAAATGAGAATGTTTTAAACATTCTAGATAAATTATCACAGAATGATGAGTTAAACAGTAAATTTAATATCTCAAAATATATTTTTGGAGAACAGTTAAGACTATCAGATTCTATTCAGTTTTCTGAAAAACAAACAAATATATCAAACGCGTTTAATCAATTAGCGCAAATTTATAAAGACACAAATACTGCTACTATTCTTATTTCTGATGGAAATCAAACCTATGGCAATGATTATGAATTTATAACTTCTAAATATAAAAATCCAATTTACCCAGTAATTTTAGGTGATACAATAACGCATACCGATTTAAAAATTAAACAACTAAATGTCAATAAATATGCCTATTTAAAAAATCGTTTTCCCATTGAAGCAATAATCACCTATAATGGTAATAACAACATAAATTCTAGGTTTGTGGTTACTAGCGGAAATACCACGGTATATTCTGAAGCAGTAAATTTCACAAAAAATAAAAATTCTAAAACTATGAACTTTGCTTTACCTGCAAGTAGAGTTGGTGTTAGTAGTTTAAAAGCAACAATACTACCCGTCGAAAACGAGAAAAACATTATTAATAATTCTAAAAACTTTGCAGTTGAAGTTATAGACCAAAAAACAAAAATTGCTATTGTTACCGATTTTCCTCACCCAGATTTAGGCGCTTTAAAAAAGAGTATTGAAAGCAATGAACAACGATCAGTTACGCTCATAAATCCAAATAAAATTATTAGTCAAATAAATGATTTTCAATTGATTATAATTAATCAGCCAAACAGTAAATTTAATAATTTATTTGATACACTTAACAAAGAAAACAAGAATAGATTTATAATTATTGGAACCAAAACCGATTTAAGTTTTATAAATAGAATAAATCAAAACTTTACTCACGAAATAACAAACCAAACTGAAGCTTATCAAGCAGAATTAAATTTAAATTATTCACCTTTTATTATAGATGATTTAGATTTTGAATCATTTCCGCCTCTAAAATCAAATTTTGGAGCAGTCAATTTTTCAGTCCCTTTTGAAGCTATTTTAAATAAAAAACTAGGAAACGTTTCAACAAGTCAGTTGCTTCTAGCAACAAATGAAGCAAACAATAGAAGGGAAGCTATTTTGTTTGGAGAAAATATATGGCAATGGCGTGCGCAAAGCTTTATAAACACAAAATCGTTTAATGCGTTTGACAATTTTATAGGGAAACTTGTTCAATATTTAGCTTCAAATAAACGTAGAAACAGGTTAAACGTTGAGTATGAATCGTTTTATAATGGAAATACTAACGTAATAATTAAAGCTCAATTTTTCGATAAAAACTATGTGTTTGATACTAGGGAAACTCTAAATATTATAGTTAAAGACAAAGTCACTAATGAAGAGAAAGTGTTTCCACTCATTTTAAAAAGCAATAATTATCAAGTCGATTTAAGCAACTTGCCTTCTTCAGAATACAACTTTACAGTTAGAGCTACTAACGAAAATATTTCAAAGTCTGGTACTTTTCAAATTTTAGAATATGATGTTGAGCAACAATTTTTAAATGCCAATGTAACAAAGTTAAGACAATTGGCTACTAACAGTGGTGGTGAAAGCTACTTTATTGATGAGACAGATAGTTTAATAAGTGGCTTAGTTAACGATAATCATTATGCTACTATACAAAAAAGCAATAAAAATACCATACCTTTGATTGACTGGAAATACTTGCTTGTATTAATAGCATTAAGTTTGGCAAGCGAGTGGTTTTTAAGAAAATATAACGGATTAATTTAAATAAAAATAGAATGGAAAAATTACCAAAAATTGCATTACCTTTTATAGTTGTTGCAATTGTATTAGTGATATTATTATCAAAATCAGCAGTAACTATAGATTCTGGTGAAGCAGGCGTATTATTTAAGACCTTCGGAGAAGGTGTTGTTGTTGACGAACCACCAATGGGAGAAGGGTTTCATATTGTTGCACCATGGAACAAAGTTTTTGTTTATGAAGTGCGTCAACAAGAGCTTTTTGAAAAAATGAAAGTGTTGTCTTCAAACGGATTAGAGATTCAAATTGATGCCTCGGCATGGTATGAGCCTGTTTATAATGAATTAGGTAATTTGCACCAGTCTCTTGGTCAAGGGTATTTACAGCGCGTTATTCAGCCTGCAATTCGTAGCGCAGCAAGAAGTGTTATTGGACGTTATACGCCAGACGATTTGTATTCAACTAAACGTGACGCCATTCAAGTTGAAATTTTTGAAGAAACCAAGAAAATACTTGATAAACAATATGTTCAATTAAATGAAGTGTTAGTAAGAGATGTAACTTTACCTCCAACAATTAAAGATGCTATAGAACGTAAATTAAAACAAGAACAAGAATCTTTAGAATACGAGTTTAGATTAGTAACTGCTGCAAAAGAAGCTGAGAAAGTAATTATTGAAGCAAAAGGTAAAGCAGAATCAAATAGAATTCTAAGTGCATCATTAACAGATAAGATTCTTCAAGACAAAGGGATAGAAGCTACAGTTAAGCTTTCAGAGTCTCCAAATAGCAAAGTAATTGTTATTGGCTCTGGAGATAGTGGAATGCCAATTATTTTAGGAAATCAATAAGGTAATAAATTAAATAATTCAGTTTTTATATAATTATTTTAAAGATTGAATAATGATTTATAATTAAAAATATAGAATACTCAATAATTATAAATTTTGTTTTCATTATTTAGAATTATAAATTTTAATTATAGATATTTGCATAAGTAAAAACAAAGACATGGCTTTTATTCAATTACATCATCATTTTCATATTTGCTCTCAAGCGAACTGAAAGTGTATTGAATAAAATCAAAATATTTTTAAACCCGTTTGAGACAATCAAGCGGGTTTTTTAATTTTAAGCCTAATTTGATTGTTTCAAACTCATAAAAACAAATAATGAGTAAATTAAGAATTGCAGTACAGAAATCGGGACGTTTAAACGAAGACTCGATGAAAATTTTAAAAGATATTGGGATTTCTATTGATAACGGAAAAGACCAATTAAAGGCATCAGCTAGAAACTTTCCAGTAGAAGTTTTTTATTTAAGAAATGGAGATATCCCTCAGTATCTTAAAGATGGGGTTGTAGACGCAGCCATTATTGGAGAAAATGTTTTAATTGAAAAAGGCAACAATATCAGAGTTGCAGAAAAATTAGGATTTTCTACATGTAGAGTTTGTATTGCAGTACCAAAAGCTAATAAATATACAAGCATAAAAGACTTGGAAGGTAAACGTATTGCTACTTCTTATCCAAATACAGTGCAAATGTATCTTGATGAAAATGGGGTGAATGCAAATCTGCACATTATTAATGGTTCTGTTGAAATCGCGCCTAATATTGGATTAGCAGATGCTATTTGTGATATAGTTTCAAGTGGTAGTACATTGTTTAAAAATAATTTAAAAGAAGCCGAAGTTATTTTAAAATCGGAAGCAGTTTTAGCAGTTTCACCAATTTTAAGTGATGAAAAACAAGAGATTCTTAATAAGATTCAATTTAGAATTCAATCGGTTTTAAAAGGAAGAAACTCAAAGTATATTTTATTAAATGCACCTAATGATAAAATTGACGACATTATAAATGTGTTGCCAGGAATGAAGAGTCCAACAGTATTACCATTAGCAGAAGAGGGTTGGAGCTCGGTACATTCAGTAATTAATAAAAATGAATTCTGGGAAGTGATTGATGAATTAAAAGATAACGGTGCACAAGGTATTTTGGTTTGTCCAATTGAAAAAATGGTGCTTTAATATTCACGACTATGCAGATAATAGACAATCCTAATAAAAGTGAATGGTCAAAAATCTTAAAACGACCAACGCAAACTGTAAATGATATCGAAGCCATAGTTAACCAAGTTTTTGATGATGTAAATCAAAATGGAGATAAAGCCATTAATAAGTACACACAAAAGTTTGATGGTGTAAGCTTAGAATCAATTATCGTTAGTAAGAAGGAGATTGATGAAGCAATTTCTAAAGTGCCAGTTGAGCTCCAAAAAGCAATAAGAAAAGCAAAACAAAATATAGAGGTATTTCATGCGGCACAAAAAACAACGAAGATTGATGTTGAGACAACTATAGGAGTACAATGCTGGCAGGAAAAAAGACCAATCCAGAAAATAGGATTGTATATTCCAGGAGGTACAGCACCATTGTTCTCAACAGTTTTAATGCTTGCGATACCAGCTCAAATTGCTGGATGCAATGAGATTGTTTTGTGTTCGCCACCAAACGCTGCAGGGAACCTTGCTCCAGAAATTTTGTTTGCAGCTCAACTCTGTGGCGTTACAAAAATCATCAAAGTTGGAGGTATTCAAGCCATTGCAGGATTAACTTTTGGAACAGAAGCTATTCCACAAGTTTATAAAATTTTCGGACCAGGAAATCAATTTGTAACCGTGGCAAAACAGTTAGCAACAAAATATGGTGTTGCCATAGATATGCCAGCAGGACCAAGTGAATTGTTAGTAGTTGCAGATGAGACAGCTAATGCATCCTACATAGCTTCAGATTTATTAAGTCAAGCAGAACATGGTAAAGATAGTCAAGTTATTTTGGTGACTACATCTAAAGCCTTAATTAGTAAAGTTTCAGAAGAAATAGAAGTGCAAATTAAAAGCCTTCCGCGTAAAGCGATTGCAGAAAAAGCTATTGAAAATTCTAAATTGATTTATATTAAAAACGATAACCTAGCACTACAATTGATTAACGAATATGGTCCTGAACATTTTATTATTTGTACTAAAAATGAAGGTTTTTATGTGAATGGTGTTTTAAATGCTGGTTCTGTTTTTATAGGAGATTATACTCCAGAGAGTGCTGGCGATTATGCCTCAGGAACTAATCATACATTGCCAACAAATGGATTTACAAAAGCATATTCTGGTGTTAATTTAGATAGCTTTTTAAAGAATATGACCTTTCAAAAAATATCAAAAAATGGGCTGCTAAATATTGGCAAAACCATTGAGTTAATGGCAGAAGCAGAAGGGTTGCAAGCACATAAAAATGCTGTAAGTATTCGATTAAAAGATTTGAAATAATGAATATTCAAGACTTAATAAGACCAACTATAAAAGCACTAAAGCCATATTCATCGGCAAGAGATGAATTTCAAGGCAATAGCGGTGATATGGTGTTTTTAGATGCGAATGAGAATCCTTTTGAAAATGGAGTAAATCGTTATCCAGATCCACAACAAGGAGAATTAAAATCTCTGCTTTCAAAAATAAAAGAGATTCCAGTTAAAAACATACTTCTGGGAAATGGAAGTGATGAAGTGTTAGATTTGATATTTAGAGCCTTTTGTGAACCCAATCAAGATAATATTATCTCATTGCCACCAACTTATGGTATGTACAGCGTTTTGGCAAACATTAATGCAATTCAAATTAAAGAAGTGCAGTTAGATGAAAATTTTCAACCAAAAGTTGATGAAATTTTAAAGGAAGCTACTAGCAATACTAAGTTGTTATTTTTATGTTCCCCCAACAATCCAACAGGAAATAGTTTTAATCCAGAATATATTGAACGCTTACTTAAAAAATTTAATGGTATTGTTGTAATAGACGAAGCATATATTGATTTTTCAAAAGAAAAAAGTTGGACGAGTAAATTAAACGAGTTTTCAAATTTAATTATCACTCAAACACTTTCAAAGGCTTATGGAATGGCAGGAATTAGGTTAGGAATATGTTATGCTTCAGAGGAAATTATTTCTGTTTTAAACACTATCAAACCGCCTTATAATGTGAATGAATTAACACAACAAAGGGCAATTGAAAGGTTATCAGATATTGAAAGTATCCAAGGAGAAATTAAAAGAATTATTTCAGATAGAAATCAATTAAAGCAAGAGTTGCTAACTATCAATTTTATTAAAAAAATATATCCTTCAGACGCTAATTTTCTGCTTGTTAAAGTAGATGATGCTAATTTAAGATACAATCAGCTCATAAAAAATGGAATTGTGATTAGAAACCGAACTAATCAAACACTTTGTGATAATTGCATAAGAATTACAATTGGAACATTTGTGGAAAATGAAAATTTAATAATGACACTAAAATCATTAAAATAATGAAGAAAGTATTATTTATAGATAGAGATGGAACATTAATTAAAGAACCGGCTGATGAACAAGTTGATGCATTCGAGAAATTAATATTCTACCCAAAAGTATTTCAATATTTAGGAAAGATAAGTAAGGAGTTAGATTATGAAATAATTATGGTAACCAATCAAGATGGTTTAGGAACTTCTGATAATCCTTCAGAAAAATTTTGGCCTATTCATAACTTTATAATAGACACTTTCAAGAATGAAGGTATCGAGTTTAAAGAAATCTATATAGATGAAACCTATGCAATAGATAACGCTCCCACGCGTAAACCCAACACTGGTTTGCTTACCAAGTTTTTTTCTAATGAATATGATTTGGAAAATTCATTCGTGATAGGAGATCGATTAACTGATGTAGAATTAGCAAAAAACCTAGGAGCAAAGGGCATATATATAAACGATGAGACTCATTTAGGGACAGATGAAATCACTGTAAAACGAGAAGAACTAAACACTTTTATTGCTTTAGAAAGTAATGATTGGGAAAAGATTTATTCCTTTTTAAAAGCAGATGATCGTTCTGGTGGTGTTATAAGGAATACAAATGAAACAAAAATTGCTATTCAATTAAACCTTGATGGAACCGGAATAAGCAAGATAGATACCGGGCTTGCTTTTTTTGATCATATGCTAGACCAGATTGCACGTCACGGGCAATTAGATTTAAATATTAAAGTTGATGGTGATTTAGAGGTTGATGAACATCATACCATAGAAGATACAGCCATTGCTCTAGGAGAATTATTTAATAAAACTTTAGGAAATAAACTAGGGATTGAACGCTATGGGTTTTGCTTACCAATGGATGACTGTTTTGCTCAAGCAGCAATTGATTTTGGCGGTAGAAATTGGCTGGTTTGGGAAGCAGATTTTAAACGTGAAATGATTGGTAAAATGCCAACCGAAATGTTTTATCATTTCTTTAAATCGTTTACAGACGGAGCTAAATGCAATTTAAATATAAAAGCTGAAGGTACTAACGAGCATCATAAAATTGAAGCTATTTTTAAAGTCTTTGCAAAAGCAATTAAAATGGCTGTAAAGCGTGATATTGAAAAAATGATTTTACCATCAACAAAAGGAATGCTTTAATGAAATTAGTCATTATAAATTATGGAGCCGGGAATATAAAAAGCATCCAGTTTGCTTTTAAACGGTTGGGTGTAGATGCAGTTTTGTCAGATAGTCCAGAAGAAATTATGGCTGCTGATAAAATTATATTCCCTGGAGTTGGTGAAGCAAGTTCTGCAATGAAAATGTTAGACGAAAGTGGTTTAGATAAGCTTATTCCTACTTTAAAACAACCCGTTTTAGGGATTTGTTTAGGCATGCAATTGTTGTGCAAGTCTACCGAAGAGGGTAATACAAAAGGGTTAGGTATTTTTCAAACGGATGTAAAACGTTTTTCCAATGATTTGAAAGTACCGCAAATGGGATGGAATGTTATTAAAGATTTGAAATCTGATTTATTTTCTGGTATTAAAGAAAATGAATATATGTATTTAATACATAGCTATTATGCAGAGCATTGTGAAGAAACCATTGCAGCAACCGATTACGGTATCAATTACGCATCGGCGCTGCAGCATAAAAATTTTTATGGTGTTCAATTCCATCCAGAAAAGAGTAGCTTAGCAGGAGAAAGAATATTGCAGAATTTTTTAGAAATTTAACGTCGTTCTGAATTTATTTCAGAATCACATAAAATGAATACAATAAAGAGAAACTGAAACAAGCTCAGTTTGACGAAACTAAAGACATGAGAATTATACCTGCCATTGATATTATTGAAGGGAAATGTGTACGTTTAACAAAAGGTGATTACGACACAAAGAAAGTATATAATGAAAATCCTCTAGAAGTTGCAAAAATGTTTGAAGCTTCAGGAATTGAATATTTGCATCTAGTAGATTTAGATGGAGCAAAAGCTAAACATATAGTAAACTACAAAGTTTTAGATCAAATAGCTTCTAAAACAAATTTGAAAATTGATTTTGGCGGAGGATTGAAAACCAATGAAGATTTACATATTGCTTTCAATTCTGGCGCAAGGCAAATTACTGGTGGTAGTATTGCTGTAAAAGATCCAGAAACTTTTGAAGGCTGGGTTTCAAAATATGGCCCAACAAAAATTATTTTAGGGGCAGATAGTGATAAAGGAAAAGTATCTATAAGCGGTTGGATGGAACAAAGTAAAGAAGATGTTATTCCGTTTATTAAATCCTATCAAAAAAAGAGTATTCAATATGTAATTTGTACAGATATTTCAAAAGACGGTATGCTTGAAGGGCCTTCTTTTGATTTGTACAGAGATATAATTTCAGAATGCACAAATAGTAGTAGCGGGCAATCCATAAAACTGATTGCTTCTGGAGGAATTTCAAAGATTGATGAACTTCCTAAATTAATAGAATTGGGTTGCGAGGGTGTTATTATAGGAAAAGCTATTTACGAAAATAGAATCAGTTTAAAAGAATTAGAAAGGTATATGTAAATTATGTTGACAAAAAGAATAATACCTTGTTTAGATATTAAAAACGGACGTACTGTTAAAGGTGTCAATTTCGTTGATTTACGTGATGCTGGAGATCCAGTGGAGCTCGCAAAGCAATACGCAGATGTCGGCGCTGATGAACTTGTTTTTTTAGACATTTCTGCCACCTTAGAAGGTAGAGCAACAACTTTAGAAATGGTTGAGCATGTAGCGGAGCAAGTAAACATACCATTTACCGTTGGAGGAGGAATATCTTCTATTGAACATGTAAATGACTTGCTTCAATGTGGAGCCGATAAGGTATCTATTAATTCGTCGGCAGTAAAGCGACCAGAATTGATTAATGAATTGTCAAATAAATTTGGTAGCCAATGTATTGTAGTTGCTATTGATGCAAAACAAATAGAAGAGCAGTGGAAGGTACATTTAGCAGGTGGAAGTATTCCAACAGATATTGATTTGTTTGAATGGGCAAAAGAAGTGGAAGAACGAGGTGCTGGTGAAATTTTATTTACGTCTATGAATCATGACGGAACCAAAAATGGTTTCGCAAATAAGGCCTTAGCTAAATTATCTTCAGCACTAAACATTCCAATAATTGCTTCTGGTGGAGCTGGAGATATTCAACATTTTGTTGATACTTTTAAAAAAGGAAAAGCTGATGCTGCATTAGCTGCTAGTGTGTTTCATTTTGGTGAAATTCCAATTTCTGAATTAAAAAAAGAATTAAAGAATAATAATATAGAAGTACGACTTTAATCGTCATACTGAACTTGTTTCAGTATCTCATAAAGAATAAGTTATGACTGTTAAATACGATTCAAACGGATTAATCCCCGCAATCATTCAAGATGCAACAACAAAAAATGTGTTGATGCTTGGATATATGAATGAAGACGCTTACCAAAAAACCTTGAAAACGAAGCAGGTAACTTTTTTTAGCAGAAGTAAGCAACGTTTATGGACAAAGGGTGAAGAAAGTGGTAACTTTTTAAATTTGGTCGATATAAAAAATGATTGTGATAATGATTCACTTTTAATTCAAGTTAATCCTGTTGGGCCTACATGTCATAAAGGAACTGATAATTGTTGGGGAGAAGAGAATAAGCCATCATATGGGTTCTTTTCAACTCTTGAAGATGTTATTACGGAACGCATTGCAAACAAAGACACTAACAAATCTTATGTTGCAAGTCTATTCTCTAAAGGCATTAATAAAGTAGCTCAAAAAGTAGGAGAGGAGGCTGTTGAAACAGTTATTGAAGCTATGGATAATAATGATGAATTGTTTTTATATGAATCGGCAGATTTATTGTTTCATTATCTAATGTTATTACAAGCCAAAGGTTTTACATTAAAAGACATTGAAACAGAATTAAAAAATAGACATAAATAAAAAGAGGTATTAATCTGGTTAGAAATAATACCTCCTGAAAACTGGTTGATTGAAATACTTTATGAAATCCACCCTTTACTAATAGAGTTTTTAGAAAACCAAATTAGAAATAAGCAAACAACAATAACCATTACTGGCATTACCATGCTAGGCATATCAACATTCATGAATAAATATGTGTGTTGAATAATTGCACTTAGCCCAGAAAGTAAAAATAAAACATATGCTATTTTTTTTCTTAAAAGTAAAGAAACACACCCTAAAGCACCAGCAAAAACTGCAATTGCAAAAGCAGCTGTATACCAAGTAGGATACTCTACAAGAAACTCTGCTTGTTGTTCTTCGGGTAATGCGGCAATCATTTCATCTGTAGCATATGCTCTTGCTAAATATGCCATAACACCCATACCATTCCAAATTAAGGCTAATACACTCACAATCCAAAACCAAACAGGTGGCTTTGTAGAAGAATTTGTCATAATAATTTGTTTTTAGTTAGTTAATAATTGATTACAATGTATAAATTTTTTGTCACAATTAATAAAAGGTTGCAAAAATGCCCTAGCAGTTTCATAGAAATCATACAGTCTAAATATGCACTTATTACTAAAAACCATCAGTTATTAGCATATGAAATCACTTATTACATTGTAAATTGAATTACATAGATATATACATTCCTTTGCTGCTTAATTATAAACAGTAAAACTTATGAAATATCATTACAAACTTTTAATTGCACTATTTTTAGGGCTAAATATTCAATTACTTTCTTCACAAAACGAAATTAACCCTTGGGCCATAGAAATTGGTGCTAATGCCGTTGATGTGTACCCAATTGGCGAAAATGCACCACATGGTGACTATTTTGATGAATTTTTTAATCTAAACGATCATTGGAATTTCGGAGCCTATATTGCTGTAACCAGAAATTTAACAAGTAGACTTTCTTTAACGGCTAAAGGATCTGTAAATGAAATTAGCAAATGGGGAGATTTTGGAAAAGCCGATGAAAGCATTCTAGTAGATAATTTAAAGTATTATGGATTAGATGCCATGGTAAGCTTCAAAGTTTTAAAAGACACTAAGTTAAAACCTTTTATTGCAATTGGTGGTGGCTATACTTGGATAGAAGAAGGGTTATACAACACATTTTCTAATAATAAAGGGATAGATAATTTAGTAGGTGCAGGAACTGTTAACGGAGCCATTGGTGTAAAATATGATATTACAGACCAATTTGGATTAAACCTGCAAACCACTTATAAGCATGCTTTTAAAGATTATTTAACCAAACACTGGCAACATAGTTTGGGAGTAACTTTTAATCTTGGTAAAAGAGAAAAAGAAGAAACTTCTGAAAATGATGCCTTGGACACAGATGGCGATGGTATAATTGATGCCTATGACCTTTGCCCAAAAGTTTATGGGAAAAAAATATTTGCCGGCTGCCCAGATACTGATGGTGATGGTGTACCAGATAGTATAGATAAATGCCCTAACACAAAAAGTCCAGGTTCAGGTTGTCCACAAAAAGAAATACAAACAACACAAACTACAAATAAACCTACACAGACTATTACTAATACTATTACTAGCAAAGTAATATACTTTAATTCAAATAGTAGCGCCTTAGGCACAGAAGCCAAATCTATTTTAAACGAAATAGTGAATATTTCTAAAAAAGGAAAACAATATAAGATACAAATAGATGCTCATACCGACAATGCAGGTGGTAATCAATTTAATAGCAACTTATCTCATGATAGAGCTGAAAATGTAAAGCAATATTTAGTTTCTAAACAATTATCTAGTAGCAATATAAGTGTCAATAGTTATGGTGAAACACGACCAGTGTCCAGCAACAATACAAACATTGGCAAAACATTAAATAGGAGAGCGGAAATAACGATTAGAGTTAGTCACCTAATCAAATAAAATAAGTCTCATCTATAGCGAATGGTGTTTGCTCATGCAAGCACCATTTTTTCATGAATTTAATTATATTTTTTATTATATTTTTTGTCACAATTAATAAAAGGCTGTACTTTTCGCTTCTGTAAAGCAGAATAATGAAGAAATATTTCTACGTCATTACCGTTCAATATTTAGGATATCGTTTTCATGGTTGGCAAAAGCAACCAGATGTAAAAACATTACATTTAATGGTAGACAGAACCTTGAATTTTATCTTAGAAGGGAAACGCTTTAAAAGTTTAAGCTCTGGGAGAACTGATGCTATGGTATCTGCAGAATGTGCCGCTTTTGAGCTTTTTTTATTTGAGCCAATTGTTGATGAGACAGCTTTTCTTGAATTATTCAATTATAACTTGCCGCAAGATATTCGGGCTTTAAGTATTAGAGAAGTTGATGAAAAATTCAATATTATTCAACATTCAAAAATTAAAGAGTATTTGTATTTATTTGCTTTTGGTGAAAAGTGTCATCCGTTTTGCGCTCCTATAATGACAACTATTTTAGATGATTTGGATATTGTTAAAATGAAACAGGGCGCAAAATTGTTTGAAGGCGAACATTATTTTAAATCGTATTGCTACAAAGCTACCAATAATGGCATATATACACGCGAAATATTGACTTGTGAGTTGGTAGAAAACACCATTTACAACGCCAATTACTTTCCAAAGAAAACATATTTATTACGGGTAAGAGGTAAAGGTTTTATGCGAAACCAAATTAGATTAATGATGGGGGCATTAATAGACTTAGGTAAAGGCAAATTAACTACAGAGTATATAAAAAGAAGCTTGCTGGCAGACAGTACTATAAAAATGGATTACATTGCTCCAGCTTCAGGCTTAATTCTTAACAAAATTGAATTTGAATAATTCATAAGCTTTTGTAACTTGAGAAAAAATTAAATTTTATGAGTATTACTGTACCAAAAAGTGCCTTAGACTTCTTTAAAAAGCTAGAAAAAAATAATAATCGTGATTGGTTTAATGAAAACAAACCAGAGTTTAAAGCTATTGAAGCTGAAGTTAAAAAAGTTTACAATTCGGTTTTAGAAGATTTAAACAAACATGATGATATTGATAAACTAAAAATGTTTAGAATATATAGAGATGTGCGTTTTTCTAAAAACAAACTGCCATACAAAACGCATTTTGGAGGTTCTTTACATAGAACAAAACCCAAGTTAAGAGGTGGGTATTATTTGCATCTACAGCCTAATAATGAGAGTTTTATTGCTACTGGTTTTTGGGAACCTGTAAAAGAAGATTTATTGCGGATTAGAAAGGAATTTGAAATGGATGACAGCGATATTCGTGATATTATTAATAACAAAAAATTTAAAAACGTTTGGGGAGATTTTGTTGGAGATGAAGTTAAAACTGCTCCAAAAGGCTTTAGTAAAGAGCATAAAGCCATCGATTTAATTAGAAAAAAACAATACATTTTTGTTAAAAAATATACAGACAAAGAGGTTTTAGATGCAAATTTTTTAAATGACGTAAGCACAGCGTTTAAAGCTATTCGGCCATATTTTGATTATATGAGCGATGTTTTAACTACTGATTTGAATGGGGTTTCTTTAATCGACTAAACTGCAGTCAACAATTCTGGCCTTTCAAAAAGTTGAATATTGCTAAGCAATCGTTCTTTTGCAATATTCATCATCCGTTTATTTAATGCTGAAGAGTTTTCAATGTATATTAAATATTCTTCAACGGTAAAAAGCCCAATAATCATTCCTTTAATTGAGTTTCGAAACTTCATGTCTTTTTGAATCGCATTTTCAATATAATCCAAACGTTTTTCTAGCGATAAATCGTAAAAAACAGATTTATGCTTAACTACATAGTTTTTAAAAACTTCAATGAGTAACTCGTTTTGTAGTTTAATAACTGGGCGCAGCACTAAATTTTGAAAACGTTCATCTGCACTCATATTATCGTTAATAGTAGTAGCAGAAATTTCTGGACGAATACTTTTTAAGTTGAATTGTCTTGAGTTCATGGATTTGAGTTTTAATAAAAATATAGATTATTAAAGCTTGTAAAAATTTGGCAACTATTAATTATCAACGAGGTTATTAACATTAAAGATTTTTCTATATTTATCTCAAAACATTTATAATGAAATTTGGAAGTGTAGATAATCCTCAAGATATAGACTTTATATTACCTAAAGATCATTCAGATACAAAACGTGTTTTAAATAAAGTCAAGGACGATAATGTGCCTGAAATTTACATAGGCTGTGCTAAATGGAATAGGGCAGACCTAAAAGGATTTTATCCAAGAGGTACTAAAGACGAATTAGGTTATTACTCAACCCAATTTAACTCCATAGAATTGAATGCAACATTTTACAGAATTTTCCCGGCAGAACAGTTTGCAACATGGTATGATAAGACGCCTAATGGTTTTAAATTCTTCCCTAAGTTAAATCAAGAGATTAGCCATTGGAAACGCTTAAATGAGACTAATGAAGTTGTTGAAAATTATCTGTATAATGCTTCTAACTTAAAAGAAAAATTGGGAACAGTTTTTTTACAAATGCATAGTAATTTTGCTCCAAAAGATTTTGACAGGGTAGTGAATTTTGTTGAAAGTTGGCCAAAAGAAATTCCGTTAGCTATTGAATTCAGGCATACCAATTGGTATAATGATGAAGCTGTATCTAAAGATTTATACCAGCTTCTGGAAGCCAATAATATGTCTAATGTTATTGTAGACACAGCTGGCAGGCGAGATTTAATGCACATGCGTTTAACAAATGCTACCGCGTTTGTTCGTTATGTTGGGGCAAACCATCCTAGTGATTATTCCAGGCTCGATGATTGGGTTATGAGATTAAAATCGTGGAAGGAGCAAGGTATAAAAGAAATAGATTTTTTTATTCATCAAAACATCGAAAAAGAATCTCCATTATTATCGGCATACTTCATTAAAAAAATTAATTCAGAATTAGGCTATTCACTTGTAGTTCCTAATGAAAGTGATCAACAGCAATTATTTTAAAACGCTCTTATTTTAAAATTATAAGCGATTTCAATATTCTATTGCATAAAATTCAATAAATAGTATATCCATTAATGATTTTATAAAAATTTATTAGGAATCTATCTTAGACATTAAAATATCTGCAATAAAAAGGCAGTTTTCTTAAATTTGTCACCCTTTTTGGTTGAATTGTATTTAACCAATAATTATTCATTAAGATTAAAATTAAATTATAGATATTTATGAGCAAATCATTGTTTGACAAAGTATGGGATTCGCATGTAGTGCGACATATTGAAGATGGTCCAGATGTGTTTTTTATAGACCGTCATCTGATTCATGAAGTTACAAGTCCTGTAGCCTTTGTTGGTTTAAAAAGCAGAGGGTTAAGTGTGTTATATCCAGAACGCACATTCGCTGTAGCCGATCATAACACGCCAACAATTAATCAACATTTACCAGTTCAGGATCCGTTATCTGCGAATCAATTAAAAACATTAGAAGACAATGCTAATGAATACGGCATTAGTCATTGGGGATTGGGGCATCAAAACAATGGAATTGTGCATGTTGTAGGTCCTGAAAACGGAATCACACTTCCAGGTGCTACTATTGTTTGTGGAGATTCACATACATCTACTCACGGCGCTTTTGGTGCTATTGCTTTTGGTATTGGTACATCTGAAGTTGAAATGGTTTTAACCACGCAGTGTATCATGCAACCTAAGCCTAAAAAAATGCGTATTAGCATTAATGGGTCATTAAGTAAAGGGGTTACTCCTAAAGATGTTGGTTTATATATTATTTCACAATTAACAACTTCTGGCGCAACAGGGTATTTTGTTGAATATGCTGGTGATGTTTTTGAAAACATGACTATGGAAGGACGTATGACGGTTTGTAATTTATCTATTGAAATGGGTGCTCGAGGAGGTATGATTGCTCCAGACGAGAAAACATTTGATTATATTAAAGGTCGTGCCATGACGCCTAAAGGTGCAGATTGGGATAAAGCCATGGAATACTGGAAAACTTTAAAAACAGATGATGATGTTGTTTTTGATAAGGAATTATCATTTAGTGCTAGCGATATTGAACCAATGATTACTTATGGTACAAATCCTGGTATGGGCATGGGGATTTCTAGAAACATTCCGTCTGCAAAATCTGTTGAAGGTGGTAAAGCGACTTACGATAAGTCTTTAGCATACATGGGATATTCAGAAAATGAGCAAATGATTGGAAAAAAAATCGATTATGTATTTATTGGTAGTTGTACCAATGGACGTATTGAAGATTTCCGTGCGTTTGCATCTATTGTTAAAGGAAGACAAAAGGCAGATAACGTAACAGCTTGGTTAGTTCCAGGTTCGCATGTTGTTGAAGCCAAGATTAAAGAAGAAGGCTTGTTAGACATTTTTGAAGACGCTGGTTTTGTTTTAAGAGAACCAGGATGTTCTGCGTGTTTAGCTATGAATGATGATAAAGTACCTGCTGGCAAATATGCAGTAAGCACATCAAACAGAAACTTTGAAGGAAGACAAGGCCCGGGGTCAAGAACTTTATTAGCTAGTCCATTAGTTGCAGCAGCAGCAGCAGTTACTGGAGTGGTTACAGATCCTAGAGAATTATTATAATCATTGAATTTTATAAACAAATCAACGATTAAACAAAAAACACAAAATAATGGCATACGATAAATTTACAACACTAAAGAGTACAGCGGTTCCGTTACCAATTGAGAATGTAGATACAGACCAAATTATACCTGCACGTTTTTTAAAAGCAACAACACGTGAGGGTTTTGGGGATAATTTATTTCGCGATTGGAGATATAATAGTGATGATACACCTAAAGAGGACTTTATTTTAAACAATCCTATTTATAGTGGTAAAATATTAGTTGGAGGAATGAACTTTGGTTCTGGGTCTTCTAGAGAGCATGCTGCATGGGCAGTTTACGATTATGGTTTCCGTTGTGTAGTATCAAGTTTTTTTGCTGATATTTTTAAAAATAACTGCTTAAATATTGGTGTTTTGCCAGTACAAATTAGTCCGGAATTTTCTAAAGAAATTTTTGAAGCTATTTACACAGATCCAAATACAGAATTAGAAATTAACTTAGAAACTCAAGCAATTACCTTGTTATCATCAGGAACGCAAGAATCGTTTGATATAAATGGTTATAAAAAAGGAAACATGCTAAATGGTTTTGATGATATTGATTATTTACAAAACATGAAAAGTGAGATAGAAACATTTACAGATTCTCGTCCTTTCTAAACAATGAGTACAAGAAAAATAGAAATAATGGATACGACATTGCGCGATGGTGAACAAACCTCGAGTGTGTCGTTTTCTGCTTCTGAGAAATTAACTATAGCCAAACTCTTATTAGAAGAATTAAGGGTAGATCGTATTGAAATTGCATCTGCTAGAGTATCTGAAGGTGAACTTCAAGCAGTAAAAGATGTTACTGAATGGGCAGCTGAAAATGACTATTTAAATGCGGTTGAAGTTTTGACTTTTGTTGATAATGGAGTATCAATTGATTGGATGATTGAAGCAGGAGCAAAGGTTCAAAATTTATTAACTAAAGGTTCATTAAATCATTTAACTCATCAACTTAAAAAGACTTCTAATCAACATTTTAAAGAAATAAAAAATGTTATTTCTATTGCAAAAAAGAATGACATTGAAACAAATATTTACTTAGAAGATTGGAGCAATGGCATGCGAAACTCTAAAGGTTATGTTTATGAGTTTTTAGAATTTTTGTCGACACAAGATGTTAGGCGAATTATGCTACCAGATACTTTAGGTGTTTTAACGCCAACTGAATCATATGAGTTTGTTTTAGAAATAAAGACTAAGTATCCTAATTTGCATTTTGATTTTCATGCGCATAACGATTACGATTTGGGTGTATCTAATGCCATGGAGGCCTTAAGAGCAGGTGCTGATGGCTTACATTTAACTATTAATGGTATGGGAGAGCGTGCTGGAAATGCACCTATGGCGAGTACTATTGCTGTAATTAATGATTTTATGCCAGAACTTGAAATAGGTGTAAATGAAAAGGTTTTATATACCGTAAGTAAATTAGTTGAGAATTTTTCTGGAATTATGATTCCTGCAAATAAACCTGTAATAGGCGCTAATGTATTTACGCAAACTGCTGGTATACATGCTGATGGAGACAACAAAAAAAACTTATACTTCAGTGACTTGTTGCCAGAACGTTTCGGAAGAACCAGAAAATATGCCTTAGGGAAAGCTTCAGGAAAAGCGAATATTCAAAAGAATTTACAGGAATTAGGCCTTCAACTTAATGATGAAGATTTAAAAAAAGTAACTCAACGTATTATAAAGTTAGGGGATAAAAAGCAGGTAGTCACCAAAGAAGA
The DNA here is from genome assembly GCA_947501105.1 of uncultured Flaviramulus sp. Classification (GTDB taxonomy): domain Bacteria; phylum Bacteroidota; class Bacteroidia; order Flavobacteriales; family Flavobacteriaceae; genus Wocania_A. Next base: position 560,046 of record CANMUP010000003.1, on the reverse strand, counting down.
TTTGCCATATATTATTTCTGACGTTTTAGACCGCACTTATGAAGAGAAAGTAAAAGTAAACTCTTATGTATTAACACATTCTAAGGGCTTAAAGCCATCCACTACGGTCTCAATTACCATAAATAATGAGACTTTTGAGGAAAACGCCCAAGGTGATGGGCAATTTGATGCTTTTATGAATGCTATTAGAAATGTGTTCAAAAAGAAGAAAATGGTCCTTGCAGAATTGATTGATTACGCGGTAAGAATACCTCCAGGTAGTCATTCTGATGCTTTATGTGAAACCATTATTACTTGGAAGAATTCAGAAAAAGAATTTAAAACTCGAGGATTAGATTCGGATCAAACAGTATCTGCAATTAAAGCCACCGAGAAAATGCTAAATATTATTATTAATTAAGATTAAAAATAGAGATGAAATTTAATATTGCCCTTTTAGCCGGAGACGGAATTGGACCAGAAGTTATAGATCAAGCCGTTAAGGTTAGTGATGCTGTCGCAAATAAATTTGGACACGAAATTACATGGAAGCCAGCATTAACTGGTGCAGCTGCTATTGATGCAGTTGGAGAACCTTATCCAGATGAAACTCACGATGTGTGTGTCAATGCAGATGCTGTATTATTTGGAGCTATTGGACATCCAAAATTTGATAACGACCCATCTGCTCCAGTTAGACCTGAGCAAGGGTTATTAAAAATGCGAAAAAAATTAGGATTGTTTGCTAATGTACGACCAACTTTTACATTTCCTTCTTTATTAGATAAATCTCCTTTAAAGCAAGAGCGTATTGAAGGTACAGATTTGGTTTTTTTACGTGAGTTAACTGGAGGTATTTATTTTGGAGAAAAAGGAAGAAGAGATGATGGTGAAACGGCTTATGATAATTGCGTTTATACTAGAGCAGAAGTACAACGTTTAGCTAAAAAAGGTTTTGAATTAGCGATGACACGTTCTAAAAAATTATGTTGTGTTGACAAAGCAAATGTTTTGGAAACATCACGTTTATGGAGAGAAACTGTACAGGCTATGGAAAAGGATTATCCAGAAGTTGAAGTTAGTTATGAATTTGTTGATGCTGTTGCTATGCGTTTAGTTCAATGGCCTAATGCATATGATGTGCTAATTACAGAAAATTTATTTGGAGATATTTTAACTGATGAAGCTTCAGTTATTTCTGGGTCTATGGGATTGATGCCTTCTGCTTCAATGGGAGCAGATATTGCTTTATTTGAGCCTATTCACGGGTCGTATCCCCAAGCTACAGGGCTAAACATAGCAAATCCAATGGCAACTATTTTATCAGCAGCAATGATGTTTGAAACAGCTTTTAATCTACCCGAAGAAGGTAAAGCAATTAGAGATGCCGTTAACAAAGCCTTAGCCGAAGGTATTGTTACTGAAGACCTGGCAGATGGTGGGAAATCTTATGGAACAAAAGAAGTAGGGGATTGGTTAGCCTCAAATATCTAAAAAACAGTAACTTATATAAGTGATTTTTAAAATGGATTTAGTAACTTTATGCTAAATCCATTTTTTTATGGATAACTTTTTCAGTATTAATTTTAAAAATAGAAATAATGAAACTATTAAAAATTACAATACTGTCCCTTTTCTTTTTTAACACCTATATATTTCAATCTCAAAACATTGGCGACTTTACTTCAATTGACCCAACAGTTGCTCAATCTGCATCATTTGTAATAACATCAAGCCATTCTTTTCAAAAAATTGCAGAAGTAGGAGATGCATTAAGCGAGGGAGGAATTTTTAAGCCCAAACCAGATTTTACTGCTTACGTACCAATAGCAAACAGTAGTACTAATGGTTATTTAAGCATAAATTCAGAAGGAAGTGCACTTACCGATGGAGGAGGAGGTGTTATGGTTTTTGATATTAACTTTAATGCCACAACTGAATTATGGGAAAGCACAGCATCTGAAGATCTAGATTTCTCTGGAGTTGGTGGTACAGCTGCCAATTGTTCTGGAACTGTAACGTCATGGGGAAATGTAATTTCTTGTGAAGAAGGTGTTGTTGGAGATATACTTGTTCCTGATGGCTATAACGATTTAGGCTGGAATGTTGAAATCAATCCTGCAACTAAAACAGTTGTAGGGAAACATTATGCTATGGGAAGTTTTGCTCATGAAAATGTAACGATACATTCAAATGATAGAACCGTTTATCAAGGTGCAGATTCTAATCCAGGTTACTTGTACAAATTTGTAGCAAATTCAGCTCAAAACTTAAGTAGTGGAAATCTTTATGTATTTAAAGGGTTAAAAAATGGCGTTGGTAGTTGGGTTCTTCTAGATAATTCTACTCAATCTGAACAAAACTCAACATTAACTCAAAGTGGTCCAGGTGACCATGATGCAACCGTATTTAATGGTATTGAAGATGTAGAAATAGGACCAGATGGTATGGTATACTTTGCCGTAAAAGGAGAAGGAACTGTATATAGATTTTCTGATTCAGATGTTTTAGAAACAACGGCATCTACTGTAACTATGGAAACATTTGTTGGAGGAGGAGCTAGTTACGATATAAATGATGGGTCTAGTACAACATCTGTTGCTTGGGGTAATGGAAATGATAACCTCGCGTTTGATGGTGACGGGAATTTATGGGTATTACAAGATAGTGGTAAAGGCTATATTTGGGTTGTTAAAAACGGACACACACAAGCTAGTCCAGATGTTGAAATATTTGGCAGTACCCCAATAGGTTCTGAACCAACAGGGATTACTTTTACTCCAGATTATAAATATCTATTTCTGTCTATTCAGCATCCAAATGCTGGGAATATTGCAAATCAAGTAGATGCAGCAGGAAACACACTTAACTTTGATAAAGGAACATCTTTGGTTATTGCTTTATCTGAAAACTTAGGTTCTGCACTATCTGTCACTGATGAAAATTTAGACAACAGATTCAAATTTTTTCCTAATCCACTTAAATCATCTAAAAATTTAATTATAAAGGGAAAACAAATTAATAACGCTAAGTTATATTCCATGCTTGGCGAGAAAATACTAGATATTGATTACTATAATTCAAATGAAGTGAAATTAAATTTAAAAAGCATAAAACCAGGTTTGTACCTTATTCAGATAAATGACAAAAAAACTTCTAAATTGGTAATTAGATAGAATTTTGAGGAGTAAAAGTTGAGTTGCTTGGCAATTCAAAAATTTCTAAATTGAAATAAGGAAGAGCCGCAATAAGATGATCGAAAATATCGGACATGATATATTCATAATTTTCCCAACGCTTATCATTACTAAAGGCATATATTTCTAAAGGAATCCCTTGTGTTGTTGGTGCTAATTGTCGTGCCATAATCATCATATCTTTATTAATGGCTGGGTGCTGATTTAAATATGAGTCGATATACTTTCTGAAAACTCCAATATTTGTTAGGTTCTTACCATTTAGCAAGAGGTCTTTATTTGCATTATTGGCTGTATTATAAGATTTAATATCTTTTTGTCGTGTTTCTAAATAGGATGAAATCAATTGAATACCTTTTAGTTTTTCAATTTCAATTTCGGTTAAATAAGTAACACCATTTTGTTTAATAAACAAAGCTCTCTTAATTCGTCTTCCATCTGAACTCGTCATGCCTCTCCAATTCTTAAAAGAATCTGAAATTAGAGCATATGTGGGAATTGTTGTTATAGTTTTATCAAAATTTTGAACTTTAACAGTTGCCAAATTAATTTCAATAACATCGCCATCAGCTCCATATTTTTCAAAAGTTATCCAATCTCCAATACGCACCATATCGTTTATAGATACTTGAATACTGGCAACAAAGCCTAAAATGGTATCCTTAAAAACTAATATGATAACGGCAGATATAGCACCAAGCCCTGTTGCAAATGTTAAAAGTGAAATACCTGTAATGATAGCTATTGCTGACATAAAACCAGCTAACCAAGCAAAAATCATAAACACTTGAATGTAACTATCTATAGGTTTATCCTTTAAGCGAGGTAAAGTTTTTAGGTAATCTTTTAAAGTATTTAATAAACTTCTAACTATCCAAAGTGTTAAAACAATAGCAAAAACTTGCAGGCCTTTTTCAACTATATTTTCAAAATAATCAAAATCGAAAAATACTATTGGAACAAACTCTAAGGCTATTAATAAAGGTATGATGTGAGCAATATTCCTTGGTACCTTATTTGTGATTAATATGTCATCAAAATTAGTTTTTGTTTTACTTGCAAATTGTGTAAAAGTGCCTCTAATCAATCTTCTTATAATAAAATCGACAATAAATACAATAAGCAATAGCACAATTAAAAGGGCCAACATATTTAAATATTTGGCAGTAGTTTCTGAGGAGCCAACAGATAATAAATAGTCGTAAAGCAAATGTTTGTAATTATTCATCTATTTCACAGGTTTTAAATAATTTCTGTCTACATAAAATGTTCCGAATGGTATAATTGATGCTAAAAGCACGATAATGAATTGTTTATTATTCCAAGAAAAATCTTTTCTAAAAACAAATGCGAAAGCTATGTAGGCTATAAACAAAACACCATGTGGCATTCCTAAGAGTTTAACATACTGTGGGTCTTCAGCCAAATATTTAATGGGTGTAGCAATAAATAGTAATAAGATATATGAAACGCCTTCTAAAAGTGCAATAAATCTGAATATATTAATAAGAGAAATCATGAAAATTTAATTTCTGCAAAAGTAGAACAGAAAAGGCTAAAAACAGTATAATTTAAGACTTTTTTAAAGCGCGTTGAAAATTATAAGTCCGTAAATAGCAAAGCGTAACAATCTTAATGAGCCGTATAATACAACATTCTTAAAAGGAAATTCAATAATACCAGCTGCTATACAAGAAATAGAAAAGGGTAGTGGCAATAAAGCTCCAACAATTATTAAAAAACCTCCCCATTTTTTAGAGTTTTTAAGTTGCTTTTCCATTTTCACTTCTAAGTAGTTATGAACTGACGGAATTTTAGTAATAGTTCTACCCATCCAATACGATAAAAGCCCGCCAGTATATGATAAAATAGCCAAAATGCTTAAATAGAACCAAGGGTTATACATTTTTCCAGCCCAAGCAATAAAAACTTCTGGTGGAACTAATCCTAAAAGAGTTTCGGAAACAAAGAAAAAACTTAACACGCCAAAGGCAGGTAATATTTCTGTAAGTCGAGTTAAAGCCGCATTAATATCAAAAAAATAATCAACAGCGTAAATAGCAATAACTATAGCAATAATGTACGGCAAAGCCTTTTTTATAGCTTGCCAAACAAATGTATAAAATCCTGTATACGAATAATACTGATGTAGTAATTGTAAACGAGATTTACCAAATTTAGATTTTGGTTTTGTTTTCGGCTTCATTTTATCTTGATAAATTAAAGGGAAGGCAAATATACGATATGAGTATTTGCAAAAAAAACAATATTTATTAATTAGTTGTTAATTAACATCTTTTCAGGATAGTGGGCATGCATTAAAATATTCTATTTTACATAATATAAATTATAGTACAAATATTATATTAGTACAAAATATTCCCATTCCATACACATTTTGCCTCCACGCCTCTGCCCAAACGCTAGTAATAATTTTTTATCGCAATTTTAAATGGCTAGACACGCATACCTCAATTATTTTTACAAAGCATCTGGTTTTTTTGAATTTTTTTAATTTGATATTTTTCTTGAACCAATTGAGAATTTATAGCCAAATTGAAACTGGTAAAATGCATTGTTATTGGTTCCTCCCATATAATTAAATATACCTAAGCGCATAAAAATAGCTTGGTTAGGACTATCCGTTGGGTGATAAAATATTTCGGCCTGATTTTCTAATACAGATACATTAAAATCTGTTCCTACCGTCGTGGTGGTATTAAAATTCTCGTAATCAAACCACTCGGCTTTTATACTATATTCAAAGCCAAAATTGTTAAAACGTTTTGAGGTCAAATTTAAACCAAAACCATAACCAAATGCTTTTAAGTCTTCGGTATCGTTATTAGTGTCCTGTATTTGCGTTAAATTATAATTTGCACTAGCAAAAATACTGGCTTTAAGCGGGTAGTTTTTATGGTAAATCTCAAATACATTAAGATGCAATCCTGTTTCCAAAAAGCGTTTCTCTATGAGGCTTAACTCATTATCAAATGTATTGTTAGTAATGCTTATGTTGCGGTCTTCATTTTCAAACCTAGAATAATGCACATAAGGTGTAACGGACTTGAATAACTCATACTGTCCTGAAAAGTTCCTGATTTGCCTTGAAAAAGGAAATAGATAAAACTTAGCATTCCCCTCAATTTGTAATAAACCATTACTGTTATCTGAAAACACAGCCAAGAAATCAGAGTAGGCTCTTAGTTCTATAATTTTATCTAAATAAGTGTTTTCTTTTATTTGGTAGGTTGGTTTAGCTTCTGCATTGGTTTTTTTGTTATCTATATCTGTTTTAGGTAATTCTAAAACCAAATCACTAGGTAAATAATGGTTACCTATTTTATAATCATAGTCTAAAACATCGCTTAGAAGTATTCTGAATTTATTCATTTTTCTATCTTCAGTACTACCTGTATTTTTACTACTATAAAACAAGTAATTTTTTCGTGCCATTGTGCGGTATCTAAAAAAACTAATGCCTATATAGTTTTCAAACACGTAAGGTTTACCATTATAAAGCACTGTTACTTTAATATCGCTAAAGTTACCATCCTTTATTTGCACATCTATCTTTTTGAATTTATATTTTTCTTTACTTGGCTGTAGCGTTTTATTCTTATTAGATGATCCTTTTGGTTTTTCATAAAAATAAAACTCTTCATCGTCTTTTGGTATAGTAATATCACCTAAATACGTTTCTTGATTGGTTTGACTAAGAATATCGTTTAATATTTTACCTTCCGCACTTTCGTTATTAAAAACATCCTCCTTTATTATTTGGTTTTCATTAAAGTATAAATAGGTTTGCGTTTTTGTTTCTTTAGGCTTTTCTTCATCTATTTTCTCTGGTTTTTTATGAGGAAACCACACAGTAAGGGAATCTTCTTCTAAACCTAAATCCCTACAAACAATGTTGTAATTTTCGAATTTATTATAAACATCTCCTAACTCTCCTAAAATTACTTTAGACAAAGTAAATACAGAATCTATTTGCTTAATACGTTTAGTAGTAATCTGTTGCTTTAAAGAGTCTATAAGTTTCGTATTTATTTTCAGTAAACTATCTTTTTCTTTATACTTCTTAGATAAGTCTTTAATTTTTGTTTCACAATCTATTGTAGTACTCGTAGTGTCATTTTGGCTAAATAATGTGAGTGTAAACAATAGAATAAAAAAAGTTAGTGAGGGTTTCATTTTTGTTGGATTTATTAAATTTCAGATTCGCTTTTTGATAATAAGCTATAAATTTTACAGCTTCAACCTCTACAATATAAGACTTTTTCTACATAATCAATATGTTTCCTGTAGGATTTTACTAACTAAGAATACTTTAAAAGAGCATAACCAATAAATCATAATTAGTAGTAATTATTTACTAAAAACCACAGAAAATGATTATATTTTTGCCATTCCATACACATTTTGCTTCCACTACTCTTCCCTTTCAGCAAAAAGAGTATTCCATTACATTTTTAAAGAAACTTTTAAGAAGAAAAAATGAAGAAAGGTAGTTATTGGTAAAAGCTTTTTACCAAAGCAAAGTTACATAACGCAGAACATTATAGTACAAATGTATTTCATAAATTAGATAGCTATAATATAGTACTATGTATATCTCAGAAATAAAGATTTAATTAATGCATGATTAGTTTACTGAATACATAAAAATACTAAACTCCAGAAATAAACTTTTTTCCAATTTTTATTATTGTTCCGCTAATCCGTCCTATATTCTCAACTAGTTTTATTTTTTTTTCTTTATCGTCTATATCAAGTTTAATTATTTTTATAAACTCCTCGAGTTCAACTCTATCTGCCTTTTTAGGAAATAAAGCTTGAATTTCTTGAGATGTCAATATTGTTAAACTTGATATCTCATCTGCAAATGCTTTTTTAGTTTTGTCGCTTGCAAGTTTACCTACATTAGTTTTTTTAGCCATTTTTTAAAAGTTATGCATTAGTATTTGTTAAGAATATCATTCGAGGTTTTCTAATTTAGTTTTCAATTTGCTTTTAGCATTGTCAACTGCATTATCAATTGAACTTAATGATAAACCAGGCTTTATTGAATTTAGCATTGAATCTATTGTTTTACGTTGAGAATCATTTAATTTTTTGAGATTATCTATCCAACTTCCTGTTGTTTTATGCAAATCAATTACGTTCGTATATTCTGTTATTATTGATGTTTTCAAATCAAATCTGATTTTTTCAATTGGTAAAATCTGCTCTTGATATTCAGCTACTAAATCATTATATAGTTTTGAAAAATCATTTTCCTCTTTATAATCTCTTCCATTTAATTCTTTAAAAGAATCAATCCAGTTTTTTCGATAAAGGAGTCCATACTCTGTAAAAAAGAAATTTTCAAAAACTAGTATCTTTTGATCAATGTATGCGTCTACCATTGCTAAATGAGAAGTTTTTAATGCTTCGATAATTTCAAGTTCTTTAGAGTGAGTTTTTGTGATTTCTGGTGGTATTGTTGCACAACTGTAAATAGATATTATTACAGTAATTAATAACAGCTTCTTCATATCTTTTGTATTAAAAATAATTTTGTGTAATGTACTACACACTTAAAAAATAAAGCATACCCAATATTGGGTAATTTGTAAACTTCAAAGTGCTATTTGTAATCGCTAATTAGGAGAATTAATCATTTAATATTAAATGATTGTTATAAATATAAGAAAAATATTTCAATTGCCATTTTACGCGCATTAAACTTTCCCTCTATATCGTCGCATGAAAAGTGTTTCGCTAATATTCCTAGAGATACATTTCATGCACAAAATGCAAGGATTTTATTTGTTTCCAAATCTAAACACCTTCCATAGTTTCAACCATCTCTTTAGCATCAGCAATTGCAACTGAGTCTCCCAAAGTCCATTTGCTGTTTTTTGAGCTAAAGTGGATTGCCCTATGAATGTGATTAAAACAATAAAAACACCTCTTAGCTTTTCTTTTAACTTAAATATAATTGTACCATTAATATGGTATCCATATAGGCATGTGCAAAAATTAGCACCCAAATTCTTTTCTTTAGATATGTATAACTAAACCCCAATGCCAATCCCATAAAGCTGGTTTGAACAATTCCCATAAGTCCCCAGCTATAATGTGCTAAACCAAAGATTATAGAACTAATAATAACGGCTGTAATTTTTCCTGTTTTACTACTTAACCCTAATTCAGATATTCGATTTATCAAAAAAGCTCTATAAATTACTTCTTCTCCAAAAGAAGCTACAATATAAACACCTACCAGTGTTAAAAGAAGCATGCCAATATTATCTTTTAAATATGCATAATTACTCATATCTGAAGGTTCAGGAATACCAATAATATTCGCCATTATTATGGAGCCAATAATAAAACCTGCTATAGCCAAAATGAATACAATAATGGATTGAAGAAACGTTTTAAACCCTATTTTCAAAGTGATTTTTTTAAAGCTAAATCCGAAATGGCTTAGGCCTTCCCCTCTTAATTTAACTCCGGTAAAAATAAATGCAAGTATGATAATATTTGCAAACCAAACAATGGCTTGATTATAAATAAGATCAGAAGGTTCCTCAGATATAAATACACTAACAAACAATATTACTATTAGAAATACTAAAATTAGCTCTGTAATTTTCGCAAGTTTATTCGTTTTTAATAGTTGACCTAACGTATTAAGAAAAGTGTGCTTTGGCTGCGTTTTGAAATAATGCTCTAATTGCATGAAATAATATTTGATCTACCTACTATGCAATATTATGTTATACAGGTGTTAGAATAGTTCGAAATCAGGAAGTCGAACCTTTTTGTAAGCTGTTTTTAAATTGAGTTGGCGTTAGGTTAGTAAATTTTTTAAACGCTGTATTAAATGAGGATTTTGAATTAAACCCAGAGTCGTACATTATTTCTTGAATCGTTAGTTTTTTATCAGATTGATTTTTTAATAAGGATTTTGCTTCCTCTACTCTAAAGCCATTAACAAAATCGAAAAAATTGCATGCATAACCTTCATTAATGACTTGCGATAGTATTTTTGATGGAATATCTAATTCTGCTGACAAATCATTGATGCTTAACTCACTATCTAAGAAACGCTCATTTTCGTTCATATGGTTTGCCAAAGTATTCATAAATGCCTTAAGATTAGCTTGTGACAAATTGGATCCAGCATATTTCTCTTTTTTCTTAAAATCATTTTGAGTAATGGCACCACTTTCATTAGATGATTGATTTAATAGCTTTAGTAATATAGAATTGATGAAGTAAAACATAAATAGAATCAATGATAACAACGTAATAATTAACCCAGTTTGTACACCAACAAAACGGACTATTGAGTGAAATAGTGATAATAAAAACAGAATGATAAAAGAATTAAGAATAAACCTTAGAAGCCTAAAATTATCATTATTGAATGTGGAATATAACTCTTTTGCTTTTCCAATAACAGTTTTAATTTCTTGTTTTGACTTAAATAGATAGTAAAAAATATGACCCAAAATTAATAATTCTCCAAATCGAAAATGTAAAGGAATTTTACGATTATTGATTTGATTTGTTGTTTGAGATATTGAATTGGCATCAACAAACAAAAAGAGCCCTATAACAACACAAACAGCAATTAAAAAAGGAATAAAATGAACACTGCTTTTCTTTTGAATTTTATAGTTTTTGTATGCTACTGATTGTGTAAATAAGTATAGTAAAGGTCCGTATGCAAGCATAAATGCATCATCAATAAAAAGTAATTGTGGAATATTGATTTCTACTCGAAACACAATTAAATATAGCGCAATTACACTAATGAAAACCATAAAAAAAACAGTGGCGAGCAACTTATTACTTAAGGCTTTTCCTTTTTTATTTTGAAATAAAAAAAGAGAGACAAATAAAAATTGAAAACCTAATACTGTAAATAATATTTTCAACAAATTAATGCCCATGCAGAATTTGACTTTAAACGTAAATCTATTAAAATAAAATATAAGCAGCTTAATTTCAATTAAAATAAAAATATTTTTTTCATAATTCTATTACGCATTTTATAATATGCATTTCCAATTTCTTCAAATCCAGAACGTAGCCCTGTATTGTAAAATATACCTATAATCATATCTTGCTTTGGGAAATAATATAACTCTGTAGTTATTCCTATACCTCTACCCGAATGACCAATTAAAAATTTATACGGAAAGCCTTAGTCTACCATTAAGCCTAATCCATAATCCGGTTTATCTTCATCATTCCAAGTTGTCATTTCCTTAAGTGTTTTTTCGTTCAGTATTTCTCCTTTCATCAGTTTTTCAAGGAAATCTGAAGCTTCAGCAATTGGCGCATAAATTCCATCATCTCCACTATACCAGTTTGTGGTTTCTATGGTTTCTGCAGAAAGGTTTTCAATGCTATTATCTTTATTTATGTCTCCATAATGGTTAACTAAGTTATTTGGAGGAGTTTGTTTATAATATGAGTTTTTAAATCCATAATTTAAAAGCATATTTTTTCTTAAATATTCCTCATGCCCACCCTCATTAAGAACACTATCCATGATCATTATTTGCACTTAGTTTTCAATAAAAACTATCAAGTCAAAGATTAACTAGCTTTGCTATTTTTGATTCTATTTCCAAGTAATAATCTCATCAAAATTTCGTCTAGATTTAGCGTGTGGAGGTTCAGCTTTTCTAAATCCGAATGCCACCATATATGACAAGCCGTACTTATCTGTATCTATACCAAACTTCTCTTTTAACAAGGCTTCAGCTTTTTCTTCATGAAATCCTTCAATAGGACAACTATCTATACCTATTAATGCTGCGGAAGTCATCATATTAGCTAAAGCGATGTAAGTTTGTTTTGAAGCCCAATCGAATAATTTCTTATCTGTATCTAAATTAAAATCACGCTCTTGAAATTCTCGATAAAATTTAGAGTATATTTCTATGGCATCGTCTGGTAATTGTTTCACGTTTTTCATCATATGCATGATGTATTCTGAATTCCATTTAGTCATAGATGTTTTCATGCTTAACCCTAGTATAAAGTGACTGGCAGTATCTAATTTTAATGGAGCTCCCCAAGCAACAGGTTTTAATAATTCTCTCAATTCTTTATCTTGAACCACCACAAAATGCCAAGGTTCAAAACCAAAAGAACTTGGTGATAAATTTGCTGTCTTCATAATAAAATTAATATCATCATCAGATACTTTTTTAGTATCATCAAATTCTTTGGTTGCATGTCTGTATTGAAATGCATTTAGGATGTTTTCTTTTGAAATGTTTTGTGTATTCATTTTAATTTAATATTAGCTTTTATTCATTATACAATAATACTATCAAAAGTATAGTGGCAAAAGTATATATAGTTTATGATTCACACAATAACGGTCAAAAATGATAGTTTCATATTTTTAAGCAAAAAATTGATAATCTATTGATTATAAGATATTTATATTTATAAAAAATACTATAAAAAGTATAGTTGTATAATTAACTATAGTATTGTAATTTTGCTAAGGCAAATAATAAAGAATGGAAGTAGAACTAAAAAAGCGGCTTATAAAATATAATGACAAACTATTTTCATGTACCACAAGTATTGCCATGGAACTTATTGGTGGTAAATGGAAAAGTGTTATTTTAATTTATCTAATAGATGGTAAAAAACGCTATAATGAACTTTATAAATTAATTTCAACAATTACAGAGCGCACCTTGAGTTTACAATTGAAAAAATTAGAACAAGATGGATTGATAACGAGAAAGGTTTATACTAAAAAACCACCTTTAAAAGTAGAATATGCTTTAACACCATTTGGTGAAAGTTTAGTACCTGTTTTAACTGCCATTGCTGAATGGGGAAAGATTGTAGTTGAAGAAAAGGGAGAAATTATTGAATAAACTAATTGAAAAAACACTTTATTAATTTATAGTAATAGCTATCCTAAAGTAATAAGCTTAATAATTACTACAAGAGAGAGTTGGTCTTTTAAATTATTTAGAGAGAAGAGACCTATTTATAGATCTCTAGTTCTTTGCCTAAAATGATATCTCTATTTGCAACAAACAAACCTTCTTTTTTATCGAGTTTAAGAATTCTGTTAGGATTTGTTTCTTCAATTTTTGAGCGACAAGATTTAGTTAATAATGGGTCGTTATCAAAAACAAAGGATTCAATCTTATATTCTGGCTTACTAGGTTCCTTAATAATTGGGTGAATTTGAGTCAACTCATTTCCGAATATATATTTTCCTGGTACAAAGGTATAAAATGTATAACGTCCATCTGCATCAGTTCTTACCCATCCCCTATGCTTTACATAGCGCTTTTTGTTATGTCTTTTTAATTCAAAATTGCCATCCTCGTCTGCTTGATTTATAAATAAAAGTACATTTTTTGCTGGGGTTACACCATCATTTTCATAAATGGTTCCAGTAATTTTAAGTTTATTTGATCTGGATGCAAAGTCTGGAATAGTATCAACACTATTTAATTGTTTTTCCGAGTAATCGTAAATAGGGCTACGCTTCTTATAATTTGCAGGGATATCATCTGAAGCTTCTTGGGCGTTAATAGTTTGAAAAGTAGATATAAAACAAACTAAACAAAAAAGAGTAATTAGATTTTTCATGGGGCTGAAATTTATAATTTGTTTAAAATTAACTGATTAGCTCTATATAAAACTAAAAATCTTATTAACTCCACAAATTAAACGATGAAATGATTTAGTTGGTTAAAATCATCGATAAAAGAACATTATTTTTTAAGTTCTTGGAAATAAGTGAAATAAAAAAATCTAACAATACATTAACATATTTTACGTTATTTTAATTTAAATTCGTAAGTCAAAAAATTAATCCTAACACAGTTCATAATGCAATCAATTGTTTTGCATCATTGAAATTTTACAATATGAAATTATTAACAACCCTAGCCCTGTTAATACTAACCTTTTGTAGTTTTGGTCAAACCAACCCAAACTCACTAAATTTAATAGACCTATCAAATTTTCCGCATAGTGAAACAGTTGATAGTATTAAGGACTCTACAAAAAAGACTAAACCAATTATTAGTATCAAAAAAGAGTATTGGAATACTAATGTCTATAACCCTTATAAGAAAGCAAAAATTAATTTTCCGATAGAAATTAAGTTTACTGATAGTAATTACACACCTCCAATTGCTTTTAAAAAAGTGATTACATCTCGTTATGGGTGGCGAAGAGGAAGAGCTCATAGAGGAATTGATATAGATCTTGTAACTGGCGATAGTGTAGTAGCTATGTTTGATGGTATAGTCCGTTTTGCAAAATACAATTCAGGGCATGGAAGAACAGTAATAGTAAGGCACTATAATGGCTTAGAAACTGTGTATGCGCATTTATCCAAGTATTCGGTTAAAGCAAATGATACTGTAAAGCAGGGACAACTTCTTGGTAAAGGCGGTGTATCTGGTAATGCTAGAGGAAGCCATTTGCATCTGGTTATAAACTACAAAGGGATTGCAATTAACCCAGAGTATTTATTTGATTTTGGAAAAGATAACTTAGTGCGTTCCAAAAACATATGGGTCACAAATAACTGGGTACAGCCTGGGTTGCACAGCTCAAAAAGGCAAACAAAAATAACTGTTTTAAGCACAAAAGAAGAAGCTATTGCTAGTTTAGAAAAACGTAAACAAGTGTATATAGTAAGGCGTGGAGATACGCTCTCTGAAATTTCATCAAAAAACAATTTATCTATTGCTTCTATATGTAAAAGCAACTATATAAAAAAAACAACTCCTATTAGAGTTGGTCAAAAACTCGTTTTAGAATATACTTTTTAGCGAAGAATATTTCTAATTGTTGTAAACCAATTATCAATATTACTTTCATTCGTATTTAGAGCGATACTACCATTTCCGTACGGTGCATAAATTTTTTCATTAGTAACCGAAAAGAAGCCAATTGTTGGCGTTAACGATGCACTGGCCAAATGCATAACACCATTATCGGCAGCAATAAACACAGTTGTATTTTTAATAATAGCTCCCATTTCTCGAATATCTTTACTGTAAAAGTGTGTAGCTTTAAAGTTTATTTTTGAAATGTTTTCAATAGGTAGCATTTCAATGATATTAAATTCGGTTTCATACTCATTTTTTAACCGCGTATAAAATGTATTCCACCATTCTTCAGAATAACATTTATTTCCAGTAGCATTTGTATAAATACAAATGGTTTTTTTATCATTTTTAACAATATCCTTTAGTCTTTTTTTGCCTTCTAACAATTCAGAATCATTCAACTTAATATTTAAAACAGGTACATCACTATTATTGTCTTTATAGCCTATTTTAGTCAAATAATGACGTAAATTATAAACTGGGTATTTAGCAATGTGTTCGTAATCATCATGCTTTAGTTGAATAGCTTCATTTACGTCTCCAAAAACTTTATAATTCGCATTAGAAATTTGTGTAAGTAATCGTCCTGATGATGAGTTTTTGTCACCATTTATAACCAAATCATAATCTTTTCTTTTTATTGAAATCCAGCATTTAATATACTTAATCAAGTGATTAAATGGTTTTTTAGGAAGCTGAAAGATGTTATCTATTTCTTTATAGTTTTCAAAAACAGGGTAAACTACACCTCCTTTTACAAATAAATCAATTTTGCAATCAGGGAATGTATTAATAACTTCTTGAACTATTGGTGTTAAAAGCAACTGATTACCCAACCTGTGATTAGGTCTTATAATCAACACTTTATTTATTTCAATTTTCGTATTCGTATCAAATTTTGGTTCGGTTTGAGAACTACCAATATTTTTGGTAATAAAATGCATAATCTTTCTTCTGTATACATTTATACTATTTGGTACTTTCATAAATTTGATTCTTGAGGAAGTCTGTTTTTAAAGTTGTCAAAACTACAAATAACCTTAGAGTTGTCAAAACTTTATAAGTATATACAAATAAAAGAGCTATAATATTTTAATTATAAATGCAACCTTTTGATTTTTGTATTGTCTATAATAATAGCTTAGAAAATAGAAGTATTTTTAGAACGAATTTGAGCCACTAAAACCCAATTGGAAACCAACATATTATATACTCATAAAGAGCTTGTAGAACAAAGCAAGTTAGGAGATAGGAATTCGCAATATAAGCTTTATGAGCTATATGTTGATGCTATGTATAATATAAGTATGAGAATGGTGCGTATAAAAGAAGATGCCGAAGATATTGTACAAGATAGTTTTGTTGAAGCCTTTAATAAGTTAGATTCTTTTAAATATGAAAGCACATTTGGGTCTTGGTTAAAAAGAATCATAATAAATAAAAGTATTAACCACTTAAAAAAGCGAAGAATACTCGCAACGCCTATTGATGACCAGATGTATCGCATAAAAGCTGAGGATAATGAAGATGAAGCTCCAGTAATGGAAATAAAGAAAGTTATTAAAGGAATACGATTATTACCCGCAGGTTACCAACAAATTATAAGCCTTTATTTAATTGAAGGTTACGATCATATAGAAATTGGTGAGATTTTGAACATTTCATCATCTACCTCAAAATCGCAATACCACAGAGCTAAGAAAAAATTAATTGAAATTGTAAAGACACTATAATGGATAATTTCGAAAAAAATATAAAAGAAAATAAAGCCCTTTTTGATGTATACAAAGCTGATAAAAGTAAACTTTGGGCTAACATTGAATCTAGATTAGAATCGCCAGAGCAAAAAGTAAGGGCCATAAGGTTATGGAATACCCCTGTATTCAAAATAGCTGCTACTATTATTATTGCTTTAGGTTTATTCTCCTTAATTAATATTGGGTTAAATAGTTCTAGTGAGCAAAACAGCTTTGCATCACAAGAGTTAAGCGATATTGATATGCATTATAAGGGATTAGTTGCATATCATGTAAAGCTTGTTGAAAATAACACACAATTATCATCTGAAGAGAAAAAAGCATTTTTACTTTTTATGGATGAATTGGATGATGAATACGAAGTACTAAAACAAGAACTACAAAAAGACTTAGACTCCGAGCGTGTATTGGAGGCTATTGTAATTAATTATAAGAAACGAATTGAATTAATAGAGAACTTATTAAAGCAAATTAATAGTTCTAAAAAAATGGAAAGTGATGATGTATACATGTTATAAAAAAATAGTATTACTTGTTTTATTGATGATAGGTTTCTCAATGCATTCGCAGGAAACTCTAACAAAAAAGATTGAGAAAACATTTAAAATGACTAATGCTGGTGAGCTACATTTAAACAATAAATATGGCAATATAATAGTTAATGGTTGGGAACAAAACAGGATAAAGCTAACCATAAATATAAAGGTAACTAACAAGAAAAAGGATAAAGCAAAAGGTATTTTAGATAGAATAGATACAGATATTAAGGAGGCAGGAAACTTTATAAGCATAACTTCTGAAATTTCAGATAAAAGCAAAAGTCTTTTTTCTAGATATTTTAACAAAGTAAATCCTTTTGATTTAGATAAAAGTGACGTTGAAATTAATTACACCATTTACATGCCTATTAATGCTGAGATTGATTTAACTAATAAATTTGGTGATGTAATTTTAGAAAACTGGACAGGAAAACTAAAAGCAAATTTACAACATGGAGACCTTTGGGTTAACGAGTCAATCACCAATGCAAATATTGATATTAAGTTTGGAAAGCTAAGGGCAAAGTCTATTACTTATGGTTCAATTAGTGTGAAAAATGGAAATATTAGTATTGAAGAATCTAAAGATTTATTATTAAAGTCTAGCGGAAGCACTATAGATATTGGTAATGTGACAGATTTAGAATTAGTTTCCAGCAAAGACGAAATTTCAATTGAACACGTTGATGTAATGCATGGAGAGCTGATGTTTTCTAACGCAGAAATAAATGAAATTAATAGCAATATTGATTTGATCATGAGGGTTGCCGAACTTAGAGTATCAAAAATAAATCAATCAGATGCTGTGATAACCATCAATCAGGAATCATCAGATATAAATTTAAACATATCCGGTTTAGCATTTAAGCTTGATGCCACATTAGAACAGGGCTTATTACGCTTGCCTAAAACGTTTTATAATATTAACACTACAATGTTAGATAAAGGCAAAAGAATAAGAAAGGTTAATGCTATTTACGGTAAAGTCAATCTTGGTGTATTTACGTTCACAGGAAAAAAGGGTATTATAACTTTAAAAGAATAGCTGACTAAGTAAAAAAAAAATCAAACACGTATGCAACCTATTCCTTTTTTGGTTGTCTATATATAGTAACTTCATCAAACAAAAAACTATGAATCAAATTAAACTTGTTTTTCTTTCACTCATTTTATGTGCAGTATGCAAAATAAACGCACAAGAATCTGACGAATATATAGAATTTAATGATAGAAAGAACACCGTTCATGGTGTATACATGGGCTTGGCATTTCATTATGGGAAAATCAATAAAGTAGATACCTATTCAACAAGTTTTAAAGTCGCTTATGTAGCAAATCAACAATTTGAAGTTGGTTTTGTAGGCGTCGGATTTTATTCTGATGTAAATCTACCTGGACCTTTTATTAATAATAGAGATTTAGTTGGTGCATATGGTGGTTTACATTTAGAGCCCATTTTATTTAGCAAATCAAAAGTAAATTTATCATTCCCTTTGCTTGTTGGTGGCGGTGGAATTGATTTATTAGAAGAAAACCTTATTAATGAAGATGATTTTGATGATGACAGATGGAAGGCCATTTTTGTAGTTGAGCCAGGAATAAACGCATTATATAATATTTCGAGATATTTACAGTTAGAAGTAGGTATTAAATATCGATTTTCTAGTAAAGTTGACTTTAGACCAGATTATTCTTTATCAAGAATTGATGGATTCTCAGCAGGTTTAGGTATTAAAGTAGGAGTTTTTAATATGGGGAGAAATCGATATAAGAAAAACTAACATAAAAAAATAAACGTATGAAAACTATGAAGACACAGTATGTTTTTTCAGAAAAAAATCAAGTTTCAATTAAAGTAAACAAAAGTGAGAATGAATGGTATCCTATAAATTTTCAGTGGATTCCTATTCAAAAATTGAATGATAGTATGAATCAATAAACTGTTCTTAACAAAACAGTTTAATAATTAATTTAAAATCAAATACACTTTTAACGCCCAACGCTTCTTGGTTTAAAAGTGCGCTTAGTATTTATAAAATATACTCCCGTTAGTAAAATTACTGCTGCTATTATAGATTGAGTTGTAATTTGTTCATTTAAAACCCACCAACCTAATATTAATGCAATAATCGGGTTAACATAAGTAGATGTAGCAACCTTTTCTGGAGAGACTTCTTTTAAAAGATAATTAAAAGCCGTAAATGCAATAATACTCCCAAAAATAACAAGTCCAAGCATAGACCATTGTACATCACTTTGCCATACATTAGGCAAAGTCCAAGTTTCTCCTAAACATAAGCTTGTAATACCTAGCATAATACCACCCGTTAGCATTTGGTAACCAGTATTTACAAAATGATTAGATGGCAAATTGGCTTTACCAACAAATATGCTTGCATAAGCCCAACTTATCATACAAGCAAAAATTAAGACCATGCCTAGTACTTGACCTTCTTGATTTATAATTTGTTTCTGACTTACTAAAAGAAAAATACCAATAAAACCTAAAACAACGCCTATATAAGACATGAGAGCAATACGTTTACCATGAAGTATACGCATCATAATAAGTACAACCAATGGCTGTGCAGAAATCTCTAAAGCAGCAAAACCGCTATCAATATATTTTAAAGCTAAAACTGCAAGTCCGTTCCCTAAAGTTAAAAACAAGAACCCAGCAATTGTAGCATTTATAAGTTGTTTTTTTGTAATTGAAAGACTTACCTTCAATGATTTTGCAATTAAAAAGATTATAATACTCGCTATTATAAATCTTATTGATGCAAGAAAAAAAGGAGGTAGCTGAGAAACTGCTATTTTATTAAGTAAATAAGTTGAGCCCCAAATAACATATATAGCAAAAAATGCCAATATTATAAATATGGTTTTACGGGGTAAACTCATAAAATATGGAACTATGTAATGTGGCTAAAAACTATTTAAGAAACCTTAAGTCACTAAATTTTCTTTACTCTGACTGCGTTCATTCCTTTTTGACCGCGTTCTAACTCGTAAGTTACTTTGTCATTTTCGGTAATTTCATCTATTAAACCACTTACATGAACAAAATATTTTTCTTGGTTGATACTATCTATAATAAAACCAAAACCCTTTGAGTGATCGAAAAACGAAACTTTACCTTCTTTTGCAGTTGGCTCCTCTTCTTCTCTATCCTCTTTTTTAGGAATACCCAACTCAATGCTTTCAGCTTCTACCTTTTCGCGCATAGCTGGATCTGGTGGTGTATCGGTTAAATTTCCATTAAAATCAACATAAGCAAACTGAATCCCTGAGCTTCCACTAGCTTCTTTTTCAGCTTTTCGGGCTTCTTTCTTTTTTTGCTTTTCTTCTCTTTTCTTTAAGCGTTTTTTTTCTTTTTCAATTTTGTTAAATGTTACTTGTGATTTTGCCATAGTTTAAATTATCCTGCAGATTTTATATTATTAATAATGTTGTAAAGGTACATCATATTTTTATGATGCTATAATAATCATAGTATTAATAGCGTTTCTGCTCCAAAATCGATTATAAATATCTTTAAATATGAAAAACGGAGAACAATACAAGTTTTTGATTGTTACTGTTTTAGCCTTTAGTAATACTAAAGCTTTTCCGTGAGCGCTCAATAAACAAACTATCCATTAATATTATTTTTTGAGGGCCTTGATGATTCTGCCATTCATCCAACGAATATCCAGTTGCTTTTTTAAGCATTTCATGGTAAAAAATGATAATTTCATTTTTTCTATCCTCACTAGCCAATCCAACATATCTAGACATCATTACATGATCTTCTAAATGAAAATCTTTAGCCTTCAAAAATGATATGGTTTTTGCCCATTCTCCTTTTGGGTTTTCCTTTATCGATTCTTTTGTATCATAGTACCAAGTATTATGTCGATATTTATTCTCTCCTATGAAATCCGCATTGTCAAATTTATAATTATAAATTAAATCATTTTCAGGCAAAAATCCTTCAAATTGAATAATGAAGAGCTTGCTTACATCATGCTCTTTATCTGTAGAAACAAATACATATCTTTCGCCCGATGCAATTACTTTACCTTGAATCTCTTCTGAATATTCATTGGAATTTGCTGTAATTTCAAAATCAAATTTACCAGCAAAGTCAAACACTTTATCTACCTTAATTTCAACCTTTGGTAGCTCATTTGACGTTATAACATTGTCTTTTACCCAGCGAACTTCAGGCTTCTCCTTAGACTCTTTTTTTGTAGTTTGGCAACTAACTAGAAGTAAAACAGTTATTACTAAGAGAAATTTATGCATTTGATTTTAAACATTGGTTGTTTTCAAATTTATTAACTTTATGAAAATAAATAATTTAGTTTTTTCGAATAAAATTAATGAACTTATTAATATCGTCAACTCCATTTTTTGTAAAACCTGGCAAATGTGTTTTTCTAGGATAAATTATATGCTTGGCATTTGGTAAATATCGTAGCATTTTGCTTCCATACCATTCTGGAGTCCATGGGTCAAATTGACCAGATAGCAGTAACACTGGTCCTTTATAGCTTGTATTTGGCCACCTATTATTTTTATATATAGAATTTACTTTCCATATTTTTGCGGTCTCAAAAGATACATCATTCACTGGATAACCATTTAACCATGGATATTTTTTTTCTTCTCTAAGAATAATATCTTCCTTTTCTTCTGATAACTCTTCCCCTATCCATAAAGAATATCTCATGCCTAAAGCTTGATTTGATGGCTCTAAATGATAACTTATAACATCATTTATTCCTAGATGTTTTCCGTTAATTATATTCTTAATAGTCTCTGTTATTTCGGAAAGACTTTCGTGTGAACTCATTTTGAGAAGCACCATATCTATTAGTTCATTTTTAGTGTAACTATATACTTTAGAATCATAGGTTACTTTGAAAACAGAATCCTTTATAGACGAAATATAATTTACCCATGCATTGTAAAGTTTATTAGAACCTGAATATTTATCTATTATTTTTACTAAAATGCTGTCAATGTTTTGAAATGCTTCCTCATCATAGTTTACCATATGTGGCAATGGAGAATCTAAAATCAAAGCCTCTACATTTTCTGAATAGGTTTGAGCATAGGCTGTCATTAAATTACAACTGTAGGACATCCCATAAAGAATCATTTTATCAAATTTTAATGCTTTACGGAGTTCTTCAATATCCTCTACACTTTCCAAGGTATTATATCCATTTAGGTCAATGTTCAGCGATGTTAATCGTTCGTAACACATTTTAATTCCCAAGGACTTTAAGCTATCTAATGATTTTCCGAAAAAACCATTCCTTAATCCTTGAATGCGTAATGAATCTATTTCTGGGCATATGAGAGATGGTTTAGAATGAATTGTACCTCTTTGTTCAAAAACAATAATATCTTTGTTTTTACCCCAAAGCGTTTTAACAACACCATTAGCCATATTCAAGGAAGAATTTCCAGGACCACCAGACATAATTAGAATTGGTATATCATTACCTTTTGTAATTTCTGGAGTTTTCGAAAGTATAAATGGGAGCTCAATTAAATTTGACGAACCCCCCATTCTATTTTCTTCAACAGAAATCCAACCTTGCTTCCAAGTTCTCGCTGTTTTATTTTTTATAGGTACAGGCTTGTCTATAATTATCTTAGGCTCGTAGTTTTTGCAAGCCAAAAAAATAGTCAAAATTATGAATGAGATAAAGTACTTTACCATTACTGTTTTTTTAATCAGTAAGGATAGTAATTGATATATTAAGTTGCATTCACATTTGTTAAGAAATTAAGTTTGCCTAATACTATCTTTTATTCTGCTCAGACTTTGTGGTGCAACTCCAAGGTAGGAAGCAATATCCTTTTGAGAAACTAGATTAAATAATTTTGAGTTTTTGTTTATAAGATTAAGATACCTCTCTTTTAAATCTTTGGTTTGGAATTCCCTAAGCCTTTCTACCATCTGAAGATATGCATATTCAGCTATAACACTCCTTATTTTTTCAAACCTTGGAAAATCTTCAAAAAAAGAAAAGAATGTGCTTCTGTTAAATTCGTATACTGTGATGTCTGTTATTGTTTCTAAATATAATTCCCCATGCTTTCCTGTTAAGAAACTTTCATAATCTGTTGCAAAACCATTTTCCAAAAAAAAATGATGAGTGATGTCTACCCCATCAATTATTCTATAACTACGAAGAATTCCGCTTTTAATAAAAAACATTTTTTCAACAACTTTATCAGCAACGAGCAACTGTTCATTTTTTTTAATTTGAATTTGTTTGGCTTTAGAAATGAATTGTTCGTATTCATTATCCGAAAACTCAATATATGCAGACAGAAAAGATTTCATTTTTGATTTGTATTTGAGAATAAAGGCACAAAGCTTTCAAATATATAAACAATCTAATGTCATATATACTAAGCAAAACGAAGGTAGTAGATTTTTTATAAAGTCAAGAAAATGAACTAACTATCAATGTTTTTTTATACCAATAAGTATATTCCAAAAAACTAATCTTCTGGAGGATAGCCATGAATTTGCTCAAAAACTTCATCAAAATTTGAACGCAGATAAGCATTTAGTTTTTTTCTGTATTCGCCTTTAAGCCACTCAACAAAATTAAAAGTACTCTTACTAATACATTTGGTATACCTCCCAATTCTAAAATCTATATCGTCTCCAAGCATTTTTGCTAAACCTAAGGCATCATAAACATCTTCGCTGTTTTCAATACATATTTTAGCATGTTGTTCTATGGAACGCTCTAAAACCACTTTAGATGATTCGCCAGCTCTAATAGACTCTACGTAAGTTTTTTGAATATCAAAATACACATCTTTAGATTTTGAAAATTCCGCACGCAACTCATCCGGCATTTCGTATCTAAAATTGCTTTCTAATTCCTCATCACTTAGTAAAGCATCTAAATAGTAATAAGGAGATCTAAATATTTTTTGCCAATCTAAATCGTCTCCCCAAGCACCAAATCGATGGAAATTATTTCCTAAATCTATAACATCAAAGGTCTTTTTGTTTTTTAAAACACGCGAGCCACGACCAATCATTTGATAATATAATGTTAGCGATTTGGTAGCTCTGTTTAAAATAATACTTTCAACTGTAGGCTCATCAAAACCAGTAGTTAAAATACTTACTGATGTTAAAATAGCATCTGGAGTATTTTTAAACCATTTTAAAATTAATGCACGTTCTTTTTTAGTATTGGTATTATCTAAATGTGCAATAGGATAACCAGCTCTTCTAAAGGTATCGTATA
This sequence comes from uncultured Flaviramulus sp., assembly GCA_947501105.1. Taxonomy (GTDB): domain Bacteria; phylum Bacteroidota; class Bacteroidia; order Flavobacteriales; family Flavobacteriaceae; genus Wocania_A. The sequence goes on along the minus strand of CANMUP010000003.1, from coordinate 535,400 downwards.
CGTGCAACGAGGTATTAATTCCGTTGTTAAATATTAAAGTTTTTTTGCCTTTTGATCGTTCTTCGTATGCTTGTATTAATTTGGAAAGCATATCATTATCAGTATATAAATCTTCTGAAGATTTTACTGTATAATCACCATTTGCTCCAACAACCAAGGAAGTTAAGCCTACATTGTACGAGAACATATTGGCACGAGACAAAAATTCATTTTCAATTAAAGATTCGATACTTTCTCCAACAATTAATTCATCATAATTGTCAGTCATTGGTAAATCTATACTCGAACTTAAAGGCGTAGCTGTTACTCCTAAAATAAATGACTGACTAAAAAATTTAAATAACTTTGTAAATGAATTATAATGCGCCTCATCAATAATAACCAAACCAATATCAGATATATCTAGCTTGTCGTCATTTAATCTATTGTTTAAAGTCTCAACCATAGCGACAAAACAGCTATAATCTGCTTGATCACTTAAATCTGCTTTGCTATCTACTACTTTATTGTCAACGTTAAACTCTGTAAGTACATTTGAAGTTTGCTTACATAATTCTATACGATGCGTCATAACCAGCACCTTTTTTTTATGATGCTTTAGGTACTGTCTAACTATTTCAGAAAAAATAACTGTTTTTCCACCACCAGTAGGAAGTTGATATAATAAATGATAGTCATCTGGAGATTCTTCAAAAGCTGTAAAAATTTTATTAATAGCACCCTTTTGGTAGCTATAAAGATCTTTCCCAGCTTTTCTTTCTTCTAATTCTACAGTAGATATTTTAGACATACATTTGGTTTTCAGACGTGCAAAAATAACACCTTTAAAGGGTTTTTAACGAATCTTTTGGTGTAAAATTTAAAATGAAATTGAGGTTTAAATAATTTTAATTATAAAATACTGAAAACAAGTTGTTTATGCAGAATTATTGATTTTTATTGATTGAACTGTAACAATGTTGTTTTTTTTGCTTCTAACTAGACATTACAATAAATAATTAAATCTTTAATCTTATTTTATTAAAAATGAAAACTACAATTTTTAGACTAAGCGGAGTAGTTATGCTATTTTTGGGCATGACCATGCAAGTAAATGCTCAAGATGTAACAGGATCTTGGAAAGGGAAAATAGATGTACAAGGTACAGAAGTACCATTAGTGTTTGATGTAAAAATGGAAGGTGATACGTATTCATCTACTATGGATAGTCCTTCACAAGGCGCAACAGGTATACCAATGGATGTGACAACATTTGTTGATAATACACTTACTATTAAATTTAATCAAGCGGGTATAAAATACGTTGGGACTTTTAAGGAAAACACCTTAACAGGAACATTTTTTCAGGGTGGTATGGAATTGCCGTTAAACCTTACAAAAACAGTTAAAACATTACCAGGCAATACAGCTTTACCAACATCTGACGAAGAATTAGAAAAACTTGCTAATTGGAACCCTACAAACTATAAATATTCGGTTGAAGATTATTTTGCTAGACCAAAAGCAAGGTCATTTAACTTTTCTCCAAATGGAACTTACCTATCGTACCGAGAAAAAGATGAAAACAAAAAGAACCATGTGTACGTAAAAAACCTTGAAACGGATGATGTAAAAAGAGTTATTGAAGAGAAAGAAGAACTTATTAGAGGTTTTGGTTGGGCAAACGATAACAGATTAGTGTATGTTATGGATAAAGGTGGAAATGAAGATTACCACTTATTCGCTGTAGATGTTGATGGATCAAATCAAAAGGAATTAACACCTTTCGATGGTGTAAAAGTGAACATATTAAATGGTTTAAAAGAAGATAAAGATCATATGATTATTTCTATGAATCAAAACAATCCTCAAATATTCGAACCTTATAAAATAAATATTGTTACAGGCGAGCTAAAACAATTATATAAAAACGATGATGCTGCCAACCCAATTAATAGTTACGAGTTTGATAAAGATGGTAATTTACGTGGGTTTGCAAAACTACGCAATGGTGTAAATATTGATTTATACTATACAACAGATGGTGAAAACTTCGAAGTAAATAAAGAATTAAATTGGAAAGATAGTTTTAGCATTTCTTCATTCAATTATGCAACAGATTATCCTCATGATGCTTACGTTACATCAAATCTAGATAGTGATAAAACTCAAATTTATTTATACGATTTAAAAGAAGACAAGGTCATTAAAAAGCTGTTTTCTAATGAAAATTATGACGTTTCTGGCTTGTCTTTATCAAGAAACAGAGGTTATGAGTTAGATTATTTTTCATATGAAGGAGAAAAAAGAAACATTATCCCTGTAAGTAATTATTATAAAAAGCTTCATAAAAAAATAACGAATAAATTTCCTAGTTACAGCTACTCTATTGCTGATAAAACAGATGATGAAAGCAAGTACCTAATCTTTCTTCAGAGTGATAAATTATACGGAACGTACTACGCTTATGATGCTAAAAAAGATGAATTTAAATTACTTTACAATTTAATGCCAAACCTTATTGAAAACGATATGGCAGAAATGCGTCCTATTACTTTTAAAAGTAGAGATGGTATTACACTTCATGGCTATATTACTTTGCCAAAAGAAGCCTTAAACGGAAACAAAGTACCAGTAATTGTTAATCCACATGGTGGACCACAAGGTATTAGAGATTCTTGGGGCTTTAATCCAGAAGCACAACTTTTTGCAAGTCGAGGTTATGCTACATTGCAAGTAAATTTTAGAATCTCTGGTGGTTATGGCAAAAAGTTTTTGGAATCTGGTTTTAAACAAATTGGAAGAAAAGCTATGGACGATGTAGAAGATGGTTTGCAATATGTTGTAGATCAAGGATGGGTTGATAAAGACAATGCTGCAATTTACGGAGGTAGCCATGGTGGTTATGCTGTGCTACGTGGTTTAACTAAAACGCCTGATTTATATGCATGTGGTGTTGATTATGTAGGAGTTGCAAATATTTTTACGTTTTTTGAATCTTTTCCAGAATACTGGAAGCCTTATAAAAAGATAGTTAAAGAAATTTGGTATGATTCTGATATCCCAGAAGAAAAAGCTATAATGACTGAGGTATCACCAGTATTCCATACAGGTAAAATTAAAAAACCTCTATTTGTAGTTCAAGGTGCTAACGATCCTAGAGTTAATATCGATGAATCAGATCAAATAGTGAGCGCTTTACGTGCCAAGGGTGTTGATGTGCCTTACATGGTAAAATATGATGAAGGTCACGGATTCGGTAAAGAAGAAAACTCTATTGCGCTTTATAAAGCAATGATGGGCTTTTATGCAAAACATTTGAAGAAGGAAGTTAAACAGCCTTTAAAAGATTAACAACCTAATTTATAATTTAAAAGCCTCTTAAATTTTAAGAGGCTTTTTTTATAATATTATATGAGTATTTGAGCGAAAGAAATAAAAATCATTCTTTAACAACAATAATAGTTGCTTTTACACCTGTAGATAGATTCCACTTATTTCCTGCAATTACATTGCCCTTATCATCTATAATGTGAAATTCGGCTGTGTTAGGCATAGAGTACCCTTCATTTAAAGCAAGAAAATCTATTTTATTAAAGCCTTCTTTTAAATCTAATCTAAAACCTTTTGTGCTGTTAGTTAATAAAACTCGAACTTCATAGATTTCCTCGTTTACCAATACACGAACTAAATCTCCGTCCTGCAATCCAAAATCTCTATAGATTACTCTAACAAATTTAGATTTGGTTTTAAAATCCCCAAAATACTGGTCAGTAGTACTGCCTTTTGCTCCTAATCCCATTTCAGTCTTTAGGTTTTTAGATTCCTTATCTAACCTATCTACATATAATTCTCCTGGATTACCAAATTTTTCCCCAAACATGGAGAATTCCTTTTTTGGGAAATTTAAAGCTGTATTCGTTTTTGGTACAGACATACCATTAACTGTATTTGTATTTAAAGGTTTTGATGGTAGTAATAAGTTTGTACTCGCAGAATCTTTTTTACTTTTTACCGCAGGAATAGATGTAGATTTATTTTTACTATCTATTTGGGAGTGTGTAGTAAAAACAAAAGCGCATATTATAAAAAAAGAAAAATAGTATTTCATCTGTTTATAGTCAACCTTTTTTGCTGGAATTTATTAATTATCGGTGATTCATAAATTCCAAATAATTATCAAAACTATTATTTTTATCTGTAATTTATCACATTACAAATGTTATTTAGCATTTATTTAGGCAAAAACCATTCCTAAAGTTAATATTTTAAGTCAAAAAACCTATAAAAACCTTACCCTCTACTCCAATTTTAGTTAAAATATGTTAATTTATTACTTTGTTATGCATAGTACTGTAACAATTTTATTTTTCTGTCGTCTACTTAGTATAAATCAATTAAAAAACAAAAATCATGAGAACATTAAACAGTAATCAATTAAGCGGAACTTTAAACAGTACAAAAAGTAATCAATGGAATACAAAAAGACGTTACAGATAGTAGCGTCTTTTTAAACCCTAAACATCATCAATCAAAAAATCATGAGAACACTTATTAAAATATCCAAACATTTAGATTCAATCACTCAAGAAAATTTACTTACTAACAAACGCATTATAAATTTCAATAATTCGGATTCGATTATATGGAAAGGTACTAAGCGCTACGCACATTAAATATAACTTCTGGAATGTGGTATTGTTTTTGTGAACTTTAGTTTGCATTAACATAAAATCCACAAACATGAGACACTCTAAATTAATTCCAGAAGTAAATGCAGGTTCTATGGCAGATATTGCATTTTTATTACTTATTTTCTTTTTAGTTACAGCTACAATCCCTAAAGACAAAGGCATTAACAGGATGTTGCCCAAGGAATGTCCTCCAGGGATAGATTGTAATGCTGATATTCATAATCGCAACATTTTACGCATTATAATTAATAATAATGATGAAATTATGGTTGATGACAAATTAGTCTCTGTAAACGATTTAAAAGAAATCACAAAAACATTTCTTGATAATAATGGTGATAAAAGCTGTAATTATTGTAGTGGAATAAGCTCTGAAAATTCATCTGATAATCCCATAAAAGCAGTTGTTTCATTACAAACCGGCAAGCAAACAAGCTACAAACAGTTTATTGAAGTACAAGATGAGCTAACAAAAGCTTATTACGAATTAAGAAAAACATATAGCTTGAATATTCTTAAAAAAACTATTGATAATTTATCGAAATCGGATTTAAAAAAGGTAAAAGAAGCTTACCCGTTTATTTTATCTGAAGCTGTAACAAAATAAAGCTTAATCTTGTTCTTTGGGAATCCCATAGGCAATTGAAATCTTTTTTTTGCCCCATTTCTTTGCAGCCTTAACATCAACACCCATATAAATATCTATGCGGTTTTTCCAACGTCTGTTCATTTTATCTTTTATTAAATACAAACCTTCAAATCCTTCAATTTTAACTGGTGTATTATGTTTTAGTCCCATTTTTAAAAGATCTCTTGATACGGCAATATATTTCAAACCAGGTTTTAAGCTATCACCAAACGCTGTTATATCCGGATTAGAATTTGTTTGATATGCCAACGAGTTATATGCAGTTGCAGTTACTTGTATCGTTTTCCAATCATAAAATTCTTTTACTTCTTTTTCCTTTTTTTTACAATTAAGCATAAGTAAGGAAAGTATAATAATACTTAAAATTCTATAAAGCATAGTTTAAATATTTTATTAAATATACTGATTATAAGATATTTATAAAAACATCATAGTTTTTTGTATTTTCACTTTTGATAACTAACTTCTTAAAAATGAAATTTACTAACCTATTATTCTGCACACTATTTATACTTACTGCTTGTAAAAATAACTCCAAAACTGAAGATGCTCTTGCCTTAAAGGAACGAGCAAAAGCAATTCATGAACGTGTTATTACATTAGACACACATTGCGATATTAACGTGAAGAATTTTACAGATTCAATAAATTATACCCAAAATTTAGAATCTCAAGTTAATCTCCCAAAAATGAAAGCTGGTGGTTTAGATGTTGCTTGGTTTATAGTTTATACAGGACAAGATTCTTTATCAGACAAAGGTTATGAAAAGGCTTATCAAAATGCCATGTCTAAATTTAGTGCTATTCATAAACTGGTAAATGATATTGCTCCTAACGATATTGAGCTCGCTACAACATCCAATGATGTAAGAAGAATTTCTAAATCTGGTAAAAAAGTAGCTATGATTGGTATTGAAAATGGATACCCTGTTGGTTTAGATATTAAAAATGTTGAAAAATTCTATAATCTTGGTGGACGATATATGTCTTTAGCACATAATGGCCATAGCCAATTATCAGACAGTAATACAGGAGAAACAGATGATGTTTGGCTGCACAATGGACTAAGTGATTTGGGTAAAGAAGTAATTAAAGAGATGAATCGTTTAGGAATGATGATAGATGTTTCGCATCCATCTAAAGAAGCCATGAGACAAATGATTGAATTAAGTAAAGCTCCAATAATCGCATCGCATTCTTCAGCTAGAGCTTTGTGCAATCATAGTAGAAATTTAGATGACGAACAATTAGAATGGATGAAAGAAAATGGAGGTGTTGTACAAACTGTTGCATTTAAAAGCTATCTTAATAAAGAGAAAAGTGAGGCGCGAGAAACGACATTAAAAAAGTTAAGAAATCAAGTAGCAGACTCATTAGGCCTAAAATGGTATGGTAGATGGGAGTTTAGAAGTCTAGACAAACAAATACAAGATTCACTAAGTGCAAATGATAATTGGAATTCAATCCCAAAAATTGTAAGTAATAAAATATCTAAAATAAAAGATTTTCCTAAAGAAGTAGATGTTGCAGATTTTGTAAACCATATTGATTATTTAGTTGAAAAAATAGGTTTAAAACATGTTGGCATTAGTAGTGATTTTGATGGCGGGGGCGGTATTAAAGGCTGGAGTGATGCCTCTGAAACCTTTAATGTAACTTTAGAATTGGTAAAACGTGGTTATACCGAAGAGGAAATTGAAATGCTGTGGAGTGGAAATTTATTGCGTGTTTTAGATGAAGTTGAAGCAGTAGCAAAAACACTTAATTAATCATTCTTTTTAAAGCCATAGAATCCCACATTCCTTTTATAGCATCAAAAAAAATGATCAAGATATTCATTACTTAATTTAATACGCTAAAATATCTTTTAAAGCAGCTTCAAACTTACCCTTTGCAAGATATTGTTCCTCTAACTGATTGATAAAAGGAATAGGTGTTTCCATACTAGCAACACGCTTTACTGGTGCATCTAAATACTCAAAACACTCTTCCATAATAAGTGCAGAAATATCGCTAGCTATACCCCCAAATAAAGAATCTTCATGCAAAATAATTGCTCTACCAGTCTTTCTTACCGAAGTATAAATAGCTTCGGTATCCAATGGTTGTAGCGTTCGTAAATCTAAAACGTCAGCATTTATTGATGGGTTTTGCTCTAGAGTTTCTAACGCCCAATGCACTGCAGCTCCATACGCAATTATAGTTACATCATCTCCCTCTTTTAAAGTTGAAGCTTTCCCAAAAGGAAGTGTATAATAATCAGCAGGAACCTCTTGACGAATACTTCTATATAATCCTTTATGTTCAAAAAATAAAACAGGATTAGGATCGTTAATAGCTGTCGCTAACAACCCTTTTGCATCATAAGGAAAGGCTGGATAAACCACTTTTAAACCTGGTGTTTTAGTAAACCAAGCTTCATTAGTTTGCGAATGAAAAGGGCCAGCAGCTACACCTCCACCGCAAGGCATTCTTAAAACGACATCTGCATTTTGATTCCATCTATAGTGTGATTTTGCTAAATAATTAACCACAGGATTAAACCCAGAAGTAACAAAATCTGCAAATTGCATTTCAACAACACTTTTAATACCAGCTATTGAAAGCCCCATTGCAGCTTCAACAATTGCCGATTCACAAATGGGCGTGTTTCGTACTCTATCTTTTCCAAAGGTTTCAACAAAGCCATCGGTGATTTTAAAAACACCACCATACTCTGCTACATCCTGTCCCATAATTACCAAATCATTATGTTGTTGCATGCTTTGCTTTAATCCATCAGAAATAGCATCTATCAAACGAATTTCTTTAACTTCTGAATTAGGCATAAGTTCCTTATAAATAAATGATTGATAAACATCATTTAACTCATTAGTTTCATTAGAAACAATCGCTTCTTCTTTATAAGCAATATCCAAATTATCATTAATTTCTTTTAAAATAGCTTCTTTTATAGAAACCTCTTCCACTTCGGTTAACAATCCCGCTTCTTTTAAAAATGATTGGAAATTAACAACAGGGTCTTTCTTTGCCCAAGAGTCCATAAGCTCTTGAGGTACGTATTTTGTTCCACTCGCTTCTTCATGACCACGCATTCTAAACGTTTTAAACTCTAATAAAACTGGTCTAGGTGTTTCACGAACACTTTCCGCTATTTCACTAACTTTAGTATATACTTCAATAATATTATTTCCATCAATAATATGAGATTCCATTCCATAGCCTAAGGCTCTATCTGCAATATCTTTGCAATTATATTGCTCATTTGTAGGCGTAGATAGCCCGTAACCATTATTCTCAACACAAAACATAACTGGCAATTTCCATACTGAAGCTACGTTTAAAGCTTCATGAAAATCGCCCTCGCTAGTTCCTCCTTCACCTGTAAAAACAGCAGTAACTTCATTTTTGTTTTTCAATTTACTAGCCAAAGCTATACCATCTGCAACACCCAATTGTGGTCCAAGATGAGATATCATTCCAACAATTTTATAGTCCTGAGTACCAAAGTGAAACGATCTATCACGCCCTTTTGTAAAACCCGATGCTTTTCCTTGCCATTGCGCAAATAACCTATATAAAGGAATCTCTCTAGTTGTAAAAACACCAAGGTTTCTGTGCATAGGCAACATATACTCGTTTTTGTGCATCGCCATAGTTACACCAACAGAAATTGCTTCTTGACCAATACCAGAAAACCATTTACTTATTTTGCCTTGACGCAGAAGAATAAGCATTTTCTCTTCAATCATCCTTGGCCTAAGCATGTTTTTATAAAGCTCAATTAACTTACTGTCATCTAGATCTTTAACATTATAATCAATATTAAATAAAGACATTGTTTTGTTCATAAAACTGATGTTTCAAATTTCATCAAATATAATATAAAATGGATATAACTATAAGAAAGTTATATGAATTTGTAAACTTAAAAATTTACAATGTTTTTGTACATTTGTAAGACTTACAAATAAAAATTATTCTTATGAATATTATACCTAGTGTTAATTTAAATGACTTTATTTCTAACAACCCTGTTAAAAAACAAAACTTTGTGGATGCTATTGGAAAGGCATACGAAGAAATAGGTTTTGTTGCACTTAAAGGTCATTTTTTAGATGATGAATTAGTTGATGGTTTATATGCTGAAGTTAAGAACTTTTTTAGCTTACCAACTGAAGCCAAGCAAAAATATGAAATACCAGGAATTGGTGGTCAGCGTGGTTATGTGTCTTTTGGTAAAGAAAGTGCCAAAGGAAAAAAAGAAGGTGATTTAAAAGAGTTTTGGCACTTTGGTCAATACGTTGAAGATAATGATAAGTTAAAAGCAGAATATCCAGAAAATGTAAAAGTAGAAGAGTTACCTAATTTTGATGAAGTTGGAAAGGAGGCCTATAAAATGCTTGAGAAAACTGCAAAATATGTATTACGTGCATTGGCTTTGCATTTAGGTTTAGAGGAAATGTATTTTGACAACTACATTCACAATGGAAACTCTATTTTAAGACCCATCCACTATCCGCCAATTACAGAAGAACCAAAAGAAGCTGTTCGTGCTGCAGCGCATGGAGATATTAACTTGATAACGCTTTTAATGGGAGCACAAGGACGTGGGTTACAAGTACAAAATCACGAGGGAGAATGGATTGATGCCATAGCTGAATCAGATGAACTTATGATTAATGTTGGTGATATGTTATCGAGGCATACAAACAATAAACTAAAATCTACTATACATCGTGTAATTAATCCTCCAAAAGAACTTTGGGGTACATCTAGATATTCTATTCCGTTTTTTATGCATCCAATTAGTGAAATGAAATTAAATGTTTTAGAGGGTTGTATTGATGAAGAGAATCCTAAAAATTTTGATGACATCACTGCTGGTGAATTCTTAAATGAACGCTTAATTGAATTAGGTCTTATTAAAAAATAGTACTCTTTTTTTATGGATTTACAAGATCAATTAAAAAACTTATTTCCTGAACACATTTTTGAAGAACCAATTGAAGACATTCAAAAAGGTGACTCTATATGGATACAAAATGACCCCATCCTTTGTAAATACGAAAAAAGAAAAGGCAAGCCTATAACTATTTTAGAAGGCTACACCGGGGCAACAGAAGATTTTAAAGCACTTGCTAAAGACATAAAAAAAGCATTAAGTGTTGGCGGTAGTTTTAAAGATGATAAGATAATTATTCAAGGAGATTACCGCGATAAGATTATGCAAATACTTAAAGACAAAGGTTTTATTGTAAAGCGTGTTGGAGGGTGATTCATGGCAAAACAATTATTACATATTACAAATGGAAGCAATTTAACTAATTATTTAAATGAGTTAAATTTTAAAGGAGATTTCTTGACTTGGCATGAAATGTTATGTGAAGGACCTACAAGCAAACTAATAAATTCTGATGCATTTTTAAATGATAGAAAATCTTTTTTAAATCATTTTTACGATGTTGAAATTGATGAGTATGAATATAAAAATGAGTTACAAAAGCTTGAAAAAGCCGATAGATATTCAGAGATAGTATTATGGTTTGAATACGATTTGTTCTGTCATATCAACATGATTGCTGTCATTAATCTTATTCAACAACAAAAAATAAACCTTCCAATTTCTCTTGTTTGCAGCGGCAGAATTGAAGGCGATAAAAGTTTAAAAGGGCTTAACGAATTAAACCCAGAACAAATAGACCAACACTACAAAAATAAAATTCAACTGTCTGCTCAAGATTTAGATCTTGCGGTTAGTGTTTGGCAAATTTACTGTGGTAAAGATCACAATTTATTAAAACCCTATATTACTAAAAAGTCGTCTTTTGAATATCTAGGCTGTTGTTTAAAAGCACACCTTAAACGCTTTCCAGATTCCAGAAATGGTTTAAATGCTTTAGAATATAATATACTGGAGTTACTAAATAAATATGAAATAAAATCTAAGCATCACCTGTTAGGTTATGCATTAAATTATCAAGGTTATTATGGATTTGGGGATATTCAATTGAAAAGGATTATTGATAAACTATCCATGTTTTTTTCAGAAGAAAATAATTATTTAAAACTAAACAGACAAGGGCATGAAGCCTTAATTGGGCAGCACAATTTTTCTACAAAAATTGATAATAAGATGATTTTTGGAGGTGTGAATAAATTCGATTTTCAATTCAATAAAACACAAAATAAGCTTGTAAAAACTGTAATAGATGCCTATTAAAGATTCTGAATTAATTTTAAATGCAGATGGTAGTATTTATCATTTAAATTTAAAACCCGAAAACATTGCAAATACCATCATTTTTGTTGGCGATCAAAATCGCGTAGAGAAAGTTTCTAAACATTTTGATAGTATCGAGTTTGAAACTCAAAAGCGAGAGTTTAAAACCCACACAGGGTATTATAAAAACAAACGAATCTCTGTAATTTCTACGGGTATTGGTCCAGATAATATCGATATTGTTTTAAATGAATTGGACGCTCTTGTTAATATTGATTTAAAAACTAGAAAGCCAAAAGAAAACCTTACAAGCTTAGATATTATTAGAGTTGGCACATCTGGTTCGCTACAAAGTAACATTCCTGTAGATTCTTTTCTCCTAAGTTCGCATGGATTAGATTTAAATGGAATGCTTCACTCCTACCAAATAAAATCTATTTCCGAACCTGAGATCGAAGATGCTTTTATACAACAAACTAATTGGTCACCTTTAAAGGCAAGACCAATTGTAATTAAAAATAGTGAGGCTCTAGAAAAAAGGCTTGAAAGTAAAAACACTTACTCTGGGTTAACAGCTACAGCTGGTGGGTTTTATGGCCCTCAAGGACGCATTTTACGTTTACCACTTGAAGACCATACTTTAAACAGCAAAATGGATACCTTTAATTTTAATGGTATTTGTATCACAAATCTTGAAATGGAAACTTCAGCTATTTATGGGTTATCAAAACTTTTAGGGCATCATGCTGTGTCTTTAAATGCAATAATTGCCAATAGAGCTAATGGTACTTTTAGTAAAAATACGTCGAAAGTTATTGAAGATTTAATTATATATACTCTAAACAGAATAGTAAAATAACGGATTGATTTAATGAAGAAAGTAAACATTGGCGGTGTGCCAGAGCATTTTAATTTGGCGTGGTATTTAACATTGAAAAATGGAGAATACAAAGACAAGAAAATTAATTTGCGATGGCATGATTACTATGGTGGCACTGGTGTTATGTGTAAGGCATTAAGAGAGAAAAAGATCGATATTGCTGTTATTCTTACTGAAGGTATTGTAAAAGATATTATAGATGGCAACCCAAGTAAAATTGTGCAAACATTTGTGCAAACACCTTTAATTTGGGGTGTTCATGTAGCTCACGATTCGCCTTACAAAACTATTGAAGATTTAAAAGGCAAGAAAGCTGCTATTAGTAGATATGGTTCAGGCTCTCACTTAATGGCCTATATAAATGCCGAAAGCCATAAATGGAATTTGGAAAAAGATCTTGACTTCGAAATAATTAAAAATTTAGACGGTGCTGTTGAAGGTTTAACAAACGGAGTAGCAGATTATTTTCTTTGGGAAAAATTCACAACAAAACCTTTGGTTGATAATGGTACTTTTAGACGCATTGGCAACTGTCCATCTCCGTGGCCTTGTTTTGTTATTGCTGTACGCGAAGATTTTATCAAATCAAACAAAGAAGATCTTCAATATATATTAGATATAATTAACAATACAACTTCAGAATTTAAAGATATTCCTAGTATAGATAAAACGATTGCAAATCGTTATGAACAACAATTAGACGATGTACAAGAATGGCTAAGTCTAACCGAATGGTCTCAAGAACTTATCGATAAAAAAACACTCAATAACGTACAAAAAGAATTATTTGCATTAAACATAATTCCAGAAATTATAAGCTACGAAAAGCTGGTACATAAACTGTAGAGGTATTCAATTTCTTAAACAAATGTTAATACTGCAATTAAAGTTATACTTATAGCTATTTTTGTGTTCATAAAAATATAAAAATGAAAAAACTATTTATTTTAAGCTGTGTATTTGTCATAGCTTTTGCTTGTAAAGAAGAACCTAAAGATTATGTTACTTTATCTGGGAAAATCACTAACAAAAATAGTGATTCTTTAATGGTAAGAACTCGTGAATATTCTAAAACTATTAAAGTAAATGAAGATGGTACTTTCAAGGATACTTTAAAAGTTGAAACTGGGCTATATTTTCTTTATGACGGAAACGAGTCTACACATGTATTCTTAAAAAACGGCTTTGATTTAAACGTTACTTTAGATACTAAAGAATTCGATGAATCTGTGAAATATACTGGTAATGGGGCTGAATCAAGTAATTACTTGGCTAAAAAAGCTTTAATGGAAGAAACACTTTATCCTCCAAGCCTTTTTGATTTTGAAGAAGAAAAATTTAACTCAGAAACTACAAAGATTCATAATAAATTGAGTTCTTTTTTAGATGAATATAAAAATATAGATTCTACTTTATATTCAAGTCAGAAAAAGGAAATAGATGGCTTTAAGGAAGGAATTTTTAATGTTTATAAAAAAAGCCAAAAGCGTGAACAAGAAAGAGCGGCCCAATTTGCAGGTTTTATAGGAAACCCATCGCCAACATTTGATAATTATGAAAACTACAAAGGAGGTACTACATCTTTATCAGATTTAAAAGGAAAATTTGTTTATGTAGATATATGGGCTACTTGGTGTGGACCATGTAAAAGAGAAATTCCTTTTCTTAAAGAAGTGGAAGAAAAGTATCATGATAAAAATATTGAGTTTGTGAGTATCTCTGTTGATAACGGTAGAGGTTACCAAAACAAATCTGTTGAAGCTTCAAAAGAAGGCTGGAAAAAGATGATAGCTGAAAAAGAAATGGGAGGTATTCAATTATTTTCGGATAATGCATGGAAATCTGACTTTGTTCAAGGCTACAAAGTTCAAGGTATACCTAGGTTTATTTTAATCGACCCAGCTGGCAATGTAGTTAATGCAGATGCTCCAAGACCATCGAGTCCAAAACTTATTAAACTATTAAATGAGAATAATATATAATTAGTTCTAAAGAATAAAAAAAGCCGCAAAATGCGGCTTTTTTTATTCTTACTCGTTAGTGCTTTCCTCCTCTTCTTGTGGTGGTTGCTCTGGTTGTTTAAACAAATCTATATAAGCTTCACCTAAATAATCTATAACATGACTTGCTATTAAACTTTGATATCCGAAATCTTCAATAGCAATATCTGCTGATTTTCCGTGCAAATACACTCCAAAGATAGCAGCTGTTAATGGATTATATCCCTGCGATATTAGCCCTGTTATAATTCCAGTTAAAACATCACCGCTACCAGCAGTAGATAACCCAGGGTTTCCAGTTGTATTTACATACAATTTATCTTGTAATACTGTTATTGTATTTGCTCCTTTTATTACAACTATAACACTATATTTTTTAGAAAAGGATTTTACTTTTTTTAGCTTATCAAAATCATCTTTCCATTTGCCAATTAAACGTTCTAACTCTTTTGGGTGAGGCGTTAAAATAGTTTGTTCTGGCAACAATTTTAACAACGTTTTCTTTTTAGCTAGAATATTTATTCCATCAGCATCAATAACCAATGGTGTTTTATTTTGCTTCAAAAAAGCTTCAAATGCAGTTATCGTTTTTGTATTTATGCCAACTCCAACGCCAAAACCAATAACTGTTGGCTCAATATCAAAATTTATTTTAGTTATATTTTCATTATCAACATCTGTAACTACCATAGCTTCAGGAAAAGAAGCCTGCAAAGCATTATAACCGCATTTTGGAATAAAGACACTTATTAATCCTGCTCCAGAAGATAAGGCTGCTCTACTAGCTAAAGTTACTGCTCCAATTTTCCCATAACTCCCTCCTATTATTAACGCATGTCCAAACTGCCCTTTATGCGAAAATTTTTCTCTAGGTATATACATTGGCAATACTTCATGCTTTCCTATTAAATCTACTTCAGTAGTTGTGGTGTATAGGAATTCTTGATCTAATCCAATGTCCAACACCTCCCATTGCACAGTATATTTGGCAGTTTCTGGCAAGAAAAATACTAATTTTGCAGACGCAAAACTTAATGTATAACCAGCCCAAACCACAGCATCTTCACTCTCAGGGGCTTTATCTGTGCTTAATCCCGATGGAATATCAATAGCTAAAGTAAATGCTTTGGTGCTTCTAAAATGCATAAATAGAGCTTTTACCCAATCATCAACTGGTCTATTTAATCCAATTCCGAAAACTGCATCAACAATAATATCATCTTGGTGTATCTCTGGAAAATCTTCAGTGCAACTTAATAATGTAGGCCATTCTTTAGTAACATTTTTTATACGATCATAATTAATTAAAAAATCTTTTGATCGCTTATCACTGCAGTTGACTATATATGTTTTTACATTATATCCATGCGTTATTAAATGCCTAGCGATTACTAAGCCATCGCCTCCGTTATTACCAATGCCGCAAAATACATGAATAGGCACTTGTGCGCCTTGCATACGCATATGCATCCAATTAAAAATTTGTGTCCCAGCGCGTTCCATCAAATCTGTTGACGTAATCTTTTGACGTTCGGCAGTTAATTTATCACCTTCATAAATTTGTTCTTTGGAAAATATTTTCATTTGGTAATTATCGTTTTTTCAGTTCTAAATATTTTTTATCAATATTCTTTCATAAAAAGATATTCTACATAAGAATTCTGCAAAAAAGTTTGATTTGTTTTTTTATTAGGCTAAAAGTAATACTTTTGACTTGTATTATTTATGAATATAATGATTCTTTTAAACCAAAATATTATCGATATGTTTTCTTTTTCTTTAAGAGGAACAACTGCTATTTTTGGTACTACTACAATTACTATTACCCTTTGGGGTTGTTAATTATATTCTCATCAGGCTATCTTTGTAATTTTTACATTACATTTTCTTAAACATTTTATTAAAAAACACTAATTCATTAAAAATGAAGGTTTTAAAATTTGGCGGAACATCTGTAGGTTCTGCAAAAAATATAAATAAAGTAATACATATTTTAGATAATTATTCAAAAGAAAACGCAGTAATATGTGTGGTTTCTGCTGTTGGTGGTATTACCGATAAGCTACTTTTGGCTGGAAAACAAGCACAAAGTAAAGACAAAAACTTCATAAATACATTTAACCTTATTAAGGATATTCATTTTGAAATTATAAATGATCTTATTCCTAATAATGGCAAATCTATTTTAACTTACGTTGAAAGTAAGTTAAGCGAACTAAAAAGCCTATTGGACGGTATTTATTTAATCAACGAATTGTCACCAAAAACATCTGATAAGCTAGTGAGTTTTGGAGAATCTTTATCTTCATACATCATTGCCGAAGCTATGAAGGATAGAGGGTTATCAGCAGATCGTAAAAATTCGCAAGAATTGATAATTACCAACTCTAATTTTTCAAAAGCAGAAGTTAATTTCGATTTAACTAATACAAATATTGAGAGTTATTTTAAATCATTAAATCAACAAATCACAATACTTCCTGGCTTTGTAGCTAATTCTACATTAGGAGAGCAAACTACACTTGGACGTGGTGGCTCAGATTTTACTGCTGCTATCGTTGCTGCCGCTCTAAAAGTAAAACAATTAGAAATTTGGACAGACGTAAGTGGTATGTATACAACCAACCCCAAATTGGTTAAGCAAGCCTACCCTATTGAAAAGATTTCGTACCAAGAAGCTATGGAATTGTCTCATTTTGGCGCTAAAGTCTTATACCCTCCAACTGTACAACCAGTTCTAGATTTAAATATCCCAATTCAAATTAAAAACACATTAGAACCAGAAGCTGTTGGTACTATTATTTCTGATGATGAATTGAATACAACATCTCCAGTAAAGGGGATTAGTAATATTGGTGGCATTGCCTTATTAACACTCCAAGGAAATGGTATGGTTGGTATTCCTGGATTTTCTAAACGGTTATTTGAAACATTATCTCAAGAAAAAATAAATGTTATTTTAATTACTCAAGCTTCATCAGAACATTCTATATGCTTAGGAATTGATGAAAAGGATGCTGAATCTGCAAAAATTGCTATTGATACCGCTTTTGAAAATGAAATAGCACTCCATAAAATTGACCCAATTATTGTTGAAACTAATCTTTCTATAATTGCGCTTGTTGGAGACAACATGAAAAACCATCAGGGTATTAGTGGTAAAATGTTTAGTAGTTTAGGCAAAAACAATATTAATATTCGTGCTATAGCACAAGGAGCTTCAGAAAAAAATATTTCTGCCGTTATTGCTGAAAAAGACGTAAAGAAAGCATTAAACACCTTACATGAGCAATTTTTTGAAACGCAAACCAAGCAACTCAATATATTTATTACTGGTGTTGGTAATGTTGGAGAGCGTTTAGTTGAACAAATAAATCAACAAAAGAAATACCTAAAGGAAAACTTAAAAATTAACTTGCGTGTCATAGGTTTATCTAATTCAAGAACTATGATTTTTGATGAAAATGGCATCAATTTAAAAACTTGGAAAGAACAATTAGCTACTGGAGAAAAAGCAACTTTAGATGGCTTTTATAAAAAAACGAAATCATTGAATTTACGCAATAGTATTTTTGTTGATGTAACAGCCAATAAAGACGTAGCAAATTTATACGCAAAGTATTTGCGACAAAGTATAGGTGTGGTTGCATGTAATAAAATTGCTTGCTCTAGTGATTATAAAAACTATAAATTATTAAAGCGATTATCGCTTAAATACAACGCTCCTTACCTATTTGAAACTAATGTAGGTGCTGGTTTGCCTATTATAGATACGCTAAGTAATCTAATTGCTTCGGGCGATAAAATAATATCTATCCAAGCTGTTTTATCTGGGAGTTTAAATTTTGTATTCAACAACTATAACGATTCAACAACGTTTCATGAAGTGGTAGCACAAGCTGGTGCAGAAGGTTATACAGAACCTGACCCAAGAATAGACTTAAGCGGTGTAGATGTTGCAAGAAAAATTTTGATTTTAGCTCGCGAAAGTGGTGTTGAAATAAATTTGGAAGATATTTTGAACGCCCCTTTCTTGTCGGAATCGGGATTAAAAAGCAATACCGTTGATGATTTTCTTCAAACATTAATTGATGACGAAGCGCATTATCAAAAATTATATGCTTCCGCGAAAGCGAAAAACTGTCAATTAAAATATGTTGCGCAATTTAATAATGGGAAAGCAAATGTTGGTTTACAGGAGATTCCTGAAGGTCACCCGTTTTATAATTTAGAAGGCAGTGATAATATTGTTATGTTTTATACTGAGAGATACCCAAAGCAACCCATGATCATTAAAGGTGCTGGTGCTGGTGCTGAAGTTACAGCTTCTGGTCTATTTGCTGATATTATTAGAATAGGAAATGATTAGCAATGACAAAAAATGTACAATGAAAAACGAAATAAAAATATTTTCACCTGCAACAGTAGCAAATGTTGCTTGTGGTTTTGATGTTTTAGGTTTTTGCTTAGACAATATAGGTGATGAAATGCTGATTAGGAAAACTAATAAAAAAGGCATTTTTATAACTAAAATTGAAGGTTTTGATTTACCAATGGATACCGAGTTAAATGTTGCTGGAGTTTCAGCATTAGCTATGTACGAAGCTTTAAAAGTTGATTTCGGCTTTGAAATTGAAATTTGTAAAAACATAAAACCAGGAAGCGGTATTGGTAGCAGTGCTGCTAGTGCTGTAGGTAGTGTTTTTGGTATGAATGAACTTTTAGGAAGGCCTTTTAACAAAACACAACTTACCGAGTTTGCTATTAAAGGAGAAGCTTTAGCAAGTAAATGTGAGCATGCCGATAATTTAGCTCCAGCTATTTTTGGAGGTTTTACATTGGTTAAAAGCGTATCGCCATTAGAAATTCTAGAAATCCCATCACCAGATGATTTATACGTTACTATTATTCACCCACAAATTGAAATAAAAACATCAGAAGCTAGAGCTATACTCCCAAAACAAGTTGCACTACAAAGTGCTATTACTCAATGGGCAAATTTCGGAAGTTTAATTCATGGATTACATACGAGTAATTATGAGTTAATAAGCAAATCTCTCCATGATGTTATTATTGAACCACACCGAAGTAAGCTTATCCCATTTTATGATGAGGTAAAAAAGGAGGCATTAAAAGCTGGCACATTGGGCTGTGGTATTTCTGGATCTGGACCTTCAATTTTTTCTTTATCTAAAGGACTTAAAAAGGCTATAAATGTGGAAGATGCTGTTAAAAATGTTTATTCAAAAACAAATATAAATTTTGATACTTATACATCAAAGATTAATGCAGAAGGCATCAAAATAATAAACTAATATTTGTCATTATGAGGAGACAATCTATCTAACCTTTAGCAAGATTGTCACAGCAAATTAAAATTTGCTTCTCAATGACGTAAAATTGAAATTACCATTTAAAATGAATTACTACAGTTTAAATAAAAAAGCGCCTAAAACATCATTTAAAGATGCTGTAATGAAAGGCTTAGCACCAGATAAAGGTTTGTATTTTCCAGAAAACATTACTCCTCTATCGAAAGATTTTTTTAAAAATATTGATGATTTATCATATTCTGAAATAGCATTTGAAGCTATTAAGCAGTTTGTATCTCCTGAAATTCCTGAAAATGTTTTAAAGACTATCGTAGAAGAAACGCTGTCTTTTGATTTTCCTGTGGTTCAATTAAATGAAAATATTTCTACTTTAGAATTGTTTCATGGTCCAACCATGGCATTTAAAGATGTTGGCGCACGCTTTATGGCAAGGTGCCTAGGATACTTTAATAAAAATAATAGTGAAGAAGTTACTGTTTTGGTAGCAACATCTGGCGACACAGGTGGTGCCGTAGCTAATGGCTTTTTAGGTGTAAAAGGTGTAAAAGTAGTAATACTCTATCCTAGCGGAAAAGTGAGTGATATTCAAGAAAAACAATTAACAACACTTGGTCAAAACATCACAGCTTTAGAGGTTAATGGTACGTTTGATGATTGTCAAGCTATGGTAAAAACTGCGTTTTTAGACGAGACACTAACTAGCCAGATGCAATTAACTTCAGCCAATTCTATTAATGTTGCCCGCTGGCTGCCGCAACTATTTTATTTTATGTTTGCTTATAAACAGTTACATAAAACATACACCGATATTGTATTTTCTGTACCTAGTGGAAATTTTGGTAATGTATGCGCAGGTATGATGGCGCAACAATTAGGGTTACCTGTCAAACATTTTATAGCTTCAAACAACAAGAATAATGTGGTAACGCGCTACTTACAATCTGAAGTTTACGAACCACAACCATCTATACAAACCATCAGTAATGCTATGGATGTTGGTAATCCAAGTAACTTTATCCGTATTCAGGAAATCTATAAAAACAGTTTTGAATCATTAAACTATAATCTATCCTCTTACAGTTTTTCTGATAACAAAACCAGAGAAGCTATGCTAGAAATATATCGCAACTATAACTACGTTGCAGATCCGCATGGTGCAGTAGGCTATTTAGGTTGTAAAACTTATTTAAAAGATCACCCTAAAGCGCATTGTGTGTTTTTAGAAACCGCACATCCTACCAAGTTTTTAGATGTTGTAGAAGATGTTATTAATCAAAAACAACCATTACCAAAACAGATTGAAGCCGTTATGGATAAAGAAAAAGTATCTATTAAGATTTCAACTTACGAAGACTTAAAAGGGTGTTTATTAAAGTGATTTTGCTTGATTTTGTCAGAAAAACATGCTAATTTGGTGTTATTAAATTAATCATCAAAAAACAACAGTATGAAATCGAAAAAATATGGCATCCAAATTTTAGCTTTTCTTTTATTTATAACGCTTTCAATGCATGCTCAGAAAGAAGTTGTTCACGGAAAAATAACAACATTTAATAGTATTACTGTAGAAAATGCTGAAATTACTATTAAAAAAACTAAGAATTCTGTATTCTCTGACTCATTAGGCTATTTTTCTATTGAATGCAACTTGAAAGATAAAGTCTCTATTAAAGCAGCTGGTTTCAAAACAAAATCTGTTAAAGTGAAAAACCTAAAAGATTCTTTAAACGTAAATCTGCAAATTGAAGATAGTGAGAGAAGTATTGATTTGGCCATGTCAAAAGGACATATTGATAAGAGTGATTTAAGTCTGGTAAAAAAATATTTCAAAGCTAAAAAGCAATACAGTCTTGGATATACAAATATGACAGATTTAATCAAGGGCAAATTTCCACAGATTAATATTGTTAATAACGAACTAATTTTACGAGGAATCAATTCAATTGATTCAAGAAATGGCGCTTTAATTGTTCTTAATGGAACCGAGTACAATTGGAGTTCGGTTAAGACTATGGAAGTGACTAATATCAAAGATATTAGAATACTTAAAGGTTCAGAAGCTTCCAGATATGGCACAGGTAGTTCAAATGGTGTTTTGGTAATAAAACTCATTGATGAGTAATTTGCATAGTTAAATACTCATTCTGTTTGTACTCGAGAAATCCGTAAGGTTTTCCTTTGGTTCGTTATCTGTTTACTAATTTAAACCTATCCAACACAACTAACCATTTACGAACACATTATGTTCAATCAAAAAAATGATGTCAAAATTTTATATATTTTTAATAATAATATGCCAAACTAAAATTGCAGGAGCTCAACAAGTCAATTCAAATAACTTTGATGCTTTAGTTAAAAATGCAATTGAACTTTCAGAGCAAGCATTATATAATGCGACATTTGATGAAGCTCATCTTTTTGTTGACAGTTCTTATTTCGAAAATTTCAGCGCTTACGCAAACAAGCATAAAATAGCTTTGACTGTTCAAAGCATTAGGATACAATCATTTAAAGCACGATTACGCCAATTATCATTTAACTCTGACAAACACTTAAGTAATCTACTCGACCAATTACCTAATGTGGAAAAGTTAGATGATGAACTTGTAAAAGCAAAATTTTTCACAATGCTTTCTGCATTATACAGATCTAAAGATTTTGATTTATGTATTTTATATGAAAAAAGAGCTTTAGACATTTTTAGAAAAAAAGCTGATTACAAATCAGTTGCCGAATTACAAGCAACTCAAGCATCAAGAGAATTAGATAGTTATTTTCGTGATAATAAAAAAGAAGAAGCAATTTCAATGATTCAGAGATTCAGAGAAGAAATTAAATTCTCTACTAAATACAGCAAATATGCTCTATCTTACAATACAAGACACCTTGCAAATATTTACAGAATTTATGATATTAACCAAAAAGAAGCTTTAAAACTATACAAGCAATCTTTGAGTTTAAGAGAAGAAATAGGATTTAAACCTTTTATTACGGCCTCATATTATTCGCTAGGTATTGTATATTTTAATTTAGGAATGCAAGAAGCAGCTATTAATGCCTATAACGAATCTATTAAACATGCAAAGAAAGTTCGTTTTGTCCGATATGAATGTAATCCGTATTTAAACATTGGAGATATTTATTTGACTAAAGAAAATAAAGAAAAAGCCTTAGAACATTATTTAAGGGCGCTCAAATCGGCCTCATTAAATAATTATGTAAAAGGAATTAATAATGCTATAGAGAAAATTAGTAATATTAAAAACTAAACCGAAAAATAATGAACAAGAAAAACAGTGTGTTTATTGCAACAAGTTTAGATGGCTATATCGCAGATAAAAATGGCGAAATTGATTGGCTTCATTCAATACCAAATCCTAATAATGACGATATGGGATATGTAGAATTCACCAACGGCATTGATGCTCTTGTTATGGGAAGAACAACGTTTGAAACTGTATGCGGGTTTGATATCGACTGGCCATATAATAAGCCTGTATTCGTATTGAGTAATACTTTAAAAGAAATGCCTGAAAGTCATAAGGGAAAAGCATTTTTGGTTAAAGGGACTTTGACAGAAATTTTAGAACAGATTTATAAAAAAGGATATTATCGCCTATACATTGATGGTGGTACTACAATACGAAATTTTCTAAAAGCTGATTTAATTGATGAAATGTTAATTACTACAATTCCAATATTATTGGGTGGTGGTTCTCCTCTATTTTCAGAACTTCCAAAAGAACTGAAGTTCGAATTAGTTAAGACTAAAACATTTTTGAATCAAGTTCCTCAGAATCATTACAAACGAAAGAGATAAACTATAAAAATGCAACAAAGGCATTAATTAATGCGGGTTTTGTACTTAACCCAAAGCATAGGTCTTTAAACTATAACCGAGGCACAATAAACATTAAATAAGAACATTATGAAGACTACTTTATTTCTAATAACTATATTAATTCTTGTTGGATGCAAACAGGTGAAAAGTGAACAAGGTGAAACAGAAAAACAAGAAGATACTAAAGAAGTTGTAAAAAAGAAGCGTCCGTTAGCAATTGAAAATGGGAAGTTTTTTGAAAATGAAGGTAAAAGCATGTTGTACGGTGGAGAGAATGAAAATCAACATTTCGATATAAGTGGGTATTCACTTAAAAATGATCAATTTCATTATGGTATTGGTAGAGAAAAATTTCCAGCATTATTAAAGCCTGAATTCATTTCAGTATTGGAGGCTAATAAAATTTGGGCAGATAGCACACGGTTTTTATTAGCTCACTCAAATAAGGAGGTTAAAGCCTATTCTGTAAAAGATCTTACTCGGCACGAAGTTGTAAATGATGTGCTAGACGGTCAACCAATTATGGCGGTATATTGCATACTTGCTGACCTGGGCGCTATATATGAACGAAATTATGGTGACGAAAATTTGACATTTGCTTTAAGCGGATATACTTATTATGACAAAAATATATGGAATGGTTTAGATGGTTTTATACTATGGGATAGGGAAACCGAAAGTCTTTGGTGGCCTTTGATTGGAAAGGCTGTATCTGGCCCTCTAAAAGATGTTAAACTTCTTGAGATGGATAAAAACAAATGGAAAGATGTAAAGTGGGGTTATATCAAAGATAATTATCCAAACGCTTTAGTTTTAAAATCAGATCAAGATTTTGAAAGACCCAAAGAATGGAAAAAAATTGAGGACGTTACCGAAATAAAGAAAAATTATATGTCTGAGAAATAAATAGGCTAACTAATAAAGTGTATAGTTTCAAAAACACCTCTGCAAGTGAAAAATAGAATTCCAGAAATTAAACAAATTACAGCAACTGAAACTTTATCTATTAGACACAAAGTTATGTGGCCAAATATGCCAATAGAATATGTTAAATTACCAAATGATGAAAATGCAAGACACTTTGGTTTATTTATAAGCGGAGAGATAACATCAATAATATCATTATTTGTAGAGAATAATGAAGTCCAATTCAGGAAATTTGCAACATTAATTGAATTTCAAGGATTAGGATATGGAACAATTCTTTTAAGAAATATAATAGATTTAATAAAGAAAGAAGGAATTAGAAAATTATGGTGTAATGCTCGAGTAGAAAAATCAAAATTCTATGAGAAATTCAACTTAAAGTCTACAGATAAAAAATTTGAAAAAGGTGGGATTGAATATGTAATTATGGAAAAAACTTTTGATAACTGCACATATATTTAATTACTTCTGTATTTCCTTAACGAAATTCCTCTGAATTAATTAACTTAGTCTTTCTACCTGAAAGATGATACAGGAACACATTAACCACAACTTAAAACCACACTCGAACAAAAAATTATGTTTAGCAAGAATCGGGTTTTATGACCTTCAAAAGCAACATACTTTTGTAGTATAGAATTCAAAGAAATGACTGAACAAGAAAACATCAACTATAATCGGATTGCGGAGGCAATAGATTATATCAAAGCAAGCTTTAAAGAGCAACCTTCTTTAAATGACATTGCAGAAAAAGTACATTTAAGCCCTTATCACTTCCAACGTCTTTTTACTGATTGGGCAGGTGTAAGTCCTAAAAAATTTATGCAGTACATTAGTATTGAATATGCCAAACAGTTATTAAAGGATAAACAAGCCACTTTATTTGATGCGGCTCACCAAACAGGATTGTCCGGAACAAGTCGTTTGCACGATTTATTTATCAATATCGAAGGTATGACACCAGGCGAATTCAAAAATGGAGGAGAAAGCCTTTCTATAAATTACAGCTTAGCAGAAAGTCCGTTTGGAAATATTATTGTTGCATCCACCTATAAGGGAATATGTCATATGGCCTTTTTTGACAACAAAGAAGAAGCATTTACAAAACTGAAAGAACGATTTCCTAATGCCTATTACAATCAAATGGTAGATAATTTTCAACAAAATGCTTTATTCATTTTTCAACACGATTGGAGTAAACTCAATCAAATAAAACTACACCTAAACGGTACATCCTTTCAATTAAAAGTATGGGAAACACTTCTAAAAATTCCAATGGGAAATCTATCAACATATGGTACAATTGCAAAGAAGATTGAAAAACCAAAAGCGTCAAGAGCCATTGGGACTGCGATTGGAAACAATCCAGTTGCTTTTTTAATCCCTTGCCATAGAGTTATTCAATCAACTGGAAATATAGGAGGCTATAAATGGGGAAATACTAGAAAAACTGCAATGATTGGCTGGGAAGCTGTTAAAAATCAAAACATATCAATATAGCAAGTTTCAGGTTTTCCAAATATTAAATAAACCGAAACTTTGCTCCTTAATCATGAAAACATAAAAATGAAAACATTTATATTAATCCACGGTTCGTGGCATAGCGCCTGGAACTGGCACAAAGTAGTTCCTGTTTTAGAAAGCAAAGGCCATAAAGCAATGGCTATTGATCTACCCGGAATGGGCAGAGACAAAACACCAATACAAAACGTGACCTTTGAAACCACAGTTAAGAATATCTGTGACTTAATAGATACTATTGAAGGCAAAGTAATTTTAATAGGCCATAGTAAAAATGGTATAATGATTTCTCAGGTTGCTGAATATCGTCCAGAAAAAATTGAAAAGCTGATATATTTGGCGGCCTACTTAATTCCAAATGGAAAAACCCAGACAGAATATTCCTCTCAAGATATTTATGGTGTTTTAAAACCATTTGTAACTAGATACCCTGAGACTAATTCTCATACTCTACAGGAAGAAATTTACAAAGAGGGGCTTTATCACGATTGTGAAGATTATATTACAGAATTGGCAAAAATTCTATTAAGCCAAGAACCTGTCGAATCTGGAATAACACCATTAAAATTAACCGATAGAAATTATGGCCGTATTAGAAGGTTTTATATTGAATGTACAGAAGATAAAGCAGTAACACCTTTTATTCAACAAAAAATGTATCAAGAAACTCCATGCGAAAAAGTTCATAAAATGAATACTAGCCATTCGCCTTTTTTTAGTAAACCGCAAGAATTATGTGATATATTCTTGGAAATCGCAACAAGTTAATTATGATAAACCACATTGACATTTCTGATGTAGATTTGTGGATAAAAATTAAAGCAAATAAAATTAGCTACGGTGGAAATCTAAAACTAAGAATTTATGGTCAATTGAATTGTAAATCAGGCAAACGAATGAAACTAGAAAATCGAATATTTTTTACTTCAAAAAAAGAAGCAATTGAAAATAATTTTCGTCCTTGCGGACATTGTATGAGAGACGAATATAAAAAATGGAAAAATGAAGCTGTTTGATATAGAAATTAATAGTGCAAAGAATCTACTTCCAAAGGACGGAGTGGTTAACTATTATGGAACACTTTTAAATAAAACCAAAGCAGATTATTATTTTAAAACCTTACTATCCCAAATTGAATGGCGAAATGATGAAGCTATTATCTTTGGAAAAAAAGTTATTACTAAACGGAAAGTGGCTTGGTATGGAGAAAAACCATTTGAATACACGTATTCAAAAATCACTAAATTAGCATTGCCTTGGACGTTCGAATTATTGGAGTTAAAAGCAAAAGTTGAACAAAGAACAGGTGAAACATTTAATTCTTGCTTACTCAACCTTTATCACAACGGCAGTGAAGGTATGGCTTGGCATAGTGACGGTGAAAAGGATTTAAAAAAGAACGGAGCAATTGCTTCTTTGAGTTTTGGGGCTGAACGAAAATTTTCATTTAAACATAAAGAAACAAAAGAAAAAGTGGAATACACCCTAGAACATGGGAGTTTGCTTGTAATGAAAGATGAAACACAAAGCTATTGGTTACATAGACTACCTCCAACAACAAAGATAACAGAACCAAGAGTAAATTTGACCTTTAGAACGATAGTGGAAAAATAAATGTGGCGTTAACAATCTATATAAAAAATAGTGGTTTAACTGCAAAAACGAAATGAATTTTATAAATTTAAGGTCTCTGTTAAGTTCGAAAAGTAAGGAGTAAAACCAATTACTTTCCATGCACAAGACAGTTGTGCTTCATTTAATATAGAAAGTCATGGAAAATCGGAATATAAAACTATTTATTTGTTTACTTATCACTTGTAGTTACTTTTTTACTGCTTGTAATTCTGAAAATCAATCAAAGAGCAAAAACATACATGATGATGTAATAAAAGAGCTTCTTATTGATTACTATCAAACAATGTCTGATAGAAATTGGAAATCTTATAAGGACTTTTTTAGTAGTGATGCTACATTAACGACCATATGGAAAAAAGAGACTGATTCCATTCCAAAGATATTAACCACCTCTATTAATGATTTTATTGCACAAACCAAAGATGGTCCTGATAGTCAACCAATTTTTGAAGAAAAAATGCTAAGCTCTGAAATAAATGTGAACAAAAACCTAGCAATAGCATGGGTACGTTATGAAGCAAAATTTGGTTCAAAAAACAATTTAACTGAATGGAAAGGTATTGATGTCTTCTCATTTATAAGACATAATAATGAATGGAAGGTTGTATCAATTGTATTTGAATCGGACTAAAAACGAAAGCACAACAACGTGTACAATTAAGAGAAATGAAAACTGATTTTTTAATCAAATGCTACCCTAATCTTGAAAAGGAACTACTTCAAGAAATAGAAAATTATTCTTTATTGAAGACGTTTACTTCTAAAGAATATATTGTCAAACAAGGTCAAAATATTAGGTATTTACCTGTCATATACAACGGATGTGTTAAAGTATTTTGTAACGAAGATTCGATAGATTTTTTATTATATTTTATAGAATCTGGAGAATCGTGCATTTACAGCTTTGCACATATACATGATACAAAACCCGCAGAATTCTCAGCAATTACTGAGTTAGATAGTGAGTTGTTATTACTCCCGATAGATAAAGTAATGCTATGGATTAAAAAATTCCCTTCTTTAAATAGTATCATTCTAAACAATTACAAAAAACATTATAATGACTTATTAAATACTACCAAGCAGATTATTTGTTATAACCTTGAAGATAGATTAATAGAATATTTAAAAACTAAATCCAAACTCAAAGAATCCAATCTTTTAAATCTTTCTCATCAAAATATAGCTAAAGATTTAGGAACTTCCAGAGAAGTTATTTCTCGCTTAATGAAGAAATTAAGCGTAAAAGAAATAGTAAAACAAGAGGGACGAAAAATAAAAGTTTTGTAAAGTAACATATGTCACTGTTTTTCTTTTAATCAATCCATAGATTTACTCCTTTAATTAAAAAAAACATTATGTCTGAACAAACACAATTGATTCCAGGGAATTCTTTAATAACAGAAAACCCAGAAAAAGGAAGAGCTTTGGCGGTCAAGATGGCGAGGTTAATTATCAAAATAACCCAACCAGATGCTGTGGCGAGAGAAAAAATGCGTCCAATTTATGCAAATGATGCTTCAATGCTAATAGCTATTGGACAAACTGTGGCAACTGAATTTGCCACAATAGCCAAGGCAAATAATTATTGGAAATAAAGAGACAAATAAAAAAAGCTATTGTTGGCTTTCATATTTCAATTGAATAAAAAAGCGTCTAAATAAAAAATCCTGCTATTAAGCAGGATTTTTTATTATCATATTTATGAAATTCTGAATTAAGCTCAGAAAAACAGTGTATTATACAAACAAAGGTTTCCCCTTCATCATAGCATTAACTTTACCTTTAACTCCTTCAAGGGTAGCTTCATCTTCATAATTAGTAATCACCTCGTCAATTAAATCAACAATACTTACCATCTCATCTTCTTTTAATCCACGAGTTGTAACCGCAGCTGTACCTATTCTAATCCCTGATGTTACGAATGGTGATTTATCATCAAAAGGTACCATATTTTTATTTACAGTAATATCTGCTTTAACCAATGCTAGTTCTGCTTCTTTTCCTGAAATATTCTTATTACGTAAGTCGATAAGCATGCAATGATTATCTGTCCCGTCTGAAATAATATTGTACCCTTTTGATACCAACGCCTTAGCCATAGCATCTGCGTTTTCTTTTACTTGCAATTGATAATGCAAAAAATTATCTGTTAATGCCTCACCAAAAGCAATCGCTTTTGCAGCAATAATGTGTTCTAATGGTCCTCCTTGATTCCCTGGAAAAACAGCAGAATCTAGCAATGACGACATTTTACGCAAATTCCCGTTTTTTAATGTAATTCCAAATGGATTATCAAAATCTTCACCCATCATAATCAAACCTCCTCTAGGGCCACGCAATGTTTTATGTGTTGTTGTAGTTACAATATGGCAATGTGGAATCGGATCATTTAAAATTCCTTTAGCAATTAATCCCGCTGGATGTGAAATATCTGCCATTAAAATAGCTCCAACACTATCGGCAATAGCTCTAAAGCGTTTAAAATCCATATCGCGAGAATATGCCGATGCACCAGCTATTATAAGCTTAGGTTTTTCTGCCTTAGCTATAGCTTCCATTTTATCGTAATTAATAAGCCCTGTTTCTTTATCAACGCCATAAAATACGGGGTCATATAATTTACCAGAAAAGTTAACTGGAGACCCATGAGTTAAATGCCCTCCATGAGACAAATCGAACCCTAAAATTTTGTCACCTGGTTTTAAACAAGCTGCAAAAACTGCCGTATTAGCCTGACTTCCAGAATGCGGTTGCACATTTACATAAACAGCTCCAAATAATGCTTTAGCTCTATCAATAGCAATTTGCTCAACTTCATCAACTATTTCGCAACCACCATAATAACGCTTTCCAGGGTATCCTTCAGCATATTTATTGGTTAAAACAGAGCCTGCAGCTTCCATAACTTGGTCGCTTACAAAATTCTCTGATGCAATAAGTTCAATTCCATGTAATTGGCGTTCTTTTTCGGCTTGAATAAGTTCAAAAATTTGTTCGTCGCGTTGCATAAATATAAATTGTAGTTAAAAGTTGAGCAAAAATAACAAATAGATTATTTAAATACATCAAAAAACATATATTTACTATTAAGTTTTAAACCGTTTTATTAACGGTTAAATTATACCCATTTTTTAATCATTTATTCCAAATTAAATAAAAAAAATGTGTACGTTTGATAAGAATTTAATAAACAAATAAAAAATATAGTTATGCCATTATCAGCTAACAATCCAGATAGAAAGTCGTGGTTACACGTCGATAAAAATTCAGATTTTCCAATTCAAAACATCCCATTCGGTGTATTTCTAACACGAGATGACATTATAACCATTGGTACACGTATTGGAGATACAGCCATAGATCTTGGTGCTTTACATCAATTAGGTTACTTTGAAGGTATTCCCTTAACTGATGATATTTTTCTTCAAGATACTTTGAACGATTTTATTGCAGATGGGAGAAAAACTTGGAGATCTGTTAGAAACAGAATTGCAGAAATCTTTGATGCAGAAAACTCATTATTAAAAGATAATGTAAAACATAAAGAAATTGTATTGTTTCGATTAGATGAGATTGAAATGCAATTACCTGTTCAAATTGGCGATTACACCGATTTTTATTCAAGTATTGAGCACGCCACTAATGTTGGCTCCATGTTTAGAGACCCAGATAATGCTTTATTACCAAATTGGTTACATATACCTGTTGGTTATCATGGTAGAAGCTCTTCTATTATTCCTTCTGGAATTCCTGTGCATAGACCTCAAGGGCAAACGCTTCCTAATGGAGAAACTCAACCTGTTTTCGGACCAAGCAAATTGGTAGATTTTGAACTTGAAATGGCTTTTATTACTACCGATGCAAACGATTTAGGTGAACCAATACCTATTAATGAAGCGGAAGAGTACATTTTTGGATTAGTTTTATTTAACGATTGGAGTGCGCGCGATATTCAAAAATGGGAATATGTTCCTTTGGGTCCGTTTTTGGCTAAGAATTTTGCCTCATCAATTTCTTCTTGGATAGTAACTTTAGACGCCTTAGAACCTTTTAGAGTTGATGGTCCAAAACCTTTAAAGCCACAATTAGACTACTTACAATATAAAGGAAAAAAGAGTTACGATATTAATCTAGAAGTTTCAATTCAGCCAAATGGCGCTAAAGAAACTGTTATTAGTAAATCGAATTTTAAATACATGTATTGGAACATGGCTCAGCAATTGGCACACCATACAGTAAATGGCTGCCCAATTAATTCTGGCGACATGATGGGAAGTGGCACTATTTCTGGTCCAACTCCAGATTCTTATGGCTCTATGTTAGAACTTTCGTGGAGAGGTGAAAAACCTTTAAAAATGAACGATGGTACCGAACGTAAATTCATTAACGATAACGATACTGTTATTATGCGTGGTCATTGCGAAAAAGATGGTACCAGAATTGGTTTTGGTGAAGTCTCTACCAAATTACTTCCTGTTTACAAGAAAAAATAAGCTTCTGTTTTTCAGTTAGTTATTACTTAATTAATAGTTTTTAGTATTTTTGGCATTACTCTTGAAATAGTAACCCAATAACCTAAAATTTTAACCTATGAAAAGATTACTACTCCTAATAGTTTTACTTTCATTATGTATAGCGTGTAGTGGAAGAAAAGAAGTTGAAAAAGCTGTTAATTCTGGCAATTATGATCAAGCCATAAATACAGCTCTTAAAAAACTTAGAACGAATAAAGATTCAAAGCGAAAGCGTGAAGTGGTTTTAATGCTACAGGATGCCTATTATAAAGCTGAGGATAGAGATTTAAATGCTATCTCTCACCTTAAAAAAGATAGTAATCCAGAGTTATATCGTGAGATATACGAACGTTATTTAGATTTGAATGCTAGACAAGAAGCTATTAAGCCTATTTTACCTTTACGTGTAAACGGGAAAGATGTTCCTTTTAAATTTAATGATTACAGCAATACTATTGTAGAATCTCGTGAAAATCTTTCGGATTATTTATATGAAAAAGGGATTGAATTATTAGAATCTGACAACAAGCTTACTATAAGAGAAGCTTACAAGACGCTTAATTATTTAGATCGTATCAGTCCAAATTATGAAAATACTCGTGAGTTATTAGATGAAGCACATCAAAGAGGAACAAATTATATTTTAGTTTCTATTAATAACGAAACAGAGCAAATAATTCCAACTCGCCTAGAGGATGATTTGTTAAACTTTGATACTTACGGATTAAATAAGTTTTGGAGTGTTTATCACGCCAATAAAAACAACGATATTAACTATGATTATGCGATGCATCTTAATTTGAAGCGTATCAATATTTCGCCTGAACGTATTAAAGAGCGTGAGTTTTTTAGAGAAAGAGATGTTAAAGATGGTTGGAAATACAAATTAGATAGTGCAGGAAATGTTGTAAAAGACTCTTTAGGTAACGATATAAAAGTTGATAAGATAATTAGAGTAAAATGCCGATTGTTAGAAATAGCTCAAATTAAATCATCGCAGGTTATTGCTGATGTGGTATATTTAGATTTAGTATCGAATCAACCATTAGACTCTTTTCCTATTGATAGTGAATTTATTTTTGAAAATATTTTTGCACGATCTAGAGGAGATAGACGAGCGTTAACTAAAGATGATAGAATTTTATTAGATAACAGACGTGTTCCTTTTCCTAGTAATGAGCAAATGGTTTATGATACTGGTGAAGATTTAAAATACCAGCTAAAAGATATTATTAACTCTTATAATATCGGGCATTAAACAAAAAACCTCCTAAATTAATTTAGGAGGTTTTTTGTTTAATATAGTAATCATTTAATTATTTACTCGTTTCAATCCAAGTGTCAATTTTACTTTCTAACAATTGAAGAGGAATACAACCAGTTTCTAATATTTGATCATGAAACTCTCGAATATCGAACCTCTCTCCTAGTTTTTCTTGTGATCTTGAACGTAACTCTCTAATTTTTAACTGACCAATTTTATATGATAAAGCCTGCCCAGGGTTTGCCATATAGCGTTCTATCTCGCTGGTAATTGCAGATTCAGATTCAGCTTCATTGTTCAACGAATATTCTATCGCCTGTTCGCGGGTCCAGCCTTTTGCATGTAGTCCTGTATCTACAACCAATCTAATAGCTCTGTGAATTTCGTTACTTAGCATACCAAAATATTGGTATGGATCTTTATATAAGCCTAACTCTTTACCCATTGACTCTGTATACAAAGCCCAACCTTCGCCATAAGCACTGTACCATAGGGTTTTTCTAAAGTCTGGTAATTCAGTACTCTCTTGTGCTAAAGAAATTTGAAAATGATGACCAGGAATAGCTTCATGTAAAAACAAATCTTCTTTATCAAAAATATTATACTTTTCAATATATGGAATTGGTGTATAAAAAATACCAGGTCTAGTGCCGTCTAACGATCCTGCATTGTAATTTGCTGCAGCAGATTTTTCTCTAAAAGGTTCTGTTCTACGAACTTCAAACGGTGTTTTTGGAAGCTTTTTAAATAACTTATTTATTTGAGGCTTCATAACCTCATGGATACTATCATAAAAAGCAATAACCTGAGACCGCTCAGTAAATGGCATTAATCTCTTATTAGTTCTAACATGACTAAAAAAAGCATTTAAATCTCCTTCAAAACCAATCTCCTTTTTTATTTTTTCCATTTCAGACCTAATTCTGGCAACTTCACTTAAACCCAACTCATGAATTTCGTCTGCAGTCATATTAGTGGTAGTGTACTTTTTTATCTGATGCGCATAATAACCATCACCAAGCGGTGTAGCATTTATACCACTACTAGCTCTTCCTAATGGTAAGTACTCATCTCTTAAAAAATCGGTCATTTGTTTATGAGCAGGCACAACTTTATTAGCCACCATATTTGTATAAGCATCAGTTAACTCTTTTTGTTCTTCATCTGTAAAACCATCTGGAAAACTTTTAGCAGGAGAAAAGTATAGGTGATTTTCAACATTATCATCTGCTAAAACTTCAAATTGTGGTATTACTTTAACAACTAACGATGATGGCAAAACGTAACCGCTCTCCATCCCTTTTTTCATTTGATCTATAGTCGAATTTAACCATACTAAATAAGCATCTACACGAATTAACCAGTTTTTATAATCTTGAACGGTTTTAAATGGTTGCGCATTTGTGCCTCCTGCAAGTTGATTAAAATCTAAGTTTTTTGACCACATTTGGTCGATAGGCATCAAATCTTTTTTAAAACTCATAGCCTCCAGATTAATATTGCAATCCCATTCTAAAACAGATTTACTCATTTTTTCTGTTTCAGATAATTTAGATTCATCAATTTCCTGTAGAGCTTGTTTAAATTTATAATAATAATCTTTCTTTTTGGCTTTGTACGCATCAGATAAAAAGTTTGGAAATTTATCATTAAAACGATAATCTCCCGCATTCGTAGCATTTAAAGGGTTTAATTCAAAGCCTTCTTCATTATACTCTTCTAAAAGATTAGCAAAAGCTTTGCTAGTTTTTTCTGATAATTCTTGAGTTTCTTTTTCTTTTTTACATGAAAAAGTGATTAATAAAACCGAAAAAACAAATATTATTTTCTTCATATTCTTTTTATTTAATTTTTAACAAATTTAGAGGTTAAGGGTTACAATATTATATTTTCTCCATCTCAACCAAAAAAGGCAAAATGCGTTTATTATTTTTCATGTAAAAAGGAATAAGATTGCCAGTCATTTTTGGTAGATAAATATTTTTCATTTCTATAACATCAGTTTTCTCATCAATTTTTAATTGATTAACAATAGCATCGGTTTCTAAAATCATTCTTCCTTTTGCTTCTACTGGTTTAATAAATTTGAATTTAATATTATAATGCCCTTCAGCCACATCAACATACCATTTTCCAAATATTTCCTCTTGATTCCAAATACCACGTTCTCCTCCAGCATCATTTCTATTTAAAATTATTGGATTTTCAAATTCTGAACCAACTGAAATACTAGGTTGATTTATAAGATTATTTGAGTTAATTAATTCTTTATAAATTTTGTCAAGGTCTTGTTTAAGTCCGTTTGCAAAGTTTTTATTTTCTAATACAATATTGTTTTGTTCGTTAGGATCATTTTTAATATCGAACATTTGAAAACCTTCAATAGGTGAATTATAATTGGTTTTACCCACTAACTTATATTCACCCTTTTGGAGTGCAATATTATTATATAACTCTGGGTAACGCCGCGTCCAATAAAAAAACAAGGGTCTTTCTGCCCAATTAACTTTTTCTTCTTCAATTAGGGGTAACAAGTTATTTCCGTCTATTTTTCTGTCTTTTGGAGCTTCTACTTTACATAACTTTGCAATGGTAGGCAATATATCAATATGAGCTGTGGTCGTTTCAACATCTTTATTTCCTTTAAATTGCTTTGGATAACTAAATAGAAGTGGTACTCTAACACCGCCTCTATAAACGCTTCCTTTCAGCCCTCGCATACCTCCAACATATCGTAGTTGTTGAGGCCCATTATCTGTCATAAAAATAATTATGGTATTGTCTTCAATTCCTAAACTCTTCACTTTTGAAATAACTTTACCAATATTGTCATCTATATTAGAAACCATTGCATAAACTTTGCGCGCATCTTCTTTACTTTTCTCATTCATTTTTACTTTTGAAGCATTATTTTTTTCAAAAGTTATTGATGGGTCTATATCGGCATACATTTGATAATACTCATCTGGCACTTGCAACGGTGTGTGTGGAGCATTGAACGAAAGATAACAGAAAAATGGAGCATCATGATTTTTTTCAATAAAATCTATAGCATTATCTGCAAAAATATCTGAGCAATATCCATCGTATTTTTTTTGTTGCCCATTATACCAGAGTACAGGGTCAAAATAACTTCTATCTCCCTGAAAATATGTTGTAAAATCTCCAACTTGCCCCATGCCTCCAGAAAGATGCATTAGAGATTCATCAAAGCCTTGATCCATTGGTCTGCTAGGGTAATTATCTCCTAAGTGCCATTTACCATACATTCCTGTTTTATAATTAGCTTGCTTTAACATTTCGGCAA
This sequence comes from uncultured Flaviramulus sp., assembly GCA_947501105.1. Classification (GTDB taxonomy): domain Bacteria; phylum Bacteroidota; class Bacteroidia; order Flavobacteriales; family Flavobacteriaceae; genus Wocania_A. Next base: position 498,630 of record CANMUP010000003.1, on the reverse strand, counting down.
TGGTAACTTCATTTGATGCCATTATTGCTCCTCCGTTATAAGTATCTCTTACTCCTGTTCGCAAAGAATAGCGCCCAGTCATTAAACTAGATCGCGTTGGAGCACATACTGGTGAAACATAAAAATTATTAAACCGTATGCTTCTTTTTGATAATGCATCAAGCACAGGTGTTTTTATCTGATCATTTCCAGTAAAACCAAAATCACCATAACCTTGATCATCTGTTATAATTAAAATTACATTTGGTGGTTTGCTTTCTTGGGAAACACTTATTGCAGTTATAAGAAAAAGTGAAATAACAATTAGAATTCTGTTCGATTTAAAAGTCATAAAGTAATATTCTAAATTAGCTAAGTTGTTTATATCAACATGAAGCTAAGTTATAACTTAAAAATTCGAAATTCAAAAAGGGATTAATAAAACTTAAAGTTTATGCAAATCGTGCCAAATCAATATCATTTATGGCTCCGTGAGAATTATGGGTGGCTACTACTCCATTTTTGATGACTATTAGTTGGGGTGATTCATGCATTACTTGAAACTTATAACCAACTTCGTTAGATACATCTCTGTTACTTAAAATGTCTAGGTAATATAAATCCACTTCCTTTTCTGTGAATTTATAAGCATCAACAAATTGGTTCATTACCATTCTGCTAATACCACAGCGTGTAGAATGTTTAAAAATAACTTGGGTTTTTATAGCAGACTTTTTTTCTATATGATTAAGTTGCTGTAAATCGTTAAGAGGAATCCAGGGTAATACCTTTTCTTCTTTATTGGTAGTTGAGCCAGTTGAAGCTCCAAAAAATTTATTTAATAATCCCATATGCCTAACAGTCGTACTTTAAATAAAAACTTACAAATATTATTTTTTCAAGAATTTAAAAGAATGGACTCTAGTATTGTTAGTAGCCAATCTTACAAAATACAATCCAGATTTTAATGAATCTGCAATATAAGTAACTTTATTGTTAAAAACTTGATGTGTTTTCTTGTAAATCAGGCGTCCGCTAACATCAAAAATTTGTACCACAACAGGTGCGTTTTTACCATCAGTAAATTTAATATTTAATTCATCTTTTACTGGATTTGGATAGAAACTTATCTTATTATCATATACCACATTATTTGAAGATAGACTACTTTTTTGATAGACTCTAATATAATCAATTTCCATCGCATCATTAGTAAATCCTGAATCTATTGTGCCTCCCAAATTACCACCCATTGCAACATTTAATAATATATAATACTCTTGATTAAAAGGGTTAACTGTAGTCATTTGATTTACCAATGTACCATCTAAATAAACCCGCATAGAATTTGAATCCCATTCTAAAACATAATCATGAAAGTTTTGAGAAGTATCAGCATTAGTTATAGACACGCTGCTAGAGTTAAATTGGTAACCAGCTCCATTATTCCAATGCCACGTGCCCAAAATTTCTGTTTTTGCAACATTAGGTTCCATGACATCAATTTCTCCACACCAAGGCCAATTAGCAGTTCCAAAACCTTGGTTATCCCAATAACCTCCATTTTCATTAATGTTTTTACCCAGCAACCATATAGCTGGCCATGTACCAGCCACAGATGGCAGCTTAGCACGCACTTCTACTCTACCGTATTTAAAAGCAAATTTTGAATTTAATCTCGCCGAAGTATATTGCTTTTGATAACCTTGATCGGTATAAGTTTCTTTAATAGCCTTAATTTTTAAAGTTCCGTTAGATACAAATGAATTGTCAACACGATTAGTATAATGTTGAACCTCTCCATTTGCCCAACTATCTCCAGCAATTAGCTGGGTTTGGTGAAACCATTTATTACCATCTACAGAACCTGCATCATTAAACTCATCAGACCAAACCAAGCTATTAAAAACTGAACCTGATGCAGTAGAATCATCATTAATAATATCATCTATATATGCAATAACCTGGTCATTGTTGTTTTCTCCATTTATCTGAATAACCACTCTATTAAAATCCGTTCTTGTATTTGGCGGAGGTGAATTGCCATCTAAATTAATATAGGCGTCATTTTCAAAATCGAATATTATTTCTTGCCACTCATCTAAAACTATTGGCTTAATAATTTCACTTTGTGTAGACCAAGGAGCTCCCAATGTTCCATCTTGAAGTTTTAAAGAAACTTGATTAGATTGGCTTCCTGTAATTCCACTTGAAGGAATATATATTTTTAATTTAAATGAATGATTTATAGATAAACTAAGATTTGGACTAACATCAAACCTAACATTTGCGTATTGCCCACCAGTATCTTCATATTTTAAAACCGTATTAGAAACATTGATTCCATCTTTGAAAGGGTTATTAAATCCTGTATTTAATCCACAATCATCTCCAAACCATGAAGTAATGGTCCCGCTGCCTTCAAAATCATCTGATATAGTTTGAGCTACTAAATTTAAGCTAGAAACAAGAAAAGTAAAACATAATGCTAATGTAAAAGTATAACGCATAATAAATATTTTAAATAGAAGCCAAATCTAAATGTTGATTTTTTAAATAGCTAAAATTCAACCAATACATAAACTATACATCAAAAGATAATTAGGTAAAAAAGAGATAGAACAGACAAAAAGTCACACAAACAAAGGCTTAACAGGACATTTTGTCTTTTAAATTGTAATGGTAAGATTATTGACTTACATGTTGAAAAGAAAATAATAATACAGTTATGAATTTAAATAATTATACCATAAAATCTCAAGAAGCCATTCAGCAAGCACAACAAATTGCTCAAAGTTTCGGCCATCAACAAATAGAAAATGAACACATTTTTAAAGGCATTTTTGAAGTTGATGAAAACGTTTTACCATTCATTTTAAAAAAATTAAATGCAAATATTAACATCCTTCAACAAGCGTTAGATAAGCAATTAGAAAGCTTCTCTAAAGTTACAGGTAGCGAATTAATGCTATCACGCGAAGCTGGAAAAAGCCTAAACGAGGCTTCAATTATAGCTAAAAAAATGAAGGATGACTTTGTATCTATTGAGCATCTTATTTTGGCTGTTTTTAAATCGAATAGCAAAATAGCCCAAATGCTAAAAGATCAAGGCGTAACAGAAAAAGGCTTAAAAGCAGCAATTGACGAACTGAGAAAAGGCGAAAATGTAACCTCACAAAGTCAAGAGGACACATATAACTCACTTAATAAATACGCAAAAAACTTAAATCAATTAGCAAATGACGGCAAGTTAGACCCTGTTATAGGGCGAGATGAAGAAATACGTAGAATTCTTCAAATACTCTCGCGTCGTACTAAAAACAATCCTATTTTAGTTGGTGAGCCAGGAACTGGTAAAACCGCTATTGCAGAAGGTTTGGCACATCGAATTATTGATGGCGACATTCCAGAAAACTTAAAAGACAAACAAATTTTTGCTTTAGACATGGGGGCATTGATTGCTGGCGCTAAATTTAAAGGGGAGTTTGAAGAACGCCTAAAAGCTGTTATAAAGGAAGTTACCTCCAGTGATGGAGATATTGTTCTATTTATTGATGAAATACACACGCTTGTTGGAGCTGGTGGAGGCCAAGGCGCCATGGATGCAGCTAACATTTTAAAACCAGCCCTGGCTAGAGGTGAATTACGTGCAATTGGTGCAACTACATTAGATGAATACCAAAAATACTTTGAAAAAGACAAAGCTTTAGAGCGTCGTTTTCAAAAAGTTATGGTTGATGAACCAGATACTGAAAGTGCCATTTCAATTTTAAGAGGTATTAAAGAGAAGTATGAAACTCATCATAAAGTTCGTATAAAAGATGAGGCTATCATTGGTGCTGTAGAATTATCACAACGTTATATTACCAATCGTTTTTTACCAGACAAGGCTATTGATTTAATGGATGAAGCTGCTTCAAAATTGCGTATGGAAATCAACTCTAAACCAGAGGAATTAGATGTTTTAGATAGAAAAGTCATGCAACTTGAAATTGAAATTGAAGCCATTAAGCGCGAAAAAGATGAAACAAAATTAAAGTCACTTCGACTAGACTTAGCCAATATAAAAGAACAACGTAATGAGATAAATGCCAAGTGGAAAAGCGAAAAAGAAGTTGTTGATAATATTCAAAATTCGAAGCAGGACATTGAAAACTACAAGTTAGAAGCTGAAAAAGCCGAGCGAGATGGTGATTATGGCAAAGTAGCCGAGTTACGTTACGGAAAAATTAAAGAAGCTCAAGAACAACTTGAAGTATTTCAAAAGCAATTGCAAGCACAATCAGAGAATTCTTTAATAAAGGAAGAAGTAACCTATGATGACATTGCGGAAGTAGTAGCAAAATGGACTGGTATTCCGGTAACAAAAATGCTTCAAAGTGATCGCGAAAAGTTATTAAAACTTGAAGATGAATTACATAAACGCGTCGTTGGTCAAGAGGAAGCTATAGTCGCAGTAAGTGATGCTGTAAGACGTAGTCGGGCTGGATTACAAAACCCACAAAAACCTATCGGAACGTTTTTATTTTTAGGTACAACAGGGGTTGGAAAAACTGAGCTTGCTAAAGCTTTAGCAGAATATTTGTTTGATGATGAAAATGCAATGACCAGAATTGATATGAGTGAATATCAAGAGAGACATGCCGTTAGCAGATTAGTTGGTGCGCCTCCAGGATATGTAGGTTATGACGAAGGCGGACAATTAACCGAAGCCGTGAGGCGTAAACCGTATTCAGTTGTGCTATTAGATGAGATTGAAAAAGCACATCCTGACACGTTTAACATTCTATTACAAGTGCTAGATGAAGGGCATTTAACAGATAATAAAGGGCGTGTAGCAGATTTTAAAAACACTATTATTATAATGACCTCTAATATTGGGAGTCACTTAATTCAAGAACGCTTTGAAGCCACAAAAGATTTAAATTCTGCGATTGAAGCTGCAAAAATTGATGTTTTGGGATTATTAAAACAAAGTGTACGACCAGAGTTTCTTAACAGAATAGATGATACAATTATGTTTACACCATTAAGTAAAGAGAATATTGTTGCAATAGTTGGATTACAATTAAAAAGTGTTACTAAAATGATAGCTAAACAAGGTATCACCTTTGATGCAACAGCAGAAGCAATAGCATACCTTGCAAACAAAGGCTATAATCCTGAATATGGTGCAAGACCTGTAAAGCGTGTTATTCAAAAAGAAGTCTTGAATGCATTAAGCAAAGAAATATTAGCAGGAAAAGTAACTACAGATAGTATTATTTTATTAGATGCATTTGATGATGAATTAGTTTTTAGGAATCAAAATAACTTAGTTGCTGAAGAATTTTAAACAAAAAATGGAAATTATTTGTAACATAATCGTTTTCTAACAGTCTATTAGTTGGTTGGTTAGTTGAAAAGCAACATGAATCTTTAACGAGATGATTGTTGCTTTTCCTTTTTATATAAATTAAAGCATAAAATAAATATACCGAACGGTATTTTTATTTATATTTGACAAATAATGAAAACAAAAGCAGAACTTACATCGGAATACATCCTAGAAATTGCCGCTCCAATATTTAACAAAAATGGATATGCCGCAACCAGTATGCGAGATATTACCGAAGCAACATCGTTAACTAAAGGTGCCATATATGGAAACTTTAAAAATAAAGAAGAATTAGCTATTGCTGCCTTTAAGTATACGGTGAAAAATATGATGAAACGTATAGCAGAGCATCTAACTCTAAGCGAATCACCTATTCAAAAACTATTTTTAATAACCGATTTCTATAGAAACTATTATAACTATAGCAAGCAATTAGGCGGTTGCCCTGTTTTAAACATAGGTGTAGATGCTAATAATCAAAACACTTTATTGCTAAAAAAAGTAAAACAAGTCATCGAAAAAATTCAAGATCAGGTGGCTACTATTATAGAAAGTGGGATTGAAGCTGGAGAAATATCTACTACCATAAATGCGATGCAATACGCTAAAAGGTTAGATACTATGATTCAAGGCGCCATATTTATGACCTATACAATGGATGATGAATTGTATATGAAAGACACCATGAATCAAATTGATCAAATGATTCATAACGAACTAAAAGCATAATTTTTTTAATTAATAATATACCACTTGGTATAAAAAACAAATCAAAAATGGATAATTTATTAAACGTATTAGAAAGCAAGACTAAAATTAGATTTCAAGATTGCGACCCTTTTAATCACTTAAACAATGGTAGTTATATAGATTATTTTATGAATCATCGTGAAGATGCTTTAATAGAGCATTATAATATCGATATTTATAAAATGGCGAAAACTTTAGGTAAAAGTTGGGTTTCTAGCAGTAATCAAATTGCTTATTTAAAACCTGCCTTTTTAATGGAAACAGTGGCTATCGAATCGCAATTAATTAAATCTACAGATAGCGAGTTATATGTAGAAATGCGTATGTATAATGAAAACAAAAGTCATTTGAAAGCCATTATTTGGTGCGGTTTTGTTCATTTTAACTTATTAAAACAAAAAAGAGAAATACATACTGAAGATCTGATGCAATTATTTAAAAAAGTAAGTAATCCTGTCGATGCAAATTCATTCGAAACACGAATTGGTCAGCTTAGAAAATATAAAACTGAAACCACCGTTTAACTTACTAACAAATTATTGTTAATTAATTCATTGTTAAAATTCAAAAAAAATCGTTTTAATTTCCTACTTTTACATCAATATAAACCCCAAATTTTATATTATACACATTACAAAATATACTTAAAAATAATTAAAACCTACTTTTTAAATGCATATTGTTAATTATATAGAATACACATTATTACATCCGTCTACTACAGAAAGAGATGTTATTGAATTATGCTTAACTGCGCAAAAAAACAATTATTATGCTGTTAATGTTAATAGCTATTATGTTTCTTTAGCTAAACAGTTACTAAGTAGCACTAATATTAAAGTATGTTCACCTATTGGATTTCCATTAGGAGCAATGGCAACAGCATCAAAGGTATACGAAGCGAAGCAAGCTTTAAATGATGGTGCAGACGAAATTGAAATGGTAATTAATCAAGGATTACTTAAAAGCAAAAATTATGTTTCTGTATTAAAAGACATTACTGATGTAAAATTGGCTATTGGCGAAACTCCTTTAAAAGTAATTATAGAAATTTCTGAATTAAACAAAAATGAAATTATTAGAATCTGTGAGATTTGTTTAGATGCAAAAGTAGATTATATAAAAACATCTAGTGGTTTTTCTAAAGGAGGCTCTACTCTAACAACCGTGAAGATTATAAAAAAAACAGTGAAAGACAGCATTAAAATAGCTGCTTTTGATGGTATTGAAGATTATGAAACAGCCATAAAATATATAGAATCTGGCGCAGATAGAGTTGGAATTCGTTATGGTATAGAACTTATTAATAAAACACGCCCAAAAAGAAATTCTAAAATATTTAAACAGTACATTAAAACTTTCAAAGAAGAAGATGCTTTAAAAGCTGATAGTGTATATCAAAAAAGTTAAGACTAACTCAAATTAATTAAAAAGCTAAACAAAACTCGAAAGAGTTGTTTAGCTTTTTTTATATGTCTAAATTTTAATTAAAATCGCATTCCAAAGCCTATACCGGCTATAAATGGATTAATATCTACATCAGCACCAACTGTAGCATTTAAAGCAGTTGTAGCATTAACGGTAACATCTGTGTTTAACAACAAGTATTTTGCGTCTAGGTTAATAAACCAAGTATCATCTATATCAATATCAAAACCGACTTGAAAGGCAAACCCTAAGGCACTATCGTAACTAACTTTATCTGCTACAGGTCCTGCACTTTCATTATAAAATAATGTGTAATTTAAACCTGCTCCCAAATAAGGGCGTACTACATCTCCATCTAAATGATATTGTAGTGTAAGTGTTGGTGGTAATAACCAAACATCCCCTAACGGAATATCTCCCGCAGCAGTAGAAATGGCTTTAACATCGTGCTTTGTGGTAGCCAAAATTAATTCTGCAGCTATATTTTTAGTAAAAAAATAGGTGAAATCTAATTCAGGAACATAAGCATTAGATATTTGTACATCGCCACCAATAGTTTGTATAGTAGCAGATTCATTTGGAACTACAGCAATAGCACGTAATCTAACTTGCCATTTACTAAAGTTTGTAGTTGAATTGGTTTCGTTCTCTTGTGCACTAATTGCATTAAACATAAAACATGCAATTAAAGCTGTAAAAATTGTTTTTTTCATGGTAATTGAGTTATTATTTATAACAAAATTAGCATCAAACAAATAACAAAAAACTGACTTAAATCATAGTTTGAAAACAATTTTTATAAGCATATTAGTGTTTTATAAATTGTTTGCATTTAATCCCTTTTTTATTCAAAAAATAAACTTAATTTTAGCATTACTATGAAACTTTTAAATACATATATAGATCACACACTTTTAAAACCTACAGCAACAAAAACTGATATTATAAAGCTTTGTGAAGAAGCTGTAGAGCACCAATTTTTCTCAGTTTGTGTAAACAGTTGCAATGTCCTTTTTGCTAAAGACTATTTAAAAAATAGTAATGTGAAAGTTTGCAGTGTTATTGGATTCCCATTAGGATCTATGTCTACACAAGCAAAAGTAGCAGAAGCCGAATCTGCTTTAAATAATGGAGCAGACGAAATTGATATGGTCATCAACTTAGGATTTCTTAAAAGTAAAGATTTTGATGCGGTTTGGAAAGATATTGAAGCGGTTAAAAAAGTTATGCCCAACAAGGTATTAAAAGTTATTTTAGAAACATGTTACTTAGAAGAATTAGAAATTATAAAAGCTAGTGAGCTCGCCATACAAAGTGGAGCTGATTTTATAAAAACATCTACTGGGTTTGGAACTGGAGGAGCTACCATTCATGATATAAAGCTTATGAAAAGTGTGGCTAAAGATAAATGTATTAAAATTAAAGCCTCTGGTGGCATAAAAGACACTAAAACTGCATTGGAGTATATAAACCTTGGTGTAAGTCGCTTAGGGACATCTTCTGGGATTGCTATAGTGACTGGAAATGCATCAAATTCTAATTATTAAAACAAAAAAAATGAGTGTACATATTGAAGCAAAAAAGGGAGACATTGCTAAAACTATTTTACTTCCTGGGGACCCACTGCGTGCTAAATGGATTGCAGAAACATTTTTTGAAAACCCAGTTTGTTTTAATAAAATAAGAGGTATGTATGGTTATACAGGAACTTTTAACGGAAATCGCATTTCGGTTATGGGCACAGGTATGGGCGTCCCTTCAATATCTATTTATGCTCATGAACTCATTACTGAATATGATGTTAAAAACTTAATTAGAGTTGGTAGTGCTGGTTCATACCAAAAACACATTAAAATAAGAGATATTGTTTTGGCTATGGCAGCATCTTCAAATTCTGGTGTTAACGAATTGCGTTTTGGTGGTGCAGACTACGCTCCTACTGCCAACTTTGAATTATTTCAAAAAGCTGTAGACATTGCTAGAAAAAAAAATATTCCTTTAAAAGCTGGTAATGTTTTTACTTCGGATGAATTTTATACAGACGATTTTGAATCGTACAAAAAGTGGTCTAAATTTGGTGTTCTTTGTGTTGAAATGGAAAGTGCGGGCTTATATACTGTAGCGGCAAAGCACAATGTAAACGCGCTGTCTATTTTAACTATATCTGACTCTTTAGTTACTGGAGAACGTACCACAAGTAAAGAACGAGAAACAACTTTTAAGGAAATGATAGAAGTTGCTTTAGAATTAGCTTAATTCCTTATGATTTCAATTTCAACTAGCTTACATCTAGAAAACATTACCATAAGTGATCAGAATAGCTTGATGGATTTAATGCAAAAAATTTATCCGCCTGCTTATAAACATTTATGGGTGAATGAGGATTGTAACTGGTATTTGAACCATTGTTTTTCAGAAGAAAATTTAAAGAATGAATTAAACGAAGTAAATGCTATTTACTGCTTTGTTGTTCATAATTTAAAAAGAGTTGGTATTGTACGTTATTTATATAATACTAGCACGAGTGAAATAGCCAAAAAAAATGCTACTTTTATACACAGAATTTACCTTAGCAATGAAGTACAAGGCAAAGGTATCGCCAGGCAACTTTTTAGTTGGATAGAACAACAAGCCATTCTGAAACAGAACAAGCTTTTATGGTTAAAAGCCATGGATACACAAATGCAGGCTCTTAAGTTTTATGAAAAACAAGGGTTTAAAACAATAGACAAAATTAGCTTAGATTTTAACTTAATCCATCAACATTTAAGAGGTATGGTAGTTATGACAAAAGTATTTAATAACAAAATTTAAAAAAACATTATGAAACAGTTATTCATCGTATTCTTCTTATTAATATTTACATTTCCTAGCTTTAGTCAGAATGAAGAGTCCGCAAAAACTACAACGTATTACTTTATTCGTCATGCAGAAAAAGATAGAAGTGATAAAACAAATAAAAATCCGCATTTAACTGAAGTTGGTAAAAAACGTGCTGAACATTGGAATAATATACTAAAGCATATAAAGTTTGATGCTGTATATTCTACCGGTTATAACAGAACAAAAGAAACAGCAAAACCTATTGCTATAAAAAATGAGCTAGAATTAATACTTTACCACCCTCGCAATCTTGATAAGGAAGCATTTTTAAATAACACAAAGGATAAAACCGTTTTAATAGTTGGTCATAGCAATAGCACGCCTACGTTTGTAAATTCTATTTTAGGCTATAAGAAGTATGAACATATTGATGATAACAACAATGGTAACTTATACATTATTACCATAATTGATGGAAAAATTACAGATCAAGTCTTAGAAATTAATTAACCGATATATTATCGAGTTCAATTTTTGAAAGTAGTTGTAACTTATCATTTTCAAATAAGTCATCAAGTTTTTCTAAAGTTGCTGAAACTTCTTTTGGTTTATAATTATTGTAATCTACAAATCTAACACCTTTAACATAACGCTCATTATAAGCTTCTCTAAAGCGTAACCCTAAGCCATCAGGTTCAGCATAAGAATAGGCAATATAAACTACCTTAAATGACTTTATATCAATCCAATAAACAAACACATCATCAAAATCTTCTCCACCTCCTTCTTGCTTAAAAGAGATTTTAATTTTATGATAATATTTACCCTTTAACTCTACTGTATTCAAATATTGTTTGTTAACCGCAGCATCATTCAATCCATATGGCAATACAGAAAAATAGTGAACCGAGTTCACAGAAGCCGAATACCTTGGAATCATACTATCTTGCACTTTTACCAGTTCGTTATTAGCGTAGCGCTTAAACCCTTCGTTAGATAATACATCTTTTATCACATTAATAGAGTCGCTAAACTTCCTTTCCAATTGATATGCACCGTTGCTACGTTTAGCTTTATAATGCCTATTTCTAAAATTAAAATCGATAGTTGCATTATCTATTTTTTTGCCACCAGAAACCTCAATAGATTTATCAACGATTTTTTGAGCACTAAAAACGTTTTCTTTTTTACAACTAACAAAAAGAACTGCTACTATTGCAATTAATAAAAGTTTATGCATCATACATATTTTTTTGGTATACGTCGTAAAACTATGCATTACTTACCTTAAAAAAGTATAAAGTTTTCTTAATTTTTAACTAATTTAAATGTAATGTTTTGACCCGTAAACTTTTGTGACAAAATATTAATTGAAGTTTCTTTTAGCTGTAATACTCTTGGGTAACCGCCAGTTGTTTGGCAATCCTTCATTAAAATAATAAGCTTGCCAGAAGGTGTTAATTGAATTGTGCCTGGAAGCACAGAAGATGTGATTATAGATGGCAAATCATTAACCAGAGTTTCATTAAATTGATAAGCCATTCTATTGTTTTCTTTTGAAATAGTAAATGCTGTTGAAAATAGTTTTTCTTGTTGTTCAACAGAAAGTAAATCAAATTCTGGTCCTTTAAAAACTTCAATTTGTTTTGAAGTAAAATGACTTGTATTTACTTTAATGCTAGCATGCTTTATGTTGTTTAAAATAAAATTTGATATTGGTAACTCATAATTTTTACTAAGTACAAGCTTACTGGTGATGTCTCTATACATACTTCGACTATCCATAATAACTTCAGTATTAAACCCGCCAGAAACAGCTAAATAACTTCTAAAGCCATAATTAAGCTTGCCAAAAGACAAAACATCTCCAGTTTTCACTGGAATACTTTTATGGGGTTTTATTTTATTTGAGTTGAGTTGAGGCGACATATCTGCTCCAGAAATGCAAATAATTGTATCACAATTAAATTGTAGCGTTGCTCCAGTCATGGTCATTTCAATAACTGCAGCATTCTTATTATTGCCCAAAATGGCATTAGCAATAGATGCCGAATAAGAATCCATAACCCCAGAATATGGTACACCATAATGTTGGCAACCCATTCTCCCAAAATCTTGAATGGTTGAGAAAAATCCAGGCTTTATTACTTTAACCATCTAATACCTCACTTTCCATTTGGTAAACACCTGCATTTACTAGAGTTTCTATATCGCGATATTTTTCTAATGAAATTGGGTGAAACTTTATACGATCGCCAGATTTAGCAAAACAAGGATTATTACTTGTTACATCAAAAAAAGAAATTGGAGTGTTTCCAATAATGTTCCAACCTCCTGGACTCTCATTAGGGTAAACACCAGTTTGATTTCCTCCAATAGCCACTGCTCCTTTTTTTATTTTCAATCTAGGCGTCTCTTTTCTTGGAAAATGAAGAGCTTCGTCTAAGCCTCCTAAGTATAAAAACCCAGGTAAGAACCCAATAAAATAAACTGTATAAGTGGCTTGTGAATGACGCTTAATAATATCTTCTTTTGAAAAGCTTTTTGATTGCGACATTGCTTCTAAATCGATACCAAAAACGGCATCATAACATACAGGAATCCTCCACTGTTTGAAAACAGACCCAATAAGCTTTTCTTTTTGTTTATAAATTTTTTTTAGTAAAGAAACTTGATTATTGAAATCAATTAAATAATTTTTATAAACAATTAACAATGAATTATATGCATGATTTATCTCAATAATTAATTCAATATTTTCTTTTAGTATTTTATCTTTAAAAGACAACACATTAAACAGTGTGTCTTCATCAATTACCGATGGCCATTCAATTAAGATTGAACGTTCTCCATAAGGTCTGTATACAAGATTAAAAGTCATAAAAAACTAAGCAACATTTACTCCTTTTGCCTCCAAGTTTGCCCTAAGAGTTTTAACTAAATTTACTGCTTTAGGATGATCTCCATGAACACAAAATGTATCAGCTATAATTGCTATTTCTGAACCGTTTATTGTTTTAACTTTTTGAGTTGTAATCATTCTATAAACATGGTTAAACAAAGCGTTACTATCACCAATTAACGCATATTCTTTATTTCTTGGCACCAACGTTAAATCTGCATTATAATTTCTGTCCGCAAAAGCTTCGTAAATTATTGATACATTGTTCTTAATAGCAACATCTGCAATAACCGATTTGTAAGGCACATACAATTTTACTGGCAATGCTATGCTTTTTATAGCTTCAATAATAGTTTTAGCAATCTTTTCATCTACTGCTGCTAAATTATAAAGCGCGCCATGTGGTTTGATATGGCACAATCTTGCGTGTTCGTCTTTTAAAACACTTAACAAATCTCTTATCTGCTTTTTTATCGATTTATACAAAACCACAGAAGGCATTTCCATAGGCATTCTACCAAAATTTTCTTTATCAGGAAACGATGGGTGTGCACCAATCTTTACACCATGTTCTTTTGCTAATCTTACAACTGCCCTCATGGTTTCTGCATCTCCAGCATGACCGCCACAAGCTATATTACAGCTAGAGATATAAGGCATTAATTGAGATTCGTTACCAACGCCTTCACCTAAATCTACATTGATATCAATCTTAAAATTTTGCACTAAAAAAGGTTTAAATGAAATACTTTATTAAGCGTAGCAACCGATAGTAAGATACTAATTCCTAAGATAATAAAGCCAAAAACATTTTGCTTTACATTGTTTTTATAAGCTCCTAAAACGGATTGTTTGTTCATAATCCAAATTAAAAATCCAGCAATAACAGGCAACAAAATACCGTTAGCCACTTGAGCAAATTTTATAATTTCTATTGATTTTATTCCTAAAGAAGAAGATATAACCCCTACTAACAGAATAAAGCCCCAAACTGCTCTAAACTTTTTTGCTTTCATGTTGGTAGACCAACCTAAACAACCACTAGCTACAAAAGCCGCTGCTAAAGGTGCAGTTATAGCACTTGTTATGCCAGCAGCAAATAACCCAATAGCTAAGAAGTATTTTGCAAAACTACCAAACAAAGGCTCTAATCCTTTGGCTAAATCTGCCGCATTGTTTATATCTTGAGTTTGAATAGAAGCCGCCGAAATAATAATACACATGGATACTAATCCACCTAAAACAACCGCTATTATAGTATCTTTTCTAGCAAATTTTAAATCACTTTTATGATGCCACTTCTCTTTTACTAAAGACGCATGTAAAAACAAATTATACGGTACAACTGTTGTTCCTATTAAGGCAATAATGGTTAGAATACTATCTTTTGGGAATTTAGGAATAAAAGCACCTTTTAAAATTTCTGAAACATTTGGTTTCGTAATAATTGCAGTTACTAAAAAAGCAATACTCATTAATATTACTAGAGATACTAATACTTTTTCTAATACTTTATAATTACCAATATATAATAAAACAAAAGCAACAAGCCCTATAACAATACTCAACAAATTAATAGACATACCAGCAACAGAAACACTTGGATTACCCACGATAGTTTCTAAACCTAGAACCCCACCACTAATATTTCCTGCTTCATAAGCTGTGTTACCAATAACAATAGCAGAAAGTATTAATATAATGGCTAAGGTTTTAAAAACTGGATTTTTAATTTCACTTCTTATAACTTCGGACAATCCTTTTTGAGAAATAATCCCTAATCTAGCAGCCATTTCTTGTAAAACAACAGTCGCAATTATAGAGAGTAACATAGCCCAAAGCAATGCATACCCAAAACCCACACCAGCAAGTGTACAAACGGTTACTGTACCTGGGCCAATAAAAGCCGCAGCCACTAATGGTCCTGGACCAATGTTTTTAAACCAGTTTTTAATCATTTAGAAGTTGAGTTAAGCGCGTAAATAGCAAAACTACCTAACCAATGCCCACCCTCATAACTATCACCTACAATACTTGGTAAAGAATAATTTATATGATGATACGCTATATTTTTAAGGTGCTTATATTCAGGTAAACCTTCAGCAATTTTATTTAAACTCCAGGCTCTTGAAAAATTAACGCCATCGAGATGCACCAATTTACCATCAGACCTATCAGATACAACACCTGTTTCTAGCTTAAAATTTTCATCTTTTAATTGCGGCAGAAAAACGTCCAACCAAACTTTAAATTCTTCTGTTGACAAAACGCGTTTCATTAAAGCAGCTTCTTCTAAGCAAGGCGATAAAAAATCGAAACCACCAGGCTCCCATGTAATTGGACAACCAGCGTCTTTCATGTAAAAATCTTTGGCACGTTGTTCAATTAGGCTTTTTAAAGTTTCGTTATTTACGGTATTAGCATAATCCCAAGCAAAAGACAATCCGAAAGCGGTATTGGGGTGTTCACCAACTCGGATTGGATAATTTAATTTAGGTAGAAACTCAATATATTTCCTAACAATTAAATCAGTTAGCGGTTGCAAATTAGTTTCTAAAGTTCGTGCTGTTGCATCGTCCCAAGTATGTAATTCTTCTGCAAGTTTAAGCAACCAAGCCCAACCATAAGTACGCTCGTACGATTTGTTGTGCTTGCCATAAAAATATCGAACTTCATTTTCTATGTTTTCTTTTGAAATGTTTTTAAGCAAGCGTTGTTTAATGTCTTCTGCATTATCGATATTAGGGAATTGTTTTAACAGGCTCACCAAACTCCAATGCCCATGAACCGATGAATGCCAATCGAAACATCCATAAAAAGCTGGATGCAAGGCGCTAGGCGATTTTAAATCTTCACCACCACCTAGAGTTTGCGATAACTTGTTTGGATATTCTGTGTTGATGCAATGTAAAGGCAATTGAACTAAAGTATTTGCTCCTTTTAAATTTAGTTTTGGAATGCCAATAATGGGCTTTTTATTTGAAGTTGAAACAGATGTTAAAACAGGTTCCGTATCTGTTTGCTTTTGTTTTGAAGTGTTGCAGTTTAGGATTAAAACTACTAGCATTATAGTGATTTGTTTTTTCATATTGGTCATAACATCTTTTATCTTTCTTTAAAAATATCACAATCCTGTGGACCAATAGCATAAGTATATGGTTTTTCATGATTTAACAATACAAAATAATCACAAAAATTATAATAAGGTTCTCCATACCTACCAATCCCATACAGTTTTTGAATTTTTGCAACATGCTTAAAACTTACCCCCACATTATACACAAACCTATTATTGGAAAATTGTCTTTCTCCTGCAACTTTCTTAAATTTTTGTTTTAATCTGAGTTCATAATTATAACTTCCATCATTTGACTCAATTAACTCTAAATCAGAATAATCAACATATTCAACATACACCCTACTGCCATAGGATTTTTTAAATGGTTTATTAAATTCTAAACTATGGCTATAAACTGTAAAACCATATATAAAAAAATTAGAGTATTTAGAAAAATCATTTTCTTGAAAAAACCTTGCACTTGCTGTATCAAAGCTAATTTTGTCTGTAGTAGTCTTAATATCTTTTATATAATTAGAATTGGTTTTTTGACTCTTCTTTATTTCTAATATTTCTTTTGAACTATTAGCTGTCTCTTCTTTTATATGCGAAACATCAATAGAAATTTCCTTATCACTTTTCTCAAGTCCATTTATTGAAGAGTCTACCGCAACTTTATGTTCCTTCAAATCTTTTCCAATCCTTTTAGTTTTAGTATTTATAGTATCTAATTCAAGAACTGTTTCTTTATGAAATTCTTCATTGTTTTTACTATCTATTCTTGTTGCAAAATACCCAACAACTAGAGTTGAAATTCCTAAAAAAAGAGCTAATAAACCTAACATTTTATTCTTTTTTGATGACTGAACATTCTTAATTAATTGTTTTATTTTCACCAGAATTGATTTTACTCAAAATTACATTTTTGTTAATCTACCTATAAGCCGAGTATTAAGAAGTTATAAACATTTTATTGAACTAAATTTTATATTTAATCACAAACCCCAGCTTCCGCTAGTTTATAACTCGTGGCAATTGGTCTATCTCACTCCAATCAACCTTCGTAATCCAAGCTTCTATATTGAATCGGTTACTAATATACAAGCCACTAACTATATTTCTACTTACAAACCAGCAATAGTTTTAAAGTTTTAATTACAAACAATATGTTGTTTATCGACAACTACAAGTTGTCCGCCAAAGCAATTTGCTTGATTCAAAAATATTTGTAATTTTTAAATCGTTAAATTTAACCTGAATTTAATTAAAAAACATCCTATGTATTTAAAACGCTATATTTTCACACTGTTTTTATTTCTATTATTTATGTCTACAGAAAAAACATATTCTCAAAACTGGAATGAATTTGCAAATACAAGTCGCTATGATAAAGCGAATTTAGAGCTTAAATTACACACCAAAGCTGAAAATCGTGTTGTTTTTATGGGAAATTCAATTACAGAAGGTTGGATTATGATGCGTCCAGAATTCTTTAAAAATAGGGACTATATTAATAGAGGTATTGGCGGACAAACTACACCACAAATGCTATTACGTTTTAGACCAGACGTTATTGATTTAAACCCAAAAGTTATAGTTATTTTAGCTGGCACCAATGATATTGCAGGCAATACGGGTTATACATCTTTAGAAACCATTATAGGTAATATTAAATCTATGGCAGAAATAGCAAATGCCAACGGTATTAGAGTCATAATTTCTTCCGTTTTACCTGCTATTGACTATCCTTGGAAACCAGGGTTAGATCCAGCTATAAAAATCATTAAAATCAATAAAGCACTTAAGACTTATGCCGAAAAAAACAATTTTATTTATTTAGATTATTATTCGGCAATGGTAGACGATAAAGGAGGATTGAAAGTACCAGATTATACAACTGCGAACGACCTTGTTCATCCAAATAAAGCTGGGTATTTAGTTATGGAGAAGTTAGCAGAAAAAGCAATAAATAAAGCATTAAATTAAATAATTATGAAACGAGCATGTTAAAAGCTTTGTCACCCTGCTACCACTAGTTTACAACTAGTAGTAATTGCATATTTACCCCAACCAGCCCTCACGATCCAAGCTCCTATATTGAATAGCTTCACTAATATGTGAGCCATTTACAGTTTCGGCATGCTCTAGATCAGCAATGGTTCTCGATACTTTTAAAATCCTATCATACGCACGAGCGGATAAATTCAATCGCTCCATAGCAGTTTTTAAAAGTGTTTTTGAAGCGTCATCTAAAACACAATACTTCCGTATTTGCTTCGTATTCATTTGCGCATTATAATGCACACTATCAGAATCATTAAAACGAACTGTTTGTAATTCTCTAGCCTTAGTCACGCGCTTTCTAATATCAACTGAAGTTTCTCCTTTTCTATCATCCGATAGTTTATCAAAAGGTACAGGTGTCACTTCAATATGAATATCTATTCTATCTAACAACGGACCAGAAATCTTACTTAAATACCGTTGCATCTCTGATGGACTTGAAGTTACTGGCGCATCAGGATCATTAAAATACCCACCAGGACTTGGATTCATACTCGCCACCAACATAAACGACGATGGATAGGTTACCGTAAATTTTGCTCGCGAAATAGTAACCTCTCTATCTTCTAGTGGTTGACGCAATACTTCTAGAACATCTCGCTTAAATTCTGGTAATTCATCTAAAAACAAAACACCATTATGCGATAAAGAAATCTCTCCAGGTTGTGGAAAACTACCCCCGCCAACTAAAGCAACGTTAGAGATTGTATGATGTGGGCTCCTAAATGGACGCTGAGCCATCAACCCTGTATCTTTTACACGACCAACCACAGAGTGTATTTTAGTGGTTTCTAAGGCTTCATACAGCGTCATAGGAGGTAAAATACTGGGCAAACGTTTTGCTAACATGGTTTTTCCTGCTCCTGGTGGCCCAATTAAAATAATATTATGTCCGCCAGCTGCAGCAATTTCCATACAGCGTTTTATACTTTCTTGCCCTTTTACATCTGAAAAATCAAACTCTGGAAAATCTAAGTTTCTTTCAAACTCTTTTCGTGTGTCTATTATGGTTTGCTCTAAGGCATCTCCTTTATCAAAGTAATTGATAACTTCTTTTATATTATCTATTCCGTAAACTTTTAGATTATCAACAATAGCTGCTTCTTTAGCATTTTGCTTTGGCAAAATAAACCCTATATAGCCTTCTTCTCTAGCTTTTACCGCAATGGGCAATGCACCTTTTATGGGTTGCAAACTCCCGTCAAGAGAAAGTTCTCCCATTATTAAATAGCGTTCCAAATCATCGGCTTCTATCTGTTTTGATGCCGCAAGAATACCTATAGCTAAGGTTAAATCATATGCACTTCCCTCCTTTCGCAAATCGGCAGGGGCCATATTAATGGTAATCTTTTTTCCTGGGATTTTATAACCATTATTTTGCAACGCTGCCGCGATGCGGTAATTACTTTCTTTAATCGCATTATCTGGCAATCCTACCAAATGATATCCTATACCAGAATCTACATTAACTTCAACTGTGATAGTTGTAGCTTCAACACCAAAAACGGCGCTTCCAAAAATTTTTTTAAGCATATAATTTGTTTACTGCTTAAATGTAAAAAAAGCATCTCAAATTTTATTAGGTCAAGTAATAAACGGGCTTATGCGAGCTTAACCATAACACTATGAAGTAAAAAAACCCTCATAAAAGAGGGTTTTTAAAAATATTGAATTTATAATAATTTAATCATTGCCATTTAAAAACTTAGGTTTAAGAACTAACATAGCCCAACCCCAGTTTTGCATATCGGATGCTGCATTTTCTGTTACACCTTTTAATTCGTACATACCATCACTAGCAAACATGTGAGAATACCCGAGTTTTAAAGCATAGCCTTTAAAAGCTTTAGAAAACACTAAATCCAACTCTGTTCCTAAAGATTTTTCACCACTCGGTAAATCTTGTTCGCCACTAAAGTTTAAAACTTTAACCAATAAACTAGAGGTGTCACTTAATTTAAAGTTTGCACTCACATGCACATCAAATAACCCAATAGAATTTGCATGATTACCTACGAAGAAATAATCCATAAACCCGTTGAATTTATGATTTGTACCATATAATGGGAAAAACGCTTCAGTATCTGGTGTCGTAGCATCATTTCCACTTATAATTTCTAAACCAGCACCAAGACTTACTTTATCAGAAGCTTTATAAGTTAAGTCTAATCCTAAAAGATAAGCGCCATCTATATTATCGCCTAACTGTAAAAAAGCATTGGTTGCAATTCCTAATTTATTTTTTTTATAATTTAAATGTGTTCCTAGAGTTTGAATGCCGTTTACTCCATCTGGATTATTATTGGTATCAAATTTCTGAAACCCATTATTCAGCAATAGTAAGCTTCCTGTAAAGTTATTCCAAGCTTGCTTTAAGTATAAATATTGCATGGTTTTATACGAAAAGAAACCAGAAGTATTGTAGCCAGTTCCCGTTGAAACAAAACCAGCAGGATTTGAATAGTCTTGATTAAAAGCCAATCCAAAATCAGCTATAAATTTTCCTTTTTTATATTTAATTAAAGCGGCATCATGGTTACGCCCTTGCTGTGCCCAATCTAAACCGCCCATAATTCTTTGGTCATCATAAGATAGCACTTGACGTCCTAATTTTGTTGAAAACCCTTCACCTAAATTAATTTCTGCCCAAGCCTGAAATACAGCAAACGAATTGTTTTGATCGTTAGGCAAAATTTGTCTGTTTTCTCCCCAAACCATCACATCTTGAAAACTCACATAAAATTTATAAGCATCTACTTGATAACCTGCATTTAATCTAATCCTGGTAGAAATACCAAATCCAGCATCTGTGGCATCTGGAATAATACTCCCATAACCATGTCTGTATTCAGTACGTGGCCTAAACTCACCATCTAATGTAAATTGTGCTTGTGCAAATTGAATTGTCGCCATCAAAATGCAAATTATTACGTATTGCTTTTTCATTTTTTAACTCTTTAAAAATCTGTTTTACTAATAAATTATTTTAATAAACTTATCGCTTATCGTCTACAAATATATAGGCAATAAATTATTTAGTATATGACAAATCTCATATAAATTCACATAATATCATTCTCGCAGAAAGTAAGTTTTTAAGAATTTAAATATTAAACATAAAGATCAAATTATTACACGTAAACATCTATCATACAGATTTTTATCATATAAAAAAATATTGACTCAAACAATTAAGACTTCTTCTTATATCTAATTTTACCTAATTCGATACCAATAGCAGTTTTTGCTAATATTGTAAATATAAAAGCACCCATTGCCCAAATACCTATGGTAACACCTACTTCTATTTTAGTTGGCAAATATTCTACTATTTTACCATAAGGTCCAGGTATAAACCCTGGGACAATAAGTCCGAAACCTTTTTCAATCCAAATAGCCACAAAAAGTAAAAAACAACAGAAATATAAAACACTAAGGTTTTCTCTTAATTTCTTAAAAGTTAAAATTATTGTTGCAATAACATTCATTGAAATAGCAGTCCAAATCCATGGTAAAAGTGCCGTTTTTCCATCAAGTCCAAAAAACAAATAGTAAGCACTTTCGCTATGGTGTGTTGGTGCGTAAAACTCTTTAAATAATTCTGATATTAGCATGATAATATTAATTTGAGCCGCAACAGTAACTATTAGAGCAATTTTATTAATGGTTTTATTTTTAATCTTAAAATCTGTAAAAGATCGAATAATTGCTAAAACCAAAATAATTAATGCAGGACCCGCAGCAAAAGCCGATGCTAAAAAACGAGGCCCCAACAAGGCGTTGTTCCAAAAAGGACGCGCCTGTAAACCTTGGTATAAAAACGCTGTAACTAAGTGAATGGCTACCGCCCATAATACAGATAAAACAGCTCCAGGAATATAAATTTTTGGATTTGGTACTTTCCCCTGGTAACGTCTAAACAATATATAAAAAGGGATACTTATGTTTAAAAACAAATAGCCGTTTAAAACAATGACATCCCAAGTCAACATAGAGTTCGGAAAATTAAATACGCCAATACCAGGTATCATATGCCAAAGTACCGAAGGTCCACCCATATCTGCAACCACAAAAGCTAAGCACATAATAAGCGCAGCCACAGCCAACCCTTCTCCAATAAGCACCGCTTGTTTAAAATCGATATCTTTAAGTACATACGTTGGCATAACCAGCATTACAGCAGCAGCAGCAACACCTACCAAAAAGGTGAAGTTAGAAATATACAAACCCCAACTCACCCTATCACTCATTCCTGTAACACTCAAACCTTGGTCTAATTGTATAGAATAACAATACATACCAACAAGCATAATAAACGTTAAGAACCCCATCCAAATATTATATTTACGAGATCCTTTTGTAGTAGCGTCAATGCTATCTATAACTAAACTTCTAAAAACTTTTAATCGTCGCATATAACTTTTATTATAACTCTTAGTTTTATATATATTTTTGGCGTTACCACAAGTGGTCGGGCTTTCCTTTACAAGTCCTCGCTCGTGCCTCGCTGTGGGCTTTCCTCTGCAATCCCTAACGCAATCCTTTCTGCTATCTTATTTTTCTTCCTATCACCAATCTTATCAGCTAATAGTTGTTAAATCGTTGATATGTTTATTCGTTTAACCGAAACCTTCCAATTACACGATTCAACAGATAAACAAATAAACATTTTCATCTAATCCATAAAATACCAGAACTTAGGCTCTGTTCCTAAATCTTCTTTAAGCCTAAAAACTTTTTTGTTTTCCAATACCCAACGAATGGTACTATTAGGGTCTAACAGGTTTCCAAATATTCTGGCACCAGTAGGACACGCTTCAACACATGCAGGGTTTTGCCCTTTTCTAGAACGCTGTACACAAAACGTACATTTTTCCATCACGCCTTTTTTGCGCATTCTATTCCCTAAATAATGCTGATTTTTATTTATTTCAGCTTCAGGAACTTCTGGTTTACTCCAGTTAAATCGTCTGCCATCATATGGGCAAGCGGCCATACAATAACGGCAACCCACACACCAATCATAATCTATAACTACAAGACCATCATCTTCTCTCCAAGTGGCTTGCACAGGGCAAACTTCAACACAAGGAGGGTTATCACAATGAAAACACTGTGTACCCATATAAAAATGACCTTCTGCTGGTACTTCATGATAGTAATTATCATCTGCTTCATCAAACTTAAAACCGTTTCCATCTTTCATTTCGTGAATACGGATATACTGCATTTGAGAGTTTCTATCTTGGTTATTCTCTTCAATACATGCATTAACACAATCCATATACCCTTGACATTTAGAAATATTAAAGGCATAACCAAAAAGCACATCCTCTTTTGCATTTTCAGAGGTCATACTAATATTTTTTCCAGTTCTCAATTCATAAGATCGCATCAATCGTTCAACTGTGCCTTTCTTTTCTTTATCACTCATCAGTTTATAGTTGCCTTTAAACTGCTCTTCCCAATCTATTTGTGCTTTTTCTTTACTATCATCACCAGTTACAACACTACAAGATGTACTTACTGCTCCTGCTCCAATAAGTAAACTAGCGGTTAACTTTTTAAAAGCACTACGTCTATCCATTTTAACATCAAAAACTTGATCAAAACCATCTTTTCTCACTTCATCTCCAATAGAGGCATTAACTGCTGCTTCAAGAAAAGCATCATCAGTCATCTCATTATTATGGCTTCCGCAACCTCCAGATGTCTTTCCACATCCACAAGATCCCGACGTTTCTTTTTTCTTTTTGAAATTCAAATCCAATGAATACCATTTTTTATTATCGCTCATACCTTAATTTTTATTGGGCTAATCCTTCGTGTGATTCTTCTATCTGTTCTGTATTAAATCGTGATGGCCATCTAGTCTCAAAACTCGGACTATGTGGATTATGACAATTAACACATGTAAATGACGCTCTTGGTGGAACCCAACCTCCAATACGTTTTCCATGAGCACCGCCTTTCCAATCTTCAAATTGCGAAGAATGACACTGTGCACATAATTTATAACTCGAATTAAAATCTACTGTATTACCTGTAAGCGTATTAAGATTATTCATATCATTACCATTGTGGCAAGTAGCACAATTCATGGTATTCTTATCAGCATGTACCAAATTAATATCCCAATGCGCTTTTTTCATATCCTTGCTTTTTAATTTATCAAGAGACTCGGTATGACATTCAATACATGCGTAAGATTTAATTTGTCCTTTACGTTCAGGTATTAAAAAAGTATGTACGCCCTCTGTAATTTCGATAGTTTTAATATCATTAAAAAAAGCTTCTGAAGTCATCGTTGTATCATGATAAGTTTTACTTTCAGCTTCAATCTTATCATGAAGACTATGGTATTCACCTTCACCATGTTTACACGAATAAAATGTAACGGCAAACAAACAAGCTAATATATATATGTCCTTTTTTCTATTCATTCTCATTACTATTAGTTCTTGTAAAAGGAGTAATTTCTGAAACCACTCGATCAGTTGGCACATGGCATTGACGGCAATTAATACGCTCTGGATGTGTTACCCTTATTTCTTTAGGTGCAGCAGGACCAGCGTGACATGACAAGCAATTTTCTCGCATTTGTATTTGGTGCGGAATCATTGGTGGTGTTCCAATCAACGCATTATTTACACCAACTTTAGGCGCATGTACTTTTGCTAAATTTGAAGGCTTAAAAAGCGTATTACTATTTTGAGCGACATGGCATTGTCTACAATTAACCATTTCTGGATGCGGAGTAACTGGTGCATAAGCATCAAATTGTTTTACAAAACCTCCATTTTGATGGCATTGCAAACAGGCATTACCTCCTAAACTTTTTTCATCTTTAATTGGGTGTGGTATGCTAGGTGGAGCGCCATAATAAGCTCTGTTATTATAATATGTATCTAAAGTGCGTTGATGATTCTCATCAATTGGCATATTAGCATATTCTAAAGCAAATTCAGCGCGTTCAAAAACACCGCTCTCTGATGGAATATTTGTATGAGACACTTTGTTTTCAATAGGAATATAACCCTCCTCTAACCCCACCTGATAACTAAAATTCCAAATGACTATAAAGGCTATGAAAAGCAATACAAAAAGTGATATGATTCCGAGTCTCTTTTTCATGTCTTAAGCTTTTTCAACTTTAACAGCACATTTTTTAAAATCGGGCTCTTTGGAAATTGGGCAAAAAGCATCAAGAGTCACATCATTAATTAGCATGTTCTCATCAAAGAAAGGCACAAAAACTTGTCCCTTAGTTGGTAATCCCCTTTCATTTATAGACGCTGGTAATACACAAGAACCTCTTCTCGATGTTACTTTTATGTTTTCACCATTTCTAATACTTAATGCTTTAGCATCTTCTGGATGAAATTCTACGTACGCATGTGGCATAGCTTTATGGAGCACAGGTATTCTACGTGTCATTGAACCTGTATGCCAGTGTTCTATGACACGCCCCGTATTTAACCAGAAAGGATATTCGCTATCTGGCGATTCTGGTGCCGGTTCATAGGGACGTTGCCAAATTACTGCCTTACCATCAGGTTTTCCATAAAAATGAAAATCTTCATCGTTAGAACAAGCAGGGTCATATTTCGCATTAAAACGCCATTGCGTAGATTTACCGTCTACATATGGCCATATAGCTCCAGATTCTTTTTTCAAAACTTCAAGCGGTGCCATTCCGTGTTTTTTTCCTTCGTGGAATTGACGGTACTCATTGTATATTTCTTCTACATGGTTTTCTTTACTATACGGAAACAAATCACCAAAGCCCATACGTTTTGCGACTTCAATAAACATCCACGCATCTGGTGTGGTATCACCAGGCCCTTCTACCATTTTGTCCCAATGTTGTGTTCTCCGTTCTGAATTTCCATACAATCCAGATTTTTCAATATGCCATGCTGCTGGTAAAATCACATCGGCAACATCAGACGTGGGTGTTGGAAACACATCAGAAACTACAACAAAACAAGACTCTTTTTCCATTGCTGGACGGTAACGACTTGTTTTTGGCAATGATACTAATGGGTTTACAGCTTGTGTCCAAATAAATTTAATATCTCCCCTATCTACAGCTCTAAACATTTCGGTGGTATGATAGGTTGGCTTAGATGGAATTCTTTCTACTGGAACTTTCCAAATTTTTGCAGCTAATTCTCTGTGCTTCGGATTCATTACCACACCTTTTGGAAGTTTGTGCGTAAAAGTTCCTACTTCGCGAGCAGTACCGCAAGCAGAAGGTTGTCCTGTTAATGAGAATGGGCTATTACCAGGTTGTGAAATTTTACCTGTTAACAAGTGAATGTTATAAATAATATTGTTCATCCATGTTCCTCTAGTGTGCTGATTTACTCCCATACACCAAAGCGACATTACTTTTTTATTAGGATTACCATAGATTGATGCTAAATACTTAATATCTTTTACTGATACTTTAGAATATTTAGCAACTTTTTCAGGCGTATAATCTTCTAAAAAGATTCTGTATTGATCAAAATCTATTTTTTCGGGTTTATCTTTAAATTTATATTTATCTTCCAAGCCATAACCCATTTTAGTAAGTCCTTTACTAAAATTACAGTGTTTTTCAATAAATGATTTATTAACCCAGCCATTGTTAACTATTTCATAGCAAATAGCATTTCCAACAGCTAAATCGGTTTGAGGTTCAAATAAAATTGACCTATCCGAAGCTGTACTAGAACGTGTTGTTCTTGTAGCAAAATCAATAATTTTTGCGCCTCGTCTTGCTTTTTGCTCTAATATTCTAGAAAATAATACGGGATGCATTTCTGCCATATTGTTTCCCCAAGTAATAAAATAATCTGCATGATCTATATCTTCATAACAACCCATAGGTTCGTCTGCACCAAAAGAGGTTAAAAACCCAGCTACAGCACTAGCCATACACAAACGCGCATTACAATCAAGGTTATTAGTACCAATAGCTCCTTTCATTAATTTTGAAGCCACATAACCTTCTGGAATAGTAGATTGTCCAGAGGTATACATCGCAACCGAATCTTTTCCGTGTGCCGCAATGGTATCCTTCATTTTATTAGCAACAATATCTAAAGCCTCATTAATTGGCGTTTTTACATATGTTCCGTTTTTCTTAACTAAAGCATGTGTTAATCTATCTTTAGATTGAATACACATAGTTTGATGATAACCTTTAACACAAAGCAATCCTTTGTTAACTGAAGAATTTGGGTCACCTTTTACAGCCACAGCTTTTCCGTTTTCTGTACCTACCAAAATACCACAACCTACACCGCAAAATCTACAAGGTCCTTTTTTCCAATCTAGATTCGCTCCTTCAGGAATCCCTTCTTCTTGTTCGCTGGCAAACATTATTCCAGGAAACATAGATGCTGCTGCAGCCATTGCAGATAGCCTTGCCATTTTTTTTATAAAACTTCTTCTGTTTGATAATGAGTTATACATGTTATTGCTGATTTTGTGGACTGTTAAAACCTGAAACCATTGCTAACAATTTTAGGCTTTCTATTTTTTCAATTTTCTCTTTAAGGAGTTCTTCAGAAGCTTCATCTATAGTATCAGTTACTAATACTAAAATATCTTCATTTGTTGCTGGCATAACCTCACACTCTTCAAATGCTGATAATGCATCTAAAAGTTCTACTTTTCTACCAACTTGAGGATGAACTAAGTAACTTTTTATAGGCATAAGAAATTCATTTATCTATATTAAAAAGTGTAAATCTCTACCAATTTATTAAAAAATAAACTGACAAATGTCATATTGTATTAAAAAATGAATTCGCTATATTTGTTCATACATAACGAGAAGTAAATATGATTTCCGTAGAAGAAGCTATTCAGTTTGTTAAAAGCAACAGCAAACCTATATTAAAAGAGACTATAAAGCCAATTGAAAAAGCTGGTGGATACGTGTTATATAAAGATGTTTATTCTCCTATAAACATGCCCCCGTTTAGACAATCTGCTATGGATGGGTATGCAATATGCTTACATGAAGGTTTAAAATATAAGCTTATTGGAGAAATTAAAGCTGGTGATGCAAATCAACCTATTTTGAAACACGGTGAGGCCGTTAGGATTTTTACAGGCGCTCCAGTTCCAGATTCTGCAAATGCTATTATGATGCAGGAAAAAGTACAATCGGATGGAAGCTCTATTACCATTGAACATCAAGTTTCATTAGGACTTAACATTCGCCCTTCCGGTGAACAAGTAAAACAAGGAGACATCGCTTTAAAAAAAGGCAGCAAACTAACACCAGCAGCCATAGGTTATTTGATTTCTTTGGGAATCACTAAGGTTTCAGTTTATAAAAAACCAAATATAGCTATCGTTACTACTGGAAATGAATTGATTGAGGTTGGAGAAGCATTGACTTATGGCAAAATTTATGAAAGCAATTCTAAAATGCTATTAAGTGCTCTCTACAGTTTAAAATTTTATGATATAACAGTTCATAAGGTAGAAGATGATTATATAAAAACCGTAGAGAAACTTAATTCAGTAATTAATGAAAATGATTTAGTCCTTATTACTGGTGGTATTTCTGTTGGCGATTACGACTTTGTTGGAAAAGCTTTAAATGAACTTAAGGTAGATGAGCTTTTTTACAAAGTAAAACAGAAACCAGGAAAGCCTTTATTTTTTGGAAAAAAAGATAACACTCTGGTATTTGCTCTTCCAGGAAACCCTGCAGCTGCATTGTCTTGTTTTTATGTTTATGTATACATAGCATTACAAAACATGATGAATCGAAAGACTTTGGAATTACCTCGAGTAAATGCAAATTCTATATCAAATTTCAAAAAAAAGGGAGATAGACCTCAGTTTTTAAAAGCTATTCATAATGAAGGCAAAGTTGAAGTTTTAGAAGGTCAAAATTCATCGATGCTACAAACTTTTGCGATATCCAATGCTTTAGTTTTTATATCCGAAGAAATTAATACCATAGAACCCAATGATTCAGTAAACACTATTCTATTACCCATTTAAAAAGCAGAATTATGAGTTATAAAATTAAAAGCAGAATCTGGATTGAATCTAAAAACAAAGTACTTTTAGGAGAAGGCCGTGTGCAATTACTAAAGGCAATTGACGAAACTGGCTCGCTTTCAAAAGCTGCAAAATCTTTAAATATTTCCTATAAAAAAGCTTGGAATCTTATCGATTCTGTGAATAAATCTGCAAAGCAACCCGTAACCATAAACAGCATTGGTGGTAAAGGTGGTGGTGGTGCCGAATTGACAGAATACGGTAAATCCTTGGTGATAACTTTTGATGAGATTAACAAAAAATGCTGGGCGTTTTTAGACAAACAGCTTGAAAAAATTAAAACCCTATAAATGCTTGAAAACGAAAACATATACCTTTTTTTACTAATTCTACCTATAGTATCGTTTCTATATTCAAGTGTAGGACATGGTGGCGCCAGTGGCTATTTAGCACTTATGGCTCTATTTTCATTTGCACCAGAAAGCATGAAACCCACTGCCCTACTTCTAAATATTTTTGTAGCAGGAATATCGTTTTACTATTACTATAAAGAAGGTCATTTTAATAAAAAATTATTTATAGCATTTGCAATCACATCCATACCATTAGCCTTTTTTGGAGGTAGAATTGAAGTTGATGCTACCTTATACAAAAAGATATTAGCCATATTATTGATTTTTGCAATTCTAAAAATGCTGAACGTTTTTGGTAAAGAAAGTCAATCTATTAAATCGATGAAGTTGTGGCAAGGACTAATTGTTGGAGGCGTTATTGGGTTTTTCTCTGGATTAATTGGTATTGGTGGCGGCATTATACTAACCCCAATTATCCTATTATTACATTGGGGAAAAATGAAAGAAGCTGCGGCTGTTTCTGCCTTATTTATTTGGGTTAATTCAGCGTCTGGTCTTATTGGTCAATTAAGCAGTGGTGTTGTCATAGAAAAGGCTTCTTTTGTTCTGGTAGTCATTGCTCTTATTGGAGGTGTTTTAGGAGGTTACTATGGAAGTAAAAAGATAAATAACAGAAATTTACAATACATGCTAGCATTCGTGTTAATGATTGCTAGTGTTAAATTATTTTTCACTTAAATGATTAATAAAAAAGACATAACGGGAATTATTTTGGCTGGTGGGAAAAGTTCTAGAATGGGAACAGACAAGGGCCTTTTAAAGCTAAGCAGTAAACCATTTATTCAATATAGTATTGATGCTTTACAACCCTTGGTGTCTGAAATTATAATTGTCTCAGACAATCCTGATTATAATGCTTTTGGTTACAAACGAATTGAAGACGATATTAAAAATGCAGGGCCAGTATCTGGAATATATTCTGGATTAAAAGCATCATTATCTTCATTTAACTTAGTTCTAAGTTGTGATATCCCACTTATCAAAACAGAAATTTTGCAAGAATTAATAAATGGGGTTGATGATGTATCAGAAATTATTCAAATTGAAAGTAACGGTAAAGCCATGCCGCTCATAGCTCTATATAAAAAAGATTGCGAAAACACATTTTACAGGGTATTACAAAGTGGAGAAAGGCGTTTACGGTTTGCAGTTAATCAGTGTAAAGTGAAAAGCATTTTATTAAATGCTAATGCATATAACACAACTATGAATGTAAATACGAAAGAAGAATTAAAACAAATAGAAAATGTTCATAACAATTAAATATTTTGGTCAAATAGCTGAAATTACTAAGCAAAATGAAGAGTCAATGGAGTTTTCAGGTCGGCTAGTTTCAGAACTTTTAGATATACTTTATTCAAAATATGATGCTTTAAAAAGTAAAGATTTTCAAGTCGCACAAAATCAAGAGTTGGTTTTCGATAACACAGAAATAACAGGAAGCGAAATAGCTTTATTGCCACCTTTTGCCGGTGGTTGATTAAATTATGAGTAGATACAACAGACATATCATTTTATCCGAAGTTGGTCAAGTTGGCCAAGACAAAATTTCCAATGCTAAAGTTTTAGTCATTGGTGCTGGAGGTTTGGGATGCCCCGTTTTGCAATATTTAACTGGAGCTGGAATTGGCACTATCGGTATCATAGACTTTGATGTTGTAGAAGCTTCTAATTTGCAACGTCAAGTTTTATTTGGCACATCTAGCTTAGCAAAAAACAAAGCCATTGCTGCTAAAGAAAGGTTAGAGGATTTAAATGATTCTATTTCTATAACAGCCTACCCTTTTCAACTCAATTATCAAAACGCCATCGATTTATTTAATCAGTACGATATTATTGTTGACGGGTCAGACAACTTTGAAACGCGTTATCTCGTAAACGACACTTGTATTATTACAAATAAGCCTTTGGTGTTTGGAGCTATCTATAAGTTTGAAGGACAGGTATCTGTTTTTAACTATAAAAATGGACCAAGTTATAGGTGTTTATTTCCAAACCCACCACAAAAAGGTACGGTACCAAATTGTTCAGAAATTGGTGTATTGGGTGTGCTTCCTGGAATTATTGGTAGTATGCAGGCTAATGAAGCTTTGAAAATTATTTTAGGTATTGGAGATGTGCTTTCGGGGAGCCTTTTGTTTTACAATGCTTTAACCTCTAAAGTTTCAACTTTAAAAGTAAACAGAAATGAAGCTATTATTCAATCTATTTTAGAAGAAAAGAACAACTTTTACAATAAGCAAATCAATATTAATTGTGAAATTGAAGTTTTAGAAGTTTCAATTGATGATATAATTTCTGAAGAAAATATTCAATTTATAGATATTAGAGAATCACACGAACAACCAAAAATTGAAAATATAAAAGTTTCACATATTCCTCTTAGTCAACTAGAGCATAGTTTAAGCAAAATTAATTCAGATAAAAAGAAAGTGCTTTTTTGCCAATCTGGGGTTAGAAGTAAGCGAGCTACTCAAATATTAAATGAGCTCAACATCGCAAACTGCTTCAGCTTAAAAGAAGGAGCCATAGTATTAAATAATTATACAAAAGTATCATCAAATGAATAATAAAAAACCTAAAAGCGTATTTAAAGAAGGCGCAATAAATTCAGAATTTATAGGCAACTCAATATATAAACATCAAACGAAAACAAGTATTGGTGCGCATAACATTTTTCTTGGGCAAGTAAGAGCTGATGTAATTGATGGAAAAACAGTGTCTGCAATTGAATATACGGCTTATGAAGATATGGCAAACAGTAAGTTTTATGAGATTAGAGAATCTGCTTTTGAAAAGTTTGATCTCACATGCATGCACATTTATCATAGCTTAGGAAAAGTTAGTACTGGAGAAATATGTTTATTTGTATTTGTATCATCACCAAGACGCAAAGTTGTTTTTGAAGCTTTGGAATATATTGTTGAAGCCATAAAAGCAGATGTTCCTGTATTTGGGAAAGAGATTTTTGAAGACGAAACACATCAATGGAAACAAAACACATAGGTGTTTTGTTTTTCGTTTAATTGTTGATTTGTTTAATCATAAGAAAAAGTAAAAAATGGCATACACATTTTCATTTGAAAAATTAAATGTTTGGATTGATTCTAAAGAGTTAATAAAACTTATATACCAAATAACAAAAGGATTTCCTAACGAAGAAAAATTTGGATTAACAAACCAGTTAAGACGTGCTTCTGTTTCTATAGCTTCAAACTTAGCAGAGGGCACATCAAGAAATACAAATAAGGATAAAGCTCATTTTACAACATTAGCTTTTAGTTCATTAATGGAAGTTCTTAATCAAATTATAATAGCTAAAGAATTAAGTTTTATTAGCGAAGATGATTATCAAAATATTAGAACTGAAATTGAAAAAATTTCTAATAAGCTTAATGCTTTAAGAAAATCTCAATTAAACAGTTAAACGAATAAACGAAACACCATAATGGTAGACATCACACATAAAATAAACACCCTAAGGATTGCAACTGCTCAAGCCGTCGTGAAAGTAAGTAAGCCAGAAACTATTGAAGCGATTAAAAATAAAACAGTGCCAAAAGGAGATGTTTTTGCTATGAGTAAAGCAGCAGGATTATTAGGTGTTAAAAAAACACCAGATTTATTACCCGACTGCCACCCTCTACCCATTGAATTTACAGGAATAGAATACGAAATTAGTGGATTAGAAATCACCGTTTTATGCACTATAAAAACCATTTACAAAACAGGTGTTGAAGTTGAAGCGATGCATGGTGCCAGTGTAGTGGCATTAAACATGTACGACATGCTTAAGCCTATTGATAAAGGTGTTGAAATACAAACCATAAAGTTATTGAATAAAAAAGGCGGGAAATCAGATTTTAAAGATAAATTTAGAAATGATATAACCGCTGCAGTTGTAGTTTGTTCTGATACTATTTCAGCAGGACAAAAAGAAGATAAAGCTGGAAAAGCTATTATTAAAAAGTTGGAAGAAAGTGATGTTGTTATTTCAGAATACACTGTTATTCCAGATGAAGCCGATGTTATTCAATCTAAAGTAAAAGCCTATCAATCTCAAGGTATCGATTTAATTATCTTTACGGGAGGCACAGGCTTATCAAAACGCGATGTAACTCCAGAAGCTTTAGCAACACTTTTAGACAGAAATATTCCAGGTATTGAGGAAGCTATTCGTAGCTACGGACAAGAAAGGACTCCTTATTCTATGTTGTCAAGAAGTGTGGCTGGCACTTATAAAGATAGTTTGGTTTTAGCATTACCAGGATCTACTAAAGGAGCAAAAGAATCAATGGATGCGGTATTCCCTTCTCTGCTTCATATTTTTAGAATTTTTAAAGGCGCAAGACACGATTAATGGAAAATAAAAAAAACATATTAACCGATACTCATGGCAGGAAACACAGCTATTTGCGTATTTCGTTAACCGAATTATGTAATTTACGCTGCACTTATTGTATGCCCGAAGAAGGTATTCCACTATCACCAAAATCGCATATCATGTCTTTTGATGAGGTATATACCATTGCCAAAACCTTTGTTGATAATGGCGTTACCAAAATTAGACTTACAGGTGGAGAACCTTTGGTTAGAAAAGATGTGAGCATTGTTTTAGAAAAATTGTCAACACTTCCTGTAGAGCTTTCAATAACTACAAATGCGGTAACTGTGCATCGTTTTATTGATACATTTAAAGCTTGTGGCATCCGCAATATAAATGTGAGCTTAGATTCTTTAATTGCTGAAAAGTTTAATACAATTACACGTAGAAATAATTTTGAAACAGTTTATAATAACATTTTACTTTTAGTTAAAGAAGGTTTTAACGTTAAGCTGAATGCTGTTTTAATTAAGAAGTTTAATGATAATGAAATTATCGATTTTATAAATCTTACTAAAACACTCCCAATTTCTGTGCGTTTTATTGAATTTATGCCTTTTGATGGAAACAAATGGGATAAACAAAAAATGGTGTCTTACGCTGAAGTGATGGAATATGTAAATAATGCTTTTAATGAAGATGAAGTACTTCGAATTCAGGACGCTCCAAACGATACTTCCAAAAATTATAAAATTAAAAACTACAAAGGTTCTTTTGCAATTATAAGCTCTGTAACCAATCCGTTTTGCGATTCCTGTAACCGCATCCGTCTAACAGCAAATGGAAAGCTTAAAAATTGCTTGTTTTCTAATACCGAATCTGATTTATTAACGACTCTCCGAGAAGGAAAAGATATTGAACCTATTATTCAAAAAGCTATACAAGCCAAATTTAAGGTAAGAGGCGGTATGGATACCCTTGAAAAGCTTGAAGAGCCCAAATTACACACCAAAAACAGGAGTATGATTACAATTGGGGGTTAATAGCATAATTTTAAGAAATAGCATGCTTTATTAATAGCGTGTTTTTATCTGAAAAATATAGTTTTGAAGCAGCTTCTTGTCCTTTTCCAGACATTTTATTCCATGTCTTTTTTATAATATCTATAAGCTTAGTATCATCATGTTTTCTTGAAAAGGCATCAAAATAATATTCTAAAAACACTAAGCATACAACATCTTCCAATATCTGCGAACCTGCATCCTTTTTTATCAATTTTTTATTAATCAAAAAAACAACTCTATCAATAAAATCTGAACCGTATCCAACTTCTGTTAAAAGATTAGAAGTAATATCTGCATGCATCTTCTTAAGCGCTTCGCGCCATTTCAAATACCCCACTCGATCCATAGAATAAGTGTTTCTTGCTATTTCCCAACGATTAATATGTTGTGCTCTAGCAGCAAGCTTTAATTCATCAGATGCATTAGGGTGAAATTCTAAAAGTTTGTCTGTCATTCTATATGAATACAATAACTCTTTAGGGTACTCTTTATTATCAAAAGATTCTTTTCGAATATCTTTTGAATTTTCGTTATCAATGAGCTCTATCGCTTTTTCAAATTTTGTTGACATTGGGCTTTTAATTTATAAACTCTTAAACCAATTGTTTTTTAAACTTCCCTTTACTTTTTCTAATACGAACCGCTACTACTTTATATTCTGGGCACATGGCTTCACTATCGTGAACATCTCCTGTAATATTATTTATCATAATATCTGGAAAATGGAAGGTTGTACTTAAAATACCTTGTTTTACTTCGTCTGTAATTCTAGCTTTAACATCTACTTTTCCTCTTGGAGATTCTAAACACACATAATCACCATCATTAATAAGATTGGTTTTAGCATCTTCAGGGTTTATCATTAAATAATCATCTTGAAGAATCAATTCGTTGGCTGTTCGACGTGTCATCGCTCCACAGTTATAGTGTTCTAACTCTCTGTTTGTTGTTAAAATATAAGGATAGTCTTTTGCATGTTCTTTCAATTCTACAGTTTCTTCCCAAGGATTAAATTCAAACTTTCCTTTACCACGTTTAAAATTGACAGTATGCAAAATTTGAGTATCGGTTCCATCAGGTGCTACTGGCCATTGCAATCCATT
This sequence comes from uncultured Flaviramulus sp., assembly GCA_947501105.1. GTDB lineage: Bacteria > Bacteroidota > Bacteroidia > Flavobacteriales > Flavobacteriaceae > Wocania_A. The sequence goes on along the minus strand of CANMUP010000003.1, from coordinate 462,329 downwards.
TTTACCTAATCTATCCCATTTAATACCCGCGAAAAAAGGTACAATTTGCGAAATTTCCTCAAGCATACCATCTGGTGTATAGTCTGGTTGCGCATAGCCCATTTTATTCATTATATCCACAATAATTTGTCCATCAGGTTTAGAACCTACTACAGGCTCTACCACTTGATTTACAGCCTGTACACGACGCTCGCCATTGGTAAACGTTCCGCTTTTTTCTAAGAAAGATGCACCTGGCAAAATAACATCGGCATATTTAGCAGTTTCAGTCATAAATAATTCCTGAACAATGACTAAATCGGTTGCATTAAGTGCTTTTATAACTTTTTGAGTATTCGGATCGGTTTGAACAACATCTTCACCAATAATCCAAATCGCTTTTAAATTCCCTTCTAAAGCGGCATCAAACATTTCTGGAATTTTATACCCAATATGCTTAGGAACATCAACTCCATAAAATTCATTATATTTTTTATTGACATCATCTTTTGTAATATCTAAATATCCTGCACCTTGATGTGGTTGTACACCCATATCTGCAGATCCTTGCACATTGTTTTGTCCGCGTAACGGATTCACACCAACACCACGTCTACCTATGTTTCCAGTAAGCAATGCTAAATCTGCAATCTGCATTACTGTAAAGGTTCCTTGTGAGTGTTCTGTAACTCCTAAACCATGAAAAGACATGGCATTTGGTGCCGACGCATAAGCGATTGCAGCAGCTCGAACATCTTCTTTTTTAACCCCAGAAACAGCTTCAATTTGATCTAAATCAATAGTTAATAATTCTTTTTTAAAGTCTTCAAAACCTTCCGTTCTATTTTCTATAAAAGAGGTATCAACTAAGTTTTCGGTAATAATATAATACATCATCATATTAAGTACAGCTACATTAGTGCCAGGTCTTAAAGCCAAATGATGTGTTGCATATCTTGCTAATTCTGTACGTCGCGGATCGATAACAATAGATACGTTATCAGATTTCATAGCAAACTGCTTTAGTTTTGCTCCTGTTACTGGGTGCGCATCAGTTGGATTTGCGCCAATAACCATAATACAGTTGGTATCTTTTAAATCGTCTATAGAATTTGTTGCCGCTCCAGTACCGTAAGTCCGTTGCATACCTAATGCTGTTGGTGAGTGACACACACGTGCACAGCCATCAATATTATTTGTACTCAATACAGCTCTAAAGAATTTCTGCATTAAATAATTCTCTTCATTTGTACAACGCGATGAAGAAATTCCAGCCATGGAGTCTGGACCAAACTCTTCTTTAAATCCTGTTAATTTATTTGCAATGTAATCGTAAACTTCATCCCAAGACACTTTTTCAAATGCTCCATTACGTTTTATCATTGGTGCATTTAAACGTTCTGGATGATCATAAAACTTAAAAGCATAACGTCCTTTTAAACAGGTATGTCCTTGATTCACTTCCGCATCATAAGGTGCTTGAATACTGACTATTTCTCCATTACTGGTAGCCACATCAAGGTTACAACCTACACCACAATAGGTACAAATGGTACGTGTAGTTTCGGTTGGTTTAACGGCTTTAGATTGAAATACATCAGAGATTGCAGACGTAGGACAAGCCTGAGAACAAGCGCCACAACTCACACAATCTGAGTCCATAAACGAATCATCTAATCCTTTTATGATTTTAGAGTCAAAACCACGTCCAGACATGCTTAGTACAAACTCTCCTTGTACTTCATCGCAAGCACGTACACAACGATAACAGTTGATACATTTTGACAAATCTGAAGTCATATAAGGGTGACTCAGATCTTTCATTCTATATAAATGATTATCTCCTTCTGGATAACGCACTTCGCGAATACCTACTTGAGCTGCTACCGTTTGCAACTCACAATTACCGTTAACTTCACAGGTTAAACAATCTAAAGGATGATCTGTAAGAACCAGTTCTAAAATGTTTTTACGCAGCGCCTTTACAGATTCTGTACTCGTATAAATATGTTGACCAGCAGCTACTGGCGTATGACAAGATGCCATTGTTTTTACAGAACCATTTTCATTTAAAGCAACTTCTACACTACATACTCGACACGATCCAAACGGATCTAAGTTTGGTGCATCGCATAGTGTTGGTACAAGTCCTTCTTCTTTATAACGCCTAATGAAAGATAGCATGGTCTCACCTTCAACTATTTCAAATTCCTGATTGTCTATATATGCTGTTTTGCTCATAATAATCTAGTTGAAGTATTGTTTTAATTCATCATCAAAATATTGCATCGCATTACGTACAGGAAGCGGAATTCCTCCTCCATGTGCACACAGTGAACCTTGTTCTAAAGTTGTCAATAAATCAGCAAATAAGGTTCTGTCTATCTTATAATCTGAAGTCAATGCTTTTTCAGATAATTCTTGCCCTCGCTTTGTTCCTAGTCTGCAAGGGAAGCATTTCCCGCAACTTTCATAGGAAGCAAAATCAAATAGGTGTTCAATAAATTTCATGATTGGAAAATCTGAAGGCACACACACAACTGAAGCATGGCCTAATAAAAATCCTTCTTTTGAAAACGACTCGAAATCTATTGTTAAATCGGCTATTTTTGAGACAGGTACTAAGCCTCCAAGTGGTCCACCAATTTGTAACGCTTTTATATCTTGCTTAAAACCTCCACCTAAATCGTTAACAACAACAGAAAGCGGTGTTCCCATTTCAACTTCATACATTCCAGGATTATTAAAAAAACTATCTAACGATACTAATTTAGTGCCTGAAGATCTTTCAGTTCCAATGTTTTTCCAAGCTTGACCTCCATTAGAAATGATATAATGCAAAGCCGCTAGAGTTTCCACATTATTAACTGTGGTTGGTTTGTTAAACAATCCTTTTTGGGCAGGAAATGGAGGACGTACACGTACTTCTGGTCGTTGTCCTTCAATTGAGTTTATCAATGCCGTTTCTTCTCCGCAGATATAAGAACCTTGTGCTTGTATTATTTTAAACTGAAAATCGAATCCGCTACCATCAATATTTTCTCCTATTAATCCTTGTGTTTCTAAAGCATCTATAGCATCTTGAACAATTTTTACAGATTCCGGGTATTCTGCTCTAATATATAGAATGCCATAATTTGCATGAGTAACATAACCAGAAATTAGCATTCCAAACAACACAGCATGTGGTTGGTGTTCTAATAAATAACGATCTGAATAAGCACCAGGATCTCCTTCATCTGCATTACAAATAATAAATTTTGTGTCGTTTTTTACATTTCGGCAGAATTCTAGTTTTAATCCCATCGGGAAACCAGCACCACCACGTCCGCGAACATTGGACGTTTTTATCTCTTCTAAAACATCTACAGATTCTTTTTTAAGAGCACCTTTAAAAGGTTGATAATATTCAGAAATGTTTGTGAAATCTTGGGTTAAAATTTTAGCTCCATTATCTTTTATGTTATAAGTATCTTGATTAAGATCGTTATCAGAATCAATAATTATATTCAAATTATTTACGGCATCTCCTGAATAATTTTTTCCATCATAATGAAATGCGGAGTTTTCGTGACAACGCCCTAAACATGTCATATGCCCAATCTCATCTGAATCAAAATGATTTTTTAGCGTATCTACTACAGCTTCTTGTGTGCCCGCACAGACACATGCTGTCCCGTTACACACATATGCTTTTTTGCCTTTATTTTCAGGTTTTAAAAAATCATAAAAACTTGCGGTACCAAATGTATTGGCCTTCCCTACTAAAAACTCATCAGCAAGTTTAGCTAATTCATCATCATTTGGCGCACCATCTTGTTTTGCCACATTACCTAGCTTGTCAAAGAGACTTTCTTTAACTCCTTTTCTTCCTAATAATTCACTTAAATTATCTGACATATATTTTTAACTCGCTTTAGTATTAGTTTTGGTGATTTTGGTTCGTTGTGGATTTGAATAACAAGTTGCTCTTTTATCTCTGCAAAATGCAAATAATGTAATACCTAATTCTTTGGCGTAATCTACAGCTAATGATGAAGGCGCAGATACAGCAGCCAAAAATGGCACTTTGGCTTTAAAGCATTTTATAACAATCTCATAGGAAATACGTCCGCTAACAGTTATAATTTTTGCTTCTTTAAGTTTATTGAGTATTATTAATTTGCCAATAATTTTATCGACAGCATTATGCCTTCCAATATCTTCCATACTGCATAACAACTCTCCTTCTAAGGAAAAAGCCGCAGCTGCATGTGTCCCTCCTGATTGTTTAAAATCGTGTTGCAACACATTCATTTTTTCAAATAATTGATGAATTAATGAAATATCTATTTTCTTAGTATCATCAATTGTTTTTCCTATAAATGTCAAGTCTCCCAATTCGGTTTTCCCACAAATACCACATGAAGATACCGATAATAAACTACGGCTATTGTTATAGCCATTGCCTAATTTATCCTTAGGGATAGTCACATTTACAATGGTAACTATTCCATCATCATTTTCTTTTTTTAAAATAATATCTGGATGAAAATTTGGATCGCTAATAATATCTTCAGAATGCAACAATCCACGAACCAAACTCATATCTTCTCCTGGTGTTCGCATTGAAACCGTAAAGGGTTTATCGTTGATATTTATTTGCAAAGCCTCTTCTATAGTGAGTGAATCAAAAGTTTTGTCCACAGCATCTACATCAAACTTTTTGCCTTCATAGTTTCGTATTGCCATAACTGCTATTCTTTAATCTTATGGTAATTATTAGTTATTACACAAATTTAGTCGAAATTATTGTAAGTATCTGTTAAAGTGGTAGTTATTAAAATAATCCAGAAATATTTCCTTCATTATCAATATTTATGTTTTCTGAGGCTGGGTGTGCAGGTAGCCCTGGCATACGCATCATGTCTCCAGTTATTGGAACTAAAAACCCTGCTCCAGCTGCTATTTCAATTTCCCTTACTGTTATTGTAAAATCCTTTGGTCGTCCTAATAATTTAGGATTATCTGATAACGATTTTTGTGTTTTTGCTACACATACTGGCAATCCCTCTAATCCTAAATTAGCAATGGTTCTTAAATTCCTTTTTGCTAAAGCAGAATACTCAACACCATCTGCTCCATATATTTTTGTAGCAATAGTTTCTATTTTTGATTTTACATCAGATTCCCAATCATACAAAGGTCTAAAGTTAGATGAACCTTCTTCAACAATATCAATAACATGTTGTGCTAATTCTAAAGCACCTTTACCCCCTTTTGCCCAAACTTCAGCAAGTGCTACTCTTACATTTTTTTCTTTTGCAAAAGCTTTTATAATTTCAATTTCTTCATCACTATCTGTCAAAAATCTATTTATAGATATAACAGGTGTAATTCCGAATTGTTTTACGTTTTCTAGATGCTTTTCAAGATTTGGTAGTCCATTTGCTAAAGCTTCAACATTTTCTTCAGTTAAGTTTTTTAAATCTGCTCCACCATGATATTTAAGCGCTCTAATTGTAGTAGTTAGTACCACAGCCTTAGGTGATAAACCAGCGCTTTGGCATTTAATGTCCAAGAATTTTTCTGCCCCTAAATCGGCTCCAAAACCAGCTTCCGTTACCACGTAATCTGATAAAGACATGCCCATTCGAGTTGCAATAACCGAGTTTGTTCCTTGTGCAATATTAGCAAATGGTCCTCCATGTATAATTGCTGGATTTCCTTCTATTGTTTGAACTAAATTAGGTTTCACAGCATCTTTTAATAAAGCTGCCATGGCACCTTCAACTTTTAAATCTTTGGCATAAATAGGTTCACGCTTTAATGTATAACCAATAAATATATTCCCGAGGCGCTTTTTTAAGTCTTCTAAATCGTCTGAAAGACACAAAATAGCCATAATCTCTGATGCAGCAGTAATATCAAACCCAGTTTGTCTAGGCACTCCGGAAGTTGTTCCTCCTAGACCAATAACAATATTACGTAACGATCTATCATTCATATCCATAACACGCTTCCATGTGACGGTTCTGGGATCTAACCCAACAGAATTTGTTTTACTTTGGATGTTATTATCGATGATAGCTGATAATAAATTGTGTGCTTTCTCTATCGCTGAAAAATCTCCAGTAAAATGCAAATTGATGTCTTCCATTGGGAGCACCTGAGAGTGTCCTCCACCAGTAGCACCTCCTTTTATACCAAAGACAGGACCAAGAGATGGCTCTCTAAGTACTACTGTTGTTTGCTTTCCTAATTGATTTAACCCTTCAGACAAACCTATAGACATGGTAGTTTTACCTTCGCCAGCAGGCGTTGGAGATACTGCAGAGACAAGAATTAGGTTACATCTATTCACCTTATCTTTATTCATAAGACCATGTGGTAATTTTGCTTTGTACTTTCCGTACATTTCAATATCACCAGCCTGTAATCCTAATTTTTCTGCTATACTACTTATGTGTTTTAATTCAATCTTTTTGGCTATATCTAAATCAGTCATATCTATATTATACTTTTTAATGAATTATTTTACATACATTTTTAACAAAATTATAATATTTGTAAAAAAACAATAATATTTGTCAAAAAACAATAGTTTTTTTAAGTTTCTAGTGTAATGATATAAAAAATTAAGTCTTTGGAAAATGTTTTTTATAATCTTGAATAGTATCTAAATCAATATTCTCACTTTTTGGTATTAAAATTTTAACTGATGCTTTATATTTAATTAAAAGATGTTTTGCTCCATTATCATCATTGAGTAGCGAAAGTTCTTCAAAATAAGTTTTATCAAAAATAGCTGGGACACCATATTTTTTATCATTATATGAAGTAGCAAGAATTGATTGTTTTTCTACTTGAAATTGATTAATCATAGCATTTAAAAAGTCAACTTCTATAAAAGGTTGATCAGCAAGCATAAAAAGAATAGCATCAGCCTTTATTTTAGTTTGTAGAATGTGCTTTACCGCAAAAGCTATGGAATTTCCCAATCCATTTTTCCAATTTTCATTATTTAAAATGGTAATTTTTGATTGTTCAATAGTTTTGTTTATGAGTAGATAATTTGCTCCTAAAACCACAACAACCTTATTTGCATTAAGCTTTATGGCTTTTTCAATAGTGCTTCCTAATAAAGTAGAATTACCCCATTTTAATAACTGTTTAGGTTCATTCATTCTATTAGATGCTCCAGCAGCTAAAATTACTACAGCTATATTTGATGCTTCATTTTCCAAAATGAAACTCATTTAATCAATATGAATTTTTCCGTTTATTTTACTAAGTGATTTTGGCTCTCTCTTTTTTGTAAAAGCTAATATTTCAGATAAGATTGAAATAGCAATTTCTTGTGGAGTTTCAGATCCAATATTAAGACCAGCTGGACCATGAATTTTATCTAAAAAATCATCTTCTACGTTTGGACAATACTCAATAAATTGAGACAACAAATCCTCTCTTCTTTTTACGGGTCCTAATACCCCTATGTAATTTGGATTAGTATCTTTTAATGCTACCAAATAACGCAAATCCTTGGCAAAATTATGAGTCATTAAAACAATTGCTGTTTGATTATCTATTAGTTTAGCGTCTATTTGTTCTGGAGAGATAGCATAGAGGTTTTTAGCTCCATGGAAATCTGAAATTGATTTAGCTTCAGATGCTCCAGAAATAATTGTAATCTCCCAACCTGTTAAAGCCCCATATTTACATAACTGGACAGCATCATGCTCTGCCCCTACTATTATTAATTTAAAACATGGAGGCATCTTTTGCTTAAAAACAGAAAGTGTGTATTCTTTGGTTTTTACAACATTTTCTGAAATTGAAAATAGGTTATTACTAATTTTTACCTGAGTTCCTATTCCGAAAAAGACTCCTTCTTTTTTTTCAAAATAAGATTGAATTTCGAAAGTATTTCTATTTTCTAAACATTTATCAAAAGCATTTACAAAAGATTCGTTAGGATTAAAGGGTTCTATTAAAATATACAAAACTCCTTCGCAACCCAAACGATATCTACCATCATAAGTCATTATTTTTGCTTCACCTGTTTTAAAAACAGTTTCAGATTGCAGCAAAATTTCCTTTTCAACACAACCTCCACTTACAGCTCCAATCATCTTACCATTTTCAAGAATAAGCATTCTTACTCCAGGCCTTCTATAGGATGAACCATCTAGAGCAACGACAGATGCCAAAACAGATTTTATTCCTTGTGATTTTGCTATTAAAGCTTCTTCAACTATATTTTTAAATTCGTGCGTCATGAAAGTTTCTAGCCAATAATCTTTTCTTTAACATTCATATTATTCATATATGGCTGCTTCGTGAGTCTCTTGCCTGTAGCGGCATAAATAGCGTTAGCTACTGCAGCTCCAACTGGAGGTAAAGTAGGTTCTCCAAGGCCAGTAGGGCTTTCGTTACTTTCAACAAAATGTACATCAACATTAGGAGTCTGCCCCATACGAATCAATTGATAGCTATCAAAATTATTAGATTGTGGTATACCATTATTAAATGTTAGTTCACTATACATAGCATGTCCAATTCCATCAATAACGCCCCCTTTTATTTGATTTAATGCACCTAAAGGGTTTACAACAATACCGCAGTCTACTGCACAGGTTACTCTTTTTACAATTGGCACCCCATTATCCATAATAATATCCGCTACCTCGGCTACATGTGTATTATGGCAATAATAAACAGAAAAACCTTGATAAACACCTTCTTTTGTATTACCCCAATTAGATTTATCTACCACCAATTTAATTACACCTTCTAATCGTTCTGGATTATATTGAATGCGTTCATCTGTAGTACCTTTTACTTTCTGTAATAAATCAAGATGCAATTGAATACGATCTACCCCCATAACTTCTGCTAACTCATCAAAAAAGCTTTGTTCAGCACTAGCCAAAAAATTAGTATATGGTGCTCTCCACGCTCCGGTAGTAATATTACTTTTATAGTTGGCCACATCAAATTGATAGTTTTCTACAGCACCAGCAGGGAAAAAATCTGATATCTGTCCCCAACTATTACCATTAACACAAGCTTCTTTTAACTGATACCCTGTTATTTTACCATCCTTAATCGAAGCCGCAATTCTATATTTTGTAGGTGGTCTATAAACTCCAGTACTCATATCGTCTTCTCTAGTTGAAACCATTTTAACAGGTTTTTGAATGGCATTAGAGATTTCGGCTGCTTCACAAGCAAAATCGCCGTAGAGCCTTCGACCAAAACCGCCTCCCATTCTTGTCATCTCTACATGTACATCTTCTATATTTCTGTCCAATAAATCTGATACAATTGTTGCCGTTGCCGCAGGAGTTTGAATTGGCCCTACCAAATGCACCTTCTCTTCAGTAACATTTGCGAAAAAATTCATTGGTTCCATACAATTATGTGCTAAAAAAGGAGATTCATAAGTACGTTCTAAAATTTTATCAGCTTCGGCAAATGCCTTTTTAACATTTCCATCAGATCGCAACGTATTAAACTTATTGCCTTCTAACAGATTTACTAATGCTTTATCATGAAATTCTGTATCTTCAAGTTCAGATTCAGTATTCCATACTGTCTTAACTGCATTTTTCCCTTTAATAGCTGCCCATGTTGAATTTGCGATAACAACAATTTTATCGTTTCTATTTATTCTTAGTGTCCAATTACTTTTGTCTTTTTCTAAATACTCCCTCGCTTTCTCACCAATTGTAATTACGTCTATTACACCCGGCATAGCCTTTGCAGCTGAGGCATCAAAAGATTCTAATACCTGACCAAAAGCTGGAGCTCTTAAAACCGAGGCATATAACATACCATCTTCCTTGTAATCTAAGCCATATAAAGGCTTTCCTGTTACTATATTATCTAAATCAACATTACTAGTGTTTTTTCCTATAATAGTAAAATCCTTAGGGTCTTTTAACTTAACTCCCTCTGGAACTTCCAACACAGCAGCTTCTTTAACAACGTCTCCATAACCTAAAGTTTCTCCTTTAGCATTTGTAATCACGCCCAATTTGGCTGTACACTCTGAAGCATCTATACCCCATTTAGTTGCTGCTGCATTAACTAACATTTGTTTTGCAGTAGCTCCTGTTTGTCGTAGTGGTTCCCAACCAAGTCTAATAGATTGACTTCCTCCAGCAACTTGACGCTGATAATTTTTAGTATCTAAAACACCTTGTTGAACAAATACATTCTCCCATGGTACATCCAACTCTTCTGCAATAATCATTGGCATTGATGTTTTTACACCTTGTCCAATTTCTGGGTTTGGTGAAAATATAGTGACTTTACCTTCGTCTGATATTTTTATAAATGCATTAAAATCATTAAAATTTAATTCGCTAATATCTATAGGTGGTACTACATCTTGCTTACATGCATTAAATAAATTAAACCCTATTAACATACCTCCACTGGCAAGTGTTGATGTTTTTAAGAAAGATCTTCTGCTAAATGCTATTTGTTTTGAAGTTTTCATTTTATAAATTGTTATTTAGGTTTAGGTTAGTTTTTCTGATGCAACCTTAACAGCTTTTTCAATGCTATTGTACGAAGCACATCTACAAATATTACCATGCATAGCATTTCGTATTTCAGAATTGCTAGGGCTAGGGTTTCTTTTTAAAAATGCTGAAGCTGTCATTATTTGTCCTGATTGGCAATAGCCGCATTGCGGAACATCAATATCTTTCCAAGCTTCTTGAACTGGATGATTACCATTTTCTGAAAGCCCTTCAATAGTCGTAATATTCAAACCTTCAGCTTGCGATATTTGAAGCAAACAACTTCGGGTTGCTACACCATCTACATGCACAGTACAAGCACCACATTGACCAATACCACAGCCATACTTTGTGCCTACTAAATTTATCTGGTCTCTTAACACCCAAAGTAAAGGCGTATCCATATCTGCTTCAACAGCATGGGTTTTGTTATTAATTTTCAAGTTGAATGTCGGCATAATTATTTATTTAAATAAAAGAATTTTAGAATTGTCATAAAAAGTACAAAAAAATAAAAGCTATTTTTACTGATAGTTATTTTTTTAACATGGTTTTAATAAAGTTAAATGCATTTTAAAGTTAAAAGATGATAAATACAAAACGCATAGGACTGTTTCTTGGTCCTATTTTTTATATACTAATTCGGCTCTTTTTTGCCCCAGATGGATTATCAGATGAAGCTAATGGTGTTTTAGCTTCTACTGCTTGGATTGCTATTTGGTGGATTACTGAAGCTATTCCAATTGCAGCAACCGCTTTATTGCCTATTGTATTGTTTCCTCTTTCTGGAAGTTTAGATATTGCATCAACAACTACCTCTTTCGGGCATAAATATGTGTTCCTATACCTTGGCGGATTTATTATTGCCATTGCTATTGAAAAATGGAATTTGCACAAAAGAATTGCTTTAAACATCATTAATCTTATAGGTTCAAACATTAAAAAAATTATCCTTGGCTTTATGATAGCTACTGCATTTTTATCGATGTGGATATCTAATACTGCTACCTCAGTAATGATGCTACCTATAGGAATTGCTATTATAAAACAATTGAAAGATAATCCTGAGACTGTTGAAGACGAAAATTTAATTTTTGGAAAAGCTTTAATGCTCGCTATCGCATATAGCGCATCTATTGGTGGTATAGCCACTATTATTGGCACACCTCCAAACTTAGTTTTAGCTGGTGTAGTTTCTGAAATTTATGACTATGAAATCACCTTTTTGCAATGGTTCATATTCGGATTTCCAATTTCGATTATTTTACTAATAATATGTTGGAAATATTTGACTTCTCTTGCTTTTTCATTTAAACAACAAGAATTTCCAGGCGGAAAACAAGAAATTAAGCGCTTACTAACGTCGCTTGGAAACATGTCTTACGAAGAAAAATTGGTAGCTATTGTTTTTGCAGCAACAGCTTTTTGTTGGATTACACGATCTTTTTTACTTCAAAAAATATTTCCACAAATAGACGATACTATTATTGCCATATTATTTGCTTTGATACTCTTTTTAATTCCATCTAAAACGAAGCATAAAAAATTAATTTCTTGGAAAGATACTAAAGATTTACCTTGGGGTATTATCCTATTATTTGGTGGAGGTATGGCGCTTGCCAAAGGTTTTGAAACCACTGGGTTAGCGTTGTGGATTGGTAATCAAATGACATCTTTTGCTGAATTAAGTACTTTCTTTTTAGTTTTACTCATTATTACTGCTGTAAATTTTTTAACAGAGATTACGTCAAACCTTGCTACTACAGCAATGCTATTGCCTGTGTTAGCTCCTTTAGCTTTAAGTATAGATATTCATCCATTTATACTAATGGTAAGTGCTACAGTTGCTGCTTCGTGTGCTTATATGTTACCTGTTGCTACGCCTCCAAATGCTGTGGTTTTCGGTTCTGGATATTTAAAAATTCCAGATATGGTTAGTAAAGGTTTTTTTATGAATATTATTTCAATAATAATTTTAACCCTCTTCGTATACTTTTTACTTCCTCAATTATGGAATATTGTAATTGAAGGTTTTCCTGAACATCTTAAAAATTAATCTAATAAATTAACAAATTCCAAAGCTCGCTTTTCGTTATAGTAGATGTTTTTTTTATCAATAAATCCAACATGTCCCCCATGACTTGGCATTTCTAAATAAAGATTTGAATTTTCCTTAGCCTCTTTTACAGGGTAGCATTCTGAAGATAAAAACGAATCGTTAAGTGCATTTATAATTAAAGTTGGTGTTTTTATATTATCAAGAAATTGTAAACTGCTAGACTTTTCGTAATAATCAAATGCATCTTTAAAACCATGTGCTTTAGAGGTGTAAATGTTATCAAAATCCAGTAAAGTTTTAATAGAATTTACATGGGTAATATTCAATATATCAGAGAATTGTGTTTGCTTAATCTTCAACTTAGAAATTAGATGTTTTTTAAATCTATCGTGATACAATATATTTTTAAATGTATGTAATTCATTAGAAGAACCTTTTAAATAACAAGGCACAGAAACAGCTATGGCCGCCTTTACCTGTTTAGGGATAACATTCCCTTCTCCCAAATATTTCAAAATAACATTACCACCAAGACTAAATCCTTTTAAATATATTTCTGAATATTGTTTTGTTGAAGTTATATGTTGAATAATCTCAATTAAATCATCTGTAGCTCCAGAATGATAGCTTCTATATTTTATATTATCCTCTCCGCTACAACCTCTGAAATTTACACAAACTGCATCAACAGAATTTTCATTAAACAGTTTCGCTGTTCCTGTCATATAAGGACGTTGAGCATTTCCTTCTAAACCATGCAATAAAACAATAAGTTTATTAGTTTTTTCTTTTGAAAAACTCCAATCTAAATCTATAAAATCGCCATCGTTTAAAATGATGCGTTCTCGCTCTTGACTTATCTCTTTTACATGTCTAATCAAACCAGAATAAACAGTAGAAACAAATCCATTTTTAAAATAGAATAACGGTTTGTAGGTCGGTTCCTTAATGGGCATTATCTAAAAATACTCTAAGTAAAAAATCTTTACAAATAAATTAATACGTATTAATTAGAATTACACCATTTGCCCCTCTTGAACCGTAAGCAGCACATTCAGGTCCTTTTAAAATAGATACTGATTTTATTTCGTTAGGATTTATGGTATCAATATTACTAATAGGAGATTTATTGACTACAAAAAGAGGTGCAGTACCACTACGTAAACTTGTTATACCTCTTACAAGAATTTCGTTATTTCCACTAACTCTAACACCACTTACGCGATCTCTAAAATAATCATATATGGTATTATATATTCTATTTGTAGCTATAGCCTTTTTGGGCCTTTTTTTATAAACTACATAATTGAATGAATCTTTTGGTAAGCTATTTTTATCAAAAACAAAATTCACTTCGTTTTCATTTACATATAATACCTCTTCGACACCATAAACAGGAGATAATGCCATTATTTTTTTTGGTGTTTTTTTAAGCTTAATTTTATAGTAGCCTTTTGAGTTCGTTTTTTTATTTGTTACCGTATCATTAATAAAAATTGAGGCGTTTGCAATAGGATTGTTTAATGAATCTTTGGCATAACCAGAAATAATTATTTTATTACTCTTTTTTTGAGCATTTACATTTAGCACAAAAAGGCTTAATATAAATAACACTATAGTACATTTAAATTTCATAACACATATTTTTTATCTTTTAAAGATACAAATAATTTAATCATATTCTAAAGATGTAAACTTAAAATCAGTTCCATTAAACAAACCTTTATCACTTAATTTAAGGGATGGAATTACCAATAATGCCATAAACGACAACGTCATATAAGGTGCATTAAGCTTACTTCCTATTTGCTTAGCTATTTTATCTAATTTGGCATATTGTTTACCAATTGCTTTTCCCGCTTTATCACTCATTATACCAGCAACTGGTAATGGTACTATTACTTCTTCAGAATTTGTAATTACACAAATGCCTCCCTTATTTTCTATAATCAAATTAACTGCTTTGCAAATAGCTTCGTCAGACACTCCAACGGCAATAATATTATGAGAATCGTGGCCGACAGACGAGGCTATAGCGCCTTCTTTTAATCCAAAATTTTTAATGAATGCAATAGCAGGATTTTGATTTTTATAACGATTTACAACTGACATTTTTAAAATATCCTTTTCAATATTCGAAATTATATTCTCGTTTTCAATTAAAGCATCTTCTATCAATTCATTTGTAACTAATTGTCCCTCAAGAGCTTCAATAATTCTTATTTGTTTTACTGAAGATTCAAATCTAAAATCTGAAGCTTTCTTTTTATTACAATTGAAATTATTTAATATTTTAAAAGGAACAGGTTGTATCAAAGATTCGCCATTATTAAACACCAATTTTCCATTTATATAAGTTTGAAGCGTCTTAAAATCTTGTAGATCTTCAATTATAATACAATCAGCATAATCACCTTCTTGCAACAAACCTACATCTAAATTATAATGCTTTACGGGGTTTATACATGCTACTTGCAAAATCTTAAACACATCAATACCTTTTGTAACAGCTCTAGCGCAAAGTTGATTAATATGATTGATTATTAAATCATCTGGATGCTTATCATCGCTACAAAACATCATGTTTTCAAAATGCTCTGGAAGTAAATCAATTAAGGCATCAAAATTTTTGGCCGCACTACCTTCGCGAATTAAAACTTTCATGCCTTTTTGAAGTTTTTCTAATCCTTCTTCGTAAGTAAAACACTCGTGATCAGTAGAAATTCCAGCATTAATATATTTGGTAACTTCACTTCCTCTTAAACCTGGAGCGTGCCCATCAACGGGTTTATTGTAATGTTTTGCCCAAGCTATTTTTTTCATAACTTCTTCATCATCAAACAAAACTCCAGGGTAATTCATCATTTCTGCTAAATACTTAATATCTGGATTTTCTAGAAGCTTCTTAATATCATCCGAATTTATAACGGCTCCAGCAGATTCGAATGCTGTAGCTGGCACACAAGATGGCGCACCAAAATTGAATTTAAATGGTGTTTGTTTTCCGTTTTCAATCATAAATTCAACACCTTTAACCCCTAAAACATTAGCAATTTCGTGCGGATCGGAAACCGTTGCAACAGTACCATGCGTTACTGCTAACCTAGCAAATTCACTTGGTACCAACATAGAGCTTTCAATATGAATATGTGCATCAACAAAACCAGGGAGAATGTAATGATTAACGTTATGATTCTTTTCTATAATAGATTTAATCTTTCCGTTTTCAACAAAGATTTCTCCTTTATAGATTCGTTTATTTTGTATATCGACTATGTTTCCTTGTAGTTTCAAATTACTATTTAATATTTGAGTGAGACACTTAAACTGCGCTAAGTACGACAACTTATTTTAGTTCTATTTTAAGAATATGTTTTGTGTTTTCGGTTACTTTAAATCTATTGTCTGCACGTCTGTTAATTATCCAAACAATATCGTTTCCAGAACATAGCAACAAAACACTTTCCTTGTCTAAAAGTGAAAGTTTTTCATCTTTAAAGTACTTACTTAACTTCTTTTTACCTGTCATTCCCAACGGATAAAAAGCATCGCCTTCCTCCCATTTTCGAATGGTTAAGGGAAATTCTAATTTATCTTTATCAACATAAACTGCTTTGCTCAACTTTTCTATAATCGAATCAACTTCATTAAAAAACAAAGATCCAAAAGGAGTTTCTATTTCATTATCAGTATTTAATATTTCAATAGACTTATAGACTTCTGAAGTAATTTCGCTTAACAATAAAAATGCTCTATCCTTTACTAAACGATGTGTATTTGAAAAAACTTGTTTTCCAGATTGGGCATCTAAAAGATTAGTAACATCATCCCATTCGGTAAAATTATAATCTTTTAGAAATTCAAATAAGTAAGCTTTGGGGTTATTTAATTTTTTAATCGCAGAAATATCAAAAGATATAGATTGTGAATCCGTTTGATTAACTATATCTCTAAAAACATCTTCAATTCGATCTTCAATAATAAGCTTTGAGTTTTTTATATACGCCTGGGTTTTATTAAAATTCTGTAATAATTGCGGATTAATTTCTTTTAAAACTGGTATTACATCGTGCCTCAATTTGTTTCGCAAATATTTGATTGAAGCATTACTGCTATCCTCTCTCCATTTTAGATTTTTGTCTTTTGCATAGGTTTCAATCGCTTCTCTAGAAAACGGCAATAATGGTCTTACTAATTTATCATTAATCGCAGGGATTCCTGATAAACCATCTAAACCTGTACCACGAGATAAATTGATTAAAAAGGTTTCTAGATTATCATCGGCGTGATGTGCTGTTAAGATATAATCAAATTGCAATTGTGTTGCTAACTCTTCAAACCAATTATAGCGTAACTCACGAGCCGCCATTTGTATAGATAGTTTATTTTCTTTAGCATAAGTTTCGGTATCAAAACTTTCAATAAAAACTTCTAAATCTAAGCTTTCTGCTAATTGCAATACAAAATTTTCATCGCCATCGCTTTCTTTTCCTCGTAAATTAAAATTACAATGTACTAAAGCAATATTCAGGCTTGATTGGTAACATAAATGCATCAAAACCACACTGTCTAATCCGCCAGAAATGGCAACTAATAGTTTGCTTTCTTTCAAGAATGAAAAATTATTTTTTATATGGTTTTTGAATTGTTTCAGCATGTTTTCAAATATACAACATTGCCTATTTATATACACAAATTATATGCAGAGAACAATGACAAAAATCATATTTAGAAACTATGTTTTTAGTAATTTTAAAGTATAAATTCAATACTAAAAGTTATGTGCTCAATAGATAAATTAAACGATAAAACCACTCTAGATGCCTTTAATAAAAAAGTGATTTCTGTAACACAACATTTACACGCCTACATAAAGCATAGATTATATATAGGCGAATCTAAAGGCATCATACCTAAAAACATGTATGTCTCTAACGATTTTATAGATGAAGCTATTGCTAAATTTTACGAAGCTGGTTACGATGTAGACATGGAGGCTTTAGCTATAAAAATTAAGCTATTTAAAATTGTAGATTCTGATTTAGATGAACTGTTTAAAAAAGAAGCTTTTCATCAAAATACTTTAAGTACAAACTTAATTTTAGAAGAAGAATTGGATGGGTTGGAAGAAAAGTTTACGGTAGATGAAGGTTTTGATTTTATTATGAATGAAGAACTTAATGATATTTCATACAAGCAAGACCAAAAGCACAAACATCTTTTTTTGTACAATAATGATACTACATCTATAAAAAATGCGCTTGAAGTTGAAGATCTGTCTGTACTACACAACAAAAACATATTAGGCAAATTCTACACTTTGTTGCCGCTAAAAGTATCAGAAATTGTAGATTTATTTGTTTTCGGGAGGCTTTCGTATGATGAAGTTGCCGAAATTA
Organism: uncultured Flaviramulus sp.; assembly: GCA_947501105.1. Lineage (GTDB taxonomy): Bacteria > Bacteroidota > Bacteroidia > Flavobacteriales > Flavobacteriaceae > Wocania_A. The sequence goes on along the minus strand of CANMUP010000003.1, from coordinate 444,381 downwards.
AAAAAATAGAAGCAAAACGTGTAGAACGTATTTTAAATTTAACTATTGAAAGTTTAAAACAACACTTGGGTTAATGCTCTAAAACCGTTCGCATTGCTTTGGCTTTTACTAAGCATTCTTCGTATTCTTTTAATGGATTGCTTTTAGCAGTTATGGCGCCTCCTACTGAATAAGAAACATATTTTTTTGTCTCGTTATATAGAATACTACGAATAATTACATTGAAATCGAAATCTCCATTTGGTGAAAAGTAGCCAACTGCTCCAGAATAGAGCCCACGCTTTGTTTCTTCCAAATCTTCAATAATTTTCATAGCAGAAATTTTCGGAGCACCAGTCATACTTCCCATAGGGAATGTGCTTTTTATAACATCTACAGGGTGCGTATCTTCCTTAACTTTTGACGTGACTGTAGAAATCATTTGATGTACCTGATCGAAAGTATAAATTTTACATAATTCTTCAACCTTAACACTTCCTTTTATAGCTGTTTTGGATAAATCGTTACGAACCAAATCAACAATCATTATATTCTCGCTTCGCTCCTTTTCATCCTTTAGCAATTCATCCTTTAATAATTTGTCTTCTTCCAAATTATCCGATCGCTTTGCCGTTCCTTTTATAGGTTGAGAAATAATGGTATTTCCTTTCTTTTTCAAATAACGTTCTGGAGAAGCCGATAGCAAATATTTGTCTTGGTGTTTTAAAAAAGTTGCAAAAGGCGGATTTGAAATAGTATTAAGTTTATTATAAGTTTCTAATGGACTAATTACTGTATTCTCTGCATAAAATTCTTGACAAAAATTAGCTTCATAAATGTCTCCACGCTGAATGTGAGCGAGCATATGGCCTATTTTTTCGAAATACTCATCTTTATGAATACGGAGTTTTATTTTAATATCATTAGACAGGTTATCACGTTTATTCGATAGTAATCGAAACTCCTCACAATGGCAAATATTCTTTAAATCCTCTTCAAATTCATCTTCAACCCCTTTTAAATATTGAATTTCAACTTGATTGTCTTTTATCAAAAAAAGTTTTTTGGGTTGGAAAAAGTATAAATCAGGGAACCCTAATCCATCAAAGTTATTAGAACTTAAAGCTTCAACATCATTCTTTAAATCGTAAGTTAAATATCCAAAAATCCAATCTTTCGTATGGTTTTGGTATTCTTTTAGTTTTTCAAAACCATCATAAAAATCAGTTTGAATACTTGTAAAAGCATCAACCGCTAAAACCGCATCGTAATTAGAATGGTTTTGATCATAATTATTAGAATCTAACCAAACCGCATCGTCAAACTGTTGTGCCCAAGTCAATAATTGACTTTTAAAAAATTTTGATGATTTTGTTTTATGAAAAAAGGTTGTTCTCAACAATAAAAAAGTTTATGGCGTAAAGTTACTTAGAATACTTAAAAAATTAAGAGTTTTGTATAATACTTTAAATGTAATTTTTGATGCACATTTTACAAAACAACAAACTAAAGATAGCAGTAAAAAATATTGGAGCAGAACTTTGCGAAATTTCTTCAATAAAAAACAAGACACCTTTTATGTGGGATGCTAACCCAAATGTGTGGAATAGTTATGCGCCAAACCTGTTCCCTATTATAGGGGCTTTAAAAAATGATACATATTTATTTGAAAATAAAAAGTATAATCTGCCAAAGCATGGTTTTGTTAGGCATAGCAAAAATATAAAGTTACAGAAGCAAACAGAAAACAGCTTAACTTTCGTGTTGTTTTATGATGAAGAGTCTCTTAAAAGTTATCCGTTTAAGTTTGAATTTTATATAACTTATTTGCTTGTTGATAATAACGTACAAGTGATTCATAGCGTTAAAAATTGTGATGATAGAACCATGCACTTTTCTGTTGGTGGACATCCAGCTTTTAAGTGCCCTGTATTTGAAAATGAAAATTATAGTGATTACAGTTTAGAGTTTGAACACGTTGAAAATGCTAAAACTCATTTAATTAATATGAATAATGGGTTAATTTCTTCAAAAACAGAACCTATTCTTGAAAATTCGGATAACATTAAGTTAACCCACGATTTATTTAAAAGAGACGCTTTAGTTTTTAAAGATTTAAAATCTAAAAAAGTCACTTTAAAAAGCAAATTAAATGGAAATATCCTTTCGGTTAGTTATCACGATTTTCCTTATTTAGGTATTTGGGCAAAACCAGAAGGCGATTATGTTTGCATTGAGCCGTGGCTAGGAATTGCAGATAGTGAAAACACCAATCAAGATTTTAAAACTAAAGAAGGTATTCTGCATTTACAAGCAGGCAAAACTTTTGAAGCTAGTTATACTATCGAAATAAATAATAATCATTTAGTCTAACAAATTAATGGTAAATTTGCAGTCTAAAACAAGATTGTGACTTTTGAAGATTTAAACTTAAATACACCTTTACATAACGCTTTAAACGATTTAGGGTTTACCACACCAACGCCAATTCAAGCTGAGGCATTTAACGTGGTAGCTTCTGGAAAAGATATGGTTGGTATTGCACAAACGGGTACAGGAAAAACCTTTGCCTATATGCTTCCAATACTTAAAAACCTAAAATATTCAACACAAGAAAATCCAAGAGTCTTGGTTTTAGTACCAACTCGAGAACTAGTTGTACAAGTTGTAGATGAAATAGAAAAGCTTTCAAAATATATAAATAATCGTGTTTTAGGCGTTTATGGCGGCACGAATATTAATACGCAGAAACAGGCTATTGCAGAAGGCATAGATGTTTTAGTTGCTACCCCAGGTCGTTTATATGATTTGGCTTTAAGCAGAGTTTTACAGCTTAAATCGATTCAGAAATTAGTGATTGATGAAGTTGATGTGATGTTAGATTTAGGGTTTAGGCATCAGCTGATTAATATTTTTGATATTCTTCCAGAACGTAGACAAAACATTATGTTTTCGGCAACTATGACTCAAGATGTGGATGAGTTGATTAACGATTTCTTTAAAGGTCCTGAACGTGTTTCAATAGCTGTTTCTGGAACACCTTTAGAAAATATTTCGCAAACACGATTTAATGTTCCAAATTTTTATACTAAAGTCAACTTATTAGTTCATCTATTACATGATACCGAAGCTTTTAATAAGGTTTTAATTTTTGTAGCTTATAAAAAAATGGCAGATCGTTTATTTGAAAAATTAGACGAAACCTTTCATGAAGAACTCTGTGTGATTCATTCCAACAAAACTCAAAATTACAGACTGCGAAGCATAGAGCAATTTAGGAGTGGTGAAAATCGTATTTTGATAGCTACAGATGTGATGGCCCGTGGCTTAGATATTGATAACGTATCTCACGTTATTAATTTTGATACACCAGATTATCCTGAAAATTACATGCACCGTATTGGTAGAACAGGTCGTGCAGAGCGTAAAGGTGAATCACTTGTTTTCTCTACCGAAAAGGAACAGGAAGCTATAAAAAATATTGAAGATTTAATGCGAATGGAAATTTCATTAATAGAAATTCCTAGTGCTGTTGAAATTACTACCGAACTTATTGAAGAAGAACGTCCGCAAATAAAAGAACGCAACAATCCTACAAAACGAAAGGATATAGATGCTCCCGGACCAGCATTTCATGAAAAGTCTGAAAAGAATTCCAGAGAAAATTTAGGTGGTTCTTATAAATTTAAAATTGCTGCTAAATACAAAAAGCCAAAAACTAAAGGCGACAAGAATTATAATAAACGGAATAAGAGGAAGTAGTTATAGAGGATCATTCATAAATACATAAACTCAACTAATAGAAATTTAAATTAGTTTTTAATCACTTAGGCTATCGTTTTTGGGTAAATTATTATAAATACGCTCCTTTACCTTAAAAACTGTTCCATGTCTAGTGCCTTTAGGGAAATTTATTTTATCTGAGATATCTTCCCAATCTTTCAAATTAGAAGATTTAATAGCTCCCATTTTATGTTTAGTATACATGTCAAAATAAACAACCCATTCTCCATTAATCTTTATAGTTGTTGGGCCTTCTACCCAATTTGTGCTGATTGGTTCTGATGCATCTGAAAAATTTTCTTTAAGTTCATTACTGGTTGCAATTCTAATATTTTTTTGTGCCTCAGGAAGAAGTGTTTCATCTTTTAAAAACATTATATAACTATCGTTATCTTTTTGAATATTTGAATCAATTACATTAAAGCCTTTATCATAAAACAATTTAGTTTCAGCAAATTCAACAAAGTCTTTTGTCGTTGTATAATACATTCTGTGATTGTAGTCATTATCTCCAAGAGAATCAGTTACCTTAAATCGACCCGGTATTGTAGTTGCCCAAATAATTAAATATTCTTTAGAATCTTCATCAAAAAACAATTCAGGTGCCCAACAATTCCTAGCACCTGGTTCATGGTGCATAACTGGAATATATTTTTGTTCTGACCAATTAATCAAATCTTTCGAATTCGCATAGCCTATTCCTCTTTCAGCCCAACTAACCGTCCATACCATGTGAAATTTACCATCGTCTCCCTTTATAATACATGGGTCTCTCATTAACTTGTCATCACCAACATTTGGAGTTAAAAATGAATTACCATTATTGAGCTCTTTCCAGTTGTAACCATCCTTACTTGCTGCTATATGCAAACCATCTTCCCCGTTTCCTTTAAAAAAAGAAAAAAGATATATATCAGACTGTGTCTTTGAACACCCCAATAATGCAATAAAAATCAATACTCCAAGAAGGTACTTTTGCATGTTAAACTGTTTTGATTTATTAAAAATTAGTGACAACTTTAAAAATTAATCATCAATAGATTGCATCACTAGTTTTCTGAATTTATTAGAAGTATCATCTCCATTAATTCGCTGGGTTTGTTTTAATAAAACACCAATCACATTTTCTTTTGGATCTGCAAAATACACGGTATTAAAATAGCCTCCCCAAATGAACGTGCCTTCGCTACCAGCACCTCCTAAATCGTGTCCTTTTTTATCAATTAAACCAAAAGCTAAGCCATGTACAGCTTGTATATCTTCAGATATATATGATATCTGATTAGTTAAAATGGTTTCAACGGTTGTTCTGCTTAACAATCGAGTACCATTCAATTCACCCTTATTCAAATACATTTGTAAAAAGGTAGCATAATCTTTTGCCGTACTAGTTAATCCTGCTCCTCCAGAGAAAAACCGCTTTGCGCCTTTAATTGGATAATCGGTATCATAAAAAGTTACGGGGTATTTTATCCATTTATCATCTTCTTTTGTTTGAACCGCAACTAAACGATTGTACTTAGATTCTGGAAGGTAAAACTGTGTATCAAGCATACCTAAAGGATCAAAAATTCTTGTTTTTAAAAATTCATCAAAAGGTATTCCTGATACTATTTCAATAAAATAACCCAACACATCTAATCCTTCACTATACGTGAATTTTTCTCCTGGATTATGATGTAATGGGAGTTTTGCAAGCTTCTTTATGTTATTTTCAATACTGATGTCTTTGGTAGTAAATAAATCTATAATGCCTGCTTTATTATACAGTTTATTAAATCTGTGGTCCCCATCAATTACACCGTAACCAACACCAGAAGTATGGGTTAATAAGTTTCTAATTGTTATTTGTTTATCAGACGGTTTAGTTGTGTATGATGAATCGCTTTCGTTAAACGTGTCTAAAATTTGTTCGTTAGCAAATTCTGGAATATATTTAGAAATTGGGTCGTCCAAATTAAACTTCCCTTCTTCCCAAAGCATCATAACTGCCGTTGACGTAATGGCTTTAGATTGCGAGGCTATTCTAAAAATATCGGATTGCTTTAAATCTCTTTCCGAAGTATTATCTGCCATACCAAATGCCTTATGGTACACCACTTTTCCATGTCTTGAAACTAATGCAACTGCTCCGGGAATTATATTGTCCTTAACTGCATTATTTAGCATCGTATCAATATAACTAAGTCTAAATTCTGACATCCCTATCTCATTAGCTTGAACTTCAGAAAGTGTTTCAGACTGATTAGATTGAGCTTCGTTCTTTGATTTAAAACAGCTAACAATGAAAAATGAAGCAACAAAAATATAGAGTAGTTTTTTCATGACGAAAGTTGGTGGTTTTGGTTAAACGTAAAAAGCTAAGTTACTTTTTTAAAACCATTTATGAAAAGCATTATGTCTATTGAAAAAAAACCTTTTCAAATTAATGAAAAGGGATTTTTAATGATCTGCTTTTATATAAACAAAATCACTCTTTTTGCATTGCTCTTAAAGCAAGAATTCCTATTCTAGATACAACAAAAGAAAAAAGGCCAAACGTAGCTGTTAATAAAGACACTTTAAGTCCTCCAGCAAAAACTGAAGGATCTGGGTTTCCTAACGCTTCAACTGTGTCAAAAGCTGTAATTAACCCAATGACAGAGCCCAGAAAGCCTAAAACTAGACCTAGAAGACTACTATCTATAGCCAAACTAAGCATCTTTTTAGATATTAAAATATCCTTTTTAAGGTTTAAGAATCCTCTAACTAAAAGAAAAACAGAAAGCAGTAAACAAATTAAAATTAATGACATAAAGAAAGGGCCTCCTTCATTAAATCTATCAGCTAAAGGGTTTGATACTACTAGTAATTTTGGTACTAAGAATACATACATAATTGTTTGTTTTTTGATTAATGTTTCTCAAACTTAGTTTAGAATATTTATCAAAAACTTTAAATACGACGAATAACCAAATTAGAGTTGGATATAACCTAATGCAGAAACCCTCATTAAATCTGTCATTCGTCTACAAAACATTAATTCTCTATAAAAATAGATTATTATTGCAACATTATTTATAAGCATGTTAAAAAAAGAATACATTATAAAAAAGTTAGGCAAACTTTTTCTACACCTTTTGTTTTGGTGTTTAGTATTACTCTTTTTTACTTATTTCTTTGGAGCCGAAAGTAAAAATTATAGTGACACACTTTCTTTCTCTTTTTTTTTAATGCCAATTACTATTGCTACAACTTACGTTTCCATCTATAAATTAATCCCTGAATATTTAATAACTAAACGCTATCTACTTTTCGGATTGTATAGCCTCTACACATTAATTATTTCTGGATATTTAATAATGGTCTCGATCTTTTTCAGCTTTATATATCTTGCCGGTTTTGAATATAATGCTATGAATCCTGTAACAAAAAACATGTTATTTGTTGCCATTGCAACTTATTTAGTAGTCATTTTAGTAAGTGCTTTTAAATTATTAAAGTCAAATTTAAAACACTCCGAAAAGGCAAAAAACCTAGAAACAAAAATATTAGAAACCCAACTTAAACTAAAGGAGCAAGAGCTTAACTATTTAAAAATGCAAATACATCCGCATTTTTTATTTAACACACTAAATACTATGTATGGCTTTGCTTTAAAGAAAGCTGATGAGACACCAGAAATGATACTAAAACTCTCTAATTTATTAGACTATTTACTGTATCAAGTTGACAAACCTTTTGTGCTTTTAACTACTGAGATTAATCATATAAAGGATTATATTGAGCTAGAAAAAATGCGCTTTAATAATACTTTGAAAATCAATTTTAATTATAGCGATACTTCAGAAACCACAAAGATTGCTCCCATGCTATTATTACCATTTATTGAAAATAGCTTTAAACACGGTAGTTTAAAAAATGGTGCTTTAAATATAAACATTGATTTAAATTGTAATAATGAAAATATTTATTTTAAAATTGAAAATAGTTATAAAAAACCTCAAACAATCAGTAATGGCATAGGTTTAGAAAACATTAAGAAGCGATTAGATTTGGTATACAAGGCTAATTACAACTTAATTATTAACGATAACGATGGCCTTTTTAAAGTAACTCTTAACTTAAACAATAAGTAATTGCAAAAAAGTAATACTATATCCTGTATCATTGTTGATGATGAAGTAATTGCACGAGAAGTAATTGCTATACATCTTTCAAAAATTAGCAGTATTAACATTGTAGCAAGCTGTAGCAATGCTATGGAAGCTTTTAAATATATAAGTAAGCATAAAATTGATTTGGTTTTTTTAGATATAAACATGCCTGAGATATCTGGGATTTCTTTTGCTAAATCTATTAATAAAGACATTAAAATTATTTTTACAACTGCTTATCGCGATTATGCTGTTGAAGGTTTTGAATTGCAAGCCGTAGACTATTTATTAAAACCCATTTCTTTCGAGCGCTTACTAAAAGCAGTTAATACCTATTTTGATGTTTATAGTAATCAACAAAAAGAAATTAAAGAACATATAGATAGTAATGAATTTATGTTTGTTAGATCAGACAGAATTATGGTAAAAATAGATTTTAACGACATTATTTATATTGAAAGTTATAGCGATTACATTAAAATTAACCTGTCAAACAAAACCATAGTTACTCGTGAAACTATTAGCGCTATTGAAGCTAAACTCCCAAAAAACTTCTTTATAAGAATTCACAGATCGTATATAATTTCAATAAAACACATTACTTCATTTACAAACGAACAAGTTATCATTTTAAAAAAATCGCTTCCAATTAGCCGAAGTTATAAAAGTAAAGTTTTACAATTATTAGATGCGTTTTAAAAAAAACCCTTTTCAAATTAATGAAAAGGGATGTATTATGTAGAGAGTTGCTTAATGTACAGGTAGTAACCAACCAAATTTTAACCCTAACTTAAAATTAATCCTGTATTTTAACTTGGCTCTCTACAATATCTTTAATTGGTACAACAAGCTTACCTTGTTCTGTTTTTATAGTAACGGTTATACCGTCTAACGATTCTACTTCACCTTTAATATTATCGAATTCAATATTCTGCCCTATTTCGTACGTTTTTCTAGCATAAAATGTTTTTAACAAATCTCCTACTACTCTTTGAGCACCAAAACCAAATGCTAATGCAAAAGCCAATAAAAAGGCAGCTAAAATCATGGTGATGTTACTCGTTATTATTTCGGTATTAACACCAGCTTGATTTAAAGCGGTTATTGAAGTGAATATGAGTATTATAAAAAATACAATTTGACTTATAATTTTTGCTCCAGATAAATCCATAGATTCGAAAAAAGATTTCAATCCTTTTTTTATTGCGTTAGCTAAAACTAACCCTATAGTGAATATAACTACTGCTGCAAATAATTGTGGTAAATAGCCTAGTAAGTTACTAATCTGTTCAGAGATCATGGTTAAGTTCATAATGTCTGACACCATAATTATCAGCATAATGTACATAACCCACTTAACAAAATTTGATACAATTTTAATAGTATCAAAGTTTAGTTTTTTACCTTCAATAATTTCAATTTCGTTTAATTTATCATCTAATTTGTTGGCTTTAGCAAGTTTTAATGTTCTTTTAATAATACTAACTATTAATTTGGTAATTAACCAACCTATTATTAATATGATAAATGCAACTACTAAATTAAGAAGCACTTTTGTTATTTCTGGCCACATAGCTGTTAAAGATTCTAAGGCTTTATCTTTCCATCCTATTGCTTTTTCCATTATTCTATTTTGTTAGGGTTATTTTTGTATTTAATATTTTATTTTGTGTCTTTTCTACTCCTTATAACTGTTTCAATAACGTCACCAATATTATAAGAAAATAGTGCCGCTAGCTCCATAATGAGTTTTGCCATAGCAATATCGCTCATAACCTTAGCTTTAAGTTCTTGCGGAACTTCCTTAAGAGGCTGGTTTATTTGCTTAAACGGATTCTCCATTATTTAAGGTTGTTAGTATACACGGTTTTTAGTTTGTCTTTTGCGCGTTTAAGTCTCATTTTAACCGCACTTTCACCTATTCCTAAAACACTTTCAATATCCTTTATAGAAAGAAAATCTTGGTATTTTAGTAATAAAATCATTTTCTCCTCTGGAGAAATTAGCTCTAAAGCTACTTTTAATTTATCAACCTTCATATCCAGAAAACTGGTATCATTTTCTTCATGATAAGAAAGGTTTTCAATATCTTTATAATCTACTGATTGCTTCTCAAATTTTTTAGCTGTATTTCTTGTTACATAATTTACACAATGATTATATGTAAATGCATATAACCATGTTGAAAATTTTGATTTCTCTTTAAAGCTAGCCAGCTTAACAAAGAGCTTTAAAAATACATCTTGTGTTAAATCTTTAGCTTCATCAGCATCTTTAGCAAACCCAAAACATTTATTATACACTAATGTAGCATACCTATCGTACAGTATTTCGAAAAGCAATGTGTTATTGGTTTTAACAATTACTTTTACCAAATCTTCATCAGGTAATTTATTAATGTTTTCTAGGGTTTTCAAATGTAGCTTATCGCTATTTTAGTTGTTATGATTTAAGACACAAGTAACTTAAATAAGTCACATTAATTTTTTAATTAGTTTAAAAATTATTAATACGCTTTAATTTTTTACAAATAGACAAAGCATAATTATATATAAATCAGGTATTTACAAAAACAAAAGAACAAATTAATTCTCATTTCTCTAAGTCAATTTTTATCTTGAAAAGTGACAAGTCTACTGAAGAAATGTTTTGATTTCTAAATCTCCTCCATCATATAAATATACGCGTGTTCCGCAAGTTACAGATACTGAATGGTATAAAAAAGACAATAATGCCTCGCTTTTAGAAGATTAAGATGCTGTAAATTGCCCAATAACAACAGACAATGTATTAGTACAATTGTAATTCTAATTAAGAGATGACTACGGCTTTTGAGATAAAAACAAGCTTATTTAGATTTAGGAGACGTTTTAATACCAAAGAGTTGGAAGTTAGCCTGGTTTGAAATTGTAATTAATCAACCGCAATTTTTTAAGAATGTTAGTCTCACTCTGATTGATTAATACGCAGGTAAAAAAGAATTTTATTTAATCAAAAAAACTAGTGATTTTGCTGAAACTTTCAGGATTAAACAAATCTTCATTTAAAGAATTATGTGTTTTTATATTTTCATAGAACTCTTCTAAGAATAATTTTTTGTCATAAAAGACAATCAAACCACCTTCAATCCATTCCTCTCCATGTTTTTTATAGTTAACATATCTAACATCTCCGATAGAACCATTCTCTTTTAGAAAAATATCTCTTACTAAATATAAATGCTCTTTATCTACCCAAAACTGTGTAGATTTATAATCTCCTTCCTTTGCCCCTACTACATAAACTTGTCTATTTTTCCAGGTAGTTTCATAAAACGAATCGAAATTAATTTTCTTCTTATTTTTAAGAATATTAATAGTAATATCTGGATCTTGTGTATATGCATCATGACATAAAACGGTCCAAACATTAAATTTTTCCTCTATTTCTTTTTCAACTTTATTCTCTTTAAAAAAATACATATGTCCATCGTTATACATAAACCCATTTCCAGATTCAAAATTCACATATCTAAAGTGTAATTTCCCTGGTCTCGAAATGGCTTCATACCAATATTCTTTTTTAGAAACCTGACCTAAAGAATCATAGAAGATTGTATTTTGATCGAACGTAATGTATTTACTAGCGTTTTCATGATGCATATTATATATCGCTTTTACCAGTGTTTCTCCATCTTTGATAATTACATCCTTATTAAGTGTTTCATTTTTACAAGAAATTATGCTTAATAAGAAAAAGGTTAAAATTGTACTTTTTAACATTTCTATTTTGTTATTAGAGGTTAGCTAAGGCAATTAGTATTTCTCAGAAGTAAAGGCTTTATGCACTATTTTCCATTCATTATCTATTTTTGAGAGTAGCATGAAATCCGTAAAACGTCTCTTTCTATCCGGCATGTCTATTTCTACAATGGCATGAGCAATTTTATTTACAACATTAACAGACACAATTTTTCCAACTCTATTAGCTTTTACACCGTCTTTAATATTCTTTATATATTTTTTTCCAGGCCATGCTTTTAAACTGTCATTTTTTATAAAATATAAGTTTAAATCTTTATGAAATGCTTTTTTAACATCGTTTGGATTCCCGTTTGCTGTACCATTAATGTATAGGTTTAGCGTAGTTTGTATTTGCTCTAAGTCTGTTTGAGCTGTAGTATTTTGTAATCCAAATACAATGAGAGATGCAAATAAAATTTTCTTGATGTTCATGATATTAAAGTTTGAAATGTTAGTAAATGATATAAACTGAATTTAGCTATTCATTTTTATTCACTACAAACTTAAATTTGATGTACTAAAAGTGATGTTAATAAAAGTTAAAAAGACTTCTGATTTATAAAATAGGATAAAATAAAGGAGCTTAGTTCTTATCTCTAAAAGCTGAAGGTGTTATCCCAGAATGTTTTTTAAAAGCATTATAGAATGCTGATGCAGACTTAAATCCGCTTAAATCCCCTATATGTTCCATGGTGTAGTGATTGTTTAAACCTAAAAGTTTTTTTGCCTCAATAACTCTATACTCATTAATAAAGGTTGAAAAGTTTTTATTTAAATTGATATTTAGAAATTCTGAAAACTGATGTGGAGTTAACTCTAACATTTTAGCCATTTCTGGCATTTTTAAATCTTTCTTTGTAAATATTTTTTCAATTTTAATAAGTTGTTCTATCTGCTTATCAATTTTATTTAGTTCATTAAAATTATATTCAGGCAATCTTTTTTGCTTCTTTCTTTTTTCTTTTCTATCATATAAAACCAAAATAAGTATATAAAACATAAATGAAAATACTACAGCTCCTGCTATATAAGAAGTGAATCTAAATGTTACATAAGATAGCCATAAAAGAAAAACGCCAATAAAAATACTAAGGTTCCATCTCTCTGTTTTCATATATTTAGTATCCCTATTAAACAATTTTACAGCAGTACTGTTTATAACAATAGCACTCGCAATCAAATAAAAAGCCCATTGAAAATAAATTATTCGCATGATGTTAGAGATTAAAACTCTATCTGAACTATAATCGCCCTTCTTATTAAAGAAAAAGTACAAAATAATACCTGCAATTGGTACTAAATGTAAAGCCTGTTTAGATTTTAATTTTTCAATTATTCCGGAATTAGCAGAAACATATAAGTATAATAAAGGGCCAATAAACATACATGCCAAAACCCCGATCTCAACAATCTCAATAATTAAATCTCTATCAAAATAAAGTAAGACACTCTTACCAATTCTTATACTTAAAACTAATAAAAGAGTTCCTAAAAACTTATTTGCAAAAATATTTTCTTTTACAAAAAACAAAAAATATACGGCAACGATAAAGCCATTAAAAACACCTAGCAAGCTAAAAAAGAAGAGCATTTCTTTACTAAAATCCAATTGTTGTAATTTTTATGATATCAAAAATACAATATTAAGATGTTAATTTTTATTTAGGCTAAAACATCTGTTATGTCCTTTATGAACTTTCTGGTCTCATTCTCAATTTTTTCAGTTAACAAATTCATTTTGCCAAAATCAGGGTTTTCAACCAGAATATGTTCAATTATTGACTCTTGAGCAGTTTTTGAAATTACATATTTATTCCAATCACTCCCCATGAACAAGTTCCAATATTTCTTTTGTATTTGTTTATTTTGCCCTACTAACCAAATTTCAAAACGTATTTTTTGGTGATTAAATACTAAGCCTATCTTCAGTTTTTGAGTTTTTAAGGACTTAGGTGTAACGGGGAAATAACTCATATCCATATATCCTTGATAAAGGGTTCCAACTATAAATTCTGTTGGATATTGATTTATAAAATGAGTTCTCAAATTCATTAAATATTCGATTATTCCTTTATAGGCTTTTGGGACGGTACCCAATTCCATTTGCTTTTTATAATCCTCTATATTTTGGTGTAATGATTCTTTCATTTTTTAATACATATAAATTAAATCATTTATAGTAAAGTACTATGCAAATCATTAATAGCTTCAATAACGGAATTTCCATATCCTTTTACAACTTCTTCCCCTTCTAAATCAATTAATGTTGCTGTATAAACATTGTTAACCATCTCAAACTTTAAGTGTTTGAGATGGTTTAATTTACTAATAACTTTTTGTTCTATCTCACTAGACATATAAACTAAATAGCGTTATTTACTATTGAAACGTATAGCTAGCTTTTACAACTTGTGTTAATCTAAAATACCCAAAAGCATAATTATCTGGGGTTGTAGTGTTAATACAGTTTCCTCGTATTTCTGCTGCAACCGAACTGAAAGGATCTCCCCCACTATCATATTGCTCTATTAACAATTGCATGTAGTTATGGTATCTTTCTGAGATACCATATAAAGAGATATCTACCGTATCTCCAGGGTTAAACTCTTCTGTTGGGTCATCAGCATCGTCATCCTTTTCAAAAAAGTCATCAATTTCATTACCATTTATAAACTCATCTGATATCTCTTCTAAAAACGGAAATAAGTCACCCACTTCTAAAACCCTAACTAAATAGTAGTTTTCTTCATCTGCAGGATCATCCCAAAATAGAGTAACATCTAAAACCTCGTCATCAAACCCTCCTTCTAAAGATTGCGTAATTCTATTAATATCTGAAACCGATTTTAAAGTTTCGCTAGCTTGATAATTTTCTCCATTATAAACAATTTCCAAAGTATATGTATCATTAACAACTGGAATAAAAACTGAAGTAGTATAAGTTCCGTCATTCTGATCTGTAAATGTAAATTCTGCTCCACTATTATTGTTAGTTACTTTTACTGTTGCTCCTGTTACAATATTATTTGTAGTTGTATCGAAATACGGTGTAGATGTTTTCAACTTAATAGTTTGGTTGTTACCTATCGATCCTTTTTCCCAATCTAGGGATGCTTCTACAACTAACCTTGGTGCAGCTGTTGGTACAGCAACATCGATAACATCTTCACATGAGGCAAATATTAAGCATGCTATTATTGCGATTTGTTTTATATATTTCATGGTTTTTAAAATTTAAAATTATACGTTACTGATGGAATCATTCCAAAAATGGCTGTTCTATTTGCTTCATTTTGTCCTGTGTCATTATTTTGTCTAAAAGAAATAGAAGCTGCGTTTTTTCTGTTATAAAGATTATATATTCCAAAAACCCATTCTCCTTTCCAACGTTTATTAAGTTTTCTATTTGGTTTATATGTAGCCGATATATCTACTCTATGGTATGCCGATAAACGGTCATCGTTTCTGCCTGAATAACTTGCTATAGATAAATCTTCATATTGATACTGCCCATTTGGGTAAGTTACTGGTCTTCCTGTTTGATAAACTAGATTTGAGCTAAAACTCCATTTATCATTCAATTTATAAATTCCAGTTAGAGATACATCGTGTGTTCTATCATAGGGTGTATTATACCAATTCCCTTTGTTAATGCCTGGTCCTCCAGCTTTACCACCAAAAGTTCTTTGTTCTGATTTTGATACGGTGTAGGCTAACCAACCTGTAAAATCTCCTTTGTTTTTGCGTAGTAATACTTCTAATCCGTAAGCTCTAGCCTCACCATTTAATATTTCTGTTTCAATGGTATTAGTTCCTATTAAGTCTGATCCATCTACGTAGTCAATTCTATTATCTACGGTCTTATAATATGTTTCTAACTCTAAAGAATACTCATTGTCTTTAAAGTTTTTATAATAACCTAAAGCATATTGATTTGACAATTGTGGTTTAATATATTTTCCGCTAGGCGCCCAAACATCTAAAGGTGTTACCGCCGATGTATTTGATAGTAAGTGCAAATACTGAGAAGACTTAGTATAACTAGCTTTTACAGAAGAAGATTCATTTAATTGGTATGAAAGCCCCAGACGTGGCTCAAAATTATCAAAAGTTTCAATGCTTTCTCCTTTTTTATAGAATGTCTCTCCTAATTCAACACCTTCTTCATAAATACCTAATTCACTATTATAAACAACAGGTTGATTATCAACATAGTTCATTATATTTTGTCCTCCTAACCTCGAAAACCTACTATATCTTAATCCGTATTGCGCTGTTAACTTATCAGTAAGTTTATGTTCTGCACTTATATAAAGCCCGCTTTCAAAAGCTCTTTTTTGCTCAAGCTTTAAATAGTTTATTGAAGAGCTTGGATCGGTTGGTTTTACTTCTCCTGGATTTAAACGATATAAAATACCACTAACACCAAAATCTAGTTTTAATTTTTCATTGGCGTAATATCTAAAATCATATTTTAAATTATAATTTTTAATATCTGCAATCCAATCTAGCTTAATAAAATCTAATACAATTTGATAATCATATTTACTATAAATTAATGATAAATTAGAAAAGAGTTTATCATTAAAAATATGATTCCATCTTAAATTTCCCGTAGCATTACCATATGTGTTATTTATTACTTTTGACAAGTTAAAGTTATCTCGCCCAAAATATCCAGATAGAAAAACACGGTTATTTTTATTGATTTCATAATTAGTTTTAAGGTTTAAGTCATAAAAAGAAATTTTATCATCTTTAACATCTTCAATGGCCTTCATAAACAAATGTGCATAAGATGTTCTTCCAGCAATTAAAAAAGATCCTTTATCTTTAAATACTGGCCCTTCTACTGCTAACCTGCTTGAAATAAGACCAATACCACCTGTAAGTCCAAAATTTTTGCTGTTCCCATCCTTTTGACGAACATCTAAAACTGATGATACTCTTCCGCCAAATTTTGCAGGAATGTCTCCTTTATACAGCTTAATATCTTTAATAGCATCAGTATTAAAAACCGAAAAGAAACCAAAGAAATGCGAGGTATTATAAATTATAGCTTCATCTAGTAACACTAAGTTTTGATCTGCTGCTCCTCCTCTTACATTAAATCCAGCGGTCCCTTCTCCATTATTAGTAACTCCAGGTAACATTTGGATAGATTTAATAACATCAATTTCTCCTAAAACCGCTGGCATTTGTTTAATAGTTGAGGCGTTTAACTTAGAAACACTCATTTGTGGTTTTTTTATACTAACCCTTTCTGGTTCTTCTGCTGTAATTATGACCTCATCTAGTTGAGTTGATACTTCCTTAATTTCAAAGTTTAGTGTTTGATTTACATCTAAAACTATATCTTCTCTGATTTCTTGATAACCTAAATATGACACTATTACCGTATAGTTTCCTTTAGGAGCTGTTAACGAAAAGAAACCATACTCATTAGTTACAGAACCATTGGTTGTACCTTTTAAAAACACGGTGGCTCCTAATAAGGTTTCTCCATTTTTATGGTCTTTAATAGTACCATTTACAGTAAAACTTTCTTGGGCCGAAAGCATAGATGTACATAACATAAATAGCAATAATAATTGCTTCATCTTTTGATTGTTCATTCTTTGATTTTGATTTATAATTGATTTTTATTTGTTTGTTTCTGAAATACTATAAATATATTCTTGAGGCTTTATATGTAATTGCCTTTTTTTGAATTTTAATCCTGTATTCCATCCAAAACCTAAAAATGGGTTTATGGATTGACAAACGTTTTTTTGGTTTTTATGTTTCATTACTGTTCGTCTTTTGATTTTAAACACATACTTATTACAAGACAACCCAAAGATGAATAGGTTGCATATTTTATGTTTTTTTTTAATTAATTTTTAATTTGACCACTATCAATAATTTTTTGCATAACATTTAAACTAGAATAATTTTTACGTTTTGGCTATAGAAATAAAACTAAAAGCCTTGAATTTCTTCAAGGCTTTTCTTTATAATGATGATTTTTATGTTATTCCGAAATACCCTCTAAATCAAACATAAAAGCATAAGTTAATGCTAACCTTTTATAACGTTCAAACCGTCCAGATGCTCCACCATGGCCAGTTTCCATGTTACAATCCATAGCCAATAAATTGTTATCTGTTTTTAGCTCACGTAATTTAGCAATCCATTTTGCAGGTTCCCAATATTGTACCTGGCTATCCCAATAACCCGTAGTTATTAAAATATTTGGATAATCTTTTGCTTCTACATTATCGTAAGGAGAATATGATTTCATATAATCATAGTACTCTTTATTTTTAGGATTTCCCCATTCATCAAATTCAAAAGTAGTTAATGGAATTGTTTCATCTAGCATAGTCGAAACCACATCAACAAAAGGAACAGCTGCAATAACACCGTTCCACATATCTGGCTCCATATTTAGTATAGCTCCCATTAATAAGCCACCAGCAGAACCACCATAAGCATATAACTGATTATTGTTTGTAAATTTCTCATCAACTAAAAACTTACCAACATCAACGAAATCTGTAAATGTATTTTTCTTTTTTAACAGTTTCCCATTTTCATACCAATCTCTACCCATTTCTTGTCCGCCACGAATATGAGCAATGGCATAAACAAAACCTCTGTCTAATAAGCTTAAACGTGTAGAGCTAAATCTTGGCTCCTGACTATTTCCATAAGAACCATAAGCATAAAGCAGTAATGGATTCTTACCATTTTTTTCTATACCCTTTTTATAAACTAATGACACAGGTATTTTTGTACCATCTGTAGCAGTTGCATATAAACGCTCAGAGGTGTAATTTTCTATTGCAAAAGTACGATCAACTACTTCTGTTTGCTTTAAAAGAAACTGTTTCTTTTCAGCCATATTGTACTCATAAGTACTATTTGGTGTGGTTAACGAACTGTATCTGTAACGTAAAGCATCAGTGTCAAAATCTAAATTAGAAGTTGTAGCTGTAAAATACGCTGGATCATTAAATTCAATATAATGATCGTCAGTACCATCCCACTTTATAACTCTTATGGTTCTTAAACCATTTTTTCTTTCTTCAGTAACTAGATAGTTTTTAAATAAATCCATACCTTGAAAATACACCTGCTCTCTGTGTGGTATAACATCAACCCAATGCTCCTTTTCTGTTTTATCAATAGGCGTTTTAACCAGTT
This sequence comes from uncultured Flaviramulus sp., assembly GCA_947501105.1. Taxonomy (GTDB): domain Bacteria; phylum Bacteroidota; class Bacteroidia; order Flavobacteriales; family Flavobacteriaceae; genus Wocania_A. The sequence goes on along the minus strand of CANMUP010000003.1, from coordinate 425,513 downwards.
TAAAATTTTTAGCATCTTTATTTGTTCTTATATAAAAATGATCTTCAAAATGATCAATAGTGTACTCTAAATTTTCCTCTCTAGGCTGAATAACTTTCCATTCTCCGTTTGGTGTATTGGCGTCTAAAAACCTGAATTCTGTTGATAAGGTTTGAAAACTACCTATCACTAAATAAGCATCAGATTTTGTTTTACCAACACCACACCTAAAGGTATCATCTTTTTCTTCGTAAACTACAACATCTTCAGATTGGTTGGTTCCAATAATGTGCTTTACAATTTTATTTTGCCTTAAGGTTTGCGGATCTTTTGTAGTATAAAAAACAGTTTTTCCATCATTAGCCCAAGTAGCACTACCACCTGTATTACTTAGCTTATCGGCTAACAACTCTCCAGTTTCTAAATTTTTAAAGTACAAGGTATACTGTCTTCTAGAAATAGTATCAATCCCAAAGGCCATCATTTTGTTATCTGGACTTACCGAACGTCCTCCAAAACCATAATAAGAATAGCCTTTTGCCATTTCTGGGCCATTAAGCATAATTTCCTCTTTAGCTCCTTTTTCTAACTTTTTTCTACAATACAAAGCATAATCTCCTCCTTTTTCAAAGCGTGTATAATACGAATATCCGTTATCGTTCACCGGAACTGATTGGTCGTCTTTTTTTATACGACCTACAATTTCATTATACAATTTATCTTGTAGACTATCTGTGTGAGCCATTGCTTTACTTAAATAATCATTCTCTGCATTCAAATAATCTAAGACATCTTGTGTTTGTGCATCTGGCGTTTCTGCATTTTTTTGTTCGTCGCTTAAACGCATCCAAAAATAATTATCGATTCGAGTATCATCGTGAATAGTTAACTCTTTAGAAATCTTTTTTGCAACTGGTGCTTCCATAGAAGAATATGGTTTTTGATTTTCCTCTTGTTTACAAGAAGAAAACATTAAAATTATAGCAAAAACTGAATAAATTGAGGTTTTCATTAAATATAGTTTTGTTTTAGTTAGTGTATAAAGGAACGAAAATAAGTTTATAAAAATTGAGAGAAATAAAAAATTAACAATCATAAAGATTAATGAAAATTGTTTGTTAATCGATATTTAAAATAACGTCTAATTTATCACAATATTTTTCTTCATTAACGCAAAGAATGCCTAGAGTCTCAATCATTAATTGATTTAATTCTTTATCATTTGGTCTTATATTATGAGCCAAATTAAATTCAGAGTAAGCTCCTAATATATTATTAGAAAGCAATCTATTCTTTCCTGATTTTAATAAAAACTCAAATGCTTCATTATCCTTTGATTCATTCATTAAACTAATTGAAATAGATTGATTATTTGTATAAGAAACAAACTTGCTTGATAAAAAGAATAAAAAAATTATAAAAACAAAAATTATAGCTAATGTTAAAAAACCATTCAACTTTTCATTTTCCTCTACACTTGGTTGAAGTTTAAATTCCCTTGAGTAATTTGAAAGTGGTGAAAATGTGGGTATACTCTCTCTCTTAGAAAAAGGTTTTCTTAGATGTCTTTTATAAATCCACCTTTGCATCCCAAAACCCATATATCCCATAATTAACCTTTACTTATAGGTCTAATTATAATATGAGTTGTTACATGATTTTACTAATTAAGTAGAAAATAAATAAGTACAAAAACTAAGAGAACTATTATAACTAACAAATAATCTAGCCTTTTTTCTTTTTTTAGTTTTGCTCTTATAATAGCCTTTACTTTTTCTAATTCTGGCTTTTTAAGAACAGGGAAATCAAATTGAGTTTTTTTCTCTGAAGCGCTATACTTAAGCCTCTTTTTATCAAACCTACCTTCGGCTTTAGCTTTACGCTCCTTTTTCCTTTGTAAGGTTGCTTTAAAATGTCCTAAACTACCGTGCATATCAATTACTATTTGCCTTCAAAGAATCAATTTGCCGTTGTAGCCTTTCAATTGCTTCAGTTTTCTTATCAATCACAGGAATAACTATAGTTGAATCTGAAGTTTGTTCAACAATATCAATCTCTTTAGTGTCTTCAGCAAAATAATAACCAATGCCTTCTTCAGATCTCCAAGCTTCATTTAATTGATTATAAACTGTTTTATCCCATTGGCTTGGGTGTTTAACATCAATCCAAATAACATCTCTATATTCGCTATCAATAAGTACCAAATCTGGAGTTGCTGAACCATCAAATTGTCCCGCATCCTTTTCACTAATAGCAGAAACAGTTCCTAAAAAAAACATGCGTTTTCTACCTGCAATATCTTTAATATATGGTCTAAATTCTACTGGTGTGTTGGCTGTCCAATCATATTCTTTTCTAGATTCTTTTACTTTTTGGGGCATTGCAGAAACGCCAGCATAACCTTGCTTTTTTGATGCATGATCGTAATAATATAATGCATCCGATCCATCGGCTGGAATAAAAACACTAAATGTTAAACTAGTGCGTTCATCGCCAACTGGCTCTAAACCAAACCAATGGTATAAACCACTATAGCCATTAGAATCTGTATCAGAAAAATCAAAATCGGTGACATAAGGTTGCTGATTTTGGTCTTTAGGCATTTCTGGAATTTTAACTGCTGTTAACATATTCCATGGCAATGGATCACTAAACCCTCCTAAAAACTTTAAAGATTCTGCTTGTAGCTGTGATACTTTTTCTGCTAATATATTTTGGCCTATTAAAAATGGATAGTTTTTCATTTCACTCGGACTTATATATGTGCCTTTTCCTATTAAAATACGTTCTATGTAATCATTAAAATCGTGCTCGCCATTATTTACAACCATAACGCCACCAAATGTTGGGTATGGGAATAAAAAACCTTTCCATTTAATTAAACTTACTACCTGTACCCATTGTCCTGTATCGTTTTTCATGTAAAACGTATCGCTAGGTTCCATGGTAAATAATTGAAAAATATTGAAACGCTGCACAACAGCGTTGTATGTATTCCTACTAAACTTTAGTGATTCACCTATTGAAAAGGTAACTGGAATTCTATTTTCATTTGAAAATCTTGGAAAAGGCGTTGTACTTGATACTGCAAATACTTCTTCAGTGTTATCGCTTATTTGTTGAAATGTGTAGTTTTCAGAAGGCTGAATAGCCATCGTCCATTTATTTTCATCATCAACTCGAACTAAATGTGGTAAAGACACATCTTTAGTCTCTCCTACACTTTCATTTGCCATAGTAAAAATGTTTTGCAATGGCTGAATACGCTCGTTCTGCGTTAATGGCAATTCATTAATTTCAATACGATTTAAATTATTAAACACATTATAAGTTTTCATGTAATCGTACATTTTAAAATGCCAACCTATTGCATATAATATTCCGAAGAAAACAACTAATAATCCTAAAATACCAATGCGACTTCCTGTACTTGCTGAGTTTCTAAACTTTCTTAAACCAAAAAATAAAACAATCCCACTTAATAGAATGATGAAGATGAATTTTCTAAAAAATAATAGTGCTGGTTGATAATCGTCTCGCAAAACAAATAATGCGATTAATAAAATCAAAGCAACAATTATGGTTATAGTTTTTTGCTTTTTTCCTTTATTCCAGTAGTTTTTAATCATTTTTAATATGTTGTCATTGCGAAGCTGTTATATGTTGAATTGTATTTCAGTATATAACAGCTGTAGCAATCTGTTTCTAATTTAACTTAGCTTTCAATTTAAAAGATTACTTCGTCATACTTCCTCGTAATGACGTTAATTTATAACAATCCCTTATCTTTTAAACGTTCGCGAGCACTCTTCTCCTCAGTTTTCGGTGCCTCTTTTATAGCTTCAGGTTCTTCAACTACGTCTGCATCTTTCGTTTTTAAATCTTCTATAAAATCTTTGCCTTTTTCAATAGTATCTTCCATAATACCGCCAATAGAATCACTCTTCTCTTCTATAACTTTAGTAGATTTTAGTACAAAATTTGCTAAATAAGTTCCTATCAAAGTCCCAACAACTACAGATGAAAATGCAGAAATACCATTATAACTTCCAAATATTTTAAAAGGTGTTAAAAACTGAAATATCAATCCTATTAACAAAAAAATGGTAGCAACAAAGACTAATCTAGGCAAAAAAGCTTGCTTATATACAAAACCTTTTCTGTTTTCTGGTTTCATTTGAAGGGCTTTTGAGTTTACCATTTTGTTTACAAAACGATATAAACCATTGCCGTTAGATTCTCTCCAATACAAAAAGATTCCAAAAAGTATCGCTCCTATAAAAATTACTAATTCTAGTCCCATGGTTTTTGTTTTAATGATGCTGTATAAAATTAGTCTATAATTATTAAATATTGTTACTAATAGTCTCAATAGTCCACTCTTTAAAAGAATCGTCCCAAGTTTTAAAACTATTATAAAATGCTTCTTTATCGTACCAATACAGGTACAACACATCTTTTGGTGATACATTTACTAGCAACATCCAAATTAAATCTTGATGTTTAGCATCCAAAGAAGAATGTGGTTGATGTAGAGCCTCAAAGAGTTTTATATCAACAATATCGGCAATTTTATATTGATTACTAGTTTCTATTTTTTCTAAATAACGCTCTACACTCATTACTTTTTTCCGTGCTTCAATATTTAGCTTGTTGAGATAGCTTTTGTATAGTAATGGATCATTTAAAATGTTTTTAATAGGATGTTTTGGCTTTTTTAAATGCTGAAACATCTCAAACTTTTTAATTCGATGATAGCGTTTTGTTTTTACAACAGTTTCCAAATCGTATTCGATAATAACGTGGTCTCGAAGTTTATCCATTAATTCAGATTGATGAATATGATAAATGAGCACTTCATAACTTACATCTTTGATTGCCTCCTTATGCCATTTTTTATCTTCAAAAACCACAATTGGCGTTATAAAATCTCTTAGCACATAAACACCTCCAAAAGCTTTTGTATAGAAGGAGTCTGTAGTAAACTGCAATTCGTGTAAATCTAAATCTCTGTGACGTAAATCGCCATAAGTGTTAGCAGAGTCTAATAATTGCTGATGTAAATTTTCATCAATAAAATTGTTATCTCTATTAAAAGTTTCAACTAGATCTAATTGTTCTTCCTTTATTTTATCCAGATTATTTATTAAATGAAAACTTATAGTAATTGTGTTGTACTTTAAAACATCTAAAGGCTCATAAAAAGCGTCAATATTTTGGTCAAAATCTAAACAAATGGCACAATCGCGAGTAATATCATTTATTTTGTTTCCATGAATTTTGAAAACGAATTTCATTATATCTCTATCAAACGTATGAAACGGCACATAAACAGGTTTCCCTTTTTGCAGTGGAGAAATAATTATCCCGTGCGGATTAGCATCTCCATTATTTAAATAATGAATCTCTTTTTTTTCCTCAGCAATCTCAGGACTCCAACCAATGCCATCTATAGAAAACGTTTTTAGTTTTGTTTTTGCAAACCCAAGTTTTACCAAGCATTTATTATAACGCTCAACGAGTTTTCCGCTTACAGGAATTAATTCACTTCTATATAAATTAGCTGTTTTTAGTTTGTCCATTACAACAATTTATTTATTTGAATGTATTGCAACAACATAATTGTTCTAGCATCAATAATGTCGTGTGAATCAATCATTTCCATAGCTTTAGTAAAAGTGACTTCCAAAACTTCTATTTCTTCATTTTCGATTTCTAAACCACCACCGTTATCAATTCTATCAGAATCGGTATAATTACCAGTAAAAAGATGCACACGCTCTCTTACGATTCCTGGAGACAAAAACACAGTGTTCACAGCCTTTAAATTAGAAATATTATAGCCCAATTCTTCTTTAGCCTCTCTAATAACACAGGTTTCTGGTGATTCTCCATCGTCAATGGCTCCTCCACAAACTTCAATGGAAACACCTTCTGAAACATCAGATATATATACAGGTATTCTAAATTGTTTTGATAAAAGTACTTTTTTAGATTCTACATTATATAATAATATAGCAACACCATCACTCTTACCATAAGCTTCGTGGGCTATTCGTTTCCATTTTCCATTTTTAAATTTAAAATCGAAATCAATACGCTCCAACTTACCCCAAAAATTGGATAATACAGTTGATGTTACGTTCTTTATTCTTTTATCTTTTGTCATCAAATTGTTCCCTAGCCTCTGTTTCTATATTCAATTGGTTTACTCTCGCATCTACTTTTCGTTTAAAATCGGTATCAGCAATGGTTGCCACATTATCTAAGTAACGCACAACTTCTTGACGTCTAATTTCCGAAAAATCTAAACCTTTCATATTGCCTTTCATTAATTCTTGAAGCATACCAAACTTAGTCTCATAATCTTTTTTGAAATAAATTTCTGGGTTTTCAAACCAATCATCTTCTAAATCAAAATCTGTTAATCTTAAAGATATTGCCGATTGAATATTCCTTACATCACGTGATGAAAAGAATGGGAATATCTTTTGAATTTCTTTATACAAGCTCGCATAAAACAAGTGTTCATTGGTATCATGCATTTTATCAACCTTTTCAAAAGTTTCTAAAACACGCTCTTCTGAAGGCTTTTCAATAGCATCTAAAATATCGCCCATATTTTTTGCTAAACCTTGGTCTTCTAAATATTTATAACCTTGTGGGTTTTGCATATTTACAAAGTCTGGCATGGTTTTATCAAACTTTTTCCACCAAATATGATCTTGATCTAAAAAGTCATGCTCAGTTCTCGCTCCATCGATTTTAAAACGTCCCTGTACACGAGAAATCACAGCTTTATCAAGCATTTCTGGAAGGTTTGTAAACAATCCAATAGAACTATTACCATAGTTTACGGCATAAGCACCTTCTGTATATCTTAAAAACACACCAATAACTTCCTTTACACCTGCAGAAACTCCTTGTGCAGTACGCTCTTGTAAATTATTTTCGGCATCATCAATGGGTGCAAAAATAAGTTTTGATGGATCTTGTAAAGGCTTCATCCATTCTACCATTTTTTCAGCAGATCCGCCTTGAAAGGTACTAATTAAAGTATCTGGCATTGGGTGAAACAAAAACGGAATATCTAAATTATCACAATGCTCTTTAAGTCTTGTAGCAATGGCTGCTATAAGCATACTTTTTCCAGTTCCTGGAATACCATAACCCATAAACACTGGCATAAAACCACCTAATTCTTGAAACGGATTCTTTTTTGCTACAAAATCGTAACTCAACATACGTTCGGTTAAACGACGAGCAAAATGTTTTGCATCTCTATTACCAACAATTTGTTCGAATAGAATTTTGTTAAACTCAATACTTTTGGCAGTACCAGAAAACACGTTATTCCAACCTGATACTGCAAATTCAGATTTTTCTAATTTATACGTTCTATCTTCAATGGTTTCGGTATATTCTAAAGAACTTTTACGTAATTGAATTTCATCAATTAACGCTTCAAAATATACTACCGTAAAATCAATAACATCTTTATCTGATTTTATAATTTCGGGGTGCCCTAAGTATTTATCAAAATAAAACAAGCTACACGAAACCCCTTTTAAAGGTGACATTAAAGACACTTCTGGTATGCCAGCAAACTTCTGTTTCATCACACTTAAATCATCTGAAGCATGCGGTTTTAAATCATGTAATATTTTATATGCTGTAGCAAATAGCATAAATGCAGTTGCGGTGTGCATTTTACTTTCAAACTCGCGTTTTCCGTTGGTATCTAAGGCTGATTTGTTTTCGTTTAAACTCGATAAACCCGAAGCATCGTAAAAACTGTCTTTAATCCAAATACCTAAAGTGATTCCTTCTTGAACAGCATACAAAGTCTGGTTTAAATAAATAGGAATTGCCACAGAGTCTGGTAACAATCGCTTTTTTAAAGCTAGAATAGTTTTTGAAACTGAAGTTATTTCAGCAGTATTTGTTCCGTTATTAGCGCGCGATAAATACAGCAAAATCGATTCGTCTTTGGTATTTTTATCTTTATTTTTTGCACGAGCTCCTTGCTCCCATCGTACAGATTTTAAATAGGATGCAGCTTCATCACGAAGCATATCAAGTTCGGTGAGCTTTATTGGAAATGTCGAGTTGTGTTCCATATGTTTATTATTTACGTCATTGCGAATAAAATGAAGCAATCTATTTCTCTTATTGAGATAACCACGTCGCTTTGCTCCTCGTTATGACTTTACTTTTTTATATCTATTTTTAATTCTGAAATTTGAATCGGTGCTTTTTCTAGGGTATTAATAATATCAGGTGTTTTGTTATATAACAGTTGAATAATTCTATGTGGAGCAAACACATATTTTTGCTTAAATACCTCATCCCACTTTTGTAAAATTTGTTTGCTAAAAAAACCACCTTCTTTAAATTCACTACCAGAACTTACTTCGTCTAGTCGCAACGAAATAGCATACGATTCTAGTGGAATTTCTTTTTTACCAATAGCCTCTAAAATGGTATGGGTTATATCATTTTCATCTTTAGCAAATACATTATGCATAGGCCCTAAATCAATTCGCTTTATAAGCTTAGGCGATACTTTTGGTAATTTTCTATCAATAGTATATGCCATAGTATCTAAAGACATATCCCTATCAGCAACCGTTTTTAAAACCTCGTAAATCTCATCTTTATAATCATTTATTCTGGTGCCATCGTAATTAAAATACATAAAACATATAAATGGTCTGTTATGAGATACATCATAAAAACCCCAGCTTATTAGCAAATCTCCAGCAGATTGTTCTGGAGCACTTAATATTTTGCCTTGCACAAAACGATTGAATATATATTCCTTTTTAACCGACGAATAATAGACTATAGATGCTGCTTGAAAAAGTTTGCTCTTTTTTATAGACTCTTTTTTACGCATCAGCGTATCTAAAAATTCTTCCTTTAAATCACTTATTGGAGTTAACCTTCCTAAATATTCATCGCGCAATTCTAAATCATTAAATAAATACCTAAATTCTAAATAATTTGGAAATCCAGAATAGGTTAAATCTACTTTCATATTATCCTCATCATCGTACATATATTTAACACGCATGGCTTCTATAGAGTATAATAGCAAGTCACAATACTGTTTAAACAGCTGCACTTCTTGAGCATTACAAATTTTTTGCTGCTGTACAGCCACAATAAGCTCTTTAAAAGCAAAGTCCATCATTTTATGATAAAATACATAATGTTCTTTGGAATCTAGAACAGCAGAATCTAATGGTGTAACTATATGATTTATGGACATGTTTTCAATTGATAATTGACAATTGTCAATTTTTAGGGCGTTACCCGTAAGGGTCAGGCTTTCGGCAGTCGCTCTTTTCAAGGAGCTCCAACAAATGCCTCAATCCTTAACGCAGTACGGAGAATACCACAGAATTTATAGTTTTATTTGATGAGATTCCTGCCTTCACAGGAATAATATTAACTTAATAAATCGTCGTCGTTAGCTTCTGGTTTTGGACTTGGCTTATCACCTTCTCCATCACCATCAGATGGTTTGCTAGCATCTGCTTTATAATAATCTTCAAAAATCTCTTTCATATCGATGCCGTATCGCTCTGCAAAATTCTTTTGGATGTCGCTATCTTTTGCACGAATTTCTTGTAAAGCCTCAGCATAACTACTGTAAACACCTTGCATTACTTTTTCGTGTACTGGTATATTATCCATCATATCTTGACGCGCTTTCGCACTAGCCGTATGCATAGATGCTAAAGTTTCACCAATGTGCTCATCGGTTTTAACTCCTAAATGCTCTAAAATAGCAGCAAATTCTTGGTCTGTTCTTGCTTTTAAAGCCACAACATAACCATCATAATACTTAAGCCTTTCTTCGGTATCACTCTTTAATTTAGCACGATGCGTTTGCAAATTACTGCGCAAAGAAGTTAATACCTTAATAGTCAAATTGTGCTTGTGTACAAAACTATCTTTACTAGCTGCGAGCGTGGTATAAGCATTTTTAAGACCTTCTAATTCTTCAACCTTTTGTTCTAAAGTTGTTACTTTACCTATAGCTTCTGCATATTCGGCAGATTGTTTATCGGCAATATCCTCAAGTTCTTGACGAGCCTGTTTTAAAAGTGCATATTGCTCTTCTAATTTTGCTTCAACCTCTTTCTTTTTTTCTAAAGCCTTGGTATGATTCTTAGATGCTTCAACAATAGCGTCTTTTAGTTTTTCTTCTACTTCTTTTATCTCTACCTCTCTATTTTTAAGACGACTAACAGCCGCTTGAGATTTATATGACAATTCACTTAAAAGTGTTTGTATATCTGCACTTTCAATACGTTCTTGAAACATTGCCTTTGCTTTATTATCTGCACCAGCACGTACTTTTTCAGCTGCTTTTAACTCGTCTTGAGCCTTTTTTATTTTACTCTTACGTCCCCAAAGGTTATTCCACCAAGTATTTGGTTTTGCTTCGGCATCTTCTAATTCAATTTTGGCTCGCTCTAAAGCTTTTTGAGCATCATCAATTACTTTTTGTTCTGTTGCATTAAGTGCAGAAAATTTTTCGAAAATAATTCCAACTTCATCTTGATAATCGGTTAAATCCTTTATAGCATCTAAAAGCGTTGTTCTATCTTTTTCTGCCATATGCACCACATCATCTAAAGTGGCGTTTAATATTTTTTGTCGAACTTCAGGATCATCTTCTTGAGATAATTTAGATTTCATAGTATCAATGGCTTTTCCCCAATTAACATCTACTTTTTCGGCTTTTTCGTTTGAAGAGGTTTCTAATAAATCAAAATCATCTGACATGTTATATACTGTATTTAAGGTTGAACAATTTTACGGACAAGCAATTTCGTCAAAAAATATCAATTTTAAAATTTATACTGCTTAAATTATTGGTATAAAAAGTTAATAAAATGTTACATTATTAACTTAATGCTCTTTAAGAACTAACTTTTGAAATTAATTTTCATTCAGAATAGTACGTATATCTGAGTCCTTAGTAAATCGTAAACATCTTAAATGCAAATAGATACAATTATTACAAGTAATAATTAGTAAAAAAACAGTATATTTGAATAGCTATTAACCCAAATAAAAATACCGCCTAATGCTACTAAAAGCTCTTAATTTAAGTTGCATCCCTCTAATTAACCAAGCTGATATAGTAACAATATTAATTATTGTTGTTGTCATTTTTTCTTTTTTACTTATACTCGGTGTTAGAAAATCGTATAAGCTTAAAAAAGAAAATGAACGCTTAAATAGTATGAATACTACTATTGATGATGAAAATAAAAAGCCTTATAAAGATTTTACTGATGGCCATATGTATGGTGGTAATTAATACAATTCAAATATGACAACTCTGGTTCTTACATTTATTGCAACATATTTTATTGAATTGTTATACCGAAGAATTATATTGAGTAAACAATGGGAAAATGAAATAAAAAAGTTCAACCTAAATAGAGATTATATTATGAACCTAAACCTTAACAATTATAAATTAGGTTCTAATCATTCATATAAATAAAAATGCCCACTTTTCAGTGAGCATTTATTTATGTTTTTATCTAATTAACTTTTTGTATTTAATTCGTTTCGGTATTAAATCTCCACCAAGGCGTTTCTTTTTATTTTCTTCATAATCGCTAAAACCACCTTCGAAGAAATATACTTGACTATCCCCTTCAAAAGCTAAAATATGAGTACATATACGATCTAAAAACCAACGATCGTGACTAATCACTACAGCGCAACCTGCAAAGTTTTCAAGACCTTCCTCTAACGCTCTTAATGTGTTGACATCAAGATCATTAGTTGGCTCATCTAAAAGTAACACATTACCTTCTTCTTTAAGTGTCATTGCTAAATGTAAACGGTTACGTTCACCACCAGAAAGTAAATTTACTTTTTTATTTTGCTCGCTTCCAGAAAAATTAAAACGACTTAAATACGCACGAGAATTCACTTGTTTTCCTCCCATCATAACTAACTCTTGCTCGTCACTAAAGTTTTGCCAAATGGTTTTATTAGAATCAATATTAGAATGCTTCTGATCTACGTAGGCTATTTTAGCAGTATCGCCTACAATAAACTCACCTTTATCGGGTGTTTCTTCTCCCATTATCATTCTAAAAATAGTTGTTTTACCAGCTCCGTTTGGGCCAATTACACCAACAATTCCGGCTTGTGGCAGATTGAAACTTAAATCATCATATAATAACTTATCGTCATAACCTTTTGCAACACCCTTAGCCTCTATAACATTTGTACCAAGACGTGGCCCATTAGGAATATAGATTTCTAACTTTTCGTCAAGTTGCTTTTGATCTTGACTCATTAGCTTATCATAATTCTTTAAACGCGCTTTTTGCTTTGTTTGACGTCCTTTTGCTCCTTGGCGAACCCATTCTAACTCACGTTCTAAGGTTTTTTGACGTTTTGATGCCGTTTTACTTTCTTGTGCTAATCGCTTCGATTTTTGATCTAACCAAGACGAATAGTTACCTTTCCAAGGAATACCTTCTCCTCTATCCAACTCTAAAATCCAACCGGCAACATTGTCTAAAAAATATCTATCGTGCGTTACAGCAATTACGGTTCCTTTATATTGCGCTAAATGATGCTCTAACCAATGCACAGATTCTGCATCTAAATGGTTTGTTGGCTCATCGAGTAATAGTACATCTGGTTCTTGCAAAAGCAAGCGACATAAAGCAACACGACGTCGTTCTCCACCAGATAGTACACCAATTTTTTTATCCCCATCAGGAGTACGTAAAGCATCCATGGCAATTTCTAGCTTGGTATCAAGCTCCCATGCATTAGCAGCATCAATCTGATCTTGTAATTCTGCTTGACGGTTCATAAGTTTTTCCATCTTATCTGGATTAGAATATACCTCTTCTAATCCAAACATATCGTTTATCTTATTATACTCGTCAAGAATAGCAACGGTTTCGGCAGCTCCTTCTCGAACTACCTCCATTACAGTTTTCTCTTCATCTAACTTTGGTTCTTGTTCTAAATAACCAACAGAATAGTCTTGAGAAAACACCACATCTCCTTGGTAATTTTTATCAACCCCTGCAATAATTTTTAAAAGGGTTGATTTACCAGAACCATTGAGCCCAAGAATTCCAATTTTCGCTCCATAGAAGAAGCTTAAGTAAATATTCTTTAAAACTGGCGTGTTTGCACTTTGAAATGTCTTGGTTACACCAGACATTGAAAAAATTATCTTTTTATCGTCACTCATTACACTCTTCCTTTTAATGCATTAAACACCCAGGCAATTGCAAAAAAGCCAATACCAACTGCTGCAAAACCCCAGCCAGCAACATCGTCATATCTAAAAGCTCCCAATGCTATTAATGCTAATCCTACTATAATCATAATTGTGGTAGCCCATGCTAGCACAGTATTTTTATTCATTGCCATAATCTTAATCTTAAATTTTGGTGGTTAGTCTAAAAGCAAATATCGCTTTTTTAGATAAAAAAAGCATCCTATCTAGGATGCTTTTTATTAACTCGCAGGAAGAAATCCCATTTTACCCATTTGATAATCACGCAATGCTTCCATAATTTCGGTTTGGGTATTCATTACATATGGTCCCCAACTTGTTACTTTTTCTTTAAAAGGCGTTCCAGATAAAAAGAGTAATTTACTTTTAGTATTTCCTTTTATCTTAAAGCCTTGTCCATCTTGATTAAATTCAATCAATTGATTTTTATCTTTGACTAATTCTATATCGTCATTAACACTTACGTTTCCATTGAGTAAGTACAATACAGATTGATGCGTATTATCTATTGAAATAAAATGTTCTCCACTTTCTTCTATGTCTATCATGTAAGCATTCACAGAAGTTTGCGTAGCAATCCTTCCGCTCTTACCATCAAGAACTCCTGCAACAACTTGAATAGCAACTTTACCATCCTCAGAAAGCACAACCTTAAAGTCTTCATGTTTTACATGCTGATAATTAGGTTGAATCATTTTCTTTTCTGCTGGCAAGTTTAACCATAATTGAATCCCTTCTAGAGTTCCTCCTTTTTTAACAAAATCCTTTGTTGGACCTTCAGCATGAATTATTCCACGACCAGCTGTTGTCCATTGTACATCTCCTGATCTAACAATGCTTTCATGCCCAAGAGAATCTCTATGCAATTGTTCTCCTTGAATTAAAAAGGTTATGGGTTCAAATCCACGATGTGGATGAGGTCCTAAATCAAAAGGGTTATTCATTTCATCTATATTATAAGGACCATAATGGTGTAATAATATAAAAGGATCTATCATTTCTATATCTTGTGTAGGTATGGGTTGACGCAATTTTATTGGCCCCATGTTTACAAAATCACTTCGCCCTACTCTTTTTATTGTATTTAATTCCATAATCTTTACTTTTTTTAGTTTCCATGGAAACTATTTGATTAAAAAAATACTTAGCGTATTTTATCTAGCAAATCACTTAAAAGACCTGCTTCTTCTTCTGTTAGATTATCTATGTAATCTGACTTCATTTGCTTACTTATTTCATCTAATAATTCTAATCCTTTCTTTGTTATATTAATATGTACAACTCTCCTATCATCTGGACATTGCAAACGCTCAATTAATTGTTTATCACACAGTTTATCCATTAAACGTGTAGCATTTGGAGCCCTCTCTAGCATTCGCTCTTTAATAGTTTGTACTTTAATGGCTTCTCCAGCTCCGCGAAGAATTCTTAAAATATTAAACTGTTGCGGAGAAATACCATAAGGCTTAAAAAAAGTATTCTGTTTGCTACTAATCCAATTTGCAGTATATATTATATTCAGTAAAGCCTTCACCTTATTATTAGGAAATGTAGAATTTATATCTTTAGAAATATTACCCATTAAATAGTTTCTTCAAAAACAGAAATTTGCTTTAACAATTCATTATTTAATTCTTTATTAGAAATTTTCCCTTCAGAAAAATTAGCATTAAAGGAAGGAAAACTAAAATCTGCAACAATATTGCCTCCCATAAAAGGAAAACGACCTTTAGCAATTTCTAAAACAGTTGCTCCTCCTCTTGCTCCAGGAGATGTTGCCATTAATAACATTGGTTTTTCGCTCCATAGTTTTCCATCAGCTCTAGACATCCAATCAAAAAGATTTTTAAACACTGCTGAATAAACACCATTATGCTCTGCTAAAGATAGAATAATACCATCAGTTGATTTGATATAATCTAAGAATTTATTAGCATTATCTGGAATACCATGCTCAATCTCGTAATCCATTCCATATAAAGGCAATTCAAAATCATTGAGATCTAAAACTGTTACTTTAACATCATTAACCAAACTTGCAGCATATTCTGCTAACTGCTTGTTTATTGAGTTTTTACTGTTACTTCCTGCAAAGGCAATTATATTTTTCATATTAGTTATTTATTCTTTTGTTAAAAATATAAGACACGGTTAATAATATTAAAGCCAATAACGCTCCAGTTTGTGAGCCATCACCAATCATATAATGTGCGAAAAATGCTAAAATAAAAGCAAAAAAGAAACCAGCATAAGCCCATTCTTTAATTACTTTAAAATTTGGATTCCAAATTGCAAATAATCCTAAAAGTTTGGCAACAGCATACGGATAAATAATGTATGTTGGATAACCAAACCCAGTAAACATGATAGCTACATCATCATGCTTAAAAAAGTACATATTTACAGAAAACAACATTAATAATGTTAATAGTCCTGTAGCGATGTAATAAATAATTTTATCTCTTTTCATTTTTATAGTTTTAAATTATAGTGCAAATATATAATAAATAATTTTATATTCCAAGGAATATATTTCCATGTAATATATTTTAATAATAATTAACAGTAAAATTTAAAAGATTCCCCCTTTCGAGGGAAATACAACTTTTGTACATTAGCATCAAACTAAAAAATAAATGGATATTAACTTCAATAAAAATGAAGATTATAACAAACTTCTACTTTCCGAATTAAATAATCGACTAGCTAAAGTTAGCCTTGGCGGTGGAAAATCTAGAATTGAAAAACATCATGCCAAAGGAAAAATGACGGCTAGAGAACGTATAGATTATTTATTAGATGCAAAATCAAAATCTATCGAGATTGCCGCTTTTGCAGGAGAAAACATGTATACAGAACATGGTGGCTGTCCTTCTGGTGGTGTGGTGATTAAAATAGGTTACGTTAAGGGTAAACAATGTATTGTTGTTGCTAATGATGCCACTGTAAAAGCTGGTGCTTGGTTTCCTATTACTGGAAAAAAGAATTTAAGGGCTCAAGAAATAGCCATAGAAAATAAGTTGCCTATAATTTATTTAGTAGACTCTGCTGGTGTTTATTTACCCATGCAAGACGAAATTTTTCCTGACAAGGAACATTTTGGTCGTATTTTTAGAAATAATGCTATTATGAGTAGTATGGGTATAACTCAAATTGCTGCCGTTATGGGTAGTTGTGTTGCTGGTGGTGCTTATTTACCCATTATGAGTGATGAAGCACTGATTGTTGATAAAACTGGGAGTATTTTTCTAGCTGGAAGCTATTTGGTGAAAGCTGCAATTGGTGAATCCATAGATAATGAGACCCTTGGTGGAGCAACGACACATTGTGAAATTTCTGGTGTTACTGATTACAAAGCTAAAGATGATGCAGATGCTTTAGATACCATAAAAAATATTATTGATAAAATTGGCGATTATGATAAAACAGGATTTAATCGAAGTGAAATAAAAAAACCAAAAGAGAATCCTGAAGAAATCTACGGTATTATTCCAAAATCGCGTGCAGATCAATACGACATGTATGACATCATAAAACGATTAGTTGATAATTCAGAATTTGATGAATACAAAGCTGGTTACGGACAAACTATAATAACCTGTTATGCTCGAATTGATGGTTGGGCTGTTGGTATTGTTGCCAATCAAAGAAAACTGGTGAAAACCAAAAAAGGTGAAATGCAATTTGGTGGTGTTATTTATAATGACAGTGCAGATAAAGCTACACGTTTTATTGCTAATTGTAATCAAAAGAAAATACCATTAGTGTTTTTACAAGATGTTACTGGTTTTATGGTAGGTAGCAAGTCTGAACACGGTGGGATTATAAAAGATGGTGCTAAAATGGTAAATGCTGTAAGTAATTCGGTTGTGCCAAAATTCACAATTATTATTGGTAATTCTTATGGTGCAGGAAATTATGCTATGTGTGGAAAAGCTTATGACCCAAGGTTAATTGTTGCATGGCCAAGTGCTGAACTTGCTGTTATGAGCGGAAACTCTGCTGCCAAAGTTCTATTACAAATTGAAAAAGCATCACTCGAGAAAAAGGGCGAAAAAATTACTCCTGAAAAGGAAGCCGAACTTTTCAATAAAATAAAAGATAGATACGATAATCAAGTCTCTCCATATTATGCAGCTGCCAGAATTTGGACAGATGGAATTATCGATCCTCTTGACACAAGAAAGTGGGTTAGTATGGGTATTGAAGCAGCTAACCACGCTCCTATTGAAAAGCAATTTAACTTGGGGGTACTACAAGTTTAGCTTTAAATTCCAGTTAAAATTTTGTATCTTACTGATTGAATATCAACATATTTAATCATGGGAACAATTAAATCACTCAACAAATGGGCAAACGCACATACGTATTTACCACTTGATTTATTGCGCGTTGCTTTAGGTGTCTTTTTATTTATTAAAGGCATTAATTTTATGTCTGATAGTATTATGCTAATGGAATTATTTAAACCAATACAAAATTTGGCGGGTGGCATGTTAGCTGTTCATTATGTTGCTCCTGCTCATTTTTTAGGAGGTATTTTAATTTCTTTTGGATTACTTACTAGATGGACAATTATAGCTCAATTACCAATCCTTGTTGGTGCAATAATCATTAATTTTGTTGGAGAAATGAATTCTGCAAATTTAACATTAGCTTTAGTTACTTTTCTAGTTTGTTTATTTTTTCTGTTTTATGGTTCAGGCAAGCATTCTTTAGATTATTATTTTAAGATGCAGAAATAATAAAGAAGAGCAACTCAAAAAAGTTGCTCTTCTTTATTTAAACTAAACTTCTATTTTTGCAACAATTTGCTTGTCCTTTGTTTTAGTCAATCTTATAATTTTTATCTCTTTTGTTTCGTTTGATTTTCCAAAGTTTTTAAACATAGTTACTTTCATGAAAGTTGGGTTTTCTATTTTTTGATATCTATCACCAAAATAATTCACCTTTACAAAATAAACTCCTTCTTTTGCGTGTTTTAAGGTAAATTCCTCTGGACCAAAACCTTGCGTCATATCCTGAGAGATCTCACCTCCTATTTTAGTTTTTGAATGGCTATAAAAACACTCTTCTAAATTAGGGTCAATAATATGCAAATCAATATCTGTATCATTGTGATTCCAATCTATAACAATCCTAATATCATATGATGAATTAACTTCACTTACATTCTCAAAATCTCCCTTTTTTATTTCTCGGTTATTTTGAAGCAACTTGTTAATTTCATTTCTAGAAATATGCTGTACTCCAGCAAATTTTCTTCGGTTGTTATTTTGATAAATATTTCCGTTAACGATACTGTTTAGTAAATTAAATGATTCTTGTACTAAACCTATTTCTTGATATACTAAAGCTAAATCTCTATAAGATTGAGAATCTTCTGGACGTAATTTTAATACTTGATTATATATATAAGCTGCTAAACCATAATTATTTGCTTCTTCTAATTTATATCCTAAAACTCTTAATAATTCATAATTATCAAAATCTAATTCAGCGATATTGGTTAATATTCTTAATTCAATTTCTTTATTATTCCATTTTTTAAAATAATCATATACATCTATATAATAAGCTGGTACATGCTCATGCTTTTCTCTTTGAGACAAATACATCTTATATGCCTCTTCTAAAGATTTAGAATTGTTTAGTTCCACAATATATGATGCCTTTAATGTTTTTGTCTTTACTTTTAACCTTCCTATATACTTATTATTTTTTGCTCTTGTATTATTATTGCTAAAACTACGCGCTCTGCTTCGTGTATTTTGATTGAATTTACTGGTAATAACAATAACCCCATTTGCTGCTCTACTGCCATATAGTGCAGCCCCAGAAGCTCCTTTAATAACCGATATACTTTCAATACTATTAACATCTATTAAATCATCTACATTACCACTTACAGGTACGCCATCAATAACATACAAAGGCTGGTTGTTTCCATTAAAAGATGAAACACCTCTTATAACAATATTAGGGCTTGATCCAAAGCTTCCATTACTAGATGTAACATTAACACCCGCTATTCTTCCAGCTAAAGCATTAGCAATACTACCTGTATAACCTTTACTTACTTCTTCGCTTTTAACTTCTGTTACCGAATAACCTAAGGCTCTCCTCTCCCTTTTAACCCCCATAGCTGTAACGACAACTTCATCTAATTGAGCTGAATCTTCTTCCATAGAAATACTAATAACTGAAGAATTCCCTATAGTAGTTTCGAGGGTTTTATAACCAATATAGCTAAATACAAGGTCTGCTCCTATTGAGGCGTTTATTGAGTAATTACCATCAAAATCGGTTTGGGTTCCAACTGTAGTTCCTTTTACTACTACATTTACTCCAGGTAATGGCAGTCCAGAACTGTCTGAAATTGTTCCAGATATGTTTCCAGAATTTGAAGTTTGGTTGTTTTGTCTTTCTTCTTGCTGAGGTTCATCATTTTTTTGAACTGTAACTACCTTTTTACCATTATTTCTATTTAGAATTCTATTATACTCTTCTAGCAATTCTTCTGGTGGAACTATCTTATATCTTACATAATCCCATACCGTTTCTAAAACAATTAAAGATGTATGGTTGCTTACTAAATTATAAGACATACTATGCTTTACAATGGCCTGCTTATTTACTTCGTTTTCTTGTTGAAGCACATTTAATTTTTTTTGAGCCCAAATGCGTTTTACTAGATTATTTGTAACGTCTGATTTTATTACTAAAGTATCCTTTTGGGTAATACTATTACCATAACCAAATAACAAAATCACAGAATCATTCTGTTTAAATTTTTTACCAGAAAACGAAAAATCTTTTGAAACCGTCATTGGCTTATTTGGATAAACTTCCATGTCTTTATTTGAAGATTCATATCCTAAAAATTTAAAAGGTTGAAACAAGATTTTATCAACTGATTCTTTAATAGATGCGTTTTTTAAATTGATATACTTCCCATTTGTTGCTTCACAAATATTATTTAATTCACTATGATTTGCTTTTATAATGCTATTTATAACATAAATTGGTTGAGCTGTATTTACAGCTAAATCACTTAAGTTTTTCATTCCATCTGAGAACATTAAAATCTCATCAGATGTATTGTTTAAAAACAGACTTGCATAAGATGTTCCTCCATCATAAATAGTATTAATTAGTGATTCTTTAAGATTGTCCCATTTTCCATTTGATATTTTATAATTTTTAGTAGAAAGTATTTGATTACTGAATTTTACTAATTCAATTTTTACATTTTTAAAATGTTTGATATAATCATCTATAAAGGCAAGTTCTTTTTCTAAATCTCTTGATTTCATTGAGAAAGATGCATCCCAATAAATTGTAATCACATTAGGCTTTTCTTTGAGTTTTCTTTCCTTTTTCAAAGTTTTATAGAGGTAAAAGTAATCATCAAAAACAATAGTTTTCTTGCTATTATAATGTTGTGGAATTTTTATTATTAATGATTCTTTTGGTGTATAATTTTTCTTTTCAACTTTAGCGTAATAATTATTGTGGTACTCTTTAAATTGAAAATTTTCAATACTCCCTTCCTCTAATGAAGGTTTTAGTTTTTGATCGAACACATTCATTTCTAAAATAAAATGATCCAAATTCTTTTTAAACCCTAATGGCAAATGAAAATAATGAGCTTCTTCGCTAAAAATTAATTCTTGTTCGTGTGCCAAAACAACTCTTTTATAACCTCGAGCTGGAATAGGGTAAATTCTAGCTTTGTAATTATTACCCGTTCCTTTTTCTAATAAAACGGGGTCTACACCTCTTCTTACCACAGCCTCAAAAGCAACACGCCCCTGTTCTTTCTCTACAACTACAGCTTCTCTAAGTTTTCCACTTACTTCCAAAGCTAATCTAGAAACACGTTGCCCTTCACCCAATGGAAAAGCCAATTCTCCTTCCAAAATTTCTTTTGTTGGATTGTAAAAAAGCATATCATAAGTCGTAGTAGCAATATTGCCAACAACTTCTACTTTTATATTTAAAGATGTAATTCCTAGCTTATCATTGCCAACTTTTATTGAGGGCATATTTTGAGAAAATACAGTAAGTGGAAAAATAAAAAAAATGAATTTGTAGAATGCAGCTTTCATAATAGTTGATTTTTAAGTTTAGTATAAAACTATAACCGAACTACATATTAAAAAACCCATAATGAGGGAAAAGTACTTTTGAATGAGTTAACGCAATTATTAATAAAAAGAGTCCTAAAAATTAATTTAGGACTCAAACAAAGCATAGTTAAGTAAAAAATAGATTTGGGGTCTACACTTCAACTATTTTATTAATATCTTTTTTGAAAGTATGGCATCGTTTGTTTTCATTTTTACAATATAAACTCCAGCTGTAATACTTTTTGTTTTATGCTCAATATAATTTTCGTGAGACTTGCTATTGAATTCATAAATAGATTGCCCTAAAATATTATATATGCTTACAGATTCTATATATTTTAAATCTGGGTTATGTACAATAAAGCTTTCTTTTTCATTTGAAAAATAAACTTCAAGCTTCGCATTTTCAAAATCATCTGTTCCTAAAGAACTCTTTGATGGATCAGAGAACGTAATTGCAAAACGATCTGAATACTCGCCAACTGCTAAATAAACTTCGTAATTGCCATCTTTTAAGTCATGGTAAAGATCTAATTCCTTATCATGAACATAAATGTTAGTGTTTGAGTCTATATTTTCTAAAGCATCAATTTTTATGGTCGCTAATCCTTCCTTATTGGTTTTAATGCCTAAAGGAAGTATTTGATCATCATTAAAATTATTAACGGCTTGAATAATAAGTTTAGCACTATTAAATTGCCAGTACATATCTTCTTTATTGCTTTCGGCTAGAAGGGCATCATAACCTAAGTCAAAATTATTTGAAGCGTTAGAATCTACACCAACAAGTAATTGACGATGGTATCCCTCTGGTGAATCGTACATTAATCTAATTTTTTGCCTTGTATCAATATTTTGAGTCTTAGCACTAGATTTAGTTTTAGATCCATTTTTATGGAATAATGATTCGGAAACACTTTCTTTTATAAAAGCACGTTGGCTATTTTTAAACTGAACATTACCTCCTACTACCGCTAGAGTAATACCAGGATCGTTAGGGTCGCCAACTAAAGAAGCATCAGCTATTGATGATACAAAGAAGCCTTGACCAACAGGAATGTACTGTTGAGGTGTCATGGTTCCTACTTGTCCAGAAGCATTAATTCTTGTATCATTAGAAATAGCAACAGAGCCTCCCATTAATGTATAAATAGCATAGCCTCCTTCGTATTCTGTTAAGAAATGAGAATTATTCGCAAAATGATCCCAGAAATATAAAGCACCATTAATAACGTTTGTTAGGTTACCCGCTTTACCACCATCTGTAGCACTTATGTTATCTCTAATAAACTCATCGGCATCCATAGCAGATGGATATGGATTTCCAACTAAATATTCATTTCCAGCACCTAATGTTAATGTGAAATCTCCATTATTTGGTTTTCCTTGTAATATGTAGTTTTGATCTGGTGTTACTGTACCAGGTCCTTTCATAGTAAAACCTTCACCAGTATTTAAAGATCCTGTACTTCTAACATGTTGCCATAGTGAGTATTGGTCTCCTGTTAAATTAGCATATTTCCAAATCCAATAATCTGCATTTGCAGGAGCTGTTGTCCCGTTAAGACCTGAGGTTAAAAAGGCTACATTGGTAAATACATCTGGTAAGGTATAACTATTGTTGTTTGTTGTAGCATTGCTAACACCAACTGGTGAACACCAATAGTTGTACAAATAGGTGTTTGAGTTTCCTTGTTGATCTCTTTCTAGGGTTCCAGAACTGGTGGCATCTAAATCACTACCATCTGTTTGTATAAGTTGAGATTCGCCTTCTAAATCTATAGTGCCATCAAGCTTTAAATAATGGGTTACTGTTAATCCGTAACCTGTATTAGAAGCTGTAACACCATCAATTTGCAAATCACCACTACCATTAACAACTAAACCTAACACAGTTCTATTACCATTTTTAGAAGCTGGAATAAGTGTTGTATTTGAGTTATCCATAGTCACATTATGATCTATTTGAACAATATTATAATCTATAGTTTCTAAGACGTCTAAGTAAGAGTCTACTCCTGGTAGATATTGTACGTCGCCATTTGCCCAAGTAGATGCAGTATCCCAATCACCATTTTGTGTTGTTTTGTATGGCAAAGGAGCAGTCTGCTCATCTAAGTTATCGTAGTTTATCATAGAAGCATCATTACCACTATTAGATTCATCTTTAACACTACCAAAAACTAATGTATTCATTGGGTAATAGGCAATGAGGTTAGCCCATGGAATTGGAGCTATTTCATTTTTGGCAATTGATGTTGGTAAAATTACGCCATCAGCAAAATTTGAATTATTTATAATTTCCTGATTCATGATGTACCGAATTTGGTCTTCTGAAAGCGTTACGTTCCAAACACGTACTTCATCTACACTACCACTATGCCTTTGTTGCCTTTTTATATAATGTGTAGCTCCAATCATAAAATGTTCATCAGATGGTACATTAATAGCATCCAATGTGTCATCACTATCTTCCTCATAGCCATCAATATATAAGCGAGTCATATTAGTCGCTGAGTTAAAAGTAGCACATATATGGTGCCATTCATTTTCTGGAATGGCAGCAGATGTTTGCATAGTATTGTTAGATGTGTCTGAAGGATCTCTCCATACCATTCTAAATTTACCATCCTTATTTACTCTAAACGAATAGCCGTGTGTGTATTTTCCATCATCATCTGGTCCAGGTTCTGAAGGTAAATTTTCATTATAATAATTTCTTTTTGAAATAACATCAAATTTATCATGACCAACATCACGTTTTATCCATGCGCTTATTGTAAAATCCATATTAGCTAAATCATTTACATCACCAGCTGTAAGATAAGTATCTGTACCATCAAAAGATACAGCTCTAGATCCTATGGCAACTTCTGGAGTAGAACCAAATGTTATATATTTTGTTCCTTCAAAATAGAAATCAACTTCTAATTCAGTTCCTACATCTTCCATTGTCGCAGATGTTACATTAGTTGTAAATAAAGCATCATCAGCAACAATCATAACATACTCTTCCCCACCTGGGTTAGTTGAAGAAACCATAGATTCTGGAATAGAAAGTTTTATAGTTGGAATAGAATCGTTTACCATCATTTTCCATTTTCTAACAATAGGAGTTACACTTACACTACTTGTTAAACCAGCTATACCATTACTAAAGTCTTTAGTAATATCTGTTGTAGCTGTTGTAGCTCCGTTGTCATTACCCCACAATAAAAAGGTTTTATCTGCAAAAAACGTATTTGTATTTAAAGCATTATTAGTGGCGATATCTATAATTCCAATAGTAATATCATTAGTTGTATTAATTGTTTTAGATTGTTTTTGGTTTAATTCTGATTTATCATCTTGTCCTATTCCAGTAACATTATAATTGAATCCTATATTATCAGATTGATCCCAAATTACAGTACCATCAGAATCTACATAATCTTGAGATGTACCATTTATACCTAGCGTAATTCCATATTTAATAGCCAAATATGATTCTACCTGATCTCTTTCACCTGTTGTTAAAGCTTGATTAAATATAATCATTTCTGCAATACCTCCATCCCATCTTTTAAGAGAATTACTTGGATGTCCGCCAATGTATGTTGTTATTGAGCTTACCATATTGTCTGCATTTGCAGAGGCTGTTCCTTGAGAAACTCCAGCATCAAATAATTCAGAAGTACCTCCAGCTACATGCTTATACTCAGCAAGAAAAGGTGTGCCATTAGCAACAGTTGTTGTTACAATACCAGAAGGCCCTGTTCCATCATAGTAACGCCCTTGAAGAGAAGTTGCAGCTGTTTGCTCAACAACAACAGATGCAACGCCTCCACTGTTAAGGTTTATAATATTTTTTGTATCACTAACATATGTTCCTTCTCCAACAGCAAAAATAGTTATGGTTCCATTTGATGTGGTACTAGCTGTCATTTCATGATTCGTACCATCAAAATCTACCGTAGGGTTAAAATTAATAACATTCTCTGTAAATATTGGTTGATTTAAACCAGTAACTTGAGTAGCATCATTTGTATTTATAGTATTATCTAACCAGTTTAAAACAGGGTCTGCATTTTCTGCACTATCACTTGCAGCTTCTTCAACACCTGCATTGGCTTTAAGCCATAATTCTAAGTTTGCTGTAACACCGCCTGGTCCTTCTGTTTGTGTTGGTGCTGTATAAAAATCAATTATTTGAATATTATGAGAAACACCGCCAACATTACCACTTCTATGACACCAATGGGCTGCTTGGGTAATTGAATTTAAATAGTAATTTCTCCAACCTTGTCCATAACCATTACCTGTTCCTGCTGTTATCATTGAACCCAAAACCATAGATTGATTTAAGTTGGTTAATCCTGCAGATGTAATATCTATTGTTGTTTCATTATCGGCAGAACTTGTATCTGTAAAACGAGTAACATTAATATCCGTATTATTAAGTATATGTATAAAATGCCTGTTAGAGTTATTAGTTGTAGCTCTGCCTGCATCGAAAGTCCAGTCAACAGTTTGATTATCAGACCCGGGAGACATAATCGGCCATTGACTACTAATATTTTCTTTTACACCACCTGAAGCTGCCGTTTCTGCCTTAGAATGAGTAAAAATAATAGAGTTACTCCAGTTACTAACATTAGTTGCTGTTCCTGTAGCATCGTAGCCATCATATAGTGTAATAGACCCAGTCGCAGCTGTAGTACCAGCAGCATTTCCATGCAGTACAGTCCAATTAGACCCTGTGAATTCTACAAGAGTTATATAAAACCTTACGTTATTTGCAGAGTTATCAGTTCCTCTTCTAACAATTAAATTTGTAGCACTATCTAAATGAGCTATACCAGTTGCAGAATCGGCTCCATTGGCAGAATCATCATTCATAATCCCTGTAATGAATGGAATACATTTATTCGGGCTAACTATACCTGCACTGGTTAAATCTACATTAGTAAAGTTTGCAGCATTAACATCTACAGCATAACGTCCTCTTACTATGAATTCATTAGCTCCACCTGGAGCACCTGTATATTCCCAAATGTTTGTCTGAAAACTCATGTTTTCACTTCTTGATCCAGATTCGCGATAATAAGTAAGTGTTCCTGTGCCTGTTAAAACACGAGCGCCTGCCATATCATCACCTTCCAAAGCATTATCATTAGAGTCTGACCTTCCAGCATGTGTTTTTCTATTATTTGAGGGTAGAGCAAAAGCGCTAGATAATGCTGATACTGCTGTAAAACTAGTATTTGTACTACCAGAATTACCAACATCATCTTGTATTTGTTGTATATTAAAATCTTGAGCAAAAACTATTACACTAAAATGTAAGAGTATAATCAGGGCATAGTGTTTAAAAAATAGAGTCTTTTTCATAGCGTAGGTGAGTTTCTATTTATATTTAGGGTATTATACTACAAACATATATGAAAATTCCATGAAATACAAAAATAATCGATGAAATGCACTACAAAATTATAATTATTACCTAATTTTTGACTATCAATTAGTACTTTAGCTGTTATATATTCTTACTTTATATAAATTTTCACTTCTACAATTAAAAAAAATTTTATCAGCTTGATTTATAGCACTTTATTCATATAAATAAAATTTAACTTCTTTTTATTAAAAATTAAGTAAGTTATTTCTGTTGTTCTTCGTTTAATTTTTTTACATTAGTAAGGTTAATCAACCCTATGTAAACATGAAACAAATTAAAAGTTTATGTTTATTGCTATTTATTATATGTATTAATTCTCTCTCTTCTCAATCTCCTAATGTTGTAGTCATTATTGCAGACGACATGGGATGGTCACAGGTTAGTACCGGACTAACCAATTTAAATAATCCTAGTGATTTTTATGAGACACCTACCTTAGAAACATTAGCTAGTGAAGGCATTGCTTTTCCTAATGCTTATGTTAACGGTGCAAATTGTGCACCAACAAGATCTGCTATTTTAAGTGGTCAGTACGCTTCACGTCCAAATAACAATATTTGGGCAGTCGATAATTTAAATCGAGGAGGTAGTAGTACTTTGCTCATTGGACCCTCACAAGGATTACCATCAGGTATTGATGAATTACCAGTAAGCGCTATTACAGTTGCTGAAACAATGAAAACTGCTGGTTATGCCACAGTTCATCTTGGAAAATTTCACGTAGGTGAAAACGAAAGTACAAACGCAACAAATAATGCTGCTACAGATCAAGGTTTTGATACTAATTATGGTGGCGGTACAAAAGGAGCTCCAGGGAGTTATTTTGCTTCTAGTAGTGCTCCATATACTTTTCACAGTAATATTGGACCTGAATTAGATGTGTATGCTTCTCCATATACTGCAGCAGAATCTATTTCTTTATCAGTAAATGGAGATAATGCTTTAGAAGGAACTAAAAAACATGTTAGTGATGCTATGGCAGATGCTGCCATTGATTGGATGGAAATAAATAAGAGCACACCATTTTTTATGCATTTTAGCAATTTTGCTATTCATGGCCCTTTTGATACTGGAAATGCTCGCCCTGATCTTGTAACTAAGTATCAAGCTAAAACACCAAGCCAAATGGGACACAATAGTATTGGTCAAGCTGCTATTGCTGAAGGTATGGATCAAACTATTGGTAGATTAGTAAATTATTTAAAAACTACTGCAGATCCTAGAAACCCCGGAAAAATGTTATCTGAAAATACTTTAGTGTATTTTATATCAGATAATGGTGGTGCTATAGGTACTGATGATAATGGTCCTTTAAAAGGAATGAAAGGTGAATTGTATGAAGGAGGTATTCGTTCTGTTACAATAGCTTGGTCTGAAGCTCCTTGGTTAGCTAATAAAGGTACAGTAAACAATACACCTATTCTTGCTTTTGATTTGTATCCAACACTTGCAGAAATTGGAGGAGCTTCTCTTCCTGGTGGTGGATATGATATTGATGGGGTAAGCCAATGGCAAATGTTGAGCAATGGTACAGCAATGACAAGAGAATCACTTTTTTGGCATTTTCCAGGATATCTTATAGATTCAAATAGAGACCAACGACCAGTATCAGTCATAAGAAAAGGCGATTATAAATTGATTCATAATTACGAAACAGCATCTTATGAGATGTATAATTTGATTACTGATATTAGCGAAACAACAAATTTATTAGCTGGTAGTCCAGATCAAGCCACATTAATTACTGCTAATGACTTGAGCACAGATTTACAGAATCATTTGATAAATATTTCTGCTCCTTTACCAACTTTAAGAAGTAATGGACAAACAGTACCACTTCCTTTTATTATTAGTACAAATCCACCAGGAGGAGGTTTGTGTGAAGCACCAACTGGCTACGAAGCTTATTGGAACTTTGATATTGCCAATGGTGCAAATGATGATTCAGGAAATGGACATAATCCAATTCCTTTGAATGGAACTTTAACTTATGACTCTGTTGATTTTAAAGAAGGAGATCAATCTGCAGTATTTGATGGTACTGTGGATATTCAATATAGTTCAGGAACATTTTTAACTAATGCTTTAACTACTAGAAGTTATGCCGTATGGGTAAAACCAACTAATTTATCTGGTTTTCAAGTGATTATGGATGAAGGTGGTGGAAACCAAGGTTTAGGATTAAGGTTAAATGGAAGCAATCTTGAAGCAACTGTACGAAGCGGTACAACTAATTTATCAATAACGAGTGCACCATATCCGAATGATGGAGAATGGCATCATGTGGCAATGGTATATGATGGAGGTATTACAAGCCTTAAATTATATATTGATGGTGTTGAAGTGTCATCTGAAAATAGCGCTTTAAGCTCTGTGGCAGCTCACACAGGAATTGGAGGAATTGGAGGAGTAATTGGTGGGAAAGATCCTTTTGGAGAAGCTTCAGATAGTTATTTTATAGGTAAAATGGATGGTTATGCAGTTTATGATAATGCTTTAACATTAGCAGAAATAGAAGAAGCTGCGTGTTTAAACCAGCAGGTAGTAGCCGATGCAGGTCCAGATGTTGCAATATGTAATGGAGATTCTACTATATTAACAGCTTCTGGAGGAACAAGTTATTTATGGAGTACAGGAGCAACTACAGCAAGTATCTCTGTAAGCCCAGCAAGTACGACAACATATACCGTAACGGTTTCTGATGGTATAACAAATGATAATGATGATGTTATAGTAACAGTAAACGCATTACCTACCGCTAATGCGGGAGCGGATGTAACAATTTGTGAAGGTGATAATACAACTTTAACAGCATCAGGAGGCAGTACGTATTTATGGAGTACTGGTGCGACTACAGCTAGCATTAATGTAAGTCCAACAAGTACAACTACTTATACAGTAACAGTTACTCAAAATAACTGTAGCTCTAATGATGATGTTATGGTAACGGTAAACCCAGTACCAATAGCGGATGCAGGAGCAGATGTTGCTATTTATGAAGGAAACTCAACTACGTTAACAGCTACTGGAGGAGGCACATATTTATGGAGTACAGGAGAAACTACTGCAAGTATAAATGTGAGCCCAATAATTACAACCACGTATACAGTAACAGTTACTCAAAATGGTTGTAGTTCTAATGATGATGTTATAGTAACAGTTAACACACCTGTTGTTGCCGATGCAGGACCAGATGTAACTATTTGCGAAGGCGATAGTACTACATTAACAGCTTCTGGAGGAACAAGTTATTTATGGAGTACTGGTGCTACAACAGTCAGTATAAATGTGAGTCCAAGTGCTACAACAACTTATACAGTAACAGTTTCAGATGGAATAACAAATGATGATGACGATGTAATAGTAACAGTAAATCCAGTGCCAACAGCAGATGCAGGAGCAGATGTTACTATTGATGAAGGAAACTCAACTACGTTAACAGCTACTGGAGGCGGCACATACTTATGGAGCACAGGAGCAACAACGGCTAGTATAAATGTAAGCCCAACAATTACAACAACGTATACGGTAACTGTTACTCAAAATGGTTGTGATTCTATTGACGATGTTATAGTCACAGTGAATTCAGTAGGTTGCTCATATTCTGTTATTAACTCTGAAGATTTTGAATCTGGATGGGGTATTTGGAATGATGGAGGGTCAGATAGCAGAAGAAGTGCAAATGATGCCATTTATGCAAACGGAACTTATTGTGTGAGATTAAGAGATGATACTACAACGTCTGTTACTACTACAGATAATTTAGACTTGTCAATTTATGAAGAAATCACTGTTGATTTTGGATACTATTGTAGAAGTATGGATAACAGTAATGAAGGTTTTTGGTTACAAATATCAACTAATGGAGGAAGTAGTTTTACTACAGTAGAAGAATGGAATAGAGATGACGAATTTGTTAATGATCAATTTTATTCCGACCAAGTTGTTATTTCTGGTCCATTTACATCAACAACTCAGTTAAGGTTTAGAGCAGATGCTTCTGGCAATTCCGATTGGGTTTATATTGATGATGTAGTTATTAGTGGTTGTTCAGTTTCTAGTCAAGCAAAAACAATAGCTTCTAAAAAAGGTGCAGTACTTAAAATTACTGAAGAAGATTTAAATTTAGAAAAAGTTTCTAGTATTCTATACCCAAATCCGTTTAAAAATATTATTAATCTTAAAATAAATGGTAATTATAAAAGAGCTGAGATAAATATAGTAAATACTTTAGGTCAAGTAATACTATCAAAAAGTTATAGAGATAATCAAAAAATAGAAATATCTACTGAAAATTTATCCTCTGGTCAATATATCATCAATTTAAATATTGACAATAAAAAATCCTTTAAAAGAGTAATTAAGAGGTAAATTACAGCATAAAAATTCTTTCTTAAACCCAACAGAAAATCATATCATATCTGTTGGGTTTTCTTTTCCTAATAAATCAAGTTTTTTAATATTCAAAAGAATAATCATTTAAAAAATATGAAAGCTAATTACTACTTATTAGTTATATTTTTTTCCACAAAACGCGTTTTTTACCGACAAAATGATTATATTTGAAAGAATTTTTACATACAAACAATATATTTCTACCCAATATCATGAAGTCATTCATTTCTCTATTTATATTGATATATGTTTTAAGTAGCTCTAATATACATTCTCAATCTCCTAATGTTATTGTTGTTATAGCAGACGATATGGGATGGTCTCAAGTTAGTACGGGATTAACGAATTTAAATAATCCAAGCGATTTTTATGAAACACCAACCTTAGAAACATTAGCAAGCGAAGGTATTGCTTTTCCATATGGATATGTAAATGGATCCAACTGTGCTCCTACTAGAGCAGCTATTTTAAGTGGACAGTATGCTTCACGACCTACAAATAACATTTTTGCTGTTGATAATTTAAATAGAGGAGGCAATTCTACCTTACTTATTGGTCCAGATAATGGTCTTCCTAATGGGATTGATGAATTACCAGTAACTGCAATTACATTAGCAGAGACTATGAAAACTGCAGGTTATACTACAGTGCATTTAGGTAAATATCACGTAGGAGAAAATGAAGCCACTAATGTGTCAAACAATGCAGCTACAGATCAAGGATTTGATTTTAATTATGGGGGAGGTACAAAAGGAAATCCAGGAAACTATTTCGCTGAAAATTCTGGTGGAAACTGGACGTTTCATAGTTCTATTGGCCCTGAATTGGATGTTTATGCAGATCCATATACTGCCGCTGAGTCTTTAATGCTAGCAGGGAATAATTCTTTAGAAAACACACCAAAACATGTAACAGATGCTATGGCAGATGCAGCTATTGATTTTATAACTGCTAATATTAATGATCCCTTTTTTATCCATTTTAGCAATTTTGCAATTCACGGGCCTTTTAACCAAGCCAATGCGCGTCCAGATTTATACGCTAAGTATGATGTAAAAACACCTAGTACCATGGGACATAATAATAAAGGGCAAGCCGCTATTGCAGAAGGAATGGATCAAACCATTGGTAGATTAATTAATTATTTAAAAAATACAGCAGATCCAAGAAACCCAGGAAAAATGCTATCAGAAAATACTCTGGTATATTTCATTTCAGATAACGGAGGAGCTATTCATAGCGATGATGCTGGCCCATTAAGAGGGATGAAAGGAGAATGGTATGAAGGAGGCATCAGATCTGTAAGTATAGTGTGGTCTGAAGCACCTTGGTTAACTAATAAAGGAACAGTAAACACAACACCAATTATAGGTTTTGATTTATATCCAACATTTGTTGAAGCTGCTGGAGGTACGCTCCCAATTGGTTATGACATTGATGGAGTTAGTCATTGGCAAATGCTAACTAATAATACTGCATTAGGACGAGATGCTTTATATTGGCATTATCCGGGATACCTCATAGATTCTAAAAGAGATGCTAGACCCGTTTCATTAATAAGAAAAGGAGATTATAAATTAATTCATAATTATGAAACAGCATCTTATGAATTATATCATCTAATAAATGATATTAGTGAAACTACAAATCTATTATTAGGGAGCCCAGATACGGCTACTTTAATTATAGCCAACGATATGAGCACAGATTTAAGAAATCACTTAATAAACATATCTGCTCCCTTACCAACTTATAGAAGTGATGGAACCACTGTGCCATTGCCATACATAATAAGTACTACATCATCGAATTCAACTGATGGTTGCCAAGCTGTGAGTGGTTATGATGCGTATTGGGATTTTGACTCTGTAAGCAATGCCAATGATACTTCTGGAAATGGTTACAACCCAAACCCTATGACTGGCACATTAACCTATGATGGTTTAGATTTTCAAGAAGGCGATCAATCAGCAGTGTTTGATGGTACAGCAGAAATACAATACAGTACAGGAACATTTTTAAATGATGCCACTACAGCACGAAGTGTATCAGTTTGGATAAAACCAACATCCTTAACAGGAACTCAGGAAATTTTTGAAGAAGGAGGCAGTGGTAACGGACTAGCATTTCGACTTAATGGTTCTAATCTTGAGGCAGCTATGACAAGCACTACAGAAACAGATGTTAGTTTAAGTACACTCTATCCAAATGATGGTGAATGGCATCATATAGCATTAGTTTATGACGGGGCCAATACAACTTTAGCACTATACATTGATGGTGTTTTAGGGAACTCAAGCTCAAGTGCATTAACTACGCTAAATTTTCATAGCAGTCCAGGAGGGATTGGTGGAGTAATTGGTGGTGGTGATGCTTTTGGAAGCGGAACAAATGATAGTAATTTTACTGGCAAAATGGATGCTTTTTCAGTATACAACACAGTATTAACACCTACTCAAATTTCAGATTCAGCATGTGCTGGCACGTTAAGTAGTCAAGATGTAAATAAAGTGGATGAAATATTGGTGCACCCAAATCCTTTTAAAACTAATATAAATATAAAACTTCCTAAGGGTTTTTATAAGAATGAATTAGATATTGTACTATTTGATATAAACGGAAGAATTATATATAGAAAGAATATTTCCAGCAATAATAGCAATATATCTATACCAAATAGTTTTTCAGGAATACCAAAAGGGTCTTATTTTGTTAAAATAACAAGTAAAGAATTAGGGAAATCTATAATTAAAAAACTTATTAAACTTTAAATAATATAATTGAATCAATAAAAAGATTAACAAATTTTCGTCAAAGCGTTAAATGAGTTCTTTATTTAATTTCTGTATTAAAAGGAAACAATAGTTGAATGCCTTTTTGCTTAGACATCGATTTAATTTCTTTTAATACTTTATAATTTGCTTCCCCTAGTTCTTCTTTTAAAATATCTTCTTTTGCTTTTGCTAAACCAAAACCTTGTAGCACTTTATCAAGATCTTTTTCAAAAATTGGGAATTCATTAATTTTATAATCTTCAATTTCTGCCGCTTCTGCTGCATATTTTAAAGCTACTTCTAAACCACCTAACTCATCAATTAAACCATTATTTAAGGCATCAACACCTGTCCAAACACGACCTTGTGCAATAGCTTTTACATCTTCCTGTGTCATCCCTCTACCCTCTGCAACTCTATTAGTAAACAATTCATAAATATCATTAATCCCTTCTTTAATAAAAGCTTCTTGCTCCTCATTCATTGGTTCAAAAAGACTATATGGAATTGAATTTTTATTAGTTGTAACTTGTTCAGCATTTATTCCCCATTTATCAGCAAGCCCTTTAACGTTTGGCAACATACCAAAAACACCTATACTTCCTGTAATAGTTGTTGGTTCAGCAATAATTTTATCAGCATTACACGCAATATAGTAACCGCCTGAGGCAGCAAGATCTCCCATGGATACAATAACAGGTTTTAATTTTTTGGTCAACTCTATTTCTCGCCAAATAAGTTCGCTAGCTAAAGCACTACCTCCTGGAGAGTTAACTCGAATAACTACAGCTTTAACCTTATCGTCTTCTCTAGCTCTTTTTAAAGATCGGTTCATGGCGCCTTGGCCAACGTAGTCCTCATCTCCTTCACCATATATTATTTCACCTTCGGCATAAATAACAGCAATTTTATTACTGCTTGTTTTCTTTTTAATTTGATTAGCAGTATGGATAGCATAATCTTTAATAGAAATGGTTTTTATTTTTTTTGAAGCTTCTAAATTAATAGCATGCCTTAACCCACTTTCATACTCGTCATGATATGCAACTCTATCAATTAATTTTGATGATTTTGCTAAACTTGCAGTTCTAGACAATAAACTATCTGCAATTGTATTTAGTCTTTCTACAGAAACATTTCTACTAACCGAAATTTCTTTTTTAACTTCACTCCATATACCATTTAAATAAACCTCAATTTGCTCACGATTATTATCACTCATTTCATTTTCTAAAAATGGTTCAACTGCACTTTTATATTTACCCAAGCGAATAACTTCCATTTTAATTCCAGACTTTTCCTGGAAATCTTTATAATATAAACGCTCTGTAGATAAGCCGTTAAACTCCATCATACCAACAGGATTCATATAAATGGTATCTGCAACTGAGCTTAAATAATAATCTTTTTGAGAATAAACATCTGCATAGGCAACAATAAATTTATCAGATTTTTTAAACTCTAAAAGAGCATCTCTAATGGCTTTAGTTTGAGAAAACCCAGCTTGAATAAAATTATTATCTATAGATATTCCTTTTATTTTATCGTCAGTAGTCGCATATTTTATTGCATCAATAATATTAAAAAGGCCATCCTTATTATTTTCGTTTAAAAAATTATATTGTTTAAAAACTGTATTTCCAGCGTAATCTTTTATTGGAAAATCTAATTTAAGGTCTAACACAGAGTTATCTTTAACAATAATTTTTTCATCAGATGATGATCCTGCAAATAATCCTATTACTATTAATAATGCAAAACAAATAAATAGGAATACAAAAATCCCTGTAACGGTTGATAATACACGTTTTATAAAGCTCATTTTTTTTAATTTTATTGTTAGTAGACTAAATGTTGGCAATGTTACAATTAATTTTAAAATTTTAATTGCTTTAAGGTTTCTTTACGCTGAATTTTACCAGAAGTTGTTTCAATAAATTGATTAATGCTGTAAATGATTTTAGGCTTTTCAAATTTTTCTAAATCGGAAAATATATTGTCATCAATTTTATTTGTATTGCCTTCAACAACCAAAATAAGCTGTTCTCCTAAAACTTCTTCTTTTTCTGATGCTATAAAAAAACGCTGTTCTATTTTATTTTGAAGCTTAGTTTCTATTTGTTCTGGACATAGTTTAACGCCTCCAGAATTAATAACATTATCATAACGCCCCAGCCATTCAAAACTAGTTAGGGAATGTAACTTCACTATATCATTGGTTACTATTTTATCTTCTGAAAGTTTGGACGCATTAATTACTAAACAATTGCGTTTATCTTGAGAAATTAAAACATTTGGTAATATTTTAAAGGTAGATTTCACAAATTGCGACGTCGTTTCTCCCCTTAATGATAAATAGTTATTAAGTTTTTTAACCGCTATATGCGTAACGGTTTCTGTCATGCCGTAAGTTTCATAAACACTAGAATCTATGTTCAAAACAGCTTTTTTTAATGTATTTGAAACCGATGCTCCACCAACTATAATTGTTTTTACATTATTACATTTTTCTAAGGCATTTTGAAGCTGTAAAGGAACCATAGCGCAAAAAGTATAATGCTTTTTTGTATCAAACTTTAATTTAGAGGTTGGTTCAATCACGTCTAATTCTAAGCCCAAAATTATAGCTCTAACCAGCATCATTTTTCCGGCAATAAAACTTGTTGGCAAACAATGCAAAGCTGAATCACCAGGTTTCAAATTAAAAAAATCCCCCGTTGCTATAGCAGAATTAACCATAGCTTGCTTTGTAACTTTAATACGTTTGGGTTTTCCTGTCGACCCAGAAGTATTTACATCTATATACTCTTTTTCGTCTAGCCAATCCAATAAGAAATCACCAATAGTTTTCTCATATGGCAATCCTTCTTTTACAAAGCTATAGGCAACTTCCATAAGATCATCGTACGAATAATGAATCTTATTAAGTTTAAATTTTAAATGAACTTTATTATAGTTGGGTATCACTGTTTCCAATCTCTTCTAAAACCTTATAATTTTCTTTTGGAGGCTCAACTACATCTCCTAATAATTTATCTTTCCAATTGGTCCAATTATATTTTTTTGATAAAATGAAAAGCAAAATTGGAAATATTACAAATACTGGAACAAATATTTCTGCTAAACCCATTTTTTCTGGATCAGACATATCCTTCAGTATTGAGTCAGTTTGAAACGCAGTCCAATCTGCTGTAACCAACAATGCGGTAAACAAATTATTTGCTGCATGAAACCCTAAGGCCAGCTCTAAACCTTCATCCATAAGTGTTATTATTCCTAAAAACAAACCTGTACCAATGTAATATACCATAATTACGTAGCCCAATTTTTCTACTTCAGGATTTGCTATATGTAGCAAACCAAATCCAACAGATGTAATTAATAAAGGAGCCCATTTATTTTTAAAAATCACTCCAAAACCTTGCATCAAATAACCTCTAAACAGATATTCTTCAAAACTCGTTTGTAGCGGCACAAGCAAAATGGCTATGGCACATAAAATTAGAAATGGCTGTAGTTTAAAATTAAAAACATAATCTTCTGGAGTTATGAAATAATAGTCAATAAGCACAAAACCACTTGACACAATTCCCCAAAGTAAAAATATAAACCAAAACCGTTTCCAATCTATTTTTTTTCGCGTGGTCGTTAAATGTGTGATAGATTGTTTATGAAGAAACTTTGTAGTAAATAATAATCCCACTAACCCAATAGCAAATGACAAAAGTATTAAAAACAAAAACAAATTATTTCCCAAAAGCGTAACCATTTGCGGTATATCTACAGGTACTTCTCCTGTACCAATGACTTCTATTCCAATTGCAATTGCCAAAGGAATCATACCCACTAATTGCCAAGCAATAAAAACAATTATTGCACCTACCAAATATCTCCACCAATCATGCAATACATTAAATGTTTGAGCTATATACATACTTTTTATTATAAATTAAATTTCCAATTAACACTATTATTATATCGCAATGTACCATTTTTAACTTGTAATGGGCTATCAAAATTATTGGTAAATAAGGCACCTGTACCCAAGCCCTGAGGTAAATTATTTTGTTTTTTATAAGTATATTGAGCTATCGCATTAAGTCCAACATTACTTTCTAAAGCACTAGTAATCCACCAACCAATATTTTGGTTTTCTGCAATTTTAATCCAATCATCACTTCCTTTAAAGCCACCAATTAAACTAGGCTTTAAAATAATGTATTGCGGATTTATGGTTTGTAGCAATTCCTGTTTTTTTGTTACAGCAAAAACACCTATTAATTCTTCATCTAAAGCTATTGGCAATGGTGTAGCTTCACATAATTTAGCCATATCTTCAATTTGACCTTGCTTTATAGGTTGTTCTATAGAATGTAAATCGAATTCTGATAACGTTTTTAATTTCTCTAAAGCTTCGTCTTTAGAAAAAGCACCATTAGCATCCACACGCAATTCTATGTCTTTTGATGAAAACTCTTTTCTAATAGATTTAATAAGATTAATCTCAGTTTGAAAATCAATCGCTCCAATTTTCATTTTAATGCAATTAAATCCTACTGAAATTTTATCTTTTATTTGTTGCTTCATAAATTCCTCTGAACCCATCCAAATAAGACCGTTTATAGGAATTGCAGCTTTATTTTTAGTGAAATCAGACGGAAATAGTTCAAATTCATTTTCACTTTTCAAAGATTTAAAAGCCATTTCTAAACCAAACTGAATGCTAGGAAATTCGACAAGCTCACTAATCAAAATATCCAAGCCTAGATTTATGTTTTCGCAAACCCATTGCAATTTTTCTTCATAATCTGTTCTATCATCAATAGATAGGCCTCTAAACAGACCACACTCACCAACACCTCTTTTGCCATTGTGTTCTAATATAATAAACCAAGTTTCTTTAGTTTTTAAAATGCCGCGTGATGTCCCACTTGGGTTTTTAAAATTCAAAATATATTTATGGTAAGTAGCAATCATACAGTTTTCAAAAATAATCAATAAAAATGTTTAATTTGTAACCCGAATAGAACTAATTTTAAAGCAATGCATAGTCCTGAATTTCCTGATGTAATACTATTTGCCATCCCATTTTTTGTGCTTTCTATGCTAGTAGAATTGTATGTTACAGTAAAAGAAGGCATAAATACTTACGAAAAAAAAGATGCTATATCATCTATAGCAATGGGTTTAGGTAATGTATTTTTAGGTTATTTTAGTAAGGCAGTTGTATTGTTTTCGTTTTTACTTATTTATGAAAACTTTAGATTGTTTACAATTCCTGTTACTTGGTGGAGCTTTATTCTTATCTTTTTTGCAGATGATGTTGCTTATTACTGGTTTCATAGAATCTCGCATGAGTGTCGATTATTTTGGGCATCGCATGTAGTGCATCACTCGTCACAGCATTACAATTTAAGTACCGCCTTAAGGCAAACATGGTCTGGAGGTTTTTATACTTTTATTTTTTGGTTATGGTTACCTCTTGTTGGCTTTCATCCTGCTATGATTATGCTTCAAATGTCTATTAGTTTATTATATCAATTTTGGATACACACAGAAACCATTGATAAAATGCCTAAATGGTTTGAGGCTGTTTTTAATACCCCATCGCACCACAGAGTACATCATGGTAGAAACCCTATTTATTTAGATAGAAATCATGCTGGAATTCTTATTATTTGGGATAAGTTTTTTGGCACATTTCAGCCAGAGCTAAAAGATGAAAAAGTGATTTATGGATTGGTGAAAAACATAAATACTTACAACCCAGTTAAGATTGCATTTATTGAATGGGTTAACATGTTTAGAGATGTGTTTTCTGGAAGAAAATCAATAAACAGTAGATTACTTTATTTTATAAAACCACCAGGTTGGAAACATGACGGTTCTGGAAAAATCTCTGATGACTTACGAAAAGAATGGCTGAATTCAGTTAATAATAATCAGCCCTCAGTAGATGGTGAAAAATAATTAAAATTTATAGTTCTAAGCTTTCTCCAATTTCTAAAAGCATTAAATCTTTATCTTTTTCAAAAAACTTGCGTTTAGCAACTTCGTGGTCTATTTCTATATAACCAAAAGTATCAAAATGATAACCCAAAATCTTATCACATTCCACAAAATCACTTGCTAAAATAGCATCATCAATTCCCATGGTAAAATTATCGCCTATAGGTAAAATGGCTAAATCTAATTTGATTTGCAGAGGAATTAACTTCATGTCAAAAGTTAAAGCTGTATCGCCAGCTATATAAATATTTTTATGTTCGCCTTCAATTACAAACCCACCAGGTTGTCCACCATAACTCCCGTCTGGAAACGATGACGTGTGAATTGCATTAACATACTTTACAGTACCAAATTCAAAATCCCATTGTCCTCCATGATTCATAGGGTGGCCTTCCAAACCTAAATTTCCAAAGTGTGTAACAATTTCATAATTAGAAATAATAACAGCATTAGTACGTTTTGCAATAGCTTCAACATCTAAGATGTGATCTTGATGCGCATGTGTTACTAAAATAAAATCTGCTTTAAGATTACTAATATCAATATTTGAAGCATTAGGATTTCCTGTTATAAACGGATCGACCAAAATATGAATGTCTCCAATCTGAATTCCTAAGCTAGCGTGTCCAAAAAATGTGATTTTCATAAGAATATTTATTAGAAAAATACAAAAAAACTACAACAAATGCCCTACTCCCATTAAAATAGCTAGAAGCACGGTAGTTAATGCTAGTTTCTTTAATTCTGGATCTAGCAATTTTGGATCTGTGGTATTATTAACTTTTTTAATATGAATTAATAAAGGAATATATGCTACAACAAAAATTAAATTGTATGGGGATGTATAATA
Organism: uncultured Flaviramulus sp.; assembly: GCA_947501105.1. Classification (GTDB taxonomy): domain Bacteria; phylum Bacteroidota; class Bacteroidia; order Flavobacteriales; family Flavobacteriaceae; genus Wocania_A. Next base: position 384,631 of record CANMUP010000003.1, on the reverse strand, counting down.
TAAAACTCCAAATAAAGCTGATAAAACTATAGCTAAACCTATAAGCAATGTGTGATATATTTTAACCTTGTTTTGACCTAATTTAACTGCAAATGTGATTTTATTTGATTTTTCGTCTGAAACAATATCCCTCATATTATTCAAATTTAAAACTCCCATACTTAACAAACCAATAGTACATGCGGGTAAAAACACCACATGGTTTATGGTTTTAGCAAACAAAACATAACAGCCAATAACACTTACCAACCCAAAGAAAACAAACACAAAAATATCCCCTAATCCCTTATAACCATATGCATCATTACCTACTGTATAACGGATTGCTGCTACTATACATGCAATCCCAAGTAAAAAGAAAAGCATTGTAAGCAAAAAGTGCTTAACGCCAAAAGCTGAAAATATAAGTGCAAAAGCTAAGCCTATAGAAATTAAAATATTAATTCTAATAGCATTAAACATGTCGTCTGGAGAAATCTTACCACTTTGAATTGCACGTTCTGGACCTATTCTATCATCATTATCAGTACCCTTAACACCATCGCCGTAATCGTTTGCTAGATTAGATAATATTTGTAAGCTTAATGTGGTTAAAATTGCAAGAATGCATATTTTCCAATTAAAATAACCGTTGTATTCTGCCAAACATGATGCAAGTATAATTCCAGAAACCGATAGCGGTAACGTTCTTAAACGCATTGTTGAAACCCAAAGAGAAATATTTTTCATTTACGGAATCCATTTTTTTACAAAGTTAGGCTTACGTTTTTCAAGAAAAGCATTTCTGCCTTCAATAGCTTCGTCTGTCATATAAGCCAAACGCGTTGCTTCGCCTGCAAATACTTGTTGCCCTACCATACCGTCATCAGTCAAATTCATAGCAAATTTTAGCATTTTAATAGAAGTTGGCGATTTTGCTAATATTTCTTGTGCCCATTGATATGCGGTATCTTCTAACTCATCATGAGGAATTACAGCATTTACCATTCCCATTTCATATGCTTCTTGTGCCGAATAGTTTCTTCCTAAAAAGAAAATTTCTCGTGCTTTTTTCTGGCCCACCATTTTTGCTAAATAAGCAGAACCATAGCCACCATCAAAACTAGTAACATCAGCATCAGTTTGCTTAAAAATAGCGTGTTCTTTACTGGCTAAGGTTAAATCGCAAATTACATGCAAACTATGTCCGCCACCAACTGCCCAACCAGGAACCACAGCAATAACTGCTTTTGGCATAAAACGAATGAGTCGTTGCACTTCTAAAATATTTAAACGATGGTAACCATCCTCTCCAACATACCCTTGATGCCCCCTAGCTTTCTGATCGCCACCTGAACAAAAACTCCATATTCCATCTTTAGTTGATGGACCTTCAGCAGATAATAAAACCACACCTATATTTACATCTTCGTTAGCATCATAAAAAGCATCGTATAGCTCACTTGTGGTTTTTGGTCTGAAAGCATTTCTAACATTTGGTCTGTTAAATGCAATTCTTGCAACACCTTTATATTTTTTATAGGTAATATCCTGATATTCTTTAGCAGTTACCCATTTTGCTTGCTCCATTTTTTATATTTTAGTCAAAAATAAATTTTATTTCATTAAAACACTTACTTCGCCATGAAAAATAGTATTTCAATTGTTATTTTCCTTTTTGTTTCACTTATAAGTTATGCTCAATCTTATGAATTTGAAACTACTATAGATCTAGAAACAACCGATGTTATTAGTCAAGGTAGCACAGGGACATGCTGGAGTTTTTCAACATCATCATTTTTAGAAAGTGAAATAATGCGTATTACAGGAAAAAAAATAGATTTATCTGAAATGTATACAGTACGAAACACTTATCCTAAAAAAGCCTGGAATTATATAATGAGACAAGGAAAAGCTCAATTTAGCGAAGGCGGACTAGCCCACGATGTTATAAATAGTGTTGCTGAATATGGATTAGTTCCTAACGATGTATATTCAGGTTTAGAGGATAATGCTTCAAGGCATAATCATTCTGAAATGATAGCAGTTTTAAGAGGGTTGTTAGATATTTACATTGATAACCCAGGAAGGCAACTATCTCCTAAATGGAAACAAGTAACAGAAAGTATTTTAGATGTTTATCTTGGCAAAAATGTGCCAAGTTTCAACTATAGTGGTGTACAATATACTCCAAAATCATTTTTAGAAATGACTAAAATAAATCCGAAAGATTATATAAGTATTACATCATTCTCTCATAAACCATTTAACACAAATTTCATATTAAATATTCCTGATAATTTCTCTAATGGTTCTTTTTTAAATGTTAAGCTTGATGATTTGGTGAATATTACAAATAAAGCTTTAAAAGAAGGTTATACTATAGAGTTAGACTGCGATGTAAGTGAAAAAACATTTTCATCTAAACATGGTTTAGCTGTAATACCAAAAGATGATAGCAGTAAGTTAGAGGCTTTAATAAAATTAGTGCCAGAAAAAGACATTACACAAGCACTAAGACAACAAGAATTTGAAAGTTACAACACTACAGATGATCATTTAATGCACATTACTGGGATGCTTAAAGACCAAAATGGGACAATCTATTATAAAGTAAAAAACTCTTGGGGCAAAAATTCTGACCGCGTAGCTAACAATGGATACATATATATGAGTGAAGCTTATTTTAGATTAAAAACAATTTCTATAATGGTACACAAAGATGTTATTCCAAAAAAATTATTGAATTAAGATGAAATAATTTAAAAATAAGATTAAAAACATATTGCTTGTAGTCTTTTATTTATTATTTTTGTAGGGAAATAAATTTTATCGATAAAAATTGCATTTTAACTTGTTTTTTTGTATTTTATCGATAATTAAATCCCAAAATACCTATGTTATTAACAATTACTATTTCAATTACTGCATTAGTTGCAGTAAATTTTTTACTACTAAAGTTTAGTAGTAATAAAATAACCCGAAAACCAAAAGTAAATAAAAAGCCTATTGTTTTAAAGCCGAATATTATTTTAGAACAAGAACCTAAAAGGCTTGCCCCTACTGGAAGTTAATTTTAAATGTGACTAATATTTTAATTCGTGTCAAATGTTTATAAAACAATTTTGACCGATGCTTCTAAATATATTTATTATACTTTCTGGCCTAGTAACTCTAAACTTTTTATTACTCTTTGTTAGTTGTAATAAAAATTTAACAGACAAAAAAAATCGCAAAAACAAAGAGTTTACTGCGCCAAATACTACCATTCAATTGGATTCAACTCTCCTTGCTCCAACAGGGAGTTAGTTTTACTAAAATGCTTATTACCAAACCAGTACCCTCTATTTGCGCTTAATGGAGAAGGATGCCCCGACTCTAAAACATAATGACTTTTATTATCTATTAGTTTTACTTTTCGTTTGGCAAAACCTCCCCAAAGTAAAAAAATAACATCTTTTTTGTTTTGACTTATAATATTAATAACTGCATCTGTAAATGTTTCCCAGCCTTTTTTTTGATGACTACCAGCTTGATGTGCTCTAACTGTTAATGTAGCATTCAACAAAAGTACACCTTGATTTGCCCAACGCAATAAATTCCCACTTTTTGGATAAGGTATCCCTAAATCTGATTCAATTTCTTTAAAAATGTTAATCAATGATGGTGGATGTGCTATATTATCATTAACAGAAAAACATAAACCATTTGCTTGCCCAATACCATGATATGGGTCCTGTCCAATAATTACAACCTTTACATCATTAAAATGACAGTGATTAAATGCATTAAATATTTGATTTCCAGAAGGAAAACATTTAAAATCTTGATATTCAGATTTCACAAATGTGACCAAATTCTTAAAGTATTCCTTTTCAAACTCTTCTTGTAAAAAAGGCTTCCAACTTTCGTGTATATCAACTTCCATCCATTAAATTCTATAATAAAACTGAAAACAAATTACCCCTTAACTTACTTATAGCTTGTATTAATTTTATACGCGATTACACTATTACCAAAAAATGTAGGAACTAGTAATATATTCTTTTCTGGTATAATAGAAATATCAGCTGCGTTAAGTTTATCTGCTTTTGTATCTAATATTTTTATGGCTTTGCTATTTTTCAAATTCTTATCTACAAAGAAAATTTCGCCTTGCCAAGTAGATACAAGATATCCTTCATTAATAGATACAATTCCGTCGCCACCAACAATTTCTGTGGCAATTACATCTCTCTTTTTTGTTTTTTTATCTATAGCTATAAGATTTCCGTTGCTATATGAAACCACAAGAATACGTTCCTTTTCTACAAGTATACCATTTGGATTAACACCTACTAAGTCTAACCAGGGAGAAACTTCATTATTGGCTAATTTTAAAACTCGATCTCCTCTAGAATCGGTAAAAAAAACATCTCCATTAGTATCAACACTTAAATCATTTAAAAAGACAGCATCTTCAACTACATACTTATTATCTACATTCCCTGTTTCAATATCAATCTCAACAACTTCATTAACATCAGTAACATAAAGTGTATTCTTATAGAAATCAGATCCTTTTGGTGCACTAATCCCAGTTACCCAATTTTGATTTAAAACTTTTCCATCTTCATCAAGTATAGAAATACTGCCATCATTATCTTTAGCATCTGGAGGCACGCTTCCTATATTAGATACATAAATTATATCTTTATCAGGATTATATCTAACAGCTTCACAAGTTTTTAGTATTGTATCTGTTTCCCAAAGTTTTTCTAATACAATTTCAACACTTTTTTCTGTTTTTAGCTTTTCAGTTTTTGATTGTTTACAACAAACCAAAATTGAAAAACAAATTATTATCAAATATTTTATATTGTTCATGTCTGTTTTTTTAAGATAAAATTTTAACCAACAGCTCCTTTAACAAATCACCTTGGGGCACTGCATTAGAACCAACACCTTTGCTTTTAACATCAAACTCCCTCAATATGGAAACAATAGCACTCACTTTTCTCATCGGGTAATTTCTTGCGGCAGTGATATACTCACTAACAAAATATGGGTTTACTTTTAAAGCTGATGCAACACTGCGTGGAGATTTATCTTTTAATCCGTGATAATGAAGCAATTGCGAAAAAAAGTTAAACAATAATGCCACAGTAACTACCATTGGATTATCCTTTGGGTTATCAGCAAAATAATTAACTATTTGGTGTGCTTTAATCACATTACGTTCTCCAATAGCTTTTCGTAACTCAAAATTATTAAAATCTTTACTTATCCCTATATTCTCTTCAATAATTTCTGGAGTTATCTGGCTTCCTTTTGGTAAAATAATTTGAAGCTTTTCCAATTCATTATTGATTTTACTTAAGTCAGTTCCCAAAAATTCAACCAACATTTGCGCTGCTTTTGGAGAAATAGTATAATTTTTAGGCGATAATACGCGACGAATCCAATCTGCTACCTGATTTTCATATAACTTTTTACTTTCATAAACGACGCCAACTTTTTTAATGGCTTTATATAAAGCTTTGCGCTTATCAATTTTCTTGTATTTATAATTAACAACCAAAACCGTTGTAGGTTGAGGATTATTAACATAATCTGTCAATTTTTCAATAGTACGCGATAAATCTTGAGCCTCCTTTATAATAACAACTTGTCGCTCTGCCATCATAGGATAACGTTTAGCATTGCCTACTATATCTTCAATAGATACATCACGTCCATATAAAACCATTTGGTTAAATCCTTTTTCTTCTTCTAAAAGCACATTGCTTTCAATAAAATCTGAAATTTTATCAATATAATAAGACTCTTCACCCATTAAAAAGTAAATAGGCTTCAAATTTTTGTTTTTTATATCGGTTACTAATTGTTTGACTTCGTCCATTGAAAAAAAATCACCAAATTTGTGTAGTGCAAAAACTTAATTTCCCTACATATTCGTTTCGTTTCAAAAGTAGCGAAAATAAAATTTCTATTTTCGATAGTATTCGCAAAAAATTTGTGATTTTACAACCCGAAGAATGGGTACGTCAACATTGTATTCAATATTTAATAGATGTTAAACAGTATCCAAAATCTTTAATAAATGTTGAAAAGGAGCTAATTGTTAATACATTAAAAAAACGATACGATATTGTAGTTTATAATTCTGATGGTAGTATTCACTTAATTGTTGAGTGTAAATCTCCAACAATTACTATTAATCAAAGTACTTTCGATCAAATTGCACAATATAATTTGGTGCTAAATGCAAACTATTTAATGGTAACAAACGGATTAAATCATTATTATTGCCAAATGGATTTTGATAATGAGTGTTATAATTTTTTAAAAGAAATCCCAGATTATAATCAATGAAAATAGCCATCGTCATATTAAACTGGAACGGGAAAAAGTTATTGGAACAATTCTTACCATCAATAATTAAACATTCTTCAAAAGATTCAGAAATTTATTTGGCAGATAATGCTTCTTCAGATGATTCAGTAAAATTTATAAAAGAAACATTTCCTTCAGTTAAGATTATTCAAAATAAAATTAATGGCGGTTATGCAAAAGGCTACAATGATGCCTTAAAATTAATTGAAGCTGATGTGTTTTGTTTGCTAAACAGTGATGTAGAAGTTACAGCAAACTGGCTTGCTCCAATTATTGAAACCTTTCAGAAGGAATCAAACACGGCAATAATTCAACCAAAATTATTAGATTTTAAAGAGAAAGATCATTTTGAATATGCTGGTGCAGCTGGTGGATTTATTGATAAATTTGGCTATCCGTATTGTCGAGGACGCATTTTTAATACCATTGAAAAAGATTCTGGACAATTTGATAATACTTCAGAAATATTTTGGGCTTCTGGTGCTTGCCTATTCATAAGAAGCGAAGTTTTTAAAGAATTAAACGGATTGGATGAAGCCTTTTTTGCACACATGGAAGAGATTGACTTGTGCTGGAGAGCCAAAAACTTAGGCTACAACATAAAATATGTTGGAACATCAACTATTTATCATGTTGGTGGTGCAACTTTAAGTAATACTAATCCTAAAAAAACCTTTTTAAATTTTAGAAATAGTTTATTCACACTAACAAAAAATGCAAAAGGCAATATTTTATATTTAATATTTATTCGTTTAATTTTAGATGGTCTTGCAGGTATTAAATTTTTGTTCGAACTAAAATTTAAACACATTATAGCAATCATTAAAGCTCATTTTAGTTTTTATTCACATCTAGGTTATTTATTAAAACAGAGGAAAGCGCTAAAACAAACCATAAAATATTATCAAAAAACATCTATAGTCTTTGCTTATTTCGTAAATAATAAAAAAATATATAGAAGTTTATAAATAGTTAGTAAAAGTTTTGTTAACAATGTCACATTAAACGGTTTTTTATATACTTTTGTCGATATCAACAAAAACAGGGAATCTAATCCATTATTTAATTATGAAAAAAGTTTTATTACTTAGCTTATCTACAGTTTTTCTATTAAGTTCATGTATTTCAAAAAAACAGTTTACAGACTTAGAAGCAAAACAAAAAGAAACTCAAGATTTATTAAACTCCGCTACTGTTAAATTAAACTCATGTTTAGAAGACAGAGCTTCAGTTACAGCAAGAGCAACAGCATTAGAAGAGCAAATTGCAGATTTAAGGAAAAGCAATGATAATTTACAAATATTATCAGCTAAAGGAGCTAGTAATGTAGAAAAAACTCTTGAAAGTATTAAAGAGAAAGACCTTAAAATTACGCGTTTACAAGATGCGATTACTAAAAAGGACAGTGTAACACTGGCACTTGTAACAAGTTTAAAACGAGAAGTTGGTATTAACGACCCAGATATTGAAGTAAACGTAGAAAAAGGGGTTGTATTTATTTCTATTGCTGATAAATTATTATTTAAGAGCGGTAGCTATAATGTAACAAGCAAAGCAAAAGATGTACTTGCAAAAGTAGCGAAAGTTGTTAATAGCAAACCAGATTTCGAGTGTATGGTAGAAGGTCATACAGATAATGTGTCTTACAGAAAAGAGCCTTTATTAGATAACTGGGATTTAAGTGTAAAACGTTCTACATCTATCATTAGAGTATTGCAAGAACTTGATGTTAATCCAGGTCAGTTAATTGCTGCAGGTCGTAGTCACTATGTACCATTAGTAGATAATGACACTGCTGAAAACAGAGCAAAAAACAGACGTACTCGTATTGTTATTTTACCAAAAATCGATCAGTTTTACGACATGATCGAAAAAGAAATGAAAAACCTTGAAGCTGGTGGAAACTAATTAGCTTTCAATTATAATATTAAAAAGCTCAATCGAAAGGTTGGGCTTTTTCTTTGTGCTGAATTTATTTCAGTATTATGGCGTTACCCTATCGGGTCAGGCTTTCCATTATATCTTTTTAAAACGTCATAGCAAGGAGTTAGCGACGTGGCTATCTGCCAAATTTTATTTATTACAAAATGTATTGGTTTCTTTTATTTTTAAAAAGGATGCCATTGCAATCCTTAACGCGCACATTTGCTAACTAATGCTTTCAACTGGAAGGTGATTTGTTTTTGAAAGGTTCGTTTAACGAGTTCGTTCATGGTTAGTTGAGTTGACTAGAATTAAGTTAGCAAAAGAAAACGAGCCAAAGGAAGTCAGTAATTAACTAAAACCTTGTTGTATGCAGTTTTAATCCTTTTGATTTGGGTTTATATATTTTTTAGTATAGTAATAAGCTATGATTGTAATAATTTCATTTAGGATAAATAACAAACCTATGCCTATTACCGATTGAGCCAAAAACTTCTTTTCCACCATAAGATATTCAAGTCCGCCAAAAATAGGTCCCCATATTAGATATGGAAATAATGTTAAGTAAAACAAAAACCAAAGAACTCTATTTTTATTTCCAATTGCTTGAAATGCTTTAATAATTGGAGGCATGCAAATTAACCAAATAATTAATATTACAGACCAATATACAATGTCTGTATTCCCAAATAATTTGGAGGATGCATAAAATTCGTCATTCATTCTAAAAAAAGGCGAAACCATTCTTTGTAATGGTAATTGTGCAAATATTATTGCAAAACCAAGATGTTTTTTATAATCTGAATTTCCTTTCTTCAATAAATACATTCCAAAATACATCATCGTGAAAGTAAAAAGCGGACCAATATATGTTGCTATGAAAGATTTTTTTTCATTATCACAGGCAGTTTCAAAATAGTTGAATGTTTTAATTCCCCAATCTCCACAAATCAAATATCCAGCAAAATGATGAATTAATTCATGCAATGACACATAGAGCATGATAATGCAGTAAAAAGCTAGACAGTAGCGCCATGTAATTTTTAGTTTAATCATAAATAAGTCAAGAATATAGAGCTATATTTCTACTTAGGACGATTAAAATGGAAAGTTGGTTACAATTATTTCAGTTAAATTACATGCAATGTTTTTCAAGCATATGAATCCGTTTTAACCATTTATATATACAATTAAACAAAATTATCGCTTTTTCTGATAAAATCAATTCGCTACAAATTAAATCAACTCACCCACTTCATCATTAAAGCACAAGCAAAAGCACCATAAGTTCCTAAAGCATATCCTAAAACCGCCAATAAGACACCAACAGGCGCTAACGATGGATGAAAAGCACCGGCTACAACTGGTGCAGATGCAGCTCCACCAATATTGGCTTTAGAGCCCACTGCTAAAAAGAAATAAGGAGCTTTTATAATTTTGGCAACAATAAATAATAAGCCCACATGAATAATCATCCAGACAAACCCTATAGCAAACAAGCTTATATTATCTACTATAGCATTCAAATTCATTTTCATCCCTATAGATGCAACAAGAATATAAATAAAAACAGTACCTATTTTACTAGCCCCAGCGCCTTCGTAACTTTTAAGTTTAGTAAACGATAAAACAATACCAATAGTTGTTGCAGTTATAATCAACCAGAAAAACGAACTTCCAAGTCCAAAATCAACAAGAAGCGGCGCATTTTCTTTTATCCAAACACCTAAATTATCACCTACCAAATGCCCTATTGAAGTTACACCAAAACCAATACCTAAAAGTATTATCAAATCGTTAAAAGAAGGCACTCTAGCTGTTTCCAAGCTAAACTTCTCCATCTTATCTTTAAGCTGTTTTATTGAAGAATTATCTGCTTTAAAATACTTATCCAACCTATCAGATTTTGCCACTCCTAAAAGCAAAAAGGCCATCCAAACTTCGGCTACTAAAACATCTACCACAGCCATGATACTAAAAAGACTATCACTAACCTCCCATTGCTCTTTCATAGCCAATTGATTAGCGCCACCACCAATCCAACTTCCAGCTACAGTAGATAAACCTTTCCATAATTCTGTCCCTTCTACTGCAATTAATATATCTGGTGCAACATAGTTAAAAAACACAATGGCTAATGGCCCACCAATCATGACGCCTATTGTAGCAGTTAAAAACATAATTAATGCTTTAGAACCCAGCTTAAACACACCTTTTAAATCGATACTCATAGTTAAAAGCACCAATGATGCTGGCAATAAAAACCTTGAGGCTACATAATACAATTTACTGCCACCAACAAACTTTGAATATTCAGAAGCATCAATTTTATTTGCTAAAACATAATCTTTTAAAGTATCTAAATTTGTGACACCATCTAAATTACCATAAAGCGATTTTAAATGATCTATAGCAGCCGAAACGTCAATCCATTTATCAGCAATTAAACCAACAGAACTTAAAACTGATGGAATAAAATAGCATAATAAAAGTGCAGGAACTATATTATAAAACTTTTTAAAACGAGGTAAACTTGATGTGTAAAATATTAATGCAAGTGTTATACTTAAAACGCCAAAAATAATGGTGTCGTTTGCAAATAAAGGAATGTCACTATTAATTTCGGCTAAATTCATAAAGTTATATTTATTAATTGTCTTTGTAAAATTATTATCTATTCAATTTATATTTTTAATGGAATTAGAAAATCTCTAAACTCCCTTTCCCTTCTCTAATAATAACAGGTTCATCGTCAGATAAGTCTATAATTGTTGAAGGTTCATTATCGCCATAGCCACCATCAATAACTAAATCTACCTTATCTCCCCATTTTTCTAATATCAATTCTGGATCGGTAGTGTATTCTAAAACTTCATCTTCATCATGTATTGAGGTTGATATTATTGGATTCCCCAATTGTTTAACAATATCTAAAGCTATGTTATTATTTGGTACACGAATACCAACTGTTTTACGCTTTTTAAAAGGGTTTGGTAATGTTTTAGCTCCAGGAAGAATAAATGTATAAGCCCCAGGGAGTGCTCGCTTTAAAATTTTAAATGTTGATGTATCTATTTGTTTAACATAGTCACTTAAATTGCTTAAATCATGACAAACAAACGAAAAGTTGGCTTTTTCAAGTTTTACTTGCTTGATTTTTGCAATACGCTCTAAAGCCTTTATGTTAGTAATATCACACCCTAAACCATAAACAGAATCTGTTGGATATATAATTATACCTCCTCGCTTTAGAATAGCAACCACATTTTCAATCGCAATGGGATTGGGGTTTTCTTCATATATTCTTAAAAACTCAGCCATAATAACTATCTTGTAAATGCGTTTACAAAGTAGATATTATTTTTAAAATGAAACTTAAAAAAACAAATTTCTTAATTTTTGTTTTTGCTTTGGTGTTTTTTAATTGTTCAAATGAGAAAGCAAACGAAGAAAATAACGTTGGAATTGACCCAACAAGATACTACCAAGAATTAAATATTTCTTATGGCGAAGACACCGATCAAAAATTCGATTTGTATTTACCAGCAAACAGAACCACTAGTACCAAAGTAATGGTTTTAGTACATGGAGGTGGGTGGACCTCTGGAGACAAAGCTGATATGAACCCTATAAAAGATTTATTACGTCAAGATTTTCCTGATTTGGCTATTGTAAATATTAATTACAGGTTAGCAGACAATAATAATAAACCTTATCCCATGCAAATTGATGATATTACAAATATTATTAGTTTTTTAAATGATAATAAATTGAAATACTCCATTTCTAATACCATCGGGTTTATTGGTACGAGCGCAGGCGCACACTTATCTATGCTTTGGAGTTATGCGTTTGACACTAATAATAATAATGTAAATATGGTATGTAGTATTGTAGGTCCAACGAATTTTACTGACCCTGCATATTTAAATAACACAAGTCCTGCATTACAAGGCTTACTCAATTTATATGGAGAAAATGCAACAACTACTTTTTTAGAAGAAGTAAGTCCTTATCATCAAGTTAAAACTACCTCGCCTCCAACTATTCTGTTTTATGGCGGGAAAGATCCATTAATTCCAACTACACAAGGAACAGATATGAGAGATAAACTCCAAAGCTTAAACGTTGTCCATGAATTTACACTTTATCCTAATGCTGGACACGGTTGGGTTGGTCTAGAATTATTAGATACATGGCAAAAACTTAAAGTTTTCATAAATAACCATTTATAGCATAAATTTTGTAACATTTTGTAATTATTTTAGTCTTAATAATATGCCAAGGCTTCTATTCTTTATACTAGTTTTTACTCTTAATATTCATTTGGTTCATGCAACTAATGATATTAAAAAAAATATTCTCTTTCCTGAAGCCGAAATTGTAAACGAATACACTAGTAGAATACCTTTTAAGTTAGTCGATCATTTAATTGTGGTCGAAGCAGAATTATTAAATAAAAAAGGAAACTTTATTATTGATACAGGATCTGAAACTTTAATATTGAATAGTGGACATTTCCCAAATATGTATGCAAATAATACCAAATACAAAGAAACTTCAGGTGTTTTACAAGCCATTGATTATACCTACGAAAAACAAGTAAAAGAATTTGTTTTACAAAGCTTTAGGTTGGAAAACAAAAGTTCTGATGTTATAGATTTATCACATATAGAAAACAGCAAAAAAATAAAGCTTCTAGGCATCATAGGTTACAACATATTAAAAGATTACGAAATCTTTATAGATATGCACTTAAATCAAATTACTCTAACAAAAGTAGACGCTTTTGGAAACAAGTTAGACAAGCATGTATATCTTGAAAAGATAGTTGATAGCATTGATTTTAAACTTAAAAAACATACCATTGTTTTAAATAGTACTATAAACAATCAAAAGCTTAAATTTGGGCTTGATACTGCAGCAGAATTTAACCAAATAAGCAAAAACGTTAACAAAAAAGTGCTAAAATATTTCATTCCTAAAAAGCGATTAACACTAATTGGAGCTAGTAATAAGAAGATTGAAGTTTTGGCAGGAAAATTGCATCGCGTTAAATTAAAAGAAACTGTTTACTTTGGACCTATGCTTACTGTGCTAACAAACTTAAATAAAATGAATGAAGCTTTTGGTACCGATTTAGATGGTGTTTTTGGTTATGAGTTTTTTGCGCAAAAAAGAACCATTATTAATTATCAAAAAGAAACTTTGTACTTTGTAGATTACCCATTAAGAAGACAGTGAAATATTTATTAAAACATATAACCATTACAGTTTTTGCTTTTATAAGCTTAAATTCTTATGCCCAAAAAGATGATTTTAAGGGGTATAGAATTGAAGGCGATACCATTGTGTTTTCTTTTGATAGAAACGATTATGCAAAAGCTACTCATGATTTTGATGGAGACAAGTACGATTTTGATGATTTTGATATTGAAAATGTAGTAGTCTCTGGTGAGTTTAATAATTGGTCAAAAAACAAATGGTATATGACCAAAGTTGGAGTTGATAGATACGAACTCAAAAAAAACATCCATGATTTTACTGATGAATTCTCATGGGAATTTAAGTTTGTAATCAACAATTCCTTTTGGGCAGAACCATCAAAAAAAGACGGCAATATTGCTAAAGCTACAAAAGATGGTAAAAAATTACGTGGTGTATATAATTTAAAAATGTATTTAGCACATCCAAATGAGAAAGGTAATGCGCATTTTAAATTAAAGGGATTCACCGATGCTCAAAAAGTTATTGTTGCAGGTTCTTTTAATAAATGGAATGAAAATTTATTTAAAATGGAGAAGGTAGGCGATGGTTGGGAGCTCACATTGAAAATAAAACCCGGAGTGTATGAATATCGCTTTATTGTAGATGGTAAATGGATGGAAGACCCAAACAATATTCATAAAGTAAAGAATGAATTTAAGGAATACAATTCATTAATAGATATCAAGGAATACACAGCATTCAAGCTTAGAGGATACACTGATGCACAAAAAGTGGTGCTTTCTGGCACATTTAATAATTGGAATGAACATGACTACGTTATGCGTAAAATGGATTACGGCTGGAAATATGTTATACCACTTTCTGGAGGCAAACACCACTACAAATTTATTGTAGATGGAAAGTGGGTTTTAGATCCACATAACTCTGTAAAAGAATATGATGATAATGGACATGTTAACTCGGTTTGTATGATTAAGTAATGTTTCATAATAGCTATTTAATTTTTCATATTCATTACTACTTCTGAAGCAAGCTTAATCATTAGTATAGCTAATTAAAAAAAACATAAAATCTATCAATGAGAAAAGTAACATTTATTCTTTTTTTTATTTCTTTATTATGTCAGTCCCAAGAAGTGGACTCTTTGAAAATTTTAAAAGAAAATGATTGGTATACATTACAATGGTTTGACAAAGATACAGTTGTTTTATTGCCAAGAAAAAAGACAAAAATAAATCATGATGGAGAATATGAAATTAAGATTCTCAAACAAAATAAAAGGGAGCTATATGGAGAAAGAATTAGTTTCAATGAAAATGGAGAAATAACTTATACAAATAACATGTCCTGTCCTGTTGGTGAATCAATTAAACAGGTACATACTATAGAATTAACAAACAATATACTTATAGTTGATTTCGAATCTACTAAATGGCCATGGAAAAAGAATGAATCAATTCGAAAAAAAAGAAGGTTTGAAGTTATAAAATGGGGTACGAAATGTATAGTGCTAAAATAAAAACCTCTAGCATATATTAATAAATAATTTTTGATAACACATAATTTTTGTTTGATTACTCCAGTATTCTCCTTGAAATAATCTCAAAATAAATTAATTGCCCTACTAATTACCCAACAACTTCCAGCTTAGCAAAACGCAATAATAACTTTTTAACGCCACCATGCTGAAAATTAATTTCTGCTTTAATATCTGCTCCAGCGCCTTCAATTTTCATAACTTCTCCAGTACCAAATCTAATATGCTTCACAATATTTCCAACAACCAATTTACTGTCGAATAAATTAGTATTTCCACTTGTTTTAGCAACAGGTTTCAAGTTTTTAGGCGTAGTAACCTTAAACTTCTCTGGAGATTTCTTTGTGCCTCCCTTTTTCAATACGGGTTGTTTTGCAGGCTTGTATCTAATTTTATTAGGTTCAACATCTCCAAAAATATCAGCATCAAGCATCGGGTTAAATCGACGTTCTTCAATGGGTGTAACAATGTCTAAATACTGTTCATCAATTTCTTCAATAAAACGACTAGGTTCAGAATCAATTAATTTCCCCCAGCGGTAACGCGATAACGCATAGGTTAAATAAGCTTGTTTTTCAGCTCGGGTTAAAGCCACATAAAACAAGCGTCGCTCCTCCTCTAGCTCGCTACGTGTATTCATACTCATAGCGCTAGGAAATAAATCTTCTTCTAAACCAACAATAAAAACATACGGAAACTCCAATCCTTTTGCTAAATGTATCGTCATTAATGCCACATGATCTGCATCGCCTTTATCGGCATCCAAATCTGTTGCCAAAGCAACATCCTCTAAAAATTCTGCTAAAGAGCCTGTAGTATCGGCAATTTCTTTTTGTCCTTCAACAAAATCTTTCATACCGTTTAAAAGCTCCTCAATATTTTCCATTCTGGTAACACCTTCTGGCGTTCCGTCCTTATTAAATTCTTTTATTAAACCGCTAGTTCTGGTTACATGCTCAGCCAATTCAAAAACATCAGCGGTTTGATTTAACACTTGGAAACTCTCTATAAGCGTTACAAAGTTTTGAAGCTTGGTTTTTGTGCCCGAATTAACTTTTACATCTGTTTTATCAATGTGTTTCATCACTTCAAAAATGGTTCGGTTATAACCATTTGCAGAAACAATTAATTTGTCAACAGTTGTTTGTCCAATACCACGAGGTGGAAAATTAATAACACGTTTTAAAGCTTCTTCATCGGCAGGATTTATTATAAGTCGTAAATACGATAGCACATCTTTTATTTCTTTTCGCTGATAAAATGAAAGTCCGCCATAAATTCGATATTTAATATCTCGTTTTCTTAATGCATCTTCAATAGCACGCGACTGTGCATTGGTTCTGTATAAAATGGCAAAATCACTGTTCTTTAATTGATGATTCATTTTGCTTTCCCAAATAGTACTCGCCACATAACGCCCTTCGTCACCATCTGTTAACGATCTATTTACTTTTATTTTATCTCCTTCATCATTAGCTGTCCAAACAATTTTATCAAGTTTCGTTTGGTTTTTATCGATGATTGAATTTGCTGCGTTAACAATATTTTTTGTTGAACGATAATTTTGCTCTAATCTAAATACTTTTACATCATCGTAATCTTTCTGAAAATTTAATATATTATTAATATTTGCTCCACGGAATGCATAAATACTTTGCGCATCATCACCTACTACACAGATATTTTGAAACTTATCAGACAAGGCTCTCACAATTAAATATTGCGAATGATTTGTATCTTGATACTCATCAACTAAAATATATTTAAAACGGTTTTGGTATTTTGCTAAAACTTCAGGAAAACGCGTTAACAGCTCATTAGTTTTCAATAATAAATCATCAAAATCCATAGCGCCAGCTTTAAAACAGCGCTCAACATATTCTTTATAAATGTCTCCCATTCGTGGTCTGCGTGCCATAGCATCAGCTTCTTTAAGCTCTGGGTTTTGAAAATAAGCACGCACAGTAATCAAACTATTTTTATAAGATGAAATTCTAGAACGTACTTGCTTATATTTATAAATGTCTTTATCAAGACTCATTTCTTTAATAATAGATGCAATCAATCTATCAGAGTCCTGCGTATCATAAATTGTAAAATTACTAGGGTACCCTAATCTATCAGCTTCAATACGTAAAATTTTTGCAAAAACCGAGTGAAACGTTCCCATCCATAAATTCTTCGCTTCACTAGCACCAACAATAGTTGCAATACGATCTTTCATTTCACGTGCCGCTTTGTTGGTAAACGTTAGCGATAATATATTAAAAGGATCTATCCCTTTACTCATCATATAAGCAATACGATAAGTTAGCACTCGTGTTTTTCCAGAACCTGCGCCAGCAATAACAATCATAGGTCCATCAATTTCTATTGTTGGCTCTAATTGTGCATCGTTTAACTGACTTAAATACTTCTCCAAATCATTTTCATTTTAAGATGTGAAAATAACCAATGTTATGCGTTTAATTAAGCGGAATTATTAATAATTATAAACAATTAATCTCAGCATCATCTTTTATAAAAATTTGAATATCTTTAGCTTCATAAAAATGAACTCTTTTAATTTTTAGTATGAAATACCTCTTCTTTTTTTTTATATGCTTTAGCATATCAAATACTTACTCACAAGACAATTTAGAACAACAATTTATAGATATTGAAGAAAAAGTAATTGAATGGCGTAGACATTTTCATCAAAACCCAGAACTTTCAAACAGAGAGTTTAAAACAGCTGAAACCATTGCTAAACATTTAAAAGACTTAGGATTAGAAGTTAAAACTGGAGTTGCACATACGGGTGTTGTTGCTATTTTAAGGGGGAAATCACCAGGAAAAGTGATTGCTTTACGTGCTGATATTGATGCACTACCTGTAACAGAAAGAAATGATTTACCTTATAAATCTGAAGTGAAAACCATCTTTTTAAACACAGAAACGGGTGTGATGCATGCTTGCGGCCACGATACACACACAGCTATTTTAATGGGTGTAGCAGAAATTCTAACAAAAAATAAAGACAAAATTAAAGGCACTGTAAAATTCATTTTTCAGCCAGCAGAAGAAGGTCCTCTACCAGGAGAAGAAGGTGGAGCAAAATTAATGATTAAAGAAGGTGTTTTAGAAAACCCAAAAGTAGATGCTATTTTCGGATTACATATTCGTTCAAACTACGAGGTAGGTACCATTCACTATAAAAAAGGAGGTATCATGGCGTCAGTTGAGCGTTTTGTAATTAATGTAAAAGGAAAGCAAACTCATGGAGGCAGACCTTGGCAAGGAGTCGATCCTATTTTAATTTCTGCAAAAATTATAGATGGATTACAAACTATTATTAGTCGAGAATCTAAATTAGTTGATGAAGCAGCTGTTATTACCGTTGGTAAAATTACAGCTGGTACGCGCTTTAATATTATCCCTGAAAGTGCAGAGCTTATAGGAACTGTTAGAACTTTAGATCCTAAAATGAAAGCTCATATTGAAAAGCGAATGACCGAAATGGTTACTACCCTAGCAAAGGCTTATGGAGGTGAAGCAACTATTAGTTTTCAAAATAACACAGCAATAACTTATAACGATTCCGATTTAGTTGATGAAATGCTACCTACTTTGCAAAAAGTTGCAGGAATAAAAAATGTCCGCTTAAGAAAAGCGACTACTGGCGGTGAAGATTTTTCATATTTTCAAGAAATTATTCCCGGTTTTTATTTCTTTTTGGGAGGCATGACCCCAGGAAATAAAGAAGCATTTCCGCATCATACACCCGATTTTAAAATTGATGAAAGCGGTATGCTTTTAGGTGTAAAAACACTAACTAATATTACCTTTGACTACTTAAATAATTAGAATGGACTTTGTATTAGATTTTTTATCAAACATAGCTTGGTGGGGCTGGATTTTAATTGGGTTACTTTTAGTAGCAATTCGCGATATATTTTTTCAAAAAAAGCACACCATAAGTCACAATTTTCCCATTATTGGTCATTTACGCTATTTATTTGAAAGCATCGGCCCTGAAATGCGTCAATACTTTGTTGCAAATAACAGAGAAGAATTACCTTTTAACCGCATAGAAAGAGGATGGATTTATGCATCAGCTAAAAAGGAAAATAATTACGAAGGTTTTGGTACAGATAGAGATATTTATGAGCATCAACATATTTTTATTAATAATGCAATGATGCCATTTAAAATAGACAAAAATCATCCTAATAAGCTAGATAAAACCTTTTTACCTTGTGCTAAGGTTATGGGTGAATTTAACAAAAGGAAGCGACCATACCGTCCAGCATCGGTTATAAATGTGTCGGCTATGAGCTTTGGTTCTCTTTCCGCCAAAGCAGTTGAATCTTTAAACAAAGGCGTTAAAATTGCAGGGGCTTATCATAATACTGGAGAAGGTGGATTATCTCCTTACCACAGCAATGGCGGCGATGTCGTTTTTCATTTTGGAACAGGCTATTTTGGAGTACGCGCTGAAGATGGTGGTTTTTCCATGGGAAAAATGATAAAATTAGTTGAAAACAACCCATTTATTCGTGCTATAGAAGTAAAACTATCTCAAGGTGCTAAACCTGGAAAAGGTGGGGTTTTACCTGGGGCAAAAATAACCAAACAAATTGCAGAGATTAGAGGTGTAGAGATAGGTAAAGATGTATTATCGCCACCTAATCATAAAGCGTTTTCTAACGTACCAGAGATGGTTGATTTCATAGAAAAAATTGCAGAAGCCACTGGATTGCCTGTTGGCATTAAAGCTGCCATAGGTAAACTAGAACAATGGGAAGAACTCGCAGATATTATGCTGAAAACTGGTAATGGTCCTGATTTTATTACAGTGGATGGTGGCGAAGGCGGAACTGGAGCGGCTCCACCAAGTTTTGCAGACCATGTTTCATTGCCTTGGGTTTATGGATTTAGCGACTTATATAAATTATTTAAATACAAAGGATTATCAGAGCGTATCGTATTTATTGGTAGTGGTAAATTAGGCTTTCCTGCGAAAGCAGCTATGGCATTTGCTATGGGTGCAGATTGCATTAATGTAGCAAGAGAAGCCATGATGAGTATTGGGTGTATTCAAGCTCAAATATGTCATACTAACCGCTGCCCTAGTGGGGTTGCTACGCAAAGCAAATGGTTGCAAAATGGTATAGATCCTACTTTAAAATCTGAACGATTAGCACAATACTTTAAAACGTTTAGGAAAGAATTAGTGGAAATTACTCATGCTGCAGGATATGAACATCCTTGTCAATTTAAAATGAGTGATATTGAAATTAATGTAGATGATCATAACCTATCAAAAGAATTGAATAGAACATACATGTATGAGAAATCGCATGTACCATTTACTAGTATGCAAAATTTAAAAGATTGTTTATATTTGGGCGGACAATTAAAAGCTTCTCCTCAAACTAATTAAAAAAAACCATGGACGCAGAAAGAATTATAGATTTATTTTTATTCACAATTCCCTCTTTAATCGTTGGAATTATTGCATACTATTTCTTTAAAGAACATACAAAAAACGAAGATGGCAGAAGACGCTATTTATTAAAAAAGGATTTACAAGTTTCTGCAATGCCGTTGCGTCTTCAAGCTTATGAAAGGCTTGCATTATTTTTAGAAAGAATTTCTCCAAACAAATTAATGATTAGAGTGACTCCAATATCTTCAAATAAAGATGATTATGAACGTTTACTTATACAAAATATTGAACAGGAAATGGAGCATAATTTGTCACAACAAATCTATATAAGCGAAAAATGCTGGAGCATAATATCTGCTGCAAAAAATGCAACTATTCAATTGATAAGAAAAGCTAGTATGCTCGAAAAAACAGATACAGCTGATAAACTGAGAGAAGTAGTTTTAACCGAAATGATGGAACGCAGAGCACCAAGCGATGCTGCCTTATCTTTTATAAAAGAAGAGATCTCTGATCTATGGTAAACTACTACTCTGCTCTCAACTCGTTTGAACGTGCCTCCATACACTTTTGCTTAGCATAATAATATCCTTGTTGCCACCAAGTAGTCATGAGTTTTTTATTGAAAATCAATGAGTTTTCAGTAAGCTTAGATGGTGTATAATACAAATTAAGCTTTACATTTTTATTTTTTGCAGCCAACTTTCCAATAACTATATCACTACGCTCAACTTGATCAAGTAAATGCCCAAACAAATTAATCATTAAAGAAAATGGGTTTTTACCTAACACTTTATTGTACGCCATATTTTCTGATTCTAAAATCACAGCATCAATTTCGGTTGCCCCTCTTTGAATTGCCTCTCTTATAGGAACCACACAACCCAAACCACCATCAGCATACTCAAAACCATCCTTTTTTACCAAAGACATGAAAGGTATATAATTACAAGAAATCCATATCCAATCACAAAACTCATCATAACTAAAATCTTTTATTGACTTATATTCTACTCTGTTTTTAGAGAGATTAGAAACCGTAACTACAACATCATCCTTGGTTTCTTTAATTAAATTATACTCCTCAAAAGTGAAGTGTTTCTTTATATGACGCCTAAGCGATTTACTTTCACCAAAAGTTCTTTTCATTTTAACAAATTGCCAAATGGTATTTATAAAGTCAATAGAAACAAATTCTCTATTCCCCTTTTTACGTATTACAAATGGGTTGACACTAAATATATTACCTTGATTAACATTAGTAAACACTTGATGAATCTTATCAATTTTACCAGCGGCTAGATGAGGAACAAGCAAACTACCCGTAGATGTACCTAAAAACATATCATAATCTACACCTTCTTCCTGCATTAAGTATTGTGCAACACCGCCTGCATAAGCACCTTTACTACCTCCTCCTGAAATTACTAATGCTCTCATTAATTTATATTTTTTAACAGCTCTTTTGCAAATTTTTTAAATCGCCAATTATGATGCTTTGTTGCTTGTTTTAAATTTTCTTGACACTTAGTCCCGCATGAGCTTATCCATGCCAGATAACTAAATGCATTTTGTCGGATTTCGAAACCGTATTTAGGGCTTGTATAGTTTTCTAACTCATTAAAATAAAGCGTTTCGTTTTCAGGCTCAAAATCATCAGTAATGAGCGCCAATGTCAACCAAAGTATTCTAGTGCTTTTATCATTAAACCCTTGAATACTCTTTGTTTTTTCTAAATATTTACTTTGCTCATCAGGAAAATTGTTCCACAATCCAAACAGAGCCGCTTCAATAGTTATATATGATTTATCATCTAAAAGAGTTTCGTAATCATCTTTTAACTCTAAAGGGATTTTTGATAAAGATTTAGCAATTGCTTGACGCACTTTTATACTGTTTTTAAAATCTTCTTTTACTATCCGTTCTGGTATTTGGTTAATCACTTTAATTTTAGCTTCGTCTGAAATCCATGAACCTAAATAGTCTTTACATTTAGAAGTATAATTTTCACAATCTATTTGAACATATTGTTTTATAAATGTTGAACTTAAATATAATATTTCTTCAACTTTTTCATAATTAAATTTATCTTCAATCAACCATTCTTTTACAAATTGACTTAAATCTTTATTTGAAACCTTTTCAACTTCTAATATAAAATCATCCGTTTCAACATTTTTAAATTGATGCTTTTCTAAATAGTTTTTAACTGAAACTCTAAAAGCTTTATCACCAACTTCATCACGCAAAGCATGCAATACTAAACAGCCTTTTTTATAAAATGTTGTACTACTCGATTTTGGATTTAAAAGCGATGTACTAGCCCCTCTTCTCTCTTGATCTAACAACTCTTGAGCGTATTCA
Source organism: uncultured Flaviramulus sp. (assembly GCA_947501105.1). Taxonomy (GTDB): domain Bacteria; phylum Bacteroidota; class Bacteroidia; order Flavobacteriales; family Flavobacteriaceae; genus Wocania_A. The sequence goes on along the minus strand of CANMUP010000003.1, from coordinate 361,793 downwards.
TATAATCGCCAATAGTAGTAATCCTCTCCAAAAATATCGCGCTCTGCTAATAAGGCGTAATACGTAGCAAAGCCTTCTTGCAACCAATGGTGTGTTCCTGAGGTTTCTGTAACTAAATCTCCAAACCATTGATGCGCCAATTCGTGAGCATTTACGTTAACATAATTTTTATCCACAAAACCAATAGAATCAACAACGAATGCATCTGAAAAAATAGTCGTACTTGTATTTTCCATTCCCGCATACAAAAAATCTTTTACAGGCACTTGCTTATAATTTTGCCACGGATACGGAACACCAATTTCTTCCTCAAGAAAATCAAACATTTGTTTAGTATAGCGGTATGTTGGTTCAACTTTTAATGAATCCTCAGGATAATAGTACATTTCTAAAGGAATACCTCTTTTTGAGTACTCTACTTTTTTATCATACTTTCCAATTACTAAAGCAACCAGGTAGCTGGACATGGGTTTTTGCATATCATAACTCCATTCAGTTAGATTTGGATATAGCTTTTTATCAACTAATTTTCCGTTACTAATCACCTCATAGTTTTTTCTGAAAATCACGTTTAAATCGAACTCGACTTTTTCATTCATATCATCAAAACTAGGCATCCAATTACTTGTGTATTTACCTTGACCTTGAGTCCAAATTTGTCTTGTGTTTGTAGAAGAATTTCTCCAATCAATAAAATACATTGTTTTTTTAGGAATTGTACTCCAAACAATATCAACCTTATGCTTACTACTAGCTTTAAAAGGATGCTTTATAACAAGCTGATTTCCATTATATAAACTATCTTCAAATTGATCATCTAATTTGTACTTGATTTTTCCAAAATTTTTGGCATCTACAAAAACAGAATCGACATCTTTTAAAATTTCAAACTCATAAGTAATTAATCCTTCTATTTCATTTTTTACTAAATCACGAAAAATTATGTTTGCTTTAGCTGTTTTAAAATCAACATAATCAGTTTGTTGAGAAAACCCAAAACAACTCACAAACAACAAATAAAGAAGCACTAAATCTTTCATATTTAAACTACAACAAGTATCAGACCAAAATAGCACTTTTAATCTTAATTGAAATACACTAAATTCGCTTTTATGAGTGTAAACCTCCAAACTCCCATAGACTACCTAAAAGGTGTTGGTCCTAATCGTGCAGATTTATTGCGCAAGGAGCTTGGTATTCACACTTATCAAGATTTAATCAATTTATTTCCCAACAGATATATAGACAGAACACGTTATTATAAAATAAATGAATTGCAGCGTAATAATGCTGATGTACAAATTATTGGCAACATAACAGGCTTCAAAGAGGTGGCTCAAAAACGCGGAAAGCGACTGGTGGCAACTTTTCAAGACGAAACTGGCACTATGGAACTTGTTTGGTTTAGAGGACAAAAATGGATAAGAGAAAATTTAAAACTGAATAAACCATACGTAGCTTTTGGAAAAACCAATTGGTTTAGTGGTAAATTTAATATGGCACATCCAGATTTAGAACTTCTGGAAGAACATGAAAAGAATCTGCGTTCTGGAATCCAAGCTATTTATCCTTCTACCGAAAAATTATCAAATAAAGGCATTAGCAATCGTGTGGTTAGCAAAATCATCCAACAACTGTTTATTGAAACTGGTGGAAAATTTACCGAAACCCTATCAGAAAATTTACTTTCAGAATTAAAATTAATTAATAAAAAAGAGGCGCTTTTTAATGTTCATTTTCCGAAGAATCAAAAGCTACTTTCTAAGGCGCAATATCGATTAAAATTTGAAGAATTATTTTACATTCAGTTGCAATTGATTTTAAAAAATTTAATTCATAAATCAAAAATTAAAGGTTTTCCTTTTGAAAAAGTAGGAGATAATTTCAATCATTTTTTTAAAGACCATTTACCCTTCGAATTAACCAATGCACAAAAACGTGTTTTAAAAGAAATTCGTGCCGACTTAGGCAGTAATGCACAAATGAATCGGCTTTTACAAGGCGATGTAGGTTCTGGAAAAACCATAGTAGCGCTTATGTCAATGTTAATAGCACTTGACAACGATTTTCAAGCCTGTTTAATGGCGCCGACTGAAATTTTGTCAGTCCAACATTATAATGGTTTAAGTGAACTATGTAATAATCTGAATATCAGAATTAAACTATTAACTGGTTCAACTAAAACTTCAAAAAGAAGAGAAATCCATGAATCTTTAGAAAATGGCGAATTACAAATACTAATTGGCACACATGCACTGCTTGAAGACAAGGTGAAATTCAAGAATTTGGGGCTAGCAATTATAGATGAACAACACCGATTTGGAGTTGCGCAACGATCAAAATTATGGAAGAAAAACACCTCTCCTCCACACGTTTTAGTGATGACTGCAACACCAATTCCTAGAACATTAGCAATGTCTGTTTATGGCGATTTAGATATCTCAATAATTGACGAATTACCTCCTGGACGACAACCCATAAAAACGGTACATCGGTATGATAAAAACCGGCTGAATGTATTTCGATTTATTCGCGATGAAATAGATAAAAGTAGACAGGTTTATATTGTGTATCCTTTAATTAAAGAAAGTTCTGCTATGGACTATAAAGATTTAATGGATGGCTACGAAAGTATCTCAAGAGATTTCCCAATGCCGGAATATCAAATATCTATAGTTCATGGAAAAATGAAGCCTACAGACAAAGATTACGAAATGCAACGTTTTATTAAAGGCGAAACGCAAATTATGGTTGCAACTACAGTTATTGAGGTTGGTGTAAACGTACCAAATGCTTCGGTTATGATTATAGAAAGCGCAGAACGCTTTGGATTATCTCAACTACACCAATTGCGAGGTCGAGTTGGTCGTGGTGCCGAACAAAGCTATTGTATTTTAATGACTAGCCATAAACTTAGCAATGATAGCAAAACACGTTTAGAAACCATGGTTAAAACCAATGATGGTTTTGAAATTGCCGAAGTAGATTTACGTTTACGTGGTCCTGGAGATATTATGGGAACTCAGCAAAGTGGTGTTTTAAATTTAAAAATAGCAGATATTATTAAGGATAATGATATTTTGCAAAGTGCTCGATTTTATGCGAAAAAGATTCTTCAAAACGACCCTGCTTTATCAAAGCAAGAAAATCATATTATCTTAAACACCTATAGACAACTAGGTAAATACAAGAATATTTGGAATTATATTAGTTAAACATCTAGTTTTTAAAGGTGTCACACTTTTTAACATTCATTTTTGTTAAAGTTCTGTAAAACAGTTTTTGAAACTAAACTTTCCTTATACCTTTAATGTTATCCTAACATTAACTAATACAAACTCACCATGAAACTCTTAAAGTTAGTATATAAATGTAATTTTATTGCCTTATTATTATTTTTCAGCACAGCACATTCTCAAGAAAACACCTATAGTTGTAAAAACGAGGCTTATAGTTTTCTTAAACAAACCATTGGTAAATGGCATGTGATAACTAAAGATCGCACATCGCCTGGTGTATATGAAAATAATTACGGCACTTCAGTAATCACAAGCTCCATTGAAGGCTGCGGCATCAAAGAGTCTTACAAAGGAGTTTACAAAGGCAAAAATTACGCTAGAGAAGTTTTTATTACTGGATTAGATTCAACTAATGTAGAAATGTTAGCATTAGATTCTGAACATGGATCATTTTCAACTTTAAATGGAACAATTAATAATAATGAATTAACCACCTATTGGTATAGAAATAAAGATGTTAAAAAGCTACAATCAAAATACATTATGTCCTTTACTGATACTAATACTTTTGAATTTTCATCTTATTTATCAACCAATTATGGTAAAGATTGGGCTTTAACACATCAAAGAAAGTATTCCAAAATAAGCTACAAAGAGGTTACAATGACGACCAAGGATAGCGTAGTAGTATATGGAGATTTATATACAATCAATAAAGAAAGTCCAACTATTATAATGTTCCATCAGGGAGGTTCAAATGCAAAAGGTGAATACCACTCAATAACTCCTAAATTACTTAATAAAGGATACAATATTATGGCTATTGACCAAAGAGTTGGTGGCTCATCATATTATGGTGGCTATAATAGAACTATTTCTAAACTAGGTGCAAATAGCTTCACTTATTGCGACGCATATCCAGATTTAGAAACTACGCTAGATTATTTAATTAAAAACAATTACAATGGTAAAAGAATTTTATGGGGAAGCAGTTATGGTGCAGCTTTAGCCATTCAACTTACAAGCAAACGTCAAAACGATATTACGGCTTTATTAGCTTTTTCTCCTTCAACAGGAAATGCTGTTAAAGACTGTCATCCAAATCAGTATTTAGAGCATATAAATATCCCATTATTACTTTTAAGACCAAAGCAAGAAATGGAAAGAGAGAGCTCTAAAGAACAATTTAAAATAGCTAAAAAATATCATCATCAAACCTACATTGCCAAACATGGAATTCATGGATCTTCAATGTTAGTAAAAGAACGAGTTGAAAATGATGTACAAAAAAACTGGAATGTGGTTTTAGAGTTTTTGGACGATGTTACATCTCATAATAAGCAGAAAAAATAATAGAAGTAACATATTTGAAACTGCTTATATTACAATATAGGTTGATGGTCTATTTAATAGAAACTGTTGATAACCCTTTATTTAATTCTTATAATTGGTTAACATTTAAGTTATAGTAATATCTTTATCCAAAAATAAATAAATGCTTCATCTAATACTAGAAACTGATCCGCGTTGGGTAAACATTGTAGAATCAAACATTGAAGAGATACTAACCGATCATGCATGGTGTGAACAAAAAGCTGCCACAAATGCTATAACTATTATTACTTTAAATTCTGAATATACAGACTTAGTAACAGACTTACTTCTTTTAGCTCAAGAAGAATTAGAACACTTCCAAATGGTACATGAGATCATTAAAAAACGCGGATACAAGCTAGGTAGAGAGCGTAAAGACAGTTACGTGATTGAACTTTACAAATTTATGAACAAAGGTGGTAATAGGCTACAAAGCATGGTAGATAGACTTTTGTTTTCCGCCATGATTGAAGCTAGAAGCTGCGAACGCTTCAAATTATTATCAGAGAAACTAAAAGACCCGGAGCTTTCAAAATTCTATCACGATTTAATGGTTAGCGAAGCTGGTCATTATACTACTTTTATTGGTTTCGCACGAAAATATGGAAAAGGCATTGATGTTGATAAACGCTGGAAAGAACTAGTCGCATTTGAAAGTGAAATTATTAAAAGCTATGGAAAATCTGAAAGTATTCATGGATAAAAAAACTCAACCATTTCTGATTGAGTTTTAACAACTGATAATAGTTTGATTGATGACTTTTACATTACACCCATTTCCTTTAAAAGCTTTTCTGAATTTGCTTTTACATTGGCAGGTGGATTAAGTGATAACGATTTTTTTAAGTTTTTAATTGCATTCTTTTTATCTCCCATGTTTTTATAACACTCTCCTAAACTATCATACACATTAGCGTTAGTTGGATTATTGGCTACATTCAATTTAAAATACTTTAAAGCTCGGTCAAAATCTTTTGCTGCAATCATTTGATAACCTAAGGTATTTAGCTGAGCAGTATTTGCCATACCCGAAGCTTCATCCATTAATGCAGCATATTCATCTGTCTTTCCTAATTTATTTAGTATTTGTCCTTTAAGCGCAACGTTATTAAACGTTTTTTGGCTAAAAAATTGTCCAGCTATAGCCGAATCCACCCAACCTAAGGCCTCATTAAGATTACCACCGTTGTTTAACGAAAAACGTGCTGCTTGCTCCCAATTTTGACGCTGAAAGCCGTCTTGCCCTTTAAACTTAGCTCTAATATCGCTTAGTACTATTTCTGTTACATCAAAAGAAACATTAAAAGGAAATCCTTTTTTCTCCCATGCTAACATAGCTGTTGCAGAAGTTGCATCTACATTATTGAATTCAAAAGATAGTAATTCGTGATGAGGAACAGTAGTGGTTTTTATATCTGCTCTTAAAGCGTCTTTACTTTCATCATAGAAAAAACTCCCCCATGCGTTTGCATCATGTGATAAAATGAGAGTAGCAGTGTTATCAGCTCTCACATCTAAATGCAAACCGTAAGTTCCTGCCTTTATAGGTTTACCTTCAACTTTAGCATCATGCGAAAAAGTAATGGTAGTATTTTCATTAGCACCAGCACGCCACGGCGCATCAGTTGCAGTACCGAAACCGAGGTTATTCATACCATAAGGCACTAATTTTCCCCAGACTTCTCGACCATTTACGCTTGGTCTTGAGTAAGTTATTGAAACATCAGAAACACCTACGCGCTGCGATACAGTTGCTTGCTGACTACCACGTGGTGTGTTTAATTGAGCATAAGTACTGAAACTAAAAGTAAGTAACAGTAGCATACAAAATGTTGTAAGTTTGTTGTTTTTCATTTTTGATTATGTTTAGTTTGTACCTCAAGGTATTGACAAATAACAATCACAAGTGTTAGCGTTTTGTTAAAGAAGTACACCTATTTGTTAATTAACTATTTATTAAGAAGAATTTAACAGCATAAAACATCTCACAGAGAATGTTTAACTTTGCGAGCCTTTTATAAAAACAAGAATGATACACATTCACGAAAAGACATTACAAGATTTAGAATTCCCTACTGTTTTACAACATGTTAGCGAACATTGCGTAACACCATTGGGGAATGATAAAGCGCTTAAAATTTTACCATACAAGAAAAAAGAAGAGCTCCATATTGCGTTACAATTAACCAATGAATATTTATCTTCTTTTTATAACGATAACCGTATTCCAAATCATGGATTTGATACAATTGCAAAAGAAATTAAACTTTTACGCATTGAAAACACATACCTTGAAGTACATGGTTTAAAAAAAATAGTGTCAATTTCGTTAACCTCTAATGAGATTGTTACCTATTTAAAAAAGTTTGAAGAATATTACCCAACCTTAAATGAATATGCCTCTCGTATAGAAGTTACAAAAGTAATTATAGAAAAGGTTGATGCCATTGTAGATCGGTTTGGAGATATTAAAGATAATGCATCATCTCTTCTTTTTGATTTACGTCAATCTATAAACCGCATAAAGGGAAAAATAAACGCTAGTTTTTCGTCTGCTCTAAACACTTACCACAATCTTGAATATTTAGATGATATTAGAGAGTCTGTAGTGGATAATAAACGGGTATTAGCAGTTAAAGCCATGTATCGTCGTAAAGTTAAAGGCGCCATTATGGGGGGAAGCAAAACTGGAAGTATTGTTTATATTGAACCAGAAACCACACTCCAATTTTCGCGAGAACTTAATAATTTAGAATACGAGGAACAAGAAGAAGTAGTTCGGATTTTAAAAGATGTTACAAATTATATTCGTCCGTTTTTACCATTATTAGAACAATACCAAGCATTTTTAATTGATATAGATGTTATTTCCGCGAAAGCGAAATATGCAAAATCTATGAATGGTATTCTTCCAGAAATTTCGGAAGACAGAAACATACATCTTCGTGATGCATACCATCCACTACTCTATTTGAATAATTTAGAGAAGAAAGAAAAGACATTTCCTCAGACTATCGAATTAAAGCAAGACAGCAGAATTATTGTTATCTCTGGTCCTAATGCAGGCGGAAAAAGTATTACACTAAAAACAGTTGGTTTATTACAGGTCATGCTACAAAGCGGCATGCTAATTCCTGTACATGAGCGTAGTAAAGCGTGTTTGTTTGATAGAGTTTTAAGTGATATTGGTGACAATCAATCTATAGAAAATCATTTAAGCACCTATAGCTATCGCTTAAAACAAATGAATTATTTTTTAAAGAAGTGCAATAAGAATACACTTTTTTTAATTGATGAATTTGGTACGGGTAGTGACCCTGAACTTGGTGGTGCTTTGGCAGAAACGTTTTTAGAGGAGTTTTATCATCGTGAAGCTTTTGGAATAATAACAACACACTATTCTAATTTAAAAATATTAGCAAACGAGTTACCACATATGCTTAATGCTAATATGCTTTTTGATGAGCGTACGTTAGAGCCTCTTTTTAAATTGGTTATCGGGCAAGCAGGAAGTAGCTTTACTTTTGAGGTTGCTCAGAAAAACGGTATTCCGTATAGTTTAATAAACCGATCCAAAAAGAAGATAGAGCGTAGTAAAGTACGTTTTGATGCTACCATAGCTAAGCTTCAAAAAGAACGTTCTAAACTTGAAAAAACTGGACAATCTTTAATGTTTAATGAGAAGAAAAAACTTGAAGAAGCCGATAAACTTGAAGAAATTAATGCGAAAATTCAAAAAAAACTAGAAAGCTATCAAGAATTGTACGATAGTAATCAGCGCTTAATATATTTAGGGCAAAAAGTAAACGATATTGCCGAAAAATATTTTGAAAATAAGCAAAAAAAGAGCTTAATGGATGAGCTTTTTAAATTGGTTCAAATAGAAAATTCTAAACGCAAAAAAGTTTCTGTAAAACAGAAAAAAGTAATAAAAGCCAAAGAAAAACAAGTAAAACAGGAAGCCGAAAAGAAAGTTGAAGTTATTCGGAAAAAGAAAAAAGCAGCTAAGAAAAAAGCTATTGAAGCTCCTAAACCAAAGCCTGTTTTAAAAATTGGAGATCGTGTTCGCATGGAGGATGGAAGAGCTATTGGTAGCATTGACAAGATTGAAAAAAATAAAGCCATAGTTAACTACGGCTTATTTACTACTAATGTAAGTTTAGAACAATTAGAATTGGTTGAAGCCGCCAAATAAGCTGTAACTTTGTAGTATGAATTTTGAGCTTCCAAAAGACAAAAAATTAATCCTTTTTGATGGTGTTTGCAATCTGTGCAATACCACTGTACGATACGTAATAAAGCAGGATAAAAAGAATATTTTTATGTTTACAGCTTTGCAAAGCAATATTGGTAAAGAGGTAATAGAAGAATTCAAAATAGATACTTCAAAAATAGATTCTATTTTGCTCTACACTCCAGAAAAAGGCATTGATTATAAAAGTACTGCAGCATTAAAAATTGCATCACAACTAGGGTTTCCACAAAACTTAATGAATATTTTTTTTATTATCCCAACCTTCATTAGAAATTGGGTTTATAATTATATTGCAAAAAACCGTTACAAATGGTATGGCAAAAAAGATGCTTGTATGATTCCTACTCCTGAATTGAAAAGTAAGTTTCTAGAATAAGTAAAGCTATAACATTAACTTATTAATTGCCTCAAAAAATTGTTTCTTGTAAGTATCACCAATCGGCAAATTATTGCCATTAGAAATATAAACACTTAAAGTATCAGTTTTAATGATATTTTGAATAGAGACAACATAAGATTTATGAATTTTAATAAACTTATTTTTTGGTAATTCTGTTTCAAAATACTTCAAAGTACTATAGGTAATGATTTGTTTGTCTGTAAGATGTATAGAGACATAGTTTTTTAAACTTTCTATATATAAAATATCTTTTAAACTAACTTTTTCAAAGTTGTTTTTTCCGTCTGTTTTTATAAAAATAAAATTGTTAAAAGCTGTTTGATTACTTGGAGCATCCTTATATTTGATCTTTAAAACAGCATTATAAAAACGCTCAAACTCAAAAGGTTTTAGTAAATAGTCTACGGCATTTAATTCATAGCTTTCTAATGCAAATTGCGGATATGCTGTTGTAAAAATAACATGCACTTTACCTTTTATAATTTTAGATAATTGTATACCAGTAATAGTTGGCATTTGTATATCTAAAAAGATGATATCTAACCTTTCTTTCTCAATAATACTTAAAGCTTCAATAGGGTTTGTAGTAGAGGCCACTAATTTTAAAAAAGGAACCTTGCTTACATATGATTCTAATAGCCTAACAGCAGGGGCTTCATCATCAACAATTAAACAATTTAAAGTTTTCATAATTAATTGTTTTTTAATGGAATTTTTAAATAAGTAGAATAAGTATTATTAGACTCTTTGTGATTAAATGTATAATTATCATTAAATAATAATTGCAATCGTTTATTTAAATTTTCTCTTCCAATGCCTGTGATACTGTAGTTCTTTACGTTAGAAATTTTATTTTTCGTCATTAATTCTAGGCTATTGTCATTAATTTTTATAGATATTTCTGCTGGAATAGATGAATCATTAGTAATACCGTGTTTAAAAATATTCTCTATAAAATGAATAAGGATTAAAGATGGTATTTCTTGCTGCTTAATATCTCCATTAATAGAAAAATTTAAGAATAAGTTATTTTCAAAACGTTTTTTATAAAAATAAACATAGTCCTCTATAAATTTTAACTCCTTTTTTAATGGCATAAAATCTTTTTGAGCATCATAGGTAAGGTATCTCAAAAGTTCAGACAATTTATGAATTCCTTTCGCTGTTTCTGGTTGCTTATCAGCTAATTCTGAATAAAACACATTTAAGGTGTTAAATAGAAAATGGGGCTCTAATTGCGTTTTCAAAGCATCTAATTTCGCTTTTTGTTGCTCCAATTGCAACTGGTGTATTGTTGAACTACTTTTTAAATACATAAAAAGAAAATACATAAATGTACTAAACAAAATAGCTTTTAAGGCATAATAAGAGTTATCAAAAATATAAAACCAAAACACTCTTGTTCTATCTGAATAATTATGAAATCCGCCAATTGAATACACTAATATTTCTTCAAAAAAATAACGAACTCCTGCAAATATGAAAAAAAGAGAAATTTGCCCTAAAATAAAAAGCAGCACATTCTTCTTAGGCAATGTATTAGGACAAATTATTTTATAATTAATTGCATACACACAAAAAAATGTAATATTAAATGTAAACAAATATATTATGCCTAAAGGGAAAAGTCTTTCGTAAAGCTTTTCAGGTCCCATTCTAATATAACTATCAAACAGGCTCATTCCTATAATAACAACCCCAAGGAGAAAATGATATTTAAAAGTACGTTTTAATCTCATACATCAAATGTAACGATTAATCTCAATCTCCTTTTCGTTTTAATTTATCACTAAGTTTTTTTAGGACAAACAGGTTAAAACACAAAACGAAACAAATGATGTAACGTTTAGCATAGTTAATACAATAAAAATAGGTTTATATGGAATTTTAATTTTAGCGTAAATATGTATAAGTATTTTCGAAGTGTAAATTAAAAAATAAATCTATGAAACCTAAAACCATATCATTACTTGCGTTTATATTACTGGCAGTTTCTCTATTTGCTCAAAAAGCACAAATAGAAGAGCATTTTAAAAATATTAAATCATCTGATTTATTAATCTTAGGATCTTTTCATTTTGCAAACCCGCAGTTAGATACTTACAAGCCAAAATTCAGTATTGATATATTTTCTGAGAAAAAACAACAAGAATTAAATGAATTATTAGGTGTAATTAAAAAATTTGCACCTACAAAGATTGCAGTGGAATGGAAAGCAAGTAATCAAATAAAACTAGACTCTGTATATAATGCTTATTTAAGAGGTGAATTTAAATTAAAATCGAATGAAACTTACCAAATTGCTTTTCAATTAGCAAAAATACTTGGACATAAAAAAATATATGCCGTAGATGCTCCATCAAGGGGTTTTAAAAATGATTTATCAAAAGAAGAGTATAAAGAAAAACAAAACAGTTTTTACATAAAAGCTGGTCAAGAAAAGGTTAATAGAGAAATGCAAATAAATGAGACCTATTTTGGTTTATACGAAAAAGGAGATAAGTTAAAAACCGAAATTCCACTTATAGACTATTTTAAAATTATGAACGATCCAGATGTTGTTAATCACAACCATGGTCATTATTTAATGGGTGAATTTAAAATGGGTGACTCGGAAAAAGATGATTACTTCGGAGCAGACAACTCAATATGGTGGTATAGTAGAAACCTAAGGATATTTCAAAACATTTTAAACATAAATACACCAGGAGAAGACAAAGTGTTTGTTTTAATTGGGGCTGGCCATTTATCAATACTCCATTATTTAGCAAATGCATCTGTAGATTTCAATTTAAAAAACTTTGAAAATTTAATTGAAGAGTAAAAAAAAGAACTTAAAAACCAACAAGATGAAAACTAAGATAATAGTAATAATCTATTTTACGTTAACTCTAAATAATTTAGTCGCACAAAGCAATATCTTAAAAGATAATTCATTCACAGTAACCAAATTATCATCAGAAAAGCTGCAAACATTCTTAAAGAACAAAATTGAAGGTTCCCAATTTATAATGTTAGGAGAACAACATGGCATTAAAGAAGTTGGAGAAATTACTAATGAGCTTTATAATATTGGTTTAGAATATGGATACAATACGCTTTGTATAGAAACTGATCCTATAGCCGCAAAAACTATAGAAACCATTTTTTCTAAATCCAAGAACCCTAAAAAAGCGCTTAGTGAATTATATCAAGAATATCCTTATACCATTCCTTTCTATAATAATAGAAATGATATTAAGCTTTTTGAAAATATAATTAATCACAAAGGAAAAATATGGGGTATAGACCAAGTTTTTATGGTAGAATTTAGATTAATTTTTGATTATCTCTTAAAAAACACTTCTAATAAACAATTAAAAAAGGCTATAGAACCTTTATTGATTGAAGCAAAAAACAATTATAAAACTGCGGTTGAAGAAAAGAATTACATGGCGCCTTACATTTTTAAATATTCTGATGAGTTACATAAAGAACTATTAGCGCTTTGCCATACAGAAGAAGAAAAAGCCATTCTAATAAGCTTAAAGGCTACTAAAGAAATTTATCTCCATAATTTCCAGAAACGTTATTATTTAAATAACAACGAGAGAGCTAAACTAATGAAGAATAATTTTTTAAATTACTATAAAGAAGCTACTCTAAATAAAAAAACACCAAAAGTATTGTTTAAGTTAGGGGCTAACCATGTAAAAAAGGGGCTGAATAATACTAATGTTTTTGATATCTCCAATATGATATCAGAATTAGCAATTATTAATGGTAAAAAATCATTGCATATCTATGCTACTGGAATTAATGGTATGAAAAATATGGGAAATCCATTTGCACCAGTATCTGTAGTTCCTTTTGATAATACAAAAGATTTGCCAAAAGAAGTTCTTGAAAATATTGAAGGTTTAAAAGAGAAATATTTAATAATAAACACGGTTCCCTTAAGATCGATAACTCATAAGTTATCAAAAGAAATGGAAACCCTCGTGTTAAAGTATGATATATTAATTTACATTAAAGATTGTGAAGCATTAGAAGACCTAGAAACAGATTGATTGCTTACTTTAAATTTTTAAGAATAAAATCTACAGTTTTATTAGCATTACTATTTTCTGTATAAGCGTCAGTGATATGTCTTGCTGGAACCGCTAAACCTTTTTTTATCAAAGTTTCTATTTGATTAGCATACTCTAAGGTCACTTTCCCTGTTAAAAGTAAGTTTAAATCCTTACCCTCATGATAATAATCATATACCTTTTTTAACCCTGTCAAATACAAATAATCTTTTGTGAATCCGCCGCCACGATGCGCTCTAACTGTAATATAATATGATTCTTCACGATCCAAATCATATTGATTATGAAGCAATCTAAATGTTCTTGAAAACGAATACCCTTTTGCCAAACTGTCAACTGCAATAACTCGATAAGCTAGTTCTTTTAAACGAGTTACGGTTAAATTATTACTCATATACTCAGCAAAAACAGCTAGCCCTTCTTGAGTTTCTTCATTATTAGGGAATCCATGAGAAAATATTTTTAAAGGATGCAACAAGCCATTCATTGTTGTTACCATGTGCACTCCAATTTCATGATTAGTTAGCACCGCAATTTCATTATCTGAAAACGTATGGTTACTGTTTAAAACTAAGGTCTTAACATTATTTAAAACCATGGCAATTGCTGAAAGTTTATCAGAATGTTTTATGGAATATGTAAAATCATATTTCTTTGAAAATTTTCGGAAAAAATCTTCTGCTTCAATAGCGCTATGCTTTGGCAAAAAAGTATCACTGTTTTTATTTTCATCATCAAAATGAAGTATGAATTTCGCGTTTTCAACATCTTGCTCTGTAGGTGTTCCAAAACAATGTAAGCTATTATAATAAAACTGTTTACCACTACCAATAGTTTCTATGCACTGAATTAAACCAGAATATGTATAAATAATAGTTTCGTAAAAATCTCGTATTTCGTCATCTTCAATAAGTTCCAAAGGCATCGTAAATAACTCTCGATGCAATTTAAACTTATCAAAATTAATTTCAGGATACTTAAAAAGAGGATCTTCTAAATATTTTGAAGCATAAAACTTATGCTTTTCTTCTTCTATATTTGTAGGATTTACATAGCTAAGTAATTCTATTTGCTTAACAAGTTCGTCTATGCGTTTATCTATATCTAAAAGGGCTTTAGAGCCTACATTAATATCAATCTTCATTTTCTAACTTTTAAAGGCATTATACACACTTAAAGCATGCTGTGGTATTCTGGTAATCAATTCTTTTTCAACAGTCTTCACAACCTCTGGGTAAATAATTCGCTCATATTCATCACAATATACCTTGGCTATTTCGGTTGCCAAAACTAAGGTATTCTTAAAGTTATTTGTAATATATTTTAAAAAATATCCGTTACCTTGAAAAGTATCATTAATTTTAGATGTAGACTTTATACTATTTGGAAGTTTAATTTCTGAAAGGCTTTGTCTCCAACTTTCAATAACATCTCCAAAACGATCATTATCAACATTACTAGTTCCTAAATTCCAAGTAGGCACTTCTCTATCCCATCGCTTCCAGTTATAACTGTGCATGTCGTAAATAGAACAAAACCCAAATTTAGATTCCAATTTGTTTACCAAAGTGTGTACTACTTTATAAAAATTGGTATGCTTTCTCAAACTTTTATCTTTCATTTCTTCTGAAAGCGGCTCATTCCATAATTGTTTTCCCCATGCGGTATCAAAAACAGCGTTTTGCGGGTCTCTATTTAAATCATATTCAAAACGCGAATCGCAACCAGCAATAACTATTGGGTGCGATTTAATCATATTTCTTGTTTCTGGGTCTTCCTCATACCAACGCTCGTATTCTGTATGAATACAATTCTCCCATAACTCTTTTCTAAATTGGTGTCCATCATGTATCGCAGCGCAAGCATACGGAACATACTCATCAATTTTTATGGTGAATGAATAATCTGAAGAGACGGCTTCAAAAGTTTCTTCTGTACAAATTTTACTAATTATATCTTTTATAGAAAGTTTTTCCATGGTTATTCTTTAACTAAACTTCCCCATTCTGTCCAAGATCCATCGTAAACTGAAATATTTTGATATCCAGAAATTTCTGCACCCAAAGCTAAAATACAAGCCGTAATACCAGAGCCACAGGAAAAAATGACTTCATCATTCTTACTTATAACTTCAGAAAAAATATCATTTAATTCTTCTTTCGATTTCAATAAATGGCCATCATTTAAAAGGTTTGTAAAAGGAATATTTTTAGAATTAGGAATAGTACCACTTCTCAATCCTGCTCTTGGTTCATCTACTACACAATTAAATCGGTCAGCTGAACGCGCATCAATTATTTCATGTGTTTTATCATTTGAAGCATTAATTAAATTATCAAAAAACTGCATAAACCTAGGTTGAAGTTTAGCTACAAAATCACCCGTTTTATTTACATGATTTATATTAGATTCAATAGGACACTCCGCCTTTAACCAAGCAGGGAGCCCTCCATCTAAAACTGCTACATTGTTGTATCCAAAAGCTTTAAATAACCACCAAACACGTGCGCTAGAATATATTCCTTTATCGTCGTAAACTACAATGGCGCTATTAGTATTAATACCAAGATTTCTTGCTTCGCTTTGAAAGTGTTCAGCAGAAGGAAATGCATTTGGAAATGGATTAGAGATATCGCTAAATTTCTTTTTTATATCGAAAAAACAAGATCTAGGGATTTGAGTTGTAGGCATATCAAAGACCTTGTTTATAGTTCCATCTAAAACCACTAAATTTTCGGCATTCATATTGTCATGAAGCCATTTTGCTGATACGACGTGTTGAGGAATTGATATTTCAGAATTCATTAAAAACCTATTTACTGATTACTGATACTGAATGCTATTGACTTAAATTAGGCGTCTTGAACTGTTTTTCTTAATCGTGTACGTCTATCAAAAGCTTGAAGTTTATCTAAAACTTTCATTTCTAAAAAGTCAATTACTTTTTCTTCAACTTTAGTTTTTAACTTATAAACTTTATTTATATATGTTATTCCACCTGGAGACATAACGTTAACTTCTACTAATTTTCCTCCTATAACATCAATACCTACAAAGTAGAGTCCGTCGTTTACTAACTTAGGTCCTATTTGTTTACAAAGTGCTTTTTCGGTTTTAGTTAAAGTGTGCTTTTGAACACTACCTCCTGCAGAAACGTTTGAACGATGGTCTTCTTTTCCAGGAACACGTTTCATAGCTCCAACTGGCTCACCATTTAAAATTAAAATTCGAACATCGCCTTCATCAGCACCTTCGATATAGTCCTGAAGAATAACATAATTTGAAGAGCCGTCTCCACTTGTTATATAAAAATCTAATAAAGAATTAATATTACTCATTGCTGATTTTTCAATAAGAATAACGCCAGAACCCCCAAAACCATTAAGTGGTTTCAGAATCATTTTATCTGCGCTGGACTCTTTAATTTGCTTGATTAAATAGTTCTTACTTTTTGAAACATGGGTTGCTGGAATAATGTTACTGTGTGCATCACCAAAAGCAGCCGTGTATAATTTATTGTTAGCTTCTCGCATACCTTCCAAGGAATTCATGATAAAAACATCGTCCTTAACCGAATCTAAAAAATTAAGCATAATAGGATCTAAAGGTGGATTTGCTCTAAAGAAAATCACATCAAACCCAGCAAGTGGTAACATCTCTTCTCGCAATTCGGCTTTATTATAAAATGATTTAAGTGAGCCTGGAGTTTTCTCCATTCTACCAATAACGGTACAGTTGGCAGTTGTTACACTATTACGAATAGTTAAGTTTGCAGGTGTACACATAGCAACACCATGTTTCCTCTTAACACATTCTTTTATTAATGCTAAACTTGTATCATTTTCAGGGTCTATCTCATCCCATGGATACATTATAAAACAAACATTCATAATTCAATAAATTGAAGATTATTTAAATTTAAAAAAATTATTTTACTTCGTCGTAATGGTCATCCCATTCTTTAGGCTTCGGATCATGTAGTTTATTTAAAGATTTAGCAACAATCATAGAAACCGTTGCATCTCCTGTTACATTTACTACCGTTCTACACATATCTAAAGGTCTATCTACCGCAAAAATAAGAGCTAATCCTATTGGCAATAATTCAGATGGAAACCCAATAGATTCTAACACAATAACCAACATAACCATACCAGCACTTGGTACGGCAGCACTACCGATAGAAGCCAATAATGCGGTAGCAACAATGACTAACTGATTTGTAAAAGTTAAGCCTTCTGGCCAAATAACTTGCATAATAAACACAGCTGCTATACCTTGATACAAACTGGTACCATCCATATTTACAGTTGCCCCAACAGGTAATACAAAACCAGACACTTCTTTATCTACACCTATGTGCTCTTCAACACGCTCCATAGTAACAGGCAATGTCGCTGCACTACTACTCGTTGAAAAGGCTAATAGTTGTGCTGGGCTTATTTGTTTTAAAAACCACATAGGTGATTTTTTTGTATAAACACTAACTAAAATAAGGTAAAACCCAATCATTAAAATAAGACCGCCAACAACACAAAAGGCGTAATACAATAATTTTATTAAAATTTCTACATCATCGAAAGCAATAATAACATTAGCTAACAGAGCAAAAACTGCATAAGGCGCAAACAGCATAATCAAATCAACCATTTTCATGACCACCTCGTTAAGCGAGTCAAAAAACTTAACTAAAGGCTTTGCCTTTTTCTCTCCAATTAGCAGCAAACAAATACCAACAAATAGAGCAAAGAATATAATTTGAAGCATTTTTGCTTCACCTAAAGATGTAAATATATTACTTGGAAAAATATCTACCAATGCTTGTAACGGGCCAGCATCTTTTTGAGCCGAGGCTTTCATCAACTTATCGGTTACACCTGCGTCATTTTCGTACTTTAACTTAATTTTCTCAATAGTGTCTTGTGGCATACCATTTCCTGGTTTAACCACATTTACAATACTTAAACCAATAACAATAGCTACTAAAGTAGTTGCAACATAAATACCTATAGTGCGTAAACCCATTGATTTTATTTTAGAAATGTCTTTTAAATCAGATATTCCTTTAATTAAAGAAGCCAAAATTAAAGGCACTGCAATGAGTTTTAAAAGGTTAATAAAAATGGTTCCGAAAGGTGCTATCCAATCAGTTACAATACCTTTTCCTCCATCTACAGTATTCATAATAAAACCAAAAATGATTCCTAAAACCATTCCTATAATAATTTTCCAATGTAGTGCTAGTTTTTTCATGTGCTATGTTAGTGTATTTAAGTGGAGAACAAGATAAGTATTTTTTAGTTTCAATCAAGTTAGAATACTTTTTTGCATATCTAATTGAAAACCAAAAGGAATGAGAGAATATAATATTGTATTTAATTGATGCTCTTGCCTTATTTGGCGTAACAAATTCGTGATTTAACAAAAAACATAGCAGATAATTTAGCCCCGATTGAAGTGGCATTCTTTTTTGTGCCAAACGATATACTTAATAAAAAATAAACTTATAATGTTTGCAACTTGCTTTATGAGATACTGAAACAAGTTCAGCACAAGAAAGATATAACGGAAAGCGGGAAATAGCTTCTAATTATAAAGTTTATTTAATAGATGGAAATCAGCTAAAACCAACGCTGCCATAGCTTCTACAATAGGAACCGCTCTCGGCACTACACAGGGATCGTGACGCCCTTTACCTTGCATTTCGACTGTATTCCCTGATTTATCTATGGTTTCGTATTTCTGAATAAGTGTAGCCACTGGCTTAAATGCCACATTAAAATAAATATCCATGCCATTGCTTATACCACCTTGAACACCTCCTGAAAAATTGGTTTTTGTGGTTCCATCGTTATTAAAAGCATCGTTATGATCGCTACCATACATAGTGCTCCCGTGGAATCCGCTACCGTACTCAAAACCCTTTACTGCGTTTATTGAAAGCATAGCTTTACCAAGTTCTGCATGTAATTTATCGAACACAGGTTCGCCCAAACCTACTGGTACGTTTTTAATAACACAACTTACAATACCACCAACGGTATCGCCTTTACTTCGCACCTCTTTAATATAGTTTTCCATGTTTGAAGCCATAGTTTCGTCTGGACAGCGAACGATATTAGACTCAGTTTTTGTTAAATCTAATTCGGTATAAGGCTTATCAAGTTTCATGGTTCCAACAGCAGAAACATAAGCGGTAATCTCGATGTTTTTTAGCATCTGCTTTGCAATCGCACCTGCAACGACACGACATGCGGTTTCTCTTGCAGAGCTTCGTCCGCCACCACGGTAATCTCTAAAACCATATTTTTTGTCGTAAACATAATCGGCATGACTTGGTCTGTAACTATCTTTTATATGAGTGTAATCGTGAGATTTTTGATTGGTATTTTCTATAACAAAACCAATAGAAGTTCCTGTTGTTTTCCCTTCAAAAATACCTGAATGAAATTTAACTGTGTCTGGTTCTTTTCGTTGTGTAACAATAGCAGATTGTCCAGGTTTACGTCTATCCAGTTCATTTTGTATAGCATCTAAATCTAATTCAATTCCAGACGGACAACCGTCTATAACTCCACCTAAAGCTGGTCCATGAGATTCGCCATAAGTAGTAAGATTAAATAGTTTTCCGAAAGAATTACCTGCCATAAATCAAATTTTGATGCTAAAGTAAATCTATTCTTAGAGAAACAAAAATTGTAAAGCTCAAAAAAGCACGATTTTACAACTTATAATTTCTCTCTAAAATTTTCTACTAAAAATTGATTGAACCAACATTTTTATTGAATAAAACACAAACTACTAAACAAGAGCTTCTTTTAAAATAGTAATAGGATGCTTTGCCTCTCGCTGCGTGCCATCTTTAATTTGATGCCTGCAACTTGTTCCATTTGCAGATATAACAACATCATCAGAAGCTTTTCTAATGGCTGGAAATAACGTTTGCTCACCTATTTGCATACTAACCTCGTAATGCTCTTTCTCGTAACCAAAACTCCCTGCCATACCACAGCAACCACTTGGAATAATTGTTACTTTATAGTTTTTAGGCAGATTTAAAACTGAAAAACTAGATAATTGATTACGCATTGCTTTTTGATGACAATGGCCATGAAATTTTATAGTTTTTTCTTCTAAAGTGAATTGCTCAGGCTTAATATTACCCAACTCTATCTCTTTTTGAATAAATTCTTCAATTAAAAACGTGTGTTTTGCAATCGCTTCCGCGGAAGCTTTATCGTCTGCTAATTTTAAATATTCATCTTTAAAAGTTAAGATAGCTGACGGTTCAATTCCGATGAGTGGCGTGTCGCCTGAAACCTTATTCTTAAAAATAGATACGTTTTTATTAGCCAATTCTTTTGCTTGCTCTAATAATCCTTTTGATAAAAACGAACGACCAGATTCGGCATTATCAACCAACTTTACTTCGTAATTTAAAGCCGTTAAAAGTTGAATAGCATCAAGCCCGATAGAAGCATCTAAATGGTTAGTAAACTCATCATTGAAAAAATAAATAGTTTTATTTTTATTATTTATAACTTCTTGTTTATTAATTCTTTGAAATACTTTATCTAAACTTTTATTTGACATCAAAGGCAAGCTTCTTTCTTTTGCAACACCAAAGCTTTTCTTTAATAATGTAGATGTAAATCCGTTAGAAAAAACAAAATTCGTCAGCTTAGGAACTCGACTTCCAATACTATTTAATTTGTTATTATAGGCAAACAATTTAGTCCGTAACGATACACCATTCTCCTTTTGATATTGATATTGAAACTCTGCTTTTAAACTCGCTACATCTACACTACTTGGGCATTCACTTGCGCAGGCTTTACAGCTTAAACATAAATCGAATACGTCTCTAAGCTCTGTATGGTTGAACTTATTTTTTTTATCTGAATTGGTTAAAAACTCCCGTAATGCATTCGCGCGTGCTCTTGTAGTGTCTTTTTCATTTCTAGTCGCTCTATAACTGGGGCACATAGTTCCTCCAAATTCTGGCAACTTTCTGCAATCTCCAGAACCATTACATTTTTCGGCTTCACGAAGAATGCCTTGAGATTTTGAAAAATCTAAGAGTGTTTCAACTTGTGACTCTTCTCTATCTGGAACATAACGCAACGACTCATCCATCGAATATGCATCAACTATTTTTCCTGGATTAAATATATTATCAGCATCAAAGGCAGTTTTTATGCGTTTTAATATCTCATAATTTTCTTTACCAATCATTAACGGAATAAATTCAGCCCGTACAATGCCATCGCCATGTTCACCACTCATCGAGCCTTTATATTTTTTTACTAAATGCGCAACATCCGTAGTTATCTTTCTAAATAAAACAACA
Source organism: uncultured Flaviramulus sp. (assembly GCA_947501105.1). Lineage (GTDB taxonomy): Bacteria > Bacteroidota > Bacteroidia > Flavobacteriales > Flavobacteriaceae > Wocania_A. Next base: position 340,105 of record CANMUP010000003.1, on the reverse strand, counting down.
TCTTCTTGCTTCTTTAAATTTAAAATAGGGCGCAAATGAATTTCTCCTGCTCCTGCATGAGCATAATACACTGCATCTTGCTTATAGCTTTTCATTAAACTTGTAAACTCTGCTATATAGCTTGCTAAATCCTCTAAAACCACCGCCGTATCTTCAATACACGCCACTGCTTTTTTATCGCCAATAATATTTCCTAGCAAGCCCAAACCTGCACTACGCAAGTTGTTTGCCTTACTAATATTATCACCAATAAGCATTGGGTATGCATAACTTAAATTGGTTTCCTTAATAGCTTTAACAAGTTCATCGGCTTTACCTTTTACATCTTCAAGGGTATTGGCTTTTACCTCACACATTAAAATAGCCGTAGGATCTCCCACTAAAAATTGTCTGTTTACTTCTTGGGTTTTATTTTGTTTGGTGCAATCTAAAATGGTTTTATCCATCATTTCACAGGTAAACAAATTGTGTTTCATTACCAACTCAACAGTATTTAGGCAGTTTTCAATACTATTAAAATGCGCTGCAACCATAATACTTTCTTGAGGTGGTAACTTATCTAGTTTTAAAGTAATTTGAGTTGTAAATGCCAACGTACCTTCACTACCAGAAAGTAGTTTACACATATTAAAGTTATCAGAAACATCAGAAAATATATTAGATTTTAATAACTCATCAACAGCATAACCCGTGTTGCGACGGTGTATTTCTGGTTTAGGAAAATTTTCTTTTACATTTTTTTGAACAGAGTCATAAATAAGTTCAGAGTAAATAGTGTTATAAATATGCCCTTCTAATGAATCATTATCTGCCTTCTTTTTAAATTCATCTGAAGACACTTCACCAAAGACCACCTCGTTACCGTCACTTAAAATAGTATGCAATTCTATTACTTTATCTCGTGTAACGCCGTATTGAATTGAAGTCGTACCTGAAGAATTATTACCAACCATACCACCAATCATACATCTATTTGAGGTTGATGTATTGGGACCAAAAAACAAACCGAAAGGTTTTAAGTAGTTGTTCAATTGATCTCTAACAACTCCAGGTTGTACTGTTACTGTTTGCTTTTTTTCGTCAACATTTAAAATTTTTGTAAAATGCTTTGAAACATCAACCACAATACCACTACCAACACATTGTCCTGCAAGCGATGTACCTGCTGTTCTAGGAATTAATGATGTACTATACTTTTTTGCAAACTCAATAAGTTGCTTTATATCTGCATTGTTTTTTGGATACGCGACTGCCAAGGGTAACATTCTGTAAACAGAAGCATCGGTAGCGTATATGGATTTTATTAAATCATCATAAAAAAACTCTCCAGAAAGGTTTTCTTTTAAAGCTTGTAAATGTGGTATTAAGCTCATTTATTCTTAAATATTTTTTTTAAAACTAAAAAGAAGTTAAATATAAATACAATTTTGGCGTTATTTTTGTAAAAACTAATCTGAATTACAAAAAGTGACGTATTTATATACATAGTGTCTAAAAAATTAAACAAAAACTTAAAACTTATGAAGAAATTATTTTTATTATCAGTTGCCGTATTAGGATTTACATTTGCAGCAAGTGCTCAAGAGATCTCAGAAAACGCTATTGGGTTACGTTTAGGCGATAGTGATGGTTTTGGAGCTGAAATATCGTATCAACGTGCTTTAGGCGATAGCAACCGTTTAGAATTAGATTTAGGGTGGCGTGATGGCAAAAACTACGATGGCTTTAAGCTAGCTGGTTTATATCAATGGGTTATGCCATTAGATGGGAATTTTAATTGGTATGCCGGTGTTGGTGGCGGTATAGGATCGTTTAGCGTTAATGTACCTGGAGGAAAGGATATTACTGATACCTTTGTTTTTGCTGCTGGCGATATAGGTATTGAATATAATTTTGATATTCCTTTATTATTATCACTTGATTTTAGACCAGAAATTGGTTTTGGTGATGATTTATATGATAACAATGATTTAGATTTTGATATTGCTTTAGGTATTCGTTACCAATTCTAAAAAAGCAATTTATACAATTTAAAAAGCGCCCAACGGGGCGCTTTTTTTTGTGATAAACATAACATTTGTCATTTGAATTTATGAAAAAAAATAACGAAATTCGTTTGAAAGCACAAGAGTTGTAATTGTTTCAGCATTAAAGTGATTTAATATAAGTTGATATTAAATATAAATACAAAATAATGATATTAACCTCAATAATCAATAAGAAACAATTAATCAATATCATATTGATTTTATTCTTATTAGTTTGCTTTAATGTCAAAAGCCAGAACATCGAAAAAGAAAATGATCCTGGAGCAAGATGGGGTCATGTTTTTATCTATCACCCAAATCAACAACAAATTTTACTTTTTGGAGGAACTCGTCAACGTGGTGGCACATATTTGAATGACACTTGGATTTGGAATGGTAACTCTTGGAAAAAAGCGGATATTAAAGGCCCTTCTCCAAGAGGTTTTTGTGCCTTTACATTTCACAAAGAAAGGAAGACTATCATCTTGCATGGTGGCAGAGGTAATGGTGGTTTAACTCATTCCGATTTATGGGAATGGAATGGAAAAAACTGGAAGAAAATTGAAGATAAAAGTTTATTCAAAGCTGATCATCATCAAATGGTTTACATAAATAATCAAAATTCATTACTTGCTTTTGGAGGTTGGAACGGGAAAAATGTTATGAATGATACTTGGATATGGAACAACAAATGGGAAAAATTAAAAAGTAATTCTCCTCCAAAAAGAGCTTCATTTTCAATGGTAAATAATAAAAAAACTAATAGTATTGTCCTATATGGCGGGCTATGGATTAATGGGCAGTATGCAGATATTTGGAAATGGACGGATAACAAATGGCAAAGCTTGAGTGGGCCTTATGATAATTCTTCTCTAGATCATCATTCAATGATTTATGACTCCAAATTGGAGAAGATAATTGGATTTGGAGGTAAAAATTATCGCTATAAATTTCAAAATAAAACTTTCTCAATTGAAAACGGGAAAGTAGTTCTCATTGATAGTGAAGGTCCGTCTGCACGTCATAGTTTTGGATTCACATTTGACAGCAAAAAGAATTTTGGATATTTATATGGAGGAAAAGAGTATATAGACGAAGAACAGAAAGCTTTAAGCGATTTTTGGAGATGGGATGGTAAAAAATGGAACAAAATTGAGTGACCCCTAAAGCACGCTAAAAACTATATATAAGTATCTTAATCACGTCTTTTTAAAGCACCAAACACTTAGCCAAAGTATCTTCATAAATGGCTTCGTATTGTGGTACAATATTATGCAAGTCATATTTTAAGGATTCTTTTCTTGCACTGTTTTTAAAAGTCTGTAATCGGTTTTTATCGCTTAAAATATGCAGTGCGTTTTTTGTCATGTCTTCAATATCACCTACATTACTTAAAAACCCAGAAACCCCATGTGTATTTACCTCTGGAATACCTCCTGTATTACTAGAAATAACAGGTACTCCTGACGCCATTGCTTCAAGTGCAGCTAAACCAAAACTTTCGGTTTGTGATGGTAGTAAAAACAAATCGCTAAAACACAGTATTTTATCTATTTCATTACTTTTTCCAAAGAAAATCACCTTATCAGTAATGCTCAATTCTTGACAGCGCCACTCTATTTTTTCACGCTCCGGCCCTTCTCCTACTAGCATTAGTTTTGCTGGCATTTCTTTCTGAATATTATAAAAAACACTAACTACATCTTGTACGCGCTTTACTTCTCTTAAATTACTAATGTGAGTAATAATTTTTTCATCATCATTTGCCATCATTGCACGCTGGCAATCGGTAAATCCGTGGTCATATTTGCTTAAATCGATAAAATTAGGTACAACACTAATCTCATTTTTAATATCAAACAAACGCAATGTATCTTCTTTCAAACTCTTCGAAACAGCAGTAACAGCATCAGATTTATTGATACTAAACGTAACTGCAGGCTTATAAAATGGGTGACTCCCGACAAGTGTGATATCGGTACCATGAAGTGTAGTTACTATAGGGACATATATATTTTCTTCAATCAACATTTTTTTAGCCATATAAGCTGCATAAGCATGAGGAATAGCATAGTGAACATGTAAAATTTCAATTTTATGAAGTTTTACCATATCTACCAACTTACTCGATAAAGCCAACTCGTAAGGTTGATAATGAAACAAAGGGTATTCTGGCACGTTTACTTCGTGGTAATGCACATTATTACCTAATAACTCCAACCTAACTGGTTGATTATAGGTTATAAAATGGATTTCATGCCCGCGTTTAGATAACTCTAAACCAAGTTCGGTAGCAACTACTCCACTACCTCCAAATGTTGGATAACAAACTATTCCTATTCTCATAAATTTTTAATCTTCTATCGCTTCGTAAATCAAACGCTGAATATCTGTTCTAATATTCTTTTTTAACAATATATTTTTACCTGCTCTAGGATATGTTCTGTTCGCTAAAAAAACATATACCAGCTCTTCTTCTGGATCTGCCCAAGCATAGGTTCCTGTAAAACCTGAATGTCCAAAACTCGTCATTGATATGCAACCGCAAGTTGGACCTTCTTCTCCTAATTGTGGCTTATCAAACCCAACACCTCTTCTATTATTGTTTTCACAAAAATAACAAGTATTAAATTTATCAATGGTTGCTGGTTTTAAATAACGTTTACCGCCATAAATCCCCTTTTGCAAGTACATTTGCATAATTTTAGCAACATCATTAGCATTGCTAAAAACACCTGCATGACCACCTACTCCATTTTGCATTGCGGCACCCATATCGTGTACATAACCATGTACTTTTTGATAACGATAATAATCATCAACCTCGGTTGGAACTATCTTTTTATTGCTAATTTTATGATATGGGTTATACAATGTATAATTTGCTCCTAAAGATTGATAAAAATGATTTTGGACTATTTCATCCAACCCTTTGTCGTAATGCTTTTCAATAAATTTCTTCAAGATGTAATAAGGAAAATCGCTATAGCGGTATCTTAAACGTTCCAACAACTCAGAATCCTTTATAATTTTGGGAATAGAATCTTTATAATCAGTACGCAAAAATAAATTTTTACTTACTTCAATATTAAATTTGTCGCTACGGGTTTTTCTATAATATTTTGAACTTGGGCGTTTTGTTACCGAGTCTAATGTTTTATAATAAAATGGTTCCCATGGACGTAATCTTGCATAATGAGACAGCATTTTTTTGATTGTAATATCCTTTTTATTAGATTTTTTATACTCTGGTAAAATCTCTGAAAGTTTATTATTTAAAGATACTATGCCCTGTTCTTCTAATTCCATCAACAAAGGTAATGTTGCCAATATTTTTGTTAATGAAGCAACATCATAAACATCATCAAAAGCTACTTTTTCTTTTCCTTTATAGGTATGCTTTCCAAAATTTTTATTGTAAATAACTTTACCTTGTCTAGCCACCAAAAGCTGTATCCCAGGGGTCATCATTGAATCTACGGCCATTTGAGCTATAGAACTTATTTTTTCTAGTTTCTCAGAATTCATTCCAACACGCTCTGGAGCTGCATAACCCAATCGTTTTATTGAAAAATTAGAAATGCCATCACCTTCTTTAAAAAATTCGCCTGTTGATACTGGTAAAGTACCTTTTGCTGCAAAAGCCCCAAATATAAGTTGTGCAGATTTTTGTTGCGCTATTTCACTATTTTGATAACTTATAACAATGCTTTCGATGTTCTCAATAGTTTTTAAATCTGAAAGTGCATACGGCTTTACAAAAATATCTAATATAACAGTATGTGTTCTAGCAATTTCATATAACCAAACAAGCTCTTTATCAGTAAATTTATAAGGTTTCCATGGGCTAGCATTAGAGCGGTGCAAACCAATTATAACAGTGTTATATGGTTGTAACTTATTTATTAAACCATCTAACTTTTCATCTTCAACAGCATGAACTTTAGTATACTTCTTAAGTTCATTAAAGAATGTAGAACCACTATCATCACCCATTTTAACGTAAGCCATAGTTTTAGTTTCTAATTGACGGATAGGCAACAAATCGTTTTTATTTTTTACAATTGTTATGGCATTTTCAATAAGTTCTTCATACAAAACGTCATCTTCAATTCTATTTAAATCTTTCGATAGATTATGTAATCCAATGGGTTTATAATTATTTAATCCCGCTTTATATTTAGCTTGAAGCATCTTTTTTACTGAATGTGCTAAACGTTCTTCAGTTATATTTCCTTTTTCATAAGCCTCTACAATTTTTGAAATACCTGTAGGTACATCTTCAGAAATAAGCAAAACATCATTACCTGCTTTAAACGCAGCTAAGTCAATTTCTCCAGACTCATTAAAATTTGAAGCGCCTTTCATGTTTAAAGCATCCGTAAATATTATTCCTTTAAAACCTAAGCGTTCTTTTAAAATATCTGTAACAATATGCTTTGATAAAGAAGAAGGATAACCCGAGCGTGGTTCTAAACTAGGCACATTTAAGTGCGCTACCATGACGCTTGAAAGCCCTTTTTTAATTAATTTTTTATAAGGATAAAGTTCAATAGAATCTATTCGTTTTTCACTAAAGTTAACAGTTGGTAAAGTTTTGTGCGAATCTTGATCCGTATCTCCATGTCCAGGAAAATGTTTAGCATTTGCCAAAACACCAACGCTTTGCATGCCTTCCATAAACGCCAAAGCTTTAGCAGTAACATTATCGCGATCTTCACCAAACGACCTATTTCCAATTATTGGGTTTTTAGGATTGGTATTAATGTCTGTAACTGGTGCAAAATTAAAATGAACTCCTAAACGCTTACAATGTTCACCTATTTGCTTTCCTGTTTGCTTTATAAGATCGTTATCTTTTATAGCTCCAAGTGTCATATTCCACGGAAAAGAATATGTAGAATCTAAACGCATTCCTAAACCCCATTCGGCATCCATAGCAACTAAAAGTGGTACTTTTGAAGTTGCTTGCAATTCATTATTTAATTTAGCTTGTCTAACTGGGCCGCCTAAAGAATATATAACACCTCCTAATTTATGGTCTTGAATTAGTTTTACATTGGCATCAATCAGTTTTTTTTCTTGATTTGTAAAAATCATAATCATATATAATTGCCCTACTTTTTCTTTAAGTGTTAACGAATTATATACACTATCCACCCACTTTTGTTGTGCTTCAACATTAGTATGTAGCAAAGGGTTTGTAGTAGTTTGACCAAAAGTCAAAAGAATTATAAAAAAGGAAAATATTGAGAGTAAGATGTGGCGCATAAAAGGTTTTAATTAAATTATTAATAGCAAAATATATTAATACCAGAAATAACTATGCCAAAATAATACTTTTAGGAAGAAGATTAAAAGACTTTAAGATAGAATTATAATAAGATTATAAACAGTTAGCGAAATACTTAAACAGCAAACTACTCAATTAAATCTATATGTCTGTCGTGGTAACCTAATAAATACAACACACCATCTAATCCAATGCTTGATATAGCGCTTTGTGCATTATTCTTAACGGTTGGTTTGGCATGAAAAGCAATCCCTAGTCCTGCTAAATTAAGCATTGGTAAATCATTTGCTCCATCTCCAACAGCAATGGTTTGACTAATATCTATACCTTCACTTTTAGCAATTTCTTTAAGGTACTCTGCTTTTTTGTTTCCATCGACAATATCACCAATGTAGCCCCCTGTTAAAACACCATTTTCAATTTCTAAATGGTTTGCATACACATAATCCATACCAAGTTCTTCCTTTAAGTAGTGTCCGAAGTATGAGAAACCACCTGATAAAATGGCTGTTTTAAACCCGTAGCTTTTTAAAGTATCAATTAACCTTCTTGCTCCTTTAGTAATAGGTAGATTAACCGCGACATCTTTCAAAACTTCTTCTTTTAAGCCTTTTAAGAGTTTCATACGACTAATAAAACTTTCTTTAAAGTCTATTTCGCCTTGCATCGCCGATTCAGTAATTGCTCTTACCTCGTCACCAACGCCAGCTAATTCAGCTAATTCATCAATAACTTCAGTTTGTATTAGTGTCGAGTCCATATCAAAACACACTAAGCGTCTGTTACGTCTATAAATATTGTCTTCTTGAAACGCAATATCTAAATCTAATTCTCTTGAAATTTCCATGAATCTCTTAGTGAATTCAGCTTTACTACCTAACTTTCCTCTAATTGATAACTGAATTGAAGCTCTTGGGTATTCTTCTTTTTTAACAAGTGATAAACGCCCAGTAAGTCTTTTTATAGAATCTATATTTAAATTCTTTTCTAAAATTACTTTCGTTACTTCTGTTATTTGTTTGGCAGTCAGCTTTTCTCCCAATAAAGTAACTATATATCTGTCTTTACCTTGTAGATTTACCCAATGTTCATACTCATTAAGTGAAATTGGAGTGAATTTTGCTGTAATACCAAGTTCATAAGACTTAAAAAGTAAGTCTTTTAATACAGGGGCTGAATCTGCTCCAGATTCAATTTCAAACATCATACCTAAAGATAGAGACTCATGAATATTTGCTTGACCAATATCTAACACTTTAGCATCATACTGAGCTAAAACACCTGTTAAAGCAGCTGTTAATCCAGGCTTATCTTGCCCTGAAATATTTAATAAGAAAATCTCCTTAGACATAAAGTAAAATATTTACACTTTTAATACCAAATAAACTTTAAAAAAGGTATAAGTTGTAAAAATCATTATTCTATTTTAAATATGAAAACTTTTCTAGGCATAATATTAAGACGTTCAGAAAGTTTTAAGGATTTTATTTTAATACCCCTCAAATATTGAGAAAACACCAACAATATTAAGCCTAACAGTAAAGTTGAGTAAGTTTTACTTAACAAAACGACTATGCCAACTATCGCTAGCTGGCACTTCCCAGTTCTCTTTAAGTTCTGCTATATTACTAACTAGGTTATTAAATACAATAGTGTTTTTAGAAACCGCTTTATCTTTTGCCATTTTTCTAAAATCTGTAAGTGATTTATAAGCGACGTATTCACCTTGCTTATAAGACACATTCATTTTGTCCATTAAATCGACATTGTATTCTTTTTCTAACTGCTGAATAAAATGAACAGATGCATCAATAGAACAACCAGTAGCTTTATTTAAATCTTGGTTTAAACCAATTATTATAAAACGTTTATATTTTATGGTGTAACCTGATTGCAAATCACTTCCGTGTGCTGTCCAGTTTTCAATAAAAGTATCGAGTTTAGATTGAATTTCTTCAAGCTCTGTCTCGTTAAACGAACGATTGGCTTGGTAAATCCAAACTCGAGATTCTTCTGGTAATGTATTAAATTCTACTAGCATTATTTCTCTTTATTGTTTTTTATTTTAACAGCTATAAACATAGCTATCCCAAAGGCAATTAGGCCAATAATAAATTTTTGAAGACTAAATTCTTTATCTCTGTAATAATCAACTATAGCTATAAAAGAAGCATATATAAAACCTGTAATTATTCCATAAATTATTTGAGACTTTAAATCTTTAGGCGTCATTATAAGTCTTGAGCATTAGCAATAAGTTCTGCAATGTCCATAACTTCAACATCACTTTCTTTTTCTTTAGCTTTTACACCATCTGTCATCATGGTATTACAAAATGGACATCCTGCAGCTATAATTTCTGGTTTTACATCTAAGGCTTGTTCAGTACGTTCTACATTAACATCCTTATCGCCTTGTTCTGGCTCTTTAAACATTTGTGCTCCTCCTGCTCCACAGCATAAACCATTTCTACGGCAATTTTTCATTTCTACTAACTCAGCTTCTAGTTTTTGAATTAGTTCTCGCGGAGCTTCATATACATTATTTGCACGTCCTAAATAACAAGGGTCGTGAAATGTGATACGCTTGCCTTTAAATTTACCGCCTTCAATGGTTAAACGTCCTTCTTCCAACAATGTTTTTAAAAACTGTGTGTGATGCATAACCTCATAATTACCACCTAATTCTGGGTATTCATTTTTGATGGTGTTAAAACAATGCGGGCAAGCTGTTACTATTTTTTTTACTTCGTAAGCATTCAGTACTTCAATATTGGTTACTGCTTGCATTTGAAATAAAAACTCATTTCCTGCACGCTTTGCAGGATCGCCAGTACAGCTTTCTTCGGTTCCTAATACGGCAAATTCTACATTGGCTTTGTTTAAAAGTTTTACAAAAGCTTTCGTTATTTTTTTTGCTCTATCATCAAAACTACCTGCACAACCAACCCAAAATAAGACTTCTGGTTGCTTGCCTTGAGCCATAAATTCGGCCATGGTTGGTACTTTAAGTAATTCGCTCATTTTGTTGAGTTGTTTGTTATTTAGTTGCGTTAGGGATTGCAGCGGCATCCTTTTGCTTTTTGCAAAAGATATAGCGGAAAGCCCGACCCTTTATGGGTAACGCCCAAATTATTTAATTATTCATTTTTCCAATTCAATCGGTCCATTTGATTGTATGGCCATGGTGCTCCATTGTTTTCAATATTTGTCATCATATTATTAAGTTCAACCGGTGCTGCCGATTGCTCCATAACCAAATAGCGACGCATATCTAAAATAATAGATAAGGGATCGATACTAACCGGACAAGCTTCTGTACAGGCGTTACACGAGGTACAAGCCCAAAGCTCTTCGCGTGTAATGTAAGTATCTAAAAGCTGCTTTTCGTCGTCTATAAATTCGCCTTTATTTGCATCAATGTTCTTACCAACCTCTTCTAAACGGTCTCTGGTATCCATCATTATTTTTCGAGGCGATAGTTTTTTTCCTGTTTGATTTGCTGGACATTCGCTTGTGCATCGTCCGCATTCAGTACAGGTGTAAGCATTTAATAATTGTACCCAACTTAAATCTTGCACATCACTAGCTCCGAATTTTGCTGGTGCTTCTCCGTCGTCTTCTGTTACTGCGTAAGGGTCGGCATCTGGGTCCATCATCATTTTTACTTCATTGGTTACTGCTTCAAGGTTATTTAATTGCCCTTTAGGTTGTAACTTTCCATAAAAAGTGTTTGGAAACGCCAATAAAATATGCAAGTGTTTTGAAAAATATAAGTAATTTAAAAAGATGAATATTCCAATAATATGTAGCCACCAAGCGCCTCTTTCTATACCATGCAATGTAGTTTCTTGTAATTCTGAAAACCATGGCGAAATAAACTGACTAACTACATTACCTGAGTTTAATGCTTGAAAATGAACATCGGTAGCATTCATAATTAAAAACAGTGTCATCAATACCATTTCGAAATACAAAATAAAATTTCCATCGTTTTTTGGCCAGCTTGTCATTTCGCTTTTCCAAAAACGTGCAAGTTTTATAATATTTCTTCGTATCCAAAATATTGTAACTGATACAAATACTAAAACAGCTAATATCTCGAAAGCACCTATTAAAAATCCATAAACAGATTCTGGTAATACTTTTAAGCCAATTCTGTGTGTGCCAAACAAGCCATCAATAATAATTTCTAAAACTTCAATATTGATGATTATAAAACCTACATAAACTACAACGTGTAAAAATCCAGCAATAGGACGACGCACCATTTTACTTTGCCCAAGCGCAATCATCGCCATATTTCGCCAACGCTGAGATTTGTTATCACTAACATCAACATCTTGACCAAGTTTGATATTCCGAATTAATTTTTTTACGTTTTTTGCAAAATATCCAATACCAATTATAAGTATGATTGCAAAAATTATATTAGGCAAGTATTCCATTTATTTTTAGTTGGTTTCAGCTTCTTTATAAGGAATTTCTTTTTTTGAAAGAATTCTAAAATAACGCTTTGGATGTAGTTTTATGTCCTCTAAAAGTTCTTCCATCTCTTTTGAAGCACCTTTTAGGTTGTTATACAAGGCATCATCCTTAAGCAATTTACCCATTGTGCCTTCTCCTTTATCAATTGCAACCAACAGGTTATTTAAATTACTTAATGTACTATTTAAAGATTCCACAGTAGTCCCAATTTTAGCGTCTTTAAGTTGTGCTATCATTAATGATAAATCGTTACTAGTAGTTTTAAAACGTTCAAGGATTGCTGTGATGTTATCGTCATTTTTTGATATGACTCTATTTAAAGAATTTGAGGTGTTTTTAAATGACTTTAAAGTTTCGTTTAGCTCTTTTATAGTGCTTTTAAGGCCTTTTTCGGAATCATCAGCAACTAGCTTGTTTAAGCTAACCATAAGGGTATCTGTAGATCTTAAGGTAGAATTTAATTCGTTACTTAAACCAGAAAAATTCTTTGAAAGGCTAGCAACAAGCCCTTCTTCCACTTCAGATTTTAAAACCGCACCAGATTTTGCCATTTCTCCCTCTTCTGCAATAATTATAGCTATAGCATTTCCGCCCATTATACCAGCTTCATACATTCTTACAATACTATTTTTAGAAAACTCTAACTCTCCGTTTACAAAAAAAGCAACTTTAGTTTTTCCTGTTTTATAATCGTAAGCAATATCTTGAATTTTACCAACAGAATTCCCTTTAATGGTAACTAATGAAGATGTTGTTAATGCATTATAATCAAACTCTGTATAATAAACATTACTGTTTTCAAACAAATTCTGACCTTTTAAGTAATTAAATCCAAAAATAAAAAGGACAATTCCGGCTATTACTAATATTGATGTTTTTACTTCTTTTGATATTTTCATCTAAAAATATTATTTGCTTTATTTAAGTGAGATGCAATTTACATGAAAATCTAATGTTAAATTTTCTGCTATGCTCATTTCAAAATAAATATGTTTAGTGAAACAAATTTAAGATAAATTTAAAAAGAATGAATCTAATTCGCAGTTGTTTTTAAAGCTTCAGTTAAAGTTATTTTTTCACCTGCTTTAAATGCTACAATGTAACCAGTTTTAAAACCAGCAGTTTTAGCTTCTTCTTCTAGCTTTTTAATAGTATTATAATTTGAAGTTTTTCCGTAATAATATTTGTATAAATTATTTTCTTTGGTCCTGGAAATGTTGTTCAACCCTTTAAAATTATACGGTTTTGTCTCTAAAGATTTTGAGCTTGCTGCTATTTGAACTTTAAAAACAATATCTGTGACAATTTCAGGTTTTTCTATTGAATAATTCTCATCATTATTTTCAAATATATTGTCAGTTGTGTTTAAATCTACTGTCTTCTTATAATCAAGAATGCCATTGACAATCTCTCTAGCCATTTCCAACTGACCCCTCTTTGAATTTAAGTAAGCACCTTCCTTTTTGTACGTTAAAAACCCTGTTTCTACCAAAACACTTGGCATATAAGTAGCATGAAGTACCCAAAATACATCTTGTTTTACCTTTCTGTCTTTACGCTTTAGTTTTTTAACAATATTTTTTTGTATTAAACTAGCTGCAAGAATACTCTGGTCTAAATATTCTTCAACAATTAAAGAAGTTCCTATTAATGACTCTGGTGAATTGGGATCAAACCCTGCATAATTTTCCTCGTAATTATCTTCAAGTAAAATTACAGCATTTTCCTTTTTTGCTACACTAAGGTTTTGCGACATTTTATTTATTGCCATTACAAAAGTACCTGCCCCATGAGCTTGCGAGGTATGAGAATCACAATGTACAGAAATAAACAAATCAGCATTAGCTCTATTTGCAATTCTTGGACGTTCATATAGCTCAATAAAAACATCCTTTTTTCGAGTATAGATAACTTTTACATTTGGAATTTTCTCTAACCTTCTGCCTATTTCTAAAACAATTTTTAAAGCTATATCTTTTTCTTTGTATCCGCTACCTAAATTTCCTGGATCTTTCCCGCCATGACCAGCATCTAAAACAACAATAAATTCATCATTTGTTTGAATTTTACCAACATTTATAAAAGACGAAAATGTTAATACTATTATAAAAGATACGAAAACTAATAATCTTGACGTTTGCATAAGTGTTTTTAACGCGTAAAAATTCGGTTTATTACTCAATTTAATTGAGTAAATATTTAATTTAAAATTTTTCCGTTGAATAATAAATTATCACAGAAAAATATATGTAATTTTGGCAATTCAAAAACCGAGCCATACTTTTACAAAAATACATTTAAAAGCGTTGCGTACAAACAACTTTAAAATACTTTTTGCATTAAGTTTTACAGTGTTTATTAACACGTTTAGCTTCGCTCAAGATATACAGAAACCTACAGATAGTATAAAACCTACCGTTAAAGATAGTTTGGTTGTTAATGCTAAGGATATTATAAAATCTGAAGCCCCAGCAGAGAAACTGCAAGACACTACAGTTACAGATTCCATAAAGCCTAAAAAAGAAACATTAGAGCATATTGTAAAGTATAAGGCTACTGATTACACGTCTTTTAATCAAAAAAAGCAAAAATTATATTTATATAATGAAGCTGAAATAGATTATGGCGATATAAATATTAAATCTGGTAGTATAACTATAGATTATAGCACCAATACCGTTTATGCTAAGGGTATTTTAGATTCTATTGGAGACTATTCTCAAGCACCAATATTTACTCAAGGTGAAAATATTGTAGAGCCAGATTCCATTATTTTTAATACAAAATCTGAAAAAGCACTGATTTATAATTCTAAGACGGAGCAATCTGGAGGTACAGTTATTGCTCAAATAACAAAAAAAGAGAATGACTCGGTTTATTTTATTCACAGAGGAAAATATACTACTGCTGAAGATTTAGAAGATCCAGAATATTACATCTTACTAAGAAAAGCTAAGGTTGTCCCTGGTAAAAAAATAGTAACTGGTTTAGCAAATCTTTTTATTTATGATGTCCCTACGCCTATTGGCTTGCCTTTTGGCTTTTTTCCGCAATCTGAAAAACAAACTTCTGGTGTTATTATACCAAGTTTTGGTGAACAAAACGATCGTGGTTACTTTTTACAAAATGGAGGTTATTATTTTGCCATAAACGATTATGTTGATTTAGCAGTTTTAGGAGATTATTATACTAACGGAAGTTATGGATTACGCATAGAGAATACTTATGCTAAACGCTACAACTTCAGAGGGAATGTTGGATTTAGGTATGAAAATTTAATCACTAGTGAACGCGGTTTTCCTGATTACGGAAAATCTACCGTATATAATTTACGCTGGTCGCACAGTCAAGATAGTAAGGCTAATCCCAGCTCACGCTTCTCAGCATCTGTAAACTTAGGTAGTAGTACGTATTATAGAACTTCACTTAATCAAGTTAACTCTGGTGCTTTTTTAAATAACACTTTATCATCATCTGTGTCTTATTCTAAAACATTTGAAGGCGAACCATCGGTAAATTTTAGTGTAACAGCCACTCATTCTCAAAACACAAACACTGAGCAAATTAATATGACGCTTCCAACATTTCAAGGGAACGTGAGTAGAATATTTCCTTTTGCTCCTAAAGTTGGATCAAAAAAGGGTGTCATTCAAAATATAAATCTTCAATATAGTATAAGAGGGGAAAATAGAATACAAACCACAGACTCACTTTTCTTTAAAAAAGAAATGTTTGATGACGCAAAAGCTGGTTTCCAACATTCTGTTCCTTTAAGTACAAACTTTAAAGTATTTAAACATTTTAGTTTAAGTGCCTCTACAAGTTTTAATGAAGTTTGGACTTTTAAGACTATAGATAGGTATTACGATAACGTTAATGATGAGGTAATAACTGAAACCATAAATGGTTTTGATTCTTTTAGAACTTATAATTTTAGTACTAGTTTAGGAACAACAATTTATGGAATGTTTAACTTTAAGAAAGAAGGAGAAAATCCAAAGATTCATGCTATTCGTCATGTCATTCGCCCATCAATAAGCTATAATATAAACCCAGCTTTTGATAAATACTATGACACATACGAGGTTGTTAGTGCAGACGGATTAACTACTGAAGATGTTGAATTTACAAGGTTTGAACAAGGTCTTTTTGGAGTTCCAAACAAAAACTTCTCTAGCTCTATGGGGATTTCTATAGCTAATAATTTTGAAGCTAAAGTAAGAGATAAAGATAGTACTGCAACTGAACCAAAAAAGATTATTTTACTTAACAATTTAAATTTTTCAACTTCTTATAATTTTGCCGGAGACTCGCTACAATGGAGCCCAGTTAGAATGAGTGGTGGTACTCAATTATTTGATAACAAGTTAAGTTTAAATTTTGGTGCAACCTTAGACCCATATGCTTTAGATAATAATAATAACCGAATTGATAAATTTAACATTGATAATGGTGGAAGCCTTTTTAGACTGACTAGTGCAAACTTAACAGCTAGTTATTCGCTTTCTGGTGGTAAAGGAGACAAAAATGACGATAATAAAGGGGATCCTGCTATACAGGAAAACTTACGGAGTGGTGGTCGTGACGATGACTTATTTGGGGTTTCAGAAGATTTTTCTAGATTTAACGAGGAAAAAGGGAATGAAGAAGACGAAGAACCTAGTGAGTTTTATAACTTTAAAATACCTTGGAGTTTACGTTTAGCGTATGCCGTTAATTATTCTAATTCTAGAAGACAAAGTGAAATATCCTCACACTCGCTTATGTTTTCTGGCGATATAGAATTGTCGCCTAAATGGTCTGTTGGTGCATCTTCTGGTTACGATTTAAAAGATAAAGGATTCACTTATACACAGTTGCGCTTTGAGCGTGATTTATTAAGCTGGCGAATGAATTTTAGTTGGGTTCCTTTTAGTTCAAGAAGCTCTTGGAATTTCTTCATAGGAATAAAATCTAATATTCTAAAAGATCTTAAATACGAGAAACGTAGGCAACCAGATCAGCAACTTTAAGGTTGAAAAAATACTATGAGACTCCTTCCATTGAAGGAGAGACAAAAACTAAATTTGATGAAAAAAATTATTACTACACCAAATGCACCAGCTCCAATTGGACCATACAACCAAGCAGTTTTAAGTGGAAATACACTTTATACATCAGGGCAGATTGCATTAAATCCAGAAACAGGAGAGTTAACTTTAGGTGATATTAAAACAGAAACTAAACAAGTAATGGAAAATATGAAAGCTGTTTTAAAAGCAGCCAACATGACTTTTAATGACGTTATTAAATCTTCAATATTTATTAGTGATATGAATAATTTTGGAGAAATAAATGAGGTCTATGGGAGCTATTTTGATGATACTAATGCACCAGCGCGTGAAACCGTGGAAGTAGCAAGATTACCAAAAGATGTAAATGTTGAAATTAGCATGATTGCCATAAAATAGCTAAACTGGCTCATCAACTGAGGCATATTTAATAAGTAGCTCTTTTAGTTTTTCTACTTCAATTGGTTTTGCTAAAAAATCATCAATACCTGCTAATTTTGCATTTTCTATATCCTCTTCAAAAGCACTTGCAGAAACAGCTATTATTGGCGTTTTTAACTTAGTATACTTTCTACTTCTTTTAATTTTTTCAGTAGCTTGATAACCATCCAAATCTGGCATATAGATATCCATAAACACCATATCGAAGTCCAAAATTTTATATAGCTCAACCGCTTCTAGTCCATTTTTAGCAAAAGTACAATCAGCTCCTTGTTGTTCTAATAGAAACTTTATCACTTTTTGATTCATCCTATTATCTTCGGCAACTAATACATTAAACTTATTTAGTAGTATTGGTTTAATTTCTGTGCTTAGAGCCTCAATATTTAAAGTCTTTTTAAGCTGTAAACTAAAATAAAACGTAGTGCCCTTATTTTCTTTACTTTCAATTTTAAGTTCACCTCCCATTAATTTTACTAAGTCTCTCGAAATTGAAAGCCCATACCCGCCTCCTCTATAATCTTTAAAATCGGAGAGTTCTACATTGCCTGAAGTTTCAAGGATTCTTTTCACTTCGTAAGAACGCATACCAATACCAGTATCTTTTATATAAAAAGTAACGATTTGATTTTCATCAATACTAACCGTTTGGTCCACAATTATTGTTATTCTTCCATTATTGGTAAACTTAATAGCATTATTAATTAAGTTAATAAGAACTTGTTGGATCTTGGCAGAATCACCTAAAACATAAAACTTTTTTTCATCTTCAAACAAAAAGTTAAACTCTAGTTCTAGACCTTTTTCCCAGGCTTGATACTCGAAAATTTTAAACAATCTAGATAAATCTGATTTTAAATTTATTGCCGCTAAATTTAAATTTACAGACCCTTCATCTACCTTAGAGTTATCAATAATCATATTTACCAATTGCAATAAATGTTCAGAAGAATAATCGGCAATTTCTACTTGCGCTTTTTGGTCTGCATCTAAATTAGTCTGTTTCAACATATTTAGCATTCCTAAAACCGTATTTAAAGGTGTTCTTATTTCGTGACTCATATTAGCCAAATAAATAGACTTATATTCGGCTATATCTAATGCTTCATTCAATTTTTGTTTTAAATCTTTTATAAGATTGTTTAAGTTTTCCACCTCTAACTCATTTGCGTATTGATTTTTAAAAAAATGAAACGCGACAATAACCATAACTATCATCATAATAGCTAACAATAGGGCTATATTTCTTAAGTCTGAACTTGTCTCAACATAGTTAAAGCCAACAAAGAAAATAACAGCAAAAGCAATAAGCACAAAAATTGATAAAACAATTTTTGCTTGTGTAGGTCTCATTGGGTTTTTATAAAAAGGCATCAATAATTATTTAAACAAACTTATTTATAAATATACTAAATATCAAAAGTATAACTTACGAACAAGTATTGCTATAAAATATTAAGAAGTTTTAATAGATTTACCTATAGATCCTGTAGGCTCTGGTAATAATTGATAAATAAAACTAGGTTTTAATAGGCTTTCTTCTTTTCTGTGAGAAACATATAGGATGGCTGTATTGCTTTCTGAAGCTATTTTATTTACTAACTTGGAAAACAATTCTGCATCGTTATCATCTAAACCGTTTGTGGGCTCATCTAAAATAAGTAACGGCGGGTGCTTAACCATGGCTCTAGCAATTAAAACTAATCGTTGATGCCCCACAGATAAGCTTAAAAAACTCTTGTCTTTTATATTGAACATACTCAATACTTTCAGCCATTGATGCGCTAACATAATTTGTCTTTCGCTCGGAATTTTATAAAGCCCAATAGAATCGAAAAAACCTGAGATAATCATTTTTTCAATAGAATGCAGACGCTCAAAACCTCTTAAATGCTCCGAAGAAAAATAACCTATTTTTCGTTTTATATCCCAAACACTTTCTCCACTACCCTTTTTAACTCCAAATAAAGTAATATCTTGATTATAGGCTTTAGGGTTATCTCCCGAAATAAGGCTTAAAAGTGTGCTTTTTCCTGAGCCATTAGGTCCAGTTAATTGCCAAAACTCTCCAGGTTTAATTACCCATTTAATATTCTTAACAATAGTTCTGTTTCCATAACTTATTGTAACATTATTAAATTTTACAAGCGTATCAAATTGGCTTTTTATTAAACTGTAGGGCTTTGGTAAATCTTGAGAGAAATGTTTTGTTCTGTTTTGTTTTAAGACATCAGTTTCTTTGCATAAAACTGGATTTTGATTTTCTAACTTATAAATATTATCTATAAAAGGGAGTATATCTCTTTTCCTGTTAGTAATTTGTATTACTGGTATTTTATGGCTTAGATTTGTTAATGTTTCTTCAATATTTTTTTGTGCATTAACATCTAAATTTCCAAAAACATTATCAACTAAAATGTATTTAGGGTTTTGCAAAACAAGATGCTTTAGTAATGCCTTTTTACGTTCACCTTCAGAGGAGTTTAGTAAGCTGTTTTTCGTGCTTGTAATTACATTAAAATTTCCATGACGAACTTCTTCATCAATAAATTTATCTAATGTTTTTTTAGAAAATATAGCACCCTTTAAATTTGAATAATCAACAATAAAGTTACCTGACACAATACGCTCAATAAGTTGGTGCTTATTATCTTTATTAGAAATATAAAGCGCAACGTGCTTATGCAAAAACTATTATTTTTCGAGGTTAATTTTTTAAATTATTTATGTGGAATGATACCAAGCCTTCTATAGGCCTTCGTTCAAAATTACCAACAGTAAAACCCATCTCTTCTGCAACTTCTTTAATCTCTTTTTGAGAGAAAAAAGCAATAGACCCTGCAAAGTGCACAGGAGTAGTTTTAAGCACCTCCTTATACTGCATAATCATTGTTTCTGTAAATAATCGAATACCTTTCTTAATAAGGTTTACTGTGTATTCTGAGTCTTTGTGTAAAAACATAAACTCTGCAAAGCTTGCCAAATATGCATTTGGATTAGGTTGCTTATATAAGTTGTATTTTATATAATCATCCTCTACATTAAACTTAGTCTCAAAAGCTATTTTAACATTTTCTGGCATCTGATTAAAATAGTAATCTCTTATTAATTGTTTCCCATAATAATTTCCGGAGGCATCATCCATGATAGAATATCCTAAGGATTTTACTTTTTGGTGAACTTTCTCTCCATCATAATAACTACAATTAGATCCGGTTCCCAAAATACATACAACCGCAGCTTCTTTAGGATGATTTATAGTAGAAAAAACAGCAGCCATTGTATCTTCACTAACTTCAATGGCGGCATTTATAAAAATATCTTGCAATACTCCTTTTAAAAGTGCATTTGCCTTAGGCGTACCACAACCTGCACCATAAAAAAAAACGTTAGTAACAATGTTCCTGTTTTCTTTTAAATCTTTACTTTTTTTAATTATTTTTTTTAGCTTTTTTTCTGGTAATATGGCAGGATTTAAACCTTTAGTACGGATTTTTTCCAATAACCTGTTTCCGTCTTTATCTACTGCTATCCAATCTGATTTTGTAGAACCACTATCAACAATTAAAATCATAAGTTTAAAATTAAAAAATCCACAGAATTATCAAACAATTATTAGGAAGACAATTCTGTGGATATATATTAAATATTTATATTGAACCAATATGCTGTGCTAAATCAACCAATTTAGTTGAATAACCAAACTCATTATCGTACCAAGATACTAATTTAACAAAATTATCATTTAATGCCATACTTGCATTAGCATCAAATGTACTTGTTTTTGGTTCTGATACAAAATCTTGTGATACTACACCTTCTTCAGTATATCCTAAAACACCATTTAATTCATTTTCTGATGCATCTTTTAAAGCAGCTTTTACTTCGTCCCAAGAGGCACTTTTCTCTAAACGACAGGTTAAATCCACTACAGATACATCAACTGTTGGCACTCTAAATGCCATACCTGTTAACTTTCCGTTTAATTCAGGTATAACTTTACCTACTGCTTTAGCAGCTCCAGTTGATGCTGGTACAATATTATTTAATGATGCTCTTCCTAATCTATAATCTTTTTTTGATACACCATCAACAGTAGATTGTGTTGCAGTCGCAGCATGAACCGTAGTCATTAATCCTTCAGCAATTCCGAATTTATCGTTAATTACTTTAGCCAATGGTGCTAAACAGTTAGTTGTACATGATGCGTTAGATACTATAGTATTATCTGCAGTAATTTTATCATGGTTAACACCCATTACAAACATAGGTGCATCAGCTGATGGTGCAGATATAGCTACCTTTTTAGCACCTGCCGTAATGTGTTTTTGGGCTCCCTCTAAGGTTGTAAAAATGCCAGTACAATCTAAAACAACTTCGGCTCCAACTTCATCCCATTTTAAATCTTCAGGGTTACGTTCGGCAGTTATTCTAATTTCATTTCCGTTAACTATTAATTTTCCGTTTTTTGTTTCAATAGTCCCATCAAACATACCGTGTACAGAATCGTATTTTAGTAAGTACGCTAAATGTTCTACATCTAATAAATCATTGATTCCTACTACTTCAATATTTGGTCTTCCAATAGCTACTCTAAAAGCTATTCTTCCTATTCTACCAAATCCGTTAATTCCAACTTTTAATTTTGACATAATTTTAATTATAAATGTTTAAGTGCTCATAATGTCTGAGACACGCAATAATTCTAAATTTATTTTTGTTTTTCCTTTAATGGCGTTATCTAGAGGTGTTAATTCTATTTTATTATTTAATAAACCCACCATATAATTAGTTTTACTTTCTAGTAAAGACTCGACTGCTTTAACGCCCATTCTACTGGCTAAAACACGATCAAAACAAGATGGTGCACCACCACGTTGCATGTGCCCTAAAACCGATACTCTTACATCATAGCCTTCCATATTTTCATCAACATAGTCTTTAAGCTCAAAAATGTTTTTTCCAATTTTATCTCCTTCAGCTACAATAACTATACTTGATGATTTACCAGACTTTCTACTCCTATTTAAAGACTCAACTAACCTTTCTAAACCTAAATCTTCTTCTGGGATTAAAATTTCTTCAGCACCTCCGGCAATTCCCGTGTTCAACGCAATATGTCCAACATCTCTCCCCATAACTTCGATAAAGAATAATCTGTTATGCGAACTAGCCGTATCTCTTATTTTATCTATAGCATCTACAACTGTATTTAATGCTGTATCAAAACCTAGTGTATGTGTTGTTCCAAAAATATCATTATCAATAGTTCCTGGTATTCCCATTACTGGGAAATCAAATTCTTGATTGAAAATAAGTGCTCCTGTAAAAGAACCATCTCCTCCTACAACAACTAAACCTCCTACATTTGCTTCTATTAATTTATTATAAGCTTGCTGTCTTCCTTCTTTAGTTCGAAACTCTTTTGAACGCGCCGATTTTAATATAGTTCCTCCTTTGTTTATAATACCTTTTACGCTTCTAGCGTCCATTGATTTGAAATCGCCTTCCATTAAACCTTCATACCCACGATAAACACCAACACATTCTATATCATGATATGCACATGTTCTAACTACAGATCTTATTGCTGCATTCATTCCTGGTGAGTCTCCGCCTGATGTTAAAACACCTATTTTTTTTATTTTATTTGGCATTAATTTTATTATTATGAAGTAAAATTAGTAAACTAATATTACAAATTTATAAGATATATCATATTTTAACGATAGTTGTTAAACTATAACGTTTTAGTTAATAAAAAAAATGATTTTGTAAAAAAATATGCAACAAAAAGTTGAAAAAACTGCTAATTATTCTTTTTTGAAGATGATTTATGGGTGATAAAATCTGGTGAAGTATCGTTTTCTTCTTTTTCAGATTCATTAGGTAATTCTTCCTCCTGTTTAGGTTTCTTTTTAAATAAATTCTGAATTAATTCTTTAAAGGTGTCAAAATCCACATTATATGATAAACCTACGCCTTGAGTATAACCTATCTTTTCTCCAAAATTACGGATGCTATTTTCTCTATTAAATACTTTAGCCGTTAACGTGCCTTCTTCATTTAATAAAAAATTTATTTCTACATCTCCAGCAATTACAGTTTCGGTAGCACCACCTACAGGAACTCCTAGTTTCCCGTTAAATAAAACCTTATCACTAATTTTTGTTTGAATTGTTGCACTTACCCTATCATCTGTTTTATAATCTGGCCGATTTTCTCCAACCTCATAATTAAAACCAAAATCGAATTTTCCGTTTTCACTTGAAAAAATACCATTTACTATACCATTAAGTCTTTCGGCAATAGTACCAGAAAAATTAAGATCGTTTAAACCTCGTGAAAAGGAACCTGTAGACAACAAGTATAAAGCTTGGTTTTGTCTATCGTCTGTAGACTCTAATCTGTATTGTAATTCGGATTTAACCGTAGAGTTTACCGAAGGAAATTCAAATTCAAACTCAGGTTCTGGTTGTTCTAATGCACCTGTTAAACTTATTTTTAACTCAACAGGGATGCTTCTATTAATAGGGTTATCTAAAAGTGGTGATGGGTTTGCTTGAGTTTTGTAAATAGCATCCATTCTAATATCTGCATCTAGGGGTTCTCCATTCCAAGCTAATGTTCCACCAGGCTGTACAATAAACTCTTTTTGTACTATGCCGCCAAAAGCAAAATTATAAACTCCTTCAAATACTGAGAAATCGCCCCACATATTAAATTTACCATTGGTATTAATTTCTACTAAAAGACCTCCTATTCCTCTCCCTTTTAATGTATGTCCAGTATTTTTATCTATAATTATTTCAACTTCGGCATCCTCAGTAATATCCAAATCAAAATTTAATTCCAACCCTTTAAGATCTTCAAAAGCAATATCTACACCTTGCTCTTTAGCTAGTTTTTCTTCTTTTGTAATAAAATGAATAAATGAATTATCTCCAAAAGATTCTGCATCACTAAGTGGTATTTTGAAAACTGTTCCTCTTTTAGTTTCTCCAATAACTTTAATAACCAATTCGTCCGTTGGGCCTTTTATACTAGCATTACCGCCAATAAACCCTGTACCATAATATAAGGCTTCTTCTGTTTCTTTAGTGTCCAGTACTAATAGTCTATTAGTATCAATATTTAAATCTAAGCCCCATTTTGAAAGATTTACATGGCTTAATGCCCCATTTAATCGACCTGAAGAATTAAACTTAGTATCTGTTAACTGAACATTTTTAAATATAAAACTTTGGTTTTTTAATTCAACCTTAGCGTTATCATTAAAGCTATAATCTACATTTAAATATGGGATACCAAAACCTGCATTATTTAAAGTAAGTGATTTGTTTTTTGTGGTTTTTATATTTGGTCTTTTAAGATTCCCAACAACTTGAGCTTCACCTGTAACGAGACCTCTAATATCACTTAAAACTCCATCCAGTAATGGGTTTAATGGTTGTAAATTAAACTCATTGAAGGTTAAATCTACATCAATATTTGATTTTTTTCCAACTACACTTATATCTCCAATTGCGCTAAATGACTTTGAATAATCATTTTTTATAATAGCATTAACATTGTAATTTGATAAATCTTCATTACCTGTTATGGTAGCATCAAAAGCTCCTAAAGGGAAATTATTAACTTTGAAATTATCAATTATAACTGATGAATTTGGTAAATAACTCCCATTTTGTTGTAAAATATCTAACTTACCATTTACGTTTCCTGCTAACGATAAACTATCAATATCGGGTGTTATTTTAGCTAAATCAACATTTTTAAAATTCAGTTTTAAATCTTTTTGAGTAGAATCTTTTATAAAACCTGAAAGCTTAATTTCTTCATTTTTATGATTTACCTTGAGCTTATCAATAGTAAAAGTTGTGAGATTCTTATCGAACGAAATTTTATTAAATCGATCTTTATCTTCATTAATAAACCATTTACTATTTTTAATTGTTACATCAGATTTTTTAAACCCAATTACAGATTCATTTTCTTCATTAATTGTGTGATAGAAACTTAAATTAAATATATCGCTACTCTTTTTACCGCCTTTAAACTCCGAACGCATAAACAAGGTATCATTAACTGTTACGTTGATTAAGTTGAATTTAGATACACTATAATATTTGGTATTTATACTATCTACCTCTACATATGTATTAAATAAAGGGTTGTTATTATCAACTTGCAACTCTATATTATTTGCAAAATGATCTAATAATTTAATTTTTGGCGACTTAAATGTGAGCTTAAATTCTTCTTCTTCACTCTCAACTCTACCTCGAACAAAGGTGTTTTTACCTAATTGAATATCTGGATAAAACACTTCAACTATTTTATTATAAATTTTAAAATTGAAGTCGATACTTTGATTTGCTATTACTTTATGTGGAATATAATTGGTATAAATATGACCTAGTGAATTTTCGAAAAGCTTTTTTATATCTTTAAATATAAACTTTCCTTTAAGGCTACCTTGTATTATATCTGGAGAGTTAATTTCTATAAACCGTAAATCATTATCAAACCTTGATGATACTGCAAATTCTTTAAAATAATATGTATCTTTTTGGTTTTTATATGACGTGTTTTGAAACAATACTCTACCATAAGCATCATCATAACTGTTCGCGTTCATATTCATTTTCACCTTACTTTTAAAGATTGAAATACTATCGTTCTTTATAAAGTTTAGCTCCTTTAAATTGGCATAATCTACATTAGCTGTAAAATCGTATTTTTTTATACTTCCAGAAAAATCAACAAGGCCATTAAAATTTAATTGAAGGTTTTTATCGTTCGCAATTAAATTACCATCAAATATCTTGTTCTTAACATTTCCTGCAACTTTAATTCTCTTATAATTATAGTTGTTATAAATAATATCAAAAACGTCACCTTCTACTTGAGTGTCTATTGTTTCAGCAACAAATCCAGTACCATTTACATTTAAATCAAGGGATGTTTTACCAACTTTCGGATCTTCAATTAAAGTCCCTAAATCAAATTCTTCAAAAATTATATTGCCCTTATAAGAAGAGTTATCAATATCATTAATCTTTGTTATTTCTAGTTTAGAATCAACAAAACCTAAATCTGTATCAATCTCAATATCTGCATTTATAGTTGAAGCCGTTATTTGTGATTGTCCAATAATTCTAAACTTCCCTAATCTATCAAACGATGAAGGAATAGCTTGCCCTAAAACATTTGGCAGTAATGCTGTTAAATCTTTATAAGTTGAGGATAAATTGTTGAATTTTCCATCCATATAAAAATCATTCTCTTCTTTACTAAATAAATTTTTAAACTTTATATCGCCATAAACCTTGGTGTTTCGGCTGGTGTTCAATCTCAAATTTGTGGTCTGTAAATCGTTTAAAGTACCTGATAAATCAACACTAAATTTGGCATATTGATTGTTACCAAATTCATCATAAAACATATTTAATTCGTTAAGCAAAACATTAGAATCCTTAAAGTTTGCAGAAACTAAAACTCTGTCTTCAAAAAACTGTAAATCTTCTCTCTTATACGAAAATTTTAAATCGCCCTTTAATTCTGAATTCGGAGTTTTAATATTCAAATTATCAAAGGTCATGTCTGTTAACGTGTAACTAAAATTAGTCATTAAGTTTTTTACAACAACGCCTCTACTATCTTTAAACGCTAAAGTGTTAATTCTGGCGCTTACATCGCTACCGCTAATTAAAAAGTTAGTTGCATTTATATTTAAGTCTTCAAAATCTAATCTTTTTGAAACCTCTCTATTTTCATCAGATAATTTAAAATGCCCATTGTAGATTGACACATCACTTGAGGACAACAAAAAATTTCCACTTTTTACCTCAGGGTTATCACCATCTAGTTTCGCCACAAAAATATCCAAATTCGTATCTGTAGTATCTTTATAGGTTTTAATATTGAAAACTAAATCGATAATATCAATATCACCAAAAACTAATTTACCGTTGTATAGATTTCTAAAACTTAAAATTGAAGTATTAAGTTCGACAATATTTATGAGTGTATCCTTTTTGTAATCTTCAATATAAATATTTTTCAGCTCAACATCGCCATTAAACTGCAATCCAACCTTATCTATATTTATATTAGTACCAAATTCACTATTGAGTTTTTCAGTAGCATAATTACCTAATCTTGTTTGAACAAAGGGAATAGAAAGCACCAACACCAAAATGATGAAAAGCAGCAATAAAATGCCTACTATTTTTGATATTATTTTAAGTACTTTTTTGATATGCGTTAAAGTTATGATTTTATTAAGAATAAACTACATTTGTACTTACGAATAAATGAAGTAATCAGACGTTTATCTGTTTTCAAAATTAACAATTATTGTGCCTAATTTTTATTAATGTCTTCACAAAATATTTACATTCTAGGAATTGAGTCTTCTTGCGACGATACAGCGGCTTCTGTAATACACAACGGCAAAATTTTAAGCAATGTTGTTGCAAGCCAAAAAATACACGAAGAGTTTGGTGGTGTTGTGCCAGAATTAGCATCGCGTGCTCACCAACAAAATATAGTTCCTGTGGTGCATCAAGCCTTAGAAAAAGCAAATATTAGTAAGGAACAACTTCATGCCATTGCTTTTACACGTGGTCCAGGTTTAATGGGATCTTTATTAGTGGGTACATCATTCGCAAAATCTTTAGCTTACGGATTAAATATTCCGCTCGTAGATGTTAACCACATGCAAGCTCATATTTTGGCGCATTTTATTGATGAAGAAGGTTTTGATAAACCACCATTTCCTTTTTTAGCAATGACTATTTCTGGCGGACACACACAAATTGTTAGAGTTGATAATTATTTTAATATGTCTGTTATTGGCGAAACCATTGATGATGCAGTTGGCGAAGCCTTTGATAAAAGCGGAAAAATTCTTGGCTTAGGCTATCCTGCTGGACCAGAAATTGATAAACGTGCGCAATTAGGAAACCCAAAAGCATACCAATTTACTAAACCAAGAGTTGATGGCTTAAACTTTAGCTTTTCGGGTTTAAAAACAGCAATTTTGTATTTTATTCAACGTGAAGTAAAAGCTAATCCGAATTTTATTAAGGAAAACTTAAACGATATTTGCGCTTCTATTCAATATACTATTATTGGTATTTTGATTGATAAACTAAAGCTTGCGACAAAACAAACCGATATAAAGCATATTGCTATTGGTGGTGGTGTATCGGCAAACTCTGGGATAAGACAAGCGCTTAAAGATGGTGAACAAAAATTTGGGTGGACAACTTATGTGCCCAAGTTTGAGTTTACTACTGATAATGCTGCTATGATTGCTATAGTTGGCTATTTAAAATACTTAGAAGGCGATTTTGCTGAACAAAGTGTTATGGCTTCTGCTAGGTTGAAGATTTAAATATGAAACATTTGTATAAAAAGCCATATTTCTATTTTTGGTTAACAGCCGTAACCATTTTTGTATTTACTCTTCTTTTTTATAAACCCGATGATATTCTGGACATAAATATTCATGACACTTATTATATCATTACTTATCGTCACTTTGGAATTTTTTTTTCCTTTTTATTTATTTTAATTGGTTTTATTTATTTTCTTCTTAAGAAAGTTGAGCTATTTAAATTTCTAACAAATTTTCATCTCTATATTAGTATAGGTTCCTTTATTTTTTCTATAATTGGTCAAGTATATTTTAAAACCTTTAGTAATAATTCAAACTTTCCTTTATTTGATGACTTATCAAATTATATTACGTTTTTTAGTATTATTCTTTTATTATTTGTTTTAGCTCAATTTATTTTTTTATTTAACTTGATTATATCAATAACAAAATTTATAATTCATCGAAGACATTTTAAATTAAATTAGCAAAATGCAACTCTTTTACAATTCAGACATATCAGAAAGCACCACACAATTTACTTTTAGTAAAGAAGAAAGTAAACATATTGTAAAAGTATTACGCAAAAATGTTGGAGATACTTTGCATATTACAAACGGAAAAGGTTGGTTGTTTACTGCAGAAATTACGATACCAAATATTAACAAATGCATTGCTACGGTTGTTACTAAAACCCAACAAACAAAAAGAAATTACAATTTGCATCTTGCAGTAGCACCAACAAAAATGAATGATCGATACGAATGGTTTTTAGAAAAGGCTACCGAAATTGGTATCGATAGCATCACGCCAATTATCTGTGACCATAGCGAACGAAAAGTTATAAAAGCAGAGCGTTACGAAAAGATTTTGCAATCTGCTATGAAACAATCTTTAAATTGCCATATGCCAAAACTAAATGAAGCGATTTCTTTTAAAACCTTTATAAAACAAGACTTTAATGGCTATTTATTTATTGCGCATTGCGAGGAAACCGATAGAAAATCTTTAAAACAAGAATTAAAACCAAATCAAAACGTTACTATTTTAATTGGACCAGAAGGCGATTTTTCTGTTAAAGAAATAGAAATGGCGTTGTCTAATAATTTTATTCCTGTAACTTTGGGTGAAACCAGATTACGTACTGAAACTGCGGCAATAGTTGCTTGTCACTCAGTCGCTTTTATAAACGAGTAATATGAAGTTAATTTTTTCTCTTTTCTTTTTTCTCTTTTCTTTTTTCTCTTTCAGTCAAGATTTAGCTATTCTAAAATATAAAGGTGGTGGCGATTGGTATGGTAACCCTACTGCATTACCTAATCTTATTGCGTTTTGTAATAGTAATATAAATACTAAGATAAATTCTAAACCTCAAACTGTTGAAGTTGGTAGTACTGATATTTTTCAGTATCCGTTTTTACACATGACAGGTCATGGTAATGTGTTTTTTAGTGAAACTGATGCTGAAAACCTACGTAATTATTTAATTTCTGGTGGTTTTTTACACATTGATGATAATTACGGTATGCAACCTTACATTACCAAAGAATTAAAAAAAGTGTTTCCAAATCAAGAATTAGTGGAGTTACCTGCAAATCATAAAATATTCAATAACGTATATAAATTCAAAAAAGGCTTGCCAAAAATACATGAACATGATGGCAAACGTCCGCAAGCATTTGGTATTTTCAATAAAGATAGATTGGTTTTACTGTTTACCTATGAAAGCGATTTAGGTGATGGTTGGGAAGATGAAGAGGTACATAACGATCCTGCTGATGTTAGAGAAAAAGCTCTAAAAATGGGTGCTAACATTGTTAAATATGCTTTTGAAAATTAATATATGTAGCTACAAATTCATGAATGAATGATATTTTAAAAATAATATTTTCTTTATTTGATTTTTCTTCTGAGTATTCAATAAACAAGAACAGTAAAAATCAATTAACCAAAAAACAAAAAAGGATAGCTTATATATTCGTTTTGTTATGCTTAGTAATACCTGTATTAATCATTTATTTGATACAATCAAACTAACATCTGTGAATTCTTGGTCAAACTACTAAACGATAAACGTCTAAATAAATAAACATTACTTGCAACTCTCCCACTACAATACCAACTTTAAAAAACAAACATTCCCAATAACTTTGGTTTGCGACAATGTTACCAATGCTCCAAATATTGGAAGCTTATTTAGAATTGCTGATGCTTTTGGTATTGAAAAACTTGTCCTTTGCGGAGAACACATTCCGTTTGGGCGAAAAATGACTAAGACCTCCAGAGCTACCGAAAAAGTGGTTAGTTATGAGATTGCAAAATCGGTTTCAAAAATTGTTGAAGGTTTAAAAAATGAAAACTATCAAATTATTTCATTAGAAATCACAAATACTAGCAAACCAATCCACTCTTTTAATTTTTCTAAAGAAAAACCAATCGCTTTAATTATTGGTGATGAAAATTTTGGAGTTTCAGAACATATTCTAAAAATTTCAGACGCTATCATTCACATAGATATGTTTGGGCAAAATAGCAGCATGAATGTGGTACAAGCTACAAATGTTGCTTTATACGAAATGACTAAACAACTTTTGTAAACTGTTTTATATATTTACTCCATGAACTCAAACACAATTTCTAACGGTATCTTAAGAGCATTAGCTATTATTTTAGGCATTGCGCTGGTTTTGTACTTTCTATATCAAATACAATCCGTTATTGTATATGTAGCAATAGCTGCAGTTATTTCGTTAATTGGCCGACCAATTATTTTATTCTTACGCAGACGATTAAAGTTTAATAATACACTAGCCGTTATAGTTACAATTATTCTTTTATTAGGCATATTTATTGGTTTAATGGGCTTGTTTATCCCTTTAATTATGAAGCAAGGTCAAAATTTATCGCTATTAAACATTAATGAATTACAAAACAATATTGAAAATTTATATGCTGAAATTATTACCTATTTTGATTTACATCAAATTGATGTTGAGCAATCTTTAAAAGATTCAAATCTCTTGTCCAAAATAGATTTTGCGATAATACCTAACTTCTTAAACTCCATTGTTAGTGGATTGGGAAGTTTTAGTATTGGACTATTTTCAGTTTTATTTATCTCTTTTTTCTTTTTGAAGGACAGTAAATTGTTTGAAAACGGAATTCTAACTTTTATCCCAGATAGTAAAGAATCGCGCTGGAAAAACTCTTCAACTAAAATAAAAGATTTACTATCTAGGTACTTTGTTGGTCTAATTTTTCAAATTTTGATTCTGTTTATAATTTACACTATTGGCCTTTTAATAATTGGTGTTGAAAATGCGGTAGTTATTGCTTTTTTATGCGCATTGCTTAATTTAATTCCATACGTTGGTCCCTTAGTTGGAGCTTTATTAATGATAACATTAACCATGACGAGTAATCTTGGTGAAAGTTTTAGTGATGTTATTTTACCTAAAACATTTTGGGTGTTTATAGTATTCATGATTGGACAATTAGTAGATAATTTTGGAAGTCAGCCGATAATTTTTTCAAAAAGTGTAAAATCGCATCCTTTAGAGATTTTCCTAATTATTCTAATTACTGGTATTTTATTTGGGGTGATTGGTTTAATAATTGCCGTACCAGCTTATACTGCAATTAAAGTGATTTTAAAAGAGTTTTTATCAGAAAACAAGATTGTAAAAAAACTCACTAAAGGCTTATAATTTCTGTTGAACCCTTCTATTTTAAATATTGACATTCAAGAGTTTATAAATAAAAACTTAAATGCCGATGTTTCAAAATTACTGCTAAAAGGAATCACTTTTAATGAAGTAGAAACCAAAGAAGTTATCGAGCAAATTGAAGCAAAAAAACGCTGTGAAAAAAAATTAACAACATGGTTTAATACCGAAAACATATACTATCCCAATAAATTAAACATTGAGCAAACATCATCTGAAATTACAGCAAAACACAAGTCAAGTTTAATTAATGGTGAGTCTATTATAGATTTAACTGGAGGTTTTGGAGTGGATTGTTACTACTTTTCAAAACACTTTAAAACTGTAGAGCATTGTGAAATTAATGAAAAGCTTTCTAATATTGTTAGCTATAATTACAAACAACTCAATATTGAAAACATAAAAACGCATAATGTTGATGGCATTGAATATTTAAAAACGAGTAAAAAATCATACAATTGGATTTATATTGATCCATCGAGACGACATGATAGCAAAGGCAAAGTTTTCTTTTTAAAAGATTGTTTGCCTAACATTCCAGAATATTCAGATTTACTTTTTAAGCATTCAAAAAACATTTTAATTAAAACTTCTCCACTACTCGATTTTTCTGTTGGCATCAACGAATTGGGGTATGTAAAAACAATTCATGTAGTAGCTGTAAATAATGAAGTAAAAGAATTACTTTGGATTTTAGAGCGAGGTTTTTGTGGAAAAATCGGTATTGAAACTGTAAATATTAAAAATGAAATAAAAGATTATTTTCAGTTTAGTCTAGAAGAAGAAAAAGGTTTAGAATCAAGATATAGCCAACCAATCTACTATTTATACGAACCAAATAGCGCCATTTTAAAAGGAGGTGGATTTCATTCAATATCAAAACAGTTGAATATTTTTAAGCTTCATCAACATTCTCATTTATATACTAGCGAATTGCTTTTAAATTTTCCCGGAAGGTGCTTTAAAATTGAAAAGGTATTGCCTTTCAGTAAAAAGACATTAAAAAAGGAAGTTATTAAAAAGGCTAATATTACAACACGAAATTTCCCAGAAACCGTTCAGCAAATCAGAAAAAAATTTAATATTAAAGACGGTGGAAAAATGTACTTATTTTTTACTACAGATATTGATAATCATAAAATTGTAATTATTTGTACTAAAACAGATTAGAGAATTAGTACACCACTTACTCAATGCATTTAAGCTTATCAATAAAAAAGTTTTTATAATCTAAATCTGAAATATCACTTGTATTTTTTGTGCCCTTAAATAGTATAGATTTAATTGGAGATTGTTTTAATTTTTGTATCTGTGAATTTGAAATTCTTCCCTTAAAATTAAAATTTTCGCAATCAATATTCCATGAGTGATATAACATTATTGCTTGATTATTTTCAAGTGTGATTTTTACTGAAGATCTATTGCTAGGTAAATAACTAGCACAACCTAAGTTTTTAGATAAGGTTAAAAAAACATTTACAGTTTTTCCCTGCCTATACAATTCTGCAGTCACATTTTTATTGATTCTGTAAAGCTCTGTTCTAATTAATTTTTCCTTATAAAACTCATCATATTCATTAATTAAGTATTTACAATTGTTCCTTAACTTATCCTTTTGAACATCTTGTTTTTTAACTTCCTTTGCCTTAGCTATAGAATCACGTTTTCTTTGGGCTTTCTCTTCAACTTGTTTTCGTAATAACTCTTTTGCTGCTAATCGTTGCTTTTCTATTTCCTTTGCTTTAGCTATA
This sequence comes from uncultured Flaviramulus sp., assembly GCA_947501105.1. Taxonomy (GTDB): domain Bacteria; phylum Bacteroidota; class Bacteroidia; order Flavobacteriales; family Flavobacteriaceae; genus Wocania_A. Next base: position 305,944 of record CANMUP010000003.1, on the reverse strand, counting down.
GAATCTCGTTGTCTTTGGGCTTTCTCTTCTGCTTGTTTTCGTAATAATTCTTGTGCAGCTAATCGTTGTCTTTCTACTTCTTTAGCGTTAGCAATGGAATCTCGTTGTCTTCGGGCCTTCTCTTCTGCTTGTTTTCGTAGTAACTCTTGTGCTGCTAATCGTTGTCTTTCTACTTCTTTAGCTTTAGCAATGTAATCTCGTTGTCTTCGGGCTTTCTCCTCTGATTGTTTACGTAGTAACTCTTGTGCTGCTATTCGTTGTCTTTCTACTTCTTTAACTTTAGCAATGGAATCTCGTTGTCTTCGGGCTTTCTCTTCTGCTTGTTTTCGTAGTAACTCTTGTGCCGCTAATCGTTGTCTTTCTGCTTCTTTAGCTTTAGCAATGGAATCTCGTTGTCTTCGGGCTTTCTCCTCTGATTGTTTTCGTAGTAACTCTTGTGCTGCTAATCGTTGTCTTTCTGCTTCTTTAGCTTTAGCAATGGAATCTCGTTGTCTTAGGGCTTTCTCCTCTGATTGTTTACGTAGTAACTCTTGTGCTGCTATTCGTTGTCTTTCTACTTCTTTAACTTTAGCAATGGAATCTCGTTGTCTTCGGGCTTTCTCTTCTGCTTGTTTTCGTAGTAACTCTTGTGCCGCTAATCGTTGTCTTTCTGCTTCTTTAGCTTTAGCAATGGAATCTCGTTGTCTTCGGGCTTTCTCCTCTGATTGTTTTCGTAGTAACTCTTGTGCTGCTAATCGTTGTCTTTCTGCTTCTTTAGCTTTAGCAATGGAATCTCGTTGTCTTAGGGCTTTCTCCTCTGATTGTTTACGTAGTAACTCTTGTGCTGCTAATCGTTGTCTTTCTGCTTCTTTAGCTTTAGCAATGGAATCTCGTTGCCTTCTGGCGTTCTCTTCTGCTTGTTTTCGTAGTAACTCTTGTGCTGCTAATCGTTGTCTTTCTGCTTCTTTAGCTTTAGCAATGGAATCTCGTTGTCTTCGAGCTTTTTCCGCTGGACTATTTCTTACTATCTCTTGTATCTTTTTTTTTCTGTTTTCTCTTTCCTCTATAACCTTAAGCCTTTCTTTCTCCTGAAAATCATAGTATAAATCCATCATTTCTTCATTAATCAATAAAAAATCAGAATTTAAAAACCCAACCCATTCTTTATATTGTACTTTGTAATTGTCCTTTCCCAAATAATCAATGACTATACATTTCTCATTTTTTTTAAATAGAGTTAAGGTTTTTGGAGACGTATTTATACTATCATATAAAGCCCCATCTTCACTAAATCTTGTGGAGATTGAAACATCTTGCGAGAAAATGCAATTTGATATTATAAAGCAAATAAATAGGAGAATTTTTTTCATATAATCTATTTGCTAAACTAATAAATATTATAACTAACCTAGCAAGTAATTTTATAATTCCAATAAACCAAAAAACAAAAAGCTCCACTTGTATCGTAAAGCTTTTTGTTAGCCTTGAAAAATTCGAGTTACTTTCTTTATCCCACTTATCGATTAACTTATAATTCCTTTTAAAATAATTAGTGATATATCAATTTTTTATTATCTAAGTCAAGGGTAAAAGCTCAATAAAAAGTTATTTATGCATCAAGATTATTTTGGCAGAGTGTATAAAAAAATATCGAACCTAATCATAACAGAATTAGAAATGTTCTATAATATTAATTATATGCGTTATTGTACATCTTTTTTGAAATAAGTTCTATTCACTCCTTCCCTATTTTCTTAGCATCAATTTACATCTATAGCAGCAAAACAATGAATGTTCAAATTACTGCATAATCACTAAATTTAAAGGATGATTTATTACTTTAATAGATGAGACTGAACCCTCTAGATCTCCGATTTAGATAAATGAACGCCTTGTGTTAATAGTACAATACCCATCATAACCAACCAAATCACTTTCACATGAAATAGTGGTTTGTAGATGTCATAATTATCAGGTATGCCCATAATAATACCCATAGCTGCAAGGCCTAACAGTACTGTAAACCAGCCTAACCATTTGCTTAGGATATTCCATTTAACAAAGCCAATACCTAACAAAACTAAGCCAACTCCTGAGAAAACACGTCCGAAACGGATGAAGCAAGTAACATATTGATTAGTGAATAAGATATCATGCATAAATTCTTGAAGTTCTACCACAGATTTTCCTGCTGTTTCTCCAACTCCCCAAGCACCAAAATTATAAAAATACGCATTGGCGATAGCTAGAGTAAACGTGCCAATAATAAGCATACCAGCACCAGGTAATATAAGTACACGATATGGTTTTCGAGCTGCTACCGACACCAAAGCAAATAATGCAATGCCCATAGTCACCCAGCCAAAAATATGAATACGATACATCCAAATCCAAGTCCAAACGCTTTCACCAATCACCTCAAAATCTGAAGCGACAATATATTCTCCAATATGATGAGGCGATAGTGCCCATCCAAACCATAATAGCAATGCGGCAACTATAAATGCCCAACCTGTAAATTTAGTTTCGAAATCCTTTGTCATGATATTCATCTTGCATGTTTTAAAGTAATTGTGCAATTTAGCTTTATTAGTTATGTTTTAACGTAACATTGGTTACAAAGAAAGAGAGCAAAAGCTCGTAATTTAGTGAGTTGTAATTAATCTATAAATTAAATATTTTGAAAAGAAGATCTTTCGTAAAAAAAGCAACATTAAGTTCGTTTGCAGCGCTTATAGGTACAGAGCTTGTTTTTGGTTCTCAAATGCTAGATGGATATATTCCATTAGCATTACAGGATCCCGATCCCTTTAAACTATTTAAAAAGCACAAAGACATGATTGTGCTTAATGATAAGCCATGGAATATTGAAGCACAAGCTCATTTGTTGGATGATAAGATTACTCCAAATTCGTGTATGTTTATCAGAAACAATGGCTTAGTCCCCGAAGATATCGATGCTAAAACATGGACGCTCACGGTTGATGGTGAGTCGATCAAAAACCAAAAAACATATACCTTGGGCGAGTTGAAATCTAAATTCAAGCAACATACTTATCAATTAGCACTTGAATGTGGTGGTAATGGACGTGCTGAATTTGATCCACCAGCAAAAGGAAACCAATGGACCATTGGTGCCGTACATTGTGCCACATGGACAGGCGTGCGTTTACGAGATGTCTTAGAAGACGCTGGTATTAAAAGTAATGCGGTTTATATTGGGTATCATGCCGTAGATAAGCATCTCAGTAGAGACCCAAAAAAGGAACCTATTTCAAGAGGTTGTCCTATGTCTAAAGCCCTACAAGACGAAACACTATTAGCCTTTAAAATGAATGGTGAGGATATTCCATTAGTTCATGGATATCCGCTACGTTTGGTTGCAGGTGGTTGGCCTGCTTCAGTATCTGGCAAGTGGATTAATAGAATTAGTATTCGTAATAAAGTTCATGATGGTACAAAAATGACAGGAACTGCATACAGAGTACCTTGTGAGCCTGTGGCTCCAGGAGAAAAGGTAAAAGATGAAGATATGTGCATCATAGAATCTATGCCAGTAAAGTCATTGATTACCTACCCTAAAACTGGAGCAATAATGCAAAAAGGAAAGGCTTTAAAAATTAGAGGCCATGCTTGGGCAGGTGAGCTAGAGGTTGCCAAAATGGAATATTCTATAGATTTTGGTTCAACTTGGAATACATGTAGTATTGAAAAACCTGTAAACCGATTGGCTTGGCAACATTTTTCTGCCTCAGTTGATTTTCCTAAATCTGGTTACTATGAAGTTTGGGCAAGAGCAACAGATACCAATAGCGTAGTACAACCCATGTTATTACCAGGATGGAACCCAAAAGGGTATTTAAACAATGCTTGCCATAGAATAGCTGTAAAAGTTAAATAAATGACTAAAGAAGAAACGTTTAGAACGCAAGTTAGAAAAGTGCATCGATTATTGAGGCTCCTTTTTGCTTTGTTTGCAATTACTGGAGGCGTGTTGGTTTATTATATGTTCAATCCAAGTTTCTTTGATTTTAAGTCGAAATCAGAAACCATCGCGACGGTTCCAATAGAGGACGATTTTGATCGTATTGAAAACGGAATTCATGTAAGAACTGGTCTGGTTGATGCTGAAGGGTTGATGACCGTTATAAACAATTGTACTAATTGCCATTCAGCAAAACTAGTCACTCAAAATAGGATGAATGCTGAACGATGGAATGCAACGATTCAGTGGATGCAAGAAACACAAAACCTTTGGGATTTAGGAGAGAATCAGGAAATTATCGTTAATTATTTAGTCACAAATTACCCAACAAAAACAAAAGGAAGGCGAACGGTTTTAATAGATATTGACTGGTATGAATTGGAGGATTAATATCATATTATTTTTACTGATCATTTCTGCATGCAAGAATGAAAAAGCGCTTGATTTAGATGAAGTCGAAGAAACATATTTAATAGAAGCCGATGAATTGAAATCCATTGCTAAACAGCCAAACATTAAAATCATAGATTTTAGAAAAAAAGAGAGCTACGAAAATGAACATATAGTTGGTGCTTTAAATATTTGGCGATCAGATATAGAAGATACGTCTTATCCTTATAAAGGAATTATGGCAAGTAAAACACAGATTGAAGCCTTATTTGAAAAACTTGGAATTAAAACTAATGACACTATTATAGTATATGATGATAATGGGTTGTGTGAAGCGTCAAGATTATGGTGGGTTTTGCAAAACTATAATTTTAAAAATATAAAAATGTTACATGGAGGTATTACAGGGTGGAAGGCAAATAGTGGACTAGTGACCACTCAAATACCAAAAGTGGATGCAAGTGTTTTTAAACTCGCTGAACATTCAAAAATGCAATATTATGTTTCAAAGGAACAAGTAACTAAGGCTTTAAGCACTAATGTTGTTATTTTAGATACAAGAACCAGTGATGAGTTTTCCGGTAAATGGCAAAAAAAAGGCGCTTCGAAAGGAGGAAGAATACCAAACAGTATTCATATAGATTGGGCAGAAGCCATAAATTACAGTGGAAATAAACATTTGAAATCGTTGACGGAATTAGAACATGTATATAGTCAATTAAACATAAAAAAGAACGATTCTATAATTTTGTATTGCCACAGTGGTGTGCGCTCAGCACATACTACTTTTGTGCTCACACAATTATTAGGTTATAAAAATGTAAAGAATTATGATGGCTCATGGACAGAGTGGAGTTATTTTAATGATTTACCTGTTGAAAGTGATAGTATAACACAAATAAAAAAATAAAATGGAAAAGTATTTAAATGCGTTTATTAATGCCTTTCAAGGCACTTTAGATTGGACATGGAAATCTATAATATTTGAAGTACCATGGTACACCAATTATTTTTGGGGGCTTATAGCCATTTCACTTTTTGTATGGCTCTTGGAGATTATCTTTCCGTGGCGAAAAGAGCAATCTATTTTTAGACGTGATTTTTGGTTAGACGCGTTTTATATGTTCTTTAATTTTTTCATATTCTCAATCGTCATTAGTGGTGTTTATGAGATTCTAGGCTTGCTTTTTAACGAAATTAACATAACAGCAAAAAGCCTAGCCCTTTTTGACATCTCAAAATGGGCGCCTTGGCTACAGTTATTGGTATTTTTTATTATACTTGACTTTGTACAGTGGTTTACGCACGTGTTATTGCATAAGTATGGTTTTCTATGGAAGTTTCATAAAGTACACCATAGTGTAAAAGAAATGGGGTTTGCTGCACATTTGAGATACCACTGGATGGAAAACATATTTTATAAACCACTTAAAACTTTTGGTGTTATGATAATTGGTGGTTTTGAGCCAGAACAAGCCTTCATAATTCACTTTATAACAATTGCCATTGGCCATTTTAATCACTCAAATATTAAAATTACTTGGGGTCCTTTAAAATACGTTTTCAATAACCCTGTAATGCATTTATATCACCATGCTTATGTATTACCTAAAGGCAAATATGGTGTAAACTATGGTATTAGTCTGAGTCTCTGGGATTATATCTTTAAGACCAATTACATTCCTGAAGATAGTGGCACCATAGAGATTGGATTTAAGGGTGATAATATATTTCCGCAAGATTTTATAGGTCAAAACACTTATGGTTTTAAAAAAGGACAGCGTTGATAATTTGAGTTTTAGGATGAGCAATTTAATTTGTAAGCTGAAAGCATTTATACAGATATATAAATTATCTATTTTTTATGTATAACTTTTCAGTAGCCTTTTTAAGGTTAGAATTTGGGAGTCCAAGCACCAGTAGCTTTTGCTTCTTTAACATACTCTGAGAAATCTTTAGGCTTTCTTCCTAATACTTTTTCAATATCAGTTGTTATTTCAGCATTGCTAGGGTTTACTAGAACTTCTGAAAACAGGTATTCAATTAGCCATACAAAATCTGCTGGAACCATTTTTAATAAAGAGAAAAATAATGAACGCATTGCACATAAAACTCGTTGAAAACTATGCATAAAAATAATTATAGTAAAAGTAGTTATGGGAGTACAAATAAAAATTTTAAAAATATTTAATTAGTTTTTGTGTGATAAACTCTAATATTTCTATCTTACTAAAACGGTAAATAATGGCCACAAATTGGCCACAAATAAAAAAACGGACTTGTAAAAACCAAATAATCAGTTTATTACAAATCCGTTAGTGAGCCCTGAAGGATTCGAACCTTCGACCGCCTCCTTAGAAGGGAGGTGCTCTATCCAGCTGAGCTAAGAGCCCGTAGTTTTTATGTTTCTACTTAACAGTATTAAAATAGTAGAAAAACTACCATTCTCATTATATTCTATAAAAAATCAAACTTTACAACTTTTTAATTATCCTTAGTAATTAAATAGGAATTATTTGATTAGAACTTTTGTTTTTGTTATACCTTTTTTAAGGTGCGTGCAAATATAATATGCTATTCAGTATTAAGCAAGATTATTTTGGATTTTTATTTAAATCAACAACTTCATATTTCATTATTCATATTCCTTGATTTATTCCATTATTCATGGACAATTCTTGATGAGAACAATACAATAATGCTAAATTTCTTTTCTAGATGATTAATTACCTCAAACCGATACCTAGAAAACAAATTTGATTTTATCTGTGTAAGGCGTTAATCCTGTTTTAGTTTTCCAAATATTCAAGTCTGGTTCTCCAACTTTAATAGTGTATGAATTCAACTCATTAAATACTTTAGGAGTAATTACGTTTGTATTAAGACGTAATGTGTATTCTGTTTTATTTGTTGATTCATTTATAACTTCAATCACAGGGTTTTTCAAGCCTTCAATTTTAATTTCTGGTAAGTGTGCTATTGCCTTACGTCCATAATTATCTTCTTGTGTAACAGTTTGAGGCCAACCAGGATATTGTGCATCTTTTTCTTCTGGACTAATAAATCGTTTATAACATTCTGTTTTAATTGTTCGATCTTTTTTATTGAAAGTAACTATGCCGTAACCAACAGCCCTATTATGTAAAACTTTAGGTTCTAAATGCATATTGTGTGGGTTTGCAACAGCCTTGACTGTCATTTTATTGCCAAAACCATCAATATGATTACCAGTATATGCAGGGTTTTTATAGCTATGATTCGAGCTGGCTACTGGTGGCCAAAAACGTCGTGGCCAAATATTATTTAAAGCTGGTCCTGCAAAAGCATATCCACTATCACCATATTCATCTAAACCATATTGAACAAAAGATCCTAAATGTTGGTCGCCAGCTATGTGAAATGCAAAAGCTTTTCTTATAATTCCAACTGCTTTATCTCTTTTATTAGCTGGCCAACCATTAGAATCCATATCTACAGTAGCCTTATCACCTTCTATATACTCTCCTATTTCTGGAATATACAGTTTAGGTATTACAGCTCCGGTTTTTGCTTCTTTTGGTAATGTTGCCACCGTAGCAAAATTGGTTTGTGATAAAACAGCTTTCATTTCAGCTCCATGAGACCAATCTTTACCCCATGCTTCTAAAAATTGCTCTTGTCTTTCACCTAATAAATCTGCTTCTAAATCTCTGTACTGTTTAATATCAAAATCATCAGCCATAATCCATCCATTATTCACCTTTGCTTCTTCTGGTAAAATATGAGCGGGCGCCGATTTAAATTTTCTGTCTTCTAAAATAGCGAAACTAATTCCAGCGTAATTCCAATGTGTGTAATAAACACCTATATTGTTTTTAACAGGCGTGGGGTTGTACGGGTCTGGTAAGTGACTAGTTTGTGTAAATTGCACCATGTTAACCCATTCTGGAGACATTTTATACCCTCCACTATCCTGTGATGACGCGCCATAACCCTTACTATTATCTGCTAATTTCCCCTCTTCACCCCAAATATTACCATGATACACATCATGATCATCTGGAATTATAGCACAAGGTCGGTGTCTAAACAATTCGCGGTATGACCAGCCAAACATCATCCACTTGCGCAAATAATCTAGACAAGTTTTATCAAAATCTCCATTGAATTGTGCACCAAAACCTCCTGTGCCTTCATAAAACTGATCTCCAAGAAACAAACAGATATCTGGATTTAATTTTGAGGCATTTTCATTAACATCAGAATCTGGAAAACCATAGTCGAAATTACAGCTAAAAACAGCAGCTTTTAATGTTTCTTTATTCTTTGGTTCACCTAAAATAGTACCTTCATAATCATACTGATGTAATCCTTCTACTAAAGGTATTTTTAAACGAATTCTATATGGTATGTTTGTAGTAGCGTTCCAATTACTAACCGAAAAGTTAACAGCACGTCCTACATGCGTAATTACTTGCTCCTCCTGAGTAATCCAATTATCACCCATTTTAAATTGCAATAATACCTTGTGCCCCTTTATCTCTTCTACTGGAGACAATTGGGCTGTGATTTTTAATTTATTATGGTGTAATGTATACTGCGAAAAACAAATGGGTCCGAAAATATTATCTTCATTTGAATAAAGCGATTCTGAATTAATACTCCAATGCTCAAACTCAACTACTGGTTTATAGTTATTGTTTCTTTTAATATCTATATCTGAAAGTAGAGCAAAACCTCCTTTTAAGTTTTCATGAGAAGCATCAAAATCATTTAAGGTGTATATTATTTTATTAGAAGAATCTAAAACATCAATTTTTAGGGACTGTTTACTAGCATCCTTATTTTTAACGCTAATATTTAGGGTAAACTTGTTAAGTATTTTAGCCGGTTTTGTTTTATAAATCTTATTCCCTACAACTAAATCCCCATTAAGATTCAATCCTATATCTAAACCTTTTCCAAAAACTGCAGCCGATCGATAATCATCAAATCGCCCTTTAGTTCCAATTCTGACTCCAAAACAGCTTTTTCCTGAATTTTCAATCTCACTGTCTAAAACATTTATAGTAACTTTCGTTTCATATTCTGCGTCACCTTTCGGGTTTTGCACTGTAAGCAAGTGTAAGTTCCTGTTTCTTCCTTTAACTGTACAAACCACTTTCCCGTTAATTAACTCCCAATCTTGCAATCTATTCCCCCAATATTGTGGACCAACCCATTTCATGTTTTGCCATAAATGCCACTTGCTTTTAAATGCCAAAGTCTTTTGATTGGTAAATCCAATTTTTGAAAGATTTGTAATACCGTAACAAGATGCTGCAGGGATAACAGAACCCAATAAAAATGTTTTTATATAATTTCTTCGATTCATTATTGTATAAAAGGTATTACTTAAGGAGACTGTAATCTGGATTTAATTCTGTTGGAACTGGTGCTTGCCTAGTTTTTCTCCATGTATTTAACTCATTAAGTAATTCTTCAGCTTTTTCTTGATTATCATCAATTAAATTAATTCTTTCTCCAATATCTGCATCTAAATCATAAAGCTCTAATTCTCCGTTTTCAAAATATTCATGCAGTTTCCATTTTCCTTTTCTAATGACACTTCCTGGTCGTGTTCTAAATAAAGAATCTCTAGCATCGTCTTTTTTTGTACTAACACCTTGCAAATAAATAGGGAAATGCCAAACTAAAGCTCTTTCTTTAATCTTTTTATTTTCTGTTAATAATGGTAATAATGATGTGCCTTCTACATTATAATCATTTTTATCATTAACAACATCCATAAGTGTTGGAAAAATATCTAGGCCACTAATTATTGTGTTTGTTTTTTTAGCATTCTTAATTTTTTTAGGCCATTTTATGATACACGGAACACGAATACCTCCCTCGTAATATGAACCCTTTCCTGCTCGTAAAGGGAATTGGGTAGATACCGAGGCCAATCCTCCATTATCTGACATAAAAATCACAATAGTATTCTCTTCAATTTTAAGTGTTTTTAGTGAGTTTAATAGCTTACCTATATTATCATCCATACTTTCTACCATAGCCCCATACATTGGATTGAACCTTTGGTCATTTTTAATTTTAGATTTATACTTTTCTACTAAATGCTGTTTGCCTTGTAAAGGTGTATGAACTGTGAAATAAGGAAGATACAGGAAAAATGGTTTTTCTTTATTTGTATTAATAAAATCAATAGCTTCATTGGTTATTCTATCGGTAAGGTACTCTCCTGTATCACCATCTTCTATATTTTTGTTTTTATAAGGACTAAAGTACGATTTAGGATGCCCCGCATGTGACCCCGCTACATTAATATTAAAACCTTGTGTTTTAGGATCTTCTCCTAAATGCCATTTTCCTATTGATGCACTTATATAACCATGTTTTTTTAATGCCTCGGCTATTGTAACTATACTATCTGATAAGGTTACTGTGTTTTTAATAGGGATTAATTTTCTGTTTTCAGATTTTCCTCTTTCTGACGAACCCACAGTATAAATACCATGCAAAGGTGTATTCTTACCAGACATTATACATGCCCTACTAGGAGCACAATTCGCTGCTGGCGCATAGGCGTTGGAAAACACAACTGCTTCATTAGATAGTTTATCTAAATTTGGGGTTTCATATACAGGATTTCCCATAAAACTTGTGTCACTCCAGCCCAAATCATCAACCAAAACTAAAACAATATTGGGCTTCTCTGCTTCTTTATAATCATTGCTTTTAAAAGAGTTGCAAGCAACAAAATTGATGCATACAAACACAATACATAAATTGAATATTCTATTACTCATTCTTATTTGGTTTTCACAATTACCTATCTATCTTATCTTATTAAAAAAAGAGCTTATCACTATTTTTATAACCAACATGGAATATTATCTTATGATGATCTTTCATAGTATTTATAAAATTTGTCAAAAAATAAAAATACTACTACTATTTATAACTAAGCTTTATTAGTAACATTATTTTTTAGCAATTTTAAAATTTGAACGCTCGCCGTTTGCTTCAATTATTACATTATATAAACCACTTGACAAATAACTCATATCTATTTTTGCTTGCCCATAATTATTACTAAAAATATTAGTTTTAACAGATGCCCCTAGCATATTATATACTGAAATATTTAATTTGCTTGCTAACGAAGATTTAATAGTTAGTACATCATATACGGCATTAGGAAATGCTTTAAATGTAGCTGTTACCTTATCATCCTTCGTTCCTAGAACCCCTCCAGACATTACTGTTGTTACTTGGGCACCTGTGAGTTCTCCAGAATAAATACGCACATCGTTTAATTCGCCTCTAAAAAAATGTGCCGTACTATATATAGCTTCCCCTATTCTAACATCATTCGTAGTTATATCTGTATTTAAAACAGTTCCGGGGTTAAAAGAAGAATTAATAGTTTGCAATACTCCATCTATATACATCATACACGATGATAATTTTGCACCATCTGTAGTTGGATTAAAAGTAACTGCAATATGATGCCAACTACCATTAGGAACAGTACCAACACTTAAAATACTAGACGCTCCGCCTTCAACTCTTATTCGTCCCAGCTCAATCATTACATTAAACATTTGCCCACTCGCATTTGTACCCCAAGATGCTATTGTTCTTCTGTTTCCTCCTGCTCTTAATTTAATCCATGCGGTAACTGTTCTTTCTCCATTTCCAGAGATACCTTTATAACCCGTTGCTACTAAATATTCTCCCGTAGCATCATAAGCATCAAATGCGCTAGTAGCATTTGTAAAATTATCAGTAGTGAATGTTTTTAATGCACTACCCGTCTTTGTTAAATTTCTGCCATTTACAGAGGAATCATCCAAATTATTTGAAAACTCGTAGTGTGCATCTAAAGTTTGAGAAAACATACAAGTACTTGTAAGACTAAGTATTATAACCGTTATAAATACTGGTTTTAGAAAAGTAGTTTTTAACATCATATTTTATATTTTAAAAGGATTAGTAGTAAAATTTATTACTGTTTTTATATTTATCTAATTGATTTTTAATTATATAAATTAAAATCAGTCTATTGTGAATTTAAATGTTTCAGATTGAGAGTTATTCCCTTGCTCATCTTTGGTTATTATATACCAATAATAAGTAGTTCCAGAAGTTACCGCTACATCTATTAATGAGCTTTCGGAATGATCAATTTTGATTGAAGAAGGAGATGTAGTTGTTCCAAAATATATATCATATACTGAAATATCATTATCAACATCACTTCCATTCCAATCTAATGTCACTTTATCTGTAGTTGCTACGTTTGCATTATTAACTGGAGCAACAACTTCAGCAGGGAAAGGTGCGTAAGAAACAGCTCCTTCTCCAGCATTATAAAACTTCCAAGTTTGGCTTTGGGCTGTATTAGTTACACTATTAGATTTAGAAACTATAAACCATGAATATGGTGTTCCTTTTAATAATTCAATACTTATCTTATTAGAAGTAGTACTATGCGTTGTGATGCTTCCTAATTCTAGATTTTTAAGTGTTAACTCATAAACATCTGTATTTATGCTTACATTCCACTCAAACTCAACAGTGCTATTGGTAGTTGTTACGTTTGTTCCTGTTGTACATTCTGAATTTTGTTCTGGATATACCAAAATTGCAGATTCAGGGTTTTTGGGAGCTGGTACATTTGGCCCAGAATCATCAGATCCTCCACCACTACAGCTTATATATATTAATACTATTAAACTATAAAGTAACTTCTTCATTTGCTATTGTTTTATAATTTTATAATTAACAACATCCTCGTTAGATATAACAGAAACTATATATATCCCTTTTTGAAGAGTTTCTGTATTTACTCTAATTTTGCCGTTAGAAGGGTTTTTGTATTCTTTTGATAAAACTTGTTTTCCACTTACAGAAAAAATAGTAATCAAAATAGTATCTGCTTTTTCAAATAATCTTCGTGTAGAAATGTTTAATTTATTTGAAACAGGGTTTGGATAAAAAATGGTATCACTCAACAAAATGTTTTCTTCAAAAACACCTTGACAATTTAAGTCTGTACTTACTTTAAGAGTATTATTTTTATTAGAATCTAAATCAAGTGTAATTTCATTTTTACTTGTAAAATACTTCTTGTTATTCAACTCTATGGTATATGATGATGCTCCAAATAAAGTTAAAGAAACTGTTTTTGATTTAGTGTTTACCTTTGATAAAACACTTAAATCTTCTGGCTGGCTCACAACAACTGTGAAGCATTTATTGTAATAAGGTACACCAGCAATGGTAACACATACCTGATATGTGCCTGCAGGGAGATTTTCTACATGTAATGGATTAGAAACACTAAACGACTGTGTAATTTCAGAAATGGTACTACCGGTTATGGTAGCAGTATAATCATAATCTTCTTTTACCGTAATATCTATAATTCCATTATTACTATTTCTACAAGTTTCTCCTGTAATTTGGATTGTGTAATTATCTATAGGCAATCCCAAAGGTTTATACACAGTAATGTAATTGACTTCCTCTTTTGTATCATCTCCTATTGCGTTACTCGCTATTAATGTTACTTTATATGTGCCTTCGGTATCATAAGTAATTACAGGATTTTGTTCAGTACTACTTGTAGGTGTTCCTCCTTCAAAAGCCCATAGCCACGAGGTTGGATCATCTGTAGAGGTGTCTGTAAAGTTTACAGAATCTCCTTCAAATATTTCTAGATTATTTGCTGAAAAATTAGCCGTTGGAGCAGGTCTTTGGGTTACGCTTATATAATCTACTATTTCTTTTGTATCTGCTCCAAAAGCATTAGTTGCAGTTAAGGTAACTTTATAGGTACCAATTGTTGAATAGTTAACTGTTGGGTTTTTAAGGATACTAGTTGTTGGTGTTCCACCTTCAAAAACCCAACTCCATGATGTTGGATTACCTATAGATGTATCATTAAAATCTACATCATCTCCAGAATAAATATTAGTATCACTTGCAACAAAATTTGCTACTGGTGGCATATCTGGAGTTTCATTCATAACAGTTACTACTTCTTCTGCAGTTAATGCAACAGAATAAATACGAACATCATCTAACGCTCCTCGCCAGTAATAACCTGCATTGTAGTCTGCATTACCAATTTGTATATTATTAGCTGTATTATCTGTATTAATAACAGTGGCTTCAGAATTAAAAGAGTCTCCAGAGTCTGGTTGATTAGCATAATACACACCGTCTATATATAGCTTTATGTCTTTGGCTCTATCTCCATCTGAAGGATTATAGGTTACAGCTATATGGCGCCAAGTATCATCATCTAATCTTGCTACCGTAGAATCATCATTCTGTACATTACATCCACCGCCTTCAACTCTTATATTACCATTTTCTACCATGACATTAAACATTTGCCCTGGCGAATTTTGTCCCCAAGAAACAATAGTTTTTCTAGTCCCGGCATTATTTGTTTTTATCCATGCAGTTACTGTTCTTTCCCCATTTCCTCCTATGCCTTTATAATTGTTGGATAAATATTTATTAGACTCGTTAGGGGCTTGATAGGCACTATTTACGTTTGAATTATTATCTGTAATATAACTTGGTGTAAACCCTCCTTGAACTATTAAATTTCTTGAATACGAAGAATCATCTGTAAGGTTTCCTTGAAAATTATAATGCGCTTGTAATGGTCCAGAACCTGTGTTTTCAGTTACCGTAATATAATCTACGATTTCCTTGACATTGGTTCCTGCCAAATTTGTGGCTTCTAAAGTAACTTTATAGGTTCCTAAAGTATTATATGTTACAATTGGGTTTTGTTCTGTACTTGTTGCAGGTGTGCCTCCTTCAAAAGTCCATAACCATGAGGTTGGATCACCTAATGAAGTATCTGCAAACTCTAGGGCATTACCTTGAAAAACTGTTTGACTATTCACTGAAAAATCTGCGGTAGGCACCACAGGAGCTTCAACAGTAATATAATTTGGAGTTGATTTAGTTGTTGTGCCAGCATTTGTAAAATACGTTAAAGTAACATCATAGTTTCCAATAGTATTATAAGTAACTGTAGGGTTTCGTTCTACACTTGTTGCTGGCGTGCCTCCTTCAAAAGTCCATAAAAATGAGCCTACTGAAATTTCGGTAGATTCATTTACAAACTCTATTTGTCCATCTTGATAAACAGATGTTCTGTTTGAAGAAAAACCCACCGTGGGTGCCGTAGCTGTAATATCATTTAATTCTGATCTCCAAAAGCCTCTTCCGTCTGTTGATACAGTTAAAAAACTTTCTTCTCTGGTAGCTCCATAATAAATATCCATTCCAGACACTCTAATTACTGGTAATCCATCAGAATAATCTATCCAACTTGATAAAGAGGCGTCTTTGTAATATACACCTATATCTGTTCCTACATATATACCTTCATCACTAGATTTATCATATATCATTTCTAATAAAGCTACTCCTGGTAATCCACTAGAAATATTAGTCCAAGTACTTCCTTTGTCTTCAGATTTATATATCTGACTTCCTAATAATATATAAACTAGATTTTCATTCGTTGGGTGTGTTGCTATATCTGTTACTTTTCCAGATGCAGGCAAATTAGATGTCAAATCAGTAAAGCTAGGTGATGCATCTCTTACGTTATCTGATCTATAAAAATTATTACCTTCTCTTGACACATACATAATACTATGATTGGCATCGCATTGCTCAATCTTTTCTATTCTAGAATTTCCTCCAAAAGAAGAAATTTCGTCCCATGTTTGAGATGATGTTGCTGTACGCGCATTGTTAATTTTTTCTACTTCAAACAAACCAACAAATAGAGTATTAACATCACTTTTATCTAAAACGCCTGTTCCTGTATAAAAACCTCGATCTGCGGAAGAAGAATTAATTCTTTGAAACGAAAGACCACCATCAACAGACCTACTTATTTTTTCGTATTTAAAGTGATACGCATAAGTATCATCAGAATAATCAAACAATACGGTAGCTTCATCCCCACCCCAAGGTGATAACCAAACACCATCTTTATTTAACTTAATACCACAGTGAAATGTTCCTCCAGCTACATTAGTTGGGTTTTGCTGACTTTGTGTACATTCCCAAACTTCTGCAATAGGCAACCCATCTGTAATTGATTGAAACTTATCATCTGTATTTAAAAAATATATTCCTCCATCATTTACTGCAAATAATTTATCATTGTTAGGTGAATATGCCCATGTTAACTGGTCTAGGTGTAATCCGCCTCCATCGGCAGTAACATCATTAAACACTTGAGTCCAACTTATTCCTCCATTAATTGATTTCCAAGATTTAACACCACCTGCATAAACAATATTGGCATTATTAGGGTCTGATACTATAAACAAGTTATAATTTGGTTGTCCTCTTGATATTGCTCCACTATTATCATAACCAGTAATACATGGTATTCCTCCAGATTGCTTAGTAAAGGTTACTCCAGAATCTGTAGACCTATAAACACCTTCAAAAGAATCTTGATCTAAGTGATCTCTTGAATTGATAACATAAACATAATTTGGTTCTGCTGGCGTGACTGCAATTTTCATAAAAGCGCCTTGTCCAAAAGATGTATCCTGAACCCATGTAGCACCTCCATCTGTGGAACGAAAAAACTGTGATGTTGATCCATTAGTGCCTGCATACATAATACTTGAGTTTGTAGGATGTACCCTTAACTCTTCAACATTACTTGCAGATTGTACTTGTGTCCATGTACTTCCTCCATTGGTAGACCTATAGATGCCTGATTGTGTTCCTGCAATAAGAACACTTTCTTCATCTGGCTTAATAATTAAAGCATTTGTTTTTGTTGAAGTTAATGATGTATTACTCCAAGAGTCGCCTCCATCTATAGATTTTAGAACTCCAGAATTAGTACCAATAAAAATAGTGTTAGGGTTAGAAGGCAACATTTTTGATATGTAAACTTCTTGCGGTAACTGATCTGTTATAGGGCTCCATGTTAAACCTGCATCTGTGGTTTTAAATAAACCGCTTTTAAAACAAGATACTAAATAGGTGTTTTCGTCTGTTGGATGAAATGCAATATCTTTTACACGCCCACCATCTTTTTTTATACCATTTCGTGGTCCTACAGTAATGGGTCCATAATTATACCATTTCCCTTTTTGTTCAAAGTTTCCAAAAGACCTTATTCTTTGAAATTCTTGTCTTACCTGTTCAGCCGAAATAACATTTCCATATGCATCTAATCGTTTAGAATTTATAACATACCAACGCTCAAATTGTTTTGATCTATCTCCTTTAAAATGTGTATTATGGTTCCAGTAAGCATCAAATGCTTTTCTAACATCTTCCATATTGACAGATGGCTGTTCCATCATATCTATCCATATTGGGTAATCCTCTACAGCTTTTATTTTTTCTTGTGCTACTAGTGTAAAACACATTGCAGATATTAAAAAAACAGTTATAATAGTATTTTTTTTCATTTGTATTTTTTATTATTCTTTCATTTCTAAGTCTCAAAAAAGAAAACCATAAAAACGTTTATTCATTAAATTGTCAGTAGGAATTATTCGTTTTTTATCTCTAAAATTTGAGCAGAAGTAAGCGCTTCAGAGTAAATTCTCACATCATCAATGGCACCTTGCCAGAAATAATTATCGTTATATTCTGCAGAACCAACACGTATATTGTTTGTAGAAACATCAGTATTTATTATAACAACTTCTGAACGATATGAATCTCCTGTTCCGTCAGCAGTATTAGTATCTAAAGTCCCATCTACATATACTTTAACATCTTTTAATTTGTTTCCATCAGATGGATTAAATGTAACGGCTATATGGTGCCATTCATCATTATCTAATCCACTTGCCGTAGATCTTAAAGAAGATGATCCAGCTTCAATTCTAATTCTTCCATCATGAATCATGACGTTAAACATTTGTCCTTCTGAATTTTTCCCCCAAGAGATTATCGTTTTTCTTGAGCCTACTGTTGTTGTTTTAAACCATGCAGTAACAGTTCGAGCTTCATTAGTTCCTATACCTTTATAATTACTATTTGTTAAATACTTAGTATTGTCACCTGAAGCTTCATAGGCATTATTAGCAACTGAATTTTTATCTGTAGTGTATGTTGCTGTATAACCACCAACTTCAGATAAATCTCTATGGTAAGACGTTTCATCCATTAAATTTCCTGCAAAGTTATAATGGACTTGTAATGTTCCTGTGCCTCCTTCAGAAACTGTAATGTAACCCACTTCAGTTTTAGTATCTGAGCCTGCACTATTAGTAGCCGTTAGGGTAACTGTATAGCTACCAATTGCACTATAGGTAATTATTGGATTTTCTTCTGTACTAGTTGCTGGTGTGCCTCCTTCAAAAGTCCACAAACGACTGTCTGGATAATTTGATGAGGTATCAGAAAAAGTCACTGACTGATTAACTGTTATGTTGGTAGAGCTTGCACTAAAATTTGATATAGGTGTTACAGCAGGACCATCAACATTAGTAGTTTTAAACTTGTGAGTATCGTATGACCATGTTACGCCTTGGTCGTTTTTGATTTTGATTCTATAATAATAATCGGTGTTTTGTTCAAGATCGTCTAATGTAAATTCATTTAATCCGCTATTAACTGTAATAGATTTTTTGTTTGTCCATTTATCTTCTTTAGTGAGCCCTTCTTCTATATCCCAAAAAACCTCAGCTGAGGCACCAGTTCCCATATCTGAAACATTAAAACTTAGTTTTGCTGATCGGTTTAAAACTTCTGTAGGTGCATTATCTGTAAAGGTTGACGGCATTTTATATAATTCATCTAAATAAGCTCCTTTAAGATAATCTGGGGCAGGATCTGGATTGTTTAATGTTAATGTTTTCTTTTCAATTCCGGGTTCTCCCCATCCTCCCATTTGCATTGAAAACTTATTATCAACTATATTCCAGTCTCTAAAGCTTAAATTGTTTTGATTTGTACTACCAGCCATTGTATTAATAGGATACCAGTTTCCTGAAGTATCCATCTGCCATCCTCTGTATTGGGTTTCACATATTACATTTCCGTTTCTAACTTTATGAGCTCCTCCAGGTACTTCTACAAAAGCTCCTGTTGTTAAGTGTTTGATTTCCCCACTCTCATTATATTTTTTACCACAACCATACAATTTCCAATGTCCATCATTAGGATCTAAATAATAGCTCCAGTAGGTATCATATGTTTCTCCAGGCACCATCCGCACAGCTATAGTTTGAACATTTGTATCAACCCCAATATAAGGATGGTCGCCTCTTGGTTTTACTCCAGTACCTTCATGCCCATAAGAACCAAATTCAAGATTTGGGCCGACAGCGATTAAGTGACTTTCTTGGTAAAATGGCGGGACTGGGTCGTTAGCTCCGTAAGACCAAAGCGAAAAATTATAGCCTCCAAATGTTTGTGTGTCCTTATCCCAAGTTGAACCTGTATATCCAAAAGGTGTTGTTATAGGCTGATAATAATCTTGTGTTTTACTAATGATGGTAAGCTCATGCACACTAATTTCAATAGGGTTTGTACTTTCTGTTTCCCATTTACAGTGTACTGCTTTGGCGCGATAGCGACGCATCACATTTTCTGAATCTTTTGCAGCTGGTCCAGTTATATGCAAATTGTTTAAGTTCCCTATACCTTCACTAGAATCAATAAGCGATTTTAATTGCAGCTTTACAGTATGAAAACCTACAGGAACATCTTCAAAAGTAACTTCATTTTGAATTTCAAAAGTCTCTAAAGAACTTGTTGCTTTTAATGTAATTTCTTTACTTGTATTATCTAAATAAATTAATAATTTAGAACCTTTTTGAGCCGAAGGAATAGCCATTTCTGGCTTTATGATTAAATCTCCAGTTGTTTTTATGTCTACTCCAAAAACGATAGTATCTGTAAGAACCTTCCAATCAGTTATATAATCGTAGTATTCATTTTTGTTATACTCATTTCCAGTAGTTTTATCTCTTAAGTGTGCAGATAATGTCCCTGTAGGTGAAAAGAAGCTTTCATTAGGTGTAAAAACGAGTGTTTCATAATCTTCATTCGTAGGTTCCTCCTCTTTGTCTTCTTCTACAGGAGGAGTTACTGCGTCGTCTTTTTTTGAGCAAGCTAAAAATATTAAGCATGCTAGGATTAAAAATACATTTAACTTGACTATATAATTACTCTTTCTATATTTCATTTTTACAACTCTTAGCGTTTTTATCTATTATTTGCCCTATTGATTTTTTATGCAATACCTAATAATATTTTTTCTATTCGTTAGCTAATAATCCATTTTCAATTAATGGAATTCTAAAGCGTTCTATTTCCGCATTTTGATGTTCTCTTTTAAAAATTGCTTCAGCTTGTTTTAAAATATCTTGATGTTGGTCCGCTACATTGATTGATTCTGTAGGATCGTCTGATAAATTGTATAACTCTAAAGTGGCTTCCTTCCTCTTGTTTTTTAAGTTTTGACGTACCACTTTCCAATCTCCTATTCTAATAGCTACTTGTCCACCATATTCTGGATATTCCCAAAACAAAAATTCATGTTTAACTTGATTGTCTTTTCCTAATAATGTGGGTAAAAAGCTAATACCATCAGTGTCTAAAGGCTTTTCAAACTCTACCAATTCAGATAAAGTAGCCATAACATCATAATGTGCAGAAACTAAGTCTGTAGTACTTTTAGGTTTTATATGGTTAGGCCACGAAGCAATCATAGGTACTCTTATACCTCCTTCATAAACAAAGCCTTTAGCTTTACCATAAGCTTCACCAAACTCTCCAGAACTGTTAAAAAATGTTCCGTCTGTTCCTCCTGAATAAGTTACTCCGTTATCTGATGTGAATATTATAAGTGTATTATCATATAAATTATTCTCTTTTAGGTGTTTTACTAATTTCCCAACATTTTCATCTAAATATGAAATCATAGCGGCGTAACCAGCTCTTGGATTTTGGTGTGGATAGTATCCTATTTTACCTAAATATGGTTCTTCTTCTCCAAACTTATTTTTATAATAATCTACCCAATGCTGTGGCGCTTGAATTGGATTGTGGGGTATTGGCGTTGCCCAATAAAAGAAAAAGGGATTGTCTTTTTTTCTATCGATAAAACTAATCATCTCATTAAACATTAAATCTGGTGTATAGTCATTTAATGTATAATCTGCATAACTTTCAGGATTATTAGGGTCTGCATCTTTTAGAAGCTTTCTAGATGGTCTAATCGTATCATTATTTAAATATACTCGCTCTTCATTTCTATATAAATGAACAGGATAATAAGTATGAGCTTGTCGTTGGCAATTGTAACCGAAGAAAAAATCGAAGCCCATTTTTGTAGGTAATGCATCGGTATGCGGAGCGCCTAAACCCCATTTACCAACCATACCAGTTGCATAACCTTTTTCCTTTAGTTTCTTAGGAAATAAAAGTGTATTGCTTGGTATTGGTCTTTGCCCTTCTAATGTTGAATCTAGTATAGTTTCTCTATAATTCCAAACATCTCCACGCTGGCTCCATTCATCATTTCCTCTAATATAGGCATGTCCTGAATGCTTTCCTGTTAGCAACATATACCTTGCTGGTGCACAAACTGGTGCACTGGTATAGTGCTGAGTAAAAACCATACCCTCTTTTGCTAAGGCATCAATATTTGGGGTTTCAATTTTAGTTTGCCCGTAGGCTCCTAACTCTCCATACCCCAAATCGTCTGCAAGAATATAGATGATGTTAGGTTTTGAATTAACAATAGTGTTTTCTTTTTTCTTTATTTTTTCGTTGCAAGAAAATAGAACAACCAATATACCACCAAGTATAAAAGATCTTATCATGCTGCTATTATTGTTCATAAAAAATAATTGTGAATATTGGTTGTTCATTTTTATATTTTAGAGTATTAACTTGGTTTTTTAAATAAAAAGGTGCTTATCTATATCCAAAAATTTTCAATGGCTTCAACAAACACCTTTTTAAAAACTAACTCAAAAAACTATTAAAAAACTCTCTTTATTTAAGGTATACTATTTCATTAAAGTCCTGCTAGACTTGCTATCTCTCCAGCAGATAAAGCACGGTTATAAAGTCTAAAGTCGTCCATTGCTCCAGAAAAAGGTCTAAATGTTAAACTTCCATCAGAACTTCCTTCAGATCCAATAGTTATTTGTCTATCTCCTGTAACCCCTGTATTAATTTTAGTTTCTGGCCTAGTAAAATCTAAAACTCCATCAACATAAACTTTAATCTCTGCTCCGTCATAAGTATATGCGATATGATGCCAAACCCCATCATTTGCAGTTATTGTTGTATTTTGTCCACCACCTTGGTACTCAAATCTAACGGTACCATTTCCATTAACTACAAAAGTATTTCTGCTAAAAGTTCCTGTATTACCCCAAGTTGCAACACCTTGCCTTGATGTATTAGTAGTTTTAATCCAAACGGCTACTGTTCTTGGATTATTTCCAAGTATGCCATTATAACCATCTATAGTAATACCACTTCCACCAAATGTTCCTGCAAAATCATTAACAACTCCAGCTTCATAACCAGAAATTGCACCAGATGCAGTAGTTCCTGAAGCTTCTTCAAATATACTTTGCTCGAAATTTAAGCGAACTTCAATTGCGGGATCTAAAGGTTCTCCCTCAACTGTAATAAACCCTTCCTTAATTTCTTCTTGCGCACCATATTGGTTTCTAATTTTAAGTGAGACAGGATATGTTCCCTTAACAGTATACTTTACATCTACACTTGCAGCTGTGCTTGTACCAGGGCTACCTCCCGAAAAAGACCAAGTATATAAATCACCTTCGCTAACTGTAGTTGGTGAAAAACTTATAGTTTCAAACTGAAAAATTGAAGTAGACGAAGCTGCAAAATCAGCATTTGGTAAAAGACTAGGGTCTACATTAGATTCGTTACGGTAACCATTTTCGTTAGGTGAGCATGCTATAAAAACACCTATTACGGTTAAAGCCAAAAGGCCCAACTTAACTGTGGTATATATTTTTATTTTATTCATTTTTTATATTTTTTATGAAGACTAGGTTTATTAAAACCTAGTCTAGTTTTAATATTTTTAATACCCTGGGTTTTGAGCCAACTGATCGTTTAACGCAATCTCACTTGAAGGTATAGGGAACAGGTAGTAATGCTCTGGAAAAGCAGGAGGAGTATTAGGTATTAATTGTAAATAACCTTCAGAAGCTCCATTTTGAATTGGTAATGTTATAGGATAATCTGATTGTTTTTCCCAACGTCCTAGCTTTACTTCAGTAGCGTAATCCATTTTTTTCCAACGTCTTAGGTCTAGTGTTCTGTAACCATCACCTAAAAGCTCTATTGAGCGTTCGCGACGTATTTCCCAAAGTACAGGGTCTACAGCTGGGTCTCTCATAGGATCCCAATCTGCTGTAATTGAACCTAAACTAATGCCTGCAACATTTCCTCTTGATCTTAATCTGCTAATTGTTGCATCTGCAATAGCTTGATTAAATTGTCCCATTTCAAAAGTAGCTTCAGCATAGTTCAACATTACTTCTCCTATTCTGAAAATTGCAAAATCATTAAGATCAGCCGATGACACTTTAAAATTATGTTCATTCCATATTTTCCAAAAACGGTAGCCATTTGATGTTTGCGTAGGTACTAACCTATTATAATTAGGCACCTCTCCAGTAACACGTCCAGACCAGTTTCTGTCAGGAAGATTTTTATAAGGAAATCCTGTAGTAATAGATTCTAGGATGCTAAAATACTTTTGCTCTAATGCATTGCCCGTATGAGTAAAATCTTGAGAACCATCACCATTTACTTTATAAGGTGGTGGCGTCATAATTAATAATCTATCATCACGATTATCAAACTCTGTGTAACGATCTTTATCTCCTTGGTATAATGTATTTCCAGCATTATGAATAGGCAATCCATCTTTGGTTAAAAACTTATCAATACCCTTTTTTGTTATATCAATTTTATTGTTTGTAGATCTAGTATTTGTAGATATTGAATGCCATAGTTCATCTTGTACATAATGTGTATAAAGCAAAATCCCCGCTTTTCCTGCTAGATCATCACTATTGTATACTTGATCGTAATTAGGGTGAATATTTGGATATTTATTTACTAGATACTCTGATGCTGTAATACAAGCATTTAAAAACTTTTCATGATCACCTAAACTATGATACTTTCTCCATGTGCCTTCAAATAAGCCAAAACGAGATAATAATGCACGTGCAACATCAGGGTTAACTGTATTTGTACCATCTCCTTGTTCATTAATACTATTAATTGCTTCTTGTAAATCTCTTAGAATATTATCTGCAACCAAATCGCGTGTATCTCTTGGTCCATATAAAATATCAACATCTACATCTGTTAATTCATTTTCAACCCATGGTACTCCGCCATAAGCGCTTAATAAACGAAAGTATTCATGTGCTCTAAAAAACAAGCCTACACCTCGCCAATGTGCTCTTTCATCTTCAGTAATATCAGACGTTTCAATATTATCTAACATAATATTAATTTTTCTAATATTGGAATAAGAGCCTGACCATGTACCCGATGTAGTTGGGATAGTAAAACTATTATTTAAATAACTTGGATTTACAGTGCTATATCCATTTTGAATTAAGTCTGAATTATAATCGCTAACGGCAGGCCAAACAGTACTACGCTGATAATCATCAAAGAAACTATAAAAGCTCCATGCATAAGTTTTTATATTATTATAAGTACTAAAGATGGTAGCAGCAGACAACTCATCTTTTGGTGATTTTTCTAAAAAATCTTCATCATTACAAGCTATAAGAAAAAAGCAGCTCATAATAAAAATTGTAATTCGTTTTATATTTTTCATAATCATATATCTTTTTTAAAATGAAAGGTTAAAACCAACTGAATAATTAGTCATAATTGGATAAACACCATTAGACCCTTGATCTATATCTAAGCCTTTAGGTAATTTATCAAACGTATGGATATTACTTCCAGCAATAAAAAACCTAAACTTGTCAATATTCCACTTATCTAAAAACTTAGAATCTATACTATAGCCTATCGTTATGTTTTGTATGCGCAAATAGCTTTCATCACTTAAGTACTTTGTTTGTACTCTTCTGCTTCTTCCATAGTTACTATCTAAGTTTCCAGAACTAGCATCTCCATGTATTCTTGGATAATAAGCATTTTGATTGTCTGGCGTCCAATAATCTAATTGATGCTTATATATATTATCAAAAGTCCCAGGCCATGGCCAGATTAAATCTGAACTTCTCCATCTATCTTGTTTGCCTACACCACTTAAAACAAATGACATATCAAACCCTTTATAGGACATTGAACCATTTATACCAAACTGGTAACGCTTACCTGTATTACCAATAACCTTTCTATCCCCAGTTCCAGTTGTAATTACTCCGTCAGCATTAGTAACAGGATTTCCATTACTATCTAATTCAGTAATTAAAGTGTTATTCCCGTTATTAATAACTCCATCGCCATTTAAATCTTTATACTTTATATCTCCCGGATATGGAGTTGGAGCTCCTTCAATTTGTACAACACCATCTAATAATTGTCTATTAGCTCCAGATAGGTCTGCATTAAGAGTACCTGGAACAAAATCATCTACAGTATAATAACCATCTGTAACATTACCCCAAATTTGCCCTAGTTTTTGGCCTACATAAAAATCACTTAGTAAACCAGCTGGGTTATCAAATTTTGTTATTTCAGAAGTATTATCAAAAACATTAACATTAATATTATAACTAAAATCACCTTTACGATCACTCCAGCCTACTTGAGCTTCCCAACCAATAGTTTCAACGTCAGCAACGTTTTGAAAAGGAGCTTCAGTACCTAAAACTGTTGGCAATGGTTGTCCTGGTGCTAACATGCCTATAGTTTCTCTTTTATATACTTCAAAACTACCAGTTAAACGGTTATTAAGCATTCCTATATCTAACCCTATGTTTGAGGTAACAACCCTCTCCCAAGTTAAACCTCCACTTACTAATTGTGCAGGATCAAAGGTTAAGTATCTCAAATCTGTATCTAAATTTATCCAAGACGCATCAAAAGGTGAATATCCTGGAATAGTTGGATAGTAATCATCAGTGTTAGTTCTTGGAAATACGGTTCTCTGATTTCCTATCTCACCCCAAGATACTCTTGGTTTTAACAAGTTAATGAAATCTACACTTTCCATAAAGGGCTCTTTAGCAGCATTCCATCCTGCAGAAAAAGAAGGTAATACTGCAAAACGATCGTCTGAAGCAAATCTTGAAGACCCATCATAACGGATGTTTGCCTCAAGAAAATAGCGCTCTTTAAAATTATAATTAAAACGACTAAAGTAACCTACAACCGCCCAATCATAAAATCTTTCAGAAATATTAATATTTTCCCCTTCAGCTAAGTTAAATGTTGGTGTAGTAGGATCTATCAATCCATTCCTAGATGTAGACAATTGTTCGAAATTTGCCTCTTCCCTATTTAAACCTGCTAATAATTCTATATTATGATTCCCTAAATTAACATTATACTTTCCGTATAAATTTAAAGCGTTGTACACTCGATTACTTTTAGTACGAGCCAAACTAGTATTATTTAAAGCATTTGTAGCTGTGGTAGTTGGATTAAACCTAAATGAACTAACGAAGCGTTGTCCATTATTAACACTAACTAGATTTCTGTCGTTCTTTTCATAAGTATATTCTCCTGTTAAAGTCACATTCTTTAATGGCGCCCATTGTAATTTTTGGAATAGTCTTAAGTTTTCATCATAAGTTTTTCCTGGCTCTGTATATCGAACAACATTTCCTGGTGTATCAAAAGGTAATATTACACCCTCTGGTTCGTACTCAAACCATCCAGTAGGATCATACATACGCACTTGAATAGCGTTAGAATATCGAGCGTTAGGTCTTGATTGTACACTAGACTTGTAAATTATATTTGTAGTAGATTTTAATTTATCAGTAAGATCTGCGTCAAGAATAGCGTTGATATTATACTTTTTAAAATTATCTTTATTAGTAACCATTATACCGTCTACAAAACTATAGCCTGTACTAATTCTATAAGCTAATTTTTCTGCTCCTCCACTCATCTCAAAATTATGAATGGTAGAATATCCAAAATGATCTAAAAAATCTCCTATAGGGTCTGCATCTGCAACAGGATAATATTGACCTCCATCAAAATGAATAGGATAGGTTGTCCCATTAACTGGATCCGTTGCTAAATTCAATTGACTCGGATCCGAATCATATGTATTAATATAGCCCAACCAATCTTGTACATTTTGTCCTGCAAAATAACTTTGAACTCCCCACTCATTTAAGGCTTCAACAAACTCTCTTGTAGTTGCCTTTTCAGGTAAATCTGATGGTGTAGACACACTAGTTGTTGTTGAATAGCTAAAGCGCGTTTTTTGACCACGCCTTGCCTGCTTCGTTGTAATTATAACAACCCCAAATGCTGCTCTAGATCCATATATAGACGATGCTGCCGCATCCTTTAACACTGAAATAGACTCAATATCTTGCGGATTAATATCATCTATAGATCCAGGTACATTGTTTATTAATATTAATGGACTACCTCCGTTTATAGAAGTAAAACCACGAATATTTATGGCTGTGGCAGAATTCCCTGGTTGTCCTGATCCAACAGTTACACCTAATCCTGCTGCAATACCTTGTAATGCATCAGCTGTATTAGTTATAGGTCTATCTGCTATAATAGCATCCATTTTAACATAAGATGTAGCCCCAGTAACACTTTCTTTCTTTTGAGTACCAAAACCTACCACAACTACTTCGTCTAATTGCGATGCATCTTCTATTAAGGTAGCATTGATTGTTGTTTTTCCACTTACGGCAATTTCTTGTGTAATATAACCGATATACGATACAATAATGATATCGCTATCGTTAGCTGTAATTGTATAGTTACCATCAAAATCGGCTGCAACACCGTTTGTGGTCCCCTTTACAATTATTGATGCACCAGATAATGGGAATCCAGATTCATCAACAACTTGTCCTTTAATTTCCTTGGCTTGTTGCCCCTGCATGGAACTTGTAATAAGTAGCAGAAACATTATTAATCCTTGAGTAATTAGTTTTTTCATACGTATTGATTAATTGTTAGTAATATTCATGATTAGTTAAAATTTAGTTTACTTATATATATTTAAAATTGGTTTAGTTTTTATCTTAATAAGTATCTTTCATCCAGTTGTAAGGTTTACGTTTTACCCACATTCCTCTTGTGAAATCTGGAAAATCTTGTGGTGCCCCATTGTTTTCAATAGATAGTTCTGATAATGGTGTAACTGCACTCCACGCTGCTGCATCATACGCATCCATTGGTGGTGCTATATTTTCTTTTGCTGATTCTACAAAGGCATTTAATACAAAGAAATCAATACCTCCATGACCAGCTTTTGTTGCGTTGGCTCCGTACTTCTTCCATAATGGGTGATCATATTTTTCAAACCAAGCATCCATAGTTTCCCATCCATGTCCTTTGGTGGTGCCTTCTATGTGTATACGCTGGGTGTGGTAATCAAAATCTGTAAGTCCTTGAACTCCCTGTACTTTAAACCCTAGTGAGTATGGATGTGGTGTATTTACATTATGGGTAACAATAATGGTTTCTCCATTTGATGTTTCTATAGTTGAGGTTATTATATCACCTTGCTTCCATTTCAACTTGGCATTCGGGTGGTCTTTCCCCCCATTGTCAACTATATATTTATTTAACCCAATGGCTTTAGTAGCATGAGATGTTAAAGAAACAAAACGATTCCCTCTATTCACATCTGCCATTGTTGCAACCGGCCCCAAACCATGTGTTGGGTATACATCAGCATTTCTTAAAAGCGAGTGTTGGGTTCTCCATGCAGATTCTGAAATCCCTTTTTCACCAAACTCTACGCCTTTACCATATGCTGTCTTTCCATCATTAAGTTTTACATGTCTAAGATCGTGCTGATAACCACAAGTAAAATGTAATAACTCGCCAAAAACATTTTGTTTCACCATGTTTAATACAGCTAGCACATCTCTACGGTAATTTACATTCTCTAAAATCATTAAATGAGACCCTGTTTCTTCATGGGTATTTACCAAATCCCAACATTCTTCTAAGGTATTTGCTGCGGAAACCTCCAATCCAGTGTATTTACCAGCTTTCATGGAGTCTACTGCCATTTTTGTATGCCATAACCATGGCGTTGATATTATAACAGCATCTACTTCTTTTAATTCAAGTAAGTTTCTATAATCGTAATCTGAATTTCCAAAAACCTGTGGTTTTTTCTTTCCTGCTTTATCTATTTTACCTAAAGCAATTTTTATACGATTTGGGTCGATATCACAAATAGCAGTAATCTCTAAATCTTTTCTTCTTAAAGCATTGTTTAAATGATTTGTTCCTCTTAAGCCTACGCCAATAAAAGCTATTTTAAGATTTCCTGTTGTTTGATTTGTAGTTTTACCAAATGTCAAACTTGGTAATATTGTAAGACCTGCACCTGCTAATGCTGTTTGCTTTACAAAATTTCGACGTTTATTCATAGTATAAATATTTCTTAAATTAACAATGTGCACTTATGAAGTACAATTCATTGTTACAAATATTGAAATCTTTTAAGTAGATAAGAGCAGGTTTTTTTACCTAAAACAACTTGCATTTTATTCAAAAAGTAGATTAAGGTAAATATACCTACCATCTTTGATTAATATGTCTCTTATACTATTGAACTTAGCAAAACACATTAACATTTTTAGGTTTTTTGAGTATTAAACCTTTTTATAATAAATCTAAACATGTAAATTTGAATAAATCCTCCTAAAGTTGCTCTGAATGTTATTAATTAAATAATATCAGAACTTCTTATTCTATTTAATAATTAAAATGAGTTATTTTTCAAAATTACTTATACTCTTTAAGCTTATTGTCTTAGCTAATGCAATTGGTTTTAGTCAAGAAAAGTCAAACTTTATAAAATTAGATCAAAGCTTCTTCGGTAATTCAAATATAGTAGAAGATCATTTAGGTTTTATTAGAGTATTTGGCAATGGAGGTTTATATAAATATGATGGCTACAATTTTTCATTAACACCTTTTACAACGCTCTTTGGTTCAGATTATACAAGAGATAGAGATTTTTTAATGGTAAAGGATAACAATAATAACATTTGGATTTCTTCCTTTAATGGCGAATTAACAAAAGTTGGAATAGATGGTGTTAATACTTCTTATAAAAAAGCTGTTTTGAACAATAAAAAGCCTCAGCAAATATCAGCCATGAAAGCCCATACAAAAGACGTATGGTTTGGGAGTGTAAATGGTATATTGTATAAACAAAATTATGCCTCGTCAAAAATTGATAGTATTACAACTTTACCAAGAATAAATGATTTGCCTCAAAGAATAGAAAATATTGCTGTTACAAATCCAGAAACAATATGGTTGAGTACTTACAATGGGAAAGTATATAGTTACTCATTAATTACAAACACATTAGAAGCTTTAAAACTTCCTTTAAAGGATAAAGTACAAATAATAAGGGTAGAAAATGATAAAATTGGAGGACTCTGGATCTCAACTGAATTAGATGGCCTATTTAGATATAACCCAAAAGAAAAAGACAGTTTTAAACAATACAACAACCTAGATGTTTCAAAAACTAGCTCAAAACACCATATGTATATTTCTATTTTTTGTGATAATTCAGGAATTATTTGGGCTGGTACTGATGGTGATGGGCTTTATTCTATTAACCCAGAAAATAATAAAATCACAGTTTTTAAACATGAAGAGACAAACAAGTTTTCAATAAGTAGTAATACTATTGGTAATATTAATGACGACTCAAAAGGAAATATTTGGATTGTAGCGAAAGGAGGCGAAATAAATATTCTACCAAAGAACAACAACAATATAAAATACTATAATGGTTTAGAAAACAATACACCTACTACTGTGCTTTCAATATTAAAATCCTCAGATAATTCTTTATGGTTGGGTACAGACGGGAAAGGATTAAATAGAGTGTTTCCTGATGAAACTAAAGTACAATACGATATAAATAAGAAGGGTAAACATTTTTTTGAGGGTAGATATATTCAAAATATTTTAGAAGATGAAAAAGGAAATATTTGGATAGGTACCTATCAAAAAGGATTATGGGTTTACAATAAAAAATCTGATTCATTTACTACGGTTACAACTTCAAACTCTAAAGGAACACATTCACCAGATATAAGGGCTCTGTTTAAAGATTCAAAGAATAGAATTTGGGCAGCGTCATCAAATTCAATAAATATTTTTTCGGATAACCAAGAGTTACTTGCCAATTTTGATTATGATGCTAATGGTTTATTCGGAAGCATTTCTATGGCAATTAATGAGGATGAAAACAGAGAAATTTGGGTAGGCGTAAATCCGAATAAATTATTTAAGTTTAATGAGAACATAATAGATATAAATAAATCTTACTTTACAAAATATAATTATTTCTTAAAGCAAGAAAACGATTCTCGCAACTATAATATTCATTCAATAGCACCAGACTATAAAGGGCATTTATGGATTCTATGTGCTTCAGGCATGCTCGTCAAATTTAATATTAAAGATAATACTTATGAATCATTTATAAACAAAGATCATTTTAAAGATATAAGTGTTAGTTCTATTTTAATTGAAGATTCTAATAATTTATGGATTAGCAGTAATGGAGGTTTGCACCACTATAATATTGGGAATGATACTTTTAAGTCTTTCTATAAAATTGATGGGTTTCAAAGTAATAGTTTCACCAGAAGAAGTGCCTATAAGGAAGCTAATGGAACAATGTATTTTGGTAGCGACGATGGTGTAAATTCTTTTTTACCTTCTGAATTAAATAAGGAAGAAATTAATGCAAAATTATATATAAACAACATAGAAGTTTTAAATAAACCTGCTGGCTTAATTGTTGGAAATCAAATAAAAGGCGGCGTTGAATATGTTAAAAATCTGAATTTAAATTCAAATCAATCTTCATTTTCATTCCAGTTTTCGGCTATTGATAATGTAATAAACCCAAATTACCATTATGCCTATAAATTAAATGGTTTTGACACAGATTGGATAACACCAAAAAATGATCGTATTGCTAGTTATACTAATATTCCATATGGCAATTATACTTTTGAAGTAAAAGCTGGAGCAAAAAAAGGAGAATGGGATATATCTCCAATAAAAGTTGGCATTTATATTAAACCCCCTTGGTGGCATAGCAAAACAGCATACATAATTTATTTTATAAGTAGCTTGTTCTTAATTTACGGTATTGTAGTATGGGGGCGCTTAAAAAGCAAATTAGCAAAAGAAGCTTGGCAAAACAATAAAGAGAAAGAGTTATATGCACTCAAAATGAATTTTTTCGCAAAAATGTCTCATGAAATTCAAACTCCTTTAACTTTAATTTCTGGCCCGATAGGAGATATGCTAGAACGCGCTGGGGCAAATGGTAATCAGCTACTAAAACAACGTTTACAAATAATTAGCAATAACGCCAATCGCTTATCTAGAATTGCCATGGAGCTTATGACAGTTAGAAATAAAGAGTTAGGCAAACTGCGCTTATTTGCTTCCAAAAATAATTTAATTGATGACCTTAAACGGATTTCACTATCCTTTAGCGAACAGGCAAGATTTAAAAACATAGACTTTATACAAGAATACCCAGAAAACACTGTAAGTACTATATGGTATGATAAAGATAAAATAGAGCATATTATTTACAACCTCCTTTCTAACGCTTTTAAATTTACACCAAAAGAAGGCTCTATTTCTCTAAAAGTTGTTTTTAAACCAGATGATGATTTTGTTAAAATATCTGTTACAGATTCTGGTCCCGGTATCTCAAAAGAAGAGCTTGAAGATATTTTTAAACTTTTTTATCAAACTGATGTAGGTAAGCATAACAAGGGAATTGGTATTGGTCTTGCACTTACAAAAGAGCTTGTTTCACTGCACAAAGGAGAAATTAATGTTGATTCTTCTCCTGAATTTGGCACATGCTTTTCTGTTAAACTATCCACTAGAGATGATATTTTTTCTGATGACGAAAAGGTTTTTGTTGAAAACGCTAGTCTTATTTCAGATTCTTTAGAAACCGATTTTAGTCTATTAGAAAAAGAGTTTGATATAAAAACTAATAATACTAACTCAAAAAAAACGCATACACTATTAATTGTTGAAGACAATATTGAAATGCAAATATTTTTACGAGATGTTTTAAGTGATACATACAATTTACTTATGGCCGAAAATGGAAAAGAAGGTATAAGTCTAGCAGAAAAAAACAATCCTGACTTGATAATTAGTGATATTATGATGCCTGTTATGGACGGAATAGAAATGAGTAAAAAACTGCAAAAAAAGAAATCTACCTCACATATCCCCATCATTCTACTTACTGCAAAAAACTCAACACCTACAAAACTTGCAGGACTAAAATCTGGAGCCATTGAGTATATAATAAAACCTTTTAATTTTCATGAACTTTCGTTAAAATTAAAAAACATTATAGCTTCCAAAGAAAAGGTTTTGTCTAAATATAAAACAGACCGCTTAAGTGCACCAGCAGAAATAAAAGAACTTTCAAAAGATGATGCTTTCATCAAAGATTTAGTAGAAGAATTACAAAAGCAAATAGAAAACCCAGATTTTAAATTAGAAGAACTGTCTAAATCATTAAATATGAGTTACTCAGTAATTTATAGGAAATGTCAAGATATTACTGGTAAAAGTTTAGTTGAGTTTGTAAGGTCAATGAGAATGAAAAAGGCGGCCTTATTAATTATTAATAATGGCTATAACATTTCTGAAGCCTCATACATAGTGGGTTATAAAGATCGAAAATATTTCACCAAATGTTTTAAAGATGAATTTGGAGTGCCTCCTACTGTTTTTAAAAAAGAAGTAAAAAATAAAGATGCTCATAAAGTTATTGAAAAGTATGGAATCCAATAAAAAGCTTTTGACTATTTGAAGGGAAGCCATTTTTCAAATACTTGCTTTAGCTAAAATTTCATGAATTCATTTAGTATAAATCAAACTCCATCTCATATTGATCAACTGTATTTTGCAAACCAATTTCATTTAAAAAATCAATTTTACCACTTAATCGTTCGTCTACATTATTAATCTTTATCGTATCAGAAATATGCTTTATTCCTTTAAATAAATTATTCCAATTGTCTAGCTCATTACTCAATACATTAAATTGTGCCAGATAACCATTTTTGGGGTTGATTATAAAATATGATTCCAATTCGCCTTTTTTACAAATAGCATAATAACGGTAATTTCCTTTTTTAACAGTATTGAAATGATTGTCCCAAGAATAACTTTCTTGATTTAAAGTATTCCAATCAAAGTAAGACCTATCAACTTGTTTTAACTCAAAATCTCTTAATGTATCTTTTAGAGCAACACTACCGCTATAACACTTATAACTTTTAGTGATTTTAAAACCGATACGCTCATATGCTTTTATAGCAATGGCATTATCTTTAATAACCTCTAATCTACATTTTGTAATTCCGTGCTTCTTTAAATCTGGAATAGCATATTGATATATTGAACTTACTATACGTTGTCCTCTATATTCAGGAAGTACACCTGTACCAGTATTAAAGGCAATCCAATTGTCATTACGTTTATCAATAGCGTTAATAATGAAGCCTAATAATTTTTCATTTTCAAACATACCATAAGACAAATCCAGCCTAACACTTGCCATATGCCAGCGTTCTTTATAAAACTCATGATCCATAGGCATTTTCACAAAATAATTCTCAAACGCTTTTAGAAAGCATTCCATAAGTGTTGAAAAATTGATATGTTCTAAACTTTTAACTTGCATATTTACTTTTAATAAAAACCTAAACTTACCTAATTATTTATCTACTATTGCTATAAATTTGTGTTTATTACCATTGTTATTGCTTTATTTACATGAATAGCTCCCGTATCAAAAGTTGGAATGGTTACATCACTTTCACTAATAAGCATTGGCAATTCTGTACAACCCATAATCACGCCTTCAACTCCTTTAATTTGTGCGTTTTTAATGATTCTTAAAATTGTTTTTTTTGACGTTTCTGTAAATATACCTTTTAGAAGTTCTTTATAAATTATAGTATGAATAACATCTCTATCTTCTGCTTTTGGAATTGCAATTTCCAACCCATAGGTGTTTTTTAATGTTTTGGTATAGAAATCCTTTTCCATAGTGTATTTAGTCCCTAAAAGAAGTATCTTTTTTAAATTTTGCCTTTGAATAGCCTCTCCTGTTGCATCTGCTATATGTAGAAAAGGAATCGAAATATTTTCAATAATCGTTTCACTAACAATATGTATTAAATTAGTACATAACACAACCATATCTGCTCCCGCTTTCTCTAATTGTATTGCACTTTTTGTAACAATTTGCCCAATAGCATTCCAATCATTCGCGAATGTTAGTTTTTCTATTTCGGCAAAATCTACAGATACCATAATGATTTTTGCAGAATGTGAACCTCCTAAAACTTTATTGACTCTTTTATTGATACGCTCGTAATAGAGTTTTGAAGATTCCCAACCCATCCCTCCAATCAATCCTATTGTCTTCATTATTTTTTAGCTAATAGTTTTTGAAAATTAAAACCTAAAGTTTTAAACCCTTGATTGAAATAAAACTTATGCGATCGAATATTTTCAATATAGGTATTGAGTCCAATAGCCTCATAGCCATTAGTTACAGCCCAATCTTCTATAAAATCAAAAAATAATTTCCCATAACCTTTAGATTGTATTTTACTATCTATAATTACGTTATCTAATTCTATTTGTTTTCCAGAATACAACCGAGTTGACGTCCAAAAACCAATCAATCCAATCAAAGCAGATTTCTTAAAAAGTCCAAAACACTGGTATGCATCACTATCTAGCATTTGCTTTAATCGTTGCTCTAAAATTTCACTTTCTATATTTTGATTTAGTTGTTTGACTAAAAACATCATTTCATTAAAGTGACTTTTATCTAATTTCTTGAATTCAATTTGAGTTTCTATATTCATATTCTATTTAATTTAGAAAAAGCGATATGTTGCTTTTATTAAAAAGGTATTATTGGGTTGTTTGTTAAAAATTTGATTATCAAAACTTCGAGACAAGCTGCCAGTTGGTCTTCCAAAATCAGTAATCCCTTGTGACCAAACCAAGAATATTTCAGAACCTGGTTTGTATTCGTATCGTACCACGAGGTTTGACCTAAATTGTGCAAAAGAAAAGTCAGGGTCATCAAATCTATAATCAGTTATTCCATCTAATGTCTGATCTACACCATACGAGAACGGGTTAGTCATTTCATCATGGTAAATTTCATTTTTACTAAAAGTATATAACTGATCGCTTTGCGATTTTGCCAGCGGGTTATTCATATATCCAAAATCATTATACAATCCTTTAGATATATAGGGCTCAGCATAATACTGAATGGATAGATTCGGATTGATAGTGTAATTAAGTCTAAAGGCTAAACTAAAGGTGTCTTGGTCTAATTTGGACATAATATAACGTGGTGAACCATTAAAATCTGTAGTCTCATTATACTGTAATCGATGTCTAATTATATTATATCTTGGTGATATTGATAGACTTAATTGATTTAAAGGTTGGTAGGTAATTTTGATACCATTCTCTAATAAAAAATAACTATCCTCATTTCCTGTTTTTGTCCAACCATTAAGACTAAAGGATAGCTTTCTTCTAGAGTCGGTTCCTAAAGCCCACCAAGCACCATATTGACCAGATAAATAAATTCGTGGACCACCTTGTAATAAAGATTTAGAATAAATATGTGGTTGATGGAAAAACCCTAAAGTAGTATTCCAGTTGTTTTGAAAAGTGCCAGTTGCTTCGACATCCCAATCTACATAATTAAGATTTCCTTCAAAATCCCATTTTAACCAATGATTATAAGCCAATGTGGCATTTCTGAATACCCCAAAAGGCTTAAGTGAACTATATGTTATTCCTGTATAGTTTTGAATATCATCAGCTTCACGCATAAAACCAAGGTCATTCAATTCTAATTCTGGCGATCGCCAAGTAATACCGGTTTCAAACTTAAAATGTCCTTGCCCTGCTTTTCCAAACTTGATATCGCCTCCTGTTCCTGTAAGTGAAGTTTTTGTTGGATCGATAGATACATGTTCTGCGTCTACTCTCTGAAAAAGATGTGAAATTGAACGTTGCGTTCTTAATATAGCAGATTCACTTCCTTTAACATGACTCATAACCATATTAGCACCTAAATACCATGTTCTTCCTTTCCATTGATGCAAAAAATCGATTCCCGCTGTAGTAGCCGATTTGTGCAAGAAATTTGTATTCGCATCTAGGTTTCTAATTGCTGAAGTGACAATACCTCCTAAAAATGTATTACGATTATTAAAGTCCTTTTGTACACGCCCCACAAAGTAATTGGTAAGTGGCTCTACGAGCTCTTTTCGTTCATCTCCATTATTACTAATCTTTGCATACTCATTGGAGGTTACACTTTCCATAACGCCTATAGACCAACCATTCTTGGTTTTTCCGCTAAATTTTACAGCACCCAAAATGGTCGTTCGCTCTGGTATATCAACAAAATCATCTTCAAAAGTTTGTACTGAACCTTGCGGATTACGACCAATACGTCTGGAGTAAAACAAATTATCACTGCTAAATGAACCGCCAATTATTGGATTAGAGAATTGATAATTAAAAATATTCTTATTCTCTACAAAAAATGGACGTTGCTCTTGAAAGAATAATTGAAATCCATCCAAAGCAATGGCAGCTGGATCTGCTTCTACCTGACCAAAATCTGGATTAATTGTAAAATCTAAAGTCAGATCGTTTGTAATCCCAATTTTACCATCAACTCCAGCGTTAATTGTACTTTTATTTTTATTGCGATATGGGTTTTTAGGTGATTTTTCAAAAGCCTCTAAAGAGGTGACAACAAAAGGTTGAATTTCAAATTGCTTCTGGGGTTTTAGTTTTTGCAAACCGTGTATCTCTCCAAATTCACTTACCCAGCCAGAAGCATCAATAGGTATACGCTGCCAAACAGAAGTTTCGTTATTTCTGAAATATTTTCGAACTATTTGTAGTCCCCAAACTTGATTTTTAACTTTTCCAAAGCGCAATTGGCTTAACGGCATTTTTATTTCTGCTGTCCATCCTTCATCTGTTATAGTGCTTTTGGCATACCAAATAGGGTTCCAGGTGATATCTTCATTCTTACCATTCAGAGTGATAATTTTATCTCCTTTAACTCCAGCAGCAGTTACGGTAAATGAAAAAGCTGAACGCAAATCATGGTAGCTATCAAAAATAATTTCTATCCAATCACCTTCAAAACCATCACGTCTGGACATCCAGCTAGTAATCTTCTTGGGTTCTGCATCAAAGTTTTTAATTCCTATATAAAGATGTTTTTCATCATATACTATCTTAAAAGCGGTTTCTTCAGAAGGAGTTACATTCTCCGTTGGTTCTCTTTGAATGAAATTGGTTTC
Source organism: uncultured Flaviramulus sp. (assembly GCA_947501105.1). GTDB lineage: Bacteria > Bacteroidota > Bacteroidia > Flavobacteriales > Flavobacteriaceae > Wocania_A. The sequence goes on along the minus strand of CANMUP010000003.1, from coordinate 266,950 downwards.
CCAACCATTGCCTTCTTTCCAAATGGCATCTTCTAATTTTCCATCTATTGTTGGAATTTCCAATGTCTTAATACTTTTAGTAGTATATGCTTTTTTTGAAATTGTTTGCTGCTGTGAAAAACCAATACAATGAATGATAAATAGAACTGGTAATATTATTTTAATTCTAAACATATGTGCTGCCTTTATTTTTTCCAAAACTATTATGAGCATCCGTATTTTGTTAGAAAATAGATTGAATGCTTTTGCAGCTGTAGTTGAAAAAATTTCAGCTACACTCATTCCAAAAGTGTAGTATCTTTGATTTATGGAATTAAAATATTTTAGACTTATTAAAACCATTGCGGAAGAAGGTAGTATTGCCAACTCTTCAGAACGTTTGTTTTTAACACAATCGGCTTTAAGTCATCAATTAAGAGATCTTGAGGAACGGTTGGGATTTAAAGTTTTCCATAGGAGTAGAAATAAATGGGAGCTAACAGACGAAGGCAAAGAACTTTATAATTTGGCCAATAAACTATTCAATTCTATTGATGAAAGTTTTAGTACTATTCAACACATAAAGGAAGGCTCAAAAGGTTCTATAAAATTGAGTGCAGAGTGCCAATCTTTTTTCCATTCTATCCCAGGTTTTATCCAGAAAATGGGAATACTTTATCCAGAAATTGATATTGATCTAAGCTTAGGAGCTACGCATCAAACTATCTCACAAGTATTATCTAATGAAATTGATATAGCTATTGTAACCTCCAAGCCAGCTTCAGAGGAATTAACAAGTATTAAAGTGTTTGAAGATGAGATTTTTGCGGTGATACACAAAGAAAATCAATTAAATACTTTCGATTATTTGGAAGCAAGTCATTTTTCAGATTCACATTTACTTATAAATTGTTTTCCATTGGAAGGTGTTTCAGTTTACGAGCACTTCTTAAAACCAAATAAAATTAATCCAATAAAAATATCAGCTATTCCTTTTACTGAAATAAGCCTATCCATGATCGAGTCAAACATGGGAATTATGTGTGCTCCTAAATGGCAATTAAAATCTTTTAAATTGTCTGAAGACATTGTTTTTAAACGCATTAGTAAAAATGGGGTGAAACGAAATCATTATTTGGTTGTAAAAGCTGCAAATAGAAATAAGAAATACATACACGATTTTATTTCAAGCTTTGAAGAGGATTTCTTATAGTAGCGGTTAGATAATAACAGATATATTAGTTATAATTCATTCCACGTACATTATACTTTCTTCGTGAGTCGTCGCATAAAAAGTTCCATTAATTTTGATAATTAAAACCTCCTAAAACTTAATGTTTCTTTTAGGTTGTTTTTTTAATTTTAGTTTTCATAACATAATCGCATTTTTAATAATGAAAAAAGCGGAGATAAACTCCGCCCTAATCAAACTAAACTAACTCAAACTACAGCCAATCAAAAAACTGTAAATTTTAAAGTTATTTAAACTCCTTTCTCTTTTTTATAAGTCATTAATACCAGAATTAAGCATAAAATTGATGATAAAGCACAAGTACCATACATGGCCATCCAACCAAAAGATTCTGTTATATATGCAAGCCCTACTCCTGAAAAAGTAGCCCCAACATAACCAAAAAACCCAGTCATGCCACAAGCCCCAGAAATTGCTTCTTTAACTGTTACCCTAGATGCTTGCACACCACTTATTAAATTTTGAGGACCATCTATTAAAAACCCAATTAAGAGTAAAGAAATGCCAGTTAAAATTATGTTATTAGGTCCTGAGTAGAAATAAAAACCAATAATACTAAATGTTAGTAAAACGAGATAAATTACATTAATAGGAACACAACGTCCATTCCAAAATCGATCAGCTAAATACCCAGCTACAATCCCGCCAGGTATTCCTGCTAAAGGCATTAAAGTCCAAAATATAGCTACACTAACTTGGTCTATTCCCTTTACATCATATAAAAATATCGTTGCCCAATCTAAAGTCCCAAATCGAATAATATAAATAAACATATTTGCTAAACTTAAAATCCAAATATATTTATTGGTAAAGATGTATTTCTTTAAAATTTCCCAATGTGATTTAGTTTTTTCAGTTAACTCAACTATTGGTCGATCATTTTTAAAGTCTTCAATTTCTGGTAAACCTAAAGATACTGGCCGGTCTCGTAATGTTATAAATAAAAATATAGCAGTAAGACATCCTATTATACCTGGCACATAAAATACGGCCTCCCAACCTACAATGCCTTTGTTGTACAGATTAATAATACCAGCCACAAGAAGTCCTACTCCAAAAGTTCCTGCTGTATGTGAAGAAGATAAAATCGTCCATTTTGTGGCTCTTTCACGCGGCGAAAACCAATGCACCAAACCTTTGGCAATGGGAGGAAATCCCATGGACTGAAAAGCTCCGTTAAGTCCCCAAAAGAAAACTATTAAAAAAAGACTATCTAAAAACCCAATAAATAAATGAATGATAGAGGCTAAAAAAAGACCTATTGCCATAAACATTCTAATGTTTGCTCTATCTGCAAAAAGCCCGCTAATAAATTTGCCAATGCCATATACTACATAAAAAACACTACTAAGTATACCCAATTGAACAATGTCAATATCTAGTTTATCACTAATTAAAGGTAACGCAGGAGATATATTTTTTCTTGTAAAATAAAAGATAGTATACCCTAAATACATTCCAATAAACATGCGCCATCTCCAATGTTTAAACTTTTTTGGAATTAATTGGTCTGGCACTTTATTCTCTGATGGTTTTTCTTGTTTTAAAGGAGGTAGTTTTTTAAAAAACATATACGATGAATTTATAGGATAAGTGTATTCTTAAATTTGAATACACTTATCCAATTAAAATTTAATTCAATAAAATCTGTGGTTATTCTACTACCAGCCTTTATTTTGAGACAATGTTCCTTTACTAGCGCTTATTGGTGTTGGAGGAATTGGCCAAATATGATGTGTACTAATATCAAACTGAGGTCGTGCAGGCCATACTTCTTCTACTGTAAATCCAGAATCAGGATCAGATTTATCTGTATGAATTCTGCCTCTTAAAGCTTCAGTAAGGTTACTAGCATCTCCCCATCGACATAGGTCTTCGTAACGACCAAACAATTCACCAGCAAACTCAGTTCTTCTCTCTGCTTTCAAATCATCTAATGTTGCACCAGACTTTGCAGATAAGCCAGCTCGTGCTCTCACTAAATTTATTTCAGTATCACCTGCTCCTACTCCACTCAACATTATTGAGGCTTCTGCTTTCATTAATAATATATGTGAGTAACGCAATAACGGTAAATTTAAATTTGTAGTAGGCTGATCTCCATCAGCGCTTAAATGAATTCCATCTGCATAACTATAAGGCTCAAGATATTTTTTTAACTGAAACCCTGTTAAGTTTGTTGTAGACCAATACCTTCTGCTCTCTCCAAAATATTGAAATTCATCTCCAAAAGCTAATAAAGTTGCTTCTCTTCTGGTATCTCCAGCTTCATAAGATTCATATAAATTCAAAGTAGGTGCAAAATAGCCCCAGCCATTATATTTTCCCCATCCTTTATTCTCTAAAGCGGCTCCAGGAAACATGCTTCCCCCTAATACATTACTAGGTACTGACCAAAGGTATTCAGCCCCCCAATTGTTGGCTATTTTAAAAACATCTTCAAAATTAGATTCTAACTGATTTTTTCCTGAATTGATAACTTGGTTACAGGCATCTACAACTTTTTGCCACGAACTAGAATCGTACTGAGCATTATGCAAATGGGTTCTAGCTAAATAACCAAGTGCTGCATTTTTATGAGCTCTTCCTAGATTAGTTCCTGGGCTAAGGCCATCAGATCCTTGTGCAAAATATTCTGAGTCATCAAAATATGGTAATAATTCTGCTGCTTTTGAGAAGCTTTCAGCTGCAAACATATAACTAGTAGTAACACTTGTAGGTCTTTCAATAAAGAAATTTTCAGTAACTGTTTCATCAACAATAGGAATTCCTCCAGATGAATCATCTCCATAGATTACAGATAATTGAAAATATGCTAATCCTCTCATAAAATATGCTTGTCCTAAAGAAAAATCTTTTACTTTCTGGCTTATAGCATCATTATCTGTTACATTACGAATAATATCATTAGCCCTTTTAATAACAACAAAGTGTAAAGCCCAAATATCTCTAGTATATGAACCAGATCCAGTGGTTTCAAAATCTTTAATTTGTTGAATTTGGGTTTTTGATTTTCCCACTACAAAATCATCACTAGGTATTAAAGAATATAAATGTAATCCTCTACCATAAACGCCTCTATCACTAATTCCTGAGCCTTGATTGTTATTTAAAACATATAATGGCGTAGTAGCAGAAATAACTTCTGCATCCGAATTCCAAAAATTCTCAATAGTCGGTTCTCCTCTTGATTCTTCTACTAGAAAGTCACTACAACTTGCTAGTGAAAAAGCTATAATGCTTATTAAAATATATTTTTTCATAATTCTTTATATTTTTATTTTATTAAAATGCGAAATTAAGTCCGAACGTAAACACCTTAGAAACTGGATATTGCCCACCATCTAATCCATTATTATTCAATCCTACTTCAGGGTCTAAACCTGAATAATCTGTTATAGTAAATAAATTTTCACCTGTCACGTATACTCTTAACCTATCTAATACTTTTAAATTATTAAAAGTATATCCAAGAGTAATATTTTTCAATCTCAAATAGCTAGTATCTTCTAACCAAAAATCTGATGCAGTGGTTAAATTTCCATTATCATCTCTATGAGATAATCTAAAATTAGATGATCCTGTGTTTCCTGGATGCCATGTATCAATAGCATCTACAGATAAATTAATTTCTGGGTTACCTTGCCCTATATTATAGACACTACCAAGTTTAAAACCATTAAATGCAGTCGATCCACTTACCCCTTGAAAAAAGATATTCAAATCAAAATTCTTATAATTAAAATTACCTCTTAAGCTATAAGTAAGATCTGGAAAAGCGCTTCCTTTATAAACTTTATCATTATCATTAATTACATTATCGCCATTACGATCTACAAATACCAAATCTCCTTTATCATCCAAACCATCTGTTTCTACCACGAAAAATGAAAACAAAGGTTGTCCAACTACCGATTTAAGCGGTGTTAAACTAGCGACATTATTAATATGAGAAATTTCAATATCATCAGTTAACTCAAGTACTTCATTATTTATTTTAGACAGATTACCAGAAATGCTATAAGTGAAATCTCCTTCGCTCTTTTGATAAGTTAATGAAGCTTCAAATCCTTTGTTTCTAACTTTTCCAGCATTTACAAATGGGTTTTCATTTATTCCTTCTAAGCTACTTACTGGCAATTGAAAAATTAAATCTTCAGTATCTTTAATAAAATAATCAGCACTAAATGTTAATGCATTATCCAATAGACCTAGGTCTAAACCAAAATTCAGAGATTTTGTTAACTCCCATTTAATATTTAAGTCTGCTCTAGTATTAGCAGCAAATCCATTTGATTTATCATTCGATTCTCCTAAAACTGTAGGGATTAAACTTAATTGAGGACTTGTTGGGAAATTCCCTAAAGAATTAATGTTTCCAATAATACCCCAACTCGCTCTTAATTTAAGATTGCTTATGGTTTTACTTTCTTTTAAGAACCCTTCTTCTGATGCTCTCCAAGCCACTGCAACTGCAGGGAATGTTCCCCATGTATTATCAGAAACTGATGAAGGAATTTTAGAAGTCCCATCTCGTCTCACACTTGCAGTTAACAAATATTTTCCGTCATATCCATAAATAGCTCTACCAAAATATGACATTAAAGAATTAGCACCATAGCCCGTTACCGGATTTGTAAATTCTTCTGCATTTATTAATTCTCTAGCAGAATCTGTTTCAAAAGCAAAGGTTCTTCCTGTAATACTAAAAACATTTCTTTGAAATCTTTGTAATGTATGTCCTGCCAATAAGGTAAGGTTGTGAACATCGCTAAACTTCTTATTATAGTTAAGTGTAGTTTCTAAAGACCAATCTACCTGTTTAGATGTTGCATAATCTAGACTATTATCTGTAGTTGTTGTTTTAGACCGTTCTGGACTTCTTGGTTTGAATTCTTTAAAATTATTTGTTTTAGAATTAATACCAAAACTTGATTTTAATTTTAATCCTTCTATAATTTTATAATCAAAATAGATGTTTGCGAACAAATCTTCAGTAATGTTTTCTATATCTAACCTATTTAAAGTGGAAACTGGATTTATTGTAGCTACCGAAGGCAAATCAGAATAATTTCCATTTTCGTCATAAACAGACGTTTCGGGGTCTGCAAGAATAGCTTGTAATATAAGACCATTGTAGGACTGTGTTCCGTTTTCATCTGTTGTTCCTGTAAATGCAGAATTTCCGTTTGTTCTTGTAAATGAAACATTCTCTCCAATTTTAAGCTTGTCATTTACTTTAAACTCAGAATTCAACCTAAAAGTTAATCTTGTAGCTTCTGTGTTTATTAATGTACCCTCCTTTTTATTATAACCTAATGATGTAGAAAACTTGTATTTGTCATTTCCTCCTCTTGCTCCTATATCATAGTTTCGAGTAATACCTGTTCTAAAAATTTCGTTAATCCAGTTAGTTCTGGTTACTTGATTGTATGAGTTTTCTGGAGGTAGCACAAATGTAGGATCATCATTATTACTAGCTATATCTAAATATTTATATCTATCAGCTGCACTTAACGCTTTAGGCTTTTTTACATTCTGAAATCCAGTATAGTGATTGAAGTCAAAAGACAATTTACCATTTTTTCCTTTTTTAGTCGTTACAAGAATTACACCTCCTGCGGCTTTTACACCATAAATTGCTTGAGAGGAAGCATCTTTTAAAACAGTTATAGAAGCAATATCAAAAGGATTGATAGGCCCTCCGTAATAAGGAACTCCATCTACAACCCAAAGCGGAGATTCCTCATTGAAAGTACCAATTCCTCTAATCTTAATGTTTGGTGCTCCTGTTGGGTCTCCACCATCACTAACAACCGTAACACCAGAAACACTTCCTTGTAAAGCTTCTTCAGTTGTGGTTACTGGTCTTTCTCCAATATTATCTACTGTTGCAACAGCTCCAGTTAAATCTTTTTTAACAACCGATCCATAACCCACTAAAACTATTTCATCAAGTTCAGAAGCATTAGCTACTAATTGAACATTAATTTCTGTTTGCCCTTTAACGGATATTTCCTGTGTTGTAAAACCAATATATGAGACAACAATTATAGCATCTTCGTTTTCTACAGCCAAAGTATATTTACCATCAAAATCTGTAGTAGCACCTGCAGAAGTTCCTTTTACAATAATTGTAGCACCGGGTAAAGGTTGACCTGTATCGTCTGTTATAGTACCACTAACCTCAATTTGTTGTAGCTCTATATTAGCAGATTGTTTATTTACACTATTGTTTTTACTATTATCGCTCTTCTTTTTTTGCTTAAGAATGATTTGTGTTTCTCTTAATATTTGATAAGTTGTATTTGTATTATCAAACAAATTAATTAGCACTTTTTCTATACTAGCGTCTTTTAGTTTTATTGAAACTTTACGTTGTAAGTCAACAAATTTAGTATTGTATACAAACCTGTATTTTGTTGTAGCTTCAATTTTATCAATAACCTTAACGATGGTTATGTTTTCCTCTTCTAAAGTAATTTCTTGAGAATAGCCATTATTGCTTGCGAGCATACTAAAAAAAGTAGCAAAGACAAAGATGGCTGTTAATTTCATTTTTAAATCAATTTTTATAAAAGGTAGAGGCATACCTTTCTTATCATGAAGTTTTTTCATATTTTTGAATGTTTTAATAGTGAATAACTAATTTTGGTTGATCACTTATAAATACCGGAAAATGTTACAGCATTTTTCGGTTTTTTTATTCTCTCTTTTCAGATTAGATAAAGTGATTTTAATATACTTCGTAAATAGTTTAGTTGTTTTATTTCATATAGTCTTCGTTTTTAAATTTGGTTAATTAATATAAATTGTATTCTCTTCTATTCTATATTCGATATCAAAACTATTTTTAAAATAACTTAATATAATATCAATTGGTTCTTCTTTAAAGCTGGCGTTAAAAACTTCTTTATTCAACTGCTCGTTGGTATTTATTATTTTCACATTGTAATGACGCTCAAGTTTTTTAGAAATATTTTCAAAACTGCTATTTCTAAAAACCAAACCGCCTTTCATCCATTGGGTATAGATTTCAATGTTTACTTTTTCTGTAGAAATACTATTCTCGTTTTTATCAAGAGACCCTTTTGTCCCAGGAACTATTGTAACGCTTTCTTTTAAGGTCTCTTTTTCATTATAAAGAGCAACAGAGCCTTCGACTAAAACAACGTCTGTTGTAGCGTCTTCAGGATAGGCTGAAACATTAAATTCTGTTCCAAACACTTCAACATTCAATGCTTCAGCATTTACTATAAATGGATGCTTTTTATCTGAAGTTACATCAAAAAACGCTTCTCCATTTAAAAATACTTGCCTGTTTTTTCCGTTAATAAATTTAACTGGGTATTTTAATGATGTGCCTGCATTTAAATGAACATTTGTACCATCAGAGAGTTGTATTTCAAATCGTTTACCATAAGGTACTGTTAACGTATTATAAACCAGTTTTTCTTTTACAATGTCATTACTATACACTAATTGAGTTCCGTTTTGTGTCCCTACAACGTTGCCATTAACATCAACTACTTTAGTGGAACCATCTTCATTTATAATTTGAATATTTCCGTTTTCTAATTCTAAGGTAATATGCTCTGATGGTATAACGAGTTCTGGCTTACTTGAGAAATAACCTTGTTGGTAGAAGTATCCTAAACCTAAAAATATTACAGCCACTGCTGCGTATTTAAAGACTCTAGAAACCTGTTTAATATATTTAATTTTTGAAATAGGTTTTACTTCCTCATGTATTCTTTTTTCCAATCTCTCAAAAATCAAATCAGTATCTATCTCATTGTAAATAGATATTTTCTTCTGAATCTGGTTTTTATCAATTATCTTATTATATAGCTTCTTATTTTCATCGACTTTTAACCAGTTGTCTAAAACTATTTCTTCTTCTGGAGTTATAATCTTTGAAATTGATTTATAAATTAATTTTGATATATAGTATTTTGTAGAATCTTGTTGCATTTATTGGTAATTATAGATATAAAAAATTGTACGTATAAGTTTTGAAAAATTAGCCTCTTTAATAACAATCTTAAAGCACTAATAATATGCTTTTTACTAAAGCTCTATTACTAAGACTATAAAAAACACTTTTCGGGTGGAAAGTTTTTAAAAAATTTATAAGCTGGCTAAAAGTATCTGAAAGAAAGGGTGATTTTTTAGGTGTATTCTTAACAACTCAATCGCTCTTGCCCTTTGAGATTTTACTGTATTTAAACTAATTTGAAGATCTTCAGCAATATCTGCATACTTTACTCCTTCTAGGCAAGATAATTCAAATACCTTTCGGCATTTACTTGGTAAGCTTTCTAAAGCTTGAAACAAAATAGCATGCGTTTCTTCTTCAATAATAAATTGTTCCATAAGATGGATAGAATCATGCTTTTCTTTATCATAACGCTCAAACTTCTTTTGATTTTTAAGATAATCTAAAGATGTATTCCGAACCATGGCATATAGGTAAGATTTTAGGTTATCTATCTCACCCATTTTATGACGTTTTTGCCAAAGAATAAATAGTACATTTTCAACTATTTCTTCAGCCATATATGAATCTTCAACATATTTTAAAGCAAAAGCATATAAACGTTTATAGTATGCATCAAAAATAGTTTTATAGGCATTTTTATCCCCATTTTTTAGAAGAGAGACTAATGAGGATGTTGTATTTAATTTACTATTTTTCAACAAAAAGAATTGCTTAAACGTTCGCAAATTAATTAAAATAATATGAATTAATTAATATAATTAATTCATATATGTCGTTTTTGATTGTCTAAGTAACCTTTTCTTGTTAATCTATTTTTGTATTTTTTTCAATAAGCTAGCTCTTTTACCTCTTAAAAGTTAATCATTCATTCTCACAAAAAAAACATCAACAATTTTACCATCTATGTCTTTAAAATAAAAATGAGCTAAAGTTGTATCTCCATTATAATTGAATTCTCCAAAAAGAGCTCCATGTTGTGAACCATTTCCTGTATGGGGAACACTTGCCTACCAAAGATTATTTTCTAAACCACTTTCGGCATCTCGAAGGCTATTACCTCCAATGCCAGAAACAAAAACAAATGGTCGCCCTTCATCAATACTGGTTAAAGGGTCATCAACAATTAAGTTTACCGTATTGTTGGTACTTGAAATTGTTTGATTTTGAAAACTACTCATTTTACACCCTTCTTTATCAGAAGTAGAGTTAAGGCATTGTATTTTCATAAAATTACATATGCAAACCAAAGAGATTACGAATTTATTACATATTGATCCTAGGTCTTTACAAGCTTCTAGGTACAGGTTAAAAAAGAAAATGAATTTAAGATTTGAAAGAGTATTTTTTAACCGTTTAATTCTATATGAAAAGTTTCTCCCTGTTGTGAAGTTATAAATCAAATAACTTAGGAAGACACATAGATATTTCTGGGATATAAGTAATTAAAAGCAACACAATTATCATTATTAGTAAAAATGGAATCAGTGGTTTAATAACTTGTGAAACTGATACTTTTGCTACACCACTACCAACAAAAAGAATGGTTCCCACTGGTGGCGTACAAAGTCCAATACATAAATTAAGTACCAATACAATTCCAAAATGAACGGGGTCCATTCCCAAAGCAAGTACTACTGGTAAAAAAATGGGTGTAAATATTAATACTGCAGGCGTCATGTCCATAAACGTTCCAATTATTAATAAGACCAAGTTAATGACTAAAAAAATAACAATTTTATTACTGAATTGCTCTAATAAAAAGTTACTAATAAGTTCTGGAATACCTTCAAAAGAAAACAACCATGACATGGCCATTGAAGTACAAATTAAAAACATTACTACAGCCGTCGTTTTTGTGCTAGTTAATAAAATTGATGGAAAATCTTTAACACTTATATCTCCATAAATTAAAGCTAAAACTGCTGCGTATAAAACAGCAATAGCAGAAGCTTCTGTTGCTGTAAAAATTCCAGCTACAATTCCTCCAACAACTATAACTAATAATAATAAGCTAAAAAATGCTTTTCTAAAAAAGGTCCAAATTAAAGATAAAGGAGCTCGACTTCCTTTTGCAAACTTGCGAGATATAGCAACAAAAGCAATATAAGCCATTATGGCAAACCCTAACAAAATACCTGGTAAATAACCTGCAATAAATAATGCCGCTACTGATGCAGTGCCTCCGCTTGCCAAAGCATATACAATTAAAATATTACTTGGTGGAATTAACAACCCTGTAGTAGATGATGTTATATTTACTGATGCGCTAAATTCTCTTGGGTAGCCTTCTTCTTCCATTCTATCTGTCATAATACTACCAATAGCAGATGTTGCAGCAATAGCCGAACCCGAAATAGCACCAAATAGCATAGAAGCTAAAACGTTTACATAAGCCAAACCACCAGGTAAACTAGCAACCAAAGACTTAGCAAAATTAATAAGTCGGTTTGCTATACCTCCACGCTTCATAATCTCTCCTGCTAAGACAAAAAACGGAATGGCTAATAACGCAAAACTATCAATACCCGTTGTCATACGCTGGGCTATAGTAGTTATTCCAGGTAATTTATCAATATTAAGTAGTAAACTTATAGTAGTAGAAATACCAATACTATAAGCTACCGGCACTTTTAACATTAATAAAATGAAAAAACTTAAAAATAAAACGATAATGCTTATTACTTCTATACTCATGCCTAATCGATTATTTTATTAGTAATGATTTTACCCATATGATATATGGAGAACCACATGATTAATAAACCACTTAAAGGCAGGATTGCATAAATATAACCTAAAGGAATACGCAATGTTCCTGATAATTGTTCTAAATGGAGCGTAGTATAAACAAGATTAAATCCACCAATTACCATGACGATAAGCGCAAATAGGAAGATACAGATTTCTATAAAAATTAATACTTTTTTTCGATGTTTGATTGAAAGTTTTTGATACAAGAAATCCATTGATAAATGTTCTCTTTTCCCATTAAGATAAGCTGCTCCAAGAATAGATAACCAAATTAATGAGAATCGTGCTAACTCTTCTGTAAATGTGAATGATGTATTTAAAACATAACGTGAAAACACCTGACTTAATACATCAACAACAAGTAATCCAAAAATAGAAATCAATATTATTTCCATAATTCTGCACAACTTATTGAAAAGAATATCTGCTGTTTTCATAATTATTTATTTTTTTATTTTGTTGATAACATCACGCATTCCTGGGTGTTCTTTTTGAAAGGTTTCCAAAACTGATTTGGATTGCTCTTGAAACAATGATTTTTCAGGAATTATAATTTCCACACCCGCTTTTTTAGCTTTAACCATAGATTCTTCAACAGATTCATTCCAAAATTGTTTTTGTGCTTGAGATGATTCATTTGCTGCTTCTTGTACCCAAATTTTTTCTTGGCTCGACAACTTATTCCAATATTTTGTACCAATTAACAACACATCAGGAACCGAAGAATGTTGGTCTAATGTATAATATTTACTAACCTCGTAATGATTGGAAGATACAAATGATGGTGGGTTGTTTTCAGCACCATCTACAACACCTTGTTGTATTGCTGTATACAGTTCGCCATAAGCCATTGGTGTAGCCGATCCTCCTAATGCGTTAACCATGTTTATTGCCATTTGGTTATTCATTACACGAATTTTAAGACCTTTTAAATCATCAGGTGTTCTTATTGCTTTGTTTGATGTATAAAAACTTCGACTACCAGCATCATAATAACACAACCCTCTTAACCAAAATTTTTCTCCTTTTTGTAAAATTGATTTCCCAATCTCTCCTTCTAGAACACTGAATTTATGATCCTTATCCTTAAACAAATATGGAATGCCTAAAATATGATATTCTGGTACAAAGTTGGATAATGACGCAGCACTAACTTTGGTTATAGCAACACTTCCTATTTGAAGTAATTCTAAAACCTCTCTCTCTGAACCCAGTTGACCATCAGGGAAAATTTTAAGCACTAACTTACCTCTAGATTTTTTAGCCAATACTTCTTGAAATTTTAAAACTCCTTTATGCACTGGATGCGTTTGGGAAGAATTATGTGCTAAATATAAAACCTTACTACTATCTCCTTTTTCACAAGATGTGATACTTACAAAAAAAACAGCTATGAAAATTAGTTTACATTTCATTTTTGTGCTCAATTAAGTTTATTTGAACTTAAAAAAGTTTGGCTTCTAATTAGTTTATATTTCTAACTTCTTTTATAATAGCTAAAGCATTTTTCACATCCTCCTTTAGTTTATTATAATCTTTGTTTACTATAATCTCTTTTGAAATTAATTTAGATCCCATACCCACACAAGTAACACCAGCATCAAACCAATTTCTTAGGTTCTCCTTGGTTGGTGATACGCCACCTGTTGGCATTATGCTTGTCCACGGTTGTGGACCTTTTATTCCTTTTACAAATTGTGGACCGTATACATCACCTGGGAACAGCTTTACAATTTCACAACCTAATTCTTCTGCTCTTGCAATTTCTGTTAAACTACCACAGCCTGGGGACCATAATACTTTTCGCCTATTACAGGCTATAGCAATATCTTCTCTTAATACTGGGGTTACTATAAAATTTGCACCTAAAGCCATATATAAAGAAGCTGCAGCACCATCCGTTACTGAACCTACTCCCATTATCATTCCTGGTAATTCTTTGATGGCGTACTTAGTTAATTCACCAAAAACTTCGTGAGCGAAATCACCTCGTGCAGTAAATTCCATTAAGCGCGCTCCCCCATCATAACAAGCTTTTAATACTTTTTTACTTAATTCTATATCGCTATTAAAAAACAAGGGAACCATACCCGTATCTTTCATTGCTTGTGCTACTTCTAATCTTGTAAATTGTGCCATATATTGTTTTTCAAATTTTATAAAGGGTGTAAATTAAATATTTATAAAACTAACGAGCTACACGACCAGATGCATCTCCACCCATTAATTTTTCTACTTCTGCAACTGTTACTAGGTTTGCATCTCCTTTAATAGTATGCTTTAAACATGATGCTGCTACAGCAAAGTCCAATGCATTTTGATCATCTTCTGGGTATTTTAATAATCCGTAGATTAATCCACCCATAAAACTGTCACCACCACCAACTCTGTCAACGATATCCGTGATTTGGTACTGGCGCGTTTGATACATAGTTTTACCATCGTACAATACTCCTGCCCACGTGTTGTGGGATGCGGAAATAGAACCTCTTAATGTTGTTATAACTTTTTTGGCTCTTGGGAATTTTTTCATCATTTGTTGGCATACCGACAAAAAAGCTTCTGCTTTTACATCATGCCCTTGAGTTTGAACTGTAATACCTTCTGGTTTTATTCCAAAGTGCATTTCGGCATCTTCTTCATTTCCTAAAACGATATCACAATAAGACGTTAACTCTGTCATAACTGACTCCCTGTGTGCTTCATTACAATATTGCCAAAGTTTAGCACGATAATTTAAGTCTGTAGAAATAGTAATTCCTTTTGTGCTCGCTTTTTTAACAGCTTCTAAACAAACATCTGCAGCTCCTTGAGAAATGGCTGGTGTAATCCCTGTCCAATGAAACCATTCTACACCTTCAAAAACAGCATCCCAATCAATCATTCCTGATTCTATTTCTGCAATCGCTGAATGTGCTCTATCATAAATCACTTTACTGCCTCTTGAAACTGCTCCAGTTTCTAAAAAATAGATACCTAAACGATCTCCACCATATACAATTTTATCTACTCCAACTCCTCGTTTACGCATTTCCATCATCGCACATGCTCCAATATCATTTTTTGGTAAACGCGTTACAAAATCTACTGGTACGCCATAATTTGCCAAGGATACTGCAACATTAGATTCACCTCCTCCATAAATTGCATCAAAATTATTGGCTTGTGAAAATCTTAAAAATCCTTGAGGAGCTAACCTTAACATGATTTCTCCAAATGTTACTACTTTACTCATTATTTTTAATTAAAATTTGAAATACTTTTTAGCATTATTATAACAAATATCAGATATTATTTTTCCTAGAAACTCTATATCATTAGATACAAATCCGCTTTTAACATCTTCTGCTATTAAATTACACAAGATACGTCTAAAATACTCATGCCTAGGAAATGATAAGAAACTTCTACTATCGGTTAGCATACCTACAAAACGACTTAATAAGCCCATATTTGAAAGTGTATTAAGCTGTTTCTCCATCCCATCCTTTTGGTCTAAAAACCACCAACCTGAACCCCATTGCATTTTACCTGGACAATCAGAGTTTTGAAAATTTCCCATCATAGTAGCGAACACTTCATTTTGAGACGGGTTTAAATTATAACATATTGTTTTTGCTAGTTGGTTGGTAGAATTAAGTGTATTGAACAGTTTTGACATAAATTCCGCCATAGGAAAATCACTTATAGAATCAACACCTGCATCTAAACCTACTTGCTTAGTTAACAATAAATTATTATTTCGAATAGCACCTAAGTGATATTGTTGTACCCAATCGTATTCATGATATTTTTTTCCTAAATAAATAAACAGGAATGACCTGAATTTATCTACATCACTTTTTTTAAGTGTCTTATTTTCTATTTTGTTTTCAAAAATTTGAGAAATGCTTTCCTCTGTAAAATCTACAATACTTAAAGCTTCTCCAACACCAAAATCTGATAATCGACATCCTTGATTATGAAAAAACTTGATACGCTCGTCAATAGCTTTTAAAAAATCATTGAGCGTATTAATTTCAAAGTTAACACTGTTTGCTAATTTATGAATGTAATTTAAAAATTTCTCGTTATTGATTAGAAATAGCTCATCTGCTCTAAAAGTTGGTAGTACTTTGGTATAGAAATTACCCTCTTCGTTAATTTGTTTGTGGTATTTTAAATCATCCGTAGGGTCATCGGTAGTGCAAACTACCTGAACCTTCATTTCTTCTAACAATTGTGCTGGTGTTTTGTTTTCTAAAACAGCATTAGCTTTATCATAAATAGCTTTTGCAGTACTCGGTTGTAAAATATCATCAATATCAAAATACCGCTTCAGCTCTAATTGTGTCCAATGAAACAATGGGTTTCTTAAGGTATAAGGAACCGTTTCTGCCCATTTATTAAATCGTTCTTCTAAAGTCGACGACCCTGTAATATATTTTTCATCAATACCATTGGCACGCATACCACGCCATTTATAATGATCACTATTTAACCATGCTTGAGTAATGTTTTTGATTGGTTTGTTCTCTGCAATTTTTTTTGCGGATAGATGATTGTGGTAGTCAATTATAGGCAAGTCTTTAGCATACTTTTCATAAAGTGTTTCAGCAATTTCTGTTTGCAATAAAAAATTATCCGTGATAAACATCTTAGATTGTATTAATGCCATTCAGTTAAGCTTTTTGATATACCAAATTCTAAACCTCGTAATTCTGCTAAGCCTCGTAATCTGCCAATGCCTGAATATCCCGGATTGGTTTCTTTATGCAAATCATCGAGCATTTGATGTCCGTGATCTGGTCTTATAGGAATAACATAATCTGTTCTTCCTTCGGTTTTCCGCCTTTTCTCTTCTTTTAAAACTGCTTTAACAATGTTGTACATATCTACATCACCCTCAAGATGATTAGCTTCATAGAAATTACCATGTTCATCACTTTTAGTGCTTCTTAAGTGAAGAAAATGTGTACGGTCTGCAAAGCGTTTAAAAATTTGTACCAAATTATTATCACCTCTTACTCCTAATGATCCTGTACAAAAAGTAATTCCATTTGCTCTATCAGGCACATTATCAAATAAATAAGCGTAGTCTGCCTCAGTACTAACCACTCTTGGTAATCCTAAAATAGGATATGGCGGATCATCTGGGTGAATACACATAAGAACTTCATTCTTAGAAGCTACAGGGATAATTTCATTGAGAAATGATACTAAATTTTTTCTTAAAACGGAAGCATCAATTTCTTTATAAGTATCTAAAATAACTTGAAACTGTTCTAAAGTATACCCTTCTTCAGCTCCAGGTAAACCAGCGATGATATTATTAATTAATTGGTTTTTGTTATCTTCTGTTAGATTATCAGCATAGATTTTTGCTTCATTTTGCTGCACTTCAGAATAGTCGTTTTCAGCGTCAGGTCTTTTTAATAAAAATAGTTCAAAAGCAGCAAAAGCAATTACATCAAAACGAAGTGCTTTAGACCCATCTTCTACTTGAAAACCTAAATCTGTTCGAGTCCAATCAAGAACAGGCATAAAGTTATAACACACGATATTGATGCCACATTTTGCTAAATTCTCAATACTTTGTTTATAATGCTCTATATAAGTATTAAAATTTCCAGAACGGGTTTTTATATTTTCATGCACTGGGATACTTTCTACAACACTCCAAGTTAAGCCTGAACTTTCAATAGTGTTTACTCTTTTTTGTATTTCTTCAATAGTCCATACTTGACCGTTAGGAATATGGTGTAATGCTGAAACAACACCTGTTGCTCCTGCTTGTTTTATATCTGATAGAGATACGGGGTCATTTGGCCCATACCAACGCCATGTTTGTTCCATAATTTTATAATTTAAACACCGCTATAAGCGCTAAATCCACCATCTATAGGAATAACTACTCCTGTTACAAACGATGCTCCTTCACTACACAACCATAAAGTTGTCCCCACTAAATCCTCAGGTTCACCAAATTTTCCCATTGGTGTTTGTTCAATAATTTGATTACCTCTTGGTGTTAAACTACCATCATTTTTAGTAAGTAAACTTCTGTTTTGGTCAGTTAAAAAAAATCCTGGTGCTAATGCATTAACACGAATTCCAACTTTAGAAAAATGGACAGCTAACCATTGCGTAAAATTAGAAACAGCCGCCTTAGCACCACTATATGCAGGTATTTTTGTTAATGGTGTAAAAGCATTCATAGAAGAAATATTTAAAATACTACATCCCTCTTTATCAACCATATCTTTAGCAAAAACCTGAGTTGGAAGTAATGTACCAATAAAATTTAAATCGAATACAAACTTAATTCCTTCAGAATCCAAATCAAAAAACGTCTTAAACCCTTCTGATGTATTTTCTAAATCATCAGATAACAGATGTGTATTAGACGTTGTTCCAAGTGGATGATTTCCACCTGCTCCATTAATTAAAATATCACACAACCCAAACTTCTTATTAACTTCCTTTTTAGCTAAAGTCAAAGACTTTTTCTCTAAAACATTTGTAGCAATGCCAATAGCTTCGCCTCCGTTTGCATTAATTTCATTTGCAACTTGATCTGCAGCCTCTTTTCTTAAATCCAGCACAGCAATTTTGTGCCCCTCTTTTGCAAGTGCCTTAGCTAATACTCCACATAAAACTCCACCAGCACCAGTCAATACTATTACTTTACTCATTTTAGATTAATTACTTATTGTTATCGATTAATATTAATCACATAACGTGTGCGCACACGCAAATATATATAAAATAGTGTGCGAACACAAAATAAAATTTATTATTAAATTGCATAAAGTTATCTCAATTACTTTTTATATTCTAAAATTGCAAATGAATCTTGTGAGGTGAAAAAAATTATATGATTACAATAAAAGATATCGCTAAAAAAGCCAATGTATCTGAAGGTACTGTTGACAGAGTAATACACAATCGTGGTGGTGTATCAAAAAAAACTGAAGCTAGCGTTAAAAAGATTCTTAAGTTTTACAATTTTAGTGTAAACCCAGTCGCGAGTGCTCTTGCAAAAAAGAATAGCCATTTTATTGCCACACTAATACCTGAGCATAATGCCTCCGATTTATTTTGGAAATCTCCATATTTAGGGATTTTAAAAGGAGCCAATGACGTTAAACGTTTTGGTGTTCAAGTCAATAATTTTACTTTCAATCAATATGACCCAAAATCATATTTAAATACATTCCATTCTTTGCTAGAAACTATGCCAACTGCGGTTATTATGGCTCCTAATTTTTTAAAAGAAACAAAGCAAATTGTTAACAAGTTAGAAGCTCTTAATATTCCCTATCTGTTTTTAAATGTTGACATAGATGGCTTTAAGAACAAAGCATTTGTTGGTCAAGATTCATATATGGCTGGTTATATTGCAGGTAAACTCATGAATTTAAGTATACCAAAGCCATCTACTTTTTTAATAATTCAAACAAGACATAACACAATCAAAAACAACTCTATAACTAATAGAATTAAAGGCTTTAATGATTATTTATTGAAGAACAAGATAAATTCTAAAACCCAAATATTAAAAATTGAAAACTTAAATGATTCTTTTGAGGCGAAAGAAAAAATAAACACACACCTAAAGCAACATCCAGAAATTGAAGGTGTTTTTGTACCCTCTAGTAGAATTTATATTATTGTTGATTATATAGATGCTACTTATTTAAAAAACCTTGAATTGATTGGCTTTGACAATACGCCCCAAAACACTGAATGTTTGAAAAACGATTCTGTTTCTTTTTTAATATCCCAAAAACCGTTTGATCAAGGTTATGAATCTGTTCGTTTAATGACAGATTATTTAACACTAAAAAAGAGCATGCTTAATGATAAAATACATCTCCCTATAGATATTTTGACAAAAGAAAATGTAGATTATAATGAAAGGAATGAGTTCGTTTTTGAGAGTGAGAAAGTAAAAAACAATTCTTAAGCTATATTTTTTTAAACATCTGAGCCGTAAAACCAAAAAACCTTATTAATCATTAGATTAATAAGGTTTTAGTTATAATTGAATAATATTTGTCGGGGTGGCAGGATTCGAACCTGCGACCTCCGCGTCCCAAACGCGGCGCGATAACCGGGCTACGCTACACCCCGATTGGTTATCTAATATTGCGGAGAGACGGGGATTCGAACCCCGGGTACCCTTTTGGGGTACGACGATTTAGCAAACCGCTCCTTTCGGCCACTCAGGCACCTCTCCTTTTAAATGAACTTTGCAACAAAATTGCGGATGCAAATGTAATATATCATCTGTAAGAACGCAACTATTTTATTTAATTTTTTATAAAATTTATTCAGGATATTCAATACGCAAATGGTAAATATTTGCTAGCTTGTGTTTTAGCACTTTTTTTATAGATTGAATTTCTTTAAATGTAATATTTGCATTTAGGAATTGTCCCTCTTCTATTTGCTTATTAATAATATTTTCTACAAACACATCAATCTTTGTTGAGGTTGGTTCTTTTAAACTTTTCGATGCTGCTTCAACACTATCACACATCATTAAAATTGCTGTTTCTTTACTAAAAGGCTTTGGTCCTGGGTAGCTAAAATCTAATTTATCAATTTCTTTTTGCTGATCTTTTTCTTTCATATAAAAATAATAAACAACGCTTGTTCCATGATGTGTTCTAATAAAATCTATAACGCGATCTGGTAAATTGTTTTTTCTGGCTATTTCAATACCATTAATTACATGGTCGGTTATAATTTTTGCGCTTTCTTTTGATGATAATTCATCATGTGGGTTAATTCCTGTAGATTGATTTTCAGTAAAATACGTTGGGTTTTTCATTTTACCAATATCATGATACAATGCTCCTACCCTGATTAGCATTGCATTTGCTCCTATTTCATTTGCAGAAGCTTCAGCCAAATTTGCGACATTTAAAGAATGATGAAATGTTCCTGGTGCTATATTTGAAAGTTCTTTTAATAATTTTGAATTAGTATCAGATAATTCTAAAAGCGAAACATCAGAAACTAGTCCAAAAAGCTTTTCGTATATATATATTAATGGTTGTACAAACAAAGTAGCAAGTCCGCAAAGGATAAACCAAATAAACGTTTCCCATCTAATAGTTTCTACGGTACCTTCATGAATTACAAAAAAGGCAAAATAGGCCACAATATAAATTAATGTAATTTGCCCTACTGAAATAAATAAATTCGCTCTTTTATATAATTCTGAAACGGTTAAAATTGTAACTATCCCCGCAATAATTTGAAGGAACATATACTCATAACTATTAGGCACTATAAATCCTAACAGCAAAACTGTAATTACGTGGGCGAACAAGCCTAATCTCGCATCGAAAAAAGCCTTAAATACTAATGGCAAAATACAAATTGGTACAACATAAATATATTTAGAATTGTAGTTTACAACCAATGTTGTAATTAATATCATTAAAAATATATTGAAGAAAATAAAGGTGACTTTAGTGTTATTATCAAATACATCTGGTCTGTATTTTCTTAGAAATAATAATAACATCAATAAAGCTAATGCTACTAATAATGTATAAGCAAATAGTATCCAGTTATAATTTGATTTATTCCAAACTTGTGACTCATATTCAGATTGTAGTGATTTTAATTTTTGATATTTATCGCCTTCAATAACCTCACCTTTCGAAATAATTAAAGTTCCTTTCTCTACACTTCCTCTGGCATAAGCAATTTTATCAAACTCGTCTTGCAAAGCCTTATCTGTTGTTGATTTATCAAAAAACAGGTTAGGCTCAACCAAATCGAAAAACAAGGATGCAAAATTGGTTTTGAATTTTAACAAATTCTGGCTTGAAAGATTTTTTTCAATAATTGATACTACTTCATCTTGCTTAATTAAGTTTGAAAACAACACTTTTTCCTTTTCAACACGATTATCAAGTATGGTTACCACTTTATTATCAGGAAAATTATAGTCCTCATTCAAAATACCAAACTGGTACAACTTGTTAATGATTCTATTTCCTGTTTTAAATAATTTATCTAATTCAAATTTGGCAACAGAATCTGTAAATGCATTTTGAAATTGAGCTTCAAACTCATTCTTCATCTTAACACTAATAGTTTTATCAACATTAAAATAAAGTATTGTGTTATCTTCAAGCGTTTGCTTTTCTTTATTTATTTCATCCTCAGTTTTCTTTATAGCAAAATTAAAAGGGGCATATAAATTTTCAGATTGCCAAGGTTTTCCTTTTTCAAAATTATATTTAAACTTTCCACTTTTTGGAAATAAATACACAATTAAAAACGTGGTAGATATAAACAATAATCCTTTATAAATTAAGGAATGGTTTCGGTAAAGTTTATTTATAAAATCTTTCATTTAACAGTTTAGTATTTTCATCTGATATTGATTAATATTTTTAATCAATAGATCTGGCACCAAATAAATATCATTTTAAGGTGTTACCTAAATTTTGTTTATTGGCATTTCAAATGTAATAAATTTCTAAGCCTTTTTCAGCTTTTTATAATATACTAATCATAGTTAAGTTCTACTAAAAATTGATTATTTTCGTTGCATCAAAAATTTAAGAATTAAAAAATGAGTAAAGAAGTTGTTATTGTATCGGTAGCTAGAACACCAATAGGTAGTTTTTTAGGTGCTTTATCTACAATTCCCGCTACAAAATTAGGGGCTATAGCTATTAAAGGTGCATTAGAAAAAATTAATCTAAAACCTGAGCAGGTTGAAGAAGTTTTAATGGGTAATGTGGTTCAAGCTGGAACAGGGCAAGCACCAGCAAGGCAAGCTGCAATTTACGCTGGTATACCTAATACAGTGCCCTGTACAACTATAAATAAAGTATGTGCTTCTGGTATGAAAACAGTTATGCAAGCTGCTCAATCAATTGCGCTTGGTGATGCTAATATTATTGTTGCTGGAGGTATGGAAAATATGAGTTTAATTCCGCATTACTTATATGCAAGAACTGGTACAAAGTTTGGTCCAACAACTTTAATAGATGGTATGCAAAAGGATGGGTTAGTTGATGCTTATGATCAAAATGCCATGGGTGTTTGTGCAGATGCATGCGCTACAGAATATAAGTTTTCAAGGGAAGAGCAAGATGCCTTTGCTATACAGTCTTATACGCGTTCTGCGGCGGCTTGGGATGCCGGTAAATTTGATAAGGAGGTTGTTCCTGTAGAAGTTCCTCAACGAAGAGGTGAGCCTAAAATAGTTAGTAGAGATGAAGAGTTTACTAATGTTAAAATAGAAAAGATACCACAATTAAGACCAGCTTTCACTAAAGAAGGCACGGTAACCGCTGCCAATGCTTCAACCATAAATGACGGTGCTGGAGCAATGGTTTTAATGAGTAAAGAAAAAGCTGAAGAATTAGGTTTAAAACCTCTGGCAACTATAAAAAGTTATGCTGATGCTGCGCATGAACCAGAATGGTTTACAACAGCTCCAGCCAAAGCTTTACCGAAAGCTTTAAATAAAGCTGGTATTACAATTGATGATGTAGATTATTTTGAGTTTAACGAAGCTTTCTCGGTTGTAGGCTTAGCAAATATGAAGATTCTTGGGCTGAATGATGGTAACGTAAATGTTAATGGAGGGGCCGTTTCTCTTGGTCATCCACTTGGATGCTCTGGCGTTAGAATACTTATTACTTTATTAAATGTTTTAGAACAAAATAATGCAAAGATTGGTGCTGCAGCTATATGTAATGGTGGTGGTGGTGCATCTGCAGTTGTTATTGAACGTAATTAATTTTGAATGCTATACGGAATTTGTAATTTAAGCATTGTTCCCCTAAGATTTGAACCATCAGATAAAAGTGAACTTGTTTCTCAAGTTTTATATGGCGATTATTTTAAAGTTTTAGAACAACGAAAGTCTTGGAGCAAAATTCGACTAGCTTTTGATAAATATGAAGGTTGGATAGACAATAAACAATATCTTGAAATTGCTGAAAGTCAATACAAATCATTAAATAATGAAACGCCAAAACTTTCAGCTGATTTAGTTGAATTTGTTCAAGACGCAGACAAACAATTATATTCAATTTCGCTAGGATCTACTCTTAATGGTTTATCTATTTTAAATCAACATTTTGATGGCAACTCTATTGAAGGCGTTTTATCAAAAAACAACCTTATAAAAACAGCATTTTTATATTTAAATGCTCCCTATCTATGGGGAGGTAAAACACCTTTTGGTATAGATTGTTCTGGCTTTACACAAATGGTTTATAAGCTAAATGGGTATAAGCTTCTTAGAGATGCATCGCAACAAGCAACTCAAGGAGAAGCATTGAGTTTTATTGAAGAAAGTGAACCTGGAGACTTGGCCTTTTTTGATAATAGCGAAGGGATAATTACACATGTTGGTATAATAATGAATGATAATTACATCATACATGCTCATGGTAAAGTTAGAATTGATAGATTAGACCATTCTGGTATTTATAATGTAGATAAAAAAATGCATACACATAAGCTTAGAGTCATTAAAAAAATAATATAAAAAAAGCCGCAATTTGCGGCTTTTTTTATATACTAACAATTCGAATTAGTTTCCACCTTCAATAGCATCAACTTTTTCTTTCATTGCTTTAAACTTATCTGTTTCTCCTAAAACACTATAAATGTTCATTAATGTTTTTGCAGCATTTATGTTTTCTGAATTAATACCAAGTGCTTTATCCAAATAAGGTATAGCACTTCTGTAAATATTTTGACGTTCTTCTCTTAACTCGTCATAACGTTTATCATCAGCAGCAGAACTTCCTAAACCATTCATCTCTTCAATAAGAGCCTGTTCTCCATTTAATATTAACGCAGCTGTATTTATGTAAGCATTTATATAATTAGGATCTAACTCTATAGCTTTATCATAATATTTTTTTGCAGCTTCACTATCTTCAGACTCAGAAGCAATTACTCCTAAGTTATATTGTAATTCTGGGTTTTTAGGGTCTTTTTGAGTAGCTATTTCTAATAGTCTTTTAAACTCATCCTTATTTCCCATTTTGAAGTGAACATTAGCCTCAGAAAGTAATAAATTAATATCGTCTGGACTTTCAGCTCTAGCATCTTTCATTGCTGCAATAGCCTTTTCGTTATCGCCATTGCTAACATATATAAGAGCAATATTTTTAACTATCTCAGGTTTTTTTGATTCTGTTAATCGTTCTCCTGGTTTAATATGACTCTTAGCTTTTACATAAAGATCTCGATTGGCCTTATCTAAAACCTCTTCTTTTCCAGTTTCGGCATTTGTTGCAAAATATTCTTTTTGAATACCTGTATAGCCTAACGTTTTTAGTTCTTCATATAATTCTAAAGCTCTGTCAAACTCTTGTACATTTACTGCAGTAGCAGCTGCATAATAAAGAAATAGAGTATCAGTTTTTGAAGTTTTATATGCATGTTCAAAATATTTTGAAGCAGTTGAATAATCTTTTTCTTCATAGGCTTTATTACCCTTTGTTAAAATACCATTAGTCATGGTTTGTTTTAATGTGGCTATTTCAGACGCATAAGCACCATTAACTTTACCCAAACTTTCTAAAGCCATATCAATGTCTTGAGTTGTACCTGCTCCATTAGCATATAGAGCTTGTCCGTTTAAGTAATAATATTTGGCCTTTGCCTTTTCATCCATAGAAGACATTAAAGCTTTTGCTTGATTTAGCGCAGCCTTAGCTTCTGCATAATTATTTCCTTTAATAGCTCTCTCCGCAGATTTCAATTCTTTTTTTTGCGCAAATGAAAATGCACTTATTGAAAAGGCAAAAGCTATAATTAATTGTTTTTTCATTTTAATAATATTTAGTTAATTGTCAATATTGTTTTCGTTGAGATTATTATCAAGAGTTGTGCCATCTTCAGGAACATCAGTGTTTTCAGTAGTTTCAAGACCTTCTACTTCATCTACTTCATCTTCGTCGTGCATAACTTTTGCTACTGCAGCAATAGAATCACTTCCTTTTAGGTTAATTAATTTAACCCCTTGAGTAGCTCTACCCATAACTCTTAAATCTTGAACTGCCATACGAATTGCAATTCCAGATTTATTGATAATCATTAAATCATCATCATCAGTTACATTTTTGATAGACACTAAGTTACCAGTTTTTTCTGTAATAGAAATAGTTTTTACACCTTTTCCTCCTCTGTTGGTAATTCTATAATCTTCAAGACTAGAACGTTTCCCATATCCATTTTCTGAAACCACAAGAATGTTACTTTCCATATCATCAACAGCAATCATACCAATAACTTCGTCTGTTTTTTCATCTTGTAAACGAATTCCTCGAACACCAGATGCACCACGACCCATAGGTCTTGTTTTTGCTTCTTCAAATCGAATGGCCTTACCAGATTTTAATGCTAACATAACTTGACTTTCGCCAGTAGTTAATTTAGCTTCTAGTAAAACATCATCTTCTTTAATAGTAATGGCATTAATACCATTTGTTCTAGGACGAGAATATTGTTCTAAAGAAGTCTTTTTAACTTGTCCTTTTTTAGTTGCCATTATTACATAGTGGCTATTTATGTATTCTTCATCTTTTAAATCTTGAGTACAGATGAAAGCCATCACTTTATCATCTTGCTCAATATTTATTAGGTTTTGAATGGCTCTGCCTTTAGAAGTTTTACTGCCCTCTGGGATTTCGTAAACACGCATCCAGAAACATTTCCCTTTTTGAGTGAAGAATAGCATATATTGGTGATTAGTACCAACAAATAAATGCTCTAAGAAATCTTCATTACGAGTGGTTGATGCTTTTTGACCGACACCTCCTCTATTTTGTGTTTTATATTCTGTAAGTGATGTACGCTTAATATACCCTGCATGAGAAATGGTAATAACTACCTTTTCATTAGGAATCATGTCTTCAATACTTAAATCACCACCAGCATATTCAATTTGTGAACGACGCTCATCTCCATACTTATCCCTCACAGTTTCTAATTCGCCTTTAATGATATCCATACGACGCTCTTTTCTGTCTAAAATATCTTTTAAGTCGATGATGGTTTTCATTATTTCATCATACTCCGCACGTAATTTATCTTGCTCTAAGCCTGTTAATTGACGTAGACGCATTTCTACAATGGCCTTAGCTTGTATTTCGGATAATTTAAAACGTTCAATTAAATTAGCTCTAGCTTCATCAGCATTAGATGATGCTCTAATTATTTTAATAACTTCATCTATATTATCTGAAGCAATAATTAAACCTTCTAATATGTGAGCACGTTCTTCCGCTTTACGCAACTCATATGTGGTACGCCTTACAACAACTTCATGTCTATGCTCAACGAAATAATGAATTAGCTCTTTTAAGTTTAATAATTTAGGACGACCATTTACTAATGCAATATTATTTACACTAAAAGATGATTGTAATGCTGTATACTTAAATAATTTATTAAGAACGATATTTGGGATGGCATCACGTTTTAAAACGTAAACAATACGCATTCCGTTTCTATCAGATTCATCACGAATGGTAGAAATCCCCTCTAACTTTTTGTCATTTACAATATCAGCAGTTTTTTTAATCATATCTGCTTTATTGACTTGGTAAGGAATTTCAGTAACAATAATACATTCTCTTCCTTGAACTTCTTCAATATTTGCCTTTGCACGCATTACGATACGTCCTCGACCAGTATGAAAAGCCTCTTTTACACCATCATATCCATAAATAGTTCCTCCTGTTGGAAAATCTGGCGCTTTTACATGCTGAATTAATTCGTCAATTTCAATATCACTATTTTCAATATAAGCAATCGTACCATTAACAACTTCGGTTAAATTGTGAGGTGGCATATTAGTAGCCATACCTACCGCAATACCTGAAGCTCCGTTTACTAAAAGCCCCGGTATACGTGTTGGTAAAACCGTAGGTTCTTGTAGCGTATCGTCAAAATTTAATTTATGATCAACCGTTTCCTTATCTATGTCTGCCAACATATCTTCAGATATTTTGCGCATGCGTGCTTCTGTATAACGCATTGCTGCAGGACTGTCACCATCTATAGAACCAAAGTTTCCTTGTCCATCAACTAGCATATAACGCAAACTCCATTCTTGAGCCATACGTACCATAGCATCGTACACTGAGGTATCACCATGTGGGTGATATTTACCTAAAACTTCACCTACTATTCTAGCTGATTTTTTATGTGCCGAATTTGCTCTAATACCAAGTTCGTGCATGCCATAAAGTACACGTCTATGAACAGGTTTTAAACCATCTCTTACATCTGGTAAAGCACGTGACACAATGACCGACATTGAATAATCAATGTAAGCCGATTTCATCTCATCTTCTATATTAATAGGAATCAATTTTTCTCCTTCTGCCATAAATAAATTTAATTAAGTTTTATGATTTTTTCAAAACATGCTAATATAATTATTTCATTAGTCATAGCAGGCTTTTAAGTCGTATTTTTTCATGTTTTTTATTAACAATTTAGCACCCTTTTTTCGTTAATAAGTATGCTGTTAAAAATTTTGATTTTATAAAGTTTTTTTCGTCAATTAGCAATTTAAGGAACAGTTTTTGTCTTTAATAAACTATTATTATTATTTTTAATGCAGAAAGGAAGAAGTTATGGATGATAATTTTTCACCAAGAGTAAAAGATGTAATTGCTTATAGCAAAGAGGAAGCATTGCGTTTGGGGCACGATTTTATCGGCACCGAACATTTGATGCTTGGGCTTTTGCGCGATGGAGACGGTAAAGCCATTAATATTTTGAATGCCTTAGAAATTGACTTGAATCATTTAAGACGTAAAGTAGAAATATTAAGTCCTGCAAACCCAAATATAACTGTATCTTCTAATCAGAAAAAGAACTTACATCTTACAAGGCAAGCAGAACGTGCCTTAAAAACTACGTTTTTAGAAGCTAAATTATTTCAAAGTACTTCAATAAACACAGCGCATCTGCTTCTTTGTATTTTAAGAAATGAAAACGACCCAACTACCAAGCTTTTAAATAAGCTTAAAGTCGATTACGATAATGTTAAAGAACAATTTAAACTTATGATTACTAACGATAACGATTATATAGAACCTAAAGCAGAGTCTTTTCAAGATGATGATACTGGTTCGCAAGATGATGCATCAAAAGATAATATCTTTAATGCGCCCTCTGGAAAAGCAAATAAAAAATCTAAAACACCTGTTTTGGATAATTTTGGACGTGACTTAACAGCTTTAGCTGATGAGGATAAATTAGATCCTGTAGTTGGTCGCGAAAAAGAAATTCAACGTGTCTCTCAAATATTAAGTAGAAGAAAGAAAAATAATCCGCTATTAATTGGAGAACCTGGAGTTGGTAAATCTGCCATTGCCGAAGGTTTAGCATTACGTATTGTAAAACGTAAAGTATCACGTATTCTTTTCAACAAACGTGTAGTTACTTTAGATTTAGCAAGCTTGGTAGCTGGAACAAAATATCGTGGACAATTTGAAGAGCGCATGAAAGCAGTAATGAATGAGCTTGAAAAGAATGACGATGTAATTCTATTTATTGACGAAATTCATACCATAGTTGGTGCTGGCGGCGCTACAGGAAGTTTAGATGCTTCAAATATGTTTAAACCTGCTCTTGCTAGAGGTGAGATTCAATGTATTGGAGCTACAACACTTGATGAGTACAGACAATATATCGAAAAGGATGGAGCTCTAGAGCGTCGTTTTCAAAAGGTTATTGTAGAACCAACTACAGTTGAAGAAACTATAGAAATTTTAAACAATATTAAAGGCAAATATGAAGAACACCATAATGTTGATTATACACCAGAAGCTATTGAAGCTTGTGTAAAATTAACCAATAGGTATATGACTGAGCGTTTCTTACCAGATAAAGCTATTGATGCTTTAGACGAAGCAGGATCACGTGTTCATATTACTAATATTGATGTTCCTAAACAGATTTTAGAGTTAGAAAAACAACTTGAAGTTATAAAAGAAACTAAAAACGCAGTTGTAAAAAAACAGAAATATGAAGAAGCAGCAAAGCTAAGAGATGATGAAAAACGCATAGAAAAAGAATTAACTGTTGCTCAAGAAAAATGGGAAGAAGACACCAAACAACATCGTGAAATAGTTACAGAAGAGAATGTAGCCGATGTTGTTTCAATGATGACTGGTATCCCTGTAAACAGAATTGCTCAAACTGAAATTAATAAATTGGCGGAATTGCCTAACCTTATAAAAGGAAAAGTAATTGGTCAAGACGAAGCGGTGGCAAAGGTTGTAAAAGCTATTCAGCGTAACCGTGCGGGTCTTAAAGATCCTAATAAGCCAATTGGGTCGTTTATATTTTTAGGTCAAACTGGTGTTGGTAAAACACAGTTAGCGAAAGTGTTGTCGCGAGAGTTATTTGATAGCGAAGAATCTCTTGTTAGGATAGACATGAGTGAGTATATGGAAAAATTCGCTATTTCTAGATTAATTGGAGCACCTCCAGGATATGTTGGTTATGAAGAAGGTGGACAATTAACAGAGAAAGTAAGACGCAAACCTTATGCTGTAATTCTTTTAGATGAAATTGAAAAAGCACACCCTGACGTATTTAATATGTTACTGCAAGTGCTTGACGATGGCTATTTAACCGATAGTTTAGGCAGAAAAATTGATTTTAGAAATACCATTATCATTATGACATCAAATATAGGTGCTCGTAAATTGAAAGATTTTGGAACTGGTATTGGTTTTGGAACTGCTTCTCAAAAAGCACAAGAAGATGCAAATGCTGTCAAGATTATTGAAAATGCACTTAAAAAATCGTTTGCTCCAGAGTTTTTAAATAGAATTGATGATGTAGTAGTTTTTAATGCTTTAGAGAAAGAAGACATCGACAAAATTATTGATATTGAATTAGATAAGCTTTTATTAAGAATTAACGATTTAGGTTATATATTAAAGCTTAGTAAGAGTGCTAAAAATTACATAGCAGAAAAAGGATTTGATAGGCAATATGGTGCAAGACCACTAAAAAGAGCTATTCAAAAATATATTGAAGATGCTTTAGCTGAAGAAATTATAACCTCGCATGTTCAAGAAGGTGATAAAATCAGTATAGATTTAGATAAAAAATCAAACGAACTTAAGATTACTATAGATAAAGCTGAAAAGCCTACAGAGTCTTAATTTCAAAAAAAAAAATTAATACCTTTAAATCCTACACTTTTTATGAGTGTGGGATTTTTTTTTGTTAAAACTGTAACAAAAAAAAAATCCTTTCATCTATACTATAACAATTTGTTTTTTTTTGACGCCAACTAATTTAAATATCGAACAGCTTGTTAAGCTTTGTATATCTGGAAACCAATCCGCGCAATTGGAAATTTACAATCGTTATTACAAAGCTATGTATAACACCTCGCTTAGAATTGTGAAAAACAATTTTGAGGCAGAAGATATTATGCAAGACTCCTTTTTGTTGGCGTTTACAAAACTTAAGAGTCTTAAAGATGTAAAGATATTTGGAGCATGGTTAAAACGAATTGTTATAAATAATAGCATTTATCATTATAAAAAGAATAACAAAAATCCAGAAATTCCTTTAGATGATATTTTGTATAAAGTGGAAGACAGTAATGATGGTATAGATAGCAATTATGAGTTTACAACTATAAAAGCACGGGAAATTCTAAACACCATGAAAACATTAAAAGATAATTATAGAATTGCTTTAACCTTAAACCTAATTGAAGGTTATGATTACGAGGAAATAAGTGAAATTATGAATATCTCTAATGCCAACTGTCGAACTACTATATCTAGAGCTAAAGAGAGTTTAAGACAAAAATTGCTAGTAGCAATTTAGTATTAAAAATAAAAAATATGAGCAAAACTACTATAGATCAATTATTTAAAAGACTAGAAAATGATTTTGATGTTGAAGAACCTTCAGCAGATCACAATCAAGAGTTTCTAAATAAATTGAATGAAAATGGCGCGCTACAACTAGTTAAAGTTGGTAAACAAAGGCGTCGTTTATTAAAACCATTAATTGGTGTAGCCGCCTCTTTTGCTTTATTAATTACATTTTTTATTGGCTCTCAACAAAATCAAGATACTAACGACTTATCAAGCGTGTCTCCTAAAATGGCAGAAACTCAAGATTTTTTTGCTGTAACCATAGCAGAAGAATTAAGTAAAATTGAAAAAGAATCTTCGCCTGAAACCAAAATATTAATTGAAGATACCATGCAAAGAATGGAAGCTTTAGAGACCGAATACGAATCGTTAAAAGGTGATTTAGCAGAAAGTGGTGATGACAATCGTGTTATATATGCCATGATTTCTAATTTTCAAAATAGAATAGATTTATTAAAAAACACATTACAACAAATAAATACAATTAAACAATTTAAAAACTTAAATGATGAAACTAGCACTACAATTTAAAACACTAATTGTGTTATTCATGTTGCCCCTTTTTGTTATAGCAGCAACAGATAAAGAAGACAAGGGTAAATACACCAAGAAAAAAACGATCAATAAAGAATACTCTGTTACATCAAATGCAGCATTAAATGTTGATAACAGTTATGGAAATATTGATGTTATAACTTGGAACGAAAACAGAGTCGTTTTTGAAATAACAATCACTACAACTGGTAATGATGAAGAAAAAGTACAAGAAAAACTCGATGATATCACTGTAGACTTTGAAGCATCTTCAACAAACGTATCAGCAAAAACAAAATTCAATAATAAATCAAAATCTTGGTGGAATTGGAAAGGTAAAAACAAAGTAAGTATGAAAATAAATTACATTGTAAAAATCCCCATTACTAATAGCGTTTCTCTAAATAACGATTACGGAAATATTAACGTCGACAAACTTGAAGGTCACGCAAAATTGAACTGTGATTATGGTAAGATTACTACTAAAGAATTACTTGCAGATGATAATTCAATAAATTTTGATTATAGTAAAGGTTGCTATTTTGAATACATAAAAAGCGGAAAAATAAATGCAGATTATAGTGGTTTTACAGTTTCAAAAGCAAACACATTAAACATAAATGCTGATTATACAAACTCTAAAGTTGAAACTGCCGAAGATGTAAATTACAATTGTGATTATGGTAACATAACTATAGATAAGGCAAACAATATAGCAGGAAATGGTGATTATCTAACCACCATAATTGGGGATGTATATAAAAATGTGTCTCTTAAGGCAGACTATGGTTCTATTAAAATAAAAAATGTAACTCAAAATGCAGGAAACGTAACCATCAAATCTGATTATGTTGGTATTAAAATTGGCTTTGCTCCTACCTATAACTTTAATTTTGACATTGACTTAGATTATGGTTCTTTAAAAGGTAGCGACGGATTAGAGTTTTCAACAAAAAAAGTAAGTGGTACAGGCAAATATTATAGAGGCCATTATGGAAATGCTAGCTCTGGTAATATTATAAAAATAGAATCAGATTACGGCAGTGTATCATTATCTAAAAATTAAACAATCAATAATTAAAAACGAACAAATGAAAACATTAATTAAAAAACAAACCGTATTAGTTTTAGTCAGCTTACTTTTTGTAGCTACTTCTTACGGACAATGGAAATCTATTAAAGGTAATGGAAACATGACCACAGTTACAAGAACCACAGATAGCTATGATGCTATAAAATGTGCTGGATCTATGGATTTTATTCTTGTAAACGGCACAGAAGGTACTATTAAAATTGAAGGCGAAGAAAATCTATTGGAATATATAGTTACAGAAGTAAAAGACAATGTTTTAAAAGTAAAAGTAAAAAAAGGTAAAAGCTTAAAGTCTAATAAAAACAAAACTATAAAAATCACGATTCCGTTTAAAGATATTAGCAGGGTTTCTCTTTCTGGCTCTGGAGACTTATGGAATAAAGATGTAATAAATGCAACAAATTTAGATGTCGCTCTATCAGGTTCTGGAGATATTGTGTTAGATGTAAAAACCACATCTATTGAAGGCTCTATATCTGGTTCTGGCGATTTGACATTAAAAGGTAGCACCAACAATTTGGAAGCTAAAGTTGCTGGCTCTGGAGACTTTCATGGATTCAATTTACAAGCTAACAACACAGAAGTATCTGTTGCTGGTTCTGGGGATGCCGAAGTTGTAAGTAATCAAAGCATAAGAGCCAGAGTAGCCGGTTCTGGAGATATTGTTTATAAAGGAAATCCAGAAAAAGAGGACACAAAAGTTGCTGGTTCTGGAAGTATTACAAACTAAACAATCTCAACAATAAATAAAAATAAAAAAGAGCGGCTTTTAAAGTCACTCTTTTTTATTTTTATTTATTGTTTTTCACCTATCTAAAGATAAGTAACGCTAAAACTTCCCTCAGTAATTTCATAACTCTTTCCGTTACCAAAAAGAGGGCTGGCAGTAAATTTAAAAGTTCCAACTATTTTTTTATTTGCAACGTCGTGTTCTGTAATAATTAATTCACCGCCATCATCAGATACAGTTCCTTCAGTCAACGACACATTATATTGCCCCATTGGAGGATCAAAAGTAGAGAACGTATAATCTCCAGAGGTAATATTAGCATTAACACTTATACTTATTGTTTGTAGACTATTTTTTGTCGCAGTAATCGTTATGGTTGAAGGAGTTCCTGGTAATGTAAGAAGTGCTCCGCCTATAGAATCTTCAACAAATTCATCATCATCTACTTTAGCAAAAAAAGTATTGTTTCCATTGTTCGTTCCTAAGGAAGCTTCATAAGGTATTTTAGTAAAACTTCCATTCTTAAACTCTTTGGAAGACATTGCTACGGGGTTATGTCCAGTAAAAAAGAAAGTACCAGTTATCGTTTTATTTTCTTCATCAAGCTCTGTAATTATAATCTCTCCTTGTGAAGTTACAAAATCAGTCACAGAAGGCCACACATTACCGTTTTTAGTTAAAGTAGCACTATTCAACTCTACTTGATTTTGAGTTACACCTAATTGATAAGTTCCAATAGAATTCCCAAAAACTGTCAAAATAATTGCCTCTCCAGTATTTGTTTTAATTCCATTAATATTAATAACACCTTCCAATACCGTGGCTACTGTATTATCTGCTTTAAAAGTCTGTCCATCAAAATCAACTTGAAAAGTTCCCGCTTCTAAATTTACTTGTTCTGATTCATCATCATCATAAGGTTCTATATTACATGATATTGCAGAAGATATAAATACTAAAACAATGCTAAATAAAAAAGGCTTAACAAACTTCATAAACTAAATAAATTAATGTTGAGCAAACATACTAATTTATATTAATTTTCAGACCCTTTTTTTTGGTACTCTAAACAATAAAATAATTCCTGCTAAAAAGAAAACAAACAAGAATAGAATCCCATTTCTCATACTCCCTGTTATCTGATCTATAAAAGCAAAAATAACCATGCCAATAACAATCCCAATTTTTTCGGCTACATCATAAAAACTAAAAAATGAGGTAGTATCTTCTGTTTCTGGCAGAAACTTAGAGTAGGTAGATCTTGCTAATGCTTGAATGCCCCCCATCACGAAGCCTACTATAGAAGCGGCAATATAAAACTGTACTGGTGTTTTCATAAAATAGGCATAAAAACATAAGCACATCCAAATACCATTTACAGCAATAAGCGTTTTGATGTTTCCATATTTACTAGAAGCTCTAGAGGTTAAGAATGCACCAAGTATGGCTATTAATTGGATTAATAAAATACTACCTATCAAACCCATTCTTTTAGCATCATCTCCTCCCCAAGCTATTTCTTCTTCGCCAAAATAAACAGCAATCAACATAATGGTTTGTACTGCCATACTAAACACAAAAAAAGCATACAAATAGCGTTTTAACCTTAAATCTAGCTTAAGTTCTTTCCAAACTAACCTTAATTCTTTTAATCCATTAAAAATAACTGCACGGGTTACTTTATGCCCAGACGAAGTGCCTTTTGGTAAATAATAAAATGAATACTGACTAAATAAAGCCCACCAAACACCAACTGTAATAAAAGATACTCTCATAGCATTTTTTGCTGCTTCATCTTTACTTTCTTCAGTAGAGCCTACATCAAAACCAAACAACTCGGGATACATCACCATTAGTAAATTCAAAACTAGCAAAAGTACACTACCAATATATCCCATCGAAAACCCTTTGGCACTAATAGCATCTTGCTGTTCTTCAAAAGCTATGTCTGGTAAATAAGAATTATAAAACACTAAGCTTCCCCAGTATCCAATAAGTCCCATAAAGTAGAATAATAGACTTAAGTGTATCCCTTCAGCAGATATATCAAACCAATATAAACCTATACATCCAGCACTTCCTAAATAACAAAAGAATTTCAGAAAATTTTTCTTGTTCCCTACATAATCTGCGATACCAGATAATATTGGAGATGTAAAAGCAACCACTAAAAATGTAAATGCCGTTACAAAAGTTATTAAAGCAGTACTTTTAAACTCCATTCCAAAAGCATGAACATTTTTAATTTCAGAAAGGAACAGTGATGAATAAAATATGGGAAAAATAGACGATGCTATTGTAAGTGTGTAAACAGAATTTGCCCAATCGTAAAAAGCCCAAGCGTTAAGAAGTTTTTTACTTCCTTTTTTAAGTGTTTCCATAAAAAAAGCTGCTCTTTTATGAGCAGCTTCTAAAGTAATCAAATATTTTAAATAAGATAAATTTATTCTCTAAATGATGTTACACCAAACTTTTTTGCTTCAGCTTTTGCTTGAGGTGCTAATGCTTTTAAATTTGCTATACGAGAATCGTTTGATGGATGTGTACTTAGAATTTCTGGTGGTGCTTTTCCTCCACTATTAGCTTTCATACGTTTCCATAATTCAGCTGCCTCATCTGGGTTATAACCAGCAACAGCCATTAAATAAAGACCTATTTTATCAGCCTCAGTTTCATGACTTCTACTAAAAGGAAGCATAACACCAACTTGAGATCCAATACCGTAATATTGGTTAAAAGCATTTCTAGATTTTTCATCTTTAATTGCAATATTTCCAGCTAATGCAACACCTTGTTGTAAATAAGCAGCACTCATCCGTTGTTGTCCATGATTCGCTAATGCATGAGCAACTTCGTGCCCCATTATAGCAGCTACTCCTGTTTCACTTTTGGCAATTGGTAATATTCCAGTATAAAAAACTATTTTACCTCCTGGCATACACCAAGCATTTACTGTTTTATCATTAACTAATTTATATTCCCATTTATAATCCTTTAAATAACCTTGGTGTCCATTAGCATTTAACCAACGTTCGGCAGCAACAGCTATACGTTGCCCTACTCTAGTAATCATTGCAGCGTCTTTTGTTCCTGTTACAACTTTATTTTCCGTTAAAAATTGATCATATTGAGCAAAGGCTGTTGGAAATAATTGAGAATTTGGTACCAATGCCATCGTTTTTTTTCCTGTAAATGGGTTTTCAGCACACGAAAAAACTAATAATATTAATCCAAATATTATAAGTGTGTTTTTTAGTTTCATCTTTATAGAGTTTTAATATTTTATAAAAATACAAAAATTGTACCTTTATTTTTTAGACACAATGTTTATTTGATGGTCACATTATTATTTAAAAAAGTAATGCCTCTTATTTTGTCAAGTTTTTCAATAACTTTCGACAAAAACTAAAACCTTGATTATTTAAATTTTATATGAAAAAGTTAATATTATTTTGCTTTACAGCCATGCTAATTAGTTGTAATAGTACAGCTCAAAAAAAGGAAAAAAAAGAATCTAAAACGTTTAAAGTCACCAAAACTGAAGGCGAATGGAAGGCTGAATTATCTGAAAAGGAGTTTTATGTTTTACGAAAAGCTGGAACTGAACGTCCATTTACAAGCCCATTAAATAAAAACTATTCTGAAGGCACATACCATTGCGCCGCCTGCAATACACCCTTATTTAAAAGTAAACATAAATTCGATTCCGGTACAGGTTGGCCAAGTTTTGATAGAGAAATAAATGGTAATGTAGATTTTTCTACTGATTACGATTTGGGGTATGCACGAACTGAAGAACATTGCGCCACTTGTGGTGGTCATTTAGGGCACGTTTTTAATGATGGCCCAAAAAACACTACGGGAAAAAGACATTGTATAAACGGCGTAGCATTAAAGTTTGTTAAAAAAGAATAATTTTTTAAAAATATTATATAAGAACGAGTAAGCCAAAATTATTAGCCTTTTTGGTAATTATTACTTTCTGATTTACTTTTACTATATGGAAAAATCATATTTGTCTAGTATCATTAAACAGTTTGAGTATTACAAAAGTCTTGGAGATAAAACTTTAAACCAACTTACGTTTGAAGATATACAATGGCAAAGTAATGAGGATTCAAACAGTATTGCCGTAATGGTAAAACACATTGTTGGCAATATGCTAAGTAGATGGACAAATTTTTTAACTGAAGATGGTGAAAAAGAATGGAGACATCGTGATGAGGAGTTTATTGATTCTTTTAAAACCAATGAAGATTTAATTGCTGCTTGGGAAAGTGGTTGGGTATGCTTATTTAATGCTATCAAACCATTACGGAATGATGATTTAGAGCGTATTATTTATATTAGAAATCAAGGACATACAGTTACAGAGGCTATTAATAGACAGTTAGCGCATTACTCTTATCACATTGGGCAAATGGTGTTTTTAGGTAAGCTTATTAAAGGTGACCAATGGCAATCTTTATCTATTCCTAAGGGAGATTCTTCAACATATAACCAAGAAAAATTTGCTAAAGAAAAAGGCTTGCGTCATTTTACTGATGACCTATAAAGGTAAATTAAACATTTATTATTCAACTTAAACTTATCAAAGACAGCTCTTATTGAAACTTAGGATGCTTCTTTAATTCATTTTCTAAAAACAACTTAATTTCCAATTCTTTTTCCGAAAGGAAATCGCTAGATAAAGGGTGTTCTTCTAGTATATCTTCCTTTAAATTATAAAACTCACCATCTTGATACAGTTTGTAATCTAATATTCTTACAAATTGATTTCTGTATTGATTTACTCGTTTACCCCACCTAGGATCATAATGTACAAAAGCTGAGCTTCTTGGGCTGTAAGCATCTCCTTTTAATAACGAATAAAAACTTTTACCATCATGCTTTACTTCCTGTTTTGTAATATCTGATAGGGTAGAAAAAAAATCGCTGAATTCTATTAATTCATTATGCACACTTCCTTTTTTTATAGCATTAGGCCATGACACAATTAATGGAACATGTGTACCTCCATCAGTAGTATTTCCTTTAGCTCCTTGAATATTTCTTTCTTTTGTTTTAGAATGAATGCTGTAATGTGTACCATTATCTGCAACAAAAATGACAATGGTATTGTCCTCAATTTTTAACTTTTTTAATTTACTTGTAATCTTGCCTACAATTTTATCAGTATAGGCAACCATATCTTTAAAGTAAATAGTATCATTTTTGTACCGCTTTTCTTTATTTTTCCAGTCTTCAGAATCTGGAGTAGGAACAAATGGGTCATGAACTAATACCATAGGATAATAAACAAAGAAGGGTTTATCTTTTTTACGCTCAATAAAATCTACTATGTAATCAGAAAAAATATCTGGTCCATAAGCATCTTCATTTCTTTCTAATAATTCCCCATTTTGTTCAATTAAAGGATTTGCAAAACGCCCACCATGTTTACGTTCACGGGTTAATTGCCAAAGGCAATATTCATCAAAACCTAATTTGTTTGGTTTTTTATTATCACTCCAATCTTTAATTTCATCTTTATAAGCAAGCCCATTTAATTGCCATTTGCCAGCAATACAAGTTTTATAACCAGCATCTCGCATTAAATTTCCAAAAGTATAAGCTTCTGTTTCTAAATGTCCGAAATAATCATAGTTTCTATAATTATATTGACCTGTCATTATTTTCACTCTTGAAGGTGTACAAAGCGGTTGGGAAACACAGTTATTAAATTGCATGCCCTTAGCAGCTAAGCTATCTAAAACTGGCGTGTTATATGATGTACTACCATATGTGCTTAAACACTCATATCCCATATCGTCTGCCATAATAAGTATGACATTAGGTTTTTTATTGATGCTTTTTGAGTTACATGAAAGCACCATGACTACTAGAAGAAACACTGTTAATTTGACAACCTTACTCACAATCTTTAGTTTTATAATTAGCACTTTATGTATTACTAAATCATATTTTACGCTTTTTCTTAAAAGGTCTAATAATTAAACGAGCTTCTCTATCAAAGCGAACATAATTATATACCCAGTTTATAAAAACAACCATTCTGTTTCTAAAACCTATAAGGAAAAACAGATGAACAAACATCCAAACATACCAGGCAAAAGCGCCTTGGAATTTAAATTTAGGCAAATCTACTACCGCTTTATTTCTACCTATTGTTGCCATTGCTCCCTTATCTTTATAAACAAATGGTTTCATTGGTTTCTCATCAATTAATAATAACAGGTTATTACCTAATTGCTTGCCTTGTTGAATGGCTGGCTGCGCCATCATTGGCAACCCTTTTGGAAAATCATTATTTGATATACATGCAATATCTCCAATGGCAAAAATGTGAGTATAACCTTTTACTTGATTAAATTCGTTTACTAAAAGGCGATTGCCTCTGCTTACAAACTCTTCTGCATCTAACCCTTTTATAATTGCACCTTTTACGCCAGCTGCCCAAACAACGGTAGCAGCTTCAAATGTTAAATCAGTATTAGTGGTTACCGTTTTTCCATCATAATTAGAAACTCTTACGTTTTTCCATACATGAACGCCTAGTTTTTCTAAAAAATCTTCAGCTTTTTGCGACGCTTTTGCACTCATTCCTTTTAAGATACAATCACTAGATTGTATCACGTTTATTTGTACTGAACGCGTATCTAAATCTGGATAATCTTTAGGAAGAATCCCTTTTTTAATTTCAGCTAAAGCTCCTGCTAATTCAACACCTGTTGGTCCGCCTCCAACAATTACAAAATTCATTAACGCATTACGTTCATTAAGGTCAGAAGTTAATAAAGCATCTTCAAAATTTTCAAGAATTAAACTTCTTAAATTTAATGATTGGGGTATGGTTTTCATTGCCATACTATATTTTTCAACATCGGCATTCCCAAAGTAATTAGTTTTAGAACCAGATGCTACCACCAAATAATCAAATTTTAAGTTACCAATATCTGTAATAACCGTATTACTTTTAGCATCTACTTCTGTAACGTTAGCTAATCTAAAATGAAAGTTAGGAAAATCTTTTAACACCTTTCTTATAGGATATGCAATAGAATCTGGCTCTAATCCTCCAGTAGAAACTTGATATAATAAAGGTTGAAAATTATGATAGTTATTCTTATCCAATAACACCACTTGCACTTCTTGTTTTGATAATTTTTTAGCTAAAGCAATTCCAGCAAAACCACCGCCAATAATAATGATTCTAGGAAAACTTGTAATGGGTATATTCATAAAATAATACTTGCGTTACAAAGGTACTATTAAAGATGCAAATTTATAAGGTTCTAAATTCTTTATTCAAATTCGATTTCGTAAATTTGTCGCTTCAAAAAACGACTTAAAATTTACAGATGAAATACGATATTATTGTTCTTGGAAGTGGTCCTGGTGGTTATGTAACTGCTATTAGAGCCTCTCAATTAGGTTTTAAAACTGCTATTGTTGAAAAAGAAAGTCTAGGTGGCGTATGCCTAAATTGGGGCTGTATTCCCACCAAAGCTTTACTTAAATCTGCTCAAGTATTTGAATATCTTAAGCATGCAGGCGATTACGGATTATCTGTTAAAGAGTTCGACAAAGATTTTGATGCCGTTGTAAAACGTAGTCGTGGTGTTGCAGATGGTATGAGCAAAGGTGTTCAATTTTTAATGAAGAAGAATAAAATTGATGTTATTGAAGGTTTTGGAAAATTAAAAACTGGAAAAAAGGTTGATGTTGATGGAAAAGAGTACAGTGCAGACCATATTATTATTGCAACTGGTGCACGGTCTCGCGAATTACCAAGTTTGCCACAAGATGGTAAAAAAGTTATAGGTTATAGAGAAGCAATGACGTTACCTAACCAACCTAAAAGAATGATTGTAGTTGGCTCTGGCGCTATTGGTGTTGAGTTTGCATATTTCTATAATTCTATGGGTACCGAGGTTACTATTGTAGAATATTTACCAAATGTTGTTCCTGTTGAAGACATAGATGTCTCTAAACAATTAGAACGTTCTTTCAAGAAAAGTGGTATTAAAATAATGACTTCAGCCGAAGTTACAAGCGTTGATACCTCAGGTAAAGGGGTTAAAGCAACTGTAAAAACTAAAAAAGGTGAAGAAGTTTTAGAAGCTGATGTTATTTTGAGTGCTGTTGGTATTAAAACGAATATTGAAAATATTGGATTAGAAGATGTTGGTATTGTAGTAGACAGAGATAAAATTATTGTAAACGATTTTTACCAAACTAACATTCCTGGTTATTACGCAATTGGTGATGTAACACCTGGTCAAGCTTTAGCACATGTCGCTTCCGCGGAAGGCATTTTATGTGTAGAGAAAATTGCTGGGCAACATGTTGAAGCTTTAGATTATGGAAACATTCCTGGATGTACGTATTGCTCACCAGAAATTGCATCGGTTGGTTTAACAGAAAAACAAGCCAAAGATAAAGGTTTAGATATAAAAGTTGGTAAATTCCCATTCTCGGCATCTGGTAAAGCAAGTGCTGGCGGAAATAAAGATGGTTTTGTAAAGGTTATTTTTGATGCAAAATATGGCGAATGGCTAGGTTGCCACATGATTGGTGCTGGTGTAACCGATATGATAGCTGAAGCTGTTTTAGGGCGTAAATTAGAAACTACTGGACACGAAGTATTAAAAGCTGTGCATCCGCATCCAACTATGAGTGAAGCGGTTATGGAAGCTGTTGCTGATGCTTATGATGAAGTTATTCATTTATAAGCTTTAGCTGATAGAGATATAAAAAATGTGATTCAGAATTGAATCGCATTTTTTGTATTTAAAATTTATATCCAACACCAACGCTAATGGTGTTATTTCTAAAATTATTTTTATTTATTCGCCTTTCAAAACCATGTCTAAAGCGGGTTTCGATAAAGGTTTTTTTTGAAAAATTGTATTCTGCACCAAGTATTCCATTCCATTTTTTTAATCCAAAAATATCGTTTTTGAGTGATGCAGATAAAGTTTGAGTACCCATATAAATTCTGAACTTATCGTTTATGCTATATTTTAATAATACAGGAACTGTAAGATAAACTTCTTTGTAAGATTGCTTAAAGTCATTTAAAAAAAGTTCTTCTCTATTGCCCGACCTAAGATTTAACTCTAACTGTAAGTTCCATTTACTACTTAAATATATATCAGATAATATGCCTATATATGGTAAATCAAGTTTGTTTTCTAAATTACTATCATTAACCTGAAATTCATAACCAGTTCGCAAACCAAACTTTATTTTTTTATCTTTTTGATTTTTTGATTCTGTTTGAGCTTCAGCAGAAAATATTGCGCTAAAAACGCATACTGATAACAAGATAATTTGTTTCATAATATATTGGTTAGTTTAATTATGAAACAAAACTATTTTATATAAATGTTAATAAATCACAATACAATCATAAACAAAATTTAAGAACACGTTAATTGTCTCTTAAGAAAGTTAAATAGGTTATAAAAAACTCAGAATAGCCAACTCATAACTTTGCAAACCAAAACCAAGAATAACACCTTTAGCGTTAGGCGATATGAAGGATTGATGCCTAAACTCTTCTCTATTAAATGTATTTGAAATATGAACCTCTATCACGGGTGTTTCTATAGCCTTTACTGCATCTCCAATTCCAACAGATGTATGCGTATAAGCTGCTGCATTTAAAATAATACCGTCACAATTAAAACCAACTTCGTGTAACTTATCAATTATTTCTCCTTCAATATTCGATTGATAGTAATCAATTTCAACATCAGAATATTTAGCTCTTACTTTATCTAAAAATTCTGTAAAAGTCAAACTACCGTAAATATTTGGTTCACGCTTACCCAAAAGATTAAGGTTAGGCCCATTGATGATGATAAGTTTTTTCATAAAGTAAATATATTAAAAATTGAGCATAAAAAAAGGGAGACTTATTATCTCCCTTCCTTTTAAAAAATTTAATATGAAATTAATTAAACTTGTAACCAACTCCAAATAATAATAAGTTAGATTTTGATTCAATATCTAAGTTACCTGTATAATAATCATTTATTTGAAAAGAGTATCTAGCTTCAATAAAAAACTCTTCATTAATATCATACCCAAGTCCAGCAGCCAATGAAATTCCTAATCCA
Organism: uncultured Flaviramulus sp.; assembly: GCA_947501105.1. GTDB lineage: Bacteria > Bacteroidota > Bacteroidia > Flavobacteriales > Flavobacteriaceae > Wocania_A. Next base: position 222,572 of record CANMUP010000003.1, on the reverse strand, counting down.
GTATAATCAGTTGGAAGGTCCTCTAAAGAAAAATCAAATTGTGGTCCAGCTTGTACAAAGAAATCTTCGGATACATAATATTTTGCCATTATAGGTAATAATAATGCACTCCCGTCATTAACATTAGCATATAATAATTCTGGTTGAACATGAAATGCATCAGAAATTGCAATATCTGCCAAACCACCAATATAAAATCCTATTTCAGAATCTACATCTAAACTTTGACCATTAAATTTTGCATTTGCATCTACAGATATCAAACCACCAGTAGCTCCAAATTGAACTTCTTGTGCATTTACACTTGTTAATCCTAATACTGCTACAGCAGCACATAATAATAATTTTCTCATAATAGATTTAAGTTTTATTGATTAATAAAGGCGCAAAAATATTATAATATTACATCACAAAAAAAGAAAAAACCTACTTAATTGTATACTTTTTTCTACTCTGTTGGGTATCAAAACTATAATAACTATTTTTACACAAATGAAATGGCAACACGCACTAAAAGATTATCAATTATACCTAAAAATAGAGCGCGGTTTATCGCAAAATTCGATAGATAGTTATTCGCTTGATATTCAAAAATTAATACTTTTTTTAGAAGAAAATAATATAAACTCATCTCCCATTTCTATTACTTCAGAAATAACTCAGCAATTCATTTATGAAGTTGCGAAACATGTAAATGCACGATCACAATCACGTTTAATTTCAGGTTTACGTAGTTTTTTTAATTATTTAGTGTTTGAAGATTATAGAAAAACCAATCCGCTAGAGCTGATTGAATCTCCAAAAATTGGAAGAAAGTTGCCTGACACTCTAACAGAAGATGAGATTGACACGCTCATTACCTCTATTGATTTAAGTAAACCTCAAGGAGAACGAAACAGAGCCATTTTAGAGACTTTATATGGATGTGGTTTGCGTGTTAGTGAATTGGTTAACCTAAAATTATCTGATTTATTTTTTGATGAAGGTTTTATAAAAGTTACAGGGAAAGGTGATAAACAACGCTTTGTTCCTATAGTTCCTATAACTCAAAAATATATTAATATCTATAGGAAAGAAGTGCGGAATCATATTAATATTCAAGCAGGTTTTGAGGACACCTTATTTTTAAACAGACGAGGAAAGCAACTAACTAGGGCAATGATTTTTACGATTATTAAACAACTTGCTGAGAAAATCGGATTGAAAAAAAATATTTCTCCTCATACTTTTAGGCATTCGTTCGCTACTCATTTATTACAAAATGATGCCGATTTACGTTCTATTCAGCTTATGTTAGGGCATGAAAGCATTACAACAACCGAAATCTATGTCCATTTAGACAAAAGTCATTTAACTAAGGTTGTAGAAAAATATCATCCTAGAAAATAAAAAATCCAGCAAATGCTGGATTCTTCAATTTTATAAAGTTTAAAAATTTTATTTAGCAATATTTACTGCTCTAGTTTCACGAATTACTGTTACTTTAACTTGACCAGGGTACGTCATATCGGTTTGTACTTTTTGAGAAATACTAAACGATAAGTCTGCTGCTTTTTGATCGTCAACTTTTTCGCTTTCAACAATTACACGTAATTCTCTACCCGCTTGAATAGCATAGGCTTTTTTAACGCCAGTAAAGCCAAATGCAATATCTTCTAAATCTTTTAATCGTTGTATATAACTATCTAAAACTTGACGACGTGCACCAGGGCGAGCACCAGAAATAGCATCACATACTTGTATGATTGGTGCTAATAACGATTTCATTTCAACTTCATCATGATGCGCTCCAATCGCATTGCAAACTTCATCTTTTTCGTTATACTTTTCTGCCCATTGCATACCAAGTATTGCGTGTGGTGTTTCCATATCTGCTTCAGCATCTGGCACTTTACCAATATCGTGAAGTAATCCAGCACGTTTAGCTAATTTAGGGTTTAAACCTAATTCTGCTGCCATTACACCACAAAGTTTAGCAACTTCTCTTGAGTGTTGTAAAAGGTTTTGTCCGTAAGAGGAACGGTATTTCATTCTACCTACCATCTTTATCAGTTCTGGGTGTAGATTATGAATTCCTAAATCGATAACAGTTCGCTTACCAACTTCTATAATTTCTTGCTCAATCTGTTTTTGTGTTTTCTTAACGATTTCTTCAATTCTTGCTGGGTGAATTCTACCGTCGGTAACTAACTTATGCAACGATAATCTAGCGATCTCTCTACGTACAGAATCGAAACATGATAATATAATAGCTTCGGGCGTATCATCAACAATAATCTCAACACCAGTAGCAGCTTCAATAGCACGTATATTTCGTCCTTCACGACCAATAATTCGTCCTTTAACATCATCCGATTCTATATTAAATACAGACACACAATTATCTACAGCTTCTTCTGTCCCAATACGTTGAATCGTGTTTATAATTATCTTTTTTGCATCTTGTTCAGCAGTTAATTTCGCTTCTTCAAGAGAGCTTTGAATAAATGCCATAGCATCATTTTTAGCCTCTCCTTTTAAAGATTCAACAAGCTGCTCTTTCGCTTCCTCAGCAGATAAACTAGAAATAACTTCGAGTTGCTGTACTTGGCTTTTATGAAGTCTATCTAACTCCTCTTGTTTCTTATCTAAAACATCAAGTCTATGGTTGTAATCTTTAACTTTACCTTCAATACTTTCATTAAGTTTTTTATTTTTTGAAAGCTCGTTAGATATTTGAGATTCTTTATCGCGAGTACGTTTTTCTGCCTCTGCCATTTTTTTATCTCTCGACAAAATAACTTTTTCGTGCTCAGATTTAAGTTCTATAAATCTTTCTTTAGCTTGAAGAATTTTATCTTTTTTAATAGATTCTCCCTCAGTATTTGACTCTTTTAATATGTTAGATGCTTTTCTTTTAGCATCCTTTATTAGTTTGGATGCTTTACTTTTCTCAAGTACTTTTGCTATAATGAATCCTATTATAAGCCCTAATAGCAAGCCTCCTACTGTTAATATTATTGAATTATTATCCATTGTGTTTGTTGGTTAGTATATATAAAAAAGCCTACACCAGTATAAAGTTTTGTATAAACTCCTTAAAAACAAGTTTAGGGCTAACAAGCTGATCAAGGGTCTGCGGCTAAGGCAGCATGCTTTTACAACTTAAACTCACCCTTTTTAAAGAATTAACGTTGAGTTTATCAAAAAAAATAACCAATGTAGGCAGTAACTTTTAGTTTATTTTAAAGAACGTTTTAAGAGATTAAATGCGAATGTAACAAATCATTTAAAGTTTTTAACTTTTCCTCTACATGTTCATTCACATTTGCTTTATCAATAGATTTCTGTTCAACTTGAGAAGCAAATTGTAAAGCACACATGGCTAATACATCTTGCTTATCTCTAACAGAATAGCTTTGTTCAAATTGCTTTATCATAGCATCAATGTTTTTAGCTGCTTTTCGCAATCCTTCTTCTTGATTTGCTTCAATAGTTAAAGGATATACTCTATTAGCTATAGATAGCTTTATTTTAAGCTTTTCTGACATTTAATCTATGTTACATTAATCTGAAAGTTGAGCAATACAATGGTCAATATCTCTAATTAATGCGTTTATTTTAAGCTTTGTTTCTCTTTTATTATCGTCACTACCAAGTATTGAGTTTGCCATTTTAAGAGCTTCATATTTTTCTTCCCAAGTTGTTATTTTTAACTTTTGGTTTTGAAGTTCTTGCTTTGAAGCTTCCAATTCTTTATTTAATTTCAAATTAGATTGCTTTAAAAGCTCTAGTTTGTGTAATACTTTACTAATTTTGTTTTCTAAAGAATCTACAATATCTTCAATACTACTCATTTACAAATTTCAATACTTATCACACAAAGTTAACATACCTAAGCCTAAATTACAATTGTTTTTTCATAAAGTTTTAAATTCTATGTTAATGTTAATAAGCAGAATAATTGGCTTGATTTTTGTTTTAAGCTTTGCATATTCATATCAAATTGATATTTTAGCCTAATACCAATCAAAATTAAGAATAACCCATACGTACAATTTTAAAATTTAATTGGTAACACTTAAATATGCGATTAATCCTCATTCTTTTTTTATCACTCTCAACAATCTCTATAGCTCAAAATAATTATCCGCAAGATTATTTTAGAAGTCCTTTAGACGTTACTTTAATTCTCTCTGGCACATTTGCAGAATTACGCTCTAACCATTTTCATTCTGGATTAGATATAAAAACACAACAACGTGTAGGTTTAAATGTTTATGCTTCGGCCAATGGTTTTGTAAGCAGAATTAAGGTATCGCATTACGGTTATGGAAAAGCCTTATACATCACACATCCAAACGGTTATACTACAGTTTATGCGCATTTAAATAAGTTTTCGCCTGAAATTGAAGCTTATGTAAAAAAACATCAATATGAGAAAGAATCTTTCGAGATTGAATTATTTCCAAATGCCGAAGATTTAAAAATTGATAAAGGAACTGTTGTAGCTTTAAGTGGAAATACTGGTGGTTCTGGTGGACCACATTTACATTTTGAAATTCGCGATAAGGCCGAACGACCAATGAACCCTATGCTTTTTGGTATAGATACAGAAGACTCTATTAATCCATTAATTTCTTCTATTTACGTCTATCCAATTGGCGAAGATTCATATATAAACAAAACAAACGCAAAAAAGAAACTACGATTAATCCCTTTAAAAAATGGAGACTATACTGTTGAAAACATTGAAGCTTATGGCAAAATTGGCTTTGGAATTGAAACCATAGACAGACAAAATTTAGCTGCCAATAAAAACGGAGTATATAATATTCAAACCTTTGTTAATGGTAATAAAAATTTTGAATTAGATTTTAAGCGTTTTTCATTCAGTGAAACGAAACATATTAATAGATTAATTGATTATGAGCATTATAAAACCAAAAAGAAACGTATTCAAAAATTATTCAATCAAAGCAATCCTTTAAGTTTATATAAAGAAGTTTTAAATGATGGTGTTTTGTCTATAAAAGATAGTACATATTCCGTTTATAAAATAAAGGTTGGTGATTATAAAAACAATAATACTTGGGCAACTATAACCATTAAAGGAAGTAAAATAGATACTATTAAAGCTCAACCAAAAAATAAGACCACTCCATATTTTATTAATGCAAATGAAACCACTAATTTAAAAAAAGGAAAAGTGTCTGTTGATTTTTATAAAGACACTTTTTATGATAATTTTTATATAGATTTTGATGTAAAAAATGATACTCTACAATTACACAAAGACATTATTCCAGCTAAAAAAAGCTTCACAATTAGTTACGATGTTAGTGCTTATTCTGACAAAGATAAAAGCAAATTATATATAGCAAGACTGTTGGGTTACAAAAAGTTTCCAGCGTATTCGTCAACAAAAAGAAAAGGCAACATTCTCACAACCCGCACAAAAACATTAGGAGAGTTTGCACTTGCAACAGATACTATTAGACCTTCTATAATACCCATTAATTTTAAAAAAGGACAATGGCTAAGTAATTTTAAATATTTAAAGCTAAAAATTGATGATGAAGATTCTGGAGTATCAAATTATAGAGCTACAGTAAATGGAAAATGGATTTTAATGGAGTACGATTATAAAAGAAAAACGTTAACGCATGATTTTAATGATGGGTGTATTACCGCAACAAAAAATAATTTAAAGGTAATTGTTACTGATAATGTTGGAAATAATTCTACTTTTGAAACTGTGTTTTATAGGAAATAAATTTTCTCGCTTTTGAATTTAAAATTTTCACTTACAGTAATTCTATTTTTACTACTTATTTCTTTAGGGTATTCGCAAACAGCGACAATTAAAGGTGTTATTTTAAATAATGAAGATACCCCTATTTCTAAAGTAAGTATAAAAGCTGATTCAATTGGGACAGAAACCAATGAAAATGGTTTTTATACTTTAAAAATTCCTGCAAACCAAGATGTTACTATAGAGTTCTCTCACCTTGTATACAAAAAAATCATCATTACTTTTAATCTTAAAAATGGTGAGACCCATGAGTTTAATCCTGTAATGAACACAACAGTTGAGCAAATTGCCACTGTAGTTGTTTCTGGAAAACGAAGAAAAGATGTAGAAGGTGTTACAACCTTAAAACCTGAAACTATTAGAAAAATACCAGGTGCTAATGCTGGTGTTGAAAACTTATTATTAACACTCCCTGGTGTTAGTAATAATAATGAGTTAAGTACTCAGTATTCTGTGCGTGGTGGAAATTACGACGAAAATTTGGTATATGTAAATGGCATAGAAGTGTATCGTCCGTTTTTAATTCGTTCTGGTCAACAGGAGGGTTTAAGTTTTGTAAATACCGATTTGGTTCAGAATGTCGATTTTTCTTCTGGTGGTTTTCAAGCAAAATACGGCGATAAATTGTCATCCGTTTTAGATATTACGTATAAAAATCCTTATCAGTTCGAAATTAATGCAGATTTAAGTTTATTAGGCGGTAGTCTTTCTGTTGAAAACGTTAGTAAAGATTCAAAATTCTCTAGTATAATTGGTCTCCGTTATCGTGATAATGGTTTATTAGTTAATGCCAAAGAAACAGAAACAAATTATGACGCTGCTTTTGCCGATGCACAAGCATACTTGACCTATAAATTCACAGATAAGTTTCAGTTAAGCTTTCTAGGAAATGCGTCATTAAACAAATACAGTTACGAGCCTCAAACTAGACAAACTAACTTTGGAACACTAGCAGACCCTTTAGCTTTACTCGTGTTTTATGAAGGGCAGGAAAAAGATCAATATCAAACATTGTTTGGGGCTTTTAAAGGGACTTATTACGCAAATGATGATTTAACACTTCATGCAATAGCATCTACTTATCACACTACTGAAGAAGAGTATTTTGATATTTTAGCACAGTATAGATTGGGTGAAGTAAACACAAATATTGGTGACGAAAATCTGGGTGAAGTTGAGTTTAGCGAAGGCATTGGAAGTCAGTTAAATCATGGACGAAACGATTTAGACGCACTAATAACTACCATAGAACATAAAGGTGATTTAAAAATTGACGACAACCGTATTGAATGGTCTATAAAATATACTAACGAAGATATACGCGATCGTTTGGTAGAATGGGAAGTTATTGATTCTGCTGGATTTTCTATAAGACCACCACATATTGATGCATTTAACGAGCAACCTTACACTCCATTTCAAGGCCCTATTGAAGCATTTCAAAACGTTCGCGCGACAAATAATACACAGATAAACAGATTACAAGCTTATGCGCAATGGAGTAAACGCTCCACTTTAGGAACAAGTGATGTTTGGTACAATGCAGGAGTTAGAGCTCATAATTGGTCGGTTAATGGCACAGGAATCTCGTCATCAAATCAAACCGTGTTTAGTCCGAGAGCACAATTCGCTATAAAACCTTATTGGGAAAAAGACATGTTGTTTAGAATTGCTGGAGGATTATATTATCAACCTCCATTTTATAGAGAGCTACGAGATGTGAATGGAGTTGTTCAACCCAATGTAAAAGCGCAAAAATCATTTCACATTGTTTTAGGTAACGATTATAGCTTTAAAATGTGGAATAGACCTTTTAAATTAACTACCGAAGCATATTATAAAAGCTTAAGCGATGTGAATCCGTATACATTAGAGAATGTTCGTATCCGTTATCGTGCCAATAATAGTGCAAAAGCCTATGCTTATGGGTTAGATATGCGATTAAATGGTGAGTTTGTTCCTGGAACCGAATCGTGGTTTAGTTTTGGATATTTAAAAACTGAGGAAAATATAAATAATAGAGGATATATTGCTCGACCAACTGACCAACGCTTAAAATTTGCTGCACTGTTTCAAGATTATGTGCCCAATATTCCAAGTATGAAAATGTATTTGAATTTGGTGTTTAACACAGGGTTACCTGGTGGTTCACCAAGTTATGCCGATCCTTACGAATATCAAAACAGATTACCATCATACAAAAGAGCTGATGTTGGTTTTCAATTTGTATTAGTTGATGAAAAAAAACAATTTAATAGTGGTTGGAAAAAACCATTTAAAGAACTCTCGTTTGGTGTTGAAATTTTCAATATGTTTGATGTTCAAAACTCAATAACTAACACATGGGTTAGAGATGTGTATAGTAAGCGTCAGTATGCTATTCCTAACTACTTAACACCACGAGTTTTTAACGTTCGAACTACCATGAAATTTTAATCCTACTATAATGACAACTGATTCAAACATTATTAAAAAGGCTGAGTTTAACCCTAAAATTAAAACATATATCCTTTTAGTAGTTTCATTTTTCTTATTAATTTCTATAGTTGGTATTCCTATTTTAATAATTTGGTTTTTAGGTTTAGGCCAATATATAAGCAAAAGGTTTTATGAAAACTTAAAATGCCAATTAACAAACAGGCATTTAGAATTTAAAAAAGGGGTTCTGTTTAAAGTTGAAAAAACTATTCCGCTAGAAAACATTCAAGACTTAACGTTTATTGAAAACCCTTTACTTAAAGCCCTCGATTTGCGTATTCTTAAAATTGAAACTGCTGGTCAAAGTAATCCTAAAGGAAGCGACATGAAACTTGTTGGTATTCTTAACTCTTCAGAATTTAAAGAGTTAGTTTTAAATCAACGAGAAGTTATTCGATCAAATTCAAAAGAAAATACACAAGCTACTTCTTCAAATGAAAAAACTAATATGCTGCTAGAAGAAATTAGAGATTTGTTGAACGAAATCAAAAATAAAGATTAAAAAATTATTTATCGAATTGCTAAATTCATAGCTTCAGCAGTAATAGCTGTAGCATCAGTGGTGTTCTCAACCCATAATTCCACATAATCATTTGTATCAAGCGATACGGTAGCGGTTATTGATAAAGCACCAACATCTGCTCCATTAGAAATTTTTCTACTTTGTTTAGATTCTGGTAATATCACCCCATTTTTAGCAATATAAAAATTAAACGTTTTATTACTGGTAGCTGCTGTTACAGAAATTGATCCTGTACAAGTAAAAAATCTTGATTTAGTACCAGAATAAACTAATCTGTTATTAACAGCGGAAGTAAACCTAAATAGATTAACTGTTGTAGTAGTTCCTGATATTTTAATAGGCGTATTTGCAGCAGCAAAGGGCGTTGCCACAGGTGTTGTTATATATAAGTCTCCAGTAGCAACCCAATCAGATTCTAAAGATAGCCCTGGGCTGTTAATAAACCAGTTATTATTAAAATTATATTTTATAACCCCTGCAGTGTATTTATTTACAAATACTGTACTAGTTCCTGTAAAAGCTGTACCCAACAAAATACCAGAAGTTACTGTAGGGTTAGAGCTAACATCAATACCATAATTACCAATATTTACAGTAGAAAAACCACTAACTTTTTCTATCAACTCAAAAGTACCTACAAATGTTTCGTAAGACCCACTGTTATTAGCAAACCATCCTTGGTTACTTAAAAGTAAATCATTAATATCTTCATAAACTATCCCTGCAGAGTTTCCGGAATATTGTACCACATTAGAAAATACCACCATAAATCCTTTTATTGTACCAACACTAGCTGAATTGGCTATAATATTATCTTGAAGCACGAGTGTTTGATCGTGAACAGTATCGTCTAAATTAAAAACTGTTCCTCCAGGAACAGTTATTGTTAAATTACGCATACTCCCTCCTTTACTTCCTACAAACATAGTACCTCCTACTCTAACTAAAATATCTTCATTTGTATCTAATCCAGCTATATATGCACCATTAATATTTATCGAATTTGTTAATGTTATAGTGCCATTTATTTCATAGAATGTATTTTCATCTAAAGTAATTATACCTCCACTAGGTGCTGGTAAATCTGCCTCACTTTTAACTAATACATAATTATCACGTTTTATGGCTCCTTCCAATTTTACCCAGCTACTACTACCATCATAGTAATAAAACGCATCTTCATCAATATCAAAAACTAATAACCCCTCTGCTGGAGACGAAATTGCTACTCGCTGTACAGTTGTCATTCTTGGTGTTAAAACGCCTTGAGTTGTCGATGTAATATCTAATATAGATGAAGTATCTGGATTAGTATTGCCAATACCTACCTGAGAAAAAACGTTGGTTGGAAAAACAAATATTAATACTAAGTAAAAAATGATTCTAAAATATCTCATAACGATTTGGGGTTTTATTATGAGAGACTTTAATTACAAGATTAATAAATAATTCGATAAAACACAAATTTTTCAGACAAAAATTAAGACATCTTTCTTCCTGCCCTATTTATTGAGCCATTATTACTAAGCCAAAATATAATTAGTTAAGAGAAGAAACCGTTAGCTCATTTAAAACATCAATCACATAATCAATTTCTTCTTTTGTATTGTAAATACTAAAAGAAAATCGAATAGATGGTTTTTGCATATCGTCATCATTTAAAATTTCAGCTAAAACATGAGACCCTTTTGAGCTTCCACTTTGGCAAGCACTACCTTTAGAGCAGGCAATTCCTTTTAAATCTAGCTGAAACAGTAACATGCTTGCTTTATCTAGAGAAACCGGTAAACAAATATTTACTAAAGTGTAGGTTCCTTTTTCCATATCTCCTGAGCAACCATTAAACTTTGCTAATGGCACTTTTAATTTTAACTGTTCAATAAAATATTGCTTTAGCGACCTTACATATGCAGACTCCTTATTTAAATTATCATAGGCATATTTTAAAGCTTCTTCAATCCCCACTATATTGTGCACGCTTTCAGTTCCCGCTCTAAAACCTCGCTCCTGCTCTCCACCAAAAATTAAAGGTTTTAAGCCTGAATTTTTTCTGATAAAAACAAAACCAGCACCTTTTGGTCCATGAAATTTATGTGCAGCAGCTGCCAAAAAATCTAATTGAATCTCTTGTAAATCTAATGCATAATGTCCTACAGATTGTACCGTATCACTATGAAACAAAGCGTTTTTATCTTTGCACAAATCAGCGACTCTTTTAATATCTAAAATATTTCCGATTTCGTTATTAACGTGCATTAAACTTACCAATGTTTTTTTTGAGGTATCAAGTAATGCTTCTAAATGTGCATAATCTATGGTTCCAGTTTTATCAACATTTACATAGCTAATAGTTAAATCATACTCAACTTCAAGTTGCTCAATAGTATTTAAAATAGCGTGATGCTCAATTTTAGAAGTAATAATATGTTTCACTTTTAAATCTCTCACTGCACTTTGCAATACTAAATTATCGGCTTCTGTTCCTCCAGAAGTAAATACAATCTCGCCAGCAGATACATTTAAATAACTTGCAATTGCTTTTCTTGAATTTTCTATTAATGATTTAGATGATCTTCCAAAACTATGTGAAGATGAGGCGTTTCCATAGTTGTTCTTCATAACTTCAGCCATTTTATTAATTACCTCACTACGAATTTGTGTAGTTGCAGCATTATCGAAATAAACAGTCTTCATAAAATCCAAATTATTAACTAATCGCTTAAATATACAGTTTGAGGGTTCAAAAATACTTGAAATAAAATTATTATCAATATGATACGTTATAAATAACAATTCTATATTTTTGCCTTAAAACCCAAACACATGCGTAAATTATTTTTTTCTTTATTAACTTTTAGCTTTGCTTCTCTAATTTCTTGTAGTGATGGCGATATTATAAATGTTGAATTAGACTTTGATGATGAATTTAGCGCTTGTGAAGGAGTTCAAGACATAGTGCTATATAATACTAAAAATGATCCTTCTGAATCACTTTCTGTAATTATCAGTAATTATACCATTGATGAGTTTTTAGCAGTAGGAGATGATAATACATTTACTGTAACAAAATCTGGAACATTAAATTATAGAACTTATAGTAACTCACAATTACCTTCAAATTTATTTTGTAATGATATTCCTCCTTCTGATATAAACATAGTAAATGATTATAGTAGTAGTTGTCAAGCAGTAATTAATACATCTTTAACCGAAGATGATAATGATGGGGTTCCTGCTGCATTAGAAAACATGGATCCTAACGGCGACGGAAATTATGATGATGCTCAAGATACTGATGGAGATGGCTTACCAGATTATTTAGATGCCGATGATGATGGTGACAATGTTTTAACAAAAGATGAAGATTTAGATGATGATGGGGATTTTACAAACGATGACACCGATGGCGATACAATACCAAATTATTTAGATAATGATGATGATGGAGATGGCATTAATACAAGAGATGAAGAAAACGATTCGCAAGATCAAAACCCAACAAATGATATTACAAACAGTGATGTTGGTGCAGATTATTTAAATAAAGATGTTGCTACTTCGGTTACTGCTACAGCATATCGAGTACATACTATAAGCAAAACTTACCTTGTTACTTTAACTTTAACAGGAATTGATATAGAAATTTTATCGCAAGATGAACTTGATTTTGGAAAATTGGCTGACAGCGAAATTCCTTCAAGTAATAAAACTAGAACTATAACTCCAGAATTTAACTAGCAGGAGATACATTCTGATAAATATAAACCTCGGTGGCACCAAGTCCATATTTTTGGTAATTGGCATCATAGAATTTCACATTAGCATAGCGTCCAAAGAGATAATCTAATTCCATTTTTAAAACACCTTCTCCAACTCCGTGAATAAACACAATTTTTTGAATGCGCTTTTTTATTGCAAAATCTAATTGTCTTCTAGCAGTGTCTAGTTGCAATGTAAGCATATCATGATTTGTCATCCCTTTAGAAGATTTTACTAATTGATTAATGTGTAAATCAACTTCCAAGGTAGGTTCGTAACGCTCTTTAGGTTTTACTTTTCTTGTTGTTTTCTTTTTTGGTTGTTCTTTTTCAGAAATAACAGCATTTACACTAGAATGAGCAAACAATTCACTCTTAATCCTTTTATCAGACTTATTTTTAATTAATTTATCAGTTTTAAAATCTAGTAAAAAACCATCCTCTGTTTCAATTGAAATGGAATCTCCACTTATTTTTTTAATTACTCCAGATAAATCTTCATCTAAAACCAATACTACATCTCCCAATTTAAAAGCCATAACTACTCTTCTTCATTAGTGTCTTGTGTATTGCCTTCGTCATTTTTACTAGGAATATTTCTAGAAATTCTATAAATCCCTATCATTAACACAACAATACCTCCTATTAAAACGTACTGGTTTTGCTGGGTTCCAGCTTTAGAATATAATGCAATAACAGCTCCTATAATTATCAATATATAATTAAAATATTTCATCTAAATAAGTACTTAAAGTTACGCAACCAAATTACATTAAAAAATAGATTTCGTTAAGAATAATCCTCTATTTAATTAGTAATATGTCAATCGATAAAATACGTATTTATTAGGTAAGTTGTTCTTTTCATTAAAAAAAACTATATTTGTTCTTTAATCAATAAGTATATTTTTATGCCCCATAAATTTACTTTTTTATTACTACTGACCGCAAGCCTATCTTTTTCTCAAGATTTATATGTTGCAAATGACACCTATCTGTACTCTAGAGATGTTGTAGTATTTATTAATGACGATATAAGACTTGAAACCCCTACTTCGAACCTATATTTTAGAGGAGATGCTCAGCTTTTGCAAAATACTGATACGAAAAATTCTGATGCTGGGGAATTATCAATTTACCAAAATCAAACAACAGGAATATACGATTATAACTTTTGGTGTTCACCAGTTGGAATAAGTGTAGATGGAACAACACAAGCAAATGTATCTTTTCAAGGTAATAACTCTATGCACGATCCAGCAGATCATACTGATTTAACTAATATTTCATCATCTGCATATTTATTTACAACTTCTTTAAATGGCACAGCTACAGAACTTTCGAGTCGATGGTTATACACTTTAATTGATGGTGAAGGTTATTTAGGTTGGAATTTAGTTTCAGAAACCAATCCTGTTGCGCCTGGTTATGGATTCACACTAAAAGGAAGCCCTAACACTAACAATGTTTTAGATTTTAGAGGCAGACCAAATAATGGTACTATTACGGTTAGTTGTACTTTTGATGGTGTTGATGACGAACCTATAGTTGGAATACCAAATAGGGCTGAAACTCTAACAGGAAATCCTTATCCTTCTGCATTAGATTTAAAAAAATTCATTATAGAAAACACAAATACAGTAGACGGAGGAACATCAACCAATCCAACAAATATTATTGGTGAAGTTTATTTTTGGGAACAAAAACCTAAAGGATCTCACGTTCTGATAGATTATGAAGGTGGTTATAGTGTTTATACTCCAGGAGACCTTAGTAATTTATCAGATAATGGAACTTATGCTACAGCAGCGTTTGTAAGTTATGCAGGTGACGGAAGTTCAAACTTACCTACTCCTGGTGGTGGCAATACAGCCAATTATTCTGCAAATAATGCTAGACGCTATGCAGCTATTGGGCAAGGTTTTGTTGTTAGTAGTAATGGAACTGGCGGAAACTTTGTGTTTACTAATAGTATGCGCCTTTATTTGGCTGAAGATTCTACTATTGGCGGTGATGGCTCTATTTTTGCAAAATCTGATAAGGAAAATAACAAAGAACAAAAAAAAGAAACCATTATGATGTCTCATAATGGTATTGATTATAAATCTATTGCTAAAAATCCAACTATTATTCCAGAAATTAGGATACATACAAAAATAAACGATACTTATTATAAAGAGAATGTTATCGCTTTTAGAAGTTCTACTCCTAACAACAATACTCTTAATCGTTTTTATGATGGCACTAATGTTCATGCTTTAAATTCTGATGCCTATCTAATATCTGAGAACCATGAATTGACTATTAAGTCTATTAACTATGATGAAGCAACTAGAATTCCTTTTGGCTTAAAGGCAGAATATGATAATATGCCTTTTAGTATTAATATTAATCAATTGAAAGACATACCTGAAAATGTAAATATCTACGTTTATGACAATGTTAATAATACTTACGTAAATATAAAAAATAATCCTTTTGATATTATTCTAGATAAAGGTACATACAACAATCGTTTTGAAATTACTTTTAGCAACAACTCACTAAGTATTGACAATACTATTTTTAACGATTTCGACATCTTTCAAAACAATAACATTTCAGAATTAAAAATTTTAAATCCAAATGCCTTAGATCTAAAATCATTTAATTTATTCGATGTATCTGGAAAACAAGTTATAAATAAAGATGTTTCTGAAATAAAAAGCACTTACACCTACTCTACAAAATCTTTAAGCGATGGTGTTTACATTGCCCGAATTACATTATCTAATACGCAAGGGTTTACTAAAAAAGTGATAATTTTTAATAAAAAGTAAGCATCTATTTAGTTTTTAAAAACTATTATTTACACACATTTTTGTCTAAATTTGGCAAAACTTGATTTTTTAATGCAGTCTTTAGAAGAATATATGCTACCATGTTTAAACAAAAAACTCTTTGGATTTGATTGTATGGGCTGTGGTATGCAACGCTCAATTTCTTTAATATGCCACGGAAATTTTGTTGATGCCTTTTATATGTATCCTGCAATTTATACTTTAATACTCCTTTTTTTAGTGGTTGCAATAAATACATTTAAAAATTTTAAGTACGCTAATAAAATTATTATTATTTTGGCTATTCTTAATGTAACAATAATCATTGGGAATTTTATAATTAAAACTTTTCTAATCAAATAAAACAAAAACATGGAACAACAAAAATTACCTAATGCTACAATAAGTATTGTTTTGGGCATTATTTCTTTTATTGGATGCTGCTGCACGAGCGGTTTTGGTGGTGTTATCTTATCTGGAATCGCATTTTTCCTTGCAAAAAAGGATGAAAAAAAATATATTGAAAATCCTGATTTATATAGTAACTATGGGCAAGTAAAGACTGCTAAAATAATTGCTATTATAGGACTAGTTCTAGGCTTAATTATTGTTGGTGTGTTTATTTATATGAAAGCTACTGGTCAATACGATTCTATGATGGAAGATTATATGGAAATGATTGAAGATATGAAACAAAATCAATAAAAAGCATTTCTAAAACAACAAAAAAAGCGACCAATAGGTCGCTTTTTTTTTGTTCAATAAATACTATTTTTCAAATTGTTTTAAAGTCTTAATAATAATATCTACACAATCTAATAATTGCTCTTCTGTCATTACTAAAGGTGGAGCAAAACGAATAATATTCCCATGAGTTGGTTTTGCTAATAAGCCATTATCGCGCAATGCTAAACAAATGTTCCATGCTGTATCGCTTTCTTCTTCATCATTAATTAGAATAGCATTAAGTAAGCCTTTCCCTCTTACAAGTTTAGCAATACTACTTGTTTCAATAAATTTATTTAGCTCACTTCTAAATAATTGCCCTAATGTTTCAGCATTATCTGATAAACCTTCTTCTTTTACAACGGTTAAAGCAGCAATTGCTACAGCAGCTGCTACTGGATTTCCTCCAAAAGTACTTCCATGATTACCTGGTTTAATAACATTCATAATGTTATCGTTTGCTAAAACTGCACTTACAGGATATGCACCACCACTTAAAGCTTTCCCTAATATTAAAATATCTGGAGTTACATTTTCATGGTTAACAGCTAATAACCTACCAGTACGAGCTATTCCTGTTTGCACTTCATCTGCAATGAATAACACATTATACTTTTCACATAAAGCCTTCGCTTTTGTTAAATAGCCTTCACTTGGAACATAAACACCAGCTTCGCCTTGAATTGGTTCTACTAAAAACCCTCCAACATTCGGATTATTTTTTAAAGCTTCTTCTAAAGCTTCTAAATTATCATACTCTATTTTTATAAACCCTTTTGTGAAAGGTCCAAAGTTTTTACGAGCAACAGGATCGTTAGAGAATGAAATGATAGTTGTAGTTCTTCCATGAAAATTGTTTTCACAAACAATAATTTCAGCTTCATTTTCATCAATTCCTTTTACTTCATAAGCCCATTTTCTACAAAGTTTTAAAGCAGTTTCTACAGCTTCAGCACCAGTATTCATTGGTAGTAACTTATCAAATCCAAAAAATTCGCAAGCAAATTTTTCATATTTTCCAAGCACATTATTATAAAATGCTCTTGATGTTAAGGTTAAGTTTTGTGCTTGACTAGTCATGGCACCCACAATTTTAGGGTGGCAATGTCCTTGGTTTACAGCAGAATAAGCAGATAGGAAATCGTAATATTGTTTTCCTTCTACATCCCAAACATACACACCTTCTCCCCTGCTTAACACTACAGGTAACGGATGGTAATTGTGTGCACCATACTTGTTTTCTAAATCGATCGCTTGTTGCGAAGTTAATTGGTCTAAAACAGCCATTTTAATTTGTTTTAAATTAATAAAATAACCATTCCTTCTGTACCTTTATTCTTTCGAAGAATCCGAAAAAGCAGCGTGGGAGAGAAATCATCCCTAGGAATTGCAATATTAATAAATATTTATGGCGTTTTAAAATTCTAGCTATGAGATTTTATGATATAGCGATGACACTTGTAATTCTAAACGTTTCAACTCGCGCATTATCGCATTTTTATCCATTTGCATCCACGCAAAAACTTTCAACATACTTACACCAAGTAAAAACATAATACATCCTAACCCCCATTTTAATAAGTCTTTTGTTACTTCTGCATTAAAAAATTCAACCAAGCAGTAAATAAATAACACGAAGAAAACCAAAACCATTACATTCATCATTACTAGCAACCATTTGTTTTTTCCTCGAAATAATCCTCCAACCATTTGAAGTGCATTTTGTTCATCCAAGTCATCATAAAACTTAGCTTCTTCTTGAGTTAATGTTTCTTTTATTAATTTATCGATTTCTTCTATATTATTTTTCATAATAAATTTATTTTTTGTTTCCGCGAAAGCGAAAAACTTATTAGTAATCGTTTTGTTTTTCTTTTAATACTTCTTTTAACTTTTCTCTAGCATGAAATAATCTTGATTTTGCTGTTCCGATCGATATATTCAATATTTCACTAATTTCTTTTAATGAATATTCTTCAACATAAAACAGTTTAATTACAATTTGCTGGTGTTCTACTAGATTTTTAACGGCTTTTGAAAGTGCTTTTTTTAATGATTCATCAACCTCAATTTCATCAGCTACTGAATCTTGTTCGTATTTATAATACTCTAGATTATTATGTATCCTTTTGTTTGAATTAATATCATCTAGAGCTTTTGTATAAACTATTCGTAATGCCCATGCTCCAAAACTTTTTGGGTCTTGCAGTTTATCAATCTTAACAATAATTGTTTTCCAACTTTCTTGAGCAATATCTTTAGCGACATCTGCATCTTTAACTAACCAATAAGCCTTTTCGCAAAATAATTTGTGCCATCGTTTAACCAACTCTGTAAGCGCATTTGCATTTCCAGAAAGGTATTGAGTAACCAACATCGCATCTATAGTTTTATCTTTTTTCAATTAGATAGGGTTTATAGTGCTTTTTGCTTTTTTTGTTTTTAAGCATTCTTAAAAATTTTACCCATAAATTGTGTTCAGTTTCTTTTTTTTCTGATAAAAAATGATTTTCTAATTTGTCAAAAGCATCTTCAATCAAAGCATCGTGAAACCATTTAACCAAAAATAACCAATAAAAAATAGCAAATCCAGAAGTTTTCATTTTGATAGTATGAGATATTTCTGCTTCAGAACCACTTAACTCTCTAACTTTAAGCGTATGAGTTCCATTAAAGCCTGTATTAGTGAAATTAAACACAATTCCATCTCTATAATCAATACTACCAACTGTGTATCTTATTGGGCCATGGCCACCCGCGGAACCAACTTTCAATCCATTTTCAAAACGAATAGCTGGCCATTTTTCATAAGGCCAAATTTTATCATCTTTGGTTGATAATGTATCTAATAATTTATAGATCTCTGCTTTAGACTGATTAATTTTTCGCTTATGTATATTTATAACATTCATCTGTTAAATATTATTGATTTTTTTTGGTCACATGTAATTCGCTATTAAACATCTTGAAAAAGATTAAAACAGTTATTACTCATTTCATACTATAAAGACAGTAAACTTTATAAAAGGTTCATTTTATTTTCAACTAATTTTAAAATCTCTTAAAGTTAATAGAAATAAAGGCATATATATTTGTTGTGATTATTATTTTTGCAGCATGTCTAGAAGAAAATCAAGAAAACAAATTTTTGAAAGTGTAGAAGTCATAGATGCTGGAGCAAAAGGAAAAACAGTAGCTAAAGCCCCAGATGGCAAAGTTATTTTTTTACCTAATGCTGTTCCTGGTGATGTGGTAGATGTTCAAACCTTTAAAAAGCGAAAAGCATATTACGAAGGAAAAGCAACTTCATTTCATAAATTATCAGATAAAAGAACTGAACCTGCTTGCGAGCATTTTGGAACCTGTGGTGGTTGCAAATGGCAAAACATGGGTTACGAGCATCAATTATTTTATAAGCAAAAAGAAGTTACTAATAATTTAACACGTTTGGGGCATATTGAACTTCCAGAAGTGACTCCTATTTTAGGTTCTGCAAACCAGTATTTCTATAGAAATAAAATGGAATTTTCTTTTAGTGATTCGCGTTGGTTAACTATAGAAGAAGTACAATCGGATGCAGATTTAGGTGATAGGAATGCATTAGGTTTTCATATCCCAGGGATGTGGGATAAGATTTTAGATGTAAAAAAGTGCCACTTACAAGCAGATCCATCTAATGCTATAAGAAATGCTGTAAAACAATTTGCTATTGAAAATGATTTAGAATTTTTCAATACAAGAAATCAAACCGGATTATTGCGCACCTTGATGATTCGTACCTCCTCCACTGGAGATATTATGGTTATGATTCAGTTTTTTAAAGAAGATAAGCCAAAGCGTGAGTTATTGTTAAGTTTTCTTTCTGAAACATTTCCGCAGATAACCTCTTTACAATATGTTATAAACGGAAAAGCAAACGATACCATTTACGATCAAGAGGTTATTTGTTATAAAGGCAATGACCATATTTTTGAAGAAATGGAAGGCTTGAGGTTTAAAATAAATGCAAAATCGTTTTATCAAACAAATTCTGATCAAGCTTTTGAATTATATAAAATAACACGAGATTTTGCTGGCTTAACAGGAAACGAACTAGTTTATGATTTATATACAGGTACAGGAACTATTGCTCAATTTGTTGCAAAAAAAGCGAGTAAAGTTATTGGTGTAGAAGCTGTGCCTGATGCTATTACAGCTGCCAAAGAAAATGCACAATTAAATAACATTAATAACGTTGAATTCTTTGTTGGAGATATGAAACACGTTTTTAATACCGAGTTTATTGACGCACACGGGCAACCCGATATTATTATTACCGATCCGCCACGTGATGGTATGCATAAAGATGTAGTACAACAAATTTTAAACATAGCACCTAAAAAGATCGTTTATGTAAGTTGTAATAGTGCAACCCAAGCTAGAGATTTAGCATTAATGGATAGTATGTATAAGGTTACAAAAACACAAGCGGTAGATATGTTCCCGCAAACGTTTCATGTCGAGAATGTAGTATTGCTTGAAAAACGATAAAGTGTTTATTCGTTTATTTGTTAATTCGTTTATTTGTATAAAATGAAAATGAAGTATTTTAAAGTCCTTTTTTTGCCAATTATTTTATTGATAATTGGAATTACTGCAAGTTGTGAACGCGACGATTTGTGTCCCGAAAGTACACCAACTACACCTAGCGCAATTATTAGAACGTCAGACGTATCAAACCAAGACAGCAAAAAAAATGTGTTTGGATTAAGAGTACAAGGCGTTGGTATTGACGATGTTTTAACCAGCTTTAATATAGTATCTACAGATTCTATCGTATTACCTTTAAAAACAAACACAGATTCTTCACAGTATAAACTACATAGTGATTATTCTTATGATGATAATGGTACTCCAGATGATACAACTGATGATATTATTGGAGGTAATGAAGATATTATTACTATAAATTACACTAGAGAAGAAGTATACGTATCGCGTGCTTGTGGCTATAAAACCATTTTTAAAAACGTAACGATAATTATTGAAGATGATGGCGATAATTGGATACAATTAACACAACCTTTTAATAACCCACAATCTGTAGAAGATGAGACAGCAGCACATTTTAACTTATTTCATTAGTAGTACGTTTTTACTACTTTTTTGTGTGTCTGTAAATGCGCAAAACGATAGTATTGCTAACCCTGTAAATGATTCTTTGAAAATTAAACAAAAATACGGGCTTCGTGTTGGTGCCGATATTGGTAAACTTATTAGAACTGCTATTGACGATGATTATTCTGGTTTTGAAATTTCTGCCGATTACCGACTTAAGAAAAAGTTATACATAGCTGGTGAAATTGGTACAGAAGAAAAAACCGATGTGAACAATTATTTAAACATCACAACAAAAGGGAGCTATTTAAAAGGAGGTATCGATTATAATTCATATCAAAATTGGCTAGATATGGATAATATGATTTACTTTGGATTTCGTGTTGGAGCTAGTACTTTTAGTCATACCCTAAATAGCTTTGAGGTGTACAATACCAACCAGTATTGGGGCGAGCAATTCTCTTCTACAACGCCACAAGAATTTGATGGTTTAACAGCAATTTGGGCAGAAATAATTTTAGGAATTAAAGCAGAGATTTTTAACAACTTGTACATGGGTTTAAATGTGCAACTTAAAGGTTTAGTAAACGAAACAGAACCTGAAAATTTTCAAAACATATACATTCCTGGATTTAATAAAACTTACGATAGCAGTCGCATTGGTGTAGGTTACAGTTACACCATTTCTTATCGTATTCCGCTTTATAAAAGAGATAATTAGTTTTTTAGTATAAGAGTATAACCTCGCTGATTATTTGATGTCGTTGATAGAAACGGAACGATATATTAATATTGGCAAAAAAAATTGAGAACTGAAAAAGAAAAAACAATTCCAACTTTAGATTTAGCAACTTGGATGAAGAAGAAATATCAATTATTGAAATAGAAAATTAAATCATAACCATAAAATTATAACTTTACTCCAAAACCCAAACCATGCCAACCATGTTTGCCGCAATAGACTTCGAGACCGCAAAAGGACATCACATTTGTTCTGTTGGGATTGTGACGTTTAAGGATGGTGCTATTATTGACGAATTTCATGCATTAATACAACCACCAAACAACGACTATAATTGGCACAACATACAAGTACATGGTATTACTGAAGACGATACTAGATTTGCCCCAAATTTTAGAGCTGTATACCCTGAGATTAAAAAACGTATTTCTGGCATAGTAACCGTAGCACACAACGAATCTTTTGACCGAACCGTTTTACAAAAAACGATGAAGGATTATAACATTCCGCAGTCAGATTTAATCATGCAAGAGCGTTGGGAATGTACGCTTAGGATTTACCGCAAAAAAGGTTACAAACCAGCAAAACTTGATGCATGTTGTAAAGTTCATAATATTGCTTTAAAACATCACGATGCATTGTCTGATGCTCGCGCTTGTGGTAAGTTGTTTTTAATTGCTCAGTATGAGCGTTTACCTTTATTTTAAGAGTTTATTTTGTCATTTCGACGCTAGGAGAAATCACATAATAAAACTAAAACAAGGATAATAGGATTCCTCCTATTGTCGGAATGACATATAGTAAGAATTTAGTCATTATTCATATACTTCCCCTTCTTACTCCCTTCGTACATTACATATTTAACCAAACGCGCTTCAAGTTTTGCATTAAATAAATGTATTTTTCGTGATGGTCGTAATCCAACATGTTTAAGTGCATCAAGGTTTGATGTAATAAACCAAGCATCTGTACCAGGGTAATTTTGCTTTAGGGTATCTCCAATATTTGCATAAAACTCTTGCATATCAATATTTAAACGCTCGCCGTACGGTGGGTTAAATACCATATGTAATTTTTCGTCGCCTCCTTTTTGGGTTTTAAAAAAGTCTTCATGTTTTACCTCAATAAAATCTTCTAATTGGGCATTCTTCACATTGTCTTTTGCTTTTGTTACTGCACTTGGAGCTTTATCATATCCAATTATTTTATGATGAAAATCTCGTGTTTTACTCAATAAAGATTCTTCAATTTTTTCAAACAATTCTACATCCCAATCTTGCCAGCGTTCAAATGCAAACTCCTTACGCATTAAGTTTGGTGGTATGTTACAAGCTATCATTGCTGCTTCAATAAGCATGGTACCAGAACCACACATGGGGTCCATAAAATCGGTTTGTCCATCCCAACCAGACAACATAATTAATCCAGCAGCTAAAACCTCGTTTATAGGTGCAATATTAGTTGCCATTTTATAACCACGTTTGTGCAACGAATCTCCTGAAGAATCCAAAGAAATAGTACATTGGCGTCTGTCGATATGCACATTTATTTTTAAGTCTGGAAACTTTAAATCGACGTTTGGTCGTTCACCAGTTGTGTCTCTAAACTTATCGACTATAGCATCTTTAGTTTTTTGTGCGATGTAAAGCGAATGTGTAAACAAATCGGAATGTATTGTAGCATCTACCGCTAAGGTGCCTGTTGGTTTTAAATAATTTTCCCAAGACATTTTATAGATTTTATCGTATAAATCTTGTTCGCTACTTACTGTAAATGTATGGATGGGCTTTAAAATTTTAACGGCTGTTCGCAAGCCTAAATTTGCTTTATACATAAAGCCCTTATCTCCAGAAAAAACCACATTACGAACCCCAGCTTTTACATCTCGAGCACCAAGTTGTGTGAGCTCTTTTGATAGTAATTCTTCAAAGCCAAATAAGGTTTTGGCAACCATCTTGAAATTTTCTTCCATTTTTTACGTCGAATAGATTGCAAAAATAACGTAATTTTGCTTTAATTAACTAGCAATTGCAGATAATGGGTTAAGGATTGATGCGGTATCCTTTTTTGATAAAAAAAGATATAGCGGAAAGCCTGACCACGCCTAAGCGTGGGAACCCCCAAAAACATATGACAAACAATACTACCACAAAATGGTTTACATCTTGGTTTGATACGCCATTTTACCACATTTTATATAAAGATAGGGATGATACTGAGGCGCATGCGTTTATGGATACCCTCACCAATTATTTAAATATTCCGGAGCGTGGCACCATTTTAGACTTAGCCTGTGGTAAAGGGCGACATGCAAGGTATTTAAACAAAATTGGCTACGATGTTACAGGTGTTGATTTAAGTGAAAATAGTATTAATTTTGCTAAACAGTTTGAAAATAACTGCTTGCGTTTTGAGGTACATAACATGTGTAAACCTTACAATAAGCAATTTGATGCGGTTTTTAATTTGTTTACCAGTTTTGGATATTTTGACAAAGATGAAGACAACCTAAACACCATTAGAGCGATTAAGGAAAATTTAAATGATTTTGGTTTTGGGGTGATTGATTTTATGAATAGTGAGTTTGTTATTGATAATTTAGTTCCCGAAGAAGTTAAAACGGTTGATGATATTACCTTTAATTTAAAGCGTTATGTGGAAGATGGTTATATTGTAAAAGATATATCGTTTACTGCTGATGGTAACGATTATAATTTTCAAGAGCGTGTTAGGGCATTTGCTTTAAAAGATTTTGTAGCTATGTTTGAAGAAGCCAATGTGCATTTACTAGATGTTTTTGGCGACTATAAATTGCATAAATTTAATGCGAAAACATCTGAACGTTTAGTAATGATTTTCAAATAAGTCGATAATCGACATTTAATTATGCTCACTGTTCTAGATGATTGTTTTAGTAAAGTATAAATTTGAGTTTACCGATTTACAATCGGGATGTATAAACAATTAATTACACTCACTGTTGTGGGTTATTATTTTTTTGAATGAATAAATTTTTATTTCCTGTATACGCCGTTATTTTAGGTGTTATTATCGCTATCGCGACTAAAAATAAAAAAACTTGGAACACCAAGCTCCTACTCTCTTTTAGTGGCGCCTTTTTATTGGCTTTAACACTTTTTGAATTACTTCCAGAAGTTTACAATCATTTAGATGCAAAACTTACTGGTTTGTATATTATGTGCGGTATTGTGTTGCAAATTGTTTTGGAATTATTCTCGAAAGGTGCTGAACATGGACATGTGCATATACATAAAGATGAAACAAATTTTCCGTGGTTGCTATTTGTTAGTTTATGTATTCATAGCTTTTTAGAAGGTTTTCCAATACATGAGCATAATGATATGATATATGGTGTTTTGGTGCATAAAATACCAATTGCAGCTTTAGTAAGTATGTTTTTATTTCAGTCTAATTATAGCAAACTACAAATCATTGCATTTTTATTAGTTTTTACAGCGATGACACCTTTAGGAACTTTTATTTCGAACACGTGGGAATCTATTGCTGGCTATGCACACATAATTAATGCTATTGTTATTGGGATATTTTTTCATATTTCTACCACTATTTTATTTGAAAGTGGTGAAGGACATAAGTTTAATCTATCAAAATTTATTGCCATTATTTTGGGTGTTGGTATTGCATATATGATATAATCTGGCTTTTCTGCTAAGGCAGAAATGATAAAAAACAATATTTTAAGTGTTTTCAAAAGAAGAAAGTCGTTTACTCAGACAAGAGTTCTGGATCAGTTTTGGGAAATCGTTTCCACGGAAGTGGATATTGTATAATACCAAAATGAAAGGTTTATCATTTAAATTTCATTTTGATACTAAAACTGCTTTAATTGCTTTAGATATTGAAGATGATTTAGAAAACCGGATTAAATACTGGGAAAAACTACAAGCTTTAAAATCGATTTTGTTAGATGAATTTTTACCTGATGCCATTTTTGATGAAGAATATTTATTAGAAAACTACAAAGAAATTTCAAGAGTTTACGTGCCTTTAGAACAAAAAGTGTCTATTCATAACAAAAACACATGGCGGGATGTGATGGAGTTTTTCAATGAAAAGATGAATTTGTTTGAAGCATTTTTTGAGGACTATAAGGATGTCATTGAAGGGTAACGTTATTGCAAACGCATTACAACGTTTTCTCCATTTGGTAGTCATCCATAACATAACCATCCCCTATATCTTTAACCAAAGCACATACATTAACAAAGCCTAACTTCTCGTAAGCCTTAATTGAATCTGTGTTGTTTTTGTTTACCGTAAGCATAATCGTTTTTAAATCATATGCTTTTGTCTTTTCTTCAATAAATTGCATCGCAGTTTTGCCTATCTTTTTTCCTCTATACTCACTTAGCACGTATATTTTGCTTAAAAACAACTTATCCTCATCTTTTCTAATAGAAATATAGCCCACTGGGATTTTATCATATGTTAATATAAAATATTCAAAACCTTCGTCTTCTACTTGTTTAGAAATTGCTTCGGCTGATTGATATTTTTTAAGCATATGCTCTACTTGACCAATACCCGTAATAGGAATATAATGTTTGCGCCAAATAACATCGGCTAATTCTTCAATTAATATATAGTCTGGCTTTGTGTAGGCTGAATTAATTTCTATCATGCGAATCTTAATAAATCATTATTCAAATTAAATAATAATTAATCAATAAAAGAGGTTTTCTAAAAAAAACAAAAATGCATTTCATCGAAAAATATAGCTATTCGTCTGATATTTAGTTATATTTGGTTGGTTTGATGGCCAAATCTAGTTCCTCTTTATTAAACAAAACTATTAATTGTTTATGAAAAAACTATTCCTCTTATTTTTTTTAGGCTTACCTATTTGCTTATTTTCTCAAGAATATAGAGATTATTTGGGTGCTGGTCATAGTAATGGCATAACGGTTACATCAAGCAATCAACAAAACAGAACGAACTGGATAGAAAGTGCAAATGCAGATAATACCATAAATGGTAGTGGTTTAGACGCCCGATTATTAGAAACTTCAAGATTTTTGGCTCAAGCCACTTTTGGTACAGACTTAAACTATATAAAAACCGTTGCAGAAAACTCTTTTGAAGATTGGATTGATGCCCAATTCGATTTTAACTCACCATCAATAGGAGAACTTACTCAAAATATTTATGACAAGGCTCTTGCCATATTTGTTGCTAATGGTGGTAATGCAGATGACTACACAGGCCCATACTGGCCTCATTTTCAATACGCATGGTGGCAAAGTAATATTGGTAACGAGGATTTGCTCCGACAAAAAGTAGCATTAGCGTTAAGTGAAATTATGGTTATATCAAGAAATTCTAACCTTCAAGGTTATGGTGTTGGTTTAGGTGATTTTTATGATATTTTAAAAGATAATGCCTTCGGAAATTTTAGAGATCTTTTAAAAGATATGACTTTGCACCCTATGATGGGTATTTATTTAAGCCATTATAACAACCCAAGAAGTTTTCCTGATAAAAATATACATCCAGACGAAAATTTTGCTAGAGAAATCATGCAATTATTTACTATTGGCTTGTACGAACTAAACCAAAATGGTAGCTACATATTAGATGGAGATGGCAATAGAATACCAACTTACGATAATGATGATATAAAAGAATTTGCCAAAGTTTTTACTGGTCTTGGAGCTGCTGAAGTAAATGAAAACCCGTGGGGAGTAACACCAAAGTTTGGAGTTGGACAGTATTTGGCAAAAAAAGATGTACCCATGGCAATGTATGATGATTGGCATCAACCAGGTGTGAAAAAATTGTTAAACGGCTATGTGACACCAAGTGGACAGTCTGGTATGCAAGACATTGATGATGCTTTAGATAATCTATTTAACCATCAAAACATAGCGCCATTTATCTCCATACGATTAATTCAGCAAATGGTAAAATCTAATCCTTCTCCTTCATATATTTCTAGAGTTAGTGCAGCATTTAACAATACGAAAGGTGTTAGAGGGGACATGAAAGCAGTTATAAAAGCTATTTTATTAGATGATGAAGCCAGAAACTGTAGCTGGATAAGTAATCCTTCTAGTGGTAAATTAATTGAGCCTATGGTAAGGTATTTTAATGTAACTAGGCAAATTGACCTTGATAACAAAAGTGGTTTAAATTGGAATGTTGGATATAATTTTCACAGAGCTACTGGTCAATCACCTTTGGCAGCGCCACATGTATTTAATTTTTATTTACCAGAATATGTTCCAAATGCAGAGTTTACTGCAGCTAATCTAGTAGGTCCTGAGTTTGAAATACATAATTCTGCTACAAGCATATCTTTTATTAATGAAGTTGATTTATGGACTTACCCACAATACTACTCAGTATTAAATACATGGGATTTAGATATAGAAGATACCCCTTTAGATTTTGAAGCTTTAAAATATTATGCAAAAGACAGTGAAGTTCTTGTTAACCAATTAGATAAGTTGTTTACCCGCGGACAATTATCTGACGAAACCAAACGTGTTATAACTGAGGCAGTTGATGGTATAACAGATTTAGGAGGCGATTTTGATTACATCTTTTTTAGAGTAAAAATGGCGCTCTATCTTACATTAATAAGTCCTGACTATGCGATTCTTAAATAAAACTAATGGCTAAAGAAAAACATAACATATCTAGACGAAAATTCCTTGGAGATTCCTGTGCAGCACTTGGGTACACTACTCTCTTTTCGTCTTTAATAAATCTAAAAGCTATTGCTGCAACAGCTATGGATAATTCTTCACTAATAACCCCTTTTGGAGGTAATTACAAAGCTTTGGTATGCTTAATGCTTGGTGGTGGAAACGATTCTTTTAACATGCTCATGCCAAAAGGAACAAATGAATATAACGAGTATGCAACAACACGTTCAAACTTAGCTATTCCGCAAAATGATATTTTACAAATCAACCCTATTACAACAGATGGCAGAGTATTTGGAGTACATCCATCAATGCCCGATATGCAACAACTGTTTGAAAATGGAAATCTTGCTTTTCTTTCTAACGTTGGCACGCTAATAGAACCTTCTACAAAAACTGATATTAAAAACAATGTGGTTAAAACACCACTTGGTTTATTTTCACACGCTGACCAAATACAACAATGGCAAACAGGAAGACCACACGAAAGAACCAATATTGGTTGGGGAGGAAAAATAGCAGACCTCGTACAGTCTATGAATTCTAATCAAAATGTTTCCATGAATATTTCATTAAGAGGAAGTAACATTTTTCAGCGTGGAGATGAAATTATTCCATATGCTATAAGCAATAATGGTAGTATTGGTATTAATGGCTACGGTGGCACTAATTTTTTTAACCAACTTCGTACTGAAGCCTTAAACTCTATGCTAGAAAGAGATTATCAAGATATTTTTAAAAACACGTATAAGAATACTATAAAATCTTCTAACGAATCTAATTTAGAGTTTCAATCTGCTATCGATACAGTTTCAGATTTTAACACTACACTTCCAGAATATAATAATTTAGCAAAACAGCTAAGAATGGTTGCTAAAACTATTGCCACTAGAGATACTTTAGGTTTTTCTAGGCAGATATTTTTTGTACAACTTGGAGGTTGGGATCATCATGATGAGCTTCTTATAAATCAGGCAGGGAAATTAGCGCAAGTTAACGAAGCTCTAAAATATTTCAGTGATTTAATGACCGAGTTAAATACTAGCGATTGTGTAACAACATTTAGCATTTCAGACTTTGCAAGAACACTTACATCAAACGGGAATGGTACAGATCATGCTTGGGGAGGAAATGCTTTTATTATGGGTGGTGCTGTAAACGGTAAAGAAATATATGGCCAATACCCAATTTTGGCATTAAATAGTGATGCAGATTTTCAAGATGGTGTAATGATACCAACAACGGCAGCTGATATGTATATGGCTGAATTAGCACTTTGGTTTGGTGTACCAGCATCAGAACTCACTACTGTTCTTCCTAATATTTCAAATTTTTATGATACAAATTCTGGTGTTGCTCCATTAGGATTTATGAATATGACATGATGAAAAAAGGCTTTTTATACATATTGATTTTTTCTTTATTGAGCACAACATTTCTAGCTGCTCAATGTTATCCCGATCGCCATAGCACCAATTGGTTTGATGGTTGGGTATCTTGCGAAAAATCACCAAATCCTATTGTATCTTATGGTGAAACACATTGGATTATGTACGATTTGGGTTATAACTATGTTTTAAATGAAACAAAACTTTGGAATGCAAACGAACCAAAAAATCTAAACTACGGTATAAATGATTTTAATATCGATTACTCTTTAGATGGTGTTACTTGGACAAATTTGGGTGAATTCAATCTAAAACAGGCTCCAGGTATAACCACGTATGAAGGTGATGAAGGCCCTGATTTTAATGCTACCAAAGCACGTTTCGTTTTAATTACACCATCATCAAATTATGGAGGTGATTGTTACGGCTTAAGTGAATTAAAAATTTCTATAACTGATCCATTTGAAGTTATTGATGAAGCTGATGGTTTTAATGCTATGGCTTACCCTAACCCGTTTATAAATAATGTGTCTTTAAAAATAGTTTCGCTTGATGAAAATGCGCCTGTAAATTATGCTTTATATGATCTTTTAGGAAGACATATTACTAGCAATACATTCAATATGTCTGAAGGAATAGACACTTACGAATTAACGCTAAATGGAAACGCTCTGTCTATTGGCATTTATATTTTAAAAATAACGCAAAACAATAAAGAGCGTTCTTTTAAATTGATAAAGAAATAATAGATGTATGCTTCATTTCCTTTTTAAATCACGTAAAAGAAAATCATAAAAAAATGGAGAATAGCTCCTGCTAAAACAAATAAATGCCAAATAACATGATTGTACGGAATTTTTTCTATAGCATAAAAAATAATACCAACCGTATAGGCTAATCCACCAGCGAAAAGAAATAAAATACCATCACTACCAATAGCCTCAGATAAACTTGTAAAATCGAATACAATAAGCCAACCCATAATTAAATACAGAAGCGTTGAGAAAACTTCAAAACGCCCTGTAAAAAACAATTTTAAAATAACACCAAAAGCTGCGATACCCCAAACTGCAAAAAATAAGGTCCAGCCTAAACTCTGTTCTATAGAAATTAAACAAACTGGTGTATAGGTTCCAGCTATTAAAAGATAAATACTGATGTGGTCTACAATTCTAAAATAATGCTTTTGCTTTTCACTTTTTACTGAATGATAAAATGTTGATGCCAAGAATAGCACAATAATAGAACTACCATAAACAATAACACTAAATAAACTCCAAGGTGTTTTTTTATTATCAAAAATAATTAGTAACACCAAAGCTACAATGCCAAATAAAGCACCAAGCGCATGAGTAGTAGCATTCAACTTTTCCTCAAATGGAGTTTGTACACGCATAAACTATTGCTTGCTATTTAAAGTAGGCTTAAACCATTTATCGGTTAAATCGTAGAAATCGAATTCAAGCTTTGATTTTTGCCTTTCTAAACGTCCGCTTTGAAAGTTACGTTGCAGAATATCTTCAATTAAATAGTCTTCTTTTTCATTAAAGGGATCGAATTCACGTTTTAAAGAAATATCAAACATACTGGCTGTTGTGTTATACCAAAATGCACGCCAACCGTTGCGCAATTCTTTCACTAAATTAAAAGCAGTTTTACCGGTTTGCCGATGTATTAACTTAACTAGTATTTGACCTTCTGTACGCGTTAATTTTTTTAATTCCTCAGAGAACTCGCCTTCTATATATTTTTGTACACGCTTAGCATATTTTTTTTTATGGCGTTTCTTTTTAATACTAGCTAATCGTTTGTTCATAGAATCTAAACGTTCAGCAGCCATTTTTGCATAAGGATATACTTTTATTGTTTTTCTGCGTAAAATTAAATACCTAACACGATCCTTTTTACTATCAAATTGAAGCTTATGCAATAGCATAACTTCATCTAAATCGATAGATGTTCGAGGTATAGAGTCGCCTTCAACAATAATATACTCAACCGCAGTAGAATCTTGCTCTACATCACTAATTTGAGCTACTGTTAAAAGCGGAAAAAGAATAAATATGTATTTGAAATAATTCATCTAAAAATAGGGGCATTTATTATGCCAAAAATACTGAATTTCTTAAAACTAGATACCTAAGGTTTGAAATTATTAAAACACTTGATTTTGTCAGAAAAATTATCGAAATTCGTTTAACGTAGTATATAAACCACATGTGCTGAATTTATTTCAGTATTAAAACGGATTCATATACTTGAAAAACATTAAACAAACCTCTCCAAAGTAAAGCAACTTTCAGTCTAATTATATAAGCTAGCAGATATCTGCGTTAGGGATTGCAGTGAAAAGCCCACAGCGCTTTTTTGGCGCGAGGACTTGTAACGGAAAGCCCGACCCTTGGGTAACGCCAAAAAAAAATAATTAAGAGATCGTTTAAATCATTTTTTTACATTTTATATTATTATTTTAGTGCAAAACTTTTATAAATGGCAAAAAAGAGCATTCTTAATAAAAAATCGATAGACTTTTTAGAAAAATATTTAAATAATGCAGCTCCAACAGGATACGAATGGACTGGACAAAAACTTTGGATGGATTATCTAAAACCTTATGTTGATGAGTTTATTACAGATACTTACGGAACTGCGGTTGGGGTAATAAACCCAAAGGCTAAATACAAGGTGGTTATTGAAGGGCATGCCGATGAAATTTCGTGGTATGTAAATTATATTTCGGATAACGGATTAATTTATGTGATTAGAAATGGCGGAAGCGATCACCAAATAGCACCAAGTAAAATTGTTAATATTCACACTAAAAAAGGCATTGTAAAAGGTGTTTTTGGTTGGCCAGCAATTCATACTCGAAATAGAGCTAAAGAAGAAGCGCCAAAACCAGATAATATTTTTATTGATTGTGGTTGCAAAACCAAAAAAGATGTTGAGAAACTAGGGGTGCATGTTGGGTGTGTTATTACCTATCCTGATGAATTTCATATTTTAAATAAAGAGAATTTTGTTTGTCGTGCTTTGGACAATAGAATGGGCGGTTTCATGATTGCTGAAGTAGCCCGATTACTTAAAGAAAATAAAAAAGAATTGCCTTTTGGCCTATACATTACTAATTCTGTTCAAGAAGAAATTGGGTTGCGTGGAGCAGAAATGATTACCCACACCATTAAACCAAACGTAGCTATTGTGACGGATGTTACGCATGATACGACAACACCAATGATAGAAAAGAAAAAAGAAGGCCACTTAGAACTTGGTAAAGGCCCAGTTGTTGCTTATGCTCCTGCTGTGCAACAAAAACTACGTGACTTAATTACTGAAACTGCTGAAGAAAAGAAGATACCTTTCCAGCGCTCAGCATTGTCTAGAGCAACCGGAACCGATACTGATGCTTTTGCTTACAGTAATGGCGGCGTTGCCTCTGCCCTAATTTCTTTACCGCTTCGTTACATGCATACTACTGTAGAAATGGTACATAGAGATGATGTGGAAAATGTAATTAAATTAATTTACGAAACATTACTTAATATAAAAGATGGAGAATCTTTTAGCTATTTTGAATAATTTGTCCTTTGAGCGCAGTTGATAACTATAAAACCGTTTGGACTGCGCTCAAGGTGACATAAATTCTATTCCATGCAGAACCAAAAACACCTATTCGATATTCCTGAAGATATCACCTATTTAAACATAGCTAGCCAATCTCCTGCTTTTAAAGCATTGTATGATGCTGGACTGGAAGGTCTAAAACAGAAAAATCGTCCCTACAAAATCAGGATTTCAGATTATTTTGAACCCGTTATAGAGCTTAAAAAACTATTCGCTCAACTTATTGATGCAGATGATTTTAATCGTATTGCAACAATTCCATCTGCTTCTTATGGTATAGCAACCGTTGCCAATAATATTGTTTTAAAAGAAAATGATGAAATTCTAATTATAGATGAGCAATTTCCTAGTAATGTTTATACATGGCAAAAATTAGCTGAAAAATATAATGCTACAATAAAAACTATCAGTGCTCCAAAATCTGATACTGACCGTGTTAAACTTTGGAACGAAGTCATTTTAAACGCTATAAATAGTAATACTGCTGTGATTGCCATGGGTAATATTCATTGGTCTAACGGGAGCTTATTCGATTTAAAAGCTATTAACACGAAAGCGAAACAACACCATGCTCTTTTAATTATTGATGGATCGCAATCGGTTGGTGCACTACCCTTTTCTATTAAAGAACTTCAACCCGATGCTTTAATTTGTGCTGGTTATAAATGGTTATTTGGTCCTTACGGATGTGCTTATGCCTATTATGGAGCTTATTTTGATAATGGCAATCCTATTGAAGAAAATTGGTCTAACCGATTGAATAGCGAAAATTTTGCTGGATTAACAAATTACGAACCTAGATATAAACCTCTAGCTAATCGTTATTCTGTTGGTGAAAGTGGAAATTTTATATATGTTAGAATACAAATTGAAGCCTTAAAACAAGTTCTAGAATGGACACCACAAGCCATACAAGATTATTGCAAAAACATTTCTGCGGAAGCTGTTAAAGAATTAAAAGCTTTAGGTTGCTATATTGAAGATTCAGAATATAGAACACATCATCTATTCGGAGTTAGATTACCTGAAAGATTAGATGTTGATGCCTTAAAGAAAGACTTATTTAACAAAAATATTTTTGTTTCATTTAGGGGCAATTATATTAGGATTTCTTGTCATTTATTCAATACAGCCGAAGATTTTAAGCCTCTAATATCATGTATAGCTTCTCATTTATAAAGGTTTAATATGGATGAGTTTATTGATATAGTAACAAAGCAAG
This sequence comes from uncultured Flaviramulus sp., assembly GCA_947501105.1. Classification (GTDB taxonomy): domain Bacteria; phylum Bacteroidota; class Bacteroidia; order Flavobacteriales; family Flavobacteriaceae; genus Wocania_A. The sequence continues at coordinate 187,713 of CANMUP010000003.1, read as the reverse complement.
GCGAACCAACTGGTAAATCTGTACCTAAATCAATCATCCATAAAGAAGGACATTATCATAACACAGCTCATGTTTGGTTTTACACCAACAATGGAGGTGTTTTACTATCGCAACGATCTGCAAAAAAAATAATTTTCCCGCTTCTTTGGGATGTTTCGGTAGCTGGGCATATAGATACTGGAGAAACCATTATACAAGGCGCCATAAGAGAAACTAAAGAAGAAATTGGGTTGTCCCTTTTTGAAAATGACTTGATTAAAATTGGTGTTTATGAATGTTTTCAAACTTATGAAAATGGTATTATTGACAATGAGTTTCATCATTCTTTTATCTCAGAGTTAAAAGTTGCTCTTTCTGATTTAATACCACAAACTGAAGAAGTTGAAGCTTTAAAACTAATTTCTACAGATGATTTTAAACAGCTTATTGATAACATAAATGATAACGAAAATCATTTTGTTCCTTCAAACAAATCGTATTACGAAACTGTTTTGCAAAACATTATAAGAAGAATTAAATAACTATATTTTTTTGACTACTTTTAATCTGAATATGTTAACCGCTTTAATATAGCTCATTTTATAAATGAATTTACTACTTACCGCAATTGCTCCTGTTTTTATAATAATACTCTATATATATTTTAAAGATAAATACGAAAAGGAACCCAAGCGCTTACTTTTTTACAACTTTTTATTAGGTGCTATTGTAAGTATTGTAATTACTACTATTCTCTATTATGCAATTGATGTGGTTTTGCCATTAACAAATCATACCAGCATTTTTCAGCAGTTTATAAAAGCGTTTTTTGTAGTTGCATTAACCGAGGAGTTTAGCAAATATGTAATTGTTAGATACTTTTCACAAAAAAACAAAGCCTTTAACGAACCCTTTGATGGTATTGTTTACGCCGTTATGGTATCTATGGGTTTTGCAGCAACCGAAAATATTTTTTATGTGCTAGAAGGTGGTTACCAAACAGCATTACTTAGAGCATTTACTGCAGTTCCTGCGCATGCTACTTTTGGTATTTTAATGGGTTATTATATGGGGAAAGCAAAATTTTCAAATAATAGAATAGTACTAAACTTAACTGGCTTATTGCTAGCTGTCGTTTTTCATGGTGCCTACGACTTTTTCTTATTTATAGATTTTGTTCCTGGAATTTGGATTGGTGCTTTTGTATCGCTTTTTATAGGCTTAATATTGTCTCGAAAAGCAATAAAACGTCATCAAAATAATTCTCATTTTAAAGTCTAAATACATGACAAAACTCATTTTTTCTTGCTCAATAATTAGATAGTTTTACCAAACAAAGCTGAATTGATTCTTATTTTTAGGAATCAATTCACGTTCATTATAATTATATTTACTACGAACTAAATTACAACGCTCATGAGTAATATTTTTAAAGCCAACGTAAATAATACTTTCGATTTTGAAATTAAAGACGAAGACCTATCTACTCTTGATGCTTTACAAGTTTCAGAAACTGAATTCCATATTCTTCAGCAAAACAAATCTTATAAATCTGAAATAGTAGATGCAGATTTAAATACAAAATCATACAAAGTAAAAGTTAACAACAACACTTATAACGTTAATATTTTCAACAATTTAGATCTTTTAATTAAAGATATGGGGTTTGAAATTGGCTCAACTAAGCATGTCAATTCTATAAAAGCTCCTATGCCTGGTTTAATTTTAGATATTTCCATTGAAGTTAATCAGGAGGTTAAAGAAAATGATACGCTATTAATTCTTGAAGCTATGAAAATGGAAAATATTATCACATCTCCAAGAGATGGTGTTATTAAATCTATTTCGGTAAACAAAAGTGATGCTGTAGAAAAAAATCAGTTGTTAATTGAATTCCAATAGACCATGAAAAAAATATTAATTGCAAACAGAGGCGAAATAGCTATTAGAGTTATGAAAACTGCTCAAAAAATGGGCATAAAAACAGTAGCTGTATTTTCTACTGCTGATAGAAATGCACCGCATGTAAAATTTGCAGATGAGGCCGTTTGTATTGGCGAACCACCTTCAAATCAATCATATTTAAGAGGCGACAAAATCATAGAAGTTGCAAAACAATTACATGTAGATGCCATTCATCCTGGTTATGGTTTTTTAAGTGAAAACGCAGATTTTGCTGAACTTGCCGAAAAAAACAACATCATTTTTATTGGTCCTCGTTCAAAAGCCATACAAATGATGGGCGACAAATTAGCCGCTAAAGATGCTGTGAAAGATTACAATATCCCTATGGTTCCTGGTGTTGATAGAGCCGTTATAGATCCTACCGAAGCTGTTGAGATTGCAAAACAGATAGGGTTCCCTATTCTTATTAAAGCTGCAGCAGGCGGCGGCGGTAAAGGCATGCGTGTTGTTGAAAAAGAAAAAGATGTTGAAGAACAAATGAAACGTGCCATAAGTGAAGCTACTTCTGCTTTTGGTGATGGTTCCGTTTTTGTTGAAAAATATGTTACTTCTCCCCGGCATGTAGAAATTCAAGTTATGGCAGATAGTCATGGTAATGTATTGCATTTCTTTGAGCGAGAATGTAGTATTCAACGACGTCATCAAAAAGTAGTTGAAGAAGCCCCTTCTTGTGTTTTAACTCCTGAATTACGCGAAAAAATGGGGCAAGCGGCTATTAATGTTGCAAGATCTTGTGATTATTTGGGTGCTGGAACTGTGGAGTTTTTATTAGATGCCAATCATAATTTCTACTTTTTAGAAATGAATACTAGGCTACAAGTAGAACATCCTGTAACCGAATTAATTTCTGGTGTTGATTTAGTTGAACTTCAAATTCGAGTAGCTCGTGGTGAATCACTTCAAATAAAACAAGAAGATTTAAAAATTAATGGGCATGCTTTAGAATTGCGCGTTTACGCTGAAGATCCTTTAAATGATTTCTTACCAAGTGTTGGGCGCTTAGATGTATACAAACTCCCAGTTGGTGAAAATATTCGAGTAGATAATGGTTTTGAAGAAGGCATGGATATCCCTATTTATTACGACCCGATGCTGTCAAAATTAATTACTTACGGAAATACTAGAGATGAAGCCATTCAGCTCATGATAAAAGCCATTGAAAACTATCATGTTGAAGGTGTCCAAACCACGCTCCCATTCGGAAAATACGTTTGTAATCATGACTCTTTTCGTTCAGGTAATTTTGATACTCATTTTGTGAAGGATTATTATTCACCAGAAGCCCTACAAAAAGAAACAGAAAACGAAGCGAAAATTGCAGCTCTTATTGCTGTAAAACAATATATAAAAGATCAAAATTTATTGCGATTACCTAAATAAATTGATTGCTTACAGTAACAGTAATTAGGTACTAAATTAAGAAAAATAAAAATAAAAATTAAACTTCGCATCTTTGCGACTTAGCAAAAAAAGATATGAGCTCAAAAGAAAATAAACTAAACAAACTCAATGAACGTATTGCTTTAGCACATTTAGGAGGTGGACAAAAACGCATTGACAAACAGCATGCAAAGAAAAAATTAACGGCTCGAGAGCGGGTTAATTATTTAATGGATGATGGTTCTTTTGAAGAAATTGGTGTATTAGTAACTCACAGAACTACCGATTTTGGAATGGAAAAAGAGATCTATTTTGGAGATGGGGTAATTACAGGTTATGGTACCGTAAATAGTAGATTAGTGTATGTGTATGCCCAAGACTTTACGGTTTTTGGTGGGGCATTATCAGAAACACATGCAGAAAAGATTTGCAAAATCATGGATTTAGCAGTTAAAGTTGGAGCGCCAATTATTGGTTTAAACGACTCTGGAGGTGCGCGTATTCAAGAAGGTGTACGCTCACTTGGCGGTTATGCCGATATTTTTTATAGAAACGTTCAAGCATCAGGAGTGATTCCACAAATTTCAGCTATTATGGGGCCTTGTGCAGGTGGTGCTGTATATTCGCCAGCCATGACAGATTTTACAATGATGGTAGAAAATACTAGTTACATGTTTGTAACAGGACCAAATGTTGTAAAAACGGTTACCAATGAAGAAGTTACTAGCGAAGAATTGGGAGGAGCTTATACCCATGCATCAAAATCTGGTGTGGCACACAAAACCTCAGCAAATGATATTGAATGTTTAGAGGATTTAAAAACACTTTTAAGTTACTTACCACAAAATAATACTGAGACCACAAAAAAATTAGACTTTAAACTTAATGATGAAATAAGAGATGTTTTATCAGATATTGTACCAGATAATCCTAATAAACCCTATGACATGCATGAGGTAATCTCTGGCATTATTGATGAAGATTCTTTTTATGAAATTCATAAAGATTATGCCGAAAATATTATTGTTGGATTTGCGCGTTTAGGAGGACGAAGTGTTGGCATTATTGCCAATCAACCTCAATTTTTAGCTGGTGTTTTAGGTGTAAAAAGCTCCACTAAAGCGGCTCGATTTACACGCTTTTGCGATTGTTTTAATATTCCATTATTAGTTTTAGTTGATGTACCAGGCTTTTTACCAGGAACCGATCAAGAATGGAATGGCATTATAGTTCATGGTGCTAAACTATTGTACGCACTAAGCGAAGCCACTGTACCACGAGTTACGGTAATTACTAGGAAAGCTTATGGCGGTGCTTACGATGTTATGAATTCTAAACACATTGGTGCCGACTTAAACTTTGCATGGCCAGGAGCAGAAATAGCCGTTATGGGAGCTAAAGGTGCTAGTGAGATTATTTTCAGAAGAGAAATTGCAGCAGCTGATGACCCTGCTGAGAAATTAGCTGAAAAAGAAACTGAATACGCTGAAAAATTTGCAAACCCATATCGTGCAGCGCAACGCGGTTTTATAGATGAAGTTATTTTGCCTAAAAATACACGGCGTAAACTTATTAAAGCGTTTTCTATGTTAGAAGATAAAGTAGTAGATACCCCAAAACGGAAGCATGGGAATATTCCTTTATAAAAAATTAAAAATCTAAACAGATTCTATCAGATTCTAATATGTAATGTATTGCAATAATAAATAACCAATACTAAGTATTTAATAAACTTTAATTTGGAAATAAATTTTTATCTAAACCAGGAACAATACGTAGCGCATTTTTATAATACACTTTTTTAAGAACCTCATCTGGTAAATCTAAGCCATACATTGCCCAATATGCGTGGTATTTTTTGTGATATGGAAAATATTCATCATTAGTTTCTAAAACTCTAAAATAAGTAGGAAACTCTTCTGGTTTCCAACTATCTTTTCCAAAGAGAATTCGATCTTGATATTTTATAAAAAAAGCCTTTGCATATCGTGGTTGTCTACCCAATTCAGCTATAATAGCTCCAATGCCAACATTCATGTTTGGTATCTCATCGAGTAATTCTCCTAGCTTATTCAAGTTATTTGCATACCAACCCATGTGTGCATTTATAAATGTAGTTTTGGGGTGTTCTTTAAACATTTTGTGTTGCTCAGCAATGATTTGCTCCCAAGGTGCTGGGTCTTTAGCACTACGTTTTCTTCTTGGGTGTGTTTTAAGCTCTAACCAACGTTCATTATCTATATCAAATTCATCCCAAAAAGATTTAGGATCTGCTGAGTGAATTAATACTGGAATCCCTAAATCTCCACAGGCATCCCAAATAGGATCTAATCGTTCATCATCAATAGCCAATCTATTTCCGTTAACATCTTTATTATACATACCAAGGCTTTTGTATACTTTTAGTCCTCTTGCTCCATTTTTCACATCTTCTTTTAACTGAGTAACCTTTTTTTCAATCCAACCTTCTGCTCCTGCTTCGTTAAAATTAATATTAGCAAATACAACAAAACGATTTGGATAATGATCTGCAATATTCTTTACAGATTTCTGTAAATCTTCGCCAGTGCGACCACTTAAATTTACCATGATCCCCATATTCAAGGTGTCCATTGCTGCAATAACTGGAGTTAAATTTTGTGTTGGCATTCTGTATTGATGCCCATGTACATCAATGAATGGAAATTTTGATTTTTTAATAATTTTACCTGGTACTACAAGCGTTGAAGTAGGATTATAATCTTCAAAGGAGACATCTTGCGCATTACTATTGTAGGTTACAAACAGTGTTAAGCACAGAATACTAATTTTTTTAAAATTCATTTTTGGAATGATTTAGTTGAATGATAAAAGTAGGCATCAAATTAAGAATGCCCTAAAACTTTAAGATGGGTTTAACGAAATATTTAAAGTTTAACAACTTGTGAATTGTACATAAAAGAGTCTTGCCAACGCTCAAAGCGTGCATCAAACTTAGAAGCAAAAACAAGATATTGGCATTTACCAATACTTTCTGGTGTTCTGGTAACTTCTGAAAAATTATTATTTCTAAACAAAAAATCGGCATCTTCAACAATAAACATTTGCAGTTTATTCAAATTAATCCCATTCATGTAAAATAATTTATTCAAACGTTTAGGTGTTGTAATTACAATATCGGTACCTACATAAATCTCATCCCGTTGCGATTCAATATCATACTCATCATATGCACAATACACTCGCAAATCGGTTCCTCTTTTAAAATCATTAAATACTTGTTCTAAGTCTAGTGCGGCTTGCTTGTCTTTTACAAAAATTAAAGCTCGTGGGGCATCTTCAAAAGCCTTTTTTAATTTCTGAATAACGCTTATTACAATACTTGTAGTTTTACCACTTCCATCTGATGCTATTGCAAATAGACTAGCGCCTCCTTTTATTTTAGACAAGATTTGTTTTTGAAGCGGTAAAGGCTCTTCAAACCCTTTATAATTAATTCTATCTGTTAATGGTTCAATTAATTTTTTAAAAGACATAAAAGGTTTTATTTAGGTTGTAAAGGTAAGATATCTGAATTCCTTAAAACAAAAAAACGCTCAAAAATGAGCGTTCCTTTTTATATATGTATACTTACTTATTAATATTCTAAATCTGTAACCAAATCAAATTCATCGTAAATGGTTTTGTCTTTTAATCCATCAAAAAAACTTGCAGACCCATATTTTACATTATACTTTGTTCTATCTACTTTTAAAGATGCTGTAGCTTTATTTCCGTAAATAGAAATTGTAAATTCAATTGGGTTTGTTTGTCCTTTTATATTTAAATCGGCTGTTACATTGTAAGCATTTTTACCTGAAGTTTTTACACTCGTAAAGATTAAAGAAGCGGTTGTGTATTTTTCAACTCCAAAAAAATCATCAGACTTTAAATGCCCCTCAAGTTTCCCTTTATATTCTCCTTCTAAATCTGTAACAGTAATGGTAGTCATATCAATCATAAACTCACCTCCTACTAACTTATCATCTTTAAAATCTAAAAAACCAGATTTTATACCAATAGTTCCTTCGTGAGATCCTGTTACCTTATAACCTTTCCATACTACTTTACTTTTATCTACTTTTACTTCTTTTTTTCCATCAACAATAGTTGTAAAAGAAAATGTAATAAATGCAATTACTGTTGTTAATGCTAATGTTTTAATTGTATTTTTCATGTTATATTTTTTTTAATTATTTGTTATGATTATGATCCGTAATAAAATTTTTCTTTAATAATTTTTCCATCTTTCCAATCTTGTACCGCTACTTGAGTATAATTTTTAATGCCCCAATCTTTGTGCGTATAATCAAAATGCCACTCTACCATAGTTGTATTCTCGCCAATGGTAACTTTTAGTGGTTTTGCTCCTCTAAACTCAGTTATAGAATTAAAGAATTCCTCTTCTCTTTTTCTATTAACATCTTTTCCAATGAATTCTTCATTATCATTTTCTTGCATAACCACATCGTCATGGTAAAAGGTTTCAAATGCCTCCAAAGCTTTACCTTGAAGAATCATATCATTTATTGTACTAATTTTTTCAATTAATGTATTCATCATTTTTGTTTTAAATATTTATACTACAAATGTCTAAAACATTATTATTGAATAAAATAAGGTAGATTATGAAAAGATGTTAATCTAGATTAACTTTTATTGACCTAAAATGATTTGGCTTTTAATTTTACTTAAAAACTCTTTAGTAATACCAAGGTAAGATGCAATCATATACTGAGGAATGCGCTGTTCAATTTTTGGATATTGTTTTTTAAAGTGCAAATATTGCTCTTTAGCTGTAAGGCTGAAACTTCTAACAATTCTTTTTTGTGAAGCCACTAATGCGCGTTCAATGATTTGCCTGAAGAAACGTTCTAACTTTGGGATTTCTTTATATATATCTTCAATATCATCATGTGAAAATTGAATCACTTCTGTGTTTTCAATACATTGTACGCTATAATCAGCAGGTGTTTGGGTTATAAAACTTCCTATATCTGAGGTCCACCAGTCTTCTATAGAAAACATAACGATATGTTCTTGACCTTCATTATCTAAATGAAACGTTTTTGTACATCCAGATAATACAAAACATTCATAATTACAGATATCGCCTTGTTGAACGATATATTGATTTTTTAAATACTTTCTATAAGTTGTTTTAGATAATAATATGCCTTCTTCTTCTTTTGTTAAGGCTATATATTTACTGATGTATTTTAAAAGTGGTTGTTTTTTTTCTGGAATCATTCTATGCATCTAATAAACGTCTATGATAATTTATTTGTCCTAAATGATAAGCTAAATGTGCTATTAAATGTGTTAAGAAAAATTCTGTAGTCATTTTGTCTTCAGAAGCGCGACGCGAGTATTCTTTTTGTAAGTCATCTTGTGTTAGGGTTTTTAAAGTCTTCTCAACAATAAACTTAACTTCGTTTACTTGCTTTATTAACTCAGCTCTTGGTACATCTTTTAGTGAAAACTCTAAATCTCTTTGTCTTACATAACCCGAATTTCCAAATTCTGCTCCAATAAAATGGTTAAGGTTTCCTACTAAATGTAAACATAAATTACCAGCACAATTGCTAATACCATCTTTTAAAACCCAAAGATTTTTTTCATCATTATAAGATTCAATTTCACCTTTTAACCTATCTAAATCCCTTTTAAATATTTTTATTAATGTTTCTGTACCCATGCCTTTTTAATTGATAAACAAATTTAAGAATATTAATATTTCAAATTAATATAAAATACCCTTTTACGACATTAAATTAACTTATTTTTGCCCAATGCAAAATAATAACACTTTCAAATTTGAATTTGTAGCTTTAATGGCGTCATTAATGTCTATTGTTGCTTTATCTATAGACGCTTTATTACCTGCCTTACCAGAAATAGGAAGTGCTTTGGGTGTTACAAATCCAGCCAACAATCAACTTTTAATTACGATGATATTTTTAGGCTTAGGGTTTGGACAACTCCTTTTTGGGCCATTATCTGACAGCTTTGGAAGAAAACCTATTGTATATATTGGGTTTATAGTTTTTATAATAGCTAGCATTATTTGCGTTACTACTAAAAGTTTTGAAATGATGATTCTAGGTAGAGTATTGCAAGGTGTTGGATTATCATCTCCCAGAAGTTTAAGTATATCTATGATAAGAGATTCTTATAGTGGTAATTATATGGCTAAAATACTATCAATAGTAGTTATGTTTTTTATTTTAGTTCCTGTGGTAGCTCCAACTTTGGGGCAGTTTTTAATTAATCTTTACAATTGGGAATCTGTATTTTATTTCAATTTATTCTTTGGTGTTTTAATAATGATTTGGTTTTGGTTAAGACAGCCTGAAACATTGGAAAAAGAAAAGCGAATAAAATTTACAAGCCATCTTTTTATTGATGGCACAAAAGAGTTTTTTAAACATAAAGATGCTGTAGCATTTACGTTTATATCTGGTTTTATTACTGGATCATTTATGGTCTATTTAAGCACTTCACAACAAATTTTTCAAGAGCAGTATAACCTGGCAGAAATGTTTCCTTATATATTTGCGAGTTTAGCTATTTCGGTTGGTTTAGCAACTTTTTTAAACAGTAAATTTGTAGTTAAATATGGCATGATGAAAATTGCTTATGTTTCCTGTATAGCCTACGCTATTATATCAATTTTATACGTAGTTATGTTCTCTTCTGGAGAAAACCCAAGTATAGCTGTTTTATTAACCTTTTTTGCTTTACAATTTTTTGCAGTTGGGTTTTTATTTGGGAATTTACGTGCTTTAGCTATGCAACCTCTTGGTCATATAGCTGGTATTGGTGCAGCAATAAATGGATTTATTTCAACAGTAATGGCAGTACCAATTGCAAACTATATTGGTGGTTTTGTTTCCACATCGGTACTACCATTATTTATTGGGTTTTCTATTTTTGGCATTTTGTCATTTATAGTGTTTGTTATAGTAAAAAGAAAAGTTACTATTATAAACGCATAAATTGATTTTTACAAATAGAGTTTTTTTATAACACTCATATGCCAAATATCGTGACCAATAACAGTAAAAGCTGCTGCTCTAGCAGACATAGCACTATTATTAGCATTACCTATGAATTCTAAATCGTCCTGTTTTAAGCTTTGCAATAATAATATTGAACTTTGTCTAACAGCTTTAAATTCTTCAATAAGAGACTCAATACTTTTATTACTAGCTTGCGAAGGTTCAACATATATGTTTTGATCAAAACCAGCTAGTGCTGTATCGTCATGACGTGCGATTCTAAAACAACGGTGCATAAATACACGCTCAGTATCAATTAAATGCTGAAAAACCTCTTTTACACTCCATTTGCCCTCTGCATATTTATAGTTAAGTTTACCTGATGGAATGGATTGAAAAAACTGTAATACATTATCTGCTCCAACTTTAAAGCCTTCAATTAATGTAATATTATTTGATACTTTATTAATATATCTTTCATAATATTCATTGTATTCGCTTTGTTTTAAATCTTTTGTAGTCATTATTTTTTTTATTTAAACAGTTACTAAATTATGTTCTTTTTTATAAATAGCTCGCTTTTTATTTAGCAAGTTTATTAATTCATCTAGATGAGCATCAGTTGTATTATAATTAGTAATACAAGGTTTTAAATTGAACATATTTTCTATACCAAAATTAGACAACAGAAGTATTATAAAAAATTAATATATTTTGAATAATTAAATATTCACCTTATTTTTAAATGTTTATTATAATTAATACCTAAATTATGAATGTAGATAAAATAAATTGGCTAATATTAGAACAATTACAATTAAATGCAAGAATGCCTTTAACTGAGCTTTCAAAGAAAGTAGGACTCTCATCACCTTCGGTTGCTGAACGCATTCAAAAAATGGAAGATGCAGGTATAATTAATCGCTATGAAGTTAAATTAGGAATGGAAGCTATTGGATACTCAATGGGCGTATTTATATCTGCAAAAATCCGTTTCGGACAGGTAGAAAAATTTCATAAATTCATTAAAACAAAACCAGAAATAACCGAATGCTACAAACTAACCGGTAATGACTGTTTAATGATGAAAGCCAATGTTAGAAACACAAGACATTTAGAAGAGCTAAATATTACATTATCACATTTTGGTGAATTGACAACTTCTTTAATTCTTTCTGCTGTAGTAGACAGACGTATTTATAACTCGTATTTTTAACAAATAATATATAATATGCTTACCACGAAAGTAAAAAAATGTATAGATAAAAGTGTTTTATGCTGGTTAGCAACAGCTTCAATTAATAATATTCCTAATGTCTCACCAAAAGAGATTTTTAATTATTATGATGAAAATTATATCATAGTTGCAAATATTGCTTCTCCTCAAACCTTAAAAAACATTAAGCAAAACTCGAATGTATGTGTAAGCTTTATTGATGTTTTTGTTCAAAAAGGCTATCAAGTAAAAGGAAAAGGGTTTATTATTGATAAAAAAGATAAAACTTTTTCTAGTATGGAAACTGTTTTGCTAAAAATGGCAGAAGGGAAATTTCCATTTTCTACCATAACAAAAATAAAAGTAGAAAGCATCAAACCCATACTTGCGCCAAAATATATTTTATATCCTGAAACAACAGAAGAACAGCAAATTGAAAGTGCAAAAAAGACCTATGGTCTTTAATGATTTACAGCTTCTCCTGCTCCACTTGGTATTCTAATATTTTCAACAATGTCTTGGACTTCTTTTGGAGGTGCTTTGGTAAACTTCATAATTGTAATAGATACTATAAAATTAAGTAACATAGCTACCGTACCAAAGCCTTCGGGCGAAATACCAAACCACCATTCACTTTTATCTGGAACAACTTCATCAAACCAGCCTAATTTATACTTAATCATATATAACAACATAGCAGTAATACCAACTACCATACCTGCAATAGCCCCTTCCTTATTCATTCGCTTATAAAAAATTCCTAAAATAATTGCCGGAAAAAATGAGGCTGCCGCTAAACCAAAAGCTAATGCTACAGTCGCTGCAACAAAACCAGGAGGATTAATTCCAAAATAACCAGCAACACAAACAGCAACAACTGCTGATAAACGTGCAGCTACCAATTCGCCTTTTTCTGAAATCTTTGGATTTATCATTTTCTTAATTAAATCATGAGAAACTGATGCTGAAATAACTAATAATAATCCTGCTGCCGTAGATAATGCTGCTGCTAAAGCCCCAGCAGCTACTAAAGCTATAACCCAATTTGGTAATTGAGCAATTTCTGGGTTAGCTAAAACCATAATATCCCTATCTACATACAACTCATTTTTTGTATTTGGATTAGGTTTCTTAAAATCAAATTTACCATCCTCTCCTCTCAAAAATGCATCACCAGATAAATATTTAATAAGCCCATCATCGTTTTTATCATTAAACACTACTAATTCAGTAGTCTCCCATTTTTTAAACCATTCAGGCACATTAGCATAAGGTTGATTTGAAACCGTTTCAATCATATTTGTTCTTGCAAAAACAGAAACTGCTGGTGCTGTTGTATATAAGATCACAATAAGCAATAATGCAATACCTGCAGATTTACGAGCATCTTTAACACGTTTAACTGTAAAGAAACGCACAATAACATGTGGTAATCCTGCTGTACCAACCATTAATGCTAATGTTATTGCAAACACATCAATTAAAGGTTTTGAGCCTTCAGTATATTCAGCAAAACCAAGATCAGTGCTTAAACCATCTAATTTATCAAGTAAGTAAGTTCCTGAGCCATCTGCTAATTCACTACCAAATCCTAATTGTGGAATCGGGTTTCCTGTCATTTGTATAGAAATAAAAATGGCTGGTACCATAAAAGCAAAAATCAACACACAGTATTGTGCAACTTGCGTATATGTAATGCCTTTCATACCGCCTAAAACCGCATAGAATAATACGATAATCATTCCTATAATTACACCTGTATTAATATCAACTTCTAAGAAACGAGAAAACACTAATCCAACGCCTCGCATTTGTCCAGCTACATAAGTAAATGACACTAAAAGCGCACAAAACACACCAACTGTACGTGCTGTATTGGAATAGTATCTATCACCAATAAAATCGGGCACTGTAAATTTTCCAAACTTCCTTAAATAAGGTGCTAGAAGTAAAGCTAACAACACATAACCTCCGGTCCAACCCATTAAATACACGGCACCATCATAACCAGCAAAAGATATAATTCCTGCCATTGAAATAAAAGAAGCTGCACTCATCCAATCGGCAGCAGTTGCCATACCGTTGGCCAAGGGGGAAACACCTCCACCTGCAACATAAAATTCTTTAGTTGATCCTGCTCTGGACCAAATAGCAATACCTATGTATAAAGTAAATGTTAAACCTACTAAAATATATGTCCAATTTTGAACGCTTACTTGTTCTGCTATCAATAAACTATTCATCATAACCATACTTTTTATCTAATTTATTCATCAAGCGAACATATACAAAAATGAGAATTACAAACACATACATAGAGCCCTGTTGTGCAAACCAAAACCCTAGTTTAAATCCTCCAATTTTAATTTCGTTTAAAGCATCCTTAAAAATGATTCCAGCACCAAATGACACCAAAAACCATATAACTAGCAATATGAGAACATACCTAATGTTTTCTTTCCAATAGGCTTTAGGTTTACTTTTGTTGGTCATAATTTATTTTCTTTTAAACGTTTTTTATAAGCAGATAACTCTTTTACAACTTTTGGCGCAAGTATGATAGTTGACAGCATAGTTGGTATAGCCATTAAAGCAAATACTCCATCTATAAGGTTTATCATCATGTCTAAACTTGTTGTCGCTCCTAGAATAATGCTCACTATATAAAAGTAATTATAATAGTGTTTTTTATCCGCACCAATTAAAAACGACATACATTTTGATCCGTAATATGAATATGAAAATAGTGAAGATATACTAAACACTGCAATACATACCAATAACAAATATTTTCCAAATCCTGGTATAGCCTCACTAAAAGCAGATGCTGTTAAGCTCACGCCATTATCAGAAGTTGTTTCCCAAACACCTGTTACTAAAATAGCCAACGCTGTAAGTGTACAAACAATTAATGTATCAATCGCTGGTCCTAACATAGCCACTAAACCCTCGCGAACTGGCTCATCAGTTTTAGCTGCACCATGTGCTAATGGTGCTGTACCAATACCAGCTTCGTTTGAAAAAGCGCCTCGTTTAATTCCTAATAATATTAGTCCTCCAACAAGGCCACCAAAAAAAGCATCACCTTTAAAATTATTTGCTGCGAAAGCATCAGTAAAAATCATTGCAAAATATTTAGGAACCGTTTCAATATTTACAGCTAAAATAATCAGTACAGAAATAAAATAAAGTAATACCATTGAAGGTACCATTTTAGATGCTGTTTTACTTATACGCCCTAAACCACCAAGAATAACAACACCAGTAATACTAACTAATACCAATCCAACAATTAAATTTGATGTAAACCCAATCTCAAACCCATTAGGTTTAAGCAAAATATCATTAACAGCTTGAGTGAGTTGATTGACATTAAAAACTGGTAATGCGCCTATTAAACCACAAACACTAAACATAATTGCTAATGGTTTCCATGATTTACCTAAGCCTTCCATAATAAAATACATGGGTCCGCCTTGTAATTCGCCTGCACTGTCTTTTCCCCTAAACATAATTGCTAATGTTGAAGTAAAAAACTTGGTAGACATCCCAACTACTGCGCTTACCCACATCCAAAATACTGCTCCAGGACCACCAATAGAAATTGCTACTGCAACTCCAGCAATATTTCCCATACCAATGGTAGATGACAAAGCTGTTGTTAATGCTTGAAAATGACTAATCTGTCCAGGATCGTTTGGGTCATCATATTTACCACGAAGTACTTGAATAGCATGACCAAGCAAGCGAAATGTTGCAAATCTTGAACGAATAAGTAAATACAAACCGCCACCAATAAGTAATATAAGTAACGGCAAACCCCAAACTGCACTAGAAAAATCTGCAGTAAGTTGTTTAAGTTGTTCCATAAAGTGTTGTTAGTTTAAGCTATAAATGTATTAAATTTACTAGTAATATTTTTTTAAATTATAGTTTATGGCTTACGATGAATTTTTAGCAGATAGAATTAGGCAACATTTAAAAGACAAACACATACATTTTGATGAGTTAAAAATGATGGGCGGTTTGTGCTTTAAAGTGGATAATAAAATGCTTTGTGGTATCCATATTGATAAGAAATATGGAGATAGTTTATTAATGGCTCGTATAGGTGAAGACGTTTATTTAAATGAATTAGAAAAACCTGAATGTTTACCCATGGATTTTACTGGTCGACCCATGCGCGGTTATATTTTTGTAACACCAGATGGTTTTGATACTGAAGATGATTTAAGTTACTGGGTAGATTTGTGTTTAACATTTAACCCTTTGGCTAAGGCTAGCAAGTCTCGTAAGAAAGCAAAATAATTTAATGGACATATTAAAAAAAGGGGAATATACAGGTGATATCATAAGCAGCTTTGAAATTGATGGCAGCATTATTACGAATACACATTATTCTATCAAAAAAAATAATCCCGAATGGCATTATCATGAAAACCTTCACATATGCTTTGTATTTCAAGGAGGGAAAGCAGATACACTTAAAGAATCTAGATATACTGAAAAGAAAGGAAGTATCTTTTTTTATCATGCTGAAGAAAAACATCGTTGGGTTTCTACAGAAATAGTTTCCAAAAGCGCAAATATCGAAATTAGTAGTGCTTTCTTAAAAATGTATGATTTACCAGAGTACGATGTTAAACTAGCTATTCAAAACAATATTGATGCAAAAACAATAATCCTCAAAATACAGCAGGAACTTTTAATTAATAGTAAGGCTAGTCGGCCTCATGTAAAAAGCCTTTTACTAGAACTAGTTTCAAAATCTAAAAGTTTAAATAACAAAGATTTACCGCAATGGATAAAATTATTAATAGAATTGCTGAATGACCGTTGGGATGAACAATTATCACTAAACGAAATGTCGGAAATTGTTGGTGTACATCCAGTAACTATTTCGAAATTTTTTAGAAAATATTTTTCTTATACACTTGGAGAATATCAGCGTAAATTAAAAATAGACAAAAGCATTGAGTTAATTAAAAACACACAAATGTCGCTTTCTGAAATTGCTTTCTGCTGCGGCTTTACAGACCAAAGTCATTTTATTAGGAACTTTAAAATAATGACAGGTTTCCTTCCGAGTCACTTCCGTAAATTTTAACATCTACAAGCTAATCTCATACTATTTTATAAATCTATACTTATCTATTTTTGTTTTAAAATTAGATACGTCTTCATATGAAATCAATAAAATCAGTACAATTAAAAACAATTTTAAGCATTACAATTTTAGTTTTCGCGTTCTTTATAACTCAAACTATTACTGCTCAAGAGAAAACAATAAAACCACTTACTAAAAAAGAAACAACAACTGTTGTAGATTCCATTTCTAAATTGGTAAAATTATATTATGTCTCTTTAGAAAAAGGAAAAGAAATGAGTCATATTATTACTTCAAAGCTAAAAAATGGAGCTTATGATAAGATTACTCAGCCTGAAGAATTTGCACGTCAACTAACAAGTGATTTAAGGTCTGTAAATGGAGATTTACATATGAGTGTTAGTTTTAATTCATTAAATACTAGTTCGCAAAACAAAGAAATAATTAAAAGGTTAGATCCAAAGGGCGCTTGGAGTAATTATGGATTTCAAGAAATTAAAGTCCTCGATGGGAATATTGGCTATTTAAAGATTAATCATTTTACAAATTGGGGTCACTTTGAAGAAGCAAAAAAAGTGATTACAGCTTCATTCAATACATTAAAAAATACAGATGCTTTAATTATAGATGTTAGAAATAATAGTGGTGGCTTTGAAGCTATAGTCGCATATCTAATTAGTTATTTATTTGATGGTGAGCCCATTCACCTTTCAGATTACTATTATAGATATGAAAATAAAAGACATGGTATTTGGACATCTAAAGATATTCCAGGAAAGAAACTGCCAAATCTCCCTCTATATATTTTAGTAAATAGCCGTAGTGCTTCTGCTGCAGAGTCTTTAGCTTATATGCTAAAGCATTTAAAAAGAGCGACTATAATTGGAGAAACAACTAGAGGCGCAGGCAATGGTGCCATGTCACATAAAGTTTCTGAAAGGTTTTCAGTAAGCATAGCTTCTGAAACTACAATAAATGCGATTACAAAAACTAGTTTTGAACAAGTTGGTGTTATTCCAAATATTAAGACATCAAGTGAGGAAGCCTTTACTAAAGCATATATAGCGGCTCTAAATTATTTAAAAGAAAATAACTCAAAGCACATTGCTCCGTCTAATTATGATAAAGTTATTGATTTTTTACCGCAAAATAAAAGCAAAGAAACAATAGACGCCAATGATTATGAAAAATATGCTGGCACTTACAAAGATGCTACGATAGAAATTACAATTTCTGTTAGAGCAACAGGTCTTTATGCTAAAATAACTGGAAATAATGTCAATTTTAAATTAATTCCAAAGGGTGATACTATTTTTATTGTGGATGGAATAAAAGAGAGAATTCAATTTATTCTTAACGAGAATAATGAAGTCATACAACTTAAGGGTATTGACTCTCCAATGCAATTAACTAAAGTAACTACTAATAACTAGTGCAATTAAAAAATACGTACAACTTCGTATTGATGCTTTGATAAGAAAATTCTAACTTCGCTTACTTGTGCTGAACTTGTTTCAGTATCGGTAGATATAAAACATTGAAACGATTTCATATCAAATCGTTATAGGGCATTTAACCTTCACCCAATCCAATTTAAATTATGAAAAACTTACTATTTATTTTAGCTTCTCTAATTTTATTTAGTTGTGGTAATAAAACAAAAAAACAAAATCATTCTATAAAAGGAATTGAATTTTACTCAGAATCTTTTGAAGAAGCCATTAAAATCTCTAAAGAACTGAATAGACCAATATTCATAGATTTTTCAACATCTTGGTGTGGACCATGTAAAAAAATGGATAACTTCGTTTTTACAGATTCAATAATTGGAGACTTCTACAACAAGAATTTTATTTGTCTTAAATATGACGCTGAAAGAGGAGAAGGTATTACTTTGGCAAATAAGTTTGAAGTTAAAGCCTACCCAACATTATTATTTTTATCTCCTCAATTAGAAATCGAACTTAAGCATGTTGGGTATAAAGGACCTACGGAGTTTTTAGAATTAGGTTATACAGTTGTAAATGAAGAATTTTCATATAATACGATTCCGAATTCTTTATCTGATTATGAATTAAACATACAAGATATTACTGAATTTAGTTCCTTTGTTGGTTATTTAAGTCCAATTGAAAAGGACTCACTTCTATTTGATTATTTTCAGGACATTCCTCAGGATAAATGGTATATGCCACAATACTTTCACCTAATTGAGAACTACTCCTATTCAATTTTCTCTCCTTTAAGCAAATTTGTTATCGTAAACAGGAATAAATATTCAGAATTATATGGCAAAGAAAGAATCGATAAATTTATTAGTGGACTTATGTCATTTGCATTTGAGACTCCAAAAGGTTTATATGGTAAATCTTATAACAACCTTTCTAATGATGAAATAAATAAATTGTTATTTAGTGAATTAGCAAAAATTGACACTGTTTTTGCAAGTAAGAATAGACTTAATCGTGAAATAATATTATTATCTATTAATGTCAAAGAAAATTATAATGATACCGAAATCTGGAATTCACTATTTACTAAAGTCGAATATTATAATAAACATTATTCACATTTTGATAAAGAATGGTATAACTTTCTTAATAGCTGGTATTATAGAGCGTTACAAATTACCCCAAATAATTTAGAGATAAAGAATTATAATGAAACAAGTCTGAAACGTGCAAAATCAAGACTGACTGAAAGTGATTATAATAAATTTGCAGAAGGCTTATGTTTAAAACAGTTCAGAGGTTCGTATCAAGTGAGAAACAAAGTGAAAACAGTAAGAAAGAATTAACTATTGCTTTAAGAATACTGGCAAAATCACATCCTGTTTCTAAAGTCTGGGCAAATGATTTTTTAACCAAAATTAATGTGTCGGACAAAGATATTATTAATTATAAAGAAGAGATAATAAAAAACGCCCTATAACACCGTGTAAAAATAATTGCTTGGTTCTCGCTTACTTAGAAAATCCTACGGATTTTCCTCTATTTCGTTCCATTTTTAGTAAGTTAGTTACTTAAACACGTCAGTAATCATACACAAACACATTAAGCATAACTCCAAAACTCAATAAAAAAAAGACCTCACATTTCTGTAAAGTCTTTGTTTTATAAATCTGTGAAATTTCTATTTTAAATACTCCAAAACATTAGTTTCAATGCGTTCTTGAATATTAGATACATCAGCTTTTACAAAAGTTTCTCCAGTAATGTTTTCGTAAAGTTCAATATAACGCTCGCTAACTGTTTCAATATATTCATCACTCATAAAAGGTACCGTTTGCCCTTCTAAACCTTGAAAGTTATTAGCTATTAACCATTGGCGCACAAACTCTTTAGAGAGTTGTTTTTGGGCTTCTCCGTTATCTTGACGCTCTTGGTAACCATCAGCATAAAAATAACGTGAGGAATCTGGTGTATGTATTTCATCAATCAATACAATTTTACCTTCTTTGGTTTTTCCAAACTCATATTTGGTGTCAACTAAAATTAAGCCTCTTGAAGCTGCAATTTCAGAACCGCGTTGAAATAATTTGCGTGTATAATCTTCTAAAACAACATAATCGGCTTCAGATACAATGCCACGTTTTAAAATATCTTCACGAGAAATATCTTCGTCATGGTCTCCCATTTCTGCTTTAGTAGCTGGCGTAATAATAGGCTCAGGAAAAGCATCATTTTCTTTCATGCCTTCTGGCATTGGTACACCACAAAGGATACGCTTGCCTAATTTGTATTCGCGTGCTGCATGACCAGACATGTAACCACGAATAACCATTTCTACCTTAAAAGTATCACACAAATGACCAACAGCCACATTTGGGTCTGGTGTTGCGGTTAACCAATTTGGTACTAAATCTTCAGTAGCTGCCATCATTTTAGTGGCTATCTGGTTTAGTATTTGCCCTTTGTACGGGATTCCTTTTGGCATCACCACATCAAACGCTGATAATCTATCGGTAGCAATCATTACTAATTGCTCGTTTTTTATATTATATACTTCTCTTACTTTTCCTTTGTAAACACTTTCTTGTCCTGGAAAATTAAAGTTGGTGTCTATTATAGTATTACTCATTATTGTCTATTCGTTTATGAGTTGATTTGTTTATTTGTTATCGTCATTACGAGGAGCATTTTTTTGCGACGTGGTAATCTCTTCCTTTTTAACAGATTGCCATACTTCGACTGCGCTCAGTACAGGCTTTAAATTTATTAATTTATCTCGCAATGACGTTTCATTGTTTTTATCTAAAAAGCCCTAGCCCCGATTGAAGTGGCATCCTTTTTTGTTTTTTACAAAAAAGATATAACTGAAAGCGGGAAATAGCTTCTAAAAATTAATCTACGTTTTCTATACTTTTATATGCTGCGATAACTTTTTTAACGAGTTTATGACGAATAACGTCTTTATCGTCTAAAAATATCATGCCTACACCATCAACATTTTTTAAAATCAGTAAGGCTTCTTTTAATCCAGAAATGGTACGACGCGGTAAATCTATCTGTCCAGGATCTCCTGTTAATAGAAACTTTGCGTTTTTACCCATACGCGTTAAAAACATTTTCATTTGGGCATGTGTGGTGTTTTGCCCTTCATCTAAAATAACAAAGGCATTATCTAGCGTACGGCCACGCATAAAGGCCAATGGCGCTATTTGAATAGTCCCTTTTTCAATATAACTTGCTAACTTTTCTGCTGCAATCATATCGCGCAACGCATCATAAAGTGGTTGCATGTATGGATCTAATTTTTCTTTTAAATCGCCAGGTAAAAAACCAAGGTTCTCCCCTGCTTCTACCGCTGGACGTGTTAAAATAATACGTTTAACTTCTTTGTTTTTTAAAGCTTGTACTGCCAAGGCAACACCAGTATACGTTTTACCTGTACCTGCAGGACCAATGGCAAAAACCATATCGTTTTTACGCATAAGCTCTACCATTTTGCGTTGGTTTGCGGTTTGCGCTTTAATTAATTTTCCTCCTACACCATGTACTATGGTTTCTCCACTTGCTTTAGAGGTGGTATAATCATCACTACTTTGGCTTGTTAACACGCGTTCAATTACGTTTTCATCAAGCTTATTATACTTTCCAAAATGCTTTAGTAGCATAGAAATACGTCTATCAAATTCCTCAAGCAATTCTTCATCACCAAAGGCTTTAATTTTATTTCCGCGTGCAACAATTTTTAATTTTGGGAAGTACTTTTTTAGAAGTTCGATGTTGGCATTTTGAGCTCCAAAAAATTCTTTTGGAGTAATTTCTTCAAGTTCAATAATAATTTCGTTCAAAAGCGTATGTTTAATGTTATAATTTTCATTTAAAATATAAAAACGAAAACGAAAATTTATGTAGGTTTGTAAAACACATTCATAAAGCTCAAAAATACATAAATTTGAGTGACCTAACATTAAAAACATATCAACAATTTTGCCAATGGCGATAATAACTTTAACAACAGATTTTGGTGAAAAAGATCACTTTGCTGGCGCAACAAAAGGCGCTATTTACAGTGAACTACCAGATGTTAAAATTGTTGATATCTCTCATTCTGTATCGCCCTTTAGTATTCCAGAAGCGGCTTATATAATTCAAAATGCATATAATAGCTTCCCAAAAGGCACCATACATATTATTGGAATTGATTCTGAAATAAATCCTGAAAATAAACATATTGCAATAAAATTAGACGATCACTTTTTTATATGTGCCAATAATGGGATTATGAGTATGATTTGTTCTGAAATTGCTCCTGAAAAAATTGTTGAAATTAATATACATGATAAAATACAAACCAGTTTTCCTGTTTTAGATGTGTTTGTAAAAGTGGCTTGCCATATAGCGCGTGGTGGCACGCTTGATATTATTGGCAAAGCCATTACCGAAATAAAACCTATTAAAAATATTGTTCCCTATGTTAATGAAGATAAAAGCCAAATTATTGGTAGTGTTATTTACATAGATAATTATGGTAATGTAGTTACTAACATAAAACATGGTTTTTTTGAAACTATTCAAAAAGGAAGAGCTTTTGAGATTTCGGCACGTAATTATAAATTTAAAAGCATTTTCTCAAAATATAGCGATATTGTAAACTTTGAAATTCCAGAAGAAAAAAGGCATGATGAAGGTAGAGGTCTCGTAGTTTTTAACTCTGGTGGTTTTTTAGAAATAGCACTTTATAAAAGTAACACTACTACAGTTGGTAGTGCATCATCCTTAATGGGATTAGGTATTATGGATGCTGTAAGTATTAATTTTATTAAAGAATAATTTAATGTTTGTAAGAATTGTAAAGATGAGTTTTAATGAAACAGATATTGAAGAATTTCTTAAAAACTTTGATGCCAATAAAGATAAAATCAGAGGGTTTAATGGCTGTAATTTTTTAGAATTATATAGAGATAAAAATAATACGAATATATTTTTCACTTATAGCTATTGGAATTCTGAAGATGATTTAGAAACTTACAGACAATCTGATTTATTTAAAAACGTTTGGAGTAAAACCAAACCACTTTTTAATGCAAGTCCGGAAGCTTGGAGTGTTGATAAGCTCGAAAGTTTGAAATAAGCAACAAATTAATCGTCATTGCGAGACAAATTAATAAATTTGTTGTGGTAATCTCGTAAATATAAAAAAGATTACCACGTCGCTATGCTCCTCGTAATGACGTACAAAATAAAATAAATGTTAGCAATTTTAAAAAAAGAAATAAACTCGTTTTTTGCATCACCAATAGGGTATTTGGTAATTGCAATATTCCTTTTGTTAAACGGCTTGTTTTTATGGTTGTTTAAAGGAGAATTTAATATTCTAGATTATGGGTTTGCAGATTTATCATCTTTCTTTTTATTAGCACCTTGGATATTAATTTTCTTAATCCCTGCGGTTACCATGCGCAGCTTTTCGGATGAAAAAAAACAAGGCACTTTAGAGTTACTACTTACAAAACCAATCTCTCATACAAACATCGTTTTAGGTAAATATTTTGGTGCCTTTGTTTTAATTTTAATCGCGCTTTTACCAACAGTACTTTATGTTTACACTGTTTATCAACTGGGAAACCCTGTTGGAAATTTAGACATGGGTAGCACACTTGGGTCTTACTTTGGATTGCTTTTTTTAATGGCATCTTATACCGCAATTGGTATCTTTTGTTCTGCTATTACTGATAATCAAATTGTGGCATTTATTAGCGCTGTTTTTCTTTGTTTCCTGTTTTATATTGGTTTTGAAGGTATTTCAGATGTTACGTCTAGTGCGTTTGTTGAGCAATTAGGTATGAGTTATCATTTTAAAAGTATGAGTCGTGGCGTACTTGACACAAGCAATATCTTATACTTTTTAAGTGTAACGTTATTCTTTATAATGCTAACGGTTACAGCAATTAAAACACAAAAAATTAATAAAAAAGAGTGGCAACGTATTTCAATTATATTGTTAAGTTTAATAGGTTTAAATGTTTTCTCTTCATCAATTCATAAACGCTTTGATTTAACTGAAGATAATCGTTACACATTAAGCGAAGCTTCAAAACAAATTATTAATGCCATTAATTCTCCAATTATTGTTGATGTATTTTTAAAAGGTGATGGTTTTCCATCTGAATTTAAACGCCTTCAAAGAGAAACCAAACAATTACTTGAAGAATTTTCAGAAGAAAACAATAATATTAATTTCAATTTTATAAACCCTTTAGAAGACGAAGCGACTCGCGAACGTAACATTCAGCAACTTACACAACGTGGACTTACACCTATGCAATTAAGTGTACAAGAAAGCGGAAAATCGTCTCAAGCTATTATTTTCCCTTGGGCTCTAGCAAGTTATAATGATGTTACCATTACCATTCCTTTGGTTAAAAATAAAATTGGCGCCTCGCAGCAAGAATTAGTAAGTAACTCGGTGCAGCATTTAGAATATGCATTTACAGATGGTTTTAGTAAATTAACAACGCCCAAGCAGAAAAAAATTGCCGTTTTAAAAGGTAATAATCAATTAGAAGATAAATACATTGCAGACTTTATAAAAAAAATTAATGAGTACTATTTTATTGCGCCTTTTACTTTAGATAGTGTTGCAAGTAATCCACAAAAAACACTTAGCGATTTAAATAAATTTGATTTAATTATTTCTGCAAAACCAACCGAAGCGTTTTCTGAAAAAGAAAAATTAGTTTTAGATCAATTTACAATGAATGGCGGAAAAAGCCTTTGGCTTGTTGATAATGTTGCTATAGAGAAAGATAGTTTATATAATGCTTCAGGATCTAATTTGGCCATTCCTAGAAATCTGAATTTAAACGATTTCTTCTTCAAATATGGGGTTCGCATTAATCCTGTTATGGTAAGCACATTGTACTCTGCTCCCATTACTTTGGCTATTGGAGAAGGTAGTGACTCGCAGTTTCAAAATTTAAGATGGCCATACTCGCCACTTGCTTCTTCAAATAGTAAGCATCCTATTGTTAATAATTTAAACCTCGTGAAATTCGATTTCGCAAATCAAATTGACACCTTAAAAAACAACATTAATAAAACTATTCTTTTAGAAAGTGCTCCGCTTACAAAATTAGAAGGCACGCCTAAAGAAATAAGTTTAGAAGTTGTAACCCAAGAGCAAAATCCTGCATCATTTAACAAGGGAAATCAACCTCTAGCCGTTTTATTAGAAGGTGAATTTACAAGTGTTTATAATAACCGTATAAAACCTTTTAATCTTTCAGAAGAAAGAAACAAAAGCGTTTTAACCAAAATGATTGTTATAGCTGATGGCGATGTGATTAAAAACGATGTGGCAAAAAATGTACCGCAAGAATTAGGGTTTGATAGATGGACTGGACAAACTTATGGCAACAAAGAATTTTTACTCAATGCTGTTAATTATTTGCTAGACGATAATGGACTTATAAACATTCGATCAAAAGAAATTGCAGTGGCATTTTTGGATCAGCAAAAAATAGCGATTCAAAAAACGAAATGGCAACTCATAAATATAGCATTACCATTAGTATTATTAGCTTTATTTGGTTTTGCTTTTAATTACTTTAGAAAGAAAAAATATACGACTTAAATGTTAATAAGTTTGTTTCTTATATTAATCCGTATGGAATATATTTGTAAGTAGCATTTATTGAAAATTAAACACATTATAAATACATGAAATTTATAGTATCAAGTACCTATTTATTAAAGCAATTACAGGTTTTAGGAGGTGTAATTAATAGCTCGAATACCTTACCAATTTTAGATAATTTTTTATTTGAATTAGATCACTCTAAATTAACTGTTTCTGCAAGTGATTTAGAAACTACAATGGCTTCTTCTTTAGATGTAGAAAGCGATAGTAAAGGTAGTGTTGCAATTCCTGCACGTTTATTACTAGATACTTTAAAAACGTTTCCTGAGCAACCTTTAACTTTTGTGGTTGAAGATAATAATACTGTTGAAATTAGCTCTAATCATGGTAAATATGCTTTAGCATATGCTGACGGAAACGAATTCCCAAAAGCAGTAGCTTTAGAGGACCCAAGTAAAACAGTTATAACTGGTGATGTACTTGCTACAGCAATAAGCAAAACTATTTTTGCTGCTGGAAATGATGATTTACGCCCCGTAATGAGTGGTGTGTTTTTTCAATTTTCAACACAAGGTTTAACATTTGTTGCTACCGATGCTCATAAATTAGTAAAATATACACGAGAAGACATTAAGGCCAACCAAGTGGCAGAATTTATTATGCCTAAAAAACCTTTAAATCTTTTAAAAGGAATTTTGGCAGCTAGTGAAGATGATGTCACTATAGAATATAACGAAAGTAATGCGAAATTTACTTTTGAAAACTCTGAGCTTATTTGCCGCTTAATAGATGGGAAGTATCCAAACTACGAAGCTGTAATTCCTAAAGAAAACCCAAATAAACTATCAATAGATAGAACACAGTTTTTAAATTCTGTACGTCGTGTTAGTATTTTCTCTAACAAAACGACGCATCAAATACGGTTAAAAATTGCTGGTGCAGAACTTAATATTTCGGCTGAAGATATCGATTACAGTAACAAAGCCGAAGAACGTTTAACATGTGATTACCAGGGTGATGACATGCAAATAGGGTTTAACTCACGTTTTTTAACCGAAATGTTAAACAACCTAAATTCTGATGAAGTACAGTTAGAAATGAGTATGCCAAATAGAGCTGGTATTTTAACGCCTATTGATGGCTTGGATGAAGGCGAACAAATTACAATGCTTGTTATGCCAGTGATGTTGAATAGTTAATACTTATTCCTGTGAAAACAGGAATCTCATGATATAAAAGCGGTAATCTTAATTTAGGTTACTGCTTTTTTTGTCTCTATTAACTTTGTCAGAAAAAAGCGATAACTTCGTTTAGCATTAGATATAAAATATTAAAACGTTTTTATATCAAGTCTTTGTAAAACATTTTAATGAACAGTTCCGAAATCAAAAATAAAAGATACTACTGGAATGGCTATTTGATAATACTGATTTTAGCAATATTTCTGTTATTAGCATTTTACCATTTTCAATCAGAGTTAAAAGTGAATCTGTTTTTAATCATTTATATTCAACTCATAGGATTGATTTTTTTATTAGCATATTACTATGAAAATAATAACTTCATTTTCAAACTGGCGATGAAAATTTGTGAAAAACATTCAACAATTAAGAGTCGAAAAAATGCTTTCTTTTATTTTGGGCTAAGTACTATTCTATCAATAATTTCTTTTCAGCTAATTTAAATGGGAGAATAAAAAACGTTTTATAACCATGTATAAAAATAAATCCCATTGAAAAAAATATTTGAAAGTATCACTGATACTATTGTTTACTATATTGACAATTTCTCATTTGAATCTGGAATTGTTTTTCTTGGAATTGGAATCTTACTTTTAATTTATCAATTGAAGAGAAATAATAGATTTGATTTATTTAGTAAGGACAGCTATTTTGAATGGAAATCTTTGATAAGTATATGGTCATTGATATTAATGAGCCTTTTATTTGGTTTGATTTTTATTTTCAAATGAAAGAATATTTCATTTGAATGAATTAAACGTGTTACAACAACGTGTATAATTAATTGCTTTGGCAAGTGCCTACTGAACTCTATCCATTAAGACGATAGCTTTTTTTTTATTTCGTTTTTAGTAAATAATAGTATCTTAGATTTACAATTAATATTCTATGTCAAAAAATAGTAAACCAACATCTTGGATTCAAGTTTTAAAAGAACTTATTGATGCTTATTTTAAAAGCGCAAACAAGAAAACTAGAACGTGGCATCAGCATGTTGTGCCTTACGAAGAGGGTTGGGCTGTGCGACGAGAGGGTAATAAGCGTATTACTTCTAAACATAGGAAACAAAGTACTGCTATAAAAAAAGCCAAAACCATTGCTAAACGCCGTAATGCAGATGTGATTATCCATCGTGCTAGTGGTGGTATACGCGAGCGTATTAATTATGACTAAATCTTTAAATAAAACGTGATTTCCGCGTTAAGGATTGCAGTGGAAAGCCCACAGCGATCCCGATTTTTATCGGGATGAGATCGCGAGGACTTGAAACCTTTCGACTTCGCTCAAGATAAACTACAAGCCTGACCCGATAGGGTAACGCCCAAATTTTAAACAAAAAACGCCCACTTAAAAAGTGAACGTTTTACTTATCTCGTACTAACTAAACTAACTAATAAAATTAAGAGATAAAGGATATTTTGGTGTTTCTCCATTACTTGCTTTTATAGCATTGATAATTGGGAAAACTACAGATATAATTCCTAAAATTATAAAACCTAATAAGCCTAAGCCAAATAATAAAATTAAAGGCACGCATATTATTGCATATACGATTAAACTTAATTGAAAGTTTATAATGTTTTTGCCATGTGTATCCATTTGATACACTTTTTCTTTTTGTGTAAGCCAAAATACTAATGGTAATATTAAACTACCAAAACCTGTAATAAGAGTAATTAATTGGCTTAAGTGGGTAATAACTAAAAGTTGATTGTCTTGACGCATGATGATTATTTTTTGATTGTACTTATTTGACGCTCAAATAAAAAAAATGTTACAATAAATACGAATTATTGCTTTTTTTATAAATAAACGCTTAATAATGGGTGTCAAAAATTATCCTTTGTCTTTTAGGTCTTTGTAGTTGTATTCAATACTGTGTGACTTAAGAATGTTTGTAAAGTCTGGGTCTCCTATCAAGAAATCGAAAAATTCTGGAACTTCTCGTCTTATGGTTTTAGTTTGTTTGTTTCGTATGGTATCTAAATAATAAAGTACACTATCTCGTTTTTTTAAGCCTGCATAAACTACAGCCAATTGCTGGCTAATTTCGTTTTTTCTATTATGATTTCTTATGGCGTCAATGGTTTTGTAAGCACTAATTGTATCTCCCGTTTTCGCATAACAAAAGCCTAAAAAACGGTTAAACACGGGTTCTTTTTTTACTAATTCTTTTAATGGTTTTATAGCTTGTTTATATTTTCTTTGATCTAAATACAATCTAAAATAAGATCTGTTAATAACAAAAGCATTATTATCATCCCCTAGCTCTACTACCCTTTTCATTACTTGCTCTGATTCTTCATATTTATGATTAAAGGCTAAAGCTGTTGCATAACTATTTGCTGTTGCAAATGACAAAGGATCTAAAGTATAAGCAATTTTAGCATGTTTTAACTGTTCTTCATATTTTCTTGTATAATAAAAGAAAGTGGAATACTGATGCCTTGCAGTAACATCATTAGGAGATAACTTAATAGCTTTCTCAAAAGCTTCTACCGCTTCTTCTCTTTTGCCTTCAATATTAAGAATAAGGCCCTTTACAGAATAAATTCTAGAAACTTTATCGTTTATTTTTTCGGCCTTATCCAAATATTCATTTGCAAGTTCTGATGCTTCATTAGGGTCTCTTCTGGAGTAGTAGGTTTCTAAATAAATAGAATTCGCAATTTCGGCATAAGCTTCGGCATAATTAGGATCTAAAGCAATGGCTTCCCTATACAACGTGATGCTTTTTGCAATACTTTCTTTACTTCGTCTATCGGCCTCTTTTCTTCCTTCTAAAAATAATTTGTACGCTTCTATATTTTGAGTAGGAATTCTGGCTAATCCTTGTTGTTCATCAAATGATAAATTTATTTGTAAGGCATCAACTATTTCTTTTGAAACTTCTGTTTGAATACTAAAAATATTACTCAATGTTTTATCATAATTCTCAGCCCAAATATGCTCATCAGAAGAAGCATCAATTAACTGCGCAGAAATTCTAATATCTGTGCCATATTTTCTAATACTTCCTTCTAAAATATAAGATACTCCTAACTCTTTGGCTATTTCAGGTATTGTTTTTTTTGTCCCTTTATATTGCATAACCGAAGTCCTGGATATAACATGCAAATCTTTCAATTTTGATAATTGTGTTAAAATATCCTCGGTAATCCCGTCTCTAAAAAATTCGGCGTCTTTGTCTGTGCTTAAATTATCGAACGGTAAAACGGCAATTGATAAGTCCTTATCAGAGCTATTGGTTGTAACAGTTATCGATTTAATATTAAGGATAAAAACAACAAGAGCTATTAACAATGCTAACCACAATAAACTACTTTTCTTTTTTAAAAACGATTTAGTCGATACAGCTTTCTTTTCCTTTAATTTACCTTTAATATCTTCTCGTTTCGGCACTACTAATCCATCATTAGAAATGGCAAATAAAGGCATCGCTTCGTCAACATTTTTAAACTCATAAGCATCTAAAAATTGTGCTTTAATGTGTTTATGACTCCTAATTTGATCATGTACTTTATCAGAAATTAATATGCTTCCAGAAACTGCGCAAGATTCAATTCTTGAAGCTACATTTACGGCATCTCCAATAATATCGTCCTTAGTTTGAATAATATCGCCAACATGAATACCAATGCGCACCGGTATTTTAGGGTCTTCTAAAAAAGCTTTCTGTAATTCAATAGCACAATCAACCGCTTCAACTGTACTCTTAAAAATACTTAATGTACCATCTCCAAAATATTGAATAATTTCTCCGTTAAATGCCTCGGTAGTCATTTCGAAAGCGCTTCGGTGACGCTCTCTTATCAATACTGCTTCTTTTTCATCATGCTGCATTAATGAAGTATAGCCTTCAATATCAGTAAACATGATGGCTGCAAGTAACCTTTTTTTTGACATTTGGTTGTTTAGTGTTAGGAGTCTCTAAATTAGTTAATTATCTTTAAAACATAATTCTCTAAAAATTTGAAGTTATAAAACTATAGTAAATAATTAATATATTTAGCTAATACTATTTAACCTTATACAAAAAAAGTGCCTGAAAACCTTATTGAATTTTTATCTGAAATCCCATTTTTTTCTGAAGTTTCAAAAAAATCTCTTAAGCATTTAAGTGAAAATGTAAAAGAAGAAGGATATATAAAGAATGAAACCATTTTTGAAAAAGACACTGTTGGAAATTCCATGTATGCTATAATTAATGGCTCAGTAAAAGTATATGAAAAAAATCATATTTATGGCACTCTATCAAAAGGTGAATGTTTTGGAGAGTATGCTTTAATTGATAACGAAACACGCTCTGCATCTATTAGCGCTTTAGAAAAAACTAAGGTTTTAAAAATAGAACGTCAGCACTTTTTAGATGTAATGAAATCTGATAGCGGTTTTGCTCAAGGTATTTTAGCGGTTATGATTAAGCGTCATAGAGAGTTAGATACCATCCAAGAACGTTTAGCGTCTTCTAAGCTTGAAATTGAAACTACAAATAGTAAAATGAGTGGCTTAATTAATGGAGCTATGGATGCCATAATTATGTTTAATAATGATTTTAGAATTATACTAACAAACCCATCAGCTAATAAATTATTAGGTAATGATGATGTTTTACAACGTAATGTTCTGTTTTTCTTTGATGACCAAAGTGCTGATTTAATTGAAAGTATTGTAAAAGATGAAGACGATAAAAAATCAATTAATAAGTACTTACCTAACATTGTAAAAGTTATAGGATCAAATGATAATGAAATTTTAAATGAAGGAACTATTAGTAAATATGGAAATGGAAAAGACACATTTTACACACTTATTTTAAGAAACATTGAAGAACGACTTATTGCAGAGGATAAAATTAATTTACTCACAAAACAAACACAATATTTAGAAAAAGAAATACAAGAGCTTACCAGTAGTTATGGTATCATGGTTGAAGATAAGAGTATGAAAAAAGTGTTGAGTCTTATCAAACAAGTTGCTCATACCGATGCTACTGTACTTATAAATGGTGAAACAGGAACGGGAAAAGAATTAGTAGCAAGGGCTATTCACAAAGAAAGTAATCGTAATGATAAACCTTTAATAAGAATTAACTGCGGTGCTATTCCTGCAAATCTTATTGAAAGCGAATTGTTTGGTCATAAAAAAGGAGCGTTTACGGGAGCTACTGTAGACAGGAAAGGACGTTTTTTATTAGCAGATAAGGGCACTATTTTTTTAGATGAAATTGGTGAAATGCCACTTGAATTACAACCAAAACTATTACGTATTATTCAAGAAGGAGAGTTTGATCCTGTTGGAAGCTCTGAAACCGTTAAGGTCGATGTCAGAATAATTGCAGCAACTCACAGAAATCTTTTTGATTTTTCTAAGGAAGGAAAATTTAGAGAAGATTTATACTATAGATTAAATGTTTTTCCTATTGAAGTACCAGCACTTAAAAAAAGAGGAAATGATATTTGCTTGATTGCTGAGCAAATGGTTAGCCAATTCTCAAAAAAACTTAATAAACCAATAATAAATTTAACTGATAACGATAAAGCATTGTTATTGTCATATCATTGGCCTGGGAATGTTAGAGAACTTCAAAATTTGGTAGAACGTGCAGTAATAGTTTCACAAAACGGAACCATTAATTGGCAATCAATTATTCCTAATAATTCTGATTCTATTGAAATTCAAAAAGAAGCTCCTCAAGAAAAGATATTAACTTCAAATGAACTTATTTTTCTAGAAAAAGAAAATATATTAAAAGCTTTACGACAAACACGCTGGAAGATTTCGGGAGAAAATGGAGCTGCAAAGTTATTGCAACTCCCTCCTACTACACTAGCATCAAAGATTAAAGCTTTGGGTATTGAACGTCCTATTTAACATTAAACCAATGGCAATAGACATTTATAAACATTTTCTCAAACACCCTCGCTATAACAAACTTGTTGGTAATAATTTTTTGTTGGTAGAATATAAATGTCCTCTTGAAGTTGAAAATTTTAAATTGTGGACAGACACTCCTTTTATAACTTATGTAATTAGCGGGCAAAAAGATTGGACATCATTAAATAAGACGTATACCATTAAAAAAGGCGAAGCATTGTTTATAAATAAAGGTGTCTATAATACAAAGCAGTATTTTGAAGTAGATTACTGTGTCATGCTATTTTTTATTACAGACGATTTTATTAGTCGCTTTGTAAAAAAACATAAAGAGCTTTTACGCTCAAAAAAATCAGAAATAACTAGTGGTCAAATTTTTGAAATACATGTTGGAGAATCTTTAAATTCACTATTCTTATCCGTTTTTAATTATTTAAATCAAGGTAATAACATTCCCAAAGATTTAGTTGAAATAAAATTTAATGAACTCCTATTTAATATTACTTTAAATCCCGAAAACAGTGAGTTAGTTAGTTTTTTTAAATCGCTTATTCACACACAAAAAACGTCGCTAAATGATGTCATGATGAAAAATTTTCATTGCGACTTAAACCTAGAGGAATATGCACGATTATATGGCAAGAGTCTCTCAACTTTTAAACGAGACTTTCAAAATCATTTTAAAGAAACACCAAGAAAGTGGTTAAACAAGAAACGGTTAGAGTATGCAAAAACCTTGCTTGAAGACCCGGAATTAAATATCAACGACATCTGTTTTGAAAGTGGTTTTAAAAACACATCACATTTTAATCGTAGTTTTAAAGAAATGCACAAATATCCACCTAGTCAATACCGGAAACTACACTTAAACACATAATTTTCAGTGTTTTAATTCTCTTTTTAACACTTTGACCTTTTTAGCAATAAAATTGAACTTTAGAGGTAATTTTATATTCTAAATGCGCAATACTTTTGATTCATAATAATAAAAACACAATATATTATGAGAACTATAATTTTATCTATAGTATGTGTATTTGCTTTAAATAAGTTAATTGCACAGCAAAATGACCTTGCTCTTCTAGTTTCAAATATAACGGAAACTGAAAGCTTAACAACAAACAGTTACAAAGCTGGTTTAGCAAAACCAAACTCCATTTATTTAAAAGAAAACGCAACAACTCAATTTTCAAGTATTGTTAAACAATGGAGAGAAAAGTTAGCCAATTATATTTTAAAAGACACTTCTGTTTTTGATGACTCAGAAAAAGCAACTTATTGTATTGTATTTAAAAACAAACAGGTAAATATAGTTGCTGATTATGACAGCAATGGCAACATCTTGTCTACAAACGAAACTTATAAAAACATAAAAATTCCATTTGAATTACGGATGAAGATATCTAAAACTCATCCTAAATACTCATTTCTTAAAAACTCTTACCATTTAACTTATAGCTATAGAAATGGAATTGAAAAACAATATTATAAGATTCAAGTTGGCAAAGGGAATAAAAAAACAACTTTAAAATATAATGAAAACTTCAAGCCTATTTAAAAAACTTGAAAAGCGAATCCATTTAGATCATACTCACGATATTTCATAATTCCATTAACGACATATCGTTATTTAACGAGTTATCATAACAAATTAAAATCATAAAAATCAACATAACTCATTGATTATCAATAATTTAATGTGTTTGGCATGCCAAATGCATTATACCAACCAAACAATAATGTTTAACAATTTAAAAATTAGAAAAAATGATTACAACAGCAAATGTAAAAAACGGAGTAAACGTAGACCAATTAGTAGAAACTATTGGAGCAGTTCAACAAAACCCTGAATTAGCAAAATTCAAATTCAGATCTAAAAACAACTGGATTAATGGTGGGCATTGTGTGTCTAGCATTAAAAGTTTTTATGGAGTTGGTGCAGAAGACACATCACGTGAAGAAACATTCACAATGGAATGTGACCACCCAAATGTATTATTAGGAAACGATTTAGCTCCAACACCACCAGAAGTTGTGTTACATGCTTTAGGTTCTTGTTTAACCGCAGCCATGACTTACCATGCAGCAGCTAACGGAATTGATATTGAGAGCGCTTCTTCTTCTTTAGAAGGTGGATGTGATTTACACGGATTCTTAGGATTAGATCCTGAAGTTCGTATGGGATTTGATGGTATCAAATTCAAATTAAATGTAAAATCTGATGCTTCTGCAGAACAACTTGAAAATTTAGCAAAGTTTTCTCCTGTATTCGACATGATTACAAACCCTACTCCTGTTTCAATAGAGATTGTAAAGCAGTAGTTAACATCAAAAAAATGGCTACTCAAACTATTGCAGAAGTAGCCATTTTTTTATCCCACTAAATTAAATTTTCAATACCAACAAATGAAAACTTCAAAATATCACATAGTAAATGCTAACCAAGCCGTGGCTCACATAGCATACAAAACTAATGAGGTATTTCCTATTTACCCCATTACTCCAGCATCAGAAATGAGTGAGCTGGTTGAACAATGGAACGCAGAAAACAAAGAAAACATCTTTAAAAACACGCCTTCAGTTTTCCAAATGCAAAGTGAAGCCGGTGTTGCAGGGGCTATGCATGGCGCCATACAAACAGGCTCTTTATCATCAACATTTACAGCATCACAAGGCTTGTTATTAATGCTTCCAAATATGTATAAAATTGCTGGTGAATTAACACCAAATGTTATTCATGTAGCCACCAGAAGTATTGCTACTCATGCGCTTTCTGTTTTTGGAGACCATAGCGATATTATGGCTGTTAGACAATCTGGATATGCCTTATTGGGTAGCGCATCAGTACAAGAGGCACAAGATTTTGCGCTAATTGCTCAAGCTGCATCTTTACACTCAAAAATTCCTTTTGTTCATTTTTTTGATGGTTTTAGAACATCGCACGAAATCAATAAAATTGAATCTCTCTCTGATGATACTATAAAAGAAATGATAGACTATAATCATGTTGAAAATCATATTAACAATGCACTAAACCCAAATAGTCCTGTTATAAGAGGAACATCACAGGGTGCAGATGTGTTTTTTCAAAGCCGTGAAGCTATCAACCCCTTTTATAATGCTTGCCCAGAGATTGTTCAGAAAAAAATGAATCAATTTGCTGAATTTACAGGAAGACAGTACAAATTGTTTGATTATGTTGGGCATGACGAAGCTGAACATATAATTATTTCAATGGCATCTTCAACAGAGACTATTGAAAAAACCATCATTCATTTAAACAATAATGGAGAAAAGTACGGCTTAATAAAAGTTAGATTATTTAGACCGTTTAGTACAAAACACCTTATTTCTAGTTTACCAAAATCGGTAAAATCTATAGCCGTTTTAGATAAAACTAAAGAACCTGGAGCTTCAGGAGAACCTTTATATTTAGATGTATTACAATCAATTACAGAAGCTTTTCAAAATAGTAAAATTAAATCATTACCAAAAATAATTGGAGGGCGCTATGGTTTATCTTCAAAAGAATTTACACCAAATATGGTTCATGCCATTCTTAAAAATTTAAAAGAAATCCAGCCTAAAAACAACTTCTCAATTGGTATTAATGATGATGTAACACATTTAAGTTTAGACTATTCAGAAAACATTTCAATCAAAGAAAGCACATCTCAAGAAGTTATTTTCTATCAAGAGAAAAACACAAAAACAAGTAATAGTTTTACTAATACTTTAAAACACATCGGAAATGACAACAACTTTGTTCAAGGATATATACTATGTGATTATAAAAAATCCAATGCATTAAATACGGCACATTTACGCATAAGTAATATCCCAATAAAAGCTCCATATTTAATTGATAAAGCAGATTTTATTGGTTGCCAAAATGCTCACTTCGCTATAAACGACAACACGCTAAATAATTTAAAACCAGAAGGCACGCTTTTGGTAAATACTTCATTAACGTCTAAAGCATTTTGGCAATCATTATCGGCTAACAATCAATATCAAATCACAGAAAAGAATATTAATTTATTAATAGTAAATATTAATGAATTAATTGAAAATAATATACTAAAGCATAAATCAATTTCTGAATTGCACGCTTGCTTTTTAGCTTTAAACGAAGACAAAAATTTCAATGAATTAAATGAATATATTTATAAAGTTGACACCTTCTTTAAATACAATGAAGAAGTTATTGAAATACATGAAGACACCGAATTTTCAAAAACGCTATTAGGAAGTTTATTAAACAATAAGGTAAATGATATTCCAGTGAGTTTATTACCTGCTGATGGAACTTATCAGACAGGAACTTCAAAATATAATCCTATTCAACTTGGAAATGGATTACCAGAATGGGACACAGATTCTTGCACCCAATGTGGAGCCTGTAGTATGGCTTGCCCACAAGCTGCTATACGAATTAAAGTTTTTAGTGATAGTTATTTAGATGAAGCTCCATCAGAATTAAAAATAGTTAAATCTATAGAAAGTGATTGGGAAGTGGATTTACTTAATTACACTATTCAAATAAACCCAGAACAATGCAACAGCTGTAATAATTGCATTGATGCCTGCCCTGTAAAAGCATTGACAATGGTTAACAAAGAAGAAATAATAAAAACTGAAAAGCATAATTGGAATTACTTTAAGAATATTCCTGAATTAAATAGAAATAAAATTGACTCTTCAAAATTGAGTCAACAACAATTACAAGAGCCTTTATTTAAATATTCAAGTGGTGTTGAAGGTTGTGGTGAGGCTCCTTATTTAAAACTGATGTCGCAATTGTTTGGGGATAGACTTTTAGTTGCAAATGCAACGGGCGCCAGTTCAATATTCGGAGGAGCTTTGCCAACAACGCCTTGGAGTAAAAATGATAAAGGACAAGGTCCAGCATGGTCTAATTCTTTATTTGAAGACAATGCCGAATTTGGGTTAGGGTATCGTTTATCTATCGATAATAAAGAGCAACAAGCTAAAACTTTAATTAAAAGTTTAATGCCTCGATTAGATTTCGA
Organism: uncultured Flaviramulus sp.; assembly: GCA_947501105.1. Classification (GTDB taxonomy): domain Bacteria; phylum Bacteroidota; class Bacteroidia; order Flavobacteriales; family Flavobacteriaceae; genus Wocania_A. Next base: position 149,809 of record CANMUP010000003.1, on the reverse strand, counting down.
TTTAGCCGTAGATATACTAAATTCTAATCAAGACACTGAAATTGAAATTAATAACCAACGAGAAAGAGTTGAAAAACTAAAAGCCTCTTTAAAAAATATTAATACTCCAGATGCCAAATTACTTATTGATATAAGTGATAATCTAATCAAAAAAAGTGTTTGGATTGTAGGTGGCGATGGTTGGGCTTACGACATTGGTTTTGGAGGATTAGATCATGTTTTAGCGTCTGGCAAAAATGTAAATATTTTAGTATTAGATAACGAAGTTTATGATAATACTGGCGGACAAGCATCAAAAGCTACACCTTTTGGGGCCCAAGCAAAGTTTGCTTTTAATGGAAAACAAAAGCAAAAAAAGGATTTAGGTTTTTTAGCTATGAATTACAATGATGTTTATGTTGCGTCGGTAGCTATTGGTGCCAATCAAGAACAAACACTAAAAGCATTTAATGAAGCCGAAAGCTTTGATGGACCATCAATAATAATGGCATATTCACATAGTGATTCGCATGGTATAGACATGAAATATCCTAGCAAATACCACAGGGCTGCTATTGATTCTGGGCAATGGTTATTATACAGAAATGACCCAAGACTAATAGAAAAAGAGGTTAATAGTTTTCAACTAGATTCTGAAATTCCTTCAATAAAAATTGAAGATTATTTAAAAATGGAAAAACGCTTTTCTAAATTATTTGAAAAAAGTAAAGAAGAGTTTAAACATTTAATGCAACAAATTCAAAAACAAGTTGATAATAGATATAATACGTATATGTCGCTTGCTTCTTCTGTTAAAGTTAATAGAACCAAATTACCTCAAAGTAGAAAAAATTTAAACACATTAAAACAAGAGCTATGAAAACAGCACAAAAAACAAAACAAGTTAACATTATAGCTTTTAGTATATCAGTATACACCGTTGTACTTTGCATCATCTTGTTTACAACGTAGAATTTCAATCCACTAAATAGACTATAATTATAAAGCTAGAAAAATAAAAAAACATTGTCTTCTTCAAGAATAAAAAGAATTAAAGCACAAGGCTATTTTAAATGTACAGACATTTGTATTCCTTCAATATCATACAATACTATTTTGAAAACTAGAGCGTAATAACTTGCTTTGCGTTAATTTATCTATATTGGTATACTAAATATCATATTTTGGGTAGAGCATCTTTCTATGAAAGAATTTTAGTTATAGGTAGAGATTCAAATGATAATGAAGAAATAAAACTTCAAAAATCATTGTTAGTAGTTTTTTCTGGTAGTATGGCTATTATGGCCTTCTTTTGGGGGCTATTATATTTCTATTTTGGTGAAACCATTTCGGGCATTATTCCTTTTTCTTATTCAATTATTTCATTAATAAGTTTAGCCATATTCAGCAAAATAAAAAGTTTTAGTTTTTTTCTTATCAGTCAGCTTTCTTTTAGTCTAATCTTACCTTTTCTATTAATGGTATCACTAGGCGGTTTTGCAAGCTCAAGTGCTGTTATTATGTGGTCTCTTACCTCTCCGTTGGGGGCATTAGTTTTAAAAGGCAAAAAGGAGGCTCTACAATGGTTTCTTATTTTTATTGGATTGCTAATAGTTTCAATTTTTATTGAAGGCAAATATTCATCTACAAATAATCTTTCTGAAAATGTTATTTTAGTTTTTTTCGCGATGAATATAACGGGAATGTCTTTAACCTCTTTTTTTATAGTTCGTTATTTCGTTGGCGAAAAAAACCTAGCACTAACTATTCTAGAAAGCAAACACAAATGGATAAAAGATGCTTTCTCTGCTTATATATCACCAAATATTGTTGACTACTTAATTAAAAACCCTAATGATTTAAAGTTAGGTGGAGAACGCAGAGAGTGTTCGTTTGTTTTTACAGATTTAGTGGGTTTTACTACAGCTATTGAACAATCTGATCCAGCTACATTAGTTTCATATTTAAATGAATATTTTGAAGGCATGACAGAAATTGTGTTTAAACATGAAGGAACAGTTTCAAAAATTGTAGGAGATGCCATAGCGGTTATGTTTTCAGCTCCTGTTGTTCAAAACGATCATGCTGAACGTGCAGTGGCATGTGCTTTAGAAATGGACAAATACGCCGAAAATTTTGCAAACAAAAAGGAAAAACTTGGGCTAAACATTGGTAGAACACGTATTGGTGTAAATACAGGTTCTGTTATTATTGGTAATATGGGTAGCAAAAACCAGCTAGATTATCGTGCTTTAGGTGACGCTGTAAATACTGCTGCAAGATTAGAAAGCGTCAACAAACAATTAGGAACTAGGGTTTGCGTAAGCGAATATACAGTTACAAAATGTTCAAACTTTATTGGAAGACCAATAGGTTCTTTAATACTAAAAGGAAAAACTAAATCTGTTGCTACTTATGAGCCTTTAACCATAGAGCAATTAAATAGCGAAGCAACTCAAGATTACTTAAAAGCTTTTGATTTAATTACTAACAAAGAATCAAATGCTTTAGAGACTTTCAAAAATCTCATTCGTAAATACCCAGAAGATTCTCTAATAAATTATCACTTTAATAGGCTTCAAAATAATGAATCTGGCACAACCATTGTTCTTCCATCAAAATAATATAGACTAATAGTTACCGTGAATTTTGCATAACTAAAAATGGAATATCTATATTAAATGCAAACGTTTCTACATTATGCCTCACAAATAAGCGCTCTAAAAAAGAATGCTGCTTATTCATCATAGTAAGTATTTTAATATTATTGCTCTCAATATATTTATTTACAACATTAAACATATCATTACTTATCGTATCAATAAACTCATGCTTAGCGTCATTAAAATAAGTATTAAAAAAATCCATATTATCATAAGCATTATAAGCCAAATGATGTTGATCAGCAAGGTGTAAAACATCAAGTTTTGAACTTCCCATGCCCATTATTTCTTTCAATGGCTTAAACTCATTTGTATTAAATTGCTTAGAATTTGAAGTTGCAAAAACAATTTTACTGATGTTATCAAACTTACACCCGTCTGGTATTGCTAGCACTGGCATATTGCAGCGTTGTATAACTCTTACGGTATTACTACCAAAAATCACTTTACTTAAACCAGAAGCACCTCTTGTGCCCATAACTATTAAATCTACGTCATATTTTCTTGAAACTTGATTTATAGAATCAATAAAATTATCGTAATCTACAACTGATGCAAAATGGTGTTTTTTATTCTTATATTTTTTCTCAACCTTAGAAATAATATTCGAAATTGATTTTTTGGCAGCATCTACTATAGTATTATAAATGGTCGCAGATGATGACACTACCATCATATCGTCTGATATAAAAGCCGAAGCTTTTTGTACATTAAGTAAGTAAAAGCGACATTCAACATCCTTAAACAATTCTATAGCATAATCAATAGCGTTTATGGAATTTATAGAAAAGTCTGTAGGAAGTAGTATAGTTTTCATAGCATCATAAAATGAATTACTACGTAAATATATTATGAGTATCAAAATAAAACTATGACAAATATCAGTTGTAGTATATATTAAATCCTAAACAAATAAAAAAATTAGTAAAATATTATAAAGCATTGTATTTTTCGGCATAATAAATGTTTACTAAATTATAATAAACATTAAATAACTCAATATGTTTTACAAATTTTTTGTTGCCCTTTTTCTTCTATCATCAAGTATTATTGCTCAAAATAATGCCATTGCAGCGGGAGAAAAACTCACTTATACGGCGGCTTATAATATGTCTGGAATTTTAACCGATTTAGCAGAAGTAACTATGGAAACTAGTAATGTAAAAACTTCTAAAGCTACTTTATTAAGATTAAAGTGTAAAGCCGTAACATATAGTAAATGGGATAATTTTTTTAAGATTAGAGATTTATACGAAAGCTATGTAAACCCAAAAACATTAACACCATATTTATACAAACGCGATATTAATGAAGGGAGTTATTATAAGTACATGAAATATACATTTAGCCATAAAACTAAAACAGTTAAATCTCAATTAAAAAAGAAAAACAATTACGAAGAAAACAAGAGCATTGCTATAAAATCTGGAACAAAAGATATTGTTTCTACACTATACAAAGTAAGGTTATTTGATTACAAGAATATGTCTGTTGGTACTAGCAAATCGTTTACTATTATTTTTGATAGAAAAGAAGTTAAAGGGCAAATAACATATTTAGGAAAAGAAACTATAAACACATCAATTGGAAAAAAAACATGCTACAAGCTAGCAATTGGTTCAAGTCAAACAAATGTTCTAAAAGGAAAGAATAGCAATTTTTTATGGTTAACTGCAGATGAAAATAAAATCCCAGTTTATGGTAAATTTAAAATCCCTGTCGGTAATGGCGAATTAAAAATAAAATCTGCAACAGGACTAAAACATTAAACACATATTTAAGATGAAAAAAGTATTTACAATTTTAGCAATATTAGCTTCCGTTTTAGCAATTATATTATCTGTTTTACCTGCTTCAAATCTTGCAATAATACCGGCTATTATAGCGCTTATTTGCGGTTTAGTGGCTTTTTATCTTTCTAAAAGGACTGGTGAAATAAAAAAGATTATCCAATTCACGTTTTTTTTGACTATTATAGCTTTAGGAATTACCACTTACAAATCAATATTCAATACTGTAGAAGTAGCAAATACGGAAGATTTAGAGAAAAAAGAAGCTAAATCTGAAGAAGAAGCTATTGAAGAATTAAACGAGTTAGATATGGATGAAATTGAAATTGAAGATATTAGTATTGAATAGTAAGCTTTTTCTTCATTTATTATATATTTGCAGCTAATAAAAAAAATGAAACGAACATACTAAAAGTTTTCTCGCCTCAAGAGAATGATTAATTGTAAGTTACATGTGACTCTCAAAACAGCTATTAACACATGAAAGCTTTTTATATATTATTTGCGTTTACGCTTGTTGGTACTTGCGCAACAACAAAATATACTACCAAAATTAAAAACCTTAAGGCTAGTATTAAGCTTGTAGACAGTACTCTTATTTTAAATTATGCTAATACTATATCTGCAAAAGAATTAAGTACGCATTTATATAAATTTTCGTCAGATGAATTTTTAGGCAGAAAAGTTGGTGAAGCTGGTCAAAAAAAAGCATCAGAGTTTTTAAAAAATTATTACCAAAACGAACAAATAGAATCGCCTTATGGTGGTCCTAACTATTATCAAACCATTCCTGAAAGTTTTTTTTCAAAAGGTATTAAGTCATCAGAAAATGTTTTAGCGTATATTAAAGGTTCAGAAAAACCAGAAGAAGTTATCATTATTTCAGCTCACCTTGACCATTTAGGAATCTCAGAAAATGGTGAAATAAATAATGGTGCAGATGATGATGGATCAGGAACAGTAGCAATCATGGAAATTGCTCAAGCTTTTAATTTGGCAAAAAAAGATGGATACGCCCCAAAAAGGAGTCTATTATTTCTTCATTTAACTGCCGAAGAAATTGGCAAACAAGGGTCAGAGTATTATACAAAATACCCTGCATTCCCTTTAGAAAATACAGTAACCGATCTAAATATTGATATGATTGGTAGAGTTGATGATGCACATATAAATAACAAAAATTATATTTATTTAATCGGCTCGGATAGAATTAGTAAAGAATTACACTACACCTCAGAAAAAATTAACAATTCTTACTTTAACATTAATATAGATTATAGATATAATGTTGAAGGTGAAAAAAATCATTATTACACAAGGTCTGATCATTATAACTTCGCAAAGCATAATATTCCAGTTATTTTTTACTTTAATGGCGAACATGATGATTATCACCAAGTTAGCGATACACCTGATAAAATAGATTACCAATTATTAGAAACACGTGCTAAACTCATTTTCGCAACAGCTTGGCAATTAGCCAACCAAGAACATCGTATTACTAAAGATGATGAAAATGAGTTCTTAAAATAAGTATAAATCCCAATTATATTTATCAGCTTTTTTGTAATATAGTCACATAAAACTAACATACTAATACAATGAAAAAATTAAGCCTTCTTTTTTGTGCAATTATTTTGATAACGTCTTGCCGTTCTTCTCAGAATAAAAATGCAAAAAAAGATGTTACTGACTACGCAAAAACAATTACTGAGAGTGAATTAAAAGAAATGCTTTACACCTATGCTTCAGATGAATTTGAGGGTAGAAGAACTGGCGAACCTGGGCAAAAGAAAGCCATCGAGTTTATTAAAAAACATTATGTAGATAATAAAATACCTTCTCCAATTGCTGAAGGAGATTATTTTCAAGAAGTTCCAGAATCGTTTTTTAATGGTAAGGTCAAAGCATCAGAAAATGTTGTAGCATTTATAAAAGGCTCAGAAAAGCCAGATGAGATTATTGTTGTTTCTGCACATTTAGACCATATTGGAATTTCATCAAATGGAGAAATAAACAATGGAGCAGATGATGATGGTTCTGGTACAATAGCCATTTTAGAAATTGCAGAAGCATTCAAAATGGCCGAAGAAGATGGTAACGGACCAAAGCGTTCTATTCTTTTTTTACATGTAACTGGTGAGGAAATTGGTTTATTTGGCTCGCGCTATTATACAGATGTTGACCCTATTTTTCCGTTAGAAAATACAGTCGCAAATTTAAATATAGATATGATTGGTCGTGTTGACCCTAAGCACGAGGACAGTAAAAATTATTTATACTTAATTGGTTCAGACAAATTGAGTAAAGAGTTACACAATGTTTCTGAAGAAATTAATAAAAAATATACAAATTTAGAATTTGATTATACTTATAATGATGAAAACGATCCAAATCGTTTTTATTACAGATCAGATCATTACAATTTTGCAAAAAATAATATTCCTGTTATCTTTTATTTTAATGGTACTCACGCAGATTACCACAGACCATCTGACACTCCTGATAAAATAAATTATGAGTTTTTAGAAACGCGCTCTCGTTTAATATTCCATACGGCCTGGGAATTGGCAAATCGTGAAGAAAGAATTAAGGTAGATGAAGCAGAACTATAATGTACTAAAAAAAAGCTTGATTGTTCTATAAACATACTCTTGCCTATAAAAATCATCTTATATAAAACAAAAAAAGCCTTTCAATTTATTGAAAGGCTTTTACTTTTGGGTGGAAGACCGGATTCGAACCGGCGACCCTTGGTACCACAAACCAATGCTCTAACCAACTGAGCTACAACCACCATGTAACTTGCATTTTGTAATGCGTGTGCAAATGTAAATTATTTACTATTTACCGCAAAGTAATTCTTTATTTTTTTAAGAATAATTTTTATTTCAAATCAAACAAACTATCAACCGCTACATAGCGTTCAACAGTAAAGCCTTCAGCATATTCAACACCAACTAAACGTCCTAAATCTCTTGCTCTATACTTAATACTATCAGTAAAATTTTTACTAGATATTGGTGTTTCTGGTTCTTTACTTGTTTTATCATAAAACTGCGTTTTATATGCTAAAACAGCTTTCATTTTTACATCTATAAAATCTGAGACATCAACAGCCAAATCAGGTTCTAAATTTTTCCATTGTATATAATGATACACTTGTTTTGGTCTCCATTGATATTGTAATTCACTACCAACAGAAGTTTCAATTTTTATCAGTCCGCTTAAAAAACAAGCATCACTTACTAATTTACTACCTTTTCCATGATCAATATGCCTATCATCAACTGCGTTACAAATCACAATTTCTGGTTTGTATTTGCGAATCAACTTAATAACTTCCAGTTGGTGTTTCTTATCATTAACAAAAAAACCATCAGCAAACCCAAGGTTTTCTCTAACAGAAACCCCTAAAATTTTTGCAGCGTCTTCAGATTCATCATCTCTAGTCTTTTCTGTACCACGTGTTCCTAGTTCACCTCTAGTTAAATCAATAATACCAACTTTTTTTCCGTTAGCAATTTCTTTTGCTAAAGTTGCTCCACAACCTAATTCAACATCATCAGGATGTGCACCAAAAGCAAGAATATCTAATTTCATATACTATTTATTATTCATAAAAAACCAAATTTAGTTTTTAAAACCCATTATTTTTTAGTTTTTCAATCAATTATTTAAATCGGTTAAATCTAATTATTCAAAGAAAATTAGAAAATCCATAAAACTCATTATTACGAAAACGTCTTCGTTAAAACTATTTATCGCTTTTGTTTGATAAATATAACAATAATTGAAAAATAGCTACTCTTGCAAAAGCATGACATTAGTCATAATTATTAAAGGTTATACATGGTAACTTTATTCAATAATAAAAAACACCATACCTCTTTATTTAATTAAAGGTATATAATTACAAGATATGATTTACTTAATGATCCTCATATTAATTATCACAATTGGTCTTTTTGCTTGGGGCAAATTTACTCCAGATATAGTAGCTCTAATATCTATGGTAAGTTTGTTTTTAACTGGTATTTTAAATACTACTGAAACCTTAAGCGGCTTTAGTAACCCAACTGTTATTATGATAGCCGCTCTTTTTATTATTGGAGAAGGCATTGCGCAAACAGGTTGGACAGCCATGGCTGGTAAAAAATTTGTTGAGTGGGCAGGAAAAAGTGTACCTAAACTATTAGTTATTGTAACATTAGGCGCTGGTATATTATCTGGCTTTGTAAGCAATACAGGTACAGTGGCTACATTAATGCCTTTAACTATATCATCGGCTTGGAGCATTGGTACATTACCATCAAAAATGTTAATGCCAGTTGCTTTTGGATCTAATACTGGTGGATTATTAACTTTAACAGGTACGCCTCCAAATATTATAGCAAATAACGCCTTAATAGATGCTGGTTTTGAAGGATTCTCTTTCTTTGAATTTGCACTTATTGGTTTACCTCTCCTTTTAATAGCCCTCTTATATTTTAGATATATAGGCTATAAGCTTTTACCAAAAAACAAAACAAACAACAAGCCTATAAATATTGAAACTACTTTACATAATTGGATTGAAGCCTATAAAATTGATAGTGGCTATTATAGACTTCGTATTCGAAATTTATCGCCATTAATTAATACCAAATTAGAAGACTGGAATTTTGAAAAAGATTATAATGTTTCTATTATTCGATTAAAAAGAAGACATCCAAATATTTTAAAAGGAATATATGATTTTGAAGAATTTCCTAGTACATCAACAGAATTAAGATATCATGATGTTATTACCGTAAAAGGAGATACTGAAGCCATTAACAAATTAATGATAAAATTCAGACTTGGGTTATTACCTCTTGAACCTATTACTGATGAATTAAAAAACAACCTTATTAATCAAGAGGTTGGTATGACTGAAGTAATTGTAAATCCAAATTCTATATTAGTAGGAAGACGTTATAAGTTAGGTGATTACTTTAAACGTTATGGCATCCAGCTTTTAGCAGCTTCAAGAAACAACAAACCATTAAAAGAAAAAGAAATTATTGTAAAAGCAGGAGATGCTTTTTTAATAAGAGGAACTTGGGAACATATAGACGATTTAAAAAAACAACACGAAAACTTAGTTATTATTGGTAGTCCAGAAGGCATGGCCAAAAACGTAGAGAGCTTAAGTGCTAAATCATATATAGCCTTAGCATCATTAATACTTATGATTGTTTTTATGGTCTTTAAAATTGTTCCAGGTGCTATTGCTGCGTTAATTTCTGCTGGTATTGTATTATTAACTGGTTGTGTACCAATCTCAAAAGCTTATAAAGGCATTAGTTGGACAAGTGTAGTTATGATTGCCGCAATGATACCTATGGGAATCGCGCTACAAAAAACAGGAACTGCACAAATTATCGCAAACGGATTAGTCGATTACCTAGGAGCAATTCATCCTGTTTTACTACTAGGAGGTGTGTTTTTACTAACTACAACATTTAGTCAAATAATAAACAATTCTGCAACAGCAGTACTAATGGCGCCAATAGTTATACTCGCAGCAAATTCATTAAGCCTATCACCTGCTCCATTTATGATAGTGGTTGCTATAAGTGCATCAACAGCATTTTTAACACCAATAGGAACAACAACTAATGCTATGGTAATGACAGCTGGTGGATACAAATTTATGAATTACATGAAAGTAGGAGCTCCATTACTTTTAATATTTTTTATAATATCAATGATACTCGTGCCAATAATTTGGCCATTTTAAATAAACGATTAAACAATAATAGGAACCTTAAAATTTAATAAAATGGAAACAACAACAAAGAATCCCGATTTAAAACAATACGGGTTAAAAGATGTAAATGTACATTGGAATTTATCTCCTGAAGAATTACAAAAAATCACAGTTGATAAAGGATTAGGAAAAGAAACAGCAAACGGAACACTTGCTATTAACACTGGAAAATTTACTGGACGCTCTCCTCAAGACCGTTTTCTTGTAAAAGATGATTATACCTCTGATAAAGTTTGGTGGGGAAAAACTAATAAACCAGTTTCTCCTGAAAATTTTGATAAGCTCAAAAACGAAATAACTAAATACCTTTCTGGAAAAGAAATTTATGCTAGAGATGGTTATGTTTGCGCAGACCCTGAATACAGAACAAATATTAGAACTATAACTGAATTACCATGGTCTAATATGTTTATTTACAATATGTTTTTAAGACCTAGTAAAAAAGAATTAGAAAACTTTAAAGAAGATTGGCTAATTCTTTGTGCACCAGGATACGAATGTCCAGACCCTAAAGCTTATGGTATTCGTCAAGGTAACTTCTCAATACTAAACTTTACTCAAAAAATAGCTTTAGTAGGGGGCTCTGCATATACAGGCGAAATGAAAAAAGGTATTTTTTCTGCACTAAATATGATTTTACCAACAGAACATAATGTATTACCAATGCACTGTTCTGCTAATGTTGGTAAAAAAGGAGATACTGCTATTTTTTTCGGATTATCAGGTACAGGAAAAACTACTTTATCTGCGGACCCAGATAGAAAGCTAATTGGTGATGATGAGCACGGTTGGACAGCAGATAATACAATCTTTAACTTTGAAGGTGGATGTTATGCAAAAGCTATAGATTTATCTGAAGAAAAAGAACCAGAAATTTTCAAAGCTGTTAAACCCGGAGCAATACTTGAGAATATTATATTTAAAGATAATGGTGAACCAGATTATGAAGATAGTAGCATTACACAAAATACTCGTGTTAGTTACCCTATTTACCATATAGATAATATCCAAGAGACCCTATATGCAAACAATCCTAAAAATATTTTCTTTTTAACTTGCGACGCCTTTGGTGTACTGCCTCCTGTATCAAAACTTACTCCTGGTCAAGCTGCATATCACTTTATTTCAGGTTATACAGCTAAAGTTGCAGGAACAGAAGCGGGTATTAACGAACCTGTACCATCATTTTCAGCTTGTTTTGGTGAGCCCTTTATGCCATTACACCCAACAGTTTATGGCGAAATGCTAAGTAAAAAAATGACTGAAGCTGGCGTTAATGTTTGGCTAATTAATACAGGATGGAGCGCAGGACCTTACGGTGTTGGATCTCGTATAAAATTGAAGTATACAAGAGCTATGATTACTGCAATATTAAATGGAGATTTAGATGATGTAGATTACGATCAAAACTTTATTTTCGGATTATATATGCCTAAATACTGCCCAGGTGTTCCAACAGAAATTTTAGACCCAATGAATACGTGGTTACAAAAGGGTGCTTACGTGGGTAAAGCTATTCAATTAGCTCATTCATTCCACTTAAATTTTGAGAAATTTGCGCACCAAGCATCTACACAAATTATTGAAGGTGGACCACTAATTGATGAACACCATCACTTACACGAACACTTTTAATAGGTTCTTATTAACCATAAAAGGAGCTCTTTTGAGCTCCTTTTATATTGACAAAACATTTATGATTTTCAACTAAAAAATAGATCGTAAACACATGCATTTGGAAACAATGAAAAAAATAACATTACAATTAAGCTTGTTGTTAGTTTTTTGTTCTAGCTATGCCCAGTTAACACCAGAAGACAAATTAGGAACTTGGTACGACATAGGTATTAACCATAGAATTTCAGAAAAAGCAAGCATCGATACTTATACACAAACATGGTTATATGAATTTAATGATAACTTCAACTTCTTTTTATTTAAAATGGGATACAATTATCATTTTAATCCTAAATTAAAAGCTACCATTTATTTGGGGTATTCAGATTTTGACAACAACATAAGCATCAGTTCTCCTCACACTTATGAAAAACGTATAACAGAACAAATTATATTTAAGCATAAATTAAGTAGCATACCTTTAGATCATAGATTCAGAATTGAGCATCGCTTTTTTAGAAAGCATGATTCTAAGTCAAAAGTAGCGAGATTACGCTATCGCCTTGGCACTAAATTTAGCATAAACAATGTTTTATTTATTCGTTTACACAACGAGCTTTTATTAACTCCTAAGTCAAGCAACATACCAGAAAACAGATTTTATTCTGGCTTAGGCATTAATATTTCCAAATCTAACAACATACAACTAGGATATATGAATAGAAGTACATCTAATAAGACGAATTTACACCGATTACAAGTTGGAATATTTTTTAAAACAGACCTTAGAAAAAAGAAAAATAGTGACTAAGCAATATTTTTTATGACGCTTTAATTTGCTTTTATTTAGTTAAAAATGTCCATGCTACAATGCGCGATATTTTGTTGCCTTGTCCCATATTTATAGTTTTGATGTCGGTTGCTCCTAACTTTTTTAAAGAATTATAAATTCCTTTTATCAAATCTTTTTTAGATACTAATGTGGTAAACCAAATACATTGTTCTTTAAATAAAGAGCTTTCATATAAATAATTATGAATAAACGCTTTTTCGCCTCCTTTATACCATAATTCGTTTTGAGATCCTGCAAAATTTCTAACAACCTCTACTTCTCCCCTTTTTAAACCTTTCAATTTTCTTTTAGTGGTTTCTAAAGCTTCCTCTTCAGATTTATAAAACGGTGGGTTACACATTGATGCCGAAAACTTATCTTCAGCCTTTATAACATCTTTAAATATTTGCGTTGAATCATTTTGAAGTCTTAAAGAAATATAACTGATTAATTTATTTTGATTAATGATTTTTTGAGCATACTTTAAAGATGTTTTATCGATATCTGATGCTACAAATTTCCAATTATATTCAGCTTGTCCCAAAATAGGATATATACAACTTGCTCCAGTTCCAATGTCTAGAACACTAATATTTTCATTTAAATTTGAAGCTTTAAGTAAATCTGCCAAATAATGAATATAATCTACTCTGCCAGGAATTGGTGGACACAAATTAATATCAGGAAACTCCCAATAATTAGCATTATAATGCTTAAACAACAGCGCTTTATTAAGTGCTTTTACAGCTTTTGGGTTTGCAAAATCAATAGTTTTAGTTTCATATTTGTTTACAAACACAAAAGGTATTAAATCTGGATAGACTTCGCACAAAGTATCTAAATCGTATCCGGATTTGTGTTTGTTTTTTGGGTGAAATTTTGAGTTTGTTTTGATGATTGTAATTTTTACGATTAGTCACCTCGAACGCATGTGAGAGGTCTCATTATTTATATTTGAAGTAGTTCAAATAACTTGATTATTTAACGTTTCCCACTTTGGGTTAAACTCATAAATAAGATTGTTTTTCTTTTCTCTTCGCCATTTTTTTAATTCTTTTTCTCTTACAATAGCATCCTTTGGGTATTGAAAACCTTCATAATAAACTAAATAAATACACCCATATTTGCCTGCAAAAGATTTTTTTGAATTTTCACTATCAAAATAATGCTGAGAAATTCTTTTTTGAATATTATTCGTTACACCAATATACAATGTTGTTCGATATTGATTGGCAACAATGTAAACAAAATAATTATGAAGCATATTCCTAATTTAATAAATTTAAATGATGTGATTTCTCCTATCGTCGAAATGACACAAAAAGCTAAACCTCTACCCTTTTCCAATTCCCTTTTTTAAACCAAATAATTGCTATAACTGCTATTAAAACTTCGGCTAAAGTAATAGCCCAAAATACTCCAGATGGTCCAAAATCTAATGTTATAGCCATCACATAAGCAAATGGTAATTGTAACAACCAAAAGCATACAAAGTTTATATATGTTGGCGTTTTGGTGTCTCCAGCACCATTAAATGCGTTAATAACTACCATTCCATAACCGTAAAAAATGTAGCCAGCTGCAATAACACGCAAACACAAGCTACCATACTTAACAACATCTGGTGTGGCATTAAAAAACAGAATAATTTGTGGTGCAAACACCAAATAAATAATAGATACAAGCCCCATAAAAATGGCAGAATATTTTCCTGTTTTCCAAACAGATTTTTCAGCACGTTCTGGTTTTTTAGCTCCTAAATTTTGCCCAACTAAAGTAGCAGCTGCATTACTCATTCCCCATGCAGGCATAAGCGTAAACATCATCACTCGAATGGCAATGGTATAACCAGCTAAAACTTCGCTACCAAAATCACTCATAATACGCATTAAAAACACCCAAGACGATGTTCCTATTAAAAACTGCCCAATGCCGCCTAATGACACTTTTATTAAATTCATCATTATACCAACTCGTAGCACTAAGTCTTTAACCGCTATTTTTATTTTACTAAACCCGTAAAACAAAATAATTAATTGAAATAAAACTGCAGTACCACGACCAATAGTTGTTGCAATTGCTGCGCCTTCAACACCATAAGCTGGAATTGGTCCGAAGCCAAAAATAAATATCGGGTCTAAAATAATGTTTAGCCCATTTGATAAAATTAATGTCCACATCGCTACCGATGCATCACCTGCGCCTCTAAAAATGGCATTAATTAAAAACAGTAACATTATGGTTACATTACCGCCTAAAAGCACTTGAGTATAGCCATAACCTTCAGCAATAAGATCGGGTTCAGCTCCCATAAGGCTTAATATTTCCTTTGGATATATTATACCAATAACACTAATAATTGCGGCTACAAATACTCCTAAAAATATAACTTGAACCGCTGCATTTGACGCACCTTTTATATCAGTTTCTCCCACGCGTCTTGCTACAACTGCGGTTGCTGCCATACTTAACCCAATGGCTACAGCATATACCAATGTAATAACAGACTCGGTTAAACCAATAGTAGCAACAGCATTTACACTAACTTGTGATACATACATGATATCTACTATTGCAAAAATAGATTCCATGAGCATTTCCAAAATCATAGGTATAGAAAGCATGAAAACGGCGCGCCTAATACTACCTGTGGTAAACTCTTGCTCTTTGCCTGTTACAGCAATTTTAAAATATTGAATGAATTGTTTTAAAGAAATTTTGTTTGATTGCATTTTTAAAAATATAAAATATAGACTTAACTAAACACAAGGAGTATTTAGCTTTTTTTAGTTCGAGAATATCTCGATACAGTTCCGGAAGTCGAATTATACAATCATAAGACAGCAAATATGACAAATTAATTTAAAACTACAAAATGTGCTTGGGGAATTACTATTGAAACATATATCTTCGCCAAAAATTTTTGATATGCTAAAAGCTGTTATTTTTGATATGGATGGTGTTATTGTTGATAGCGAACCTTTACATCACAAAGCTTATCAACGCATGTTTAAAGATGTAAATATTAATGTGTCTGATGCGCTTTATCAATCTTACACAGGGCAAGCAACTCTACCCATTTGTCAACATTTGCAAAAAACATTTAATCTTAGTGAATCACCAGAAGAGTTAGTCGCTATAAAACGTAAACATTTTAAATATTTGTTTGATAATGATGATAGCTTTAAATTAATTGATGGTGTTTTAGAATTGATAAAGGATTATCACAATAACGGATTAAAATTGGTGTTAGCATCTTCGGCTTCGATGCCAAATATAAACAGAATTTTTACTCGTTTTAAGCTCGACCAATATTTTGTTGCTAAACTTAGTGGTGCCGATTTGAAAGCTTCAAAACCTCATCCAGAAATTTTTATAAATGCAGCTAAAGCTTCAGGTTTTGAAAGAGAGGAATGTATTGTTATTGAAGATTCTACCAATGGTATAAAAGCAGCAAATGCGGCAAATATTTTTTGCGTTGCTTTTGATAGTGTCCATTCAAAAAACCAAGATTACAGTACTGCAAACAAAGTAATTACAGAATTTAATGAGATTCGGTTTAATCAAATTAAAACGTGTTTATAGAAAACTATTTTTATTGTTCTTTAGTTTTTTTAATAATAGCTTTCAATCGTTCTTTTCTTAATGCCTCTTCTTGCTTTTTCTTATTCTTTTTTTGAGCCATTAATTTAGAGTGCTTCGCTTTATTTTTTGTGTTTTTTTCACGTCCTGCTTTTGACATATTTCAAATTTAACTTTTAGATTTCAACAAAGCGTTTTGTTCTTCCATTAAGTCGGTTAACTTAGAAAGTAATTCTATATCTTTTGGTGTAGCAACTGTAGTGTCTTTTGTGTCTTGAGATTTTTTACGTAATCTATTCATAAACTTAACTACTATAAATACTGTAAACCCTATAATAATAAAATCTAAAAAAGCCTCGCCTAAAGCACCATAACCAATAGCAACTTCGTCCGTAATAATTTTTCCATCTAAATCTAATATAGCATCTTTAAGTATAATACGTTTATCATTAAAGTTTACACCTCCTGTTAACAATGATAATGGTGGTAAGAACACTTTTTTAACCATGATATCAATTACCTTATTAAATGCTGCCCCAACTATAATACCCACAGCCATGTCCATCATATTTCCTTTAACAGCAAACTCTTTAAACTCTTGAAATAATTTCATTTTTATCCTTTTAAATATTATGAAGCAAAGGTATTTGTTTATAAACTGAGTTCAAAAAAACTAAAACCATTTACATATTTATAAGATATTTTAATTATTACTTTTTAAGCTGATATTTCATATTATTAGCTTTAAAACTAATATTTTAAATTATTAGCTTTTTAACTAATATTTTTGTTTTCTTGATTAAAAATTAATACATTTGATTATATTTTTTACAAAACCATGACTAGTATAATAACAGGTGATATAATAAATTCTAAAAAAAGCTCTCCAAAGAAATGGTTAGATTCGCTTAAAACTATTTTAAATAGTTATGGCAATTCGCCTTTAGCATGGGAAATATATAGGGGCGATAGTTTTCAATTAGAAGTCAACCCAAAACACGCTTTAGAAGCTTGCTTGTTAATTAAAGCAACTATGAAACAATTTGAAAAGATTGATGTAAGGCTAGCCATTGGCATAGGCGAAAAAACATATCAATCTGAAAGAATTACAGAATCAAATGGAAGTGCTTTTGTTAATTCTGGCGAATGTTTTGAATCGCTAAAAAAAACAACCTTGGCAATAAAAACACCTTTTGAAACTTTTGACAAATCTATGAATATTATGCTAGATTTAGCATTATTAACTATAAATAACTGGACAGTTACCACTGCTATATTAATTAAAACAGCACTAGAGAAGCCAGAATTAAACCAATTACAGCTTGCTAATTTTTTTGGTAAAACCCAAGGCAATATTAGTCAAGGTCTTAAGCGTGCTGGCTTTGATGAAATCTCGAAACTACTGAAGTACTACAAAACCCAAATAGAAACCTTATGTTAACCTTATTCATCAAATTAATATTAGCACATTTTATTGGCGATTTTTTATTACAACCACAAAAATGGGTGGTTCATAAAGAAACCCACAAACACAAATCTAAATTTTTATACTGGCATATTTTAGTGCACTTTAGTGCTTTAATTTTGGTGTTACAAATCAATTTTAATTATTGGCTAGGTATACTAATCATCATCATTTCGCATTATATTATTGATGTCATAAAGTTAAATCTAAAACCTGTACTTAATAACAGACTTCTTTTTGGTTTAGATCAATTAGCACATTTAATTGTGATTGCTTTAGTTGTTAGTATTTATGAGCCTTATGAATTTAACATAGACACACTTTACAATCCTACATTTTTATTATTGGTTACAAGTATATTGGGTGTTACGGTAGTCTCGTCCATAATTATGAGAACCATTATATCTAAATGGTATTTAAAAGAAGACAGCAATGATGAATCTTTAGAGAACGCAGGTGCCTACATTGGCATGTTAGAACGTTTATTTGTATTCGCTTTTATAATCACACAACATTGGGAAGGTATTGGTTTTTTATTGGCTGCAAAATCGGTGTTCCGTTTTGGTGATTTATCAAAAGCTAAAGACCGAAAATTAACCGAATATATTCTTATAGGAAGTTTATTAAGTTTTGGTCTAGCTATTTTATTTGGGCTTGGCTATGTTTATGTTTTAGGGTTGATTAAATAAAACACCATATCTGTTTTAAAAATTTCATTTTTAACTTAGTATAATTACTTAGCTAACTGGAATCTTGTATGAGTTATTTTTAAATTCATCAATAATTTGTTTAATTCTGTTCCTTCTACTTTCTGGAGCCCATAAAAGTGATTTCTCAGCAGCTTTAATAGCAGCCTTCTGATCTCCTAAAAAATAATGAGAAACTCCTTTGTTTAAATGTATAGACCATGCTTTAGAGAAATCCTTTAAATGCTTATTAGAAAAGTTGAGAGCTCTATTATATAATTTATTTACATTTAAAACTTGAGCAAAATAACTGGCTTCCCAATCTTGTTTTATTATTTCTGATGCATCATTAACAGTCTTATCTAAACCTTCAGTTTTATTTAATTTATTTAATAAATTAATTTTAGTCACAAGGTTTCTAATGTCTTTGTGTGCAGCAAAACCATTATAGCCTCCATTTATAGAATGATTAACCCAAACAAGAGCTTCTTCAAGATTTGTATCATGATTTAAACACCAGCGAGCAGCATCATTCCAAGCTTGCCAATGATATGTATTAATCCCTCGCAATTCGCTTCTGAAACTTTCTACAACAGTTTTATTTAAATGAACTCCAACTTTAAACGGAATACGCTTTTCTCCCCATTCTAAACCAATCATTAAGGTGTTTTCAGTTCTATCTAAAAACTCAAAATCTAATTGCTCTGATTTTTCACAAGTAGTAGATTTTACTTTTACTTCTAACGAAACATCTTCATCAATATTTAAGTAATAACTACCCCATTGATTATAATTATGTGCAAACAATAGTGTATAAATATCATTCTCAGGAATTACATAGAAAGCATAAGTTCCAGCTTTCAGCGATTGCCCTTCAATTGTAACATCAGTAGTAAAATTAATTGTGGTAGCCATATCCGCTCCAGCTCTCCACGGAAATGGTTTACTGTTTTGAGGTATAATATTCTGATTACTCCATACATCTCTACCACGTAAACTAGGGCTACTATAATTAATTGTGATTTTTGTAACTCCGAGTTTTTGACTTTCTTCTACTTTAGGACTAGCTTTTGGAAAGTTTAATGTGTGAAACTGACCAAATGATGTCATTGAAATAAATAATGCCATTACAAAATAAAAATTCTTCTTTGTCATAGTGTAGTTAGTCATAACTGTTCGTTTTTTAATTGATAACAGCAAAACTAAGTGTCAATAAAGTTTTTTTTGTTCTGATTCTAGAAATACGGAGATGTTTTAAGGGGATTTTAACAAAATGAACTAACTTTATTTTGATATTTGTTTTCAAAACATAAAACAATAATGGAAATAGCGTTAACAATCTTTTCGAGCATTTCGGTAGCAACATGTATTTTTTTGATACTCTATTTTTTATTTATTAGAAAAGAAAACCCCTTTCATGATACCGTTTTAGGTTTACTCTTTCTTGCTATTGCTATAAGAATTTCAAAATCCATTATTTATTATGTTTTTTCAGGTATAGATACTATAGGTGTAGCTCTGGGGTTCCTTGGTTTTTCTTCAATTGGTCCTTTGTTTTTATTATACTTTAATAATTCAATAGAAAAAAATAATTTTGACTCTAAACAAATCCTTCACTTTATTTATCCAGCTCTAGGTTTTATTACAATAAACCTAATAAGTGGATATGATAGAAATTTTTATATATCTGCTTTAGCGAGTTTGGTTTTATATACCGTATATATAGGTGTGAAATTTGTTTTCAATAAAGATTATGCTGAATTAGTAACAATATGGCATAAAGCGCTTTTTTATGCTATAGTAGGGTTAATTGGAGCTTTTACTTTTCAGCATTCGGGTAACTCTATGAAATGGTATACAATAGGAACAGCTATTGCTGCATTGGTTATTTATATTTTATTTTTTTATGCGTTAAAATCTCCTGTTTTAATAAAAAAAGCAAATAGAATAATTGTTTCTGAAAAACAAATAAAACAAGTAGTGAAGGCACTGGAAGTAAACAAATCTTACTTAGAGCCAGCTATAACTCTAGTTAAGTTTTCAGAAACAATTGATTTACCTACATATATTATTTCAAAAGTTACTAAAAGTGTTTATAACAAATCTTTCCCTGAAACAATTAATAGCTTTAGAATAAAAGACATAAAAAACAAACTAATAGATCCAAGGTATAAAAACGATAAAATTGAAAATTTAGCTTTTGATTCAGGCTTTAAAACACCTTCAGCTTTTTATACTGCCTTTAAAAAAGAAACTCAAAAAACTCCAAGAGAATATCAAAAAATGATTATTGATGATATTACAGAAGCAAACTAAACTATGTTTTTTTGTATAAAATTAAATCAGTCAATTATTTGATTTAAATGATGTTCTAAATGATTTACATAATCTTCCATTAAAAACCTTAAATCAGAAATATTTCCATCTACTAAAATAATTTCATAGCTCAGAGTTTCAGGAGTTTGAATTTTTATTAAATGAAGGATTTGGTCGTTGATAGATTTCCATAAAGCTAAAATAGCTTTAGAATCTATATTTTGGTAATCGTTAGATTTTACCAGTTTATTTTGATTATATGTTCGAATTTTATAAGGTTTACTCTCAAATTGAATCTCTGTAAAACGCTGAAGGTTGTTAATACCAGAATCTACTAAGTGCCCTAATATTTCTTTTTTAGACCATTTTTCAGGAGATATATTATGAGACATTTCAGCATCTGAATAGTTAGAAATGTTTTCGAATCCAGAATCTAATAATTGTCTTAACTTATCTTTTAAATCAAACATTCTTTATTTTTTATAATGCTTAGCATATCCGCGATAAGCGAAAAAACCTAAAATAGCAACAATAGCACAAGCAATTCCTATAAATTTAACGCTCACTATTTGGTCGCCACTAGCATAAGAGTGTAATCCAGCCAAATAGAAGTTCACTCCAAAATACGTCATTAAAATACTAGAAAAAGCTACGATAGACATCAGGTTAAAAAACCAGCGTCCGCGCAACCCAGGAATTAATCGCATATGTAATACAAAGGCATAAATCATAATACTTATAAGCGCCCAAGTTTCTTTAGGGTCCCAACCCCAATAACGTCCCCAACTTTCATTTGCCCACATACCGCCTAAAAAGTTCCCTATAGTTAACATCACTAAACCTACTGTTAATGCCATTTCGGTAATTATAGTAAGTTCTTTTATATTAAGGTCCATTTTTACTTTGTTTTCTTTTGTTGTAAAAATCATTAGCAACAATGAAACAACACCTAAAATCATACCCAACGCAAAAGGACCATAACTTGCTACAATTACTGCAACATGAATCATAAGCCAATAACTATTTAAAACTGGTTGCAAGTTTGCAATAGCAGGATCCATCCAATTCCAATGGGCAATCATTAAGATCATAGATGTTATAAATGCTCCTGCAGCAATAGTTAAATCAGAGTTTTTTCTTTTTCCTAAAACAGACAATACAATACCTGATATATCATCTTTACGAATCTTATTGTCTTTCTTGCTCATTCCTACTATAAATCCAAATAACATTGTAGACCACGCCACATAAATCATAGACTCATAAGCATCACTCCAAGGAGCGTGACCAGAAATATACCAACGAACAATCAATCCTGAAGTGTGTAATAAAAACAGCCCAAAAATGATAAACTTAAAAACTGTAACAGAAATATTAATGAGTTTTCTTTTATCATTAAAAATTTGAATAATCAACAGAACAAACAATAAACTCCCAACATACATATACCAGCTAAAAAGCTTCTTAAAAATATCATACTTATTGTATAAAACTTCTGTTTTAACTTTATCATCACTCAACATAACCTCAGCACCATATTGCTGCTGTGTTTTTTTAAATGCAGCTAAAAGTTTTGAAGCTTCAGAGAAATCACCTGACTGTTTAGATTTATTAAGTGTGTAGAGGTAAGCTCTAAACCCATTTTTAATAAAATTCCCATAAAGTGAGTCTTCAATTTTATTATTTACTTCTTTATCAATTCTATAATCGTAAGCCGAAATCCATTTGTTATTTTCATTATTAGGAATAGGAAATATTTTTAAAGACATCCCTTCAACAGCATTATAAAGCAAACTAACACGTTGGTCGGCTTCTTTAAATTCTTTTTGAAAACCATTTGGCACTTGAGCTTTATAGGCTTCTTCAAGGTAAGGAGCTAATTTGTACTCGCCTCTTACTGTAAAAAAATCGGCTAGTGTAGCATATTTTTCTTCTTTATTTATGCCAATAAGTTTTCTTATGGAATCTCCCTTTTTTAGTTTTATATAAATAATGGGCACATTATACCAAAGCAAAGGGCTTTCTTGTATAGATAAATATACTTGGTTAGCATCAAAATCTTCGTAAGTATCACTTTTGCTTAACTTACGAAGCATCTCAGACGCATAGGTGTTAACAGGCATCATACGCCCGCTAAGATCCTGAATAACTAAATGTCCAAATTCATCAGTATGTGCCTTTGGAGTAATGTTAGCTCTTATAATAGAATCAATTTGAGTTTTTGATGGTTTAGAATGATCGTGTCCATCATCTTCAGAATGTTGCTGTGAAAACGCATTCAAACCAAAACATAACAATACTATTGATAATAATTTTGCTTTTTTGGCCTTAATTTTTTCTAATTGACGTTTTAAGTCTCCAAAACGAGACCCTTTAACAAATAAAATAGCCATCATACCAAAGTAGAGCATAAAATAACCTATGTATGTTATTAAAGTCCCCCAATAGTCATGGTTTACAGATAAAATTGTTCCCTTTTCATCAGGATCGAAACTCGACTGAAAAAATCGATATCCGCGATGGTCCAAAATATTATTCATAAATATCTTATAATCAAAATCGCCTTCTTGCTCATCTAAAACAGTAACTTGACTAGAGAACGCAGAATACCCTTTGTCTGTTCCAGGATAACGTTCTGCTTCAAAATCATTCAGTTTTATTTTAAATGGCAACTCTAAAACTTTCGCCCCGTATTTAAATGCAAAATCTAAACCACCTACTTTAATTTGTTTAAAACCTCCGTTTGATCCCTTACCTCCCAATAAACCAATACTTTTAGTTTCGTTATTTGCTGAAACTTTAAGTACCACACCATCCACATCATTTTTAAGAATTTGCGCCTTTTGAACGACATCAAAAACACCTTTTACTACTGGTTTAGGAAACACTAATTGCATGTTACCAATTTTATATAACGATCGTAAAACTAAAGGCTGTAAACTATCTTTTATCAATTTACCTTCGGCTCTTGTTGCCATAGTCATATAACTTCCTTCAAAAGGCGATTGTATAGTTAAGCCATCAATAGAGTGAGTAATATTTATAGCACCATCAGTAGGTTTGTTAAGCGCTATTAGTACATTATGAACATTTGCAACCTCTCCAACCTTTAAAAAGTGATTATGGGCACCATTTCCTCCAGCTTCAACTAGTTTCAAGTATTCCTCTCCTGTATCGCTTGGAATAATATCTTCTTCTGCTCCAACAATAAACTTTTCTAATTCAATAGTAACTGGTAGTTTATTGTAATCTGTTTTAACTTTAAAATCGTTATTTAAACGTTTTGAAAAATCGACTTCGGATTCTAAAACACGTCTTTGATTTTGCCCATCAATCTCATAATCACCATCTATATATGTTGTTACATATGTTTCTTGTGAAAGAAAGGTGTTTTCTGTTGCACCCTCTCTAATTGCCATCATACCTTCAAAACTCACATAGCGTGTAATAAAAGCGCCTAATAAAATAAAAATGAAAGCCAAGTGTAGTATTAAAGTTGCCCATTTTTCTTTTTTGTACAATCTGAAACGAAAGATGTTTCCTGTAAAATTAATTACAAAAAACACCATAATAGCTACAAACCACCAAGCGTTATAAATTAAATTTCTTGTATAAGGTGTTGGAGATGTTTCTTGTCCTGAGTCTAAAAATGTACCTGTTGCCATAGCAGCAGCAAAGGCAATAAATAAAACAGCAGTAAGTCTAGTAGAGAAAAGAATTTTGGCGAGTTTATCTAGCATAATAACAACCCTTTTTTAGGTCGTGCAAATTTAAGAATTTTAGTTGATTTTGCTATGTTAAAATTTGAAAGTCTTAGTACAAATTCGCTAAAAATTATTTACTACTAGCTATAATTGAAACCAGGCTATTGAGATTGTCTTGCTTCAAATATTTTTAAATATAAAAAAGTACCCATTTTTCTAGCACGTCTTTTAGCATTTTCTGCATAATCACCTTCAAAAAGTTCATCTATAGTTTGATACCAAAGATTTAACCAAAGTCCAAAATGCAATTCAGTAATACTATTGTTGTTATTTTTATCAACTTTCACATGTGCTTCTAAAGGATCTCCTACATATCTAGTTTTTAAAAATAAGCTCGATTCCCAAAACGTAGTTAATCTTTCTAAATGTGCATCCCAATCTTTAATTACATCATTAAAAAAAGGTCCTAAAACAGTGTCCCTTCTAACTTTTTTATAGAATGATGACACTAATAAAAAAACATCTTCTCTAGTTTTAATATCTTTTTTATTCATAGTAAACAAAGATAAGGCATAAGTCTTTTATATGATGCAATACTTACTTATTTTAGCAGTATGATTTCAGTAGTAATTCTTGGCGCAGGCAATGTAGCCACTCACCTATTTAAAGCTTTTAGCAAAGCTAATAATATAACTGTAAGCCAATGGTATAATAGAAGTCTAAACACCATTAATTCATACAGAAATGAAGTTAAAATTATTGATGACTTATCACTTCTAAAAGAGGCTGATGTTTATATTATTGCTGTTAGTGATGATGCCATTGTAGAACTATCAGAACAACTCCCTTTTGAAAACAGATTGGTTATACATACTTCTGGTAGTGTAAGTGTTTATGATATTGATAAAAAGCAAAAACGTGGCGTTTTTTATCCATTACAGACCTTTAGTAAAGATGCCGAAATGGATTTTGCTAACGTACCTATTTGTATAGAAACTATTGGTGGTGGCAAACATTATGATCTTCTTAAAAATTTAGCGCTATCTATAGGAAGTCCAACCAAAAAAGTAAACAGCGATCAGCGCCGTGTACTACATTTAGCTGCTGTTTTTGTAAATAATTTTACGAATCAATTATATAGAATCGGACATGAAATAACTGAAAGTGAAGGCGCAGAATTCGATTTATTAAAACCATTAATTCTTGAAACTGCAAAAAAAGTTCAAGAGTTATCGCCATACATGGCACAAACTGGTCCGGCTAAACGCCATGATAAAAAAACCATAAAAAAACAGCTAAAGCAGTTAGAAAACAAACACCACAAAGACATCTACGAATTGTTAACCAATTCAATACAGCAAACGCATGGAAGAAAAAAGCTATAAAGAATATTTAGAACACATTACCACATTTATTTTTGATGTTGATGGCGTGCTTACAGACGGTACGGTTACTGTTACCAGTACTGGTGAATTACTCCGCAAAATGAATATAAAAGATGGTTACGCATTAAAAACTGCTGTAGATGCTGGGTTTAATGTTTGTATAATTTCTGGAGGCTCGAACGAAGGTGTTCGTATACGTTTAAAAGGTTTAGGTATTACTGATATTTATTTAGGGGCACATAACAAAATTGAGCAGCTTAAAAACTACTTTAATAAAAAAGGTGTTAAATCTGAAAATGTGTTATATATGGGAGATGATATTCCAGATTTTCCTGTAATGAATCAAATTGGTTTACCTTGTTGTCCGCAAGATGCAGTTCCAGAAATAAAAAATATTTCGAAATACATATCGCATAAAAAAGGAGGTAAAGGTGCTGTACGTGATGTTATTGAACAAGTACTAAAAGTACAAGGTAAGTGGAATGGAAACTTTAATGCTAAATACGATTAAATATTGGCTAGAAACAAAAGAAGACATAGCGTAGGGTTTGGTTATATTGGTTTTGGAAACAATCACAGTGTATTTAATCAAAAAACCAATAAAGCGTTTTCTACTTTAAAAGAGAAACTCAACGAAGAGACTCATTTTCATTTTAAACTTAATTTTTCTCATAAAAAGCTAACAAAGGAAGAAAGAGAAATCATTAAAAATGAAATAAGAAAAAATGAAAAGAGAAAGACTATCCAAGCTTTGACGCTAACTCTTTTAGTGTTTTTTATAATTATTATAACTTTTCGAGAGTACATTATACATGCCGTTAATAATAGAACTAAACCTTATTTATAACATTAATATTGAGCTTTTTAAATCTTATACGTTGGAAAAATTTATTGATGATTGCACTGGTGCAACTATTAGTCAAATATGCTTTTTTAGAATCTTTTGGAGTTAGCTTTGGATTAACCACACTACAAATTTTAATTTTAATTTTAGCTACCGCCTGTATTGCAGCCGCTGGCAATGTTATTAATGATATTTATGATGTTGAAACCGATTTTGTAAACAAACCTGGTAAAATAATTATTGGAAAGTCTATTTCAGAAAAAACAGCATACAATCTTTTTATTGTTTTAAACCTTGTAGGTGTTGGTTTAGGATATTACTTATCGTATTCTGTTGGAAGAAGTGGGTTTTTCTCAATATTTGTCGTTATTTCTGCACTTCTTTATGTGTATGCTTCCTATTTAAAACAAACGTTTTTAATTGGTAATATAATTATCTCTATGTTGGTTGCATTAAGCATTGTTGTTGTTGGTATATTTGAATTATTGCCAGTAATAACTACAGAAAACAGGCAAACGCTTTATACTTTTTTCAAGATAATTTTAGATTACTCCATATTTGCTTTTATAATAAACCTTATTCGTGAAATTGCTAAAGATATTGAAGACATAAATGGTGATTATAAAGCAGGTATGCGAACACTTCCTATTGTTATTGGACGAGAACGCGCTGGAAACATCCTTTTTGTTTTGTCCCTCATTCCGCTTTTTGTAGTGTCATATTACGTCATCAATTCGTTATACAAAAATCAAACAGCCGTTATCTATTTTTTAGTTTTCATTATTGCACCATTACTTTATATAAGCATCAAATCATTTAGCGCAAAAACAAAAAAAGACTATCATCATATTAGTAGCATATTAAAATTAGTGATGTTTTTTGGGATGCTTTCCTTACTTTTATATAAGTATAATTAATCATCAAAATGCTAAACCAAAAATTAAAAAATCATCACATTATATTAGCCTCTGGATCTCCTAGGCGTCAAGAGTTTTTTAAAAATTTAGGTTTAGATTTCGAAATTAGATTAAAGCCCATAAAAGAAGAATATCCGCCACGATTAACTCATTTCGAAATCAGCAATTATTTAGCACAATTAAAAGCACTTCCGTTTAAATTCGAATTAAAACCTAACGACATACTTATTACAAGCGATACCATAGTTTGGCATAACAACAAAGCTTTAGGCAAACCCAGAAATGAAGATGAAGCTTTTGCTATTTTAAAAATGTTAAGCCATGCAACCCATGAAGTAATTACATCGGTCTGTTTTACCACTACATCTTTCGAAAAAACGACACATAACATTACCAAGGTAACTTTTAAAGAATTATCTGATGATGAAATTAATTTTTACATAAAAAATTACAAACCATTTGATAAAGCTGGAGCTTACGGTATTCAAGATTGGATTGGTCAAATAGGGGTTACAAAAATTGAAGGTTCTTATTTTAATGTTATGGGATTACCTATTCATGCTGTATATAAAACGTTAAATGATATTGTAGACGCTTCATAAATTTGTAAATTTATCTATCTATAAATTTTATCGTAATGAAGCATTTAATAAATATCAAAACTCCCTTTTGGCTAGTTATTGGAGTTTTAACACTAGTTTCTTCTTGTAAAAGTGATCAGAAAAAAGACAAATTAGCTTTAAATTCAGAAATTAATATAATTGAAAATATTCCTACTGAATTTAAAGAACCATCACAAGAATTTAAAGCATATTGGTATGCAGGTAAAGCTGAAGTTACTTCATATAAATTGGAGCAAGCGCGCTATGGCGAAATTAGAAACGGTAAAGCTGTTTTAATTTATGTTACTGAAGATTTTCTACCAAAAAAGCAAGTAAAAGCCGATAATCAAAATCCAAATAATGTTTCCGTTTTAAAATTAAATGCTACTAAAAAATTTAATACAGGTTTGTATCCGTATTCTATAATGCAAAGTACTTTTTATCCTGTTTCAAATAACCAACACGCTATAAAAGTAACTAGCTCTATGCAAGAATGGTGCGGACATGTTTTTACACAATTAAATAATAATGACGAATTTGAAATCACATCATATTCGTATTTTGAAAGTGAAGGTGACCAAAATTTCAAATTAGACAAAGCTATTTTAGAAAATGAATTATGGACACAATTACGCATCAATCCAAAATCGTTGCCAACTGGAAACGTACAAATCGTCCCATCATTTGAATATAGCCGATTAAGACATGCTAAACTAAAAGCTTACAATGCTAAAGCTACACTATCAAGCGATACATATTCAATTGATTACCCTGAATTAAATAGAAGCTTGGTAATAAAATTTAATACCAATTTTCCTCACGAAATATTAGGATGGGAAGAAACTTTTAAAAGCGGGTTTGGCAAAAACGCAAAAACTTTAACTACAAAAGCAACAAAATTAAAAGCCATCAAGTCTGCTTATTGGGGAAAGAATAAAAATAAAGACGAAGTTCTACGTGAAGCGTTAGAATTGCAATAGTTCTTGTATCTTTGCTTTAGGTTTTAATACAAAACTTATGTCAAATTTTTTCGATACCTACAACGATGAGATTATAAACTCATCCATAGTTTTTGGAGTTTTTTTTATTCTTCAATTAATTGCTAGACTTGTAGTTAGAACTATAGGGAAATCAAAAAAAATACTTACAAGTCGAGCTAGATTAGTTGGTCGTTATTTTACGATTTCTTTTTTATTTATAACACTTCTTATCATTGGGTTTATTTTCGGCGTTAATATTGAAGATTTAGTAGTCGTTTTTTCTTCTGTATTTGCAATTTTGGGTATTACTTTATTTGCTAATTGGTCTATTTTAAGTAATGTAACATCTGGCATTATTATGTTTTTCTCTTTTCCATATAAGATAGGTGACAAAATTAGAATTCATGATAAAGACCATGAAATAGAAGCACTTATAGAAGATATTCGCTCATTTCAAATTCATTTAAGGAAAGATAATGGTGATTTAGTTACATATCCAAACAATTTACTTCTACAAAAAGCAGTTACTTTAATCGAAAAAGATGCTTACGATAAATAAAAAGTTAAAACTTTTAATCATAAGTTAAAGAAACATTAAAAGCTACCTTTTGGCTATTTTACTTTGCTATATTTGATTTTTAGCTAACTAAAATAATCATGCGGAAATATCTACTTTCTATACTTATAGTGCTTGTTTCTTTTTTAAATTCACAAGCTCAAGAACCCAAAACACCTTCATCTTCAAAGATTTACGAATCCATTCAAAAGCTAAATTTTTTAGGTTCAGTTTTATATGTTGCCGCACATCCTGATGATGAAAATACACGGCTTATTTCATACATGTCCAATCATGTAAAGGCACGCACTGGGTATTTATCACTAACAAGAGGAGATGGTGGGCAAAATCTAATTGGTCCAGAGCTTAGAGAGCTTTTAGGTGTTATACGTACTCAAGAGCTTCTTGCAGCAAGGCGTGTTGATGGTGGTGAACAATTTTTTACTAGAGCAAACGATTTTGGCTATTCTAAACATCCAGACGAAACCTTAACTATTTGGAATAAAAACGAAGTTTTAAGCGACGTGGTTTTTACTATTAGAAAATTTAAGCCTGATGTTATTATTAATCGATTCGATCATAGAAGGCCTGGTAGAACTCATGGACATCACACAACTTCTGCTATGCTAAGTATAGAGGCTTTCGATTTAGCAAACGATAAATCTGCATACCCAGATTTACTAAAAAACGTAGATGTATGGCAACCAAAACGCCTATTTTATAATACAAGTTGGTGGCGATACGGTAGTAGAGAAAATTTTGAAAAAATTGACAAAAGCAATATGCTTCATTTTGATATTGGCACTTATTACCCACTTAAAGGTTTGTCAAATAATGAGGTTGCAGCTTTAGCGAGTAGTCAACATTTATGTCAAGGTTTTGGTCGTTTATCACAACGTGGTTCGCAAGAAGAATACATCGAATTTTTAAAAGGTGATCCATTAACAGATAGCGAAAATATTTTTGCTGGCATTGATACTTCTTGGAGCCGTGTTAAAGGAGGGAAAACTATTGGAGATATTTTATATGATGTAGAAAATGACTTCAACTTTAAAAACCCTTCGCAACATATTTCACAATTACTAAAAGCTTACCAATTACTTCAAAATATAGAAGACAAACATTGGAAAATACAAAAAACCAAAGAGTTAAAAGCCATTATAGAAATGTGTGCTGGTCTATATTTAGAAGCTTCAGCAGATACAAATTGGGCAACTTCAAACGAAAATATAAATATTAATATTGAAGCACTTAATAGAAGTGATTTATTAATAAACCTAGTAAGCTTAAACAATAATAACAATTTAAATATTTCAAAAAATATAGTATTAAAAAACAATGTGAAGTACACTTTTAAAGAAGTGATAAAAATTAATACAGATGAAAACCCAACCACACCATATTGGTTAAGCGAAAAAGGAACTTTAGGTATGTATAAAGTTAATAATACGGAGTTAATAGGTTTAGCTGAAACTCCTAGGCTTTATAATGTTGACTTCAACCTCCTAATTAACAATGTACCGCTAACCATAACAAAAGCGATAGTACATAGATATTCCAAACCTGAAAAAGGAGAGCTATACAAGCCTTTTGAAATTATTCCTGAGGCATCTGCAAAAATAACAGAAAAGGTTATCATTTTTGAAAATGACAAACAACGAGATATAACTGTGGTAGTAAAAGCTGGCAGAGATAATCTTGAAGGTTTTGCCGAAGTTTGCCATCCAAACGACTGGAATGTTTACCCAAAAAATCAAAAGGTTTCAATTGCTCATAAAGGAGAAGAACAAACACTTATTTTTACTATCATTCCTCCTAAAAATGAGAGTGAAGGTTATATAGGCCCAATAGTTACTATTAATGAGGATAAATACACTAAAGAACTTATAGAAATTGGTTACGAGCATATTCCATTTCAAACGGTTTTACTTCCTAGTGAGAGCAAAATTGTACGCTTAAATATTAAAAAGAAAGGTGAAAATATTGGTTATATACAAGGTGCTGGCGATGCAGTTCCAGAAAGTTTACAACAAATTGGATATAACGTTCGCGTTATAACACCAGATGAAATAGACGCTGAAACACTAAGTAGATTTGACGCAGTTGTAGTTGGTATTAGAGCATATAATGTACTTGACGAATTACAATTTAAACAACAACAATTGTTTGATTTTGTTAAAAATGGTGGTAATATGATTGTACAATACAATACAAATCATCGTTTAAAAACTGATGCCTTAGCGCCTTATGATTTAAAATTATCTAGAGACCGAGTAACTAACGAAAATGCTGAAGTTCGCTTTTTAAACCCTGAACATCCAATTCTTAATTATCCAAATAAAATTAGTCAACAAGATTTTGAAGGCTGGACACAAGAACGTGGTTTATATTTTCCAAATGAATGGTCTGATGAATTCTCTCCTATTCTATCTATGAATGACAAAGGAGAAACAGAAAAAAACGGAAGTCTGTTAGTTGCTAAATACGGAAAGGGTCATTACATATATACCGGATTAAGTTTCTTCAGAGAGTTTCCTGAAGGTGTTTCTGGTGCCTACCGATTATTTGCAAACATGCTATCCATAGGAAAAGAAGATTTAAAACTAGAAGCCAAACTAAACGATTAAATATGACTGAGAACAAACCACAAAAACAACCTTGGCTAAAACTATACTCTATAGTTTTAATAGCCAATGCCATCTATATTTTAGTGTTTTATCTAATCATGCAAATTTTTTAATATGCAAACATTAAATTGGATTGATTGGGTTGTTTTAATAGCTACATTACTAACTATTGTTGGATATGGTACATGGAAAACCAGAGGTAGTAAAAGCGTACAAGATTATGTAAAAGGCGGTAACTCAACAAAATGGTGGACCATTGGATTATCTGTTATGGCAACTCAAGCCAGTGCTATAACATTTTTATCAACTACGGGTCAAGCTTTTTCAGATGGTATGGGGTTTGTACAATTTTACTTTGGACTACCCATTGCCATGGTAATTATATGCTTAGTTTTCATCCCTTTATATCATCGCCTGAAAGTTTATACAGCTTATGAGTTTTTAGAGAATCGTTTCGACTTAAAAACCAGAAGTCTCACTGCTATTTTATTTTTAATTCAACGAGGTTTAGCAGCAGGAATTACCATTTTTGCTCCAGCAATTATTCTTTCTGTTGTCTTAGGTTGGCCTATTATTTATCTTAATATTTCTATTGGTGTTTTAGTAATTATTTACACCGTTTCTGGTGGTACAAAAGCAGTAACAGTTACACAAAAGCAACAAATGTTTGTCATTTTTGCTGGTATGCTTGCGGCTTTGTTTATCATTTTAAATTTAATCCCAGATGATGTTTCATTTACAAAAGCACTTGATATCGCTGGTGCAAGTGGAAGAATGGAGGTTTTAGATTTTTCGTTTGATTTAGAAAACAGATATACCGTTTGGTCTGGATTAATTGGAGGAACCTTTCTTGCTTTGGCATATTTTGGAACCGATCAAAGCCAAGTACAACGTTATCTTTCAGGTAAGTCAATGAAAGAAATGCAAATGGGTTTAATTTTTAATGGCTTATTAAAAGTACCTATGCAGTTCTTTATTTTGCTTGTTGGTATAATGGTATTTGTGTTTTATCAATTTAATCCCGCGCCATTAAATTTTATTGACTCATCAACCGAAAAAGTTTTAGCTTCACAATATTCGCAGCAATATCAAAATCTTCAAGAAAAACAAAGTATCCTTTTCAATGAAAAAAAAGCATTAAGTATACAACTCTCAAAGAATGATGATGATAACTTACGGCAAGAGCTATTCGCCTTGGATAGTGTTGAAAAAACACATCGTTTAGAATCAAAATATTTAATTAAAAGAGCTATTGATACTGCATATGCTAATAAATATGACAGATTAAATAAGGAGCTGTTAACTTTGGGAAATAATAAAGACAGTGAGGTTTACAAAGAAAAAAAAGAAGAACTAAATAATTGGTATAACGAATCTGCTAAAGACACTAAAACCAATGATAGAGATTATATGTTTATTACATTTATTCTTAAACATCTACCAAAAGGACTTATTGGTTTATTACTTGCAGTAATACTTTCGGCAGCTATGTCTTCAACAGCATCAGAAATAAATGCTTTAGCTACCATCACTTCTATTGATTTATATGGAAGAAATCTTAAAGAAGAAAAAGATGAAAAGCACATGGTTAAAGCCACAAAAGTATTTACATTAATTTGGGGTATAGTAGCTATAATTATAGCTTGTTTTGCAAATCTTGCCGAAAATTTAATACAGCTAGTAAATATTATTGGATCTATTTTTTACGGGAATGTTTTAGGTGTTTTTCTATTGGCTTTTTTCTTTAAATTCATAAAAGCAAATGCTGTTTTTATGGCAGCTATAATTACGCAAATTATAGTTATTATTGGCTGGTGGTTTGATTGGATGCCATATTTATGGCTAAATTTATTTGGTTGTGTTTTGGTTACTTTAATCGCTACTTTCATTCAAATTTTACATAAAAACAATGACAGTACAGGCATCAAAGAAAGTTATTAATTGGGGAATTATTGGCTTAGGTAACATTGCTAATAAGTTTGCTCAAGATTTATTAACTGTTAAAAACTGCAACTTATTCGCAGTTGCTTCACGAAATCAAGAAAATGCCAACACATTTGCTTCAAAGTATAATGCGGTTAAAGCTTATAACAATTACGAAGCCTTAGCGAAAGACCCCGATATTGACGCTGTTTACATTGCAACACCACACGTATTCCATAAAGCACATACGCTTTTATGTTTAGAACATGGTATTGCTGTTTTATGTGAAAAGCCTTTTGCCATGAATACTGATGAAGTTGATGTAATGATTGCTAAAGCCAAAGAAAAGAATGTGCTCCTAATGGAGGCCCTTTGGACATATTTTTTACCTCACTATCAATTTGTTTTAAAAGAATTAACTAATAAAACATATGGCAATATTATAAAACTAGAAGCCGATTTTGGTTTTAAATCTAATCACAGCAAATCATCTCGGGTTTGGGAGAAATCTTTAGGAGGTGGTAGCCTTTTAGATATTGGCATATACCCTATTTTTGCAGCTTTATCAACTTTAGGAAAACCAAAAAACATTAAGGCTCAAGCAACATTTGAAACAACAGAAGTAGATTCAAGTTGCTCAGTGGAATTTAATTATAATCATGGTATTACAGCATTTTTAAAAAGTTCTTTTTTAGAAAACACTCCTACTGAAGCTATTTTTTATTGCGAAAAAGGAACAATTAAAATTAATACTCAGTTTCATTGTCCAACTACAGTTACCATAATATCTTTAGATGGAAAAGAGAATACTATCGATTTTAATTACGAAACTATTGGTTACAGTTACGAAATCATTCATTTTAATAACCTACTTAGAGAACAAAAAAAGGAAAGTGATGTAATGACCTTTGAGTTTAGCAAACTACTTATACAAACTTTAGATACTGTTAGAAACAGTATAGGATTACATTATTAGCACACAAAAAGACTAGTTTTTATTACTTTAAGTTAATTTTATTTGTCTATATGTAAAGTTTATTTTACTTTTGATTTATCAATCATATAAATCAATTTTAAAAACGAACAGTTATGAAAACAAATTATTTATTACCACACAAGTACAAAACCCTCGGATGGATTCTTTTTATTGGAGGAATTATTTCAGGATTTACTGTTGTATTCTCAGGATACGAATATGAACCTATTAGAGCAAAAGTTTTATCTATATTTCATGAAGCTTATATTGGAAGTGACAACAACAAATTATTTAAAATAATCGAAACTGGTATATCGGGCGAGTTAGCTTCAATAGCCATTATAATTGGCGGGTTAATTATTGGGTTTTCAAAAGAAAAAATTGAAGATGAATTTATATACAAACTTAGAAAAGACTCATTAGTTTGGGCTATTCTTTTTAATTATCTTATCCTAACATTAGCCATAATTTTCATCTATAATATGACATTTTTCCATGTTCTTGTCTTCAATATGTTCACACCATTATTATTTTTTATATTTCGCTTTAATTTTTTAAAACTAAAATCTAGAAGTCATGAAGAATAATATAAAAGTACAACGCGCTATTCATGATTTAACACAAGCAGATTTAGCAAAAAAAATAGGTGTTAGCAGGCAAACTATAAACGCTATGGAAAAAAACAAGTATGTCCCATCAACTGTATTGTCTCTTAAAATAGCAAAACTCTTTAAAAAACCTGTTGAAGATATTTTCTTTCTAGAAGACGAAGACTAGTAAAACATAAAACAACTATAGCAAACACTCGCGTTAACGATTGAACGGCATGTTTGAAATCCTTTTGCTTTTCGCAAAAGTATTGAGTAGTGAAATATTTATATTCACGATTTCCAAAATTTTGAATAAAAGCCAATGAGTAAAGCGTGTTAAAACGCCCAAAACATATTAAACAAAAAAGCGCAACTTATAAAAGTAGCGCTTTTTTATGCTTTCTAGAAAGTCAAAAAATCTAACAATCTAAGAAGTCTTAATTTACATCGCACCCCATTCGGCAAGCGACTCTTTATTCATTTTTATATATGCAGAGTTTTTAGATTTTTCTGCATCAGCCAAAGATTTTTTAGCAATACTTATAGCTCCTTTTTTATCACCAGCAGCTGCATAAATCAAAGATTGTAGTCTTAATTGCCAAAAGCGAGGTGTCTCATTCATACCCATTGCTTTGTCAATCCAGATTTTTGCCTTAGCAATATCTTTTCCTTCACTTAAATTATAGGAAGCTGCAGCATAATAATCGTTAAACCCTGGACCATTCATTACTTTATCAATACCAGCAGAAACAATCTTATCAGTAGGTACTTCAAAAGGAACTGCTATATATGTTTTTTCCCAAATTAAATCAATCGTTGCACTACCCGTTTTTATATTATTAATATCTAAAGTTAAGGTCTCAACATTAAACGGAACAGGGTATGCTTTAACAGTTGTCTTTACTGCTACTTTAGCGTCATCCCATTCTCTTGGTGTTCCACCTCCTTGATATTCGGTATAAAAATATACTTCCCAAGTTTCAGTACCAGGCTTTGTAAATATTGCATAGGTTCCAGCCTTTAATGTTTGTCCATCAATAGTTGCGTCTGTACTAAACGTAATTTTCGTTCTAGCATTGGCTCCAGTTCTCCATATTTTACCATAAGCTTCCAACCCTCCAAATATTTTTCTTCCTTTAACTCCAGGTCTAGAATATTCAATGGTAATATCTGTCAATCCAACTTTTTGTTCTAGTTTACTAAACGGACTCGGTGCTGGTGTCTCAATCTGTGCATTTACCGAATAAGCCATTGTAAATGCCATTAAAATTAATAGTAGTTTTTTCATTTTAAGTTTTTATTAGTTAATCAAATAATTGTTTATTATCGTATAAAATTAAGGAACAAAAAACCTTTTACTGTTAACAAAAGCTTAAAATAAGAGGTTGTATATTTACGCCTATAATTTGGGCGTTACCCAAAAGGGTCAGGCTTTCGGCAGTCGCTCTCTATGAGTAGCTCCAACAAAGCCTCAATCCTTAACGCGAATAAAAGTTTAGTATGAAAAAATATTACGCCGAAACATTAGGTACGTTCGCCATGGTATTCTGTGGTTGTGGTGCTATGACAATTAATGAGGTTACAAATGGAAGTATTTCACACGTTGGTGTAGCCGTTACCTGGGGGCTCATTGTTATGGCAATGATTTACGCTTTTGGTGAAATTTCTGGAGCACATTTTAACCCCGCAGTTACTATTGGTTTCGCTTTTGCTAAAAAATTTTCATGGCATTTAGTACCAAAATATATTCTAGCACAAGCCATTGGAGCCATTTTTGCATGTTTTGTTTTATGGTTTTTATTTCCTGAAAGTCAATTTTTAGGAGAAACAACACCTGCCAACGGTTTTCCTTCCTACAAAGCTGCCATTTTAGAGTTTTTATTAACGTTTTTTTTAATGGTTGTTATTATTAATGTTTCAACCGGGAGTAAAGAAATGGGAACTATGGCTGGTATAGCTATTGGTGGTGTAATTCTTTTAGAAGCTATGTTTGCTGGCCCAATAACAAAAGCATCAATGAACCCTATCCGTTCTATTGCACCTGCCATTTTTACAGGTAATTTTCAATATTTATGGCTTTATATTACTGCTCCTATTTTAGGCGCGATTGTTGCAGTTTCTAGTTGTAAACTAGTTAAAGATGATAATTGTTGCTAGAATTAGAATAACCAATATGTTAATTTAATTCTAAGAAATTCGATAAATAAATAGTAAATATCATAGATTTTATTATATTGTCAAATTCTGCAACTAAATTATATTTAGCTAGGAAACAAAAACAGATTATAGATTAAAAATTATTTATGGAATTATTAGATAGAGCTTTAGAGTTTGAACAACGTAGACACACTTTTAAAACAACCAGTGAACGTATTGAATCATCTAGAGAAGTTAAAGATCTTATTTTAAGTTTAAACAATGTTTATAAAGAGAATAAGGATCCTGAAATCATGGATCTTATGAAACGTTTAACGGTTATTAAACAAAAAATTGAAAAACGTCTTAAGGGTAGACCTTAAAATAATAGATTAATAAAAAATACGCTTAAGAAAGCGTATTTTTTTTGGGCAAGTTTCTTCTAAAGTTATGTTATATTCCTAAGCTTAAGGACATATACTATCCAATTATCTTCTATTCAAAAACTATAAATCATAACATTTTCTTAAGAGAATCATTTGTTTACAATAATCGTTTTATTAAAAATAAAAAAAGCTTCAATGTATACATTGAAGTTTTTTCTTTATAAAATACTTGTTTTATTTTAAGCCTTAGCACGTTCTATACGAGCACCGATAGCACGTAAACGTTCATCAATATTTTCGTAGCCTCTATCAATCTGTTCAATATTCATAATTGTAGATGTTCCTTTAGCTGAAAGTGCTGCAATTAGTAATGAAACTCCAGCACGAATATCTGGAGAGGTCATGGTTGTTGCCTTTAAAGTCGATTTAAAATCGTGTCCAATAACTGTAGCACGATGCGGATCGCAAAGTATTATTTTTGCTCCCATGTCAATCAATTTATCAACAAAAAACAAACGGCTTTCAAACATTTTTTGGTGCACTAAAACACTTCCTCTCGCTTGGGTAGCAACCACTAATATTATACTTAGCAAATCTGGTGTAAACCCCGGCCAAGGGGCATCAGAAATTGTTAAAATAGAACCATCAATATAGCTTTGTATTTCGTAACCATCTGTATGTGCTGGAATATGAATATTATCGCCTTGTCTTTCAACAGTAATTCCTAATTTTCTAAATATATTAGGTATAACGCCTAAATCATCCCAACTTACATTGGTAATAGTTAGCTCACTTTTTGTCATAGCCGCAAGACCAATCCAACTTCCAATTTCAATCATATCAGGAAGCATTCTATGATCTGTACCTCCCAAATTATTTACACCATCAATAATCAGCATATTAGAACCAATACCACTGATTTTGGCACCCATTCTATTAAGCATTTTGCATAATTGTTGTAAGTAAGGTTCGCAAGCTGCATTATATATAGTAGTTTGCCCTTCGGCTAAAACAGCAGCCATAACAATATTTGCTGTTCCAGTAACTGATGCTTCTTCAAGCAACATGTAAGTTCCTTTTAACTTATCGGCCTCTACTCCATAAAAATGGTCTTCTCTACTATATCTAAATTTTGCACCAAGTTTAATAAAGCCTTCAAAGTGAGTATCTAATCGACGTCTTCCAATTTTATCGCCCCCAGGCTTTGGTATATAACCTTTTCCAAAACGAGATAACAAAGGTCCAACAATCATTATAGATCCTCGAAGTCCTTTTCCATCTTCTTTAAATTCAGGAGATTCTAAATATTCTAAATTAAGATTATCAGCTTGAAAAGTATAAGTGCCTTGAGATAGGTTTTCTATTTTTACGCCTAGTTTTTTTAATAAACTTATTAGCTTATTAACGTCAACTATATCTGGAATGTTATGTATTGTAACAAGTTCTGGAGTTAATAAAACAGCACATAAAATTTGTAGCGCTTCATTTTTTGCTCCTTGTGGCTGTATGCTTCCTTTTAATTGATGGCCACCTTCTATTTTAAATGTATCCATAAAATAAATTTAATAGCGTTTTCTTTGGCGATTATTTGAGTTCTTTTTTTGATGTCCGCCTTTCTTGTTGCTACTATATTTAGTTTTAGTACGCATTAAGCTTGATGAAGCTGATAAATCTTCTTCTGAATTTCGCAAATCAATTTTACCATTAGACAATTCAAATAAATGATTAAAAATAACAGCATCTTCAACCGTATCTTTATTCCAATTCAAAAAACACTTTTTCATATGGTTTGCAATGGTAAATAGTAAAGCATCTTTAAGCTCTCCTTCTTCCCACGTATTTGCAACGTCTATCATTGTTTTAATATTGTTTCCGTAAAAACGATACTTAGGAAAATTTTGAGGGTATTTTAAAGGCTCTGGACCTTCTTCAAGAAGCTCTTTTGAAGGTTTTGGGTATGGAGAATCTGCGTCTAATTCAAAATTAGACATAATAAAAAGTTGATCCCATAATTTATGCTGGAAATCTGGAACATCTCTTAAATGGGGTTGCATATTTCCCATTATGGAAATTATAGCCTTAGCTAATTTATTACGTTCATCCTTTGTCTCTCTGCTCTTAGCATGATTAATCATTTTCTGCATGTGGCGTCCGTATTCTGGAATGATTAAATGCTCACGCTCTGTGTTGTATTCTAAATCGTCTATCAAAATAAATGTGTAGAGTTATAAGTTTTTGCATGTAGTTGTTATGCATGCGCAAAATACAAAAAAAAACTAAAGGCTTATAACACCTTCTACTTTTTCTGCTACTTCTTTATACTTTTCAATTACAGCATCTGGATTTCGCATAAGCAGGTTAATAGAAACACTCGTATATTTTCCGTTTTTAGATTCTGTAGTGGTTATTACTGCTCCCATATTATCAAAAATAGCTTCAAGCTTAGCTATTTTTTCTAAATCTGATTTTACAATAAACTTATATAAATATTCTGCTGGCCAACTAGCTGTTTCATGTAATTGTCCTTTTAATTTTTCGTAGAATTCTTCCGAATTTGGAG
Source organism: uncultured Flaviramulus sp. (assembly GCA_947501105.1). GTDB lineage: Bacteria > Bacteroidota > Bacteroidia > Flavobacteriales > Flavobacteriaceae > Wocania_A. The sequence continues at coordinate 108,899 of CANMUP010000003.1, read as the reverse complement.
GTGTGCTCATAGTTATTTAATAAGACGCAAAGATACTGTTTATTTGTATTTTTTTTATACAAGTTAAATCACGAATTTTACAATCAAAATATTATAAACTTGAATACTAAAAAAATTGTTATTACTGGTAGTGCAGGCACTGGAAAAACTTCAGTTATTAATGCTTTAAAAACTAAAGGTTTTTATTGTTTTGAAGAGGTTATAAGAGCATTAACTTCAGAAGTAAAAAAAGAAGTTGATGCTTCAACTCATATTTCTAATCCCATTGTTTTTGCTAAAGACCCTTTGGAGTTTAATACTCGATTGCTTAATGGACGCATTAATCAATTCAAACATGTTGATTCTTTAAATAAAAAGACCTATTTTTTTGATCGTGGTATTCCTGATGTATTAGCATATATGGATTATTTTAATCAAAAATATGAGGATTCATTTACAGATGCATGTAGTATGCATGTATATACAGATGTTTTTTTATTACCGCCGTGGAAAGCTATTTATAAAACTGATGGTGCGAGATTTGAAACCTTTGATGAAGTGGTAAAAATTCATGAACATTTGGTAACCACTTATAAAAAATTTGGATACAACATTATTGAAGTCCCTTTTGGAACTATTGAAGAACGTACAAAGTATATTATAAACAGTATTTAAAAACGGTGACGCATCCCATAAACATATTAGAACGTTATTGGAAATTCACTGAGTTTAAACCCAACCAAGAGGCTATTATTAACGCTGTACTTGATGGTGAAGATACTTTTGCCCTGTTACCAACTGGAGGTGGAAAATCGCTGTGCTTTCAAATTCCAGCTTTAGCAAAAAAAGGTATTTGTATTGTTATTTCGCCATTAATTGCGTTAATGAAAGACCAAGTGCAACAGCTAAATAATAAAGGTATTAAAGCTATGGCGCTTACAAGCGGTATCTCATATAATGAATTAGACACGCTTTTAGATAATTGCATTTATGGAAATTACAAGTTTTTATATCTTTCACCCGAGCGTTTACAGCAAGAGTTAGTGCAAGATCGCATTAGGCAAATGCATGTTAACTTAATTGCTGTTGACGAAGCTCATTGTATCTCGCAATGGGGAAGCGATTTTAGACCTGCTTATAAAAACATTACACTTTTACGTCAATTGCAACCTAGTGTAAATGTAATTGCTTTAACAGCTTCAGCAAAACCAGAAGTTATTGAAGATATTACTAAAGAACTCGAATTTATTCAGCCTAAAATATTTAAACAATCGTTTTTTAGATCCAATCTAGCGTATATGGTGTACCATGAAAACGATAAATACTACCGTATTGAGAGTATCTTAAAAAAATATAACGCATCGTCAATTATTTATGTTAGAAACAGAAAACTAACGCTAGAAGTATCCTCTTTTTTAGCATCAAAAAAAATTACAGCAACACACTATCACGGAGGCCTTTCAAATGACGAGAAAAATGCAAACATGACTGCTTGGTTAAACAATCAAAAACAAGTTATGGTTGCAACAAATGCATTTGGTATGGGCATTGATAAACCAGATGTAAAAACAGTTATTCATTTAAATTTACCAGAAAGTATAGAAAGTTATTTTCAAGAAGCTGGTCGTGCTGGCAGAAATGGCGACAAAGCTTTTGCTGTTATTTTAAAAAATAATAGTGATGCCGTTTTGGTTAAAAATCAGTTTTTAAACGTTTTACCTACTGTAGGTTTTGTAAAACAAGTTTATAGAAAACTGTGTAGCTATTTTCAAATTTCTTATGGCGAAGGCATAGACAGTACACATGATTTCGATTTTAATACATTTTGCAAAACGTATAACTTTAGCCCAGTTTTAAGTTATAACGCTTTATTACTTTTAGATAGAAATAGTATTATTACATTATCAAAGCAGTTTAAAAATAAGGCAACGGTTCAGTTTATCATTTCAAGCTCTGCTTTATTTAATTATTTAGAAACGCATCAGGAATTCAATATTATAGTCAAGTCGATACTAAGAATGTATGGAGGTGTTTTTGACCACGTTACTAAAATTGATTTAAACCGCATTGTAGATAAGGCTTCGGTTACAGAGTCTCAGCTTATTAATGCTTTACATGAGTTAGAGAACAACCAAATTATTACTCTAAACTTGGCTAAAACTGATGCTCAAATTACTTTTATTCAACCGCGTGAAGACGATAAAACGATTAACAGAATCGCTACAATTATTGAGCAACAAAATAAACTTAAACAACAGCAAGTTAAAAGTATACTTGATTATGTAGAAAACAATACAGTTTGCAAAAGCATGCAACTACTCGCCTATTTTGGCGAAAAAGATATAAAGTCGTGTGGTATATGTTCGGTTTGTGCTGAAACTAAAAAAAGCGATAAGCCACAAGATATTAATACAATAAAAAAGCGTATTATAGAATTACTAGAAAGTGGCGATCTTTCATCTAGAATAATTAGTACCACTTTAGATTGTTCAGAAAAAGACGTTAAAACCGTTTTAAAGCTATTATTAGAGCATAACATTATTACTATTACACAAACAAACACATATAAATTAAGTCATTTATGAGGGATTTAAGAATTGTTTTTATGGGCACACCATATTTTGCGGTTGCTACTTTAAAAATACTAGTAGAAAACAACTATAATATTGTTGGTGTTATTACTGCGCCAGATAAGCCTGCAGGTCGTGGACGAAAACTTAACGAAAGTGCCGTAAAGCAATATGCAAAATCTGCTGGCTTAAACATTTTGCAACCAACCAATTTAAAAAACGATGATTTTATAGATGAACTAAAAGCATTAAAAGCAAACCTACAAATAGTAGTAGCTTTTAGAATGCTACCAAAAGTGGTTTGGCAAATGCCAAAATATGGTACATTTAATTTACATGCATCGTTATTACCAAATTACCGTGGAGCTGCACCAATTAATTGGGCTATTATAAATGGTGAGATTAAATCTGGTGTTTCAACTTTTTTTATTGATGAAAAAATTGATACAGGTGAAATGATTCTTCAAGAAGAAATTCAAATCGATTCAGAAGAAAACGCTGGAAGCTTACATGATAAACTAATGGTTATTGGAAGTAAACTAGTTTTAAAAACTGTTTCTTTAATTGAGAAAGCGAAGATAAAAACTATACCTCAAATTGATTCTGATGATATTAAAACAGCTTATAAACTAAATAAAGACAATTGTAAAATTAATTGGAACGACTCCTTAATAAATATACATAACAAAATTCGTGGCTTAAGTCCTTATCCTGCAGCTTGGTGTACTTTAATTAATGGTGAAGAAGAATTAAGCATTAAAATTTATAAAGCGGAAAAAGAAAGACTGAATCATTCTTTAGAAACAGGAATTATTGTTTCTAATAAAAAAGAATTAAAAGTTGCAGCACCAAATGGTTACATTATTATAAAAGAAATTAAGCTTCCTGGTAAACGAACTATGGATGTAAAATCACTTTTAAATGGATATACATTTGATACCAATGCTAAAATGCTCTAAACCCTTATTAACACTGATACTATAAAAACATCGACAAAATACATACCCTTTATTAACAAAAGCATTAAGTTATCAACAATAGCATGTATTTCCCTTGCTATTACTTGCATGGTTGCATAATCCGTATAAATTTGTAGAGGATTTAACAAAAATGTTTAACCAATTTATTAATAATTAAATTTTATATTATGAACAAAACAGATTTAATCGACGCAATGGCAGAACACGCAGGAATTACTAAAGCAGCTGCAAAGAAAGCTTTAGAATGCGCAATCATTGAAATTGAAGGAGCTTTACAAAAAGGTAACAGAGTTTCTTTAGTAGGATTTGGATCTTGGTCAGTTTCTAGAAGAGCTGCAAGAGAAGGAAGAAACCCTCAAACAGGAGCAACTATCAAAATCAAAGCTAAAAACGTAGTAAAGTTTAAAGCTGGATCTGATTTATCAAGTGCAGTAAACTAATATTTACTTCAAATATATTCTTAAAATGCCTTCAATAATTGAAGGCATTTTTTGTTGATTATAGGCAAACAGTTGCATTTTTGATAAATAAATATTAGATTTAGTTACTAATTCCTCAAAAAAATGACTACAACTAAACCAAGAAAAGGCGATTTGTTAATCGCAGAACCTGCCATAATTGGAGATGTTTCTTTCAACCGCTCTATAGTTTTACTTGCAGATCACTCACATGAAGGTTCAATAGGCTTTATACTTAATAAACCTTTAGAATATACTATTAGCGATTTAGTCCCAGAGGTTGAAGCTAATTTCAAAGTATATAATGGTGGTCCAGTAGAGCAAGACAACCTATATTTTATTCATAAAGTACCGCAATTAATACCAGAAAGTATTGAGATTTCTTTGGGTATCTATTGGGGAGGTGATTTTAGTAAAGTAGCTGAACTTATTACTAATGGCTCTATAAAAGAAAGCGATATTCGTTTTTTTCTAGGGTATTCTGGTTGGGAGATCGATCAATTGGATGAAGAACTAAAAGCAAATTCTTGGGTAGTTACAAGTAATGTGTATAAAGAACACATTATTGAAAAAGATTACGAATCATTTTGGAAAGAAAAAATGTTAGAATTTGGTGGTGAATACAGTATTTGGTCTAACGCACCAGAAAACCCAAATTACAACTAGCTTAATCTTATTTTTACATTTAGCTTTTGCAATAACATTTTAGAAGTTTCCTTACTAAAAGTCTTTTTTCTATATTTTGTTACTGGCTGAATACCAACAATAACATTTGTTATAAATATTTCATCTGCTTTTTGAAGTTCAAATGGCGATATAGAAGCTTCAATTATTTCGTATTCAGGAATCGACTTTATAATTTCAATAAGTTGTTTTCTCATAACACCCTTTAAACAACCATCAATAATTGGAGGTGTTTTTATGATATTATCTTTTACTACAAATACATTTCCATTCAATGCTTCAATTACTTGTTTGTTGGTGTTTAAAACCAAGCAATTATTCAGGTTATTTTCTTTTGCGTAAATACTACCAACAACATTAATGGCTTTATTATTTGTTTTTAAAGTAGATAGCAAACTAGGTGAAACATAGTGGTCTTTAAACAAATCGACTTCATAAAATTCATCTCTAAGCAGATAAAAATCTTCTTGAATAGCTTGTGCTGTTATAATAAAATCGACCGTATTATTATCTGGTAAATATAAACCTCCTTCGTTTCTCTGAACCATTAATTTAACACGAGCTGATGCTTGTTGTATTTTATTAGCAACTAATGTTTTTTTAATTTGATCTTCAAGAAACTCCATGGTAAAATTCATAGGGATTTCCATACGCATTATACGCATTGAGGCCATTAATCTAAAATAATGGTCTTCCCAAAAAAGTACTTTACCGTAAGATGTTTTAATGGTTTCAAAAAGTGCATCGCCATAATTAAATCCGCGACTATATATAGACAATTTAGAATCTGATTCTAAAATTTGTTCATTAAAATTTATCATAAAAAAATCCCACTCTCATTTAAATTAAGAGTGGGACAAATATAATTGATTTATATATTATTTAATTAAGCCGAACCTAATACTTGCTTTAAACTAGAAATTTGATTTTCCCAAAGCATTTTAGCTTCTTCAACTTCATCATCATCTGCAAAATCGGTTACCATTAACGATACATCTTTGGTGATCTCATCTACTTGAATCCTAATTTCAAAATAACTAGATGCACCATCTTCTTCGTCATTTAGCCATCTGAATTTTATCCGTTCGCCACTTTTCTTGCTTAATAGTTTGGCTTGCTCTTCGCTATCATCCCAAATAAAAGTGAATAATTCGCCTCTAGAGTTTACATTATCTGAAAACCATTCAGATAAACCTGAGGGTGTAGAAATATATTGATATAATAATTGTGGTGATGCGTGTATTGGAAATTCAATTTCAAATTTAACTTTATCGTCCATAAGTGCTGTAAAATTTATGAAGCTCAATATATACATTAATTGATAAGTTTTGTAATATTTTTTAATAATATTTTACACGAGTAAAGTTTGCTGACAATAATATTGTTTTTATATTTGCAGCCTTAAATTATGGCGAGGTAGCTCAGTTGGTTAGAGCGTCGGATTCATAACCCGGAGGTCGGGGGATCGTGCCCCCCTCTCGCTACTTTTTATAAATCATACAAAACAAGCGGTTTAGTTTTCATTAAACCGTTTTTTTTATGTTTACAATTAATCAGTTTCTAACATTTGCATACGATAGTGCATATGATTTGTCTCTACAAAGAAATTTTTATAACCCTCTGAATTTGTTGACGGATTTAGTTATGGATATAATATTGCGTTGTTGGAAAAAATATATGGATTAAAAATTTCTGTGCCCAACACCGTATAAAATTAATTGCTATTTTAGTGCTTAACCAAAGGTCGTTGCAGTTTTGTTACATCTGATTTTCCTGCGGAAAATCCTCGCACACAAAACCGCAACTATTCTTATACGTAACCGTTGTAGAACATATTAAAGAAAATCATGAATAGAAAAATAATTTTATTAGGTCTTATTATAATTTCATTCATTTCTTGTAAAGAGAATGAAAATACTGAATTAACAGAACTGATTACTTTGGTTAATCAACTAAAAACTGATAAAAATAATGAGTTTTTGTCTACTTTAAAGCCCTCTGAAAAGGATTTAAGACTCATTTTTAAAGATGGAGAATCAGCTGACAAAGTAGTCTATTATTCCAAAATGAAGTGGTCAGATATTAGTAAAATTTCACAAAATAGTATGAAACCATTAACTGATAATGCAGAATTAAAAATACTGTCTGTTTCAAAAAGTGAACTCAAAACTGGAATAACAAATGGATTACCCAAAGAATATTTAAATATAACGGACCATTTGCAAGATGGAATAAAATTGTACGCAATGCAATATTTAAATGAGGACGGAACAGAACAGAAAATGAGGTCAGTTTTCTTTAAAGTTTCTGACAATTGGATGATTATTCCTCTAGCTTATAAAGCGTTTGAGTAAAATACGCTCTACAACAACGTGTATAGTTCATTGCTCGGAAATTCCTATCGGAATTTCTGTCACTTCTGAACAATGGGTTCCTGCTTATTTGCTAACTTAGTGCAAACGCAACGATATCATACACAAACACGTTGTGTACAATGCAAATCAACAAATCTAAAAACATAAAATAGTGAAAATCAAAAGACAGTACCAGCAAATTTTTATGGCAGTTCTATTACTTCTTAATGTAATTCTTTTAACCATTCTTTTTAAAAGTTCTACCAACACAGTTCAAAAATTTGAGGAAATAGATGTTGAGCGAATAAACATTGTTGAATCAGATGGAACATTAAAACTTGCATTATTTAATTCAGCAAAACTAAAGAGAGGTTTAGACGGAGATAAACGACAAGGAACCGGGACAATTTCGGGTATGTGGTTCTATAATGAAGAAGGATATGAAGCGGGAGGTTTAGTTTTTGATGGTAAAAAGGTTTCAGGAGGACAAAATTCTGGTATTGGATTAATGTTTGATGGTTATAGGCAAGACCAAACAATAGCTTTGCAACACAATGAAAAAAAAGACAGCATCACTAGTTATTATGAAGATGGCTTACGTATAATGTCAAGACCAGACCGTTCAGATGTTAAAGAAGAATATGATTTTTACAAATTAAAATATCCGGATACTTTTGGGGATGAAAATACTCCAAGGTATACAAAAGAGGTTCTTGATTCTATGGATATGGAGCTAGCTAGGCAATATAAAGTAGCTAAACAACGTATTTATTTAGGAAGTGTAAGAGGAAATAAAGGTGAAGGTTGGTTTGACAACTCTGGGCTATATATTAAAAACAAATATGGTAAGGATATGATAAAAATTTATGTTGACAAGGACAATAATCCAAGAATCGAGATATTAGATACTCTAGGTCAGGCTGTAAAATATAATTTAATTCCTGATTCCAAATAAATAAAAACTGCACACAACAACGTGTATAATTAATTACTTCTGAATTCCCTAAATGGAAATCCCTCGGAATTAATTAACTTAGTCCTTCATCGGAAAATCATAGCTGATTTTCCGTAACTAATCATATACGAACACGTTGGTAGTAATATTATCTCTTACAGATAAATAAATTTTTGAATTCATCTGTTTACAAAACCTTTCAAAGAAATTAATTACACTTCTAAAATTATACTTGTTTTAGTTGAGCCATATTGAGACATTCTCTCTAGAAAAGCAATAAGATGCCTATTATTTTTGAAATAGCCTAAAATACAAATGCAATCATCACCAGTTATTCTATCACAGCTTTGTACTTCTTCCATCTCACGTATTTTGTCTAAAATCCCTGATGTTTCTGTTAGTCCTAGATGCATGACTAATGTTATATAAGCTTTAGTCTCTATACCTAATTTTTCATGATTTACTTTTAATGCATAACCTTCTATTATACCTTCTTCTTCCATTTGCCTAACGCGCTTGCCAATAGCTGGAGCAGATAAGCCAACTACTTTTCCAATATTAGCAAAGCTTTCTCTAGCATTAATATTTAGCATTTCAAGTATCTTTTTATCTAACACATCCATTTGTAATCAAAATTTTATTAGTAATAATTCGATGCAATCGAAATCAAATATACATAAATGAATTTGATTATAAAGTAAATTTAATATAATGCTTTCTATATTTGTTTTTTCAAGTTTAAACTAAAAAAGCTTTCAGTTCAATTATAAAACATTAAAAGATAAATCATGAGTCCATTTTTAATTGATTGCATTGGTTACGGAGGTTTAGTAATAAACTTATATTCAATGTCTACTAAAGGTGAATATAAGCTAAGGTTAATCTCGCTAATCGCAAATATAATTTACATTTTATATGGTGCATTAATTGGTGCATCTCCAATAATCGTAGGATGTACTATAGCCGTATTACTTCATGGCTATCACATAAGAAGGTTACGAATTAATAAGAATAAATATGATTAAAATAAAAATAGCAACTATAGCAGATATAGAGGTTTTAGCAATCTTAGGACGACTAACTTGGTCTGAATCTCATGGTCACTATATTGAAGATAAAAACGAAGTATTACAATACCTTGAGGAGAATTTTTCAGTATTGCAAACAAAGCAAAATATAAACAATCCCAATCAACTGTTTTATATTATTTATGTAGATGATTTACCTACAGGTTATGCGAAATTAGTCCTCAATACTTCTAACAAAAATGTTGTATCCCAAAACAGTTGCCAATTAGAACGAATTTTTATCCTAAGCGAATTTATCTCTTTAAAAATAGGACAGCAGTTACTAACTTTTGCAGAAGATCAAGCTAGAAAATCACAATTTGATACTGTGTGGTTAACGGTGTATATAAAAAATAAAAGAGCTATTAGATTCTACGAAAGGAATGAATTTATTAATGTTGGAGAATTAAACTTTGTTGTTAGTGGCAAAGACTATAAAAATATAGTTTTTTCAAAAAAATTATAGTTATACGAAGCTATTGAAAATTTAGGGATAGAAGAAACAAACTTAAGACGTGTATAATTAATTGCTTTGGTCACTGTCGACTTACGAACATTCCTGCGGAATATTCTATCTGTGATTTATTTGCTAAATTAGTTTCTTAACCACGCAACTAACCATACACAACAACGTTGTAGCACATTCAGCAAAAACTGACTTGTGTTGCTACGTGCTATCGCACTCCCGCCCCACAAGAAAACGTGCTACAACGCTTATAATTTATAGTTAAAAAATTTAACTTGATACCTTTATCATTTGAATTACTTTTTTTAGTGAATTTGATATTGTAATAATAATTCGAGAATCAAAACTCCATACGTTTTTGCATACGATTTTATAATTTAAAGGCTTGTGAGCCCAGTAAATGTGTTTAATGTTTGATAAGCACAGAGTTCATAACCCGGAGGTCGGGGGATCGTGCCCCCTCTCACTACAAAGAAAACCCAAGATTTTTGTCTTGGGTTTTTTGTTTATACTCAAATATGATTTAATAAGTAATCTAACTAAATCTATTAATTAAAGCTATAACGCATTATCCATAATATCCTGTACTACTTCAGGGTTTAACAGTGTTGAAGTATCTCCTAAATTACTTGTGTCTTTACAAGCAATTTTTCTTAGAATTCGTCTCATAATTTTTCCTGAGCGCGTTTTTGGTAAACCACTTGTAAACTGTATTTTATCAAGTTTAGCTATAGGGCCAATGTGCTCGGTTATTATTTGATTTATCTCTTTTCGCAAATTAGTTTGGTCTCTACTTTCACCTGAGTCTTTTAAAATTACATAGCCATACAAAGCATTTCCTTTAACATCATGTGGAAAACCAACAATAGCAGATTCTGCAACTGCTGGATGCTCGTTTATAGCATCTTCAATCGGTGCAGTACCTAAATTATGTCCTGACACTATAATTACATCGTCTACTCTACCAGTAATTCTGTAGTAACCAACTTCATCTCGCAAAGCACCATCTCCTGTGAAATATTTGTCTTTATAAGCTGAAAAATAGGTGTCTTTATACCTTTTATGATTACCCCAAATAGTTCTTGCCATACTTGGCCATGGAAACTTTATACACAATCTTCCATCTACTTGATTTCCTCTTAATTCTTCTCCATTTTCATCCATTAATGCTGGTTGAATGCCTATAAATGGCAAAGTAGCATAAGTAGGTTTGGTTGGTGTTACAAAAGGAATTGGAGTAATCATAATCCCTCCTGTTTCGGTTTGCCACCAAGTATCTACAATTGGGCTTTTCTTTTTACCAACATTATCATTGTACCAATGCCAAGCCTCTTCATTTATTGGTTCTCCAACTGAGCCTAATACTTTAAGTGATGATAAATCGTATTTTTCCACCAATTCTAAACCTTGCTTTGCTAAAGCTCTAATAGCTGTAGGAGCAGTATAAAATTGATTTACTTTATGCTTATCAACAATCTCCCAAAAACGCCCGAAATCGGGATAACTTGGTACACCTTCAAACATAACTGTTGTTGCTCCATTTGCCAAAGGTCCATAAACAATATAGCTATGTCCTGTTATCCAACCTATATCTGCTGTACACCAATACACATCATTTTCTCTATATTGAAATACATTTTTAAATGTATAAGCCGTATAAACCATATAACCTCCAGTGGTGTGCACCATTCCTTTTGGTTGACCTGTAGATCCTGAAGTATATAAAATAAACAAAGGGTCTTCTGCTTTCATCACTTCAATTTCACATTTGTTTGAAGCTTCGTCTAACAAGGGTTGGAGCCATTGATCGCGACCAGATTTCATTTGTATATCAGAATGAATTCGCTTTGCCACTAATACTGTGTTTACTCCTGAGCAACTTTCTAAAGCTTCGTCAACAATACCTTTCAAATCAATCGTTTTTGCCCCTCGATAAGAACCATCACTGGTTATTACCATTTTACAATCACTATCGTTAATTCTTGTTGATAATGCCGTAGCTGAAAAACCAGCAAATACTACCGAGTGAATTGCTCCAATTCTAGCACATGCTAAAACTGAAATAGCCAGTTCAGGAATCATAGGTAAATAAATACAAACACGATCACCTTTAGTAACACCTTGGTTTTTTAATACGTTGGCAAACTTATTAACACGTTCGTGCAATTGGCTATAGGTAATATGCTCGGCTTTTTCTGAAGGATCATTAGGTTCAAACAAAATAGCAGTTTTATTGCCTCCTGTAGCTAAATGTCTGTCAATACAATTCTCTGTAATATTAAGTTCAGCGCCCTCAAACCACTTTACTTCTGGTTTAGAAAAATCCCAACTCAGTACATTATTCCATTTTTTTTGCCACATGAAATGTTCTTCGGCTACTTCTTCCCAAAAATTCTCAGGTTCTCTAACCGATTTTCTATAAACTTGGTAGTATTCTTCTAAGTGTTTTATGTGGTAATTACTCATGGCTTATTTTAATGTTTTTATTCAATAATATAGAAAAAATTAACAACTACTAAAACTCCCATCTAACAAAAGCTTCCATAGCTGCATAATGCGATAACCCTAGCTCGTCATATAAATCGGCTGTTTCGCTATTTCTATCTTCGGCACGTTGCCAAAACTCTCTACTATCTGATCCTTGGAATACAACACCATCTTTTTGAGATTGGTGCTTAAAAATTCCTTTTCTCTTCTCTAAAACTTGATCTGGTCCCATAGGAACTGCCATTTCTATCTCATCAATACCCCATTCTTGCCATGCGCCTCTATATAACCAGATCCAGCAGTCTTTCATGAATTTTTTAGGTTTCAGATTTTTTGCTGCTGCAAAAATAGCATCTAAGCACACTTTATGTGTACCATGTGGATCAGCTAAATCTCCAGCCGCATATATTTGATGTGGTTTTATTTTTTCAATAAGATCCATCGTTATCTTAATATCTTCTTCCCCTACTGGATTTTTCTCAATGGTGCCTGTTTCGTAAAATGGTAATTCCATAAAATGTATTTGTTCATCTGGAATTCCAACAAAATGACAAGTAGCTCTCGCTTCTCCTTTTCTAATCAACCCTTTTATATACCTAACTTCTGGAATATCTATCTCGCTAGATTTTTTATTTTTAAGAAATGTTACTGCTTTTTTATAAATATCTTCAGCTTCAGTGCTTTCTATTCCAAATTTATCGTTGTAATCACAAACAAAACTTGCAAAACGCAGAGCTTCATCATCTGCAACAGCAATATTTCCTGAAGTTTGGTAACCTACATGTACTTCATGCCCCTGTTCATGCAACCTTTTAAAGGTGCCTCCCATACTAATAATATCATCATCAGGATGCGGACTAAAAATAATTACACGTTTTTTTGCAGGCTCTGCACGCTCTGGTCGCTTACTATCATCTGCATTTGGTTTACCCCCTGGCCAACCTGTAATAGTATTTTGTAATTTATTGAATATTTTGATGTTAATATCATAAGCTGGTCCAGAATTTGCTAATAAATCACTCATACCATTTTCGATATAATCAGCATCAGTCAACATTAAAATAGGCTTCTTTAAATGAAGCGCTAAACTTAATACCGCTTTTCTAATGTGTTTATCTGTCCAAGCAATTTTTTCAACTAACCATGGAGTATTAATTCTTGTTAATTTTGATGCTGCTGCCTGATCTAAAACAAATGTAGCATTGTTATGCTCTTGCAAATAAGATGCAGGCACACGACTTGTAACCTCCTCCTCAACTGAAGCTTTAATAATATTAGATTTTCTTTCTCCCCAAGCCATAAGTATCACTCTTTTGGCTTCCATTATTTTTTTAACACCTAAAGTAATGGCCGTTCTGGGTGTATTATCCAATCCAGAAAAATCTCCACTAGCCGCAACTCTTGTAATATGATCTAAGGCAACTAAACGCGTTTTAGAGTTTTGAAGTGAACCAGACTCATTAAAACCTATATGTCCATTACCTCCAATACCTAAGATTTGCAGATCTAAACCTCCTAATGCTTTAATTTTAGATTCGTATTGATCGCAATAAGATCTAATATCTTCTTTAGCTAATGTTCCATCGGGAATATGATAGTTTTCTGGTAATATATCTACATGATTAAATAATTGTTCTTGCATAAAACGAACATAACTATTTACAGAGTCTGGTTCCATTGGGTAATATTCATCTAAATTGAATGCTATTACATTTTTAAAACTTAAACCTTCTTCTTTGTGTAAACGTACTAATTCTGCATACAACCCTTTTGGAGAAGAACCTGTTGCCAAACCTAAAATACAAGGTTGTTTTTGAGATTGCTTAACTTTTATAAGATCTGCTATTTCTTTAGCAACTGCTTTTGACGCTGTAGTTGAATTTTCGTAAACTACGGTTCCTATATTTTCAAATCTTTTCTCGAAACCCGTTGCCTTGTCTATACTACTCTTTAACATTATTCTGGTTTTAAATTTTAATTATCGTTTTTTAAAATATTTTCTAATACCCAAGTGGTATGTAATGCTGTTTTACCTGTTGAAGGATGCTCTATATTCTCTAATAAATACTTTTTCATGTTTTGAACATGAAAAAGTTGAATGTTTTCTGGGTTTTTAATATCTAAACTTTCTTTATGAGTTCCGCTTTCTAATACTATTGGGACTTCACCAAAAACTGAAAAACTTATTTTTCCTTTTTCACCATAAATCTTGACATAATCTTCTCTTTTTTCAGTTCCAAAATTCCAGCTACCTGAACCTATTACTCCAGATTTGTGAACCCAACTTCCAGTAATTGCATCCATAGATGAATACAAACCTTGCTGGTTTACGGCTATTCCGTGAGCATCTTTAATATCTCCTAATAATTGTATAAATAAATCTATCCCGTGTGATGCCAAATCATCAAAATATCCTCCATGAGCAATTTTAATATCTGTACGCCAATTGTATGTTTTAGATAAATCGATATCATTTGCAGGCTTACTTAAATGCCAATTTATATGCCTAACCTTCCCTATTTTATTATCTTCAAGCCACGATTTAACCTGTTTAAATCTAGGAAGCGATCGCCTATAATAAGCAACAAACAATGGGATTTTCTTTTCCTCAAATGCACTATTTATTAATAAACACTCATTATAAGTAGGTGCCATTGGTTTTTCAATACAACATACTTTACCAGCGTTGGCAACTTTTAAAGCATAATAGCCATGTGAATCTGGCGGTGTTGCTATATAAACAGCATCAATTTCTGGATCGTTAATTAAATCATCTGCATTTCCATAAAACTTAGGTACATTATGTCTAAGAGCATAATCTTTAGCTTTTTCAATATTGCGCCGCATAACAGCATGCAACTTAAAACCTTCAACCTTTTTATAAGCAGGTCCGCTTTTAAGCTCAGTTACTTTTCCGCAACCAATAATCCCCCATTTATATACCTTACTCATTACTCATTATAAGAACAACCCCCATACTTTAATACTTTATGAATTGATTGTCTGATATTTTTTATTTTACTAATTTTTCGTCCAACTCTTAATTTTATGTCCCCATAAAGCAAAGAATAATATAATTGCATAACATGGAATTAAAATCCAATAACTACCAGTTGCTGCTGTTGCTGCTGCATCAGCTTCTACAATTCCACTAGTTATTAATTCATGTTTATTTGCATCTACTAATCTTCCATATAATGGTGGTATAATCGCACCACCTGCAATCGCCATTATTAATAAGGCTGATGCTGTTTTTGTAAACTTCCCTAAACCTTCAAGGGTTAATGGCCATACTGCAGGCCATACTAAAGCATTTGCAATACCTAGCGCAGCAACAAATAATACTGATGTAAATCCAGTTGTACTTAATATGCAAATACTAAAAACAATACCTAAAGCTGCACTTATTTTCAAAGCCATATCTTGCTTAAGGTATTTTGGAATTAAGACTACCCCTAATGCATAAGTAGCAACCATTGCCATTAATGTAAATGTGGTAAAAAACTTAGCGTCTTCTGCTGAAAAGCCAAGCGATATACCATAAGCTATAATGGTATCACCTGCAATCACCTCAGCACCAACATATACAAATAAAGTTAACACGCCTAACCATAAATGTGGGAATTGAAAAATGCTTGTTTTAGTTGTTACTTCTCCTTCTTTTGCTTCTTCTACTGGAGCAGCTTCTACATGAGGTAGTGGTGCTTTCCTAATTAATAATCCAAATACAAACAACACAATAGCCATAACAATATATGGTGTATACACACTATCTGCCATGGTATCTAAAAGCACTCCTTTTTCTTCTACAGAAACACTCCCTAATTTTGCTTTAACCTCATCGATTCCTGATAATAATAAAGCACCAAAAATTAAAGAGCCTAATGCTCCTGCCATTTTATTAGCAATACCCATAATAGCCATACGTTTTGCACCACTTTCAATAGGACCTAAAATAGTTATATAAGGGTTTGCTGCCGTTTGACAGATGGTCATTCCTACGCCTTGAATAAAAATAGCCAATAAAAACACCCAATAAGTACGAGCTTCAGCAGCTGGAATAAATACCAAAGCTCCTAAAGCCATAATAATTAAACCTAAAGACATTCCTTTTTTATATCCTATTTTATTAATTATATAAGATGCTGGCAATGCCATAACAACAAAAGAGATGTATGAAGCAGACGCTACCAAATAAGATTGGGCCTCTGTTAATTCGTTTATGGTTTTCATAAAAGGAATTAATGCACCGTTTATCCAAGTTACAAATCCGAATATAGCAAACATACCTGCTATAACAGCGATGGCTATTTTATTAGTACTATTGGTTGATTGTGTCATAATTATTAATTTTTGTTAGTGTTTATAGTTATAAAAAAATTATCGCAATATTATAAAAGTTGAACTCTTATAAGTTCAAACATTAATCTTTATCGTATAATTTTAATTCAATTCTTTTTTAGTTTTCTACTTCCATTTGGGCCATCATACTGTCAATGAGCTTAAATTGATTTTTAGATCTGTCTAAATTGTGTTCTGGGTATTTTGTTTTATAATATACATCGCCATTTAAAAAATCGGTTAAAAAGCGTATCGCCATAATAAAAATCATGGTTTTTGCCGCTAAAGGCAATGTTTTTATCTCTAAAGGAGATAACGCTGATTCTACCTTTTCTAAAAACCCTTTTTTATAGGCTTTATAAAACTCAACATTAAAGTTTACCAAATCTAAATTAGTTTCATCCTCGGCTGCAGTATTACAAATGGTTCTTATAGCATCACCGAAGTCGTAATGTACTACTCCAGGCATTACGGTATCTGTATCAATCATGCAAAGCCCCTTATTATTTTTATCAAATAGAGCATTGGATATTTTAGTATCGTTATGTGTAACTCTTAATTTTATTTTTCCAGATTCCTTTAAATTTTGGATGATATGCATTTCTTCTTTAAGTGCATTAACCCTATCTATATATACCTTTGCTTGTTCTAGTCTTTCATTAGAAGCTACTTTTAAAGCTTCATCAAATTGCCAAAAACGAAATGACATATCGTGAAATTTCGGAATTACTTCGGTTAAAATTGAAGCATTAAAATCACTGGTTAGGTTTAAAAAATCTCCTGCTAATTTTCCGCCTTCATAAGCAACTTCTACATTATTTACAATTTCGTGTGTTGTACTATCGCTAATATAAACCATGACATTCCAATAATCGCCATCTTCATCTTTATAATAGTATTCTCCATTTTTTGCTTGAACAAAAGTAAGTACACTTTTTTTTAGTTCTTCTTCAGATAAATGCGATAACTTTTTTTGAATATGTTTGCTAACACTAACTTTATTAGAAATTAAACCTGGTACATCTTTAAAAACTAGATGATTTATGCGTTGAAGAATATAAAACGGAGCTTCTTTAGTTTCTATTAAATAAGTATCGTTTATATGCCCTGAAGCCAATTCTTTATGCAGCACATAAGCTGATGCATGATTGAATTGGTTAAACTTATATTTTAATTGCTCCTGTGTCATTAATCCCAAAGGTTTTTTGGATAAGCATTTTTAGTTTTTAATTCTCTAATTGCATTTTGAACAATTTCTTTATCTTCTTTATATGTTACTCCAAACCATTTAGCATCAGATTTTAAGACTTCAACTGTTGCTTTTCCAGATTTCAATATATCATTGACAATAGAAGGAATATAAAATTCAGCTTTTAAGTTTATTTTATTAGCTTCTAAAAATTCTTCAAACAAACGATTTCCGAAGTTAAAACATTTAGGTGTAAATCCCCAAAAATTCATTGAAACAATGGTATTTTCATCAATAGGAATAAAATGTCCTTCATCATTTTTTCTCATTAATTTACCATCAATTTTTTCAATATGTGTTCGCTCAGTTACGTCTGTTAAAAAACCATTTTCATCTACTTGACACTCGCCTCTAGACACATAACCATGCTCTGAAACAGTATTTTTCAATAAATACGCCATGGTATTAAACTCATAAGATGTTTTATCTTTAGTCATTAAAGATTTTGCCATGACTTCAAAGGCTTCTTTTCCGTAAAAATCATCACCATTTATAATAGCGAAGTTTTCTTTTACAACATCTTTAGCCATTAAAAGTGCATGACCGGTTCCCCAAGGTTTTATTCTTTCTGGGTTTATATATTTATCGGGAACGTTTTCAAGTTCTTGATACACATAAGCAACCTCTGCTTTTCCTTGTAGTTTGCTATCAATATTCTTTTTGAATTCTTTTTCAAAGCTTTTACGAATGATAAACACAAATTTTCCAAACCCAGCTTGCAGTGCATCGTATATTGAAAAATCAATAATGGTATCTCCTTCTGGAGTAAAAGTGTCCATTTGTTTTAAGCCTCCATATCGGCTTCCCATGCCAGCAGCTAAAATTACAAGTGTGGGTTTTTCCATTTTAATCTTTATAGCTATTTAAATTAACTCTCTTTATCACTGTTGTTTATCAACGAAAAACAGGCAAACTTACAGATTAATTAGTCAATAAAAAAGGAATTCATCAAAAAAATGTGCTCGAACACATAAACAGTTTAATGTATAATATATATATTTGCCTTACATGAAAAAATATACTATAAAAGATATTGCAAAATTAGCTGGTGTATCTAAGGGAACTGTAGATAGAGTAATCCATAAACGTGGTAAAGTTTCTCAAACAGCTTTAGATAAAGTAACTAAGTTATTAGAAGAAATAGATTATCAACCTAACCTTATTGCAAGAAGTTTAAAGAATAGTAAAAGTTACCATATTTGTGTTATTCAACCTGACCCAGAAATTGACCCATATTGGCAGCCTTGTACAAAAGGTGTTAATGATGCCATTAATGAGTATAAATCTTTTGGGATTACAATTGATTCATATTATTTTAATCATGCCGAAACCCATTCCTTTTTAAAAGTTAATGAAGAAGTATTAAAACAATCTCCAGATGCAGTTTTAATAACTCCTGTTTTTCATAAAGAGTCTATTGAAGTTATAAAAAAATATAACGCTAATAATGTTATAGTAAGTACTATTAATGACCCTTTAGAACTAAATGGAATTACTAGTTATGTAGGACAAGATTTAATACAAAGTGGTCGTATTGCGGCTAGACTTATGGAGATGATTGTTCCAAAAAACAAAGAAATTTTGATTATTCATTTAGATGAAGTTTTTAATAACTCTATACATATGCAATTAAAAGAGAAAGGCTTTAAAAATTATTTAAAAAACCTATCTAATAGTAATTATAATTTAAAAACTTATAGCTTGCAGCAATCAGATTTAGATGAAAAGTTGCATAGTTTATTAAATAATCCTAACAATGTTTCTGGAATTTTTGTAACCACATCTAAGGTATACAGTGTTGCAAAAATTGTTCAAGATTTTCCTGATTTAGATATTAAAATTATTGGCTATGATTTATTAGATGAGAATATAAAATACATAAAAAATAATGCTATTGATTTTTTAATTAATCAAAACCCAAAACATCAATCCTATCTTTGTATAACTCAACTTGCAGAGTATTTTCTTTTCGATAAAAAAATTCCAAAACAAAAATTATTGCCAATAGATATTGTTAATTCTGAAAATTTTGATGGGTATACAAACGATTAAATTACATTAATTTTAAAACCCCAAAAGACGTGGGCGTGTGAAAGTTTGGTTGTTCTGTTTCTGGATTAACCCAAGTAATCCAAGTAGGTTCATAGCTTCCATTTATTTGCTTATTGTATTTAGCACGATAAATCCCTGTTTCAATTTTTCCCTCTTTTAGTAAATTAAACTTGGTTAATGACGCTAAGCTTATAGACCCTTCTACAATAAAATAATTACTTTCCTTTGAAGATTTAACATTAATATCTTTAAATGGCCACTTCCAATTAAAATCGAATTGCTTACTTGGCTTAGCTATAAAATCCATAATTCTTGGAGTCGGATCAATTTCCAAACAATAATATGGATTCAAATTTTTATCAGATCTAAAAAAAAGTTCAACACGATCAGAATTATTAATACTATTATCTGTGTCATCAGTTGAGTCAACATAAACTTGATTATCATAAACCTTAAAACAAAAGAATAAATATTCAGAGTTATAAAGTGCTCTAAATTCAATTTTATCTATTTCTTTTTCGTCCCAAGGGGAAATAAAATTAGTTAAAACCTCAGCTTGTTCCCAAACTTTATCATCCCCTTTTCCTGTAACAATTAATTTACTATTATCAATTGAGTTTACCTTATGTGTTTTCAATATGTTATAAATGCTTTATAAGTTGAATAATAAATTTATTTCACTTTAAATATTATGGCTTAACTACCACTTAAATGTGTTTTAATATATTGAGTGGGAGAATAGTTTGTTGTTTTTTTAAATTGCCTATTAAAGTTCGAAATATTATTAAACCCAGATTCAAAACATATTTCTGAAATATTATACTTTTCCTCCATTAATAATTTACAAGCATACCCTATGCGAACTTCGTTTAAATATTCGCTAAAGGTTTTCCTGTTTACACGCTTAAAAACTCTACTAAAAGCTGTGGGATTCATACAAGCTATATTAGCAACATCGTCTAAAGTTACTTTGTCCTTAAAATTTTTAATGATATACTCGTAAACATCAACCAAATTATTTCTTCCTGTCTTTTTAAAAGAATTTACAAAACCTATACTAGATAATAACTTATACTCTTTATGGTTTGCTAAAAAATTTAATATCTGAAAAAACTTCATTAGTTTATCAAACTTCTTTAATGTTTCTAATTCTTTAATCCAGATAATAACCAACTCAACATCTCCTATAAAGCGGATACCATTTTGAGCTTTTATCAATAATTTTTCGATAGAGTCCATTTCTGGTAAGTTAAAAAAAGCATCGCCTGCAAAGTTTTCGTTAAAATGAATGCTAATAGCTTGTGCTTCTAGCTTAGAATCTTTTTCAAAATATTCTTTATCATTTAGCCACATGTGTGGCAAATTTTTTCCGATTAGAACTACTTCACCTACATTAAATTTTTCAATATTATCACCTATAAATCTTGTTCCAGAGCTTTTTAATATTAGCACTAACTCTAATTCAGGGTGATAATGCCATATTTTTAAAAAATTAGGATAACGATTATTCTTTATTGAAAAAGAGGTGTTACTTAACTTAGTACTTCTGTCTAATAAATGTAATTTCATCCTAAACTTTATTTAACAAATCATGTGAAAATTTGATTTGAAAGTATAAAAATATTTAGATTTAAGCAAAAAAAGTATCAGTAAGAAGAAAATAAATATATGCCATAGCATATTATTTACAACTTATATAGCACTAAATGAAAAAGTTAACTTAAATAGTGAGTCTATTTTTTTTGTC
The DNA here is from genome assembly GCA_947501105.1 of uncultured Flaviramulus sp. Classification (GTDB taxonomy): domain Bacteria; phylum Bacteroidota; class Bacteroidia; order Flavobacteriales; family Flavobacteriaceae; genus Wocania_A. The sequence goes on along the minus strand of CANMUP010000003.1, from coordinate 87,510 downwards.
TAAATTTTTGAACTTACTAATAAAGAAAAAGCAAAAAAACATTGCTTATATTGAATGAACGCTATTCTATTAAATGATTCTTAAAATCCTCAACTTTTTCACAACAAATTTGCTCCATAACCTGCTGCAATTGTGTTTTTAAAAGTGATATGGTATGATCACCTCCCTTGCTTCCTAAAGCTGCTACACCATACATAAATGATCTTCCCATAAAAGTGAATTTTGCACCAGTGGCTAAACTTCTTGCTATATCTGGACCAGAGCGAATACCACTATCCATCATCACCTCAATTTGATCTCCATACTTTTTAGCTATTCTTGATAGTGGTTTAATTGTAGATTCTCCTGCATCTAATTGTCTACCTCCATGATTGGAAACAATAATACCATCTAATCCAAGGTTTATTGCACGCTGAGCATCTAATTCATTCGCAACACCTTTTAGCACCAATTTACCTTTCCACATATCTCTAATAGGCTTTATCTTTTCCTCATTCAGTCTACCAGAAAACGTATCATCCATAAATTTGCCTAATTGCTTTAGGTCAAGATTTTTTGGCATATAAGGCTTCAAAGTTTCAAAATTTGGTTGGCCATGCTTTAACGTTTGCAAAGCCCAATTTGGTTTTCCTAAAATTTGCAAAATATTTTTGATGGACATATTTGGCGGCATAGCTAAACCATTTCTAATATCTCGGGGTCTAAATCCAAACGTAGGAACATCGCATAAAATAACTAAAGTATCATAGCCAGCTTTTTCACACCTTAGTAAGATATCATCTCTAAGCTCGTTTTTTGCAGGATGATACAATTGAAACCATGCTTTGCCTTCTGTTAATTCTCCAATTCTCTCAATACTACTAGTTGTTACTGTGCTTAAAACAAATGGAATATTATGTTTAGAAGCTGCTTTGGCTAATATTTCTGGAGCATTTGGCCACATAAGCCCCTGTAAACCTACTGGTGCTATACCAAATGGAGCATCGTATTCATGCCCAAATAAAGTCGTTTTCATACTAGATGCAGTATGATTACTTAAGTATTGAGGTAGTAATTCTACTTCTCTTATTTCGGCTGTATTTTTATGTAAATTCACATCTTCATTACAGCCTCCATCTAAATACTCAAAAGCAAATTTTGGAATCCTCTTTTTAGCACGACTTCTTAGATCTTCGACAGAAGGGTATTTGGTATTAAAACTCAAAGCAAATAATATTTATTTTTTAAAAGTATGTTTTGCATAGTTTAGACCTAAAGCATCAAATCTGTCTTTAAAAGTATTTAACCTTTGGCTAAAGTCATCCCAATTTCTATTCTCTTTTGATGACCAAACAACTTCTGATAATGCAGACATTCTTGGTAGAATCATATATTCTACATGATCTGTAGTTTTCATATATTCAGTCCAAACATTGGCCTGAGCTCCTAAAATGTACTGCTTTTCTTCAGCAGTTAATTCTTCTGGCATTGGCTCATAAGCATACACATCTGCAACTGTGGTTTTTCCTCCAATAGCTAAAGGTTCGTTTTCTTTATCTTCAGTTTGATAATGATCAAAATATACAGAATGCCCAGGTGTCATTACTACATCATGCTTTTGTTTTGCCGCCGCAATACCTCCTTCTGTGCCTCTCCATGACATTACTGCTGCATTAGGTGCTAATCCGCCCTCTAATATTTCATCCCATCCAATAATATTTCTCCCTTTAGAGTTTAAGAATTTTTCAATTCTTTTTATAAAATAACTCTGTAGTTCGTGCTCATCTTTTAAACCTTCTCGCTTAATAAGCTCTTGCGCAAATTTGCTACTTTCCCATTGTGTTTTTGGAGCTTCATCTCCTCCTATATGGATTAATTTACTAGGAAATAATTCTATAACTTCGGTTAATACATCTTCTAAAAATTGAAATGTTTTTTCGCTTGGCGCATAAATCTCATCATAAACTCCCCATCTTGTTCCAACTTCATATTGTTCTCCAGTGTTTCCTAATTCTGGATAAGCAGTAATTGCCGCTAATGAATGACCAGGAAGTTCTATTTCTGGAATTACCGTAACGTGCTTTGTAGCTGCATAAGCTACAATTTCTTTAACTTCTTCTTGAGTGTAAAATCCGCCATATTTTTTACCATCATATTTTCTGTCTAACTTTTTAGTGGCACCATGACCTACTAATGTTTCTTTTCTCCAAGCACCAATTTCTGTTAATTTTGGGTATTTTTTTATTTCAATACGCCAACCTTGGTCTTCGGTTAAATGCCAATGAAACGTATTCATTTTATGCATGGCAATTAAATCGATATATTTCTTTATAAACTCAGCAGGGAAAAGATGGCGACCAACATCTAAATGCATTCCTCTATATTTAAATCTTGGATCGTCTTTTATTACCACCGCAGGAATAGTTAATTCTTTCAAACTACCATCTTTGGCCTCAATACTTGCAGGCATTAGTTGCCTTAATGTTTGAATACCATAAAATATTCCTTTTGCAGTTTTACCAGATATTTCAATTTTATCGAACGCAACATTTACCTCGTAACCTTCTTCATTTTCAATAGCGTCATCTAATTTTAGAGCAATATTTCCTGTTCCTTCAGAAGAGAAACTAATTGATTCTCCTGTTGCACTGCTTAACATACTAGCTAATAGTTCTCCTTCATTATTTAAAGCTTCGCTACCAACGATTCTAGTATTAGTATTTACTAAAAATTTACCAGTTAACATTTCCATATTTAATGGTTTTGGAATAACTTGATAATTCTCAGCTGTATTTTTAATCTCTTTGTATTTGTTGTTACAAGAAAAAGTTAATAAGCAAACAAATGCAATAATTGAAATCCTCATTTTGTTTAATTTAATTATTATTTATAGTTTATATATTTTATCCATTAAAAGCCATTTTTCGTTTGCTTTTGCAGTTGGTAAGGCTTGTTGATACTTCCACATTAAAGTTTCCCATTCTTGTACTTTGTGGTTTTCAGCGTCCATTTTAGATTTCTTATCAAAGGAAAATGAATCGTTTACTTCCATAATCATAAACATCCGGTTACCTACATTATAAATCTCTAAAACTTCAATACCAGAATCTACAATACTCGCCGTTATTTCTGGCCATATTTTTTCGTGATATTTTTTATATTCTGCCATAAGTTTTGGATCGTCAACCAAATCCAAAGCAAAACAATATCTTTTTAGTTTATTCATTTAAGACTTATTCAGTAACATGCAACGCATCATCAGTTGCTTCGTGTCTTTTATAAACTCTTAAACCATACCAAGCGATATAAACAAAGCATATTAATGGTAGAATGAATGAAAAGTTAACTTCGGTAACGCCCATTATTTTAGTATCTGCAACACCATTGCCACCTGCATCGATAATCTTTCCTTGTAATTTTGGTAATAACGCGCCTCCAACAATAGCCATTATTAAACCTGCAGACCCAACTTTAGATTGTTCTTCGGTTAAATCACCTAAAGCTATACCGTAAATAGTTGGGAACATTAAAGACATAAAAAAATTAATTGCTACTAAGCAATATAACCCAACTTCTCCTTGAATAAAAATTGCTCCTGCTGTAAATATTAATGATAAAATAGCAAAAGACATTAATAATTTTCCTGAACTAATAAAGCGTAACATATAAGTACCTACTGCTCTACCTGCAATAAATAAAATGAATCCTGCCATTTGGTAATCTCCTGCGGTTACACTATCAATACCAATAGCCTCAGCATAATGATAAATAAAAGTCCAACACATTATTTGAGCTCCCACATAAAAAATCTGCGCTACTACACCTAAAACATATTTTTTGTTTTTAGCTAATGTTGCAAAGGTATCTTTAATACTAGGCATGCCTCCATCATCTCTAGATTGTGGCATTTTACTTATCACAAATAAGATAAAAACTCCTATAACAAATAAGCCCAAGAAAACATAAGGGTTTCTTATCACCATTAAATCAGCTGTTTTGATAGCTAATTTAGAAGCTTCATCCAAAGCACTAAAATCGGCAACATCATCAGACTGTAAATTCTTTAAAACAAAATGTTGAGCAACAAACAAACCTCCTATTAGACCAACTGGATTAAAAGCCTGAGCTAAATTTAAACGTTGAGTAGCAGTTTCTTTAGCTCCCATTGCTAATATATATGGGTTTGCAGCGGTTTCTAAAAAAGCTAACCCAAAAGTTAAAATGTATAAACCAATACAGAAAAACATAAAACTTTCTGTTTGTGCAGCTGGATAAAATAATAAAGCTCCTGTGGCATATAATGCTAATCCAATTAAAATACCTACTTTATATGAATACTTTCTCATAAACATAGCAGCTGGTAATGCCATACAAAAATAACCACCATAAAATGCCATTTGAACCCAAGCAGCCTCAGAGTTTGAAAGCTCGAGAACTTTCCCAAAAGCTCCAACCATAGGATCTGTTACAGCATTAGCAAAACCCCAAAGGGTAAATAAAGAGGTTACTAAAATAAAAGGAATTAGTATCTTTCTTGATACAACAACAGGTTTTGAATTACTCATTTTTAGCTAGGTATTAATAATGGGTTAAAAATTACTGAACTATTTTAATCTTTTATATTTTTTTCGCTGAACAACTTATAATGCTCTATCTAAATGTGTATATCCGCCATCAACAAAAATTAATTGTCCAGTAGTATGGCTAGATTTTTCTGAAAGTAAGAATACAACCATATCTGCTATTTCCTCGGCTGTAGTCATTCTGTTCTCTAAAGGTATTGTATCCGTTATTTGTTTTAAACGTTCTTCTGGATTATCGAAAGTTTTTATCCATTTTTCGTATAACGGTGTATAACATTCAGCAACAATTAGTGCGTTTACTCTAATATTATAGGGTAATAATTCTACTGCCCATTCTCTTGTTAATGCATTTCTACCTCCGTTGGCTGCTGCATAACCAGAAGTTCCTCCTTGCCCTGTTAGTGATGTTTTAGAACCTATATTGACAATTGCTCCTTTGCTTTTCTTTAACTCAGGTAAAGCGTGATGAACAATAAGATAATAATGTACCAAATTACGTTTTAATGATTCTATAAAATCTTCATAGTTACCATGTTCTAAACTTACACCATCATTTACTCCTGCATTATTTACAACTCCATCAATACGACCATATTTTTCAATTGCTATCTCAACTGCTCTTTTACATTGTTGAGGGTCTGTTAATTCTGCAATAGCGTAATGCGCTTCTTTACCTTCTGAAAGTATTTTATTAATAACATCTTCTACACTAGCTCTATTTCTGCTAATTATTACAGGAATTGCTCCTTCTTTTAGTAATGCTTCGGTAATCCCTAAACCTATACCTTTAGATCCACCAGTAACAATAACAACTTTATTCTTTAAGTTTAAATCCATTTTAATGTTTGTATTATATAATTAGGACATTCCAAAAATAAACGCGTATAATGCAAGGTAACAAATCTAATTTTTGATTACCCGAAAAGCCACTGTTTAAACAACCTTATATGATACTTTCTTTGCTACGCATTATAATATTAAATAGTTTATTGATTTATTATAAAGATAAATACGTAGCTAATTAAAAGCTTCAGTTATTGGTTTTCCTCTCCAAAACTCAGGAGTTTCCAGACCTAAAAGATAAGCGATAGTAGCTGCTGTATCATAAGTAACAACACTAGAGTTAAGCTTTCCTTTTTTTGGTATATTTTTACCATAAATAATCCAAGGAATTTCTATTTCTTCTAAGGTTTTTCCACCATGACCTTTGCCAATACCTCCATGATCTGATGAAAAAATAATTGCAGTATCATCTAATAAATCATTCTTTTCTAAAGCAGTAATAATATTTCCTATTAAACTGTCTATTTTCTCAACAGCTTCATAATATTCTGGTGTGTCATGTCCAATATTGTGTCCAGCACCATCAGGTTCGCCAAAATGAATAAAAGTTAAAGTTGGTTTCTCATTTATAATAAAATTTAAGGCTTTATCTTTTGTTTCTTCATCAGATTTTCCATTAAAATCTAAATCAACCATATCCTTTTCGAAGAGATAGCCTATTCCTCCCCAAGTATAAGATACTCCTTTTTTGCTTTCTGGTAATTGTTCTTCAATTAAACTAAAAATAGTAGGATATATGTTTCCTTTACCTATAATTCTTGACGGTAATTCAGGTGTTTTACTTCCCCATTCCGTATAGCCATGTAACTCTGGTCCAGAGCCCATAATCATGGATGCCCAATTTACTGCACTTGATGATGGCAATACCGATCTTGCATTTAACGAATAAGATCCTTCTTCCATAAGTTTTCTTAGGTTTGGTACTTTTGCTTTTTTAAAGGCATAGGCCCCAAAACCATCTGAACCAATCAAAATAACATGTTTTACAAACTCTTCAGGACTTTCTTCTAATTTAGGTTTACAGGAAAAGAAAGTGCCTATTAGCAACAATAATACTATGCTTGTTTTTAAAACTGTTTTCATACTTATTCTATGTTTCTTTATTTAAATCATTTTTTGCTATTCAATTACAATCCATTGGTATGAATTTGCAGGTATTACAAGATTAATTTTTACACTATAATCTCGTTCCAATTTATACTTTATGGCTTCTCCTTCTTTTTGTCTTATCAAAGCATATTCGGTAAGCCCAGTATAGTAAAGAGGTAGTTTTATTTCTCTCTCCATATCTTTGTCTGTTGGATTAAAAAATAAGGCTAGCCCCTTTTCTTTTAAGTTAGGGTTTACATGTAAAAACCCATCCCAATCTTTACCAGATGGACGTTTTAAATGTATGATATCACTATTTAGTACCTCTCTATATTTTTTATACCAATTAACCACGTTAATCACTACTTGTTTTGTTTTTGGTGTATCAAATAACCGTGGTCCTCTATAACAAGCTTGAACTCCTGACCCATAATTTTGAATCATCTGATTTTCATAATCAAGCAAGTGATCATTTAAAGGTTCTAATGTAGCTGCAGCGCCTCCTCCATGGTACTCTGCTAAAGGCACAAAAGTCCAATTCATACTAGGTATTCTATCCCATAAACCATCATAAATGTTCATTCTACCAAGAACTAGTTGTCTATTTCTAGGCAATGACCAGTTAACCTCTCTATATCCTATTCCTGTTTTATTAGATCCTGAATTGATATAAAAATCTGGCACATTCATGTAAATACCTTCTGATCGCATCCATTTATATAACCCTTGAATTTGAGCGTATTGTTTCCATTGTGAATCTTCTAACCCATTATGATGAGTATGCTTTGTTGAAGCACAAACATTTCCAGGATAGGAGCCATCGTTTTCAAAAACCTGCATTCCTGTTTTTGTGAAGAATTTTTTAATTTTCTTAAAATAATCATAGCCCCATTCACTACTTAAACATGGTGAAGAACCAAAAATCATTCCTCCTCGTTTTCCTGTTTTCGGGTTAATAACATCAACTTCATCACTAATCCATCTACTAGATAATAAGGAATAGCCTCCTAATTCAATGCCTTTGGAGTTGGCATATTCTCGTAATTCTTTGAATTTTTGGTAGTATGCTTCGTCTTCTTTTTCCATATCTAAACCACTACCAAAACTTAGAATAATCATTTCATAGCCTGTTTCTGCACATTGGTTTACAGCTCTTTTAATGATTTCAGGGTCGGTAGAAGTTAAATGCAGAAACATTGGGTTTTCAGTAACCCAAGGTGAAATGGTTCGATACAATTTTCTTTTAAACAAACCAACCCGTTCTTGGTCTTTACTGTCTAGTGGTGTTTCCCAAACTCTAAAGGTAGTTAACGATTTTCCTATCGGAATTCCTACATCTGGACCTAATGGTGGTTTTATTTCTAATAAACATGGTAGATTTAAAGGATAATTTGTTTGTGAAGTATAACGTTTATCTTTTTCCCAATAAGTAGTCTTATCAGAAGTTTTTTGTTGCATAGCTCCAAACGCATAGTCACTTTCAATATGAATATTTGGTTTCACCCAATGCTTTGGTGTATCTACTAAATTTTCACCTTCAACCATAGCTAGTTGTTCTAGTTTAAATTTATTCAACTGAATCATAAATTTTGATTCATTAATAACTTCTATCCATTTACTAAGTGTAGGAATACCATCATATAGAACATAGTGTACTTTAACTTTTACTCCATCTTTTGAAAGGGTAAACACCAATTCTTTTCCTGTTGGCATTTTTGTATTTGAAGCCCAACGCACTTGTTTCCACAATAGTCTATCTGTTAACTCTTTAATTTCAATGTTTTCAATTGCAAAAGAATTTTGAACTGCAGAAAGCGCATCTACCCATTTCATTAAAGTGTACCCGTACTCTGGTTGCTTACTCAAGCCTCCAATTTGGTAGTCTTTGCCGTCTATAGTTAAAACCCCTTCATTTGAAACACTTCTTAGCATACTTTCTCCTGTCATTTGGTTAACATAGTCTATAGTTGCCAAATTAGGAGTCACTCTAAAAACCCTAGCTATTAACCCGTTTGAAAGGACAATGTCTTTTCCACTTTCTGTTTTATATACATTTGCTTTTACTTTATCATTATTTACTAACCAATCATAATCTGGTTCTTTAAGTGGGAAACTTATTTTTGGTAAGCTTTGAATTATACTTTTCAATTTAGTTTTCAATTCATCTGGTTGCTCTGTTACTTTTCCTTGAAATTCTTCAGAAACTACTACTGGTGGAATTTCAAAATAATCAAACATAGCATCAGCCCAAATAGCATGATCTCCACTTGGATCACCTTCAGCATTTTCAACAATTAATTCTAAAAGCCCTCTATCTATTTTTAGTTTTATTTCTTTAGCAGAATCACCTTGTTTTATAATTCCACTATTAAAAATCTCTTTTCCATTATGACGTATTATAAATACAACGGTGCCTTTGTTTACCTTACCATCTATTCCTTCTACACCAAAAAATTGTTTCTTTGTTTGGGTTACATTATAAAAAATTCGCTTTCCATTAGTTAAAGGAATGGTTTTAATAGTTTTTAACCCATAATCTATCTTAGAATCGTTAACACCTACTTTTGCTGTAAAAGAGCGAGAATCATTAGTTTTAATTTTAATAATAGATTTGGAATGTACACCAACACCATTTTTATAAGGGATTCCTGCTATTGATATTGACTCTCCTGTAACAGATTTATTAATTGTAGGTGCACTATAGGTTTGTTGTGCCAATGAAACTTGCAAGTCTTTTAAATGTACTTGAGATTGAGCTTTTGCTAAATGATTAAAACTCAATAATAAAAAAAGTAAAATTATAATTCGCTCTTTTTTAAAATGCCTCATTTGTTTATAATTAAATTCTTTTGGATGACTAATACGTAACATTTTACTCTATTATGCTTTTACTTTACTACACTAAGGCTTTTATCTAACCAGATTTTCTCATTTTTAGGCAATTTAACATCGCTCATTAAAGATCCATACTTAATTTTATAAACCCCTTCATTTTTTACCAATAGCCCAACTTTTACCAACTTCCCTTCTTTCCATTCAATATCTACTTCTACATTTCCTCTTGCCTTTAAACCTTTAACATTACCTGCTCTCCAGTTTTTTGGTAAAGCTGGAAGTATTCTTATAAAAGGCTCATGAGATTGCATTAACAACTCAGCTACACCAGCAGTATATCCAAAATTTCCATCGATTTGGAAAGGAGGATGCTCGTCAAACAAGTTATCAGCAATAGATATTTGAAAAAACTTTCTAATATTTTCTTCTGCAGAAGCTGCGTTTAATAATCGTGCATTGACATTAATCATCCAAGCTCTACTCCACCCAGTTCCTGCCCCTCCATGCTCTAATCTATAATCAATTGTTTTTTGTGCTGCCTTAAAAGCAGCAGTATCTGTAACAGTAATTTGATTACTTGGATGCAATGCATATAAATGCGACATATGCCTGTGTCCCTTTTCAGGTTCACCATAAGCTTCATTCCATTCTAAAATACGTCCTTCGTCACTTACAACCACTCCAGGAAATAGCTTTTTTCTTTTTGCTCTTACCTCTTTTGTAAAATCATCTTCAATATTTAAAATTTTAGCAGTTTCTAATGTATTATCAAAAACTTCAGCAATTATTTGATGTCCCATAGCAGCACCGTATGAAATTGCCGCTGGTTTACCATCTTTAGCAAAATAAGAGTTCTCTGGAGAAGTCTCTGGTGTAGAAACCCACTTTTGGGTATTCTCATCCCAAACGAGCCATTCGGCATAAAACTCAGCTATTGATTTAAGATACGGATATACTTGGTTTTTTAAAAACTCCTCATCTTTTGTATAATTATAATGCTCCCAATAATGTTGCCCTAACCAGCCGCCTCCATGAATCCAAGATCCCCAATATGGTCTTGCGGCTCGCATCCAAGCGGGAACCCATAAATCTGTTGCATGATGCATTACAGCTCCTCTTTCTATGCCGTATTGTTCTTTAGCTGTTATTTTACCTCTTTCTAATAAACGATTAGAAAAATCAAATAAAGGTAAATGCATTTCACTTAAATTAGTAACCTCTGCTGGCCAATAATTCATTTGTAAATTAATGTTTAAATGATAATCTGCATTCCAAGGGGCTTCAATATGCTCATTCCATATACCTTGTAAATTAGCAGGATTTGTTCCTGGTCTTGAAGATGAAATAAGTAAATATCTGCCAAATTGAAATAATTTAGCCGCTAAATCTGGATCATCTTCTCCGTCTTTAATACGCTGTAACCTTTTATCAGTTGGAATGGTATCTAACTCTTTTCCTCCTAAACTTAGCTCAACTCTATCAAAATATTTTTGGTAATCTTTTATATGATTTTTTAAAAGTTCACTAAACGATTTTTTTGATGCCTTTTTTAAAACGGCAATATTACTAGCTTTGTAATCTTCATGATAAAATGAAGTTTTACAAGACAAAATCAGTGTAACCTTTTTAACTCCTGCTAAAACCAATTTCCCTTGGTCAGCTTTTATACTTCCTGATAAACTCTTAGCTTTTACTCTTGTTTCAAACTTAACGCCATAATCAATTGGGAATGGTTCATTCATCTTTTTTCCTCCATATTGAGTTACCATACCTTCCATAGTAATTTCATCATTTGATGGATTTGAAACAGCTACTGTCTTATTACCTTTATCTTCTGGACGACTTAAGGCAACACTAAAATTCATTCCTTCTTTTGCATCAGTGTCCAACTCAACAATTAATACATCATCAGCAGCTGAGGCAAAGACCTTTTGCGAATAATTATTACCTCCTGATGTATAATTTACAGTTGATACTGCATTATTTAAATTTAAGGTTCTGGTGTAGTTTTCTACTTCTCTATCTTTTAAAAAATCTATAAATAAATCTCCCATGGTTTGATGTGATCGCAAAACCGATTTATACGAAAATCGTTCTACAATAAGTTCATCAACCTTATGAGCGTCTCCATCTTTTAAAAGTTGTCGTAATTCTTCTAAATCTGATTTATTTCCTTTTGAATCTCCCCAATCAGGACCACCAGGCCACATAGAATCTTCATTTAATTGAATCCTTTCATGATTTGGATTCCCAAAAACCATAGCGCCTAAACGCCCATTCCCAACTGGTAATGCCTGCATCCATGTCGCAGCTGGTTGTTCATACCAAAGGGTTAAATTGTGGTCACTTATTACTTCATTTTGAGTTTTATTACAAGAACAAAACGTTGTAATAAAAATAAGAATCGATAAAGTTTGTTTTAAATACATATACTAAAAAAGTTAGTCATTATTTATATCAATTTCCCAATCATCAGTTCTAAAAGCTGATGCTGGCAACCCTGACATGTTATACAAATTAGGTAATGCTGTGTCTGAAAATGCAAAACGGACAGCTACTGGTTTTCTTACTTTTTTTGAACTAACAACAACGGTGTTATTTTTTATTTTTGCTATGGCTGGATAAAATTTTTGATCTTCACCTGCAATAAAAAACTCTCTTAGCTCCTTTTCTTTTTTTACTAAACCGTTTTCTGCATAGTCAAAATAAAGCACTATTTTATTCTTTTTTATCTCCATTGATTTATAAACAGGTCCGCTAAACATAAGATTCTTCACTCCGTAAGTTTTAGCTAATGCCCAAAGAGATAATCGCTTGCTTACCTCCTGTTTATTTATGGGGTGAATATTCTTTAAATTCCCAATATCGTTTGTTACCGCCATTCCAGTTTTTGGAAAGGTTAGCATAGTATATAATTGCGCATCCCTTACCACTGCAGCCTCAATATTAGTCTTACTTTTATAATTAAAAGGAGCTATTTGCGTAAAGTAAAAAGGCAATTCTTTTCCCCATTCTTTTCTCCAAAACTCAATAAGTAAAGGGAATGATTTGTAATATGAAAATGCATTATCTCTATTAGATTCACCTTGATACCAAATAACACCAGCAATATTGAATTTTGTGATAGGGTGAATCATGCCGTTATATGCATTTCCTGGCAGCCCTGGCCACCATTCATAACTTTTTAGTTTTTTAGCTGCCTTTTTAAGTTCTTCATTATTTTCTATCAATTCTTTTTTTATCCAAGGCTCAACTGGTGTGCCTCCCCAACTAGAATTTATCAAACCAATAGGTACATTTAATGTTTGATATAGTTCTTTTCCATAAAAATATGCTACAGAGCTAAACTTTCGCATAGTTTCTGGTTTACATTCTGTCCAATCGCCTATTAAATCATCTTGAGGTGTAATAGATTTTGTTTGAGGTACCTGAAAAAATCTAATATTTGGGTAATTAGCCTTTTTAATTTCTTCTTCGGCATTTAAAAGCCCATTCTCCGGAGTCCATTGCATATTAGATTGCCCAGAACATAACCAGACCTCTCCTAATAATACATTACTTAAAACTATTTCTTCATGTCCTTTAATGGTAACTGTATATGGTCCTCCTGCCTTTGTAGTTGGCAAAGTCACAGACCAAACTCCTTGGTAGGCTTTTACTTTAACAACCTCGCCATTCCAAGAACCAATAACTTCTATAGTTTCAGCAGTTGATGTTGTCCAACCCCAAATGGTAGCGTTTGAATTTTGTTGCAGTACCATATTGTCTGATAGTATTGACGGTAACCAAATTTTTGCGAAACAGATATTTACAGTTAACAGCAGCAGTATAACTAAATGTATTTTTTTCATGATTTATAAATTATAAAATTTAATAGCATTGCCTCCAAGTATTTTTGTCTTGTCATTTTCTGAAAATCCTTTAATATAATCTTGAACAAGTTGTAATTGCTGTTCATATTTTGCAGCCAGTAAACAGACCGGCCAATCGGAACCATATAAAATTCTATCTATTCCAAAGGCATTAAATACTACATCTAAATAGGGTGTGAAATCTGAAATTTCCCAATGCTTTAAATTGGCTTCAGTAACCATTCCTGATACTTTGCATAGTACATTTTGTGCCTTAGCCAATTCAATCATATTAGCTTTCCACTCATCAATTCTTCCTGTCTTAATATATGGCTTTGCTATATGATCAATTACAAATTTTTGATTTGGGAATTTATTTACCAAAGCAATAGCAGATTCTATTTGCGGTGGAAATATTAAAATATCATAGGTTAAATTAAACTGCTCTAATTTACTAATGCCATTTTGAAAATCTTTACGTAACATAAAGTCGTTTGCCTCGGCTTGCACAATATGACGAACTCCTTTAAATAGAGAATTGATTGAATAATGTGATAACCGCTCTTCGACATTTTCAGCTTTTAAATCTATCCAACCAACAACACCTTTAATAAACGGGTTTTGTCTAGCATTCTCTAATAAAAATTCGGTTTCAATTTCGCTTTGGTCTGCTTGTATAGCTACACATCCATCAATATTGTTATCGTTTAGAATAGGTTTTAAATCTTGAGGCAAAAAGTCTTTTCGAATGATTTGCATCGAATCGTCAATCCAAGCATCTCGTATAGGATTGAATTTCCAAAAATGTTGATGTGCGTCTATTTTCATTAACTCTTTTTTGCTTTTATATATTCATTAATCTTTTATATCAAACTCAAAATTATAATCAGACATTTCTGCTGAATACGCCATGCCTTCAATCCCTTTTGGCATTCCCATATCGTAAGGAGAAGGAGCCATCCATTTGCTTTTAACGCCTTCAATATGTATAGTTCCTTTTTTATTTATTGTTGCAAAAGCATACAGCGGATCTTTATAACCTGCTATATGAGGCAGATTACCATATTGATCATAAAAGTTTTTCGGGAAACGTTCTGTGCTTTTATATTTACCAGATACCCATTGATAAGACATGCTATTAATTTCTATATAGTCTATTCCATTTTGATGAAAATGATAATCTAAATGATTATGGCCATTCATGCAACAAATTACTTTTTGTTTGTTGGCTTCTAATATTTTTTGAAGAGCCAATCTGTTTTTTACTCCCCATTGATAATGCCATAGACTTTGATGCGAAAACACAATAGTTGGTAAATTTGTAGTTTCTAAATCAGCTTTAAACCACTCTATTTGCTCATTATCAATATAGGTTTTAATACTACTATCAACATAAAAGTTTGCTTTATCATAATCTATAAATTTGCCATCTTGATATAAAAAATTAGCATCCAAAACAATAAAATGAATTCCTTTAAAATCATATGAATAATACGTTTTTGGCATTTGCCAAAACTCTAGCATATCTTGTTTAGAATTTCTATCCATATCATGGTTTCCCAGTACATGGTATTTTGGACCTTGAAAAGTATCCCATATTTCTAAAAAGTCTTTATTTTTATTATCAGCCATACAGAAATCACCAAGCTGGATAATAAAATCAACTTTCCTTTCTGTGGCCTTATTTATAAATATCTCTAGCCTTTTATCTGCGTCTGGCATTAAATCTTTATGCACATCGGCTACAATACCAAAGCTTAAATTTTCAGAACTTTCTGTTAATAAAGTTGATGGTGTAAAAGAAAGTAATGTACTTGGCAAAAAGGCGGTAGTAGCCCCTATTCCTAAATGATTTATAAATTTTCTACGGTTCATTTTTATTGTATTACATCTTCATAAATCGATTCTAAATTTAAAGCATCTCCTTTTTCTTTTTGCAATTGAACTAAATCATTAAACAGAGATTTTATTTTAGCAATATTTTCGGGATTAGATGCTATATCTTTTAATTCTTGAGGATCTTCTTTAAGATTATATAATAAGATTTGTTTTGATTTAGGATAGAGGATTAACTTATAGTTGTCTTTTCTAATCATCCGTTGTGAAGCTTTCTCGTAAACGCCATAAATACTACTATATTTACTTTTAGTTTTTGTACCTTTTGCTAGTTCTAAAAGACTATTAAACTCTATGTATTCGGGCTTTTTAATACCTGAAATATCTAATGCTGTTGCCATAACATCTTGTAAATAAATATCTGTATCTATTTTTTTTCCTTTATCAATATTGGGTCCAACAATCATTAAAGGCACTCTCACACTATGATCGTACATGTTCTGTTTTCCAAGAAGACCATGCTCTCCTATAGCCAAACCATGGTCTGAGGTGAAGAAAATATAAGTATTCTCTTTTAATCCTCTTTTCTCTAAAGCTTCAATAATATCCTTTATCTGATCATCTAAATGCGTAGTAATAGCATAATATTCTTGTCTGTTTACTTTTACCGCATATTCAGTTCTTGGAAATGGAGCTAATCTTTCATCTCTTAAGTTTCTCCCTGCTCCCATTGTTTCTGCATAAGGATATTCGGGTATAAAACTCTCTGGTACCGAAATGTTCTCCAAAGGATATTTATCTACATACTTTTTTGGGGATTGTCTAGGGTCATGCGGTGCATTAAATGCGATGTACATAAAAAATGGATTATCTTTTTTTGCTGCATCATCTATAAAAGATACTGCATCTTCTTTTACTAATTCGCTCCAATGCTTACCTCCTTTCCAATAACCACCAAATTCTTTTTTCCAAGGTTTCCATAAGGTATCGTTACTGCTTTGCGGACGGTTATAACCTTCTGGTGTATCAAAAGGCATACCTCTTAACACATGACCAACATGGTTAAAAATGGAATCGGGTTTTGCTTGCACATGCCATTTACCTGACATATAAGTTTCATAACCTGCTGTTTGCATTAGCCTAGGCCAAGTTTTATCTAAATCTTCATTTTTAGAATAATTTCCAGAAATTTGTTGTGCTCTCCACACAGATCTTCCACTAATAATCATAGCTCTGGAAGCAACGCATATTGCACCATTCCAACCGCCCATATTATAAGTATGAGTAAAGGTTGTCCCTTCTTCTACTAATTTATCCATAGTAGGAGTAATAACTTCAGGGTTGCCTAAAGCATTAACATCTTTAAAACTTTGGTCATCAGAAAACAAGAAAATAATATTGGGCTTTTCATCTGTTTTTGCTTCTAGATTTCCTTTATTAGAACCTTCTTTACATCCTAAAAACAGTAGGAGTAATACTATTTTAAAACCAATTATTTTTTTCATTTTTTTTAATTAAGTCTATATTAATTTGATTCTTTAGTTTTTATTGGAATATGAACATTAAAAGGAAGGTTTAAACTATCTTCTTCTTTTTTAAGTTGTGCTGCGCAAAACAACATAGCTGGCTGTCCTTTATTATCTAGCCAAATTTGAGGTCTTTCTAAATATTGTAATTCACTTACTGTCCCATCTTCCCATATAATTTCTGGCTTCATTACGCTAGGGTTTTTAGAAACCTCCCATTCTTCCCCATTTATAGATGTAAACAATGCTAACCCATGATTGCCTGTATATAAACCTCTTTGATCATCAAGTACGGCATAATATTTCCCTTCTTGATACCATAAAAAAGGATCTTCAGCTTCTTTATCAGTTAAAATTGGGTTTTCTGCAATAACAAAGGGTCCTTCAGGGCTTTTAGCTGTAGCTATGCATTGTATCATTCTATTTTTAAGATCTGGTTTATTGGAACGCGTTTTAAAAATCATAAGATATAACCCATCTGGAGTCTCACAAACACTAGGGTTTACCATATACCCTTCTGCTCCTTTTCCTTCTTGGTAATCAATCAAAGGTTCTTTTGATACTTCCCATGGCCCTTCAGAATTATTGGATACTGCAACTCCAATTCTTTGCCCCCAACGATGGTTTTCAGTCTCATTCCTTCTACCGAAATCCTTGTTTACATGAGAAATGAAATACAAGTAATATTTACTTCCAAATTTTTTAATATGCGGATTATGGGCGGATTGTTCGTTCCAATTCCCTTTTCCAAATCCATCTAGTATCACTTTTTCGTGTGTGTAAGGCCCTCCTATATTATCTGATGTTGCATGTGCTATTACAGAATAATCTAGCCAGCCTCCAAAACCTTTAGACTTTGGCCATCTCGAATAATAAAGGTGATACCGATTATCATCTCCTTGCACCATAGATGCTCCCCATATATAATAATTAGGGTCTTTTAAAACAGAATGAAAAGGAACAGGTTGGATTAATTTACCTAAATCTAACTCCTTATGATTTTCGGTTACCTCTTGTTTTTCATCTACCTGTTTATTGTCTTTACAAGAAACTAGTACTATAAAAACTATGACAAATATTTTTAGAATGTATTCTTTCATGCGCTATATTTTCCCTACTTCTCTTTTATTAAGATTTAAATTAGCATCAAGTTCTGTCATGATTTTCTTTAATTCGATTATTTTTTCTGGTTGGCTTTTCGATATATTATATGCCTCAGAAATATCACTTTCTAAATCAAATAAAAAAGTATCATCTTCAATAATTAGAAGCTTATACTTACCTTTTCTTATGCCTTGAAGTTCCCCTTTACTAGAATAATACAAAAATGGCTTACTTTCTTCTTTTTGCTTTTCTCCAAAAAGTGCAGAAGAAACATCAACGCCATCAATATCTTTTTTTGGCAAATCTGCACCGCATAAACTTGCAATAGTCGGTAACAAATCCATATTAGTAATAACCTTTGTTTGAAAAGAACCTGAAGGTATTTTTCCTGGCCACCAAGCTATACAAGGCACACGAGTGCCTCCTTCCCAAGTAGTTCCTTTTCCTCCACGAAGTGGCCCCGCAGAACCACCATCAGTTTTAAATACTTTCCAAGGCCCATTATCAGAAGTAAAAACTACTAAAGTATTACGCTCTAAGTTATGCTTTTTTAATGTTCTTAGTATCTCTCCCACACTCCAATCAATTTCTTCAACAGTATCTCCATATTTACCTCTTACACTCGTATTTTGAAATTTTTCAGAAGCATATAAAGGAATATGAGGCATTGGATGTGCTAGGTATAAAAAGAAGGGGTTGTTCTTATTCTTTTTAATAAAATCTACAGCTTTATGCGTAAGCCTTTTTGTTAAATATTGTTGATTTGGGTCTAACTCAATGGTATCTTTTTGAGACATTAAAGGAAGTTGCCATTTATAGTTTTTATTGCCGTAAATATGTTGCTCTTTTTGACTCATATCATTACTAAAAGGTATTCCATAAAAGATATCAAAACCTTGATTTATTGGTAAGAATTTTTCTTGAAAGCCTAAATGCCATTTGCCGATACAAGCTGTAGCATAATCCTTTTCTTTTAAAATTTCTGCAATAGTTTTCTCTTCTGGGTTTAAACCTGTTTTAGATGAAGGAAATAATACTCCTTTTTCTAAGCCAACTCTTTTAGGATAAGCTCCTGTTAATAAAGCCGCCCTTGATGGTGTGCAAACAGGTGCCGCAACATAAAATTGAGAAAGTTTCATTCCTTGAGTTGCCATTTTATCTAATTCTGGTGTATGCAAGGTTGGGTTTCCGTAACTGCTTAAGTCACCATAACCCAAATCGTCAGTATAAATAATAACCACATTTGGTTTATCATTAGCTTTGCTTCCTATATTTAATTCTTGAGAATGCCCTTTAACTCCTATAAACAAAAGGAGCATTAGTATTTTAAAACCAGTTATTTTCTTCATTTATCTTTATGTTTTCATTTTAAATCTTGATATTGTTGGTACAATAGGGTCGTTAGGCAATGTTTTTGGTAAATTCATTTCTTTAGGTCCAGGACCAACAAACTCCGTTTTTTTGGGTTGTATAATGATACTGTTATCCTTTATTTTTACAAAAGTGAATAATGGATCTTTATACGGAATAGTATATTTAATCCATTCATACTTTTTATCAATTTCATTGCTATACCTTACAACTTTATGTTTTCCTCCAACCCATCTATAGGATGCACTATTAATTTGAACATAATAAACACCATTAATTTGAGTCATATAATCTGTATGCGTATGCCCGCTGATACAACACATTACTTTTTTAAACCCTGCTTCTTTATTTGCGCTTTCTATAATTTCTCGAATGGCTTTCATATTAGCCACTCCATCATACTCTAACTCTAACGATTGGTGGCTAAAAATAATAGTTGGCTTATTAGTCTTTTTTAAATCCCTCATAAGCCACTGCTTTTGCTCTTCACCTATGTAGCGATTATATCCCGACCAAGGTTTTGGGTTAGCATCATTGCCATCTAAAACTATAAAATGAATACCTTTTTTATCAAATGAATAGTAGTTTTTTGGCATATTCCAATATGCCTTGGTTTCATCTCTCGTAAACCCGCCATCGGTATCATGATTTCCCAATACATGATATTTTTCACCTTTATAACTATTCCAAATGTTTAAAAATGGTTTGTTATAGTCATAAGGTCTACAGAAATCTCCTAGTTGCAAAATAAAATCTAACTCTTTTTTATTTGCAGATGCTATAAATGCTTGCAACCTTTGATCTGCATCATGCATAACATCTTTGTGTACATCTGCAATTAAACCAAACTCAATGGTTTCCTTTTTTATAACAGAAGAAAACACATCTATCGGTAAAGTAATAGCTCCCGCTACTAGTGTCGTTTTTGCTATAAAGTCTCTACGCTTCATTAGTTCGCATTTATTAAACTGTTTATTCTTTAATTTACATTTTTACTGATATACTTTTACCCAATCGATAATCATATTTACTGGCAAATCTTTTGGATTTGCTTTTCCAACCCAAGAACCTTCTAATTGTTGATCTATTAACAAATAAAAAGGCTGATCGTATGGCCATTGTGATGCATCTACATTTTTCACCCGCGGATAGGTAAACGTTTCTTCTCCGTTTAATGTAAAAACTAGCTTATCGGGAAACCATTCTAAACCAAAAGTGTTAAAAGCTTCTTTATCAAATTTTGAGGTTTTATAATATGGTGGATTTGTTTTTTGTTTAAGCTCAAGAGTATAATAAGAATGAGTTGTTTGATAAATCATATCATCATAGTTTAGGTGTTCCATAATATCAATTTCTCCATTTCTTGGGTACTTCCCATATTTGTTACCTTCAGCTAGCATCCATATTGCTGGCCATGCACCTTGTGCACTTTCTAATTTGGCATGAATTTCAATTTTACCATACTGAAAGGCGAACTTCCCTTTTGTATAAATGCCTCCAGTTAAAAAGGACCTTGAATCAGAAATAGTATCTGTGTTTTCAATGCCTTTTAAATATAGCTTTCCATCAGAAATATCAAAGCACTTAGAATCATTCGTCATATAATTCCCCCAATCCGCATTGTTTTTAGGGATTTTTGTCCATTTAGTAGTATCTAAACTTGTATTTTCAAAATTATCTTGCCAAACTAATTTCCAATCTTCTTTTTTAATTTCTTCATTCTGAATATACTTATAACCCTCAACAGTTTTAAATGAGCTGTTTTTACAACCAACCAAGATAAGTGTAAGTAAAATGAAGTTATATTTTAACATTTGTCCCTTTTATATAAATTAACCTTGATAAGCTTTAGTTACTTGCTTTGAAATTCCTAGTCCTTCTATTCCTAATTCCATAACATCACCTGGCTTTAAATATTTAGGAGGATTAAAACCTAAACCAACTCCAAATGGCGTTCCTGTTGAGATAATGTCTCCAGGAAGTAAAGTCATGTATTGACTAATGTATGAAACCACTTCTTGCACATTAAAGATAAAATCTGAAGTAGATGAATGTTGCAACCGTTCTCCATTAACATCTAACCATAATTCCAAATCATTAGGGTTTTTTATTTCATCTTTTGTAGCAATAAATGGTCCTACAGGAGCAAAAGTATCACATCCTTTTCCTTTACACCATTGTCCTTCTTTTTCAATTTGAAAAGCTCTTTCTGAAACATCATTGTGAAGCACATAACCTGCTATATGATCAAACGCATCAGCTTCCTCAACGTAAGATGCTTTTTTGCCAATTACAATGGCTAGTTCTACTTCCCAATCTGTTTTTTCTGAGTTTTTAGGAATAATAACATAATCATTAGGGCCACATAAAGCTGTTGTAGATTTAAAGAATAGTACAGGCTCTTTAGGCACAGTCATACCTGCTTCTTCTGCATGTTTTGCATAATTTAATCCTACACAAACTATTTTTGACGGACGTGTTAAAGGAACTCCTAAACGCACATCATTTTCAATTACGGTACAACTGTTTTGATTGGCGTCTAGCCATTTTTCTAGTCGTTCTAATCCATCACCTCCAAAAAAATCTTCATTATAATCTTGTCCAAATGCAGATACGTCAATTCTAGTTCCATTTGCTAATTGTATGCCTGGTTTTTCATTTCCTTCTAATCCAAATCGTATTAATTTCATTACTTATTTTTTTATTAATTCATTATATTTTTCTCGTATAAACTTTCCCCAAACTTGATATCCTTCTGGTTTTAAATGTATTCCATCATCGCTACAAAGACTATTTTTTAAATTGCCACTTTCATCTGAAAACAAATCAACTAGATTGTAGTAATTCACTAAAGGTTTCTCATCTAGATAGGCAATTGCTTTATGGATAGCATTATACTTTTGTCTTCGCTCAGAACTAACATCCAATCCTGTAGGCAAAGGCCCGAAAAATAAGATTTTCGAATTAGGAAATTCGGTTTCCATCAATTCAACAACTTTTGCAATACCATCACTAATTTCTTCAGCAGTATTAAATCTAAAATTATTAACTCCAATTGCCAAGGTTATTAATTTTGGAGTATTGGAGTTATAATTCCCATTTCTTATTCTCCAAAGTATATGTTCTGTTCTATCGCCAGAAATGCCTGCACTTACATAACTTAATTCTTTAAAATGGGTGTCTGAAGCTCCTTGACCAGGTCTATAAGTGGTTAACGTACGATTGCCCCCCCAACCTTGGGTAATGGAGTTTCCAATCAATAAAATATCTAAATCTTTCGTAGCTTGACATAATGAATCAATATCTTCCATTTGATGCCACCAGCCTTTTCCTTGTTTCCATCCGGCTCCCGAACGGTATTCTGAACCTGGAGTAGGAATGATTGCAAAATTTACTTTTTTATTAGTAGCTCTTAAAATAAAATCGACGATTGGTGTGGGATTTTCTAAACTATGAGGATGATGCCCTACTCCAGATTTATAAATTGCTTTTATGTTTCCTCCTTTATCTTTTATTTTCTGTTCAAAAACTCGAGTATTCTCATCTACGGGAACCACATTATCAGCTACACCACATACATGAAACATTGGATAATTTCCTTTTACAATAGCATCAATTTTATGAATGGGATTTCCTTTAAAATTATCTATTTCATCCTCTGTGGCAATATTATACATTTCCTTAAAAGCTTTCCAATCGCTTTCACTACCTTTTCCTTTGCCTTTCCCCCCAGGCCAGCTAGTTCCATCTAAAACGGGAGCATCTGCATATATGCAAGCTATCTTTTCTGGATTTTCTGTTGCCCAATTATAAATAATGAGCCCACCTCGACTCATGCCCTCTAAAACTACCTTTTTAGAAAACTCGTTTTGAATCATAAAATCGTAAAAAACATTCCATCGTTTAACGGCCTCTTCGTTTCCAAAAAAACGTGCAACGTCACAATAAGCAATATGAAAGCCTCTTTCCAATAAGGCAATATCTGTTTGCGGTTCGTGACCAAAAAAGCGTGCACGTAATACCCAAGGCTTACCTTTTGCAATCCTTTTGGGTGCTACTATTTTACAGGGAACATTTTTATACTTGAAATCGGTTTTAATAAATCCGTGAAAGTTACTTGTTTTAACATCTTCTGCTTTTGAAATATCGAATCTTTGCTGTGAATCAACAACATTAAGAACGACATCCTCATAAACTCGTTTCGCAATTCGAGTCGCTCCCAATGAAGATGGATGGATAGTATCTGGAAACATATTTGGTTCTCCTGCAAACAATTGATATAAATCGATGACTTCGCTTTTATTATCGAAAGCTATTTTTTGAGTTAAAGGAATTATTTTATTTTTAATAATAGGATTCCAAATACTTGTTGAATCACTTAGAAAAGAAGGAACAGGCAATAACAAAACGACACGAACTTGATTGTTTTTTTCTTTGAATGATTGGATAAGTTCCTTGTAATCATTTTCAAAATCTGAATCTAAGTAAATACGGTTTTGTTGTTTACTATCATTGGTTCCTAATTTAATATAAACTATATCTGGAACAAATTCCAAGGCTTCTTGGTATTCATCAGATTTCCAATATGGATAGTCTCCCTTTTTTAATAATGTATTACCGTTTACACCAAAGTTTTTTACTTGATAATTATCTCCAAGTAGAGTCTGTAATTGCTTTGGATAAGCATTATTCTCGCGATTATCTATACCAGCTCCATAAGTAATACTATCTCCTACGCAAGCTATTTTTATAGATTGTATTTCTGGTTTACAACCCGTAAAAATTAGAATAACTAATAAAGATAATTTCAAAAAAAACTTCATATTAACTTATCTATATATTCACAATTTGTTTTTAGCTATAATTGCTTTGTATTAATCTTTCTAATCTCTTCTGAAAGAAACTCAGAAATAATTTTTGCTAGCTTTTTATAGCCCTCTTTAGAATAATGTACATCATCATCTCCTTTCCCAAATTCTTTATGAATAACTTTAGATTTTTTATAAATATCATTCACCTTAATATCATACTTCTTCATAACTCTTTTAGCCACCTTATTAAACTTTTGAGCATCCTTCTTAAATCTTCCAGCTTCATATTTTGGGACATAACTGGTGGTAACAAATATTAGTTGAGCATCAGAAACCTGTTTGATTGACTGTATAATGCCTTCTAAATTCTTCTCATATTCTTCTAAAGAAAAAGTAACCTTTCCATTTACTTTATCTCTGTTACCATATACCTTTGAGTCTGGATGTCGGTAACACAAATCCCATAAACCCCAATTAAACTGAATAATATCCCAATCCTCGTTTCCTATCCATTCTTTAACTTTTTTAAGTCCTGTTCCTGTATGTTGTGCGTTCCCTGGATTATGCTTTACAATGGCTTTACTTCTTATATTTTCTTTTACAAAAGGAGTATATCCAATAGATATAGAATCTCCAATAATTAAAACTTTTGTTTTTTTACTTGAAAAACTACAAAAAACTAAGACTGTTACAAACAGTACAAAAAAGTAAAAATTATTTTTCGTTCTCATTCTATTGGTTTTATATAATAAGCGCTTAAGTTTTTTATTTGAGGCTCTCTTTCAAATTTTAAAACTTTTAGCCTAATTCTACTAACTTTTACAGTTTCAAATTGTTCAATTCTTTTATTACCAACACTTTCACCTTTAGTAATGATTTGCCATTTCCCATCTACTAAACCTTCAATCTGGTAACTCCTAATACGTTCCCCTTTTTGAATATCTTCTTGAATAATTACATGGTTAATTAAAGTAGAAGTGTTAAGCTTGAGAGTTATTCTACTTCCTTTTCCTGAGGTAGAAGCTATTGGTGTTTGAAATCTTCTTTTAATTTCGCCTCCCCATTCTTTCAATCGTTTTACGTCTGGTTTTGGCATCAAACCATCAGGGTTTGGTGTTAAGCCCATAATTAAAGTTGAATTTCTACCTACAGATTTATAATACATTTCCATTAAGTTTTCCAATGGAAAAATATGTTTTTCATCTCCAGGTTCCCAGAACCATTCGTGTCTTCCATTATATCCTCTTAATGGTGCATCGGACATTGCTGGAACCCAAAACTCACCCTTAGAATCTCCTTGCTTCAACAATTTATAATTGTCTTTATAAATATTCTTTTGGGCAGTTTCTCCAGCACCAGTACTAATGTAAGGAAAGGTAGCCCAACTTGGGTAGCTTATTGTTCCTGATTCTGAACCTCCCCAACGTGCTTCAGCTAATTGTCCATTATGATAAAACAAACAATTAGGTTGATATTTACGAACTATTGGTAAAACATCTGGAGCACCATTATCTGGATGGTCTGCACCACCGTCAAACCATATTTCGAAAAGTTCTCCATATTCGGTACAGATTTCTTTAACCATACCTTCTACCATGTTGTTATACCATTCTTGACGATTCTCTCTAAATGTACCTTCACCATTTACTTTAAAATCATGAACACCCATAAATGAGTTCCAACGGATTCCCAAATAAATACCTGGTTTTATATCGTACTTTTTACATGAAGCCACAAAATCTGCAACAATATCACCTTTACCGTCACGCCATTTAACCGCCTTTAAACTATACGGGTTTACATCTGACTGATACAAGGCAAAACCTGTTTCGTGGGTCGCGGTTAAAATAGCAAATTTAGCACCTGCATCTTTGGCTGTTTTTACCCATTGGTCTGTATCTAAGTTTATAGGATTAAATATTTGATAATCTGGAATAGGATCAATTCTATTTCCGCCTTGTCCATATTTTTTTCCATCGAACACGTGTAAATCGTAATGAAAAACAACTCCTAATTCTGCTTCTTGCCATGCCAATTGCCTCTTATTAGGTTTGGGGTATGGTGTTTCTTCTATAGGAATAAAAATACTATACGAGTCATTATCTTTCTTAACAGCAAGGCTTAGTACTTTTGGTTTACCATTTTCATGGTAAATAAAAGGGCGTTCTAATCGGTCTGGTATAAGCATCGAGCCATCTTTCATCCTAACTTCTTTTCTCATCAAAACGTATTCGTTTGATTTTTTCCAGTTGATACCGTCTTCTGATGTTACCATACCAATAAAACCGTGTGTGTGAAAGACACCATAAAATCGGTTTCTAGTTTCATCATACCACATAGACATATCTTCAGTATCTATATAATCAATAACAGGTTTTTCTTGTATTTTAAAAGGTCCAGATGGAGTTTCAGAAATTGCCACTGCTTGATTTCTAATAAACCGTTTCTCATTAGGTTTATCGCCCTTTATTACCAAGTAGTATTTGCCATCTTTACCTTTATCAATTGCAGGATTAACGGTAAGTGTTGTTATTGGTCCAGACGGTTCTATTAAAGGTTGCTGCATACGTTGCCATGGACCATTAATAGACTTAGATACCGCAACTCCGGTTCTCTGATTTGGGCGTAATATTTTCCAATTGGAATGGCTATATCCTGTTTTAGCCGTTTCAATTAAGTCTTCTTCTAAATAGGCTTTATCACCTAAATTTGTAGAGATATAGTACAAATAATACTTCCCTTCAAAATACTTTATTTTTGGGTTATGAGCTGTAATTGCATCCCATTTGTTTTTTCCAGCACCTTCTAAAACGGTTTCTTTATACTTCCAAGGTCCAGATGGGGTTTTCGATGTAGCATGTGCTATTTCAGAATGAGTTAACCAACCATAAAAACCATATTCCTTTTTCCATCTTGAATAAAACATATGATATTTACCATCTTTCCCTTTTATTATAGATGTTCCCCAATTATAATAGCCTTCAGTTTTAAAAAGGTTCTCTGATGCTAAGGGCTCAAATTTATCATACAAACGTAAATTATCTGTACTCTCTTGAGCATTAATAAATAATGAAAAAAGTAATACCTGAATTAAAATAAATCCAGTTTTTATGAAAATATTACTAAAACTTCTCATCATGGTTTTTAATTAATTATTCAAAAAAATCTAATTCTGCAATGCTTGCCGTTTCCTTATTGCCCGCAATAACTTTGGACTCTATTCTTATATACTGAGTCGTAACTGGCGCTTTAAAGGTATGTTTCCGAGTGGTTGGATCGTTGATAAGATTACCAAATTCAAAATCTTCCCATTTTTTCCATGTTTTCCCATTACTGCTCACTTTTACAATTCCCTTCTCTATCATACCATTGGCATGTTGTGTTTGTGGCGTATATGCAAATTCTTTGATGGTGTATGATTTTCCTAAATCGATATTAATATAATGTGCTTTTCCATTTGCTTTAGATTGCCAATAAGTGCTTGGGTTCTCGTCAATAGCATGATTCTCTTTATTTTTCTTTTGATGGCTATCAGTATTTAAAACATTCCAATCTCGCTTCAAAATTCCAAATATTTTTGAAGCTACGCTTCCCATTTGATCTTTATCTATGGCAATGGCTTTAATTTCTGTTGATATACCCATAACACCTTTTTTAAATAATTTTGAAGTTTTATTGGGTGTACTGCCATCGGTTGTATATCTAATTTCATAATCTGAGTTTAAGTTTCCAGAAACATCTTCACCATGAGGTTTCCAACCAAAGTCATGCTTTTTAGGTTCTATTTGAAGCATACCTTCTATATTTCTTGATATTGAAAGTTGTGGCGGTCTTGTTTTGTAATAATGTGCAGTAATATTTGAAATTGCTGGACTTAAACGCGACTCTAAAATTCGGATTCTAAATTTATTTGATGTCGTTTCTGGAAAACGTAAAATACGCTTATACCCAACATTAGTTGCTGCTACCACTTCTTTCCAAGCATTATTTATCCATGCATCAACAGCATGTTTCTCAATACGTTCACTATGAGTTGCTATAGCTTCTTGAATGATTAATCTATTAATTGTTATTGGACTTTTTGTTTCAATAATGATTTCTTTGTTATCTGAATCTAATAATTTATAAGTATCAATATCATCATTTAATACGTTTTTATAACCCGATGCACCAGCAAATAGATTTGTTGCATATGTATTATTTATACGCTGACCAACTTCATTTAAAACTTGAACATCTTCTGGTGAAAATTCGCCTTCTCTATTCGGTGGAATATTTAATAAAAACGTAGTATTTCCTCCAACTGATCGTTCATACATATCAAAAACATCATCGGCACTTCGTACCTTTTGACGCGTATCGTCTCTATAAAACCAGCCCTCACGAATAGATGTATTCGTTTCTGCTTGCTGATAATGCAAATATTTAGCATCAGCTATTTTTTTTCTGCTACCAATATCTTGTTCCATAATATCAGCAAACCTATTCATTGCATGTGGGTTGGTTTTATACGGAATAACATTCCACTCAGTATCTCTAGTCGCTCCTGATTCGTTACCACACCAGCGGATGTCTTGTTTACCAAAAATAACTGCTTCTGGTGCTAAAGTTGATATTAGCTCTTTCCATGCTAAGTAATTATACTTTTGCCCTCCTTTTCGTTTCGGGTGTGCTCCATCAAACCATACTTCGTGAATTGGTCCGTACTCAGTTAATAATTCGAATAACTGATTTAAAAAATACTCATTATAATCATCAACATTAAAAGTAAATGTTGTTTTACTTTTAAAAGGACGCCCTTCAACTGGTCTAGGAATAACGCGATCTGTGTATTTACTTAAATTACCATAAAGCCCTTCTTTATTTTCAATTTGGTACAAATCGGCTGGCGATAAATACACGCCTAATTTTAACCCGTACTTCTGGCAAGAAGCAGACAATTCTTTTAAAACATCTCCCTTGCCTTCTTTAAATGGAGAAGACATGATGCCATGTTTTGTGTAACGGCTTTGCCAAAGCACAAATCCATCGTGATGCTTAACAGTAATTATTACCATTTTCATATTAGCACTTTTCATCGCTTTACACCATTGATCTGTATCCAAATTTTTAAGATCGAAAATTTTAGGGTCTTCAAAACCATTACCCCACTCCATTCTGGTAAATGTATTTGGACCAAAATGAATAAAGGCTATAAATTCATTTTTTAAAGCGTTGTATTGATTTTTAGTAGGTACTACATGTGCAGCTTTAACTATTATTGAATCTTTAGTATCACTATCTAAAACTTCATATGTGTTCTTAACTTCTAATAAAGTTCCCTTTTGCTCTTGAGCACAAGATGACAGTATCAAAAAAGATAAATTTAAACATAATAATTGCAAAGTTCTTACTGTATTTTTCATTCGTTTTTAAATAATTTAGAGTCTTTTATTTTTTTAACATTTCTCCAACTTTCAAAAGGATTTCAACACTTTCTTTGGGAACATTTCCATTACCATCTGGTCCAATGTTTAATAATAAGTTTCCGCCTTTATTATTAATATCTTTTAGCTTATTATAAACTACTTCCGCATTTTTCCATTCGGTATCACTAGTTTTAAAACCCCAAGAATGGTTCATGGTGTAACAAGCCTCCCAATAATATTTTAACTTACCCTCTGGATGCTCCTGTTCTGGAGTTCCAAAATCTTTCTTAAACACAGCTCTTTTAGAAACTCGGTTATTAATTATAATGCTAGGTTTAAGTGTTCTTATATATTGGTACAAATCTGCACCTACTTCTAAGTTCCACCACTCTACCCAATCACCATCAAACCAAAGAATATCTGAATCGTAATTATCAATTAGTTCTTTAATTTGATTCTTCATATAGGTAATATATTCTTTCTTTTTACCGTATTTCATTCTAATTTGCCCCCACCAATCCCAAGGTTTATTTCCATCTATATTACGTTCTTGCGATGGATGATGCCAATCTATAATACTATAATAAGTTCCAAATTTTAGTCCGTATTTACGGCAAGCTATACTTAACTCTTTTAAAATATCTCTTTTAAATGGTGTACTGCCTACATCAAAAGTAGTATATTGACTATCCCACAGGCAAAACCCTTCGTGATGTTTTGTTGTGATAACTATATATTTCATACCTGCCTGTTTTGCTGTTTTTGCAACAAAATCTGCATCAAAATCTTTAGGGTTAAAAGTAGCCGTGAGCATTGCATATTCTTGAGTTGCTATATCAGCATTAGATTGAATCCACTCAGCATAACCATCATACGATTTATCTTTCCAAACACCTCCAAGTTGGCTATACAGGCCAAAATGAATAAACATTCCATACTTGGCTTCCGAAAACCATTGCATACGTTTTTCGTAATCTTGAGGGCTTTCTTTTAAATAATCAATCTTTTCTTGAGCTTGTATATTTAAGAAGCTAAATGCTATTAGAAATACGATCGAAACTTTTTTCATTTATTATTTATTAATTTTTATGGCATATGCATAATCATCAGTTCCTTTAAATTTTTTAGGCAGATATACTGGCATTTCTATAACAAAATCCGAATCTTTCTGTACGCCTTTTAAAGATTCTCCTGTGGCCAATAAAGTTATTGTTGCGGCACCAGAAGGTTTAAAGTTTCTTATAACAATCTGTTCTCTCCATTCTGGTACTATTACAAAATTGGCACTATTATTTTGAGTAAAAAACAGTTCTTTTACAGCATATCCTGGTTCTGGATCTATAGTTTGCTTTAAAATAAAATCGCCTCCTAAATAATGCTGTTTTGGTTTATAGTTCTTTTCTCCCTTTAATGACCACTGAAATGAGTTTTTCCAAGGCTTTGTTCCATATATAGCTTCTCCATTTGTACTTAACCATTCCCCAATTTGTAACAAACGTTCTTGCATAATTACTGGAATACTTCCACGAGCATCTGGACCTATATCTAGTAATAAATTCCCTCCTGTGCTTACAATGTTTACGAGATTAAGAACCAGGGTTTTTGGCGAATTATAGTCTTCAAAATCTTCGTTTTGATTATACCCAAAAGAAAAGCCCATGCCACGACATTCTTCCCAAGGGCGCTTAAATTCTGGAGCTTCAGCTTCGTATTCTGTGGTAAAATAGCCTCCGTGATGTTTACGAATTCCTTTTCCCCATCTATCGTTTATAACAATATTATCTTTTGCTACCGATTCGTTAAATAACCAAGCTAAAAATTCTTTCGACTTCCATTTATCAGCTTCCATATC
The DNA here is from genome assembly GCA_947501105.1 of uncultured Flaviramulus sp. Classification (GTDB taxonomy): domain Bacteria; phylum Bacteroidota; class Bacteroidia; order Flavobacteriales; family Flavobacteriaceae; genus Wocania_A. The sequence goes on along the minus strand of CANMUP010000003.1, from coordinate 56,422 downwards.
CCACTCGCCATCTGCCCATAAAACATCAGGATTGTACTTAGTTACTAAATCTTTTACCTGCGGTAAATAATGCTCATCAACAAAACGTGCTTTATCATTTTGCCATAAAGGGTGATACCACTCATAGAGCGAATAGTATAATCCCATTTTAACACCAGTCTTTTTTACTGCAGAAGATAGCTCGCCAACCAAATCACGCTTAGCTCCAACCTCCATACTATTCCATGCAAAACCTCTATCATTAGCTTCTTTATTTGGCCATAAAGTAAAACCATCATGATGTTTTGATGTTAATACTATATATTTTGCTCCAGATTTTTCAAATAATTGTGCCCATTCATCTGGGTTAAATAAGTCGGCTTTAAATAGTTCGCCAAAATTGTAATAAGAAAAATGATCGCCATAAGTTTTTTTATGAAAGTTAGTTACTTCATCCCCTTTAAACTTTCCATTTCCAAAAAGCGATTTACTTTGTAACCAATATTGATACCATTCTGAATACGTGCCTTTTGGAGTCCATGCAGGAACAGAGTAAGGTCCCCAATGAATAAAAATTCCAAATTTGGCGTCTTGGAACCAATCAGGGATTGGTCTACTATCAAGTGATTCCCATGTTGGTTTATAAGTTTCTTGAGATTTTGCAATACCACAAACTAAAATCGCCAGGAAAAAAGCAGCTATCCTATATCTTTTTATATTATTTTTCATTTTAAATTTATTTTTAGTTTTTGAGCTTTTTGATTTCTATAGATTTCCAGATTTAATACTCCTTTCCAATTATTATTTTGGTAAATATTCATTAAATCTGAAATAATTTTCGTTTTTTCATTTTCAGCACTAATAATTACATCTCCCTTTTTTAGAGTTGATTTAGCAATGATAGAATTATCATTAATATCAAGTATTAAAACTCCCGAAGTTTCATTGAGTCCATTAGCAGAACGTTCTGCCATAGTTTCAATATTTTTAAGTGTTGCACCTAACCAATTCACTTTTAGATCTTTTTCAGAAGCAGACGCACTCCATATTGTTGGTGTTTCTGGTTGCTTTGCAAGTGCTTTTAGGTGTTTACTTTTTACACCAAAATCATTCATTTTAAAGTTTTTAAAACCAATTTGAAACGCTGGAGAACCTTCAGTAACTATGTAATCAGTTTCTTCTGGGTTTTTAAAATTTGGGTTTCCAAAAATACTGTGAGCATCAACACCATTCTTTTGAGCTTTAAGTAATGCCGTTTCATCTGGAAATAAGTTAAAATCAACTTCTTTTCCCCACGCTTGCAATCTGATATCTTTATGCTCAGTTAATATTATATTTCTTCGGAATATATCTTCACTTTTTTTAAACCAAACGTGTGGATGAAAACCATTATTAATCATAATATTGTTTTCTACTGTTCTGTAAAAACCTTCACGAAGTTTTAAACCTCCATTTAAACACACATTATTGTAAATTTTATAATTGGAAGAACCATCATCTAAATCAATATCCCAACCATGATCACATCTAAATCTGTTATTTCTAATAATAGTTGGGTGTATCGCATCCCATTTAGGCATGTTTGGGTACATAGCAACTATGCTGTCTAATATGGTTCTATTTGGATGCCAAAAACGATCTCTACCCCAAGAATTAAAGGCACCATGGTCGCCAGATTCTAAAACGGTATTAAACACATCATTTTGCTCGATAATATGCCCACCCCAAGTACCGTCACAAATATTAATGCCAGCTCTGGGAACATCATATATAGTATTATTGCTAACCGTAATATCCATGGCCATTGATATATTTACACCTGCAGTTTGCTTTTCTATCCGTCCAATACGATAAATAAGATTATTGTCAACTTTAGATGCGCTTGGGTAATTATTATTTTTAGGGCCTTTAATAGTATCTAACTTGGTAAGCTCTACAAATTCATAGTATTGAAAAGAAGGTGAGCGAACAGCAGAAGGGCTTCCTACAAAATTAATGGCAGTTGCTCCACAATCATGAATGTGATTATTTTTAATAGAAACACCCCTATTGTATGCACTTACAAAAATAGCATTGCCTCCTAGGTTAGCAAATTCGCAATCTTTTATCTCAACATTTTCAGTGCCTTCAATAAATAAAGCTCCACCTCTATATATAGTCCAATCGCTGCGCAATAAAGGTTCGTAATCTTCAAACAAAGTACGTTGTGTATGTTCGAATTTAATATGACTAATGCTTACATTTTTTACTGGATTTTCTTCAGAACCAATTATATCGATAAGATGTTTTTGTTGCACAACTTCTACAGTAGTAGCATTTAAATCTGTTTTTGCATCTGGCCAATAATATAACTGATTATTAGTGTCTAAATACCATTCTTTTGGGCTATCTAATTCTTCAAAAACATTTTCAACCATACGATATGTATTATGCATTTTTGATAGTCTATTATTTTGATGTCCTTTAGTTAATATTAATTCTCCTTTATCGTTTACACCTTCTGCGAGATAATGAAATCCACCCCATTCTCCTCGATGCATGGCATGTATAATAGCGCCTTTAGGGTTTTTCCATGTAGCAACTCGATCAGATGAAATAGCATCACTTGCATGACCTTGCCAATGTCCACCATTTTCATCATAATTAGGATATCGAGCTAATATCTGTTGAATTCCATTAATGTAGAGTTGATCAAATGATTCACGCTTTGGTATTTGAGCTACCCATATGTTTTCGCTAAATTTTTCCCATTTCAACTGAAGAACTTTTGATCCTTTAATGATTGTTTTATCTACTCCTGCTCCTATCAGTTTTAGTTCTCCATGGATTGGTTTTATTTTTACAGTTAAATTTAACCTATGTAAACCTTCAGAAATATTTATAGTTATTGGGTTATTGATATTCTCATTACGCATTTCTTCTACTTTGCTAAGTGCATCTTCAATAGTGTTAAAGGTAGAAATTGAGTCTCCTTTTCCATCGGAAACAACATTAAGTACTTGTTCTTTTTCTATAGAACAAGCCATTATAAAAATGAAGAAAGCAAAATATATGAAAGAAGCGTATGGTCTCATACTCTATTTTTTATCAATTTCAAAAGTCCAAGCATCATGTGATGGTATTTCGCTATATTTAATACTACTTGTACTAATATGCATTTTTCCATTAATATATTGCCAAGACAACGTTTTATCTAGTCCTAACAATTTAACCTCAGCATCTTTACCTGGATTTGGAATAGTTAATACTAAGTTTTCTTCTGGCCATTCAAAACTAGTGGCATAAACCTTGTTTTTATTTTGTGTATAACATAGATAGGTTTTAAGAGATGAGTAATTTCCTGCTAAACCTTTCTTTGATTTTTCTTTGTCTAAAAACAATGCAGAAGCTGGGACTAATTGTTTGTCTTTATTTTTTGTGTTCCAAAATAAAGCAATAGATGCGTTTTGTTTTTTCTCTCTATATTTTATTTGAATCGCATATAGTTCACCTGCTTTTAATTTTATTTTCCCTATTGATGATGCGCTTGTATTTGCTCCCATTACTTCAGATTGAGATCCTTTAGCTGTATAATTTTGATTGATAATTAATTTGTTATTTATGTATACAACAGCCTCATCATCAGCTTTAACTTCAAAGACATAGGTATCCGTTTTTGGTGCTTCAATGTAGCCATTCCACTCAACCGCAAAATTATCTTCTTTAATCCCTTTCATTGGAGAGTTTCTCACCCAATTAAAATTGATTTGATTGTCTATACGGTTAATAGTGACTTCTTTTTCTTCTTCTTTAATTGAAAATGGTTTAGAACCATAAATAGCATCGCCATTAATTTTAAGCCAATTGCCTAATTGAATTAGGCGCTCTTGCTGAATTAAAGGTATTTGTCCATCTGCTTTAGGTCCAACATTTAAAATCATTCCTCCTCCATTAGCAACTGCTTGTACAAAACGATGAATAAGTTCTTTTGAGGTTCCGTAAGCTTCTAAATCTTCATTTCTATTTAAACCAAAAGAACGCCCTAAACCTCTAACTTCGGCCCAAGGTCTATTGGTTACTTTTATACCTGCACTATATTCTGGTGTTAAAAAACCAACATCTAAACCATGCCCCCAACGGTTATTAACTATAGCATCATCTCCTACTAGATTATAATACCAATCAATTAATTCAGCCGAATGCCATTGTTTAGCTGTATTAAACCATTCTCCATCAGCAAAAATTAGTGAAGGTTTATAAGTAGAAATTAATTCTTTAAACTGAGGAATCATATAGTTGTCTACATAATTTCCAATACTATCATGAGGATCGGTATACCAACGGTGTAATGGATGATTCCATTCTGCAAGCGAATAATACAATCCCATCTTAAGTCCAGATTTTCTAACCGATTTAGTTAATTCTCCAACTAAATCGCGTTTAGGTCCAACATCAAAACTATTCCAATTTCTATTATATTTACTTGGCCATAAGGCATAACCATCGTGGTGTTTTGATACAAACATCACATATTTTGCTCCCGCATTTTTAAATAAAGTAGCCCATTCATCTGGATTAAATAATTCGGCTTTAAATAATGGAGCGAAATCTTTATAAGTAAAATTATCTCCATATGTTTTTTTAACAAAATTTGTACGCAAAGTGTCTTTTAATTGTAGTCCACGTAAAAACCACTCAGCATAAGATTCTTTACCTCCATAAGCTGGCACAGAGTAAAGTCCCCAATGAATAAAAATACCCAATTTTGCATCTTTAAACCATTCAGGGTATGGACGTTCTTGAACTGATTTTATCAATTCTGATTCGTTAATATTTTGCGCCTTTCCAAAAAATATACTTAGCGAAAAAAAGATAATTGTTAATCGTATTGTTTTCATTCGTTTAAACCTGTTTTGCTAATTTTAATTTAAATAAAGCTTATTAATTTTTAATGTTAGCCGTTTTCATGGATACGTAATTAATTAATGTACCTATAGGTGAAATAGTAATGGTTATTTTGTCTCCCAATTTAAGTGTAAAATCATCATCAGGAACTAGGCATGTTCCTGTCATTAAAAAAACACCTTTTGGAAAATCACACTCTCTAAAAAGATACGCTATCAATTCAGTATGAGTTCTTTTCATCATTCCTATTGCCACTTTCCCACCATACATTACTTTATTATCTCTTGCAATTTCTATTTCAATTTCTGTTTCTGCTGGTAAAGCAGTTTCAGGAATATAGATACAAGGTCCTAAACTTGCACATTTCTCAAACATTTTGGCCTGTGGTAAATATAATGGGTTTTCTCCTTCAATACTTCTAGAGCTCACATCGTTTCCAATGGTATATCCTTGAATTTCTCCTGCTGAATTTATCAATAGAGTTAACTCTGGTTCGGGTACATCCCATTCTGAATCTTTTCTAATATTAATTGCTTCTCCCATACCTACTACTCTTTGAGATGTAGCTTTAAAAAACAACTCAGGTCTATCAGCATCATAAACTTTATTATAAAATACATCGCCACCTGAAGCCTTTGCTTCATCCATTCTTGCTTCTTTGCTTCTAAGGTAAGTAACCCCTGCTGCCCAAACTTCTTGAGTTCCAATTGGGGCTTCAATATTTTCAAGTATTTTTTTACTAGCAACTTTTGCAGTCTTAATTTGTTTTTTTACAAAAGCAAATAAACCACTTCTATTAATAAAATGATCCCAATTATTTACTTCTAATTCATAAAAAGAGTTTTCGAATTCCACTATTGCTGTTTGCCCTTTTTTATATACTCTCATTTCTATATTAACTCTAAATTTTGCAAAGTGATTTATCTTTTTAATTTACTATGATTTCATCTATCCACATATGTGAACGACTTCCACTTTTATGATGTCCTTCTGGAATAGGATTAAACCCTTTTGCCTTAATTTTTAATGCCTTTACATTAACTGTATCAAAAGACAAACTATTATTTATCTTATTTCTTCCTTGTTCAGTTGCTACTTCTAACTGCGCTTTTTTGATTAATAGCTTAAATATTTTTCCATCGGTTGATCCAAAAACTTCAATTTCTGTTGGCGGATAAATTCCTGAAATAGTATATCGCAAAGCATCAAACTGTATTTGCTTTACTTGAGTCTCTTCATCGAAAACAACATCAAATTCCGCAGTGTCTAAAAAATGACACCAAGACTTGTCTCCTTTTGAAAGTGATCCATAGCTCAAGTCAGTTAATTTTTCAATTCTCTTCCCTTCTTTATCAAAAACTTTTGCGTTTTTTGCTTTATGAATTGGGAATTTTTTAGATGAAACATATCCTACAGCCTTATCGTTATTAAATGATCTAGCTTTTAATTGAGCTGTTTTTGAAATATTAAATGGTCTACTATATTTAGAAGATTGAATAGTAGGCTCAGTTCCATCTAGAGTATAATGAATATTTAATCCGTTAGCTTCTGTTTTCATTTGTATCTCTATTTCTTTTCCATTCCCTATGTGGTCAATCCAAGGACTAAAAGCACTTACTGCATATCGAGTTTCTTGTGCATCAAGTCTGCTGAATTGAGTATAAAGTCGGTTTGTAAAATCATTCCAGTTTTTATTTTCATGTGGTGTCCACGCGCTTTCGGCTATAGCATAGGTTCTAGGGAAACTCATATAAGTGAACTTGCCCCAATCGCTAATGGATTCAGTCCACATATTGGCTTGAATGCCTTTTATAAATTGCCCTTCTTCTGGTGTTAATGCATCTGGGATAACTTTGTAATTATATGATGTAGAAAGCAATAAGCGGGAGTATCCTAAATTAGGTTCCAAGTCGTCATGACCTTGTTTTAAATCTATATAACAATAATTACTAGGGGTCATTATAACTTCGTGCCCTGCTTTTGCAGAAGCGATACCGCCTTTTTCTCCTCTCCAACTCATTACTGTAGCATTAGGCGCTAAACCACCTTCCAGTATTTCATCCCAGCCAATCATGATACGATCACGCTTATTAATCATTTTTTCAATTCGTTTAATAAAGTAGCTTTGCAGTTCATGCTCGTCTTTTAAGCCTTCATCTTTTATTCTTCGTTGTGCATGTGGGTCTACTTTCCATTGCTCCTTACTACATTCGTCACCTCCAATATGAACATATTTAAAAGGGAACAAATCCATGACTTCATTCAGCATGGTTTCCGCAAACTGAAAAGTTTCTTCCTTTCCAGGGTTATATGTATTGTTTTTAAATACACCTCCTGTAGCTACATATGGTGTCGCATTTATACAACCAATTTCTGGATAGGAAGCAATAGTGGCTTGTGCATGCCCAGGCATATCAATTTCCGGAATGATTTCTATATATCTCTCTTTAGCATAAGCGATAATTTCTTTAACATCTTCTTGGGTATAAAATCCACCATATGTCGCTTTTTCATCTTGTATTTGTTCTGGTCTTCCCCACCAATTAGATTTAGTTTCATCAGTGATATTATAATCTACTCTCCAAGCGCCAATTTCAGTAAGCTTTGGGTAACTTTTAATCTCTAACCTCCATCCCTGATCGTCTGCTAAATGCCAATGAAACCGGTTTAGTTTCAATTCTGCCATATAATCAATTACCCGCTTTACTTGTTCTTTATTAAAAAAATGTCGTGATACATCTAGCATATAACCACGCCAACCAAATGCTGGATTATCTTTAACATCTACAGCAGGAATACCCCATCTAATATTTTGTAATGCATTTTTATAAAAAGCCGTAGGTAGTAACTGTCTTAAACTTTGCATAGCATAAAAAAAGCCTGCTTTTGATGATGCTTCAATGTTGATCGCATCTGTAGAAGCTTTTAAGAAATAGCCTTCTGCTTCAATAGTTTTATTTGTAGTAAAGGTAATATCTCCTTTACCTCCAATTTCTATTTTTGGTGTCCAACCAGCTACGTTTTGAAATTGACTAAAGAATTGATTAGCAATACTTTTTTGCATTTCATTTTCAACAACTACTATTGATGACGCTTTTATTTCAAAATGTCCTTCAGAATCAATCTGACTTAATGGCTTGGGAATAATATGTGCTTTTCCTATTTGTAGCTCTAACTTTTTCTGTTCACATGAACTTAATAGTATCAAACTCAATAGAAATACTCCAAAAAACCTGAATATTCTTTTATTATTAGTAATTAGCATATCTATTTTTTTAACCATTTAATTTTATAAATCCTCCATCAATTGGAAAATCTGTACCCGTAATAAATGATGCTTCATCCGAACATAAATACAAAGCTAAATTTGCTATTTCTTCAGGTTTTCCCATTCTGCCTATTGGCTGAGTTTTAGATAAAGTATCAAACATTTCGTCTTCTTTTCCTGGATAATTCTTTTTTATAAACCCATCAACAAAAGGCGTGTGTACCCTTGCTGGAGAAATACAATTACAACGAATATTACTATCTAAATAATCTTTAGCAACAGAATACGTCATCGTTAAAACTGCTCCTTTAGACATTGAATAAGCAAAGCGATCTGAAATGCCAACTGAAGATGCAATTGATGCCATATTTATAATTACCCCTCCGCCTTGTGCTTTCATTTTTGGTACAGTAGTATAAATACAGTTGTAAACACCTTTTACGTTTACATTATAAACACGATCCAAATCTTCTACTTCTGTATTTTCGACATTACCAACATGAGCAATACCTGCATTATTTATTAAAATGTCTATCTTATTATTTTCAGCAATTGCGCTGATAATTTCTTTTACTTGAACATGATTGGAAACGTCACATTGATAAAAATTGGCTTCTCCTCCAGCATTCTTAATTTCTTTTACCGTTTGCTCTCCGCTTTCTTTATTAAACTCTAAAATGTGAACATGAGCGCCTTGTTGCGCAAAAGTTGTAGAAATTGCTTTTCCTATGCCACTTGCTCCACCTGTTATAATTGCTAATTTTCCTTGTAAATTGAATTTTGACATTTTATACTACTTTTTTGATATATGAAAAGCCCTTAGCAGGTACTTTAAAATGATTCTTTTTATTTAATAAATTATAATGAAACTCCCCTTTTCCAAGGTATAAAATCATCTTGTTCTAACTTTGTAGCACATGTTTGGTACCTTCCGCTAGCTACTTCAATAATTAAGTCAATAAGTTCTTCCGAAAGAGCTTCTTGAGATGCGCTTTCAGAAATCATTCGTCCCGCATCAAAATCAATGATATCTTTCATCTTAGCAGGCAACATAGAATTTGATGATATTTTTATAACTGGACAGATAACATTACCTGTTGGTGTTCCTAAACCTGTTGAAAACAATATAATATTAGCTCCAAAACCTGCCAAACCTGTGGTAGATTCTACATCATTACCTGGAGTACATAATAAATTCAATCCTTGCTTTATAGCGTACTCACCATAATCGATGACATCAGCTATTGGAGCACGTCCTCCTTTAGTGGCCGCTCCTGCTGATTTTATAGCATCTGTAATTAAACCATCCTTTATATTTCCTGGAGAAGGATTCATATCGAAGCCTGAACCAACTTTTTCGGCTTGACTAATATAACTCTCCATAATATAAATAAACTTTTTTGCTACATCTTCACTTGGACACCTATCGATTAAGTCCTGCTCTACACCGCATAATTCTGGAAATTCTGACAAAATACTTTTTCCTCCAATAGCATTAATTTTATCAGAAACCACCCCCATAAGCGGATTGGCAGTAATTCCTGAAAACCCATCAGAACCACCACATTCTAAGCCGATACTTAACTTACTTAGGGGTGCAGGTTCTCTTTCAATCTGGTTTACTTTTTCTAATGCAGCATAAGTATCTTTTATTGCTGCTGTGAGCATATTATTTTCAGTAGCATATTGTTGCTGCTCAAAATACAATACAGGCTTATCTGTACTAAAGCGCTCTCGCAAAGTATCTTGCAACATGCTCATTTGAGCATGTTGACAACCTAAACTCATTACTGTAGCTCCCGCAACATTGGGGTTTTTAATATACCCAGCTAATAAATTTACTAAAGCTTGGGCATCATCTTTTGTGCCTCCACAACCTCCTTCATGAGTTAGAAACTTAATACCATCTATATTATTAAATACTTTTTGGTTTAAAATTTCTTCTTCATAAGATGTTTCAGAATTACCATTAACTAAACCTCTTAATTTAAGGCGATACGGGTTTTCCTTTTTAAAACCCAACTCAGCTTCAAAAGCTTCTTTTAATACTTTAAGGTTTCTATTTTGACAAAATACCATTGGAACAAAAATCCAATAATTTGCAGTTCCTACTTGCCCATCTTTTCTATGGTAACCTAAAAACGTTTTTCTATCTAATCCATTAGTAAATGGTTTTTCATAATAATAATTGGTGTTTTTATATTGGTAAGGCGCAGCTACATGCTTTAAATTTTCAGTTGTTATTAAACCTCCTTTTTCAATAGATTTAATAGCTTTCCCAACAGGAACACCGTACATTGTTACTATGTCTCCAACATCGAAGGATTCAAGAGCAAACTTATGCTTTACAGGAATATCTTCAGAAATAACAATATTAGAATTGTTAATTGAAAAATTCTCACCTTTTTTTATAGAAACTAATGCCACTGAGACATTATCCTTAGGAGATATGATTAGATTTTTCTTCAAAATATCAATAATAAGATTAGCGAGTAAAATGCTACATATGTTGCTATTAAAGCGTCCATATGCAATACAAACAAAAATAATATAGATGTATACTTGTTGCTACCTTTTAAAATACCTAAACTAATACTTTCTTTGCAGCGAAATGGCATTTATGGTGCCAAAATAGAATTATTCTTCAAAAGTCAAATAAGCAGATACTAACCAATGGTTCAATTTATCACCATCAATTGGTGTTGCTGGTATTTGTATTTTAAGTTGATGTTCGCCTTTTTTTAAATCGCCTAATTTAACAACCATAGGTTTTACAGATGAACCTGGACACCAATTTGAGCGTGATAAATCAGAAGATGCTATACGCTCCTCAATTACTTTTACAGCTCTCTTTTTAGTTTCAAAATCATAATAAGCAGCCGAATCTTTTTTAATCCACACGCCAGAGGTTGGGTTAAATCGTCTAAAAGATGCGCAATCATCTCGCCACGGAATAGTATCTAATACTATTTCATTATTAAAATAAACACTGTTTTTTATTTTGATAAATTCATCACCTCCACTATGCCCACCATGACCTGTTGTAATGTAGTGCAGTTTTACATTTTTTACATTTTTATCTAAATTGAAAGTATGAGTTAAAGATTCTTTAGCAAAAATATCAGGAATAGTTTGCCCATTAACATAAGGTATGGTGTTGATTAATGGCAATACTTTATATGTTTTTCTTTCTCTATTAGAATACGATAATTTTAAATCGAAATTATAACCTTCAGCAGTCCAAGAGTCTATCCAAACGCCTATATAGAAGCTACCAGAAACCACGTCTTTTAATTGCGAAATATCGTGTTCCCAAACCACTTGCTTCTCCCAACTTGGTATATACACTGGTCTACGGTATTTTACTCTATTATCACTATAATGACCAACCCCAAAAGGCGTCATAAACCGCATTAATTCTACCACTGGTTGATAGGTTTTTCCTGAGACAATACCTGCATGATTTTTAGCTTTGAATGAATCTTCAGGAAACTCTTTATCACCCGATGAAACATCTAACATTGAAATAAACTTAGGATCGGAAACGACAAAACAGGAACCTGATTTATCCCAACGATCACCATTAGAACGGACTGTTAGTTTTATACTTACATCTGTCCCTTTAGGAAAATTTGGTACAGTTATTTTTTTATAAACTAGACGCCCACTTTGTAACACTCGTGTTTCTGTGTCCAGATTTTTTTCGCCATTAAAGTTTAATGTTTGCTTATTAAATACGTTTATATCAAAATTACTTTCTTGCCCAAAAATATGTGCGCAAAACAATAATGAACAGATTGCTAAAATATTTTTAATCTTCATTTTACACTAAAATTTTAAGGTTTTAAAAACTCAAACTCAATTATAACTGGTAAATGGTCTGAGGGGTATTTACAATCTACATTATCACTTAAAACCGTATATTTAAGTACTTTAATGTTTTCTTTACTTGTAAAAATATAATCGATTCTATCTGAAACTGGTTTGTTAAAGTTAAAACCATTATAGGTTCCAGTTGGTCCAAAAGGTTTTGATACGCTTACTTGTTTAGTATCATTTAAAGCTTTTGAAAATAATTGAATAGGTTTAGTATCAGGTTTTAAATTAAAGTCTCCCATAACAATCACTGGTAAGTTATTGGTGTTAAGCTCTGTAATTTTTTGAAGAATTAGTGCAGCACTCTTTTCTCTAGCTTTTTTACCAATATGGTCAAAATGCGCATTAAAAACCCAAAATTGTTCGCTACTCTTCTTATTCTTAAAAAGCCCATAAGTACATATACGCTCCATTGAAGCATCCCAACCTACCGAAATTTCATTGGGAGTTTCAGACAACCAAAACGTACCTTCATTTAATATATTAAGCTTTTCTTTATTATAAAATATGGCACTATACTCTCCTTTTGTTTTGCCATCATCACGACCAACGCCTATATAATCATATTCAATGAAAATACTATCTAAATATTGTACTTGGTGTTGCAAACCTTCTTGAATCCCAAAAACATCAGGGTCATTATACGTAATTTGATTACTTAAAAACCCTTTCCTTTTTGACCATTGATTTTCACCATCATTAGGGTTGTCATACCTAATATTATAAGTCATTACTTTATGAGACTGCGCTATTACTCCCTGGAAAAAGCAAATTGCAAGAGTTAATATTATCTTTCTAAATAGCATAATTATTAATTTATAATGACCTCATCTGCAAACACCCAAGACGGTAATCCAGCACCATGATGCCAATAAGGGGCTTTTTTATGGTTCTCAGCTTTTATTTTTATATACCTCAATTGAGATGGTTCTATTTCTAAATTAAAATACTGGATATCGTTTACTTTACTCTTCTTGTTTAAAGGCATTTCATTTAATACAACTCCTAGTTTTGAATACTTTTTTCCATCAATCGAACCATAATAAGTAACTTGCTTAGGAAAGAAAACAATATGATTTGTTACCTGCAAAAATGCTGTTGATATACTAGAAATTCCCTGTTGCTCATCCAAATCGATGATAGCTTCTAAATGATTGCCTTCAAAACCTAACCAATTGGAGTAAAAATTACTACCGCCTAAAGCCCCATCTGTTAAGGCTTGAGGGTTCTCGTTTGCATATTTTTTTGGTTGCGTTAATAAGGTTACCTTTTTACCAGATGCTATATTAGGTTGTAGAGCAACGTGAATAGATTTTTTATAAGCATTACCGTAATCTGTAACCGTGTAACCCATCTCATTCATTAATACAATGTTGGCCTCACTACTAACCGATGTGAAATTTTCGAGTAAAGATTTAGTGTTCTCACTAAGTTTAAAGTCTTCAGAAATACTTTTTCTGCAAGCTTCTAACACCGCATAATCTGTACTTAATCGTGCTACTTTTACACGCTTTAAAATTTCAGGTTTATCAGCTACTGCCTTTTCAGCTTCATCAAAAAAAGTAACATATTGTTTTAATAAATCTGGACTTAAATAAGCATTAAATGCTTGTGATGGGTCTCCATATAAAAACAGGAAAAAATCTGGATGTTTTTTCAATTCTTTATGTATTAAATCTACATAGGACTTTATGTAGCTACCGGCTTCATGATAATAGCCGTTAGTAAATTCTGTTATAATATCATCTACGTTTGCATCTGGGTTCCAAAGTAATTTTGCCATTAAATATGAACGTAATTCAAACAACTCACTCGGGTTACTACTGTGTTGTTCAAAAACCCATTTGGTGTTATAGTCCCTGAAAAACTGAATATTAGGTTGAAGCGTATTAAAATTAGGAAACGGTGCTAAAAAATTGGTAAACTGTGTGGTGTAATCCCAAATTCTAATATTTTCAGTTAAGGCACTCCATCCTTTTATATCGTCAGCAAAATCGGTACATTTTTCTGTAATTGGCGCACTTCTGTCACATTCAATAGAACATAATGTAATCAGTACATTTTTTAAAGGTTTAGTTTTACAAGGTTTTCTGGTGTATTGATATGCTAATGTTGAAATGGTTTTCTCTGGAAAAGATTTTGCCACTTCGTTTACAAAACGAATCATTGTTCCTGCATGACTACCTTCTTCTTCATCTATTACTTTGCAGTTTCCGCATTCGCAATATTGAGTATTATCATTACTACTTACCGAAATTACACTTGACTCTGGATAACGCTGAAACATAGCTTTTACCGAGTCTTTTACAATTTCTAATACCTTTTTATTAGTTAAACATAATTGTGTTGGCAAACGTTTATTTCCGCGAAGCGCAAAATATTCAGGGTTAGATTTATAAAATTTTTCTTCAGGTAAAAAACGATGAAATGTATGTACTTTTCCTTTTGGTACATAAAAAGGAAAAGCTTCATAAGTCACCTTATGTTTATCGGCAAAGTCATGATTTTCATAAAACAATCTGGAATGCACTGTACGTGTTTTAATTTCTGGATTATACTTATAGTCTATGTTTAAAGGCAATGTAATTGATTTTGAACTTGGAATACCTTCAACATTTGGTGCATACCACTTACAGTCCAAGTAGCGCTCTAAAAACTCATAAATGGCATGTCGCAATGCTTCATCTGAGCCTCCAGCAATAACTAGGTTTTTGTTTTCTGTTTTAATGTTGATTTCTTGCTCTTTTAAATTCTCATCTGAAACATTTCCAACATATATTTTATGCGCTTTAGTGCTTTGCGAACTTTCGTCAACAATATTTATTTTAACACCTGCTATTTCTTGAAGATAATTTTGAAGAATTTCAGCAGATTGAGAACTATGTTCTGTTGCAGAACCTAAAAATACAATTTCATAATCTGAAGTTCCATTATTAACTAAAGTAATGTTTTTGTCTTCGCAAGAAGAAACAAAAAATACGATTATCAAGCATTTAAAAGCTTTGATAATATATTTGCTAAATGAATTAAGCATTAGTTATTGTTTTAAGTTAAACTGAATTTTTGAAGCCTTAGTAAGCACTTCATGACTTACAAAAAAGGACGCCTTAGTTTTTCCATTAATAGTATATGATTTTAAATTTCCTATCCCATTTTTCTCAATTATCAATTTGTCATTTTTATAATATCTTGTATCTAAATGTATCGTTATTTTATCAAACCGTGGAGTAGTAATCGTATATAAAGGTTCAGCTGGAGAAATTGGGTAAATACCCATCATGCTATAAATTAACCATGCAGACATAGTTCCTGTATCATCATTTCCTGGTAAACCTGCTGGCTTGTTAGTAAAATATTCGTCAATTAAATTGGTAACACGTTTTTGAGTTTTCCATTCATAACCCTTTGCATAATTGTATAAATATGGATAACCTATATCGGGTTCGTTTGCCATATCAAATTGATTTTTATCAAAAACCTCATCTAATTTTGCAACATACTTTTTATTACCTCCCATCATCTTAATTAATGTTTTAGTATCATGTGATACCATAAACGTATATTGCCAAGAGTTACCTTCAATAAATCCTAAATTCTTTTCAAAATTAGCACCTTTATTAGGGTTGAACGGTGAATACCATGAGCCATCATCGTTTTTGGGGCGTAATAAATTGAACTGTTTATCGAATAAATTTCTATAAGTTACAGAGCGCTTAGAAAACAATTTATAATCTTCTTTTTTACCCAAAGACTGAGCTAATTTCGCAATTGCAAAATCAGTAATGTTATATTCTTGAGTTATAGACACCGAACCACTTTTGGTAGTTTTTGTGGTTAAATAGCCCTTTTTAATATAATCTTTAATACCTGGTCGTAATGGGTTCTCTTCTAACTGCGTTGCGCTTTTACGCATAGCTTCATATGCTTTTTCAATATCAAAATCTTTAATACCTCTTAAATAAGTATCGGCTAAAATAATGCCAGCAGGATCGCCAACCATGGTTGTAGTTTCGGTAGCATTAAGTTCCCACTTTGGCAACCAACCGCTTTCGTTATAAATATCCAGCATGCTTTTTACCATATCCGATTGTTGCTTTGGGTATACTAAAGACATTAGCGAATGTAGATTTCTATAGGTGTCCCAAAATGAGAACACTGTAAAGCGAGTTCCTTCTGTTTTAGCAGTTTCTCGCTTAGCCATAGTTGGGTATTCACCATTAAAATCATTCAATGTGTTTGGATGAATTAATGTGTGATATAAAGCCGTATAAAAAATAGTTTTGTCATCTTTTGTTCCGCCTTCAACTTCAATTTTAGATAATAGTTTATTCCATTGCGAAGAAGTGTTTCTATAAATCTCATCAAAACTTAAACTCTGAGTTTCTTTTTCAAGATTTTCTCTAGCATTTTCTATACTAACATAAGACACACCTATTTTAACCTCAACTTGGGTTGGCTTGTCAAAATGATAAGTAAAATAACTTCCAATACTATCTCCAATAACTTCTTTTTTGTAATTTTCATACAAGCGTGTTTTTCCGTTGTATGACATCCACTGGCCTTCTATTCCATTGTACTTTCTAGTTTTTTTCCAAACACCAAAATCATCAGCTGGTTTACTAAACTTTGCTACAAAATAAACTGGATAAGATTCTTCTGGTTTATAGTAACAAAACGATCCAACATTTCGTATGCCCTCAATTTCGGTAGATGAAACTACTTTAACTGTTGCACCTTCTTCATTGGTTAATCCCAATCCAAGATTGATAAGGATATTAGATTGTCCTTTAGGGAATGAATACTTACTCACTCCAACCCTAGTTGTTGCGGTAACTTCAGCTTTTACATTATATTTTGAAAGCTGAACACTATAATACCCAGGTTTTGCAAGTTCGTAGTCATAAGTTGAACCATACTCTACGTGATTAGTATTTAACTTTCCAGTTGTTGGCATTGTTAATATAACACCTAAATCTGGGCAACCTACTCCACTTAGATTAACATGAGAAAATCCTGTTAAAAAAGTATTTTCATTTACATATGGATTTGACAACCATCTGCTATCTTTTTCCAGAGGCAAATTTTGTGCACCAGCAACATTAAACGGCGATACACTTGCCATACCACGCGGCGCGATAGCTCCAGGATTAGTTGCTCCAAAATTTGAAGTTCCTATAAACGGATTTACATATTCAACTGGTTTTTGCGCATGATTGTATGATAAAAATGCAACTGAAAATATTAATAACAAAAAGTATTTATGCATATTAAAAATATATTATTTCTTTTTTGAAATTTTAAATACCCAAGCATTATCACAAGGCGGCTTGTTTTGTAATGCTTTAGGAATACTGACTTTAAATCCACTTTTAAGTGGCTTCCACTTTAAATTTAAATTACTTCCTAATAACTTGATTTTTGATCCTTTTTTAGGAGATATTGAATTTACAACAATTTCTGAAGGCATTTTGGTTTCTTTTTCATTAGCTAAATACAATACAAAAACATTACCCTCCTTATCTTGTGTAAAACAGATATTCTTTTCTTTATATGGCGCTAATGGTTTAGTATTATATATCGCAGAACTATTTATTTTCATCCAATTGCCATATTCTTTTAATAAATTATATGCTCCTTCCTGCCATTCTCCTTCTGGGCTAGGCGCAATATTAAGCAACAGATTTCCTCCTTTTGCAACAACATCTACTAGCATATGTATTCCCTCTCTCCCACTCATATACTTAGCATTGGGCGTGTATGACCATCCTCCGCCAGAAATAATACACGATTCCCAAGGGTAAGGCAATGTTTTTTCTGGAACTCTATTCTCTGGGGTTAAATAATTTTGATTTTTACCATGAACCGCTCTATCTACAACAATTAACCCAGGTTGCTTTTGTCTAGCTTTTACAACCAGTTCATCCATTTTAATGTCTTGATTAATAATGCGGTGTTTCAGGTAACCCTCTTCTGCGTTATCAATAGTATGCTTGTACCATTCTGTAATTTCAGCTTTTGGTGTTTTAGCAACCCAGCCTCCATCTAGCCATAGGATATCCATTTTACCATAATCTGTCATTAACTCCATGATTTGATTATGTGTAAACTCAACATATTCGTTCCACTTTTCTGGATTTTCAACAGGAGAATAATTTACGTTTCTATCTTTTGGTGGGTACTTAGGGTCCCAATAACTTTTTACATTCCAATCTGGTTTAGAAAAATAAGCTCCTGCCCACAATCCTTCATTTCTAAATGAATTAAATATTTCTTTAGCAATGTTTGCTTTAGGGTGAGAAGAAAAAGGCGTATTTGATGATGTGATTTTATAATCTGTATATTTTGAATCAAACATACTAAAACCGTCATGATGCTTTGTTGTAAATACCACATACTTCATTCCAGCATCCTTAGCTGCGTGTGCCCATTTATCTGGATCGAACTTAACAGGATTAAACGTTTTTTGAAGTTCTTCATATTCTTTTTTATACAAAAAATAATTACTTGGATTATTTCCTTTTTTTCTTTCACACCAGCCATATTCTTCAGGTGATAGTGACCATGATTCAACAATTCCCCATTGGCTATATGTTCCCCAATGCATAAGTAATCCAAACTTGAGGCCTTGCCATTCATCTAATTTTTTCAAAACTACTGGATCTGTTTCTGGTACATAACGTTCGTCTTCGTATATCGCTTGAGAAAAAGAATATGTAGAAATTAATAATGCTAATAATAAATTTTTCATCTGTTTTATTTTACTCAAAAATATTTTTTCTATTAGAAAATAACTACACGTTAAATGGCTATAACCGATACTTTCTTTTCTTTATCAAATAAATAAAAGGCTTGTACAGTATAGGTGACAAACTTTTAATTTACAATATCCAACGGGTCATATTAACGCTATTTTATAAAGATTTCAATAGTCTCTTTTTAGTTTTTCTATAATCTTTGACTAAAAGGTTGTAATCGGTATAACTTCTAAATATATTATGAATAAGTTTATTGTATTTTTTTACATCTCTCTGTTTTAGCATTTGTAATAAATCGTAATCTTCGCATCCTAAGCGGTGTGCCTCAAAACGAATAGATGATAAAGGTCCATCTTTATCTGGATAAACAATATGCGTATCTCCAGCAGGTAAAAAATTATTGTCAGTTGCCTGTGGAGAAGGATGTTTTACAACACTTTGCTCAAACGGATTAGAATAATATTGGTTTAGTCCCCAATGCAAATATCCGTTTGTGTTATAATAAGCAGCACCCCAACCAAAGTAAACTTGACGTAGTTTTTCCATATCCAAAGTTCTATTTAACCATTTTCCTCCGGGAATTAAGCAAGTATAGACTAAAACTTTTTCACCATGTTTTTCTCTTTCTTTAAAAA
Source organism: uncultured Flaviramulus sp. (assembly GCA_947501105.1). Taxonomy (GTDB): domain Bacteria; phylum Bacteroidota; class Bacteroidia; order Flavobacteriales; family Flavobacteriaceae; genus Wocania_A. The sequence goes on along the minus strand of CANMUP010000003.1, from coordinate 37,025 downwards.
ACGATTCATTTTCTTGAAAATCATTTATTAGAGGACACCAAATATCAACCGCTCCTGCAATACCATCTCTATCGTTAGTGGCTTCCATAATTTTAATTTCAGGAAAAATACTTTTTACTTGTTTTGCTATGTCTTTATAACATTTGGCATTAACTGCTGTCGGCTCATCCGAAATGTGTTGTAACCAATTGTTTTCTAGATTATTTGCCTTAACAAAATTGTAAATTTGAGTCATTAAAACAGCAATGTCTTTTTTACCGTCCTCTTTATAATAACGTTTTTTGGTTAAAGCTACTTTAAGTTCTGGATCTCCCCAATCATCATTCTTTCCCCTATTCATTAAATGTGGTGATTCAAAATATTTAAACCCATTTTGCCGAAATACGTTTATAAAACGTAACATTTTATCCTTTTCTAAATACAGCTCTCCATTTTCATATTTAAACAGTTCATTTGGTAAGGTTATAGAGTTTTGGCGACCATGAGCCATAAGTTTTGCATACTTATTTAGCATAATAAACCAATTATTGGACCAACGTTTAATATTATGTTGGTTCTCCATTTTAGTTAAGTTAAACCAATTGGTATAAAAGAAGTTACTATCCGAAAGATTTGGAAGTTTTACAGGATAAACCTTAACAACAAACGTGCCCTTATACTCTAAAGAACTCGTTTTAACTACTACCTCAATGTTATGTGATTTTTTTCCTTTTAGCTCTTCGGGTGGGATGACTAAACGTAACGCTGTATAATTGGTAGTAGCAGTTAAATTTTCTGATTTAAGCGGTTTGATAACTTCAAAAACTCTAAAAGGGGCTCTTCTAATTACGTATGGATTAATTTTATCTATAAATTGTTCAGTACGACTATCAATACCTGTGTTTTGTTCAACTGGCACGTCGATTAATCTACTCCAAACATTTTTTAAGTTGTTGCCACTTATTGATGCAGAAACAGTAAAAGACTCACCAATTGGTAGCTTTAAAAGCACATGAGCTTCAGCAATGGAATGTTGAGGGATATCTATTCTCCATTTTGTAGAATACCCCTTAAATTCATTTTTATCAGGATAAATAGGTTCTAAAGGATCAACAAGCCATAATTGAGCAAATGCAGTATTTGATAGAAATAAAAAAGTAATTAATAGTATTAAAGACTTCATTCTTTATTATTTATTTCGAACCTTATAAGGTTTTTGCTAGTTGTCTTTACTCATTGAAAATGGTGTGCTTTCTTCTTTGCTTGCCCATTCTTTATTAGGAGTAGCATTCATATCAAACTCTAATTGACCACCCTTTTGAATATCATCAAAATTGACAAAGCTATTATTCCAAGCTTTCCCGTTTAATAATGCAGATTCAATGTATACATTATCTTTTGAATTATTAGATGCAGATATAACAAAGGTTTTTCCATTTTCTAAAGTAATTGTAGCTTTCTCAAACAATGGGCTTCCAATAACATATTCGTCTACAGAAGGCGTTACAGGATAAAACCCTAGTGAGCTAAACACATACCACGCTGATGTTTGACCGTTATCCTCATCACCACAATAACCATCTGGTGTTGCGCTATATAATTTAGTTAAAACATCTCGTACTTTTTCTTGAGCTTTATATGGCGCATTTGCATGATTATATAAATATATCATGTGCTGTATGGGTTGATTTCCGTGTGCATAATTACCCATATTCGCAATTTGCATTTCTCGAATTTCATGAATAGTGAATCCATAATAAGATGCATCAAAATCTGGTGGCATTTCAAAAACTTCGTCTAGCTTTGCTACAAAATTTTCTTTTCCACCCATTAAATCAATCAAACCTTGAGTATCATGAAAAACCGACCATGTATAATGTAAACTATTCCCTTCGGTGAAAGCATCTCCCCACTTTAAAGGATTAAAAGGTGTTTGAAAATTACCATCTTCATTTTTACCACGCATTAAATTGCTTGTTGAGTCAAACAAGTTTTTATAATTATTAGACTTTTTATAAAATTCATCAGCTAGATCCTTTTTATTCAATTTTTCAGTCATTTTTGCAATAGTAAAATCTGCAAAAGCATACTCTAACGTTCTTGCAGCATTTTCATGAATCCCAACGTTATAAGGTACAAACCCTAGTTTATTATAATAATCGCCTCCAGCACGACCAACTGAATTTACAGGTCTGCCTTCTGTTACGTTTGCATTTTTCAAAATGGCCTCTAATAACACATTTACATCTTTTTCGTTTACATTCCCTTTTAAAAATGCATCGGCAATTATGGTAGCCGAGTTAGATCCAATCATACAATCTCTATGTCCAGGGCTTGCCCATTCTGGCAACCATCCAGACTCTTTATAGGTGTTTGCTAACCCTTCCATAATTTGTGAATTTAGCTCAGGATACATCATATTAAAAAATGGAAATACAGCTCTAAAGGTGTCCCAAAAACCATTATCAGTAAACATGTAACCTGATAAAACCTCACCATTATATGGACTATAATGAATCACATTTCCGTTAGCATCATATTCGTAAAACTTTCTTGGAAATAACAATACACGATATAAGCAAGAGTAAAAAGTTTTTATATTATCTATATTATCATCTTCTACAACAATTCTTTTTAATTCTTTTTCCCAAGCTTCTGCAGCTTTTTCCTTTGTTTTTTCAAATGAATCTTTACCGATTTCAGTTTTTAAATTTAGGGTAGCTTGTTCATGGCTAATAAACGATGAAGCAACTTTTACATGAACCTGCTCTCCTTTTTTTGTTTTAAAACCAATAATGGCTCCAACATGTTCACCATTATTTTCTGTAGAATTTTCAATGAGTTTCCAATCGTCTCCCCAAGTATGGTTTACCTCAAAATCTTTATCAAATTCGGCAACAAAATAATTATGAAAATTCTCTGGCACACCTCCACTATTATTTCGGCAATAGCCAATAATTTTTCTTTCTTCAGGAATAATTTTCACCATTGAGCCCTTAAAAAAAGCATCTAACATAATGTATGCTGAATCTGTTTTTGGAAAGGTAAACCTAAAATGAGCTGCACGTTCTGTAGGCGATACCTCAGCAGTAACATCATAATCTGCAAGATAAACACTGTAATGATTTGGTTTTACAATTTCGGCTTTATGAGAAAAATATGATGCACGTTCTTCTTCTTTATACTTTAAATCTCCAGTTACGGCCATAAGAGAAAAAGCTGCATAATCATTAATCCATGGACTTGGTTGATGTGTTTGCTTAATACCTCGAATAGTTTTATCGTCGTATTTATAAGCCCAACCATCTCCCATTTTAGCGGTTTGTGGTGTCCAAAAATTCATTGCCCAAGGCGTAGCTATGGCTGGGTATGTATTGCCGTTTGATAAACTAAAATCTGAATCTGTTCCCATTAAAGGATTCACATAATCAAGAAGCTCTTCAGCTTGTTCATTATTAACAATAGTATTGGTCTGCTTATCGCACGCTATAAAAAGGCTTAAGCCTGCAATTAATATAATTTTTGATGTCAATTTTATCATTCTATAAATTCTATCGTTAATCCGTTTTTTTGAAAGCTTTAAAATTACCAAAGTATAATTTCGTCAATAAAAATCCATGGCGGATTACCTGCACCTTCATGCCATTTTGGTAATACCTTAGGGTTTGCAGCAATAACTTTAAAATATTGTGCTTTAGTATTTTCTGGAATTTTAATATTAAACTTTTTTATTTTCGTTGATTCCTTTTTTTCATCTTCAGCAATTGACAACGAACCAACTAACTTAAATCCAGATGTTTTATTTGAGGAAGCAAATACTCTAATATTTTTTGGGAACAAAATCCAATCTCTTGATCGTCCTAAACAATTAACAGTAACTGTGCTAACAGTTTTAGCTTCTCCCAAATCCATAGTTGTATTTAAATCGTTACCGAGGTATCCATTCCATTTTTCATCCTTAAAGTTTTCCGAACCTAATTTAAAATCAAATAATTTTTTAGGTCCAAAATATTGAGTCTCTGGATTGTGCACAATACTATAATCAACAACTTTATGAGTTACTTTTATAAAGTCTTCCTTCATGGTTTCGCTAGGTAACCATCCTTTTTTATAGGCTTTTATAGCTATGCTTGTTGTGGCGTTAATTAAAATCGGGTCTCTATACACCAAAGATGTAGAATCTGGTTCGGCACCATCAAGTGTATAAAACACTTTAGTTCCCTTTAATTTTGAATCTAATTTAATAGATAATGTATCAGTAAAAAGCGTATTTTTAGTTAACAACACTGGTGCTTTTATCTGTGTTATTTTCACAAAACCCTCTGAAACACCATTATTTAAATTAACGCTGAATTTATTTTGAATTTGTTCAGCAGCTTTTTTAGTTATACTAGTTTCCCAAACATAAACCCGTTCTAAATCAATGGATGACAAAAGATTTTCTAAACCTAAGTCACTAATGTTTGTTTTTACTAAATTTAATGTATTAAGTGTTTTTGATTTCTGGAAATTCAATAAGGTTTTATCTGTTATTTGCGTATTACTTAAATCTAATTTCTCTAAGTTTTTTAGTTTTTTAATTTCAGAAGTCATATCATCTGTTAAAGTAGAGCTACTTAAATCTAATTCCACTATTTGATCTCTTAAATTAGATAATTCTTTAACGGCTTTCTTTGTAATACTATCTTTATTAAACTTAACCCATAACTCTGGCTTATTAGGCACCAATTTTCTAACTAAAAAACCAGCATCTACAACAGTTTGAATATCATCAAAAGAAGCTTCTTTAATTTGCTTTTTATTAAAAACCAAATACTTATTTAATAGTTTATTTAGAGTATCGCTTTTTGGCATAGCAATAACTTTAGCATCAATATTTTTGCTTCTATTTAACCAATATTGTATTAACCAAATTTCATCTTTAGTAAGTTGTGGCTTTCCTTCTGGTGGCATATGTTTTTCATCTGAAATAGGTAACAAAACATGCTTATACAGCATACTTTTGCCTGCATTCCCTAGCTCAATAACATCTCCCGATTCACCTCCCATCAATAAACTTTCTTTAGAATTTAATGCTAACTCTCCTTTTCTTTTTGAAGTATTATGGCATTGAATACACTTATTATCAAATATTTTTAAAACCACATCATCGTACATATTTAAGCTATCAATATGTGTTATGATTTTTGCTTTTGGTAATGGCTTGATATACTCAGTAATATAATTATCCCCATGGGTTAAAACACTTCCAAAATGTCCAGCAATGCTAATACCAATAATAGTGGTAACAAATAGTGGAAAAAACAATCGCTTTGCATATTTTTCTTTGTTATTAGCTAATAAAAATAATACAGTAATTAATACAGCAGATGTAATTCCTGTCCAGAAATGGATATCTAATATATCTTCTGAATACCCCCCTTCTAAGGACAAAAAGTATCCAAAAATACAGGCTAAAATTGAAAAAAATGATGAAAACCCAAGAGCGTATTTAACTGTTGTCTTAGGATAATTTTTTCTTAATCTACCAATAATATCTAAGAAAAAAGTAAGCAGCAGTGCACCAATAGGTAGATGTAAAATTAATGGATGAAATCTCCCTAATGCTAGTACAAACCTAGGAATATCTTCTGCATTATTAGCATAAGTAGTATTAAACGCTAACAAGCATATAATAAAAATAATTTGTGGTTTTAAGTTTTTAATCATCATCAAATTATAAGTACTAATTAAAAATAAATTCGTCTATAAACAACCAAGCTTTTTGTCCTTTACCTTCATGCCATTCTGGTATAGATTGCAAATTCTTTACTTCAACCTTTAATGATTTAATTTCTGCTTCAACAGGAATGCTTATGGTTTCATTTTTTTTGTCAACAAATTCTTTTAAAGGTAATACAGATTTCGTTTTTTTATCATTGATTGTAGATATTTCAATATTTTCAGGTGGAAATATCCATGAAGCAGGATCATTTAAATAACTTATTGTTATAGATTTTACAAATGTTTTTTTATCAAACTGTATAGTAGCAATAGCCGTTGTATCAAATCCAACCCATTCTTTATCTGTAAAATTTAACGATGCTTTGGTTTGATTGATTAATGCTTTAACTCCTTGACCTTTATATTTTTCAGATGCTTTTGTATGCCACAAAATAGAATCAGCAGATAGTCCTTTTTTAAATAATGTTATCGCAGTAATTTCACTTGGTTTCCAATCGCTATGAAATGCTTTAAATTTATAAACCCCAGGTTCTGAAGCTTGAATAGGTTGTGTGTACTTCTGTGAAGTTAAACTAGGTACATCTCCATTTGAAGTATAATAAATATTAACATCTTCAACCTTCAAGTTGGCCTTTATAGTTACAAAAGAATCTATAAACGTTTTGTTAGCTACTACTCTTGGTTGCGCTAAACTAATACTGTTTTGTTGTAAAAAGTTAGTTTGCGTTTCCTGTTTACAACTAGATAACAAAAAAAGCATGAAACATAAGCTCATTAACCTCATATGCGTGTTAATTTTATAGGATAGGTTTGACCTGAATTCCATTGTGCTACATAAATATTTTCATCTTCATCTAAACAAACATCATGCGGATACTGAAACAATCTTACGGTTTGATATAATTCTTCTAGAACATTATTTTTATATTCTGGCAATGTAGCTCCTGGGCATGAAACTACTTCATTTTTTTCATTCATAATTAGTAAAAAACCAGAATCGCTATTAGGTGCATTTTTAGATTTTAGTACTGCAAAATAAATATCATTTTTATGAATTACTGGTCTGCAAATTAAAGCTCCAGGAACATCTATCGAAGATAAATACTTACCATCTAAACTAAAGCGTTTAAGCACATTCATCTCTCTAGCCGAAATTAAAAGCGATGGATTGTTTTTGTCTCTATTGTCATAACAAATACCATGTGCGTTTAAAAATTGTGAGTTTTCAGTACCTCTACCTCCAAAAACATTGAGCAATTCACCTTTATGGTTATAGTGCATTATATACTGATTTCCGTAACCATCAGCTACATAAAAATCGCCATTCTCTAAAACTGTTGTCTCGGTAGGTTTAAATTCTTCTTTACTATTATACTTTCCTGAATCAGCAGGGTAATCGATTTCAAAAATTACTTTTCCGTCTATTGTTGTTTTTATAACTTGATGACGCTCATAATCTGTAATCAGCAAAAAATCCTCTCCGTTTTCTTTAACCAAAGTCAGACCATGACCTCCAGGATATTTTGTTCCCCAAGTTGTAATGAGTTTCCCAGACTTATCATAAATAATGATATTATTTTTAGTGTGATTGGTTAGTAAAACAATTCTTCCTTTAGAATCTTGAACCATTTCATGACAATCTTTTACAGGTGTTTTTAGTGCATCTAGGTTCCCCCAATTCATATCTACTTTATACCGATGCGAATTGTGCCCAATGATTACATCGTTTTTAGTACCAAATTCCAATGCGTTACCACACATAGGATAAGTTAATACTCCTAAAGAAAACAATGACGACTGTTTTAAAAATTTTCTGCGACCCATATGAAAAATCTTAGGATAAAATATCGTTTACAACATGACCAGAAACATCGGTAAGTCTAAATCGTCTGCCCTGATGCTTATGGGTAAACTTAGTATGATCTACACCCATAAGGTGCATAATGGTAGCTTGTAAATCGTGTACATGCATAGGGTCTTTGGCTATGTTATAACCAAAATCATCAGTTTCTCCATAAGTAAATCCAGGTTTTACACCGCCGCCAGCCATAAACATGGTAAAACATTTTGGATGATGGTCTCTACCATAGTTTGTATCGGTTAAAGTTCCTTGGCTATAATTTGTTCTACCAAACTCGCCACCCCAAACTACTAAAGTATCTTCAAGCAACCCTCGTTGTTTTAAATCCATAATTAGTGCTGCTGTAGCTTGGTCAATATCCTTGGCTTGTTTTTCTATTTGAGAAGGTAAATCGAAATGCTGATCCCAACCCATATGATACAATTGAATAAATCTTACATCTCGTTCTGCCATTCGTCTTGCCAACAAACAATTTGCTGCATAGGTTCCAGGAATCATAGCATCTACACCATACATTTGAATGATATGTTCTGGTTCTTCTTCAACATTCATAGTGTCTGGAACAGATGTTTGCATACGATAAGCCATTTCGTATTGTGCAATACGACTATTTATTTCTGGATCACCAAATTCGGCCTCTTGCTTTTGATTTAACTCACTAATATGATCGAGCATTTCTCTACGTTGCATTCTTGTCATCCCGTCTGGATCTTTTAAAAACAACACAGGATCTTTGCCTGACCTGAATTGAACACCTTGATGTAACGAGCTTAAAAATCCATTACCCCAAAGTCTAGAATATAAAGGTTGAGAAAATGGACGTCCAGTTCCTCTTGATAATAATACTGAAAACGTAGGAAGGTTTTCATTAAGACTTCCCAATCCATAACTCATCCACGAACCTATACTAGGTCGACCAGGTTGCTGAGAACCTGTTTGAAAAAAAGTAATGGCTGGATCGTGATTTATTGCTTCTGTATGCATAGATTTTATAAAGCATAATTCATCTACAACTTTTGCTGTATAAGGCATTATACTACTAACCCACGCTCTAGATTCTCCGTACTGATCGAATTTAAAGTTACTCCCTACTAACGGAAAACTTTCTTGTCCTGATGTCATTCCAGTAAGGCGTTGTCCTTTTCTAACAGAATCTGGAAGGTCTTGCCCTCGCATTTTATTTAAAAGTGGTTTGTAATCAAAAAGGTCTAATTGAGATGGGCCACCACTTTGAAATAAATAAATAACGCGTTTTGCTTTTGGAGCAAAGTGAGGCAAGTTTAACCCTGTTGGGTTTAAATTACTATTAGCTCCTAAGGACGAAAACGGATCTAACAAAGATGCCGCCGCTAAACCACCAATACCTAAGCCAACCTTTTTTAAAAAGTGTCTTCTATTATTATTTAAAAAATGTTTTGATAATTCTTCCATAATCTTATCCTTTAATAATGGCTTCGTCTAAATTGAAAATTAAGCTTGAAAGTAACGTGTAAGCATATTCTGTTTTTGAGGTACTTTTAGTTTTCACTACCCCTTCAGCATTAGTTTCAAAATCATTTTCAACAGTTTCAACATATTGCACTAATCCATTCAACTCTTCTTCCGTAGGGAAACGAGATGTTATTTTTCTGAATATCAGTTTTACCTGCTCATCTCGAGATATTGTACTATCTTCTAATACATTTTTAGCTAAATGTTCAGCAGCTTCAATGAGTTGCGGATCGTTAAGCATTACTAAAGCTTGCAATGGTGTACTTGTTTTTTGGCGTTTAACTTCACAAAAGTCTCTAGTAGGTGCATCAAAAGTCATCATAGTTGGTGGCGGAACTGTTCGTTTCCAAAACGTATATAGGCTTCGCCTGTATAAACCCTCACCAGTATCAGGAATATATTTTGCAGTACTTCCACCACCGCCGCCAGTTGTTTCGGCCCAAAGTCCTGGTGGCTGATAAGGTTTTACACTTGGTCCGCCAATTTTATTAACTAACAAACCACTAGCTGCTAAAGCATTATCACGAATCATTTCTGCAGTTAATTTACTTCTCGAATACCTTGCTAACAATATATTATCTGGGTCTAACTCTAATAATTTAGGTGATATTTTAGATGTTTGTTTATATGTACTAGACATAACCAAACGCTTATACATTTTTTTCATATCCCAACCTTCTTCTCTAAAGGTTACAGCCAACCAGTCTAACAATTCTGGATGTGTTGGTAATGCGCCTTGGTTACCAAAATCTTCTGATGTTGAAACAATACCAACACCAAAAATATCTTGCCACATTCTATTTACTGCAACTCTGGCAGTTAGCGAATTATCTTTATCAAATAGCCAATTAGCAAGTCCTAATCTGTTTTTAGGAAGTGAATCGGCATATTTTAAAATCACTTTTGGTGTACTTAATGTTACTTCTTCATCTGGCGCATCATACTGTCCGCGTCTTAACGTATAGGTTTTTCTATCTGGCGCATTATCTTTCATCACCATAAGTTTAACCTCTTTTATAGAATCTGGTAAATTTATAAACGATAACGTCTCTTCAATTTCTTTTTTAGTAATTTTAATATTTGGCTCAGGAATTTCACCATAATCAATCCTTCCTTTTTCACCTACTTTATTAAAAAATGCGTAAAAACTATAAAACTCTTTTTGTGAAATAGGATCATATTTATGGTCATGACATCTAGCACATTCCATCGTTAGTCCCATTAAAGCTTTAGAGGTTGTATTGGCTCTATCCATGACATATTCCACGCGATATTCTTCATCAATTACACCACCTTCTTGTGTGATTTTATGATTTCTATTAAATGCTGTAGCTACTATTTGTTCTGGTGTTGCATTTGGTAATAAATCTCCTGCCAACTGCCATTTAACAAATTCATCATAAGAGATGTTTCTATTAAAAGCACTAATTACCCAATCTCTCCAGGGCCACATAAAACGCTCTAAATCGTCTTGATAGCCATGTGTATCGGCATATCTTGATACATCTAACCAAATTGCTGCCATTCGTTCGCCATATGCACTTGATGCTAATAATTTATCAATTACTTTTTCGTACGCATTAGCATCTTTATCATTAATAAACTCGTCAATATCTTCTATTGTTGGCGGAAGTCCTGTAAGATCAAAATACACCCGTCTAATAAGTTGTTCTTTTGATGCTTCTTCAGATGGGTTTAAACTTTCTTGCTCTAATCGCTTTGCTATAAAATAATCAACCGAATTAGTAGCCCAATCTTTGTTTACTATTTTAGGTTCTGCCTTTTTTTGCGGAGGGATAAAAGACCAATGAGTTTTCCATTCGGCGCCTTGTTCTATCCATTTAATTAAGACTTGCTTTTCATATTCAGACAAGGTTAAATTAGAACTTGGTGGGGGCATTACTTGTTGCAAGTCTTCATTAGTTATTTTATATACCAATCGACTTTCTTCTGGTTTTCCAGGAACAATAGCATGTTTATTTAAATCGCTAGCTAAAGCTTTAAAAGCACCTTCTTTAGTATCAAATCTTAAACCAGCTTCACGCGTACCTTCATCTGGTCCATGGCATAAATAACATCTATCAGATAAAATTGGTTTCACATCAAAAATATAGTCAATAGTATCTGGCAGATTACCTATTTTATCACTTGAATCTGAATTAGAGTTTTCTGTAGAACTTGAATCACCAATAGGTTGATATGAGCTATCTGAAATTGATAGGCTATACTTTATTAATAACACAATAATAAAAGGCACTAAAAAATATAATGCTAAAATAAACCGATTACTATTTTTTTTACCTTTTGCCATTGTTAAGAATTATTTAAACACTCATAATAACTATAATATAAAGTTAATCAAAAAAAATTCGACGGATAACGTTATACTATAGCTCGACAAAAGGTTTTAACGTACAACTATTTCATCTACAAAAAGCCAAGTATCTCCACCTTTATCAGATTTCTTTAAATTTTTAGCTTTAATTTTAATAAATCGTGCTTTTTGGGTATCAAAATGAATATCGAAATCTTTAAGAGTTATACTTGCATTATTTTTAAAAGGTCTAACTGTTTTTCCAACACTTTTAAATGCTTTTCCGTCTTTGGATAATAACACTTCTATTTGGGTCGGAAAATAAATACTTGGTCCTTGGTGCTCCATCGTTCCTACAGAAACAACTTGAACCTCAATTTCTTGATCTAGATCGATTGTCAATTCCATATCTTTTACCAACCACGCTTGCCATTGCCCATCATGGAAATTTTTAGTACCACGAATAATGTTAACCATATTAGTAGATTCTTTTCCTTTATAACTACTATGATACTTAGTATTGTAAACTACTTTTTTACCTACAGCTTTATGATAGTTAAATGTTTTTTCAAATACCTTCCCAACGGGTTTATTATCTTTATAAAGTGATGCTTTTATAGTTGTTGTAGCATTAATTTCTATAGGTTTGGAATACATAATAGCTGTTGAATCGAGCGGTGCATCATTTAAAGCATAACGAATATCTGAAACAGAAAATTCATTTTTTAATGACACATTAATAGTATTTGTGGCATCATTAACTTTTGCATCTGATGATATGGTATAAGCACTTTTTGCATAATTAATATCTTGGTATTCATAGCTTTTAAAAAGGGATTCCATACGAGATGAAAAATTGGTCCAATCTCTACCTATCTTAGGGCTCCAAAGCGCTTCTGACAATGCTGCTATTCTAGGATAAATCATATACTCTGAGTGTGATTCAGTAGGCACATATTCAGACCATAAATTAGCTTGTCCGCCCAAAACGTGTTTGGCTTGCTCTTCACTCATACTGTCTACAATCGGATCAAACTCATATACTTTACTTACTGGTGAGTTTCCTCCCCAAGCTAATGGTTCTGTATCCATTGGCCCTTGATAATGATCAAAATAACAATGTGTTCCAGGTGTCATTACCACATCGTGTCCCTGTTCAGAAGCTTCCAATCCGCCTTTAACTCCTCGCCAACTCATAACGGTAGCACCAGGTGCTAATCCGCCTTCTAAAATTTCATCCCAACCAATAAGTACTCTTCCTTTAGAACTTATAAAACGTTCCATTCGTTTAATAAAATAACTTTGTAATTCTTCCGGAGAGTTAAGATGCTCATCCTTCATTCGCTTTTTACAATGCACGCACGTTTTCCAATTGGTTTTTGTGGCTTCATCTCCGCCAACATGAATGTATTTTGAAGGAAATAGTTCCATAACTTCTGTTAATACATTTTCTAAAAACTCGAAAGTAGATTCTTTTCCTGCACAATAAATATCGGTTATTGGCCATAATCCACCAGAAGGTACTGAAACTGGTTTTTCTAAGCAAGATAGCTCAGGATAAGATGCTACAGCACTAGTTACATGGGCTGGCATTTCAATTTCTGGAACCACATTTACACCACGGCTTTCTGCATAAGCTACAATTTCTTTTATATCATCTTGCGTGTAAAAACCACCATAAGTCGCTTTCTCATCCAACTCAGGTGTATAACGACCATCCCAAGGTTTATCTTCTTGATCTACTCTAAATGCGCCAACTTCGGTTAGTTTAGGATATTTTTTAATTTCTATACGCCACCCTTGATCATCTACTAAATGCAAATGCAACGTATTCATTTTATGATACGCCAAACGGTCAATTGTTTTTTTAATATATTCTTTTTGAAAGAAGTGACGTGATACATCTAGCATTAACCCTCGCCATTTAAAACGTGGTGCATCAACTATTTCTACATTAGGTATTACCCAATCTAAATCTGCAACTTTAGTTTGCGATTCAATTTCTGTTGGCAATAGTTGCCTTAGTGTTTCTACTCCGTATAAATAGCCTATAAAATTATTCGCTTCAATGGTTATTATATGGTTTTCGGCCAGCAACTTATATCCTTCTTTTTTTATATTTTTAGAAGTTTTAAATTGAATATAATTTGATTTAGGTTGAGTTTCAACAGTTTTTAAATCCCATCCTTGGGCCGTTTTAAATTTATCAATTAAAATTTGAGCCACTGTAGATTGTGATTCATCTGTAGTGTAAAATACTGTGTTTTTATTAAACTCAAAATGCCCTTCACCTAGCTTCAATGCTTCAGGTTTTGGAATGATTTGAATATCCGTTTCTGTAAATACTTTAGCTTCTTTAGTGTTGCAACTAAATGTAAACAGGCTTAATGTAAGTATTATTAATGCTCTTAATTTCATTTTATACTGGTTATTTTTTAGGAGAATTCCCCATAGTAAAAATTATTACTCCTCCATCCATAATCTCTTTATGTGAAATATGATTTTTGCTGATTTCATTTCCATTTAAAGTAATGGATTGTATGTATTTATTCTCTTTTGAATTATTAATCGTCTCTATTTTAAATTGCTTTCCGCTTTCTAAGTTAATGATAGCTTTATCAAATATTGGAGAACCAAAACTATACAAACCCTCTGCAGGATTTACTGGATAAAACCCTAAACTACTAAATATATACCAAGACGACATTTGTCCGCAATCTTCATTACCACAATGTCCATTAGGTTCGTTCCTATACTGAGTTTCTAGAATTTCTCGAATAGTTTCTTGTGTTTTCCATGGCTTATCAATATAATTATATAAATAACCCACATGATGACTGGGTTCATTACCATGTGCATATTGCCCAATCATTCCTGTACTAAAAATTGGCAGTTTATCAGTTGGTAGAGGTTTATAACTAAACATTGAATCTAACTTTTGCTCAAAACGTTCTTTTCCACCAATAGCACTAACAAGCCCGTTAACATCATGCTGAACTGACCAAAAGTATTGCCATGCATTACTCTCACAAAAATATGGTGTATAGTCCTTTGGAATAAATTCTTTTATAAAAGTGTCATCTTCTAACTTAGGTCGCATAAAACTACTTTTAGCATCATATACATTTTTCCAGTTTTCAGATCGCTTTAAAAAGTATTTGTAATCATCAGTTTTATTTAAAGCTTTTGCAAATTGAGCAACGCACCAATCGCCATAGGCATACTCTAAGGTTTTTGAAACGGACCAATTTTCATGTTTCTCATCTACGGGAATAAATCCTAATTCTTTATAAACATCTATTTGCCTGTTATTATCCATTGCGCTTGCTTTACAAGCTTCATAAGCTAATTGAATATCAAAATCTGCATCTTTAAAATAGGCATCAACAATTACAGGAATAGCATGGTAACCAATCATCATATTAGTTTCGTTTCCTTGCATAGACCAAACAGGAAGCAAACCTGTTTCTTTGTAATGTGCTAATAACGATTGTATCATATCATTTACACGGTCTGGGTGTAAAACAGTATATAAAGGATGTGCCGCTCTGTAGGTATCCCATAGTGAAAAAGTATCATATCTATCATAGCCTTCTGCCTTCATTATAGTGTCATTAGCGCCTTTATAATTACTATTATAATCACTTAAAAGTGTTGGTGCTAACATACTCTGGTAAAGCATTGTGTAAAAAACATTCTTCTTGGTTTCATCTGCAGTTTCTACCTCAATTTTCTGCAATTGAGCCTCCCAAACACTATCGGCTTGTTGTTTATAAGTTTCAAAATTAAAGTGATTCGCTTCATTTTTCAAAGAAAGTTTTGCCCCTTCAATATTTGCTGATGAAAGACCAGTTTTTAAAACAATTTCTTCGTCTTCAGCAGTATTATAGTTTAAAATAACTTTGGTGTTTTTCGCTTTCGCGGAATTTTCTATCAATGTATCATTTTGAAATAATTGATAAGAATCAAATGGCTTAGATAATTTCATTTGAAAATAAACGCGCTGGTCTTTTGCCCAACCTGTAGATTTTCTGTAGCCTTCAATAGTTGAATCATTTAAAACCTTAATATGTGTATCCGTTGGTGCATCCCAATTTAGTGCATATCCTAAATCGATATGAATTTGTGATAAACTATCTTTAGGAAATGTATATTTATGAATACCTGTTCGTCTAGTTGCAGTAACTTCTGCTTTAATTCCATAATCTAATAAATCAACAGAATAATACCCAGGTGAAGCTTCTTCATTGTCATGGGAAAAGGCAGAAAAAGGTTTATAGTTATTTGCTTTGATGCGTTTTTTAAATCTACTATTGGTTGGCATCACTAAAACATCATATAAATCACCTGCTCCAGTTCCTGTTAAATGCATGTGTGAAAATCCTGAAATTATAGAATCTTGGTAGTAATAACCTGCAATTCTATCCCAACCTGGAATACCAATATCTGGGCTTAATTGCACCATTCCAAAAGGCACAGTTGCTCCAGGATAAGTGTTTCCTGGTCCATCAGTACCAATAAATGGATTTACAAAATGGGTAAGATTTGATACAGTTTCATTCTTTTCCTGTGTACAGTTAAAAAACTGTACGATACAAAGCGTTAAGACGAACCCTTTTTTGAACATAATAATCTATTGAATTGAAGTTTTTACCTCTTTAATCGCTTTTAAATATTCATCAGATAATTGAGGTCCGCTAAAAAAAGTAACCCCTTTTGCTCCGTTATTTTTAGCTTGCAAAATTGCTTCTTTTATGCCTTCTCCTGATTTAAATGGTGGCAAATATATACCAGTATTTAATTCAATATTTTCAGATTCTATGTCTGTTACTCCTTGTTTTGTAGCATAACCAATCCAATCGATTTCCTCGTTATAAAAACTATGGTAAATCATAGGGTATACTTCATCTATATTCCATTTATCCCAACGTTGGCGTACCATATGGTCTGCCATTTCAGGATACGGGAAAACTGCCGCTGTTAATCTTTTATTATTGTTATGTACGATCTTGTAAGCATCATCAACCAAAGCTTTAATCGCATTAAGTCTAAAATTTTTCCATTCCATATCAATAGCAGTATTATTGCTTTCTTTTGGGTTTTTATGGTGAATTTTTTCAAACTCGCTTATACAAACATCACAATAACAAAAATCGTATTCTGGCATTTCTACATCTTGAACCAAGTCATATTTTGGTAATAATCCTATTGGTAAAAAAATGTCTGGAAAACGAATATAATCTAAATGCACACTTTCAATGCCTTCAACTTTTGCCAAACCTTCAACCAATTCCAAAATATGATTGCGCGATTCTTTTCTTGTAGGGCACAACCATTGGTAATATCCAACATAAGGACGTGTATCGAAACACGATTTCCCGTCTCGACTTACTTGATACCATTCTGGATGTTTTAATGCCTCTTTATCTCCAGGTCTATTTACAGCCATAATCCACGCATGTACTTTTAAGCCTTCTGCTTTTGCAATAGGCACTAGTCTTTCTAATTCTTTAGGGTCTGTACCTGTATTGATTAATAATTCATCAATACCACCCTCTTTATAGCGTTTAAATTCTTTTGTATAATCTTCATTGGATTTATTCTTATTAGACGTTATCCAAGTGCCAAATTCGAATGAAGATTCTGCTGTGCTTTTAGCAATTTGCTTATCATCAATACTTGCGGTATTGCTTTGCTTTTTTTCGGTTTGGTTACAAGCTACAATATTAAATAGCATTGAAAGAAGTAAAAATATACGTAATGTTTTCATAGGTTTATATTTATTATTTTTTAATCATCATATATAACATCCATACAATCATTTCGATGTGTGACTAATACTTAGTCATGGATGCTACATTTAGCTCGTTTTTTAATTTTATTAGGTAATCTTGATTATTTCATATTCTCAAAAAGTGTGTTTAGCAATTCTTGGTCTTTATCCAAACTATATTCCCAGAACATAGCGCCTCCTAACCCATTTTGTTTTATATATTCGGTTTTTAATCGAATTTCTTTTGGTGTTTCCCATGAAATAAAAATACTGTCTTGAGCATTCCATAGGTATGACGCTTTTGCTGAATCGTCATACAATTTCTTGTACTTAGCTGATTTTAATTTCTCAACTATATCCCAATAAGGTACAATGATTCCTGAGGACATAGCATTTTGATATAAACCATCATTACCTAAGGCTACTTTTTCCCACTGTCTTCCGTAAAAAGGAATTCCCATGACCAACTTATTGGCTGGAACACCTTCTTTTATATGTCTATTTATAGCTTCTTGTCCGCTATTTCCCTTAAATCGTTCTTTATTTGAAGGGTACAAATTTGCATGGTGCCCCGTTTGAAAATGCCATCCATGGTAATAATCATAACACATTACATTAATAAAATCTAAGTATTCATGAGCCTTTCCTAAATCAGTGTAATTAATATAAGCTTGATCTGCACCAGTGGCAATCGTTAGTAAATAATTAGCTCCATTCGTTTTACTAATTTTATTTAATTGTTTGCGAATTTCTGCAAGAAGTAATGTAAAGTTTTCTTTATCAGATGGTCTAAAAGCATTATCCTCTGCCCGTTGCCCTGGGTATTCCCAATCTAAATCGACACCATCAAATCCATGCTTTTTCATGAGTTTGACACTGCTAATTGCAAATTGTTCTCTGGTCTCTTGATAAGCAGCTACATGCGAAAATTTATCAGACCAAACCCATCCACCAATAGAATACAACACTTTCAAATTAGGATTCGTTTTTTTAAGCGCTATTACTTTTGAAATTTTGATAGAATCTATATCCAATTCAAATTTCGGCTTTCCATCAACTATATTGGCAAAAGCATAATTTATATGCGTTAATTTATTAGCATCTACTCTGGATGGATCAAAATCCTCATAACCTGCTACATAACCAATTATTTTTAAATCTTTTACAGTTTTTTCTTCTTCTTTAATTGTTTTCGAGCAACTAAAAAAAAGTAACATTAAACTTGTAGAGGCTATAAATCTTAAAAATGTATTGGTGATTTTCATTTGATTTATCTTTATGACATTAAAAATTCAACATGATTAGTCTACATTTTTTTACTAAAAAACTGACTATCTTCTCTAACAGATAAGATATGGTTAGTAAATGGGCTCTGCACCGATATGGTCCAACCTAAACTATGGTACTCTATAGTAGGCTTTATTTCTTTATGATCGACAACTATTTTAGAAGGCATTAAATCGTTAATTGATGTAGCCCAACGTTTATTAGTTTTATGATATGCTTTATTGGCTCGAAAAAGCTCATATAGTTTCCATTTAATTTTTTCGTCTTGCGGAATTGTAAATATTACATTGGCTCCTGCTTTTTCTGAAGAAAAGTAAACATAACCCCAATTTTCTGGCAAGTGCATGTTAATAACACCTGTTGGTGACCATACCCAATTATATTCGTGCAAAAACTTTCCGTCTTCTCCTTTTTTACGTGAGTATTTCTCTTTCGTAAGATCATAATCCCAATTTACTCTAGAAAAATTTACACGCCAAAACTTATCTCTAGGCACATTATCTTTCCTGTAAGCCGTTCTTAAATCTTTAAAAGGGATAGCTATTTCTAACGTCCAGCTTTTATCAATATCATTAGGATTATTTAGAGTGCCATCAATACTAATTGCCGATTTTAAACCTGTATAATCCCAATCGTTTAACACTACATTACCGCGTTCTCTATAAGGCTTATTTATGAATAAATCCCAAGCGGTATTGAGTGCATTAATCTCCAATTCATAATAATTATGGGTATCTCCATCTGGGTCTATAAATACTTCAAAATCGTTATTATAAAAAATAACAGCATCGCGTTCCGTTATATCTCCCCAAACATGTGGTTCTTTAATTTCTGCTAAAATATAATAGTAATTTTCATCCCAAAGCATCTTTATATTGGTTAGATACTTAGGTGTTATAATGCCTTCAATATCTATGAAATCATTAGTCCATTTTGCTTTTTTCCAAACCGCTTCATCAGCTTTTCCATCAACAATAATTGCTTCAGAAGTTTTATAAGCCACGTAGGTTTGTGGAATAATTTCTTCTTTAGTTTGTGCGCAACTTAGTATTGAAATACAACCAAAAACTACACTTAAATATTTGAATTTCGAATACATTTGGTCTTTTAATTATAAACTATTGTCTTTTGTAAATTGGATTACTTCACTCAATTTTCCATAAGCTAATCCAACAACTGTATCTGCAGCACCATAATAAATGGCTAATTTATCAGCTTCTGTATCATGTAAAGCGGCACATGGAAATACTACATTTGGCACATCTCCTACCATTTCATAAGGTTCTGCCGGCCCTAATAAATAGGGTTGAGTTCTATATTTTACTTTATCGGGCTCATTTTCGTCTAACAACGCCGAACCCATAGCATAACGAAATCCGTTGCATGTATTTATAACACCATGGTAAATCATTAACCAGCCTTCGTTAGTTAAAATTGGGATGGGGCCTGCACCAATTTTTGTGCATTGCCAAGCACTATCTTCAAAAGCAGTTGCTTTCATTACACAACGATGCTCTCCCCAATATTTCATATCTGGGCTATAGCTAATATAAATATCACCAAATGGTGTATGACCATTATCACTAGGGCGACTTAACATGGCATATTTCCCATTGATCTTCTGCGGAAATAACACTCCATTTCTATTAAATGGTAAAAATGCATTTTCACATTGAAAAAACTCTTTAAAATCGAAAGTATAACCAATACCAATGGTTGGACCGTGATAACCATTACACCAAGTTATCCAGTAGCGGTCTTCTATGAATACCACCCGAGGATCGTACTTATAATCCGATTCAATAATATTAGTATTTCCAGCCTGCATTTCAATAGGTTCGTGATTGATTTTCCAATCGACCCCATTTTCACTAAAACCTGCAAAAATATTCATTTGCACCGCTTTATTATCGCACCTGAAAACTCCAGCATATCCATCTTTAAAAGGAACAACTGCACTATTAAAGATACTATTTGAGGTTGGAATATCGTATCTATTAATGATTGGATTAGCGTCATGACGCCATATAACATCCTGACAACCTTCAGGTTTATTTTGCCAAGGAAAAGATCTATTTTGCATTATTAATTTTTATATTTTTTTACTTTATCTAACCAAGTAAATTTTAAAATTATTGAAGTTGTAACAAAAACTAACAGTGCCCATAAAGTTTTTGGATAATCGCGCACCATAAAATATATAGGCAGCACAATCATACTAGATTGCCAAATAACTCCAATAACACAATTAGCCATATCGCTTATAAAATTATTGTTTTTTGTAAAAGAAGCATCTTCTCTTTTTAATGCTTTATATACTGGATTCCACCACCCCCAGGGTTTTACATTACTATAGAAGCTTTTTAAGGTTTCCATATTTGTTGCTGGTGTTAGCCAAGTTCCTAAAAAGGACCCAAAAAGCGACACAAAAAATATAATTGGAAACACATAAATAGCAGGGATTTGTGCTAAATCGTACAACCAAGTACCCATCTCAAAATTATCTTTATTTTGATCTAATAAAAACTGAAGTGTTGCAATAATTAAGCCTGCTAACATACCCCAAAAATACCCCCAACCATTAAAACGCCACCAAATCCATTTTAAGAAGTTTGCTGCTACATACCCTCCATATAACGCACTTGTTATCCATAAGGTCAATGAGTTTATAGAATCTGCAAAAAAGCCCATAATAACACCAACTATTACCACTACAAAAGATGCTATATGACTTGCTTTTATGTAATGCTTTGCTGATGCTTCTGGTTTAAAATATTTTTTATAAATATCGTTAACAATATATGCTGGACCAGAATTTACAAACGCAGAAAATGTAGACATAAATGCCGCTAAAAGTCCTGCTAATAGTAAGCCTTTAATACCAACTGGCACATGAAAATTAATAACTTTAGGAAGAATAACCTCTAAATCGTTAGAACCAATACTACCCATAGCACTCATTTCTGGAGTTAAAAAAACCAAACCTATAACTACAATACCTCCTATTAATAAATAGCGTGGTATGAATAAAACAAGGTTAGTGAAACCACTCATATAAGCTGCTTCTTTTACAGAGCGTGTTGACAAAATACGTTGCATATCATAACTTGGTGTTGGTCCTGCAATACTAGCAAAAATGCCTTTAAACAAAGACATACCTATAAAAGCACCAAACATTTTATAGCCTTGAGAATCTATTAAATCATTAAAAGCTTGAAGCTTACCATCCCAAAAACCTTCTAGCTCCATTCCAAATAAAATAGAGTTCCATTCTTCTGGAATAACTGCTGCTATTTGGGCATCAGTAATCGTTACAAAGGCATAAATAGTTACCAAAACACCTGCTAAAACCATAATACCATATTGTAATACTTCTGTCGCAACAACCGAAAACATACCGCCTTTAATAGTATAAATAGTTGTTAAAAATATTATGATTAGTGCATAACTTTGTTCTGATGCTAATAAAGTACTATTGCCCATCATTAAAGTTAAGTCCCATGGCAAAATAATGGTCATGAATTTGCCAACGCCTTCAAAAAAGTATGCAATAAAACCAACCGAAGCTATAATTGCAAAAATAGCGACAATAAGATGAGATGCTCTGCCTGCTTTGTCATCGCCAAAACGTGTTAAAATCCACTCAGATCCAGTCATTATATTAGAACGACGAATCCATGCGGCAAGAAAAATCATAATAAAGATTTGATTCCAAATAGGCCAAATCCACATAAACATAAAACTTTTAGCACCATATAAAAATAAGATCCCAACCATCCACGCAGTTCCAGAAACATCAAACATTCCTGAGCCATTGCTCAATCCCAAATAATACCATTTGATACTATTTCCTCCTAAAAAATAAGAATCTAATCCTTTCGAAGCCTTTTTAGATATCCAAATACCCACTCCCAAGGTTAGTACGATGTAGACTACAATTATTAATACATCAATGATATTCATTAGTTGTTGGTTATTTGGTTATTGATTATTGGTAGTTCCCCAATTTTTATTAGGCTGATCTCCCATTACAAAATGTAATGTACCGCCTTCAATAATTTGTTGGTGAGAAATAGATGTTTTGTTAAAATCTATCCCATTTAAAGATGCAGATTGAATGTAAATATTTTTATCCGAAACATTTTCTGCTTCAATCACAAATGTTTTTTCTTTAGAAATATTAATAGTAGCTTTTTCGAAAATTGGGCTTCCAATTTCATAATCACCTGAAGCAGGATTTAAAGGGTATAATCCAATTGAACTTAAAGCATACCATGCACTCATTTGTCCACAGTCCTCATTACCACTTAATCCATTGGGAGTGGTATTATATTGTGTATCCATAATATAACGTGCCCAATATTGCGTACGCCAAGGTTGGTTTGCATGATTAAACATATAAGCAATATGATGGCTTGGTTCGTTTCCGTGTGCGTATTGTCCAATAAGACCAGAAATATCAGCAGAAACATTATCGCCGGTAATTTCAGAACTTTCGGTAAATAATTGTTCTAATCGATTTGTGAATGTTTCATTACTTCCGTGAAGTGTAACAAAATCTTCAACTGCATGTGGTACAAACCAGCTATGTTGCCATGCATTGCCTTCAGTATAATCTGTCTGTTCTCTATGGTTAGAATGCTTAGGGTCAAAAGGTTCGTTCCAAGATTTTCCATCAACTGATTTACCTCGCATAAAACCTGTTTCATTATCAAATAAATGCTGATAAGCTTTAGAACGATTCAAGAAAAACTCATAATCATCATTTTTTCCTAAAGCTTTTGCCATTTGTGCTACACACCAGTCATCATAAGCATATTCCAAAGTAATGGTAACCGATTCATCAATCAACGTATAAGGAATGTATCCATATTTTTTATAATGATTTAATCCGCGTTCATCTTGCATCATAGTAGTTTTCATAGCTTCAAAAGCTTTTTCGGCATCAAAACCACGAATACCTTTTTTATAAGCTTCAGCTATTACAGGAATAGAATGATAGCCAGTCATGGTATTTGTTTCATTGGCATAAAGCGTCCAAACTGGTAATATTTTTTTAGTTTCATAATACGCTAGCATCGTATTGATAATATCTGAAACTTTATCTGGCGCGGTTAAGGTTAAAAGTGGATGCTCCGCTCTAAAAGTATCCCAAAGCGAAAGTGTTGAATATGCTGTATAATTCTCTGCTGTAACTATCTCATCATTTTCTTTTCTAAATTGCCCATTTTTATCGCTATAAGTTACTGGTGCAACTTGTGCATGATACATGGCTGTATAAAACATTGTTTTAAGAGAATCGATTGGTGTCTCTACTTCTATTTTAGTTAGAGCTTTATCCCAAATATTTTCGGCTTTGGTTTTTATAGTTTCAAAATTAAAATCGCCAGTATTCAAGTTCTCTTTTGCATTTTCTATACTTACTGAAGACAAAGCGACCTTGGCAAACAATTCATTCGAATTATTAGAATTAAAAAACAATTGGGTTGATGTTTTTATGCCTTCTGATGATTTCTTTTCTATACGATTTCCATCAGTAAAAATGTGATGTTTGGTTATAGGTTTAGAAAACTTTGCTACAAAAAAGACCTTTTGATTAGCTGCCCAACCTTTACTGAAACGGTAACCACTTATTGTGTACTCATCTTCAATAGTAATAGAAGTTTTAAGAGCTCTATCCCAATTAATTGCAAATCCTAAATCGATAACTACTGATTGCTTATCATCTTTTGCAAAAGTGTATTTATGGTATGCAGTTCTTAACGCTGTGGTTAATTCTACATTCACATTATGATCTTCCAAAAATACTTGATAATAGCCTGGAGATGCTTTTTCATTTTTGTGATTATACTTAGATTTATAAGTTAATGAATCACGCGATAATGGTGTCGCTGTTAAATCAACCTCTTTATTTATTGGCATAAACAATATATCGGCTAAATCGCCAATACCTGTACCACTTAGAGCTAAGTGACTAAAACCAGCTGCAATAGAATCTGAATAATGATAACCAGAACACCAATCCCAGCTACTAATACCATTTACAGGAGTCACTTGAAGCATCCCGAAAGGAACAGTGGCTCCTGGGTAAGTATGTCCATGACCGCCAGTACCTATATAAGGATCAACATGGATGGTGTTTTTTGATTTGGATTCAGCTATTTTTTTTTCTTCTTTTTTACAAGAAATAAATGCTGAAGCAACTAGAATTATAAATATGTAATTTCTTAACATTGGCAAAACCGTTTTCTATTATAAAAACTAAATAAATATCCTTATTTTTATTTGAGTGGTTAAGTATTTTAGACTAATAACAGTAATGCATAGCTAAACAACGGAAAATTAACTATTCCTTTTAACACTAATTGTTCTAACCACATTCAACTAATAAAAGTTTATTATTTTTAAAATGTAAGTATTATTTTTCTTATAAAAAAGTATTCATATGCATTAACAGCTAAGTCATAATGGTATAAGAATAGCTATCATTTAAAACCTTCCTTATTTTAAGCAATAAAAGTATCAGTTATGGTTAGATTATTAGTAGATTTTAGTAATATATATACATAATTTTATATCGCAAGTTTTGATTATGTTTTGAGTTAGTCACATAATTTTATCTTATCGCGTTAATTGTTTATGTAGTTAGTAAAGGGCAAAAGTTTTTTTGCCCTTTACTCTTTTAATAGCTCTAACACACTCAATACAGGTCTGTGGTCTGATGCGATTTTTTCATCAATTACTTTTCTTTCAAGCACACGCCACCTATTTGCTGGTCTAAAAAGGATATAGTCAATTTTAGCTTTAGGATTTTCAGCAGGTGAAGTAGGTATGTTTTCAGTAAAGGATGGTTGCCATTCCTGAAATAAAATTTTCATAGTTTCGCTATCTGGGGTTGCATTTAAATCACCTGCTAAAATAGTAGGGGTATTATCTTTTGAAAAAATAGTGTTTAACTGGTTTGCTTGATTTATCCTATCTGTTTCATCTTTTGTATGATCTAAATGTGTACCAATAAATTTAATAGTATCTCCACTCTCTAATGCTACATTAATTTCTAAAGCTGCCCTAGGTTCTTTACCTTCTCTAGCTACCAGTGCATAATTTTTTGTATTTAAAAAAGAAAAATTTGACAGCACTCCTTCTCCATATTCGCCGCCATCAAATGACATGGCTTTCCCAAAAATAGCTTGCATTTTTGTACGTAATCCTAATTCGGTTACTAAATCCATTTTTAAAACTCTTTTAGTTTTAAAATCGACTTCTTGTAATGCTACCAAATCTGGTTTAGTATCTCTAATAATTTTAGCCAACAAATCTAAATCAAACTGTTTTGCTGCAGCTACGGTTTCGCCATGATAAATATTATACGTTAATACACGAACTACACGTGATGAGTCTACTTGTACTTGTGTCTGTGCTATTATTTTAGCACTATTAAACATAAGAAGACTAAAAATACATAACTGAAAATAGACTCTTTTTTTTATTAAATACATTTGCTTTTAAATTTGTTCATAATTTAGGTTTGATAATGTGAAAAAGCTAAAAATTGTTTTTATTTTACAATTTAAACTCAGCTATTATTGGATAATGATCTGATAAATAATATGTATCCATTTTATTCAGCACTTCTGATTTTATACATTTTTCTGCTAAAAATGGAGATACTAAAACATAATCTATCCGTGTAGATTTTTTAGGACGCCCTTCCCCTTTTTCTTCTTCAAAAATTTGTGTTGGACAACTCACTCTATCATCCCAAGTGTTCGTGAATTTCTGTGTAACATCTATCAAAGGGTAACCTAAAAACATACCAATTACGCCATACTCCAACTCTCCATGCAATAAGTTCTTCACGTGATTATGTTGCTTCTCAGATGCTTTCTTATTTTCTACAATTCCTGTTCTGTTTTTATACAAATGAGCATCAAAAGGAGATAAGGCATTAAAATCACCCAAAACCATATACTTATCCTGTTCCTTCAAAAGATTTGACAGCTTACTCAAAATAATTTTAGCTTCTGCTCTCCTTTTTTCATGGCTAAATGGTGAAAAATGAATCACAAAAAAATCAATTTCACCAACTTTACAATGTAGTGCTCCATGATGCATGTCTTCCAATATTTTTTCTTTCACCTCAATAGGTTTATTCGATGTTATACCAACAGAATAGCCTGATGTTTTTAAAATTTCAGCATAATTGTGTCCCCATTTTTTAGCATCTTTTTGTAATTGCTCTTGAGTATAACCACATAATTCTTGTAAAGCTAATACATCTGGTTTTTTTGTATTTATCCAATTTATAAATTTAGCTTTACGATCAGTATCCTTTCCCCAGTCAAAACCATTCCAAATGTTATAAGTAATAACTTTTAAAGGATTTACATCTTGGGCGTAGCATTTACTTTTACAGATAGAAAGTACAATCAAGCATGTAAGCATTAATACTACTCTTAATATTTTTGAGTTCATTTTATTATTTTAAAATTCAACATCATATTATATAAATTAATAGAATAACTGAAAACTATAAGTTAACATTAATCAATTGTCAATAATTTGCCTGTCAAAACATTTAGTGTGTTTTTAGCATCTTTCAGCATCCCTTCTAAATCATCTGGTTTTGTTGTTATATTAAATTTAGCGACTACTCCATTCAAATAATCCAGCTCATCTAGCATATTTTTAGCTTTTAATTCTTCGCGAAGAATTCTAATCTTTTCAGCATCTTGAATTCCTTCTCTTAATTTTTCAAAACGAATGGAACTGCGGTTTTCAGGATATACAATATAAGTATCACCAGCTGGCCATGCTCTAAAACGAGAATCTTGCAATGGGTTTTCTACCCAACTGTTATAAGACCAACGCAGAAACCCATCAAAATCGGCAGCTATAGTATACCAGCCAATAAACACGCCTTCTGCAGGTGGTGAGAAAGTAAAGGTATTTGGAAACCCGTCTGAACAGCAAACATAATGTGTACTCACATGTCCTTTATCTCTTCTTTTTACTAAATCCTCTTCATCAACTGGATGACCAAAAGCCACTGACATGTCTTTTAATTCGTTAGGATATAATTTATAGCTCTTATGATTATCGGCAAAGGAAACACCAAACTCTGGAGCATATTGGTTAAGCAATTTTAACATCGCTTTCATTTCTTCTGGACCGCGCTCATCCATAGCTATTCTGGTAATTTTGTTCCAGCCCTTTTCAACTAAATGCTTTTTAAATGCTGTTAAAAAAGGAATCCATAGCTCTTTATATTTTTTTGTTCCTGGAGGCGCTTTTATTTTCACCTCTTTATTTTCTGCTTCATCAAAATAATAAAATTCATTGCCCCAAGGCACCATAGAATAACAACTGATTTGTTTTTTTATTCCCAAATTCATCATAAACTGTACCCAGTTATCAAAAATGGTAAAATCGTATTGCCAAGTACCATCAGCATTCTTTTGCCAATCGATCATGGCTTCAAATTGGTCGAAAGTCTGACCACCCCAAGGACGCTTGTTTAAGGATACTGTAATTACTTTTTGTCCAGCATCTGCAAGACGTTTCATTAGCGGTTTTAATAAATTCCAATGTTTTTGAGACCAAGGCTCTACATTATGAATACGTGAAACTGCATAGGGGTTTTGCCATAAATCTAAATGAAACTTCCAATCGGTTCCGTTTGGTAAAACTTTATCAATAACTCTTAAATTTAATTCAAATGTTTTACTTTCTTGTCCTTTTATATTAACAGATACAATACTTTTATAGGAAGTTGCTTTTGCGTTGGTAGGTACATCAACAGTAATCCAAACTGGTCGAGTTTCTTGAGCCTTTATTTTATAAGAATTTATAGGATCAAAACCGTCAGCGGCTAACGAAGATGCAAAATCTTCTGGTTTTCTATAACCACAACCTCCTGCAAACTCATCAGTAATAATATACTTTACAAAATTAATTTCTACGCTTTCTTCTGAAATTTTATCTCCTTTTTCAGAAATAAAATCTGAAACTTTTACCTCTACATTATTTACAGAATCGTTACTCCAAAACACTAGCTGAGTGGAGACACGTTCTCCTTTCCAGACTGTTTCTGCAGATGTGTTTGCTTGTTCTATTTTTGGTATTTCACTTTTTACAAAACGAATATTTGTAGATGCTATTGAAGCTTGCAAGCCTTTGTTAACTGAAGACCAATTCTCATCTTTATTAGGTGATGGATCTTTTGGTTCTTCAAAAGTTTGCGCAACTATAATTTCTTTTTTTTGCTGGCAACTTACAATTAAATTAAAACATAAAACAAATGATAATATGTACTTGATCATAGCAAACAATTTTTCTTTATATATTACTAATTATCTCTTGATTATCAGGCCAAGGAACTTGTTTATTTGTATTTGTTTGTATTGGCATTTGTGCATCTACACTTCTTAAATAATTCGATAACTCTTTTGCCAATACTGTAAGTTTTTCTTTTTCTTTAGTAGCTAAGTTTGTTGTTTCACCAATATCATTAGCTATGTTAAATAATTCGAAATGATTATCTAAATGATAGTAAATTAATTTCCAATCGCCTTTTCTTACTGTGCTTGATGCTCCAATTCCTGGTCCAGTTGGTCCCCAATTATTTGGATAATGCCAAAACAAAGCTCTATTATTGTTATTACTCTTTTTGCCTTTTAGTATTGAAGTAAAACTTTGCCCGTCTACTTTTTGAACAGTTTTATAATCTTCAATTCCAGCAAGTTCAATAATAGTTGGGAAAAAGTCTTCAATAATAACAAAATCATTAGTTGTTGAATTTGCTTTTACTTTTCCTGGCCATTTTACAAGCATTGGTTCTCTAATACCTCCTTCGTGTGCAGATCCTTTTCCGCTTGATAAAGGTTTGTTATGAGTATGCCTTTCACCTCCACGGGCAACAGCACTTAAGCCTCCATTATCAGACATAAATAAAATAATAGTATTATCAGCAATGTTTTTTTCATCAAGATAATTCATTAAATCACCTAGGCTTTTATCCATACCTTCAACCATTGAAGCATATTTGGCTTCAATAGGATGAAGTCCTTTATCAATATATTTTTGTTCGTATCTTGAATCTCCTTGAATTGGTGTATGCACTGCATAATGAGCCATATATAAATAAAATGGCTTTTCACTCTCAATTGCTTTATCTATTGCTAAAATAGATTCTTGAGTTAAAGCTTCAGATAAAAAAATATCCTTTTCGTGATAGTTTTCTAAACCGGGAACATCCCAAATACTATTTTTATTAATATCTTTTTTAAAGTTTTTTGTTCCATAATAACTTCCTGGAGCACCAGCGGCATGTCCTGCAATGTTAATATCGAATCCTAAATTTATTGGGTTTTCTCCGGGAGTCCCTAAAGCGCCAAAATGCGCTTTTCCTGTATGAATAGTTAAGTAACCATTGTCTTTAAGAATTTGCGGTAGCGTAGTAACATGAGTTGAGCGCTCAATCGTATCTGTTGGTTGAATACCATTTAAATTCCACTGAGGCATTAATAAGCCTTTGGGTGGTTTAACCGCAGAAACACCTCTTCTCAAAGTCCAATTTGTTACACGATGTCTTGCTGCATTCATTCCTGTCATCAAACTCACTCTTGTTGGTGAGCAAACGGCTGTGGCATAAGCTTGTGTAAATTTCATACCTTGCTTAGCAAGACGTTCCATATTTGGTGTCTGGTAAAGATTATTTAGCGCAGTTTTTTCTTTCCAAAAAGGTACAGATGTATCTTGCCACCCCATATCATCTACCATAAACAAGATGATATTAGGTTTTTTATTAATGGCTTTTTCTTCTTTCTTATCAGGTTTACAAGAAATGAAAGCAATAAAAAAGAAAAGAAGTATTGCTATTTTATTTGATATTTTAATCATAAGTTTTCAAATTTTCTTTTTTATTCAGCACCTTTATAATAGTTGATTCCCAAACTATCCCAATGTTTTTGAATTTTCTTAAGGGCTAGTTCAAAACTCTTATAATCTTTGTTTTCTAATGAAGTCCATCCAACTTCTGCAAATGCAGCAATTCTAGGAAATGTTTGCCTTTCAACATCATCATTTGTAGGAGTCCATTCGCTCCACATTTGACAACCTAATCCATAAACATTATCGTGATATTTCTCCTCAAGTCCTTTTGGAATAGGGTTAAAATCATAAGCCTTTTCTAGACTAATATTCTTATACCCATAATCTAAATATGTATTACTATGCAATGAATTTACAATGCCATAGCCTTTTTCAGCAGCTTGAGTTGCTAAATCTAAATTTCCTTTCCAAAAATGTACAACTACATTTTTAGCCAACTCGGTCTCTGCTTCTTTGTCATGCTTTTTTTCTTCAAAACCTTTATGAATATTAATTCCCATAATTTCATTCCACCCCATCATGCGCCTTCCGTTAGCTTCTATAAATTTTGAGATATCATTTGTAAAAGCTATTTGTAAATCTGCAGGAGTCTTTATATTGTTTTCTTTCATGTATTTTTGAACATGCTTTGCATCTTCCCACGATTTATACCCCACTTCGTCACCACCTATATGAATAACTTTAGATGGAAATAACTCAAACATCTCGGTTAAAACATCTTTAATAAATTGAACGACTTCTGGTTTGGTTACATCATAATTATCATAATGCCTACCAAATTTAACAGGAACATCAATATCTTTTCCTGCTGTTCCCAACCAAGTATAAGCTGCAATTGCTGCACTAGAATGCCCAGGCATTTCAAACTCTGGAATTATAGTAATATTTCTTTCTTCTGCATAAGCAACAATATTTTTTATCTGTTCTTGAGTATAAAAACCTCCATGCGACTTACCTGAAGTTTTACCGCTTTTCCAAGTTTCAATTTCGCTATCTGATCGAAATGCACCAACTTTAGTCAATAAAGGGTATTTTTTTATTTCTATACGCCATCCAGCATCATCTGTTAAATGCCAATGAAATACATTCATTTTTAACAATGCCATTTGATCTAGCATTTGCTTTACAAACTTCTCGCCATGAAAATATCGTGACTCATCCAACATATAAGCTCGCCATTTAAAACGTGGTCCATCTTTAATATTAACCGTAGGTATTAAGTATTTAGTTTCATTTTTTTCTTCTGAAAATTCTTTTGCTAGTAGTTGTTTTAAAGTTTGCACACCATAGAAAAACCCTCCATATCCATTAGCGTTAACTACTATTTGTTTTGGATCAATATTCAAATCGTATTCGTCATCATTTAGTGATGGGTTTAATTTAAATACTATGTCTGCATTTTCTTTATCGGTTTTCTGAAGATTTATTTTTATTGAATCCTTAACAGATTTAGTAAAATAATCAATTACATTTTTAGCTTCTTTAGTATCACCATAAATAGTCATGTTATCTTCTAATGAGAATGAAAATTCACCTAAAACCACAGAAGATGGTTGAGGAAGAATTGCTATTTCTGATTCTGAAAATGTTTTGTTTTTTTCATTGCAACTACTTAACAAAATAATTACAAGGGTTAAACGATAAATTGTTTGCATGTTTTAAGATTAAAATTGAATAATACATTAGTGTGCTCGAACACAAATTTAGTATTATTTTTTTAAGTTTAGTATTATTATTAACATATATAATTAATTTGATTGACAAATATAAAGGATGCATACACCTCTAACCACAAATTTATCAGCCTTTTATAATACTATTTTGTACCAATAATAATTTCGAAAAGTTGTTTGTAATGCATAATATGCACAAAATAAAACTCGTAAAAGCTATAAATTATAAACTTATTAGTTTTTTAATAATTGATAATCAGTTACTACGAAACCATGATCTGAAGGGAAAATAATCTCTTTATCATTTATTTTAATAGGCTTATTAAAGAAGGCATTATAAGTTTTAGATTTTACAGCTTTTAACTTAGGGCCTTTATGGAAAATGTAATCTATTCTATGAGAATCAACTTTACCTTCAGCATCCCATGTAATTCCTGCGTGTGTTATTGGGTCTGGGTTTAAAGTTCTATAAGAATCAATAAATCCAATTTCTTCTAAAACCTTAGTTGCTCTCCAAGGAACCACTAAATTATTGTGTAGTGCTTTAGTGTTTTCATCCCAATCTAAATGAGAAGCTGTATTCATGTCGCCTCCAAAAATCATTGGCATTGATTCTGTTTCTTTTGCATATTTCCTTATGTATGGCAATACTTTTTGTATCATTTCATTACGCTTTCCATTCTTTTCCCATACAAGTAATTCTTCAGCAGTTTTACCCATTTTTTCAGGTTCATTATCCCATGGTAAATAATGAAACCAATTAGAGAAAAATCTAATTTTTTCACTATTCACAATAACTTCCCTTCCTCCTAAATAAAAAGGATATTCAGTATCAATACGTTCGCCAAAAGGAAACTTTGAAAAAATTGATAGGTTGGTACCTTTATCATCTAATGGAGTACCTTCTGGAGCAATTAAGTGAAAATTATACCCTAAGGTCTCAGCAATTTCTTTCCCAGAACCATATGTTTCCACCATTAAAATAACATCTGGATTGATTTCTCGTATAATCTCAATAGCTTTTTCTCTTCCGTTAGGAATATCGTTTGCACCATGTAATATATTCCACGCCATTACCTTGAAGGTATAAGGTTGGGGTTCTTTACAATTTGTAATAAAAATAGCTAATAATAATAAGAAAAGTAAGCGCATAATGATAAAATTTATTTTTAAAAACATATAAAAGTAAAGATTTTTAATTTAGTAATATTTAAGCAAAAAAGTTATTGAATTACCTAATTCACTAGGATTCATGTTAAATCATTAATTTTGAGTTATTGCATTTCATCGATTTTTTATGCATTTCATGGAGTTTTTTTAATTATTATTATATATTAGCGCCATAAAAATTCATTAAAAAATCCCAAGTCTGATGAAAAAAATTACTCTCGTAAGTGCATTATTTTTATTAATAGCTCAATTTACTTTCTCTCAAGAGAAATATAAAAGGATTGCTATTAGCAATCCTTCACAAGCTTTACAAAAACAAATATCAGAAAAAGGTATTGATTTAAGTTGTGGAGTAAATCATGATCATGATAAACTTATTTTAGAGTTATCAGAATTTGAATTAAAACTATTAGATGATAATGGTATAAACTATAATGTTGTCATCGAAGATTTAACAAAATTTTATTCAGAAAGATCAGAACGTACTCGTGATGAGGCTCTAACAAACATTCAAACAGAAAAATCGAGAACTAGAAGTAAAACATTATTATCTAAAGGCTCTAAAGGATCATTGACTTCAAAATCAGTGTCTAGTACAGTATTAGATAATTTTTTAGAATATGTTGGGTGTGATGAAATAGATTGGGCAACCCCTACTAATTTTAACCTAGGAACCATGGGAGGCTGCTTAACCGTTAGTGAAATGGAAGCAGAACTTGATCAAATGCGATCTTTATATCCAGGTTTAATTTCTGCAAAAGCGGATGCTTCTTCTACTGGTATAACAACTTGGGGAAATCCTGCTAGTTCAATAACTAATAACGGTCAAACTTATAGTGGACAAGGAACAACATTTTGGGATCCTAAAACTGTATATTATGTAAGAATTACTGGAAATCAAGCAAATCCAGAAGGCACAAACCCTCAATCTCTTTTTACCTCTATGATTCATGCTAGAGAGGTTGGTAGTTTAATGAGTAACATATACTTCATGTGGTATTTACTAGAAAATTATGCTACAAATGACGCCATAAAAAACCTTGTTGATAATAACGAATTATATTTTATTCCTGTAGTAAACCCAGATGGATTAAGATGGAATGAACACATTGATGATAACACAGCTGGAGACGGTGGTGGAATGCAACGTAAAAATTTAAGACCAAGTACTGGAGGAACAGGTAACACTTCTTCAAATAGAGGAGTTGATTTAAATAGAAACTTTGATTATTTCTGGGGTACAGCCGGTTCAGGTTCTTCTGGGACTCCAACAAGTGATTCTTACAGAGGTCCAAATGCATTTTCTGAACCAGAATCACAAATTATTAAAGAGTTTGTAGAAAGCAGAGATTTTAAGACTTGCTTGATGAATCATACATCTGCTAATTCTATTCCACATCCCTATGGAGGAAATCCATCATTCACTTCAGGACGAGAAGACGAAATGCATAAGTGGCATGAAGATATGACGCGTTATAACAGATATGTATCTGGCGCCACTATTTTTACACCAGCAAACGGTATTGCTGACGACTGGATGGTTGGAGGCTCTGCAGATACTAACGGACAGACTGGCTCTACAAAAACAGTTTTAGCATCAACACCAGAACATGGTGGTACTGGTTTTTGGCCACCAACAACAGACATTGTTCCTATTGCTAAAAGAGCGATGCGTATCTCATTAACCACAGCTTATTATGCAGGTAAATATGCTAAGTTTCATGATTTAACACAATCTGATATAAATAGCTTATCCCCTAACCTAGCATTTGGAATTGAGCGTTTAGGGCAAACTACTAGTGATTTCACAATTACCGTTACACCTATCTCTAGCAATATTGCTTCAGTAGGTGCCCCAGTTAGTACGTCGAGTATTAATATTTTAGAGCAACAAAGTCTTACTGTTGCATTAACCCTTAATCCTTCAATTGCTCCAAACGATAAAATTGAATATAACGTTCAAGTTTCTGATGGAACTAATGTATTCTACAATGTCAACTTTGAAAAATATTACCAACCTTCTGTTCTATTTTCAGATGATGCAGAATCAGGATTAACAAATTGGAATGTTAATGTAGTAGCAGGTACTACGTCTTGGACAGCTTCAAACAATACTGCCGCAAAATACAATGGTAGCAACGGTATAAAATTGGGTGGGAATTCAATCGCTCAGTATGGAGCCAGTGATATTAATACTTTAACAACAACAGCGTCTTATGATCTTTCTAGCTCTAGCGAGGTATTAGTACAATTTTACACAAAATGGGATTTAGAGCGTAATTATGATTTTGTAGAATTACTAGGGTCTACAGATGGAAGCACATGGCAATCACTTTGTGGAAAATACAATAAACCTAGTTCTACAAGTGGTACTAATGGTCATGATGCAAAAGGAGGTAGTGCCTCTTTTCAGGATAGCAATAGTTCTGGAGTAGTTTATGATGGTGACCGAATGGATAATTGGGTTATGGAAGAAATTGTTATTGACGCCTCAAACAACAGTTTTTTAAATGGTGCTACCAATGCACAATTTAGATTTAGATTTGCTTCAGATTCTGGTAATGCATTTGAAAATTACTCTGCCAATGCCGATGGTTTTTTTATTGATGATTTTAAAATATTAAGCATTCAAATACCATGTGATAATACAAATCCACCTACAAACTTAGTTGTAAACTCTATTACAACGGTATCTGCTACAGCAAGTTGGGATAACATTCCTTCTGCGACTTATGATATTAGATACAAAGAAACTAGTTCTGGAACATGGACAGAAGTAACAGATATATCAACAAATAGCTACAATATTTCAGGCTTAACAGCATCTACTAATTATGAAGTACAAGTAAGAACACGATGTACAAGTAGTACATCTTCATATAGTACTTCCACTAATTTTACAACTGCAACTCCTGTCCCTTGTACTGGAACAACAATTTCATCATTCCCATACGCTGAAAATTTCGACTCTGGTATTGGAGATTGGACTCAAGGTGCAAATGATATTGCAGGAACTAACTATGAAGATTGGACTTTAAATTCAGGCGGAACGATTTCAACTGGAACTGGTCCAACTGATGATTTTACTGGCGGAGGAAATTATTTATACACTGAAGCTTCAAATGCAAATACAACAACAAACATTGGACAAAATGTTACTGTTACCATGATTAGTCCATGTATTGATTTAACTGGATATCAGAATACAAACTTTTCATTCTATTATCATATGGTTGGAGATGCAATGGGTGATCTTTCAGTCGATTTAAGCATTGATAATGGTTCGACGTGGAATCAATTAGATGCAAATGGAAATACCGTAACAAACACTCCAATACTTAGTGGGCAACAGCAAGCAAACCAAACAGATGCTTGGTTACAGCAAACTATAAACTTAAGTAATTATGATGGCCAAGTCATCAAATTACGTTTTTCAGGAACTACTGGAACAACATGGAGTAGTGACATTGCAATTGATGAAATTAATTTAACTGCAGATGTGTCTTCAATAACATGGTATCAAGATGCTGATGGTGACACATACGGCAACCCTTCAGTCAGTCAAGTTGCTGCTTCTCAACCAGCAGGTTATGTACTTGACAATACAGATTGTGATGATACACCAGTTACTGGAGCGTCTATTAATCCGGCTACCGTATGGTACTTAGGAGTGGATGCTGATGGTGACGGATACTTTGGTTCGCAATTAACCGCAACGCAGTGTACGAACCCTGGTGGATATTCTACCGTGGCTCCGACTGTTGATGATTGTGATGATACACCAGTTACTGGAGCGTCTATTAATCCGGCTACCGTATGGTACTTAGGAGTGGATGCTGATGGTGACGGATACTTTGGTTC